>NC_013132.1:6530000-9127347 GCF_000024005.1 Chitinophaga pinensis DSM 2588
TCATACACCATACTGTTCAATACCATCAAAGCGGATGCGAGATGTCCGGAGCTTACAGGTAAACCATGTGACTCTTCCGCAGCACTAAACAGATCATGACCCCACTTCTTCGTATCCAACTGACCCAGGTAATTGAACAGAATGTCCCATGGCGTACCCCCACACAGTAATTCATCTCCGGCCAGATATCTTAATACACCATACCCAAGACCGCGATCCGGAACGCGACGCAACTGTTCCTTGGTGCTGATTAGCCAGTCCCGAGAACTATCCGCTGATGGACGACTTAAATGAACAGGGTACAGATTCGTAAACCAACCAACAGTGCGGCTTACATCTATTCCCTCCTCCAGCTCTTCACGACCATGTCCCTCCAGACCAATAACAATCGCATCCAATCCGCTCCAGCTGCATAGTGTGCGCGTTAGCGCGCCCAACAACACATCATTGATCTCGGTATGATAAATGCGCGGAACTTCCTGTAATAACTGTTGTGTAAGACCCGATGATAATTTTATCGTATGGCTACGCATCTCCCCTGTCAAAACTGTCCCAGTATAAGACTTATCCCTTCGAAGCGGACGATACGCATGATGAACACCATGCCACCATCCACGTTGAGATAACAAACCCTGACTTGCGCCATACGTAGCTAAGGCTTCATACCATTTACGATACGAACTACCTTTCGCTGTCGACATAATACTGTTGCCTGACAATAGTTGTTCCAGATCCTCCAGCAGGATACGCCAAGATACACCATCCACTGCCAGATGATGGATCACCAGCAGTAAACGGTTCTCTTCTTCCCAATCGGGTGTTAAAAGCAAGGAGGCACTTAACAGTTTCCCCGACGCTACATCAAGACACTGCTGCATTGACGTGCCTATAAGATCTATTGCAGATAACAAGTCCCCGCGATCAGTACAAGATTGTACATCATGGACCTCCAGTGATCCCTGATAATCACCGTATTCCTGTTCCCATATACCTGCATTATTGTGATAACGGAAACGTAACGCATCGTGATAAGTCATCAACTCCTGCACAGCCGTCTGTAATAACGCTGCACTGATACCCTTATCCAGCTTTAACAAAATATCCTGATTATAATGTGACAGCTCTGACGAAGCTCTTTCCAGGTACCAGCGCTGAATTGGCAACAGACCTGAAGCTCCGGATAGTACCTGCTGCTCAGCTTCAACAATGTTATTAGCCAATGATATTATTCCTGCAATGGATGCTATTGTAGGAGTAACAAACAAATCTTTCGGTTTTAAATTATATCCGGCCTTCCTGGCCCGACTTACAACCTGGATCGTAATAATAGAATCGCCGCCTAATTCGAAGAAATTGTCATGGATACCTATATCATCCACGCCCAGTAATTCTGACCAGATTATGCTCAGATTTTGCTCCACCTCGTTACGAGGACCTGCATAATCACTCGCTGAAGTCATGCTGATTGCCCGGTTTGACAACGCTGACCGGTCTACCTTCCCATTTGTCGTCAATGGTATCGCATCCAAACGGATGATATGAACCGGTAACATGTACTCGGGTAAACGGCTCCGCAGATAAGATAATACCAACTCCGTGTTCAGCACTGTGTCACTGACGATATATCCGATCAGTTGTTTCTGACCCGCACGTTCTTCATGTACTACCACCACAGATTGATCTACACCTTCATACGAACTCAGTACATTCTCTATCTCCCCAGGTTCTATGCGGTAGCCCCGAACTTTTACCTGATCATCAATTCGACCATGAAACAACAACGTCCCATCCTGCGTCCAGCTCGCGAGATCACCCGTACGGTACATACGCCTACCCGCTACACCGGCAAATGGATCCGGCACAAACTTTTCTTCCGTCAAAACAGGCTGATCATGATACCCTCTCGCTACCTGGTACCCTCCTATGTAGAGTTCTCCACATATCCCAGGAGGCAAAATAAGTCCCTGCTCGTCCAGGATATAAGCCAGCGTATTGGCCAAAGGCCGGCCTATTGGAACCAGACCGCCAGGATGATCAATTTCTTCCAGGTATTCATATTCTATGGCGGTTACCGTCGTCTCTGTCGGACCATATTCATTGTAAAACCGTACATAAGCACCCCAGTTACGCGCCAAATCTGACGGACATACATCTCCACCTGCTATGACACGGCGAAGACCTCCATAACGGCCAGCCCGAAGCGTACTTAAAAAGCCGGGAGTTGCATGAAGATGGGTAATACCTGTCTCTTCCAACAGGCTGCAAAGTCTTTCGCCGTCATGCAGCGTCTGATCACTCATCAATACCAACGTGCCGCCGGCTGATAATGCCAAAAATATCTGTTCTACTGAAGCATCAAAACTGTAGTTAGAAAATTGAAGTATACGATCGGTACGGTCAATTCCAAAATAGCTTATCTGACTCCTGATCAGATGCACCACTGCATGATGAGGCACCTCTACTCCTTTCGGCTGACCCGTCGTTCCCGAAGTGTAGATCATATAAGCCAGATTACTACCTGATGCGTGCTGCACTACTTTCGTTACAGGCATTCCCGACAATATCTCAGCGGATTTATCCAGCTGGAACAACGCTATATGTTCACTATACGGCAGGTGGTTGATATTAGCCGTATTGGTCAGAATAATACTACATCCACTGTCAGCAGTAATATATCTTAATCGCTCAGATGGATGCGATGGATCGAGCGGAACGTAAGCACCGCCGGATTTGAGGATCCCCAGTATACTGACTATCATCTCCATTCCTCTTTCTAAGCAAATTCCGATACGGTTCTCAGGCATAATACCCTGACCAATTAAATAGTGCGCCAGCTGATTACTACGTTCATCCAGTTCCCGGTAAGTTAACACAGACGACTCAAACAACAACGCCGGACTATCCGGTGCTACTACTACCTGCTGCATGAATAGATCTGACAGGGTAACTTCCGAAAGATTATCCGTCAACGGACTATTAAATTCCTTTAGCAGACGGCGCTCTTCCACTGCTGTCAACAACCGCAGTGCTGAGGTATTCAATACCGTCCCATTCGTAATCTGGGACAGCACATATTCAAAATGCATTCTTATCTGACGTGCATAAAACGGATCGAGCAGATCTGCGTTATATTTTATCTGTATAGTAAGCGTTTCTTCCTGGGTAATAACTACAGTTAAGGGATAATTATCATCTTCTTTCGACCACATATCTTCCAATTCCAGTCGCCAATGCTGGGACCTTGCAACTTCACTGACGGGATAATTCTCAAAGACCATGAGACTATCGAAAAGATCACCGTTTATACCCGTCCAGGATTGTATATAATTTAAAGGAGTATATTGATATTCATGAGAATTCAATTGCTCTTGCTGCAATGTCTGCAACCATTGGCTTATGGGTTTATCCTTCCATATTGAACGTAAGGGTAACGTATTAATATATAACCCCACCCGTTGCTCCACATCTTTAAAATCTGATGGACGCCCGGAAACAACCACACCATACAAAATATCATTACGCCCTGTATACTGATGTACAATATAAGACCAGACACCCTGCATTATTGTATTTATCGTTAAATGGTGTTGATGCGCATAGCGTTCAATAACTGCTACTATGTCCTTTTCCAGCCTTAATGGCTCGACTGCATATTTTCCTTCTCCTTTTGTTCTTTCAGTTACGCCATTTATAATCGGGAATAAACTGCCTGTGCTGATACCCGATAGATATTGTTTCCAGTAATCCTCCACCTGATGCCTATTGATCGCCTCTATATATCGGATATAATTCTCATACCTGTCTTCTTCTTCTCTCGCTATGGCTTTTCCAGTTGCGAGACTTTCATATAATTCCAGATATTCCCGCATCAACAGTGTCAATGACCATCCATCCAGAATAATATGATGAAAGGAGCAGACCATTTGATAATCAGACGCTGATGTACGTAATAAAACAACACGTATCAATGTCGGACGCTCAAGCTTAAATCCTGCTAAACGTTCGCTCTCAATAAATTTTTTTATTAGTATTTGTTGCTGTTCTTCATGCTCATTCCTATAGTCAACCACAGTAATTTGCATTTCTGCATCCTTATATATAACCTGCACCGGAATATCAAAAACATCATAAAAAAAAGCACTTCGCAATATACTGTGACGTGATAATAACTCCTGCCATGCCTGTTTAAAAATATCAATATGTGGATTTCGTATCAAACTACCGAATTGAGTAATATAAGTTCCCGAAGAAGATGTATTATATAAACTGTGAAACAAAATCCCTTGTTGAAGGCCACTTAACCGGTATAATCCTGATATCAGGTCGCGACGACGACGGCCGTCCTCCGATGCTTCCAGGAATGCATCCAGCTCTTCATAACTCACCTCTTTACCTATTCCATAGTCGGAAGGTGTATATGATGATACACCAGCACAAACACAATGATCAATCAATACTTCTAATTCCCTTACATAAGATTCACATAACGACACTATCGTCGATTCCTCATAATGAAGATTACTATAACTCCAAATGATATTTAGCTCACCTTCATACACCATACTGTTCAATACCATCAGAGCGGATGCGAGATGTCCGGAGCTTACAGGTAAACCATGTGACTCTTCCGCAGCACTAAACAGATCATGACCCCACTTCTTCGTATCCAACTGACCCAGGTAATTGAACAGAATGTCCCATGGCGTACTCCCACACAGTAATTCATCTCCGGCCAGATATCTTAATACACCATACCCAAGACCGCGATCCGGAACGCGACGCAACTGTTCCTTGGTGCTGATTAGCCAGTCCCGAGAACTATCCGCTGATGGACGACTTAAATGAACAGGGTACAGATTCGTAAACCAACCCACAGTGCGGCTTACATCTATTCCCTCCTCCAGCTCTTCACGACCATGTCCCTCCAGACCAATAACAATCGCATCCAATCCGCTCCAGCTGCATAGTGTGCGCGTTAGCGCGCCCAACAGCACATCATTGATCTCGGTATGATAAATGCGCGGAACTTCCTGTAATAACTGTTGTGTAAGACCCGATGATAATTTTATCGTATGGCTACGCATCTCCCCTGTCAAAACTGTCCCAGTATAAGACTTATCCCTTCGAAGCGGACGATACGCATGATGAACACCATGCCACCATCCACGTTGAGATAACAAACCCTGACTTGCGCCATACGTAGCTAAGGCTTCATACCATTTACGATACGAACTACCTTTCACTGTCGACATAATACTGTTGCCTGACAATAGTTGTTCCAGATCCTCCAGCAGGATACGCCAAGATACACCATCCACTGCCAGATGATGGATCACCAGCAGTAAACGGTTCTCTTCTTCCCAATCGGGTGTTAAAAGCAAGGAGGCACTTAACAGTTTCCCCGACGCTATATCAAGACACTGCTGCATTGACGTACCTATAAGATCTATTGCAGATAACAAGTCCCCGCGATCAGTACAAGATTGTACATCATGGACCTCCAGTGATCCCTGATAATGACCGTATTCCTGTTCCCATGTACCTGCATTGTTGTGATAACGGAAACGTAACGCATCGTGATAAGTCATCAACTCCTGCACAGCTGTCTGTAATAACGCTGCACTGACACCCTTATCCAGCTTTAATAAAACATCCTGATTATAATGTGACAGCTCTGACGAAGCTCTTTCCAGGTACCAACGCTGAATTGGTAACAGACCTGATACACCAGCTAGTATACCTTGTTCCACAAAAGCTCCATTGCTATCATTACCTGACGACAACATCAACGATAGCGATGCAATTGTAGGATGTGTAAAAATATCTTTGGGTCTCAGGTTATAGCCTGCTTTCCTGGCACGGCTCACCACCTGGATGGATACAATGGAATCGCCGCCTAACTCAAAAAAGTTGTCATCAATACCTACCTGCTCTACTCCCAGTATCGAGGACCAGATCCCGCAAAGCTTTACCTCTATCGCGTTACGTGGCGCCGTGTACGACTGCCTCGCCACCTCAACTTCAGCAGCTGATAAACGCTTACGGTCTATCTTTCCGCTAACCGTTACAGGTAAAGAGTCCAGCACCTGCAACTGCGCCGGGATCATATAAGAGGGCAAATACCGACCCAGTTCTTTATACACATCGTCCTGAACATAATCATCATTATCTATTACTACATATCCCACCAGATGACGACCGCCTGTACTATCCGTATGTATAACCACAGCCCCCTCTTTTACTCCTCTGCATGATAACAGTACGGTTTCTATCTCTCCCAGCTCTATACGATAACCTCGAAGTTTTACCTGATCATCGCGACGACCAAGGAATTCAATATTCCCGTCAGGCAGCATACGTGCAAGATCGCCCGTTCGGTATAAACGACCGCCCAACACGTCCTCCTTCACTATAAAACTAACAGCACTTAATTCCGCTTTATTCAGGTAACCGGCAGCAAGACCGTCACCTCCTATATACAACTCGCCTGGTACACCAATCGGCTGAAGAGCCATTTGATCATTGTAGATGTACAACTGAATATTGGATATCGGACGTCCGATCGGTACCACATCCTCAGCACCAGTCGTCTCATAATAGCTCACTTCTACCGAAGCTTCTGTCGGGCCGTATAGGTTATGTAAACGACAGGATAGTTTGCTATAGTGGGACTGCACATGCATTACCGACAAGGCCTCCCCACTACAGAACACATGCTTCAGTGAACCCAGTAAGGAGATATCTGAACCGCCCAGACTCTGTAAATAGGCATGATATGCGCCTGGAACAAAATGGATAAAGCTAACCCCATGGCGGCTGATCTCACCTGTCAGCAATTGCGGATCGTATATCACATCACGACTGCACAACACAAGACGACCTCCATAACACAACGTCTCAAAAATCTCCCATACAGATACATCAAATATATAGGGCGTCTTCTGAAGAACCACCTCTGAACGGGTAAATCCATAATGACGCTGCATCCAGTCGATACGGTTCACTACTCCACGATGAGGTACACACACTCCTTTCGGTTGACCCGTAGAACCGGATGTATAAATCACATATGCCAGACCTGCGGACGTCTGTGATGATTCCGGAACATTTGCCGGCTCCGTCGACAGTTCCTCCCCCATTGCATCTATAATATGAATATTAAGCCCCGATAGTATTGAGCCAAGGTTCACTGCTTCCAAACCTCCACTTACCACTACCTGCGCTCCCGTATCTTTTAATATATAAATAATCCGCTCTTCAGGATAGCTCATGTCTATCGGCACATATGCACCCCCTGCTTTCAGGATACCAAGTATACCAACGATCATCGAAAATGAACGCTCTGTGTATATCGGTACAAGCGTTCCTGCCTCCACGCCCTGACTACGAAGGTAATGTGCAAGCTGATTGCTCCTTGCTTCCAACGCCCCATAACTCAACGTCTTTTCTCCCATCACGAGCGCTATATCTTCTGCATAACCAGACGCCTGACGACCAAATAAGCTATCCAACGTCTGATCATCCGGATAGGCATGCGAGGTGTCATTAAAGTGATGTTGAATATAATATTCCTCTTCTCCGCTAAGGATTTTCAGATCGTCTACTTTTGTGGCTACTCCATTACAAATTTGTAATAATACATGTTCGAAGTGTCGGCTGATCTGTTGAACATAACGTGAATCAATAAGATCGGCATTGTACCTAAACTGGACGCTTACCCTTTCTCCGTTTGTGATGATCAATGTCAGCGGATAATTATCCTGTTCTTTCGACCATTGACTACTTACCTGTAATTGCCATTCGCGGGAAGATATCACCTCACTGACAGGATAGTTCTCAAACACCAGTATGCTATCAAACATATCTCCGGATATACCACTCCAGGACTGGATATTACTTAATGCGGAATATTGATATTCTCTGGAACGCAATTGTTCCTCCTGCACCTGACTCAACCACGATGTAATAAGATGTCCGCTATGTAAAACTGAACGTAACGGTAATGTATTAATATACATTCCTACACGTTGTTCAACATTTTTAAGATCTGCCGGTCGTCCTGATACAACTACACCGTATACAACATCCTCCTGACCTGTATACTTATGTAATAAATAAGCCCATACCCCCTGCATAATCGTGCTTACTGTCAGACCATTCTGCTTTGAGAATATCTCCAGAAAAGAAGAAACACCATTACTTAGCAATAGTAATTCCTCCCGATACTCTCCGTCTCCTTTTGTGCGATCACCACCCTTGATAACAAATGGCAACAGCGTACCAGCGGTGACATTATTCAAATAACTACGCCAATAATTCTCAGCTGCATATTTATCCCTGTTAGAAATATAAATGATATAGTCTTCATAGCTGTCTTCTTCGATAATATTGTCTGGTACTCCCAGGGACAATTTTTCATAAGATTCAAGAAACTCCTTCATCAGCAATGCTGTAGACCAACCATCCAGTATAATATGATGAAAAGTACAAACCATGTGGTATCTATCTTCGGCAAGTCGCAGCAAGCTGACGCGCATCAAAAGAGGTCGCTCAAATACAAACTCTTTCTGCCTGTCATATGTTGTATAGTCCCTTATAAGTTGTCCCTGTTCCTCTTCGCTTTTTCCACTATAATCTTCTTCGATCACATCCAACAGGACATTTTTAAATACGCATTGTACCGGAACATCAAACATATCGTAATAAAATCCCGTCCGCAATATACTATGGTGGGCTAACAACTGTTGCCAGGCATTTTTAAAAACATGAGTATTTAAACCTTCAAGGATATAGTTAAACTGAACAATGTACGACTGCGAACGACCTCCATATAATCCATGGAAAAGCATTCCCTGTTGAAGCCCGCTCAGGCGGTACAATCCCGATATCAGGTCGCGACGACGACGACCGTCCTCCGATGCTTCCAGGAATGCATCCAGCTCCTCATAACTCACCTCTTTACCTATTCCATAGTCGGAAGGTGTATATGATGATACACCAGCACAAACACAATGATCAATCAATACTTCTAATTCCCTTACATAAGATTCACATAACGACACTATCGTCGATTCCTCATAATGAAGATTACTATAACTCCAAATGATATTTAGCTCACCTTCATACACCATACTGTTCAATACCATCAGAGCGGATGCGAGATGTCCGGAGCTTACAGGTAAACCATGTGACTCTTCCGCAGCACTAAACAGATCATGACCCCACTTCTTCGTATCCAACTGACCCAGGTAATTGAACAGAATGTCCCATGGCGTACTCCCACACAGTAATTCATCTCCGGCCAGATATCTTAATACGCCATACCCAAGACCGCGATCCGGAACGCGACGCAACTGTTCCTTGGTGCTGATTAGCCAGTCCCGAGAACTATCCGCTGATGGACGACTTAAATGAACAGGGTACAGATTCGTAAACCAACCCACAGTGCGGCTTACATCTATTCCCTCCTCCAGCTCTTCACGACCATGTCCCTCCAGACCAATAACAATCGCATCCAATCCGCTCCAGCTGCATAGTGTGCGCGTTAGTGCGCCCAACAGCACATCATTGATCTCGGTATGATAAATGCGCGGAACTTCCTGTAATAACTGTTGTGTAAGACCCGATGATAATTTTATCGTATGGCTACGCATCTCCCCTGTCAAAACTGTCCCAGTATAAGACTTATCCCTTCGAAGCGGACGATACGCATGATGAACACCATGCCACCATCCACGTTGAGATAACAAACCCTGACTTGCGCCATACGTAGCTAAGGCTTCATACCATTTACGATACGAACTACCTTTCGCTGTCGACATAATACTGTTGCCTGACAATAGTTGTTCCAGATCCTCCAGCAGGATACGCCAAGATACACCATCCACTGCCAGATGATGGATCACCAGCAGTAAACGGTTCTCTTCTTCCCAATCGGGTGTTAAAAGCAAGGAGGCACTTAACAGTTTCCCCGACGCTATATCAAGACACTGCTGCATTGACGTACCTATAAGATCTATTGCAGATAACAAGTCCCCGCGATCAGTACAAGATTGTACATCATGGACCTCCAGTGATCCCTGATAATGACCGTATTCCTGTTCCCATGTACCTGCATTGTTGTGATAACGGAAACGTAACGCATCGTGATAAGTCATCAACTCCTGCACAGCTGTCTGTAATAACGCTGCACTGACACCCTTATCCAGCTTTAATAAAACATCCTGATTATAATGTGACAGCTCTGACGAAGCTCTTTCCAGGTACCAACGCTGAATTGGTAACAGACCTGATACACCAGCTAGTATACCTTGTTCCACAAAAGCTCCATTGCTATCATTACCTGACGACAACATCAACGATAGCGATGCAATTGTAGGATGTGTAAAAATATCTTTGGGTCTCAGGTTATAGCCTGCTTTCCTGGCACGGCTCACCACCTGGATGGATACAATGGAATCGCCGCCTAACTCAAAAAAGTTGTCATCAATACCTACCTGCTCTACTCCCAGTATCGAGGACCAGATCCCGCAAAGCTTTACCTCTATCGCATTACGTGGCGCCGTGTACGACTGCCTCGCCACCTCAACTTCAGCAGCTGATAAACGCTTACGGTCTATCTTTCCGCTAACCGTTACAGGTAAAGAGTCCAGCACCTGCAACTGCGCCGGGATCATATAAGAGGGCAAATACCGACCCAGTTCTTTATACACATCGTCCTGAACATAATCATCATTATCTATTACTACATATCCCACCAGATGACGACCGCCTGTACTATCCGTATGTATAACCACAGCCCCCTCTTTTACTCCTCTGCATGATAACAGTACGGTTTCTATCTCTCCCAGCTCTATACGATAACCTCGAAGTTTTACCTGATCATCGCGACGACCAAGGAATTCAATATTCCCGTCAGGCAGCATACGTGCAAGATCGCCCGTTCGGTATAAACGACCGCCCAACACGTCCTCCTTCACTATAAAACTAACAGCACTTAATTCCGCTTTATTCAGGTAACCGGCAGCAAGACCGTCACCTCCTATATACAACTCGCCTGGTACACCAATCGGCTGAAGAGCCATTTGATCATTGTAGATGTACAACTGAATATTGGATATCGGACGTCCGATCGGTACCACATCCTCAGCACCAGTCGTCTCATAATAGCTCACTTCTACCGAAGCTTCTGTCGGGCCGTATAGGTTATGTAAACGACAGGATAGTTTGCTATAGTGGGACTGCACATGCATTACCGACAAGGCCTCCCCACTACAGAACACATGCTTCAGTGAACCCAGTAAGGAGATATCTGAACCGCCCAGACTCTGTAAATAGGCATGATATGCGCCTGGAACAAAATGGATAAAGCTAACCCCATGGCGGCTGATCTCACCTGTCAGCAATTGCGGATCGTATATCACATCACGACTGCACAACACAAGACGACCTCCATAACACAACGTCTCAAAAATCTCCCATACAGATACATCAAATATATAGGGCGTCTTCTGAAGAACCACCTCTGAACGGGTAAATCCATAATGACGCTGCATCCAGTCGATACGGTTCACTACTCCACGATGAGGCACACACACTCCTTTCGGTTGACCCGTAGAACCGGATGTATAAATCACATATGCCAGACCTGCGGACGTCTGTGATGATTCCGGAACATTTTCCGGCTCCGTCAACAGTTCCTCCCCCATTGCATCTATAATATGAATATTAAGGCCCGATAATATTGAGCCAAGGTTCACTGCTTCCAAACCTCCACTTACCACTACCTGCGCTCCGGTATCTTTTAATATATAAATAATCCGCTCTTCAGGATAGCTCATGTCTATTGGCACATATGCGCCTCCTGCTTTCAAAATACCAAGTATACCAATGATCATCGAAAATGAACGGTCTGTGTATATTGGCACCAGTGTTCCTATCCCTACGCCCTGACTGCGCAGGTGGTGTGCAAGCTGATTGCTTCTTACCTCCAACGCTCCATAACTCAACGTCATTTCACCCATTACGAGCGCTATATCTTCTGCATAACCAGACGCCTGATGACTAAATATGCTATCCAATGTCTGATCATCCGGATAGGCATGCGAGGTGTCATTAAAGTGATGTTGAATATAATATTCCTCTTCTCCGCTAAGGATTTTCAGATCGTCTACTTTTGTGGCTATTCCATTACAAATTTGTAATAATACATGTTCGAAGTGTCGGCTGATCTGTTGAACATAACGTGAATCAATAAGATCGGCATTGTACCTAAACTGAACGCTTACCGTTTCTCCGTTTGTGATGATCAATGTCAGCGGATAATTATCCTGTTCTTTCGACCATTGACTACTTACCTGTAATTGCCATTCGCGGGAAGATATCACCTCACTGACAGGATAGTTCTCAAACACCAATATGCTATCAAACATGTCTCCGGATATACCACTCCAGGACTGGATATTACTTAATGCGGAATATTGATATTCTCTGGAATGCAATTGTTCCTGTTGTAACTGCTGCAACCATGATACGATAACGGAACCATCCCTCTTTACGGAGCGTAACGGGAGACTATTGATATACATTCCTACGCGGTGTTCTATGTTAACCAATTCCGCTGGCCGGCCTGATACGATGACACCGTAGACAACATCCTCCTGACCTGTATACTTATGTAATAAATAAGCCCATACCCCCTGCATAAGCGTATTTAACGTGATTCTGTTACGCTGTACATAATTTTCGAGCTGTAATTTGATATCATTACTCAGTTCGACCAAATGTCCTTTATAGCTCCGCCCTCCCTTATTCCTTCCCAAATCTGTACCGATGAATGGTAATAATGTACCGTTTTGTATTCCTGCAAGATATTTCCTCCAGTATGCCTCTGCCTTATATCTGTCGAGTTGGGAGATATAGTGTATGTAATCTTCATAACGATCCTCTTTCTGAAATGGTACAGGTTGTGCCGTTGCAAGACACTCGTATATCTCCAGATATTCCTTTATCAACAATGGTACTGACCATCCATCCAACAATATGTGATGAAATGTCCAGATCATATGATATTTGTCTTTGCCGAGGTGCAATAAGCTTACACGCATCAATGGCGGATGTGCAAGGTCAAAGCCTTTTAGACGATCACTGTCAATATATGCATTTATAAGATTCTGCTGTTCTTCATCTTCTATATGCGTGTAATCCAGTTCCACGATATCCATTTCCGCATTTGCGTATATGCATTGCACAGGTATGGAAAACACGTCATGCAGAAACCCTGTTCTTAATATGCTATGACGCGACAACAAATGAGTCCAGGCTACCTTGAAAATATCGATCTGTAAATGTTCCAGTATACTATTAAACTGAACGATATACGCTCCCGTTTCCTTTTCATACAGACTATGAAACAACATACCCTGCTGAAGACCACTCAGTCTATATATTTGTTCTATATTATTTATCTCTTCGTATTCCTGATCATTCCTATTTACTTTACCCAGGAAAGCGAACAGCTCTTCATAGCTAACATCTCTTCCCAGTCCATAATCAGACGGTGTATATATGCGATGCTGCTGTTCCAGGCAATGGCGGATCACTTCTTCCAGCGATGACAAATATTGTTCGCTCAACGATACGATCGTCTCCGAAGCATAATGATGACGGCTATAAAGCCAATCCAGCTGAAGAACGCCCTCATAGATCATCGCACTGACTATCATACCACAAGGTGCTCCGATTCGCTCGCTAACCCCGCTGCCATGATGCTCTGATGCCGCACGGATATGACCCTGTTTGCCCGTCACATTATCCAGCTGACCCAGATAGTTAAACATCACGTCCCATGGATCTACACCGAAAAGTAATGCATCTCCCTGCAGGTATTTCAATACCCCGTAACCAAGTCCTTTATCGGGTACTCGCCGTAATTGCTCCTTTATACTTACAAGCCAGTCACCTGCACTGTCTAAGCCGGGGCGATCCAACGATACCGGGTACAAACTTGTAAACCAGCCGATACTACTACTCAGATCAATCTCTGCTCCCAGGGATTCCCTCCCATGACCTTCCAGACCTACCAATACACTATCTGAACCACTCCACCCGCACAATGTCCGTCCAAGACAACTCAGCAACACATCGTTGATCTCTGTATGATAGGCACGTGATACATCCTGTAGTAATTGACGTGTTAATTCTACCGGCAAACGAACTGAATGTTTCCCCATGTCTCCCATACGAACTACTCCCTCATACTCATTATCCTTACGAAGAGGACGGTAAGACTGATGGACCTTATGCCAGAAAGGTATCTGCTCCTGTAAACGCGGACCGGACCCATAATTCCGTAGGTATTCATACCAGTCCCGGTAAGAATTACTCTTATATCCAGGATCGGCGTTTTCTTCTGACAACAGCTGGTCCAGCTCCGATAAAAGGATACGCCATGACACGCCGTCAACGGCCAGATGATGGATCACCAGCAATAAACGATGATCTGTATCCCACGATGGCGTCAGCATCAATGCAGCACCCACTAAATGGCCTGCACCTATGTCAAGGCTACCCTGCAAGCGGGCGCCTGCTTCCGCTATAAGCGTATTTAAAGTCGCCACATCTTCCGCTGCACTAAAATCTTCAGTTTTCAATACAGGCAGTATATCCCCATATTCCTGTAACCATTCACCATTGTTATTACTATAACGGAAACGTAGTGCATCATGGCGGCTGACAAGACGCTGCAACGCTGTCTCCAGATGTTCCTTACCGATATCTTTATTGATACGTAAGAGAACATCCTGATTAAAATGAGAAATGTCTACATCCGCATCTTCGAGATACCATAACTGAATGGGTAGCAGTCCGGCAGGGCCTTTGAGCTGTACTTGTTCTTTTGGTGCTATATCCTGAGAAATTGTTCGGGCACTGATCACAGCTGCTAACTGCTCAATAGTCTGATACGTAAACAACTCTCCTACCTGCAACATATATCCTTGCTTCCTTAAACGGCTTACCACCTGTATTGTGATAATTGAGTCTCCTCCCAGCTCAAAAAAGTTATCATTTATGCCTATACCAGATATACCTAGCAGCTCTTCCCAGATTGCTGCCAGCTGACGCTCCAACTCTGTACGCGGGGCAATACGACTATCGACAGCCGTTATTGCCACATCCAGCAACGATAACTGCACCCGATCTACCTTTCCGTTCCTGGTCAGCGGTAATTGCTCCAGCACGACCACATGAGCCGGTACCATATGCTCCGGCAAATGACTGCGCAGATATGATAACAGTTCAACCTTATCCGGTGTACCTGTCACATATGCGATCAGCTGTTTGTTGCCCGCCCCATCTTCATGCACCACTACCACACAAGCTGATACACCAGCACCTGCTGACAATACCACTTCTATTTCTCCCGGTTCTATGCGATAACCACGGATTTTCACCTGGTTGTCGGAACGACCAAGGAAAGCAATCGTACCATCTGGCAGCCAGCGCCCAAGATCTCCTGTACGATAAAGACGACTACCGGGTAAGCCACTGAACGGATCTGCTACGAATTTCTCTGCCGTCTGTTCTACACCATGATGGTAGCCATCGCTCACACCGGCTCCCCCTACATATAATTCTCCTAGTACGCCTATACCGCATAAACTACCATATTCATCCAGAATATAAGCTGTACGGTAATCCAGCGGACGACCTATGGGTATAGGACGGCCCGATTCTACCTCCCCTATCCGGTAGCTCAACGAAAACGTCGTATTCTCTGTTGGGCCATATCCGTTGATGATGATCAGATCCGGATAAGCCGATCTCACTTTCGCAATGTGTACAATAGATAATTTATCCCCACCTACAAGGATCGTCTTTAAACCTTTAAATAAGTCCAGGTCTGCCTCCACCAGCTGATTGAACCAGCCGGCGGTGAACCACATCATCGTTATGCTATGACGGCGGATCGCTGACTTTAGTAATATTACATCCAGCAGCACCTCTTCACTACACAATACCAATCGTCCGCCATTCAGCAGCATGCCCCAGTATTCGAATGTCGACGCGTCAAAGGATGGAGAACCTGTTGACAATATTGTTTCTTCTTCCGAAAGGCTTACATAACCTACATTTCTGACAAGACTTGCAACATTTCCATGCGTTACTTTCACTCCTTTTGGAACGCCGGTTGAACCCGAGGTGTACATTACATAGGCGATCGAATCGGCCCGCTGTACAACTGGCAAATCTGTCACGGCATAATCGGATTGCAGGGCAGACGATAGTAGTTCGGCAGTTAAGACTATACGCATCCTACTATCCGACAGCATATAGGCGCGACGTTCTTCCGGATAGGATGGATCTACAGGCACATAAGCGCCACCCGCCTTCAGGATACCCAGCATACCAATAATCAGCAAGGCACTTCGTTCTACGCTCAGACCTACAAGGTCAGCAGGTTTCACTCCTTGTGCCAGTAGAAAATGTCCGATCTGATTACTTAGCTGGTCAAGTTCACGATAACTCAATTGCTGTTCTTCGAATTCAAGGGCTACCGCATCAGGACGAATGGACACTTGTGCTGAAAATAAGGTTGAAAGAGAACGGTCATCCTGATAAGTATGCGAAGGATTATTAAATTCTTTCAACAAACGATGTTTCTCAACATCTGTCACTGTACTTAACTCAGTTCCATACAATGTACTGTCCTGAGTGATCTGCAATAATATATACTTGAATTGTTCTGCTATCTGATTAAGATAATCCCCGGAAATCGATATGGGTTTAAATTTGAACTGGATACTTATTTCAGCTCCTGCCTTAATGACTATAGCTAACGGATAGTTGTCCCATTCATGTGAAACAGGCTTATCAATCAGCAAAGGCCATTTACGGGCCATCAAAATCTTATCAATAGGGTAATTTTCAAACACCAATATCGTATCGAACAAATCACCACTGATGCCGGTCCAGGACTGGATATCATTTATAGCCGTATACTGGTATTCGCGGGATTCCAATTGCTGTTGCTGAAGTTGTTGCAACCAGGTAGAGACATCCTCATCATCACTCAAAGTTGAGCGGAATGGTAGTGTATTGATAAACATTCCTACCCGTTGTTCCACGTTTTTCAGATCTCCCGGACGTCCGGATACAACCACACCATATAAAACATCTTTCTTTCCGGTATACTTATGCAGCAGATAAGCCCAGACTCCCTGCATGATAGCATTAACAGTCAGTCGTTGCCGACGCGCATAATGTTCGACAGCAAGACTATCTTCTCTATCAAGATGCAATGATATCACGGAATAGGCGCCGACACCCTTTGTTCTGCCTGACGAATCGGCGATAAATGGCAATAAGACACCCTTATCTATACCATCAAGGTATTGTTTCCAATAAGCAACCGCTTTATACCTGTCTTGCTGCCTGGTATAAAGGATATAATCTTCATAACGATCTTCTTCTCGTATTGATATCTTTCCTCCTTTGGATAATGTCTCATATATTTCCAGAAACTCCTGCATCAGTATTGGACGCGACCATCCGTCGAATATAATATGATGGGAAGTCCATAACATGTAATATTTATTCTCACTTAAACGTAGTAAGCTAACCCTGGTAAGTGGAGGCATTTCAAAATCAAAGCCTTTTGCCCTGTCTTCTGCAAGGTATTTTTTGATCAACACTTGCTGCAATGCCTCTTCTATACCTCTGTAATCCCTCTCTGCTATATCTATCTCCACATCTCTGTAAACACATTGCACCGGAATACGGAATATATCATGATAAAACCCACTCCTTAATATTGTATGCCGGGACAAAAGATATTGCCAGGATGCTTTAAAAATATCAATATCAATCCCGCTTACTTCGCAGGTAAATTGGTTAGTGTAAGGTTTTTCTTCCGTATTATATAGTCCGTGGAATAACATTCCCTGCTGAAGACTACTTAGCGGGTAGATACGTTCGATTATATCACTATTGAGCCGACCTTTTTTTGTAGAACGCAGAAAACTAAATAACTCCTCATAACTAACCTCATCTCCCAGTCCATAGTCAGACGGTGTATATATGCGATGCTGCTGTTCCAGGCAATGGCGGATCACTTCTTCCAGCGATGACAAATATTGTTCGCTCAACGATACGATCGTCTCCGAAGCATAATGATGACGGCTATAAAGCCAATCCAGCTGAAGGACGCCCTCATAGATCATCGCACTGACTATCATACCACAAGGTGCTCCGATTCGCTCGCTAACCCCGCTGCCATGATGCTCTGATGCCGCACGGATATGACCCTGTTTGCCCGTCACATTATCCAGCTGACCCAGATAGTTAAACATCACGTCCCATGGATCTACACCAGAAAGTAATGCGTCTCCCTGCAGGTATTTCAATACCCCATAACCAAGTCCTTTATCGGGTACACGCCGTAATTGCTCTTTTATATTTACAAGCCAGTCTCCTGCACTGTCTAAGCCGGGGCGATCCAACGATACCGGGTACAAACTTGTAAACCAGCCGATACTACTACTCAGATCGATCTCTGCTCCCAGGGATTCCCTCCCATGACCTTCCAGACCTACCAATACACTATCTGACCCACTCCACCCGCACAATGTCCGTCCAAGACAACTCAGCAACACATCGTTGATCTCTGTATGATAGGCACGTGATACATCCTGTAGTAATTGACGTGTTAATTCTACCGGCAAACGAACTGAATGTTTCCCCATGTCTCCCATCCGAACCACTCCCTCATACTCATTATCCTTACGAAGAGGACGGTAAGACTGATGAACCTTATGCCAGAAAGGTATCTGCTCCTGTAAACGTGGACCGGACCCATAATTCCGCAGGTATTCATACCAGTCCCGGTAAGAATTACTCTTATATCCAGGATCGGCGTTTTCTTCTGACAACAGCTGGTCCAGCTCCGATAATAGGATACGCCATGACACGCCGTCAACGGCCAGATGATGGATCACCAGCAATAAACGATGATCTGTATCCCACGATGGCGTCAGCATCAATGCAGCACCCACTAAATGGCCTGCACCTATATCAAGGCTACCCTGCAAGCGGGCGCCTGCTTCCGCTATAAGCGTATTTAAAGTCGCCACATCTTCCGCTGTACTAAAATCTTCAGTTTTCAATACAGGCAGTATATCCCCATACTCCTGTAACCATTCACCATTGTTATTACTATAACGGAAACGTAGTGCATCATGGCGGCTGACAAGACGTTGCAACGCTGTCTCCAGATGTTCCTTACCGATACCCTTATTGATACATAAGAGAACATCCTGGTTGTAATGAGAAATATCCGATAAGGCTCTATTAAAATACCATATTTGCACAGGCAGTAACCCGGCCCGCCCTGTTAATATTCCCTGTTCCGCACTATTTCCCTGTTTCTCTCTCGATAGTTCAGCCAAACGCAATCCCAGCGACGCTATAGTCTGATGTGTGAACAGGTCTTTAGGAGTCAAATGATACCCTGCTTTTCTCAAACGGCTCACCACCTGAATCGTTACAATAGAATCGCCACCCAACTCAAAAAAGTTATCCTGTATACCAACACGCTCTATCCCAAGCAAATCTTCCCATATCACAGCCAATCTGTATTCTACTTCATTGCGGGGGGCTTCGTATCCGGGATACCGCATATCAGTGACCTCAATAGCAGCCAATTTCTTACGATCCAATTTACCGCTTGGCGTCATCGGCAAACTCTCCACTTCCACGATCAACGATGGAACCATATAATCCGGAAGATGTATAGCAAGATATGCTTTGACATCTTCTTTACTTAAGGGCTTCTGAGAAACGGTATAAGCAACAAGTTGTCTGATACCCTTATTCCCCTCTATGACACCTACTGCCGCCTGTTTTATATCAGGCATCTGCTGCAGAACACTTTCAATTTCCCCCAATTCAATACGATAGCCGCGTATCTTTACCTGATCATCCACCCTGCCCAGAAACTGTAAGTCGCCATCCGGCAACCATCGCACAAGATCTCCTGTACGATACATACGGGCTCCTTGCATGTTACTAAAAGGATCAGGCAAAAATCGCTCTGTCGTCAGGCCGGCCTTGTTCAGATAGCCACGAGCAAGACCATCGCCTCCTATATAAAGCTCACCGGTAATTCCAATCGGACACAGACACATACTACTATTTAGAACATATAAGCGGGAATTAGCAAATGGCTTTCCTATTGGAACAATTTCATACTTCCTGTTAATATCCACTTTATGTAAACATCTTCCTATCGCGGCTTCTGTCGGTCCATAGTGATTAAATACATCTCCCTGGTATCGCGCCTGCTGTAATCTGGCTGGTACAGATCCCGGTAAAAGCTCACCTCCGAAAAGAAGTATTTTGCGAGGCAGCGGCAACTCATCATCTCCATATGAAGACCATAAGGCCGGTACTGCTTTTATGCAATCCACCTGATGCAAATTCAGATAATTTGCCAGATCCTTTCCACCCTCCATTAGTTTATCAGACAAAATATGGATTCTCTTACCTAACACTAAAGCCGCAAATAGTATTGAATGATTCAAATCGGATACCAGTGAAGAAAATATAGCAAACGAGTCACAACGATCCAAACCAGCTTCTTTAATGACGCCGTAAACATGACTCAGCAATGCCCTGTCTTCCAACATAACTCCTTTTGGCTTACCTGTTGAGCCTGACGTATATATAACATAGGTAAGCTGCTCTGGTCCCCGCGGGGCTTTCGAGAAAAGACTCCGATGGTCAACTTCGCCAAAATTATCTGTGGGATCAATGCAAAACACCTTTTCGCCTGTTTCTTGTACCTTCAACAGGAGATCCTGATCCCCTATACAGACTGTTGCAGCTGTGTCCTTCAATATATAGGAAAGGCGTTCTGCAGGGTGTTCAGGATCTACAGGAACAAAAGCACATCCCGCTTTAAGGGTACCCATGATGGAAACGATACACTCGATAGATCGTTTTATAGAAACAATAACTTTATCTTCTCTTTTTACACCGGCATTTAAAAGTTGAGATGCCAGGCGATCGGATCTTTCGTTAAGTTCTCCGTAACTTAATTGCTTCCCCTCATATTCTACCGCTATCCCATCCCTATTACCGGCGACCACTTCATCAAATATATCCGTCACAGAACATTGCCCGGGATATTGCACATGAGATATCCCCCAATCCTCCAACAACACTTCTTTTTCTCCGGCACTTAAGAGATTCAACGCCCCAACGGGCACATTTATATCTGCAAGTACAGCTACCAGCAAAGCTTCGTAATGCTCCAACATAAGAGCGGCCGTACTTTCTTTATATAGATCTTTGCAGAATATCAGCTCTAATAAAAGCCCGTTCACCGATTCCTGAACATTAAGACTAATATCAAACTTAGAAGTAATTTGTCCCACTCCCTCGTTTGTCAGTTTCACATCTCCCAGGGACAGCCCACTACTTTCAGGCATATTCTGCAAAGCAAACAAGGTCTGAAATACCGCATTCCGGCTTAAATCCCTTCTTACGTCCAGTACCTCTACAATTTTCTCAAACGGTACATCCTGGTGTATATATGCCTGTAAAGTATTCTCCTTTATCTGCCGTAGAAATTCACGGAACGTGGGATTACCACTAAGATCATTGCGGAGTGCAAGCGTATTCACAAAGAAACCTGTAAGCTCCTCGAGCTCCTGTTGTTGTCTTCCTGCAATAGGTGACCCAACACAGATATCTGTCTGTCCGCTATAGTGATAAAGCAAAGTATCATAGACCGCCAGGAGTAACATAAAAAATGTAACCTCTTCCTGTACACATAATTCCCGCAGCCCGTTTAACAATGAGTTACTGAGAATTTTCGTAATGCGTCCTCCCTCAATGCGCTGTTCCGCTGGTCGTACAAAATCAGTAGGGAGTTCCAATAGGGATACTCCTGTCAATTTTGATTTCCAGTATGATAATAATGGTTCAAGCACCGCTTCAGAAAGATAGGAACGTTGCCATAATGCATAGTCTGCATATTGGATAGGCAGTTTCTTTAAAACCGGTGTCCGCTTTTCTTTCATTGCACTATATAGCTCTGCCAATTCATTGACCACAATCGAAATTGACCATCCGTCAAAAGCGATATGATGCAGTACGACAATAAGGAGATATGAACCATCCAGCATTTCTGTAACATTCACTCTTAACATATAATCATCTGATAGATCGAACGGATGAATCGTCTGTGAGCTGATATGAGCAGTAATACTCTTCCCCTGCATAATCAATGTCGACTCGCTTGTATATTCAGGCGCCCAGGATACTGCATCCCGTATCTGCTGGTGACCAATACCATTATGTTCAGCAATTACAGTTCTTAATATTTCATGACGATCTATAATCGTCCGAAAAGCAGCCTCCAGCGCAGCAATGTCCAAATCGCCTTCGAGACGGAATACCCAGGGCATGTGGTATTGAATGCTTCCTTGTAATTTATCAATAAACCACAGCCTTTCCTGTGCAAAAGACAATGGGATGAACGCAGGTCTTGGTCCCGCCATCACCGGTTGCATGGTTGACTTCGCCGGCGTTTCCGACAGCTTTGCTACCAGGCTTTTTATTGTAGGATAAAGGAATATATCTCTTACTGATATCTCTTTCCTGAATGCATTACGTATCGCAGCGATCATTCTCATCGCAAGCAATGAATGACCTCCTGTAGAAAAGAAATTATCTTCGACGCCGATCTGTTCTACACGCAGTAAATCGCGCCAGATAGCCATCAATGCAGCCTCTGTAGAATTGGCAGCCTGTACATATGTATCTTCCTGTAATGCCGGAAGCTCCATGGAGACCAACCGCTTACGGTCTATTTTCCCATTGGCGGTAACCGGAATCGTTTCAATAGGCAGTATTAACTGTGGCACCATATACGCCGGTAACCGGGACAGCAGATGCTGACGAATTACACTAATGTCTATTCCTTCTACAGTCACTACATAAGCCAGCAGATATTTATTCCCGGACACTTCTTCCCTAATGACTACTGCGGCCTGCGTCACTCCGTTTGTGTCGCGTAATACTGATTCTATTTCACCAGGTTCAATACGGAATCCCCGTAGTTTGATCTGGTCATCCTTCCGACCTATATATTCAATGTTGCCGTCAGAAAGCCAGCGACCAGTATCTCCTGAACGGTATAGCAATGTTTGCCCGCTTACATCGAAAGGATTAACGATAAAACGCTCTCTCGTTAATGCCGGCTGGTTTAAATAACCGTTCGCCAGTTGTGCCCCTCCGATATACAATTCTCCTATGATTCCAATGGGTACAGGAGACAGACTATCATCCAGTATGTATACGCTGACATTCCGGATGGGTCTTCCTATTATCGATGCACCTTGCATACCATATGCCGGAACCACATAACTGGTTGCTACTACGGTGTTCTCCGTAGGACCATAGTTATTAACAAGCTTATATCCGGCATCTTTCAATGAAATTGGAGAAAGTCTTTCTCCTCCTGTCAACAGGAATAGTAACGATGTCCATTGTTCATCTGCTATACCGACAACTTCATCTACCAGCGCTGTAGGACAAAAACAATGCGTGACATTATTCTGCGCACTGTAATGAACCAGTGAAGCGACATCATATCGCAACGCGTCCTGTAAAATAAATACGGTGGCGCCTTTGCAAAGATATGGCCATATTTCCCAGCCGAATGCATCAAAGCCTATTCCTGCGATGCTTGTTGCACGACTTCCGGCTTGTATATCATATGCTTCCTCATGCCATTTTACGAGGTTGTATAATGCACCATGAGATACAACTACTCCCTTGGGAGTTCCTGTGGTCCCGGATGTATAAATAACATATGCGGTATCTACTGCTCCCGGGAGATAGTCCTGTTTGTCAGCTACATAATTGCCATTAATATTATCAGGTAGGCGGTCCGTATATACCAACTTGTACTCACCTGGCAAACTATCTAATAGCTCATACGTATTTCGGTCAGTCAATACGATTTCTGCGGAAGCATCTTCCAGTAAATAACTTATGCGAGGTAAAGGATAAGCGGGATCAACGGGTACATAAGCAGCACCTGTCTTTAAAATAGCCAGCATACCAATCAGCAGGTCAGCCGTTCTCTCCTGGCAGATAGCAACCAGGCTATCCGATGATACACCAAGTGCCCTGAGATAATCTGCCAGCACTGCTGAGCGTGTATGCAGATCCTGGTAAGTAAGCACTTCTTCGCCGCAAACCACGGCAGGTTTGTCCGGATGCGCCTTTACCTGCGCCAAAAACAAGCCAACAACCGTGTGCGGTTGCTCTTTTTCATCCGCTGTTATTCCAGACAAACTGAAATCGTTGAGCAGCTGTTTTTCCGGGTCCGTCAACATATTAAGCAAACTAACAGGCTGATTAATATCGGAAAGGATCGCGTACAGCAATTGTTCGAAGTGTACAAGTAGCTGCATCATCATATCCTGTTGATACATTTGCTGGTTATACCTGAGGTCAAGATGCAGATCTGTGCCGCTTTGCAATCCGTACAACACCAGATCAAACTGTGATGCAACAGTTTCAGCAGACTGTTGATGCAATATAAGGTTACCAAGAGCTACTGCATTTTGGCTTACATCATGCTCTAAAGCAAAAACTACCTGAAAGACTGGATTCCTATCAACATCCCGTGGTAACTTTAACACCTCCACTATCTTTTCAAATGGAGTTTCCTGATGATCATATGCTTCCAGGGTAGTATGCTTCACCCGCTGTAAGAACGTACTGAACGAGGGGTTATCGCTCAGGTCACTACGAAGCGGTAACATATTTACAAAACAACCGACAAGATCTTCCACTTCACGCTGATCTCGACCGGCGACAGGAGAGCCAATGCATATATCACCACTGCCACTGTAACGGAACAATAACACTTTAAATACTGATTGCAACAGCATGAACAGCGTTACGCCTTCTGACTGACACAGTTCCTGTAAACGTAATGGAAGTGATCTATCCAGCTTTCTCCGGATGCTGGCCCCACTGTTCTCATATTTTCCAGCCAGCACCGACCCTGGGATTATTTCAAGCGGATTTACCCCTGACAGCCTCGAGTGCCAGTAAGATAACGAAGCGTCTAAACTTTCGCGGGACTGGGTCCTCTGCCATAACGCGTAATCTGCATATTGCACCGGTAACGGTTCCAGTTGAGCCGGCCTTCCATCGATGGCTCCCATGTAGAAAGCTGACAGCTCACGTAATAATATCGATATAGACCACCCGTCAAAAGCGATGTGATGTAAAACTATGATCAATATGCTATAACCTTCAGCCATACTTACCAAACTCGCACGCAACATAAAATCCGCAGACAGGTCAAAGGGGCGCTGCACTTCTGCCGTAATAAAAGCAGGTATATCATACGCCATGTCAAAGACTTCAGCCGCTGATAAAAATGTCATTTTCCAGGATGCGGCATCCAAAATATGCTGATAGCCCACGCCATCCTCTTCTCTCACTACCGTGCGGAGCACTTCATGTCTCTCTACCACATTACGAAATGCAGTTTCCAGCGCCTGGTTGTCCGGCTGCCCTTCAAGCCGGAACACCCATGGCAGGTGAAATTGTCCACTTCCCTGGAAACGATCTATGAACCACAGACGCTCCTGAGAATAAGACAGCGGAATATGTGTAATGTCGCCACTTCGCTGAATGACCCGACGATTTTCATTTCCTTTTATGCGATGCTGGCCTGGATTCCGCAGAAACGCCCTTATGAGTTCTTTATTTTCCTCAATTTCTTTCATTAAACGGCGATCAATCGTGACATTTCGCGGAACTTTTAATTTCAGCCTGTCATTCTCCAGCAGGAAACTTATACCTATTTCATTAGCATTTGCGACGATGCTTTCAACTACATTATTTGACATATTGAAGGGACTTGAGCTAACTGGGTTACTTAAATTGGGGGGGGATGTTAATGGGTACTAATAAACATCTAAAACACGCTCTGACTTTCTGTTATATAAGATCTCCTTTTCGCCATAGAGTCTTTCCGCAATTATACCCCGCTCTCTACACAGATTTACCAATCTGTCAGACTGAATAATTGGGTTGGACTCATCTGTGTATTTAATACTACTGATAAACTCTACCCATGGTTCCTGACCCATTGCATATACATACACCTCTTTCGGATTAAATATATCCACCAGTGACATACCTCTAGCACAATCGGAACCATTCAGCCTTCTCGTACCATCCTGCTCCCTGGAAACCTTTTTGGTTAGTAACGGGCCATATAACCATGTTAAAGGAGCACCATCACATTCCATACCCAAAAATATTACATCGACATCTCCTATCACATCGTGAATGTGTGAATATAACGCGGGTTCCATGATTCTTGAATCCGCCATAAAAAGCAGCCTGAAACCTCCGATCTGTACCAGATGGCAGCTTTTGGCCTGAATGTTCAGATCACTATGTTCTCCGGTAAAAGGAATACCTGTAATGGAAGCATCTCCAAAAGGAATAGTTTCCAGTTCGTCAATCTCATAGACATTTTCAAATCCGATATTGTTAAACATCAATTTGAGATCCGGATCTTCCAAGCGGCCGCCTTTTGTTCTTGGAACAATGATATTCTTTATTTTATGTCTGAGTGGCAACAATGTCTCAAATAATATATGATCCTGATGATTGTGCGTTATAAGCACATAATCGATCACATCAGGAAGATCAGAATCCGAGAAATGTTCTATATCAGAATGATATCCATAGTAACTGATCAATGGATCCGCTAATATGCATACATCTTTCGTTTCTACAAGAATACATGCGTGACCGAAATACCTCATCCTGATCTTATCACCTGTATATTTATCATAAGCAGGGTGCGGCGTCTCAGTGAATAATGTTCCAAACAAAGGTTCCTGTGCCGGAGTAATACCCAGCAATTCTTTAATCGGGCCCAGTGGCTGAGGAATCCTTTTCATCCTGGCTAGCTGATCAATGCCTTTATGATCAAATGGTATTTCCAGATGCAACACATTAGGCTCTTCCAGGCGTGGCGTGCTTAATACAAATGGACGATGGTCATTATTCGTCAGCCATAATGCAAGGCTCTGTGAGGATTTATTGTAAAACCGGCTCTTATACAAAAGAGATTCAAAAAGCCTGAACCCTGGATTGTTATTTCTGTCATAAAACAGTTCCACATATCCCTTTAGGGCATCTGGCACCTTTACATACAGCTCCTCCATTCCAAAACCCTTTGCTTCCTGGATCAACATTTTGTCAAGCTGTTTTACAGCCTCTACAAATTCGATCATCTGCCTCCTCTCCTTTTTTGTATGCTGTACCAGTGCTTCTACCTCAGTAGTACGACCACCGTTAAAATCCATGAAAGGACCTCCTCTCATTTTGGGATTAAGCACCGCCTCTGCGTGAATACTGGGGGCCATAAGATAAGACTCCATAATAGTCATATGTCGTCCAGCTATGTTCATTGCGGCTGTAGCGGGGGAGATTAAATGGCTCCAGGCATACCACCTGTCGACCAATGGTTCAAATACCACATTGGGTTTCAGATACACTTCATTATATTTCATTGCTTATTGATTTAGGTTGTACTGATAATTTTTCTGATATGATGGCCAATACATCTGCCGGATATTTGGAAATGAAGAAATGTTTACCCGGCAACTGTCTGAAATCCACTGTAAAAGAAGTCTCCTTCTGCCAAAGGTGTATATCTTCTATGGTCATGGGTTCTTCGGTGCCGGTAATTACTGTAAAAGGCAGTTGCAAAGGTGCTGCCTGTTGATAGCTGTAAGTCTCTGTAGCCCTGAAATCAGCCCTTAGTATAGGCTCAAAATAATCCAGCAGTTCATCATGTGCCAGGATTTCATCTGGCAGGCCATCTAATGCCTTGATCTCTTCGATAAACTTCTGCTTTTCCATCAGATGTCTTTTTTTCTCAGATCTTGACTTTGCAGAAGGCCCCATTGTACCGGTTATAAACAGATGTACCGGCGGAGGCATACCATTTACGATCAGCTTTCTGGTTAACAGGAATGCGGTAATTCCGCCCATACTATGACCATAAATGGCGTATGTACCCTTAGTAGTCTCACTGGCAATTTGCTGATAGAGATCATTGACAATGGCGTTAATCTCCGACAGAAGTGGTTCCTGGCTCCTGGCGCCTCTGCCGGGATATTCCAGCGGAATAACACGCAATGACGGGGGAGCCTTCTGCTCATACTCCCTGTAAGAGTACTTATTACCTCCGGCAAACGGCAGGCAGTAAAGACGGATTTTTTCCATTAAAAAATTTTTATGCGGGTTCTCTTGTAATACAGGTATCCGCAATGATTTTTCCATATTCAAATCTCACCACACGATCTGCTACATGAAAAAAGTCTTCATCATGCGTCACGGCGATCACCGTCTTTCCGATTCGTTTCATCTCCTGCAGCCATTCTGTATAAAACAATTTCTTATTCCGGGGGTCCTGCTCAGCCGCCCACTCATCAAGCACAACAATCGGTTTATCCTCCAGCAATGCTAATAATAACGCCAATCTTTTCTGTTGTCCTCTTGAGAGATTAACATCGGCGCGATTTTCTTCAACATTGATCTTCAAAATACCCTTCAGATTCAACATATGCTCTAACTCCAGTAACCTACGATTGCTAGCTGACATATCATGATCATCATAATTCTCCTGAAACAATACCTGATTGGTATATACAACAGCCATATTATTACTGAATGCAGCATATGTCAACCAGTCCACTTCCTCTTCATCTATAAACACCTTACCTCCCTGCGCTCTGCACAAGGCGGTCAGCAGATTGATAAAGGTGGTTTTACCACAACCATTGCCACCAACAATAAATATGATTTCTCCTTTTGAGACAGTGAAATCCTCCAGCTCCAGGGTGAAAGAGCTACTATCTTCTGCCATATATCTGTAATGGATATCTTCAAATCTGAGCGTATTGAATTCGCGGGTGAAATTTCCCGCAGTCGGATCAGGAAGTGCGTCTACCTCAAGCTGTTCATCTATTTTTCCGATGCGCTCCACGGCGATCCTCAAAGTGGCATAAAATGGAATGACCATGATAAGCCGGGATACAGGAGACATCATAAATAATACAGTTGTTATAAATGCCGCCAGCTCGCCACTATTGGTTTTAAAGATCGCCGGTATCAGATAAATGACAAGGCCCAGAACCAGATACCAGCTATACACTCCTGTAAGCTCATTGGAAACATATTTCTTCGATACCTGCGTACTCAGGTCTTTGGACTTATTCCTGTTATGGAGAATATGCCTGTTATAAATATTATTATTCCTCAGCCACGATATTCTGATCTGTCTGAACCCTCCCAATAATTCACGAAGTGAAAAATAATACACATCCTGAAGATCCCTGACCTTATTAAGGTCTTTTTCTATTTTGCCATTCCTGTACAGATAAACAACCAGTAATACACTCATTAACAGCAGCACAACCAGGCAGGCCAATGGTGATATCCAGAAAAAGTAAAGAAAAGAACATACGATTGTAACAAGCGAGTTGATAAGGGTAACAAATATTTCCGGTACTCTGCTCAGAATACGCGTATCACCAATGGCTGCATATATTTTTTCCGCGCCCATTTTTTCAAAAGATTCATAGGATGCGGTGCGTACTTTTTTTATGACTGACAGTTCCAGGGAGAACATCACACTATTAGTGAGCGCTACCATATAATTCTGAAAAACAGCAGTAGATACAAATGAAACCAGAATTAAAAAAACGAATACCGCGTAACCCGGAATTCCTGACGATGTCAGAAATGTGGCTTTTCCACTGAATGCCTCATTGATAAGCATCAGTATGCCCATATTCGTAAAACTGCCAATCAGCCCAAGCGTTATCAAAAAAAGATAAAATAGTCTGGACTTTGTACGGAATACTTTTAACAGATCAATCATCTTATGATAATTCTATGTAGTAGTAGTTATTTTGCTCCTGTTGTTCGATAAATAATGCCAGCTCCCTGATGGTGGGACGTGTAAACACATCTATCAGTCTGACCTCTATTCCAATTTCACTGAATATGAGATTCAATAATTTATTTGCTTTGAGAGAATGTCCGCCGATGTCAAAAAAATTGTCCATAACGCCAAAGTTGCTGTGACCCAATAACTGCTCCCATGCATAGAAAAGTAGTTTTTCAGTGTCCGTTTCAGGATATATCTGTTGCCTGCTGGCAAGCGGCTGTTCCAGCAGGGATAAACTGGCGTCTAACTGCTTTCTGTCTGTCTTTCCACTGGGCGTCAGTGGGAATTCTTCCATCTCAATAAAACGATCCGGTATCATATAGACAGGTAAATGTTGACGTAAATATTCCCGAAGTATCTGTTCCCGGTTTGTGACAACAGGAAGTTTATAAACCACAAAAGCTATAAGTCTGTCATCTCCGTTCTCCCCATAATGCTTAATGACGACCGCTGCCCGGACTATGACATTGCCCATAAATACGTGTTCAATTTCCTCGGGCTCTATCCTGACACCTCTCACCTTCACCTGATTATCATTCCTGCCGCGCAACACAATATTTCCGTCAGGCAGCCACTTCCCAATGTCACCGGTCGCATACAAACGTCCCCGGGTTTCAGCAGGACCATCTATAAAACGCTGTACGGTAAGGACCGGCTGATTAAAATACCCTTTCGCCACACCCTCTCCTCCAATAAACAATTCTCCATATACCCCGATAGGCGCCAACTGATGCTGACTATCCAGAATGTACACTTCCGTATTTCTCAAGGGACGCCCTATAGTTACAATTCCATCATCTGCCGTAACTACGCCTCCTATTGAGAATATGGTAGTTTCAGTAGGACCATACATATTCCACAAACTTCCTGCACGGCAGACGAGCAAAGACCTCAGGTTTTCTGATAGCGACTCTCCACAGGTAACTGCTTTTAACTGATCACTGCCATTCCATCCACTGTCAATGAGCGCTGACCAAAAACTGGGTGTTGCCTGCATATAAGATGGACTAACCTTCTCAAAAAGCCGCTTCAGCATTCGAATATCAGCTACTTCTTCCCTATTTGCCAATACCAGCTGGGCACCGCTCACCAATGGCACAAAAAACTCGTTAACAGAAATATCAAATGTGTAATTGCTTACTGACAGCACAACATCCCTGTCTGTAACTCCCGGGGTCTTCTGTACACTAAGCAGCAGGTTTACCAGCGAGTCGTGATATACTTCCACGCCTTTGGGCTTACCAGTCGAACCAGAAGTATAAATTATATAGGCTATTTCGGCTGCGGGTTGTACCTGCTTTATATCATTCCCGGCCATCAGCACAAGTGAACTCATCTTGTCTGAACAGGGATACATAAACACCTCACAGGCCAACATATCATTCGTTATGGCAAATTCCAGCCTGTCAGTGATAACCAGTACCGGACATGCATCCTCCAATATATCAACAACTCTGGCAGTCGGCAATTGGATATCCACCGGCACATAAGTAGCACCAGCCTTCCAGATGGCCAGAATAGAGACAACTATTCTTTCCGATCTGTTCAATAGTAATGCGACCCTGTCTCCTCGCTTTATTTCATACTGACTTATCAGGTAACTACTGATCAGATCAGATTGTACGTTGATGTAATCATAGGTAAATGACTTGCCCGAACTGGTCACAGCGGGCTTCTCTGCATGCTGTTTTACCATTCGTAAAAACATATCTACTGTTGTTTCAGCTGCACTTATTTCCCGGATTGGATTAAAGTCATATAATAACTGATTTCTTTCCGACTCACTGAGAAAAGCCAGTTTCCCAACAGAAATATCAGGTTGATTGACAAATACATCCAGGATATTGATATAATGTCCTATGAGGCGTTCTATCGTCATCTCAGCAAAAAGATGCTTGTCATATTGAAATGTCAGGGATAAACCATCGACCTTCCGGTCTGCATAAATCTCCAGGTCATATTTACTCCCGTTAACTAGTCTTTCTTTCCGTTTTAACTGAACATCATCAATTGTGGCTCCCATCATATCCTGCTCACTCAGGTTGAGCAGAACATCAAACATAGAGGAACGGCTAAGATCCCTGCCTGCCTGCACTCCGTCGAGAAAGTTCTCAAAATAATAATCCTGATTTGCGTATGCGTCCAGCAATGTCTGCCGTGTCAAATTTAAAAGATTACACAGGCGGTCTTCTGTTGAAAAGCTCATCCTCAATGGCAATACATTCACAAAAAAACCCATCATACGCTCAATATCAGGATGAGACCTCCCGGACGTCGGTACCCCTATAACCATGTCGTATCTGCCGCTATACCTGGCAATCAACACACTGAGTGCTGACACCAAAAGCATGTACAGACTCACATTCTCCCTGATACAAAAATGTTCCAGCCTTCTTGCCGACTCCGGATTTAAATGCCTTACAACCGACGCTCCGATCGTTTTTTTCACAACAGGTCGTTTGAAATCATAGGGTATAGTAAGTAAGGGTAACTCATCCTGATAGATACTGCTCCAGTAAAATCGCTGTTGCTGTACATTATCCTGATGTGTTCTTTTATTCACCCAATTTACATAGTCTTTATATTGAAGAGCCGGGACAGAAAGATGTGGTGTCTTCCCTCTTTTTAATGCTCCATAAATCTCCTTGAATTCATCCATCAGTATCCTGGACGACCAGTCGTCAGTGATAATATGATGCATTACAACTGCCAATAGATGGCGTTTTGACGAGATCCTTACCAGGATGATCCTGTACAATGGTCCCTGTTCCAGCAAAAATTGTTCTTCTGCCAATCCTTTCAGCCAGTCATAAACGTCAATATTGGTATCTGTCCACTCCTTATATATGAAATTCAGCGGCTCGACTCCTGGCTGATGAATGATCTGAACAGGTTCTCCGTTATGTGCTGCAAAATTCGTTCTCAGTACCTCATGTCGTTTTACGATGAGGTCAAAAGCCGCACTGACAGTCGCTGGTTCCACACCTCCCAGCAGTTCATAAAGCAACCCTTCATTATAGGCATAAGAGTGTTCATCTATCCTATGCAACAACCATAACCTTTTTTGTGAAGGTGAAAGTTCATAGTGCGTAGACGCCGCTACTGGAAATATCTCCGCGTAAGTCGATTTTGACAATTGATTGATTCTGGCAGATAACAATCTTATGGTCGGGCATGTAAAGATGTCTCTGAGTTGTACTGAAAATCCTGTCTCTTTAAATATATTGCCTGCTATTAATGCAGCCCTGATAGAATTGCATCCAAATTCAAAAAAGTTGTCGTCGATACCGATACGCTTCAGCTCCAACACAGTCCTTATAATTTCCGCCAGCATTATATCAGTTTCTTCCGATGCCTCAATATATAATGGTGAAAGTCTCTCTGTAGAGGAAATCTGCGTTATCAACTCCTTCCTGTCAATTTTTCCGGTAGGTGTGAGTGGAAGACTTTCCAATATGTCAAACCTGTACGGAATCATATAAACCGGAAGGTATTCAGCAAGGTGCAGGCGAAGAGCGCTATCAACATACCCCTTCGCAACCGTAATACAGGCGACCAGTTCCTCTTTGTCACCGATTACGACAGCCGCAGCTTTCACTGTATGGAATGCTGTGATCACCTTTTCTATTTCCTGCAGCTCTATCCTGTATCCTCTTACTTTTACCTGAAAATCATTCCTGCCTACAAATTCGATATCACCCGAATCCAAAATACGCCCAATATCTCCGGACCTGAATAATCTCTTTTTACTATCGAAGGGACTTGCTATAAATCGCTGGGAGGTCAGTTCCGGTTGATTAAGATATCCCCTGGCAGTGCCTCCTTCTATATACATCTCGCCTAACTTACCCAATGGCATAGGCTGAAGATTATCATCCAGAATATGAATCTGATAATCAAAAAGCGGCACACCTATCAGAGATGCTTCGTGTATATCGGTAATTTCTTTATAGGCAGCACACACTGTACATTCGCTGGGACCGTAAGTATTATATATCGCCATATTTTGAAAAAGCCGGTCGATATTTGCCGGATGAAGAACATCTCCTCCACTGATAACAAGTCTTAGCGTCGCGATCCGGCTGTCCGCCCTATAATTGATCTCATTAAGGACCAGGGGCGTGGAAGACAGAATGGTGGCCCCATGATTACATATCAGCGACAACAGGTGATCTATATCCCTGCCTCCGCCAGGAGCAATAACAATTCCACCCTGTGCGCATAACGCAGGAAAGATCTCTTCCACACAAGTATCAAATGATACGGAAGATTGCTGAATGAATATATCTGAAGACCTGATATCAAAATAGCGACTGAAATAAAGTACATAATTAGCCAGCGTCTCATGCTCGATCATAACACCTTTAGGAACACCTGTTGACCCGGAGGTGTAAATGACATAAGCCAGGCTGTTCATTGTACTCTCAAAAGGTAGATTTGAACGGTTGTTCTTATAAATTGCAGGATCAGCAATATTCAGCAACATCTGCTCCTGAAAACAATCAGTAAGGCGCTCAAAGTTTGCAGTATCTGTCAGAAGACATTTCATCCCGCTATCACTGGCAATATAGGCACAACGATTTAGCGGAAGTTCCGGATCGATTGCCACATAGGCAGCACCAGTTTTAAGAATAGCCAGCATAGCGACTACAATACTTTCGTCCCGGCTGACCAGAAAACCTACTTTCTCGTCAGGCTGCACGTTAATACGCTGTCTGATAGAATGAGCAAGACAATTTGCTCTTTTGTTAAGCTCCCCATATGTCAGTATCCTGTCACCAGCCCTGACGGCTACAGCAGCAGGCGCAAGCGCTGCCTGCTGTTCAAAGATTGTATGTACTGGTCTTTTCAGATGTAGCAGATCAAAAATTCGGGGTACGGCTGGCCAGAGTATCTTCTTTTCCGCCGCTGTAAGAAAATCGATAGCTGCAATACTGACATGTTCGTCAATAGCGATAGCATCCAATATGCCTTCTAAATGTGTGGCCAAACGGGCTATTTCAGGCATGCCATACAGAGAGACATTGTATTCAATTACCATCTCAAGCTGCTCCCCTTTCTCCCAGAATTGTACTACCACATTGGTAAAGCCATTATTGACGCTGATATGCTCCCTTTCAATCAGACACCCCTCAAATCCAATCTTCAAATCATCAGCTAAAAAATTCTGATATAATACTAACAAGTTAAAAAAAGGCGTCTGATATCTGTTGTTGCCAATATCACTCATTAGTGCCTCAAAGGGATATAATTGGTTATTGAGTGCCTCAAGTACCTTTTGTCTGGTCAGCGAAATGATTTGCGGTAAAGTCTGCTGGCCATCAATGTGCGTTCTTAAACACAGGGTATTCAACATATAACCGATCATACTGTCCATTTCTGCTGAGATCCGTCCCGATACATCAAATCCAAGTACAATATCTTTACTATTGTTATACCGGTGCAACAGCACATTTAACAGCGCCATTACGATGGTAAAGGGCGTTGTATTATATTGTACAGACAACTGTCTGATCTGTGAAAAATATTGTTTATTGAATAGATGCCTGTGGCCGGCGGTACGTAAAACATTACCAGCTGCAATACCGCTTTCAGTGCCCGAAAGTCCAACAGGGGATGAAAAACCCGCCAGTTCCTTTATCCAGTACTGACGTTGTTGCTCCATGTAAGAAGATGACATCAGTTCCCGCTGCCATGCGACATAACTGCTAAACTGCAAAACAGGAAGATCTGTAACATGCGCTGGTAAATCATTCCTCAATTGATTGTAAGTAGTGCAGAGCGTTTCCCACAACCTTGACATAGACCAGCCGTCAATCAATATATGATGCACTACCAGAACAAGTAGATACTCATTCTCCTTTAAACGGACAATTTTTGCCTTTAACTGAGATGGTTCTTCCAGTAAAAAAGGTTCATTCACAAATGCGGCCATAGTTTTCCGGGCGTCGTCAGGATTTTGCATCGTATCCCTGATATTGATCACATGGAAAAGACCATCGTTGTAAGGATGAACGATTCTCTGCGGACTATCTTTCACCAGCTCAAATGAAGTACGAAGTATTTCATATTTTTCTATCAGTTGCCTGACAGCAGCTTCGAAAATCCGGACATCAAACGAGCCACTGATCTGATAGGCTACGGGCACGTTGTAAGCAGAAGAAGCCGGATATAATTTACATTCTGACCAGATCCTTTTTTGTTCCGCAGATAGCTCCACACAGTGCACATCGTTGTAAGAAGATACAGTTCTGATACTCCTGCCAGGTGATACAGTCGAAATATGCATCGCCAGGTCCCTTATATTATTATAACTGAACACTGTATCCGTCGACAATTCCAACCCTGTCCACCCCTCGATCTCTTTACACAACTGTAGGACCAGGATACTATTCATGCCACTTTCAAAAAGATTCATCTCCGCGGTGATCCGGTCAATTCCAAGTAAGCTTGCAGCCCTTTGCAATAACCCTATCTCCAGATCTTCCTTGTTTACGGATACGACGGCCGGCAGTAGTGTATTATCAGCGTCCGGCGGCCGAGGGTTGTCAATAGATTTTTCGAGATACGATGTAATAAGCTTGAAATATTGCACTTTACCACTCGTCGTCTTAGGAAATTGCGTGACGGGCACTACCTCGTAAACATGAAGGCCAATTCCCGCTTTAACGGCTTTTTTAACTGCTTCGGCTAAAGGCTCAAACTCACCGGGTTTTCCCTTATATAATAGAAACACCAGTAATTTTTCTCCGGTATCGGCGTCCCTGGTAAAAGATGCAGCTGCAATCTTTCCATATCCACCGATGCCCGCATCTGCTATAACGCGCTCGATATCCTGTGGATAATAATTTTGTCCACCTATAATGATAAGGTTTTTCCTTCTCCCCGTTACGATCAGCCGGCCACTTGCCATAAATCCAATATCTCCCGTCTTCAACCAGTGATCATCAGTAAACAGTTTTTTTGTCTCTTCGGGATTATTATAATAACCGGCAGTAACGTTATCCCCCTTGATCTCTATATGCCCGACAACCTGATCCGGCAGTATATTACCGGCATCATCGCATATTCTTAACATACAGGAAGACACAACATATCCAACGTCGACAAAGCAAACGCCTGTATCGGCGTCCTCTGCCTGTTCAATTATCCGGTCTCCCACATTCAGACTGGACCGCTGTAAATAATAGTAATTTACAGGGGTACCAGGAGGCATCGCAGTTACTTCAACAGAGGCCTCCGCCAATCCATAAGCTGATACAATACTATTGCCGCGAAGACCATATTGGCTAAGTTGTTCTACAAAATCAATACACAATGTCCTTGATATGGATTCTGCACCATTTACAATAATCCGGACGCTGGATAAATCCCAGGCAAAATCAGCTCTTCCTTTTATCGCTGACAAAAAATAATGAAATCCGAAATTTGGGGTAAACAATACCGTCGCCTTGTGCGCAGTCACTTTGTCCATCCATAATAACGGTCTTCTTATAAAAGCTGCCGTTTCAATTGATACGGCATCGATATTGCCGACTACACCGGTCAGGTGAAATCCTATCATCCCCATATCGTGCGTCAACGGCATCCAGCTAAGCAGGGTATCGGCGTCCGTGATTTCAAGGCTCCTGATAATATCATAGACGTTGGCCCTAAGATTAGCATGCGTCAGACATACTCCTTTAGGCTTACCTGTGGATCCCGACGAAAATTGTACATAAGCAAGATCTGCGGACTGTATTGATGGAATATTGATCTCCCCTGTCTCTTCCTTCAACTCAGATTGCAGTATAATTCTGTCAGACATTTCATTCCATTCATCATCTTCTGCAGCCGATCTGATCCTCTCAGCCTGAAGTGGATCACAAAAGAGATAAGGATGCGAAAGAAACTTCCACACGCTGAAAACTTTCGTTTTTTGCTCAGACTGCACACCTGTTGATAATGGGACGGGAATCATCTTCCCTAGGAGACAAGCCCAGAAAACAGTCAGCAAGGTCCTGCTGTCATCTGATTGGATCACCACCTCATCACCGCTGGTTACTCCCTTCTGTCGTAACGCAGAAAGCAGAGCCAAGGCGTTTCTATACAGTTCCCTGTATGTTATTTTTTCCTCAACGCCTGAAGAGCGGATAAAAGTAATACCTGCTTTATCCTTCGATGCGGCGTTCGTTAATGCAGCAACCAGGTCCATGATTCGTTTGTTAAAAATATACTGAAACCTTAAGCGGTGATAATGAAGGTGTGGTGATCAAACAATAGGAAACCTTGGGACAAAGCTCTCGCCATGGTAAGTAACAAACCTTACTATTCATTTGAAAATCAATGCCGTCAAATGCGACAGCGCTATTAAAAATTAGTATCGACAAATTAGTCGAAACAACTGAGGCGAAGTAGAGTGCTATTACTAATTCTCACTTCGGATTTTACGAAACAATGTTAAAACATGATGCACTTTTCCGCACATCAGTTTTCTCCTTCTCAATAATCTTTTTTGATATCCCATATTTCAGCAAACCAACTGTAGAGCGAACACCCAATTTCTCCTTCATATCCTGCCTTATTTTTTCTATTGACCTGATACTAAGAAAGAGTTCTTCCGCTATCTCACGATTGTTCTTTTCATCCCACAACATCTGCAGAATTTTCTTTTCACGGTCATTTAGTTCAACAGTCGAAGTCTGAAGATGCTCACCAAGCTTATTCTGGCGATTCCAATACAAAGCTTCTGTCAACAATTTATTACAATAAAGCTTATTGTTGGAAGCCATTAATATTGCCTGAAGCAATTCCTCCGGCTCGTCGGTTTTAGAAATATATCCGTGTATCCCATAGTCCAGCAGTTCACTTATCAGATGTAATTCCGTACAACCGGATACGATCAGCACCTTGATCTCAGGATACTCTCTGCGAATAAAAGCTAAAACATCCAGGGCATTCAGATTGGACATAAATACATCTAACAGTAAGACATCAACGGGGAAATCTTTTAATTTGTGGAAAAGCTCGGAGATATCCGATGTTTGTATTAATACATTAATATTATCCTGTTCTAAAAGATAATTTTTAAGCACTTTACGAAACAATAGGAGATCATCTACAATTGCTAAATTGATCGTCTCTGCCGGCATAGAGTATAGTTATTTAGAGTAACGCAAATGTTAATGTCTAATGGTGTTATCAATGGTTACATAGGTCAACTCGTATACGAACATGCATAAAAATCATCTGCCACCTTAAGGTGGAAAAAGGTTTTCCTCCCGGACCCATTTTTTCTGCACTCTATAAACAAGAGCCAGGCATCTCATAACTAATTTTTTTAAAATACAAAGATGTAAAAGCAGATACTACTAGGCTAACCTTTTACATAACGCGGTGTTAGCGCATGACGGGCAACATACTTATTAATAAATATAGTGAAGAAAACCCCAAATTAGAAATACCTAAACAAATTTATTTCAATAAAATATATAAATCACATTACATTTTCACTGCATCATGAATACACTCAAGACTGTACTTGACTTACAAATACTTTTGGTAAAAACCGCAATGAAAAAACGTAACATTACTAAATAACTCCTCGACAATCTTGAATAATTTACCCATCACACGATAAACTCAGGCCCCCCAGTTCACTTTTTAACCCATAATAGCCATGAATAAACTTATTGAAGGCTGGTATGCATTATACACCATGCCCAGACACGAAAAGAAATTACACACCCGACTATCTGAATTAAATGTCACATCTTTTTTACCAATGACCCGGATGCTCCGTACCTGGCATGACAGGAAAAAATATGTCGAAATGCCACTCTTTCCCTCCTACATTTTCGTTTACCTCAATAACATCGAGCACTATTATAACGTACTCAATACAAATGGCGCCCTGTATTATGTAAAAACGGGTAACGAACTATCCCGCATCAGTGAGCAGATTATTCATTATATCCGTATAGTTTCCGAACAAAGTACCGGGATAGAATTATCCGCGGACTATTTTCCTCCCGGAAAAGAACTACTGATCAGCAGTGGTCCGCTCGCCGGTTTTTCCTGCGAAGTGGTATCTTATAAGAATAGCGAGAAGATACTGGTACGGGTCAGCCTGCTACAAAGAAGCCTCCTTTGCTCCTATACTGCTGATTCTCTAGGAGAAAAACTTACCTGACTTTCAAAAAAAAAGTTATAGTTTTTTTCGTACGAAAAAAATCGTACCTTCATTTCAGCTTAGTGATAACACTAGAATTACGGAACTCAAAACGGTATAAACTTCACGCTATGCAATTATCTTTTCTTCCTGAACCTTTGCTGAAAGCAATATGCTGGACGCTGATACATTCTCTTTGGGAAGGGCTTGTAATAACCCTACTCGCCGGCCTTGTTATTATTATAACAAGAAAAACCATCCCCACTTTGCGATACAACCTCTTGTCGGGACTTTTTCTGCTATTTATAATTGTATCCGGCTTTACCTTCCAGCGAGTGTACAGGACCTTTTCAAATGACCGCATAGCCCTCTCAGGTGTAGCTCCCCAAACCACAGTTGTGCAGCAGGATGCTTCTTTCCCTCCTGCTATTATACAAAAGGACAAGGTGTACGAGCAGCGGCCGTTCAGTGAAAGATTTATCGCCTATTTTGACAGACACGCCCCACTGATTGTTACTATATGGTTTATTATATTCAGCTGCAAGTTTGTAATAATGCTCTCCTCACTGAACTACCTGCAAAGAATAAGATACCGTAAAACGCATCAACCTGACTCCTACTGGAAACAAAGAATAAACACCTTCAGGCGGCAATTAGGGATAACGAAAGCCGTACTCCTGCTGGAGTCAGAAATTGTGAAGGCACCGGCTGTAATTGGATTTCTCAAGCCAGTTATATTAATTCCCTTCGGGCTGATGTCCCAGTTACCGGCAGATCAGATCGAAGCGATTCTACTACATGAACTGGCTCACATAAAACGTAGGGATTACCTGGTAAACCTTATGCAGAGCTTTGCAGAAATGATATTCTTTTTTAATCCGGCCATATTATGGCTTTCTGCCCTCATACGTCAGGAAAGGGAGCATTGCTGCGATGATATCGCCATTGCCGTTACCAAGGATAAAGGCAAGTTTATCAATGCACTCGTCGCCTTTCAGGATCATAATATATCCATGACATATGAAATGGCCTTTCCCGGAAGGAAAAATCAACTGCTGGAAAGAGTAAAACGCATCCTCAACAATAACAATACAACTTTGAATGTTATGGAAAAGATCTCATTAATCTCCTGTTTCGTTGTTATCAGCGTCTTCGCTGTTGCATTTTCAACCCCTGAACAACAACCCTCAGCCTCATACACGCAGTCGCTTATTAGGACGACACCTCAAAACATAAAAACCATGGATACAACAGCACCACTAGTAAGCGCTCCTCCACTTAGTATGGAAGAATTAAAAGAGCGGAATGAGCAATCCGCAGCTGCTGCAAGGCAAAATGTAGAAAAGTTGTCCAGAGAGAATGAAGAAACCCAGCATAAAATTATATCAGATATCGTTAAAGCTAAAGTCGTAACAGATAAAGCACAGCTTTTCTCTTACAAATTAAGTAATACCGAGTTCCTGGTTAATGATGTGAAACAACCCACAACCCTTTTCGAAAAATTCAAAGAAAAATATATAAAATCACCTGGTACAACTGTACTCAGCTACCAGCGTGTGCCGTAAAATAAGCATCGTATAAACACTTTATAATATTACCCTATAGGTTTCCGCCACCGGAACCCTATGGGGCACTTATGCCCCTTCACATAAATTCCTTCCTTCAAAATATGAAGACACTATCCGCTACTATCGTTACTGTCATATTTCTGATCAACACTGCCCTCGGGCAGGCAAACGCTATGAGGCTCACAGGCTCCGTCACGGATGACCAGGGAATGCCCTTACCAGGTGTTTCATTAGCACTGCTACATGCCAGTGATTCTTCCCTGCAAAAAACCGGTATCACAAAAGAAAACGGAACGTTTATTTTTGAAGATCTGAAAAGTGGAAGATACCTGCTGATAGCAACATATATCGGATTTAAAAGGTATCTCAGTTCGGCCATAAATATTGATACAATACAGCAGGATGTCGCCTTGCCTAACATTAAGCTGCAAAAAGGCGATGGAGGCAACCTGAAGGAACTGACCGTTATCGGACAAAAGCCATTCCTGGAGCAAAAAATTGACAGAACGATCGTTAACGTCGAGGCGATGGTATCAAATACCGGCACCAATGCATTGGAAGTCCTTCAAAAATCTCCTGGTATCGTCGTGGATGAAAATGGAGAAATAAGTTTGAAAGGCAAATCGGGTGTTGTAGTATATATAGATAACAAACCAACCTATTTGTCAGGTTCCCAGCTTGCCAGTTATCTCAAATCCTTACCGGCAGGCACCCTTGAGAAAATAGAAATTATGACCAATCCTCCTGCCAGATATGATGCCAGTGGAAACGCCGGTGTCATTAATATTCTGACCAAACGTGCGAAAATAAAAGGCTTTAATGGCAATATTGCTGCCAACTATAGTCAGGGTATCTACTGGCGGACAGATGAAAGTCTTAATATCAATTTCCGCAGCAACAAAATAGCTATCCTGCTGAACGCCAGCTATAACAATCAGAATACCTTCCGTAAACTCGATCTGAACAGGAACTATTTTGATGCCGAAAATAAGCTTACATCCATATTTCAACAAACGACACGCTTCAAAAATGAAAGTGTCTCCTATAATGCGCAAACCCGTCTTGATTATTATGTATCTGATAAAACAACCATTGGTGTAGCATGGAGTGGTCTGGATACAAGGCCCGTTGACCGCCGGAGTATCTATAGCCAGCTACTCAGCAGTACAATGAAACTGGATTCCACAGTGGAAGCAGCTAACGCGCAATTTTCTAAGTTTACAAAATCCAATTTCAACCTCAATTTTAGTCACCAATTTGACAGTACAGGTAAATTACTGACTGTTGACCTTGATTATATCCACTATGACATCAATAATGACCTCTCTTTTGAAAACCGGCTATACCTTGATGGCCACATCTTCAAAAGCGAAGAAAAAACAGTAGGAGAACTCCCAACTGGTATAAAAATATATTCTGCTAAAGCGGATTATAGCTTCAACCTTTTTAAGAAAATAAAAGCGGAAACAGGCGTAAAAACAAGCTATGTATCTACCGACAATCAGGCCAGTTATTTTGATATTATAGATGACCAAAGAGTCCTGGATTACGATCTCTCGAATCAATTTATCTACAAGGAAAATATAAATGCAGGTTACATCAACCTGTACCGCGATATTAAACGGTTTTCATTTCAGTTGGGACTAAGGCTTGAAAATACGATATCAGAGGGACATCAGCTGGGTAATGCGATGAAGGCTGACTCTTCTTTCAAACGCGATTATACTAACCTTTTCCCGACTTTCTATATGTCGTATAAACTTGATAGCGCTGCCAGAAATCAGCTTATCTTCTCATATGGCCGCCGGATAAGCCGCCCATATTATCAGGACCTGAATCCCTTCATATCTCCCCTGGATAAATTCAGCTATTTTGCAGGAAATCCTTTTCTCAAACCGGAGTTCTCTCACAACTTCGAATTCTCCTGGTTCTTTAAAAGCAAAATTCTGACTACTCTCATGTATAATTATGCTACAGACCTGCGATCTGAAACAATAGAGCAGACAAATACAACATTTATCAGTAGGCCGGGAAATATCGGAACAAGAAATTATAAAGGAATCTCTGTGAATGTCTATCAACAGTTCACCAAATGGTGGAGCGCAAATATCTATACAGAGGTCATCAATAACCACTTTAATGGGATGCTTTACGGACAACCATTAAGTACCGGCGGTACATATTGGTATTCCAACGTAAACAATCAATTCAGGTTTGGGAATGGCTGGAGTGCAGAATTGAGTGGATTCTATATTACAAAAAGCGTTACAGCTCAATTCGATAAAAATTCTATGTGGCAGCTGAATACAGGCTTGCAAAAGTCAGTACTGAAAGATAAAGGAACACTAAAACTGAGTATCCGGGACATTTTCCATAGCATCCGCTCAGATGGTAATATCACCAATATAGCTATGACCACTGCTTCTTTCAGAAACTATCTCGATACACAGGTAGCGACCATCGGTTTTGTCTACAATTTTGGAAAAAATTTCAACCAGCGCCAACGGAAAACAGGAAGCGCACAGAACGAACAAAACCGCGTCAAAGATTCTAACTGAGATCAAGAGATCTGTATACAACATACAGCCCGCCTTTAGTTAAGGCGGGCTGTATGTTGTATTGGGTGTGCGCTTTACAGTGTACCTCCGTCAGGCCAGTTCTTCCAATGATTATTCGCCGCTTTTGTTGGCTGATAATATGCCGGATCGCCCGTCTCCAGCATCTGCGCGATCAACTGAAAAGTCTCTGTTGAAGAAGGTTTCTCCTCTCCTGCCAGGTCATTATGATGCCATTCATCCAGTCTTAATACCAGTGGCAGGTCCTTTGGAATCCTGTCCCTTATCTCTTCTTCCAGTGCCAGAAATCCTTCTCTGTGGTCAACGATCACAGCCCGTAAGAACTCCCATATACGGATAGCCGGGGCCTTCTCCAGTTCTACGCCACGGGCGCTGTAATAGGCCGGATCATGCGAAACAGGGATCGTTTCCCCGTTCAGCAACATAGAGACTGCTTTCGGATGCAGCGTATCTCTTTTCTCCGGATCAAAAGTATCGCCATCTTCACAATCGTCTGTTACGGACAGAAAATTAAAGTTCTGTACACCAGGCTCAAACGGCAGACAATTACCAAAAAAATAAAGGCAATTTTCAATTCCGCTATGACCACCGGCACGGTAATTATACCCTATTACTTCAATGAGCAGGATCCATCTTTCCCGATCACCATAAGCTGACAAACGGGAATCCGCAAGGTAAACATACCCGTTGTCCAGCATGGGAAATTGAAATTTCTCTGCATAGTCATCGAGTTGTGCCAATATATCGGCGGCAGTAAATGTTGCCTGAAATGTTGTATCCATTCAATGCTTCTTTTAGAATAACACGACAATGTATAAAAATTCACAGACAACATCCCTATAAATAAAAAGGCCCGCCAAACGGCAGGCCTTTTATACTCAGTGTGTGTTAAAGAAATACCTTGATTAGTATTTATCGTTCTGGGTGTAAATTTTGGTAGCATCCATAGTAGACTGAGGGATCGGATAGATCCTTCTGAATGGCTGAGATGCTGGTTTTGCGGTACCTGCCAGATCGAATTTACCGAAACGGATAGCGGCCTTTCTTCTGTACATTTCCCAATACATTTCGTAACCGGTTTCGTTATACAGTGCCTGCTCTGTCAGTGTGGTCAACTCTTTACCAGGCGCATTGTTGTACAGTGCTTCACGGGTTCTGGTAGTACGTAATTTGTTCAGATCAGCCAATGCCAGGTTAGCCTGATTCTTACGGAAGTAAGCTTCTGCTCTCATACAATACATACCACCCAGGCGATACAATGGAATATCCACGTTGCTGGAGCTGTTATCTCTCTCCGGATCGAATTCCCATTTGAACACGCGTACACCACGGTTGATCTGTGCCTGTGTAAACACTGCCTGAACCGGATTATCAAAATTCAGCTCAGGAGTGAAGTCCATTGGCAGAGACGTATTTTTTTCGCAGGTCAGTTTGCTTACTTTAATACGGCCGTCAGCTGTCATTTCGAAAGTACCGTTCGACAGCAGTTTCGGACCATATTGCTGACCAGCCAGCAGACCACGGTTGAAGTGGAACCAAGGCAGAGAAGCACTGTTAGGAACGATGCTGGTTGCAGGTACACTTACGTCAGTACCATCGTTCATGAACCAGGTACCGTCAGCGTACTGATAGTGGCGGGAGAAACGAGGGTCATCGTGGTTGTTATCCCAGGTGGCGTAGAACTCAGGAGTGATACAGGAAGCGTTTGTTCCCCTGTTAGCAGGAGAAGGCTTCTGGTTTCTTTCCATTGACATATAAGCGAAATCGTTGTCGCTGTTACGCAGGGTATTGATCTGCTGAACAACAACGAAGATCAGCTCAGGAGCGCCGGTGTTGCTGATATCGAAGTTTTTGAAGTAATTGCTTTCCAGGTGGAATGCAGGATCGTTAATGAGTTTTGAAGTATACTCAATTACTTTATCCATGTCTGTACCTGTACCGCCTACGGCTGCTTCATCAAATTTGAAGCTGGCAGCATAACGGTCTTTGAATACAGCACGGTTCAGGTACATATCAGCCAGCAGTGCATAAGCAGCCTGTTTGGTGAAACGACCATTGTGTGTATTCTGCTCTTTCAGGTTAGCCAGATCAGGCAGGATCGCTTCTACGTCTTTGATCAGTTCATCGATCGCGTCAGCAGCTTTTCTTACAGTTGCCGGTGCATTTACATCAGCCGGATCACGGTAAGGAGCCTGTCCGTACATGTCGAGGGTATGGAAAGTGTAGAAGTCCAGCAGACCTTTCGCTTCTGCCAGGAACAGCTTTTTGTTGGCAAAATCAGCTTTACCATTAATAGCGCTAATCGCTGTCAGGGACTTGGTTATTCCTGCGTTCAGGTTGTTCCAGGTGTTGGTTACAACAGAATTGTCAGGCGCCCAGGTGAACTCGTGTACAGCCCGCCATACACCACCGTCACCCCAGTCACTACCACGGGTAGGCAGCATAGCCTCATCCGTAGAATATTCCTGCAAAGCAAATACGTTACCATGGTCCACGAAAGTACCATCGCCCAGCTGACCATAAGCGGCTGCCAGTGCATTCTCAGGATTTGAATTGTTTGAACCCAGTACCTCATCGATCACTTGTTCTTTGAGGTCTGTACAACCCGTCATTGCAACAGTCAGTGCAACGCAGGCCAGCATATGAAGTTTAAATGATTTCTTTCTCATGATCTAATCTCTTAAAATTTAACTGTTGCGCCGAAGAGGAATGTTTTTGCAGCCGGATAAGTAGTGTAATCTATACCCAGAGACTGGTTACCACCAACTGTTTTGGTAGTGTTTACCAGCGGATCGTAACCAGAGTAACCAGTGATGGTCAGCAGGTTAGAAGCACTTACATATACGTTAACGGATTTCAGCCACTGTACGCGCTCAAGCGGTAAAGTGTATCCGAGACGCAGGTTGCTTAAACGAACGAAGTCAGATTTCTCCAGATATAAAGTAGACAGCTGTACCGCATTTGCAGGGTTTGCGTTTGCTTCATAGAACTTTCTCAGTACATTACGGTCAGAAGCAAGGCTGTTGATGTTCAGATCCAGTGCAGTGTTGTTAACCAGGTAACCGCCTGTCTGTCCGATCACCGCAAATGACAGGTCGAACTTTTTGTAACGCATCTGGCTATTCAGACCAAAGTTGAAATTAGGAATAGCACCTTCGAAGATCTGTCTGTCAGCAGCGTTGATTACGCCGTCGTCGTTTTTGTCTTCAAAGATATCTTTACCATCCTTGTCATAACCCAGGTGTTTCAGCATGAAGAATGAACCCGCTTCGTAGCCATTCTTGTAGATGTTAGCGTTTACACCAGACAGACCAGGACCGGAAATGCTACCCGAGTAAAGTTCAGAAACCGGCAGATCTTTGATCACGTTAGAGATAGTAGCACCGTTCACATCCAGTGACCAGCTGAAATCTTTTGTACGGATCAGGGTAGTTCCCAGGGTGAACTCGAATCCTTTGTTCACGATGCTGGCGTCTACGTTTTTCCATACGGTAGTGGTTGGGCTCAGCGGACCAGAAGGGATGTTCAGGATAGGATCTTTGGTAGTCTTGTTATAGTACTCCACGGAACCGTATAATTTACCCTTGAACAGGTCGAAGTCAGCACCGATGTTATACTGTTGTACCATTTCCCATTTCAGGTTCGGGTTAGCAGTACGGTTTACCAGTACACCATTTACCACTTTCAGGTCGTCATACAGGTAGTAACCTGCTGAAGTAGCCAGAGAGTAGCTTGCCTGTGTGATTTTGTTTGGTACTTCCTGGTTACCAGTCTGACCCCAGCTAGCTCTCAGCTTTAAGTTCTGAATAGCGCTGATGTCTTTCATGAAACCTTCCTGAGACAGGGTCCAGCCCAGTGCGAAGGATGGGAAGTAACCATATTTTTTACTTTCACCGAAACGGGTAGAACCATCTGCACGGAGGGAGGCTGTTACCAGGTAACGGTTATCGTAATTATAGTTTACACGTCCGAAGTAAGACTGTAATTCATTCTCCTGTGCGTAACCACTTGGAATGGTTGGCGTACCGGAATAACCCGGGTTGTATTCAGGATCTACACCCTGTCCCTGTTTTGCGATATTGATCATACCGAAAGCAGTACCAGCGAATTTAAACTGCTGATAAGAGAAACCACCCAATACTTCGAATGAATGTTTATCGATAGAACGGTTATAAGTCAGGTACTGATCCAGCAGGGTTGTATGTGACTGCAGGTTGTTCTGTGCATAAGCTCCCAGTGGCGTTCTGTCCGTAATGTTCGGATAGATGGTAGAGTTACGCTCAGAAGTTGACTTATCGATGCCGTAGTTAATACGATAGTTCAGACCTTTGAACAGTCTCAGGGACGCTTCTACGTTACCCAGTACACGGAAGGTGTTAGTTTTATCTTTATAGATGCTCAACAGATAAGCAGGGTTATAGTGAGCGTTCATGTTAAAGTTGGTATAACCACCCAGAGAATCATATACTGAACGGGTAGGGTTAGCCATCAGTGCATGAATGATCAGCTGACCATCAGAACCTGCGGTATTACCGTTAGGGATACCGGTTTCGTCGATATCACTTGCAGTCAGGTTCAGCTTAACAACCAGGCGCCTGTCGTCGAAGAAAGATTCTTCCGCATTCAGTCTTGCAGTTGTTCTTTTGAATGAGCTGGTTTCAACGATACCATCCTGGTCCATACGGGAGAAAGACGCCATATAGCTACCGGTGTTGGTAGTTTTAGCGAAAGACAGGTTATGGTTCTGTACAAATGCATTGCGATAGATCACATCCTGCCAGTCAGTATTGCCTTTGTGGTCATAAGCCGGATCTTTGATCGCTTTACGATATTCGTCAGCATTCAGTACGTCCAGTTTTTTGATCACTTTAGAAGTACCGAGGTACGCATCGTAAGTCAGTGTAGAAGTTCCTCTGCTACCACGTTTGGTAGTAATCAGTACCACACCGTTAGAACCCCTTGCACCGTAGATAGCCGCTGCAGAAGCGTCTTTCAGAACGGTGATGGTTTCAATATCGCTGGTGTTCAGGAAGTTCAGCGGGTTTTTAGGTTCAGAAGAACCCAGACCGAAGTCTGTACCTCCTGCACTCACGTTATCATTACTCAATGGAATACCATCCACTACGAAAAGCGGAGTACTACCACTACGGATAGAACCCACACCACGGATGAATACATCCACACCTGCACCAGGTTCACCGCTGGACTGTGCGATACGCACACCAGATACTTTACCCTGGAGCATGTTGTCAACAGAGACGTTTACACCCTGTTTGATATTGTCTGCTTTCAGCTGGGTCAGTGCACCGGTTACGTCAGCCTTGGTCTGGCTACCATAACCTACTACTACTACCTCGCCCAGCTGGCTGTTGCTGCCTGACAAGGTAATACGCATTGGCGTACTGGTGGCTACCACTTCCTGTTGGGTGTAACCAATGAAGGTGATCACCAGTTTGTCGCCTGCAGCTCCCTGCAAGGTAAATTCTCCGCGCTCGTTAGTCGTTGTACCCTTGTTGGAGGCCAGCGATTTGATCGAAGCGCCTGGTATCGGCGCACCATCGGAACCGACTACCACTCCCTTGATAGGTTCCTGACGGGCTACCTGATCATATACAAAATGACCTGCCGCGTTGGCCATGGAAGGGCTAACGGCCGAAAGCCATACCGCTACCATTAAAAGAAACTGCTTGTTCATGCAATCTACTATTATGCTTTATGTAAATAGACGTGTTAATTTCGACCTGACGGTCATTGCATCTTCGTGTTGTGTCGATTTATCTTCTATCGTTAAACGACTATGTTTGGCTGAGGATCGTCCGGAATGCTACCAATGTAATACACAGACTCTAAGGCAAAGTCTCCGGACATAACATTAAGATAGGTAAATTTGTTGTCTTGCTTGTAAAAATCCCCCATAAGTCAGCGTAGTTTGAAAATCGGGTGTAATATTAGGACGGTTTCCGGAATTTTAATATTAACGCAAGGTTATGTTTATTTTAATTCCGGCTACACAATCTGCAAATACCCTATAAATCAATGGGACTCCTCATTATGCTGCCCTTCTTTTTCCCACTCATTTCTTGGTCTACCGACCAGTATATCATGCGCACAATTCCATATGGAAACGTCCGTCTGTGAAACAACCACGTGTTCTTTCCATCCTGCAAATTTTTCACACAAGCGGAAGGTACATATATCTGTTGCCGTGATAAAAAACCCTGTTTCCGGAAGATGCGTATGCATGGTTGTAACATAGCCTCCCAGCTCGTCACGTAGCTTCGGATATTTTTCAAGTGCCAGGTCTGTTCCGTACCAGGAAGCCAATTCACTGCTGAAGAGAGTGGCCCCTTCCACCCCAATCTCGGCCAGTTCCGCCGTTTGTGCACGCAGTGAACCCCATACGGTATTTAATAAAAACAAAATAATCAGGATAGTCCTCATAGATATATTTGAGGAGCAAATATATTAATTTTCAATACATTGGATCAAACAGGGGGTATTTGAGGCATGTAAAAAGCCGGAAATGAAGGCATTAAAGTCCAATGCTTCACTTCCGGCGATCTGGGTTAACCGGTCTTATGCCCCTTATTTCGCGTATTTCTTCTCAAAAGCATCAGAAGCCTTGTTGACCTCTTCTGCAGCTTGTTCGAACGCACTATTGATATGATTCAGTGCTTTTTCTTCTTTGGCCGCCGTTGCCTCGTCAGCTATACCTGCCTTACGGATGGTGATCAATTCCCTGTAATCATCCGTCACGACCTTTTTGTAAGTCCGGAGACCATTCAGTACACCTTTCTGCAATACATCATCGCCTTTATAGCTGCCCAGGTCTTCCACTTTCTTTATCTGCTTATCCAGTGTTGCCGACCAGGTGCTTCTTGCCTGCTCTGCACGGGTATAATCCTTTGAATTCATTGCCTCGTTCATGCCGGCCATCTGCTTTTCATTGTCATTGATCACAGTGATCAGCTCATTATTGTAGGAGGCTACATCCATGGACGAATTGCAGGCTGCCATTGTACAAGCAGCTGCCAGCGCGAATAAGGAAGTTGTCATTTTTACAAACATATGTACAGTTTTATGTGTTTTCCAATACAACAAAACTAAACTGCACAGCAGGCTGTTCATATCCCGGAATTCAACTATTTTTCATAATAAAGTATCAGGCATTCTCCTGTTGCTCCATGGCTTGTTGCACCCTGGCCTGTTCAAGAAACTCCCCGCTCAGACAGGCAAATGGCAAGCCTTTACCCTTGTCCAGTAATTGCTGCAGACTATTAACCGTCTGATTCCACCCCTGTTCACAGATTGCCCAGCATTCAAATGCCGGCGTCAATCCCTCATGTATCAGGGTTAATGTCGTCTCCGTTCCCCCGCCGGTAATGTTCCAGATAACCTTTGTACCTACCCATTCTTTAGGATTATCTACAGGTCTGGTACCCGGAGGCGCCTGCTGATGTGTGTCCATACAATACCATTCTACCTGCTGATCTTTCACAAGGGCTGCAATCTTCATCTGAAAGAAGGAAGGACCAAACCTTACAATAAATACATCATTCAGCTCCTTTGCAGCGCCTTCAAAAGCCTCAGACCACCACTCAGGGATCCGTTGTGTAATGGCCGTAAATACATCCTGCGGAGCAGCAGCTATCTTCACGGAGTGCTGATAATCGGGTGTTTTCATTTGCTTTGATTTAAGGATTAAACTTTATCAAAACTAGCCAGAATAAGTGCTGCATACGCGTGGCAAAAATGCCAATTAAGCAGGACAATCCTGCCAGTCCCATATACTTATTCACCTGATTGGACGTAACTTGTACTTACGAAATAAGAAGGTATGCGCATCGCTGTTTTAAACTACCCTGACGCCGTTCCCACCTGTGTAACAGGTCCGGCAGATATATGGAGTGGCATGGCCCGTATGTATCCTGTTCTTACCGGTATACCGCTAAAAACAGCTATTCAGATTGATTTTATCACACCTGTTGATGGAAAATTATATGCAGGTGCACCGGCAGCGTTGCAATCAAAAACACTCGCCGCGAAAGAAGTATATGACCTGATCATCATCCCGGCCATGCGTTTTGAAAAGATCGAACTGGTCGTCGCCAGAGAACAATTGCTGATTAAATGGCTGCAACGGCAATACCTGCAGGGCGCTGAACTGGCCAGTATATGTGTAGGCGCATTCCTGCTTGCCGCTACCGGTTTGCTCAGTGGTAAAAAAGCGACTACCAACTGGCTCTTTGCAGATAAATTCAGGAGCCATCATCCTGAAATAGAAGTCCAGGATGATAAGGTCATTGTTGACCAGGGCCGCCTCTACTCCTGCGGAGGCGCCTTCAGCTTTACCAGCTTTATGATTTATCTGATTGAAAAATTCTGCGGACATGAAGAAGCTGTCATCGCATCAAAAATACTCATGATCAACGTGCATGAGCAGCCACAAAGCGCCTTTTCCATCTTTCAGTTCCAGCACACCCACGCAGATGAAACTATCTCTAAGGCACAGCAGCATATCGAAAAGAATTTTGGTCGGCCGATAACAATCGATCAACTGGCCCGGCACTGTAATATGAGCGAACGTAATTTCATCCGGAGATTCGAACAGGCGACAACCAATACACCGCTTGAATACATACAGCGTGTACGGGTGGAAGCTGCCAAGAAAATGCTGGAAGGAAAAAATGAAGGTATCGAACAGATTGCCTCAAAATGTGGGTACGAGGATACTGACTACTTCAGAAAAATATTCAAAAGGTATGTGGCAATGACTCCCCGTGCCTACCAGGAGAAGTACGGCAAAAGTTAAATAAAATGAGCACTCAATCCTCCCTGAATAACCCATAACTGGTATTCACTTCCGTATCCGATACGCGGAATGTAAGGTTGATCCGCGCCCCGATATTCCTGGAGGTCTTCGGTACATGATGCTCATAATGCTCCTGCATGGTTGGACCCATCAACAGAAAACTCCCATGTGTCAAAGGGATGTCCAGTGGCGCTATGTCCTTTCGTTCCTTATGCCGCACCTTAAACAAACGCGTCTCTCCGAAGGTTACAGAGGCTATCGCATAATGCTTCCCGCTGGAAGAAGGATGATCGCTGTGCCAGGATACAGAATCCTGCCCGTCCCGGTAATAGTTCAATAATACACGATTAAAGGTAATGCCGCAGGCAGTCTCTACTGCAGCCTTGATATCCAGCAATACAGGTGTCCAGGTATAACCATTCTGCCCGCCGTAAAAGGCAGTCAGACGGGGATCCGGCAGCGTTTTATCATACATCTTACGGGTACGCTGCTGCCAGGGCGTAGTTTCTCTTAATACACTGAAATATTCATCAGAAGCCTTCTTCTCAAAAAAACGCTCCCATAATTTTAATTCCGTATCAGGTAACTGGAAATCAGTAAAACGCTTTTGCCCCTCGTCAAACAGGTCGATATCCTCAAAAAGTGTCATAGGCTACAAAGATAGCAAAAACGGCTAAAATACTAATAATCTTAGTATTTCAACCGCTTTTTATTTGTTTCTTCCATTCTTTGAATATATTAGATAACCAGTCTCTTCACTGGTATCATTTCCGACAGCTTTCGCCGCCCAGACTAAGCCTGGCTTTTTTAACGGGCGATTAGCCGGAGTGCCATCGTATCTGCCATGGCCTTGTGCATTTTAATAGTTGGCAGATGTGCATTCGCATAATCCTTCAGCTTCTGAAGATTGCTGTTAGCTGCTGCATCCTCAAAAAGTGCAATCGTTTTCTCGTGATCTTTTATCTGCCCTTTGATGTAAGCCGTGTCAAACATCTGCGGAGACATCGTCTGCATATTGAGCCGGAGGTGGAAATGCGCACTGTCTGGCCCGTCCGGCAGGTTAACGCCCCAATCATTTGCAACGGCCTGCAAATCTTCCTGTGCCTTCGAATGATCTTCCTGCATGTGCTGACCAAACATTTTCACACCGGCATCTGCAGATAGAGAGTCTGCCAGTTTGCCCATGCTGACTTCTCCCCAGTTACCGTAAGAAGCCTGCATCATAAAATTCTCATCCCGATCAGATACTATCGGGTTATCGATTTCATCTTCATCGTCAGAACAGGCACTAAAGAACCCGCCGGAAACGACTAATCCTAGCCAAAAAAAGAACTTGATTTTTTTCATACAACTATTTTAAACGAATAAAAAATACATGACCTCCCGCATCCGGAACCGGATGCATGTAAGAATGTCAACAAGAAAAATACTAGTGGAATATCAGGCAACAATAGTTGCTGATCAGATCAGTTGCAGATGTGGACGGATCTTCACGTCAACGACATCGCATCTTTTAGGCTGTGAAACAACATATAAAACGGCAGCGGCGATATCTTCAGCAGTCAGCATTTCGAGCTTTTCTTCTTTTTGCTGCTGATCAGGTACACTCACTGGCTGCATATCTGTACCAACGGCGCCGGGTTCGATAAGCGATACCTTTATACCGAGTTCATTTACCTCCTTACGCAGACTTTCCGAAAATCCCTGTACGCCGGCTTTGGTAGCAACATACACCGAACTGTCCTTTTCCCGTACATCTGCACTCATGGAGCCGACGTTAACAATATGCCCGTCCTTGTGCTTTTTCATACGCTCCAATGCCTGCTGCGTACATGCGATGTACCCGAGAAGATTAGTATTAATGACCTTTTGCCAATCCTGATACCGACCGCTTTGCACCCCTTGCCAGGCCAATGCTGCGTTGTTAATAAGTATGTCCAGTTTATCAAACTGTTTGTCGGCTGTACTAAAGAGGCTGTCTATACCCGATTCTGTCGCCAGATCGGCCGTCAGTCCGGTAAGACTACCTTCCAGTTCTTCATGATTAACACTGCTAATCGTGTCTTTCAGGTGAACAGGATCTTCTCCGACTACGAGTACATTGGCGCCCCGGGATGCCATCAGAATAGCAGTGGCTCTCCCGATACCGGTTGTTCCACCGGTAATGATAACAGATTTACCCTGAATATCAGACGCCGGACGATTGTTGTTCTCATTCATTGTGTGTGTCATTGTTATTGGTTTTATTACCAGGTAATCATTACCTGCTGATCACCATTTAAAACGTACTTTCCGTCATTATCTGCCGCTATGTTTTTATCCCCGGCGCTGACTTTTAGCGCTGGTGGTGAATCATTTCCTGTATTGATGACATGCATGTTACACGTCAGCAGCTGGTGCCCAAGCACACGGAAGCTGAGCGAATTGCCCTCCTGCCGCTGTCCGGATACCGGGTAGTCGATGAAGATCATGAATGTCTGCCCCTTCAGCCGGATGCAATGCCTGGGAAGAACACCAAATGCCAGACCTGCTCCATAGACCTCCTGCCCAACCTCTCCGGACTCTTCCCACCCGTCATGGATATCTTCCAGTGCAATCCATAATTTCCTGTCCACATGCCCGGTTTTTGTCTCTGTACTGATCATTTCAGCTGGCAACATAGGTGGATAATAATAGACAGACCGGGATACAGCATACTTGATAAACTCTGCCAGTAGTAAAGGAATACAAGGCAGTAACTCCAGTCCCTCAGCATGTTTCAGAAAATCATGTATGGCTGCAAACCCTTCATGTTCTTCATAAACAGCTGTATAAGGACCATCATTCAATGGGAATAATGCAAAAAAAGAAGGGAAGTGCCTGCCAAAACCATATTTACATTCCCAGAGTGCCACATTTTTGAAAAGATTAGCGATACAGAGGTATGCCAGGTTCAGATACAGATCATCACGGGTCTCTTTGAACAAGCGCAACATCGCTCCCGCTGAAAATGCGGTATTATTCGCCTGATAAAACATGTCAAATCCCATATCTCTGAGCGTTGCCGCAGCCGTCCTGGCTTCATCCAGATATTGCTGTTCTTTCGTCAGCTCCCAGGCCTGCAGCATGACATGCGCATAAATACCCGCAACATCTTTTTCACCTCCCTGACCAGGCGCTGTTTCTCCTCTGATCACTTCCAGTGTTTGCATATTATAGAACACCGGCCATCGATAGTTGAAATGACGGGCAACTTTCATTGCATATTCCAGTGACTCGACAAAAAGTGTGGCTGCCTCCTGATCCCCATCCAACGCCATACGTGACAGATTTAGCAAGGGATGATACAGATACCAGGAGTCCATGACCCGCGGATTCTTCTGGTCTTCCGAACCGTCCAGTTTATTCTGCAACGCAGGCAGCCACCGCACGATCGTTTTCAATTCCGGATTCCAGAAAGTGACAAGATTATTACGGAGTAATTCCGCAAATTTGACCTTCTCTCCACTCCACCGTACATAGTCGAGCACCGGTAATAATACGGCCAGTTGAACCATGATTTCCGGTGGTGTTTCAAAATCCCCCACATAGGCATTCAGATAAGAATACCCATCGTGCACAGTCCAGCACTTGCCACAGGTTTCTATATCATGCAATGTGTGGGACAAGATATCAGGGTAATTCTGATACTCTGGTGCAGGCTTTGGCAGATACAGATAAATTAACCCTATATGAGACAGGAATTGTTTCGCAATATCAAACTGATCTGCCGGCAAGTATTTACTGAAAGACACCCAGGCATCGGATATTACAAGCGCTCTTCCTCCCGGCAAGGGTTTTTCTGCCATCGTTTGCGGCAATGCGAAACCAAATTCCGGCCATTCACCACTGACAGTACCTCCTGCTGAAGTTTTCGTGAGCTCACAATAATCTGATAATGAACTAAGGTCCTGCAAGTATAAAAATGACCCGGCCGCGGGCGCTTTTACACCTGCATATACAAGTCCGGTTCTCGTTCCGATCTGACTCGCATACACTTCACCTTCCGGTTCTTTCATGCCTTCTGCAGGAAGAATGACAATATCTTTAGGCCAGTATGGAACCTGGCAGTCCTGTGCTGCTTTGAACGTCACAACATAATGCAGCAGGGGTTTGCCTTCTTCCGGAAATAGCACAGCAATAGTAAATACCCCGATATCAGCAGTAAGCGTCAAACGTATACCTCCATCCTTTTTTTCACTATGTGTGAGCTGCAACCCATCTGGTGCATATGCCGTACGGAAAATTATCTTACCCTTATCACGCCCGGTCACCACAATCCAGACCGCGTTGCGAAGCATATGTACGGCAAATTCAAATTCATGAATGACAGCATAATATAGTGGGGCTTCTGTAATTTCAGCGAACTGCGCTACAGCATTTACCGAGTATATTGACTTAACTCCTGACATACAACAGATAAGATTATAAAGGCAAGACGACAAAATACGTTCCCACTTTAAAACAACATAAACATGTTTTATCTGCAAACGAACTGCTGACAAACATGTACAGTATTGTCGGCGCTAGTACCCACTATTGCCGGCTTATAATCTGGCACAACTTATATAGTAAGCGCAACAAATATTGCATGTGTTTTCGTTTTGTCTGCCGCTACTTCAAACGCCTTGTTAATCTCAGATAGTGGAAAACTATGCGTAATCATTTTCCTTGCATTCATTTGTCCCTTCGCCAGCAAATCAAGGCAGATCTGCATCTCCGGATAAATATCCCGGTAAGCATAGCTCGCACTGGATATCAGCTGTATCTCCGACATCTGTATCCGTTGCCACTCGAGGCCGATATTTGTTACGCCGGCATCAAAGCCGCCTACTATGACAACCTTACCGCCGATCCTGCTGAAAGATACAGCCTGTGGTAAGGTCACCGGCATTGAAGGACCGCCGGCACATTCGAAAGCAATATCGACTCCTCTGCCCTTCGTAAATTCCATCACTTTTTGATATCCATCTTCCTTATCCGTATTTACCACTGCATCAGCGCCCAGTTCTCCGGCCATCTCAAGCGCTGAATCAACTACATCAGTTATGATAACGTCCGCACCAGCCAGCTTAGCCAGTTGCAGCTGTCCCAAACCTATAGGTCCCGCACCGATGACAGCAACCTTATCATTCAACTTTATACCACTGAGATTCATCGCATGGAGTCCGACAGAGAAGGTATCCAGTAAAGTAGCCTCTTCAAAACTGACATGATCGGGCAGGCGGTAGAACTTTGCAGAAGGTCCCGCTACATACTGTGCAAATGCCTGTGATAAGGTTTTCATGCGCACCTCATACAGGTGAGGACATAGATTATATTGTTGCACCCGGCACCAGTCACAGGTCTCATCACCTAACAGTGTCTCTATCACTACCCTGTCGCCTACCTTTACGTTGGTTACGTTACTGCCGATTTCTACGATTTCTCCTGCCAGTTCATGCCCCATAATTTTCCCGGTGAGTGGCGCTTCCGCTTTCTTCCAGTGTCGCAGATCAGTACCACAGATACCAGACACACGCACACGGGCCACTACCCAATCAGGTCGCGCAATGTGCGGTGTGTCCACCTCCTGAAGGTCAAACTTTCCGTCAGCAGTCTTAACCGCTGCATGCATACAATGTCCCATAATAAAGCAATATTTAGGATAACTGCTGCAAATAAGAATCCATAAGCGGCACCAAACAAAAAGAGCCTGTGCAAATACACAGACTCTTCAATTATTTAAAATGATTATGCTGAGCCCCTCAGGACGAAGCCTTTTTATTATCGGGATCTGACAATACTTCCAGCTCCCTGAATACCCCCAGCAACGAGCGCCCTTTCTCCGTCAGCAAATATTCAATATGCAAGGGTTTCTGTTTAATGATCTGCTTCTCCAGCATCAGCTCTTCCACCAGCTCATTCAGGGCGACCGACAAGGATTGCTTATTCGAACCCGGGATCTGCCGTAATAAATTACTGAAACGCAAAGGCCCCTCTACCGCTAATCTGAAGATCTGCGGCTTCCACTTACCAGACAACAGTTTCAGCAACTTCTCCGCATCACATTCCGGCTGGCATTTTATCTCCTTGTTAGTAGTCATGTTTTTCTGACTTATTGTTTAAGCAATTTTCTACCGGCAAATTTGCAATAAAATATGACAAAAATGATCAGCAGCAGTATGCGAACATACAAAATGAAAACGTTATGGTGGGCTACCTGCTTCATTTTTTTCCTTTCGACATGTCAGGCTCAAAATCAGCAAATGAAAACAAACAACCCGCTCTTATGCGATCCGGAGAACGGTATCTGTGAAATGCCAGGTACCAATATCGAAGCCACATTCACTACCAGTGCAATCAAAGATAAACCTGTAAAACTTATATACTTTACCGATCCTATCTGTTCCAGCTGTTGGGGAATTGAGCCCCAGCTGCGAAAGCTGAAAATGGAATACGGACAATACATCGATATCGAATACCGTATGGGCGGCCTACTCCCCGACTGGAGCTACAACAGCGGCGGTATCAGCAAACCTTCCGACGTAGCACATCATTGGGATGAAGTCAGCCGTTACTACCAGATGCCCATAGACGGGGACGTATGGCTGGAAGATCCTTTGTCCTCCTCCTATCCGCCTTCTATCGCCTTCAAAGCAGCCCAGTTACAGGACGAACAGAAAGCGCAGCTTTTCCTCCGGAGAATAAAGGAAATGGTCTTCCTGGAGAAAAAGAATATCACGAAATGGGAGCACCTCAGTCAGGCAGCATCAGCTACCGGATTGGATACCACCCGCCTGAAAACTGACATTGAAGCCGTTGGGGTACAACGCTTCCAGGAAGACCTGGCTATCAGTCGCCAATATGGTGTAAGAGGATTCCCGACCATCTTCGTCACTGACAACAAAGGCCACCAGGAGAAGATCTACGGCTCCAAATCTTACGCGGTGTTTGAAGACTGCATCCGCAAACTGTTACCCACCGCAGAGAAAAAGGCGGTTTCACCAGACTGGGAAACGCTATTCAGTACCTTCCGTACGCTCACAAGCAGAGAGTTTGCCGAACTAAGCGGACAGGGCATACCAGAAAGCGAAATGCTGCTGGAAGACTTACACCGCAAACAGCAGCTGGAAAAGCTACCCACGAAGAATGGTGCGCTGTGGATCAGCAAGTACTAAAAGGTCCTACAAGATAAATCTATATAATCCTGCTGCCGGCGCATCTTTGCCCTGCAGCGGGATTTTTCGTGTCAGAAATACAGGGTACTACCTTTTCAGGATTTTTCTCTCTATCTTATGCGCTATATGAGTACACATCCTCTCCCTACCAAACCACATTATCTTGTACTGGACGGGCTACGTGGAGTAGCCGCCTTGATCGTTGTCATTTTCCACGTATTAGAAGCACATTCCACGAGTCACCTCGATCTGATGATCAATCACGGTTACCTGGCCGTTGATTTCTTCTTCCTGCTTTCCGGTTATGTCATTGGTTACGCTTATGATGACCGCTGGCAGAAAATGTCTATCGGTACCTTTTTCAGACGCCGCCTGGAGCGCCTTCAGCCGATGGTGATCGTCGGTATGATCATCGGCGCCATCTTCTTCTATGCGTCGGATTCACCACTGTTTCCCACCATTCATACCGTACCCGTATGGAAACTATTGGTCATCATGCTCATTGGTTTTACCCTCATACCGATCCCCGTTTCCTGGGATATCAGGGGGTGGCAGGAGATGCATCCGCTGGATGGACCAGGCTGGTCGCTGTTCTTCGAATATGTCGGTAATATTCTCTATGCACTCGGTATCAGAAAATTCTCAAAAACAGCACTCTCTATACTTGTCGGCCTTTCCGCAATTGCGCTTATCTATCTCACCGTATTCGGTCCTACGGGCGATGTTATCGGTGGATGGTCTGTCACACCGGAACAATTAGGCATTGGCTTTACCCGCCTGATGTTCCCTTTCTTTGCGGGGCTGTTGTTGTCAAGAGCCACCACACCTACGCGTATTAGCAATGCATTCCTGTGGTGTGGTCTGTTACTGACGATTACCTTAGCGATACCAAGAATCGGTGGCGCTGATCATCTGTGGATGAATGGTATCTATGAATCCTTTATCATCATTCTCGTATTCCCGCTGATCGTATATCTGGGCGCAAGCGGCCAGATTCACAGTAACAGGGAATCTAAAATATGTAAGTTCCTGGCGGATCTTTCCTATCCTTTGTACATCACCCACTATCCGTTTATTTACGTTTATACCGGATGGGTAAGTGCACATAAAGGAACGGATATGCCACTGGCAGTACTGTATGGCATTCTGACCTTCGTTGTATCTGTACTGGTAGGCTATCTCAGTCTGAAGTACTACGACGAACCGGTAAGAGCCTGGTTGAAAAGAAAGGTAAAAGCCTAGAGGACAGAACATCAAAAGCTATTATTTACATGAACGCGCAGGTAACAAGAAGAAATTTTATCGGCCTTATCGGCATGAGCGGATTAGGTCTCGCTTTAAAAGGCAGTGCTTTTGCGGCTACCCGTGCCGTCCTTAGCGGTGCTCCTTTAGAGGCCAGTATTGAGATCGACTTCACACATCCGGAAGGTACAATAGACAATGGCATTTATGGCCAGTTCATAGAACACCTTGGCAGAGCCATCAACGGAGGGATCTTCGAGGAAGGCTCCCCACTCTCTGACGCCAAAGGTATCCGCAAAGATGTACTGGAAAAGATCCGTGGACTTCAACCCAGCATTCTGCGATATCCCGGAGGTACCTTTACCAAGATCTATCACTGGATGGATGGTGTGGGTCCGCTGGCAGAAAGACGCAGTCGTCCTAACCTGATATGGGGTGGTGTAGAAGATAATCGCTTCGGGACAGATGAAGCCATTGCCTATGCCAGAACCTTACAGGCAGATGCCTATTTTGCAGTCAATATGGGTACCGGCACGGCGGAAGAGGCAGGCAACTGGGTGGAATATTGCAATGGCACACAGGACACCTATTACGCGAATCTGCGCCGTAAAAACGGTCATGCCGATCCTTTTAAGGTAAAGTATTGGGGAATAGGTAATGAAGAAGCTGCCGGCCCTGATATTGGCCGTTTACAGGATGTAAAAGAATTTGTAAAGGAAGCATGGTTGTATACCAAAGCCATCAAGTTACAGGATAAAGACGCAAAACTCATACTGTGTGGCGCAGATGATACCTGGAATGAATATGTGCTGAAAGAAATGGGCGCAGTATGCGATTACATCTCTATGCACCACTATGTCAGCTCTGATAAAAGTAAACCGGCGTCGCTGTTTCCCCAGGTGGATCATATGGAAAAACTGATCCTCACTTTAAAAGGACAGATCCGGACGCTGACGCCGGAGAAAGTAACCGACTTCAGCAAATGGTACCGCTTCCCGCACAGGGCGAATCCGGTGAAGATCGCTATCGACGAACTGGGTATCTGGGAACCTGGTGGTGCCGGCGCGTACCAGCTGGAGGAATATTATACCTGGGACCATGCATTAGGTACCGCCACCTTCTATAACATCATGCTCAGACAGGCTTCCGTAGTAGGTATGGCCACCTGGGCGCAAACGGTCAATGTACTGGCTCCGATTATGACCAGTAAAACTGCGGCCGTTTGCCAGACCATCTACTACCCGATGCAGTTCTACCGCCAGCACGCGGGTAATGTCAGTCTGAAAACACAGGTAGTGACACCTGACCTGAAAATGCCCGGCTCCAAAGATGCCAAAGCCTTAGACGTCGCCGTCACCCTGCACGACAGCGATGGCAGTCTGGTGATCTTTGCGGTAAACCGTCATCCGGAACAGGAAGTTAAAGCAGACCTCCGCAGTATCGACAGTAAAAAGTATACGCCTGCTGCCATATACGAACTGAATGCAACTGCGATCGACGCGATGAATACATTGGAAAATCCTGCGAACAATGTGGTCACATCCACAGAGAAAAAGCTCTCGGGGAACCTTTCCGGCTATACCTTCCCGGCGCATTCCATTACGGCGATCAGGTATAAACGCAACAAACAATAAATTAAGAATTAGGAATTAGGAATTATGAGCAATCAGCCCCATTGATATATTAAAGCACCGAAGGCTATCAGGATCAATACCACCCTCTATATCTTAATTCTTAATTCTTAATTCCTAATTCCTAATTCCTAATTAAAAGAGGTCCCTGCATACGCAGCGACCTCTTTCTTACGCCCTCTTTTCGGACGTCACCCCTAGCTTCTTTATTATTCTCCCAGGAAATCACTTCCGTCTTTTACAAACTTATCCGCCAGCTGGAATAAGGAAGCATGTGCCGCGTCTTCATATACGATCAGGCGTGCATTCGGCAGATGTTGTGCCATATTGGTCGGATTGATGACAGGTACTGGAAGGTCTTCTTTACCCTGTATCAGCAGTACTGGTATCTTCACGGATTCCAGTTCCTTGAGTGCATCCGGTGCAGGTTGTGCCCAACCCAGTACAGCTGTCAGTTCGGCGAGACTGCTTTCATCGCTGAGCGGTTTGTCACGATCTACCTGGCGGAGCTGTATCCTTGCATACGACAGTTTTCCCGCGGCACGGCTGGCTTCAGATTTAGTGAAACCGAAGTATAAAAAGGACTCTTCTGCACTCAGTCCCTGGCCGCCGCCAATGATTTCAGGCAGTTTAGACAAGCCTTCGCTACCTTTCGGCCCCACACCTGTCAGTACCATCTTGTTGATCAATGCCGGTTCTGTCAGTGCGATCTGCTGTGCCACAAACGAACCCATTGAAAAGGCCAGCAGATTCACCCTGCTATAACCCATTGCTTTGATGAAGGTGACTGCGCCTTTCGCCATATCTGCTATCGTGGAAGGCGTCTTACCTGTTGAGGAGCCCACACCTGCATTATCAAATAAGATCACTTTGTATTTCTTCGCAAAGCCATCTGTAACAGCCGGATCCCAGTCGTCCATAGTACTACCCAGTGGAGCAAGTACCACCAGCGGTACGCCTTCGTTATTACCCAGTATACGGTAAGCAAATTTGGTATCACCTGCAGCCACAAACTGCGTTGGCGCATGTTGGTGATCATAAGAAGCTGTTGGCGTCGTTGTATCTTCATCCTTATCGCAGGATGCAAAACCAAATGTCAGTAATGCGGATAAAGCCAGCATGCCCATAGTAGTAAACCGTGTTGTAATTGCCATTGTGTTGTGTTTGTTGTTGTTTCGTTGATGGTTCAAAAGTAGATGCATCCGTTCCCGTTGGCAATGACGGAGTACGGCAGGTGGACTAATTACACCGTGAAGTGGTCATTTCAAATCGGGAGTTCGCTTTTCCGTATCAGACCGGGATAAACTATCATTCTAATAATAGCTGCTACTAGTTAACTTATTTTGATTATAGTTGCTATCGTAGGAAATTTGCGTTATTAAATTAATAACGCTATGCTATTCGATTCATATCAGCTACAGCAACTCGGTTTGAAAAACCGTATCGTCATGCCGCCTATGACACGTTCCCGTGCAGCGGCAGGTGAAGTTGCTACAGATCTTATGGCGCAATATTACAGTCAACGGGCCGCTGCAGGCTTAATCATATCAGAAGGAACACAGATCAGCAAACAGGGACAGGGCTATGCCTGGACGCCCGGTATATACTCCCCTGCACAGATAGCAGGCTGGAAGAAAGTGACGGATGCCGTACATACTGCCGGCGGACGCATATTCGCCCAGTTATGGCATGTAGGCAGGGTTTCACATACTTCTTTACAGGAGAACGGCGCCGCCCCGGTATCTCCCTCTGCTATACAGGCCGAAGGAGTGAAAGTATTCATCGATACAACTGGTAATGGCGCAGATGCCGGCAAGGGATCGCATACAGAGATGGTACAGCATTCTATGCCGAGAGCACTGACCATTCCTGAAATCAAACAGATTGTCAAAGACTACGCGCAGGCAGCTAAAAATGCCATCGCAGCTGGTTTTGACGGTGTAGAGCTGCATGGTGCAAACGGCTATCTTATAGAACAGTTCATAGACTCGCAGACGAACCATCGTACGGATGAATACGGCGGTAGTCTGGGTAACCGTCTGCGCTTCCTGACGGAAGTAGTCACTGCTGTTGCTGACGCTATTGGTAAAGAACGCGTAGGTGTTCGTCAGGCGCCTCTGACCACTTTAATGGGGGCGCAGGATGACAATCCGGAAGTGACCTATATCGAGGCCGCTAAGATCCTGAATGAGATTGGTATTGCATATATCCATATCGCGGAAGCAGACTGGGACGATGCACCTGTGATGCCGGTGGCCTTTAAGGAAGCCTACAGAAAAGCATTCAGTGGTACCCTGATCTACGCCGGTAAATACACAAAAGAACGTGCAGAAGAAGCACTGGAGAAAGGATGGGCTGACCTGATTGCCTTTGGCCGTCCCTTCATCGCCAATCCGGATCTGCCTTACAAACTGGCACATAACCTGCCGCTCAATACACCCGACAGACCAACATTCTTCGGTGGTAACGCAATGGGTTATACCGATTATCCTGCACATAAAAGTGACGCAAATATCCTGCAACCTGCAACTGTATGATATATACCATATAATAAATCTAAACCGGCGTAAGAGACTTTCCTACGCCGGTTTGTTTTTACGCGCCGGTAAAAACGACTATATTGGGCGGCTGATGTAATATAACGATCAGTTGCTTAAATGGGCCTGGATATACACCACTTCAAAATCACTGAAAAATACGATACCGATCTGGAATACTTTTTCCTGGACCAGCTTGCCGCATGTCCTGAAATGATCAGCAGGCATGAACACCTCATTGCAGAAGTAAAAGAACCGGAGGGATACTTTGACGTGCTGATATTTAAAAATCAAAAGGAACTACATGCATATGCTCAAAAGCATCCTGTTCCATCAGATAGTGCGTTTATTGTTGGCGGGGCCGATCATTTAGAACAGGAGCTGAAAAAATCAGTGCACCAATACAACCTGATCCCTTCAGACTTTTATTCCGTACAGCATTCATACACGCACACCAGCTTCTTCATAAAAACGAACATTACCTACACCCGGAGATGTTATTCGATGAACTACATCAGGAGAAAAGTGCTGTACCATACAGATGCTGGTTATCAAAGAAGCGGAATGAATTCTCAATTCTTTAAACACTTTACGAATGATACGCTATATTTCAGGAAAGAGGATGTCATCAGCGCGCTGCGCTACATCTATGATGATGATCCCTCCTACTACAAAGAACTTGTAGACAATTTTCAGCACAACTTCATTGACAACTTCATCGAAGGCGACAGCATCTTTTTTATCTCCTGGTAAACAGGAAAATCAGTATTTTACTCTCCCGGAAACATCCTTATGCTCAACAATACCCATCGCGACAACTGGATCGACTATCTCCGCAGCTCCATTACGGTGCTGGTAGTCGCCCATCACTGCTCACTCGCCTATACCACCTTCGCTTCTTTCGATGCGAATGCCTACATCAATTCCACTCACCCGGTTGTAGACGCCCAAAGATGGATAGGACTGGATATCTTTGAAAACTTCAACGATATCTTTTTTATGTCGCTGATGTTTTTCATCGGCGGATTATTCCTCACCAAAAGTATTACGAAGAAAGGCACCGCTGCCTTCCTCAAAGACCGTTTCTTCCGCCTGTTCCTGCCCTTTCTGTTTGGCGTAAGCGTACTCATGTTATTGGCTTATTTCCCGGCCTACTATCTGGCACATCATGAGCTGAACATTCCGGCCTACATAAAAGACTTCTTTACCACTGAACAATGGCCGGTAGGTCCACCCTGGTTTATCTGGGTCCTGTTTGCCTTCAATACTATCTTCGGCGTCAGCTGGTGGTTGTTTAAAAACGCATACATCCGCGGGGGCAAAGCCATTCAACGACTGGCCAATCGCCCTTTCCTGTTTTTCGGATTATTCATCGGCATCACCTGGATTACCTACGTACCATTAACCGCCGCTATCGGTGCAGGTACCTGGACCGGCATAGGGCCATTCGATTTCCAATTAAACCGCATCCTGCTCTACTTTGCCTACTTCATCCTCGGTGTAATCACTGGTAGTGGGGACTTCCAACAGTCGCTCTTCTCCCGTGATGCAGTACTGACCCGTTACTGGAAAGTATGGTGTGTACTGGCACTGATCGCCTATACCCTGATCACACTCAATGGCATTTATGAGCCATTGCGCAATATGGTGATAAAAGGAATGTTAGCGCCACTGGCTGCCTGGATGATCTACTTTACCGTATATGTATCTTCCTGCACACTGAGCTGTATTGCTTTCCTGACCACCTTCAGGGCAAAGATCAATCACACACGTCCATGGATGGATTCCCTGACAGCCAATGCTTATATGATCTATCTCGTACACTATATTTTCGTGCTCTGGACACAGTTTCTTTTGCTGCCATTAGACGCACCCGCAGGAGTGAAATTCCTGCTGTCCTTCTCCGGTACGCTGATATTGAGCTGGGGACTAAGTATCCTTCTGCGTAAAATAAAGATCATACGGCAATACATATAACATAATAAACACAGACGTTAATCTTTACCATATCCATTTTTCCTGATAAAGTATTTCTCTTAAAAGCTGAACATAATCGCATATTAGTTTGTTATTCGTTGGTCCCTAACTGTAACAACTTAATATGCGATTATTTGCCCCCGTTTTTCGTTTGTCCCACAACAACGTAAACTTATTTATTTTATTTAATGTCTTTTTATTCGTTTCACAGTATGCCTTTGCACAGACACAACCAGCGCCAACTATCAGTAATTTTACGCCGGCTGACATTTGCCAGGGACAGACCGTCACCATTAACGGCGCCAACTTTCAAAATGCAACGGGTGTAAGACTCGGTAATGATAATGCCGTCAGTTTTACTGTTAATAGCACAGGAACTGCTATCACGGCGGTTGTCTCCTATAGTGCGCAGACAGGTGGGGTATCAGTGACAACGCCCGGAGGAACTGTTAACGCTAATACTACCCTGACCATCCGCCCTGCTCCGCGTCCGGCCTTACAGGATATCAGTACAAAAGATATTGAATTCTCCAACTGTGATGGCAGTCAGACCTACCTGCTGCGGGTAAAGAATCTGTCTGCCACACCACAGGCAAACAGTGATTACACGATCAACTGGGGCGATGGTTCTCCTGCCTTTACGCAGCGCGACTGGCCCAGTGGGGCAGAGATCAGTCATAATTACGGCTCACAGGGTTATTTCCTGATCAGTATCAGTATCACACCTCCCAATGGCTGTACCCAAACCAAACAATACCAGTTCTACAATGGTAAGAACCCACTCGCCAGTTTAAGTACCTCTACTTCTACAACCGGCCTCTGTGTGCCCGCCCCTATCGAGTTCCAGATCGGTAACTGGACAGGTAATACACCTGGAACTACCTACGAACTTGATTTCGGGGATAACAGTCCGCACCTGATCTTACAACACCCTCTCAATACGACACTGACTACACATCTTGTCTCTCATACCTATACCACTTCTTCCTGTCCGGCGGTGGACTTTACCGCCACCTTAAAAGTGAGCAATGGCTGTTTTACCACTACCTATACCCTTGACCAGATCATTATCCGGAAAAAGCCGGTAGCCGACTTCCGTACAGATCAGGTACTCTGTATTAATACGCCGGTCTGTTTTACTAACCTCACGGAAGATGGTTATGGTGGAACGAGCTGTAACAGGAATACAAACTTTTTATGGGATTTTGGTGACGGAACAACGTCGACCGACAGAACGCCGCCCTGTCATACTTACGCACGTCCGGGTACCTACAACGTGAACTGAGTGCGACTAACAGTGCCTGTGGCGATGATATTAAAATAAAACAGTTGGTGGTACTGGATCTTTCTCCGCCACCTACAGTAGCCGCCGGTCCTGCTACTTATTGTCAGAACGATCCTGCTACACAATTGACAGCAACAGGAACCAATCTTCTCTGGTATAATTTGGCGACAGGTGGTACCGGTTCTACGACCGCACCTACACCGTCCACCAACAGACCCGGTACCTTTACCTACTACGTTACACAGACACTGCCCAATCGTTGCGAAAGTCCGAGGGCAGTAATCACCGTCATCGTCAATGCAAGACCGCCAGCACCTGCTGTCAATTCTCCCCTTGGGTTGTGCCGTAATCAGGCGGCCACACCATTAACAGCTTCCGGTAGTGGTCTCTTATGGTACACCAGTGCGACCGGTGGTACGGGAACAGCTACAGCGCCTACTCCTGTAACCACGACAGCCGGTACGACAACCTGGTATGTCAGTCAGACCACCAATGGCTGTGAAGGTCCCAGGGCTGCGATTGAAGTGATTGTCAGCGAACTGGCAGGCGCTCCAACGGTCAGCTCTCCGGTCAATTATTGCCGGAGCCAGTCTGCAACGCCGCTTAGCGCCGGAGGTAGCAATCTGCGATGGTATACTGCCGCTACAGGAGGTACGGGTTCACCTACAGCGCCGGTTCCTTCTACCGCCACACCAGGCAGCACCACTTATTATGTGAGCCAGATGACAGGTTGTGGGGAGAGTCCGCGGGCCGCTATTGTGGTAAATGTTACAGCCAGTCCTTCGGCCAGTATTGCGTATAGTCCGGCGATACTCTGTAATGCACCCAATACACCTGCTACGCCGAATCCCGTTGTACACGTAACACACACAGGCGCTGGTGGTGGTCGCTTTTCTGCAGTACCTGGCGTGGGCCTGACGATAGATGCAGCCAATGGCGATATTACACCTGCAGGAGCAAATCCGGGTACTTACACGATAAGATACACTATTACCGGTACGGCTCCCTGTCCTGACTATGTAACTACCACAACCGTCACTGTCAATAGTACGCCTGCTGCCACGATCGCCTATCCGGCGATCTGTTCATCTGACGGCGTGACCAGTGTACAAATAACCGGCGCCAATGGGGGTAGTTTCTCTTCCACTACAGGGTTAAGTCTGAATACCTCTACAGGGGCCATTACACCGGGAACCAGCACACCTGGTACCTATACTGTCACCTACACCATACCTCCGTCTCCACCTTGTGCAGGTTTCAGTACCAACACACAGGTAACGATCACGAGAGCACCTGTTGCCACGATCAGCTATCAGCCGGCGGTACTCTGTAATGTAACAGGTGGTACGCCTAATCCACCAGTTACACCATTGGTCACCGGTAATACCGGCGGTACATTCACTATCACACCAGCCAACGGTTTAAATATCAATCCGGCTACCGGTACAATTACCCCTGCGGGGGCTACCCCTGGTGTCTATACCATCAGCTATGCGATTACAGGAACAGGTGGTTGTGCGCTTTTCAGTACCTCCGCTACGGTAACTGTCAACAGTACGCCTACCGCTACTATCCGTTACGCCGGCTCGCCTTATTGCGGAAGCACCAATACGCCACAGACCGTTACCTTCTCTGGAACATCGGGAGGTACGTTCAGTGCAGGTACAGGATTAAGCATCAATCCTGCCACAGGGACAATAGATCCTTCCCAGAGCACACCCGGGACTTACACCGTTCAATATGCGATCGCCGCAGCGCCGCCATGTCCAGGATATAGTACCACCGCCAGTGTCAGTATTACGGAGCAACCAGTGATCTCTTTCCCTGTCACCACACAGGCGATTTGTGCTGGTGGTTCAGCCACCTTCAGACCAGGATCAACGGTACCGAATACGACGTATAACTGGTCCGTTGTGGGAGCTTTACCGGCAGGTGTAGCAGGTATCAGTGCGGGTTCAGTCAATGGAGCGAATGCCGCTATCAATTTATCATATACCAATACAGGTAATGTCAGTCAGACGCTCACCATACGCGTTACACCGGTCAATCCGACACCATCACCGTGTACCGGTGCGGTCTATGATCTGCAGCTGACAGTCAAACCAATCACCGCAGCACCCGTTACGGATACTGCGCATTTCTGTATGGGTACGCCTTCCACTGCTTTACAGGTAACGCCGTCTCCGGGTAATACGATCAACTGGTATGACACCAATCTGAATCCGCTGAATAGCGCACCGCTCATTACAACGGCAACTGCCGCTACTTACCGCTTCTTTGTGAGCCAGACAAACAGGGAAGGCTGTGAAAGTCCGAAAGCACCTGTTGTTGCTGTCGTACATCCTACGCTGAAGATCACCAGTGCAACGGCCACCAATCCTATCAGGTGTGGTATCCCTTCCGGTACGATCACCCTGCATGTACTGGACCTGAACAACGGAGCCGTTCCGGATATGGACGTCATCGTACACTATTACAAGTTCCAGATCCCTTATAGTTTCAGCACCCGTACAGACGCCAATGGCAACATCAGCGTTCCTTTAACGGCTGGTACCTATTCGCAGATCTATGTCGAAACAGCCGGTAATTGTCTTGCACAGAAAATACCGGACGTATTCATCCTGCGGGATCCCTCTCCTCCTGCCCAACCGGTAGCCGGATACAATCCGCCGTTATGTGCAGGCGCCACGCTGACGCTGACGGCTTTATCAGCTACCAGCGAAGCAAACGGGCCTGTGGAATATGTATGGGCCGGACCAGCATTCGGTCCTTTCTCTGACACCAGCAGCAACACGGTAGTGACATTCCCGTCCGTCAGCACCAGCGATGCCGGTACCTACGCGGTGTATGCCATGCAGAATAACTGTATTTCCCTGCCGGCAGAATTCGAAGTAAAGGTGACACAGGGGCCAACACAACCTTTGATTTCAACACGCTCGCCTTTATGTGTTGGTGATGACCTGGTGTTACAGGCGTATAGTTCTATTCCGGGAAACAGTGCACTGACATTTCTATGGAAAGGTCCCGGGACCGGCTTGCCGTTGAACAACGCTAATGTAACCATCAACAATGTACAGATCAGTAACTCGGGGATCTATACCATCACCGTTACTTCTACCGAAACAGGTTGCAGCGCTTCCGCCGACACCCTGATACAGGTAGGTGCATATCCGGTCGTTATACTGCCACTGGATACGGTCAGTCTGCCGACAGGCCACCTGCTGCCGCTTACCACCACCATCACCAATGCAGACGATCCTGGTGTATTACCGATCACACAATACAAATGGACGCCTGCACAAAACCTGAGATGTACGGATGTGCTTTGCAGCGCACCCGTAGCCACCATCAAAAACGATATCTGTTACCAGGTAGAAGTAACCAATGCTTATGGTTGCGCAGCGAAAGATGAGATCTGTATAAAAGTATTCTGCCAGGAATCACAGGTATTCATTCCAAATGCATTTGCACCTGGCGGAGATATACCGGAGAACAGAAGGCTGGTTGTACGGGCTACCGGTATCAATGCGGTCAAATCATTCAGGGTTTTCAACCGCTGGGGAAGGATCATGTATGAGCGGAACAATTTCGCCCCGAATGATCCTGCTTTCGGATGGGATGGACTGATCAACGGTAAAAGGGCCGATACAGGCGTATATGTCTACACCGTAGAGGTAGTCTGCGAAAACGGCGTACCGTACACCTTTAAAGGTAATGTTACATTATTCTAAACAACTTATCTATGAGACGATATTTAAAAACGTGTGCACTGCTGCTGATAAGCTGTCTTTCCTTTGCCACAGGCTTTTGCCAGGACGTGGCATTTTCCCAGTTCTACGACCAGCCATTATTACGTAACCCCGGACTTGCAGGGGTATTCACCGGTAATATCCGTGTATCCGCTTCTTACAGGAATCAATGGGAAAGTGTGACGATTCCTTACCGTACTTTCAGCCTCAGTGGCGAATTCAAAACACCGGTCAACTTCGTACGGGATGGTTACGCCACTTTCGGACTACAACTACTCAGAGATGTGGCAGGGACCTCTGAATTTAATACTACCCAGATTATGCCTTCGCTGACGTACGGCGTATCCCTGAGTGAATACCGGAACTCCTATCTCAGCTTTGGCTTTATGGGTGGTTCTATGCAGCAACGCTTTGATCAGAGCAAACTGGTGTTCAATGATCAGTTTATTGCCGGCAGCAACGGTAGTTATAGTATAGCGCCTGCTTCCCGGCAGGTCATTAATAACACCAGCGTTAGTTATTTTGATGCCTCTATTGGTCTGAGTTATAATGGCGTGTTTAAAAACCGCCGCGACGACCTCTATGATATCGATTATTTTATCGGTGCCGGGCTTTATCATATTACGATGCCCGAAGTGAGTTTCTTCCGGGGAAATATCATTACCCTAAACAGGAAATTCACTGCAAATGCAGGACTTTCTGCTCCCACCAGCGAAACAGACCGTTTTATACTGTATGCCGACTATTTCAAACAATTCACCCGTGGATTAAAGCCTATAGGTATCAGCACGATTCAGGCAGGTGCCATGTACAGTCATGAGTTTGATCAGCAGACGCTGACACTAGGTATGTTATACCGCATGCGGGATGCAGTCATTCCTGTAGTACAACTACAATGGTCGCAGTTTATGGTCGGTATGAGCTATGATGTGAATATAGATAAACTGGCAGTTGCTTCGCAGCGACGAGGCGGATTCGAATTAACCTTATCTTACAGGGACTTTTTAAGCAGCAGCAGAGACGCAAGAAGCAAAGAAGAGAGGAGACAATCATCCTGCCCGAAATTCGGCCGTTAAGGGGCTAAAAACAGCGTTTAAAGACATCCTGTATTTCATGCAGGGGATGACCTGTTTTCAATACGTTTTTCAGTCTGTTCTGAAGTCAGCTGTTCCTCCTTTTGTCCTTTACTATGTATTTGTTATCCTACGTTCATCCTACGTTCATGAACGTAGGATGAACGTAGGATAACAAATATTAAAACGGCATCTGACCGATAACAAAACGACCACGTCCCCCTTCATCCTTCCGTTAACAATAAATAACAGTCCGAAACAGCATCTGGCACAGTTTTGTCATTACAGTAGACGAAAGAAGTTTAAACCGCCTGCAGACGTTGAACTTTCAAAAATTTCATCACGCTTAATTAAACTTCACCACATGAAAGCTTTTAAATATTTAGCCGTCGCTGTTTTACTGGTTTCGGGATTGAGCAGCTGCCTGGTCGTTCGTGACAGACCTGGATATTACCACTCACGTCCGCCGCATCACCATCATCATGGTGGCTATTACCGCAGATAAGGATAAGCAGTGTCCATCTGTCTTATTATTAAGACCATATTACGGATAACAATTTATCAATAGTACTTAGAAATTAAGCATCAGAACATTGAAGAAAATTCTTAATTCTTAATTCTTAATTGACTATACACCACACCAGGATTGCCCCCATTTTATAGCAAATATACTTATGTCGGCCGGCTTATTGCCTGCAGTCATCAGCGTGTGCTGTCAAAAGGGGCTTTCCTGCCTCAGGAAAGCGGTTGAAAAGAGAAAAAAGAGGAGAAAAAATTACTTTTTGTACAATGCTTTTAACTGACCAAAAATCACGTCCATCTGTTCATGCGGATCTACCGTTCCGGGATGCTTTCTGATGTTTTCCTTCGCGTAACTGATCCTGTTTTTGGTCAGCGGGTGTGTGCTGATAAACTCAGGCACATCCACCTTTTCACTCAATTGTTGCAGCACCTGCATCAGTTCTACCATGCCATGCTGATCGATATGATTCTTACGGAGGGTTTCCATGCCGACAATATCCGCCTGCTGTTCATACTGGCGGGAATAAGTGAGGTTATAAAGCGCGTTGGCGTTGGAATAAAAAACGCTGGCAGCCTGACTGCTGTTTGTCAGCACGAGGGTTAACAGTACAGAAGAACTCATATCCCGGCACAACTTACGTACGGAGTGACGGCAGCTGACGTGTGCCACTTCATGTGACAATAATGCGGCCAGTTCTTCTTTTTTATTCAGTTTCTTCAGCAGACCCGTATAAACAAATACGTAGCCGCCGGGAAGCGCATACGCATTTTCGATCTTACTGGGTACTATAAAAAATTTCAGGGAGTCGGGGGAATCCCAGTGCATCTGCGCGCCAAACCTGGTGAGTAAGGCACTGGCATTTACGTCGCGGCTTTCATCCATGCTCTGCATGGCCGTTTCTCCTAATTCTTTATCAAAGGAACGGGGCAAGCGATCGACGATCCTGTCGGCACACCAGGGAAGAATTACAAAATGCGCCAGTGCCGCCAGACCGAGAATGATCAGCAGGGCAGCCAGCCCCACTTTAACGCCATTACGCAGTACCAGTCTATCCAGACCGATACTGCGTACGCGTTTGTATTTTTCCAGGAACATATCTACGAAAGCGGCGTCATTTACTTCCAGTGTACCGGCATCATCGGCCTGGTTGACAAGACGGATAAAACGCTTGTCAGCCATATCGACGTTTATCTCTGAAAATAACCAGTGATGCCTGCGCGGAGGCATACCCTCCACCGGTGTTTCAAACTGCAAACTTTCATCGAATATCCGGATCGTAGCAGGAATGGCAACAGCCACCTTGTGATCGTAAAAGGTTCCTTTAAACATAAATAAAATTAAATAATGCTGAGGTCCAGCAGATCCGCCATATCTTCTCCCATAGCGTCTCTGTACTCTTCTTCCGTCTGTGACAGCTGAGCCAGCTCTACGTCACCTTCGATCTCTACGTGAGACATCAGGAAACTGAGTGTACGTGTCTGTACCCATGCATAACCAATACCGAATGTAAAGATAGTCAACAGTGCATTTACGATCAGCAGACCAGCGAATTCACCACCGCTAGCCGTAGAACGCAGACTGAATCTCTTATCTTCGTGTTGCAGATAAGTATGATCAACCATGAAACGGTACATATCTGCCTGCCACCAGAAGGAATAGATACCTAAAGTGAGAATAGACAGGAAATAACCTTTCAGGTTCATGAAGAAATAGTCGCTGCCATTTGCTTCATATTTGAATTCACCACTACCAAAACGGATGTTGTTGACAAGGTAAGTACGCAGGTTCACAGTCGCCCAGGAACCATAGATACCAAAGGTGATCAGTGTCAGGAACATTTCCTTAACGAACAGCAGAATGAATTCATTGCGCTGACCGCGATAACCAAAGCGGATACCTCTCCAGGTCGTTCTTGACCAGTGGTAACGGTTAGAACCATGGATCGCAAAAGGAATAGCTGCGATGATACCCACAAAATACAGCACAAAAGCTGCTACCAGCAGACCAGCCTTCATCAGCAGAAAAAAGCTGACGTACAGTGCTGCGATCACACCTACTGCTTTCAGAAAACCTTTGAACATCTCTTTACCGGTACCATGCCATGCAAAACGGCTGCCATCCAGTTCTGTAGAAGAATAGACATATTGCAGTTTTTTGGCTTTCGCCCATGGGTAATAAAATCCGAATGTTACAGCTGTAAGTAATGCATTTAAGATAAGAATGCCGAAATAAGTACCACCGTCTCCATTATATGTAAGGGCGGGGCGGTTTACAGTGCCCGTAGGGCCATACTGTTGTTCCATAAGAAAGGGATTAGTGTATAGGTTTAAGAATAAAAACAAATATATTATTTTTTCTCATAAGATTACCTACCCCACACCACCAGATAAACAAAATGCGTATTTCTACGTATTATCAGTTACTTAAGTACTAAAACGCCTAACTTCAGTTCATGAAACCTTCCTTGTTATTGCTCCATGGCGCTATTGGCGCTTCTTTTCAGCTGCAACCGCTTGCGGAGAGCCTGAAGGCTCATTACGACATACATATGCTTGATTTTCCCGGCCATGGCGGGACTCCCTTGCCAGATCAGCCTTTTTCCATCGCGCTCTTTGCCGACGCCACGTTACAGTATATCCGCCAGCACCGGCTGGAAGACCTCACTATATTTGGTTACAGTATGGGGGGATATGTCGCCCTTTATCTGGCAAAACAGCATCCTGGCCTGATCGGGAGGATCATTACCCTGGGTACGAAATTTCACTGGGATGAACCTACTGCGGTAAAAGAGACAAAAATGCTGAACCCGGAGGTCATCCTGCAAAAAGTACCGGCCTTTGCTGATAACCTGGCCCGCTTACATGCGCCACGGGACTGGAAACAGGTATTATTGCAGACGAGTGAGATGATGCTTTCCATGGGTAGGGACAACCCGCTGAAAGCAGATGATTATAAAGACATTACAACGCCAACGCTTATTATGCTTGGCGACCGTGACAAGATGGTCTCCATAGAAGAAACCGTCAATGCCTATAAAGGGATCAACGGCGCACAGATGGCCGTATTGCCGGGTACGCCGCATCCGATAGAACAGGTAAATATCTCCCTGCTCACCTATTTCCTGCAACCTGTGACCACTTATACGCCCGCCTGATCCTGACGGATCAGGATCAGCTTATCGGTAATACAAACGTATCTTCCAGGGTCGCATTGACCGGTGCATCTGGCTGTGCACGGTGCGGTACGGAATAATACCGGCCCGTAAGGGTCAAACCCGTGGCGCTCCGCTCCAGGGAGACCTTCAGAAAACCGTGTTTATTATCGCAATAACTCTCCAGTCTTACCTGCTGGAAAGTGGGATAGTCATTTGTGAAACGGGTATCGTCCAGTGCAGCGATGGCATGTAATTCGTCATATCCGCCACCACCGGCTACGATAAAACACACAGATTTACCATCGGGATACTGCCGTTTCATACGCTGGTAGTTGTGTACGTGTCCGCTGAACACGATATCTGGTCGCACGCCCGTCTCTTCAAAGACAGACTCCAGCAGTGTGATCATCGGCAGGCTCGACCCATGGTTGATATCCGCCGAATAAGGCGCGTGATGAATACAGATGATCAATGCTTTAGCAGGACGTTCGCTATCGGCTGCTATCAATTCAGCTTTCAGCCATTCTCTTTGCTCGTCTGTCACAATCCCAAACTTAGGTACATTACTGTGCATACCGATAATGTTAGCCAGCGGGGCTTTCATCGTCCAGTATACATTGGGCTGTACCATACTTTTCCTGGCAGATCCCCCACTGAAGGGTATTGTATGCGGCGCCGTATCACAGAAGACGGTCATAAAAGGCTCCAGACTGTTATACGCTACAGGAGCATCCTCATTTACATCACTGTCATGATTACCGGCAATCGCAAAGATCGGCGCAGGATACAGCTTATAAGGATCAAAAAACTGCCGCTGGTACTGCGACACCTCTCCATGATTATACACCACATCTCCCAGATGATAAAGAAATTGCGGACGCTCTCCAGGAGCTGCCGTTTCAAATTGCTCCAGCATCTCTTTTACTACTTCCCGCTGGAAATCCGGACTACGCATACTGCCGGTATCGCCTACCATATGGAAGACCATGCTGTCTTCACTGATTGACGGCAGCACATCCTTTAACGCTAAATGATAGGGATAAGGGCCGCTGGGAGCTGGTAAAGGCCGGTATTTGTAAGAATCATCGGGCTGGTCTTTCTTAAGCACAGGTGTATTATATCTCATGACAATTTTCGCTGTTCCGGGATAAAGATAAAACCAAAATTGACTAGTAGGTAGTCCCCAATGTGATCAACAGATGAATAAATACATCCAAAAACGGCTGTAAGTCTTTATTTACAGGGCTTAATCAACTAATCCCGCTTCCTGTAATATTTTCAGAATAGCGATTGCCCCCGGGGCTTGTGCAGACTGTTCTGCATATTCATCCGAAGAAAAGAAACGGATCTCTCCTATTTCAGCAGCCGGTTTCGGCTCAATGTCCCGGTGTACCAGGTAACAGTCCTGTTCCATAATCACGCCTCTCTTTTCGCCAAAAGCAGGCGCTGTGATATGTGTATAGTATTCAAGGTCTTCTTCTGTCAGCTGCACATGCAGCTCTTCTTCGATCTCCCGGCAAAGCGCGCCCTTCTCCGTCTCCCCTTCATCTACTTTGCCGCCGGGTAAATAAAAACATTGTTTATTTCTGCTGAATGCCAGTAATAATTTCCTGTCCCGGACTACCAGGAGCCCTACGGTCTTTAATGCCACCATCTGTTTGAATAATTTATGCTTGTTCAGATACCCTGTCCACCCAGCAACAGCTTCACCTGATGTTTGTAGTTTTTACCGAGCGGCAGCTGTTTACCATTTTTCAGGGTAATGGTATTGCCCTCAAGATAACGCACAAATTTTTTATTGAGGATATAAGATTTATGGATACGGATAAACGTATCGGCGGGCAACTGGCTCTCAAAACTGGAAAGCGTACGCGGCGTCAGCACAAAACGACTGGCATCCCATACTTTGACATAATTACCTAAACTTTCAAAATAGTACAGTTCTTCCGGGTTCAGTTGTATCAGTTTCTTATCCGATTTGATATAAAGCGCTGCGGGTTCTGTAGGGGTAGCAGAAACCGCTACAGGCGTATTATTACCCGCCTGTTGTTTAAGATTATAAATTGATAAAGCCCTGTTGGCGGCTTTTAGGAAACGGTCGAAACGGAATGGCTTCAGCAGGTAATCACAGACCTCCAGCTCAAAACTTTCCAGGGCGTGTTCCTCATAAGCGGAGGTAATGATCACGATGGGTTGCTGTTGTAAAGTCCGCAGAAAATCAAGCCCATTCAATTTAGGCATCCGGATATCCAGGAAGATCAGGTCAACAGGCTGCCGGCTCAGGAATTCCAGCGCTTCCATCGCCCGGTAGCATTGTCCGGCGGTCTGCAGGAAGGGTACGTCTTCCATATACCGCAGGATCACCTCATGTGCGAGTGGTTCATCATCTACTATCAGACATCGTAAACTCATGAAAGATCCAGTTGCATTTCTGCTTTAAATGTATGATTTTTTACGCCGGTTTGTAACTGATAACGCCCCGGGTATAACAATTCCAGCCGCTTTTGCAGATTGCTCAATCCGATACCGCCGGCAGTAGCTACATCTCCCTCAAAGGAATTCTCACAACTGAAATACAAACGTTGTTGTTTACAATGCAATGTAAGATGCAGGAAGGCAGCATCTTCTGCGGGTTCTATCCCATGTTTGAAAGCATTCTCTATAAATACGATCAGCAGCATCGGCGCGATCTGTTGTGCAGGGTCTTCTATATCAGGCTGAAATTGCAGGTCCAGTGATTTCCTTAAACGGATCTGTTGAAGATCCATGTAGTCTTCCAGGTATTTTACTTCTTCCCGGATACTCACCCTTGTTTCCTGTCCCTTGTAAATGACATAACGCATGAGTTCCGACAATTGCAGAATACTGTCCGGCGTTTGTTTCGACTGTTGCAGACTCAACGCATACAGGTTATTCAAGGTATTGAAAAAGAAATGAGGGTTCAGCTGCTGCTTTAAAAGATCCAGTTCAGTCCTGGTCTTCTCCTGCTCCAATGACACGATCCGGTTGTTTTGCCTGGTCCACTGAATAGCGAGTACCACCGGTAGTGTCGCAAAGACGATCATCAGCGCAGCAAATGCATTTTCCAATACAAAGGGATTCTCCGAAAAGATACTCCCTAATAAACGATTGATCGGCATCCAGGCCAAGAGCTGCCCCATCAAAGGGTATAAGATCGCAATAAGCGCAAAAGCACTCATGACATAAGCCATGATTCCCCGCTGCTTCAACACACGGGCGACCAGCCATCTGCTATTCAGGTAATACAGCGCATACCCGCACATATACATGAAAAGAAACTGTGCGATAAAAAACAGGAAAAGACCAAAATGCGCAATGATCTTAGCCGGTATAAATTCATAACCGATCAGCAATTGGTCTTTGGTGTGATACTGCGGGTTATTAAGACTGGATACGGCCATCGCGGAAAGAATAACGGCAATCATCAGAAGACTGATCAACACCGCCTTATCCAGGCTGATACGCCCGATCCAGGGTACCTGCCTTACCTGCCGGCGATACCAGGCATTGACAACCAGTACCAATTCCAGTGAAATACAATAGAGCGCGCCGATGGCGAACAGCTGATCTGATACACCCAATACCTGCATGTACATACAGCTGGCAGTCAGCAGTGGCAGACCAACCACAAAAACACCTGCCCAGGAGAACAGGTATTGCTGCAGGGACCATCTTTCGCGCAGGTAAGTCCGGTACCAGGCAAACACAAAAACCGGTAATTGTGGTAAAGCCAGCGCGAGCAGCTGCCGGACAAACACCAGCCAGCTCACAGGCGTTGCGGCAAGTAGACTGACCCAGATCAGCATACCTGTAAACAGCCATACATCGAGCTTAGATACGATAAATCCTTCTTTTTCCTTTGTTACATCCATATATCTGACTGGTAAAAGAAAGGCAATTCCGTCACCGGCACAAATATTAATGACAAAGGGACCCATTTTCATGACGTAAGCAGTAAACGACGGATCTAAGCGTTTATGGGGCGTTTGTCAGCATATCCCCCCCCTTCCTCATGTATAGTTGAACACCCTGTAACAGCGATATAGTTTGCAGCCGGATTCACCTAAAAACAACCCGATGTACAGACTACAGATCAAAGGACTACATAAAAGCTATGGCGGTCAGATAAAAGCGCTTGATAACGTATCCCTTGACATCCCTAATGGCATGTTCGGACTACTGGGGCCTAACGGCGCCGGTAAGTCGTCCCTGATGCGCACACTGGCCACTTTACAATTGCCCGACAGCGGAGAGGTCTTATTTGATGGCAAAGACATCCATCAACATGCACATGCACTGAGAAAACAACTCGGCTACCTGCCACAGGACTTCGGCGTTTATCCGAAGATCTCCGCCTATGCCCTCCTGGATCATTTTGCCATACTTAAAGGTATCCTGCACAAAGGCGAACGCAGGGAACAAGTCCTTGCCCTGTTACAACAAACCAATCTTTATAATGTCAGGAAACAGGCGGTAAGTACCTTTTCCGGCGGTATGCGGCAACGCTTTGGTATTGCACAGGCTTTACTGGGCAATCCGCAGCTGATTATTGTAGACGAGCCAACGGCAGGACTTGACCCGCAGGAACGGAACCGTTTTCACGACCTCCTGAGCGAGATCGGCGAACAGGTCGTTATCCTGCTCTCGACACATATTGTAGAAGACGTACATGATCTTTGTCCGGAAATGGCTGTATTGGCCCATGGGAAGGTCATTTTACGAGGAAAACCGGCCGGACTGACCTCAACCCTGAAAGGACAGGTATGGCGTAAAACGGTCTCTAAAGAGGCATTACCGGGCTACCTGTCTTCGCTGGATGTCATTTCCACCCGTCGGATCGCAGGACGTATTCACCTGCATGTACTGGCAGCTACCTGCCCGGAAGCAGGGTTTGAACCATTTACCCCCGATCTGGAAGATGTTTACTTCTCCGCACTATTCGGAACACAAGGTTCTAAAAAGGAGGGCGTATTATGCTAAGCGCTTTACTCCGATTTGAATTATACTATCACTTCCGGCAGATCACTTTTAAAGTGACCGCCTTACTCTTCCTGTTGTTAGGAATGCTCTGTGTACATGGTCATTTCGGCGGTAATGCCATACATGCAAATGCCCCGTATGTGGTCACTTACCTGACAGGCTTCCTTTCCCTGTTCACTATTTTTGTCAGTTCGCTCTTCTGCGCCAATGTGATATTACGGGATCAGACCTATAAAATGGAACAGTTACTGTTTACGACCGCTATCCAGAAACCCGCTTATTTCATTGTAAGATTCACGGGTTTACTGCTGACCGTCTTCCTCACCATCAGTCTTTGTACGCTTGGTATCGGATTAGGCGCCTGTTTCGCTGACAGCGATCGCCTGGGACCATTTCACCCCATATTCTTCCTGCAGCCCCTGCTGATATTTGGTTTACCCAATGTCCTCTTTGTAAGCACCGTCATTTTCTGTACTGCCGTGCTAAGCCGGAGCGCTAAAGCGATCTATACCGCAGGTGTACTGCTTTATGTCCTTTATTCTATAGCAGCCATATTGGGTAATTCACCCTTGTTTGCCAGTTCATCCCTGAAAACCGGCACACCTGACATATTACCCTTGCTGACAGATCCCTTTGGATTAGCCATCTTCCTGGGAGATACGCGTCAATGGTCCGATCTGCAACGCAATGAGCAACTTTATCCGCTTCGCGGATTATTACTGCAGAACCGCCTGATATGGGGTTCTTTCTCGCTCCTCCTGTTGTTTGTTACATACAGCGCGTATGCATTCCGTTTACGCTTCGCGAAAGTCAGGAAAGTGGCTGATAAACAGCCGACCGGCATCACGGCTATTCCTTATAGCGCCCGCAACACGATGGTCGGCGGAGCCGCTTATTACTGGCAATGTTTCCTGGCACAATGGAAACTGGAAACAGCACAGGTATTCAAACACATTCCTTTCCTCGTCATGCTCGCCCTCTGGATATTTGTCTATGCCATCGAGCTGAAAGATACATTGATCAACGGCGCCTATGGCGTACAGTTCTACCCTTTCACCAGTATTATCATAGAGACGCTACGATCCGTAAAACCCGCCATGCTGCTGATTATCTTTTACACGGCAGAAATTGTATCCAGGGAACGCAGCGTGAATATACAGGGTTTGTTATACAGCACGCCTGTCCGCAACAGTATTATGTGGGCAGCCAAATGCGCAAGCCTTGTTATATTGATCGCGACACTGATCGCTGCGAATATTGGCATCGGAATCGGGCTGCAGCTCAGCAAAGGCTATTACCATTTTGAACTATCCCGCTACAGCACATTGTTCTATTACAGCGGACTACCCCTATTGCTATTTGCCGTACTGGCGCTGTTCATACAAACCCTCGCCGGCAACAAATACCTGGGTATGGTCCTCAACATGTTTGTAGCAGTGCTGATCATCTTTGGGCGTCGCATAGGACTGGAACATTACCTTTTCCGATATGCGACCACTCCGGACATGGACTATTCAGATATGAACGGCTTCGGAAACTATGCGCCTGCCTTCAACTGGTATATGTTGTACTGGTTAAGTTTTGCGCTGCTGCTGGCCATGTTGAGTATTAATCGCTGGCAACGCAGCGCGCATATCAGGATTGGTTTTCGCCTGCGGCGGATATGGCTGCTGCCCATATCGCTGTTTCTCGTATGCGGTAGTTATATTTACTACAAGACTAATATCGAATCAAGCTATCGCAATGCAACAGCAACACTGGACTGGCGACTCAACTACGAACGGCAATACCGCGCAATCGCAAATCTGCCGCAACCCGTTATTACAAGCGTACGTACTACAGTAGATATCTATCCCGGATCCAACAGCTATCATGTAAAAGGAACTTATACGCTCCACAATGAAACAGAAAGCGACATTGCTACAGTATGGCTGGGTGTGGATCCGCAGGTAAATACATGCCGGTTCTTCCTGCCGGATGCAACGCAAAAGAGTTTTGATCCTGTCTTCAAACAATCGCGCTATGAACTGAAACGTCCGCTTTTACCCGGACAGGCAATACAATTACAGTTTGACATGACAGTGATCCGTTCCGGCTTTACACCACTGGACAAAGAAAACACCGTGGTCAGTAATGGCAGTTATATCGAACTCGAAAAGTATGTTCCTTTCCTGGGATACAACGACCGTTTCGAAGTTTCCGATTCCATCACAAGAAGGAAGCATGGTATGCCGTCTTATGTCGCGCTCCTGTCTACAGACAGTAACTACCACCGTATTAACTACGAAGCAACCATATCCGTTCCCGCCGGTCAGCAGGTAGTGACGATTGGTCAGTTGCAAAACAACTGGCAGGAAAAAGGACGCAGTTACTTCCATTACAAAACGGTAACGCCGGTGAACTTTATGTTCGCACTCAGTGCCGGTGAATATGCTGTTAAGAGAGAACAATACAAGGGTATCAACTATGCGGTCTATTACCATCCAGCACACACGGCGAATATCAACGCCATGTTACAGGCAATGAAAGATGCGATCGATTATGGTACGACACATTTCAGTGCGTATCCGCATCAGACATTGACATTGGCAGAGATCCCTCAATACAAAGGCGCTGCAACCGCCTATCCGGGTGTAATCTTCAGTGCAGAGAACCTTAACTTCAAAAGCAATTTCAGCGATAGTAATACAATCAACTATGCATATGGCACCACTGTGCATGAAGTAGCGCATCAATGGTGGGCCAATCTCCTGACACCTGCGGACCAGCCAGGAAGAGCCTTTCTCACAGAAACATTAGCTCAATACACAGAAGCGATGGTTTTGGAACAACATGGCGGCCGGCCACTCATGCGGAAATACCTGCGAAATGATAATCACCTGTATTTTGCCATGCGTGGTCCGAATGAAGTGGAACAGCCTTTAGCAGCCGCCATCGATCAATCCGCCGTCTGCTACCAGAAAGGTACACTCGCGATGTATGCATTAAAAGAAACATTGGGAGAAGAATGCGTCAACCATGCCTTACAACAGCTATTACGGCAACACGCCTGGCCGGGTCAAAAAGCCATTGCACAGGATCTGCTGACAATACTCCGTACAAACGCTTCTCCGCAGGAAATCAAAACAATCAATGACTGGCTGACAAAGACCTATATCTACGCCCAGGAGATCAATGTCCTTTCCTGTCAGCAACAGTCCAACGGACAATACAAACTGACCGTAGCGGTGAAGGTCATCAAACAGGACCTTCAAACAGACAAGGAAATAGTGCCTGATGATGATATCGACATTGCTGTATTTGACAAAAAGCAACAGGATTGGCATAGGAATACCAATCCTGTCTATCTGAAAAAACATCATTTCTCAAAAACAAATAGCGTACTGACAATCCTGACAGATCAGGCGCCAAAAACGGTCGTTATAGATCCTTATTGTTACCTGCCGGACCCGGTACAGGAGAATAATACAAAGGAATTATAACAACGCATCCATTGTTTGTTAATGCCTTTATCTGATCAGCGTCAAAGTACCCTTCTCCGTAATATCCTCATTCTCATGTCCGAAATAACTATAATTCACAATATACACATAAGAACCTGCCGGCTGCAACACTTCTCCAAAACGGCCATCCCAGTGAGTTGACAAATTATTGGAAGCAAACAGCTGTTGCCCCCAGCGATTGAAAATACGGATATTGTAATGCGCAATACCGTGCGACTTGATGACAAAGCGGTCATTGACACCATCACCATTAGGTGTAAATGCAGTAGGAATATAGAGTGAATTATTAAAAATGATATTGATGGTTACCAGGTCTGTTTTTACACAGTTCCTGCCCGTTACGGTAGTAACAGTATATGTAGTCGTTTCCCTGGGCGTGGCGACAGGGTTCGCGCAGTCCGCGCAACTAAGTCCGCTGACAGGCGTCCAGGCATAATCCACCGCATTGATCGCATGCAATTGTACCGACTGACCGATATTGATTGTCGTATCATTATTGGTGATCACCACTGGTGGCTCGGAAATATTCTGCAATGTGATGCTCGTATCCACCTGGCAATTATGCTGGTCCGTTACCACCAGGGCATAATTACCCGCTGACAGATTACGCAATGTCCCGGTACCAGCTGTATTATTCCAGGTATAAGTATAAGGCGGTGTACCACCGCTAACAGTAGCGGCAATCTGACCATCAGCCTGACTACAGGATTCGTCGACACTATTCACGGAGAGCTGCATAACAGATCCCTGGGCGACCGTAACAGGAATATCTACGACACAGGATGCATTTCTTACATGTACGATATAGTCACCCGGAGCGACACCGTTGAATGTCGGGGAAGGCTGATAAACACCGGCATCCAGCGCATATTCGTAAGGCGGGGGGCCTTCTTTTATCTGTACGCTGATACTGCCTCTGCCACTACAATCTGGCGGCGTAACCGTTGCTTCCGCATCCAGTACTTTTGTTTCGTCTTTTTTTACCTCGACGATCCTTGATATTGTACACCCGCCGTTATCCACCACCCTTACCGTGTACATGCCCGGCTGCAGGTTGTTGAATACGTTACTGTTGCCATTGCTCACCCCACCGGTTGCGTATGTATAAGGAGCAGTGCCGCCCGTCATATTGATGGCGATACTACCTTGCGGAGTGTTGCAGGTAACGTCTGTCACGGTGGCGGTCATATTCAAAACCTGGCTTCTGGTTACCACCACTGCATCCGTCGCCGTACAACCACCATTGCTGACGACAACGCTATAGGTACCAGGGTCGCTGACTGTAATTGTCTGAGATGTTTCTCCGGTACTCCACAGGTAGCTGCTAAATCCGGCGCCGGCATCCAGTACGCTGGTGGCACCTTCACAGATTGCCTGATCCGGACCGAGATTCACTGTAGGCGGATTGAGTACGACAACTGTTCTGCAAAATGTGCTTTGTGTAGGCGATGATTCGTTCATCAGCAGGTTAATAGTATAGGTGCCTGCCTGCGTATAAGAAACAGGCGGAGGATTTTGTAAAGTAGAGTTACTGATACTCGAAGTATTACAACTGTTAAAAACAAATCTCGATATCTTCTGTCCGGTAGCATTGGTCACGAATGCGTAAAGGTCATTGCCTTCCCGGAAGATAGTGGAGATGGAATGCGGGAAACTAAACCCACCACCTGAATTAAGAGACGTTGCCGTAAACCCGCTGGTGATACCACCTGTAAAATCGATCCTGGTCAAATCGGACGCACCTGCACTCACGACCAGTCCGAAGATCTTACCACAGTCACGGATCACGGAGATATCGCGTGGTCCGTCTATGATACCGCCACCGTCTCCAAGGTTCACACCCGTGGGGGTATTGGCCAGCGAATTACCGAAATCCATCCGGGAAATGCTATTGGTTCCTTCGTTTGTCACGAATACATACCAGTTGCCATTGTCCTGTGTAGCGAAGATACCGGTAGGATGGTTGAGACTGCCCACATTACCGAGATTGATGGCTGTAGGTGTATTGGCAACCGAGTTACCGAAGTCAAAACGGGTTACACTATTACTCAGAAAATTGACGGTAAAGCCATAATAATTACTCCCTTGCCGGGTAATATACAAGTCATGCGGGTAATCCATATTCCCGAGATTGCCCCAGTTCACACTCGATACTGGTGCATTGGAAAGCGCATTCCCAAAACTGATACGCACGATACGAGGGGCTATCTCGCTGGTACCACCCACAATGATCACATACCAATTGTTTCCATCCTGGATCACCTGTACCCCTTGTGTATGGTTAGGGATCACTCCGCCCAGGCTGCCGAAATTATCCGCAGTAGGCGTATTCAGGTAACTGTTACCGAAACTGTAACGTACCAGTTCTCCGATATTATTAGTAATAAATGCATAATAATTACCGGCATCCTCAGCAATTGCTAAAAAAGTAGGCGTACGTAAAGCACCATTAATATTTGTAAGATGCGTTACCACCGGTGTACTAAACAGGCTGCCCGAGCAAAAGTTCCAGAAATAGGTTGTACCCCCGGTAGAATTATTCTGTATATTAAATGTCTGGTTGACGCAAACGGTATCAGGCACCGTAAAACCCGCCACCTGTGCGGTTATACGACAATAGATAAGGTGAAGCAGTACCAACATAGGCAGCAAACGGGATCTCATGGTAGATTTTATGGGTCTTAGTACTATTTGAGCGCGTCAGCGCTAAGTTAACTAAATTAGCCTTTTAAAGCGACGACATATATGCAAAAGGACTATATACTGGAAATGATTGAAGAGTTGGGACGTGTATTAAGAGCGGTGATCGGTATGAAAAGAAGTGAGCCCTTAAAGGCGCTGGCAAGCATACAGACGGTCTTTAAGGCGACTAAATTTGAGTCAAAGGAAAACTTCGACCGGCTGACTGCCGGCGAACTGGAAGCCTTTATTACAGAGAAAAACATGAATTTGCAGACCCTGGATACGCTGACGGATCTCCTGTTTGAAGAAGCGGATATCAGACTGGACAACGGGGAATATGAAATAGCGACACGCCTGATTAACAAACTGGATTTCCTGGTCTCTTATATTTCAAAACGGGAAACGGAGTTGAAAGTGATCTCTTTAAAAAGAGCGCCGCAACGGGAAAGACTATCTTTCCTGTTGAAGAGTCTTAAATAGACAGAAAGGCTTCCGTCAGCAACGGAAGCCTTTCACAATTACTTTTGTTTGCCTGACAACGGCACCAGTCTGGCCGAAAGATCAGGATCTTTCATGTCTTTGTCCAGCGGGAACATCGGACGGTCTATCCGTTTATACGGTAAGCGTTCCAGGTCCTGATCCACTCCTCCGGGCGTAAGCGCCAGTATCCAGTCTGCTCTCATGGCATACAACTCCGGTTCCAGGTAACCGATCTTTACAACTACGATATCTGATTGCCGGGGATTGAGCCCCAGTCTGGTAAAATCTTTCTCCTTATGATAAGGCTTACGCTTCTGCGTAACAATCACGTGCACACTGCCTACTTTCACGACAACCTCTACCACCGCGTCCTTATCTCCTTTTTCAATAGCTTCCACAGTACCGTTCAGTCGTACGGGAGGCGCATAACGCGCATCTACTGCTGCACCGGCATAACCATCTACCCGTCCGCCGACACCAACTGCGATCGCTTTTTCCACCAGTTCCGGACCGGGAATGGAAGCATAGATCAGGGAAGGGCCATTTGCTGACTGAAACTCTTTTCGTGCAAGGATCTCGGTCAGTGTCCAGGTTACATCACCTGCGCCGCCGGCAGTAGGGTTATCACCGGAATCGCTGATAAAGAAAGGATGTTTACTGCTGGCGATGGCCTTATCGAGACTCCCTTTCAGATTATCTGTCGGCGCTACGAAAGCATAGGCATTACGCGCGTCCCAGAAACTTTTGGCCAACTGCTCTGCCGTAGCCGATACCTTTTGTTTATCATCACCGGTCACCATCACGACCGCATGATTACGCGGTTCATCCGCCCAGGCATATCCTACCCAGATAGCTGCATCTACGATACCTGGCTGTGAAGCAGCAGGCGCTACCGCTTTATAGACCGTTTTAGCGGGTTCTATACGTGTACTGGTCTTTTCCCCTGGCAAGAGCACCGGGATCGGAATCCAGGCTTTAAAAGCCGGTTTCCCCTTACCGCTCTCTATGCGTTCGAGCAGGTTACGTACGGCTCTTTCTTTTGTTTCCATGGCATCCTCGTGTGGGGCCATCCGGTAACAGGTAATCAGGTCCGTATTTGCTGCCAGTCGCCAGGACACATTGCCATGCAGGTCCATCGAAGTCGAAATAATCGTTTTCGTACCTATCGCCTTCCGGATCCTGGTAATAAAGTCGCCCTCCGGATCCTCCAGCCCTACTACGCTCATCGCCCCATGAATATCGAAGAATAATCCGTCGTAAGGCGCATGTTTTTTAAGAGAGTCCAGCGTTTTATTCACCAGGGACTCATACGCCTCTCTCGTCACCGCTCCTCCCGGCAGGGACTTCCCCACAATAGCCGGTACCCATACCGCACGGCTTCTCAACGGAGCATCCACGCCAAAAAAAGGATAGGCGTTGAACACTTCCGAGGCATACCGGGCGTGAAAAGCCTCTTCGTTTGTTAAAGCAGGAGAAAAAGTACTGGATTCTATACCCAGGCCCGCAACAGCGATACGGGGCAGTTTCTTTTGCTGTCCGTACACGGCAACAGATACCAGTGCACAGTAGCAGGACATAAGCAGAAATACACGCTTCATATATAGATTTTAGCTGATAAACATGACCACCTTTAACGCAGTCAAATTAGCCAAAAACTATTGCAGTTTGTAATAATGATTTCACCGGCACTGATAATATCTAAACTACCTTCACCCAACTCCTAACATCACCCACCACCATCCCCGCAACTCCCCGCTGCATTTAAATTCTTAATTCCTAATTCTTAATTCCTAATTATTTATAGATCTTGCCTTCCTTGTTAAACTCCCTCACCAGTCCTTCTTCCACATCCACAGCCGATATCGGCAATATCTCTCCGCCTGGCTGCATATTCTTCAGAAAACAATACTGTGCCACATTAATGATCGAAGCGCCGGAAATCTCATGCGTAGCCGCCAGTTTTTCCAGTATACCCTCTTTCTGCATCATATGGTCCGGCAGAATCATCTTCCAGAGTTGCAGCCGTTCCGCCTGATTCGGCATCGGGAATTGTATAATAGACTGAAAACGACGGGAGAAAGCAGGATCGATATTATTCTTAAAGTTGGACGCCAGGATCACCAGTCCGTTATAGTTTTCTATACGCTGTAACAGATAGGCGATCTCCTGGTTAGCATATTTATCGTGCGCATCCCGGATGTTGGTACGCTTCCCGAATAAAGCATCTGCTTCATCAAAGAATAGGATCCAGTTCTTATGCTCCGCCCTGTCAAACAGACCAGAGAGGTTTTTCTCTGTCTCTCCGATGAATTTGGACACCACCAGGGACAAGTCAATACGGAATACATCCAGATCATCCGGTAAACCACCCGGATCTTCTGCAGGATCACGCTTGCCAAGCAAACAGGCAGACAAAGTTTTACCGGTCCCCGGAGGGCCATAGAACAGTGCCCTGTAACCCGGTTTAAGCCGTTTATTAGTAGCACGTAATTTATCTTTCAGTCGTAACCATTTCTTCAATTCCTGCAACTGATCCATGGTCTGTGCATTCAACACCAGGTCCGACCAGTCCAGCGGGGTGGTGATACTTTCTGCCGGAAAATCATTGCCAAAGCGCGGTTTTGCATAAGACCCTGTCAGGAACAGGTCAATGAATTCCTGCGACAATACAATCCTGCCACTCATTGCCGGCTCTCCTTCTTCCGGCTTCTCCAGCCACAGCACATGACGTTGTGCAAACACATGCGATTCACTGAAGTAGCGCATTTTATCAATACGTGCGGACAGATTACCGCCTGCCAGCAGGAACAAAAAAGTATCGCCTGTTGGTAACAGTCCGCGGAACTGTGTGCCTTTCACACAGCCAATCAACGGGAAATCCCCTTTATCTATCAGGTATTCATTAATGACATGCTCAAAGAATACGGCATTGACATGCGGCGCCAGCGCCATGATCAGTAATAACTGAGACTCCTTATCCAGCTGGTTGTCATTGATAAACCGGACGATAGGCGCATCCGGCCAGGAAGCGCCAGGTGCTGCATCAGGAGAGGGTATAACAGGGACGACATTGTTCTCCGGACCAAAATACTGGCCCAGCCTTTTCTTCATTTCCTCCTGCAACCAGGATAAATACTCCTGCAGGACGTCTGCATTCTTTTGGTTATCGATCATAGTATATTAAAACTGCTTATTCATTTCCGGCAGCAGGACTGCGGATTATTGTTTGGGAGCTTCCGGTGCAGGTGCAGGCGCCGGAGCAGGTGCGGGCGGATCTGTTACATCATCCGTCTTTGTTTTACTGATCGCTTCCATATCCTTTACATAGGCCTCATGTTGTGCTTTCCATTCAGCTTGTAGCTTTTCGAACTTCGCCTTGCTCACCGGTTTCTTGATCACGATTTCTGGGAATGGATGAGTTTTTACATACTCCATAAAATCAACACCGTGATTGCCCTCATGGAAGCCCAGAGATTTATTTCCCTTATCCTTATCAGATTTGATATGACCACGACCATAACCTGAATCACTCTTTGAAGTAGCATCTGCTCCATAGATGGTTTCAATGATCAGTGTCTTGGAAATGCTCACTTTAGTGACCCTCTTCTTGCTATCCATCTCATAAGAAACATAAGCAGCAATATTGCCTTTTGTTTCCGCATGATCAGCTGCAACATTTTCTTCTTTCGTCGCCTTCCTGTCCGGTTTGATTTCTACATTGAAATCACCTATGGGGAATTTAGCAATTTCTGATTGTTCATCCGCTTTCACCCCATCCGGCAATGGAGTAGAAGTCTCACGTTGTACACCCGGTGTACTATGTCCGGCGGCAGGAGTACCTTGTTTGCCTTCTGCAACAGGCGCTGCGCCTTGTTGTACGACATGCGTCAGTTCATGTGCAAGCAGGTGTTTACCACCGGCAGAAGAAGGATCGTATTTACCACTATTGAAGTACACGTCGTTACCATGTGTAAATGCCTGTGCACCGAGGTCGGAACTTAATTCGGCAGCTTTATCACCTGTATGTACACGCACATTGCCAAAGTCAGCACCAATAGCCTGACCCATTTCTTTTTTAACATCCGGAGAAAGCGGTACACCATGACCACGCTGTTCGCTTAAACGCTGGCCCAGTTGTTCGCCTCCGTCTTCCATGCCACGGGAATTACTTTCCTTTGCCATCACACCAGGCTTTGCGCCTTTCTTATCTTCCTCTTTCTCTTCTTTCAACACTTCATCTGCAGCAGGTTTCTTCTCCTGTTCTTCTTTCTTCTGTACTGGCTTTTCTTCTTCTTTTCTATCGGCTGCAGGCGCTTTCTTCTCTTCTTCTTTCCCATTTCCTTTCTTCTGCACACGCTTCTCTTCTTCCTTCTTACCAGTGGCTACTTCAGGCTTCTTTTCTTCTTTATCGGCCTGTCCTTTTTTCTGCACTTTTTTCGCATCCTCTTTCTTCTCTTCGTCTTTACCTTCAGGCATTGCCTGTACGGCAGATATCTCTTTACGCTGCACAGCATTCCCTTTAGCAGGTTGCTGATTGACTACTTTATCTGCAACGGCGTCCGCCTCTCTTTCATATTTATCGCCTGGCTGTCCTACGGACAACTTTGGCTGAAAGAAAGCATCTTCCTTGCTTTGTAATACTTTTTGTGTAGGACTGAAGAAAGGGGACTCCTTCGTATCTGTGATTTCGGGGTTACGGTGTCTCCGATAGCGACGACTGTTCGTTTTCATATCTATCGTTTTAAATCAACAGTGCTGTTATTCAGCTACTGTTAAAAGGCGTTCTTTTATTTCGTTTGCCAGCGCATGATAATCCTTTGCGCCATTGGCATTATGATCAAATGTGAAAATGTCCTGGGATTGTTCCTGTGCTTTTGCCAGGGAAATATTACTGCGGATGCCGGCTTCCAGTACCCAACCAGGATAGAGTTCCTGTAACTGTGTCCTGATCTGACGATGCATACTTTTATGTTCGTCAAATTTTGTGAGTACGATGCCAAGTATCTCCAGTTTTTTATTCAACTGCTTTTTGATCAGCTGCACATTCTTTACAAAGCGTTGTACACCTTTAAAGGGCAGGAATTCTGCCTGTAAAGGCATCAATACGTAGTCGCTGGCGGTAAGTGCGTTGACAGTCAGCATACCGACTGCCGGCGGACAATCAATCACCACGATGTCGTATATATCCTCTACCTGTGTCAGGATCTGATTCAACAGCTGCTCTCTGCCATACATACTTACCAGTTCCAGTTCAGCACTGGCCAGTTCAAGATTGGCGGGGATCAGTGGTAATACGGCTGTTTCTACGATTGCCTGCTGTACTTCTGTGAGTTCGCCGGAAGCAGCCTGTTTCAGCAACTCGTAAATACTCATGGGGGAATCGTCGGCAATACCCAGGGATTGGGTAAGGTTTGCCTGCGGATCAAGATCGATCAATAATACGTTCTTACCCATTCGCTGCAACGCAGCTGCCAGGTTAAGCGCAGTAGTGGTCTTTCCCGATCCGCCTTTCTGTATGGCAATGGAAATAGTGATCATCTTTTGGGGTTATAAAGAAACGCTCAGCGTTAATTACGTGTCAGAATACCATCTTTATCAACATCATATTTACCGGTCTGCAGTGCCACGTAGTAATCATTCAGCCAGTCAAGGAAACAGTGATTATCAGTGATCGCAGGTCCCTCTACAGCAGAATGTGTCAGTACCTGCCCTTTTGTACCACTGATGGTCGGCGCCATGTCCAGTACGAGCAGATCACCACCACTATCTGCAGCAACCGGTATCCAGTTTTCATGCCACCATACCGGCTGGAACTCTGGTGACTCTACCAGCTTTTCAAGCGCTTCGACAAACTCCCCTTCTTCATTAAGATCATACATGCGCTTAAATGCAGCCACCAGGTTGGCCTGGCTATACAGGTCATAGCTTCCGACACGTAAAGTGTCGTGTACAATGTTGAAAGACTCTTTGAAATCTTCCGGTATATCAATACCTATTTTTTTCTCCAATGCATCGCCTGCCCCTTTCTTAGGCGCAGCAGCCAGCATATCTGCCAGCTTCTTAGCATCGTCTACTTTATGTTCTGTATACCATTCAGAGATGGCGCTCCAGATATTGAAAACAGCATCATAAACAATATTTGTTTGCTTGCGGCCTGGTTCCCTGAAAGGAACCTGTGATTTATAGATAAACAGTTCGCGGCTTTCAACAGCCAGTTTTTCCAGGCCATCGGCCTCATCACTGAACAGCGGTACTACTTTGATCAGCTGTCCCTTGTACTCATCTTCATCCAGCCATGCCGGCGACTTATAACCTGAGTTGAGTAGTATCACCGCATCCATTTTCCCAAAGCCAGGTACGGCATCCGTTCTGTAAATATCTCCGGAACGAACCTTTTCCGCCTTTTTGATCATCTTATAAAGCGCATAGAAAAATGCACCTGTCTCCTCCGCTTCCTCAGGAGTCGCTTTGCCTTCGGTAATGAGTACCAATTCTATATCCAGTTCATCATCCTTACTTAATTCAGATAATCCAAGTGATGTAATTCTTGTTTCTGTGATTTCCTTTTTGGGGTCAGGAAAACTAACAGCTATCTTAAAATCAGCCCCTTTGCCTCCTTTCAGTTGGGTCAGGTTACCAGGTTTACCAAAGCTTTTCTCATACAGGTTAATCAGCTTACTCATAATATGGCTTTATTTTTTGTTCTTGAAGTAATACTCAGCATGATCCTTTTTCCACCACATCGGATGACTGCCTGGCCCGGGTTCTTTGTAACGTGGCGCTTTACTGGAGCTTACCTGAGAAGCCGCCGGACTTTCAACACCCCAATAATTATCAGGATTGTTATTCCACGCAACATTCACCGTACGATGTTTGGTATGCCCGATCCTGTTCCAGTTCTCAGAAGCACCTTCCTTATCATCATGTCCAAGTACAATATTTTCGTAAGTTACGATATCCTTTGTTCTTTTGCACTCATATCGCGCGAACTTTGATTTCAGATAAGTAGGATCATCTTCCAAACCTTCTTTCCAGCCATATTTTTTCGCTCTGATAAGGCTTTTCTTGATGATTGCCAGGCCTGTTTTACTGTCTTTGCTTGGGTTACCATAACCGTAATCATATCTTCTGTCAATATCTGTTTCACGCGGCTCTTCTTTGAATACGTCTGCAAAACAAAGGTTTGGATAAGGGTCATTCGCACCCTTGGAAGATACCTGTCTGTACAGAACGGCATTATCTACCCATTCCTTACGCCATGCAGCACCGGTATCATCATCGATACCTTTTTCCCGCACATAGGCACGATAGTCGTCTCCACGGAATATTTTCACCCCGAATTTAGCCTTCAGCCAGGCCAGGAACTGCGCCTTCGTAGGAGGCGCTTTCGGCTCTCCCGGTTTGATCTTCGCAGCCTGTACATAACTGTAATCCCAGCGTTTACCACCATCGATAACTGTAATCGCTTTAAATATCGGATGATGACCTTTTACAGTGGTAGCCACTTTATCTGCCTCTTCCCTGGTCAGACCACCTTTGGCCATGTATTGCTTTTCCTCCGTATCAATCGCCTGCAGACCCAGACTTACCTGTTTTTCTTTATCCTTGTCATCTCCTTTCTTATCCTTCTCGTCCCCAGGTTTCATATTCGCTTTCACCTTCACCGACTGTTTGTTAGGCTGTCCCTTTATGACACCCGTAACAATCCACAGATCATTACCCTGCGGCACGAAAGTGATACCCGGTGTATTGTGCTGTTTTTTGATACCTTCAATAGCGCCTGTCAGTTCCTCACGGGTCATTGGTTTATGCCCTTCCAGTGCTTTTACCTTCTGCATCGCTGCAGCAAAGTTCTTCATCTGTTCCGGATCGGCTTTATCCGCGCCTTTATCTTTACCAGCTCCTTTACCGCCACCTGGTCCGCCGGCACCGCCTTTACCTGGTGCTGCCGGTGCTCCCGGTTTACCTCCCGGAGCGCCTGGTTTACCACCAGCTGCTGCCGGTGGAGGTGCACCTGCTGCCGGAGCTGCGCCTGCACCACCACCATCTGTAAATTTGCCTTGTTTCTCTTTATCGCCTGCACCACTCTTGCCCGGCACATGATCATCTACCAGGTCTGTCATGAATTTGCCGCCATCAAATTTCGCTTCGCTGAATGTCACCTCAGGCACCTTACCAGAACCTAATACGTATTCCATATCAGCGCCGATACCAAATTCTCCTGGTAACGGATATTCAAGCGCACCAATCGGCCATGTCCATTTCTTATCTGGTAATGGCGACCACCACGGACTATCCACTTCCACAAACAGATCGCCACTCAGTCCGAGGAACGGCTGTGCCGCAATCTCCATATGTCCTTTGAAGAAGAACTCTCCCGGATCACGATAACCGATTGTCGGACGCGCATCCACATATCCTTTCACACCAGCGTCCGCATTCACGCCGACACCTACTTTCAGATCATGTCCTAAGAGCTCCAGCCCTGCGCCACCTTCTGCGCGCAGACGCAGACCGGCATAAGCAGACATATTCAGTGAACCTGATAAGGTAATGCTCTTCGCAATGTCAGGGTTATTAGAGTACGTACCTTCTACTTCGATATTGTATATTTTCGCAGGACCCACTTTCGCCATCGCAATCAATGCCATGTTGGCGAAGACAAATACGTTGCCTATTACCGGCAGACCGTAAGCCGCGCGGGCCTCCATCTTAAACAGTTCCTTGCTGTAATCCTTCTGCTGGAACAGAATAATTTCTTTTGGCGGTGCAATCTTGCCGACGACCGTCACACATCCCTTACCATCTACAATCACATTCACACTACCGGCAAACCACTCTGTCAGGTTGAAGGTCAGTGTACCGACACCCGCCATACCACGTGGTCCTTTTCCAGGTGCCGCAGCAGGCACTTCTGCCGGTGGCGCGGCTTCTGCCGCCGGTGCACCACCCAGTTGTGTCACCGCAAAGTTGTCAGCTGTTTTCTTATCCGTCATGACAAGCATCAGCGAACCGCTCAGCTTATCACCGTCATACTGTACCATGCCTTTGACATCCAGCACACCCTCCTGGAACTTCGCCGCCACTTCTCCGGAGAATCCTTTGAAGCTCACGCCAAATGCTCCCTCACCTGACATCTTATCTTCTGCCAGTGTGATATCAAGGTTGCCCTTCGCCATACCATGAATATCCATTTCTGCCACCACATGTGCAGAAGGCTGCATATTCGTAAAGCCAAGATCCATCGTCGCGGATGCAAAACCGCCTACCTTCACCTTGATACCATTCAGGGTAAAGGTGAAGTTGCCGTTCTCAAACGTATTCGTTGCTTTGGATAATACATTTTCTACATCGATACCCGTCAGCCAGCCAATTGCTTTACCATTCTTACGCAGCCATTGCGGAATAGCCTCCGGCATATTGCTTTGTCCGATCGTAGCAAAACCACTGATCTCTCCGCTGGCCAGTCTTACGGCCAACATAGGATTCGCAGCGCTGAACATCGGCATGTTCAATGGCAGGTAAGCATTCTTCAGACTCTCCATCACACCATCTTTCTCCCGCACTTTCATAACGCCGGCGCCCGCTATCTTACCAGCGCTGACATTCACATCCAGTCCTTTTCTTTCCGATGCACGGATAGCCTCCTGCAATGCGGCAGACGGATTAAATTTACCCGCTGCAATATTCACCACCTCTCCTGATACCGCCGCTGAGGGCGCTCCACCAGCTTTGGCAGGTGCACGCTGTATGGTCATACCATCCGCACTCAAAGTAGTATCCGCTTTCGTTTGTACTGCAGATGCGCCCTGTTTACCAGTTGCCGCTACAGGTGCGTCTTCTTTCAACGCTCCGCTTTCAGGTGTAGCCTTTCGCTGTACAGCAGCACCTTGTTGTACGGTATGCGTCAGTTCATGCGCCAGCAAATGCCGGCCCGTACTGCTGCTTTCATCAAACTTATTCTCATTGAAATAAATATCATTGCCATGTGTGAAGGCCTGCGCCTGCAGATCATTACTCAGTTCTGCTGCTTCTTTACCGGTGTGTACGCGCACACCACTAAAGTCAGCGCCAATGGCAGATTCCATTGCAGAGCGTGTCTCTGATGCCAAGGGCGAACCCGCACCTTTAGTACTTTGTAAACGCTGTTCAAGATGATTGCCGCCACTCGCCTTCGTATCTGCTGCAGGTGCAGGCGCCTGCGCAGTTTCTTTCTTCTGGATATCATCCGGCGGATCGCCCATACTATCGAATATAGGCTTGCGTTGCAGCTTCTTTTCATCCGGCTGTATATCTTCTTCTTTCTTCTCCTGCTCTTTCTTTTGCATCACCGCAGGCTGTGCAGCGGATGCCGGCACACTGCCGGAAGGAACAGTACTGACAGGAGAAGGTGTAGCCGCCTTGGCTTGTACGGGCGCTGGTTGACTCATGCGCTGTACTACCTTGTCAGCTACCTGGTCAGCCTGCTTCTCATAATGGTCATCTGGTTTTCCGATGGTAAGTTTCCGTTGAACGAAAAAGGGTTCTTCCGATGCGGCAGTCTCCCCCAAAAACGCGCTGTCAGCTCCCTTATCTTTGTTGAAGAAGGAGCCGCCTGCAGGCTGTTGCCTCGTTTTTGCAGTTTTGCTTTTATTATCGGTTGCTTTGATCATTTGTCCTTAGTAAGGGAATTAACAAGCCATACCCATATGGCATTAAGGGGTTAAAAACATAGTTACTGCTAGACCCAGACGGTCTTAATCAGCCAAGGCATCCACGACAATCCTACCACACTGAAACCCCAGGGCAAACGGTTCAACAGCATATCATATGCCTGCTGCGTGACAAACAACTGCCACTCCTCTTCTTTCCATTCCAGCTTACCTTCCCGCAATAAGAAATTGCCGCGTAAGCCGTCAGGTGAGGTATTACCCAAAGCATTCCAGTGTGTGATCACAGCGCCCAGTAACTGATTGGCTTCATCTTTTTCTGCTTCGGATAATGGCATGAAACGTCTCACAGGTTCCGTAGGTGATATACCACACAAGATCTTTGGCAACACCAGATCCCACTCCGGAATCTCCTCTTCACCATAGGCCATATAGCCAATGAGCTGTACGGCTTTATGTTTTGCCGTTTCATCTTTAAACTGCTGTCCCTCTCTCAGTTCCAATGCATCGAAACAATAAGAAAGATAGGGATGCAGCAATATCAGTCCGGCATTATTGATGTAATACACCGTTCCTTCTTCAGGCAGACCTGCCGGAGCAGGCTCCTCTCCCGTTTCGGTATCAGATGAATGCTTTTGTTCATTACTTACAGTTCCTTTATCAGCCATACTGCGCTCTTCCGCCGTCGGACTTTCTCCGGATGTGCTTTGATCCTTTTGATCTTTGCGCTTATTATGATCAGCTGCCTCTGAGGACGGCGCACCTGATGAAGAAGATTGTTTTGCCGCCGTATCCTGCTCCTGCTTCCTGCGTAATGCAGCCGCAAGCTGTTGCTCCCGCCGAAGACGTTCTGTAGCCTCCTGTTGATCTTTTGTACGACCATCAGGCGCAATACTTTTAATAGCTGGCGTTGTACTGAACGTCGTTCTGAGTTCCGTCATCTCCGCTGAATATCTGCCAGCCACAGCACCTATGGCTTCATGTACGGCTACAGGCATACTGACACCCGCAGCAGTCACTCTTTCCAGTGTAAATAAACGCGCCGGCAATTGTGATACACTACCTAGCAATCGTACTAATTGCTCCAGTAATGCCGGGTGACTGATCGCTTTTCCCGCAATCACGATATCTCCTATCAGCCACTCCATCACCTGCGTTGCATAATGACTATGCGCTGGTAATGGAAGGGAAGGAAGCGATTGCTGCGCAATCTGTGCTTTCATCACGGTAACAAACCGCGGACTAAACACAAACGCGTCCCATTCATCTATCAGTACCAGCTGTTGTCTGTAAGCGCCCGCACTGAAAGCGAGCACCCAGTTGTATACAAAACTCCGGGAGAACTGCATCACCAGGCGGCGTACCGTATAAGGATGCGCCGACAGCAGGTCCTGGCATTGTTTCAAAGCACTCGTTTCTGTAGCCAGCGCCGTCAGAATACCCGCTTCCCATTCCTCCTGTTCCCATCTGACAGCTGTAGATGGCAATACGCCATGTTGCATGAAATACAGCCAGCTCTCAAAATATCCCTGTGTCAGCGGACGACGCTGCATCTGCTGTATATTTAACTCCGGTGATGGCACTGCTGTCGCATCCTGAAAATGCTTCTGCAGATAAGCGATCACCATTCCAGGTAACTCTTCCTGTAAAGCCTTCATATTGCAATTACCCAGATCCACCTCCAACTTGTCAATCTGTAACAACGTATCAGGATCCGCCCAGCTATCCAGTAATTGACTTAACATTGGTGTCAGTTCCACATTACAACGCATACTCAGTGCCTGCTGTATTGAAAAAGCATCATCCCTGGAAGGTAACTGTACCTCCACCACCAGTTTTCCTATGGCGTGTTGTTGTTCCATTACGCGATCATAGCTTTATAAGCGGAGACTGTCTTTTCATTCTCAGGTGTCACAATACCTTCGCTGCTCCATATCTGTGACCATTGCTGTACACCATCCTTTTGCATGGCAATGCTTTCTCCCGCTACTTTAATCAGCTTTCTCGCTATCGCCGGTACTTTATCCGGAGAAGCAGCAATCAGTCTGTCCATATAATAAGCAGTCGCATAAGTCAGCAATCTGATCATCTGTGCTTTCTGTGCCACCTTCAGTTTACCGAATCCACCCTGTAACACACCCTGCAAACGCTCATACGCTGCATGTAGTTCTTCTGGTGCACCACTGGCCAATAAGAAGGTTTTAGTATCTGACCAGCGACTGTCTTCCAGCAGTGTATCATCTTCCTTAGACATAGCGTTGATACCACTACGATAACTCAGTATGCGCTTATTGAACACCGCTTCATTTCCTCCGGCTGACAAACCACGGCTGACCGCCACCGGTGCACTGGCAGACGCTGTCACAGGTGCGGCCACCGGACCAGTTTCTGTACCTGCTACTTTGGGCTGTGGATTAGAAGGCACAAACGTATTGATCTGAAGCACCGCAAATCCTTTCTCACAATTCTCGATATCTTCAAACGTATAACGCAAACGGTAAATGCCCGCCTGAGGTTGTTGTATCGTCAATGTCAGGTGTTCCTTATCCTGTTTCCAGGTAATATCATATTCCGACGGATCCAGTTCCACTTCGTTCCCTTTCTCCTTCTGCTCTAATACCAGTCCGAAACTACCCCCGTAAGGAAAGGCTTCTATCTCCAGTTCAGGCGACTTGGTGATATCCCAGTCGATAGATGACTGACCTTTACTGGTCACTTTTACATTACCCTGTGGACAGATCGTTATCTCAAGCGCATACTTACTGTTCATACCCTCGCGCGAAGCGGTCAGCAAAAGCGTAAATACCACCCCGTTTTCTATCAGTAATTCAAACTTCGACGTTTCATTGATATCCGTAGTATATTCTTCTTTCAGCATATTGCCCTGGTAATCCTGCAACTCCCAATGATAAGTATCAGCGCGCAGTGATTCGTTCTTCAGTACAACAGCAGTACCTTGTCCTTCCGGCAGCTGCTCCTGCTCTGCAATAGAGAACAGTGCCACAGGTGGCGCCTCCTGGAAGATCAGGTTAATAGACGGTTTATTGGAACAACAGATATACGGCAGACAAAAATCAGCCATCACCGTGTAGTTCTCCAGTTCATCCGCAATGTTGACACCGGCGGCATTACTCAGCGCCAGTTTCAGCAGATTTGATTTCTTTTCTTCAGACAGAAACGCCGGATCAGTCTTACCACATACCAGGATCAGTGTACCGCCTTTAGGTACGCCGCCGTTATGCTCTATACCCGGATGTTTCTCTGCGAAAAGATGGAACAGCAGGTTACCTGCCAGTTCATCCTTACGACGTACGTATTCTTCATACACCGCGAACAGCGCCGTCAGATGCGAACGGCAACAAGTCTTGTCTTCATCATAACAGGTACCCTCACGACTGCAAAGTTCTTCCAGCTTCTTATCAAGATCTACAGGTAGCGGACCGAATAAGGTAACCAACGCCTCAAACATGCTGCCGATATCATTCCTATCGAATGGCTGGCCAAAGATGCTTTCTTCAAAATTATCTGAACAAGTGCGCGCACAACGGATATCATACACAATCTTCTCCAGCAGCACCGTCAGATCACTGAAAGCTGCAGAGCGCTCCTTTACCAGTTTGATCATATCTTCTTTCTCTCCCAGGTACAATACCTTCACATCAAATGGCAGATGTAACTCGCTGCGTTGTGCTGCAATCGCATCCAGCGTAGGCTCTATTAATGCGCCGGTATGTCCTTTGATCCGGAAGAACTCGTAACTGTCCATATTCGCCAGCAACAGGTTACGGTCTTTCTCATCCGTAATACCCGGAATGGTGAAGGTCCGGCGGTTACGTGTAAGTTCGGCATTCCAGCTCTTTGACAACTCCTGCGGATCATTATAGTAAAAAGGGATCGCACGTCTGGAAAGGACCTCATTGATACCAGCATCAGGTGTAAATACGACTTCAGCCGGTGGGAAACCCTGCGTATTGAAGCGCGTATGTCCAGTATCTGCCAGGTATTGTAATCTTCTGATCAGCTGCAATGGCTTCTCCAATGCGTTAATGCTGAGGTCTGCAAAAGGCGGACGGTATAATCCCATACGGTAATTGGCATCCTTATCGCCATGCTTCGCACGGATGCTGCCTAATGCAATATATTCTTCAAAACGGTCGCGCTTGGGAAAGAATGACAGGTAACTGAAAAGATCCGTCGATACCAGTTCCTGATAGCCGGCAATCAGGTCCCTGTAATAATCATAAAGCCAGGGAAATGATACACCACCTTTGTTCTTTACCGCTTCACGCAGTTGTTTAAGATTACTTTCCAGGTTGTTGAAAGGGTTTGTTGGGTTCAGTCCCAGCTTCTCCTTCACCAGGTCATACAATTGTTTGAGAGCAGTGCCGATTAATGGTTCTGCGGCGGTACATACGCTATCAAAGCCATCGCTGACATTCTTCCAGCTGGTAAAGTTCTCAAATGAAATATAAGACTTACCATCTCCGGTATTGTATCCAAAACGGTTGATCACAGCATCATCAGCTCCATCAGTGGTATTATCCGTAATAAACCATTTATCAAGATCTGACTGGTCAACCAGGTTCTTATCGATCAGTACCGCCTGTACTGTTTTAGTCTGAGATGTCTCGCTGTTATCCTGTCCGTACAGACAACTATCATTACTGGTCGTCTTCTCCGTCAGGATCAGCAGGACGATGTATGGTGTGGTATTTGGCGTTCTGTTCGGGTTACCGGGATCCTTACCTGTGATACGATAAGCAAATTCATTATGATTCTCGTTGTTGGTGCTCAGTACAGCAACAACAGGCGTCTTCTTCAACAGGGTGATCGGTGTCTCTGCACTGAATCCATTGTACACCACCTCCTGTTCCAGAGTAAACAATTTCCCGTCAGAGGTGGTCGCGGCCCCAGGCGACAGACGGAGCGTACCTGCCTGCTCACTGATCTCAATATCCAGTCCGTAAAATATACCTGAACCTTCCAGGAACATGCGGGTATCCATGATCTCTCCTTCCGCGAAATCAACGATCCCTTTCAGGCTGCTACTCTTCAACTGCTGCCCCTTTTTGAAAACCGGGTAAGGGGTAGAATTATTAATTATCATTTTCTGAAGAATTTTAATTTAGTTAAACTATGCCAGCATAGCCTCATCCAATAAGATCAGTGGCTTGTCATCCCCTCCTTCGTCATCCCACATGTAAGCGGCCGGATATACATTTTTAAGTTCTTTTAATACAAGATTCAGCGCTTGCAGACTATCATCATAATCACAACTTTCTCCTCTCGACAATGCTGCCAGCCAGTTCTTCCAGGCGCCTTCGAATTCCAGCATCTGTTGTGGGCTCACCCAGAGTATATTCAACCGGATATGCGCCGGCGCTTCTCTGCGTAAGGTATCTTCAAAGAACTGTCTGAAACGCGCCAGACGGAAACGCTGCGGCCATGCCGGTAATACCACCGTTGCCCAGAATGAATAAGGATCTGCCAGGAAAGTACGGTCACAATAGATCGCATTTTCGGTGTCAATCTCCACTTCTTCCTCACAACAGAGACACACGTCATCACAGATCGGCAGGATGGCATTCTCCGAGCTGCAAACAATCGGAATCACTACCGTGCTTACCTGTTCTGCTGATGCATTGGCCAGCAGGGACTGCATACCCGTCCTTACAAAGGAGAGGTCACTCAGTAAAGCGGTCAGTTCATCTGTAGCGTCGAGCTTCGCGACAGCCAGCTTTTCGTCTTTTTTTATAGAAAGAAATCGTCCATGTAGACGCCTGTTGATCCACATACACTTCATTTGCAGCGGCCGCGTCCTGCAAGGCTTTCACATAGCTTGCTGCATCTGCAAAGACCGCTTCATTAATGAGCTGCAATATGACCATAGATTCGCGCTGCGTATACCAGTTGAGTTCCAGCTGCCATGCCTCATACGATTGCTGTTGCGTGCGCGGACGCATCAGTATATGTTCCAGCAGATGCAGACCTTCAGCACTGATCGCATTCAACACATGCTCCATCGCCGCATCTCTGGCGGAAATACTGGTGTAAGTCAACGGATGTTCTGCCTGTACGCCTTCCGGATTCACCAGCGTAACACTGAATGGTCCGCAGGCATCTTCATCACCACGCTGATAATTACGCAGATCTGTCAACAGTTCACAGGCCGTAGTAAGTGCATCCCAGGCATCTTCCGGGTTATCATATGTGTGAACAGACTCCCATACAGCAGCATATGTATAGCTGATGGTATCGCCTTGTACCTGGTTGATATCATTGATCTCGAACGTATATCCTTTGCCTGTTTCCACGATAGGGAATAACATCGCGTTGAACATCCGGGTAGCACGGTCGTTCTCTATATCCTCACCACAGATCACATCCGGTGCCACAGCGATGACCTTACCATCCATATCTTTCAGATACAGTGTATAGGCATTGTCACAACCTGCCATTGGTTCATAGTAGTAGGAAGCAGCCGAGCGGGCCATCTCCAGCAGGAATACATAAAAATGAGCTTCCGCTGCTTGTGCCAAGGTTGCAGAATTATAACGGGTCACTGCCCGCCACATCACTTTTGTATCTTTATCTACTTTACCGTAAAGCTGGTAATAGTAAAGTTTCGCATTAACAGCAGGTAGTGTCTCTTCAGCAATAGTCCAGAGCTGATTGAGCGCGGGTACCTGGCCATAACTCATCCACAGATCCGCGAAATTCAGTTTCTCCGGATGTTGGAAATAACAATCCAGTATCCTTGGATCTGTATTCAGATTCTCTGGTTTTACAAACCAGCCATACAGATGTTTCTTGCAATAAATATCTGCCAGTAACGCCATCCGGTGCTCTTCCCTTCTCTCCATTCCCTGATACCATCCTGTGTGCAGCGCCACACGATAAATGTTGTCATCTACCAGTCGGAATGCATAACGGCAATCCACCGCATAATCAGTATAAGGGAATAAGTTCCGGTTATCAGGATCAATATTGTCCAGGAATACCTGTAAACGATCCCAGGCATCGGCTTCCGTCATCGTCTCTTTATCACCCTCACATTTCCGGGTTACCTGCTGTATGTCCAGCAATACCTTACCCAGGTTGATGGAATAATAACAGCCGACGGTTTCATCATCCGAACAATAGTTACCACGGAAGCGTAACAACTGCCTGAACTCCAGTAATGCCTGCTCAGCATCAACAGGATTCGCATAACTATGTACGCTTTCCCATTCGTAGCTATTCGTTTTCGGATTGTAGATATGAAAAGAGAAAGTACCTTCTTCATTCAGGAATACACCATGTTTACGGGCAAACTGTTGTCTTACCTGAACAGCTGCGATATAAGCTTCATAGCTGCCTGGTGTGATTGGTGCGGCAGCAAGCGCCTGCCCTTTATCATCATTGAGATACAGCTGTGTCGTGGCAGGGGTCCAGTTACTGTAATGCTCCTGTTTAAGTGTGCGTTGCAACAGTCCCCAGCATTCCTTTTCAAAGGCGGCAGCTGCTGCATCTGCAGAACCATATCCGGTGACACTCTGCCACAGCAACAGGTCATTACGACGCAGCTGATAATAGAATGCGCCATGCTCAGACACCACAACGGAAGAACCTTTCTCCAATGCAGTAAATGCAGGCAACCTACGCTGATATCGTTGTAACAACGCCGCTAAAGCATCTTCCCGATCTGTAGCAGATTCAAACTTCGGCAGATAATGCGCGATCCTGAAATCGCGGTCCCAAAGGCGATAGCCCAATGCCTGCTCTGTTTCGCCATTTTTATAAAGATCTGTACGGATGTCTCTTTCTACTGAATAACTACCTTCTTCTATTTTACTCAGGTGGAAACCAGACCATGCAATAAGACGATCTCTTGCTGCTTCCGCTTCTTTCGCACAATCATACCAATGCGGATGAACGGCTACTCTTTCTTTTCCTTCCCGCAGGAACACACGGAAACCGCTTTCTTCCTGTACGACATCATAGTTATCTTTTACAGGCGCCAGTTTCTCAATGATATATACCAGTGTCTTTTGTGCGTCTTCTTTCTCCGGCTTCTCATCCAGTCCTTCCAGTGCCGTCTCCGGATACCAGCAACAGCAGGACAGCCATTGCCAGCTATACTTCCAGGCGCCCGCCAGTTTCACCTGGCTGACTGTCTGCCCTTGCGTCTGCAGGAAACGCAATGTGCGCTCCACAGCAGCATCTCTTTCTACAGTGGTCGTATATTCGAAAGGATGTATCGCCAATACATTTTTATCAGCATCGACAATCTTAAAGCCGTAAGTACAGTTATCCTGTACGGTGAGCAGGTAATATTGCCGCTGCCTGCCATACTTCACGGTGTCATAAAATGCGGTCCGCACCGCATCATAACTGGTATAGTAATGAGGCTCCTGCAACAACAGTCCTTCCTTATCACTGATCTTGAAATAATAATGATACAGCGTAAGCGCCGACCAGCCGGTACTGCTCTGCAAAGCGGCTAACTGTTGCTTCAGCAACAGCATCGTGGTATCTCTTTCTTCTGCGGAAGCATACCACTGTGCCTGTCTGGCAAAAGGTGATTTATCTTTACTGAAAACGGTATAACCATATCCATTGGCGGCCTGTTGCTCAGGACAGATATCTTCGGCAGTTGCATTGAGCAACCACTCCATAAATGCCGTAACAGCGCTTTTCCGGGTTTCCCACACATGAATGCTTTGCAGCAAAGGTGTTGCAGCGCTGGCATCTTCCCAGTAGAGACCATAGGCATCGATCGCTGCGCCTCTCTCTACCCATAGTGTGTCCTGTGCGGCCTTCAGCAGAATACGTTCCAGCAGATTCGCTGCTGCTGCATGATCAACTACCTCACTGCTTGCTGCTAATACCACACCATTGTCATCCTGCACCTGCACAATGTAATGGCAGTTATCCAATGTCTTTATTGTAACATTCTTTGGATTAGCAGCATAACGGATAATACTACGGGTCACCTGTGTAACAGTGGAGCCGTCCGGTACAGGACGTACAGTGGTCAGCAAGACCACACCTGCATCCTTTGGCGCATCCAGATCCCTGAAATAATAGGTCGCAGCAGATACACCTGTTACCGCCCCGCTGACAGTCAGCCACAAGCCACTGAATAAGGTCACGTAGGTCTGTTGTACCTGTTGTGCAGCTTCCCCGTTCACAAAAGAAGACAGATGTTCTGAAATGACCGTACTAAACGACATTCCCTCTTCTTCCCCTTGTTCCGTACGTACGACCTGCAATCGAAATACGCCATCGCCTGTTTGCACGATCTGATAATTTTCAGCTTTGGAAGCCAGTTCTACGAATTGTACAAAAGCTACCGGCAATTGCGCCATGTCTTTATAAGGAAGAATACCTTTCCAGGCGGCCTGCCCTTCATGGGTCATTCTCCAGTTATACAATTCACTCGCTTCACGTTGATACACCAGGTAATGCTGACGGAAATATTCCTGTAACTCCTTTATCTTCTGTAAAGCCGCTTCCTCCGTACCATAGGTCTGCGGATGATAAGCAATCTGTACATCCTGCTGTACGATGATGATCCGGAAATTACCGGCGGCAACATCAGGTTCCACGTCCCATACTACATCTTCCTGCAATAAAGCCAGGCAATCATATCCTTTTGACAAAGCCAGCTCCTCCGTATCAAAACCCTGTTTGCTTTTTAATAAAGTCTTACCGTAATCATCAGGCAGCAGGAAATAATATCCTTCCTGTGTCTGCGGATAAATTTTATACTGGCCGTCATCTTCAAAGAAATGTACGAACCAGTCAATCAATGTATCTCTTTCTTCCCCAGTAGTATATTCAATACTGCATTTCGCAGAGATCCATTCTTTGGCAGTAACAGGCGATTGAATAGAAAAACCATACACGCCTTCACCAATGCAGCCATAAGGTTTATAGTTAGCCTTATTTTTACCCAGTTCACGGAACTGACTAAAGATTGCTGCGATCTGCGCTTTGTCATGCAGACTATCACTGATGAACAAAGGAGTCAGCTGTTCGGGGAGCTTACAGACAAAACCTGTCCGTTTCTCTGCATGAACAAGATCAAAATTGTTCAGTGAAGCAGAAGGTGACTGACGGATACCCATCAGACCCGCCACTCTCTTTTCCAGTCCGCAGACAGGAAATCCGGTACCCGGATCCTTATAATTAAATGCCAGTGCGCGGTTGGCGCTGGTTTCAGGATAAGCAGATAAAAAAGCCGCCTTATCCGCAATATTGCGCGCAGGATCATTCTTCCTGCCGCTGATATTGTACATCATCAGCGCATAGTCGGTAAAGTCCTCGGAGAACCTTGCCAGCAGATGATTCAAAAAGCGTTCTTTTCGTTCCTGGTACTGCTCAGATGTCTCATACAATGCGGTCAGCATCTCCGTATCACCCGCATCATTGTATACCAGGTCGAAACTGTATATATCGTCCTGCCGGTTATTATTCTTTACATAGCTGCCGGATAGTGCTGCGAGGAATATGACATCCAGCGCTGCCTGTTCCGCCGCTATTGCTGTATCAAAGAAGATCGTGCTTTCGAGTAAGACTTTGCCTGCTTTGTCAGTCAGCTGGAAAAACCAATACGCGTTATCTTCCCGCTGTAATATTTTACGTGCTACGTTGTTGTTACTACACTCACTGATAATGCGGCGTATCATCTCATCGCGCAGATACATGGAATCGTATTCCTTTCTGCCGCTGTCGCTGTCATTAGGCTCATACGCCAGCTGCATACCATTGTAAGTATTACCCGCAGTCGTCCGGGGCAATTGCTTTTTATAGCGCAACAAAGAAGGCAACTGGGGAATACCATTCAGATCAGCGGGGAAATAGGTACGTGCATCCGCAGATGATTGCAGGGAAAACAGTTTCCGTACGGAAGACAACTGGGAGAAATAATCCGCCAGCATCCTGTCGAAGAACAAGAGGTATGCCTGTAACTGCAAAGCCTGTGCTTTCCTTGCAGCAGTCGAATCCCCCGGCACATCATTCTTACCGATCATGTATACTTTTGGGAACTCATACTGTACAGAAGTATACTGTGCAAGGTCCAGCTGGCGTCCTTTTGGCACAATCGTGTCGAGTGCGGCAGGCGCCTTGGGGAATTTACTGTAATCAGAAATCGCTTTCTTGTAACGCTGATTCACCACTTCCGTGTTCGCGCCAAATTGCAGCTTATTACGGAAGAAAATAACATTTGAGGTTTCGGGAGATAAAACAGGACGATGATCTTTTTTCAGATGCAGGCACCATTCCTCGCCTTCCTGTTTAACAGGATTACCTGCTGCATCTGTCAATGCATAACCATCTTCATCAAAGCTGGTCATCATCAGACGGGTAATACCTGCCACACCTGGCACCTGCATGATAATACGGTAAAGATCGGAAGCATGTAATTCTGTGATCCGTTCCAGGCTTTCCAGTTCCGCAACATCGATGAAACCGTTCTGTTGTAATGGTTCATCCTTGTTGAAGTCATACGGACGGCCTTCAAATATCTCTTCCATAGTTCTGCCTTTCTCCAGCAATTGCTGCAGATTGTAAAAGGCAGGCGCAGGGGAAAGGAAATCCTGTATGCGGCTGTAAATGTTCAGCAGCACATCATCCGGATCATAGTTAGCCGCCAGTTCAATGTGCAGACACAAACTGATGGGTTCCTTTTCCAGCACAACCACATCCGGAAAATCTTCACAGAGATTACGGTGTGCATGTAAGCGCTGATCAATCGTTGTCAGCACAGTATCCATCGGGAATACATCATTGCCGCAGGCGTCTTTCTCGTAAGCAGCCGCATATACATCATCCGGTTCGATATACACACGGTATAGTCCCTTCAGCGGAACAGCAGACTGCTCTTTCGTAAGACGCGTGTTGTCAAGTACTCCTGCTTCGCAATCATATACAAGCGAATATTCCGCTTCAGTCTCCGCTTCGTTAATCGGTATCAGCCAGGCATTACGCACCCCCTTGATATCAATCAGCATACGGCGGATATCTGCGATCGTCAGGGGATTATTCCCAAGTATCTTTGCAGCTGTATAGAAGTTATCGTCTGCTCCTTCAGCACCGGCAGGAGCGGCGATGAGGTCTTTAAAATCCAGTTTGGTACGGTAGTCCAGGTCTGTCAGCACATAACACAGTGCCTCAAGGATAGTGATGCCCGGATCATGCAGGTTGTGGTCTGTCCATATCTTGCCTGAAAGCTCCGCAACATGCTGTATACCCAGCTTGCGCAGCGTGGCAAAGTCCAGGTACTCCGGGAACCCGCTGTTTTTATCCGTAGTTATATATTTTAGATCAGGCATTGTAAGAGAGTGCTTGGTAAATTGTATCAGTGATCACATCCTGTTATTTGCCTTCCAGGGCATCCAGGCGCTTTTGCAGGGCAGCAATCGTATCCTGCTGTTCCTGTATCGCTTTGGTCAGCACAGCAACCATATTGGCATATGCCAGGGTCTGTGTACCATCGCCGTCCGTATTCACCAGTTCCGGGAAGAACTCCTCAACCTGGTGTGGCAGGAAACCGATCTGTGATTCATTGGAAGGACAATTCGCCTTCTGGTTGAAGTTGAAAGTGATAGGATTCAGTCGCTTTACCTTATCGATCACACTGCCCAGTTTCGCCTGATTTGTCACCTTGCGGACATCAGTATCCAGGTACAAGCCAAAACTTCTGGCTTTACCTTTTACATTCAGATCAAAACCCTGTGCAGTCAAACCACCTATGATGGTTTTACCTTCGTTGGAGATCGTCACCAGGTCATCGCCCTGATTGATCTCAAGCTCGTTGCCATTACCATATTCACCACCTCTCTTGAATACAAAACCTTTGGAAGCATCCGTCAGGAAAGCCCCCCAGTCGTTATCAGCGCCCAGCAACAGATAATTTCTCTTCTCGTTGTTAGGACGGTTATTGATGATACTGAAACCAGGATTGGTGTTGTCGAGACACAGCAGGAATGCGCCGGCACTGTTCTCTTTGGTGATCTCTACATTGGTGACCGGCGATTCAGTACCGATCCCTACACGGCCATCCTGTTTGATAGACACTAAGGTCTCCGTCGCAGGTTTGGCAATATTCTTCAGATAGTTCTTACCATCTTCCAGTCCTTTACGGAAATAAAAGCCTTCTGCCGCATTCGTGGTGAAAGTAGCAGCGATACCATCCAGCGCGGTGTTCAGATAACTCTGCTGACCATATTCACCTTTGTGCAACCATACCGCCTGTGGTACGACTGATTGTACCGGATTCAGTATCAGTCTGGCTGCCGGCTGGTTCTGGATATCAACAGCACCTTCCGGCACTGTTGTACCGATACCTACTGCCGCACCGGCATCTGGTGTGGTGATAAACACCGGCTTCACCGCGGCTGCTTCCTTCGGTACATTCTCCTCTCCTTCTACTGGCACCGGAGGCACCGTGGTTGTAAACAGGAAACCGTCTGTATTCGTTGTAAAAACAGCTTTGTTGTCTGCTATCTTTTCAGACAGGGATTGCGTTGGCGCTTCGCCTCCTGTCTGCTGGATCACAAACTCAGGGGTCTGTGCATTATCCGGACTAAACAGAAAATCTCCTTTCACCTCGTCTGCATGAATGTGCACACGCGCTTTGGGATCTTCTGTACCCATACCGATCTTACCAAATACTTTCGCGTACATGATAACCGGTACTTTATCTTCATTGCGGACGATCTCCCAATCTTCATCAGAAGCATCGATATCCAGCATTTTCCAGTTTGTACAATCAATCTCAGGATTGTCCACGGAGCAATGTCCTTTCGACTTGTCTGCCTTGGTATCTCCTTCTTTTCCTTCACAGCCGCAGGGTTTATCGCCGGCTGGTACACAGGTGTATAATGCATTATTGTAGATCACTACATCGCCTTCGTAGTAGCAGGTCCCAGCTGCCCACTTGCCGAAAAAAGCATCATCCCTTCTCACCAGCGTTGAGTCTATCAGGTTGAAGAAATCCTGCGAGGTGGGTATAGCGCCGGTCTTAAATTGTGCTTTCAGCGCTGCTCTGGTTGTTATAGACATGGGAGTATCTTTTAGTTTTTTATGAATGTTTTATTTGATCCTGAATACCGCTTGCTGACTGGCTGCTGTGCAGGAATCGGTGATAATATTTGTGTATGATTGTTCTCCTCCTATGAGTACCGACCACGGGGTATCGGCAGTGATCGCCTTTACCGGCGGACCTTCCACACCATCCTTTTTATCAAACATGGTAAAGTCGGTTACGTAGTCGACATATTCCCGCTGTTCGATAAACTGTAATACGGAAGACATCATCATGGTACCGCCAAACACGATATCCTGTGCGCCCGTATTGATCCATGGTGACAGATAAGCCTGTACTTCGCTGACCAGTTTCTTAAGGTAGAAATTCGCATCTCTGCCGGCTCTCAGGCGAATATTGCCTTTAAAGCTAACCGGCTGGTATACCGGGTTGATGACCTGCACCTTTGCAAAAGCCGACGTACGGCTGCTCAGGTATTCGCTCACTCTCTCCAGTATAATGCGGCTTACCTTCGGACTGAATCGTTCATCGGCAGGATACTCATCAATACGTGGTATCACAGCCAGTGTAACCCAGCCGGGTGATTGTAACTGCCTGATGCTGCCAGCCTCGTCCCTGCACATCTTCGAATGCGGAATACATTTAATTTTGAAGATCTCAGGAAATGCATCCAGGATGATACGCTCATAGTCAAAAACATTAATCGCTCTTCCTTTGTGACGCAGACGTTCGCTGACGCGTATATAGAATTCATCTGAAGTCTCTTCTTTCCGGCCGCCAAAAGAGGAATAAGGCTGACTGATCTTCGTCACCATCGCATCGGGTACAACCAGTCCGCTGATAGTCTGTGCTGCCAATGCCGTCCCTACTCTTGCAGGATCATTCTCCTGGTTGCGGAATGTAGCTTTTATCGCCTGTGCTACCACCGCTACCCCTTCACATACAGCAGCTGAATAGAGATGTGTACTGATACGCAGCCAGTGATAACCGGATGGCAATACAGTATGTGTCGTATCCGCATCCCATGGCAACGCGATCGTTACAATACCCGATACCAGCATCTCCTGGGTGGTATCACTGATGATCTGCGAATGATCTTCCAGTGTCTTCCACTCATTGCCTGACATATAATGCCATTTGATAGCTGCCTTGCGGATATCCGGATCTGCGGTAAACTCTGCCAGCTGAAACAACAGTGTGACATTTGTACCAGGTACGGCCTGTTGCAGACCGACATACAAAGTACCTTCATCATCATACACCGGCATAAAATGAGCGGTCGTACCGGATGACAGGAGTTTATAGTTACCTGGCTCATAAGGGTACTGATGCAGCAGCGTAATATCTGCGCCACTCGCAGCAGCCGCATATTCCAGGGTAAATGATTTGATAACAGGCGTATAAGGTGGCGGCGGGAAACCGAGTACATTACCGGATGTACCGTTCACATAGCCATCGAGTGATGCCGCTTTGTTATAGGTGTTGGCTGTACTGCTGGTAACGCCGTCTGCTGCCACTTTCAGGTCTGCGTGTTCCTGTTCGGGGTCACCGCTGTGCAGATTAGCCGCCAGACCAGCTACATTCCATGCTTTTGTATACGCATCGAGTGATTGTGTCAGTAAACCACTTGCATTCGTCTGCAGCACACTCAGTTTAAGATTGCCTATTTTGATCAGCTGATCAGCCAGTATGCCTGGATACTCTTCTTGTTTGAAACTCTTATCAAGTCTGAAACGCAGGAAACCGTAAAGGGCAGCATTGTTATACGGCAGTAAAGGCGCGGATTGTTTAAGGACCGGAATACTGCCTGCAGCCGGTATCGTAATCTGTTTCAGCGCTTGCAGATGATTGCCGCCATCCTGATCAAACAGCTGTATTCCATTACCACCAGGGATATTCTCCCACTGTCCGTTATTCAATCTTTGCAGCGAAGCAGTGAAGTAGGTATTGGAGATACCCATATTGTAAGCATAATAATGGGTAGCGAAATTGTCAGGCAATCCTTCCCACTCCATATTCAGTTTTACATCTGTCAGTTTCTTCCGGAATACTTCATCGCTGCCGATGTAAAAGTTGCCGCCCGCTTTCGGCACACTGGTGAAAGGAATGAACTTGTTGTTCGGGTCCAGCGGACCTTCATCATTACCGATCAGCAGATTTTTAATATTGGTAACATGTACACTGATCGATGTATTAACCACAACCAGGTTACTCAGCACATCATACCAGGGTTCATCCTGCTCTGCCAGGTGAAAATGTAAACCATGATTAAAGAGTATCCTTAGCAAAGGATCTTTCACCGGATAACTGGCCTGTAACACATCAGCTATTGGCGCTACTAATGCAGGTGCATCTGCGGCCAGTTCAAAGTTGATGGTCATGACGCCTGCCGCCAGTGATATCGCTGCTACGGGTGCAGGATACCATCCGTCTGCGGTGGTACAGTCTACCTGTAACAATCTTTTCCGTGCGATATCTTTTGCCAATTGTAACTGCTGCGCACTGATGCCTGTGTAGATCCTGAATTCATTATCTCCTGCTTCATCATCCAGCCACTTTTCTGTCAGACCGGCTGTTTTCAGTTTACTACGGATCGCAGCTACAGTGGCTTTATCGATCGCTGCCTTTTCAAAGGCCGTCAGTATTTCTTCGTTAAGCAGGTAAAAAGGTTTGGCCAATAAGGCCGCCAGTTGGTCTGCTTTCGCCGCAGGCGGTGTGAGTTCGATCGTTACTGTTACGTTACGCGTACCCTCTTTCAGCAGTAATACAGGAGAAGACAGTAACAGCCCCGTTGTGCCAAATGGAAAGTGAGATACACCTGCCTGCGGATTATTCTTGCTGACATATTGGGCAGCACCCAGTAAAGGCCAGCTGTTGTAAGCCGGATTACGGAAGCCATCTCCCAATCCGTCAGCGCTTGCCGCTACCGGAGCCGTATAGATATTCGCATTTTCATCTTTGAAGAGCGTACGCAACTCTGCAACTTTAGCTTTGTTTAATACAACATCTTCTTCCGTATAAAAAGTAACATCATTACCCAATGCATCTTTACCGGCTTTTACGCCCGTGTTATCTTCGAGCAGATAATCCGGCAGCTGCCTGGCCAATTCTGCTACCAGGTGTACATGATCCGGCGTCAGTGATTTCTTCTTCAGTTGCAGCACTTCTTCATAAAAGAAGTTCAGGTGCTGACGCCCCAGTGTATTCAGCTGTGTCTTTACCTGGGCAAAGAGTTGCAGGAAGCCATACAGCAAACCAACATGCGGCTGATGCTTTTGCGAACCGTTCATCACGGCATCAAAATCCTGCACGGCAAAACCCTGTACCTGCTGAATACCTTTATAGAAGATGACAAACAGCTCGTCCAGCTGTGTCAGCATTTTCTCTCTTTTCCTGCGGGGATAATTACCCAGTCTTACCAGGTAAGCATCTTTCGCGATCAGCTTGTCCATGGTCAATGACCAGGATGGATTGCTGCGGAGGATGGCGATATTGTTCACCGCTTCATCCGGTAAAGGATGATCCGCATCTACCATCGTATTGGCAATAGCAATCAGCCGGTATAATGCTTTACTGAAGTCAGACTGAACGAGCGCATTCAACATGCCACTCAATCCGGTGCCGGTATCCAGGTCCGTATTCCAGCTGTCCAGTTGCATCACCATATCCAGTATGCGGAAGAACATGGACCAGAACTGATCGGCAGGCAATTGCTGCGACAGCTCCGTCCTGGCCTTCTGATAGGCGGCGTCAAAACCGGCCGTATCAAACTGCTGGATGGCGGCATATTGGAAAGGAGGATTGTTCCGGAAGAAATCCTGCCAGTCCCCGCGCGATACAAGCGGTGTATCTGCCCGGCGGGACGGCTGATCAGTATCATTATAGTAAAGTACATATCTGGCATAGCGGTACAGGAAACCCAGTAACTGTGCAGTACTGCGTTCGTCAATCTGTACCCTGTCGGTTGACAGCGCATCCATTTTCCGCTGCAACTGGCTTACACCATCGCGTACCAGGTTATTCGATATGTTATCTGAAGCATTCATTATCTTATGGCTATAGCTGCATTTATTCCTTCTGCACGGCCTTCCTGTACATAGAAGTCATATACATAGTTGTACCGTGAATTGGTGGCTCTGATGGTATAATCTACACTGATACGCAGGTACCCCTGTATCGCATCCCATGAATCTGACTGGGATACAGTGATCTTGTCTGCCTTTATCCTTGCTTCATAATAGAGAATGGCATTAGTGACCATATCTGTAATGAAACCGATCAGGGTATTGCTCATGGATTCAAACTGGTAGTCTGCCAGGTTGCAACCAAACTGGGGTATCATCACGCGTTCACCCAGACTGGTCGACAGGAGAATGTGCAGACTTTGTTCAATATCCTCCCTCCCTACAGCCATCACGGCGTAACAATCCTTGTCGTCATTGTCTTTGCGGAAGGTGGGGGGAAAAGACCAGCCGCAGCCTAGAAAATCTTTCGCGTCGGGCATATACAAAACTTTTATACGATCTATATTATCCTCCGATCATCACAGTGGGACATCCCAGTACGATAGAACCGCCATGTGCGGTGGAATCGCCCATACGGGCTGCCGGTTTGCCGCCGATCATCACTGTGGCCGAACCTTTTACGATGACGTCAGGCGGACCGGTACATACCAGCATATCTCCTACCGTCGCCGCAGACATACCGCCGATCAACACGGTAGGTACACCGGGACCACTGACAGGACCACCAACGTGGGGAACCGGGCCTGTCGACATGGGGCAAACATGCATATCTGTTAATCTTGCTGCCGGGGGCATTTTCTGTTTTTTAGTTGATCTTTACCATTCCGCCCTGCAATTCCAGCATGGCGGAGGAGGCTACTTTTGCTTTCGCCTGACCATTCAGTTCCAGTGTGGTGTTTGCTTTTCCGGAGATGGTCATGCCTTCAATCTTGATGTCAGTACCGGCTTTCAATGAGAAGGCACCGGTCGCTTCCATCTTAATATCTTTTGCGCTTTTAATGGTAATACCGGCTGACTCCATTTTGATGACGTTGCCATGCTGATCCTGGATCGTGATCGCCTTGTCTTTTTCACTCAGCTCAATGAAATTGCCTGCAGGCGTTTCCATTTTCATCACTTTGTTCTCATCATCATACATGGTCTTCATCTTACTGCGGGTCACCAGGCCCTTGATATGATTGGTATCCTCTGCCTTTACAGGGGCGGGGTTCTTACTGCTGTGCAGCATACCCAGTACTACGGCAAAGCGGGGATCATCATTAACAAAACCTACGATTACCTCATCCCCTATTTCAGGACGGAAGAAATAACCACGTTCTTTACCGGCATCCAGTGAAGCCATACGGGCCCAGGTGCCTTTGTCGTTGTTATCGGTCAGCGGCATCTTCACCAGTATGCGGTCTTCTCCGTCAGGATCGCTCTCCAGTTGTACTACCACGCCTATCTGCAATCCATGTACGGCGGGCAATAAACCGGCCGCAGGCGTCTCTGTCAGGTCTTCCTTATGATGGAACCATTCAGGAGAAATACCAAATTGCATTTGTGTGGTCCAGATACCTTCCGCATATTCATGACGTACACCACTCACATATACCAGTCCGTTAAAGCGGTTACCCAATCCTTTGAGTTCAACGGTATCCCCGGGTTTTGTATCCGGAGATCCCTTGATCTTGACCCGGCCGCGTATCTTGGCCATCCTGCTTTTCAGCATGACAGATTCCGCCCAGGCTTTCAGTTCGGGTTCGCTGATCAGACCACTGTGCCGCAATTCCAGCTTCTCAGGAGATACGGCTTTCGCCAGTTCTTTTCCTGACAGGTTGCCGGCTTCTTTAAAAGACACACTGGTGGTAGAATTCTGTTGTACCGCCTGGTCTTTGTAGCTCCAGGCACTGGTATTCACTTCCTGCCACTGTGTGCGGGCGTCGATCTCGGCTTCAAACTCGTCGATGGTAGCGCCATATACCAGTGTCAGCGTGGGAGATCCGGCCAGTTCAGGTTTCTTCATATCGACCTTTCCATCCTGCACCATCAGTACGCAACTGTTCATTTCAGCGCGGCTGAGGGCAAAATCCCAGTCGGTACAATTAAACTGTACCAGTTCCTTATGCTGTACGGGCGTACTATCCAGCGCACCTGCCTTATTGCCCAGCACCTTTTTCAGTGCATCGCTGTCGCTTGTCTCCCTGAAGTATCTGTGTTTCCTGCCGAGGGTCAGCGATACCGCTTCATCGCGGCAATCCAGCTGCAGAAGGCCATTACCGCTCTCGCTTGCGCGGATACCATGTTTGACAATGATACCCTTGAACACGGTCGTCTGTTTACCATCGCGGCCTACTTTCAGTTCGATCTTATTACCGGGAATGAAGTCAGCTGCTTCACTCACCGCAAACTTTTCGTCGGCGACGTCACCGTCAAGGTACTGGAGACGTGCATAAGGGATTAGGTTCACTTCCCTGACAATGGAAACCGAGCGCAGATGATAAGCCGGATTATTCACCCTGTTGCCGTTAATCAGCACTTCAAAGCTGGTATAATCATAGACCCCGGGAGTGGGGATGATCCGTTCGTCTGTCGCTATATTTTCCTCATTGGCCATGTTCAGGAAGTTTTTTGTGTTTCTGACTGTTTCACCGGCGGGAAGCCAAGTTCATCATCCGTACGGAGCTTCCGTACGCTGACCAGTTCATTGTAGTAGGCGACCTGCATATACAGGGCAGGATCGCCATAATTTTTGTAGCAGAGCAACGGCAGCGTGTCTCCATCAGCTACCCGGACGCTCCTGAAAAGGTCAGGTGAGTGTTTATCTTCTTTTGCAACCCGCTTTTTGGGTTCCGTGTATTGGGTGAAGGTAGCACTCACTTTTGCCCTTAAAGGGGCGCCATTGGGCTTAAAAAGCACATAGTTGATGTCCAGCGTAGTCAGGACACAATCGAAGGTGAACAAACCCCACTGAATTTTCAGAATGGCGGGTTTATGTGCTTCTCCCTGCATCTTGTATACGACTGCTAACAGCTGATCCACCTGGTCTTTTACTTCCGTACCATTCAGGACGTTACCCTCGATGGTACCGGTATTGTCCAGGGTGAAATCGAGTTTCAGCTGTTCCGGTGCGGTGAACTTATATTCAGGAGCGCTGCCCTGATTGCCGCCGGTGGTCTTTTGCTTGGCCTCTACCTTGTAGGACTGCGCATAGCTCTCCGGGTTGATCGGGATGGTGAAGTCGCTTCCGGCCGACTGTTTCTGTTTCTGATCCAGAAACGGCCGGATAACGATCTTCTCAACGTTCGCTGTTTCTTTGTTTGCCATCAGCGTTCTCTTTGATCTTTCAGGATTTCAAGCACCTTTTCGACGCAGGTACGTACGATCGCCTCAGGAGATCCCTCCTGCTGCTCGTTACTGCCACCTGTGTTACCTTTACTACCGGCAGCTTCATCGACAGCTACCTTGATGACCATTTCTCTTATCTCTACTGGCATGGGCCTTGTTTTAATGTTCTGCTATTCCACACTGAAATAGTTATAATTCAGTTCAAATGTTTCAATCACCACTTCCCCTTTGTCTGCATTGAAGTCCGCCACCTTCCAGTTCTTTGGCCAGGCGCGGTGCACTTTCCAGGTCATCAGCGGCTGGTGCTGTTCATTGAGCAGGGTTACAATGAGATCAATGGGCGCGAAGCTGAAGTTTTTGAAAGCGTCAAGACACCATTGTGAGACGATGGAATCCGCCGGTTTGAAGATACCACGGCGCAGCACCAGGTCCGTACACTTATTGCGCAGGGGCAGGACATGCTCAAAGCGGTTCTCTCCTCCCTCCCGCAGGGTGTCTGTCTGCATCTGAAAGTTGAGTCCCGATACAGACTGAAAAAGGATGTCATTGTCCGTTTGCTGGACAGTGCCCTTTTTGTCGAATAGGAACTCTACTTTAAAATGGAACCCTACAGGAGGATAATTAGCGGCTGCCATCTTTATTTGTTTTCAATCACCAGGCCTTCGTGTACCAGCTCAACACTTTCAACGGCGATCTCATTGGCGTCTGCTTTCAGATCGGCTGACTGCACCTTGATAGGCCATGCATTCTTCACCTTCCAAACGATGATAGGTTTATGCATTTCATCCAGCAGACTGATCGTGATGTTTCTGCGGTATTTACCGTTCTGTTCCTGGAAGAATACAGTTTCTTCCCACCAGTCAAAATATTCATTGTCTGACTGGAATGTGCCGCGTTTCAGCGTGATATTGCTGTATTTTTTCAGACCTGGTTGTTTGGTCTTATGATATTCCGGACTGGCGCCATGGCGGTATTCGATCGCCTCTGTTTCAACAGTAAGACCGGTTACTTCAGTAAAACCGATGTTTTTACCACCCCATTCTACCTGGAAGTGAAACTTGGGTAATGGATAATTTGCCATTGTTTTTCTTTTGTACTGTTATAATTGAATATGGAAATCTTGATTATTTTTTAGCAGCCGGTGCGGGTGTCGTCTCGCAGGATTTTGCTGCCAATGCTGCCGCATATGCTTTGTCCAGTGCATCTTTACGTGCCTGTGCAAATTCGCGTTTGCAGGAAACTACTTCTACATCTTTCTGCAGATCCTTCAGTTCATCCAGGGTGGATTCATACTGATGTTTCGTTTTGGTGTAGAAATCACAGGCTTCGTCGTCCATAGGGAACAACGGCGTCTTCTGCGGGTGACAGGAAGCACAATCTTCCAGGTCCGGTTTCTTACCGTCAGTAACCAGTTTATAAGAACCTTCTACCTGGTACACCAGTCCTTTTTCTCCTGCCAGCAGGCCCCAGAGTTCTTCTTCCTGGCGATAGGTCACCAGCAATGCGTTGATCGCATCCTTGATCGCGTTAAGTGCATCATCCTCCGCTGTTTTCAGGGCAGTAAGATTGGCGATGATAGAGTTCGGCCCCTTGGAAGGGATTTTGTTGTCGATACGATCGGTCAGCACTTTAATCTGTCCTTTCAGTACCTCCGAACAATCCAGCAGCTGTTTTGCTTCGCAGATAAGGATCTTGATAGCGTCGATACAGAGATGCGCATTCTTGCCTGTTTTCTTACTGTACTTACGCGTTCTCTCAAGTGTACCGAGATAGATCATACCCAGACGGTTGGTTTCCGTGATGGTTGCCAGGATATCTTTCAGTACCTCCGACCAGCGCTTCTTTTTATCCAGTGCGCTTTTTTTGAATGCCTCCTGGGCCTTGGCATTATTAAGTTCCTGATCAGCCTCAATACAGTCTTTTTTGAGGCGGTCAAGATATTGTTGAACAGTATCGTTATTGGATGCCATGATGATGTAAATTGTAAACGGTTTTAAATAATGTGGAATGCGTTAACTTTCGTTCTGCTGCTCAGCCGGTTCATCACAGTTGTTGCAGTCAAATGCATGTTCTGCCTGTTCTGAGATGTCGTCGAGTTTTTTGCAGCCACCGCCGTTACAGTTTTTATCCTCTACAAACTTGGCCGCATCTGCCACAGCATCTTTCACCACCCATGCTACATTCTTCAGGGTGCTGGCTTTGCTGAGATCTTTCAGTGCATCGCCCAGCGGCTTGCGGGAATCATCATACTTCTTCTGAGAACCCTTCACGTTGTTTTCCACGTCAGTGATCAGGCCCGTACCGTCTGTCTTTGCTGTTGCGATCAATACAGACAGGTTATCTACATTGACAAAAGCGTTGATACCGGCTACTTTTACCGCAGCCTGTACAACGTCGTCGGCCTGATTATTGATCTTTTCAGCATAAGCCACGAATTCCTGTACGCTGTCTTCGATATTCTTCTTACCAGGACCTCCCTTGGACAGATTCTCACGGATCAGCTTCAGCTCTTCTGAGTTACAGGAGTCGGCCACGGCGTCTTTCAGTTTACCAGCCAGTGTATTGACCAGACCAGCTTTCTGTTTCGCTGTCTTGATCGCAGTAACGGCTGCATCAAAAGACGTCTTTATGCCTGTATATTTCGCCTGTGCAAGTAATACGGTAGCGGTCAGTCCTTCGAGATCCTGACCTGTGTATACAGTCACGCAGTTGCTGAGGAAGTTATATTCCTTCACCGCACGTGCATACTTTTCATTGACTTTCCGCTCAACGCATACCACCTGGCTGGCGGTGTTGGTCTTAATGACCTCAGCTTCAAACGCCGCTGATTTCTGCTGTTGTTCGGTTTTCAGTACTACGCCGTAGTCTTTCATCAGCAGATCGAACTGAGACGGAGAAGGTGGGGCACACTGTACTGCCGGCGTCTCTACCGGAGGTTTAAAGTCACTCATATGTGGTGTATTTTCTGGGGTTTATTAGATTGTTGATAACCAGGAATTTTATCCAATCAGCCTTATTATTTGAGATTAACTCTCTTGTTTAAACCAATTCTTAATTCCTAATTTTTAATTCCTAATTAATCAGGATTCCTGCATTTTGTGGCTGAATCTCAGGATGATGAACTCCGCCGGACGTACTACTGCCAGACCGATCTCAACGATCATCTTTCCTTCAAGGATATCAAATGCAGTCATCGTTTCATTGATACCGATCTTCACGTAGAATGCATGTTCAGGTTTAGCGCCTGCCAGTGCACCGGAACGCCACTGATTGATCAGGAAGTTCTCAATCATTGCCTTTACCTTCACCCAGGTATTCGCATCGTTCGGTTCAAATACAAAACCTTCAGATGCTTTCTTGGTAGATTCTTCTACCATATTGAAATAACGGCGAACGGATACATAACGCCATTCGTTAGAGTTACCATCCAGGGTACGGGCGCCCCATATTTTAATACCTCTGCCGGAGAAGAAACGGATCGCATTGATCGACTTACCTGCGTTTACATCTACGTTGAGATTACGCTGGATCTGATCGCTGATATCACAGGTTACACCGGATACGGCCAGCAGTCCTTCGTTAGCCGGTGCTTTCCACACGCCGCGGGAATTGTCAACACGGGCGTATACACCAGCTACAGAAGCAGATGGAGGCAGAATGATGGAATAGTTGGAGATGGCCAGTTTAACATTTGATTTTTCAAGACTGTTCAGTCCTCCGAAATTACCGGCGCTGCCACCTACGATCACCACAGTACCTTCATCATATGCATAATCGAAAGTAGAGCGGATGTTAGGGAAATACGCAGCTCCGTAGCTTGGATAAGGAGAATTGATCGCATCTCTGAATTCCTGTGCAGCAGCCAGGATCTCACCTTCTGTTTTCAGCGTAAGACCATTGTCAAAGATATCCATGATCACGAAACGGTCTTTCAGATCATAACACTGTGTCAGCGCTGCTTCCAGCAATGTTTTGTAGGTATCCTGCGGCATATTCTGGCCTTCTGGGAAAATGATCAGCGTAGGCTCATCCTGCTTTCTTAGTTCGGTCAGTGCATCCATAAATGGCTCCTGATCGATGATAGGCGTACCGAAATCCTGGTACGGACCTACAGAAATGATCCAGCATGGACCGCCACCGTTGGCATAGAACTGCTGTAACGCGTAATACATGATGTGTTTGGACAGGCCCTTGCCGTCAGCAGGATCATAACTTACAGCATAACGTGTACCTGAAGTATCGCTGGTAGTGATGGTAACGATCAGGTTTACTTCCGGTTGAGGACCACCAAAGATGTTCTCATATTCCAGGAGTGAGCTGATACGTACAGGAGTACCATAGATTTCTTTACCATCTACGATCCCTGTCTGTGTAAAGCCGATAAATGCAGGAATTGCTGTTTCTACTGCTGTGATGGACGGGGGGAACTTGGAGACTTCTTCAATATACACACCTGGTGTATAATATGTGTTTGCCATAGTTGATCGATTTATAATTTCATTTTAGGAAGTAAAATTTCGGAACATATAAGATCGCCTTGTCTGCTGATAAGTTCTCCATCCGGGTTAGGAAGGCTGACAGCGGCGTAGCTTACTTTACGATAGGATTGCATCAGCGGGTAAGGCTGTTTACTGATGATGACCTTTCTGATACCTGGCGGGGCGGGAGATATTTCATCCCAGTTGCTATCTGCACCGGGCGTATCGCCTTTCTGCAGATAATATTTCCAGTAGGTAGCCCTGCTGGCAAAACGTAACTCAAACACAGGCGCAGCAGGCAGTATCAGCAAACCATCTGCGTCTATCAGCTGAAACGCGGTATCGGCAGGTCGCATTACCAGGTCGAGCACACCCCATGCATCTCTCTGGTAAAGCTTTGCGTGCAGATATACCGTGTAACTGCGGCTATAGTTATTACTACCGGCGATCTTCAATGTATAGATACCATCCGGTGTACCGGTGAAGTCGAGCAATGCATCCTGTAAACCACCCGTTTGTTGAAACGGCAGTGCTTTAATTTCATCCTCACCACGCAGCAATGTAAACGTGGCCTGCTCAATTCCCTGCTGATCGAAAGTGTATGGAAATTTCAATGGCAGCAGTATCCGGTCGTATTCGTTGATATAATGAAAATCATCTGTGTTTATCCAGCCTGTAGCCGCACTGGTGGTGCGTGCTATCGCCTGGGATACGTTTCCGTTCACAATCGCGGTTTCTCCCATTTCATAGGTCCGTCCGTCAGTGATAGGCTGAACTGCAGAAGAAAGTGAGGGAAAAGCTTTACCGCTGGTCGTATCATCATTGGTGAAATAATAAACCGAAGGAAATACGGGATTGATACGCAGGTTGCTGCGTGACACCAGGGAGGCGTTCTTTAATCGTATCAGGAACTGTAAACGCAGTTGCCCATCCAAGGGTACTGCGGTTGTCAATCCGCCGTCAGGAGCGGGTGTTGAAGCGACTCCCAGTACAATGCCTGTAGACGTCCGACGGTACACGATACGTTGTCCTTTTAATATTTTTTCCGTTGCAGGTGTAGGGGTGATGCTCACATCATCCATCAGATTGTACCGGTTGTCCATAAGGAGATCGGCCAATCGGAACTCCTGGTCCTCCTGTGACAGACTGTAATAGTTGCTGCCTTCTTTATCGAGGTAGAAGCTGTGCAACATATTTACGACTGCCAGGCGCCTGTATGTAATCTGAAAAGCCATTCATTATGATTTGGGGAAAGCAATACTGTCTTTGGACTGGATTTGCTCCACAATAGTTCCAAGTCCTGTTATCCTGTTCTCTGTGATCTTCACAAGTCTTACTTTGTACAATACACTGGGCATTTGTTTACCACCCAATGCACCCCATAGATGATTCAATTGTTCAAATGAGAGGGAAAACAGTTCAAGGTGTAACTGCAGGTCATCCAGCGCCTGACCGCTATTGATCAGGACTTCGTTGGGAGAGTTCTTCAGTGTAAAACTACTTTTACCCTGGAAGAACTGAATAGCCTGAGAAAGTCGTGACAGCGCATCTTCATAGTTTTTATAATGTGCCGACACCAACATGTACAGGTTGAGATAAATGGGAGGATTATGATAAGCAATGCCCTGCGCATTTCTATAGAAATGCGAACTGTTTTTCAGGGTGGCTTCCTCTTCTATATTCACCATACTCAGAATGATTCGTTCTTCTGCGCCCGGGGGTCTGTCAGGTGTTTCCAGCGTAGCTACATTGTCCAGCACTACATGGCTTTCGGGGTCGTTTCCCATAGGGTTAAAGGACTGGATATAACTATCTAACTGGTCTTTTAATAACTTAAAAGCAGTGAAGATCATGGTTATGATTTTAATCAAGACACGGAGATCAGGCCAGTGGCTATTGCCAGCGGCTGCATACTCGATATGATGTATTCTTTATGGATACGGTTGATGAGGAAAATGGTGTACCAGTCTTCCTGTACAGCACATGCAGCATTCTGAATTACGGATTTCTTTTTGGGGTGTAATGATGACCATAATGCACATGTTGCGGTGACTGCAGCGCATCAAGAGTTACAAGTTCTTCTTTTTTGTTATGATTTTTCTTTTCGGGGTAATTAAAAAAATTGTCTTCTAATTATTTATGTTCTGGAGTTCTTCAAACGCATAACACACGATTACCATAGAGAATGTAAAACTAGGTATTATTCCCGAAATAAAAAACTTTTAAATACCCCTGCGTAGAAATTGCGTACAAGTACGCAGCGGTTTTTTAGCGGCGGATACGTTGTCTTTTTTGTTATAAAACCGCTTCTTTATAAGCTGTCCTTTTTCATAAAAGTGCTCCCTTCTTTTAGTACCGGATTGATATATCATATCACTATTCAGACCTCTTTTTAATAACAACCCCACACAACCATACACCCGGCTGCACACTGTTCAAAGAGAATAAGCGCCTATAGCCTGGCAATTGTATAACGGTGATTGATTCCCCCTTCCTGCAGAAAATACAGCCTCATTCCCTGTCAGCATCATATCATGCTGCATACCCTCCCATTACCTGCACATACCTCTGCTCTCAGGATCAACGCCTGCCCGTCAAGTCCAGCTCACCTCCTCCGATACGCCCTGTATACGGCTCGTATCCGACCACACAACGTCCTGTATACTACTAAACAAAAAGGCCGGTCTGCTATAAGCGACCGGCCCTCTATACAAACTTTACTATAACTGCTAATTCCCCTCCAGCGGCACCGTAAACATATTACTCACTCTACCTCCTGGTGTTACAATAATATAATTCAACACCATCGGCTTCTCACTTTTCCCTTTCACCGGCAGCAATATCGCCCCGTTGTACAGGTTAGCAGTCTGATCTGCCTTATGCCCGTCAACAGTATAATACACGTTGCTGTTCGCTACAAAAGGAATAATCTCCGCAGTTCTCCTGCCAGCTGCATCTGCGCCAAAAGTCACCTTTGCCTCCGGAATACGATAGTACACCTTCATCTGCTCCAGCTCCTGCAAACGTAAAGGCAGACGCGCAGTAGAGAAGTCCTCATAATTCCGCTGCCCCTTCGCTGACCATGCCACCTCTGACAATGCCAGCATACGCGGGAACAGCATATATTCCAGTTTATTATTGGTACCGATATACTCTGTCCAGAGGTTTGCCTGTACACCCAGTACATGCTGCTGCTGATCGGGCGTCAGCGAATCAGGACGTGGATTGTAGCTGTACACTCTCTCTAACGGCAGGAAACCGCCAATAGCCGTCGGCTCATTCTGTTTATCTTTAGACTGATAATGGTCGATATACAAGTGGCTGTTAGGCGTCATAATCACATCATGGCCCATTCTCGCAGCTGCGATACCGCCTTTCTCCCCTCTCCAGCTCATGACAGTCGCATTAGGCGCTAATCCACCTTCCAGGATCTCGTCCCATCCTACCAGGCGTCTGCCATTCTTATTCAGGAACTTCTCGATACGGGAAATAAAATAGCTCTGTAACTCATGCTCGTCTTTCAGCTTCTGTTTCGCAATCAGGGTCTGTGCAAATTTAGACTCCTGCCAGTGCTCCTTCGGTACTTCGTCGCCACCTACATGGATGTACTCACCCGGGAAGATCGCCATGACTTCAGTCAGCACATCCTCCAGGAATTTAAAAGTCTCTTCCTTCGGACAATAGATCGCATAATGTACGCCCCAGTAACCTGGCACATGATACAGGGTATCTTTACAACCAAACTGCGGATAAGCAGCCAATACCGCAGTACTGTGGCCTGGCAATTCGATCTCCGGCAGAATCGTGATCTTACGGTCAGCAGCATATTTCACCAGCTCACGCGCCTCTTCCTGTGAATAATAACCGCCGTGTTTCACGCCGTCATACACGAATGGTTTATAATCGCCATACTGTCTCAGAATACTGGAATCACGCCAGGCGGATACCTGGGTCAGTTTCGGGTACTTTTTGATCTCCAGTCTCCAGCCCTGGTCATCGGTCAGGTGCCAATGCAGTCTGTTGAATTTAAAATAAGCCAGGAGATCCACGATCTTCTTCATTTCATCCAGGGAGAAGAAATGTCTTGCTACGTCGATCATCACACCACGGTAACCAAATTCCGGTTTGTCACTAACAGTAACTGCCGGTACACTGAGTCCGCCGTCTTGTGTTTCGATCAGCTGCAATACCGATTGCAGCCCATAAAAACAACCTGCGCTGCCACCCTTGATGGTGATTTTCTCAGGTGTCACAGTCAGACTATAAGCCTCCTGCGCGCCGGCATCTGCCTGGTCGTCCAGTACGATCGCCTTCCCGCTGGCCTCACGGGCGATGGTCAGTTTGATACCATAACGGTTCCAGAGAAATTCATTGAACAGATCCGCATTCTTTCTTGCGGCATCGCTTGCTGCCACCAGTACGGTCTGTTTACCTAATGCAAAATGTCCGGTCGCAGCCTGTACAGAAACAGGTTTCGGGATGATGGAGTAGTTGCTTTGTGCATGAGCGCCACTCACTCCCAGAGAAAAGACTAAAATAGATGCAATTCTTTTTAACATCTTGTTACTTTAATAGATTACGAATTATTTGCCTGGTGTAAGATTGCAACGCCTGTAACTGTGGAATAGACCCCCTTATTGCCATAATATTCTCCTATTATGATATTATTTATACTGGTTTTCCGTAACGGGCTTCGTTAGCAGCCAATATAGAAATAATTTAATGGGAATCAAAGCACAGTTGGCTGTAACTCATTATATTTTTCAATTGCGATTAAATTCCTTAACTTAATACTGGTATATTATAAATAATAGCAAAGTTTCAAAGTACCCCGGCAACCCCAATATATCCTTCCAACCTGGTTAAAACATTACTGAGAAATGTCAAGAATAGCGCTATTGGCGTATGCCAACGACATGAAAGAAGAACCGCTACATTATGTCGAACAGGAGATAAAAGAGATCAACACGTACTTCGGAAACATCAAAAAGCACTTAAATCCGGATATCCTCATAAGTGCGACTAAAGATGACCTTTTCCGTTACTTCGCTGACCACGGCCCCGATATCGAGATAATGCACTTTTCAGGACACGGCAACAGCCTCGCCCTCTTCTTCACAAAAGACGGCGCCTTCAGAAAAGAAGGTCTCGCAGCACTCATGGCTTTCGCCCCTAATCTCAAACTCGTATTCCTCAACGCCTGTGCTTCCAGAGAGATCATAGACGTACTGCATACGCCCGATCCGGCTAATCCTCAGAAAGGTGTCCCCATCGTCATCGGTACCCAACGTCCCGTGTACGATAAAGTAGCCAGCGACTTCTCTATCTACTTTTACACCGCCCTGACAAAGTCATGGCCTATCGGAAAAGCCTTCGACTTTGCCAAGACCTTCGTCCTTTCCGGCGAACACTTTGCACTGTTCCCCAAAGGGCCGAATCGTTATATCGGGACTAAACGCGCCGCCGTCATGGACGATGATCCTGATGACGAAACAAGTCCTCAGGAATTCCCCTGGGGCATCTATTACAAAGAATCGCTGACGGATGACTGGTCCATCACCCAGTACCTCAACGAAAAATATGACGACAAGGAGAAATATGCACCCAATGATGAACTGATCCGCGCCCTCGCTGCCAATGCCAGCCGCCTCTACGCCAATCTGGCTAAAGAAAGGGACGCACTCATTGCCACCCTCTACGACAAGTCAGACCTCTCCGCAAAAGAAGTGCTCATTGAAGTCGAAAACATCAACGATAAATTCAATCGCCGCAATAGTCAGCTAAAAGAGATCAATGACCTCTACGCCGCCTATATACAGGATCCGCAAAGCCTGAGCGACATCGCCGATAAACTGATCAATACCTTCCCGCTGCCACTGGGTAAACTCCTGCAGCGGATGTACTCTTTCAGTAAAGAAAACCTCCTCACAGAAGAAGATTACGCCGAGTTTCTTGACCTGCAGATCAACTTCTATGAGATATTGGTAAAACTTGCCGCCGCCACCATCCTCTCCGACCTGCTGGAAGTATACGGCATGAAAGAGAAGATCGGGAAAATACTCGCATTTAATCCGATCCAGAAGGAGATCATCTTAAATTACTTCCGCCAGACCAAAGACAACGAACAGGACTTTGACTACACCTCCTTTATTGAGGTCATCAGCCAGGTATTAAAAGAAAACCTGAAAGATGAGCCGGATATCGCTCCCTTCGTCAAAGAATACCTGCACTTTGAAAGCATTAACACCTATGAGAATAACTTCTTTAATTCTCACATGGTGATCAAAGGCATCAAAGCCAAACTCCCTACGCTCAATACAACCGCCGCCTATATTCATCACTGCAGGGAAATAGAACTGGGATTGATCAATCTCCTGAAAGAACTGTTCTTTATCCTGCAATACAAGATGGTCGTTATTAAAAACGTAGAAGCCATCCGCAAAAGGAATGTACTCGCAAAGACCTACTTCCATAAATACATGCTGCTGGAACAACGCATCTCCGACAGGATGGAAGTAATGGAGCTGCAATCCCTCCCGGAATATGCGGAATCCTATTCCGTGATCCTCGTCAAAGAAATCTACCGGATGTTCGAATACCTTTCCCTGTCCCCTTTCCTGATCGACAAAAACGTACAGTGTGAGTTTGACGGGGTAGACCTCTATTTCTACAACTACACCGAAGGGAATGGCATCGTCTATAAAAGCCTGACCAACAACGAAAGACTGATCCACATCCAGCCGGAAACACAGGATATAGAACTGGGCGCCGCCACCATTACCAAAACCACCCTGCGCTTTATCGAGGATATGGCCATTAAAACAGACCGGGAAAAGAACAGGATCACCAACCGCCTGTTGCAATTACATGCCGAATTCGCCTACTACCGGTCCAAGATTGCCGCCACGCCGGTCACTATACAAAATGCCACGCCCATAAATAGCCAGCCATGATGAAACTGATGGAAAATCCCTTCAAACTGCTGGAATCCTACACAAAGGAAGACAAGGATATCTGGGGTGGCCGGTCCGCAGAAATAGAACACCTGTACAACCTCTCTTTTGCCGCCAACCTCATATTGGTATATGGCATGTCAGGGGTCGGTAAAACCAGCCTTATTCAATGCGGATTAGCCAATAAGTTCAGACGCACCGACTGGCACGCCGTCTGGATCACCCGGAAAGAAGACCTCAATAAAAGCCTGACAGGAACACTCTCCCAGGAAGCCGGAGATAGCCCGTCTGCGCCCCCCTCTCCGGTACCTGAAATCATCCGCCGGGTCTATCTGAAGCATTTTAAGCCCATATTCCTCGTTTTTGATCAATTGGAGGAATTGTTCATCTTCGGCTCAAACGGCGAAATTCAGGCATTCATAGGCACTATAAAGGAGATTCTGAGCAGTGACATACAGTGTAAGATCATCCTGGTCGTACGGGAAGAATACCACGGCCATCTCAAAATATTACAGGATGCCGGCCTGCCCGTCTTTAAAGCCTCCGTCAAAATAGAACCCATGAGTATTCCGGAGGCGACAGAAGCCGTCTCCAAACTCCTGGATAAATACAATATTCAGACGCCCGATGCCGATCACCGGTCCTGTGCGGCTAAAATAGCGACCGACTGCTCCATCGACAGTCGTGTAGACCTGGCCAATCTCCAGGTTTACCTCTTCTGGGCATGGGAAAAAGCCGCCGAAAAAGCACCGCCCGACGCAGATATCGCCTTCACTCATAACATCCTCCGGGAAATCGGGGATGGCAGAAATGTCCTCACGCGCTACCTGAACGCCGTCGTTGAACGGGTATCCAAAGGAAAAACAGGTGGTGTGTGGTTCCTGCTACAGCACTTTGTGTCCCGCTCCCAGACCAAACAGCCCCTGCGCCTCGCAGAATTGCAGGATATCGACCAGCAGACCGCCCGCATGTGGCTCAACGAACTGAGTAAAAGCAAACTGGTGAAATGTGGCCGGGAAACTGACAATGAAGTCTACAACCTGACACACGATAGCCTCGTCCCCCTGATCATACTGAAGAAAACCGCCGCTTCCAGGGGCCGGAATATCCACCCCAGCGTAAAGGGGAATCCCTTCAAAGGACTCCCCGCCTACGAAGAAAAAGACGCCACGATCTTCTTCGGCCGCAGTCTTATTCTCCGCGAACTGCTCACCTTCTTCGAAGACAAACGCCTGCTCGTCATCGTCGGCCCCTCCGGCTCAGGTAAGTCCTCCATCATCAAGGCCGGTATTATTCCCGCTCTGAAAACAGAAGGTTACACCGTCATCCATGGTGAACCCGGCACTCATCCCATGGTCTTTGGACGGGAAATACAACGACGGCTGACAGACCTCAACGGGGGCAGATCGCTCATATACATCGACCAGTTCGAAGAACTCAGCACACAAGCCAGTACACAGGAAAGCGAAGAGTTCATCCGCCTGCTCAATGATGTCCAGAACAACGCAGATCCCGCCCTCCGGCAACTGAAAATCATCCTCAGCGTCCGCGCTGATTATGAATATGAATTCGAAAGAGCCCTCGGCGGCTGGCGGGAGGCTAAAAAGACAATTCCCGACCTGATGGAAAGCGCCGTCAGAGAGATCATTACCGAACCGGCTTATCTCGCCGGACTGGAATACAAACCGACCTATCTCGTTGACAATATCGTACGCGATGTGATGCAGTCCAACGGCACACTTCCCCTGCTCTCCTATGCATTGGAACAGATGTATATCGAGTATGAAAAAAGCGGCGTCAATGACGGCTTCCTCACAGAAGACCATTACAATGCCATCGGCGGTGTTGTAGACGGATTACGGCTCCGGGCCTCCAAACTATACAGCTATTCTGATCCGGAAACCCAGCATACGATCAAAAACGTCATGCTTCGTATGCTCTCCCTCAGTATCAATGAGAAAGCCTCCAAGAGAATACTGGCGGAAGACCTGGTATATGAAAGTCCGGTAGAAAACGAACGTGTACAGAAAGTACTCAACGAACTGGTCAACAGCCGCCTGATCGTATCCGGTCCGGACGAAAACGGCCAGATCTACTACGAACCAGCCCACGATTCCCTGATCCGCTCCTGGAACCTGATCGGCGACTGGATCAAACAATATGGGAAAGACCTGCTCTACCTGCAACAGGACCTCTCTGATGCCGTCAAACAGTTCAGACTCAACCCCAAAAAGCTATGGCATGACGACCCGAAATTGAATACCCTGCTGAATATCATGAAGTCGCCCGACAACTGGTTAAACAGACAGGAAACCAATTTCGTGAAGAAAAGTCTGCAGCGCAGAAACGAACTGGAAGACAGAAAGAAAAGACGCGAACAGGAACTGGTGGAAGAAAAAATCAGTCGCCAGGAAGCAGTCGCCAAACTGAGTACGGAAAAGGAAAAAAGAGAGAAAGAACTGCTGGAAGAAAAGCTGAGCAAACAGGAAGCCATCGCTAAACTCAACAGTGAAAAAGAAGCCGTTCTCCTGGAAAAACTCAAAGGAGAAAAAGCAAAGACCCGGCTGCAAAAACAAAGAACCATCCTGCTGGCACTGGGACTCATTTCCCTGCTGATAGCCGCCAGTTACGTCTATAGTCAGTGGAATAAATCAGAGAAATCTGTATTGCAGATAAAAGAACTGAACCACCGTTTGCAAAGCTCCGCCGATGATCTCACAAAACTCAACCAGTCGCTGAACGTCATCGCAGAAAAAGCCAGACAAAGCGCAGTAGAAGCCAATATCGCCAGACAAAAAGCGGATTCCGCTGCCAGCAAAGAAAAGAAAGCGCGTACCATTGTTGAAAAACAAAAGAAGGAACTGCTGATCAAACAGAATGCACTGATATCATCACAGGAAGAAGTAAAAAGATATTCCCTGTCGTTACAGGCGAAGGCAGACTCATTACGTACTTATTCAGACTCGCTGAAAACACAGCTCGTCATCATCCAGAATAAAACCAGGGAAGTTGAACATGCAAAACTGACAGCGGCCTATCTCACGAAATCCCGCTCCCTCATGCATTCAGATCCTGCTATGGCTTATCAGCTGGCGCTTGAATCTTTGAAATACGACAGCGGTAACCAGAAGATCAAAAACTATATTCACGATACCCTGAACAACCGCAATACCTTCTACGAATCTTTTATTGTTGATAATGTCTCTTCCGCCTTCTTTGCTGATAATGGAAAAACAGTGCTCGCGATACAGGGAGATAATAAATTCAGGCTACTGGATCTATCCAATCATAAAGATACCAGCATCGTCATCAATGGAAAGATTCTCTCTGCACAATTCAGTCCGGTGGACAATAGTGCATTGATCGCTACCCGCAACAATATCTTTAGTTACAACGCCAACGGCGGACTGAGAGCCACTTCTGAAAGAATGGAAAATGTAGTAAAAGCCATGTATACCGCCAGAGGCAGGATCATTGTCGTCACGCCGGCAGAAGTACAGATCCGGAAAAATGTTAACGCTACAACAGCAGTAGTGATCCCTTCGGGGAATAATGGCGATGATACAGAAGTCAGCTCCAATGATTCCTTATTATACATCAGAAAGAATGACGTTATTGAAGCGTATGACCTGACTAACGGCAGACTGATACGCACTTACCAGGAACCAAACAGTTTCCTGGCCAAAGGAGGTAACGGCTTCATCGCAGTGTCCGGAAAAAGACTGCTGCTGGCGAGAAGTGCAGGCAATAAAGTCCTGACGGAAAGATACTTTGTACCACTGGAAAAAGACTATTCCAGGGTCTCTATTGTCAGCATCGCGGATAATCTGCGTACCCTGCTCTTTATGGCGGAACCGGCCGAACAGCAACAGATGCAACAACAGCAACAGGTACAGCAACAACAGATCAGTAAAAACTTTATCAGGCCACAGCTGACTAATCCGCCAATATTATATGCATTCAGTCTGCCGAAGAGCAGCAGAAAATTACCCGGTAATATTCCTTATGCCAGACGTGTCGTACTGTCTGAAAACGGGAACTATATCATTACAGGTGAAAGCGGATCTCTGTCCATATATGATAACAACGGGTACCGTGTAGAGAATTTCGGGGGTTATGCAAACTATACCATCTGGGCCTTCAACCCGGTCAATACAGATATGATCATGAGCATGAATGGCGTCAAACTCAAACTATGGCTAAAAGGTACGCCGGATGCACTCTCCGCACAAAGAAAATTGAGAACATTCAGCTCCGCCGAACTGGAAAAAGCATTGGAAGATATTGCTATCCGATAATTATATAGCTACACAAGCAGCGCACGAAGTGCTGCTTGTGTAACACCACATCAATCAGGGAATGCATACGTTTCGGCAATCCATGTAAAGCCTTCGTCTTTCTTTTTCACATGTCCGATACCGGGCCATGGCAGGTGATAAGAAAATACCTTCGTCCGGTCTTTCGTCAGGGATTCCAGCACCTTTCTACGCGTAGCTGCTGCCAGTGTAAAATCAGTATCGCCATCAAAGCCCCACTCCGGATGGGGGAATAACAATACATCTGAATGTATCAGATCAGCGATATGTACGATCTCCTCATTGCCGGAGAATACCCGTACCAATGTGTGTCCTGGTGTATGACCCGGCGCTGCCTGCAAACGCACACAACCAAATAAAGTTTCCTCGTAACCAAAGAAATGAAGGCGGTCTTTCAGGGCAGTTAAGGTCTGCTTGGTAGCGACCAGTATTTTTGCCAGCAAGGCTTTATTTCCAAATTTACTTTTAGAGAAATCCGGATAATCTGACATCCAGAAACGATGCTCCGTCTCTGACATATACACCTGTGCCTGCGGGAAGACAAGTTGCCCGTCCTGGCTGAACAGTCCGCCGATATGATCCGGATGCGCATGTGTAATCACAATCTGTGTTACTGCATTCACATCCATACCCGCGTCTTTTAATGACTGTGGCAGCCAACCGCAATCAGGGCCGAATCCGAAGCCAGCACCGGTATCTATCAGTATCACTTCTTTGTCTTTCTTGATCAGCAGCATATTCATACCCAGATCGACGGCCTTCGTAGAACGAAAGCTGCCTTCTAACAGTTTTGTTACTTCTGCCGCAGGTACGTCCTGTGCAAAATGGTCCTGCACAGGGCTCATGACAATATGCCCGTCAGTAACAACTGTCATTTCCAGATCGCCCAGCTGAAAACGGTGATAAGGTCGCTCGCTTGCTGTTTTGAGGGAACGGGCCAGCAGCTTGTGTACAGGTAATGTAGCGCCAAGGCCAAGAATAGCTATTCTCTTTATGAGGGTTCTTCTTTCCATCTTCAAATATTTAGGTCAAAAGTATGGGGGTTGTATCTTTGAGTCAAGTAAGTACTTTTAAGTATCCAGGATACTTAAAAGTTACTAACATTGATTATCAATAGCAAAAAAGTGGTCGCATGGCAAAGAAAAATATAGAGGGCACTATCTGTGCAGTCGATTTCGCATTCAGGAGAATTGGTGGTAAGTACAAAGGGCGGATCCTCTGGTACCTGCATCAGTATGGCGTATTACGTTACGGCGAATTGCGGCGCAGTATAAAGGATATTACCACTAAAATGCTGACACAGACCCTGCGTGAACTGGAAGAAGACGGACTGGTACACCGGGAAGTATTTCAGTCAATGCCTCCCCGTGTAGAGTATTCACTGACAGATTCCAGTAAACAACTGATACCTTTTATCGATCATTTACGGCAATGGGGAGATAAACAGATGGCAAAAGAAAATATCCCCGTCATCAAGAGTAGTTTATCTTGTATAATCACGGAGGAAGAACAGGCCGAAAAATAAAAAGCCCCGGCAATTACCGGAGCTCTTTACTGTAAAAAACGGATTATATCCGGTTATTTCATTTCAACGCCAACTGAAACCCTTGTTTCATCATAAAACAGGTTCAGGTTTTTGGGTTTTGCACCCGCTGGCAGTTTGAATTTGTTTTCTTCTGAAGTTTTTGTAGACTCCGCGTCAACATTTACAGTGTTGTAATTGTCGTGCGTCAGGTTATTTCCATTATCCAGTTGCAGACGGAAGTCATTTGGATTAAAGAAAATACCATTGCCACCTACTGCATTTTTGTTGGTCACTTCAATTTCGTAGGTAATTTCAGTACCAGTTACTTTTCCATCCGGGTCAGCTAACTCGATACCTTTTGCATTTTTCAAACGAACAAAGACTTCTTTTTTCTTGCCCAGGAATACGGAATCCGGAGCGAAAGTAATTGCGAACGTCTTAGGCTCGTTTGCTGGGGTGCTGGCAGCTGGAGTGCTTTCAGACTGCTGTTCGGAGCTGGGGGCCTGTTGATCAGCATTCTCTGTTTTGTTCTTTCCTTTACATGCAGCCAGAGCTACCATGAGGGCAACAGAAGACACAAGAATGATCCTTTTCATCGTATAATTATTGGTTTAGAATTAAAGATGGATGGTCAATAGAAAAATATAATATATACGAATGTAAGCACTTTTTATATTATCTGCTATCAAATCCGGCATTTTACGTAGCAGGATAAGGGTTACAGCCAAAAATGCGTAGAACTACGTATACATTCCCGCTAATATTCTACAAACAGTTTATCAGGATAACACCACAACCATCGGTCACCAGGTTCCGCCGAAGCCACCACCGGATGCCCTGTAGCATGATGATGACGTGTCATATGTTTATTAGGTGACTGGTCACAGCAAAGGGTCTCACCACAGGTCTGACAGGTACGCAGATGCACCCAGTCGCCCCCGTTTTTGATACATTCCTCACATACGCCATCCTGGCCTATTTGCACTTCTTTGATATCTCTGATGTGTTGACAGGTTTGCTGTTCTTGCATAATGACAGGATTTGATGTGCTATAATTGCGTTAACAGGCGACAAGATAATATATTCCGGCTGCTTTTGTAACAGAATTTATTGTCATTGAACCGGTTATTCATATACGATTCCTATCTGCCCTACACACAAAATCCTCTGCCAGGTATCCTGTTTCATAACACTTATTTCCCCTCCGCGAGCATCCTCTCCCCTTATAAACGATTGAATCCTAGAACGTTACAGACACTCTTCGTTCAAAACAGCCTTAAATCACTGATAATTAGCCAGATAGGCATTGTTCATTCGATGTAGAACGTAGATAAGCCGTTATTATCCCAATACCTGTCCGTTCCGGAACGAAGCAGTAACGGCATAATAACGGCGTAATAAGGGTATACATCGAAGAAATATACCCACATATGCAACCAATAGTCTGACTATACTTTCACTATACTTACTCTACCTTACACTTCCCTTTTTAACGCAGGTGTAACGGCGCAGATGTACTATCAAGCGACACTTACTACCTGATTCCTGGTGTTTAATGCTTAACACCTATGTTTTGCAGCACAAACGCCTGTACCAATGCTGCCGGCACTGCCAATGTAACCGTTCTGGAGTGTCGGGCGATATTGATACCCGCCAATACACCTGCTGTCGTAAACACCGGCCCTCCGCATTGCTCCGGCCGGAGTATGGCATCATGTGCAATTACTGATTGAAAACCATCTCTACGCTCGCTTTTACCACCGCGGAACAGATCTGTAGCATGTGTTGCCGGCAACTGCGGACGTTTTGCCAGTACAATCGTGTCATTCACTTCAGCCACCTGGTGAACTTTACCCGCTACGCCATCTGTCCCCTCTGCTACCGCATGTAGCCGTCTCTTTATGATAACCGTATCACCCGGCCAGTAAGCAGACAATTCCCGGCCATAATCCATCGGCTCATTCACAGCAACACCATTAATACTGATGATTTCATCGCCGGGAGTAGCCCCTTTTGCATCCGCCGGAGATCCCGGCATCACATAGGTCAGTACTAAAGGTTGCTTGTCAGGAGCGATTGCCGCACCCAGAAAACCAAGGCTGCTCATTTTCGGCAGACTGAATGTATCCTTTCCAAATACACTGGCAATCGCCAGGGTATCCGGTTGCGGAGATAACAGGAATACACCGCGGCCAATAGCAACCGGACCGTTTACCGGAAATGCAATACCTCCTTTTACATGTGCATCCAGCCCTAACAAAACCAGGTCATTTTCCTTGTCACGGGCAATGATCCGGGTCTTTATACTTTTACCATTATATAAAACAAGCGGCTCCTGTGCCACCTCGCTGTTCTTACTCACAACAAAAGATTGTCCCTTTACATCGATCAGCAGACCATTGATGCTACGCTGCTGGTTCCCGGCCACGCTTTCCACCTGTACACTGGCCATTTTATTCAGCTTATTCGTCTTCATGGTCAGTCTCAGGCTTTCCAGCTGATCATGACTGCTGATCAGTCCTTCCGACGGATCTGTATTGATACTATCCCTTATCTCCGGGTATTTTAAATAATGTACCGGCTGCAACAATGCGGCCCAGTATTTACGATACAGATCAACTGGTACATCATAGTTCTTCTTTTCATCCGGTTCTATCGCGCTTCTCAAACCAATAACCCGTCCAAGGTAGTCAAACAGCGGTCCCCCGGAATCTCCAGGTTCCATCATACAGGTCGACTCAATAAAGCCTTTCTCATTCTTTACGCGGGTAATATGTCCGGCCGTCATCATAGGCAGGGGCTGATTCAGACTCTCCGGATAAGCGATACTGAAACAGGGCTCATTTTCCTTCAGATCATAAGACCAACCCATCGGCGCAACAGGCCAGTCGCCCGGTGTAAGGATCTTCATCATCGCCACATCCGGCAGCTCCGGTGTTTCCGGAAAATTGATTTTACCCAGGGCCATTGCGATGGCGGCCCTTCCGTCTGTAAAAGTTACCATATAAGTATTACCGGGTACCGTCGTATGGGCGACCGTCAGTATATGCCCCTCTTTTGTAACCACAACACCGCTGAACGTAGCGCTCATCTGCTGGTGGGTAGTGGTGTCATAGGTCCACATACGTACATAAGCAGGCGGAAGTTGTGTACTGATAGTCTGTAATGCAGATGGTTGAAACGCTGCAGGGCGCTGGCAATAGGTATTCCCTGCTATCAGGAGCAGGAAAAGGATTAATAGTTGGTTTTTTCTCATTTTCTAACCCGGATCTTGGAAGCCGGAAAACTAAAGATAATCTACCAATCGCAGGTTTTTATATCTCCCGCAGGGAAAAGCACAGTCACCTTACAATGAAAAGCTTAGATATATATTTAAAATAATTATCTTGCAATCATTATCCGGAATAAGAAGGACAAAACAAGCATGAGACCTATACCAAAGTATGTATCCCTGCTGCTGTTACTGCTCGTTGTAACCAGTCAGGCAGCCCAAAGTCAGCAAAATGAGCTTTATAGTTACCAGGACCTCTCCCACCTCTTTTACCAGAAGCAGAAGGACTCTCTGCAGAAAGCATGGACCTGCCCTGCCAATTACAAAGACAAGGAAACACAGAAGAAATACAGGGAGATCTGGGACGGACGCACCGAGTTTTTCACCGGCGCTATCAAATCCGATAACTATATCTATGACAAAGACGTATACACCTACGTATACAGTATTATCACAGAAATCTGCAAAGGCAATAAAAGCTATCTGCCTGCACAGCCTTTCCTGGTGCTGGACAGAAGTCCGTCTATCAACGCCTATGCAGTAGGTAATAATGTGATCGCTGTCAACCTCGGCCTGATCCAGTTTGCCAGAACAAAGGAGGAAATTGCCCTGACACTCGCACACGAACTGTCGCACAACATCCTCCTGCACGCAGAAAACAGTATGAAGAAACGTGCGGAATGGCTGACTTCCAGCGAATATAAACAGTCGATGGATGAAGTGCTCGACTCCAAATATGGCAGACTGACACGCCTGAAAAAGGTATTCGAAAACTACTCCTTTGACAGAAGCCGTCACCAACGTTATCATGAAGGAGACGCAGACTCCCTCGCCGTTGTCCTGCTCAAAAACGCCAATATAGCCTTTGACCCGAACGTGTTCCTCCGTCTGGATACCTCAGACATGTTGTATCACCAGCCGCTGAAACAACCGGTAAAAAACTATTTTGCCGCTTATGGTGTAAACATAGAGGACGCATGGCTGAAGAAACGCTCTAAAGGTCTTTCCACCAGGACTTATAACTTCCAGGAAAACGTAACCTTGCAGGATTCCCTGAAAACGCACCCTGACTGTGTGGACAGGTATAATAAGACGAAAGTGGCTGCCACCATGCCGGTGCCACAAACGCCGATCCCCGCGATCGTGAAGGAGAAAGCCAATAAAATGCTGATATGGAACATGTATTGTAACATGAACCTGGCACCCTGCCTCTATCGCGTACTGATGGCCAAAGACAACGGTAATACCGATCCATGGTACGATTTCATGATCCATAATATCATGCTGGAATTGTTCCATGCCGACAATGAACTCCATCGCTTTGCCGCTATCGGGGTAACGCAGAAGGAATATATCTCTAAAGACTTCTACGAACTGCAGACAATGCTGGAACAGATCCCGCGTGAAGAACTGGGTAAAAGCTGCCAGCAACTGCAAAGCGCCGGTTTCTGGAGCAAAATGCAGGCCCAGGAGCAAGGCTTCAAAACATTGATGCAGAGCATTGCACTCAACAAAGAGAGCGATGACGCCAACAAAACAAAAGCCGCTAAATCCTTTACGGAAAAATATACCAGCAGTCCGTATGGTGAATATGCAGACGACCTGAAGAAAGATACAAGGAAGTAATTGGTCTGAATCTTATTATGATGAAAAAATTCTTCCTCTTTATACTCACTCTTTCTCCCTTGCTACTGAAGGCGCAGACAAAAGTCTTCAAGGAAGTAAATGAAGGAATCTCTACGGAATTCAAGCCCATTTTTCAGAATGGGAACCTTATCGGCTACCTTGCTTTCTCAGAACTGGAACGGGCCAATAAAGACTCTTTCAGTTACAGGATCAATATCATGGATGAAAACCTGAACGATCTGGGAATAGTAAATTTCAGGGAGAAAAAACTGGACCTGCAACAGGTATCTTTTGTAAATGATACCCTCTGCATGGCTTACCTGAAAAGCAATGTACTGGGTTATGACTGGGGCAGCAGAAACGAAAGAAATGACTCCCTGTCAAAAGGCTATCTGTCCCTGTTCGCACAGTTTATCAGTCTGGATGGCAAAATAGCCCACACTTTCGAGAAAAAGCTGAAAACTGATATCCGCCTGTCATGGACAAATATCCGTGACGGCAGGATCGGTAACGGCGGACTTAAACATAGTGTCCAACTCAAAAATCAGGATCAGAAAGGATTTACCTTTTTCTTTGGCGATGATGCATATAACTATCTGCTTGTCATAACGACACAGGGAGAATTACTCTGGGAAAAATACATTCTTGAAGACGGTGATCATTATAAAATGCTGACCTCCGGAAGGGATGTACTGTTTCTTATTACGGCAGAACGCAACATGGCAGTAAGTAGTCATACCGTTATCTCTTATGATACAGATAAAAAAGCGGGTATCCTGAAGCTCCCTTTGCTGGACCAGTTCCGCAATCCGTTGCTGGTGATGGCATTCAATAATGACCCTGCTACCGGTAAGCCCTATCTGGCCGGCTATATTCATGATCCGATGGCAGCCGGTGCTTATCTGTACACCAAGAACGTTGTGCAACACCTGTTCTCAGGTATTTTTGTTATCAACGTGGACGGACATGAAAAAACGGCCGTGAAACGACAGTTCAGCTACTGGACCGACAAGGTCGATGACGAACTGGTAGAGAATGATTTTCTGTCCAATAATAATGCGTTTATGAAAAACGTCATTGCCTTCAGGGATTTCCAGGGTAACACGTATATCACAGGGACCAATAATTACCACAGATCCGAGTATGGTAGTGTCGTAATGCTCAAACAGGATCCAAGTGGCAAACTGTCGGTCCTGACCCCCTTCGCTGATGCGGATATAGATCTCAGTGATACAAGAAAGCAATATGAGCTTACCGGTATGCCGCCATTATATTCGGTATCTTCATCTGACACCAGGTCCACTTACCTGATCGTCAATGCCCAGGTAAATTCGAGCATTTACAGCCTGGAGAAAAAGAAGGTGGTCCGCGTCATTCCGCATAAGGATGGTAACATACGTACGAACATCTACCCGGCCAAAGAAGGACACGTCATCGTTGCGGAATACAACAGAAAAGAGAAATACACAAAACTCTCTATCGAAGCGATCTAAAACGATATGTAAACAATATAAAAAGCCTTACACTGAACAAGTGTAAGGCTTTTTATATGATTGCTCCTTTATGCATGTTTTCTTTGTCTTTGCAGATAAAGCTTCGCTGACTCACTCATAGTAATAATCGCACCACCCAGTATCACGATGTCTTTAATCACCAGCCGGCCTTTTCCTGAAAGGAAAGGAAAACCCCAGTCCTTATCCGTCAGATGTGGCACCCAGCTTTCAGGCGTGGTCACCAGGAAAGAAAGTGTACCCAGCGTCATAATAAAGATCAGGATACTACCGATCATACTGGCAAACGGGGCTACCTTATACAAGGCTACCAATATTGCCATACTCACCAGCAGCACACCTAAGCCCGCGGAAAAACCATAGGTATTATTAGCAGTGTGCCATTCATGGTTAGCAGCGATCAGTTCTCCTTCTTTATTCTGGTGTGTTTTATATTCATCCGGGTGATTATAAAAGAAAGACATAAAAGGGCTGTTGGCTACAAAGGGAACGATACCATCTGCCTCATATGTAAAGAATTTCAAACCTCCGATCCAGAGAAATACCACAACAATACCAAAACGGACGGCCTTTTTACCAAACTGATCGAGGTTAGCTACGAAATTGACGATTGAATTTTTCATTTCTATATAAGTTAGTTGTTAGTGTGCGTATTGACAATGTAAAGGTAGACAGACCTGCCATGGCAGAACATGGACGATACAGTCTGTCACTTGGACAAATATGCCAGGCGTCAGCGTAAGGGTACAATAAGAAAACAGTATTACCGGGGAAGATCAGCTACGATGGAAATGCCGGTTTGCTGCCGGAAGGATTGCGGAGAAACCTTGGTAAACTTCTTAAAAAAGCGGCTGAAATAGAATTCATCACTGAATTGCAGCGAATAAGCGATCTCCTTGATACTGCGCCGGGTCAGGTGCAGTTGCCGCTTTGCCTCCAGTATCAGGCGTTCCTGTATCATAGCAGAAGGCGACTTTTTAAAGTATTTCGTACAACGTTTGGTAAAGTTGTTGGGCGACATGGCCAGCAGTTCCGCATAGTCAGCCGGCTTGTGTAAGGTCAGGTAGTGCTGGTCCAGTAAGCGCCTGAATGCCTCCATTTGTTCATCGCGCTCCTCAGGGTCCGGCAAATTGGCGGCAGACCGCGTCTTTATACTACTGGACTTGGCAAGAAACAGCTGCAGGTAGCCCCGCATCACGATTTCATCACAACCGCTGACGTCAAACTCTTCTGCCAGTTCATCCAGCAGGTTTTTGAAAATACGCGCCTCCCGGTCATTCAGTTTTACCGAAGGCTCTATATAAATATTATTAAACAACAGGCCATTGCAGGCCACCTGTGCCTTGTGGTATTCTATACAATAGAAATCACTATGAAATTGCAACATGGCCAGTTTACTGGGCGCAGACTGCTCAATATAGATCATCTGCAAAGGCGTAGAGAACAACAATACAGGCCCCTTAAAAGGGAATGCGCCAAAATCTGCATGAAAGATACCAGCGCCTTCTTCCACAAATACGATCGTGTATTCAGCATACTGTACCGGCTTCGCCAGGCAGTCTTCTCCGGTATCGAGTCCGAGCAACGTTTCATTGGAAGATGAACAGATTCTTTTCATGCACACAGCTGATTATCTGATGAATACAAAAATAGGACAATAAATATAAAACAGATTGTCCGTCTTACGGTGATGAAAGTGCTTTTTATGGCAAATAGGAACAGCCGGAAATAACAAAGCGGAAAGGTTACCCCTTCCGCTTTGCCCCATCATGGGATGTCGTTACTGACTATTTCTTCACCAGTTTAAACTCCGTTCTTCTGTTCAGCTTATGCTCATCTTCACTACAGTTTACACCATTGCCACACCTGTTCAGCAGCTTCGTTTCGCCGTATCCTTTGGCAGAAATCCTGCTCTTCGCCACACCTTTGGATATCAGGTAATTCATCACCGATGTTGCACGTTTCTGAGACAGTGCCAGGTTAAAGGCGTCATTACCACGGGAATCTGTATGCGCACTCAGCTCTACTGATTTATCAGGATTTTCCTGTATCGTCTTTACCAGCCCATCCAGTACCTGTGCTGCTGCCGGATTGATCGCTGCCTTATTGAAATCAAAATAGATATCCAGTAATCCTGACTTGTCAGGATCAGCCGACGGCGTTGCTACCGGCGCCGGATCTGGTGTCTGAATAGCTACGACAGGGGCTGCTACCGTATCAATTACATCACCTGAAACCTTACGAAGCGTGTCATCCTTGATTGGTCTGTCGGGAATATGCGCAGGTATCTCCTCTTCCGGCATGGACACTACCGCATAAATATCATCACTGCCACTACCGCCATTCCTGTTGGAAGACAGATATGCAAGACCATCATCAGTTAAACCAAAGGCAAAATCATCCTGTGGCGAATTCAACGGATAACGCATATTCCTGACCTTACCGGTCAACTGACCATCCTCATACTTATCCAGTTTTACACGATAAACATCAAGACCACCCATACCAATACGGCCATCACTGGAGAAATACAGGATATCTCCTCTTACGATCGCCGGACTACGTTCATTGCCTGCCGTATTGATGGCTTTCAGGTTCAGTGCAGGGCCCCATTCGCCTGTAGCAGTGCGGTAACACATGTACAGGTCAGTGCCACCAGCGCCGCCCGGCATATTGGAAGCAAAGTATAACGCCATACCATCCGGTGTGATAAACGGATCACCTACAGAATAAGTATTTACGTTATTATGGGAAAAAGCCACAGGTGCCGACCATTTGCCGGAAGCATCCTGCCTGCTGCTGTAGATCTCTACATTGACAGTAGTCGCTTTACCCTTTGCGCGGTCTCCCCTGCCGGGAATACGCGTCAGGGTAAAGAACATCTCTTTCCCGTCTCTCGTAAAACTGGCGGAACCAACATGATAGCCGGTACCGGTATGTAATGGAAACAGCGATATACTATCTCCAATTGCCGGTTTCTGGAAAAGATGCAGGTAGTCATTACCCGTCCAGCTGCTCGTCAGAGGATCCGGTTTTACCCTGGTATCAAAACGCAGGAAAAAATGGTGCTTTTTAGGCTGATGTGCGCCAGCCGCAGAACGGTCGGACGTAAACACCACACCTCCCATATATGGCACCGCATTCCAGTCCGATTTGCCGGAATTCAGGACCTTATAGTTATCTATCTTCAAACGATCCGGTGTCTGCATCCAGCTGATCGCAGAATCGCAGGAAGCGATCCAGGTACGCTGTAATTCAGGTGTAACCGTAGTTCCTGCTGCGGCTGCATACTTCTCGTATTGTACACGCGCTTCAGGATACTTTGAATTATTCTGTAAAGCACGGGCATAATAGTAGGTATTCTCCGCCTTACTGCCACTCATACCGGTCGCCACTGCATACCAGCGTTCTGCTTCCGGATAGTTATTATTAAAACGGTAACAGTCTGCAAGGCGTTCTGCAGCGTGCAGACTCGCCTTTTTATTATACGCCTTCTCGTAAAGGTCAGTTGCTTCTGCGTACTTATAGTTATCGTATGCTTTATCAGCCGCCTTAATGATATACTGCGCCTTTGCAGAAACAGCAGTAAGCAAAAAACATAGACCGATCGCGTAATGTATTGTCTTCATCGTCAGCATGATTAAGCTATCAGAATACCCTTGGCGTAGCCATCCTGATATTTTGTTTGTTAAAGGTGAACCCTACAGAGATCTCATGAGTGCCGCCGCTGTAGTTCTGTAAAGGACCTACAGAAAAGTCGTAGGCATATCCGATACGCAGATTCGGTACAGGGAATACCTCTACTGCTGCCACTGCCGCGTTACGATACATCAGGTTTTTCTGCAGATAGCTTTTATCATACACCTTCAGGCCCGTCCGATAGGAACCACCGATCCATACCACCTCTTTCAGGAGCAGGAAGGCGTTCAGGTCCAGACTGGTAGGACCGCCTCTGTCATCTTTCAGGAGAAAGGAAGGCTTTAGCTGAATATCCTCATTCAAAGGAATCAGCGTACCAGCGGTCAGATAGTAATGCAGCTTAGTCTGTGGCAGATACAGGAACCTGCCTTTATTATCAAATGCCTGTACAACGATATTATCTACCGAGAAACCGGCATAATAACGGTCATCCGAATAAAAGATCCCCGCTCTGGCGTCCGGCGTCAGGCGGTGAAGACCCGCCGGCATATCTGTCTCCGGATCATTCGGATTCAATACGGAACCGTCAATACCCGTTTGCAGCATACCCACGCTCAGCCCCAGTGCCAGCCGGGAAGAACCTTCCCTGTTCAGGCGGATGCGGTAAGCATAGCTGACATAAGCAGAAAGGTTATCCTGCGCACCCAGTTTATCACCGGAGACCTGCAATGCCAGTCCGACGTTACCGTCGTTGGCGACCGCATCCACGGCCAGAGAGAAACTCTCCGGCGCGCCTTTCAGCCCAGTCCACTGGTTACGGTAAAAAGCATGCAGGTTCAACTGCTCCTTATATCCTGCATAGGCAGGATTAATATAAATGCCATTGAACATGTACTGGCTATACTGTGCATCCTGCTGTGCGTGCACAGTCAATCCCAATGATGTCAGCAGTCCAGCTATCAAAAATATTTTTTTCATAGTTTAGGTCTGTGGTTCACATGATTATTTGAAAGCCCTGATCAGTGTAACGTATCCTTTCATCACTTCCCATTCTGCACTACCGTTTCGTCTTATGCGCAACAGATAGTAATAGGTTCCTTCATTCAGTCCGTCACCTTTCCAGTTATTCTGATATCCTTTTTGTCTGTACACTTCATTACCCCAGCGGTTGACAATAATCAGCTCATTCTCTGCATACTGGTTCAGACCGCGTATTTCAAAGAAGTCATTCTTACCATCGCCATTTGGTGTAAAGAGATTCGGTACATTGATACCGGCTGCTGTGATTGTTACCGCAACGGTGGCTGCATTACTCAGCTGACCATTTGCGTTCTTCACCTGGTAAGTGAAGCTATCATCACCGGTATACCCCGGATCAGGCGTGTACACCACAGTACCATCTTCGTTTACTTTCACCGTGCCGTGTGCAGGTGATGCGACAATCTCAACAGATGTTTTATCCAGTGTAGAATTACGGGCATCATCGTTTGCCAGTATATCAACCGTTACAGGTGTATTGGCTTTTGTTTCACCCCTGTCATTCAGTGCCACCGGATCTTCAATCACTACTACCGGCGTTACATTGATGTTCACCGTCACAGTTGCGGTGCCACCTTTACCATCGCTGATGGTGATATTGAAGTTATCCAATCCGCTGTAACCTGCTGCCGGTGTATAAGTATAAGTACCATCCGCACGCACTACAACAGTACCGTGTGCAGGATCTGTAGCTTTCGCAAAGGTCAGTGCATCACCATCAGAATCAGTACCGGTTACAGTACCACTTACAGGCGTGCTTTCCGGCGTCGTTTTAGAATCACCAAAACCAGTCGGCGGATTGTTCACCGGTGTAGTAATAACCGGTCTGACAGTAATATTCACCGTCACGGTGATGCTGCCACCATTGCCATCGTCGATTGTAACAGTAAAGTTGTCATTACCACTGTAGCCCGCTGCCGGCGTATAAGTATAGGTGCCATCCGCACGTACTACGACGCTACCATGCGCAGGATCTGTGGCTTTTGTAAAGGTCAGCGCATCGCCATCTGCATCGGAACCAGTTACGGCGCCATCTACAGGTACATCCTCGTTAGTGGTCTTGTTATCACCTGTACCAGTCGGCGGTGTGTTTACCGGAGGTAAGACTACCGGCGTAACGGTAATGTTCACCGCTACTACAATGCTACCACCCTTACCATCGTCGATCTTCACCGTAAAGCTGTCGTTACCGCTATAACCAGCTGCCGGCGTATAAGTATAAGTACCATCCGCACGTACTACCACGGTACCATGTGCTGGATTTGTTGCTTTTGTAAAGGTCAGTACATCACCATCTGCATCGGAGCCTCTTACAGCGCCATCTACCGGCACATCCTGATCTGTTGTTTTATTATCACCTGTACCTGTTGGTGGTGTATTTACCGGAGGTACCACTACTGGTGTTACCGTAATATTTACTGTCACTGTTGTACTACCACCTTTACCATCGTCAATCTTCACCGTAAAGCTGTCGTTACCGCTATAACCGGTGGCCGGTGTATAAGTATAAGTACCATCCGCACGTACGACCACCGTACCATGTGCTGGGTCGCTTGCTTTTGTGAAGGTCAGTGCATCGCCATCTGCATCGGAACCAGTTACGGCGCCATCTACCGGTACATCCTGATCTGTTGTTTTATTATCACCCGTACCTGTTGGTGGTGTATTCACCGGAGGCACGACTACTGGTATTACTGTAATATTGACTGTCACTGTTGTGCTGCCACCTTTACCATCATCTATCTTCACCGTGAAACTGTCGTTACCACTGTAACCGGTGGTTGGTGTATAAGTGTAAGTACCGTCGGCACGTACGACCACCGTACCATGTGCAGGATCGGTTGCTTTTGTGAAGGTCAGTGCATCGCCATCCACATCGGAGCCAGTTACCGCACCATCTACAGGTACATCCTGGTCAGTTGTTTTATTATCACCTGTACCTGTCGGCGGTGTATTTACCGGAGGTACGACTACCGGCGTAACTGTAATGTTCACTGTTACTGTCGTACTACCACCTTTACCATCAGCGATCTTCACCGTAAAGCTGTCATTGCCGCTATAACCGGTGGCCGGCATATAAGTATAAGTACCATCCGCACGTACTACCACGGTACCATGTGCAGGGTCGGTTGCTTTTGTGAAGGTCAGTGCATCGCCATCTGCATCGGCACCAGTTACGGCGCCATCTACCTGTACATCCTGATCGGTTGTTTTATTATCACCCGTACCTGTTGGCGGCGTATTCACCGGAGGCACGATTACTGGTGTTACAGTAATATTGACTGTCACCGTTATGCTGCCACCTTTACCATCGTCAATCTTCACCGTGAAACTGTCATTACCGCTGTAACCGGTGGTTGGTGTATAAGTGTAAGTACCGTCGGCACGTACGACCACCGTACCATGTGCAGGATCGGTTGCTTTTGTGAAGGTCAGTGCATCGCCATCCACATCGGAGCCAGTCACTGCACCATCTACCGGTACATCCTGGTCAGTTGTTTTATTATCACCTGTACCTGTTGGCGGGTTGTTTGCCGGTGTATTCACGGTTATATTCGCGGTTACAGTGGTACTACCACCCTTACCATCATCTATTTTAACAGTAAAGCTATCGCCTCCGACATAACCTGCTGCCGGCGTATAGGTATAAGTACCATCCGCACGTACCACCACCGTACCGTGTGCAGGATCTGTCGCTTTCGTAAAGGTCAGCGCATCGCCATCCACATCGGAACCAGTTACCGCACCATCTACAGGTACATTTCTCGTTGTTGTTTTTGTATCGCCTGTGCCTGTCGGCGGATTATTTGGAGGTGTATTCACCGTGATATTTACAGTTACAGTAGTGCTAGCTCCCTTACCATCATCGATTTTAATAGTAAAGCTGTCGCCACCTACATAACCTGCTGCCGGTGTATAAGTGTAAGTACCATCTGTACGCACTACCACGGTACCATGTGCAGGGTCGCTTGCCTTCGTAAAGGTCAGCGCATCGCCATCCACATCAGCACCTGTCACAGCGCCATCTACAGGCGTATCTCTGATAGTTGTTTTTGTATCTCCCGTACCTGTCGGTGGATTGTTCGGCAGAGGAGTCACCGTAATATTTGCTGTTACGGTCGTCGTGCCACCATGACCATCATCAATCGTCACGGTAAAGCTATCGCCACCAACATAACCAGCTGCTGGCGTATAAGTATAAGAGCCATCTGCACGTACCACTACGGTACCATGTGCAGGATCAGTTGCTTTTGTAAAAGTCAGTGCATCGCCGTCTGCATCGGAACCGGTCACAGCGCCATCTACCGGCGTATTTCTGATAGTCGTCTTTGTATCGCCGGTACCTGTTGGCGGATTGTTTGGCGGAGGCGTAACGGTAATATTCACCGTTACAGTGGTACTACCACCCTGGCCATCCTCTATGGTGATCGTAAAGCTGTCGCCACCAACATAACCTGCTACCGGTGTATAAATATAAGTACCTCCTGCATTAACGATGACGGTACCATGTGCAGGATCTGTCGCCTTTGTATATGTCAGCGGATCTCCATCTACGTCGGAACCAGTCACTGCACCATTAACAGGGATGTCTCTGATAGTTGTCTTTGTATCTCCTGTACCCGTTGGCGGTGTATTCACTCTTGTGATCGTCAGCGGGAATGTTTTCGTATCCTGCAAAATGCCACCGCTACCCGTGTTGCCTCTATCGGAAATGTTCACCGTCACCAGCACCGTAGGAGAAGGATTCAGGATCGTCATGTATTTAACGCTGCCAGCAGCGATAAACGCGTTGATATTCGCAATAGTACCTGTCAGTGACAGTGCTCCTGCAGATACACCCACTGTTACACCTCCACCTAAAGAAGCCGCGAAAGTACCTTCCGGAACAGATATAGTTACCGTTACCGTATTACTGCCCGCATCTACATCCGCAAATGAAATACCGTCTATTCTTGCAGGCGTTCCTTCTGTTACATTGATATTGGTAGGAACAGTCGCCACAGGGGCATCATTCACCGGCGCCACATGGATGGTCATGACAGCAGGAGTAGTCGCATAACCATATTGATCCGCAGCTACCCAGTTGAAACTGGTTGTACCGTTCCAGTTGAGGTTGGGTACAAAGGTGATATCGGCAAGATCTGCTGCCGCAATCTCATCGCCCGCTACAACCGGTACACCGTTCAATTCCAGGGTACCATTGGCAGGCAGCGTATTTACCTTTATTTTGGTAAGTGCCGCGCCATCAATATCGCTATAGTTGTTAGTAAAGTCAGTTGCTGCAAAAGACAGGGTGTTATCTTCATCTACGTTCAGACTGCTATTGCTGACAGCAGGCAGATTATTCACCAATATGCTTACAACATATGTATAAACCGCTCTGTCGGCGTCCGCATCGTCACTGTTGATCTGTATAGTAGCTGTATAAGTACTCCCCGCATGTCCTGCCGGATCAAAACTTACACTGAAATTAGTGCTGATGCCACCTTCCAGGTTTGCAGCGCCTGGTTGTGCAGCAATCGTAAATCCTGCATCACCGGTGATACTCACTACCGGGGTACCTGTCAGGTGCAAGGTACCTGTACCGATATTCTGAACAACGAATTGATGTGCTACTGGCGATGCACCTGCCAGTACCAGACCAAAGTCTGTACCGTCAGTTGTATTCACCGTAGTCGTATTATCAGCAATCACGGTAGCATTACCGGATACGCTGATTCGTGGGTCTACCAGTATCTTAATGGTCGTTGTGGCCACCGGACCATTCTCTGTACCATCATTTAAGGTAGTCAGAATAATACGGTCGGTCTGATCGGGCGTTAATACTTTATTATAGTACTCGATCAGCTGAATGGCAGCAATATAATCTGCCGGAGAAGCAACACCAGTGAGTACAATCGTACCGGTACTATCGCCTGTGGCGGTAATACCCGCCGGTAATGTACCATTCAGGTGCAATCCTTCATTATTGCCATTCGGACGGTTGGACAGGGTAATCGTCGCTGAAGCAACAGTACCGCCATCAGGATCAGTAATGGTCAGGTCTGTATCGGTGATCCTGGCGCCCACCGCACTCGCTGCATGGTAATAGTTCAGGTAACTATAATTACCACTCGCACCTGAGCTGTGATCTGGATCCGGGTTTAACACCGGACAGTTATTTACATTCACCGTGGTACTATATATATTATTATCATAGTAACACTCGGTATAGAAAGGATCCTGCGTACTTAAAGATGCCAGTGTAAAAGGAGTACCGACAGTTGCGCCGACACCACCCGTTACAAAAGATCCGTTATCGTTCAGGATCATGGAGATATTAATATTCAGATTGCTTCTTCCGGTCAGGTCCAGGTCAAAGGTAAAGTCCTTACAATCTCCCATTTTGATCTGCTCCGGTATCAGTCCTACATATATAAGTCGTGCATTCGCATTCGTAGTAGGATCCCCTTCGTAGAAAGCAATGGGCATTCCGCCGTTGTTATTACCGGAACCCGGGTTACAGATCTGTACATGTGCTTTGACAATGTTACAGTTAGCGCCTTTAGTAAAGGTGATATTAGTTGGATTGAAGGCCACGTCCGGACGTGCACCAAAGAAATCTGCCGATAACAGGAACTGGTAAGACTGATTCGCGAGGCCCGTTTTATTGGTAACGATCAGCTGACTCTTATCTGCTGTCAGTTTAAAGGAGAGATCATAAGGGAAACCCGCCTTAAAACCAACTGTATTGGCGTGCGTCTTGGTACTGGTACTATCCAGCGGCACATCACGGAAAGCAAAGTTATCTTCGCGTCTGCCGGTACCGGTAGAAGAACCTACCTGCTGATAATAGTAACCGGTGGCCGTTTCTTTTTCAAGGTCTATATATGCATAGGAAGCCAGCGGATTCTCATTACTTTCATTGTTGAAGTTGATCGCGTTGGCCGTCTCGTTGAAATAAATAAAGTTCGTACCGGAAGGAATTCTGAAAGACCTGGTCACACCTGCTGCCGGATAGGTAGCACTGGAAATAGTCCTGATATCAGAATCAATAAATTCCGCACTCATACCCTGCCCAACCCTGTTATAAAACTCGATGACATAAGAATCGTCAAAGTCACGGGCATAATTGGCTTCACGTTTGATAATCAGGTTACCACCGCTCACATACACTTCTGCATCATATATACCTACTGCCCCATTGTTGACATTCTTTGACGCATAGTCTCCGGTAATATTGCCGGAAGTCAGGAGAGAACCTGCAGTGGAAACATCCTTATTACTAATTACATAGGTAGATCTTCTATCGTCGGAGCCGCCGTTTGCCAGCGTAACAAAACCATTCATTAATGCCTTATCCAGATCCAGCAGAAAATGCAGATTGGAATAACCTTCCTCTGTTCCATTCCCGCTGTCCAGGTCTGCTATACTGGTATTACTACCTTTACCAACGATACTGATAACGCTTGCTCCCGCAGGAATCGGTATGACCAGATCAGTACTCGCAGCAGCCGAGCCATGTAGCATACTGCGAATGACAGTAGGCATCGGATTTAATGAGTTTGTCGCAGGAGACAGATATTCAACATGATAGGAAGAATGGATACTGGTAGCGTTTTCTGCGATCGTCAGTGTAGAGCCGGTAATTGAGAAGCTGACGTTGTTGAGGTCTGGGGTTCTATCACCTATTTTACTTGCAAAAGGGATAACAGCGCCGAGACTTACTTTTTTCCATCCATATACATTCGTCCCGGTCCCAAGGGTATTGGTATTCTTCGCGTAGTTCAAAAACCCGGAAGAAGTTTGCGAGGGCATGTCAATGATCGCATTGATCGTTATAAAGTCCTCATCTCCTTTTATTATTTCTGTATCTCCTACCGGATTATTAATACCGGTTTCAGATGCAGCATACAAGACGATGGACTTTGTACCTGCCGGAATGGTGAAGGTCGGCGGCGCTCCTCCCGGGGCCCTGTACTTGGTTTCAACACCGAGAATATCGGCTTTCTTTCCTCCCGTGGGACTACAGGGGCTGAAAGGCAACTGTCCGTAAACAAGGATGGGTAAGAGCATCAGGCAAATGCCCGATAGAACTCCGAAGAATTTTGTCTTCATAGGTATTTTCAATTAACAACCATTTCCGGCTGTATATTTCACTGGTTTAAGGAAGCACACCTTACTTAAATAAGGGACAGAATATTGTCATCATTCCCGAACAATGTTCATAAAAAATGTCGAAAGTGGCTTCCCACTCCGACATTTTTCATAACGGACACAAATATAGATTATTAACTTAATATCTTATAACAGAAAAAGGCAAGTCATTTTCATGACCTGCCTTTTCTGAAAAATTGAGACGTTGTTATCAGATGCTTTCTTCGTAAATATTACCGAACCTGTCGGTCGCCTTCACCGTGATCTTTTTAGCATCAGGAGAAGGTTTTGCGAAGAACATGTGATCATTGAGAGTAGGCTCCACGAACTTGTGCTTCTTAGGCAACTGTGGTCCGAGATAGAGTTCCACAGCCCACGGGTCGTAGGCTACGCGGTGCTCCATAGGGCCTTTTAATAGGCCGTCCTCATACCATTCTACTTTCCACTTGCTATCCCAGTTCCATACGTTAGCAGAGATTTCATCGGGCGATTCTTTTACTTTTCCTTTCGGATAGATACGGAGCTGTGTTTCTTTTGGCAAACCGGTTGATTTATAATACCATTTGATATCAGTACCGTCTACCTCATACACGCCGTAACCGCTTGGCGTACCATCGCCACAGATAGGACCCGTCCACCAGGCGCCACATACGGTACCATGGTTGTGCTCCATAATGTCTCCTTCTTCCCAGTTATCATTGAAGTGCGTATGTCCGCTCATGATATGCACCTTATAAGGAGCCAGCATCTTATACAGCTGCTTTCTGTTCGCTACTGTACCGCCGCCTACTTCTTCCGGTTTACCATTTCTTCTCTGCTGTCCGGTAAAGGTCGGAATATGTGTACTCAATACGATGGTGCTGCCTGGTTTTACATGCGCCAAATCCTGATCCAGCCATTGTAACTGATTTTCAGTAATATAGCCGATATAGTTTTTCGCAGCGCCCAGGAAGAATACGTCATCCAGAACGATGTAATGGATGTCTCCCCTGTTGTAAGAATAATAGGTTGGTCCGAACTGTTTCTTGAACGTGTTGGAGGAACCATCATCTGTACGGGCTTCATTGTCCATATCATGATTACCGATCACATTAAAGAAAGGAATACCGGTTTTACCCACCGCTTCTTTATAATCTGCAAACAGTTCAAATTCATCCCATACCAGGTCCCCACAGCCGATACCATGGATCAGCAGGTCCTTCGGATAAGATTTCACCAGCGCCTGCAGGTCAGGCACTGACTGACTCATTAACAACTCCACATCTTTCTTCGATTTCATCTGCGGATCGGCCCACACAACAAAAGCATGTTTACGGTCATCCACCTTCAGTTTCTCCAGGCTGAAGTCGTTTTTGATAACAGGATTACCCTTGCTCAGTGGCCTGAAGAAGTTGGCAATTCCCTTTTCTTCCGGGAATGCATATCCTGATGGTACGCTGATATATACGAATTCAGCTGTGCCGTTGCTCTGCAGCACATAGTCGCCGTTTTTGTCCGTCAGCACGATATTGATACCGTCAGTTACCGGTACACCGGAGATCCCCTTGCCGTTGCTCTGTACCCTTCCCTTTAATGTAACGTTGGAAAGATCGATGTTTCCTCTTCCGAATAATGGCTTTGCGTTCAGCATTACCGAAGGCACCGTCAGCAGTGAACCGGTAATACCAAGATTCTTTAAGAATTTTCTTCTGTTAAGCGTCATAACTGTTTAGTCTGTTTATTTGAGAACTGTAGCTCCTTCTCCTTCGATATCTGATAATGGAGAGCTCTTGGTCAGCAGTCTGTTGTTCTGCGCCCTTGCTCTTACCCATTTACCCAGCGCCGGATTGTACACACCTCCCAGCATATTGAAATAACCCAGGTCAGCCGTGTTGTACACCAGACTCAGGGTATTGGACCCTTGTCTGTAGAATGGCTGCTGTGCCATCGTAATCGGGTTCACGATATCATAAAAATCTGTACTGGCAATACGGTATCCTTTGTTGCCGGAGTAGAGACTACCACCGGTAGCAATAAAGATCACATCCACCGGCGTAGAGCTGGCAGTAACCGCAGAATCTTTGAAGACCGCCACACCGGATGCGTTACCACTGTTGGCAAACAGACCGCCTGTTTTCAGACCAAATCCGTCACCGTCATTCTTGGTATAGTCGAATGCCCTGATCCAGTTAGAGCTGCTTATATTGGTAGAACCGGAACCATTGATCAGTTTACCGGCGCCCCCCACATAGAAGAAAGTGCCCTTCTTCGCAGTACCTGTACTCAGACTGAATTTATAGGTACGCATGTTACCGGTGGCCCATCCGTTAGAAGGATAGCCGGTTGGCGTCGAGGCATTGGCGTTATTGGTTACGACTACTGCATACGGCGTTTGTGCAAAATCAATGTCGGTCGTCGCCATCAGCTGCACATATTCGTAGTTACCATCACCACCGGCCACATCGCTCATGAAACCAGTAATCAGTACCGGCGCTACCTGGATCTGTGAACTCAGTTCCCTTACATCGCTGCCGGTACGCACCCTGAACTGTGGGATCAGCTGTCCTTCTTTCACTTCCGAATTGAAGGCAATCCCGAAATAGTTGGCGTTCACAAAAGCAGCATTGTTTGCAAATGCAGCACCTGCTTCTGTATGCAGGATAATATCACCAAAACCATCGTTCAGTGTCTTATCCCCTGCCAAAACATCCGTTGGCTGCGGAAGCGGATCAAAAGTACCTTTCACGATTACTGACAACACACTCTCGTATGCATCCGGATTGGTCTGCATCTGACCGATCGTCACACGGTTGATGGGAATCACATTATCAGACGATACCTTCTGGATATCGCCCTTGCTAACGCCTTTGATCTCCAGGATACCGTTCACTCTCGACAGGGTCTTCCCGTCAATGTGGATGATCACGGAATCACCAGGTACAAAAGACGTTGCATCTGCTCCTAAAGGAATGGAAATACCACGCAGTGTCGACAGGCGACGGGCATCCTGCACCACCAGCAGTCCCTCCGGCAGGTTACCGCCGGAATGGTCAGATACAACCATTGCAGCCAGACTATGACCACCTTTCAGATTGTCATTGTTCAGTACCAGGTCCTGACCTCTGTACAGGTTTCTTACGTCAAATATGGCGACATAAGGACTTATCTGTGCGCCTGGATAAGTCTCCTTTTCACATCCCCATGAAGAGATGAGTGAGGATAATAAGAAAGTATAGATGAATATCTTTTTCATGACAGTATTTTGGTATGAAATATCAATTATGGTTTTTGCCACCAAACCTGGGTAGAGATCTGATCTGCCCCCTGTCTGGCAACTGCCAGTTTATAATTTGTCGGATTAGTGGATTGTACATATACAGGATAAGTCATCCTTGCAGGCATCACACCCCCGTTTTTCAGTCCCGCGCCTTTAGGCAGGATCGGGTGACCGGTACGACGGTATTCAAACCACTGCTGCATATCTGTCAGGAACAGCGCATAATATTTCTGCTTGTGGATCCTTTCCATTTTATCATCGAATGACAACTTTTCATCCCACTCGATATCTGCCGCTGTCAGGAAATCCTTGATAGGGACAGTCCAGTTAGGCAGCCACAACGTGATACTGTTCTGCGCACCATCATTGTAATAGGTTTCAGCAGAACCGGTGATCCATCCCCTGATCGCACATTCTGCCAGTATGAACTTCAGTTCCGCATAGTTCATCATCATACCCGTCATTGGCTCTGTCATCAGTGATACCGCAGAAGTATTGGAGTAGAAGTAGCATTTCTTTACCGGGTTCTCACCTGGTGCATAACCACTCGGAATACCCTGGTAAGAACCGGAGTACGGCGCAATACCCCATCTGTTGATACTGCTGGTACCATAGGTAGGAATATCGATACGCGGGTCATTCCAGGAACTCAGGTTGTCAATGAAATAGCTGGCAATACCAGGCGCTCTGAAGTCCTGTTCTCTTACACCGATGTAAGGAGAACTCAGCGGGCCCACACCCGTCCATCTCAGGATAGCTGATTCCGCATTGCTGGCCATAATCGGATAAGTCTCCACCACTTTCTTAATTCTGGCCTTACAGAATTCCGTCATTTCGGGCTTACCGGATACCCTCAGCAGTAAACGTAAATACAGTGAGTTACCAAACTTACGCCAGTTAGCGACAGCGCCGCCATACACAGGATCGCTGTTGGCACTGATAGCCGTACCTGCAGATAACCAGGTATTTGCAGAATCCAGTTTATCGAAGATGTCCATATAGATATCCTTCTGTGCATCAAAAGCCGGCTCATAGATAGCGCTGTCTCTTGCTTCGTTGGATTGAGAATATGGAATGTCTCCGTAGGTATCTGTCAGTATGGAATAGATCCATGACTGACAGATAACAGAAATACCTTTATAAGACTTGTTGAAGGTCAGCTGCTGATTAGCCACCTTGTACATATCCTTAAAGTTGGTCAGTTCAGAATACAGGCCATTATACAGGTAATCAGCCCAGGTGGCACGATAATCATATCTGAATACTTTACCTTCTGCATCACTCGCATCCACTGTCACCTGCATCAGTTCATTGTTGAAGTTACGGTTACGCAGCATGTTGTAGCCTAGCGTACCTACCAGTGCAGGCGCCATCAGCTGTTCCGGTAATGCGGTAGGTGTACCGTTCGGGTCAGTATTGATCTCTGTAAAGTCTTTCGTACAGGATGAGAAAAGCAGGCTACCCATCAATACGACAGCGGAGAATTTATATATAACTTTCTTCATTGCTTTTAAGATTAAAGTACGAGTACCAGGTTACAGCCAAATGAGCGGGTAGAAGGGAACTGGCCCACTTCAAAGCCCTGTACGATATCAGTGCCGGTGATGGTACCGAATTCAGGATCGAATATTGGCCATGGAGACCAGATGAACAGGTTACGGCCGTATACGCCAAATGTTGCACGCTGAAAACCGATACGTTTTGCCACCTTTGGATTGAGGGTGTAGTCAAGACGCGCTTCTCTGAATTTGATGAAGTCAGTACGGAAAGTGCTACCCTCTGCGTTATCCACCCCATAATGAGAACGATAGTATTCATCGATATCTGTAGCGATTACGTCATTCTTGCGGAACTTGCCATCGCCTTCCTGTACGACACCATTACCAATGATACCATTGTAACGGCCAGGCAGCGTATTGGTCGTTTTACCTTGCTCTGCCAGTTTGTAATGCGTCAGGGAGTGTGCAACCGCGCCATATTGACCATCGAACTGTATACCCAGATGGAATTGTTTGAAAATAAAATCGTTGGTGAAGCCCAATTTGAATTTAGGGATCGTGTTACCCAAGTATTTTACACCTTCAGTGAGCAATGCTACACCGGTTGTTTTATCATAGATCACCTGTCCGTCAGGAGCACGCTGATAACCACGCCCATACAGATCTCCCATGCTACCGCCTACCTGCGCTACAATCTGGCCACCGCCAACATAACCGGTTTTCAATACCACAGAACTGTCTACCAGCTTCTCAATCCTGTTGCGGTTAGAAGAGAATACGATATTGGTATTCCATCTGAAACCATTCTTGGTGGAAACGGGCGTACCATTCAGCGCCAGCTCAATACCCTTATTGCTTACCTCACCGGCATTTACCAGAACCTGGTTGTAACCCGAAGCACGGTCTACGATACGGTACAGGTGCTGGTCTTTGGACATGCCTCTGTATAATGCCAGGTCAAATCCGATACGGTTATTGAAGAACTTACCTGCTGCACCTACTTCATAGGAAATAGTCCTGAGTGGTCGCAGATTCGGATTAGCTAGTACGGCTGGATTTTCCAAACCACCACTATACAGACTACCCGCAGATGGATAAGTATAAGCGGTCAGGTAAGGTGTAGTACCACCACTACCCACACCGGATGCAGAGAACCTTACTTTCGCATAGTTTACGGCAGCAGGTAATTTGAAATACTCAGAAGGAACGAAACTCAGGTTAGCAGAAGGATAAAAGAACGCGGCGTTACCAGTACGTGCAGGCGTAGCCAATGTGCTTGCCCAGTCCTGACGGGCGGTAAAGTCCACAAACAGGTACTCTTTATAGGCCAACGCCAGCAAACCATATGCACTGTTGAATTTATAACCGGACGTGTATGGCATTGTTACCAGCGGACCGGCAGCATTCGCCATACTATAGATACCGGGATAGATCAGGGAGTCAGCACGTACCTCATCTTTTCTGTAGTTGTTTCTCAGGGTGCTTCCCCCTGCCGTTACTGACAGCTCAAGATCTTTGGCAATCTTACCATTGTATCTCACCAGGAAGTCAGTGCTGGACTCCATACCGAAGATATTCTGTGTACGGAAGCTACCACGCTGGAACTTGGCACCAGCATCGTAAGGACGTTTCTGTTCACGATGTTCGTTGGCAAAGTCAATAGAGGTTCTTACCTGTACACTCAATCCTTTTACGATATTATATGTCGCCTGTACATTACCGGTAATACCATTACGGTTGGTGGAGTTCAGGAACTCATAAGAAACCGCATATGGGTTCTCCGGAAAGGAACTGAAAGGATATTTGATCTGTTTTCCCTCCTGACCATTTGTCCAGTAGTTTTTCAGCCAGTCAAGATCCGCATTGGGCTGCCAGAAGATAAACCAGTACATCAGTGACTGGTTGCCATACCCGGCTCCCGGCAGGTTATCGCTGAATTTATTCGTGTAGTTGATCTTGGAAGATATCTGCAGTTTATCGTTCACTTTTGAATTCACAGACATCGCCACCGTATTACGGCCATAGCCTGTATTCGGTACGACCCATGAATTCTTCACATTGGTAAAAGAGAAACGCGCAGTAGTTTTATCAGTACCACCATCCAGGCTCACAGAGTTAGTGTAAGTCTGACCAGTCTGGAAGAATTTCTGTATCTGATCAGGATGTGCCACCCATGGCGTTCTCTCCTTACCCTGTGTCTGTGTCACAGGATCATACTGGAAGAATTTCTGTCCTTCGAAACGTGGACCATAAGCAGAGCTGGTACCACTGGTGCTGGCGCCGTCAGCAGATGCACCGTAAGAATAATAAGCGGCGCCATCCAGGCCCTGTCCATACTCATATTGGAGAGAAGGCCAACGGTTAACCTGTTCGAAAGCAGCATTTGAGTTAACGGTCACACCCAGTCCTTTTCTCTTCGGACTACCTGATTTGGTCGTGATGATCAATGCACCATTCGCACCACGCTGACCATACAATGCAGCAGCACCAGGGCCTTTCAGTACGGTAACAGACTCAATATCTTCAGGATTGATGTCGTTCAGACCACTACCATAGTCAGCCGGCAGGTTGTCACTGGCAGTACCATATGGCGATTCGCCACTGTTTGCAGTACGACGACCACTGCTCTGGTTGATCACCACACCATCTACTACAATGAGTGCTTCGTTATCTCCATTCAGGTTATTTTCGCCACGCAGGATAATCTTGTTGGAACCAGTAGGACCCGCATTCGATCTCACGAGATTCAGACCCGCTACTTTACCGGACAATGCATCGGTCCAGTTATTTGATACCGCATCGGTCAGCTGTTCGTTTTTTACAACAGTAGTAGCATAACCCAGGGCTTTCTCATCACGTTTAATACCCAGTGCTGTAGTAATCTCCACTTCTTTCAGCGCTTTTGCATCCGGTAACAGCTGTACGTTCAGCGTCTGGGTTTCTTTTACCGGTATAGTACGGATGCTATAACCCATAAAAGAGAATACCAGGGATGTGCCGGGAGACGGAACAGCGATGGTATAAAATCCATCTTTATTGGTAATGGTACCTCTGGCGCCATTTTTCGGACGAACATTCACACCGATCAGAATTTCACCTCTTTCATCGGTTACTTTACCACGGATAACGATATCCGGTTGTCTGCGCATGATAACAATTGTGTTACCATTACGTACAAATTCGTATTCGGTAGCACGCAGTGCCCCTCTCAATATTTCAGTTACAGTAGCGCCTTTCAGGTTTACCGACACGCGCACAGCGGTATTTATTTCGTCTTCACTGTGATTCACGACGAAAGAAGTGTTCCTCTCAATAAACTGAAATACATCTTTCAGTGGCTGTGCCTCAATGGAGATGTCCAGCTTCTGTTCGCCTGTTTGCGCATAAACAGCAGGCATAAATGCAGTAAAGAATAACAGTACCAGCAGCCCCGCATTCCTGATGATCCCTTTCAGTTGCGGACAGCAATTCCCTAGCGGGCCTCCCCGCTTATTTGTACTTTTGTCCATTCATTTAAAATTTAGCTTTTGTACCGAATTTTTTCGATCCCTTAATGGGTGGTTGTTATTGTATTAATATTAGGTTGTCTGTAATAGTATAATCGATGTTACCCATGAGCTTCAACTGCTGCATGATGTTCTGAATACTGTTGTTTCTGAATGTTGCTGTAAATCTGCGTTTCAGCAATGTTGAATCTCTTACTTCAAAGCGTACTGCATATTTATGTTGCAGTACCTGTAATACGTCCTGTAAAGCGGCGTCATGGAAATTAAACTCTCCTCTTATCCACGCAGTGGTGGCTGAAACATCGATATCGTGTTTGGTAATTGTCCCTTCGTATTTATCTGTTATTGATCCATTGCCGGCATTGAGTTCAAGCCATGGTCCTGTCTTTAACAGGCTTTCAAGTGCGACCCTTCCACTGTTCACAGAGATGGAGGCGCGTGTTTCTTCCTTATAATCTCTTACAGAGAATGAGGTACCCAGTACCCGCACTCTCATTTGTTGTGTTTTTACGACGAACGGATGCGCTGCATCTTTTGCGATATCAAAATAGGCCTCCCCTTCCTTCAATACGACCATACGCTCAGCGCCTTCGAAGTTCTCCGGATATAACAATTCACTACCGCCATTGATAACGATACGCGTACCGTCTTTCAGCATCAGGGTAGCATGATTGCCATCTGCTACTTTCATGACCTGGTAACGTTTGGCTGTCTGTCCGCTTTTTTTTACAAAAAGACCGGTCTGTTTTCTCAGCAGGAAAGTACTTCCCATTACGAGTACCAGGATAGCGGCATACTTGCTCACTTTTCTCCAGCCACCCAGGAATACTACTTTGCCTGGTTTTACGGTTTGTTTCAGGCGAGCCAGCGCAGCGGCTACTTCTTCATCCGGTAACTGGTGATCTCCTTTCTGTAAATAAGCATCCACGGGAAATAAAGCCGTCTGCTCCTCTTCTGAGAGAGCGTCAAGCAAGTGCTGTAATTCCTCTTTTTGTGCGGAGGTTAATTTACCAGTTCTGAAATCTTCCAATCTTTTCCGGATATCCTGCAGGTCCATTTAGCTGACTTTGTTTATTGTGTTTATAATAAGAACAGCAAAACAAACAGGTCACCGTCAGCAATCAAGGTTAAGGAATTGTTACCAAAGAAAAAGAAAACTGGCAAGGCGGGTACGCAGGGTACGAAGCACTCTTCCGATATAGCGCTCCACGGTTTTTTCAGATACGCCTTCCTGCAGGGCGATCTCTTTGTAAGTAAGACCTTCCTCGCGGTTCAGGAGATAGAAACGGCGGGCGGAGGCTTCCTGTGTATTAATGGTATGGTCGATAATCTGCTGCTGCTCTTTTATTTCCATGTAGTTAGCGGCGGCACTTGTTTCAATATATACAGTGGCGTAGGCGTCCTGTTGTTTCTTTTCTTTCAGCATACCTTTCAGGTGATCCAGGAAACAGTTACGTGCGATGATCAGAATATATCTCAGCATCTCTTCACCGTCTTCCGGCAGTAAATCCAGCTTCTGCCAGACCTTCAGGTAAGCCTCCTGTGCAAGGTCAAGGGCCAGCTCTTTATCACTGCTGATTTTTTCCAGGTATGCGACGGTATTAGCGTAGGTCTCTTTGAATAACCTATCAAAATACATCTCAGGGTCAGATGAAGGACTATGTTTACTATTAATTCGCATCTTTATTTAACCTGGTGTTTACGAACAAAATTACACCGCCATTGTAAAGGTAATGTTAAGTCTGTCTGAACAATATCCAGCAAACATTGTGTAGAGACCTCCTAAGAACATGATATTCACTGACAATAGCGTGGTAAGCTGTACGTGTTAATTTTCAGGCCGCAAATTAGAGCGCGAATGTTAAGTTTGGATTAAGTAATTGTTAACTTAAATGGATATTTTCTACCGGACATTTTTTGTCCTGAAACACAGGGCGCTATCAATGAAAGAACCCGTGCAAACCTGACGGCTGCACGGGTCTATATTATAGTGATAATATAACTCTGAACTCTTAACTCTGAACTCTTAATTCCTAATTCTTAATTCCTAATTCCTAATTCCTACTGCTGCTTCTGCGCATTCTTGATACTATCTTTCCTCGCCTTCTCTTCTCTCTTTGCTTTCTTCTTAAAGAATCCTCTCAGCAGGAAATTGTGCTGCGCCGCTTCCAGGTCCTCGTCTAGTTTCGCAGTACTTACATTCAGGTTCCTGAGTGTTTGTCTCAGGTCTTCCCCTGACTGCTGATCATTCAGCAACACTCCGACCGGCGACTTCGCATCATTCAGGTTGTCATTAAGACTACGTGTTGTACTCTTCAAATTTTCCACCACTACATTCGCATTACCTGCCACGTCTTTCATCTGGGCTACAGCAGCACGGAGATTGTTGAATACAGTAGTATCCGTTACCAGATCATTGGTCAGTGAACCTTTCTTACGTAGACTGGATGCATAGTCCGCCAGCCCCTGGGTAAGGCGTTCCGTATTAGCCGCTGCTTTTTCAAACGTGGCGACTGTCTGCGACAGATTATTATAAAGGGACTCATCGGTCATTAACTTACCAACAGAGCCTTCTCCGTTAACTATGCGTTTGCTGAGTGTGCTCAGATCGCCGGTGATCAGCAGGAGCTTCTTGTTATTCTCCTGGAGGGTAGTCATGATTTCATCAGGGCTGATGTTCACCGCTACCTTCAGCTGATCGCCATCCTGGATAGCCGGAACGTTCTCAGAACCACCGGATAAAGCAATGATCTTATTACCTACCAGACCATCAGAACCTACCTTCGCCAATACGTCTTTATGTATGAACTGTGCTGATTTCTCTTCAATGTTCAGATCAACCCTGATCTTATTATGCTCTATAAACGTGATCTTTTTTACGGTACCTACCTTTACACCTGAATACCAGATGTTGTTACCGGTCTGCACCCCTCCGATATCACTGAAGGTAGCACTGACATGTATCGCGCTTACAAAAGCCTTTTTTTGTCCTCCAAGTGTAAGTACGCCTGCTATAACAATAAGCAAACCTAGAGTGATAAAAATGCCTACTATTACCGCGCGTCTGTTGCTTGTTTCTTTCATATCTTACTGTATAAAATTATAGTCATAAAATTCATTGATGAGTTCATCCTTGGTGCTGAATACCTCATCAAAAGTGCCTTGTTTCACAAACTTTCCTTCTTTCATTACCACGATCTTATCGCCTACATCTTTGGCGCAGGTAAGGTCATGCGTGATAATGATGGAACTTGTATGGAAACGGCGTTGTACTTCGTTGATCAGATTATTGATTTCGGTGCAGGTAATTGGATCAAGACCTGCTGTGGGTTCATCATACAACATAATATCCGGGCGCAGGATCAGGGTACGGGCAATGCCGATACGCTTACGCTGGCCACCGGAGAGTTCAGAGGGCATCTGGTCGATTGTCTTTAAAAGACCGACTGCCTCCAGGGTAACATTGACACTCTTTCTCACCTGCTCATTACTGATACCCGGGGTGTTCCGCTTCAGGGGAAATGCCAGGTTTTCACCAACAGTCATACTATCATAGAGCGCGCCATTCTGAAAACAGAACCCCACTTTCAGGCGGAGTTCCCGCAGATCAACCGTGCCCAGTTTATCGACTTCCTTACCCAGTACATTGACATTACCGGAGTCCGGTTTCAGCAAACCTGCAATGATCTTGATCAATACAGACTTTCCCGTACCGGAGCGGCCCAATACCACCACGTTTTCACCCTTGTGTACATTTATGTCAATACCGCGTAACACATGATTGGTCCCAAATGACTTGTAAAGGTCATGGATATCAATCACCTTCTCGTCCATATTTATTTCCGGCGTAAATGACTTCATATTATCGGATAGAATTGGCAATTTGAACAATAAAGATCTCTTCAATAAATATCAGGAACATGGAGATAACCACCGAAATGTTCGCTGCTTTACCTACACCCTGTGTACCCTGGGTAGCATGGTATCCCTGATAACAGCTTACCACTCCGATCGTAAAGCCGAAAACAACCGCCTTCACGCCCGTTGTGATAAAATCAAGGAAATATATATTCTTGAATGCCTCCTGGAAAAAACTGGTAAAAGAAGTCTGCTCGTTCAGGTGAATATCCAGGAAAGACCCCAGTAAACCTACCAGTCCGGTATAACCGACGAGGATGGGAATGGATATGGTCGTCGCCATGACCCTGGTCGTAACCAGAAACTTGAACGGGTTAATCGCAGATACTTCCATCGCGTCTATCTGTTCGGTTACACGCATGGATGCCAGTTCCGCACCAATACTGGAACCTACCTTACCGGCACAGATCAGGGCCGTTACCAATGGCGCCAGTGCCCTGATGACAGCAATAGCGATCAGGGAAGGTAACCAGGAAGTAGCACCAAATTCGGACAGGGAAGGTCTGGATTGTTTCGTAAATACGAGACCGGTAATGAAGCCGGTCATAGTGATCAGCGCCAGAGACTTATAGCCAACCTGGTAACACTGACGGATAACCTCGCGTATTTCAACAGGTCGCTTAAAGGCTTCCTTAAAGATTCTGCCGATGAATAAAACGATGTTAAAGATGTCTTTAAAAAACCCATCAATACCTTTCGATATGAGTGGTTTCTCCGGCTGTTCGATATTTGAGTCCATTCTCTGTGTTTAAGAATTTGCGAAGATAAGTCGCCTGATATTCATTACTAAATACAATTTTAGTTCTCGTTTGTTAAATCAGCGCCTATTGCATTGCAAATCAAAAGTAAAATTCCAAGATACGGACTTATCCGCAATGGGATTGCATATATTAGTATTTAATAATAAAAAATTAAATGCAGGTGTATTTGAAAGATTCGTAATGTCCGGAAACATGTAGTCAAAGTTGCACAAAACGGTTTGCATTGTGCAACTTTGACTACGACCATAAAAGCATTCTCCATGAGGTAACTGGCCCATCTCTCTCAGCTGAGCGCATCTATTCCCCAGCTTTTCATAATGTCATTACTGAAAATACCCGCCGTGGCAGGGTCGATTATTTTGGATCTGGCTATAAGGAACTTATCAAGACTATCTCCGTACATACGACGCAAGCGTTCCGGTGTGATAGAAGACATTTTCCCCCAATGGAAGCTAAAAGGGACATGCAGCTGATCCAGCTTGTCCCACACAGCGTCATAAAACCGCTGCGTCTCCCTGGACAAGACCGCATCCAGTTCCATTACACAGGTCACCGGGGCAAATCTTGTAAATGCCATGGTCGTACGGGAAGACTTGACAAACCGGAATGCAAACATTCCTACGAAGGGCCCTGCCGCCTGGTTCACCTCCATCAACGCCTCCACTACCTGTGGTACTGCCGTAACGGGAAGCCCTATCGCCGCACTGGCAATCTTCCCCCTGAGGGTTGTATTACTGAAGACCTCTCCCAGTCTGCCGAACTGCTTTCATGTATATTCAGACTCTCACTCAGTACTTTGGTGACCATCAACGGCACCGCTCCCGGCACTATACCTGCCAGCTTACCTACGAAACAGGGCGCATCATCTCCTGGCCCTATCCCGGCCCCATTGGGTGCAGGAGGCGTATAGTCATTACGATAAAGCCGCTTATACATCGTCGTTGCATACACTCCTTTCTTCATATCATAGGGATTGATCATCATCTGCATATGAAAAGGACGCTCCCCGGGATAAGGCAACTTTGGATTGGAAAAGTCCAGGGTAGTCAGCTGCCGGATCAATGCGTCGTCATATGGTACCCGACGTTGATATGATTCCAGCAGAAAATCATCTACGGTCTCTATCATCACGCCATGTACAAATCCCATCGCGCCTATACTAACCAGTGCCGCATCAAATATTTCGTCGTCTCTTAGCAGGTCCGCCCCCAGCCTGTCCGCAAAGTTATCTGCCATCACCGGATAAGAAGACCGTTCCAGCCACAGCTGTGTATCCGGTCCGGTAATCAGGTGAAGCCCGACCACATTCTCCTGTAAAGCACCAAAATCCAGTCCGGCGCCATGCGTACCCGTCGCTATCGCCCCTGCAATGGTCTGTCCGTTACTGGCGCCGCTGGAGGACAGAGAAAAACCCCGTTCATTCAGGAACTTGTTCAGTTCCCATATCCGGTTCCCGCATTGCGCCATGCAGAGATACTTATGATTCCCCTTATACTGCGGGGAAATACTCCCCTGGGATACCGGGAAACGGATATTCAGTGGTTTTGTATTCAGAATAATACCCTTTGAGGCAGCTATCGGGGTAAACGACCAGCTGCCACCCAGCGCCCTTAGCGGCGTATTAGTTTGGATGGCCTCCCGGATGATCTGCTGGACACCCTTCGTCGTATCATTATAGATCTCAAGCGCAGACCCTGTCGTCTCATTGGCGAGATCATACAGGTCCTGTACCGGCAGGGAAAAAGTGCGGTGCTCATTACTCCAGGTGAAGGAGCCGTTCTTGATAATTTTCATACGGGAAGAAATTGGGGGTGGAAGAATTACAGGGAGTCAACTGGCGGCGGACAGGGAGTCGCACACTGCCACTCTAATGTCAGCGGACAATAAATACCCAGGGTACAGACAGTCAGCAGGGCATTGCCAAAATTGTTCTTTACCCTTACTTCCGCCATGCCGTTCACGCCCAGCGAGTCGCATACCAGTGTCCGGATTACCTGCGGTTTGTTAAGCAATCCCCAGAAGAGACTACAGGTTTTTATCTTGTTACGGGGAGATACGCCGGTAGCAGGTAATGCATGGGTGGCTACGCGATAAGAGTAACAACCTCCGGCAAATAGTAACAGGACAGACAGGATGCCTGTTCTGAGCATGTTGTGGATTTGGGGGCAACACATATGCGTTTCTTTCTACTAAAATAACCATAAACCGTTGAAAAATATCCAGCTGACTATCCCTGTCAACACAAGCCTGGCAGATAATCAACGAGTAAAACCATGGTTTATACATTTCTTTCCGGGGTCCATGCGTTGATCAATGCACTTATATCAGTTATTTTTGTTGTATGAAACACAAAGTGGATAAAAAGGATTTAAAAAAACGTCTGTCCTTTGTCATGATGGCTCAATTTGATGGATTAAACGAGAAAGGCAGGGAAAAGCTACAGGATTACCTGGACAAACAACTGGATAAGGTAGCTGATTTCTATAAAGAAGTCCTCAAAAAACAGCAGCAAAAAGACAAGAAAAAGGCAGCGGCCACCATTATAGCGCATAATGAAGCCTTGCAGCAATCAACAACTGCTCCGGAGGCGCCGGCAGCTGCATCCTGATCAATAATACGTCCCTTCATCTGATAAAAACAGGAAAGGCTGTTCCGCAGATCGCGAAACAGCCTTTCCTGTTTTTATATGCAATGATATTTATGCGTTCTTTCTCGCAGCAATCATCATATGCGGACTCATAGCCAGCATTTCCGGATGATTTTCAGTGGCCTGCAGCAAGGCAAACTGCTGTTGTTTTTTTTCAGCATCTGACCTGTTTTCAAAATATTTACTATCCAGCCAGATCACACCTTCTACGGCAAAAGTATCGATATGCTCAAACGCTGCTTCCTTCACTTCTGCCGCCAGCTGAGACGGTCTGTGATAATAAGCCTCCGGCAGAATACCCGGCCAGCTGCCCGGTGCATTGTGTACACCTGTAGCCAGTTCCTGCTGACACATTTTCAGGAATGCCTTATCATGGATATAACCATTGGTCAGGCCCACCAGTGTGGAAGCAGTGTAGTTAATGGCAAAACCAAGCAGCACACCTCCTGGCTTCAATATACGGTATGCTTCGCGCAGCGCGGCAATTCTGTCTTGCTTTTCCTGCAAATGATACAGCGGACCATGGAGGATCGCCACATCTACAGATGCATCAGGAAGGTCCAGTTTCCGGGCTTCACCCAATATCGCTTTAAACGGATTCTTCTTGAATTTGGCCGCCTTCTTCGTTGCCTGCTCAATGTGTTTCGGCACCGGATCAAACAGGATAACTTCATACCCTGCTTTAGCCATCCAGGCAGAATAGACACCCGGTCCACCACCTACATCTGCCACTACACCGTTCTTTGGTAAAAAACGCTGAATGAGGTCTTTATTACGTTCAAATTCAAGTGGGCCTAATCCTACTTCAAGTCTGATTTCCTCGTACGTTTCTGAATAAAACTGCTCAAGTGTTTCGCTGACTAAATTAGCCGTCTTCATGATTTAATGGTTATATACTGACAAATTTGTTTCTTTTTTTTCAGAAACCGAAGCCTTTTTACGATTCATTCTCCGTCACGGCAATCTTTTCTTCCAGCAGTAAAGGCCGTCTTTTTATCGTACTACCTGCTGCTGTTGAAGCATTTGCACCCTCTGCCGCATATATTTTCCGGCAATAATCAGTAATAATATGGTACGCAGTTTCATCAGAAAGCAGCATCATGTGATTCGCCACATCCAGATCTGTGATCTCGAAATCCGGTATCTGCTGCTCCCATTCAGCCCAGTAATTAATATGATCATAGGCTGGCTGCTCCTTACTCAGCATAAAGAACGGCGCCAGCTCTCCCAGGAAATAACCATTCCCGTTCCGGAAGTAATGGCAGTGTAGCCCTGTAGGATCCGGTAGCGGAGATACCTCATACTGGTCTACCACATATGCTTCCTGCACCCGGACGCTCTGCCGGATGAATTCCTCCAGTCTGGCAACCGGCTGTGTACCTCCCCGCTCCTTAAAATGTTCCATTAATGTTGAGATCAATGCATCCGTATCCGTTATATCAGCTACAAGTGACCGGTTTATCAGTATTTCTTTAAACCGTTCCGGAGAATTCACGATTCCGGAGAACAGTGACATGTTTACGGCCTGTAAGATGGCATCCCGTTTATCAAAACGTTCAGCAGATACCTCGGCTCCATAAAGCGAATCCAGCATTACGATGGTATTTACCTGTTGCCCCATTTCCTGTAGCTGCCTGGCCACTTCGTAAGCAATCACACCACCGAGAGAATACCCTCCCAGGTCGTATGGCCCTGTTGCCTGTACGGATCGGATAATGTGTATATAATAAGCAGCCATGGCACTCACACCTTTCAGTGGTTGCCGCTCAGTCATATAACCCCTGGCCTGTAAACCGTAAAAAGGACGTTCGATGGTCTGCGCCAAGGCCTGATAAGGCTCTACCCCTCCAGCCGCCGCATGAAACCAGAATACGGGACGTCCTTCCTGTTTGCCGTTCAGTCTGACCAGCTCCGGAAATGCCGACCAGTCAGCAGGAACCGGCGCAATGCCGCCCACCTCTTCTAATACAGCGCTGATATCATTTATCGTACGACAAGCTACCAGCTGCCCCGGATGTATGGCCGGATTATAATGCAGCTGTAATTGTTGTACGACCTGCATCATCTGCATAGAATCCATGCCATATGCTTCTAAGGGCTGGTCTTTATCTAAATCCGCTTTCGCTACGCCCAATATTGCCGCTATCAGATCAGACAACTCTTTCGTCTGTCCGTTGATCCCGTTTGTCTGCACAGGCTTCGATACCACAGGATGCGGCGTAGCGGTGTTTTCTATCCAGCAACGGCGTTGCTCAAAGGGGTATCCTGGCAATACCATTTTCCTGGCCGCAGGATATAATGCGAGATCCGACCAGTTGAGCGAGGCCCCTTTGGCCCAGTATAATGCTAATAAATCATAGTTCTGTTCCTGTGCCGCTGTTTCCAGTAATACTTGCTGCGAACTACCAGATAAAATACGCTTGATAGTGGCATCCGTATCCCCTGGCTCACCGTTATAGACAGGTATATCCGCTGGTATTTCCGGCGAATCCTGCAAGGCTGTTTTTAATGCAGCTATATCTTTTACAACAGCCACCCAACGGTAAGGCATTGCTTCGCGGCCCGTCTGTAATGTATGCGCCATATTCTCCAGGGATACGTCAGCAGTTGTATCCAGGAAAGCAGATAAGGCATGTTTCATACGCTGTAACTCTCTGGAACTTCTGGCTGAAAGGGGAATAATAAAGGTGCCATTGTTCGTAGTATCCTCTATAACTTCATGCCGGAATTCTTCCAGTATCACATGCACATTTGTGCCTCCCGCGCCAAATGAACTCACCGTTGCCCGCAACGGGAAAGGTCTGTCCCAATCCGCCAGATGATCCTGCAGATAAAACGGAGAGCCCTCCCAGCTAATATCCGGGTTCGATGCACCCTTCCTGAGTGTAGGGACCAACTGCCTGTGATGCAGCTGTAAGACCACCTTACTCAGCTGAGACATACCCGATGCAGCTTCTGCATGGCCGATATTCGACTTAACGGCCCCTATAGCACAAAATCCCTGTTGATCAGAGAACTTCCTGAATGCCCTGGAAAGTGCCGCAAATTCAATCGCATCACCCATAGCTGATCCATTGGCCGCAGCCTCCACATAACTGATGGTAGCAGGGTCAATACCGGCATGACGGAAATGTTGTTCTATCAGCTGTGCCTGCGCCGCTAAATTAGGTACGGTAAAGCCATTAGACTGACCGTTATGACTAATAGCCGTAGATAGCACCACGGCCAGTATGTTGTCATTATCTGCTATTGCGGCCGACAGGGGTTTTAATAAAACAGCGCCTACGCCATCCGCAGGCAGATAGCCATCTCCTGCACTGAAACTGCGACTGTCCGGATGACTGGCAATCATCCCTGTCAGACTCAATCCGGTATATTTCTTAGGATGCACGGTCACATTTACGCCTCCGGCAATGGCCATTTGGCACTCTCCTTTCAGGATACTCTCACAGGCATAATGTAAGGCCACCAAAGAAGAAGAACAAGCCGTATCTACGGCCAGGGAAGGCCCATGCAGATTGAAATAATAAGATACCCTGTTGGCGATGGCGCTATGGCTGGATAAGGCTGTTACTGCCTCCTGAGCATCTCCGCCGCCCAGTAACTGATAATGATTATACATCGCCCCTGCAAATACACCCACCTCACTGTTATACTTTCGTTTCAAGGTATCTTTTGTATAACCCGCACTTTCCAGCAACTGCCACACCGTCTCCAGGAAAAGCCTTTCCTGCGGGTCTGTCAGCGAAGCCTCCCTCGGAGAGATATTAAAGAACAACGGATCAAACTGATCTGCTGCCGGGATAAAACCACCCCAGTTGCAATATGTTTTTCCGGGGGCTGCCGGCTGCTGTTCAAAATAGAGACTATTGTCCCATCTCTCAGTTGGTACCGTCGTAATACAGTCCTTTCCTGTACGGAGCTTATCCCAGAATGCCGCGATATTGGCTGATTGCGGATATCTACCCTCAATGGCAATAATGGCAATGGCTTCTTTATTTTGATCGGAAGCGGGATTGATTGCCTTTACCGGCGCTATCTTTAAAGGCTTCTTTTCCTTCATACGCACAGCAGGTCTTTCAACCGGTGTAGGTACCTTCTCTTCACGTTCCTTCCGTCCCACACCCAATATGGTTTGTAACTGTGCATTATGTTCAGCGATAAAATACCCTGTCAACTCAGCTATCGTCTGATATTCGAAAAACAATGTTCTCGGTAAAGGACCAAACTGTTTCTCAAAATGTGATACCAGCTGCATCATCAGGATGGACTCAATACCATACTTATCAAGCGTCACATCAGACTCGATTTCATGATAAGGGAGTTTGACAAAGTCTGCTAACTGACGACTGAAATAGGTTAGTGCAGCCGCTTGTATATCAACGTCATTATTTACGCTTACAATAGTTTTTTGTGAAGTTGTCTGTGGTTTCTCTGTACGCTTTTCCGATTGACGGAAAAAAGCCTGTAGCTTTTGCGGATCGCCCTGCATGACCAGTACCTGTGTTTTCCGCGAAGCCCATGCTGTATAAAAAGCCTGCAAACCATTTGCGGTGCTCATGGGTGTCATACCTGTAGTCTGCCGTAACAACTGTCGCGCCTCTCTGCTGATGTCCATTCCTCCTGCTTCCCACAGGGGCCAGTTAATAGATAAGTATCTTACATTGATCTTTCGTTGCGCAACGAAGGTTGAACGTTCACGAGTAAAAGCGTCTAAGAAGGCATTTGCTGTTGCATAGTCAGCCTGACCGGCATTACCGGTAACCCCGGATCCTGAGGAGAACAAAATAAAGAAATCCAGCGCTATGTCACGACAGGCATTCTCCAGGTGAACAGTGCCCGTCACTTTCGGTAGTAATACGTCTCTGAAATCTGCTATCTCTTTTTTGGTGATATAGGCATCCTTTGTCAATCCTGCACTATGTATAACACCCTGCAAACCACCATACAGGGATATGATCTCCTGGATATGCGTATTTACAGATGCTGCATCTCCAAGATCCAGCTGCCGATAGACTACTTTTCCTGTTTCACTATTCAAGGCTTCCAGTATTGCAGCAATATCATTATCCAAGGCACGTCTGCCTGCCAGTATGACAACGGCATTCTTCGTACGTGACAGTATTTCCCGGGCGAATAGCTGCCCCAAACCACCAGCACCACCTGTTATCAGGTATACGCCCTGATCTTTCCATGGCATCGCATCCTGGCTGACAGACAATGGTTCCCAGCTATCCTGCCATCCTTTTCCATCACGATATTTAACATATAATGGTCCCGCTCCCATATGCTGTTTTAAGACAGCTGCAAGTGCAGTTCCGGTTTCATCTGTTTCAATCAGTTTTGCATCCAGCAATGGATATTCCAGTACTGCCGTCTGCAACATGCCTGTTAATCCGCCTGCCAGTAGCGTACGTTCCGCACCTGACATCACTACCTGCAACAGGCTCTTGCCCGTCACCCGGACCTCCAGTAAATCTTTTATTTCGATAAACAAACGCTCCGCATATGACATAAAATTATCCGGCAACATATCGCTGCCAGCGGTAACCGTAAGTACGCTACTTTTATCAAATACCTCCTGTATTACTCCTGCGAAGGATACCGCATCTCCACATAACAGGATGACATGTCTTTCATACGCCGTCGACACCAGCGCATTTGCTGCAATAAATGGCTGTTCTTTTTTCTCCAGCAATAAGAGTTGTTCGTTTGTGCCCATATCCAGCAGTCTGAAAGTAAAGCCTTTCAGCAACACACATACATTCCCATGCAGGTCATTCAGCTGTATATCCAGCTGTTGAATATTACTGTCTCCTTTATACGTTTTGCTATGTGTGATAACAGCCTGCATATGTGTAGTGCAGGGACGATACACCTTCAACGCTTCCAGTGCAAAAGGCGCCTTACTCTTCATCATCGCATCGCCGATAGTCAGACCAACGCTTCCCTGTAGTGCCGCATCCAGTATTACCGGATGTAAGAGATAGTCTGTTACAGAAGCCTGTAAGGCTTCCGGCAACACCAGATCCACAAATACCTGTTGCCCATTTCCCCTGATCTGTTGAATCGCCTTGAACGTTGGTCCGTATACCATACCGGCTTCCTCAAACAGCTGATAACATGCCGTTCCCTGTAATAGTAAAGGCATTTCATCTGCGGATGCAGCGACATCAGGAACAGCTGTATCCTTACACCCTGTCAGGGTGGCCCATCCGTTGCTGTAGATTGTTTTTACGCCTTCTTCTTCACTGTATATCTCAAAGAAAACGTTCTCGTCCTCCTGTACCTGCAAAGCAGTATACACCCTTATCGCTCCTTCGCTGACATCCATAGGCTGTTGCCAGCTGACACGCGATAAAGCAACTGTTTCTTCCGCCACACCAGTTGACAAAACAAGCGCCGCTCTTGCCATCTCCAGGTATACCGTTCCTGGCAGTATCTTTCTTCCAGCGGCCACATGATCTGTAAGAAAGAATTCTGTGCCCCTGAATACTGACTCAAATACCTGTCCTTCGAGTGTAGATATATTCCGGTGAATCAGCGGATGTAACAACTCAGTATCATTCGCAGATGGATTTGTAGCCGCCTGTTTAAGTAATCTGACTGCCTCAGACCGGGATATCCTGTCTGCCTTTAATTCATTCAATATGTATGTTACCAGTTCTTTCATGTCTTGTCAGTTAAGCATTTTTACAATTTCGTTAGTGGCATGTTGTACACTCAGCTCATCGCTCAGCACAGCATCAAGCAAATCGTAATAGTCTTTATCATCTCTCGCTGGGAGGGGAGCTGTGGCTTTAACACTAAGCGGCAACGCAGCCTGCCAGTACCTTTCACCCGCAAATGGGTAACCTGGTAATGATATCCTGCGGGGACGATCCGTTGTATACAGGATCTCCCAGTTGATCTGTAATCCTTTTACCCACCATTCCAGCACCTTTGCATCATTGTGTTGTAACAACCACTGATCGGCTACCTGAGCCAGCGTTTCATCCGAAGAGAAAACAGCGACAATATCCTTGTTAGGCTTTACCTGCCCTCTGAAGATCGCCGTATGATTTCCCTGCAGATACGCCTGTAATTGTTGCTTCAACGCTTCGACAGAACCTGCGACCAATGCAAGCCTTTCTTCCAATGCTTCTCTACCCACCTGTAATGTGTAAGCAATCGCAGCAAGAGGCTCATTAAAACCATCAACGGATATGGCATCCAGCAGCTGACTCACCTGTGCCTGTAAACGCTCCGCTGTGCGGGCAGAAAGTACAATCATCACAGGCATTTGCTGTGTCTCAACTATTGGTTCCGGTATATACTCAGTAACAACCAGGTGTGCATTAGCGCCACCAGCGCCGAAAGAAGAAATACCTGCTATTCTTGGTGAAGACCAATCTGACAACTGTGCCTGTACTTTAAATGGCGTATTGGCAAAATTGATATTGGGATTAGGCTGAGCCGCATGGAGTGATGGGGCCAGCTTACCGTGTTTCATCTGTAACAGTACTTTCGTCAGACTCGCAATACCTGCAGCACTTTCACAATGGCCGATGTTTGTTTTTACAGAACCAATGGCACAGAATTGTTTATCATCCGTCGTTGCTGCAAATGCCCGTGTAAGACCATTTACTTCTATAGGATCACCCAACACAGTACCAGTGCCATGTGCTTCTACATAACTGACTGTCCGGGCATCAATACCCGCACGATCCAGTGCATCTGCCACGACCTGTGCCTGCGCTACAGGATTAGGTACGGTATAGCCATTCGTACGGCCACCTGCATTAATAGCGGAGCCCTGTATCACACCATAGATATGATCTCCGTCTGCTATTGCCCTGGCCAGAGGTTTCAGTACCACTGCGCCTACGCCTTCTCCGTCTACAAAGCCATCGGCCCCATCACCAAATGCCTTACACTGATCGCCAGCCGACAACATACCTGCGGCTGACAATCGCATATAGTGTACAGGATCTACGATCAGGTTTACACCACCTGCTATCGCGCAATGGCAGGAGCCGCCGCGTATACTGTCGATCGCCAGATGAATAGCTGTCAGTGAGGACGAACAAGCCGTATCTACCGCCAGACTTGGCCCTTGAAAGTTCATCACATAAGACACACGGTTAGCTACAGAATGATAGCTCGGTCCGGTGATGTAATTGCCGTTCATAATACCGGCAAACACGCCCACTTTCCGATCAGCCGCCAACTTAGCGGGCGTATACCCTGCATCAGCAATCGCATTGTAGGACGTCTCTAAGAACTGTCTTTCCTGTGGATCAATACGTTCTGCCTCTATAGGAGATATATTAAAGAACAAAGGATCAAAACGATCTATATCAGGAATAAAACCACCCCAACGGGAATAAGTAGTACCCCATTTGCCTTTTTCTTCATCGAAGTGTGTACGCCAGTTCCAGCGCTCTTCCGGTATCTCCGTAATACAATTCTTACCTGTCTGCAGATTTTCCCAGAAAGCATCCAGCGAAGCTGCCTGTGCATATTTCCCACTGATACCGATAATAGCAATGGGCATGGTCGTGTTTACCTGTTCTGTAAAACCATTGGCTGATGGCACAGGTGTTGTACCTGCTTTCCGCCCAAATGCTACCGGAATAGCAATTGGTGCATCATTCACCGGGGATACTTCCCGCGGACTATGAATACCAGACGGTATATCATCTCCCAGTAAGCTTGTGAGCGCTTCTCTCTGTGTATCTATAAAATAAGCGCTGAGGGAGCGGATATCCTGGTATTCAAAGAACAGCGTACTTGATACTTCTCCGAATACTTCTTTTAATGCATTGTTCAGCTGTACAACAAGAATGGAATCTATACCATAAGATTCGAACGAAGCATTGACATCTATTTTGTGTGCAGGAATCTTCAGCACACCACCTACCAGGTCTTTGAAATAAGCCAGGGCTTTCTCTTCCAGACCCGCTTTCTTATCAGCGCGTTTGTTGCTGGCTACAGATTGTTGTACTGGGGTTGCTTTCTTTACAGGCGGTTTCGCCGGTGCAGCAGCAGGAGCGGCAACAGCTGGTTTATTAACAAGCTGACGAACAATACCATCGCTTACAGCAATGATAATCTGCTGACCAAGATGATGTGCTGCCTTTACAGGGAACTGCAATGCTTTGAAACCTTCATAGGCCAACTGTTTTCTCCAGCTGTCTGCTACCAGTACCGGACTACCAGACAGTCTCACCTCCGGATCTTCATATAACCACCAGCCGTCTAATAATCCGAAGCTCAGGTGTGTAAATAAAGAACTTGCAGCCAACTCATTTAACAAGAGCAAGCCTCCTGTCTGTAAGACCGCCTTGGCATTACGCAGGGTATTACTAATGTTGGAAGTAGCGTGTAATACGTTCGTAGCGACCACCACATCATACACACCTGCTTCAATGTCCTGTGGCTGTATCGGCTTCTCTACATCAAATATCCTGGTCTTGATATAAGGATTATCTGGCAGATACGCCTTTTCTGCATGTAATAGGAATGCCCTGGAAATATCTGTATAGCAGTATTCAGCGATGTGCTGCTGATAAGGCTTGAGTTTGCCGAAGATCATGGCACTGGTTCCACCGGTACCTGCACCAATTTCCAGTATACGGAGACGGAGATTCGGATCTGTTGACTTTCGTTGTTCCAGGTAATTCACCAGTGCAACTGCCATCAGTTCATTAAAGTAATCGGCCACAAGGTTGTCTTTGTATACACCCTGTACCATCTCCATGGATGAACCAGGGAACATGATTGCTGTTGCCGGAACTTGTCCTGTAATGATCTGTTGCAGTGCACCCATCGTAGCGTCAGCCAATACTACCTGGTTTTTCAGGTTCGGATTCTCTAACCATAATAACCGTTTCGCCGCCCACTCCTGGTGAACAGCTTCCGCTGGTAATTGTGCCGCTCCTTGAGCGACTGTATATTGTCCGGTCTGTGTTGTAAGAAGTCCGGCTCTTACTAATGCAGCCAGGCTTTCTTCCATCCATCTTTTATAAGCAGGGACGATCCGGCCATTTTCCATCAACACCGTGCAGGTTCCGGGGCTTGTAAAGCAGCCCAGGTCTCTTAAATGTACAAATAGTAGTCTGGCGAGGAGTTGTTCCATTTCCAGTGCCAGCGCGCCCACTTTTTGCCAGATCTGTTCCAGTCTTTCCGGTGAACTATAATCAATCGTATTCACCCCTGTCAGCGATTGTACATATTTACACAACTCTGCAAGATCCGTAAAAGACATCAACAGACCCGCATTGAGATGAATATCCAGCTGTTCGCTGATACCGGCCGCTATTGCAGCAAATACCTCCGGATCAGCACAATACTCACCAAATGTCGTCTGCATGTCTATATTTTCAGCCATAATACCCGTAGCAGCTGCTACAATCTCCTTCAAGGTACCTGTAACATCATTCGGTGTATGTGTGGCATTAACTTGTATGGAAGCTGGATATACCGTCATTCTTTCTGACAGTTTAATCCCTTCCATCTGTAGAGGCTTACAGGTTTTAATAAAGGCCAGTTGGGCAACTGGCGACGCCAGTAATGTTTCCAGGGCAGCCATTCCATCTACGGGTTCAATCGAGTCGAATCCCGCCAAGGCCATACGTTCTCGATAGGTATCATCAGCTACGATACCGACGCTACCCCAATAACCCCAGTTAATGACTTTCACCGGGCAATCCCAGGTCTGGGCAAGCTGTAATGCAAAGGCATCTTTAAACGTACAGCCGGCCGCATAATTACTCTGTCCGGGTGCTTTGGTAAAAGTGGTCATGGAAGAGAAGAACAACACGAAATCAAGTTGCTCTGCGGCAAATACCTGCGCCAGCCGGACACTTACATCCAGCTTTGCAGAAAGTCCGGCACGGAACTTCTCCTCTGTCATATTTCCCAGCCCCTGATCCTGGAGCACAATGGCAGAGTGGATAATGCCATTTATTGTTCCAAAACGCTGTTTGATCTGTTCATATACAGCATGTAATGACGCATAACTGGCCGCGTCAGCCGCATAATAAACAGGAGCAGGTCCCTTTATACTCAGTTTGCTGATACGCGCTGCTATGGTCTGATCATATGCGCGTCTTCCGATCCAGATTACCTGCGCCTTGTATTTACTGATCATATAATCGGTCCATACCTCCCCGATACCACCTGCACCACCGATCACTACATATACACCTTCCTGTCTGTAAGACGTCGTTTCATTTTGTTGTTGTTCATAAACAATCAGCTCCTGTTGCTTCCACTGTCCGCCACGGTAAACGAGTGCATTTCCATGCGGATCGGCAGGCATCCGGAAAAGACTTTGTGGTAGTTCATTGTCCTTATCGATATCTGCCAGTCTTACTTTCCAGTTAGGATATTCCTTCGCCATAACGCCTGCAAGGCCATGTATAGCAGCATGGGCAGCGTTTACCTCTTCATCATCAGCAACAGCGAGACTCTGTTTGGTAACAATGGTCCAACCTAGTTTTTCTGCGCCATAGCCTGCTTTTAGTAACGCCTTCACAAACCGGAATAATGCGTAGACGATACCTTCCTGTGCACTTATCAGGGCATCCGCATCTACAGTGTAAGAGGTGGATGAAGCAGATTGCCAGATGATATGATCTATCTTTCCGATAGCGGCCAATTTTTCTTCCAGAACAGCCACTGACTCCTGACCGCTGATTGCCAGGAAAAGGGCATCCGGATAGTCATCCAGTACCGCCTTCGGCTCAGCGCCATTATGCACTACAAGTACTTTTGCATCCAGCGCCGGATATAAAGTTGCCTGCTGCTGACGATTAGTCTTCCATACTGGTCGGAGCAACAGTTTACCTACTGGTGTACCGGTATCCTGCTTATGATCAGTTCCGGCGTCTTCTGTTAATGTCCTGGTTGTAAAACCGCTGAGACTAATCAATACATTTCCCGCATTGTCACAGATATCTATATCCAGTTTCTGAATACTACCAGCTGCGCTGTAACCTTCACTAAAACGGGTCAATGCCCACATTTCCGGCTGACAGGCGCCAAAAATACTGATGCTATCCAACGCGAATGGCAAGGCTGGTTTTAATGACCGGATATCCAGTTCCTTGGGATCAGCGATGCTGCCAAATACAAACCCTATAAATGACTGCAAAGCAGCATCCATCATTCCCGGATGCAGGTTGTATGCTGCAGAGAAAAGGTTTTCGGGTAATGACAGGCGAGCCAATACCTGTACACCATCCGTATACAGTTCATTGATACCCCGGAAGGAAGCGCCATAGTCAAGTCCTATTCCCTTGAATGTATTGTATACCATCTCTCCGTCAATGGCATTACCCAGTTCTTTTCTCAACTGAGCAAGATCATATGAAGATGGCACTGTCTCTTGTACAATATAAGCGGTACCGGTACTGTTCAGGATCTTTTCACGGCCATCAGCAGTCATGCTTTGAATCTGATAATCGATCTGTCCGTCCTCATTGGCGGTCAGTGATATCTTCATCTGTAATGGTTCCTTTTCCTGTATGGCAGGACGCATCCAGGTAATATTCTTCAATACCACACTGGTGCCTGATGCCGCATATTCCGCAGCCACCTGCTTCAGCGCAGCATATGCCATCTCTATATGCGCCACACCTGGCAAGATCTTCTTACCCTTTACGACATGGTCTGCAAGGAAAAACTCATTTCCTTTAAAGGAGGAGCTAAACGTAAGACCATCCAGCGTAGATGTGTTGGTATGCAACAAGCCGCCGATATGGGAAACACCCGTATTGCCACTGCCTGTCTGTTTTTCTGCTACCCAGTAATGCTCCTTTTCAAATGGATATACCGGCAGATGTAAACGCTGCGGCACATCGCTGTATAATTCACGCCAAGGGAAATCGTAGCCCTGGCAGTAAAGTTCTGCGAGCGCATATAAAGACTCACGAAACTGTTGTGCCGGCAGTTGATTGTCGGCGCATTTACGCAACAACTCAGTACCATAACTCATTAAGGCTGCCTGTGCTTTAAAATCACGGGATACCTTATTACTGAACAGCTGTGGTAGTTGCTCCTTGTTCAAAGCCCTGGTCCATGTCTGTATCGCATCCTGTTGATGTTGAACAACAATCGCTGCACGATAGATAAAATGGTGACGACCTTCCTGTAAAGTATACGCGACCTGGGAAAGGTTTTCACTACCGGATTGCAGATAGGCGATCATATCTTCCATCTTACGCAGTAATGCTTCTTCTGTCTTTGCAGACAACAGCAGCAATACCGGAGCTGTACTAACAGCTGCAGGAACATTCACCCCTGAATAACTGCTTACCACAACATGCGCATTCGTACCACTCATACCGAATGAGCTTACGGCGCCGGTTCTTGCTTTCCCATTAACTTCCGGCCATGCCGCTGCCTGACGAGGTACGTAAAAAGGACTGCCATTCCAGTGAATGAACTCATTCTGTTCTTCAAAATGCAGATTTGCCGGGATTACCTTTTCCTGTACCGCTTTCACTAATGAAATAAGGCTTACCAGTCCGGAAGCTGCGAATGTATGTCCGAAGTTTGTCTTGACAGAACTGATCGCACAATAGCCTTGTTTATCCGTATACCCCCTGAATGCCTGTGCTAAGGCGTTTACTTCAATCGGGTCACCCAGTTTAGTACCTGTTCCATGCGCCACGACATAGTCAATTGCTGCAGGATCGATATGGTACCGGCTATATACATCCTGTAGTAATGCCCGTTGGGAATTACCATTAGGAGCCGTAATACCGTTTGTTTTTCCATCATAGTTTACACCGCTGCCATCGATAACAGCATACACCGGATCTCCATCTGCGATGGCAGCAGAGAGTTTCTTCAATACCACTACCGCAACAGCCTCACCGGGTACCATGCCATTAGCCCGTTTATCAAAAGTGAAACACTTTCCATCAGGCGATAATATTCCAGCCTGACTCATCTGCACATAAGACATTGGTGTCAGCAAGAGGTTCACCCCTGCCGCTAAAGCCGTATCACATTCATTACTACGTAAGCTCTGGCAGGCAAGATGTAAAGCGACCAGCCCTGATGAACAGGCTGTATTGACATTAATATTGGGTCCATCGAGATTTAGGAAATAAGAGAGTCTTGCCGACATGATAGCCGCATGGTTGGAAGTAATACTCCCCTGTCCGCCGGTCAGTATCTGGTATTCACCATCCTCAGAACCGACAAACATTCCAATCTTATTGCTATTGATCTGCGCCGGCCCATAACCCGCATCTTCCAATGCAGCCCAGGCTTCCTGTAATAATAAACGCTGACGCGGATCCATATAGGTAGCTTCCAGCGGTGCGATCTCAAAGAACAAAGGATCAAACTGGTCTACATCCGGGATAAAACCACCCCACTTGGAATTAGACTTACCAGGCATCACCTGTTCATCGTGATACTCCCGCCAGTCCCATCTTGTAGCCGGTATCTCTTCAATGGCACTTTTTCCTGCTGCCACCAATTTCCACATTTCAGCGATAGTAGCTGCCTGTGGGAAACGGCCGCTCATACCAATTACCGCTATAGGTTCGTCTGTAGTATTACCTGAAACAGGCGTTTGTCTGGCTGTAGCAGCAGTATGAGATACCGGACGTACTGGTATGGAACGTTTTCCTGGGACTACTACTGTCTGGGCTTCACTGTAGAAAGCATTGATCTTGTCTGCGTGTTCGCCTAAGTAATATTCCCGTAACTTCTCTATTGTAGCATAACTAAAAAATACGGCCGGTGTCACTTCTATATCATAGTAGGCACTCAGGCGCTTGGATAACTGCATTAAACTCACCGAGTCAAAACCAAAATCAGCCAGGTTTACATCTGCTGCCACCTTTTCCATACCTAGTTGCAGTAATTCACCCACCTGGCGGCGTAAGTCCCACAGCAAACATTCATCCACTGACCAGCCATGCATCTCTGCACTGCGGCCAACACCATTCTCCGATACGATCGTTGATACAGGTAACTCCGTTTCGCCTGACAACAATGGCATCTGGTAAATACGGGATCTATCCCCATACATCACCAAACGCGTTACATTACCTGCACGCAACAATGATTCGAAAGTTGATAATCCCATTGCCGCTTCCAGGTAACTCTGACCACTGCTCCTGAGATATAGATCCAGCGAACTACTTTCACCGAGACTCATTCCTCCCTCACGCCACAATGGCCAGTTGATGACAGTTGTAACACCATTAAAACCAGCTGCCCGACGTAAGGCGCCATAACTCATCTGAAAGCGGTTAGCAATGGCATAGTCACAGGAACCAAAATCACCCAATACAGCAGAGGAAGAAGAAAAATAACATACAAAGTCAAGAGCTTCCTGGCCAAACACTTCGTCTAATACCTGGCTTCCCCTGATCTTTGAAGACAATACTGTCTTAAAGTCTTCATACTGTTTGTCACCGATAGTCGTATGACTCTGTACACCGGCTATATGTAATATACCTGATATCTCACCCGTAATCTGCTTTGCAGTAGTCCGTACATTTTGCATAGCAGCCGCATCACTCACATCTGCCTGTACATAGACAACTTTATTCTGATTACCCTGTATAGCAGCTACTTTCGCCTCTTCTTCCGTCGATAAACGACGACGACCCGTCATTATCACATTCGCCTTCCAGGTCTTGCTTAAATAACTGCTGAATAATAATCCCAGTCCGCCGAAACCGCCTGTAACAATATAAGTCCCACCTTGTTTCAACAAGGGCACTGCGGATGTTTCTGTCGTGCGTTCTTCCAGCTGAGGAATAGTACGGACATTATTTTCATAATGTGCTACATGACTTCCGTTATACCATAATTCTCCCAGTAATGTCTGCATGTTCAGGCTATGCGCTGCAGCATGTAATACAACATGTATATCCATACCCGGCAATACAAAGCCCAGTGACCGCGCATAACCTATCCAGGAAAATGTATAACATTGCTCAAGCGCTGAGGAATAACGTCCTTCCAGTAATAAGCGGCTGGTCTTTAATCCCGATGAAAGTATGCCTTGCAACAGGTAGAGAATATCTTCATAGGCAGCCTCATTACCAGCGCCTGTATATAATATGCCGTCTACAGCACCGTATGTTTCTTTGATCTTATGGAATACGGTCTTATAACCAGCTGCTTTATCCTTACCAAGCTGGTATACATGCTCCTGCCCCGCTATACTATCATTGCTTACAAACAACAATTTTGCAGCAGGCAATAGTGATACTACAGATGTGGATATTGCTGCTATACTGGCGGCATTATCCACACAGCATATTAATACGCCGGCTGTCGGCAGTATCTGAGTTGAAAGACCTGCTGGTACCCAAAGCTCTTCAAAGGTCAGCAGTTCATGGGTATCTGTTTTAACAGCTGATTTTATAATCGAGGGCTTATCCGCTATCTGACCATTATCTTGCTTATCCAACTCAGGGAACCAATATCGTTCACGGGCGAATGGATAGACTGGCAGACTAATCCTACGGGGCATTCCCTCTTCATACAACAAAGACCAGTCAATCTCCAGACCACCAGTCCATAGCTCAGCCAGTTTATCCAGTTTACCTTTGCTGATCCATGTAGTCAGCGTATCTCTGAAATCTTCATCATTGGTAAAGGTGACTGTTGATGATTGCCCTTTCTTCACCTGTCCGCGATAAATACCGGCAGCTTGTCCATCTGATTGCAGATAACCAGCGAGTGTCTGCCTGAGTGTATCTGCAGACGAACAGACAAATGCAGCTCTCTGCTCCATTTCTTCCCTCCCCGTCTGAAGTGTATAGGCAATATCAGCCAGTTCTGCGGACTGGCCCTCACTATCAATAAATTGTAAAAGATCCCGGACCTTTTCCTGCAATTGTGCTGTTGTGCGGGCAGATAATACGATTAACAACTGGTCATACACCACCTGTTCTCTTGCAGGCGAAATATACTCCTGCACCAATACATGTGCATTAGATCCACCAGCGCCAAAAGAAGATATACCTGCTATTCTCGGCACTTCCTGCATCAGGCCATGCTTTTCCCTTACGGGTCGTTTCCACTCCGTCAATTCGCGCTTCACGACAAAGGGAGTCGATTCAAATCTTATCTTAGGATTAAGTGTCTCTGCATGTAATGTAGGCGCTATCAATCCATGTTTCATTTGCAGCACTACTTTTGTAATGCCCGCAATACCTGCAGCAGCTTCACAATGTCCGATATTGGATTTGACAGCACCTATGGAACAGAACTGGTTCTCTGTTGAAGCAAATCCCTGGCTTAAACCGGTGATCTCAATCGGGTCTCCCAATTCAGTGCCTGTGCCATGCGCTTCTATATAACTGATTGCTTCTGCCTCAATACCAGCTTTAGTAATTGTTTCACTGATCAATGCAGCCTGTGCCACAGGATTAGGCACGGTATATCCATTGGTCTTCCCGCCATGATTTACACCCGAAGCCTTTATAACAGCATAGATATGATCATTGTCTCTTTCTGCCAGCGACAGCTTTTTCAATAGTACAACCCCCACTCCCTCACCAGGTACGAAACCATCACCTCCCTCCCCAAAACTCTTACACTTACCATCTGCAGCCAGCATTTGCTGTGAACAGAACAGTACATAACTGGAAGGATGCAGGTATAAGTTCACCCCACCGGCGATCGCCATTTCACACTCGTTCCTATACAGATGCTCACATGCCTCATGTATAGCCGTCAGTGAGGAAGAACACATGGTATCCACCGGCATACTGGGGCCGCGCAGATTGAGTAAATAAGACGTTCTGTTGGCCAGCGAACTAAAAGACGTACGTGGGAAATAAGCAGCACCCTTGCGCCATAATTCCGGTCCGTACAAATCGAATCCCGTACGGGTAATGCCAGCGAATACACCTACGCGGTGGGCGAACTGCTCTGCGATCTGACGCCGGGTATAACCGGCATCTTCCATCACTTCCCAGCACGCCTGTAAGAACAAACGCTCCTGTGGATCAATATTCACGGCTTCCCTTGGGGAAATATTAAAAAACTGCGGATCAAAATCGGCATGTCCGTTGATAAATCCGCCCCACTTACTATAACTCTTTCCATTCTCCAGTGCAGCCGTTTTATCAGGTACATAAAAGTCATCCAACGACCAGCGGTCTGCCGGTATTTCGCTGATGCTGTCCTTACCGTTTTTAAGGCTTTCCCAGAAAGCGGCCAGGTTATCTCCTCCAGGATAACGTCCACTGATACCAATAATAGCAATGGGCTCTCTTACAGGAAGGTCTGTTGTTTCTTTAACCGCTGCTACCGTTTCTTTTTTCTTTACTCCCTTAAAAACAGGGCCTTTTTTAGCGATCACCGGCTTTGTTACCTTTTCAGATAAAACAGGTGTTTCATCCTGCTCTGCATCCAGCTGTAGTTTCGCCTTCAGTTGATCAGGATAGGCTTTTATAAAATAAGCGGCCAGTTCATTGACCGTCTGGTATTCAAAGAAGAGTGTATTACTGAGATCTGCAAATACTTCTCCCAATGCCTTATTCAGTTGCACCACGATGATCGAATCTATGCCATAGTCTTCCAGCGCAACAGTTGGCTTAATATTACCTGCCGGGATACGTAATGTTTCTCCGATGATCTGCTGCAGATAAGCAACTGTTTTCCCCTTTAATCCGTCACCGTCTCCATTAGGGACGCTGGTAGTATCCGCAACGGCTTTACCTGCCGGCAAACGGGGCGCCGGAGAAGAGGAATCACTGTTAGTGGTAACAGACGAGGGTCTTGGCTGTCTGATAATACCATTACTCTCCGCCACTACGATCTGCTGGCCAAGCGCAATCCCATAAGCTGAAGGGAAAAATACCTTGTCATAACCTTCCGCAGTAAATACATTTTTCCAGGACTCCGGAGACAATCCGGGGCATCCTGCCATACGTACCGGTGCATCTTCATACAACCACCATCCTTCCAGCAGACCGAAAGTAAGGTGTGTGAACAGGGTATTGTGACTCATTTCATTGAGCATCAGCAAGCCCCTGTTCTTCATCGCCGCCTTTGCATTACGCAATGTTCTGCGGATGTTACGGGTAGCGTGCAGGACATTTGCCGCAATCACAATATCATATTTACCCTGTTCTATTCCCTGGGGGATTGCCGGTTTCTCTACGTCGAAAATGCGGCATTGCAGATAAGGAACAGAAGGTGCATAGGTATTCTCCGCATACATCAGGAATGCGCGGGAGAGATCCGTGTAACAATAACTTTCAATATGCTCACGGAACGGCGCCAATTGCTTAAACAGGATGGCACTGGTACCACCTGTACCTGCGCCTATTTCAAGGATATTAATACGTGCATTTTTGTCTTGTCTGATTCGCTCCTGACAATAAGCAGTCAGGGTTTCTGACAACACTTCATTAAAATAATCCGCTACCTTATTGTGCTTATAAATGCCCTCTACAAGTTTCATCGAACCTTCCGGAAACAGCACATCGGTTGCCGGCACCTTTCCTGAAAGAATATCCGGTAAGGCTTTCATGGTAGCATCCAGTAAAGCCACCTGCGCCTTGACATTCACATCAGACAAGTCAGTCACCTTTGCCGTTTCCCAGGCAGACCAGGCATCTTTTGAAGCACCTCCTTTTCCTGTCGGGGTAAATTTGTTACCCTCCTTTTCCAGATAACCTGCACTTACCAGTACGCGTAAAGTTTCATCCAACCAGCGTTCATAAAAAGCGGGCAATTGTTGTGGTCTGTGGTATTCGCTCCTGATAAGGCCACTGGCTTTCAGTACATCTGATTTTTTCAGCTGCCACCATAACAATTCTGTCAGCAGCTTATCCAGTACGGAAAGATAGGAGGCGCTTTCCGTCTTCATATTGCTCACCACTTCATTTGTGTCTGGTATATGTTCTTCCAGTTTATCAATTACAGTAATAACAGTTGCAGGTAAAGCTGTGATAATTTCCGCTTTATTTACACCAAGATTAACATTCATACAATAAGGTTTAACTGCGGAGTGTAGCGTCTGCTCCGCGACAATAGATTAGTTCAGCGTGTCTGTAGTTATTGTTGTTTTCATAAAGGCCATCTGATCAACAGGGCCACGTAACAGCATCTCAAGTACCTCCATGGCTTCCCTGGGTTCTATGGTACCAATGCCGGCCTGCGCAAGGCGTTTTTTGAAGGCGGCCGGTACAACGCCGCCCACCCCGATATTACCCCAGTAGCCCCAGTTCATGATCTTCACCGCACATGGCCATTCAAGAGCGAGTCTACGGGCAAATGCATCTTTAAAATTACACCCGGTCGCATAACTGCTTTGTCCGAGTGCCTTTCCAAAAGCACCGATAGAGGAAAAGAAGAGTACAAAATCAAGTGGCTCATTGGCAAAGACCTGCGCAAGACGGATACTGATATCTACCTTGGCGGACAGTCCTTCGTAAAACAATGTCTCGTCCATTTTCGCCAGACTCTGATCCAGCGATCCGACTGCCGAATGTATAATACCATGTATATGACCATATTCCTGTTTAATCTGCTGATAGGCCGTTTGCAAAGCCGCTCTGCTGGAAGCGTCTGCAGCGATATATTTCGGTCTTACACCATCCAGCAAGAGACGATCCAGCTTACTGCTGATTTCCTCATTCAGCGGCCGGCGTCCTATCCAGATAATATTTGCGCGATAGGTGTGTATCATGTATTCCGTCCATACTTCTCCAATCCCACCGTTTCCGCCAATGACTACATATACGCCTCCTTGCCTGTACAAGCCCTTTTCACCCGCAGGAGGAATGACCGGTAATAGTTCCTGTCTGAACCACTGTCCATTTCTGCCACACAGGGCATTCCCTTGTGTATCATACGGAAGACTGAATAATTCATTGACCGTCCAGGTATCATCATAACCAAGGTCCAGCAAGCGTACCCGCCACTCAGGATGTTCTTTTGCCATAGATCCAATCAGGCCATGCAGGGAGGCATGTACAGGGTCCGCCTTTTCGTCTTTGTTTATATTCTGCCCCTGACGGGTAAGGATGGTCCAGCCGATTGGCTGATGACCATATCCCTCGGACAAGAGCGCTTTAATCATTCTGAAAAAGTAGTGTACAACCTTTTGTTCGTCTGTGATAATCGCTTCATCTGCTACAGCAGAAAAAGATGAAGGAGCGGCAAACCAAACGATATAGGAAGGAGTACCAAAAGTCCGCAGTTTACCGGCCATATCCGCTATACTATCCGTGAACTGCGCATTAAATAAGACGGCATTAGGATATGTTTCACTGATAAGCGCCAGTTCATGATCCTCACAACCAACTACCAGTAATCTTGTAGCTGATTCAGGAGATAGTTCATTAAAGTCAGGGAACAAGGGATCCCATACAGGCGTCAGCATAGATACATCTTCTGCAAATACATAGGCGCCTTCCGAAGTGACATATCCATTACCAGAAGCCGCCGGAACAGCTGCTGCCGGCATTTCTGCTGGGGACTCCATTATCCTTGAAGAAAAACCTTTCATCACAATACAGATATTGCCTTCTTCATCACATAGATCAATGTCGAGCTTATGTACCTTACTACCACTATCCTCTGCAAAACGGACCCAGGCCCACATTTCTTTAGTACAGGCTCTCAGAATTTCCATTTCCTGCATACCAAACAACAAAGCAGACTTCATGGGCAGTATGGTCGTATTGCCGTTTTCATCAACAGCTACATTAAGACCAATGGCTCCCTGTACGGCTGCATCTACGATACAAGGATGAACAACGAAATCCGACAGGGTTTTCCAGAGATCTTCTTTCAGCACCAGTCGGATCAATGCCTGTCCCTCCCCTGTATATATTTCCTGTATACATTGGAAAGCAGGACCATATGTCAGTCCGACAGCATGATATACCTCATAACAGGTCTCTCCTGATAAGAGACCTTCACTACATACTGATTGTAATTCTTCCAGATCTAATATGAGCGATGGCACATCCTCCATCATTGTCACCGTTCCGCTACAATGCGTAGCAGCATCCGTTTCTCCGCTGCTGATAATAAAGTCTGTTTCTCCATTTTCATCCGGCGTCAGGGAGATTGTTACGGATGTTGGCGTATTCACCACAACCGGCTTCGACCAGGTAACATGTTTGATACTGATCCCTGCTGTAGCAACTCTACGACCAGCAATCGTATTACAAGCTGCCAGTGCCATTTCCAGATAGGCGACACCCGGCAACATTGTATTTCGGTTGATAACGTGATCTGCCAGGAAGAAGGCTTTTTTATCCAGCAATGTGGTAAACTTCAATCCTGAGAGATCAGAAATATTCTGGTGCAGCAAGGGATGCAGGACAGACGGCGTACCGCCCATTCCCAACACGGGCGTATGTACGTCTTTTGAAGGGAACCAGTATTTCTCCTTTGCAAAAGGATATACGGGTAAACTGATACGGCCGGGGCGTATCGCTGTATAACACAACGTCCAGTTCACCTGTCCGCCTTTCACCCAATACCGTAACAGCTTCTCGTAGTTATGTTCACTGATCCATTTATCTGTTAAAGCACCAATCTCATCGTATCCCAGCAGGTCGGACAGTCCTGTGCCTTGTGTATTTGTTTCACTACGATAGCGCTTGTCTCCGGACAAACCTGTAGCTAACAGCTCTTCTAATTCAGCCAGATTATTAACGATCATACCCAGGCGTTCTTCCATTGCCTCCCTGCCTGTTTGCAACGTATAGGCAATAGCAGGTAAGTCCGCATCACTATAAATACCCCGACGTATACGATCCAGCAAACGGGCTACCTGCTCTTCCAGGCGGGCCGTATTCCTTGCTGACAATACGATCACAAACGGTCCTTCAGCAGATGGCTGTTCTGTATGCTGCCGTACGTATTCCTCTATCAGTATATGTGCATTAGATCCTCCCGCGCCAAAAGCTGATATACCTGCCCGTAAAGGATATTGCTGCGTATGACCGTCGATCGTTACTTCCGGCCGCTCCCACTTCTCAAGGTGGTGCTGAACACGGAAAGGACTCTCATGAAACGCAATATGAGGATTCAAGGTTTCAGCATGTAAGGACGGAACCAGTTCGCGGTGTTGCAATTGTAACAGTACTTTACTGAAACCGGCTATACCCGCAGCGCTTTCACAATGACCGATGTTTGACTTAGCGGATCCGATGGCACAGTATTGCACATCATCTCCATATTCCCGGAAACTCTTGGTCAGTCCCGCTATTTCTATCGGATCACCCAAAGAGGTACCTGTACCATGCGCTTCTATATAACTGATCGTCCGTGCATCGATACCAGCATTCTGCAACGCATGACTGATCAGAGAAGACTGTGCCTGTGGATTGGGTACCGTATATCCGTTCGTCTTACCACCGTGATTAATAGCGCTTCCGCGTATAACACCATAAATATGATCACCATCCGCTACTGCGCGGGATAATGGTTTTAACAACACGGCTCCTACCCCTTCACCTGGTACGTACCCATCCCCACCTACGCCAAAACTCTCACAACGTCCTTTACTGGAGGCAAAACCACCCTGTCCTAACATCAGGTATTTATTAGGATGGATAGACACATTCACACCACCTGCGATGGCCACCACACATTCTCCACGTTGCAGGCTCTGGCAAGCCAGGTGTAATGCGGTCAGCGAAGAAGAACACATGGTGTCTACCGTCAGACTAGGCCCATGAAAATTGCAGAAATAAGATACCCTATTGGCAACAGAGGAAGCGTTTCCTGATAACACCACCGGTCTTCCCTTCATAGTTTCCTGTACGCCATAAAGCTGGTATTCCAGGTACATAGAACCGGCGAATACGCCCACATTTCCGGCTGCAGCCAGACTTTGACGGGTATACCCGGCATCTTCCATGGCATTATACACACATTGCAGGAATAAGCGCTCCTGTGGATCTATAACGCTTGCCTCCAAAGGAGAAATGTTAAAGAAGAGGGGATCAAATTCAGTTACTCCATCAATAAACCCGCCCCATTTGGCATAGGTTTTCCCTGGTATACCTTTTACAGGTTCAAAGAACTGCCGGTGATCCCAACGCTCAGCAGGTATTTCTGTAATGGCATCTACACCATTTCGCAGGTTCTCCCAGAAAGCATTGATATCAACAGCACCCGGATAACGTCCTGCCAGACCGATCACCGCAATTTCCTCTTCATTTTTCTGATGCGGTACTGAGGTTGCTACCTTATGCTTATACTTTACCTGTGTATCTGATCCCGTACCGGTCTGTTTTGATGTAGCAGTTGCACCTGTCAGTTCCTGGAGTTTTTGCTGATGGGTCTTTACAAAATAGGTTGCCAGTTCATATACCGTCTGATATTCAAAAAACAAGGTTTTAGGAATGGAACCGAAACTTTTCTCCAATTGTTCAGAAAGCGCCATCACCATCACAGAATCAATTCCATACTTTTCAAGCGGCGCATCTGCTTCTATCCTGTCAGCCGACAACTTAATCACAACAGAGAACTGCTGCTGTAAAAATTTAATGGTTTTTTCCAGCAACACATCAGATACAGGCGCTGCTTTATCTTCCTGTATATTCCGCTGTACAGGTTGCGAAGGCGCCTGTAAATGGCCATCTACTTTCACTTCCCTTAATGATAAGCCCCTGATACTTGTACATACCCATCCTTCTTTATTACAAATGTCGACATCCAGTTTACGTACCCGTTCACTATCCCCACTACTTTCGCTGAACCTGATCCAACTCCACATTTCTTCTTCACATGGACGATAAGCGCGAAGTGTTTCCAGGGCAAACGGAAGAGACAAGGCAGATCCTGCATCAGCACCTACACTAAAGCCTATAGCAGCATGGAGTGCGGCATCCATCATTCCCGGATGCATCATATAATCGCTTATACCTTTGGGCTGTTGTGACACCAGACTTGTCAACAAAGATTGATCTGCTTTGTAGATATGGTTGATACCTTTATAGAAGGCGCCATATACAATACCCAGCTCACGGTATATATCGTAGTATGCCTTTGCATTCCGGTTGATCTCATTGAATCCCTCTTGTAATGAGGCGACATCTATACGGGGATCTTCGGATAATGGATTTATCTGCACAGTTCCTTTGCTATGTACAATCTTCTCGGAAGTAAAACTATGAATACTGAAGTCGATACTAGTGTCAGACTTCGCATCAAGTGTAACGTAGACATCTGATCCCTCTGCATCCACTACAAGCGGACGGGCCCAGATCACATTGTGTATACTGATAGTCCGGTCTGCTGTTTCCACTGATCGCTCAATAGCTGTATGTACCATTTCCATATAGGCTACTCCGGGCAGTATCTTCTGTCCATTGATTACATGGTCAGCAAGAAATACTTCTTTCCCGGTAAAATGCGAAACGAACTGCTGTTGTGACAGCGTAGATATATTCTGATGTAGCAATGGATGTAGTAACTGAATCTCCTTGTGGCTATCGGAAGGCTTGAACGAGACACGCGGTATTGGAAAGACATCTTTCACAAATACATATCCAGGCAGATGAACGATTGACGGCTGTACACCATTGTATAATTGCTTCCAGTCAATCACCTCACCGTTTAACCAGTCTGTAGCCGTCTGCAACAATGCATAACCATTTCTCAATTCCGGTCTCCGTTGCATGTGTTGCTTTTTAGTATTCCGCTTTACCCTTCCAGTCAGATATGCGCCACCCTCACTGCTACACAGAAAAGCCTCTAATTGACTTAATAGTTCTTCCCGTGAACCGGCAATACAGGCCATACGATATTCCATGGCCTCTCTGCCTGTTTGCAGGGTATAAGCAATATCTGTGAGTAAGCTATCCTCCTGTCCAGACAAAAAATGCTTCATCTGTGCTGCATATGCCGCAAGACTTTCCCCACTTTTTGCAGAGAACACAAACAATTGCTGTCCGCTGTTTGCTCCGGACTGCTTTACTACCGGAACATATGCTTCGATAACAGCATGTGCGTTGGTACCATTGATACCCGTAGTGCCGATAATACCCAATCCTGGCTTATCATCTACAGTATCCCAGGTGATATTATGTTTTGCAACGACAAAAGGTGTTTTATTAAAATCTATATACTCATTACTATGCTCATAATGATGGTTCCCTGGTATTGTGCCGTGCTTCATGGCCATCAGCATCGTAACAAGACTTACAACGCCTGAGGCAGCAAACGTATGTCCTATAAGCGGTTTAATACTGCTGAGATGACAAAACTGCCTGTCCTGCGTATAAGTACTGAAAGCGTTGTTTAAACCCATAATCTCTACCGGGTCACCCAGTTTGGAGCCTACACTATGGGCAATGGCATATTGTATATCCCGGGGATTAATATCGTACTGCTCATATACCTTTCTGATCAATGCCGCCTGACTTACCGGATCCGGTGCTGTGATACCATTTGTAGTACCATCGTAATTGACACCTGTAGCCTTGATGCTACCATAGATCGTATCGCCATCAGCAATTGCTTTGGATAAGGGTTTTAATAATACAACGGCAACTGCTTCACCTGGTATCATACCATTTGCATCCTGATCGAATACCGGACAAGCGCCGTCATGCGATAACATATCTACTTTACCGAGACCAAGGTATATCATTGGAGAAGCCAACAGATTAATACCTCCGGCTAAAGCCATTTCACAGTCGCCTGCTCTGATTGCCTGACAAGCCTGATGAATGGCTACCAGTCCGGAGGAACAAGCAGCTGTCAACGCCATACAAGGGCCTTTAAGGTCAAGCGTGTAAGCAATACGGGCAGCCAGAATAGCATTCTGATTGCTGCTGACCCTTCCGCTATCATCAATGGCAAAACCATTTTCGCTTTCCTCAACGCCTACGTACACGCCACAATCGGTCCCTCTTATCCGGCTCCCCATGTATCCGGCATCTTCCAGCGTATGCCATGCTTCTTCCAGGAAAAGGCGTTGTTTGGGATCCATCTGAGCTGCTTCTGCAGGCGATATTTCAAAAAACAGGGGATCAAATGTATCTATCCTGTCCAGGAAGGCGCCCCACTTACAATTGAAATTACCAGATGTGTTATCAGCGTAATCCTGCCAGTCCCAACGATCCGCTGGTATTTCCGTAATACCACTTTTGCCTTCCAGTATATGTTGCCAGAATATTTCTTTATTAGCAGCCTGTGGAAAACGGCCACTCATACCAATTACGGCAATCGGTTCCGGTACTCCCTGTGCCAGAGAGGCTGTTGAAGATCCATTGTCTTCTCTCAAACTTAGCGGTGTTACCCGTGGATTGGGTAAAGTAGCCTGCAGACGTTCATTCTCAATTGAGTAAAAGCGTTCTATACTTTCTTTATGCTCAGTCATGTAAAACGACTGTAATTTATCCAGGGTGGCATATCCGAAGAAAACTGCCGGCGTCACTTCTATATCATAGTAAGCAGTCAGACGTTTGGATAACTGCATCAGACTCACTGAGTCAAAACCGAAATCCGCCAGATTAACATCCGTTTCCACATTTTCAATACTGAGCTTTAATAGCTCGCTTACCTGACGACGTAAATCCCACAACAGACTTTCTTCTGCTGACCAATCATGCATTGCCGCATGAAGGCCAGGGCTATTCACGGATACGACATTTAATGCAGCTGATGCTGTATCTCCTGACAGCAATGGCATTTGACAGATACGGGATCTATCTCCATACATCACCAACCGTGTCACATCTCCTTCATTTAATAATGCTTCAAAGGCAGATAATCCCAATGCTGATTCCAGGTACCCCTGACCACTGGTCTTCAGGTATAGATCCAGCGAACCGCTTTCCCCAGTGCTCATACCCCCCTCACGCCACAAAGGCCAGTTGATAACAGTCGTAACACCACTAAAACCCGCTGCCCGACGCAAAGCGCCATAACTCATTTGAAAGCGGTTAGCAATAGCATAGTCACAGGAACCAAAGTCCCCCAATATGGCGGATGAAGAAGAGAAGTAGGAAACAAAATCAAGCGTTTCCAGACCAAAAACTTCGTCGAGTACCTGACTGCCCCGTACCTTCGCAGACAACACCGCTTTAAAATCTTCATAATGCTTATCGCCTATGGTCGTATGTCCTTGTATACCTGCGATATGCAGTATACCTGATATCTCACCGCTAATCTTTTTGGCAGCAGTACGTACCTTTTCCATGGAAACGGCATCACTCACATCTGCCTGTATATAAATCACCTGGTTGTCTCGTGCTTGCATAAGGGCTACTTTCGCCTCCTCTTCTACTGACAAACGACGACGTCCTGTCATCACCACATTCGCATTCCAGGTATTGCTTAAATAATTGCTGAATAATAACCCTAGTCCGCCGAATCCGCCTGTAACCACATAAGTCCCACCTTGTTTCAATAAAGGTGCTGCCGCCTGCGTCTTCCGCTCTTCCAATTGTGGCATAGTACGAACCCCATTTTCATAATGAACGACATGACTTCCTTTATGCCACAACTCGCCCAGGAATGCCTGTATACTTAATAAATCTTCTGCCGAACGCAATACAACATGTATATCCATACCTGGAAATACAAAGCCCAGCGAACGCGCATAACCTAACCATGAAAGCGCATAACATTTCTCAAGTGCCGAGCTATAACGACCTTCCAGTAATAAGCGTCCAGCTTTTAATCCTGAGGAAAGAATCCCCTGCAACAGGTAAAAAATATCTTCATAAGCCGCATCATCACCCGGACCTGTGTATAATATTCCATCCACAGCACTATACCGTGCGCTGATCTGATTTAAAATGGCCTTATAAGCGCCTGCTTTATCCTTTCCGGCAACAAATACATACTCTCCCTGTTCCTCCACACCATCCGTAATAATAAACAGCAATGAAATACCGGGTAGCAGGGATTGCAGAGAAGCCGACAGAGAGATCATTTCCTCCTGATCCTCCACACAACACAACAGACGTTTCAGCGGTTGTGGTGTAATGTCTGATAAAGGACGTTCTACCCAAACTTCTTCAAATGTCAGTAAGTCAAATGCAGCAGGTGTTTCGGGAGAAGCAACTGTTACCGGCGATAAAGCCGGGGGTACCTGCAACACCGGTGCTACTGAGGGCGAATAAGGGAACCAGTAATGTTCTTTCGCGAAGGGGTATCCCGGCGCATTGATCTTACGCGGACGTGAAGTGGCTGTATACAATTTTTGCCAGTCCACTGTATGCCCTGCTACCCATAATGCAGCTATTTTATCCAGTTCACCACTGTTTACCCAGTCTGATACAGCAATATTAATCTTCTCCGCAGACATAGCATTCATCAGCTTTGCGGCATCTTTTCTGCTAACATCCACAAAGTATCCTGCAACAGGCGTTCGTCCTTCAATAACATCCGCAAGCATCCTTTTTAGGGATGCATAATCCCGGGCTAGAAAAACTACACGGCTACTCATGGCCTCTCTGCCTGTCTGCAATGTATACGCTAATGAAGCAAGTTGTCTATCATGCACGTCCGACCGATCTTCATTGGCAAATATATTTCCGAGGCTTACTTTATGGTATTCCAGCAGATAGTCCACTATTCCCGACACGGAACGCAGGCGCATAAGTACATCTGCTGCAAGTTGAATCCCCCACTGTTGCCAGAGTTGATCTGCCAGCGTTGTCAGTTGTACAATATCCGCATTCAACTCAAAAAACTCCTGACCAGGATCCAGCGAGGCTTGTGGAATATGTATCAGTTGAGATACCATCTCCAGTAACTGTTCTCTGATAGTGATTTTCAACCGATCAGCAGAATCGTTGTTTGTCTGTTTTGAAACAAAATCATGTAAGGTTCTGATATACGCCATCAACCGATCTTCATCACGCGCAGACAGCGGTACAAGGAAGCTTGTCTGCTGATTATCCTGCTCCTTGTTTTTTGTAGCTGGTATATATTCTTCAACGATAAGATGTGCATTACTTCCATTTGCACCGAAAGAGCTTAGTCCTGCACGTCTTGGTACGGTCAGGTCTTTACCTGCTACGTGAATCTGCGGACGATCCCATTCCCTCAGACCGTGCTGTACATAGAAAGGCGTATCCTTGAATGGAATATGCGGATTAAGTTTCTCAGCATGTAAAGTCGGGAATAGTTGCCCGTGTCTGAACTGTAACAATAACTTCGTCAATGCGGCAATTCCTGCAGCTGCCTCCAGGTGTCCGATATTGGATTTAGAGGAACCTATCGCACAGAACTGCTTCTCTTTTGTCCAGCTTTCAAAGGCCCTTTTTAACCCTTGTATCTCGATGGGATCACCCAGTGAAGTACCAGTACCATGGGCTTCGATATAACTGATCGTACGGGGATCCAGCTGAGCATCCTGCAATGCCGCTTTAATCACCTCGGCCTGTGCAACAGGATCCGGTACCGTAGGCCCAGAAGTACGTCCTACGTGATTAATCGCAGAACCTTTTATAACACCATAAATAGGATATCCTTCTTTTTCAGCCAGTTCCAGACTGGTCAGCAACACAGCTCCTACTCCTTCACCTGGCACATAGCCATCTCCACCTTCGCCAAAACTATGACACCGTCCGTCTGAAGAAAGGAAAGCGCCCTGTCCCAGGAACTGATATTTATGAGGATGGGTAACAAGGTTCACACCACCCGCTATCGCATAATTGCATTCTCCTTTTCTGATACTACCTACGGCAAGATGAATAGAAGTCAGTGCAGAAGAACACATCGTATCCACCGCCATACTCGGACCATGGAAATTCATGCAATATGATACCATGTTGGGAATTGCAGCTGCGCTTACACCAAATGCCGCCGGCTGTCCCGCGCGGGACATTTCAGCACCAAACAGCTCATAATGGCTCCAGAAGATGCCAGCGAATACACCTACACTTTGCTCGCCGTTTCCGGCGAAATGATGCCCTATCTTATCAGGTTTGAAGCCCGCATCTTCGCACGCCAGCCAGGCAGTCTGCAGAAACAAACGCGCCTGCGGATCCATGATCTCCGCCTGGTGTGGTGATATATTAAAAAACCGGGGATCAAAATCAGCAATCTCTTTCAGAAATCCGCCATGCCCGTATAGCCTGGTAATATCATAACCGAAATCATACCCTTTCCATCGCTCAACGGGCATTTCGCTGATACTGTCTACTCCGTTTAGCAGGTTATGATAAAACTCATCCAGGGTCTCTGCACCTGGATAACGACCTGCGACCCCTATAATGGCGATATCATCATTCGTAGTGCCGGCAGAATGTTCTTTTTTTGCTGGCCCTGTTATCTTTTCTTCCGCCGGAATAAGGAAGTCCTTATAATGACGGCGCACTACTTCTCCCTCACCATATAATACAATCCCTTGCCTTTCTTCACCCTGCAAAAGGCGTTCAAGCATGGCCATGCCGCTTGCTGATGGCAAAGGAACCATACCCGTCTGCTCCCGCATAAATGCCGCCGATGCGGCAGCTATCTGCATACCACCTTCTGCCCATAAAGGCCAGTTAATTGTAAGCGTTTTACCTGAACGTACACCTGCAAGTACCTGCTCGTTTCTCAGGGCACAATAAGCGTCCATAAAAGCATTAGCCGCGCCGTAATCCGATTGTGCCGGATTACCTGCTACGGCAGATAAGGAAGAATAGACTACAAAGAAATCCATCGGATGTAAACGGCTGGCATAATCTATATGCTGGATACCATTCGTTTTGGGCAACCATACATGGTCTACATCCGATATATCTTTGCGTATAATGAACTGGTCCTTTACCACTCCTGCAGCATGAATAATACCATGAACATTTCCAACATCCGTTCTTATCTTTTCAAAAACAGCAAGTACCTGTACACCATCACTGATATCAACGGATATATATTCAACCCTGCTTCCATTTTTTTGCAACGATAACAGGGCTTGTTTTTTCGATTCATTCAATGGAGAACGACCTAACAGGATCACATGGGCATTCACCTGATTGGTGATATGTGCTGCTGTAAGTAAACCAAGTCCACCGGCGCCTCCAGTGATCACATATACCCCTCCATTTCTGAATACGGTCTGTTTTACAGCCGATGCCGTTTTTTCCTCCCAGTATCTCACCTGCCGCTGCTGTTCTTGGTTATATCTTATTTCTTTACAACCTTTTTGAACTTGTGTCGCTTCCTTATTAATCAGTGACAACACAGCAGCTGCATCTGCCTTTTCCTGTAAAAAACTGATCACCTGTGCGTGGACTGCCGGCTGTTCCTGCACCGCTGTTTTTAACAACGATGCAAATACAGCGCTGTAGTGATCATTTCCAGTAATAAATTGTACCAGTCCCGGGCCTGTTTGTGTCAGGAATGCTTTGACATGTCCCAGCATAACAATAAACTGTTGTCTGATACTATCTGGTGTCTCCATTTCATCAAATGCAGGCAACACGATCACCTGGTCATCTACATGTGCTTTTACAAATCCTGCAAGATTGTCTGCCAGATCATGCAAAACCAGGACTCGTCTATCAATAGCAACAGGCGTCTTCGTCTGAACAACTGGTGCTGTATGCCAAACAGGTGTAAACTGCAAAAGTTCGGCTGCTGCCTTCGCTGCATCATCCTGTACCTCAGCCACTACCTGTTTTGTAACGCCGGCCATAAAAGCCGCACCATGGTGCTCCTGCAGATATTCTGCCAGTCGTTGAATAGTCGCATATTCAAAAAGCAAGGTAGGATACAACTGCGTCTGTACTGTTTTTTCCAACTCACGTACCACCTGTAAAAGATGCGCGGAATCCAGTCCCAGGTCATAAAACCCGGTATGAATATCAAGTGTAGCCGGTGTTGTACTTAACAGTCTGCCGATCTGTGTACGCAACTGCTGAATAATAATGCCCATGCTGTCATTCGCTACAGGCACTTCAGCCGTGACAAGCACTTTCTCCTGTTGTTGCCCGGCAATCTGTGTTGTGACCAGTTTCTTTATCAGTTTGGGATCTCGTATTCTTTTGGCAGATAAATCAGTAAATTCTACCAAAACGGCTCCGGCTTCATCATAAAGTGTGATATCTGCATGGAGAATATCTGCCGGTTCACTACCAGGAAGCGGCAGAGACTTTAATTCAGAATAAGTATAGACTTTTGCGGGCAATGGCTGGTGGATGCAGAAACGCGCTATCATAAACGGGATATAGGGCGTATTATCCATGATAATCCCATTTCCGGTCAGCTGCGCTGAAAGGCCGGCTAATGTTGATCCATCCAGGAAAGCCGGATGTGCATAGAAATTAGTCCTGAATTGCTCTGCTTCCTCTCCCAGGTGCAATGCCATCAATTCCTTATTGCCCGTCTGATAAACGGTACCCAGGGTTTTCATGAATGCTCTGTGACGGATATCGGCTCTTCTCACAAGCGCATACACATCATCCATGTCCCAGCGATGCGTGGCTGACTGCATAAACCCTGTTACATCAAAAGGGGTATTACTGGCTGACGCTGTTGCTTTAAAAAGCAGACATTCCATATTATCATCTGCGTCTTCGCCCAATAACACATTGTTCTTTATTCTTCTACTCTTAACGTTGACGTTCCAATGATCGCCTGAGGGTGTAAATGAGATCTGCAGTTGTTTGTCAAATGAGGCATCTGTAACAACCGGCTGCTTAAACAATACGTGCTGCAAGACAATTGACCGTGTGCCAATCGCCAATTCTGATAAACGATAAATCATGTCCAGCAAGACAACACCGGGCAATGTTCTTACATCATGCACGGTATGGTCGCGGACTATATAGTTAGAATGGGTTATCTCCTGTAGAAAGGTCCTGGTTTTGTTCATGTCAGTGCTCATTTTACACCTCCTTTACTTCAAATAGTTTCATAAAATCATTTACTACAGCTTCTGTTGCTGTAGTTACCGATACCGGAGCGGGCATCTGCTGTTGGGAATTATTAACAACATCTTCCGGCCAATAGCGTTTCCTGTTGAATCGGACTGGTTTTAACCGTGGTTGTAAAGTAGCGATATGACTGGCAGGCACACCTTCATTGCTGATGATAAGATGGGCGTTATTACCTCCCAATCCGAATGAACTGATACCTGCCCTGCATATCCCATCAGGCCCGTTCCAGGGTTGCAATGCCCGCACAGGATAAAATGGAGAAGCGTCAAAACTAAAACGGGGGTTAGGATGATCACAATGTAATGTGGGAGGAATTTGTGTATGTACAATAGACAATAACACCTTCACAATACTGGCGGCGCCGGCGGCACTTAAAAGATGTCCTATATTGCTTTTCACACTACCTACACCGCAATATTGTTTACGATCCGTGTATTGGGAAAACAATTGTGTCAATGCTTTCAGTTCGATCGGGTCACCAATCAGTGTACCTGTTCCATGTGTTTCAACATAGGAAACAGTGGAGGGTAGCACTCCCGCATCTTGTATGGCAGCAGCAATCAGACTACGCTGTGCTTCAGGATTAGGCGTTGTAACACCCATGGTATTGCCATCATTGTTAATGGCTGAACCATCAATCACACCGTATATCTTGTTATTATCCCGGATAGCCGCATCCAGTGGTTTCAGCACCAGTACACCACATCCCTCTCCTAATCCGATACCATCAGCCCCCGCATCAAAAGTGCGGCAACGACCGTCTTTTGACAGTACGCCGGCATCACTTAAACCGATGAAAACACCTTCATCCAGCAGAATATCTACACCACCGGCAAGTGCCATTTCACTCTCTCCGGAAAGAATACTTTTCACAGCCAGATGAACAGCAGTCAGAGTACTTGAACAAGCGGTGTCGACTACAATGTTGGGGCCTTTAAAATTGTAGATATGTGCCAAATGTGCGGTAATAAAATTCTGTCCTGTTCCTACAATACGATCCTTCACCGGACTATTATACTTGTAGGCGAAATTGCCTGCCCTTGCTCCTGCAAATACACCGATCTGTTTTCCCCACAATGCCTCCTTCTCATATCCGGCATCTGCTATAGCCGTAGTGCTGACTTCCAGCCATTGTCTCTGAATGGGATCAATATAAGGAGCAAGCGCCGGAGCGATATTGAACGCCGCAGGATCAAATGCTTCAATCTCTGGTAAAAAAGCGCCCCATTTACTACGACTCTTCCCCTGCTGCTGACCAAGCGGATCATAATGCTGTCGCCAGTCCCATCGTGATACAGGCACCTCCCGGATACTATCTTTTCCCTGGCGAAGATTCTCCCAGTAAGCAGTTATATCATTTGCATCCGGGAAATGACAGGCCATCCCCACTATTGCTATACGTTTCTTTATATGCGTTGTTGGCAAATTCTCCACCACCGGCGTAGCCGTATTTACAATCTGTAAGGATGCCATTTCCTTCGGATAGTTATCCAACAGATAAGCGCTCATGCCGGCTATTGTCGGATACTCCAGGAAGACCGAAGGATCCAGGTGAATCGTTTCAAACTGATGGTCTATCTTGCTAACCAGTTGCGCGAGAATGATCGAATCAACCCCGTATATCTGAAACTCTTTGTCTCTGCGCAACCTGGAAACATCCATTCTTAATTCTGCTGCCAGCAAATTCATCAGCCACCCTTCCACAACCGTAGTAAGATCGCCTTCATTAATTGGCGACACAGCTACATATTCGGTATGCTGTGATTGGCTAACTGCCATTACTCTCTTTGGATATTCAAGCCATGTTTCCGGCTTAAAGCGACTCGTATCTACTATAGCAGGTAATATCACCGGACCATAAGCGCCACTGATCACCTGCTCCAGCAATAACAGACCTTCTGCATTACTATGGCTGATCAATCCTGTTTGTTGATATGCAGGACTTTTTACTTCCCCGAAGCCGGTTTCTTTCCAGCTGGGCCATTGTATACTGACAACGGGGAATGATGCCTGGGCAGCCGCCGCGAAATAGTCCATATAAGCATTTGCCATCGCATAATCAGACTGTCCTGCACCTAAGGTGGGGATGATGCCCGCCACAGATGAAAACAACACAAAGAACTGTAAAGGGTCTTTACTGACGCTTTGAAATAAGGACCGTAAACCTGCTACTTTCGGTACAAGTACTTCTCTGATAGCATGCACTGACTTCCGGATAAAAGCCGGGTTCTCCAGGTCTACCATACCCGCACAATGCAATACGCCGCCAATATTACCCAGCGACGTCCTGATTTCAGCCATCAATGTATTTACTGCGGTTGCATCATCCAGCGCCACTGCTCTTACCCACACGGTCACACCTTCCGCACGTAAAGCCTGTATCGCTTTCAGCTTACGGGACAATACAGAATCCGATTGTAAGAGCACACTCCACTGTTCTTCAGGTGGCAGGGCTTCTCTACCCGTAAGCACCACTTTCCTGGCACCATACTTTTTCACAAAATGCCGTGCACATTCCAATCCGATCCCACGGGTACCACCCGTTACCAGCAATACGCCTCCGGCAGGAAAAGCTGGTATATTAATATCCTTCTCTATCTTCTTAGCTGTAAGTACTGCGCGGTAACGCTTTCCCTCCCGGATACAAATTTCAGGGTGGATTCCCGCAACACGCAGTTCCGACAATATATGAGCGGCCTGCAATGCTGTACTGCCCTCTTTCTCAATATCAAGATGTATCGCATTCAGATAACGATATTCAGCCTGCAACATTCTGAAAAGTCCCGCACGGAGCGCACCTGTTTGTCCGGAAGACTTTCCTCCTATTGTCTCCAATCCTTGTGTAACACCGATCATCGTCAATGGGCGGTTGCCTGCACTGATTAGCTGTTGTAGCAATGCAAGACCTGTCAATGCCTGTTCCGCCGCTTCATCACAACCTGTCAGGTCTATCAGCCCTGTATATGCGGCAGGCATTCCACCTTCCGGCAACGCGCTGCTTACAGGGTCGATAATGTCTATATCATTGTATTGACGTTTGATTTCATTTGCCAGAGAAAGCATCGGTGTTGTTGCTAATACCAGCAGCTTACCATGAAAAGCATTGGATGTATTTATCACCTGTTCTTCCCAGGTCTTATGAATAATACGATACGGACGCTCCTGCACGGGTTGTTTTTGTTCCGATGCGGCTATCCAGTAGACCTCTTTCGCAAATGGATAGGTAGGCAGACTAATCCGGCGAGGTTTCACTTTCTCATAAAACACTTGCCAGTCCACACTCGCACCATTCGCCCATAAGCGGGATAACGTAGCGCCGTTTCCATTGGCAGGAGCGGCTTTTCCGCTCAACTGTCCTGTAAAAAAGCTACCATTGTTATGGCCATTCAAAAACGCACTGAGTTTACCAATCGCATCAGCGATACCCGCAGCTGCGAATGCTAATCTATAGTCCATAGCGTCTCTACCTATCTGCAGCGTATACAGCAGGTCTGTGAAGTTGAGCGTTGTATGTGCCTCCAGGAACTGTCGCATAATACCCGCATATACTTTCAGTTGCTCTTCTGTCTTTGCAGATAGTACAAAAACACTTGCCAGCACAGATATACTTTCTGTCGGGCGTATCTTCGGAACCGGCTGATATTCTTCTACAACAAGGTGGGCATTAGTACCGCTGAAACCAAAGGAACTGATCCCTGCTCTGCGCCGTTCTCCTCTACTATCCCATGGTCGTAGTGTATCGCATATATAAAATGGTGATTGTTCAAATTTAAAATGCTCATTGGGCCTTGTCACATGCAATGTCGGCGGCAGCGCTTGTGAATGCATTGACAACAGTACCTTCTGTACACTGGCTACGCCCGCTGCCGCAGAAGTATGGCCGATATTACTTTTAACGGACCCCAATCCACAGAAATGCGGCCGGGAGGTATGTTCTCTGAATACTGTAGACAGCGCTTCCAGCTCTATAGGATCTCCCAGCTTTGTTCCCGTGCCATGTAATTCTACATAGCTGATCGTTTCCGGATGTATCTTATATCCCGCATAAATGTCACGTAACAATGCTGCCTGACTGTTCATACTGGGGGCAGTGATCCCGTTTGTACGACCATCCTGGTTAATACCCGAGCCAATGATCACGCCGAGAATATTGTCATTGTCTGCCTCTGCGTCTTTTAAACGTTTCAGGATAACAGCTCCAGCGCCTTCTCCTGGTACAAAACCATTCGCACTGTTATCCATGGCCTTACACTGACCATCTTTAGACAACATACCGGCCGAACACATACTGATGTAAGACTCTGGTGTCAGGTAAAGGCTAACACCACCGGCCAGCGCCATGTCTGTTTCCCGGTTTCTCAACGCCTGACAGGCCAGATGAATCGCCACCAATGATGAAGAACAGGCCGTATCAACAGCTATCGCAGGGCCTTTCAGATTCAGAAAATAAGCGATGCGGGCCGCAGCAATAGAATAACTATTGCCCGTTGCACCTGCAATACCGGGTTGCAGCTGATGCTGTAAAAAGGCATATTCATTGCTCATAATCCCCAGATAAACCCCACATTTTTGCTCATTCAGCACTTCCCCAGCATAACCCGCATCCTCAAATGCCTTATAAGCTTCCTGCAGGAAAATACGATGCTGAGGATCCATCCATTCCGCCTCTCCGGGAGAAAGGGAAAAGAATAAAGGATCAAACTCGGCGATATCATCCAGCATTCCTAACCACTTACAGTACACTTTTCCTTTCTGTAAAGGTCTTGGGTCATAAAAGGAGGGTACATCCCAACGGGATAAAGGAATCTCCCGTACCGCATTTTTACCGGCAACCAGGTTATTCCAGTATGTCTTCACATCCGGTGCATCAGGATACCTTCCTGACATACCGATAATAGCTATTGGTTCAGGCGTCGGACGCCGGTCAATTTCCGGTGTTACAGAAACTGGCGCCGCTGCTAGTTGTTTCAGGGCTTCCCTCGCCGCACCGGCACTGATAGCGCCGGTACTGAGGGCCTTTAATATTGCTAAAGAATCCATGGCGGAATTTTTTACTTGCCAAACAAATGGAGTATCCTGTCTTTTACTTCAGGCTGATGAAAAGTCGTTTCATGCATCCGTACTTCTTCCCGGATCACTTCGGGTAAATCTCTGCGGATATCCTTCACAAGATGGTCTTTAAGGGTTATCAATGAATGCCGTGGCTTTTCCGCCAATTGAGCAGCCATATGCCGGGCATGGGTTAATACATCATTCTTGGATAATACGGAAAAAGGTATGCCTCTTTTTTCCAGGTCAGCGCCTTTGTAATTCCAGGCGCCCAATAACATTTCTTCTGATAAAGCCAATCCCAGTTTCCGGGGTAATATATAAGTGGCCCCCATTCCTGGTGTGAAGCCATATTTCATAAAATTGGTCGTATAAATACACTCTCTGCTGAGCACTACGATATCACAGAAAAGACCAAACACAAAACCACCGCCGATAGCATGGCCATGCATGGCAGCAATAACAGGTATACGGCAGTTTAAGGCAAGGCTGTAAAGATCAGAGTCCGTGAACTGCATCTTTCCTTCAAATATGCTGAGCAAAGCCTCCTGCGAACCTCCTGATGCGAAGTAGTTATCATATCCTTTCAGGATGACCACCTTGTAGGAGGTATTTTCATTAATTACTCGAAAAGCGGCTGTCAGCTCATTAGTCAGGCCAATCGTGAACGTATTCTTATTAACCCTGTCCTGCATTGTCAGCTCAACAATACCAGGCGCGATTTCTGTCAGATCAACGATAGCTTGTTCCATATCCTGTTATTTATGTATTGGGTTACTTTCCTGCCAGGGCAGCAAACCTGTTTCAACAAACCGGGATATCCGTCCCAGATTAGCGGCATCTGCAAACATATCCGTGTTTGCCTTGATAGCCGAAGGTTGCCACTCCCTGTTTATCTTCAGGAAATCATTCATGTATTGTTTATACTTCATTACAGCTGCTTTATTGAGAAGACGTAAACGCCCAAGATGCTGCTGTAATAACAAATCACTATTATCGCCGCTGACATCTGCCAGTCCGGCGTCAGATGCTTCAACCGCTGTAATGGGTTTTGTCATCAGTGTCAGATAGTGTGCCTTCTGAAATCCAATCTTCCTTACCAGGAAGGGTAACACACAAGCGGGGAACAGACCGAATAGCAATTCCGACAAACTAAAACGGGCCGTCGTATCCGCAATCACGATATCCGCTGCCGCAACAAAACCAACGCCACCGGCGTTTGCTTTTCCCTTTACATGAGCCACAACTACAAAAGGACCTTCTGCAATTGTTCGCCATATATCATACAACAAAGCAGCATGACCATTCACGGCCTGTCCCTCTTTCAATAATGAGTTGATGCCCTGGAAATCTGCACCTGTACAAAAGTTTGCCGCATCGCCCTGTAGCACCACTACTGTAGCAGCCGTATAACAGCGTTGCAGCGCCTCGTTTAATTCGGCTATCAGCTGGTCATTGATACTGTTACCTGCCTCCGGACGATAAAACTGTATGAATGCTACATTCCCTTCCTGTTTGAATAAGATCGTTTGATAACTCATGATACCCATTCATAACGTCTGTGAAACTCTTTTATCTCGTTTAACTGTAATCTTCCAAATCCTTCCTGCACGGGTGGTTGCAACGAACGGTCCGGTTTTACATTACGCGTACCGAACTTCAGTGCCTGTCCGCCGGCAATAAGCATCTCATATTCCTCCATTGACAAACGATACCTGTTATCCAGCTGATTGCCTATCTGTTGATTCCGCAGGTATTGTTGTCCTTCTGCTGTCACTACACCACTAAAGAACTCTGAGCAACATCCGGAACCATAGGAAAAACAGCCGATTCTTCTGGGTGATTTAAAATCCCCGCTATCAATAATACCCGCCAGTGAAAGGAATACAGTAGCGCCCATGATATTCCCTACGCGCTGACAATACTGTAATCCGGGCGATACCCGCTGTTGAAAATCACTTTCAATCACGTCTGGTTTTGCCTTTACCATCTTCCGCATCATCGTACGATGGGCGCCCTTCACCATCCCACCAAAAGGCGTATGAAAAGCCAGGTATTGAAATGAGTGATCATAAGAAACATTCTTCACCCGCTTCGTATACTCTCTGAATGACTGCTCACAGCAATCCAGGTAAGACATCAATGACAGGTCCGCATCGCCGGCTTCACTATCCGGCAGCGGACGACAAGTATCCATTACTTCATAGCCGTAGTATCCACTGGCGCCCTGATCCAATCTGAAAGTATAAGGCGTATCACTGATCAGCATCGCGACAGCGCCTGCACCCGCACTCGGCTCTGCAAAAGACCAGTCCTGATCATGTGCGTTGCCGCCATCCGTAACGATAAACCTGGATATATCCGTAGCAATCACGAGTGCTTTGGCACCTGGTGAAGTATGTGAGAGAATGAAATTGATCGCCATCTGTAAACCGGAAGTACCGGCATAACAAGCCTGCTTAATTTCCAGCATACGGCAATTCCTGCTAAGTCCGAGATAATGGTGGATGTATGTGCTGATCGATTTCCCGAAATCAATACCTGATTCGGTACAAGTGATCAGCAGTTCTATACGATCCTTCTCTGCCTGTGAAAGTTTATCCACCAATGGTTTCGCTGCGTTGACCCCAAAAGTGACAGGATCTTCATAAGGCAGCGCCACTGCCTTTTCTTTCATCAGCAGATTTTCAAAACGCTTGTTGTCAAGTCCTCTGTAATTTGATAACTGGGCTATATCCAGGCATGAGGTGCCACCAAAAGCATTCATTGCTTCAATTCCGACTTGCTTCATTCTTCGGGGGATTATTGGGTGATATGTTTAAATATTATTGTTTCGACAGTACGGCCAGCAGAAGATTAGCAGCTTCAGCATCCATCTCTCCTTTTTCTACCTGACGCACCACTTCATCCAGTGAAAATTCCTGCTGCAATGACTGTACGGGTTCATAGGTGTTGACCTTCGTCATTTCTGCTGACAGGAACTTCGCGAATTCATTAATAGTGGCGTGGTCATATATCTTAGTTACAATGATCTCCGTACCATAACGGGCATTGATCTGATGTATCCATTCCACGCCAATGATGGAATCCAGTCCCATATCTACAAAATTCCTATCCGGACTGATCTCTCCGGGTAACAAACTCAATGCGCCTGCCAGACTCCTGGTCAGCTCCTCCTTGAGTATATTCACAGAAGGCGCCGTAATGATCGCAGATCCGGAGGACGGCTGTGCAGGGGCTTGTGTGGGTGTAACAGGTTTTACTACTGCGTTAGCTGTTACCGATATTTCCTGCTGTCTGTTCGTTGTATTGCGTGGCTTTTGCTGTTCTGTCTTAATAAATGCCGCCAGTTTTCTTAACTCGGGATAGTCATACAGTCTTGCTGCTCCCAGTTCGATATCAAAAGCCGTATTAATTGACTTTATCCACTCTACCCCCATAATTGAGTCCAGTCCCAGGTCAATAAAATTCTTATCTGCATGGATCTCGCTTTCTTCAAGACCTAATGCCACGGCCAATGATTTTCTAAGTATTGCTTCTATAGCAGCTAATCCGTTTTCTGCTACCACCTGTGGTACCGGTGTGGGCTCCGCTGGTAAAGGAACCGCCTCAGTCGTCAATTCAATGAACTGTGTCACTGACATAGGCACAGCCGGCACTATTTCCTCAAAATCAGACAAAGGAGTCAGCTCAATCCGGTGATCCTGTGCTTCGTTGACTACGGGAGAAGGTGTCACTATTGCCGGCTTTTCCTGCGGTAAAACAGGCTTATTTTCCTGCTGTGTAAGTGACAATGTCAACTGAGCTGCATTTTCCTGTTTTACGATCCAGTATTTTTCTTTTGCAAATGGATATACCGGTAAACTGATACGCTGCGGATGTACGCCCGTGTATAACCACTCCCAGTTCACCGTTCCACCTTTCACCCAATAGCGAACCAGTTTATCATAATTTCTATCACGTAACCACTTGTCTGTTAAAGCATTCACTTCTTCATCTCCCAATAACCCAGACAATACCGCTGCCTGTCCCCTGCCTTCACTGCGATAAATATTCGCTCCGGTAATTCCTGCGGACAACAGCGATTCCAGCTCAGTGAGATTGCTTACAATCATGCCCAGACGCTCTTCCATAGGCTCTCTGCCGACTTGCAATGTATAAGCGATAGATGGCAGGTCAGCGTCAGTATAGACACCCCTACGTATGCTATCCAATAATCGGGACACTAACTCTTTCAGGCGGGTCTCATCCTTCGTTGATAATACGATCACAAACGGAGCATCAACGAAAGATGGAGCTTCATGTACAGCCACATATTCCTCTATCAGTACATGTGCGTTCGAACCACCGGCGCCAAAAGCCGATATACCTGCACGTAAAGGATATTGCTGCGTAGCGCCATCTATTGTCACTACTGGCCGTTCCCATTTACCGGATTTGACCTGCACCTGAAACGGACTTCCCGTAAAATCTATATTGGGATTTAATTGTTCTGCATGTAAAGAAGGCGCCAGTTCACGGTACTTCAGCTGTAATAATATTTTACTGATACCCGCGATACCCGCAGCGCTCTCACAATGCCCGATATTCGATTTTGCAGATCCGATGGCACAGTACTGTAAATCTTTACTATACTCACGGAAGCTCTTCGTTAATCCTGCTATTTCGATAGGATCTCCTAAGGAAGTACCTGTACCATGCGCCTCTATATAACTGATCGTCCGTGCATCAATACCCGCATTACGCAATGCAGTACTGATCACAGATGATTGTGCCTGTGGATTAGGCACCGTGTAACCATTCGTCTTACCACCATGATTGATGGCGCTACCGCGGATAACACCGTAAATATGATCACCGTCTGCTATTGCTTTGGACAATGGCTTCAGTAATACAGCACCTACACCTTCGCCTGGTACGTAGCCGTCACCACCTTCCCCAAAGCTTTCACAATGCCCTTTGCTCGAAGCAAAACCACCCTGTCCCAACATCAGGTATTTATTCGGGTGAATAGAGACATTCACACCACCAGCAATAGCCACTACACATTCTCCACGCTGTAAACTCTGACAAGCCAGGTGAAGTGCCGTTAATGAAGACGAACACATGGTATCAACAGCCAGACTAGGTCCATGGAAATTACAGAAGTATGATACCCTGTTTGCTATAGAAGAAGCACTGCCTGACATCGCAATAGGACGTCCTGCGATGGTTTCCTGTAGTCCGTATAATTGATATTCCAGGTACATTACACCGGCAAATACACCCACATCTCCGGCGGCAGCTAATGATTGTCTGGTATATCCAGCATCCTCCATCGTATTATATACACATTGCAGGAACAAGCGTTCCTGTGGATCTATCATCACAGCTTCACGTGGTGAGATATTAAAGAAACGCGGGTCAAATTCATCCACACCATCAATAAATCCACCCCATTTCGTATAAGTTTTGCCGGCTTTCCCTTTTGCCGGATCAAAGAACAACTGATGCGCCCATCTTTCTGATGGTACCTCTGTAACTGTGTCTTTACCCGTGCGGAGATTTTCCCAGAATGCGTTGATATCGGTAGCACCAGGATAACGGCCAGCAAGACCGATAATAGCTACATCCTCCAACTGTTGTTGCGGCAATGCTTTTACTGGTTGCTGTTGTATAACCGGGGTCTTAGTTTGTGTAGGTGCAGAAAAAACAGGTTGCTTACGCTCATTACGCACAGCAGTTTCACCGGTCAATGCGTTGATCTTTTCGGGGAAAGCTTCGAGGAAATATCCTGCCAGTTGCGCGATGGTCTGGTATTCAAAGAAAAGAGTCTTAGGAAGCGGCCCAAACGTTTGTTCCAGGGCATTCGTCAATGTAACTACCATTACAGAGTCAATGCCGTATTTCTCTAGTTGTGCATTGGTCTCTATCTGTGCCGCCGGTATCTTCAGTACAGTAGCTAATTGCTGTTTCAGTAAAAGAACTGCCTTTTCATGCGTTGTTCCGGCAACCGCATTTTTCTTTTCAGTGTTTACCGCTGGTTTCACTGTATGACTAATCGCTTCAACAAGGCGCTCTCCATTACCGGCTACTACCATCACCTGTGACAAACCGCTGTTCAATGCTTTATAGAATGCGCGGATACCCTGCTGACGATCAAGTGCCAGCATACCCGTCTTTTCTTTAATAATTTTTTCTGATGTACTGTCAGGACGCATACCTCCTTCTTCCCACAGTGACCAGTTAATAGCGAGGCTTCGTCCATGTCGCTGACCGGAGGCTACCAGCTGTTGACGGCTCACTGCATATGCGTCCATAAAGGCATTTGCAGCCGCATAATCCGCCTGCCCGATGTTGCCTAGTACGCCCGCCATGGAAGAACTCACTACAAAGAAATCAAGCGCAATATCTTTTGTGGCTTTATCCAACCACACCATACCATTTACTTTTGGCGCCAATACACGCTTAAATGAAGCATCTTCTTTACGGATGATAAAGTCATCTTCTGTAATGCCGGCACAATGAATGATACCATGTATTGTCCCATGCGCACGCAGTACATCAGCTATCACTTGCTGCACGGCCACTTCGCTGCTAACGTCCATCTGGTAATAAACGGCCTTTGCACCCAACAGCTCCAGTGTGTCCAGCAATTCTCTCTTATTAACATCTTCCGGGCTTCTACCAGTCAGAATGATACGTGTACCAGCAACCTCCCTTGCGATCTCGTTTGCAAAGATGCGGCCCAGTCCACCGGTTCCACCGGTAATCAGATACGTACCATTTTGGCGCCACGGCATACGATCATCTAAGGAGTTATTATCAACCCGGGTAAAGCCGGATACATAACGTTGTCCGTTCTCATACTTTATCAATTGTTCTTCCGGATCTGTGCCATTCAGTACAGTTAGCTGTTCCGCTCCATCCCCGGCCACAATCAACTGGCAAAGCAATGCCGGTTTTTCCTGATGTGCTGTTTTTAAGATGGCAGAAAAACCCGTCATCAGTAAGGCGGCATCCTCCGGAGAAATGATCACCTGCAGCAATTGCTGCTGATGGCTTTTCCTGTTCAGTATATCGCGGACAATATGCAACAGGGCGAGATTTGCGGCTGTAAAACGAGTTTCCGGCGTTGCAGGCGCATCTTCAATCAATACTACATTCGCTATATCAGACCAGCTTTTTGCCAGATGATGGCCATATACTACCACCTGACGATCTGCAACAACAACTCCTCTGCCAGCTATCTCTGCCTGACGCCATTGTGGCTGAAAGTAAACGGTTTCATTCACCACAGCAGGCGTTAGTGCCAGCATACGTATATGCAGATTGCGCACCAGTACACAAAGCTGGTCCTGCTCATTATATAGTTCAAACGAGAAACTACGCACCTTTGCATTCCCTGTGCCTGATGTCTCTGTCACAACGACTTTCATCTTAGGCTCACAACTTTGTAACACAGTAACTTCCTCAAACAGGAATGGTAATGCGGCATACTGATCATCACCAGGAGATAATGCCAGCGTACTTTGTAAAGCGGCATCCATCACGATCGGATGCAACTGATATTCTCCGGGTGTGTAATGCAGTGAAGCAGGTAATTGTATCGTTGCCAGTGAAACACCTCTACCCGTCAACACCTGTTTTACTGCGCGGAATAAAGGTCCGTATACACTATCTTTCTCTGTGAAAAGCGCATATAGTTGTTCGCCGGTCACCACACCCACATTACATGCTGCGGCCACGGCAGCAAGATTACGGGAAGCGATCTGCACATTTGTTTGTAAGGATAAGCGTCCGCTACAATGTAATATAGGTTGCCCATCAGCCCCTATGCTGCTGATCTCAAAGGAGCTATCTCCTGCACCATCTTCCACCAGACGTGTATGTACGGTCAGTGTACGATCCTCTGCTACAAGCGCCTGTGACAACATCACATCTTTGAGCTGAAGTGCACTGCCCGCCGGCAATGGTGGCAATACATGCATTACCGCAGCCCTGGCCATTTCAAGATAAGCTACACCAGGCAGTATCTTTTTCTGTTGTATAACATGACCGGTAAAGAAATATTCACTGCCACGGAAAACTGAAGTGAATTGTTGTAAACCTGTTACCGGCGTATAACGATGTAATAACGGGTGCAGTTGTGTCTCTATAGCACGAGGACGCACGGATTCTTCCGCCCAGTAGATTTCCTTTTCAAAAGGATATACCGGCAATGGAATCCTCCCATACTCTCCCGCTGTAAATAAAGCCTCATACTCCAGGTTATACCCTTGTATAAATAACTCTCCGACAGAAAACAATCTTTCTAAATAATCAGCAGGGTTATCTGTATGACTAAGCTGTCGTAAACATTCATTCCCATATTTTCTAAGCGCGGCCTGTTCCCTGAATTCACCTTCCGTCAGCACAGCCGTATATAATTGTGGCGCCTTACCCTTTTCCAGGTACTTTTTCAGCATATTCATCAATTCACGCGTATTACGCGCTACGCAGGCAATACGATGTAATAAATGCTTTCTGCCAAGCAATAAAGTATAGCTGATATTACCGGCATCTGCCTCCGGATCGTGGCTCAGGTGTTCTAACAATTGACTTACCTGCGCCTTCAGTTGTTTATCCGTTCTGGCAGATAATACAAAGAGATAGCCCGGTAATGTGGCATGTGTCCTGGCTACGACCGGCGCTTCTTCTAATATGAGATGCGCATTGGTACCACTAAAGCCAAAGGAACTGATGGCAGCCATCCTTGCATGATTAGCTGGTTGCGGCCAATCACGAAGAGTCGTATTTACATAAAACGGACTATCTGCAAATGAAATATTCGTATTACCATCATGGAAATGTAATGATGGCGGGATCTGTTTATAGCGAAGAGAAAGTAATAATTTGACAAGTCCGCTTACGCCTGCAGCCGCAGCTGCATGGCCCATGTTGGATTTGATAGAGCCTATTGCGCAGAACTGTTTTTCATCCGTAAAACGCGCAAATGCCCTTGTCAGTGCATCATATTCTATCGGATCTCCCAGGCGAGTACCTGTTCCATGCGCTTCTACAAGTTGTATATCTGCAGGATTGATATCAAAACTACTGTAAACTTTTGCTTCCAGCTGCTCCTGTGACAAGGCGCTTGGCGCTGTTAATCCGTTAGTCGTACCATCCTGGTTAATCGCAGAGCCCTTGATCACACCGTAAATATGATCACCCGCGGCCAATGCATCTGACAGTCTTTTCAGTACAACTACACCTGCGCCCTCTCCTGGTACAAAACCGTCAGCCTGCTGATCGAATGTGTGACAATATCCTGAAGGAGATAGCATTTCTGCTTTATTCGCAGAAAGATAAAACCATGGTGTCGATTGTATAAAAACACCACCTGCAAGCGCCATGTCGGTTTCATTGCTCCACAAACCCTGACAGGCAAGATGTATGGACACCAGTGAACTTGAGCAAGCAGTATCTACCGCAATAGCAGGCCCTTTCAGATTCAGATAGTAAGCAATACGTGCAGGGATAACCGAACCTGCATTCCCCCACATGGCCTGTGCTGGTTGTTCTTTCTCATCAAAAAGGTGATGATAGTCGCCTACATGGCAACCTACGTATACGCCACAGGCAGCTCCATCCACGCTCTTACCGGCATATCCGGCATCCTCCAGTGCTCTCCAGGCTTCTTCCAGGAAAATACGCTGCTGAGGATCCATATATGTAGCTTCAGCGCCCGATATATTGAAAAAGAGCGGATCAAACGAAGCAATATCTTTCAGAAAACCACCGCGCTTACAATAAGCCTTTCCAGGATCGTCAGCATAATAGGTTTCCAGGTCCCAGCGACTCACTTCTTCTGTAAGATCGTGCCCCTCTTTGAGGTGCTCCCATAACTCATGTATATTGTCTGATTGCGGGAATCTTCCACTCACACCAATCACGGCGATATCTTCTTTTGCAAATCCACCCTGCATAGATACTGTAGCCTGCTTACCAGATACTCCCTGCATATGCGGGTTTGCCTGATATTGGTAAGCAAGTGGAATACCTACTACCACCTTACCGATGTTTTCGCGTTGATCAAGAAATGCATAGGCGGCAGACAATGACTCCAGTGAAAACTGCTTACAGATCGTCGGCCGTAATACGCCTTTCTCTACCAACGCCAACATCTCTTTCCGGTAAGATGTAATCAGCTCATGATCCAGCATACCCAGCTTTCTGACATCGACGCTGTAGAATGCCTGGTTATTACTGAATACGGAAAGATCTACATTTCTGGCCGACTTCAGGGCCATCATCGCCAGTTCCACATATCTTCCACCCGGCGACAGGCATTGCAGCCCTTTCTGCATAGCGTCTCCACTCAATGTATTCACAACAACATGCACGCCCTGACCACCGGTCATACGCATGAGTTCCTGTTGAAAATCATTTTCCCTGTAATTGATAACATGTTGCACCCCGAGCTGACGCAGATAGTCCAGCTTATGTTGTGAGCCTGCTGTTGCATAAATCTCCGCACCATAATGCAAGGCCAGCTGTACCAGCATCAATCCGGTACCGCCGGTAGCTGTCTGTATGAGGATGCGTTCTCCTTTCTTTAAGCCCGCCTTATGCAGCGTATCAATCGCCGTCATGGCTACTGCCGGCAACGCGGCGGCCTCCTCAAAAGAGAGAGAAGCAGGCTTCAGGAATACATCTTTCTGTTTACAGGTGACCAGCGTTGCCTGTCCGCCCATTGTCTCGGCTATCGTAGCAATCACCTCATCTCCTTTTCTGAATGCTTTTACGTTACTGCCTACATGAACGACCACTCCACTGGCTTCTACACCAGGCGTAAAAGGATATGGCGGCATACCAGGATATAGTCCACGCAGACACAGGAGATCCGCAAAATTCAATGAGAAACTGCGTACGCTGATCTGCACCTCATCTGGCCCCGGCGCAGCTACGTCTGCCGCTACAATCCGTAATTCTTCTATTCCTCCTGGTCGCTCTAATAATACCCGATGATAGGTACCCATAGACGCTACTGGTATTACAGTTAATGGTGTGAAGGCTACCTGAACTTCTGGCATACTGTCATGTATGGGCTGAGCAATAACCGGCTGCTCCGATGCAGTAACGGGTACTGCAACAGGGGGTGCATCAGCTATTATATCTGTAGACAATTCCCGGACCAGTACTGGTTTGAACTTGTCAATAATGTGGCGTAACAGCTGATTGACATTGTTATAGTCAAACAATGCCGTCGTTTGCAGGGTCACACCACATTCTTTATTGATCAGGTTAATAAGTTTTACAGCGATGATTGAATCAATACCATATTCAGAGAAACTTCTTTCATCCAGTATCCTACCTTCTTTGATCATCAGCACATCGGCGATACTCTCGTGTAGACTCATACGCACATGCTCTTCTATCATCTGGTCTGTAACACCTGCAGCTATCGCTGTTACCTGCTGTACAGGTTTAGGTGCCGGCTGCGGCAATTCATTTCGCATCGCAACAGGTGCAGCTGATACCGGAGTAACAGCTACAGCAGGGCGATCGTGTTCCGGTTGCCTTACAATACCATCACTTTCTGCCACGATAATCTGAAAATCAAGGTCTGCAGATGTTGCTACAGGAAATACTACCGGATCCAGTCCTGTCTCTTCCATCACACGTTTCCAGGAGGCAGGCGATAGTCCGGGACAGCCCGGCATACGTAATGCAGGATCTTCATACAACCACCATCCGTCCAGTAACCCAAATGTCAGGTGCGGGAACAATGGATTCACACACATTTCATTCAGCAATAACAAGCCGTTCTTTTTCATGCTTGCTTTAATATTCCGCAGCGTTTGCCGGATATTATGAGTAGCATGAAGGGCATTTGCAGAAATAACGATATCAAATTCACCTGCAGGTATCCCCTGTTCCGCAATTGGTTTTTCAACATCAAAAAGCTGATAGGTGAGATAAGGGAATGAAGGTCCGTAGGTCTGCTCTGCAAACTGTAAAAACGCTTTTGACACATCCGTATAACAATACTCGGCAATGTGCGCCCGATAAGGAGCTAACTGATGCAGCACGGTGTAGCTGGTACCTCCCGTACCAGCACCGGCTTCTAGTATACGTACTTTCATAGCAGGGTCCTGCTCTTTCCTTAGTCGCAGGTATTCAAGCAGTGTAGCACTCAGTACTTCATTAAAATATTCAGATACGAGGTTGTGTTTATAGATGCCTTCTACCCTTTCCATGGAAGATCCAGGGAAAAGAACACTTGTAGCTGCTACCTGACCAGTCAGTATCTCTGGTAATACTTTCAGCGTTTCTTCCAGCAGTTTCACACGGGCCTGTAAGGATGGGTTATTGAGCCATGCGATCTTTCGCTGATGCCATTCGGACCAGATTACATCGATAGCGGCAGATAATGTCTGCTGCAAGCGGTAACCCGTTTTTTCGGAAATGAGATATCCTTTTCTTGCCAGTGCTTCCAGACTCTCCTCCAGCCATCTGCGGAAGCCAGGACGTATCGCAGTCGTTTGTAATAAGCTATCGACTGTCACTAATTGTTCACGCCATACACCCATACCTCCCAGTATATTCCAGAGCATCTTCGCCAGCATGTCATCCATTTCCTGCATATTCGGCAATACTGTTTTCCGGATACGGTCTGCTTTCTCTTCATAAGCAGCAGCGATGGAAGATGTACTTGTACGAAGACCGGCTACCTGTGCAGCAGCCTGTCTGAAAGTGATGTTTTCGGCAAACATGGAAGGCACCAGCTGCAAACCATAACGCTCATTCAGGTGACTCAATACGCCTGCAAGCGCCAGTTCATCAAAACCATACTCCGTCAATTGTGCATCAGGATCTATGCCAGCGGCGACAGTACCAAAAAGTAATGCGGCCCTGTCTGACAATTCGCTGAGTACAGTCGTATATAATGTATCTCTTTCAACACCTGCGGCTTGTGCAGCGTTACCCAAAGTGCTTATTAATGAAGGAATCGTATTATTATAAACACCTACTTTCTCCGAAGGCAGCATAGCTGTCAGCGGTACGGCATGTGTTGTCTTTGCAAAAGCAATCTGCCCGAAGGATCCCGTCATCAATAGATCCAATGCGCGCATGCCTTCTTCCGGACTAATAGAAAGAATACCTGCAGCCGTCATCCGGTCCTGGTACTCTTTGGAGGAAACAATGCCAAGGGTACCCCAATAGCCCCAGTTCATCACCTTTACATTTACCGGCCATTCTGTTGCCAGCTGGTAAGCAAATGCATCTTTGAATGTACAACCGGCCGCATAGTTACTTTGTCCTGCAGCTTTGATAAAGGACATAATACCAGAGAAGAACAGCACGAAATCAGGATGTACATGTCTAAATACTTTTGCCATATTTACGCAGATATCCACTTTTGGCGATAATCCCGCTATAAAATGCGCTTCCTCCATACTCGCCAATCCTCTGTCCTGCAATACAATAGCCGAATGTACGATACCATGTATTTGTCCGAAACGCTGCACTATCTCCCGACAAGCAGCAGCAAGCGACACTTCATTTGTTGCATCAGCTTGTATATATACCGGTGCTTTACCTGCAGCTTTCAGTAGTGAAATGGCTGCCTGTATAGCAGCATCTTCCGGACGTCTTCCTATCCAGACAATCTGTCCCTGATATTCACGTACCAGGTGCTCGCTCCAGGCTTTACCGATACCACTCGCCCCTCCGATTACGACATATACACCACCCTTACGATATACCGGTGCGTCATTCCTGGTTTGTGGAATAGACAGTAATCGCTGCTGATACCAGGCGCCCTGACGGAAGGCATAGGCATCGCCCGCTTTATCCGCAGGCAAAGAGAATATATCTCCTACGGGCAAATGATGCTGGTCATCCACATCAACGATTCTTACGGACCAGTTGCCATACTCTTTTGCCATAGATCCGGCTAGACCATGTATACCTGCGGCAGCCGCCTGTATATGATCATGTTTATTAATTGCCTGGGCCTTTACAGTGACAATCGTCCATTGCAGTTCCCTTATACCGTATCCTACAGCTAATAAAGCCTTTATAAGCCGGAATAATGCCAGCACGGTAGTTTGTTGTGCCCCGATAATGCCAGTGTCCGCAAGCGTCGCAAAATGCGTATACGGCGCAAGCCATACAATATGATCAATCGGCCCAAACCCGTTCAGACTGTCTGCAATAGTATTTACCGTCTCTTCAGGTTTAATGGCCAGTATCCTGCTTTGCGGCAGGTATGCGCGTACCTGGGAGATGGCCGCCTCTGTACCACCTATTACAGCAACATTAGCTGCCGATGATGGCAGATTATTCACGGGAGTCCAATGCAGCAGTTCATTCCATACCGGCGTTAACAAGGATGTATATGATGTCGGGTTAGTGACTGTTGCCGGACTATTCACATCTACCCCTGATTGTCCACGTTGTGGTATTTTGGCCGAAAAGCCGCGTAATCTCACCAATGTATGTCCGGTAGCATCACAGATGTCTACGTCCAGTTTCACAATTTGTTCACCCGGTCTGCTCTCTGCACTATTACGCGCAACCACCCACAGGACGGGTCCCTTTATTTTTTCTATGACCTCAGCCTCCTGTAATATAAATGGCAAAGCCAGACTATCCGGCGCAATACGGGCAGGCTCCCTGAGATCGGTATTCAGGGCCATGGCTGCCTGCAAAGCAGCATCCAGCAGAGCCGGATGAAATGTATACGCCTCACTTGTAGCAGCGATAACTTCCGGTACCAACAATCTCGCAAGCACCTTATCGCGTCCTACATATACTTCTTCAATACATCTGTGCGCAGGTCCGTAAGCAAGCCCCATCACGCTGAATGCATTATAACACTGCTCGCCTGATAACTGATAAAGATGACAGGCAGCCTTCAGCGCTTCTATGGACTGTGCAGGCAACACTGTTTTACCCACAGGAACTGCCTGCCCCTGACTATGCACTAACTCCGTATTCCCTTTCTTACTGAATATCTCGAAGGAGACCTGTGTATCCGGCAGTTGTTGCACGCGGACCTGCAAAGATTCCGGATGACCGTTTACAGAGAATGGTTGTAACCAGGTGATATTCTGCAAACGTAGATCCGGCAGCGGACCTCCATTATCCGTAAGTGCCTGTGCTACTGCTTCCCTTGCCATTTCGAGGTAAGCGACACCAGGCAGGATATGTTTTCCGTTGACAACATGATCTGACAGGAAAAATTCCTTTCCTGTAAAGGTAGATTCATAACGTGTGAATGACAGACTGGAAATATTACGGTGCAACATCGGGTGTAATACGCCGTTTAATGAGGGTGTTACAGGCTGTACCGCTGTATCCGGTAGCCAGTAATGCTCTTTAACAAATGGATAGGCTGGTAAAGATATACGGCGTCCTTTTTCAAAGAGACTACCATATTTCAACTGATATCCCTGTGTAAATAATTCCGCCACAACGACCAGCTTTTCGCGGTATTCCTGCTGCACGCGTGAACTACGACAGAAGGCAATACATTCATTACCATATTGCTTCAGCGCAGTTTGACTACCTTCTTCTCCGTCCGCGACTATACCTGTATATATACCGGCAACTTTTCCTTTCTCCAGCCATAACTCCAGTAAACCCTTCAGCTCAGTTGCATCTGTTACCACACAAGCTAATCTGTGTGTCAGGTGCTTCCTGCCGTTCAGCAGCGTATAACTGATCGCTGCTACATCATGCTGCTGTGTCCCGATAGCCACGGCCAGCATATCTGCCTGTTGCCGGAGTTGCTCCGCAGATCTGGCAGATAATACGACCAGGTATTCAGGTTGTTGTACACTGATTATATCTGCTGCCGGCGCTTCTGCTATTACCAGATGCGCATTCGTACCACTAAAGCCAAAGGAGCTTACAGCCGCCATACGTTTTTTACCGGCAGTTATATCCCATGGGCGCAATACCGTATTCACATAAAACGGACTATCATTAAAATTGATACGCGGATTACCCTGTTTATAATGTAAAGAAGCCGGTATCTTTTTATGCTTCAGCGAGAGCAATACTTTTATCAATCCTGCTACACCAGCTGCTGCTGATGTATGTCCGATATTTGTTTTAATAGACCCTATGCTACAATATCCGTTAAGACTGGTCTGCTTTCTGAAAGCCCTGGTTATCGCCTCAAACTCGATCGGATCACCTAAACGGGTACCCGTTCCATGTGCTTCAATCATCTGCACGGAAGCAGCGTCTATACCAAAAGAGGCATAAACATCTGACACCAGGCGCTCCTGGGATATTGCACTCGGCGCAGTAATACCATTGGTCGTACCATCCTGGTTAATACCTGATCCGGCTATTACACCATAAATATGATCTCCTGCTGCCAGCGCCTCACTCAAACGCTTCAGTATGACAACACCCGCACCTTCACCAGGTACAAAACCATCTGCCGCTTCATCAAAGGTGTGACAATGTCCTTTAGGAGATAACATTTCTGCCCGGTTGGCAAAAACATAAAACTTAGGTGTGCTCTGTACGAATATACCGCCGGCTATCGCCATCTGTGTTTCCCCTGTCCATAAACCCTGACAGGCCAGATGTATTGACATCAGCGAACTGGAACAAGCCGTATCTACAGAAACTGCAGGTCCTTTCAGGTTCAGAAAATAAGCAATACGTGCAGGTACTACAGAACTGGCATTGCCCCACATCGCCTGCGCAGGTTCTTGTCCGCTGAATAAATCCTGGTAATCTCCTGCATGACAACCCACATAAATACCACAGGTCTTACCTTCCATATCCGCTCCTGCATAACCGGCATCTTCCAGTGCCTTCCAGGTTTCCTCCAGGAATATGCGATGCTGGGGATCCATAAATGTCGCTTCCAATCCGGAAATACCAAAGAAGTCCGGATCAAAGCGTGCTATATCATCAAGAAATCCTCCTTTATCACAATAGCGCCCATCAGGGAAAAATGGGGACAGATCCCAACGCTTTACGGATCCCACCAGGTCATTACCTGCTGCCAGGTGTTCCCACAGTTCATCTACATTATCGGCGCCGGGAAACCGGCCGCTGATACCAATAACTGCTATCGGTTCTTTTTGTATAATCTCCTCTTTTCTTATCTGTTCTTTTGATGCCGCAACCGTCATAGTCGTTTTTTCAACAACCGGCACAGTCACCGGCGCCTCCGCCAGCTGACTGGCAGCCGCCAATGAAGAATAAGCCTCTAATAGGTAACTGGTCAGCTGATTCACAGAACTATGATCAAATAAAGTTGTTGTACTTAAACTGATTGCCAGCTCCTGATTCAGTAATTCTATAAAATGTACCCCGGTGATGGAATCCAGACCATAATCAGCAAAGGGTGCATTTACATTGATCTGTTTCCTGTCTATTTTCAGCGAAATAGTCAGCTTGTCTATGATAGCTGACTTTACCTTGTCCTCTCTTTGCTTGTCGTTGGTTGCAGCCGATGCTGCTAATTCCGCCGGTTTCACCTGTGGAGAGATATTACTTGTCTCTTTTGCTGCTTCCCTGACTACTTGTGCTACTGCCAGCGCCTGTCTCACCACACCGTTGCTTTGTGCCACCACAATCTGCTGTCCAAGCGCATGCGTTCCTGCTGCCGGGAATATTACATGATCAAAACCTTCATTTTCCAGTACCTCCTGCCATTGATGCGGGAACAGCCCGGGACATCCGGGGATGCGTAATTCCTCGTCTTCACTAAGCCACCAGCCTTCCAGTAAACTAAAGGCCAGGTGATTAACCATATTATTGCTACTCAGCTCATTCAATAATACCAGGCCGTTTTTCTTTAATAAGGCTTTGGTATTCCTCAGTGTCTCACGGATATTCTTGGTCGCATGTAATACATTCGTTGCAATTACCAGGTCATAGGTTTCCACCGGTACATCCTGTGTAGCAGGCGGCTTACCTGCATCGAATATGCGGTAGGTCAGAAATGGATTCTCTGCACCAAATTCTCTGTCCGCATGCATGAGGAATGCCCTGGACAGATCAGTATAACAATACTCCGCAACATGCTGATGATAGCCTTCCAGCTTTTTAAATACCATTGCACTGGTACCTCCTGTACCCGCACCGATTTCGATAATACGGATGCGTACAGCAGGATCATCTTTTCTACGTGTATTCAGATAATCCACTACGGTATCAGCGAGTACTTCATTGAAGTAGTCGGCCACCAGGTTATATTTATAGATCCCTTCCACCAGTTTCATGGAGGAATTAGGGAACATAATCTGAGTTGATTGTTTCTTGCCGGTCAGCACTTCAGGCAAAGCCTTCAACGACACCTCCAGCAGTACTACCTTGGCTTTGATATGAGGATTGCTAAGCCACGCTTCTTTCCTGCTATCCCATTCTGCCCAGACTGCATCCATATCAACCGGAGTATAGTCTGTCACCTGCCAGACGCCATCTGTCAGGTGTACAAAATTATGACGGGATAACACCAGTAAACTTTCTTCCAACCAGCGGTAATAGATTGGTAATACGCCTGATTCGACGCGTAACACGGACACATCCTGCGTAGTGCTACGGAAAAATCCCAGCGATTGTAATTGCCCAAACAGTAAATGACACAATAACCTGCCCATTTCATTCATGGGGTCTTCCACCTCTTTGTACATGCGATCTACCAGGGCCTGATCCCAGTCAGCCGATTGTTTCAACCGCTCAATCACCGGAGCGCTCCTGGTTGTATAAGCCGTCACACTGGCCTGCTGCAACAGCTGTGGCATTGTGAAGTTTGCATTTACCTTCGTCAGCCCTATCTGGCTGATATTTGCAGCCATCAGACTATCCAGGGACTTCATTCCTTCTTCAGCCGTAATCGAACCTATACCCGCCTTACTGAGTCTTGTTCTGAAAGCAGCAGGTACAAGTCCGGCGGCGCCAATATCGCCCCAATATCCCCAGTTTATTACCTTAACAGCGATACCGGTACTTTTAGCTAATTGGAGCGCAAATGCGTCTTTAAATGTACAGGCGGAAGCATATACGCTATGACCCGCTTCACGGGTAAATGCCGCCATAGAAGAAAAGAAGAGTATAAAGTCTGGCCGGTCATTTTCCACTGCCTGTGCAATACGAATGGCTATATCAGCCTTTACTTTTACGCCACGACGAAACTCTTCTTCTGTCAGATCTGCAATACGTTTATCAGCCACTTCCAATGCAGAGTGTACGATACCATGTACAGCGCCAAATTGCTTTTTTACTTTCCGTAATGCATCCTTTAATGCATTACTATCACTCGCATCAGCACTGATGTAATAGGGTTGTTTCTTTTTAAACTTTTTAATTTTTGTCTGAATATCCTCATCTGCTTTTCTTCTTCCGATCCACACCAGCTGCGCATCATACCGATCCGCCAGGTGATGACTCCATACCTCTCCTACACCGCCTGCGCCTCCGATGACAACATAAACACCCTCTTGTCTGTACAGCACATCCTGGGTATCAGTAGCCGTATACGGCACGAATCTCCTGCTAAACCAACGGGTATTACGATATGCAAATGTTTCTCCGTCTGATGATGGACGAACCTTAAACACAGCCGCCTCTTCCCAATCAGCATTTTCTTCCACATCCAGCAATCGCAGCTTCAGGGATGGATATTCCTTTGCAATCACACTGGCAATACCATGTACGCCTGCATTAGCCGGATAAATGGTTTCACGCAGATTTACTTCCAGTGTCTGCGCTGTTATAATGGTCAGGCCAATGCCAGTCATTGCATAATTTAATTGCAATAAAGCTTTTATCAGTCTGAACAGGGAGAGCACGCCCTCATATTGTGCATCTATCAGCCTGTCATCACTCAGGTCGCCTGAAAAGGTAACTGGTGCGATCCAGCAGATATGCCCGATGTTACCGATTGCCTGCAGTTCAACAACGATCTGTTCAACATCAGCCGTAGCAGACAACTGAAGTTGTTGTAAGGAAGGATAAAGCTTCCGCATCCATTCAATCCGGCTGGCGTCACCGCCAATCAACACAACAGACGTATCCGTAGCCGGCCACTGGACGTCCTGCACATCAGCAATATCCCATACAGGCGCCAGCATGAGCGCTGTTTCCTGCATACCAGTCGGCTGTTCACCATCCGGCGTCTGCGACGGAACAGTACCTTTACTTCTGAACTGACGGATCTGTTCAAGTCCCTCCTGTTTACTAAGGCGGTTATGTTTTATCTCTTCAAGTATATGTTCGATATAATCTTTCATAGTACGTGCTGATTTGAATTAATTGGCGTTTCTTATTGTTGCTGCGGCTGCGGCGATACTGATATTGTCATTCAACATATCGTCCAGCAACTGCGCCAGCGGGTCGTTTTCTTTATTTTCCAACCAGTAGCGTTCCCGGGCAAATGGATAACCGGGTAAACTGATTCTTTCCGGATGTTGGGTATTGTATAAACCATTCCAGTCTATTGCCAATCCTTTCACCCACCATTGACAAAGTTGTATATAGTCCTTGTCCTGCATCCAGCGACGAAGATCTGCATCCGCATCATGCCTGTGTTTCCATTCATCTGCTGCTACTTTTCCGTTGCTTGCCTGACCTGTAAAACATTCAGCTGTATCTCCGGCCAGGAATAACGTTAAACGCGTTTTCAGCTCTTCAATGGAAGCAACAACCATTGCCAGTCTTTCTTCCATAGCCTCCCTGCCTGTCTGCAGGGTGAATGCTATTGCCCGGAGATCTGTAGGTGCATCCTCTCCGGAGAGTGCCAGGAGCAGATTCATTGCCAGTTCCTGTAAGCGATCAGGTGTACGTCCGGAAAGCACAATAATGACAGGCGTATTTTCAGACAAAACAGTAGAATTAACAGGCGTATACGCTTCGATGATCAGGTGTGCATTACTGCCACCCGCACCAAAAGAAGAAATACCTGCAATCCGTTTGCCTGTCCATGGGGCGAGTGACTGCTGTAAACAGAATGGGGTTGCATTGAAATCAATATTGGGATTAGTTGCAGTTGCATGTAAGGAAGGAACTAATAAACCATGTTTCATCTGCAACAGTATTTTACTCAATCCTGCTATTCCTGCTGCGCTTTCACAATGCCCTATATTAGACTTAACAGATCCAATCGCACAATATTGCCGGTCATTCGTATCCTGATCAAACGCGCGACTTAAACCATTGATCTCAATGGGATCTCCCAGTGCTGTACCTGTACCATGTGCTTCTATATAACTGACTGACCTTGCAGAGATACCCGCATCTTTTAATGCAGCACTGACCACCTGGGCCTGTGCGACAGGATTCGGCACGGTAAAACCATTCGTCTTACCTCCTGAGTTGATAGCAGTTCCCCTGATGACGCCATAAATATGATCACCGTCTTCAATTGCCTGCTGCAAAGGTTTTAACACGATAGCGCCAACGCCTTCTCCGTCTACAAATCCGTCTGCATCTACGCCAAAAGAACGACAGGCATCTGAAGAAGACACCATGGTCATCTCTGATAAACCAATAAAATGCTGCGGATGTGTAACAAGATTTACACCTCCTGCAATCGCGCATTCACAGGCGCCGCTACGAATACTCTGAACAGCCAGATGAATCGCGGTGAGAGATGCGGAACAAGCCGTATCAATTGCCAGACTCGGACCGTTAAAATTGAACAGATAAGATACCCTGTTGGCAATAGACCAATAAGCGGCTTCGGTGGCATACAAGCCATGCATGACGCCGGCAAACACACCTACACTACGTTTGCTGTTCAGGTTAGCCGGCGTATATGCAGCATCTTCTATGGCAGCATATACCTGTTCCAGGAATAGCCTTTCCTGCGGATCCATCCTTTCTGCCTCTACCGGAGAAATATGAAAGAACAGGGGATCAAACTTGTCGATATCTTTTATAAATCCTCCCCAACGGGTATACATTGATGCTTTTTTCCCCCGCTTAGGATCGAAATAGGTTCTCCAGTCCCAACGTTCCGCAGGTACCTCCGTAATACAGTTACGTCCTTCCCGGAGATTATCCCAGAATTCATTGATGTTATCAGCACCGGCATATTTTCCAGCCAGGCCAATAACAGCTATGTCTTTTTCTTTTGATGAAGGCGGCGTACGGGTTAAAAAACGGCCAGCTCCCGGGGATACAGACACGGGGGATACAGATATTTCTTTTACTGTATGTGCCTCCCCTGCTGTCGTCAGTAATGCTGACAACCGTTCTTTATATGTTTGAAGAAAATAGCGAGTGAGCGAACGTAAGTCCTGGTATTCGAAAAACAATGTTTTTGATACAGGGCCGAAATGTTTCTCCAGTTTACCTGTCAATACGGTGATCAACACTGAATCAATACCGTATTTATCAAGAGAAGCGTCTGCATCTATCAGCCCTTTCGGTTGGTGTAATGCATCTGCTACGATACCGGTAAAGAATTCGATCGCCTTATCTTCCAATTGAAGAGCAGGTATCTCCTGTGCTGTTGTTGTCGCTGTACGCTGATCCTGGTTTTTTCTTTCACGATGAATCATCTCCAGCAAACGCCTGCGCTCGCCACTCAATACCATTACCTGATCGTATGGTAATTCCATAGCACGATAAAAGGCATGCAGACCGACAGCGGATGACATGGCTAACATACCTGTAGTAGCATATAGCTGTTGTTGTACTGCTTCCTCCATCTTCATACCACCTGCCTCCCATAGTGGCCAGTTAACTGACAGCGTTCTTCCTGTACGCTCTCCACGATGACAAAGCCTATTACGGAAAACCGCGTATTGATCCATAAAGGCATTGGCAACCGCATAATCCGCCTGCCCTGCACTACCAAGACTACCGGCTACAGAAGAAAAGAATACCATAAAATCGAGTGGCAGGTCTTTTGTGGCTTCATCCAACGCGATTATTCCGCCTACTTTTGGCGCCAATACGGCTGGCACCTCCTTCAGGTCTTTGTTGAAAATATAGTTATCCCTGATCAGTCCAGCACTATGAATGATGCCATTCAGTGTACCATGTGTCATCCTGATCTCTTTTATCAGGGAAGCCACCTGTTGCTGATCGGTAATATCTGTTTGTTTGTAAATAACGCTGAGTCCTGGCTTCTCAAATGCGGTCAATGCATTTGCAGCTATTGGTGAACGCCCGCTTATATATACAACAGCCTGTTGCAATTTCGAACTGATCTCTTCCAGGAAAACCCTGCCAATACTACCTGCACCTCCGGTAATAAGATATATACCGTGTTCCTTCCATACGATAGGCGCAACTGTCGTCGGCTGTTCCTCCCATGCTTGTACTTTGCGAACTCCCTGCTGATACCTTATACTTACATGATCATCTGCACTATTTTCTACCTGTAGCACCTTCGTGATCTCCTTCGGATTGTCTGTAATTATTAGCTGGCCACTGATAGACGGCTGTTCTGCCTGTAGGGTCTTCAGCATGGCTGCCAGGCTACTATATAAATGACTGTTATTATCATCCGGAAGAATGATCTGTAAGAACGTCTTTCCAGTCTCCTTGTCTTGTAGGAGTTGTTGTATACGTTGCAGCAACAGCACGGTATAATCAGTCAGTCGCTCCGCCGTATCTGCCGATGGAGACACCAGTAAGATCACTTCACTCTCAGGCAATACAGCTCTCACAGCTTCCTCATAGATGCCTATCTCCTGAGACAGCCAAACGATTCGTCTATCGGGTAGGCGGCTCGTTACAACGCGGGTTTCTTCCTTCCATACAGGAGCAAACAGTAAGGTCTCCTTGTCAACAACCGGCAAGCTTTCAGGCTTTACCAATTGTAAGCCCCGAATCGATATGCCCACCTTTCCGCCTTCATCGCAGACGTCAATATCAATCGTACCAGCATCATTATACCTTGCCCAGGCAAATGACAGCTGATCTGCAGGCTTATACACAGTAAGCGCATTTATCGCAAAGGGAATCGCCGCGGGTGCTCCTTCCGGCAGAAAATATTGAAAATCAAGGGCGGTCACTGACTGTAATGCGGCATCAAGCATTACAGGAGACACACCATATGCATTTGTTGATGCAGGACCGGATGACAGCGCAGCCAGACTAGCGAATACCTGACGTTGGCCAGCATATGCGACTGCTATTCTGCTGAATGCTGGTCCGTATACGATGCCCGCCTTACGAAAAGTATTATAATAAGTTTCTGAAGAGATCATCGCATCGTTACAATTAATGCGTAGCTCACCAAGATCAATTACGGTATCCACTGTTGTTTCAAAATGCGCCTTCCCGTGACAATACACTACGATGGCTTCGTTTACCTCACTGCACACCTTAAAATTGAAGGTATCATGTGCCGCTTCAAGATGGATAATAACGTCCACGACATCCGTAGCATACAGTGGTCTGAGCCAGCAGATATCTTCAATAACAACGGCACCTGTTTCCTGTGCAGATCTTTGCAGCGCCTCACGGATCATTTCTATGTAAGCGGCTGCGGGTAGGGTTTTATGTTGATGGATAATATGTTCACTGAAGTAATATTCGTTTCCCGTAAAAGACGAACGGAAACGCTGTCCATAGAAATCAGATATATTCTCATGCAGCAAAGGATGCAGCTGAGTAGTCTTCAGTGTATGTACTTCTGCTGGTCTTAACCAATGCCGATCTTTCCTGAACGGATATAAGGGTAAGGCTGTTCTTAGCGGCGTCTGTTCTTCGTACAAAGCTTTCCAGGCTACATGACCTCCGTTTATCCAGTAAGCGGCTATTTTCTCCGGTTTACCTTTCCGGAACCATTGCTGCAATAACGCCAGCACATCCTCATCATCCGCCGATAACATCGCACTGGTAGTTTGTTGTCCCTCCAGATAAAAAGGAGAAGGCTCCCCTTGCAGGAATGCCTGCAGTCCGTTTATCAGGCTTTCCATATCGGATACAATGAAAACAACCCTGCTTTCCATCGCCGCCCTTCCCGTTTGCAGCGTATATGCGACGGAGGCCAGTGTGCCTTTATCAGCATGTCTCAGTTGTTCCAGTAAACCGGTCGCCAGTAGTTGCACCTGTTCTTTATGTCGCGCAGATAAAGGAACAATCTGCATGCCATTGACGCCCGCTGTTATGCGTTTTTCTGTACCAACATACTCCTCCAGGATGACATGTGCATTTACGCCGCCAAATCCAAAGGAACTGACACCTGCTCTTAATGGCAACTCATTTCCCTGCTCATCATGCTGACGTTGCCATTGTTGTGTAGTATCGGCGATATAGAACGGACTGCCGGCTATATCAAGAAACGGGTTAAGCTGGTTGAAATGAAGAATACCCGGTAACTGCTGATGTTGCATAGACAGCAATAACTTCAGCAGTCCGGCGATACCTGCTGCTGACTCACAATGACCTATATTCGTTTTCACCGTACCTAAGCCACAGAAAGCAGTACCTTTCGCCTGATCATCTTCAAAAGCCTCCCTTAATGCCTGTACCTCGATAGGATCTCCCAGCGCAGTACCGGTACCATGTGTCTCAATATAGCTGATGCTTGCAGCAGGAATAGCCGCATCAGTTAATGCAGCACTGATCACCTGTTTTTGTGCCACAAGATTAGGCGCTCTCAGCGAATTTGATTTCCCATCATGATTGACGGCCGTACCGCGTATCACACCATAGATAGTATCCCCATCCTGTTCGGCCTGATACAATGGTTTCATCAATACAGCACCCAGTCCTTCCGCACGAACAAAGCCATCTGCCTTTTCATCAAATGTCTTGCATCTGCCATCGGGTGACAACATCCCTGCCTGGTGACTGGCTCTGGATATCCTGGGGGTCAGCATTATATTAATGCCACCGGCAATAGCCATACTACAATTGCCACTGCGAATAGCATTTACGGCATGATGCACAGCTACCAGCGAACTGGAACAGGCCGTATTGATTACTTCACTGGGACCATGGAAATCAAACCATCTCGACACCCTGTTGGCAATCATCGTCGGATGAAGACCTGAATCCAGGAATGCGCCATAAGTAGTCATTGCGTCTGTTTGTGTAGCAGCCAGTTCTGCATAGTCATTATTGTGTACACCCAGGTATACGCCCATTGCCGCTCCTGAAAGCGTATATGGGTCATATCCTCCATGCTCCAGTACATGCCAGCTCAATTCCAGCGCCTTTCGCTGCTGCGGATCCATGCTCTCTGCTTCCAATGGTGATATATGGAAAAATGTATGGTCAAAACCAGCAACATTCTCCAGGTATCCGCCAAACTGTGGAAAGTCTTCGGATGTCCAGTTAAATGCAGATTCCAGCCGCTGCCCTGCTCCTTCCGGACGAATAGCATCCCGTCCTTCCGTTAACAGCTGCCATAAGTCCGCCGGACTATTCACGCCTCCCGGTAACTCGCAATGCATACCGATGATCGCAATATCTTTCTGATTGTATTGGTGTTTTTCTGTGTGTTGAGGTTCAGAATGCCTATTGGCAGTAACAGTTACGGCTTCCATTCCCTGTGGATAAAGATAGCTTGCCAGTTGCCCGACGTTCCTGTATTTAAAAAGCATTGGTGGCGCAAACGGCTTATCAAATGCCGCCGCTATACGCTGTGCGATACTGACATACTGCAAAGAGTTCAAGCCCAGCTCTCCCCATATTTTCAATCCTGCAAGCCGGCTTGCATCCACTCCTGGTATGTCATGAAATACCTGCTTTTGCAGTACCTCCGTCACCAGCCGGAGATCCACGGGAGCATACGAGGTTTCCTTTTCTGCCGTCACCGTGTGTCCGGTAGTAAATTCAAATAGTGCTGTCAGCTGCCCTTTTTTAAATGCCTCCCTGCAAGCCCGGCGTTGTACTTTCCCACTGGCTGTCCGTGGAATACTCCCCGGAGCTGCTAATATAATCCGGCTTACATCCAGTGTATGCACTTCTGCCACCGCTGCCAGTATCTCTATACTAACAGACTCGTAGTATGCAGCTGGTTTGTCAGCTGCCACCTCCTGTACAACCACCACACGCTCTCTGCCATCCTGCTCGTCTGCAAATACAGCAAGCGGTAAAGTCAGTTGTGATAAATATTTTTTCACTGTCCACTCTATATCAACAGGATGATAATTCTTCCCGTTGACGATAATAATTTCCTTTAACCTTCCGGTGATATAGAGATGATTGTCTTCAATAAAGCCCAGATCTCCCGTACGGAGAAAACGAATGTCTGCTCTTTCCGGCATTACAGCGCCAAAAGTAGCGGTTGTCTCCTCCGGAAGCTGAAAGTATCCACTGGCTGTTCCTGGTGTACGTAACCATATTTCACCCACCACACCTGCCGCACACGGTTCACCCGTAACAGGATCTACACACAGTATAATCGCCCCTTCGGGTACAGGACCACAACTGATAATATCTTTCTGCTTTTCTCCATTGCTGTATACGATCTTTCCTTCTTCCAGCGCAGCTATATCCAGAGAGAGCGTACGAATGCCTTCTCCCGGTACAATCGTTGACGCAGAACCCGTCTCTGACAAACCATAATGGGGACAGAACACATGTTGCCGGAGACCTGCCGCACTGAATTTGTTGAAAAAGGCGTCATATGTCGCCTTCCTGACAGGCTCTCCACCACAGACAATGGCTTCCAGCGAAGAAAGTTCTACTTCCGTCAGCACGTTCTCTCCCACCATATTACAAGCCAGATCAAAAGCAAAATTCGGCGCAGCCGTATGTGTGCCCTGAAACAGGGTAATACTGTAAAACCAGTCTTCAGGGGATGCGGCAAAGCCACCTGGTGCCGACAAGACACTGGAAGCGCCGCTGATCAATGGAGCCAGTATCCCAAAATTCAATCCCAGGTTATGAAACTGTGGCATCCAGGAGATGATACAACTGTGATCTGTGATCTTCCATTGTTCTCTGCCTGCATCTGCCTGGGCAAATAACTGCGCATGTGTCGTCATAACGCCCTTCGGTGCGGAAGTAGAACCGGAAGTATAGAACAATAATGCCAGATCATCTGTAGTGATCTCCTTTGCCGGCAATGGCTCTTTCCCTGAAGTAACCAGCTCCTGCACATCCAGCAGGGTTACACTGTCCAGTTCCATACTCTCCGCCAGCCGCTCGTGAAAACTACCAGTCGTGATGATCGTACTGGCGGCAGCATGTTCCAGGAGGGAAAGCGTCCGTTGTACCAGGTCCGGCTGACGGGGATCAGCTGCGGGCACCGGAATAGCGACTACATTGGCATAAAAACAAGCCAGCAGACTGTATATGAAATCAATGCCCTGAGGTAGTATCAGCAATACCCGTTCCTGTGCGGACAGGGACTGTTGCAAAACGGTACCTGCTGCGGCAACCCCTTCAGACAATTCTCTGCCAGTTACCGCAGCCACGGTGTTCCTTCCTTCCCGGAAAACAAATAATACCTTATTGGGATGCCTTTCTGCCGTCTGCAATACTGCATCGATCAGCGGAGCATAAACAATTCTCTTCTCCATGTATACGGCTATCTGAAACTTGTTAACGGAAACTTCTCAGTAATGGCTCCTAACACCGACTGCTTGTTGTGAATGAGGTAAGTCCTGCTCAGCAGGTCGCTGCCCGCTGGTTGTCCCAGCAATGCACTTACCTTATCTTCTCGTTCTATGTAGTAGGTCAGTATCTCTCTGTGCGATTCCAGTCTTTCTTCCTTCCAGAGCAATCCTATCGGCAGGTTTGTCTCCAGCAGACGCTCCCTGATAGTTTCCGATAAGCGCTCAATCACAAAAATAGATTCCGCATATACATGGTTACCGGAAGGCCCTTTCAGCAGGACGATCCTTTTCAGCAAAAGCGCCTCTCTACCACATTGGAGGTAGGCCGGTGCATCCGCAAATACGATCTCCTGATCAATGATATCCACCTTGATGCTCTCATTTTTATACAATGAGATCAGATCAGTGACTGTACCATCTGTAGTCAGTAATATCTTCTGAAAAAGACTGAGGACTTCACCATGCAGCAGAGATCTGTCTGGCTGGGTGGCTGGTAATTCGTCCTGTAATGTCCAGAGAGAGGCATTTTCAGCACCTCTGCCGGATTCAGTCTGGGTGATGCCAAGTGCATTGATTCTTTCCTTTACTTCATATCCGGAAAGTTCACCGGCGGAATACAAAACAATGATTTCATTCAGGTCCATACATACAGCTTTTGAGGGTAACTATATTCGATGCCGGTCAATAATGGCTTTCAGCAAGTACTTCCGGAAAACGCCTTTCGCCGATCGTTGCATGTAACAATTCTTTTCTTTGTGTCGTCTTAAATCCTGCCACCGACGTCTCAAATTCACATTTCACTTCTCCCACATTTCTGGCAAACCAGATAATCAACTTACTTGTCGCCTTCAGCGGTTTTTTCTGATAAGCATAAGACTCAAACTTCAGACAGTCCGGAAAATAGCCGGCAGGAACGGTCACATCCTCCACTCCTGTCAGCACTGTCGAACCGCTGATATTGCCAAAGTTGAAATTGATGCCAAAGAGCGAGAAGGTGACTTTTGAGACATAGGAATGTGCCACTCCGGGCTTTACTATTTCCGGTGAAAGGCTGATAGGCGGACTATACGATAGCTTACCTACTTTCTTTTTGATCTCGTAAGTATCCAATCCGTCCCTGTTTTTCAACAGCACGATTGATCCGTCTGACGAAATCACCTTCTCCATAGCGATACCATTCAGGCTCACGGCTTCCACTACCTTATGACTGATAGTGGATTTACCATTATTCAGATATTCCCATGAATTACCCACTGCCAGCGGGTTGTATTGAGACATTAAATACCTGTCCATATTATCTGTTTATAGCATACGTATTTAGAATACAATAGGCAAGGCTTCCAGTCCTCTCATGACACTGTTGTTCTTATACTTCAGCGCATCGATATCACCTCCTTCTACTGAAAAAGCAGGAATACGCTTCAACAAGGTGTTGATCGCGATTTCACCCTCTAACTTTCCCAGAGCGGAACCCACGCAATAGTGTGTACCCTGTCCGAAGGAAAGATGTTTGTTATCCTTACGGGTGATATCAAAAGCATCCGGAGACTCAAATCTTCTGGGGTCTCTGTTAGCAGCCGTGATACAGATATGTACCAGTTCGCCTTTCGGAATAGTGACACCGTTCATCTCTACATCTTCAAGCGTGTATCTTTCGCTGGCCAGACTCACCGGCGGGTCCAGTCGCAACACTTCATCTATTGCGGTATTAATAAGCGCCGGATCATTACGGAGTGCCAACTGTTGTTCAGGATATTGCAGGAGTGCCAGTACGCCATTACCGATAAGGTTAACAGAGGTTTCATAACCTGCGGCAAACAGCAGAAATACCGTTGACATTAATTCTGTTTCGTTCAACTTGTCGCTACCTTCTTTTGCCTGCACGAGGTGTGTGATCAGATCATCTGCGGGATGCACCTGTTTGCTGGCAAATATCTCGCGCAGATAGTTGGTGAAACCACCGATAGCTTCCGGCATCATCTGCATTCTTTCTTCACGGGTAACGTTAATATCTATGTTCAGGATAATGTTGGACCATCTTCTGAATAGTTGCTGGTCTTTCTCTGGTATGCCCAGCAGACCAGATATAATACTGATCGGCAGTGGCAAAGCATAATCATTGATAATATCAATGCGACCGGAGGGTATATGTTTATCCAGCAGGTTATTGGTGATATCCTGTATGTGAGCGCGCATCCCTTCTACCAGTTTCGGGGTAAAAGCTTTCTGCACCAGTTGTTTCATTCTTGTATGATCAGGCGGATCCATATACAGCACGTGATGGCTGAATAACTGACTCATGGCCAGCGGAGAGGCAGGCGCTTTATGATCGGGAGGCAATGTCTTTTTGATATCCTTGGTAAAACGGGGATCCTTAAATACCAGCATAGCATCCTCATAACGGGTAATCAGCCAGAAGGGCTGGCCGCTGCTGAAGGCCACACGATGTACGGGGGCTTCGTCTCTCATGGCAGCATAGGTAGCAAACGGATTCTTAATAAAAGCAGAATCTGAAAAATCAATATCAGGAATTGCTTTTCCTGCAAAAGGACATTTTGCAGTCTGAGTGGTCGTTTCCATAAATAGTATTTTTTTAAGATAATTAGAGAGATGGTCCCGTGTAGGAACAGCTATATCTGAACAATGAATTATAGCGGAGCGCTGATCACTAATGCAGTATTCATTCCGCCAAAACCAAAACTAAGCGTGATGGCATGTGTGATCTGATGGGTAACTGCCTGTTGTCTTACCCAGTTGAAGTTATTGTCTATCGGGTTATCAAGATTAACACTTGGATGTAACATACCGGCCTCCATTTGCAACAATACGGCTATCAGTTCTACGCAGCCTGCAGCAGTGAGGCCATGCCCTAATACAGACTTGGTAGTATTGATAAAGGCATGTTCCAGTCTGCAGTTCCTGAGGGCATCCAGTTCCGTTTCATCGCCGATACGGGAACCGGTAGCGTGCGGATTAACGTAATCTATCTCTGCTGCGGTAATACCTGCCTGCTGCAATGCATGATTGATCACATAAGACTCTCCTTCAAAAGAAGGATCCGGGTTTCTATGACCATCCATATACATTGCGCCACCCTTGAGTACAGCATAATGACGAACGCCCCTGGCTTTTGAAGATGCATTGCTTTCAATGACCACAGCGCCACAGCTTTCACCATAGATGAATCCGTCCCGGTCGATATCATATGGCCGGCAGGCAAGTTCCGGCTGACTGGCAAAACGTTCCGATCCCAGTGCGCCAAGACTCTTAAAGCTTTGCAGTTCCCAGTAAGAGAGGTCCATCAATGCTCCCAGGGCAATACAGACGTCTACCTGCCCGGATTCTACAGCCATAACAGCCTGTAAGATCGCGGCTTGTCCGCTGGCAGATGCAGCGCCCAGCGTATAAGCATGTCCCCGGATACCAAACTGCTCTGTGCACAAACCACAGATATCTGTATCCATAAAAGAAATGCCATAGGCAGGCGTGATAAACCGCTGTCGGTCACGATACTTTTCATGCACAAGCAGGGCTTCCCTTTGCTGCACGTTAGAGCCGCCTACGATCAGTCCGATTCTTGCAGGAGGTACTGCATCCAGCTTTGCATCTTCCCAGGCATCAGCCAGGGTTATTAATGCTGCCTTTCCCGAAAGTGATGCGCTCCTGAATAATTTAGGTGCAATACGTTCCGGTGGCAATAACATACCCAGTTCAGCACCGATAAATGCCGATGTATGCTGACGCCCTTCGCGTTGCATAATGCCGAAAGAAGTTTGTCCTTTCAGCAATGAAGATGTTACGGATGTTTTTCCCTGGCCGCTGGCTGTAGTAATACCAATTCCTGTAATAACAGGTTGTTTATACCACTTGCTGCTCATAAAACGTCTCCACAAGGTCCTCTATGTTCTGCGCCCCGGAAAATGTAATCAGTGGAATGTCCAGAGAGAGAGATTCGATAGTCAAGGTGATGATTTCTGCGCGATCAACTGAGTTGGCTCCCAGTTCTTTCAACTCATCAGTAATAACAAATGCATGGGTTTCCAATTCGGGGATAATCTCTTTTGTGTGCTGTACTATCAGCTCAAAGATGGCTTGTTTGTTCATTATAACGGTTATTAGTAAACAACTCTGATCCTTTAGTCTTCAACCAGGAAACTGTAGAATGTCTCCTTGATATCATCGGCTTCATCAACTTCTTCGCCATCGCACACTACGTGCATACCTGGCAGCATAGCCACTTCCACAATATCGCGTATCTCAATAACAATGGGCTTGAAGTGCTGTTTACTTACAAACATAAATTTGTCATATACCTGGGGTTTCCTGGCCGTATCGGCCTTTAATACATGGTTTACAAGTATGCCCGTTTCGTTTACGTACTCGCAGTTAATAATTAGCTTGTAGTCTCTCATACTTCACGTTTTTAGGGTGAGCGAAATTTGTTTGCTGATATGATGAATGGCAGTCTGTAGGGTCTTCAGTTTCTCTCCGTCTTTACCGAAGGGAGACAATACATCAAACAGACGACCGGAAATGGATGCCGGAGCAATTTTCGCTGTTAGGTTTTTCAGGGTTCCTGAGGGGCTGCAATCAATGTAATAATAGGGTCCGCTCTTTTCGAGGCTTTCTATCGCTTCCTTAAATCTGATCCTCCGACGTATAACCTGCCAGAAGTAGGTGATGGAGATATCATACCATTCCCGGGCATATACCGACGAATAGAACGGTATTACCGGTAATGAAAAGTGTTTATCCCTGTTCCCGTCAAGGAATAAAGCACCGATCTTTTCCATCTCCGAACTATGAAATGCATATTTCACCGGAAGTACACTGTACATGATCTCCCGGGTATGCAAAAAACTGCTGATACCCGATAGAGCCGTTTTTGCTGCACTTAAAGTAAAATGAGCGTCGTAGTTATATGCCGCTATGACAGCATTCATATAAAGCGCCGGTTCATTTTCAAATATCGTCTGGTCATGCAGCAGGGTGATCATACCACCTTCTGCGCAACTGCGTTCTACCAGTGCTGCCTGACGGATAACGATCTCCAGCATATCTTCAGCGGGGATCGCTCCACTGACTGCAGCGGCGACTGTTTCTCCCAGACTGGATCCGAGTACATATGCCGGAGCAGCTGGTAACAGCTCACTGACTGTGCGGGCCAGCGCGTACTGTACCATAAAAATGGCAGGATGCGAGTAAAGCAGTCTGTCCAGCGGATATCTCTTATTCCCATCATAGAGATATTCGATGACAGACAGGCCGGTCAGCCGCACTGCGACTTCGTCCAGCCCAAGCATGGTATTCCTGAATGTAGGGTTTGTGTCAAACAATGCCCGGCCCATATTGTAATACTGGCTTCCCTGACCAGCAAATAACAGTACAGGCTGCGGGGCTGACATAGTATCTTGCATGGTAAATTAGCTGAAAAGGGTTATGCCGGAATCATGGAGCGGCCTTCCCGGGCAACAAGTGCATGATCATAAAAACGGGATAAATAGGCCGCCGCACCGGTCATCAGCAACAGGGCAATACTATCCGGATGCCGGTTATTCCAGTGTCTTAAAGGGGTATCTTTTACCCATTCATTAAACGACCCAAGCGCAGAACTGCTTTGTACCTGGTAATCCAGCCGGGCAGCCTGATCGCCTGTAAGTGCCGCTTTCATACTTTTCTCAAAATATTGTCTGAATACCAGTGCCATCTTATGCCGCGGATGCTGCGTAGCACTGGCAATTGTAGCTGGACTGAGCGTTTGTTTCAGCTGCTCGAAAACGGCCTCCAGCGTTGCACCAAAATAACGCGTTTCAAGCTGCGTCCTGTCTTTTTCATCCAGTTCATCAAGGGAGGTATACATCCTGTAAAACTCATACAAACGGGCTGCTCTGGCCGGGAAAAACAGTCCTTTCTTCAGCACCTGTATACGTGCACCAAATTCAAACAACTCTTCTCCCGGTACATAATCTGTATCCTGGATACCCGTCTCCTGCAACATATCCTTTACCTCCCTGCTGGTACCTGCTTCTACTGTACATTGGTTCACCGAGCCTGTCAGAATAAATTCCGCTCCTGTGAGGAATGCTCCTGCCGCGGCCTCCGGTGTGCCTATGCCTCCTGCCAGTCCGATGCGTGGCGCCTCCTGATACCCGAAACGACGTGCGAGCTGGTCCCTCTGCTGTCTGAAGGCCGTTACCAATGCATAAGGCATTTTACGTCCTCCCATACCGGTTCCCTCCGCTTCTGCACAGATATCGTCTGCCATAGGTATCGTCACAGCCATCAGCGCCTGTTCCTTCGTGATTTTACCTGCGGCAACAAGTTGTTCCACTGTCTTCTCTGGTGGAGGCTGGAGAAAGAGCGCTGCGATGTCAGGACGGGCCGCTTTGGCAAGTATATGATGCCGGATAGTGGTACGTCCGTTTCTATCCTTTACGAGACCAGATACACGATAGTATACAATTGCCTCACTCAGCGCAGTGTATCCACCTGCTTCCACAACGCTTACCTGATGCTTTTGTAGCAGCGCGACGAGTGCCATCTCTGCCGCGGCATCATCCGGCTGATGCCAGACGTGAATGCCGTAAGGAAAAGGCGCTGGTAAGGTCTGAAAATAACGGATCGCTTCTTCTATTTCTGCCAGACTCTTTCCCTTAGATCCATAAAAACTCAATAAACCGGCCCGGCCCATCCTTACCACCAACTCTTTCGAAGCGATGCCATAAAACATCGATCCTGCCGCATACGCATACTTTACCTTATATAGCTTACGAAAAGCGGCACTGCCCAGGTGTGTTGCTGTAAATAAGGGATCAATACCTTCCGCCACTTCTTCCCCTGTCAATTGCCTGTAATAAGCAGGCAATTCATCCGTTATTATCTCTTCCTGTGTGGTTGCCGGCGCAGTTTGTTCTACCTGCTTTTGCGGCTGTTGTACGGGTGCAAAACCACCAGCTGCTGCCGACATAGGTGCGGCGGCAATAAATCCCTGCATCTTCGTCAGTACATCGCCAGGTCCTACTTCCTGAAAGGTAGCTACACCATTATGCAACAAAAAGGAAATACTCTCATACCATTTCACCTGACTGGTAATCTGTGTCGTCAGTAATTCCCCGATACGGCCATCCTCGTAGGGACGAGCCAGCACATTGGAAATAACGGGTATCTGCAAAGGAGAAAAATGTACACTGGATACACATAGGGCAAAGGCATCCTGCGCTTCCTTCATATATCTTGAGTGAAAAGCACCACTGACATTCAATGGATAATAGAGCTTTGCACCATTGGCTTCAAATACTTTCTGGGCACTGATAATATCGTCCCGTAATCCGGAAATAACAATCTGTTCCGCAGAGTTGTAATTAGCGATATCAATACTAGTGTAGCTACTTTCGACAAGTATCTTTCTGACTGTATCCATCTTTAATCCCAGCAAAGCAGCCATTCCACCATTTTTCACACGTCCCATAATCTCTGCGCGCTGTTTAACCAGCTTCAGACCAGTTTCAAAAGAGAATGCACCTGCTGCAAACAATGCCACATATTCACCCAGGCTATGCCCCAGTACAAAATCAGGTTTAGGCATAGTATCCAGTCTGTCCAGGTATGACAACGCATTTACCACATATAGTGCAGGCTGCGTATACTGTGTCTGATTGAGTAAACGGTGCTCGTCCGTCACACACAATTCCCTGATATTATAACCCAGTATTTCACTTGCCTCTTCCGTCAGTGAAGTATATTTATCAAACAATTTTTCGCCCATCCCTCTTTTCTGAGAGCCTTGGCCGGGGAACAAATAAGCAATCATAACAACTTTATTAAATAACAAGCGAAAGTTTATATCAGGCAATTTTTTCTATATCACAGTTGCTGATCTCTACTGATACCGCCTGCGCTATTACCGGCAGTTTAATCAAAACACGCAGGCGATTTGATCTTTTATACAATTCTCCTTCCAGTCCGGAAAACACCCCGTTGAGTATTCTTATCTTATCGCCCGTATTATATACAGACTCTATTTCCACATCCTGTCTTGACTGTTCTATCTGCCTGATTTTATTGATATCATCCTCACTTATAGCAATAGCTCTTCCTTCTACAGAAACAAACCGGACCACACCAGGAATTCCCAGTATAGGCGTTTTGTTTAGTAAGTTTGTTTTAACAAATATGTAGTTTGGGAATAAAGGTACTTCCATTCTTTTGAGACGGTCACTCCACTTTCGCACTTCTGTTTTTACCGGGAGATAATGAATGATATCTATTAGTGCTAACTGCCTTCCTATCTTTTTTTCAAACAGCGGATATGTATACAATACATACCACTTACTTTCACGCTGCTGCGTAATAGACATTGATGATCTCATAAATCTTGTAGTTACTGGATAGTATAAATGAGGGAAACGAATGAACTGGCATTTATAACAAATTCATTCATAAGGCTGTACGCCGTGTTCTAAAGTTCTAAAACAGTTGTAGATGAAACATGGCTTCGCCGGACTATGCCCCAGGCATGTTATATTAAAACAAAAAAATTGGTGAAAACTTACTTAAATGTACTGCTAGTTAACAAAGTCTTTGGGTTATTTAAGGCATAAAACTTCGTGTCTACGATTATATGGATAGAGTGTTTATGTTTTGATAAAATTAGTAAAAAAAATATAAAAACAAATTTTGAAACGATTTGTTTCTCAGAATATTTTTAAGAACTTGCAATTACTACACACATCATTCTACTGCTTCAGAATTAATTCCAAATCTGTTTAAACCCTTTCAAAATAGCCATGACAAAGACATCCAACGAAACTATACAGTTCAGTTCTTATCAAAAACTTATCATCTTCATGCTTGCAGTTGCTCAGTTCTCTGTACTGCTTGACTTCATGGTAATTGCTCCTTTAGGTGATTTATTAATTAAATCTTTATCGCTTAAACCAGCACAGTTCGGGATTGCAGTATCTGCTTATGCATTTAGTGCGGGAATATCGGGATTATTAATTGCAGGTTTCGCGGACAGATACGACCGTAAAAAATTATTACTCTTTTTTTATGCAGGTTTTATATTAGGAACATTATGTTGTGCAATCGCATCCTCTTATATTTATCTAGTTGCCGCACGTATTGTTACAGGTCTGTTCGGTGGTGTGATCAGCTCTATTGCAATGGCCATCATAGCCGACATTTTCCCCCTGCAACAGCGGGGCAGAGTAATGGGCTATCTGCAACTGGGCTTTAGCGCCAGCCAGGTACTAGGCATTCCTCTCAGTTTATTAATAGCGAATCTATGGGGATGGCAATATCCATTTGTACTGGTATCTGCAATAGGACTGATAGGGCTAATAATGATCGCTACCAGGCTGCAGCCATTACAGCAACACCTGCATATACAACAAACACGTTCTCCGCTTTTACATCTCAAACATGCACTCTCTATCGGTCGCTACCATATTGGCTATATCGCTACTGCCCTCATGTCAATCGGTGGTTTCATGATGATGCCCTTCAGCAGCTCTTTCGCTGTAAATAATCTGCATGTAACCCAAACACAGCTGCCCGGATTATTCATGGCATCAGGTATCACTACCCTCGTCGTAATGCCATTAATAGGCAAACTGAGTGATAAAATGGACAAGTTTAAATTATTCACACTTGCCTCCATACTCATGATGGCGATAGTCGTGATCTATACCAATCTCGGACCGACTCCCTTCTGGATTGTTGTGGCACTGAATATGCTGATGATGTCTAGTATTATGAGCAGAATGATTCCGAGCAGTGCGTTAACCAGCGCAATCCCGGAGCCACAGGACAGGGGTGCGTATATGAGTGTCACGGCTTCCCTTCAGCAAATAGCCGGCGGTATCGCAGCAGCAGTTGCCGGTATTATCGTAACACAGAAAGACAAGTTACAGCCCCTGGAACATTATAACATCGTAGGTTATATGATGGTAGTCATCACTGTCTTCTGTATATATCTCGTTCACAGGATCAATAAAATGATCATTGAAAAAAACACCAATACCCAGAAAGCAAATAAACCCAGTGTATACCCTGCCTGACAGCAGGGTATACACCCTATTTTACCCATCAGTATGATCTATCTGGTAACAAAAAATTAAACATCGAAAAATGAACAGATATCAAAAATTCGACTTAATTTACGTCGTGAAAGTATTTGAGTAAACATATGATAGTAACATATCAAACAAGCTACAAAAAGATCAGGGATTTTACTTTCGACAACGGCACAGCCGATACCTCCTTCGCCCCAAAATCATCCACTTCACAAAACTGGACTACGGAATTTACGCAACGCATTGCAGATGAACACAAAAGATTTATCCGGGTCTGCTGTATATCTCCTACGGGCGCGGCGCCACCCAAAAAAGTAGATAAACCATGTATCTTTAGCACTGCTCCTCCGGCTGACATATGGCCACCTCCAAGGAAATCATTTCCCATCCCGAACGCTCCACCTACTTTGTGGAACACAAAACCAGCCCCTAGCCTTGTCATCTTTATTTTTATAGCACTTTTATCCTGTGCACCTGCAATCAGACAACTTATTTCCTATATTCTGAACGCTCCTCAGTTCCTTACTTTCTTCACCATTTATATAATATATATACTGATACCACCGCTCAATTATGCCTGCATTGAAAAATGCTGCTATAACAGCTATCGCCCTGCACACCGGGCCATACAGGTATCATATGCCTATGCAATAGAAATGATCAAACAGGTCATTCATATGAAACAGCAACATTTACAATTTAACCCAAACAAGTTATGACACAAGAACAGCAAACCCTCTGGACGAAGATCCAGGCATTCAATTTCGATGGCGGAAGTCCCGTCAATCACTTTACTAAAAAACTGGCAGCAGAACAAAACTGGACAATCGCCTTCACACAAAAGGCCATTGAAGAGTATAAAAAATTCATGCTGCTCTGCTGTACCTCTCCTACAGGTGCAGCCCCCTCGCAAATTGTTGACGAGGTATGGCACCTTCACCTGACTCACACCCAGTCTTACTGGACAGACTTCTGCCGGAACACCCTGGGACAGGACGTACATCACTATCCTTCCATGGGAGGTACGCAGGAAGATTACAAACACCTGAACTGGTATAAGACCACTAAAAGATTATACCACCGGACCTTCGGCACAGAAGCCCCGGAAGATATATGGCCGACACCGAAGGAATTCGTTCCGGTACCAGAGGATCCTATCATTAAATGGACGCCTGCATTGAAAGGATGGTTTACCGCCTTATGCGTACTACCGTTTATCTTCTCCGGACTGATATTCAAAAAGCTCTCCCCTTTCGATCTGAAAGGTCCGCAGTTCCTGGTGTTCTTTTTTGTATACGCCAGTTGCCTGCTCACCATTCTGGCCGTCTACCTGGAAAGTAGTAAACAGCAGGCGGTCGACGTACTGAAAAGATACTTCCCGGATGATATATCTCCTTATCAGATAGCAGCCTTCGTATACGGCAGAGCCAGGGCCGTACAGACCGGGATTGTAGATCTTGTTAAACGGGGATTGATCATTCCCCAAGGAGATCATGCATTCGTTTTAAATAAGCGGGGCTATATGCCAAGGTTAAACGAAACAAATCCGTTAATACCTGGCTTTGAAGCAGAAAATGATGATGCAGATGTTATCTATACTGAGATCTCTTCCCGCTGGTACAACCCCGATGAAGCCAGTCATCCGTTAATGGTTGCACTGGACAAATTTGCCGTACAACACCGGCCTTTCATCAACATCCTATACATCGCATTATATGGTATGGCCGGGGCAAGGCTTATACAGGGATTGATTAACGGGAAAGCCGTCGGATACCTGATATTCGAAATAGTTATCGTATTCGTGATCAGCAAACTGACCAGCGCCGCTGCGCGGAGAGATCTCGCCATGTACCAGGCGGCAAAAGACTGCTTTATTGAAAAATTTGGGGAGAATCCTGATAAGACAGACAACATCGTACCCGGATTTGCGGTGAACGGATTATCCGCAGTCAGTGGTTTTGCTGAAATAGGATTTCTTACCGGCATGTTTGCTACATATACCAGCAGCGCTTTCAGAAATGAACGTGGAGAGCCGGTGAATAAAGACTTTGGTGGTGCTTCCAGTTGTAGTAGCGGTGGATCGGGCTGTAGTGGCAGTAGTTGCAGTAGTGGAGGAAGTGGATGCGGAAGCAGTTGTGGTGGTGGATGCGGGGGTTGCGGAGGAGGCGGTGACTAAATAAAGACCTCCCGGCAATCACATTGCCAGGAAGTCTTTATCCGATATTTTTTCTATTTCGCTGCTTCTGCACTATCTCCTACCATCGGTCCATGCAGGGACAACTCGCTACCTTCGCGCTTTGATTTAAAAATCGGCCATAGGAACTGTGAGTACCACTCCTCTTCTTTATAATGTTTAATACCATAGCCACTTGGATATTGTCTTGTAATGATCCCTGTACGAAAGATAATATCCCATATAAAGAACATATTCCCGAAGTTTCCTTTATAATACCCTACACCATCATCACTCGTGTCCGCATGATGTGCATGATGTGTTGCGGGCGTTGATATCAGCCGCTCCATCACCCAGCCGATTGGCTTCAGCCACATCACTGTATAAAACGGTTTATCCCATTTTATGCTGGAATGGGCGGCTGTAGTGATCAGCGATTTCACACCGGTTACAAACAATACCGGGTATCCTAACCCGAGATACACCAATGTTGTGGTCAGGTATATCTGCGAAAAAAAGATCGTATAAATAATATTCTGCCGACTGGCCATCGCCATACCCATATAAGGCGCAGAGTGATGGGTACGATGGAAACGCCACAACCAGGGTACCTGGTGATGCAACCGGTGATACCAGTATTGGGTCAGATCATCCGCTACCGCAATAATAGCGAAGCCCCACCAGAAAGGCACCCAGGCAAAAGCGCCTTTTGCACCCGGCAGAAACTTGGGTAATAATAACAATCCTACATAAGCCACAAATGGTCTTACCACTACCTTTGGCACAACAAAGCAGATAATATCCAGGACACGTTCATTGCGCGTCCAGCGCTGCTCATATAAGCCAAAGGAGAACTCAACGATACCAACGATCAACATGATCACCGGTAAGCCCCAGGTGCTGAGGTGTGTGAAGATGGATTCAATATAATGTAACATAACATAGTTGTTTTAAGTGCCTCAGCGGCATTGTTAAATACAATTCTTACCTGCTCACCTTTGCTGTTGCTGCCTGTTGTTTCCAGGGCCGCTGTCCTGAGATCTTAAAGGACAGTAACATCAGCAGTACCGGTAGTGCGAACAGAAAGATGCTGATCAGTGCATCCCTGGTAATTTTGTTTCGGGTGACTTTATCCAGTTTCATAAAAATCTGTTTAAGCAAAAAACCAGTGTTGTATCAGCCATAATACACCACCAACGACAAATAAGGGTATCAGAAAAACAATAATCCCTACAATGATTTTCCTGATCAATAGCAGAATGTCCTGTACAATCATAGTATTATCATTTTGCAGCGGCACTGAATGCCTTTTTTGAATTAATTAGCCTTGCGCGGAATACATCCTCCCAATCGATAAACGGATAGATATTATACTTTTTCGCATTGGCTTCAAACAATTGTTTCAATTCTGCCAGTTTCTCCGGATACTTCTCCGCCAGGTTCACGCGCTCATTAAAGTCTTCATTCAGATTATACAGCTCCCATACATCCTTGTCAAAGTTTTTTGCAGGTACCTGCTTGGCACTACCGGAATAATCATTCAGTTCCACCATATCAGGATGATGTGCAGCGCCTGCCTTCCATCCGTCTTTATAAATCGCGCGGGAGCCAAATATGTAGTAGTACTGTTCGGTATGACGGGAAGGTGCACTGGCATTTTCAAAAGAATATACCAGCGAAGTACCATGGAGACTATCCTGTTTGACTCCTTTGATTTCCTGCGGGAATGGTATTTTCAGGAATTCCAGTGTCGTCGGCAGCAGGTCTGACACATAGCCATATTGTGTACGGATGCCTTTTTCCTTGATTCCCTTAGGATAAAAGACGATCAGCGGATTACGGGTTCCTCCTTCAGAATTGGCATCCTGTTTCCAGTATTTAAACGGCGTATTGGAAGCCTGTGCCCATCCTAAAGGATAGTTGGCGTCAGAAGCCGGTGTACCAATCTCGCTGATATGTGCCTCATTGAACAACCTGGCCGAATCGCGGGTCAGTCCTTTGTTTCTTCTCGGCGTATAAGCCTTTGAAACCGTTCCTTCCTGGGTACCTTCCTTGCTGCCACCATTATCGCCCAGCACCACAAAGATCAGGGTGTTGTCCAGCTGATTGATAGAACGCAGGTAGTTAATTACACGACTTACTTCATGGTCGGTATAAGTCAGATAACCGGCATATATCTCCATAAAGCGGGCATACAGTTTCTGCTGATCCGGCTTGAGGGTATTCCATGCCTGTATATCTTCATTTCGTTCCGGCAGTTTTGCATTCGCAGGAATGATACCCTGCTTCTTCTGATTGGCAAAGACCTGTTCCCTGAACACATCCCATCCACCATCAAATTTTCCTTTATAACGATCGCTCCATTCAGGCGTCACCTGGTGCGGCGCATGTGTAGCGCCGGGTGCATAATACAGGAAGAAGGGCTTGTCAGGCGCCGCTTTCTTCTGGCGGGCGATATAACTGATGGCTTTATCCGTGATCTGCTCACTCAGGTGTCTGCCATCTGGTTTGATATTCACGTTGTCTTCCACCAGGGCCGGTTTATATTGGTCGGTCTCCGATCCCAGGAAACCAAAGAAGTGTTCGAATCCCTTACCTGAAGGCCAGCGGTCGAAAGGACCTGCATCAGAGGTATCCTCGTCAGGCGTCAGACCATATTTACCCACCGCAAAGGTGTTGTAACCGCTCTCTTTCAGGATTTCTGCGATAGTCCCTGAACTGGAAGGAATACGTCCGTCATAACCAGGGAAACCTGCTGAAGAGAAGTAATGTGCAAACCCGCCCATATGCACCGCATGATGGTTCCTGCCGGTCATCAGTGCTGCCCTGGTAGGGGCGCAGATCGCGGCAGTATGGAAATTGGTATAACGCAGGCCGTTATTCGCCAGACTATCAAATGTCGGTGTACTGATCACACCGCCAAATGTACTGGTGGCTCCGAAACCTACATCATCCAGGAGTATCCAGATCACATTGGGTGACCCTGCAGCTGGCTTTACCGGCGCCGGCCACCATTCTTTTGAGTCCGCCAGGGTACGGCCCACCGTACCCTGATAAGGTTGCTGGGCCTTCAGCGCTAGCCCGCTTACAAGTATCACTGTGCTTAAAGTGAAGAATTTCATGTCGTGTAATTGTTGTTTATATGGTTTTGATTACCAGCCAGGATTATTGGTGAGTTGATTGTTGATGTCTATTTCGGCCTGCGGGATCGGGAAAAGGGTATCCTTCAAGGCAGCGCCCGTTTTAGCCGGCAGCTTCTTTAAAGCATCATACAGGTAACTGCCCCCTCTTCTCGACAGATCAAACCAGCGGTTTCCTTCCTGTATAAACTCTTTCCTTCTCTCCAGGAAGACAGAATCGCGAAAATCAGCCTGATTTAGCCCCTGTGTCAATCCGGCGACACTTGCCCTTGCCCTTACGGCATTAATAGCTGTATAAGCCTCCGTAGTAGGATTTCCTGCGATTTCATTCAGGACCTCGGCTTTCAGCAGGAGTATATCCGCATATCTGATTACCGGATAATTAATTCCACTCTGTGCCTGGTTATTCAGGGGAGTGATGGAATAGTCAATGAATTTGCCGAAACGGGCCGGACTGAAGGTGACATAATTGCCGGTAGCTGCATTGTAGATCCGCGTCAGGAAGGTCACATCCCTCCTGTTATCCGTAGCAGCGAATAACTGGAACAAGGTGCTGTCAGCCGGCAGGTCGCCAGGATAAACAGCTGCATTAAATGAGGAGAAATTACCACTGCTCAGGGACTGCGTACTATTCTTGGCCCCCAGGTTCGTGCCGAATTGTACAGAGAAGATATGCTCCTTCCCATTCTTCGTTGCCTGCTGAAACACCTCTGAAAATTTATCAAACAGCGCATACCCATATCCGCCATTGATCACTTCATTGATCTCTGTCAGGGCTTTGCTCCATTCCCGGCGTGTCACATATACCTTCGCCAGTATCGCATGAGCAGCGCCGCTGGTTGCCCGGCCAATGTCTCCCCCGGTATAGGTCTTCGGTAACAAAGTCGCATCTGTCAGATCCCGGATCACCTGCGCATATACACTGTCCTTAGGAGACCGCTTCACCTGTTGCGCCTTTACATCGATATTGGTCGGATCATGTAATATCAAAGGCGCATCTCCCCAGAAACGCACGATATTGAAATACAGGAGTCCCCTTATAAACTTCGCTTCCCTTACCAATCCTGCCCGCTGAGCAGTATCAAAGTCGATGGAAGGAATATTATCTATCGCCACATTAGCGCGACTGATGCCAAAGTAATGCTGCTGCCAGTTCTTCTTGATCCTGTCATTCGCAGGTACATAAGTTGCGGTTCCTAATGCACGGACATCAGTATTGGTGTTCGACGGACTAAACACCTGATCATCGCTGCCATTACCGGTCAGCAGATTCATATTCCTGCCATACATCGGAAAGTCGCCGGCAGCATCTGTATTCAGCGTACTATACACCGCCGCAACAGCAGCGATAGCATCCGCCTTCGTTTTATAGAATTGTGAAGAAGTAATCAGGGAAGACGCCGACTCATCCAGTTTGTTGCAGGACGCAGCCATAGTACCTGTTACCAGTAATATGATAGCTAGTCTTTTCATTGTGTTGATTTTAAAAGAAAACAGGTTATCAGAAGGTTACACCCAATCCGACGAGATAACTTTTCGAAGCAGGATAGGCGCCATAATCAATACCCTGCTTGGTATTGTCGCTATCAAAGAAGTTCACCTCCGGATCCAGCCCTGTGTAGTTGGTCCAGGTCAGGATATTCTGTGCAGTGACATAAATGCGTAACTGGTTGACATGGATCCTTTCCAGTACCGATTTAGGCAGATTATATCCGAGCGACAGGTTTTTCAGTTTTACAAAGGAGCCGTCTTCTATATAGCGGTCTGTTACCTGTGCCACCGGTGCATTGGTTGCACGGGCCACTTTACCGTTCGGATTACTTTCACTGTACCTGTCCAGCAAGGTTGCAGATGCATTCAGTGATAATGTCGGGATTTCCAGTTTCTGTTGCAGGAAGTTGAAGATCTTATTACCATGGCTTCCCTGGAATACAAACGAGAGATCAAAGGCCTTATAGTTCAATGTATTGGTCAGGCCGAAAGTCAGCTTAGGCTGCGCGCTGCCAAGATCATGTTTATCTGCCGTACTGATTACACCATCGCTATTCGTATCAACATACCTGGTATCCCCTGCCTGTTGCGATACGCCGGATAATACCGGAATACCCTTTACCAGGTCTTCCTTCGTGATCAGACCATTTGTATTGTAGCCCCAGAAACTACCTACGGGTAAACCGACTTTCACAATCACCGGAGAGACATAGCCTGTGGGTGCTAAAGGAAAATAGTAGTCCGTACCGTCTCCCAATCCTAATACCTTGTTCCTGTTAGCGCCCAGTACGAGGGTAGATTTCCAGCTGAAGTCTGCAGTTTTAATATTATCTGAAGTAATGCTCAGTTCAATCCCTTTGTTCTCTACGCTGCCCACATTCTGTAATACGCTGGCATAACCGGTATACAGGGCAAATGGTACATTCAGTAAAAGGTCAGTCGTCTTTTTGTAATAAGCATCCACCGAGACATTCACCCTTTTATGCAGAATACCGAAATCCAGTCCGGCGTTATACTGCGTAGTCGTCTCCCATTTCAGATCCGGGTTCTCTATCTGTACTGGTGCGATACCTGTAACCAATGCGCCATTGAAATAATAGTTGGTAGGTGATAAGGCCGCCAGCGAACTATAAGGCGGTACTTCCGAGTTACCTGTCCGACCTGCAGAAAGTCTTACTTTCAGGTCACTAAGTGTCGGTTCCCAGCGTTGGGCGAATGTTTCTTTGCTGGCATTCCATGAGAATCCAATGGAGGGAAAGTACCCCCAGCGATTGTTTCTTCCCAGCCTGGAAGAACCGTCCGAACGAAGCGAAACGGTTACATTATATTTATGCTGATAGGAATAATTCACCCTTGCGAGATAGGAATTCAGGGCAGACTCATGTCCATCAGACACTGACAATACAGGTGTACTGGCGAAGTTCAGGTTATTGAATGATGTCAGATCATTCGGAAATTTCTGGGCACTGGCCACTGCCGATTCATCCATCTGGTGTTGCATGGTGTAACCGGCCAGTATGTTCAGAAAATGTTCCTCATTGATTGAATGGTCGTAGGTCAGCGTGTTCTCATTGATCCAGGTGGTCGCACTCAGATTACCTACAGCGGCATAACCACCTGCTGCATAACCACTGGCACTTCCCCCGGGGGAACCCGCATAACTGGGAGAATAATAGTTTTGTTTTGTATTGATCAGATCTGCGCCGCCCGTTACTTTCAGGGTGAGTTCCCTGAATAGCTTGTATTCCAGTGAAGTATTCGCCAGTATCCTTCTCAGATAAGTTTTGTTGATGGTAGATTGAAAATCCTGTATCGGGTTGGTCGGATTTGCCGAATAAGGACTGCTGGTATTATAAGTCCCGTCTTCATTCCAGATCTTTGCCACCGGCGATACCTGTAACAGATTGGCAAAAGCGGTACTCTGGAAATTCAGGCTATTGTAGCCATTACCATATAGTTTATCTTCTATCGACTGACTACCAAAAATATTGGTAGCAATCTTCAGTTTATCACCTACAGAACGCTCATAATTGACACGTCCGGAGTAACGTTTAAAACCGGTATTAACGATAATACCACCCTGATCAAAGTAGTTGGCGGAGATAAGGTATCTTGACTTCTCGTCACCACCGGAGAAAGACAGTTCGTGGTTCTGCAATGCTTTCTTCCGCAATGCAGCGGACTGCCAGTCGGAGCCTTCCCCTAATGCTGCCAGCTGTTCCGCAGTATATGTTTTAGGACTGTTTGTACTGACATTGATATCATTGATCAGCTCCCCCCATTGTGTAGCGTTAAGCAGATCCAGTTTCTTTCTTACCTGTTGTGTGCCGACGTAGGTATTATAGCTGATTTCATCATGTCCTCTACGACCTCTTTTTGTGGTGATGATGATAACACCGTTAGCGCCACGTGATCCGTAGATGGCTGTGGCAGAAGCATCTTTCAATACTTCCACAGAAGCGATATCACTTGGATTGATAGTGGATAATGCGTTGACCCCTGTACCATTGGATGCGCCTGTATTAGCGTAATCATTATTATTGTAGATAATAAATCCGTCGATAACATATAAAGGAGCATTCCCGAAACTGATAGAATTTCCTCCCCTGATACGGATGGTTGCCGTACTTCCCGGTTGTCCCGAACTTTGTGTAACCGCCACACCAGGTACGCTTCCCTGTAACAGATTATCAAATGCGGCAGCAGGTTGCGCCAGTAATACTTTAGATACACTGGCTACAGAACCGGTGATATCACTTTTACGTTGTGTACCATATCCTACTACTACCACCTCGTTCAACTGACTCTCCGTTTCCTGTAATATGATCTGCAAAGGAGACTTTTCTGCTTTGATCTCCTGTTTTTTATACCCAATGAAAGCTGCTTCGAGAATATATGGCAGTTTCTGTCCCGTTTTAAAAGAGAAGTTTCCCTTCGCATCAGTTAATACCTGGTTGGTGGTACCTTTAATGCGTACCAATGCGCCGATGATCGGCGTCTGTGTTTTGCTGTCTATGACAGTGCCAGTGAGTGTAGAATTAATTACAGGGTCTGAGACGGTTTGTTGTGCGTATAACGTTACAGGTGCCATCCCTGAAAGCCAGGTGATGAGCAAGAGAACTTTTTTCATTAAATTTGTAATTAGTGATTAGACAATAAAGTGCCGCTCCACGATTTTTCGCAGAGTAGTACGCCCAAAGCATTTGTTTAGTCGGGCCTGTGCTGTTCCCGCAGTACAGGCCAACTTTTTTATATTATCGCGGGATGCCGCGGATCTTTACAAGGATTTCTGCTGACGACATAAATTAGTGTTTATAGTATGGCATCTCCCTCCACAGGAAATACTATTGTTCAGTGATCAGTCTGATAAGCGGGTAAGATTCAGGCGAAGATTAAAGCCAGGATGTAACTTCAATTAACAGCGACAACAACAACAGCTGTCAGCTTCTTGACGACAATTGTTATTTGTTTGATATCTGGTTGATCCCTTTTGTGTCATTGGTAATAAATTACAGGGGAATACGCTGGTTATGGGACCAAAAATAGAAAGTATTTATTAGTCCACCAAATTAATGTACTAATAATTTATGAGGCTCAATGAGGGAGTACTTGATCAAGTAAAACAATTAGGAATTAGGAATTGAATTATTAGGGTCTCCCATTATCTCAACCTGCTCAATAGTAAAAAGAATGCGCCTGATCTGTAATAGACCGGGCGCATTTCTTTATAGTCAGCCATAACAAGCGACAATTCCTAATTCTTAATTCCTAATTCTATAGTGTCCGGTAAAAATATGGGATTAAGTCATAAAAAAAGGAGGCCGAGGCCTCCTTTTTCAGTAAGTTTAAGTTACCACACTAGAACTTACTTATGAGCAAAAGTAAATTTTTTTCCGGACAGCCGATTTTTAATCAACTACTTTCTTTTATACCAACCACGTTGATAGATAAAGTCTGTAGAGAGACAAACGCAGATTACTATTATAAGCATTTTAAGGCTTTTGACCATTTGGTAACAATGCTATTTAGTAGTTTTCATCAGTGTACTTCATTACGAGAGCTTCATACAGGATTGTTAGCCAACCAGCATCGGCTTCACCATTTGGGCATTAAACATACCCCGCGTCGAAGCACTATTTCCGATGCTAACAGGACGCGTCCGGTGGCGTTTTTTGAAAAGCTCTATCATCGTCTATATAACCATCATTATCAAGCGTTTTCCCCGGACAGCCGAAAGAGAAAATCGTTGGTTGACCGGTTATTCATAGTGGACTCGACGACGGTCAGCCTATTTTCTAATGTAATGAAGGGGGCAGGTGTAATTAGAATGGACGGCAGAAAGAAGCGAGGAATAAAGGCGCACGTATTGATGACGGCCAAAACAGAACTACCAAGCTTTACTATTCTGACGGAAGCTGCCAAAAATGATAGAATCATTATGCCACAGTTAGAGCTCTTGCCAGGTTCTATAATAGCCATGGATAGAGCTTATGTGAACTATAAACTCATGAAGGAATGGACTGAAAAAGAGATCACGTGGGTAACTCGTGTAACCAAGAGTATGAAAATAAAATTATTGACACGAAACAGATTAAAAATACTCCATAAAAGAAAAGGTATCTTAAAAGATTGGGTTATTCAACTAGGTAACCCTCTAACAGAGGAGAAAAGTCCTGTACAGACGGCGCGTGTAATCAGCATTTACGATAGAAATACAAAAAAGAAAATACATCTGTTAACAAACAATTTTACTTATACGCCGACAACGATCAGGAAATTGTATCAAAAGCGATGGGCAATCGAAATGCTTTTTAAAAGAATTAAGCAGAACTCTCAATTAAACAATTTTTTAGGTGAAAACAAGAATGCTATAAGTATACAGCTCTGGTGCACGCTAATAAAGGATTTACTGACAAAGATCGTAAAAGACAAGCTGACAGAGAAAGGGAGTAAAAAATGGTCTTTTAGTAACCTAACTGGCTTTCTAAGGTTACATCTTTACACTTATATCCACCTAATGAATTTTCTGGCAGAACCCGAGTATGCACTTTTACAGCATAATAAGGGGCCAGATCAGATAAACCTGCAATTGAAATTATTCTCCTTTTAAAAAAAGAGGGGGGCTTGCTTTTATAATAGCAGTAAGCCCCTCCCATCTATATTGAGTTTGAAAGGAATAAAGGGGTAATCCCAATTTTAACCGGACACTATAGATTCCTAATTCCTAATTGTTCTGAACTCCTTCGGAGAAACTCCTGCATGCTTTCTAAAGAACCTCGCAAAGTAATTCGGATATTCAAAGTTGAGCAGATAGGCAATTTCTGAAACGGTATAAGAAGTATAAGTCAGATACTTTTTCGCTTCTTCTAAAATATGATCGTGTACCAGCTGACCGGCAGACTTACCCACCACCTCCCGGCAAATACGATTAAGATGCACGGTAGTAATCCCCAGTTCTGCTGCGAATTGTGCAATCGTATACCTAAGACCTTCTTCCCGTATCCGCTGTTGAAACTTCCTGAAATAACCCAGGGAATGATTGTCAGATAAGGTATTGCCTGACTGCTGGTCCTGCCATAAACGATACACGGCCAAAAACAATTGCTGTAAACAGATACGCAGCATCACCTTTTTTTCGGGCAGATCACCAAACAACTCTTTATCTACTGCCTTTATCAATGCTACTATATCTTCAGCGGAATAAGGACCATTGAAGTCAGCAAAACACCGTATTGTTGTCAGCATGGGTGCCAGTAATGCTGACTCAGGAAACAGTGTATCCAGCATGACATCCGACAATGTCAATATCCTGCCGCCGGCGACAGTTTCATACCGGAATCCATGTAGTGCCATAGGTGGGATCAATAACATACAGGGAGTCTGCAATTCCCGCTGACTATCCGCCTCAAAAAAAGTCAGCTTCCCCTCCTCAAAGAAAAACAACTGGTAGATAGACGGATGTATATGAGGTTCGATATTCCAGTCAAACTTCCAGCTCCTTGTACCCAGCAGTTCAGAAAAAATATATCCCGCATCGGGTTTAGCATCCCGGTCGCCATATAGTCCTTCATATTTGTCTATACGCTTCATAACAGCTGGTATTCATGTTCGAAAAATATCCCTCTCAATACAAATATACCTCCTTTTTAAGCGCATCTCTTGTTAACCATGTTCGATTTGTATCCGAAATATGCGCAAAAGTCTCCTTACGTCCCTTAGCAAACACCCAACTTTGCAACAGTAATCTGACAATATGCAAAACAAGCAACATACCATCATTATCCTTATCCTGGGTCTGCTCATCGCCCTGAGCCCCTTTTCTATTGATATGTACCTCCCGGCTTTTCCGGCCATTGCATCCGCGCTGAAGACGGACATTGCACATGTCGGATATTCGCTTACCAGCTATTACGCCGGACTTTGTGCGGGTCAACTCATATACGGTATCCTGATTGATCGTTTAGGCCGTAAAAAGCCCCTATATGCGGGTCTGTTGATATACCTGACCGCGGCGTTTGCGTGCGCCTTTTCATTGAATATTAATATGCTGGTAGCGGTACGTCTCTTTATGGCGCTGGGTGGTTGTGTAGGAATGGTAACCGCCAGGGCCATCGTAAGGGACCTCTTCCCTCCTAAAGACACGGCCAGGGTATTATCATTACTGGTACTCGTCATGGGTATCGCTCCTATCATTGCCCCGACTATCGGGAGTATTGTCAATACCATTGCCGGCTGGAGATGGTTATTCGGCGTCATGGCCCTGATCGCACTCGCCTTACTGATTGCGACCTATACATTATTACCGGAAACAAAAACACCTGATCCTGATGTATCTCTCCGCATCAAAGACGTGCTGCCGGAATATATCGCTGTATTGAAAAACCCGGCTTTCCTCGTCTACACCCTGGCTGGTGGTATCAGTTATGCCGGTCTGTATGCATATATCGCCGGATCGCCCTTTGTATTTATGACCCGGTTCGGCTTCAGTGACACTGCTTACAGCTGGGCATTTGCTTTCAATGCCTGTGGATTGATATCCGGCAGTCAGATTAATCGCTTATTACTCAACAGATATGACAGCATACACATCTCCTTTTACGCCGCTATCCTGTTATTTATAACAGGCTTATTGTTGCTGATCAGCACCGCCCTGGGTATTGCCGGCGCGCCGATGACACTCTGCTTTACTTTCCTGTTTCTCTTTTGCCTGGGCTTCCTTAATCCGAATACCACCGCACTGGCCCTACGTCCTTTCACAGCGGCAGCAGGAAGAGCTTCCGCCGTGTTAGGGTCCATACAGATGATCGCAGGTGTGATTGCCTCCTGGACCGTTAATTTCTTTTTCAATGGCACTGCCAATGTTATGGCGGCAGTGATGTTCGGTTGTACCGCCCTGACCTTATTCCTGTTAGTATTCTTCACAGGTCGGCGGCGAACAAAGCAGGATTTACAGCCAGCCTGATCCCAACGGGAAATACGGCATATTTTCTGTAGTTTAGGATGAGTCTGATCATTCATTTCATCCATGAGAAAAATACTTTACGCGGTTCCGGTCATTTGCCTCTTTGCCTGTTCTCCCCGACTACAGCCGTCGCCTCCTGCAACCTTAACACCGCTGTCCGATACAGCATTTGTAGTGGTACTGGAAGAAGCGGACAGGTTCAGCGGCGGACAAAAAGCCGGTGTCATTCATTCGTCAGATAATACCATTGCGCCTGCCTGTACCTACGAAGATATCATCTCCCGTATGCAACAGGCAGCAAGGACCCGTGGTGCGAACCTTATTAAGATTACCAGCTATAGCACACCGCGCGCTGGTAACAATTGTGAACAGATCACGGCTAACTTATACAAGGTGGGCCATCCCAGGTCATACGAACGTAAATTCACCTGGCATCCTGCACGTACACTCAGCTGGGAAGACTATAAAGGCACTCCCTCAACGATCCGCGAAGCCAATGTTGGCGCAAGAACTTCCTGCCGTTTCGGAATAAAGATCGATACAGGTAGTACACCTGGTAAAGCAAGGGTGATCGTCACCAGTGAATTTATCTGTTACCAGAGCAGTGTAAGACCCAACCAGCAAACACCCTCCCTCCTGGCACACGAACAACTACATTTTGATCTGTGTGAAGCATATGCAAGAAGTCTGCGTAAGACACTGGCCGCTACCAACCTGACGCCTGCCAACGTCGCCAGGATTTCCAAAGATGCCTTCCTGCAAACCTATCAGCTATACAGGGAACAACAGGCATTATATGATGCAGAAACAGAACATGGTTTGAATCCAGAAGCACAGGTACGCTGGAAGAAAAAGATCACAGATGCACTTAACGGATTACAGGCTTATCAGCAATAACGCACAATGACGAATGTCTGCAATAAAATATTTTCTTTTTATTTTTTGCAACATTGTTACATTTGTATATCTTTATGCCATGTGTGAAACCCAACATACGTTTATGCGAAAACTGACAGCCTTCCTCTTGCTGTCCGTGCTGATGTATGTACAGGGATTAAAGACCTTTCATCGCCATGATGTCAGTACAGTTAAATACCATGCTGAGGCATCCGATCTCTTCTTCAAAAGCACCCACGAATGCGCTATCTGTGATTACCATCTTTGTAAAGATGCGGTATTGCCATCAATACCGGTAGTACAACAGACGCCATTTTATTATATCGTTACAGACGTATGCGATACGACTGATCGTTCAGTGAATCTATCCGACACAGTATCCGGCAGAGGCCCTCCTGCCCGCTTTATTTAGTTTCCTACACACTTTTCTGATACATCCTTTATCACCGTATTTTCCTATATTATGTTGCAAGCTATTGCGCTGACCAAAGAATTTGGCCGGCATACAGCGCTGCACGCGCTTGACCTTACCGTACAAAAAGGTGAGATCTTCTGTTTGCTTGGTCCTAATGGTGCAGGTAAAACCACTACCGTAAATTGTTTCCTGGGTTTTATTGCACCTACCAGTGGCCGTGCACTGGTCAATGGTATTGACGTCGCGCAACAACTGCCGCAGGCAAGACAACACATTGCTTATATACCCGAAACCGTAATGCTGTATGCACACCTGACAGGACTTGAAAACCTGGTCTTTTTTGACTCACTGACAGGGCATCATCATAGCCGGGAACATTATACCACCCTATTGTTAAAAGCCGGATTACAGGAAAACGCGATCCACAGAAGAGTGAAGACCTATTCCAAAGGAATGCGTCAGAAAGTAGGTATCGCGATCGCTGCTGCCAAGAATGCTCAGGTACTGTTACTCGATGAACCCACTTCCGGTCTGGACCCTCATGCCAGTAATGAATTCTCTGATCTGCTCCGCCGTTTTAGTGAAGAAGGCAGGGCTGTGCTGATGGCAACGCATGATCTGTACCGAGCCCGGGAAGTAGCATCCCGGATAGGCATCATGAAAAACGGACGACTCATTGCTGATATGGAAGCTGATGCCGTAGATCATTACACGCTTGAAAATATCTACATGGAACACATGCGTACCGTCTGATCAAATCATCCATATTTCACAACATGTATCTACTACTCACAACCAAAGAGTGGCTGGGGGGACTGCGTACCTATGCCTTGCCGGCCGTATTACTGTCGCTGTTAGTATTACTGGGTATTGCCTTTGCCGGCACACACAGTCGCTCGGAACAAATAAGCAGGAACAGGTCAGCTGCAAATGCGCATTTCCGCCAGCAATGGGAACAACTTAAAACCAGTGATCCGCACAGTGCGGCACACTTTGGCACATACCTGTTTAAGCCGGTTATGCTGCTGAGTAATTTCGACAGCGGACTGGAAACCGTCACCGGTACTTCCATGCGTATTGAAGCGCATGTACAACATACGATGGCGGCGCCCGTCTTACGACCTGCCGATATCTACACCCGTTTCGGCAGTCTGACTATTGCCAGCGTATTACAACTGTTCTTTCCCCTGTTTATCATCTTCAGCTGCTACAACAGCTATACCCAGGAGAAAACAAACGGTACACTACGCCTCCTGCTGATCCAGGGAGCCACACAAAGTGTCATTCTGAAGAGTAAAACCAAATACTATCTGATCGCTGTCAATATCATGCTGCTGGCCAGCTTATTGATCTATCTGCCTGCATTACTTTTTTCCGGCACTACCACTACTACTACGGATCAAACTACCCTTCTTAGCATATTATGTCTCATCATCGCCTACAGCAGCTATTGCAGCATCTTTGTAATGATTGCGATCGCCATATCTGCCATTGCTAAAAATGCAAGACAATCACTTCTACTGCTCACCGGCTGCTGGTTAATATGGAATATACTATTACCAAGATTGGGCGCTGGTATTGCCGGTGAACTACATCCGCTCCCCTCTCAATACCAGCAACAGGAAAAGATGGAAAAAGCGATTAAAATGGGCATAGATGGTCGTTCCTCCAGAGAAGAAAGGATACAACAGCTTACAGATGCCACACTTAAACAATATCATGTTAAAAGCGCTGACCAGTTGCCTGTCAACCTGCACGCCATTCTCCTCCAATCCTCAGAAGACTATGCCCAGATGGTCTATGATATATACACCGCAAAAACAGATAGTATCATCACACTTCAGAACAGGTACAGCAATTACCTGGCGTTAGTTGATCCCTATCTGGCAATACGCAATCTGTCAATGGCCTTGTGTGGGACAGACTACCTCCATCAACAACAGCTGGACAGAGCCGCCAGACAATACCGGAACGATTTTATCCGCCGGCTGAATAACGAACTGGCCTATGGCGGAAGTAAAACAAATGACAGCCACTGGAAAGTAAATGCATCCTTTTATAGCAGCATTCCTCCTTTCCATTACAAGCCCCCTGCGCTGATCCAGGTATTAGCAAGCCAGTGGATGATGATCGCCGCTCTTTTGTTATGGCTGGCCATCAGTATCTGTTTATTACAAATCATTGCACGACATGCTGGTATTGAATAATAAAATCAACAGCTGGAAGCAGATCATCCGTTTCGAACTGCACACCTTACTTCGCACAGGCACACTCCCGGCGCTCCTGCTGATCATACTGTCCGCAGGAACGGCAGCAGTACTGTTTGGTCATCATATCAGGGTACATCAGCTGAACACACTTGATAGCATCCGGATAGACTACAGTATACAGTATGATAAGCTGTATAAAGGGCTTTCCGCTGATACTTCCACACCGGAAGGAAAAGCGGCTTATATATCCGCTTCACATCCTGCGGTAATAGACTATCGTCTGCACAAAACTGTCGCACACCCGCCAGCTGCCTTTTCTGGTCTGTCTGTCGGCATGAGCGATATGACCAGGTATTATGTTCCGGTTACAGTGAAGGAGACCTATGTACCTGTGGAAGAAAAGATCAATAATCCGCTGCACCTGCTGACCGGTAATTTTGATGTATCCTTCCTCATTATCTACCTCCTGCCGTTGGCCCTGATCTGTACGAGTTACAATCTTCTGGCGCAGGAAAAAGAACAGGGTACGCTTTCCCTGCTGATCATTCAGAAGGGCGGCATTGCAGACCTGTTATTTTTACGCCTGCTGATCAGATATGCGGTCGTCCTGTGTTGTGTACTACTGCTTACATTACTCAGCATCACATTAACTCAGACAGCTTCATTTGCAGACACCCTCAGTTGGCTGCTGATAAGCGCAGCCTATCTGGCGGTATGGACTGGTATTATCTGGCTGCTCCTCTCCTGGAATGCAGGTACGGCTGTTAGTCTGATTACTATGCTCTGCGCCTGGATGTTCCTGCTTGTCGTCCTGCCCTCCCTGTTCAACTTCCGTCTCAATCATGCGGATACGGATGAAAACACCGCTATCCTGGCCTCCCTGCAACGGGAGATTGAATGGGATACATGGGATATGCCCCAGCAACAGGTGCTGGATAGTTTTTATGCCGTATATCCTGTCTACCGTAATAGTCAGGCTTATGACACCAGCGCTTCCAGTACCCGCAGAATGATGGCCTATTATGACCTCGTATCACGGCGTATGCAAAGGCTCACGGCACAGGCGACTATCAACCGTATACAGGGAATACAACAGATCAACCATTCATACCAGTACAATCCGGCAGTATATACACAGGCTCTCCTGAACAGTGTGGCACATACCGACATTGCTGACTACGCCTACTTTCAGCAACAAACCGCGCTGTTCCGGCAACAATGGAAATCATTCCTGTATTACTATCATTTCAATGATAAAAAATTCAGCGCCGATGATTACCGTATACTCCCAGTCTATCATCCATCCTATCGCCCGGATAGCCGGAAACTACAGCTACAGGGTGTTTGTCACCTGTTACTACTTGCCGGCGGACTATTACTGACAGGTACTTTCCTGCTACGAAAAAACCATACAGGACACCGTATTTAAATCAATCATTCAAATTTTCAGGCTGATGAAAAAATCACTACCCATACCTTTTAGTTTATGTCTCCTGGCAATAAGTGCACAGGCGCAACAAAAGACCGACAGTCTGCGAAAGCAGCACCTGAAGGAAATAGAGATCATGGAAAAGAAGAAGAACATGCGCACAGACAGTATGTCGCCGGTACTCCGGATGGAAGGTCGTATGTTGGAAATACCACAAAATATCACAGGTGTCACCGCCGATCTTATACGTGAACAGGGAGGCCTGGAAATGAAAGATATTATCCGTAATGCCAGTGGCGTTAAAATAGGCTATAACAGCTCTGTTTTTGATGCTTCTGCCACTGTCATGATGCGGGGCTTCTATACAGACACATATGTCAATGGTATGCCCCAGCGTAGTACAATGGGCGCGCTGACAGACGATGCCGCTTTTATTGAACGGGTTGACTTTGTCAAAGGACCCGCCGGTTTTCTGATCTCCTCCGGCGATCCAGGCGGTAGTGTCAACATCACCACCAAGACGCCCCGGCAACAGCGTGTCCGTCAGCTGGAATTGTCAGGCGGCAGCTTCGGCTTCCTGCGCGGATCACTGGATCTGGGTAGTGCCGTAAAAGAGAAAGGTTTCTCATATCGCCTGAATGGCGCCTATCAGCAGCAACAGAGTTTCCTGGATTTCCTGAAAACCAGGAAATATGTGGCGTCGCCAGTTATACAATATAATTTCAGTCGACGGACTTCCCTGCTTGCTGAATACAACTTCATTCATATGCTCTCAGACGGTGGCAGCAGTGTTACCAAAATCGGTACCGAATCCGAAGTACTGAAAGACCGCATCGGTAACAACTACGCAGGCGATCCTAACCTGCCACAGTCAGGGTCGAAGTCGCAAAGCATCAGACTCGCATTCGAACACCGCTTTAATGATCATCTGCGACTGACCATACAATCAAAATACACGGTCAACTCTACTGCCGTATGGTACCTCATATCAGATAACTACTCGCTGATTAACTTCGACAGTACCAACATTACCCGCCGCCTGCCGGTAAACAATAGCATCACCGGACGTGTGGCAGCGGTACAAGCTTATCTCAGCGGTAACCTCAAAACGGGTCAGCATATTACGCACAACTTCGTTGCCGGACTCGATTACAACTACAGCAAAGACAACTATGTGAATGCTTATGGTCAATATGCGTTTACGTTTGACAGAACTCATCCGCAATATGGCCTCCATCCGGATAGTGTAAAAATGCTGGGCAAGCCTGCATTGATTGTCAGAGAAAATAACTGGACTTCCGCATTCGCCTATAATACAACCCGCATTCATACCAACTGGTTGTTCAATTACGGCGGACGTCTCACAATCAATACGCCCGTCACCACGAATCCAAGGCAGCCGCAAAAAGATGAAACGGCCTTTTCCCCCAGGCTGGGTATTACACGACTGCTGAACAACAATATGGCTGTCTACGCTTTATATGACCAGTCATTTATTCCGCAGTCAGGTGTAAATGCTAACGGACAACGATTCGATCCTCAACGTGGCAACAGCTTAGAAGCCGGCGCTAAAAAGGAATGGTTTCAGCATAAACTCATGACCAGCATCGCCGGTTACAGGATCCTCAAGAATAACCTGCTGGTATCTGACCTGGAACATCCTGGTTTCAGAAGACAAATCGGGCAGGTAACGAGTACCGGCGCAGAACTTGATATCACCGGCCGTATTGCTGACCGGCTGTCGATATCAGCCAATTATTCCTATACACACGCTATCGTCAGCAAAGACAGCAGGAAAGAGAATGAAGGAAATAAACTGGCTTTTACACCCGAACAGGTCATCAACAGCTGGATACAATATGGCATCCCATTAAAAGCAGGATCCCGCCTGAGCCTGAGCCTGGGCCACAATACAGTGACCAAAACAGCCACTTATACACCCGGTTTCGATCTCAAAGGTTATACAAAGTTTGATGGCGGTATCGCATATACACATGGCAAATGGTATCTGCGTGTCGTAGCCGACAACCTGACCAACAAACGTTATTTCTCCAGCGGCGATATGCTGGTAGGATCCGTCTATGAAGGGGTAAAGACCTACTACTACATAGAAGGCGCCCCCATATCGTTCAAAGCATTCGCAGGTATCAGACTATAACATTATTGCGCAATAGGGGATATGCCGAAACCCCATAACAGTAGGCATCAATACTTAAATACTATTTTATGAAAGACAATCAGGTAACCCAGATCAAACTGAGCATCGATGACCTCAAAATCGACAGTTTTGTAACCAGTATCGACAGCGAAATGAATATGCGTCTGGCGGGCGGTCTCGCAGGCCAAAGCCATCCAACGCATACAGTAGCTACAGATGATGAAGGACATCTGTGCACGACCATTATCTGTGCATAATTTTGCAGGATATGAAAAAGCCGTCCACCAAAGGTGAGACGGCTTTTTGTATCTTAGTTATATAATATGTGCAAAAGTATACGGTGAACGATATCTATAACAAATGATGCACGTCGCTAAGTCCTTACCAACATAAACAACCGCTTCTATTTTTGGGTAATCATACATTGCCGTAAGAACACCCGCACCTGTGACAGTACCGCTTCCTGCAAAGCAGCCATCCCAACATCTACCTGAGGATAAATAATATCAGTGATCAATTGCAGTAATGGTAACTGCCCCTCGAATGCCTTTAATAACATTGCTGTAAACTGATTAACAGGAAAGGTACTTACTCCCTGCACATGTGCAATATGTACATAGTAATATCCTGTACTTTCTTGTTGATTGGTGACTGCCTCCCCATGCCAGGCGTGATCAGTAGCACATACCATTAACTCCGGAACCGGCACAAAAACAGTCTGCAACAACACCCTATCATTCTCCTGCAACAAATAACTATTCCGCTTTTCCAGTAACCGATTGCGTTGCTGGTAACACAGCCATCCGCTATGCGATCGCCATACATCTGCCAGACTTTTCTCATACCTGAAACAATCCTGGTCCCCCATCTCCTTCTCTAACAGCTGCTCCAGTTCATGCATGTCATTAGCGATCAGCGCGGCAGGATATTGCTGCAGGGACTTCTCATAATAACGGCTAAACAGCGCCCGCTTTACCTCCCCTTTCTCATACAAAGGCACATCTTTCCTGTTCCTGCTGATCAATGGCGCCATCACCGTATTTTCTTTGTATGGCAGTAATACACTGACCAACAGATATCCTACACCCGCCAGTCCTGAAAATAATCCCGGGTCATCTTGTGCGTCTTTAATGTAACTGTTATAAGTGCCATGTGCCTCAAAATAACGTATGGCGGCCATTGCGATCCGCTGTGCTGTTTGTCGTAAAACCGGCCTATCGAATACAGCCCCTGCTTCCATTAAGAACATCCCTATCCCGCCGTAACCACTACACAAGGTAAAATCTCCCCGCATCAGGGTATCCGCATCCTGCAGACAACGTGTCAATGCCCATTCGCTTTCAGCAGCAAAATGGGCTTCTCCGCTTATTCCCCAGGCATACATCCGACTTAATCCGATACCGGCGGCCCCATGTGCCCATGCATTCACATCACTGATATACCGGCGAAAATCAGCAATCTGCCAGCCCATAATATCCGTTTCCTGTAAATGGGTACTTGTGAGCCGCAGGTCCAGCCAATTTTTAAATACCGGATCATAATATTTCATCTCATACGCCCAGGACTGCATCGCCAGGTAACGTAAGCCTTCGTCTTCAAAATAAACTGCTACCTGTAATAAAGCATGGGCTATGCCTGCTGCGCCATGAGACAGTCCTGTCAGACAATCATACGACCGCTTCAGATGCCCCCAGCGTAATCCCTGCGCAGCAATCCGTGCATGTGCCACTAATTTGTCTGCCAGTTGCCGGATCAACACACGCAATGAGTCATCCTTTGTATAGGCATGTAGTTGCGTCAACACCAGTAAGTTACCTGCATGTCCACTGATGAAATCATCCTGTACTACTTTCTGCAAGATGCCTTCCTGGTAATGCGCTACCAGTGCAAGCCCTCGTTCCAGGTATCGCTGATCTCCGGTGGCCTCATACAACTGTATACACAAATACACCAGACTGGTCGCGCCGGTATATAAGGTAAAAAACGCCTGCTCAGAAATAGCGGGATGATATAGTAATACATCTGCGGCGGCGGTACACACAGGCAGATACCCCGGATCATATTCAGCCAGACGCAGGTAAAACACAATGATACCGGCCTTTCCATTGAAAAGGTCTACAGGTGCGCCATTATGCAGGTCAGCAGCAATCGTGTCCGGCTGGATAGCGGGTAAAAGCTTTTCGGCCAGGTCCAGCAAAGCAGCCGCTATCACTTGTTCATCTTTCAGATTTACCGCCGGCATAGACATTCTCCAAACATTTTAAAGTAAAGAACATAATATAGGCTTCATCCAGATTCGATACCCCCAGCCGGTTATGTCCCATGTGCATAAAACTACCTGTGATATCTCTCATGCTATGATCGTCAAATCCCAGACGGCTGTATTCCTGGAAGATCCGCCGGTTAGACTGCATAAATGCCTGTAGACGCGGTGTTGCTTTTCCTGTATGTAACGCTTCCCATAGCGTAGCAGTAGCAGGTAGTAACAGTGGAGCATAGTGGCTGAAACGATGATCAAGCTGTGTTGTGTAATATTGTTTCTGTTCGGCAGCAAACTTACTGCGATCATACAAACGGGGCAACCATTGATCAATAAACTGCCGGCAGGTTGCTATCATCTCATGAGCAGGAACATCCAGCGCACAGGCTATGGCCATATTCATTTTAAGCGCTTCCAGCAAGGCACCGGAAGCATCCCATTCCCGTTTGTTATTGAGTACATCCAACACATAAGCGGAGGAACACATAAACTGTTCTTCTGCCCAGGCAATACTATCCTCATCACCATAGCGTGCTATTTCCGGTTCATAGGCGATAAACTGTATGGTTAGTCCTTCTATCACACGCCCTGCCGCTATCAACTGTGATTGTATAAGTGCTATATCTGCACTCCCTGGCAGCAATCGTAACCTGATATGCGGTCCTCCTTCGCCATAACGGATAAAGAAACCCCTGTAAGGGGTATCACGTAAAAAAGGCAGCACCATCTCCAATAACAGGAATCTCAGATCTCCCCGATAAAAAAGATGTGCCGATAACCAATTCCGCTGCATGTATTACCTATTATACCAGTGTAATAAATATTCTTTCACAACACCGCCGTCAGCCGCAACATGTGTTGCAGCAGGCAACATTTCTTCCAGGTAACACCACTCTCCTGCCCTGGACAAGACCTTTCTGAAAAGCGTGGCCAGCAGCGGATGACTGAAATCCATATACTGTGGCTTATAATCGTCCCGTTGTAACTGGCTCTTTTGCCCATTCACAACAGGTATATAGGCTGATCGCAGGAACAGAAAACACTGCTCAGGTATATCGTTTTCTATTCTCCATGTATTCAGCCGCTTAAAATAGTCCGCAGCAGATTCCTCGTTTCCACACAAGGGTATAAAAGCCGTCTGAAGGAGCCAGCCTTTCCGCCGTAGTACCACCTGTTCGCCGAAAGTAATACGTGGTTTTACCTGTATACGCTCGTTAGGTGGATAGATCGTGGCATGTTTACGGTCAAGCGCAGTAATCATTGCCCGTAGAGGCACCCGTTGCACCGTATTGAAGTGGGCTAATAACCTGTAAAAGTGCGAACGGTTATAAAAGGACTCCAGACTAAGATCAAAGGCGTAAACCGGCTTATTTTGCCCTTTATGAAACAAAGACAGTGTTCTGGTAGCCGGCTCATGTTTCACCACAAGATCCTTTAAGGAGACCCGGGCCTCTGCTGCATAGATATTATTTCCTCCTGGCATAGCCACTTCATAAGGCAATAAAGGCGGATGGATATTTGCATTGAAGGCCGATCCGTCATTCAGTTCCAGCAAGAGATGATCCGTATACAAGTTTTTATTCCAGGTACGAAAGTCAGCTGTCACTACAGGAGGCAATAAATGCAGGAAACGCCCTGCCACTTTTCCCATACCTGGCAACAGGGCATTGATAACGCCTTTTATATGACTTCCCTCCTGGTAAAACTGTACAAAAGCGCCTGCGCTGTTATTGTCAGGGATCACTTCTATGGCCGGGGTAATATGTACTGTATCCTGCTCTAATACCAGTTGAAGCGTATCCGGTAGGTGGATCTCCTTTATGTCTTTTTTTGCCTGCTGGTCTGTTGCCTGCTTTTTCTCCTGCAGGTAATAGTCATGATAAAACCGTGTGACCGGCACTTCAGCACCTTCGTCATAATGCTGCACAAAGAATCGCTGCATATGCGCCCGTTCTTCCGCTAAAGCATCCAGTGGCGCCAGCAGCGTACATAACTGATTAATTTCCCTTGTAAATACAGAAAGAGCAGTCGCTGGTAATATGTCAGCCCTATCAGTAAAAGCGTCTTCATAGAAAATGTCCTGCGGCAAAAACCGGCGTGCCTGAAAACGGAACAATTCAAATACACCCTCTTTCAGCGGCATCTCATCTGGCAAACCCGCCTCTTCCTGTAACACACGAAACACATCCTCCAGGCTACCAGCTGTTTCCAGCAGTAAGCGATGCCGCCTGTCTGCCGTAGCAATAGCATAAGCGGTTTTGGTTTGCTGTAGTTCCGATAACATCTTCAATAACAACGCTACGGCCTGCTGATCCGCATACGGTGTAAGGAATTGCAGTAACTGTCCATCCCAATCCGGATCAATACCCGCACACCCTATTCCTGGTTCCAGCAAACCATTAAATACGAGTTGCAGTAAGAATGATTTAATCGCACTTCTATCTGTATCTGCTATCTGACTACACAGCTGATCGGTCAATCCGCCAAGTGTCACTATCGCTTCTCTGTCCTGTAACTGATGATATAACCATAAAGGCAGATTGCGGGCCGGCAAACGTTGAAAGGCCTCTACATTGAAGTAATTGACAAGAAACTGTAATTCCTCCTGTATGATGGTGGCGGTCACGTTTAACCGTAATGTGATGATTTCATTCAATACCGGATGATATATAATGAGCAGACGTATATAGCTGAACAACCCGTTATGCAAACGGATGTCGCTATGTATCTCCGGTGTTGCGGCTGCTGCATCCGGCGTACCCATCTTCCCCAACCCTGTATAGGTAAAGGTGCTGAACGGGGATGTCTTGGCAGCCATACGACTTATATAGCGGATAAGGCTATGTTCATTCTTCAGCGTACGACTTTTAAATTGCCTGCTATCAGCAAGAGCAAAACTATCCAGCTGTTCATACAGTACAGGACTGGATAATAAAATACCTTTCCGCAGCGCTTCGTCCTGCACGTAACCCTGTAATTCCCGTCTGGCAGCTGTATGCTTTTCCTCAAAATAATCCCGCCATTGCACTTCTTCCTTTTCTCTGTCAACAAGCTGTTGCAGATATGCTTTCATTGTTTCGGGAACAAATGCAGGTAATTTCACAGGTCGTTTATCATTAAAAATATCCCGCTTCAATTGCAGTAGCTGACGTCGTTCTTTATCATCAGTCGACTGACTGATAGCAGTATATAACAGATCGCAGACGGCTTCTTTCTGCGCTGCCAATTGTTTTGCAGACTGCGCTGTTTCCTGCAGATAGTCTGCTATGTCTTTCACTTTCGCTGTATGCAGTACGCTAAGCGGCATACCGGCATAGCGCACAAGGATATGCGGAAAAATGCTGAGTGCCATAGGAAAGTATTTTTCAGGTGTAACAATGTCTTTTTACCTGCCGAGTTCCAGCTGGTTTTTAATCAGGCGATAATAAGCGCCGGCTGCTATGGTCAACGTTTCATGTGTACCGGCTTCAACGATCATCCCTTTATCCATTACCAGGATCTGATCTGCATGTTTAACCGTACTCAGGCGATGTGCTACCACCACCACTGTTTTTCCCACGAAGTATTCATGTAGATTATTGATGATCGCCCGTTCATTACTGGCATCCAGTGAATTTGTGGCTTCATCCAGGAATATATAGGCGGGATCGCGATAGATCAGTCTTGCAATCAGTAGCCGTTGTGTCTGTCCTTCACTCAACCCATAACCATCCTTTCCTATCATGGTATCATAACCGAAAGGCATTGCTGCAAAGAAATCATGAATATTCGCCATCCTGCAGGCTTTCATCATACGCTCCACATCTCTGTCTGCTTCACCGCCATATACATTATTGGCAATGGTATCCCGGAACACATAGCCATCCTGCATCACGGCTCCACACTGGCTTCTCCAGTCTTGCGCAGTAATAGCTGTGAATGACTGATCTCCCGCAAAGATGGTTCCCTGTGTCGGATCGTAGAATTGCAGCAATAGTTTCAGCAATGTTGTCTTACCACTGCCGCTCATGCCCACAATCGCCGTCATCTTACCAGCGGGTATACTTAGGTTGACATTATTCAGTACAAGCGGAGAATGTTTATTGCCATACTGGAAGTATACACCGGAGAGATGCAGATCACGCCCTCCCATATCCTCTGTGATCGTATTTTCCTGCGGAGGGTCTTCATCCTGTTCATGATGAACCTCTGCAATACGTTGCAGACTAAACTTCGTATTTTGCATGGCCCTTATGAATTCGGCCAGCTGGGCTACCGGCGCGTTGAGTTGTCCGCAGATGTAAGTGATAGCCAGCATTTCTCCCAGTGTCAGCTGTCCTTTGATCACCAGTATTGCTGTAAAACAGGTGATGATCACATTGCGGGTCTCATTGATAAACAATGCGATCCCCTGTATAAACTGATCCAGTTTCAGGCTTTCCAGTTTGACGGTAAAAGACTGTTGTTGCAGGCGTGTCCATTGATTTATTTTAAGCCGTTCGCTACCTGTGAGTTTGATCTCCTGGAAAGCGGAAAAGATTTCCAGGAGCGTGTCCTGGTTCGCCGCCAGTACGCGGAAACGCTTCTGGTCCAGACGTCCGCGTTTTTCTCCGAAAGCCCCTGTCCACAAAACACCTACAGCAGCGCCAATGGCAAACAGGATAAAAATAAGCCAGTTATAATACAGCAATGTACCTCCCATGACCAGCAGGATCATGACCGACATCACAAAGGAAACAGCGGAAGTGGTCAGAAAATCTTCTACCCGTTGATTGTCTGTGACGCGTTGCATATTATCACCTGATTGCCTGTTATCAAAAAAGGAGAAAGGTAAGCGCATCAGTTTCAGGAGGAATGCTTCCAGCATCATGATACTCATCTGTGCCCCTAGTGTCAGCAGCAAACGGGCACGGAAGAAATCAGTAACCTGTTTGCCGAGGAATAATGACAGCTGCCCCGCACAGATCAGTAACAGGATGGGAATATCCTGTTTATTGATGCCCCGGTCTACAATCGCTTCTGTCAGTAATGGCACTATAAAAGACAAGACGGCGGCTATCAGCAGACTCACACCTACAGGAATTAACTTTCGCCGGTGACTGCTGATATATGGCCAGAGGGTACGCAGATCAGTAACAGGTGCTTTTACTTCGGTGGCTGCATGAAATGCCGCTGTGGGTTCCAGGAATAGTGCCCTTCCGAATCCCGGTTTATCCGCCAGTTGCCAGGCCTCCATGAATTCCGGAATGGTATAACGGATACGGCGCCCTAATGCAGGATCTGCCACATATACTTTATGTTCCGTCAGCCGGTACAATACAACAAAATGCTGCCGGTCCCAATGCAGTATACAGGGCAATGGGGCTTTTGCGGCCAACACGGTAAAAGGCAGTTCAGCCGAAAGGGTGTTAAAACCCAGTTGCTCTCCTGCGGTTATCAGATCGGCAAAAGTGACACCTTGACGGGATATTTTACATTGACGACGTAAATATTGTAAAGGATAGGTCTTCCCATGCCAGGCAGCAATCATCTGCAGACAGGTAGGGCCGCAATCCATTGCGTCTGCCTGCCTGAAAAAAGGGAAGGATTTCCTGGGGAATAGGAATTGAAACATTGTTGCAATCTATGTAAAAATAAAATATGAAACAATGTTTCATAAAATATTATCCGGAATAAATGCAAACCATCTTTTAAAAACAAAAAAGGCATCCGCATATGCGGACGCCCGAAACCTAACCCTACAACTGTTAAAAACCTTACCAGTACTTTGTACCCAGTACTCTCGCCAGTTCCAGTCTTGCCAGACAAAGCTGATAAGTGTACTGCAATGTTGACCGCTCTGCGCGCTGTACATTGGTACTGGCATTAGTTAGTTCCAGGTTGGTACCTGTTCCGTTCCTGTATCTGCTCTGCGCCAGTTTCTGTGCTTCTTTTGCCTCCTCTACCTGTTCCATTGCGTTGACCAACCTGGACTGATTACTTTCAATATCTGTATATGCCTGTTTAATATCATTCTGTACGGTATTGTTCAACGTCTGCATACCCAGGTTCGCTTCCTTCAGCTGACTCTGTGCGAGGCTACGTTGCCTCCTGGCTCTCGCACCCTGATAAATAGGCACGCTCAATGTCACACCTCCTGCATAGTTATACCTGAACTGATTGAGATCAGGCATATATCCATTGGCAAAACCGGTACTCGCACTCAAAGACAGCGAGGGCAATCCGGCTTTCTTACTGATATCCAATCCTGCTTCCGACTGACTGATCCTGTCTTTCAGCAGTGTATACTCCGGATTATGCTGTTGTGCGATGTTCAATGCCTCCTGTTTATTTTCGTTTGCCTGCATGAAATCAAAATCCTTCCCATTGGCCGCAGTACTACCTGTTGAATACTGCAGGAGGTTGTATTGCTTCAACAGCGAGTTTTCCAGATCAATGCGGGTATTGTTTTCCTGGTCGATAGTCGACTGAATGGATAATACGTCATAGCGCAGTGCATCACCGTGTTTCAGCTTTATCTCTGTATCCTCCTTATTGGCTTTCAGAAAAGCCAGCACACTATCCTGTATAGCAATTGCTTTTTGCAGATAGACGATCTGATAGTAAATCACCGCTACCTGGTAAGCCATCTGCGCCCTGTTATATTCGATGTTATCCTTGGCATATTGCACCGCACGTTTAGCACTCTCCACATTCGCCTTTACTACCCCAAAGTCCCATAAGACATAACTGGCATTCAGACCGGTGTTATAATTACTATTCGGCATAATCTTAAACGTGGATAGCTGTCCGTTGATAGGTATCGTCATCTCTGATACCGGATGCGAATAACGATACCCTGCACTACATGTCAGATTCGGTAATCCATTTGCCTTTGCCAGCGTAACTCTTTCCTCCTCTGTTTTCACGGATTGTTCCAGTTCGCTGAAACGCGGGAAATAAGTAAATGATTTATTGATTAATTCCTTCAGATCACTGCTGACTTCCTGTGCATAGCTTTGTAGCCCCGCAAGCGAGAGAAGGGATATGATAATGACTTTTCTCATGATGTAAATTTTTTAAATAAGATCAATGCGCCTCTGCGGCAACTCTCGCGCGTGTTTCGGCATCCATCTTTTCTATTTTTAACAGTAACATGAATGGGATCGTGCAGACGAAAAACACACTTACCAACAGGAAGCCATCGAGATAAGCAAGCATCTGTGCCTGTCTGGTAATGGCATAATCCAGGTTAGACCAGGCGCCATGGGCATTAGCCGCGATGGGGTTGACACCTTTACTGATCAGGCCCTGGGCGACACCTGCTACCCTTTCATTCATCAACGGATTATTCCCTTGCAGATTGGATACCAGGTCAGAACGGTGTACCGCAAAACGCTGCGTAGAATACGTATTCATGATCGCGATACCGAATGCACCACCAATCTGTCGGAACATGTTATTGAGTGATATACCATAAGGCATGTCCTGTGGTTTGAGTCCGACGACCGCCTGACTTAACAACGGTACCGTCAGACAGGCAGTACCTACACCGCGGAAGATCTGTGTATACATAAACCACCATTTATCTGCGTCAGGTGTTGCCTGTGCGCTGGTATATCCATGGAGGATAAACAAGCCGAAACCAGTCACGACAAAGAACATGGGCGATACGCCTTTACCCAGTGAAGCCCCGATAAAAGGCATTACCATGATCGTGACTAATGCCCCGGGTATCATAGATAATCCTGATTCTGTAGGCGTATACCCCATGACGCGCTGCACCATCAGCGGAAACAGATATACAGAGCCAAACAATCCGAAGCCACATACAAAGGTGAGCACATTACTCCCGATAAGGTTCCTGCTTTTCAGAACCCTCAGATTGATGATAGGCGTCTTTGTCTTTAGTTCCCACCAGATAAATGCCGCCAGTCCGGCTACCGCTATTGCGGTCATAATACGGATCGTGCTGTCTTCAAACCAGTCGTCTGATTGCCCTTTCTCCAGGATATATTGCAAGGCGCCAATTCCCGCAGATAAGGAGAGCACGCCGATGTAATCAATAGGAATGGATTTACGGTCGATGTTGTATTCATTTTCTTTTTTATCGATGAACTTCCAGGTCAGCAAACAAGCAACAATACCAAACGGAATATTAATATCGAATATCAGCGGCCATGCATAGTTATCGACGATGTAGCCGCCGAGTATCGGCCCTATTGTTGGTCCTATCACGATACCCATTCCGAACATACCTGAGGCTTTTCCCTTTTCAGAGGGATCGAAGGCATCGAATAATATCCCCTGTGATACAGAAAGCAGGGCACCACCGCCAACACCTTGTATAAACCGCCAGAAGACCAGCATCCACAAGGAGGAGGAAGAACCACACATGTAGGAAGCCAGCGTAAATATGATAATAGAAGTAAGGTAATAGTTCTTTCTCCCGAAGTAGCGGCTGAGGAAGCCTGTCATCGGAATAACAATCACGTTTGCAATCGCGTAGGCTGTTACTACCCAGGAAGTATCCTCCAGTGTAGCGCCAAGATTACCGCTGATGTTATTGAGTGCGACGTTAACAATAGAGGTATCTATGAGCTCCATGATAGCCGCTGAAATTGTGGTAATGACTATGATTACCCGCGTAAATTTATTTACCGCCATATACTATGCTGTTTAGGTCTTAATCAACCTGTACATCTACAGTTACGCTAAGACCTGCTTTCAGTATACTTTTCAGTTCTTCTGCGCGGTCAATTTCAATTTTAACAGGCACACGCTGTGTCACCTTTACAAAGTTACCCGTAGCATTATCCGGTGGCAGGAGCGAAAATTTAGCGCCGGTGGCATCACTGAAAGCGACGATTTTACCGGAGATCTCCTTGTCAGGATAACCGTCTACTTCCACTTTCACAACCTGTCCTATTTTCATCTTCTCCAACTGGGTTTCCTTGAAGTTGGCAACGATCCAGTAGCGTTCATTGTTCACGACGCTGAACAGCTGTTGACCCGCCTGTACCAGTTGTCCTTTCTGCAGATTGGTTTTCCCGATTCTACCGGCTACCGGCGCTATCACCTGTGTATAAGATAATTTCAGCTTAGCTGATTCCAGTGCAGCTTCTTTCAGGGCTACATTCGCCTTTGCTTTTTCGATCTGTGCATTGGCGGTACCATGCTGTGTGACTACCTGGCTCACGCGTTTCCTGGAAGATTCCAACTGACTCAATGCCACTTTGTAGGCAGACTGACTATTATCCAGCTGGTGCTGTGTGATAGAACCATCGTTAAACAGGGCCTGATCTCTGGCGAGGTCGCGGGTTGCTTTTTCCAGGTTAACCTGTTCTACACTGACACCTGCATCCGCTACATTTTTATCCGAGCCGATATTGGTGATCTGTGCTTCTGCAAATATCAGATCTGCTTTTGCGGCGGAGAGATCTGCTTCTGCCTGTTGTACGGCAATTTTGTATTCCTTATCATCAATGGTCAGCAATAACTGACCTCCTTTTACAGACTGATAATCCTGTAATGCAAATGTATCGATGTAGCCGCCGACCCTGCTCACCACAGGAATCGCATTGCTCTCAATCTGTGCATTATCAGTGCTTTCATGTGTATAGGCGTGCATTATCTTCTTTCCTCCGAAATAAAGAATTGCTATTCCGGCTACGCCCAATACGATAAACTTTACCGGGCCTTTAGATGGCTGCGTTTTTTCCTGTGTCATTCCTGTGCTAGGTTATTTGTGCAGTACAAAAGTAAACATTGTTGACTATATAGTAAACACTATTTACTATTTTTTTCTTTTGATTTTTTTTATTAAGGGGTATTCTGGCAAGGGTTTGCCCGTCTTTATACGGGGAAAAGATTATTTTTGCGCATGGCCATGAAAGAAAAAAATAAATCAACGGATAAGGACGATAACCTGTTTGCTACATTATATATACTAAAGCGGGCAATGGACGACTGGGGTAGCCGCAACATTGCTAACTGGGGTTATGAAAATTTCAATATTACTTATATGCCGTTCTTTATGAATATCGGCAATGAGGGTGTTTCCAATAATGAGATCGCAGAAAAGATGCGGGTGACCAAACAGGCTGCCAGCAGGATTGTACGTGAGCTGGAAGCGTCTGGTCTGGTGAGGGGTGAGAAGAGTGATAGTGACGGTCGTTCGGTAAAACTATACCTGACGGAAGAAGGGCATAAATTCCAGGAGATCGCGAAGAATGAAGCCAAAATTTTGAGAAAGGAATATGTGAAAGTCATCGGTCGCGAGCGGTATGAAACAGCCGTGGATGTATTGAAAGAACTGATTGCGTTTCATGAAAATTTATTGAAATAGTCAAAGCGGTTGCCCACCGGTAACCGCTGCTTTGTATTTATATACACTATTCCTGTCATCATTCCTTATCCCCTCAGTATCAACCACCAATATGCGCAAATCCCCCCTTATATTCAACATCCTCAGTTAGTCCTCTCTATCAACGATTTATAACACATCCCCCGTTGATCACCTTTCATTTGTCCCATTACACCGGCATTATCCCGTCATCAAGCCGTTACCGCTACGCTCATGAACGAAGAGATAACGGCTTAATAGCCCTGTAATAAGGGCATTTATCGTATAAACAGTAAAACACGTACACACGTTTTTGCGTCCTGTGCACACGTTTTTGCGTCCTGTGCACACGATTTTGCGTCCTATGCACATTGTCCGAAATCGTGTCAGACGGTTCGGTAACTTTGTAATTCACCAAAACGATATCACTATGGCACACGTAAAAGACAACATCTTATTGAAAAATGTGTCCGGTACCATCGGCAGACAAATGAATATTTTCAACCGTTATGGCGAGACGTATCTGAGGACAGCAAAGAAGAAAAAACAGCTGCATTTTTCCGCCATACAGCTGGAATCACAGCATAATTTTGCGGATGCAGTAGTGTATTCAAAGCAGGTAATAAAAGATCCGGAGATGAATTTGTATTACCTGTCACTTGCGAGGAAAGGACAGAGTGCGTATAATGTGGCGATGAAGGATGCGTTGAGCGCACCGGTGATCAGGGATATAGATGCCGATACCTATACAGGCGAAAGCGGGCAGGTGATCAGCATATATGCGGTAGATCACTTCAGGGTTTATCAGGTACATGTAGCGATCATTAACGCTGCAGGAGACACTATTGAAAAAGGACTTGCCGTCCAGCAATGGAAACCGATGTATTGGGATTACACGACGACGATGCCTACGGAAATAGCGCAGGTAGAAAAGATACAGGTAATAGCAGTGGACATGCCGGGAAATCAGACAAAAGCGGTACTCACATTTACAGATGGATAAATAAATAAGCCGGAACAGGAATGTCCCGGCTGACCTTAAACCTACAACTGTTGCCGATGATCAGCAACTAAACTATTTTAATATCGTTTTATCGTGTTGAATACGCTGGGCCGAAGATCTTACAATCCATTTTAAATCTCAACTCAGACGCCCTGAAACGGACAAATTACCCGCTGAAACGCCCTGGCTGGAAAAGACTTAGGGGCGCATGAATACGCCCCTTTTTCTCATATTCTGTTACGAATATGTATGTGTACCTTATAGATGAAGTATGTGTGTATACGATCACGCATATACAAACACAAATGTCCGTATATGCAAGGCTGCCAGCCAACAAAACTGTAGTGAAACAGCCATATTGCCTGTTGAAGTGTGTTATAGAGGAATTAATGAATATCAACGCTGTGTCAGCCATTCCAGGAATTGCCCCATCTTCTCACGACTGATGGTAACAGATTCCGGTACAGGCACTGACAAAGAAAGCGTCAGTTTGCGGGAAAGGGCACTGGAAGCATCCAGTACTGCCTTACGATGCACAAGATACTGCCTGTTAGCGCGAAAGAAAAGCGGTTCTGTAAATTTACCTAGTTCGTCCATCGTTTTATTGACGACATAGGTCTTTTTATCAAAGGTAGTCAGGTTAACCACTCCGTTTTTCAAATAGAAAAAAGCGATATCACTGATCGCCACCGGCATGATCCTGTCTTTCTGGTATACAAGTACAGCGCCTATTTCGGTTGTTTTCTTTGTAGTAAACAGCTGTTCCAGTGCTTTATAGGGAACGGCATTCTCTGCAATCCGCCCCCTGAAAGCCAGGTATTTATTAATTGCGGCGGATACTGACTCGTTGGTAAAAGGCTTCAGGATATAGTCAAATCCGTTAGCTTTAAATGCATGTAAAGCGTATTCATCATAGGCCGTACAAAAGATCACAGGAACGTCTATTTCCACGGCGGAGAAGATCTCAAAGCTCAGACCATCTCCCAGCTGTATATCAGCAAAGATCAGGTCCGCGCTGCGATCTGAACTAAAATAACTGATACTGTCCTTCACTGTACCCAGCACCTTTAAGATGCCGATCTGCGGAAACAGTTGCTGAATGGTCTGTACCAGGTCTCGCGCGGTTATTTTCTCATCCTCTATGATCACTACCTTCATTACTCAAAACTTTAATGCTGACTGAAAAGGTATGCAAATCCTGTGAGATAATCACCTCATCTCCTGACAATATCCGGTACCTTTCTACCAGGTTAATCAGCCCTTTACCACTCTGGGAATCAATATGTTTTCTGACCTGCAGATTATTCTCCGTAATGATCCATCCCTCCTGGTAGTACATGGTAATGTGCAAGGGAGATGCCTCTGTTGCTTCATTGTGCTTGATAGCATTCTCTATCAGCGATTGAAGAGAAAATGCAGGTACAAAACCGGTTGACAATACCTTTTCCTGAACATCTATGGTACAATGCAGCGCATCTTCAAAACGGATCTTCTGCATTTCAAGATAATCGTTGCAGAGCTTTATCTCGTCAGATAAACGGGTAGCACGGGATTGCGGTTCTGCCAGTGAGGCCCGCAGAAAATTTACCAGGTGCGAAAGATAAGCCTCTCCTGCCTGAATATCCGTCTTATACAGGCTTTTCAGCATACTCAGAGCGTTGAAAAGGAAATGGGGATGTATCTGCTGTTTCAATAGCAGATTGGCCGATTCAAGATTGGCGGCTTTCAGACGGGAATTTTCCAGTTCAATATTTTCTTTTTCGAAACGTAGAATCACGAGATTATGTGTAACAATTACCAGCAAACTATTCCAGAAACCTTGCAACAAAACTGCCGGCAGCCGTTGCAGGAAAGTAAAATGTTCTTTTGCCGCATCAAAGTAAGCCTCCATGGGAATGGTCAGGGAAAATAAACAACAGGTAAGCAGATATCCCGTCACATACCTGGTGATGCGCTCCTGCTTCTTGGTCTGGAAAGGAAAATACTTTCTCAGCATCACCAATATCCAGACATTAGAAAACCCCGCCATCAGCGAACGTATACCTGTCATAAACGCGACGCCCCATATTGCACCATTACCCAGTCTGAAGACGATAATAAACATGATCGCCGATGCTGCCGAAATAGAAGCCAGTACCCAGCAATAGCGTATCAGTTCCCTGACGAGCGGACTCATTTTCATCATTTAAAGGTAGCCCAATTTTCAGCGCCGGCTGAACGGGACCAATACGAAACGGACAAAAGAGACACCGAGGCGGCGGAAAGGCATGCATTTTGATTAAATACAGGCAAAGCCCGATATATGGTACGAATCAATAAAGTCCATGTTGCCCTCCTCGCTGGTGCCGGTCTCCTGATGCTCAGCACAGCGACAGCGGTTACCATTCCCAAAGGAGCCATTGCCGTAAGACCTTTCTACGTCGATAAATTCCTGGGTAAATGGTATGAAATTGCCCGGATGGACTACAAATATGAACGTAACCTCAGCAACGTCACAGCCACTTACAGTCTGCGGAAAGATGGGGCGATTAAAGTCGACAACCGTGGTTATGATTACACAAGGGACAAGTGGAAGGAAAGTATCGGTAAAGCAAAATTCGTCAGAGAGGGAGACCTTGGCCGGCTGAAAGTATCGTTCTTTGGCCCCTTCTATGCGGGTTATAACGTGATCGCCATCGATAGGGAGTATAAGTATGCCCTTGTTGCCGGTAATAACCTTCAATATCTCTGGATCCTGTCCAGGGAAACAACTATCCCCGAGCATGTAAAAGATAATTATCTGCTGAAGGCACAGGAACTGGGGTATGATATTGACGCCCTGGTATGGTGTACACATGACCAGGAAGCATAAGTCTGATTAAGCATATTGTTCAAGAATACCGGCAGACTGCCTCACATAATGTCCGCCGAATAAGATGGCATGAACCAGCAATGGATATAGCTGGCAAAGTAAAACCCGTTTGCGCCAGTTCACCTCCAAAGGAAACACCTCCTGGTAACGCTGGTAAAAAGAAGCATCAAAACCGCCAAACAACATCGTCATAGCCATATCCATTTCGCGATGACCATAATAAACCGCAGGATCGTAAATAGCCGGATCCCCGTTCCCCATAAATATATAATTGCCTCCCCACAGATCGCCATGTAATAAAGCGGGTGATTCCACCGGAAAGATTTCCGCTAAGCGTATCGCCAATGCATCCGCCAGTCTGATCTCTTTCGTCCCGAAATGCTTCATGTCTACCAGCTGCCTTACCAAGGGGAAAATGCGGTTCTCTGCATAAAAGGCTGCCCAGGAACTTTTCCAGGTATTCTGCTGGACAAGGGTGCCGATGTAATTGTCTTCTTCTAAGCCAAACTGTTCATGACTGTTCCTGTGTAAAGCAGCCAGTCCTTCTGCCAGCCAGGATACGCTCTGTGGTCCTGCATGGCCCTTGGGCAGATATTCCATTATCAAAAAAGCATATTGCTGCCAATCCCCGTATAATAAAGGCGCAGGAGTTTTCAGGGTGTTGGTACTTTGAAGTAAGTGTAATCCGTTAAACTCTTTTTCAAACATCCGTGTGTAACTGCTGTGATTAAGTTTGAGAAACCAGGGACCACGGCTGGTTTCGATGATGGCAGCTTCGTTGATGTCTCCACCGCTGACAGAACTATAGTTGTGGATGGTGACCGGGGAATGCCAGTGGTTGGTGAGGATGGTGGTGAGGTGGAAGAGGAAGTGTTTGTCCATGGCACAAAAAAATTAAGAATTAAAAATTAGCAATTAAGAATTGAAATGCAGCGAAATCTTCGTGCTAATTCTTAATTATTAATTTTTAATTCTTAATTCCTATTCGATTAAATCTGACTACTTCTTATGAATACTATACAGCCTTCCATTATCCGTCACCGCATACAACGCACCGTCATCCCCTTCTGTAATATCCCTGAAACGCTGTTCCTCACTCAGCAACAGCATCTCCTCACCTACTACTTTATTATTTTCGATCACCAGGCGTGCAATATGTATACTGCTCAGACCACAGATAAACAGGTTCCCCTTCCACTCAGGAATTCCCTTACCGGAATAGAAAGTAATACCACTTGGCGATAATACCGGATCCCAGTAATAAACAGGCTGTTCCAGCCCGTCTTTCTGCTGGATACCATCGCCGACTTTATCGCCTTTATATTCTATACCGTAGGTAATAGTAGGCCAGCCATAGTTCTTACCTGCTTCGATACGGTTCAGTTCATCACCACCCCTCGGACCGAATTCTGTTTCCCAGAGATCACCGGTAGCAGGGTTGAATGCCAATCCCTGTACGTTACGGTGACCGTAGCTATAGATCTCAGGACGTGCATCTGCCTGTCCTGCAAATGGATTACCGGCAGCAGGTTTACCCTCTTTGGTAATACGCAGTACCTTACCCAGGGCAGAGTTCAGCTGTTGTGCCTGTGGACGGGTCTGCAGATCGGAACGTTCTCCGGTGCTGATCACCAGGTTACCATCTTTATCAAAAACGATTCTTCCTCCATAGTGCAGGGTACCTTTAAATGCGGGGGTAGCCCTGTAAATAACGGTAGCGTCTTCGATGGTCTTTTCATCAGCAGAGAGTTTACCTTTGGCAACAGCCGTCAGATTACCATCCGGACGAGGTTCGGAGAATACCCAATATACCATCCTGTTGGTTTTGAAATCAGGATCAACCCTGATGCCCAGCAGACCACCCTGTCCGTCAGGATTTACTTTCGGCAGACCAGTAATAGGTTCGCTTAATTGTCCGCTGGTTGTCGCGATACGCAGTACCCCTTTCTTTTCCGTGATCAGCAGTCTGCCGTCAGGTAAGGTGGTGATACCCCATGGATTTTCCAGTTTATCGGACAATACAGTCCCTTCATAAGGAGTCTTGGTCTTTATACCGTTAATGCGGGTCTGACCGGGAAATGCGGGTTTGTAATCAGAATTAGGTTTTTTCGTCTCAACGGGACCAATTGTGCTGTCTGTAGCGGTACTGTCAGTGGTATTGTGCTGACCACCGGAAGGAGAACCGCAGGAGGCGAGCACGAATGTCGTCCCTGTGATAAGAGCCTGCAATGATTTTTTCATAGTGGAAAATATAATTCAAATTTTTGAATTGATACAATCATAGATGGTTGAACGGTCGATATTAATATAAAACCGGAACGCAGACAAGAATTCCGAAAACTTCCAGTTCTGATTGCGTATCTTGCTAAATATTTGCTTATTATTATTGACGCAGAGGGACCATCCACTATTTCATCGCGTACTACCGGACATTGAAAAGATTTTAGTACGAGCAGCCGCTGAAGGCGACCGGGATGCTTATGGACAGCTATATACGCATTACTACCCCAATCTACAGGTAGCCATCACCTTTATCACACAGGACAGGGACGAAACAGACGAATTGCTCCAGGAAACTTTTCTGCGGATATGGAAGACCCGCGAGAAGCTGGTATTGGTGAAATCGTTTGAAAATTATGCATTCAGGATTGCCAGAAACATTTTATTCGACCAGCTCAGGCGTAAAAAAGTACACCTGAAAGCCATTGAAGCTATCGCACAACGAGCCGCTATAGAAGAAAGCAGCGGCGAAGGACCTTTAGTATACAAAGAACTGCATGACATGGCCATCAGAGCCATCAACGAGCTGGAGCCCCGGAAACGGGAAATCTTCCTGTTACGTACAGAAGAAGGTCTCAGTTTCGAAGAAATAGCCGCCCGGTATAATATGGCGGTTGTGACTGTAAAGAAACATTATTATGCTGCCTTCCATGTCTTAAAGACCATCCTGGAACAACACGGAGGCATGGTATCCCTTCTCTTTTTATTGTGGTTGCGGGGTAAATAACCCCCTTCAGAAAAAATTTTCTCCGGAGCGTATACAAAAATGCTGGGTGTTCGTCTGTAGTATATAATCCCGTACATGAACGACGATCAGAAGATAGTATTATTAAAAAAATATATGGACCGCACATTGACGGACCAGGAAGAAGCTGACTTCTTTTCCTGGTACCACGATGTGCGTGCCGAAGAATTTCATCACCTGCTGCAACAGACCTCTGACGGTGGCAAGCCACTGGTATATGAAGCTGCCAGCCCGGCCTTTCTGGCACAGCTGAATGATCGCCTGACGGCCCTTGACAATGAGCAGCAGGGTGCACGGATCAGAAAGATCTCCCGCTTCTGGTGGGCAGCTGCAGCCATACTCGTACTGGCCGCCGGTACCTGGATGGTGATGAAACATCCTGCCGCAAAACAAGATATGGCAGTGAACAAACCAGTGCAGGACATAGCGCCTGGCAGGAACGGCGCTATACTGACACTGGCTGATGGCAACCAGATCACCCTGGATAGTATCGGCAACGGCCAGATCAGCAACCAGAACGGTAGCAGGGTGATATTACAAAACGGCAGTCTGCATTACGAAGCCTCAGGTGCTGCCATTGCCAGCATCAATACGGTACGTACACCCGTATCCAGACAATTCAGACTGGTATTACCAGATGGCTCCGCCGTATGGTTGAATGCGGCCAGCACACTGAAATATCCTACTGCCTTCACCGGTCATGACAGAACTGTGGAGATCAGCGGAGAAGCTTATTTTGAAGTGGCACAGGACCCGGAAAAACCTTTCAGGGTGAAGATCAATAATAAAGCAACCATAGAAGTGCTGGGCACTCATTTTAATATCAATGCCTATACAGATGAGTCCAGCATCAGGGCAACCTTACTGGCAGGCAGCATTAAAGTAAACGCCGCAGGCGGCGCCGTTGTATTAAAACCAGGACAACAGGCGGCTATCAGAGAGACAATACAGCTGCGCAATATAGTAAACACAGGACAGGTCATCGCCTGGAAAGACGGCATTTTTAATTTCGATGCAATGGGTGTCGAAGAAGTCATGCGCCAACTGGCGAGATGGTACGATATAGAAGTGGTTTATGAAAAGAACGTGCCTGATATCCGGTTTTATGGAGAAATCGGCAGGAACCTGAGCCTTTCACAGGTACTGGAAGGACTAAAGATGTCAGGTGTAAATTTTCGTATAGAAGGCAAACGACTGATCGTATTGCCCTCCTGAACAATGAGTTTTATCCCTATACAAAAGCCGCTTTGAGGTAGGATTCAAAGCGGCCCGATAGTCAGGGTGGACGATAGACAATTATTTCGGAAAACTGTTTTTCAATCAACCTAACCAATTGCAAGTTATGCAAAAAATTGCTTCTTGTAACCGGAAAGGCCATGCCATGCCTGAAAGCAGGCGCCATGGCAACCGGTTATCAACCAAAATCTTGTTAGTGATGAAACTAACCGCGCTATTATTGACCATTGCATTCATGGGGGCCAGTGCAAAAGGTGTCTCACAAGCTGTTACATTCTCCGGTAAAAATATTCCGCTGGAGAAAACGTTCGAAACCGTCCGCTCCCAGACAGGCTATCATGTGTTCTGCGACAGCCGCCTATTAAAAGAGGCGCTTCCCGTAAATGTCAATGCAGACAATATGCCGCTGACCCAGTTCCTCGATATCATCTTCAGGAATCAGTCACTGCAATACCTCATACGCGAACAGACAATCTTCGTCAGCAAAAAAACAGCGACCAACGCGGATCCGTCAAAAGTGCTGGAAACTGCTAATGTAGTACTGGTACAGGGTATCGTCACCGACGAAAATAAAAATCCCTTATATGGCGCTACCATCAAGGTAAAAGGTACCGAACGCTCCATCATCAACCAGCAGGATGGCCGCTTCGAAATAGCAGTCAACATAGGTGATGTACTCATCGTCAGCTTTGTGGGTTTCCAGACACAGGAAGTGAAGATCTCCAATAGCACCGATCTCACCATCGTATTAAAACGCGCCACCATCAACATCGATGAGATCAACGTAAAAGTCTCCACCGGTTATCAGACGATCTCCAAAGAACGAGCAACCGGTGCCTATAACGTCATTACGGCCGACGAATTACAGGACGTTCCTGCCAATAATATATTAGAAAGACTGGAAGGTAAAGTACCTGGTGTACGCTTCGATATACGTTTCAATAAAATACAGATCCGTACTATCAACACCTATTCTATCAATACAGCGCCGCTCATCGTGATAGACGGATTTCCGCTGATATCGGCATCTTCCGGTGATCAGAACCTGACTGCACTGGGTAGCTCCCAGATGTCCAACGGTTCAGTATTATCTACCCTCAATCCCAACGACATTGAACAGATCACCTTTCTGAAAGATGCCGTGGCCACCTCTATATGGGGTTCCAGGGGTGCAAACGGAGTGATCGTGATTGAAACAAAAAGAGGTAAAAAAGGGGCGCCTACGCTTAACTTTTCTGCTACCATAGGTACCTCCAAAGCACCTTCTTTCTCTAAGCTCCGATGGATGAACAGCGCCGAATATGTAGACCTGGAAAGAGAAATGTATGACAAAGGTTTCTTTACTGATAATACACAATCTCCCTGGTACTTCCCCCTGCAGAACAACAACCCGAGCGAAGTAATAGAATGGCTTTTCAAAGTAAAACGTGGCACCGCCACACAGGCAGAAGCAGATGCTGCACTGGCAGAGATCGGAACCAGAAATAACCAGTCACAGATACGGAAATACCTGCTGCGTTCAGCGGTTAACCAGCAGTATAATCTGTCTGTATCGGGTGGCGGCGATAACAACACCTACTACATCTCCGGCAACTTCAATAAAGACCTGCCGATTTACCATGGTAACAGTGCACAAAATGCGATTATCACCGGTAACTTTACCAATGACCTGTTTAACAAAACCGTCAAACTGAGAACAGGCTTCAACTACCAATACGCCGTCAATACTGCAAACATCGCAGCGGTGGAAGCTTTAAGCCAGTCCCTCATATCCCTGCGTCCCTACGATATGCTGGTGGATGGTAATGGTCAGCCGATCAGACGTAGCATTACCATGCGTCCCGAAACGAATGACAGTCTGGTAAAACTGGGTTATCTGCCGTTTACCTACAGTGCCATCGATGAACTGAACTATTCCAATACCAAAAACAGCATCAACTCCATTCGCCTGAATACCGGTCTGAATGTAAAACTGACAAACTGGATGAACTTCGATGTATCCGGTATGTACCAGCGCAACATTAACAATATGCAGACCATCAACGAAGTAAACAGTTACGCCGGCAGAACCACTGTCAATACTGGAACTGTTATTTCGCCCACCACGCATAAACCTGTATACAATGTTCCCTACGGCGGTACATATACACTCACTGATGGCAACTCCTGGGACTATAACCTGCGCGGCATGCTGAATGTCAATTATGCGTTCAATGCAGCGCATCAGCTGACAGCCATCGCCGGTAGCGAGATCAGACAAACCTATAGCAGGTCATATAGTAGTATCAGGTACGGTTATGATCCGGATGCCAACAGCTTTGCTACGGTGAACCCGACCACACCATTTATGACCATGTACGGCTGGGCCTCCACCCTCGGCAGCAACCAGAGTGGTATATCAGAACAACGGAACCGTTATCTCTCCTACTTCGGTAATGCAGCCTACACTTATAAAAACAGGTATAACCTCAGCGGTAGTATGCGCTTTGATGATTATACCCTCCTCGGACTGGAACGCAGCAAACGTGCAAAACCATTCTGGTCTGCCGGTTTCAAATGGACCGCCACCGGAGAAGAATTCATGCAGTCCGTCACCTGGATGACCAACCTGGGTCTGCGCGTCACCTATGGTACCGGTGGATCAGTACCATTAGGCGGCACCAACGTACCAATCATTACGTTAAATGCAACAGATCCGAATACACAGCTGCCAATCGCTACCATTCAAAATCCTGCAAACCAGCAACTGGGATGGGAACTGACCCGTACCGGCAACATCGGCATGGATGCAGGCGTACTGAATAATCGTATCTCAGGAAGTATTGATGTATATCGCAAGAAAAGTTCCGGTATCCTCGCCACCTTCCCCTTCAATCCGACCTATGGATGGTCCAGCCTGTCTTACAATACCGGCACCATGAAAAGCCATGGTATTGAAACAGGTATCACTGCGAAGATCATAGACAAAAAAGACTGGGGTATTACTTCTGTATTTAACTTCTCTTATGGCAAAACAGAAGTGACAGATTCCCGATTTAATACTACGCTGGCTTCTACCCTGGTAATGAGCAGTAACATGGTGAATGGCTATCCAATGGGGGCCATGTTTGTATACCGCTCCGCAGGACTGAACCCGGAAACCGGACAAACACGCATCTACGACAGGAATAACAAGATCATCGAAAGCACCACCAACCTGACATCTGCCTTCGACATCAACGACATCAAATATGTGGGACAGTCAACAGCACCTTATCATGGTGGGTTCTTTAACACGTTCCGTTATAAAGGCTTTGAACTGGACGTACAGATGACCTATTACTTCGGACATAAATTCCTGGCCCCTTCGATCAATAACTATCCGCAGTTCTCCGGCGAATACTATGGTATCGTAGGAAGACAAAAGGATCTGGCCAACAGATGGCGTAAACCGGGGGATGAAGCCTTTACAGATGTACCAGGCCTGGGCAACGTCAACTTTAATAGTATTACCCGTTACCGCTATTCTGATAAACTGGTACGCAGCGCAGATAATATCCGTTTACAGCAGATCTCCCTGTCGTATAATTTCCCGAACAGTATGCTGCCTAAACGCATATTCAAAAGTCTGACCCTGAGTGGCAGTGCACGTAACCTCGGCATGATCTGGGCGAAGAACAAGGAAGGTTACGATCCTGAATACCTCAACTCCAGCGCAAACTACTATAGTATGCCGCCGGTAACCAGCTATCTGTTCAACATCAATGCTTCATTCTAACAGTGACCACCATGAAAAGAGTAATATATTTTATAGCGGCTATGCTGTTGACCACAGGTTGCCGCAAATACGTGGAAATCGATCAGATCGGGACCCGTACCTTCAAATACACCAGTGATTATCGCGCTTTACTGGACAACAACGCAATAATGGAAGTGGGTTTTAGTCTGCCGATCTATTCCGGTGATGACACCCGCTTCCTGGATGCCACCAAACAGGCTTCCATGACTGATATCTATTACAATGCCTACACCTGGCAGCCGCAATATTGGTCAGACATACAGGGAGATGTGGACTGGGAAAGACTCTATAAGGTTATCTATACTGCCAATGAAGTCATGGATGGTGTAATGAACAGCGAAAGAGGGACCGATGATCTGAAAAGACAACTGTACGCAGAAGCACAGGTACACCGCGCCTATTCCTACTGGTGCCTGGTAAGCCTGTATGCGAAACAATACGACGCGGCCACCGCATCCACAGACCCGGGTGTACCCGTATTACTGACACCCAATCTGTTTGTCAGTCTGAAAAGAGCCAGTGTTGCAACTGTCTACAACCAGATCATCAGTGATCTGAAAGCCGCAGAACCTGCATTATCTGATCTGCCGGATTATAATACACGTCCTTCAAAAGCGGCCGTGTACGCACTGCTGGCACGCACTTACCTGGGTATGCGCGACTTTAGCAATGCGCAGCTGTATGCGGACAAAGCACTGGCTATCCAGAGCAATATCCTTGACCTGCGCCAGTTTGCAACCAGTACTGCTTCCTTCCCCTACAGGATCAATGATAAGGAAGTGATCTTCTCCAAGATCGTAAATAGCTATCTGTTTACCGGTATACAGCTGGATACAGCCCTGTTGTCACAGTTGGGCACTAAAGACCTGCGGTATACCCTCTTTGTAAAACCAGGCGCGAACTTCTCTCCTGCCTTTACCGGATATGGTTACTGGCGCTACCGGTACAGCCGGGAAATGCAGGCCATCAACAATGGGCTGACCGTAACAGAAGTGATGCTGATCAAAGCGGAATGCGCCGCAAGAGACAACAATGCCAATACTGCCATCGGCCTGCTCAATACACTGCGGGAAAAACGTTTCCTGGCGGCAGATTATACCACTTTACCGGTAGGTACAGCTGCTGAAGCACTGAAAAGCGTAGTAGAAGAGCGGAAACTGGAATTCTTCGGAACCGGCCTGCGATGGCTGGATCAGAAACGATTGAATAAAGATGCCGCGTTGGCCGTAACGGTCAAACGCACCTTCAAAGATGTGGAGTATACACTGGAACCTAACAGCCCGCGTTACGTGTATCCCATCGGTACAAAATATATACTGCTGAATCCTGAGATTGAGCAGAATCCATAAATCCATCACAAACCGACCATAACCCACTACAACCTGAGGCTGCCCACAGAGAACGATCTATAGGGTCGTTCTCCGGGTCATGCCTTGCAAATCAGACAAACAATATGAAAAAATGGATGAGCGTACTGGCTTTATCCCTGGGAGTTACGTACCAGGCGTATAGTCAGACAGACAGTGTAAGATTAACAGGACTCGGTACGCCTGTAGCAGGCGATACCCTCCGACTCAGTTACAATCCTGCCGGTGGTCCCCTGCAGGGAAAAGAAAAGATACAGGGGATCATCTATCTCTTTAACAACTATCGCTGGGTAGTGGATGATATTGCGCTTGTGAAACACAAAGGTATACTGGAAGGTAAATATGGAGTACCGGCCAACTGTGCCTTCGTTGCCATCAGGTTTGTAACGGAAGAAAATGGCTACGTCGTATTAGCCGATAATAACAATGACTTTGGATATGTAGCGACTACGGTAGACAAACAGGGCGCTAAACTCCCGGGTGGCGTATTAGCCTGGGGCATCTTCCGTAAACCTTCCATCCACAAAGCGCCGGATGGATATTTTGATAAAAAGGATATCAGTGATGAAGCACTGGAAATGTGGGTAAGAAAGGAGATGGAGCAATATCCGCAGAATATGCCGAAGTACTTTGACAGCTATCTCACGATGCTGAAGATCAGCAAAGGCGACGAATTCCCTGTGGTAGCTCCCCGTAACCTGGAGAGATTTGCCAGGCTGCCCGGCATTGATGAAAGTGGTTATCAGCTGATCTGGGATACTTACCGGTTCGGGCTGAAAGACACACAAAAGGCAGACTCTGTAAAAAAAGTGATCACACAACTATATCCACATGGTCGTGTGATGCGTTTTGATAAATACTCGGCTGCCTTTTCGCGCGATGCTGCTACCGACCAGAAGATCGCTGATATGGAGGGTTTCCTCAAAGAATTCCCGGTGGCAGACTACCGCAAAGACTCCACAGCTACACAGGGGTTCATTTACCTGAATGCCTATAGAACACTGGCCTCACTTTATTTTGATAAAGGCCAGTATGATAAACTGCTGGCAATGATCCCTGACATGGATTTCGCCGCATTGAACGAGATCTATCATGCTAATATCCACAAGGCTTTTTCGCTGAAGCAAATGCCGGTGGACCAGCTTTACCCGATCTCAAAAGCATTCATCGATGCCATGCTGCAGAAACGTACAGACCTTTCCTACATGGATGGTACCCGCAATACACCAAGACAGGCTACGGAAAATGCCACCAGACAACTGGACACTAAACTGGCAGTGCACATTCGCTTACTCGCTAAAATGGGCAGATACAATGAAGCATCACCCTATCTGGCACAGCTATCTGAGGCAGGTAAATACAGCAACGCCAATCTGAATGAGACAAGAATTGCTATACTGGAAAATACCGGCAATCAGCAAATGGTATTACCTACGCTGGAAATGGCCATTAAAGTCAATACCGCTACACCTGCGATGATCGAAAAGCTGAAGACATTGTACACAGAGAAGAACGGGCAGGCAACTGGTTTTGAGCAATACAGGGAGTCGCTGAAGTCTGCAGAAGATATTTCAAAGACCAAAGCAGAGATCCAGGCAAAACTGATCAATGAAAAGATTACGGCTTTCCGGCTGACGGATATCAATGGTAAAACAGTGAACTCCGCCGACTGGAAAGATAAGATCGTTGTAATAGACTTCTGGGCGACCTGGTGCGGCCCCTGTAAAATGGCCTTTCCGGGTATGCAGATGGCCGTAGATAAATACGCAAACGATCCGGCGGTAGGCTTCTATTTTATCTCTACCATGGAAACGACACAGGATTACAAACAGAAGGTGAAAGACTATATCAAAACCTCCGGTTACCGGTTCAATGTATTGTATGACGAACAGACGGCTAAAAATGGTGTCAACAATAAGGTATTCAAAAGTATGGCGCCTGTCTTCCAGTCATCTGCCATTCCAAGAAAAGCGATCATCAAAAACGGTGTGATGCGCTATACCGCAGAGGGATACCAGGGTAGTCCAAGCAAACTGTACGACGAACTGACCTATGTTATTGAACTATTAAAAGCGGAGAACTAATGAGAAAAACTATTTTGTTAGCTGCCATGGTGGGTTGTATTACGATACAGCCTGCCATGTCGCAACGCAGGTCACTGGATACTGCCAATTATAAAGAATGGAAACGGCTGGGGAATGCCACCCTCTCTTATGATGGCGCATGGGTAAGCTACAGCTATACGGAGAATGAGGCATCCCAGCGGTACCTGGTTAATACACAATCCGGTAAAGCAGTCAGACTGGAAGGAAACGATAACCCGGAATTCTTTCACTCCGGAAAGTGGATGAAATACAACCAGACCATTGACGGCAACCAGGTACTGCTACTGACCCGTTTAAAAGATGGTAAAAAGATAGCCTGGACCAAAAGCCCTTATGTGTTGACGGGAGCCACCAGCCCCTGGTTGTCATACACCGACTGGAAAGACGGTGCTACCAGCGCTTTTCTGTATAACCTGGACACACAGGATAGCGTTGTGCTGAATGGCGTGTCCAGATATGCCCTATACAATAAGGAACGTTCCCTTCTCTTCCTCCAGAAGGACCAACTGATGGCAGGCCCTTTGAAAGGCCCTTATAAAGCCGTATTTGAAGGCCCTGTAAGCGATTATATCTTCAATAAGGACACACAGGAAGGGACACTACTGTCCGGCTCAAAATTGTACGCTTTCTTCCTAACAACAGGCAGACATCAGCTAATACTGGATTACAATGATATCAAAGCGCCGGAAGGATATACGATCAGACCTAAAGCCTATGATATCACTACAGCTGCCAAACATATATTACTGGATGCTTCCTTCAATGGCAGCAATCAGTCGCCTAAAATGAACAAGCCTGCTGATACCGGATTTGAACTGGAACTCTGGACTTGGAATGAACAGGTATCCCAGCGCCGCCAGCGAAGAGGCGTATATAACCGTACACAGATGGATGATGCACAGTTCATGTACCTGATTACCGAGAAGAAGGTAGTGGAGGTAGCACCGGAAAAAGCAGGCAGGCTACTCACGCCTGACTGTGAAGATTATGACTATGCGGTCATCGCAGACCAGCGCCCTTACATACCGATGGTGGACTGGAAATATGACACCAATGCAGATATCTATGTGGTTGATGTACGTACAGGTGAGCGCAGGCTGGTCTTGAAAGACAGTCCTGAGAATCCGCAATGGAGCTATAACGGGAAATACGCCGTGTTGTTCAACCAGGCCCTCAGGGAATGGCAGGTACTGGATACCAAAAACGGCCTGTTAAGAGGGATTTCTCAGTCCATTGGCTATCCGGTGTACAATGAAGATCACGACGAACCAGATGCAGCAGCATCCTACGGCCTTGCCGGCTGGACCGATAATGGCAATACTGCTATCATCTATGACAGGTATGATATCTGGGCGATTGACCTTAGCGGTCAAGAGACAGCCCGCTGTCTGACAAACGGTTATGGCCGTACCCACCAGGTACAACTGAGATGGTTGTCTACCCCATTCATCAACCGTGTTGATCTGTCTAAACCGCTACTTTTACAAAGCTTTAATGAGCGTACAAAATCCAATGGGCTGTACCGCCTCATAACAGGCAAAAGCGTAACATCACTGGTTGAAAATCCTGACTATTCCATCCAGGTAAATGCCGTATCGGGTGATGGCAGTTCCTTCCTGTATACAAAAAGTAATTATCGTACATTCCCGGATATATGGTTCAGTAAAGAAAACTTCAAAAAGCAGCAGCGGCTAACAGATATTAATCCACAACAACAGCAATACAACTGGGGTAGTGCCAGATTGGTAACCTGGAAAAACTATGAAGGTAAACAGAATCAGGGCCTGTTGTATGTACCGGAGAACTATGACTCTACAAAGTCATATCCGATGATCGTAGACTTCTATGAAACACATAGTGCCGATCTGCACAATTACCTGACACCGGAATACAGCACCAGTACGATCGATATCCCGACCTATGTCAGCAATGGATATGTCGTATTTCGTCCTGACGTGCATTATAAAACCGGCCATCCGGGTGAGAGTACATATAACGCGGTCGTGAGTGGCACGGAAGAACTGATCAGAAGAGGGGTAGCTGAAAAAGGCCGGATAGGCTTACAAGGACACAGCTGGTCAGGTTTCCAGGTATATTATCTCGTCACCCGTACCAATATCTTTACCTGTGTGAATGCAGGCGCAGGCGTATCCAATGCGACTTACAATTACTTTGCGATCCGTCAGAACGGAGCACCCTGTATGTTCAAATATGAAGTAGAACAGAGCCGCATAGGCAAGAACCTCTGGAATGGCAGAGAAGAATTCCTGCAAAGCTCTCCTGTTTTCAATGCAGATAAAATCCAGACGCCTATGCTGATTTTCCACAATGACAAGGATGGTGCAGTTGCCTTCACACAGGGACTGGATATGTTCCTGGCGATGCGCAGACTTGGTAAACAAGCCTGGTTACTGAACTATAAGGGAGAGAACCATACATTGAACGGAGAAGCAGCACAATATGACTGGACACTGCGTATGGGACAGTTCTTTGATCACTATCTGAAAGGCAAACCTATGCCAAGATGGATGAAGGAAGGTATCAGCGTGGATGAACGCAATGTGGACCAGAAATACGACTTCTGATTTTTTTCATAAGCATAATACATAAACGGCTGCTAACTGTCAAGTGATGGCCCTCAGATTTAGATTGTGAAAAAGCCTCCGTGTATATGACGGGGGCTTTTCATTACCCAATGCGCCTTATTCCTCAGATCATACAGCATTTCTATATATCGCAATTGTTGTTCCACCGGCTTCTGTTTGTCACAAATCATAATATTATAGACATGTCCGCTGTAGGTACCTGGCAGGAAGTTATTGTCATTATAAAAGGGCAGCTGATACTGCCCTTTACATACTTATATGGCATCTCCTTAACTCAAGGCAGGTGCGACCAAAGGTTGTACCAGCGAATTGGTGGTAATAACCGGCAGATCTATGCCAAGGAAGCCGGCATAGTTACTCAGCGCGTGCTGAGAACCCGCCTGTGCAAACCAATTCTCCAGGGTATTATCCTCATATTCCGGATACAGGTCTGTACCGAAGATCACGTAGTGATTACTCTCCTGCTGATAATCATATAACAGGAATATACCTCCCAGCATCAGGAAAGCCTCCTGTAATGTCACTGTCAACCCTTTGAATGTAACAGTGATCTTGTATGCTGCCGGCTGAGGTGTATACAAAAGACCTGTCAGGACGATCCGGGCAGCTACCGGGCAATTAGGGATGATATCATTGGCATTCTGATAATGCCATGCATTCGGTAGTTTACCATCGAGATCCTGGGCAAAACTGCTGTTGCCGGAGGCAGGGGCCGCAAATGTAAAGAGGGACAGTTTGCTGGCCACATAACCCGTCACGTTGATCTGTTGTACCAGGTAAGAAGCGTATACATTCGCCATATTACCACCCAGGCTATGGCCTGTGATCAGCAATTTCTTACCGGCATTGATAACGTGCTGCTGCAGGAATTGCAGGATTGACTGTCCGGAACCCAGGGAATCCTTCATACATTCCATATTGGTAAATGCAAGGTAAGCACCGCTGCTGACAACGGCGTCGGAAACGGTGGGGGATGTATAAGGCCATTTCGACTGTGTTACCACATTCAGGTCTTCAAGTATCCAGTTGGCAAAGGCATCCCAGTTACTGAAAACATCTTTAGGGGGCAGAGAACCGCGGATAGTGAGTGCAAAGTTTTCTCCAGCTGCGTCTGAAGCAATAAACGCATAGTTACCATCGAAGGTCTGCACACCATTCCAGACTATCTGCCAGCCAGGAAGATATTGACCAATTTCGTTAACGGGGTTTGTACTGTAAGTGATAAAGCAAAGCCATACGGCAGTTGAGGCGTCAGCAGGTTGAGTGCTGAAATTAGCCGTGTTAGGGGTAATCGGTTTCATGATCGTGTATTTATGGTTAAAAAAAGAGGAAACTAGGCTAATCTGCTTTTTCCACCGGCAACCATACCCTATACGGCGCTACTTGTCTGTTAGCCAGCGTATAGAACGGAATAGCAGTAAATGTACTTCCGCCCAGCTGTCCTGTGACCACATTCACGCCTCCCAGGAAACCTGGTTTAAATGCCAGTTGTAAGGCAGTATTACGGCTGATTGTTAAACTATCCAGTTTACTATTGTCAATACCTTCCAGCCCGTAAATAACCGGACCTGCGGCAATCGTCGCCTTCCCCTGAACTGTCCGTATCGAGTCATGCGGGAATATCAGTCTTGGCTGCATAGGCAACGCCAATATGATCTTATCTCCTTTCTTCCAGTGACGTTTGATACGCACATAGCCATTCTCCGGCTGAACAGGAACAGCCGCGCCATTTACACGCAGGGAAACAGGCGTTGTGACCTGAGAAGTATAAAGACCAAAGTAATTTTCCCTGCCTTGTGCCCAGCCGGGTATACGCACGCTTACTGCAAAATCACCTTCCTCTGCAGGATTAACTGCTATCTGAGTCGTTCCTTTCCAAGGGTATTGCGTGGATTGTTTCAAAGAGACTTTCTTATCCCCTACAGCACCTTTGTATTCACTGCTGATAAACAGGTTGACATACAAACCGGTATTATCAGCAGCATAAATATACGCAGGTATGGCTGCCACCATTTTCAGGATCATCGGCGGACAACAAGGACAACTGTGCCATGCCCAGCGTTTATGGTCCTTCGCAATGAGTGGATTTTCGTAAAAGTAGTGATCACCTGACAATGATACTCCTGATAACAGGTTATTATACATCACGCGTTCAAATTCATCCATGTACTTACCATCTGCCAGTAACTGATTCATACGCTGACTAAAAAATGCAGCCCCAATGGAGGCACAGGTTTCCAGGTAAGCAGATTCCGGCAGGAAGTAATCCGGACCGAACTTCTCCTGGTCAGCAATGGCCCCTTCCCCGCCTGTCACAAACATGCGTTTACCCGTCATATTATCCCAGTAACGAACAGCAGTCGTAAAATAAGCCGGATTATTATTTTCCATAGCCATGGCAGTAACGCCGGTTGCCAATAAGGTAGCGCGGACTGCATGGCCTTCTATGGTTTGTTGCTGTAATATCGGCATATGGTCCTGGTTATAGGCGCCGTCACTCTTACGGGCATAACTACCACTGCCATAGTTACCCCTGTTTTCGATCCAGAACTGCACCAGACTGTAATATTGTTCTTCGTGTACAGGTACGCTTATTTTAGCCTTCAGCGAAGGAGCTGTCTTAAACAACCAGTATAGTTTCAATAAGGCTTCCTCCGGACCACCATGCCCGGGGATGACATTCAGCTTAGGAGCCGGCCCCATCTGCGCATACATATAGTTACTCATTTTCACAGCCACATTCAGTAAACGCGTCTTACCTGTCGCCTGATAATAGTGTACAGCCGCTTCAATCAGCGCACCGGCATTGTATACGTCGTGCTGCCACTTGTCGTCGCCGCCATTCGTACCCCAACGTTGTCCGGGACGGTTCAAGGTAGTATAGGTATTGATATAGCCATCGGGATTCACCGCCTGCGCAGCTGCGATCCTTTCGATATAAGCATCCAGTTTCTTTTCCAGCTTTCTATCCGGGTACTGACTGAGAAGATCAGCAGCGCCCCGGATGGTTTCATATACCAGTCCGTCATACCACGGCGGACCATCAAACACCTGTGTATTCTTTTCTCCGGATGCCACCCTGTCGAAATTCAGGAAGGCATTCCTCGTTTTACCCTGGCGTTGTTTTTCATCTATCAGATCCTGTCTGTCGGGATCATAACTACCCTCTAATTTGTCCAGCACATCATAGACCGTATGCGTAGTCCATACCTTGTATTTCGGCGTCCAGAAATCGTCCTTGATCTTTACCTGGGACAAGGTCGCCGGCTGGATAATATGGGCTACCGGTGCAGCCGTCTGTCCATGAACAGCAAAGCTGCCGGCCAGCAGCGCGCTGATAGAAAGCACCTTAATAGAGGGTGTGTACCTGAGTATTTGCATCGTGGAGCGAGCTTGCATGAATAATGTTATTTACTTGTCTTTTCGGTTAAATGAGCTACGTTTTGCAGTTGCTACGGAACAAAATTGCATTTTAAATCAAAGTGAGTTTAGCACTGGGTTAGCCTGAAGTTGCATTATATTGACCAATATAAGGTCCTTTTTTAGCTGATATTTTACTTATCTTACCGCAGAATAGGTCAATCCCATGAAACTGTACAGGGAGAATATTATACCGTCATCCAATATCCTGGTGGTAAAAGAGGAACATTTCACCGTGAATGAGTTCCCCCTTCACTTTCATCCGGAGTATGAGCTTATTTTGATCCTGAATGGGTCAGGTAAGCGCTTTGTAGGTAACAATATAGCCGAATTCTCTTCCGGAGACCTCTGCTTTTTCGGGCCCAATCTGCCTCATACCTATAGCAATAAACATATTGCCGGTCCGAGGGATATCCATCAGATTGTAGTACAGTTCAATGAAGATTTCCTGGGTAAAGGATTCTTTGACAAAGCGCCTTTTAAACCCATCCGGGCTTTACTGGACAAATCCATACGGGGCTTCACCTTTACGGGGGAGACCTTGCAGGAAGTGACACGTATGATACGGGCGATGGTAGAAATGGATGAAACGGCTGTTGTTATTCAACTCCTGTCCGTGCTGTATACACTGGCAAAATCTGCTGAATTTGAGTTGTTATCCAGTCGTGGTTTCAGCAGCAAATCAGACCGTGCTGAATCCGAGCGCATGGGTAGGGTAATGGATTATATCCTGCGTAATTTCAGAGAGGAAATTCCCCTGAATGTTATTGCGTCTGTCGCCTGCTTGTCGCCGGAGGCATTTTGCAGATACTTTAAAAAATATACCCGTAAGACCTTCTCTGAGTTCCTGATAGAAGTACGTATCGGCCATGCCTGTAAATTGCTACAGCAGCAGCTGTTAGGTGTGAATCAGATCAGTATGCAGTCCGGGTTTAACAATATCTCCTACTTCAACAGGAAGTTTAAATCAATGACAAAGAAAACACCTGTGGAATATCAGAAAATGTTTGCAGCAGGCAGATTACCTGAGGCATACGTATAAATTTGTATGAAACCTATATCTATATTATTTATACTGCTTTGCAGTATACAATGTTTGTTCGGACAACAGCTCAGCAGGGAAGACAGTCTACTGATAGATCATTTTAAAAAAGATCCTCACACGGAAATCAAAGTCGCCGCCTATTATGATACAATTGGAGATGTCATAAAGCCTGTACTATGGTCATTCAATGATTCCCTCTGCCTCGGAGATCTGATCCTGGAAAAAGCGGCTGAATATAACGATGAAGAGGAGAAAATAACACTTAGACGCATTAGTACTTATCGCAACTACCACCTGATCAGGGAGGAATACTATTTTCATAACAGCCCGCAGTTACAGCGTATTACAGAATATACTGCAAATGGGTACCGCACCGGTATGTACAAAGAATATCTTAATAATGGGAAATTAGACCACACGATAGACCATGAACGGCAGATCTGGACAGTTTATAATACACAGGCGCATCCCTACTACAAAAAGCAAAAGGCAATTCAGACAAAGGCAGATAGCATCATCGCCAGATGGTACGGACAGGATTTCTTTAACAACAATGTCATGTTTGATCCCGCAGCGTCAAAACTAGGTGAGAAAGATGGTGGTTGGAGTTATTGGACAGCACCTTTTAAGCAACAACCGAATGACTATATCCTGGAATATCATATAAAGATTGACGGACAAAAATTTCCTGCCCGTATAGGTTTTACTTTCAACAAGGCAGGAGAACCTGTAAAAGAAGATACTTATGGCCTTGAACAATTACCGGAGCATACACATGCCCACTTCCAGCTAACATTTAAACAGGCTTTGAAAGAGGCAGTCAGACAAGGATTCCCGGAAAGCGACACTATTAAAGCAGATGGCGTATTAACCTGGGAATCACCTGCTGAAACAGGAAAGACGAGCGGAGCGTTTGTTTACTATATTACTGTTCCGCAGGAGGAAATGAAAGCCATACCGGGAGATCACCGTGGCTGGTATATCTATACCTTATATGTATTTAATCCCTGGACAGGCGAATTTATTGAAAAGAAAGAAATGAAGGCAGGAGACGACTGGGATCATGTTAAAGACTTTGTGCGATTTCAGCCGCTGACTAGATAAAAGAAAACAGCAGGGATGGTCCCTGCTGCTTTCTCATTTTATTTAAATGATCAATCTGTTAAGCTATGGTTGCCATCCTTCTGTTAAAGACCCAGCCGGACGACCACATCGCCTATCAATATCAATCCATTTTATATCTATTTCTTATCAATCAAACACGGTTTCTTTATCCGGCATTCTCAGGAACTCAAACATCAGATCGATCTGTTGAGGTAAGATCCTTTCTAACGATAACGGAGGCAGCGCATCCTGCGCAAAATATGCTTTATCCAGGATATCATGCGCTTCATTCCAGGTACCATCGATAACGTTACAACGGATAAATATCTTGTATGCATAATGCAACTGCGGCGGATGCGGATGGCATTTCATATCCATTGCTGCGAGCAGTTTAACAGTTTCTACTCTCAGACCTGTTTCTTCGAAAGCTTCTTTTACAGCAACCTCCCTTGGTGAACTACCAATATCTGCCCAGCCACCTGGCAAAGACCATAGGCCGTCTGCTTTTTCTTTGACCAACAGGATCTCTTCTTTTTCATTAAAGATGACGACGCGTATATCAACTTTCGGCGTGATGTATTCTTTGGTATCTGAGAAATACAGCGATAGTTTGGATACAGGCTCGTTTGTGAGTTGTTCCATAATATCCAGGCTGATGGTCTCCAATTCTTCATAGCGCTCTCTGTCATACTCATTATTAGAATAAGTAAGTCCGAGATGGCTGATGGCTTTTAGTCTTTTGGCATGTTCGAATATCGACTGCATGTGGTGGATAAATTATAAAGATGAATGGTTTCAACGCAATTGTATACCCAGCTGCTGATATGGCTGTAACACCGGATCATCCGGTTGAAGATCGGTGACCAGTGTATGTATGGCATCGGGCCGGCAGATGGTATAATTGGATACGGCATATAATTTCTCGGCGGTTGGAACTACGATCAACTGGTCTGACATGGCAGCGATACGGGCCTTTACCTCGACTTCTTCATATACAGGATCGGTCACGCCTGCCTCGTGATGCAGACTATGAATACCGAGTATCCCGATATCAGCGTGTATATGATTGTATTTGTGTAGTACCTCAAACCCGGTAGTGATCTTTGATTTCCTAGACGCACGGCCACCGGCGAAAATGAGTTCGACATTCGGGTACTCCAGTAGCAGACTGGCAATCGGAAAACTGTGGGTAATCACTGTCAGTTGTATATTCCGGGGGAGATTACCTGCAATAAGGAATGGTGTGGTACCACCATCGAAGACCACGACCTGTCCGTCTTTGATAAGTGCAGCAGCCTTCTGGGCGACAATACGTTTACCGGCATTACCATAGCGTTCTCTTTCCTCATAAGAGACAGGGATCAGTGCTTGGGGCTGCGCTCCGCCTTTAATCTTGCGGATCATCCCCGCTTCTGCCAGTTCGTTGATATCTCTCCGGATGGTGTCAGAGGAGACGGAGAATTCATTACTGAGTGATTCATAATCAACTTTGTCAAGCAGACGAAGCTTATTGATGATCAGTTGGTGCCGTTCCTCTTTATTCATAATTGCAAATATAGGCAATAAATTTGCACTATAAATGAAATTTTTTGCATTAAATTCTTTTAAAAATGCAAATTATTGCGCTTTTTCAGCTCTAAAATCAGAGATCCGACATCCTGAATAAAGCTTAAAAAATCGGCTGAAATGCGCGGGGCTGTCAAAACCAAGTTCGTAAGCTATCTCTTTTCCCGACTTGTCTGTATAATATAAATAACGTTTTGCCTCAAGTATAATCCGGTTTTGTATCAGTTTGGAGGGGGAGGGTTGCTGTAGTAATGAAAAGATATTACAAAGGGTTTTAGGGGATTTATTTAAAGCAGCTGCATAAAACTTCACCTCATGTTCTGATTTATAATTGATCTCTAATAGAAGCGCGAATTTGCGGACGATGTCCATTTTCTCATCACTGAATTGCTGATAACTTTCACTTTGCAATTTAGCCAGCCGGGTAGTTGTAATGATAAGACGCTTCAGTAGTATCCGGAGCATTTCACCACGAAAGTTATCGCTGTGCTGCCATTCATCCGCAAAATTCTTCTGCATCTGGATCATCTCAGCTATTGTTGATTCATCCAGCTGAATGAACATTGGATGTCTGATACCATAGAAAAGAAATCCGACGCAGCCAACTTCTGCATCGTGGTTGACAATACAGTAAAACTCCCGGTTAAACTGCCAGGCAATCAGTTCATCCGGACGCTCAAAATGAAAATGCTGGTTAGATACCAGCGGCAGGATAGCCTGCGCTGGCATAGTGTATTCAATTTCATCTATTATTACCTGCTGAGCGTCGCCTTTGTTATAAACGAAAGTATTTACAGGCTTCGGTAGCGGGTTACGCATGCCGGCGCCTTTGAATTGCTCGTTACCAATGTGCATGACAAATTTTGCCAGCGTTGGTTTTTCCTCAAATTCCTTTATCATATCTCCATTTTTCGAAAACACAGGGCCTAATGGTACCACGGTGAAAGTTATGTAATAATATACGTATCGCAGGCATTCCAGGTAAAAATGGAAAGGCGTTTGTAAAAACAAACACCTTTTCCTCTTTTGACTTATTGAATTGTGACTTTTATGATCTCCGGGATCGAAGGTAATGTTGTAAATGCATTGGGGTTGGGTACCTCCTGAATAGCTTTACTTTCTTGCAGTGGCGTACCCGCCAGATTAAACTGCGTGATACCTGCTCCAGGGAACTGGTCTTTAGCCGTACCGTTGTCATAAAGTCCTATACCTGATGAGAAATCTCCTTTTTTAGTTGCGTCAATCGATGTTTTCGTAGCGAAAAACCAGTCATTTGAAAATCCGTACATAGTGGCAATGGCAATTTTATCGCCTTCAGTTACAGACAATTGTTGGGATACCTTCGCTCCAGCCTGTCCGTTCAGGCCGGGAAGCAATATGTTTGTGTTTGCCGCAGGCAATACATACACGCTCTTTACGCCTGATAACGTTTTCAGATAGGCAGCAAGCGTATTGGCATCGCCTTTCTGCGCCAAATCCTTTAACCCTTTGCCTCTGTCGTTCTCACCGGTTTTGAATAATGGATTGTCGATACCATTATATACAACCACCAATACAGGAGAAAGTGGTGTGAAGATGCCTGTCTGCCCCTGGATATATGTACCCAGCGCGGTATTATTGCCCATTTCAGCGATATTGGTCAGTCCGTTAGCAGATGGTTTGCCATTCTCATACAATGGATTAGGATTCAACAGATTACCACCAGCTATGTAAGAAATAGCCCATACGCCCGGACTGAACGGAGTTGGATTAGTAGTTGCGCCGGATGCATTAGTGACCGTCAGCGTAAAGGTGGAATTGCCATTATACTTCAATACCGCCTTCATCAGGGAAGATGCAGCCGCATATTTATTCCCCTGTGCGTCTGTGCCATTCACTTCTGAAATATTCTGTGCAGCCGCTTCAGCCGTTCCCGGATGGCTGACAGCTGCACCTGGCAACTGATTTATGCGCGTACCGTTGTCCCATAGCTTTATCTGGGCAGAAACATCCCCTTCGATAGGTGTACCATCTTCAGCATACAGTTTAATGCCAGGATTAGCCGGTGCAAAGAACAGGTCATTGGACCAGCCATACATTGTGGCAAACGATACCGCCTGACCTTTCGCCGCAGAGAAACTTAATGAGAACGATTCCCCGGGCATGGTCAACGGAGAACTACCCTCGTGTTGGAAAGTCCCCGATTGTACCAGTGGCTTTGCATTTAGTACATTTTCCACAACAATGGTGGAAGATACCGCAGGCGGCATTGTTTTATTATCATCATCCTTATCGCAGGACGTTAAAATCAAGGGAGCCAGTCCCATGGATAACCAGAGTGTAATGTGCTTGCTGTGCATAGTATTGGTCCGTTTTTAGTGACAGAACAAAACTAGCGCAAGACGCAGAAGACAATGCTATCTGCATTTCCCGTTGACTTGACGATATTTCCCGAGCTCGGGTTTTTAATGCCTGCGCATTTCCTTCTTCTGCTTACGTTGCTTTCTCATTCTTTGCTTCAACTCATCATCGATCTCTCTGCCTGCTGGCATAGGTTAGTAAATAGCGCCAACGGTATCCGGTACCGATTGCCAATCAGGTAACGATTGTCACTTACGATACGATATCAGTAAGGTTTAGTATACTCCTAACATGTACTTTTGTCAACACTTGCTCCCCGGCACCTCTACCCAACTTCTAACTATAAATCCACTGGCATAATTGCTGTTCCGGATCTATTAGCATCAAAACAATTGACCATGAAATTTATAAGCACAAAGACACACGGATTCCTGGACTATATTGTCGCCATTCTCCTGATCGCTGCACCCTGGCTTTTCGGCTTTTATGATGGAGGAGCTGCTTCCTGGGTACCCATCGGCTTCGGTATTGCCACTATTTTATATAGTCTGATAACAGATTATGAATTAGGCGTCTCTCACCGGCTCAATATGAGTACGCATCTGACATTAGATGTGCTCAGCGGCTTTCTTTTGGCGCTCTCACCAATACTATTGAGTTTTTCTGATCATGTATGGCTTCCACACGTGATTGTGGGACTTTTTGAAATCGGGACAGCTTCCATGACTAAAATCGTGACCGGGGCAAATGCGAAAGGTTTCGCAAATGTCTAATACAGACCAAACTACCATTATTATAACAGCTTGTCCCTGTTCAAAGACTATGGTATATACTTTGCGGCAATGCGGATAGATCCGGACCAGGATCAGACACAACAATGCACAACTGTTGCTTGTTGTTCTCTGTTATCACTCCAAATAATAAAGCATCATCTATGGCAAAAGTCGCAATCATCTATTACAGTCAAACAGGTACTACACATCTCCTGGCAAAAGCTATTGAAGAGGGAGCAAAGGCTGCCGGTGCAGAAACCCGTCTCCTGAAGGTAAAGGAAACGGCGCCCGATGAACTTTGGGGAAATAACCCGGTATGGAAGCAACACATTGAGGAAACTTCCGGTGTGTCTGAAGCATCCAATGATGACCTGGAATGGGCAGACGCCATCATTTTCGGTTCTCCTACCCGCTACGGACTACCGGCAGCCCAGATCAAGAACTTCATTGACCAGACAGGTGCACTATGGGCAAAAGGTGCACTGACCAATAAAATCGGCTCCTCTTTTACTTCTACTGCCACCTTACACGGCGGACAGGAAGCCACGATTCTTGCGCTGAACACTGCTTTCTATCACTGGGGAATGATCATCGTTTCACCTGGCTATGTAGAACCCAGTCAATTCCAGTCCGGCAATCCTTATGGAACCTCTTTTACTTCCCAGAACGGTAAACTGGATCCGGATGAAATTGCCATCACAGCCGCTAAACTACAGGGCAGACGAGTTGCGGAGATCGCCGCTAAGTTCAAGGGAGCCTGATACTACTATCCAAAATACCGGGGACCTGCCATGGTCCCCTTTTTTATGCTGCCCGGGATAACCCTGCCGGAACTACGACATTCTGCAAAATTTGCTACTTTTAAAAGAAAAATGAAATCAGTATTCCTTTCACTATGCCTGGCCCTTTGTATACCATTCGCCTTGTTTTCCCAATCAGCTAAAAATGAAATCCCCTTTAGCTTATTACCTTCCGGCCACATTCTCGTGAAAGCAAAAGTAGACGGTCTGGACGGTAACTTTATCTTTGATACCGGCGCAGGGATCACCGTATTCACCAAAACATTCTTTGACAAACTGAAACAGGTAACACGGGAAGATGGTGGTTATACCGGCTTCAGAGCAACGGGAGAAAGACTGGACATTGCACTGTTCAGGGTAAAAAGCTTCGAATTTGGCAGTCTGAAAAAGACAGACGAAGAGATCAGTTATGTAGATGCTAATCTGGGTGGTATCGATGGTATCATTTCTCTGAAGCTGGTTGAATCCCTGCCATTTACCATCGACTTTGACAAAAAAGTGATCCGTTTTGAATCCGCCCAGACCCTCGCTGATATCAGAAAAAAGGCGAAGACTGTTCCGGTACAACTGGAGCAATCCCGCGGGAAATCACTCACAATATTCTCTTATTTTAAGATCAATGATACCCTGAACCTCCAACTGTCCCTGGATAGCGGAGCAGGAAAAGATGTATTCAGACTGAATGCAAAATACCTTCAACAACTGGGAGTGGATATCAACGACTCCCTCCATGTAAAGCAATTTGCAAAGAAAAGCGAGATTGACACCAACCATGTATCACACATCTATCTTACTACTTTAAGCAGTATCGCTTCCGCAAAGGAACCTGCAGTAGGCAGAAAAGACTTTCCTGTACAATTTCTTGAGGGATTGATCTATGACGGTATTATCTGGATCAACTGGTTTGGTCAGAAAATCACTTTTGACTTAGATAAAAAAGTATTGTTAGTACAACGTTAAATGCAAACTTATTAAGCAAATTTTAAGCTCCCGGCAGGTTACCATCATCGATCGGGAGCTTAAAAAATAAAGCGGCCACTCCTTTCTCCACCCGCCTGCCCTAATCAACTCATTATCAATACAATATTCCCCCCATTAAGCCCCTCACATACGCATCAAGTCCACCTCAAGTCCATAATAAATTCATAATCAACATCCTATAACATCATTCACTACTCCTGTTTTCATTACTGATTCCCCTGGGAAATGGCTCTAACTAGGTCAGTACAGGCAATTTCCACACTCTTGCCCTATCCTGCCTGACAACAAGCATTCCATTCTTCCGCATTCCTTAAAAACAAGGATTTTAAAAATTGATTAAAATTTATCGTCCCCCCTTTTCTCTCTCAAACTTTATCCTAGTTTTGGCTCCCAAATGAGAGTAGCAATAATTTTTGTATACCTGTGCATCTTGCTGTTGAAGGGGAATGAAAGTTCCTTTGCACGTGCGTATCAAAACGACGGAAGCTACACTCTTTCCATACAGGAACAGGATCAGCAACAGGATAACGGCCGCTTCACCACAACAAATGAGGATTGCTCTGTAGTCAGGGACACCCGTCCCATTATGGAGGATGAATATATTATCAGTGAAGAAGTAGAAGACGAAGATCCTAACAACTACTTCAGCCCCAAAGTTAAATTACTGGCTAAAAGCCGCGACGCATACGCATACCAGACAAGTTTAAGGTACCTGCGCAGGTACTTTAAAGCCCCGCCAACTTTTTCCGATCAGATATCTTATAAATATCTTACTCAGAGAGCATTAAGAATCTGATTGGCTGCATACCTCAGTTTAACGGAGGTGTTTTACGCATGCCAGTCGGACGTACCATATCCCTACTTTCTTCTGCATAGTCGTTTTTCATCCCATCTCCGGGACTGATGTGTTCAACCCAACCATTATCATTCAAGCATCCTATCGTTTATTATCAAATATCATGAAGAGAATCGTCATGTTTACAAGCTTGTGTGCGCTGTTATGGCACACCAGCTGCAAGCCACACAAAGAAGAAAAAGAAGAAGTAAGCAAGTACGCTGTTACCAGTCCGATGGTCATGGATACTTCCTTTACTAAAGAATATGTTTCGCAGATCCGTTCTGTGAGAAACATTGAACTTCGCGCACAGGAAAAAGGTTACCTCGAAAACATCTATGTTGACGAAGGTCAGTTCGTTAAAGCCGGACAAACGCTGTTCAGGATCATGCCGAAACTGTATGAAGCAGAATTACTGAAAGCTGAAGCAGAGGCAAAAGCAGCAGAAATCGAACTGCAAAATGCAAAAACACTTGCTGACAAAAACATCGTTTCCAAAAACGAGCAGGCAATGGCACAGGCGAAACTCGACCAGGCCAAAGCTGAAATCGCATTGGCAAAACTGCACCTGTCATTTACTGAGATCAAGGCGCCGTTCGCCGGTACTATTGATCGTATCCCTAAAAAACTGGGAAGCCTGATCGATGAAGGAGAATTGCTGACCAGCCTCTCCGACAACAGCGAAATGTTCGCTTATTTCAACGTATCCGAGCCGGAATACCTGGAGTATCAGACCAATGCCAAGAGCCGCGGCGACAACCATGTAAATCTGCTGCTGGCTAATAACCGCGCCCTGCCTTATAAAGGCGAGGTACAGGTGATCGAGAGCGAGTTTGATAATGAAACAGGTAACATCGCCTTCAGAGCAAAGTTCCCTAACCCGGACAAACTGCTGAAACATGGAGAAACCGGAAAGGTATTGATGACAATGCCATTAAAAGATGCGCTGATCATTCCTCAGAAAGCTACTTACGAGATCCAGGATAAAAAGTATGTGTTCGTAGTTGATAAGAACAACGTACTGAAATCAAGAAACATTACTATCAGTGGCGAAGTTCCAGACCTGTATGTAGTACAGAGCGGCCTGTCCCAAAACGACAGGATCCTGCTGGAAGGCATTCAGAAAGTAAAAGATGACGACAAGATCAGCTATGAATATCTGGCGCCGCAAGAGGTGATTTCCCACCTGCGATTGAAAGCGGAATAATCTATCATTCCTAATAGCGTAGATCAATGTTTAATAAATTTATACAGAGGCCGGTCCTCTCAATAGTAATATCGCTCATTATCGTGTTCCTGGGTGTGATCTCCATCACCTCGTTACCGGTAACGCAATTCCCGTCCATCTCCCCTCCCAAGGTGAATGTGACCTGTGAATACCCGGGTGCAAACGGTGAGCTGATGATCAAATCCGTAATCATTCCGCTGGAAAGAGCCATTAACGGTGTTCCCGGCATGAAATACATGACCTCCGACGCAGGTAACGACGGTGAGGCCACCTTACAGGTCGTATTCAACCTAGGTACTGATCCTAACCAGGCTTCCCTGAACGTACAGAACCGTGTGGCTTCCGTGGTAAACAAACTCCCGCCACTGGTAGTACGTGAAGGTGTGAAGGTATCCCGTGTGGAATCCAGCATGTTGATGTACGTGAACCTGTACAGTGAAGATCCGAATGCCGATCAGAAATTCCTCTTCAACTTCGCCGACATTAACCTGTTGCCGGAATTAAGAAGGGTTGACGGTGTAGGTTTCGTGGACATCCTTGGTAACAGGGAATACGCCATGCGTATCTGGCTGAAGCCTGACCGTATGCTGGCTTACAAGATCTCTGCGGATGAAGTGATGAAATCACTGGCTGAACAGAGTCTGGAAGCCTCTCCTGGTAAAACCGGTGAGAGCTCCGGTAGAAGATCTCAGTCTTTTGAATATGTACTGAAATACTCCGGAAGGTTTAACTCTAAAGAGCAGTACGAAAACGTAATCCTGCGCTCTAATCCGAATGGTGAAATTCTTCGCCTGAAAGATGTGGCAGAGATTGAGTTCGGAAGCTCCATGTACGATATCTATTCCAACCTGAATGGTAAACCATCCGCAGCGATCGTACTGAAACAGTCTTACGGTAGTAATGCGAGCCAGGTAATTAAAGACGTTAAAGCGAAACTGAAAGAGATCAAGGGCAACTCCTTCCCGAAAGGAATGAACTATGAGATCAGCTATGACGTATCTAAATTCCTGGATGCCTCTATCGAAAAAGTGATCCACACCCTCGTGGAAGCATTCGTACTGGTTGGTATAGTGGTGTTCCTCTTCCTGGGTGACTGGCGTTCTACCCTGATCCCGGCAATGGCGGTACCCGTATCCCTGATTGGTACGTTCGTATTCATGCAGTTCTTTGGTATCACCCTCAACCTGATCACCCTCTTCGCCCTCGTATTGGCGATCGGTGTCGTGGTGGATGACGCCATCGTGGTAATTGAGGCCGTCCATGCCAAAATGGAGGAAGAACATCTCTCTCCGCTGAAGGCTACCAAAAAGGCCATGCATGAAATTGCGGGTGCGATCATTGCGATCACCTTCCTGATGTCTGCGGTGTTTGTACCGGTGGCGTTCATGTCAGGTCCGGTAGGTATCTTCTATCGCCAGTTCTCCATCACAATGGCAACTGCAATCATCCTCTCCGGTGTGGTAGCATTGACGTTGACGCCTGCGCTTTGTGCGATGATCCTGAAAAACAATCATGGTAAAAAGAAGAAATTATCTCCTGTAGATAAATTCCTGGCGGCGTTCAACAGGGGCTTTGATAAAACGCAGGGCCGCTATATGCGGATCCTGAAGTCCATTATCAACAGACGTCTGGTAACATTCGCCATGCTGGCCGGCTTCTGTGCCGCTACCTGGTATCTGAACGGACACGTGCCTTCCGGCTTCATTCCGAATGAAGACCAGGGTATGTTGTACGGTATCATTCAGACACCTCCGGGATCTTCCCTGGAAAGAACCAATCAGGTAGCAGAGAAACTGCAGAAAATATGCGAAGAGATCGATGGTGTACAATCCGTATCTGCCCTTGCTGGTTATGAGATCCTGACGGAAGGTACCGGTTCCAACTCAGGCACCTGTCTGATCAACCTGAAAAGCTGGGAAGAACGTAAACACTCCGTACAGGAAATCATTGAGGAACTGGAAGAGAAATGTAAAGACATCACCGGCGCGAATATCGAATTCTTCCAGCCACCAGCCGTACCGGGTTATGGTGCAGCGGGCGGTTTCGAATTACGTCTGCTGGATAAAGGAGGTTCCGGCGACTATAAGAAAATGGAAACTGTCAGCAATGATTTTGTAGCAGAACTGAGCAAACACAAAGAGCTGGCATCTGTATTCAGCTTCTACTCTGCCAGCTTCCCGCAATACATGCTGAAAATTGACAATGATATCGCACAGCAAAAAGGCGTAAGCATTGACAATGCCATGAATACCCTCTCTACATTGATAGGTAGTAACTACGAGATCAGCTTCATCAAATTTGACCGTCCTTATAAAGTGATCATTCAGGCTTCTCCGCAATACCGCGCACTGCCTGAGGATATCCTGAAACTGTATGTAAAGAATGACCGCGACGAAATGGTGCCTTTCTCTGCATTTATGAAGATGGAAAAAGTATATGGTCTGTCTGAGATCACCCGCTACAACATGTACAATTCTTCCCAGATCAGTGGTTCCGCCGCTCCGGGATACAGTAGTGGTCAGGCGATCCAGGTAATTGACGAAGTAGCGAAGAAAACACTGCCAAGAGGTTTTGGTATCGACTGGGCAGGTATCTCTAAAGATGAGGTGGCGCAGGGTAACCAGGCGATCTATATCTTCCTCATCTGTCTCGGATTCGTGTACCTGATCCTGGCCGCACAGTATGAGAGCTTCATTCTGCCATTCGCAGTAATCCTCTCCCTGCCAGCGGGTATCTGTGGTGCATTCTTCCTGCTGACTGTACTAGGACTGGAAAACAACATCTACGCACAGGTAGCCATGGTAATGTTGATCGGTCTCTTAGGTAAGAACGCCGTACTGATCGTGGAATTTGCCGTGCAGAAACACCGTTCCGGCTCCACCGTATTGGCGGCTGCTATGGAAGGTTCCAAAGTAAGGTTCCGTCCGATCCTGATGACCTCTTTCGCATTCATCGCGGGTCTGATCCCACTGGTGATCGCTACTGGTCCTGGTAAGATCGGTAACCGTACCATTGGTACAGCTGCTGCAGGCGGTATGTTATTCGGTACCATCTTCGGGGTACTGATCATACCCGGATTATATTACATATTCGGCAAGATTGCGGAAAAACGCATGCTTGTGAAAGAAGAAGAAGAAAATCCATTAACCGAGGAAATCGATCATAATGTATATGTATAAATTCAGGATAAACAGGAGTATCGGTGTGTTGGGGGCTTGTCTGGCAGTAGCCAGTTGCGGAGTGCCGAAAGTAGCGACGCCAACCGAAAATAAATCGGTTCCGGTCGCCTATAACGGAAACCAGGATACCACCAATACTGCTTTGGTACAATGGCGTGAATTCTTTAAAGATAAAAACCTGGTAAACCTGATCGACACAGCACTGAAAAACAACCAGGAGCTGATGATCACTTTACAGGAAATAGAGATTGCCAGAAACGATATCAGGTCGAGAAAGGCACAGTTACTGCCAACAGTAGGTGTAAGGGCGGGAGCAGGCGTTGAGAAAGTAGGACGTTATACCAGCCAGGGTGCCGGTGACGCAACTACGGAGATAGAGCCGGGAAAGGAAATGCCTGATCCCCTGCCCGATTTTATGATCGGCGCCTATGCCAACTGGGAAGCAGACATCTGGAGCAAACTGCACAATTCTAAAAAAGCAGCAGTTACCCGTTACCTGGCAAGCGTAGAAGGCAGAAACTTCGTACTGACCAACCTGATCGCAGAAATCGCCAATTCTTATTATGAACTCCTGGCGCTGGACAACCAGCTTGAGATCATCAGACAGAACATCGAACTGCAAAAGAACGGGCTGGAAATCGTAAAGGTGCAGAAAGAGGCAAGCAGAGCGACAGAACTGGCGGTGAAGAAATTCGAAGCAGAAGTACTGAAATCTCAGAGCCTGGAGTATGATGTCCTTCAGCAGGTCAAAGAAACAGAAAACAGGATTAACTTCCTGCTGGGTCGCTATCCACAGGAAATCGCCAGGGATAAAGGCAACTTCGTGGATGTTCTGCCAGCTATGGTAAATACCGGCATCCCTTCACAACTGCTGGCCAACCGTCCTGATATCAAACAGGCAGAACTGGAACTGACAGCGGCAAAACTGGATGTAAAGGTGGCCCGTGCAGAGTTCTACCCTTCCCTGGGGATATCTGCAGGTGTGGGCTTCAATGCCTTCAAACCTTCCTACCTGTTCAAGATGCCGGAATCCCTGCTGTATTCACTGGCAGGCGATATCGTCGCTCCGCTGATCAACAGGAATGCGATCAAGGCTGAGTTCAGCAGTGCCAACGCAAGACAGCTACAGGCATTGTATAACTACGAGCGGACCATCCTGAACGCCTATGTGGAAGTATCAACGCAGCTCTCCAATATTAATAACCTGGAGAAAAGCTACGATCTGAAATCCAAACAGGTAGACGCACTGACCAGGTCTATTGACGTATCCAACGACCTGTTCAAATCGGCCCGAGCTGATTATTTAGAAGTACTGCTGACACAGCGTGATGCACTGGATGCCAAACTGGAACTGGTGGAAACTAAAAAATCACAACTGAATGCAGTGGTAAATATCTATAGGAACTTAGGGGGTGGATGGAAATAAACATCCTTCTTCACAAACGAGAGCCGGTCAGGAATCCTGACCGGCTCTGCTGTTTATATCGGGTTATGACAATCAGTGGGATTAACAACAACGGGCTGAAAGACCTGCGGCCCATTGGCTCACAGGTTAAATTTCCCCTCCACTAATTTCCCTATCAACGGTATAGGGCGCTGTGCCTCATTAGACGCTGTAATGATTCCCAGCAGCATCAGAATGAACGGGCACAGCGAAATAATGTAAAACAATGTCGCCATAGATGGCAGTATACCAACCAATATGCCACTGGCAATACTCAGGGCAATAGAGAAAATAATAATACCAAGGGACTGACTCAGGTGATACTGAACAAACGGGCTTTTATCGTCAGACTTCCTGTAAGAAAGATAAGCAACTACCCATCCTATCAGCGTAATGTAGGCAACAATGGCCATCGTGCGGTTCGTCATGATATGGATTTTTGATACCATGCAAACGTAACATGTGATCAGCGACTTACCATGAAAACAGTGGCTACAAGTGGACTACGACTACAATTTGCCGCGTCTACAAAGCGTCTACCAAAAAGACACAATAACATGATTATCAGTGCATTGGTATTCTGAGCCCTTTTCCGGCCAGATTCTTTTTTGTACTTTAGTCCGGATGTTACGAGAACTCATAACCATATCGCTACTGCTCATCATTAGCCCCTTTACGTTTGCTCAGCAAGGATATATTGACTCCCTGGAAGCAAAACTCAAGCGGGAAGAACTGTCTGATTACGAAAAGACCGTTATCCGATGTAAACTGACAAGGGCACTGTTTGAGACAAACCTGGAAAAAGCGATCCAGCTCACAAATAATGCCGCCGATGCCCCCGGAGCAGACGCAAAAGCATGGCTCTACGCTACCAGGATCCATCTGCTGGTCCAACGAAAGGATAAACCCGGCGCTTACGCAGCAATGGATAGCGCCATGCGCTATGTAAATACCGCAAAGGATCCTATCGCCAAAGGGATGGTCTGGTTCAGAAGCGGCTGGCTGGATCTGATTGATAATGAAAATGATGAAGCGGTAACGAAGTTCCTGAAGGCACTGGACTACTTTAAAGGAAAAGACGGGATAGCCTATAGCGCTATCACTTGTCATTACCTGGCCAGTATATACAGCTATGGTACGGACCCCGCCCGCCAGGGAGAATATGCCCGACGCAGTTATACCCTGGCATTGCAAAACGGCGAAGCGGATGTACTGAATACTGGCTATTATACAATAGGACAATACTATTATGATCTATTTAAACTGAATCCCAAACAACAGCCACTACTGGATACTGCTCTGTCTTTTTACAGGCAGGCTATTGACCTGAATAAACGGGATCCGGCACATATACTCGTAAAAAGCAACACAGCCGGTATTGCCCTCAATCTGGCAAATATCTACTTCCAGCATTACCCCGTTTCCTACCGGGACAGCGTATATCATTATCTGGACCTGGCAGAAAATGTTACTTCGGCCAGCGGACTCACCGAAATACTGGTAAACTGTTATGGTATGCGCAGTGAATATGAACTGCTGAACAACAATCCCGCCGAAGCGGAACTCATTCTGCTGACGGCCCTGGCCCGTACAGAAACTTCACCCATCAAGATGCCTCTTACCCAGTCACGCATTTACAATGCCCTGGCCAGAGTGGCTGAGAAACAGGGAGATACGAAAAAAGCACTGGGTTACATGAAAAGTTTTGTGGCAGCTAACGAAAAAGCCTTCAACCAGGAAAAGATTAACAATACCCAACGTATAGAGGCACGTTACCGGGCAGCGCAACAGCAACAAAAAATAGTCCTGCTGGAACAGGAGGCTGCCTTCCGGGGTAAACGGAACCTGTTATACATCGGATTAGGTATCGCAGGATTCCTCGCCCTTACCTTACTCCTGGTATCCTACAACTACCGTCTGAAAGCATCTATCCGCAAACAGGCACTGATAGACAAGGAAAAAGAAGAAGTCATTCTGAAGGTAAAACTGAAAGAAGCGGAGGCCAATCAGCTGATCACCGAACAGACCCTCCTGCGGGAACGACAGGAAAGACTGGAAAAAGAACTGCTGGCCGAACAACTGCAAAAACAGGAGAAAAATCAGCTGATGGAAATGCTGGCCGATAAATCTACCGCCGGCAACGATCAGATTAAGAAACTACTGAAACGCCAGCAGCAGCTGGACGAAGAATATGAAGGCCATAAAACGGATTTCGTAGAAGTACATGCTGCCTTCTTTGAACAATTACAGCAACACGCAGGCGATTCCCTGACAAGACTGGACATGAAATACTGTTCCTATATATTGATGGGACTTTCTAATAAAGAGATCTCCAATCGCTTAAATATTGAAGCAAAAAGTATTCGTATGGCTCGCTACAGGATCAAACAAAAACTGGGCTTAGGTAAAGACGATAATCTGGACAATTTCATCAGAACATTGGGATAAAATTTTTTTTTGGGGTTACCCAACCCTCTGCTTTCATGAAGGGGTATTACTATCAAACAAACTTTATGAAAGCAACAACAATCAAGCAAACTTTATTCGTACTGTTATCTGTTAGCCTGTTCTTTTCCTGCAAAAAAGACGACAAACCGACCCCTCCAAAAGGCTGTAGCATAGATATGGCAAGCATTGCCGGCACTTACAAACTGACGGCGTTAACCTATGCTGCTGCTGGTGACAAAGACCCTGTTGACTACCTTCCGTTCCTGGATGACTGTGACAAAGACAATATCACCATTTTTGGTAAAGATGGTGTCTATGAATACAAAGATCTGGGCGCTGTCTGTGATCCTTCTTCTTCTGAAAAAGGCGTATGGAATTTACAGGATAAGACAATTGTAATAGATGGCGAAGCAACAGGGGCGATCGAAAGCTTCGACTGTAGTAAACTGGTGTATTCTGCGGGTGGTATCTTATTGCCGGGAGATAAAATGACAATGACCTATACCAAACAATAAAAGATCTCTATACTGTTGAATGACGTATGCTCCTTATTCAAAAGGAGCATACGTCGTTTGTGGTTACTGTTTCTTCAACCACTGTTTATACTCTTTGCTATCTTCTATATCTTTCAAATCGGTGTAAGATTTGTTCTCTTCCAACGTTTTCTTCACCAACTGCCAGGCTTCTTCTTTTCTACCGAGACGTAATAGTATCCTGATCTTCGTATCATAGATAAAGTATTCGCTCTTATCCTGTACCCAGGCAGCTGCCTGATTGATAAGCAGCAGGGCTTCTTCCATTTTCGCGGCATCCTCATATGTCTCAAGCATGTCCCAGGCTACAGCGTTGCCCATAATACGGATCGCCTCTTTATAAAATTTACCCATACTGGTAGCCGGCAGCATCTCTTTTGGAATCAGGGACAGTCCTTTCAGCCCCGTCTCGATACAAGCCAGTCGCACCTTTTTTTTATCTTCTTCAGACATCTCGTCATAGTCATCATCACTGGCGATATTGCTATACGCATTCGTTTTCACATAGTGCAGATACAGGAACAGGTACTTGTCTTTCACCTTACCCGTATTAAAGTATTCCAGGGCCTCGTCGTATTTCTTTATCGCATTCAGTGGCTCTCCTGCATAGTTGAACCACAGTTCATTACCTGCTTCAATAAGATCGGCCACCTCTTTCCATGATTTAGCTGTTGGCGTATCTATGACTTCATCTGGTACCCAATTCTCCCTTACATCCAGATCAACTTCCGGTAATCTTTCTGCTATCTTCAACCGATCGTCAATCGTGAAAGAATTCCCTTTCAGACTCAGCGAACGAAGTTTAGGTAGACCATACAACTCCTCCGGTAATTCGGACAACATGTTGTCACTCAAATCAAGTATACGCAACTGCTGCAATGCTCCAATTCCTTCCAGGTGTTCAGCTGTCATTGGTTTCCTCAGATGACCGACCATTTTTCCATTACCATAATCTGCTTTACTAGCCTGCAGGTCCCTTATCTCCTGTAATCTTACCGGATCATGCGCAAGATTTTTTGCGATGCCCTCAAAATCATCCTCGTCGAGATCCTGCAACCATCTCCGATAAAGATCCAGCCTCAATTCTTCCAGGGAAGTAATCTTAAAGAAACTTTTCAACAGCTCCTGTTTGACCAATGGAGAACTGGCATCATTATATATTCCTGAGGCATGTAAGACCCTTAGTTTAGTCAGTCCCGACAGATCCGGGAGTTCACTGATATAAGACAACGCACTGTCCAGGTACAGTTCTTCCAGCTGTTTCAATGTTGTAAGCGCAGCCGGAATCTGTTTAATTGAATTCTGGTTCATGGACAGGCGTTTCAGACCTGTACATCCCAGAATAGCCGCAGGAAAATCAACCGGACTAACCTCTGTGCATTTATCACAGCGTAGCTCTTCCAGTGCAGGGATACCGGCTGTTAATCCGAAACCGATACATTTACTTACATCTAATACACGCAGTGATTCCGATTGGCTAAAGCCCTCCGGTATCTTCAAGTCCTTATTCTTAGAAACATCCAGTACCCGTAGCTGCTTCAGCTGCGCCAGTTCCAGGGGCAGTGTTTCCAATGCACATCCTGAAAGATGTAATTCTTCCAGTTGTTCAAGCGCAGCTATCTCCACAGGGATCTCCTTTATACTGTTTCCACTTAATGTCAGCTTTTTCAGCGCACTGAAACTTGTCAGAATCCTCGGGAACTTACTCAGGGATTTATTACTCAAATCAAGCACCTGAACAGTTTCAGGCTTCGCCTTTCGCAGCGCCAACTCCTCCATTACAAGCAGCCGGCCGACCTGTATGCCTTTTTTCATCGGAGACTTCTTTGCCTTCAGCATGTCAATAAATGCATGCCTGTCAAATTCCTTGTTCTTGAAAGTTCCTGCAGCCATTACTTCTTCAAAATCCTTTTCAGTATAGTCATACATGAAGAAGTCATCCGAATCACCGAAGTAATTGATTAAAACAGCGTCTTTGGGCGTGATATTCGTATCATGGTCTGAATTCAGAACATACGGCACACTGGTAATTCCCTCGATAGTGATAGCACCATCATTATAGTTACCGTCTAACGCATACTTGATATCCGCATTACCTGTGATATGAATAAACTCACTGCCACTATAGAGTACGTCACATTTCACATTTCCGCATACAAACAAACAAGGGAAACTTTCTTCACCCAGTGAGATATCTCCTTTTACTGTCAGGTTACCATTTACGAATACCAGCAGGTCTGCAATCTCAGCAGGTTCTTCCTGGTCTTCCAGCATTTTCCTGGCCAGATCTGCATTCAGATCTCCATCTATCGTCAGTCCGTTTTCAAAGTATAATACGAGATTAAAATCAATAACGCCGATAGGATCGTAGCTACTGAAATCAAACTTTTCCTTTGCTTCAGCAGCAGTCAGTATCTCCGGCTGAACGGAAGCTACGGCTTCTTTAGGAGAAGCGCCTGCAGCCGCTTTGAAACCAGGTAAAAACTCATCTCTCAGGATGTGCTGTCCTTTGTTAATGTATTTACCAACCTTATCGCTGTCGGCATATTCCTTCTCCTTCACCAATTCGGGCCGCAATACAGTGATATCACTATATCCACCGTCTATACCTTCTATTTCATGATCGCCGACAATTGTTCCGGATACGCCACCCTTGAATGTAAACGAATGATCATCTGCGAAGATGGCTGTTGCCTGCGTACGACCTTCCACCGTCAATTCACCATGGTTATAATAACCATAAATGGTTTGTTCTGCCAGGAGGTCGCCTTTGACATAAAATTCTCCACCACCTTTGTTGATGCTTTTTACCTGTACATTGCCGGTAACCAGCAGATGTTCACCATTATCAATATCCGGCTGGAATAATACACCATTGACGGTAAGATTACCATCCACGATGATACCATATATGTCGTCTTTCGCGGCAATGCAAAATTTATAGGTATCCAACATGCTGTCAAAGGTGACATCGCCGTCGTATACCATATACTTTCCGCCGTCATCATACAGACCGTTAATGTACTGATTAAGCTGAAAGCGTTCTACCGCCTCCTTTTCGGAAATAATATAAAAATCACCGGGAGTCAGGGCTTTACTGTCTTTTATGATCTCTATGTAGCCTTTTCCGGTCTTCTCTTTGACAAGTTTGTCATATTCCTGCCGGGCTTTTGCGGGGTCATCAAAATCTTTTGTTGTGGTCTTTCCATGGGTACCGATCTTACCGTATCGGGTGGCAATGGTGTGGGCAGTTAATGAAATTTGCCAGAACTTTGAGGATGTCCCATCCTGTAATTCGAAATACTGGAGCATTTTTTTGATAGGTTTTACAATAATGATGTTCGCTTACTATGGCCGTCTTATCCGACCGGCCACATATTTATTTAGTACAGAATCTTTGATATACTGAGTAAAATTTTCAAAAGCCGTATCTCCGAGGTTTCCGCCTGGAAATTGGTTTCCCTTATATAATAACAGGTAAGAGGTCCCATCACAGCAGCCACTATTTTTGCCATCTTTTCTGGAATTTGCTGCAGTACGGGAAGCCTGCTCCGTAAATTTCTCCCAGCCAGCTATATCCATACGAAAACCAAATCCCGAAAAAGGGAGCACATCCTCTGTTTGATCTGCAAATCCGATGATAGCACCTCTATGCTGTGGCATAGTCTTATAAATAACACCTTGCGCACCATCTCTGCGTTTCCGCAGATGTAGTACATATGCTGTGTCAAAGGAAGGAAGGCAAAAAAAGAAAACGCTGTTAGTATCTTGCAGATCTTCATTAAAAGGAATGGAGAAACCCTCAAGCAATGCTGCAGATTCGGATCGCATCAGGGTTGGCATAGAATCCGTCACGTTATGCTCCTGATTATTGGAGGTTTGTTGCTGGCATGATAACAAAAACAAAACAATAGTCCCTAAAAAAATGGCTTTCATGAGATATTAGTCCCGGTTAAGAGAATAAATATAATATAATTATTTTATTACATCCGGGAACTTATAAATAAAGAGGTCCCCTGACACAGAGAACCTCTTTTATTGTACACTGTTCTAGGGCAGGATAGGTCTGTAGCGCTCCAAAGATTACCTTCCTAGTGAAGTTCCTGATTGGTAATAACAAGGCAAGCATAATCTCTACAGCAGGTAATGAAAAAAGAAAGAATAAGTAAATGATTTTTGCTCAACGCACCGTAAGGAATAGCATGGCGATGAGATAAGCCATCAGTATTTCAATGGATGATCGCTTCATTTCCCGGATTTAGATATTGGTTGATAATAACGACAGAAAGGTAGGAAGATACTATGCTATATTTTATCAGTCTGCATATTAATTGCGTTTATATCCAGATTAGCTATCTGTTTCATTGTTAGAAAAAACCTGAGCCGCTGAAGCAATTTGATCTTAAACGAAAAAAGCCGGTGTAAGTAGCTTACACCGACTTTTTTTGAAAAACTATATCCTATTAGAAGAATTTTGGACAGTCCACTCTTGCCTTCTTTCTCTCCGGACTAAGCATAGACCCGAAAGTATATCCGATAGACAATTCATGTGTACCGTTATTATAACTCTGTAGTGGTCCTGTAGAAAAATCGTAGGCATATCCGATGCGAAGATTTTCCGATGGGAATACCTCTATCGCTGCAATAGCAGAGTTCCTGGTGGACAGTGCTTTTTGCAGATAGTCCTTACTATAAAGGTCAACACGGGTACGATAACCACCACCGACCCAGAGCATCTGTTTAAACAGTACAAAGACGTTGAGGTCCATACTGGTTGGTCCTCCCCTGTCATCCTTAATCAGGAAAGACGGTTTCAGTTGTATCTGGTCATTTATCGGCAGCATAAAACCTGCCGTCAGATAATAGTGCGGTCTTGGTTGCGGTATATATGCGTATTTAGCCTTGTTGACGTGAGGCGATACAAGATTATCAACAGAAAATCCTGCATAGAATGTCTGATCAGCATAATAGATCCCCGCTCTGGCATCTGGGACCATTGTTTTGATAACGCCAGGCGTAATAGTCGTTTCCGGATCCTGTGTCCAGAGCTGTCGGCCATCTATACCCAACTGTACCAATCCGGCACTGATACCGAATGAGAGTCTGGCGGTACCATCCTCATTTGTTCTGATACGATAGGCGTAGTTGGCATACACAGATTCAGAAGTCTGGGCGCCTAACCTGTCGCCACCTACCTGTACACCCCATCCTACATTACCTTCAGCAGCGATGTTGTCTACTGCAATAGAGAAACTCCGCGGAGCCCCATCAATGCCCGCCCACTGATTACGGTAATAACCGTGTATGTTCAGCACTTCCTTATAACCAGCATATGCAGGGTTAATGTATATACCATTGAACATGTACTGGCTGAACTGTGCGTCTTGCTGAGCAAACGCAAGTTTGCCCAGCAACAACGACATCATCAATATTAGACTTCTTTTCATGTTAATCTTTCATTTTTCGGATAATCGTCGTGTATCCTTTCACTACTTCCCAGTCACCGTTGGCCTTTTTAACACGCAACAGGTAATAGTAAGTACCGTCGTTCAATCCATTGCCGCTCCAGGTATTCTGATAATTCTTCTGTCTGTATACTTCATTACCCCAACGATTGACCATTATTAACTCATTTTCTACATACTTGTTAAGTCCGCGTATTTCAAACACATCATTCTTACCGTCACCATTTGGTGTAAACAATGGCGGTATTCTCAGATCTGTTTCTACGATAGTGATCTTCACCACAGCAATGTTAGTGATGTAACCATCTACATCGCTGACCTGGTAACTGAAGTCATCTTCTCCGGTATAACCGTTGTCCGGCATATAACGGATAGAACCATCTTCGTTGATAGTCACCTGACCATGTTTAGGAATGCTGGTGATTGTTAAGCTCGGAATACTGAAGGTTGATTCTACCGGATCATCATTATCCAGTACCGGAATCACAACAGCAATACTTGCGCGCGTCTCAGCCTGATCATCATTTGCCTGCGGTGGAGCCGGAACAGTTGTCTCAGTAGGCGTATCGTTGTTCAACGAAGTACCGGAGATATCCGTAACCGTTGCATCAGCAGGCGTCAGACCAGTCACCGTTGCTGTATTTGTAACGCTGCCGGCTTCCTTATCCTGTTGGGTGATATGATATACCGCTGTCATCGTTACAGAGGCGCCAGGTTGCAGTGTACCACTATAATTCTTGGTCACACCCATCTGCGGATCAGATACCACGATGTTGTGCAACGGAACATTACCCGTGTTAGTAACATGGAAAATGTAAGTGATATCATTTTTATCCCTTGCACCTACTTTCACCAGTGCAATAGCCGGATTAGGCACCACGGTAATCATCATGATATCTACGGTTACTGTGACTGTACCACCATTACCATCGCTGATAATGATTGTGAAGCTATCCGGGCCGGCATAACCGGTATTCGGTGTATAGGTATAAGAACCATCTGCATTTACAATGGCAGTACCATTTGCCGGAGGTGTACCCAATGTATAAGTCAGGACATCCCCATCTACATCCGTACCGCTTACGGCGCCGCTTACCGGCGTATTCAACGGAGTAGACTGCGTATCGCCGGTGCCGGTTGGCGCATCATTTACAGGTGTAACAATGATACTTACCGGTACGGTGATAGAACCACCATTACCATCGCTGATCAGGATTGTGAAGTTATCCGGACCATTATAGTTCGCATTTGGTGTATAGATATAAGTTCCATCAGCATTAACGATCACGCCGCCATTTGCAGGGGCAGTACCCAGGACATAAGTCAATGGATCCCCATCTGCGTCGTTTCCGGTCACAGCTCCGTTTACAGGAGTGTCTTCCAGTGTCGTCTGCGAGTCGCCGGTACCTGTAGGCGCGTTATTAATAGCTGTTACGGTGATATCAACCGTTACTGTCACTGTACCGCCATTACCATCGCTGATGATGATTGTAAAGCTATCCGGACCACTGTAACCTGCATTTGGCGTATAGGTATAAGTACCATCAGTATTTACGACCGCTGTTCCGTTTGCAGGAGGTGTGCCCAGGGTATAGGTCAATACGTCGCCGTCAACATCGGTTCCGCTAACAGCACCATTGACAGGTGTATTTCTTGGCGTAGTACGGGTATCGCCGGTACCGGTTGGTGCATCATTTACTGGTGTAACTGTAATATTAACTGTTACGGTAGCTGTACCACCATTACCATCACTGATGACTACCGTAAAGGCATCTATGCCGTTAAAGTTAGGATTCGGAATATAGACAAACGTTCCATCTGTGTTTACTGTCACGATACCATTTGCAGGATTTGTCGCTCCGATAACATAAGTCAGTGGATCGTTGTCTGCATCTACTCCTACTACTGTTCCGTTGAGCGGATTGTCTTCGGCCATGGTCAGATTAAGATCTGTGCCGGTCGGTGCGTCATTTACTGCTGTAACCGTAATATTAACGGTTACAGTTGTCGTTCCGCCATTACCATCGCTGATCACTACTGTAAAGGCATCTGCTCCTACATAATCAGCATTCGGTGTATAAACAAATGTGCCATCTGCATTTACTGTCACGCTACCATTTGCTGGTATCGTTGTGCCTATTGCATAAGTCAATGGATCGCCGTCTGCATCTGCGCCTACTACCGCTCCATTAAGCGGAGTATCTTCAGGAGTAGTCAGGTTCTGATTTGTACCAGTTGGTGCGTCGTTTACTGCTGTAACCGTAATATTAACTGTTACAGTTGTCGTTCCGCCATTACCATCGCTGATTACTACTGTGAAGGCATCGGTGCCTACATAATCAGCATTCGGTGTGTAAGCAAATGTGCCATCTGCATTTACGGTCACGCTACCATTTGCTGGTGTCGTTGTGCCAATCGCATAAGTCAATGCATCGCCGTCTGCATCTGCTCCTACTACCGCTCCATTAAGCGGAGTATCTTCAGGAGTAGTCAGGTTCTGATTTGTACCAGTTGGTGCGTCGTTTACTGCTGTAACCGTAATATTCACTGTTACAGTTGTCGTTCCGCCATTACCATCGCTGATTACTACTGTAAAGGCATCGGCACCGTTGAAGTCTGCATTCGGTGTATAGATAAATGTACCGTCAGCATTTACTGTCACACTACCATTCGTTGGTGTTGTTGTGCCAATCGCATAAGTTAATGCATCGCCGTCTGCATCTGCGCCTACTACTGCTCCGTTAAGCGGAGTATCTTCAGGAGTAGTCAGGTTCTGGTTTGCACCAGTTGGCGCGTCGTTTACTGCTGTAACATTAATATTGATCGTCACAGTAGCTGTACCGCCATTACCATCGCTAATTACTACGGTAAAGACATCGGTGCCTACATAATCAGCATTTGGTGTATAGATGAATGTACCATCTGCATTTACTGTCACACTACCATTTGCTGGTGTCGTTGTGCCAATCGCATAAGTCAATGCGTCGCCGTCTGCATCTGCTCCTACTAACGCTCCATTAAGCGGAGTGTCTTCAGGAGTACTCAGGTTCTGGTTTGCACCAGTTGGCGCGTCGTTTACTGCTGTAACCGTAATATTAACTGTTACTGTTGTCGTTCCGCCATTACCATCGCTGATCACTACTGTAAAGGCATCGGTACCGTTGAAGTCTGCATTCGGTGTATAAACAAATGTGCCATCTGCATTTACTGTCACACTACCATTCGTTGGTGTCGTTGTGCCAATCGCATAAGTCAATGGATCGCCGTCTGCATCTGCGCCTACTACCGCTCCATTAAGTGGAGTGTCTTCCGGAGTAGTCAGGTTCTGGTTTGCACCAGTTGGCGCGTCGTTTACTGCTGTAACATTAATATTGATCGTCACAGTAGCTGTTCCGCCATTCCCATCGCTAATTACTACGGTAAAGGCATCGGTGCCTACATAATCAGCATTTGGTGTATAGATGAATGTACCATCTGCATTTACTGTCACACTACCATTTGCTGGTGTCGTGGTGCCAGTCGCATAAGTCAATGCGTCGCCGTCTGCATCTGCTCCTACAACCGCTCCATTAAGCGGAGTGTCTTCAGGAGTTGTCAGGTTTTGGTTTGCACCAGTTGGCGCGTCGTTTACTGCTGTAACCGTAATATTAACGGTTACTGTTGTCGTTCCGCCATTACCATCACTGATCACTACTGTAAAGGCATCGGTACCGTTGAAGTCTGCATTCGGTGTATAGATAAATGTACCGTCAGCATTTACTGTCACACTACCATTCGTTGGTGTTGTTGTGCCAATCGCATAAGTTAATGCATCGCCGTCTGCATCTGCGCCTACTACTGCTCCGTTAAGCGGAGTATCTTCAGGAGTAGTCAGGTTCTGGTTTGCACCAGTTGGCGCGTCGTTTACTGCTGTAACATTAATATTGATCGTCACAGTAGCTGTACCGCCATTCCCATCGCTAATTACTACGGTAAAAGCATCGGTGCCTACATAATCAGCATTTGGTGTATAGATGAAAGTACCATCTGCATTTACTGTCACACTACCATTTGCTGGTGTCGTTGTGCCAATCGCATAAGTCAATGCATCGCCGTCTGCATCTGCTCCTACTACCGCTCCATTAAGCGGAGTGTCTTCAGGAGTTGTCAGGTTCTGATTTGCACCAGTTGGCGCGTCGTTTACTGCTGTAACCGTAATATTAACTGTTACTGTTGTCGTTCCACCATTACCATCGCTGATCACTACTGTAAAGGCATCGGTACCGTTGAAGTCTGCATTCGGTGTATAAACAAATGTGCCATCTGCATTTACTGTCACACTACCATTCGTTGGTGTCGTTGTGCCAATCGCATAAGTCAATGGATCGCCGTCTGCATCTGCGCCTACTACCGCTCCATTAAGCGGAGTGTCTTCAGGAGTTGTCAGGTTCTGGTTTGCACCAGTTGGCGCGTCGTTTACTGCTGTAACATTAATATTGATCGTCACAGTAGCTGTACCGCCATTACCATCGCTAATTACTACGGTAAAGGCATCGGTGCCTACATAATCAGCATTTGGTGTATAGATGAATGTACCATCTGCATTTACTGTCACACTACCATTTGCTGGTGTCGTAGTGCCAGTCGCATAAGTCAATGCGTCGCCGTCTGCATCTGCGCCTACTACCGCTCCATTAAGCGGAGTGTCTTCAGGAGTACTCAGGTTCTGGTTCGCACCAGTTGGCGCGTCGTTTACTGCTGTAACCGTAATATTAACTGTTACTGTTGTCGTTCCGCCATTACCATCACTGATCACTACTGTAAAGGCATCGGTACCGTTGAAGTCTGCATTCGGTGTATAAACAAATGTGCCATTTGCATTTACTGTCACACTACCATTCGTTGGTGTCGTTGTGCCAATCGCATAAGTTAATGCATCGCCGTCTGCATCTGCGCCCACTACTGCTCCGTTAAGCGGAGTATCTTCAGGAGTAGTCAGGTTCTGGTTTGCACCAGTTGGCGCGTCGTTTACTGCTGTAACATTAATATTGATCGTCACAGTAGCTGTACCGCCATTACCATCGCTAATTACTACGGTAAAGACATCGGTGCCTACATAATCAGCATTCGGTGTATAGATGAATGTACCATCTGCATTTACTGTCACACTACCATTTGCTGGTGTCGTGGTGCCAATCGCATAAGTCAATGCGTCGCCGTCTGCATCTGCGCCTAGTACTGCCCCATTGAGCGGAGTGTCTTCAGGAGTAGTCAGATTCTGGTTTGTACCAGTTGGTGCGTCGTTTACTGCTGTAACATTAATATTGATCGTCACAGTAGCTGTACCGCCATTACCATCACTAATTACTACGGTAAAGGCATCTGCTCCAGCATAATCAGCATTCGGTGTATAGATAAATGTACCATCTGCATTTACAGTCGCACTACCATTTGCCGGTGTCGTTGTACCTATTGCATAAGTCAATGGATCGCCGTCTGCATCTGCTCCTACTACCGCTCCATTAAGCGGAGTATCTTCCGGAGTAGTCAGGTTCTGGTTTGCACCAGTTGGCGCGTCGTTTACTGCCGTAATATTAATATTGATCGTCACAGTAACTGTACCGCCATTACCATCGCTGATTACTACGATGAAGGCATCAGTGCCTACATAGTCAGCATTTGGCGTATAGATAAATGTACCATCTGTATTTACTATCACGCTACCATTCGTTGGTGTCGTTGTGCCAATCGCATAAGTCAATGCATCGCCATCTGCATCTACTCCTACTACTGCCCCATTGAGCGGAGTATCTTCAGGAGTAGTCAGATTCTGGTTTGTACCAGTTGGCGCGTCGTTTACTGCCGTAACATTAATATTGATCGTCACAGTAGCTGTACCGCCATTACCATCGCTGATTACTACGGTGAAGGCATCGGTACCTACATAATCAGCATTCGGTGTATAGATAAACGTACCGTCAGTATTTACTGTCACACTACCATTTGCTGGTGTCGTTGTGCCAATCGCATAAGTCAATGCATCGCCATCTGCATCTGCTCCTACTACCGCTCCATTAAGCGGAGTATCTTCCGGAGTAGTCAGGTTCTGGTTTGCACCAGTTGGCGCGTCGTTTACTGCCGTAATATTAATATTGATCGTCACAGTAGCTGTACCGCCATTACCATCGCTGATTACTACGGTGAAGGCATCAGTGCCTACATAGTCAGCATTTGGCGTATAGATAAATGTACCATCTGTATTTACTATCACGCTACCATTCGTCGGTGTCGTTGTGCCAATCGCATAAGTCAATGCATCGCCATCTGCATCTACTCCTAGTACTGCCCCATTGAGCGGAGTATCTTCAGGAGTAGTCAGATTCTGGTTTGTACCAGTTGGCGCGTCGTTTACTGCCGTAACATTAATATTGATCGTCACAGTAGCTGTACCGCCATTACCATCGCTGATTACTACGGTGAAGGCATCGGTACCTACATAATCAGCATTCGGTGTATAGATAAATGTACCGTCAGTATTTACTGTCACACTACCATTTGCTGGTGTCGTTGTGCCAATCGCATAAGTCAATGCATCGCCATCTGCATCTGCTCCTACTACTGCCCCATTGAGCGGAGTGTCTTCCGGAGTAGTCAGGTTCTGGTCAGCTCCGGTTGGTACATCATTTACAGCTGTAACAGTAATATTCACCGTCACAGTTACTGAACCACCATTACCATCACTGATAACAACGGTAAACGCATCCGGACCATTATAATTTGGATTCGGTGTATAAGTATAAGCACCCGTAGTAGCATTTACTGTCGCCAGACCATTGGTCGGAGCTGTACCTAAGGTATAAGTCAGCGCGTCACCATCCACATCTGCACCAGATACTGCGCCGTTTACCGGCGTATCTTCCAGTGTAGTCTGTGTATCTCCTGTACCAGTCGGCGCATCATTCACAGCGGTCACCGTAATATTCACCGTCACCGTTGCTGAACCACCATTACCATCACTGATAATAACAGTAAACACATCCGGACCATTATAATTCGGATTCGGCGTATAAGTATAAGCACCTGTAGTAGCATTTACTGTCGCCAGACCATTGGTCGGAGCTGTACCTACCGTATAAGTCAGCGCATCGCCATCCACATCTGCACCAGATATTGCACCATTTACTGGGGTATCTTCCAGTGTAGTCTGTGTATCTCCTGTTCCTGTCGGCGCATCATTTACAGCGGTCACTGTAATATTCACTGTCACAGTTACTGAACCAACATTACCATCACTGATCACAACGGTAAACGCATCCGGACCATTATAATTCGGATTCGGTGTATAAGTATAAGCACCTGTAGTAGCATTTACTGTCGCCAGACCGTTTGCTGGAGCTGTACCTAAAGTATAAGTCAGCGCGTCACCATCCACATCTGCACCAGATACTGCGCCGTTTACCGGCGTATCTTCCAGTGTAGTCTGTGTATCTCCTGTACCAGTCGGCGCATCATTCACAGCGGTCACCGTAATATTCACCGTCACAGTTATTGAACCACCATTACCATCACTGATAACAACGGTAAACGCATCCGGACCATTATAATTCGGATTCGGTGTATAAGTATAAGCACCCGTAGTAGCATTTACTGTCGCCAGACCATTGGTCGGAGCTGTACCTAAGGTATAAGTCAGCGCATCGCCGTCTGCATCTGCTCCAGATACTGCACCATTTACTGGCGTATCTTCCAGTGTCGTACGCGTATCTCCTGTTCCGGTCGGTGCATCATTTACAGCGGTCACTGTAATATTCACCGTCACAGTCACTGAACCGCCATGCCCATCACTGATCACAACGGTAAACACATCAGGACCATTATAATTTGGATTCGGTGTATAAGTATAAGCACCCGTAGTAGCATTTACTGTCGCCAGACCGTTGGTCGGAGCTGTACCTAAGGTATAAGTCAACGCATCACCATCCACATCTGCTCCAGATACAGCACCGTTTACTGGTGTATCTTCCAATGTCGTCCGCGTATCGCCTGTTCCGGTCGGTGCATCATTTACAGCTGTAACAGTAATATTCACCGTCACAGTCACTGAACTGCCATGCCCATCACTGATCACAACGGTAAACATATCAGGACCATTATAATTCGGATTCGGCGTATAAGTATAAGCGCCCGTAGAAGCATTAACTGTCGCCGTTCCGTTTGTAGGAGGCGTCCCCAATGTATAAGTCAGCACATCGCCATCCACATCATTACCCGTGACTGCCCCGTTTACCGGGGTATCTTCCGCTGTGGTACGTGTATCACCTGTACCAGTCGGTGCATCATTCACAGCTGTAATACCCAGTGGTACGGTAGCTGTAGCCTGTTGTGCACCTCCTGCACCAGTATTACCATTGTCGGAAATATTTACCGTCAGTATAACGGTTGGTGGCGGATTCTGGGTAGAGGAATAATTGACTCTATTCGCTACCAGGAAGGCATTAATATCAGCGATTGTACCCGTTAATATCAATGCAGCCGGCGTACCACTAACAGTCACACCTGCACCGGAGGTCGCATTCAGCGTTCCGTTAGGCACAGAGAATGTAACTGTTACCACACCTGTACCGGCATCAATATCAGAGAAGGAAATATCCTTCAGCGATGCAGGAATATCTTCTGTTACCGCGATACTGGTTGGCGTAGTAATCTGCGGCGCATCGTTCGCCGGTTGGATATTGATCGTCACATGGGATGTCCCTGCTGAGAAGGAAGTACCATCATAAGCTCTCCAGTCAAATCCTGTAGTGCCGGACCAGTTAGCGGTAGGTATAAAGGTGATATTACCCAGCTGTGCAGCCGGAATATCCTGACCCACCGTGATCACAGTACCATTCAGACGGAAGCTACCGTTTAACGGCAGACTGGTAATTCTGATACTATTCAGCGGTGCGCCATCCGGATCACTATAGTTAGAAGTAAAGTTTGCCGCAGTAAATGCCAGCGTATTATCTTCCGTCCCATTTACAGTAAAATTCGTTACCGTTGGTAAACCATTCACCGTAATTGATACCGTAAAAGTAAAGTCGGCTCTGTCAGTATTGGTATCGTTATTCACAATACGTATCACAGCTGTATACACACCAACAGCATGTGCTGCCGGATTAAAGTTCACTACAAAGCTGGTGTTTTGTGCAGCAGGAAGCGCGGTAACACCTGGTTGTGTTGATATTGTAAACCCTGCATCTCCGGAAGCAATACTTATCGCTGGTGTACCTGTTAAATTAATAACACCGGTACCAACGTTGCTGATACTAAAAGTACGTGTTACGGAAGCTGAAATCGTATTACCAAAGTCTGTCCAGTCTGTCGCATTTACCATCGTACTATTGTCTGCGATCGTAGTACCATTACCTGATACATTGATACGCGGATCTGTTAATATTACGATCGTGGTAGTGGAAGCCGGCCCAGTCTCCAGTCCGTCATTCAGCACAGTAGTAATGATACGGTTAGTCGTATTAGGAGAAGGATTGCTGTTCTGGTATTCTATCAGTCTCAACGCAGCAACATAAGCAGCCTGTGACGCAACACCTGACAACACGATTGTACCTGTTCCACTACCGGTTGCAGTAATACCTGCCGGTAATGTACCATTGATGAAAACCGACTCAGCAGCTCCATCTAATCTATTCGTTAATGTAATCGTAGCGGAAGCGATTGTCGTGCCACCCGGATCCACCACGGCAAGATCTGCATCATTGATCTTCACACCACCAGGAGTACCTGCATTGAAATAGTTCAGGTAGTTATATCTGCCAACCGCTCCGGAACTGTTATCTGCATCGAGATTGGGAACCGGACAGTTATTTACATTTAAGACTCTTGTAATGAGGTTATTATCGTAGTTACATTCTTTATAAAGGGAATTCTGGTTCACCAGTGACGCCAATGTAAATGGTGTACCCACGGCTGTACCCACACCTCCTGTAACAAAACTACCATTGTCGTTTATGACAATGGTCATCGGTACGTTGAGGTCATCAAAACCGTTCATCGGAACATCGTAGGTAAATACCTTACACTCCCCTTCCAGTAAACCACTTCCAAATGCACCGGTATATAATAATACCGCCGCAGGGTCCGTAGTAGGATCTCCATGATAGAAGGATACCGGCATCCCCCCGCTGCTGTTACCAGCTCCCGGGTTACACACGTTGAAGGTGGCCCTGATCACATTACAGGAAGGACCTTTTGCCAGCGCAATACTGGAAGCATCAAAAGCAACATCCGGTCTCGCACCGTAATAGTCCATTGACAACAGGAACTGGTAATCAGGATTCGCCAGGCCCGTTCTGTTGGTCACTGTAAGCTGGGTTTTATCTGCGGATAATGTGAAAACGATATCGTAAGCATTAGGCCCTTTGAAACCAACGGTGCTCGCATGCGCTCTGGCGCTGCTGCCATTTAATGATACGCCTTTGAATGCAAAGTTGTCATCTCGTCTGTTAACGCCATCAAGACCTACCTGCTGATAAAAATAACCGGTAGCCGTCTCTGTATTCAGATCGATGTAAGCATATGCCGCAATGGAGTTTTCATTACTTTCTCTGTCGGTATTACACGCGTTACCCGTTTCATTGAAGTAAATAGCATTCGTACCAGGAGGTATATTAAATGTTCTGCTGATACCTGTCGTAGAACTCACGCCCTTCGGTATCGGCTGAATATCAGAATTGATAAACTCCGCACTCATCCCCTGACCTACCCTGTGATAGAACTCTACCACATAAGCATCATCGAAGTCTCTTGCATAGTTCGCATCACGCCTGATAACAAGATTGGTACCGCTGACATATATCTGAGGATTATACACACCCACGGCACCGGCAGTGGTCAGTTTAGAAGTATAGTCACCTGTGATCGCGGCGGATGAAAGGAAATTCATCGTCGACGAACTCGCGAGGTTATTAATGACATAAGTGGATCGTCTGTCGACAGAACCACCATTCGCCAGTGTAACAAAACCATCCGTATAACCAGCATCCATATCTATGGTAACACGGAGATTCGAATAACCTTCCTCTGTACCAGCGGATGTATTAAGATCAACAGCGCTTGAGTTAGTACCTTTACCTGATATACAAATCAGGTTCGCGCCTGTCGGAATAGGGATCGTCAGGTCCGTATTCGCCGTACCGGTACCATGCAGCAAAGCCCTGACCTGCGGGTCAAGGGGGTTGATAGAGTTGTTGTACGGAGACACATACTCAACATAATACGACGAATGGATCGTATTCGCACTTTCGGTGATGGTCAGTGTACTGCCGCTCACCGTGAAGTTCACGTTGTTCAGATTGGGAGTAGCATCCCCTAACTTACTTCCATTAGGGATATATGCGCCGAGGGGAACCTTTTGCCAACCATACAGGTTTGTACCTGAACCATCCACAAAAGTGTTCTTGGCAAAGTTCACGTAACCGGAAGAAGTGTTGGAGGTCAGGTCAATAATTGCATTGACAGTCATGAAGTCCTCATCTCCCTGCGGATTATCCAACATCGTGGTAATACCCGTCTCGGAGGAAATATACACTGTAATTGACCTTGTACCTGCAGGGATGTTAAATACGGGTGCTGCCCCACCGGGCGCTCTGTACCTGGTCTCAATTCCCAGAATGTCTCCCTTCTTTCCCCCACTGGGGTTACAGGGGCTGAACGGCATCTGGCCGAACGTCACCATTGAACAGAATATCAAGACCAGGCTTGATAAAACGTTTACGATACGTGTTTTCATAGATATAGTGATGGGCTACCTCATGTAACCACTGATTCATATGTATAGGGAAAGGTTTTTCTGTACATTATCACACATTGCGAAGAAAACAGGGGTAGAAAGATTTCCGATAATCTGTCCTATGCGAAAAATGATGATTACCAGTCCTACAACCAATGAACAAATATATTAAAATAATTAAATAGCAAATATATTTATATGTGTATTTTTTGATGACTTTACTCAGGATACCCTTTTTGTCTGAAACACAATCTATTGCCGCCTCTCGAATAATTACTCATATAAGTAATAAGCTATTTAAATGACATTATTGTGGCTTAACAGGGGCTATTATACCTTATAAAACACACAGGCCACATGCTGCTGAAATATGCAACATGTGGCCTGTAAGAAGATTAAAATATCGTTTAAAACAAAGACGTCTGCATAGCACTCCCCTTGGGATAGTCATTCCCCAGTTCAGGAAGATTCGGCCATTCCCAATAAGCATCCTTTGCCTTGCCATCCGGACGACTTTTCTTGCCACTCAGGGTAAACACGGTATGATAACTCAACTGGTCAGCCGGCAACCGGTATTGCAGGATTTCTTTTACATCTCCCTTCGTCCTGCTGGAAGAGATCCATTGTTTGCCCATATCAAGGGGTAAAAACAAAGGCATCCGATGCGGGTTGTTCCCACCATTATGGATCTGTCGCATCACTTCATTCGCCTCCGTGGTGACCATCGTAAAACTGCCTACCTGCACCAACTGTCCCTTCGCATCGTGCTCATGGTGTAGTTGATACATACCGGGAACATAAAATGGATGCTGCTCGGGCTGATGATTCGTCCGAACTGCATACGGTACCTTATTATTCCATCCGTGAATATGCCGGTATTCAAAAATACTGGTAACGGGTATTAACGCAGGCTGTCTGACCAGCCCTGATTTATACCAGAAAGAATTTTCATCCAGTATTCTTTCCGCACGGGCATTCACCATGTCCAGTCTTCTCGACACTACCTTATCTCTGTCCTTCTCAAACAATGGTACCACTCCCCAGGCCATCTCGGAAAGGACCATCCTGTCCTGTTGCCGGGAAATAACATCCGCCAGCGGAAATGACGTGGAATCAATATAAACAAGTCCCTCTTTATCGAATACAACCTGCTTGTCGTTTTCCAGTTCCGGAAAGGCGTCAATAGTCAATTCTATTTCACAATGCATAGAGATACTTCTGCACATATTATTATCTGATCATTTCATAAAACAATACTTCCTTTCGCTGCTGTCCGGAAGTGATAACTGCCATAAACCGTCCTGTAATCACCTTTAATATGACTTCATACCCTCCGTCACTTTTCATATGTAACTGACTTTTGATATAATTACTCACTTTCTGCTTATATAACTGCGTCAGTTTTTTACAAGCAGCAACATCCGGTGTTGTGCTATAAAAGAACTGATATCCTGAGGAAGGATCGAGTAAGGCAAGTAATTTCTCCCTGTCAGCTTTGTCCGCCAGATGCAGGATCTTTCCCTCTCCGGGATGCAACTCCGCCAGATGTACCAATGCCTGCTCCTTTGTCGTATAAGCCGTGGTCATAAACCCCTTGTTAGCCGCTACACCCGGATACTGAAACTTTTGCAACACCGCATAGTCATGCGTATGCTGTAACAGCATCTCTATAAAAGCAGGCGTCATTACCTCAAATGGATTATATGTCAGCAAACGACTCATTTCGCGGCCGTAAAAATAAACAAACTTCACGCATCCTGGTAATTTGTCTGTAATAGCTGCTATCTGTCATTTATGTTATCTTGTTTTCATAGTAAATTGTATACGATTTCATCAAACAACACATCATCCCTGTAAATATGAAACTACCTGCAATACATGGCTATATTGACAGAAGAATGCTGATTAATTTCACAGCTGAACCCGAAGTAGTCCGCAACATTCTTCCGGAAACATTCCGCCCCAAAATTTATAACGGAAAGGCCATTGTCGGCATCTGCCTCATCCGGCTAAAACATATCAAGCCGAAAGGATTTCCTGACTTCACAGGTATCAATTCTGAAAATGGCGCCCATCGCATTGCTGTGGAATGGGAAGAAAATGGTGTTACCAAAGAAGGCGTCTATATTCCACGCCGTGATACGTCTCTCCGACTGAACGCGCTCCTTGGCGGAAGAATATTTCCGGGTAAACATTACTTTGCTAAATTCAATGTGCGGGAAGCTGGTGGCAACTACCACGTTGACTTTAGCAGCTCCGACAATACAACGACCTCTATTGACGCACGTACAACGGATGTATTCAATCCCAACTCAATATTCGGAACACTGGAAAATGTATCTGCATTTTTTGAAAGAGGCGCAGTCGGCTACTCTCCCAACGGTGACAAATACGAAGGACTAAAACTGGAAACCTATCAATGGCAGGTACGGCCCTTAGAAGCTATACAGGTACATTCCAGCTTCTATGAAAATGAAACAATATTCCCCAAAGGCAGCATTCAATTTGACAATGCGCTACTGATGACACAGGTAGAACATGAATGGAAGAGCATGAAAGCCATAAAAAATATCACCGGGCGCTAACAGAATGTTCAGAATAATTCCTTAAATTAGGATTCAAAATAGCCAGCGATACACGTGAGAACCGGGGAGACGATCCTTAAACTGTCTCAAATCTCCATTTTATATTTACTGATCATGCCCAAACTGAATGAGATTACACTTTAACCTGTAAATCCATATTCCATGTTAAGAAGAACGGTTCTTGAGACTATCCGTCTCTTGTTCATTCTATTGTTCGTTTACACAGCCGTCAGCAAATTCCGCGATTATGAAAACTTCCGTGCAGTAATAGGCCAATCTCCATTATTAACCGGGTTTGCCCCCGTATTAGCTATAGTGGTGCCTGTAGCAGAAATCATTATTGCACTGCTCCTGGTCCTTCCACGATACAGGCGTACCGGTCTCTATGCATCCTTTGCGATGATGATGCTGTTTACAACTTACATAATTGTGCTCATGACACTAGCCGAAAAGATCCCCTGCTCCTGCGGAGGTGTCATTTCCCGTATGACATGGACACAACACCTTTATTTCAATATTTTCTTTGTGCTGCTTGCGTTCCTGGGTATGTGGCTATACTCCAGACCTGACGATAACATCCGCCCATCCAAACAACTCGTTCACGTATAACTGAACACGACATGATGCAAAAGCCCTTTCATTTTGCGGCCGTCTGTACGGCCGCCTGCCTCCTGCTTGTGCTTATACTTTACGCATTTGCAGATAAACCCAACGAAAGTAAAAATGGATTCTCCCGAAAAATGCCCGCTGTAAATGCGGTCTTACAACACACCCTGGAATTGAAATATCCCGCATACTACATTGCAGGAGCAACAGATCAACATTTGTATCTGGCCAATTATTCCGCCTCCCTGCACCTGCTGACTGTCGATCAGCAACTCCGGGACACACAACAACTCACCCTCCAATTGTCGCCGGGTGAACGCTATGCCTGGAAACTCGCCAGGATCATGGTAGATTCTCCCGCTGTTTATATGGCAGAAGGAAATACGCCCTCACTGTATAAAGGAGATCTTTACAGTTTGCGGCTGCAACGGTTTCTGCCACAAAGCTGCTTTTTTAATATCCTGCAAAACGTCTCTCCCACTTCGTTTATCTCCCGCAGTATTCATGTCGATTCCCTGGGAAACAAACAAAACATACTGGCAAAGATCAAAACAGATTCTCCATATGTAACAATCAGTCCCCATAGTATTACCAAACAGGTAGATGGTATATTCTGTACCGACGGTACACTTGATTATGATAAACAAACTGGCAGACTGGTATACGCCTATCACTACCGGAATGAATTTATTACGCTGGACTCCAACCTGCAACAACAATACACAGGACATACACTCGATACAAACACAAAAGCCAAAATACAGGTAGCAAGTATGTCAACCGGTATCAGTAAATTTTCTGCGCCGCCTATCTATGTCAACAGCAGGGTCAGAACGGCTGATAACAGGATCTACATACTCTCTACCCTGATTGCAGACAACGAAGACAAACAGATCAGACGTGAGCAGGAAATCATAGACGTATATGCATTGGATAACGGAAAATATATCTACACACTATACGTTCCCCTGCCTACAGAAGATCGTATTACAGACTTCATCGTACAGGGCCACCAGCTGTTTACATTACATGATCACACCTTACATGCATATACCATCCCCGGACATTAATAATATTTCTATTGCAATAGAACAGGCGTCGCCGAAAACCTGTAGAAAATAGTAGGCATACATCCGAATTCAAAATTTTCGCTGTCATGAACTTTAGAAAAATGGGATTATCAGTAAGCGCATTTGCCCTGGCCATTGCCGGCGCTTTTGCTACGAATGCCCAATCACCCGGATCTGGATACACCAACCTGCAACAGGTGCCTAGTCAGGGATCTCCCTGCGTATACCGGGGCTCCTGTGCCGGTGGCTTTAATACCTGCCGGGTCACACTGTCTGGTGTTACGCTGCAGCTGCTCCAACTGGAGTCTAATGGCACATGCAGTAGTACCGTACTCTCACAACCTTGATCAGAGGGATAAAACAAAAGCCTTGCAATCCTGCAAGGCTTTTGTTGAAAAATGATCTGTAACAGAAGATCTTCCTCATTTATATCGCTTTACCACCCGGAAAATAAAACGCTGTGGATCATCTACCACGCCGGATGCTATCCTTCTTTGTTTCAGCATATCTGATTTCCAGTAGGCATGCGCTTTGGCGCTATCGGTCACCGCTACGACCAGCACCACCCTCTTGTCATTGTCTGCATCATGTCCATACGCCCTTACAGTTAATCCATTGTCCAGTCTTTCCTGCTGCCCTTCCGTAAACGCTTTCTCCCAGGCGCTCCAGTCCTTTACCGTAAACGTCGTCCAGGAGCGGACATCAGAGGCAATTGTGACCGTATCCTGATAGGTCATCGTCACAAAGGCAAACGAAGGCGCTCCCGTTACGCCCCCTTTCTGCATGGCTTTCTTTAAACCCGCATCCTTACTGAAAGCCTTCGCCTTATCCATATCATCTACTTTCACGGCAACCACAATAATATTGCTATCCTGCAGCCCACGTCCGATGACATAGCTGTGTATCTGGTTCGCCTGCCGCATAGAATCATGCTCCTCATAGGAAAGCAGCCATTTGGAAAAATTGGCCACCTTGTGTCTTACCACCATCATTTGCTGGGGTGTTGTAATAGCGGCGGATGCGGCAGGTGTTGCTGTCTTAACGACGACTGTACTGTCTACAATAACCGTGGTATCTGGCGCATTCTTCTCGGGGTGCTGTCCGCCGCAGGAGATCAGGCATACGGCAAGGCCTGCATAAGCAAATATGCTCATGAATCTTAGCTGGTTCATTGATGGAGTTTTTTAAATGTAATAATTACAGGTTCAGTGGTGTATGTTGTAAAAAAGCCAGACGAAGGAATGCCGCCTACCAGACAGCTGAATGCTGTAGTTCAGATCGATATACTAACAGATGGTAAGCTTATTTTGTTCCGGACACGCGGATAAAGAGAACAATTTCCCGCAGGTTTCCTGACATCGGGCTGTCACTTACCGCTTTTAGCTTTGTATCATAAAACTGAAATAGTACTGTCATGCAGGAAAAAGACAGGGAGACTTTTTGTCCGGCTAACCGCTCGGAATGGAGACATTGGTTGCAGAAAAATCATCAGCAGAAATAATCTATCTGGCTGATCTACTACAAAAAACAGGCAGGAATGATGCGTGCAGGGGCTAAAACCTAAACAGTTTTGATCGGCCGCTATTGTCATTAAGAAATAGCGCTCCGGTTCAAGTGCCGGAGCGCGCCGCATTATTTCTTCTGCATTTCATTCTTTACTGTCTTTACCACTAATCTGGTGATATTACCTGCTCTTGGTTTCATATCATCCTTCACAGAAGACTGTATCACCAGGCCGGTTTTACAATCAACAGTAACAGTACCTTTCCTGGAATAAGAAGCCTGGATGTCCGTGTTAATAGCAGAACCGGAGGATATTGCAAGCTCCATACGATTGCCATCATCAGATTTCACCGTGTAATCTACCTGCAATGCACCTATCTGGTGATTCTCCTCTTTACTCCATTTGTCCCCTACACCTACTTCTGATTCCGGAATGTAAGACAATGCGTCTTCGAATACCTTTCTGATCTCTTCATTGCTGATCGTTCCGCGCATCGTTTTTCCGAAGCCCTGTGCAATAGAAGCGTCATCTCCTTCCATACCAGCCAATGCATTGTTAATCAGTGTATCCACACCGGTTACCTGATCTACCTGCCAGTCAGGCGTGATGTATACAGTAAATGATTTTCCCAGCATCCCTTCGCCCAGTTTACGCAGATGATCGTTTTGCTTATGCAGTTCATCAGATGTGCTTTTCACCACAAACTCGTTAAAGTCATCTGAGTTGAAACCTGTCAGATCATGTGTAAAAAGATGCTCTGTACGCTGGTTGATTTTAAGATAAGTAGCTCTTAACATTAATTTGCCTGAGCTTGTTTTTCCAACTACACGCAGGAACCAGCTGGTGGAAGCAGTCTGATTAATAGCGCGTACGCCGTCTTCATGAATGTCTGAAATGGCAGTGTTTCTGAAAATGTACTGTTCTCCTGGATTCAATACTGGAATAATTGACTTTTTTACCTGACCTGATGAGATGAAGGAAAGGGAGATAAGGCCCATTATCAGGACAGCAATTCTAATGGTCATAGGTATATGCTATTGGTTTGAAATAACAAATATATCAAAATGATCATATAAACTAATTGCCGCTTATCCCATTCTGATGATAGTATGCCACCAGCCTTCCGCTTGCAGGGAGAATTCATTTAAACTTAATATTTCAATCAGGAGCCAAAGAATTAAGAATTAAGAGTTAACAATTACAGACAACTACGCTGCATTCCAATTCTTAATTCTTAATTGTTAATTATTAATTCTTTATAGAATCAGCCATCAAAGAGTAATAGACATAAACTATTGAAACATAGAATTAATTAATTCCCATTATTATCCCCAATATCATAACTTTAGCAACCTGCACAAATACCCCGTGCAAGCAAGTGTTTGTTCAATACCATAAACTACTATTACAAATGGAAAAAGAATTAAACGACATCAGTAAATGCCCGTTCCACAATGGCACTTTGAAGCACAACACTGGCGGCGGCGGCACCAGGAACCGCGATTGGTGGCCAAACCAGTTAAAATTGAACATTCTGCGGCAGCACGCGCCTGCATCGAATCCCCTGGGAGGAGATTTTAACTATGCAGCAGCCTTTAAAAGCCTCGATCTGGAAGCGGTGAAAAAAGACCTTCACGCACTCATGACCGACTCGCAGGACTGGTGGCCGGCGGACTTTGGGCATTACGGCCCCTTATTCATCCGTATGGCCTGGCATAGCGCCGGTACTTATCGTGTGACTGATGGCCGTGGGGGTGCAGGATCAGGACAACAACGTTTTGCGCCGCTGAACAGCTGGCCTGATAACGTCAGCCTTGATAAGGCCCGTCGCCTGCTCTGGCCGATTAAACAGAAATACGGCCGTAGCCTCTCCTGGGCAGATTTACTGATCCTAACGGGTAACGTAGCATTGGAATCCATGGGCTTTAAAACTTTCGGTTTTGCCGGTGGACGTGAAGATAAATGGGAATCAGAAGAAGATGTATACTGGGGTGCAGAAACCACCTGGCTGGGTGGCGATATACGCTATGCCCACGGTTCTGAAGGCGTACCTAAAGAACATGGTGTAGTTTCTTCCGATGATGATGCGGACGGTGATATCCACTCCCGCGACCTCGAAAAACCACTCGCAGCCGTACAAATGGGATTGATCTATGTAAATCCCGAAGGACCGGATGGCAATCCTGACCCGATCGCAGCAGCCAAAGATATCCGCGATACCTTCGGCCGTATGGCAATGAACGATGAAGAAACAGTCGCCCTGATAGCAGGTGGTCACAGCTTCGGTAAAACGCATGGCGCGGCTCCTTCCAGCCATGTGGGTAAAGAACCGGAAGCAGCCGGACTGGAATCACAGGGCCTCGGCTGGAACAATAGCTATGGCTCCGGTAAAGGTGCTGATACGATCACCAGCGGACTGGAAGTAATATGGACTACCACGCCGACTCAATGGAGTAATAACTTCTTCGAAAACCTCTTCAACTTCGAATGGGAACTCACTAAAAGTCCGGCTGGTGCACACCAATGGGTTGCTAAAAATGCAGACGACATCATCCCGGATGCATACGACAGCTCCAAAAAACACAGACCAACTATGCTCACCACCGATCTATCCCTGAGATTTGATCCGGTGTATGAGAAAATATCCAGACGCTTCCTGGAAGATGCAGACGCATTTGCAGATGCATTTGCCCGCGCCTGGTTCAAACTGACCCACCGCGATATGGGGCCGCGTGTCCGTTACCTCGGACCGGATGTACCGGAAGAAGTATTGCTGTGGCAGGATCCTATCCCCGCAACAGATCATCCGCTGATCGATGAAAACGATATCGCGGCACTCAAAGCAAAGGTGCTGGAATCAGGATTAAGCGTATCTGAACTGGTATCTACCGCCTGGGCCTCCGCCTCTACTTTCCGTGGCTCCGACAAACGTGGTGGTGCTAATGGCGCCCGCATCCGCCTGGCGCCACAACGCTACTGGAAGGTGAATAACCCTTCCCAGCTGCAGAAAGTACTGGACGTACTGGAAGGCATCCAGAAAGCATTTAACAACGGTGGTAAGAAAGTATCCATTGCTGACCTGATCGTACTGGCAGGTGCTGCCGGTATAGAGAAAGCAGCTAAAGACGCCGGACAGACACTTACCGTGCCATTTACGCCTGGTCGTGGAGACGCTTCTCAGGACCAGACAGATGTTGAATCTGTAGGCTTCCTGGAACCAGTCGCCGATGGTTTCCGTAACTACCGCAAATCAAGGGTGCCTGCCTCCACAGAAGCATTACTAATCGACAAAGCACAACTGCTCACGCTTACAGCGCCTGAATTAACCGCATTAACAGGTGGCCTCCGCGTATTGAACACAAACTATAACGGCGGTTCTGAAGGCGTATTTACTAAACGCCCGGGTGTACTGACCAACGATTTCTTCGTAAATCTGCTGGATATGAAAACCGCCTGGAAAGCAGTATCTGCCGATCAGGAACTCTTTGAAGGTACCGACCGCACCAGCGGTGAAGTAAAATGGACCGCCACGCGCGCTGACCTGGTATTTGGCTCTAACGCCGAACTCAGAGCTATCGCGGAAGTATACGGCGCCGGAGATGGTCAGGAACTGTTCATCAAAGATTTTGTAGCTGCCTGGAACAAAGTGATGAACCTGGACAGATTTGATCTCGCTAAATAGTAAGATTTAACAGTGATAAGTAAAAAACCTCTGAGTGCCGGACCTGGCACTTTAGAGGTTTTTCTCTTTAAATGGGGCCTTTATGTTAATTTCGCGACCTGTTATACTTATCCGCAATAACATTTCAACATAGCATTATCCTGATACTTTAGGCCATGCAAATACTGAATACGACTCAAAAAGTACCTATTTATTCACTGAACCCGGACAAAACAGGTGATAAACACTTTAAGGTGTATCACTATGAAGGTGGCCTGCCTGATCAGACCGACCTGCTGGTGCCACACCGCAAAAGTCACTATCTGCTCGTTTTTATAAGAAAGGCTGATAGTCGCCAGTGGATAGATATGACGCCTTACGAAGTAAAGAACAACACCGTCTACTTCAGCGGTCCCGATAACATGATCGTAAAAGAAGGATTCAGTGAACTATGGAGTACCGGTATCGCTTTTACACCGGAATTCCTGTCTTCCCAGGACAATGCCTCCCTGAATAATCTTCCCATCATCCGCAATCCTTATAATGGTCACGAACTGGCGCTGACAGCACCCGATATATTATTTATAGAAGAGATCATCAGTAAGATCCGGCTGGAATATGAACAATCCGGAGAATGGCAACAACGTATGTTAGCGGCTTATCTGACGGTATTGCTGACCTATCTGAGCCGCCTGTATACAGAACAGTACAAGGGGAAAGATACCTCCACAGAAAGACAATTATTAAAGCAGTTCCAGGCGAAGATCAACGGGTACTTCCAGCAATACCATGAAGTTGCGGACTATGCTGCCATGCTACACATCTCTGCCGGGCATTTAAGCGAAGTGATCAAAAATCAGAGCGGTAAACCCGCTATCAAACACATACACGAACGCCTTGTAATGGAAGCCAGAAGACTGCTCTTTCACACCAATAACTCACTCAAGGATATCGCCTTTGACCTGGGTTTCTCTGATGCCTCCTACTTCAACCGCTTCTTTAAAAGAGAAACAGGGGTAACCCCAGCCGGCTTCCGGACAGAAATCCGCAAAATGTACCATTAACTCCGATGGATGTGTTACAGCCGGGAGCCCTCTCCCCGGTAATTTTGTACTGTTAAACAATCAATCATGAAAACAGTACTGATAACAGGAGCAAATAAAAGCATCGGCTTCGAAACAGCAAGACAATTATTACAACAGGGATATTACGTTTACCTGGGCTGCCGTGATCTGCAAAAAGGCAGGCAGGCAGTCAGCCAGTTACAATCAGAAGGCTTCAGCCAGGTGGAAGCACTGGTGATCGATGTGGACAACGTTGATTCAATACAGGCAGCCCGTCACACACTCGGCCAACAAATCAAAGTATTGGACGTATTGGTCAATAATGCCGGCGTACTCGGTAGTATGACAGCACAAACTGCACTGGAAACGGATATCAGCATCTTCAGACAAGTATTCGAAACAAACTACTTCGGTGTCATCTCCGTAACACAGGCATTCATTGATCTGTTGCAGGTTTCTCCGGCCCCCAGGATCGTCAATGTGACTTCCGGTCTGGGCTCGCTCACCCTGCAAAATGATCCTGCCTGGAAACACTATCTTGTCAAACCATCCGCCTATGTCTCCTCTAAAGCGGCACTCAATGCCTATACCATCGTACTGGCGTATAATCTGCGTGACACCGCGTTTAAAGTGAATGCAGTGGATCCTGGTTATACCGCTACGGACTTCAATCATCACAGCGGTCCGGGTACCGTACAGGACGCGGCCGCCCGTGTAGTAAAAGCAGCGACTTTGGGTGAAAACGGCCCTTCCGGTATATTCTACAGTGATGATAATAATCCGGAGACCGGCATCAGTGCCTGGTAAACGATAGTTACCTATTGTCATAAAAAATAAAGATCGGAGTTATCATAACCCCGATCTTTTCATATTAAACATCACACACTACATTTTATTTTGCCAATACTACCAATGGCTTGCCTTTTTCAACTACATAAGTAGCCAGTTCAGCGCCAGTTTCCTTACCAACATTTCTGGCGGCATGTTTCACGCCGGTAGGTATAAACAATACATCCCCTGCTTTCAGTTTTACCGGTTTCTTACCCTCTACCTCGTATTCCAGTGTACCTGACAGCACATAGATAATCTCCTCTCCCGGATGCGTATGCATACCAAACGCTGCTCCCGGATCAAAATCAATACGTGCCTGAATCGTTTCCTTTCCCGGAACATCCAGGTCATGTCTTTGCAGTTCTGTACGTTTGGTACCTGGTTGCTGCTTAGGGGCCTGTTTTGCGAAAACAAATGCACCCAGACTCAATACGGCGATAGCAGTCAGTAAAATTTTCATCTTTTCAGTTTTTAGCATTTAAAATCCCGATCTCCTGATCAGGTATTGTTACCTCACTTTTCCCGCTGGACGGAACGGTCATAATGGGGGACCACTGACCGTTGCGAGGATCTCTCTTGTGTTGATGATGTAAAGATACCGCCGGAAAGCGGTGCAGGGAAAGGAGGAATAAGGCTAAGCGGACAAGATCAGGCGCGAATCAGGCATATCGCGCCGTAAAAAACAGGGGAATCTATTGAGAGGAGTATTTACGTCGTTCGTTACTGAGCTGGTGTAATTCATTGATGCTGCGGGGCGATGCCTTAATAGCCGTAAAACATTTAACCAGGTCTTCTATCAGTTCTTCCGAGATATATTGCAGATATCGCTTACGCACCTTCTTAAATTCGTAGGAGCATAGATATCTGGCCAGACCTCTTCTTGTTTTATAACGCTTCCGAAGGAGCCATCCAAAGTCCTGTTTATTTTTCTTTGTACCTTTCCTCTACTATTATTGCTGTTCCTCTACCGGATTTCTCCTTTCCTGATCAATATCGTATATAGTGAAAAATCAAACGATGCCTTCCACGACCAACAATAGCCATCCCTCCCGGCAACGCTACTTTTACGCCGCCTACTGGGTGATGGTCACCCTTATCTTCCTGTATGACCGTACCTACCTGATCCAGAAAGCAGGACTGCCCAATTTCTTTATCTGTGCCCTTGTAAGGGTATCACTGCTCATAGCGCTGGCCTGGCTGAATATTCACTGGCTGATCCCCCGCTTCCTGTTACATGAAAAATATGCGGCCTACTTCACGCTGGTGCTGCTACTGTTGTTAGGATATCTGGTCGTACAAAGCGGCTACGACTTCTATCTGTTCGGATATGTACTCGGTCCCGGCAGAAACGCACGGTTATCGGCTTCACTGATTTACAACTTCACCCATACCTCGCTTTATCTGCTGCTGACCATCGCCCTGAAATTCAGTATGGACTGGTATGAGCAGAAGAAAATAGTCCAGGAGATCCGGCTGGAAAAGCTACAGGCAGAAGTCAACTATCTGCACTCCCAGATCAATCCTCATTTCCTGTTCAATGCCTTAAATAACCTCTATGCCCTGACGCTTAAAAAATCAGATGAAGCGCCGGCAGTCGTATTAAAACTTGCTGAGCTGATGGAGTACATGTTATACGAAAGCGAACAGACGGTTATTCCACTGGAAAAAGAAATCAGCTATCTGAATAACTACCTTGAACTGGAAAAGATCAGACAGGATAACCAGGCGGATATCCGTTTAACGGTGACGGGCGATGTACAGCAATACTGGCTGCCGCCTTTCCTGATATTTCCCCTGGTAGAGAATGCCTTTAAACACGGGATCAGCAAAGCAGTACACAATGCCTTTCTTTTCATCAATATCGATGCAGGACCAACACTTGACATAAATATAGCCAACAATAAAGGCAGGATCCCCCCTACCATGCAAAACGGCGGTATCGGTCTGCTTAATCTGAGGAAACGCCTGGAACTGCTATTCCCCGGTAAACATACATTAGAGATCACGAATCATCCGGAACGCTTTCTGGTACATTTAAAAATCATGCGCTGATGCTGAAATGTGTAATCATCGACGATGAACCATTGGCCCGTGAGATCCTGGCAGGATACATCACGCAACACGAAGCACTTACACTCGCCGGCAGCTTCAGTAATGCACTGGAAGGAAAGGCATTCCTGCAACACCAGGTAGCGGATCTGCTATTGCTGGACATCGAGATCCCCGAAATCAGTGGTATTGATTTCCTGCGGAGTCTGTCCCAGCCACCTATTACCGTCTTCACCACCGCTTTCCGGGACTATGCATTTGAAGGATATGAACTAGGTGTGATCGATTACCTGCTAAAACCAATCTCCTATGAACGATTTGCCAGGGCGGTTGATAAAGTGACGGAATTTCTTTCTCTTGAAAGGCATAATGCAGACCTGGAACTACAGCAGGAAATCCCCGCTTTCATCTTCGTCAAAAGTGGTGTACAAAAAATCAAACTTTCCTTTGCAGATGTATCCTATATACAGGGGCTGAAAGACTACGCCATCATACATACCACAAGCGGAAAAATTGTGACCAAAGGCTCTGTCAAATCCATGCAGGCGCTCTTTCCGGAAACGCTCTTTATGAGAGTACACAAATCATTTATCGTAGCGAAAGATAAGATCAGGCGGGTTGAAAGAAACAGTATCCTGATTGCAGATCAGCAGATTCCCGTTGGCAGAAATTACAAAGCAGCACTGGATAAACTCATAGACGGTTATTAAGCGGTTCCTCTATTATTCCGGCAGTTCGTATACTATTTTTTTACCTCCTTTATTTATAGGCTAGTATTGTATACAGATACTTAAATCATTCTACCATGAAAAACATAGTATTCAAACAATCATTACTGAAACTGTTCATGCTTGTTGCATGTTGCCTGAGTTTATCAGCCTTTACTGCGAACAGGGGCCTGGACAGATATGAGATCTATCTCAACAGTAAACTGATCCTGAAACAGGCCGTCAATGCCCCGCTTAACCTAAGGATGCTGCAACTGGATAAGGCAGACAGCAAGGACCTGCTGCGTATTATCTACATACACTGCACAAATAAAGGGCAGGGTACCAATCGCGGCATCGCCATCCAGGATGAAAAAGGAAATATCCTGAAGAAATGGACATTTGACGATGCAACTCAGGCGATGGAAATACCTGTAAAAGAACTGTTACAGGTAGAAAAACAAAACAGCAGCAGCCGTCTTAGTTTACATTATGCGGCACAGGAATTACCTGAAGGTGATATGTTACTGGCAGCCGTCCGGTTTAAATAACTGATCCCCTGCATAACGCCTCCGCTCCTGCGGGGGCATATTATTATAATCAGGAAGAGTACTGTCTGTCATCAGGCTTTTTGTTCGCCGTCTCAGCTAGGTTTGTGTAACCAAGAACAAAAAACACAATTATGAAAAAGTTACTCTTACTGAACGTATTATGTTGTCTCAGCGTATTAGGAATGGCCCAGCAGAAAGGCGAATGGCGCGCCCGTATAAGAGCGACGGCAGTCATTCCTGAAGCAGGCGCAGACATTACTACTGTAGGTGGTAGTGCAGACATCTCCACTACGGTGATCCCCGAACTTGACTTCACCTATTTCCTTTTTAACCGCGTATCTGCCAATCTTATACTCGGTACGACAAAACATAAAGTAACAGCTACGGGTACGGCACTTGGTGAGGTAGATCTCGGTAAGGTATGGCTCTTACCTCCTACGCTTACCTTCCTGTATCACCAGCCTTTAGGTAAAGGAATATTACCTTACGCAGGAGCCGGCATCAATTACACCATCTTTTACGGTAAGAAAACCGGTCCTGCTATAGCGGACATCTCCTATAAAAATAACTTCGGTTTTGCTACACAACTGGGTGTTGATATAGACATCACTAAGAAATGGTTCATAAATGTGGATGCTAAAAAGATCTGGCTGAAAACCGAGAATACGGTGACCACCGTACCAGAAGTAGCTGGTGGAGCGACGGTACATGCAGACACGAAAATCAATCCATGGCTGCTGAGTATAGGTATCGGATGTAAATTCTAATCTTCCGCAGGCATTATTTTCCTTGCAGCAAGGCAGTCGGCGTGTATCCAAAATGGCTTTTAAAGGCCCTGGAAAAATGTGACAGATTCTCAAAGCCTGTTTCATAATACACATCTACCGGTTTGCGCTGTTGCTCTGACAACTGATAATGTGCCAGTTCCAGGCGTTTCCGGGTAAGCCACCGTTGTGGACTTGTCTGAAACGCCTTTTTAAAATCCCGCTTAAATGTAGTGAGACTACGTCCTGTCAGATGACTGAACTTCTCCAGCGGTATATTAAACATATAGTTCTTCTCCATAAAATCAGCCAGGTTAATTTTCCCGGCTTCAGAGAAATCTGATAACACACGATCGATATGGGGATTGATGCTACGCAGAATTTCAATAGCTTCCTCCATCTTAATCTGTACCAGCTTTTCCGGCAACTGATTATCCAGTTCGAAATAAGGGAATATGGAAGCAAAGAAACTATCCAGCAAAGGGGTTTTATCAAAACACAGCATCTCCGGGGAATGTGCCGGCTCCAACAGTACTTCGTTCTTCGTATAATAATCACGCAGATAAGCAGTCGTCAAACGCATGATCACCGCTTTGTAAGGCTTCCCGTCCTTTCCGTTTTTCATCATGGTCGATAGCTGGTTCCTGGGAAAGAGAAAGGTATCCCCGGCGCCGAAAGTATAATGACGATCTCCATGTACCATCTTTAACTCACCGGAAATAATACGGACCAACGCGCTGTCATCCAGCACCATCTCTCCCCTGTACTGCTGATTCTCGCTGCATGTCAGTACATTCTCTGCATACCTGTTGACTTGTCTTTCCGCCATACTACAAATGTAAAATAAAGAAGTCAGATCATTATCTGACCTGACTTCCGCTCAAAACTATGCGCTTATGCGATGTTAAACGGTACGCCTGTCAGTTCTTCACTCAATGTCCAGAGCTGCCGGGCAGCTGCTGCATCCAGTGCATACGGCATAACGCCATGGATCTTTTCCATATCATCTGCCCAGCTGGCGGCAGGATCATAATCTGTATCCAGTACGGCGATATCTGTATTCTCACAGTATACGCCTCCGATATCCGCCAACTGAGGACTAACCGCACACCATATCTGGGTGGAAATACCCTGTTCTACGCGTTTATCGCCACTAAATTCCCGATGCACCGCCTGGCCCTGCTCATCTACCATACCCAGTGCTTTCATCGTATCCAGGGAGATATTACGGGCAAGATCAGTGCTCAGGATCAAACCAGGATGTAATGAGTAAGAACGGACGCCCGCCTGTTTAGCACGATTGTCCAGCTCCAGTGCAAAAAGCACATTGGCAGTCTTTGACTGACCGTAGGCCAACATCGCATTATATTTCCTGTGCTGGAAATTCGGATCTTCAAATACCAGCGGAGAAGCATGATGCCCCCAGGAAGAAGTATTGATTACCCTTGCCCCTCCTGCCTGTTTTAAGGCCAGCCAGAGCCTTGCCGTCAACTGGAAGTGTCCGAGGTGGTTTGTCGAGAACTGGCTCTCGTATCCCCTTGCATCACGCGCTAATGGCACCCACATAATACCGGCGTTATTGAAAAGCAGGTGTAACGGTCTGCCGGAAGCCAGAAACTTTTCCGCAAAGGCATCTATAGACGCAGGAACAGTTAGTTCCATGGCTTCCAGTTCTACATTGGCAACGCCTGCCAGGTTTTTCTTCGCTTTCTCTATATCACGTGCCGCCACTATCACAGTTGCGCCTGCCGCCGCCAGTGTCTTTGTTGTTTCCAGTCCGAGACCGGAATGCCCGCCGGTAACAATAGCGATCTTTCCTGTCAGATCGATTCCCCGCATAACGTCCGCAGCTGTTGAGTGTCTATCAAATCCTGAACCTATCGGTTGTTGCAATTGACCCTGATAATTACCTTGTTTCATTTTCAAGTTTTTTGTTAGGTCAAATGTCGATAGTGCGGCGGCAAGTCACTTTACTCAAAAGGCCGATTTTACTTGACCGAGAAGGCCAAAAGACAATTAGGAATTAGGAATTAGGAATGAAGAGTTACTGGCATAAATTTTTTAGAATATAGATTAGGCTGGAAGTAATGTGTTGATGGTGGGCTAACCAATTCTTAATTCCTAATTCCTAATTCCTAATTTCCTCCACTCATTTGCCTATTATAATTGCTCCTATATTCCTTCGGCGTACAGCCCTTATGTCTTTTGAATAGTTTATTAAAATTGGCCATATTATTAAAGCCGCAGTGATAAGCAATTTCTGCAATGGTCAGCTGTGTGGTAACCAGCATTCTGGCTACATGCCCCAATCTCAGTTCCACCAGGTTTTCTGTAAAGGTCAATCCGGTCTGCGCCTTCATAAAACGGCTGAAAGAAGCTTCAGACATATGCACCACTTTGGCTATCGCTGTCAGGGCAATCGGATTCCCGTAATGACGGTTCATGTATTCAAATGCCTGCTCCAGTTGCCGGCTCTCTGACACGATTTCCTCACGACTAAAAGACACACTGGAAAGCAGGGTAGTATCCTTCGCCACAGACAACTCATGCAGCAGGGATAACAGACCAATAAAGGAATCAAAACCACTCATTTTATCCAATGCAAGCAGTTTCTCATACACCCTTTCCGCCACATCGGGTGTGAATAGTATACCCCTCCCTGCATTGTCCAGCAGCTTCCGGATGGCATGCAGCAGCTCCGTATTGAGAAACCCTTCTGTAAACAGCTCTTTCCGGAATTGCAGGGTTACTTCCAGTATATCCTCCTCCCTGTCATCCAGGGTAAACCAGCCATGTGGCAGATTCGGTCCTACCAGTACCAGCTCGGCATGGCCGATATGCCCGATATGGTCCCCTATAATCCTTTGAATGCCAGCTCCTCCCAATACGAGATTCAACTCCAGTTCTTCATGGGTATGCAAAGGGAAGGCAAACTGTCTCTTGTGACGGAAAAAAATAGAACAACAATCATGTACCCCTAATGATGTGATTTCGCGCAGTACCTTCTTCTGTAAAATAGTATCGTTCAACATGGAATTCTGATTTACGCCGAACAAGCGTTCATGCTGCTCAATATTATCCTTACTGCCAGATTCGCTGTTGAAACAGGGTCCACCGTATTTGAAAAATAGTACACCTGGACACTAAACGCCTAATAATCAATAACTTTATCATTTACCCAAAAAATATACCCGCCAAGACAAAACGCGTGAATATATTTGAGTATATCTGATTACCAGGTATATTTCATTCAATTAGATCAATTCCACGGGAAAGTACAATGCGAATAAGTGAGTGTAAGCCGGCTTTTTTGCGGATCAGCATCCTGATACTACTGATAATGACCGGAACGTCTATAGACGCCTCCGGACAATCAGCCAACTATAATATCTACAGCATCTCCACTGACAACGGACTGCCTACCAACGACTACCAGAAAATCTATTATGATACTAAAGGATTTGTCTGGCTGGCTTCTTTTGATGGACTGTTCCGTTGGGACGGATATTCCATTACCAAATATCTGCACAGAGAAAACGACTCTCTCAGTCTGAATAATAATATTGTCTATGCCATCTTTGAAGATAGTCAGCATCGCTTATGGGTTGGTACCATCGATGGATTGAATTGTTACGATCCTGCCCGGAACGTCTTCCGCCGCATACCCCTGAACGAAACGCATGACAAGATTCCGGTCAATGCCATACTGGAAGATGATGATCACCATCTCTGGCTGGGTACCTCCAATGGCCTCTGCCGCCTGGACCCGGAACAACAAAAAGCCGAATGGTACCTGGGACATGGTGACGAAAACATCCTTTTCTGCCTGGCACAGGGTCCCGGTCACACCTTATGGGCCGGTACCTTTAATAAGGGGATCGTCCGCTTTAATACCCGCACCCACCTGTTCAACTACCTCCGCAACAGTGCCGGTAATACGGACATATTACCCAGCAACAAAATCCAGTCGCTCCTGATAGACAAACAGCAAAGAGTATGGGTAGGAACGGAAGACAGAGGCGTTGCCGTATTAGATATCGAGGGTAAGCGAAAAGCTGGCTTCAACCCTATAAGCGGTCATACACTCTCTTCCCATAGCAATATCCGCTGCCTCTATGAAGACAAAGCAGGCACCGTCTGGATAGGTATTGGCCGTGAACCGCTTTGTTTTGTCCGGAAAAACGAGCTGACACCTGCCACTATCAACAACCACTCCCAGAATGGCAATCTACCCTTAACCTCCATTACCTCTATTACAGAAGACGATTTCGGTAATACCTGGTTTGCCTCTGCGGGGAATGGCATCTTCACGACGAATAAAAACAAGAACCACTTTACGAACCTGCTGGGAAGTACCAATGCGCTCCCAGGACTTATCACTACAGTCATCAGCGCAGTACATGAAAGCAGGAACGGAAACATCTGGATAGGCACCGCCGGCAATGGTCTGATACGTTACGGACAGGAGAACGGAGGTAACTTACAAAAGACACCTCTTTCCGGGGAACTGGCCATCAATGATATACAGGAAGACAAACAGGGCGATCTGTGGATGGCTACCTGGGCCGACGGACTTATCCGCTATACACCTGGTAATGGACGTATACAGCGCTTTACGCATAATCCTGCCGACTCTAATTCCCTGGTCAACAATGACGTAAAAGCTTTACTGGCAGATGATTCTTTGCTTTGGATAGGTACCCATGGCGAAGGATTGGCCATATACAACCTTGCAACAGGTAACTTCACCAATTACAGGAATAACCACACCTACCCTTTCAATATGCAGTTGCCTGCCTGGGTCAATCACCTGTATAAAGACAATCGTAACAGGATCTGGATCAGTACCTACAGCGGATTATTTCACTGGGACCGGCAACGATTCACTTCCTTCAGTCATACAGCGGATACCGGCAGTATCAACAGCAACTCCGTGAACATGGTTACGTCCGACAGTAAAGGGAATATCTGGGTCGTTACAGAGCAGGGACTGGATCAGTTCCAGGAAAAAACAAAGACTTTCCTGCACCTGAACCGGCAATATGAACTACCGGCATCCATGAAATCCATCGTCTGCGATATGCAGGATAACCTGTGGCTGGGAACCAACGAAGGACTCATCTTCCTCCAACCTGCCACACAGAAAATCCACCTGTATGACAAGAATGACGGTCTGCCGGAAAAGACCTTTTTCCAGAAAGCAGCGACCCGTGCGGGCAATGGCTGGCTGTATTTCGGTGGACCAAAAGGACTCAGCCGCTTCAATCCGGCTACAATCACGGCCCTGGACTTACCCGCACGTTTTTATTTCAGTCACCTGTACATCTTCGGAGAAGAGCAACAGCCGGGTAAAGCCAATAGTGTGCTAAGCAGGAACCTGCATCTGACAGATACGATCACCCTTACCCAGAAACAGTCATTTTTTACCATTGAATTTGCGGCTATCAATCTGTATGCGCCGCAGAAGATAAAGTATAGTTATAAACTGGTCAACCAGTTCTCGGACTGGATCAACGTCACAGATGAACGAAAGATATCCTTTGCACATCTTCCGCCCGGCATATACGAACTACAGGTACGTTACACCGATATCTACGGCAACTGGCTTCCTCCTGCCAAAGCCCTTACCATCAGCATACTGCCCTACTGGTGGCAAACCTGGTGGTTCAGGATGTTAGCATTGCTGGCATTAGCACTGGGTGTGACAGGTATATTCTACTGGCGTGTAGCCAGGGTAAAAAGAAGAAACCGTCAACTGAAAGCAGAGGTAAGAAGACAAACGGCCCGTTTGCAGGAGTCTAACGCCTCTCTCGTAGAACAGCACGATAAAATTGCCTTACAAAAGGAAAAACTGGAACTTTCTTATGCGGAAATCGTGCGGCAGACGGACAAGATCCTTGATCAGCAGCAACAGATCTCCAGTCAGAATAAAGAACTGGAAATGGCCGTCACCCAACTGGAGAAACTAAATACCTCCAAGGACTACTTCTTCTCCATACTGGCACATGACCTGAAAAACCCGGTAGCCGCACTGAAAGAACTCTCCGGTTACCTGTATGGTCACATGCCGGAAATGGAAGCCGGCACCTTACGCCAGTACCTGAAAAACATGCACAGTTCATCTATCCATGTATTCGAATTACTGGTAAATCTGCTCAGCTGGTCTATGTCACAATCCCGGCACATGCAATTGCAACCTGCCGCCTGTAATGTGGCAGCGATGACTGCGAATATCGCCGCCTTACTGGAACCGGATCTACATAAAAAGAATATTAAACTACAAAATGAAGTAACGGACTGCTGGATTTATGCCGATCCGCAGATGCTGGAAGTGATCATCAGAAACCTGTTATCCAACAGCATCAAATTCACGGACTATGGCGGTCATATAAAGATCAGCGCTAATGAAAAGGACCAGCAGGTCACACTAGATGTTGCGGATGATGGTATCGGCATGTCTGATAATACCCTGGAACATCTCTTTGAGATTGACAAACAGGAAGTCAGCAGAGGCACTGCCGGAGAAAAAGGTACGGGATTGGGATTAGTGATTGTAAGAGATTTCCTGTATGCAAATAAAGGCTGTATTACGGTCGAAAGTCAGGAAGGAAAAGGAAGTCTGTTCTCCATCACCCTGCCTGCAGGCATACCGGATATCGTAGCAACAACACAGTCGCCTGCACCTACAAAACAGGAAGCTGGGGTATGGCAGGAATTACCTGCGGAGAAATTCATGCAGCTCAAAGGCAGAAAACTCTTATTGGTAGAAGACAGTAAAGAAATGCGCGATTATCTCCGCCTGATCCTCTCCGATATCTTTGAAATCTTTGAAGCGGAAGACGGCCATGCAGGGTATGCACTCGCAAGAGAAATCATGCCTGCTGTTATCATTGCCGACCTCTTAATGCCTGGCATTAATGGTATTGAGTTCTGTAAACAGATCAAATCAGATGGTGCTACCAGCCATATTCCGGTAGTCATATTGACCAGCCAGGAAAACAGTACCATGCAGGCTGCCGGTTATGAAGCAGGGATAGAAGCCTATCTGGCTAAACCTGTCAGTCCGGAGTTGCTGTCACAGGTTTTGCTGAACATCCTGAACAAACAGGACACCACCTACCAGCGCCTTCGCGAACAGATCTTCAGCGACATGCCTTTGACGGCTGAACTGCAACAGCTGTCCGCAACAGACCAGGAGTTTCTGAAACAACTGATCCAGTTTATTGATACAGAACTGGGCAATCAGGAACTGGATGCAACGGTCATTGCGAAAAAACTCTACGTCAGCAGAACCCTGCTGTATAATAAAGTCAAAACACTCACCGGACAAACCGTCCATGAATTCATCAAAGCCATCAGGTTACGTAAAAGCGTACAGTTATTGCTGGAAGGAGATCTGAGCATCAGCCAGATTGCTTTTGAAGTTGGTTTTAACAGCCATTCCTATTTCAATAAATGTTTTATCAAACAATATGGGATGGGACCTAAGGAATACCTGACCCGTAAAAAAGCAGGCGTCAAATAGGTTAAACATCATAAATAAGCAATCCAGCATTAATCACCGGTCTGCACTGCCGCTACCTTTGGTAGCATGAAAAACTATGTAAAAGCCATTCCATGTTATGCATTGCTGATGGCTACTTTCACGGTGTATGCAAATGACTCGACGAAACTACAGCGTATTACGCCACCAGCTGCTGCTGTGAACCTGTATGAAAAAGCAGAGTGGACGATTGATCTCACAGCGAATTATTCAAACCCTTATGACCAGCGTGAGATAAAACTGGATATGTGCCTGGTATCTCCCTCCGGGAAACCACTACTCTTACCTGCCTATTTCGACCAGGTAAATCATCACTGGCAATCACGTTTTGCGCCGCAGGAAACCGGCCAGTATCAGTATTACTTCGAACTGATCGCCGGGAAGGATACCGTACAAAGTAAACCCAGCGTATTTACCGTTTATAAAAGCACCCGCAAGGGCTTCCTGCATAAAAATGACCTGTGGACATTCCGTTTTGATAACGGGGAATTGTTCCGGGGTGTCGGTGAAAACGTGGCCTGGGAATCCCGCTCCTTTGAGGATGATAAATGGACTTATGATTACCTGTTGCCTTCGCTGGCTCATAATGGCGCTAATTTCTTCCGTACCTGGATGTGTTACTGGAATCTGCCGCTCGAATGGAAACAGCCACGTAGTACCAAACGATATCAGCCTTCAGCGGAATACTTTCATCCAGGCGCTATCCGGCGTATGGATCAGCTGGTGGATATGTGCGATTCACTCGGACTTTACTTCATGCTGACGCTCGACTGGCATGGTCACCTGATGGAACACGGCGGATGGAAACACAGCAGTTATAATAAAGCAAATGGCGGTCCGGCAGAAACCCCCACAGCTTTCTTCACCAGTCAGCAGGCACAGGAAAAGTACAAGAATAAACTACGTTATATCATTGCCCGCTGGGGCTATAGTTCCAGCATTGCCGTATGGGAATTCTTTAATGAGGTAGATAATGCCGCCTTTACACAACAGGATAGCATATTGATCCCGCTGCCCGTCATTGCGCAATGGCACCTGGAAATGAGCCGTTATCTGAAAGATATTGACCCTTACCATCATCTCGTCAGTACCAGCATCTCACACCGGGATATTATCGGGATGAATGCGATTCCTTATATCGACTTCAATCAAAAACACATCTATAAGCATACAGAAAAGATACCGGGCATCTATCCTGATTACATACAGACTTTCGGCAAACCTTATGTAGTAGGAGAATTTGGCTATCGCTGGGAAGACCAGGATCCAAAATATGCTACGGAAGCTAATTATGACTATCGCCGTGGATTGTGGTATGGTATGTTCAGTCCGACGCCTGTCCTGCCGATGTCCTGGTGGTGGGAATTATTCGACGACCAGCACATGACACCCTATCTGCAAAGCGTCAGTACCATCAATAAAATGATGTTACAGGCAGGTAAGGGACAATTCGAACAATTACCGGTGCAGGCCGCAATACTGGAATCTTACGCCATAAAGTGCGGCAATACCATCTTTGTTTATGCGCTGAACAATACAACAAAGCAGCAATCTGCCGATATACGTGTAAACATTCCATCCGGTTATACCCTGCAATGTTTCCATCCCTTAAAAAACACCTGGAATAAAAGTATCTATAAGCGTACTGCTGACGGAACAGTCCAGATCAGCAATACCGTGTTGCCCGCAAAAGAAGAGATCATACTGGTATTTAAACCCTGACACAACGCTGAACGCCCTTATCCACCCTAATAATTGATCATTCCACTAAAAAGTAAATGTTATGAAACACGTTTCTATTGTACTCCTTGCACTCACTTTATGTGCGACTATCAGCTGCAGAAAAGATGTTGCCGCTGATGGCGGAAAAGACAAAACAGTACCCCGTGCCGCATTGCCACAGAACGCCTTCAACCTGTGGGGTACCTGTAATGGACACCCCTATCTGATCTCAGGCACGAATGGTATCTGTGTGCCTGTTGGTAACTGTAGCACAGATATTGATGCCGCACAGCAAAACGGCGGACAAAATGCTACCGGCCTCCAGTTCTATGGTTGTTTTAAAGGCGGCAGCAGCGCCAATAGCAGTGCCAGCGAACAGGCCGTTTTCGTATGCGATAATGTGACCCAATGGAACGGGAATGAGATGGGATTTGTAAAGACACTCAACGATAATGTACTGAAGGGCTACCTGCAAGGGGGCGGTCAGTATATCTACCAGACCATCTCTGTCAATGATAATGGCTATCACACTTTCAAATGCCAGGCAAAAAGCAACAATACACACCAGGTTGACTTTTATGTAGACGGCACCTATAAATTTACACTGACTAACAACAGTGGTAACTACTACAATAACTGGTATTACTTCGTGGGTACGAATCACTGGTATGGCGGGAACAGCCCGACAGGTCAGCAGATTGAAATGTACAACATGACCACTTTCTAAATACTATGTATTCCCGGGGCGTTAGGGGATGTATCTTAGGATACGTCCCTTTTTTATTGCAGAAAGCTGAAAGGAACACCGATGCTTAGGCTCCATCCACGGCTCTTCACACTGTTCAGACGGGTCACCGCCAGTCCTCCATTCCGTAGATACAACTGCTCGGAACCATGCCCCGTAATACGATAGTCACAGGCCAGTTCCAGCTGCACTGCAGTAAAACCTAAAAGTCTTTTCTCCATCGCAACAGCAGGACGCAGCCCATATCCCTTTGCCACATGCAGAAAACTCAGGGGATGCTGAAAACTGGGAATAAGGTTCCAGTCGGCTTCCGCACGATACCATAACTGACTATAAGCCAATGTTCCTCTTAACAATGTATTGTCTGATGTCTGCCATTGCACTGCTGTATTGATCAACATCCCGCTCCATTTACTAAAATAGGTAGTCCGGAGATCCTGTGGCGTAAGGACGTCTGCAGGTAACAGGTAGTTCAGCTGATGTTGCTCCGTATAACCAGTTTGTATATTCCAGCTGATTCGTCCGGAGGTATACAGCTCAAAACCTACCACACCATGCAGCTCCTTTATACGCCCCCTATCTGCACGAAACTTACCTGCAAAGGTCGGATACTGCCTGTCATCTTCCTGATAGTCATTATCAGTAGCATGTCCGCTGATATAACCCGCCCTGCTGAAAGACAATGTTGTAAACCATCTGCGGAATGGCTGGTATGTCAGACTACCTTTCATACCTATGCCTGATTGTGCATACCATTCCAGTTCTGACATAATATTAGGAGCAGTACCCTGACTGTTCCCTGCTACAGACCAGATCAGGTGATTGCGGACGCCGGTGGCAGCAATATCCGCACGTAATATTGGCTTAAAAGGAGTAGCCTGTTGCGCTACTACAGATGTAAAACATCCACCGTATGCACAACAGGCTACCAATAATTTCCCCAGTCGCTGTCTTATTTCCATCCAGGCATTTTTTCCAGCGTGATGACGTTATCGGCGTTGTATAATTGCTGCAGCTCCGCATTACTATTTTTATCATAAGTCAGTTCGGACCAGCTCATGAAAAATATCCAGCTGCTCTGATTCCTGAGTTCCGCGACAGTAGGCAATTTATCACATTCCCCGATGGCAACCGGTTTACCCTTCGCTGCCCGTAACATGACCTCATACTTTGACTGGGTATAGCCGGAACCATCATATACATCCAGGGCGGCGATATCATAGTAGTCTTCCCCCGGATGATAGCTGACGGCATCCCCGGCGAGCGAACCAAAATCCTGAATATCCCATACCCAGATAAGATTATTCAGACCCTTTATCCTGGACATATAATCATGCATCATCCGGTACAGTTTAACCGTTCCTTCCGCTCCTGGCCGACCGCCCCACCAGAACTTACCCTGATTCATTTCATGCATGGGACGCCAGAGTACTTCCACTCCTTTATCCTGTAATTGTTTCAGGTAAATACAGATTTCATCTACTCTCGCCTTCCATTTCAGATTGAGTACAGTGCCATCTGTACATAGTTCTTTCCACTGTGCATCGGTCAGTTTACTTAATACGCCCTTGCCGTCATCCCACGCACAAGGCTCTTCGTTGGCCGGATTACAGGCGTGCCACATCAGGTTGATAACGGCTCCTTTCTCCCATTGTCTCACGGCTTCATCAATCATCTTCTGCCGGTTATCAATATTGTCCTGCTGAAAGAGAAAATCCCCGCTCCATAGCGCCGGATAACGACCGGTAGTCGTAAAGATCTCGTTGGTCCATTTCGCAGGCGTACTGTTAGGTTCGCGGTTATGGATACCGGACAATGTTTTCTTCCCTGCCAGGCTATACAGGTATTTTACCGTGCGGAAATTACTTTGTACTGTATCCTCTTCCGTACCCGTGGTGGCTTTTTCGTTCGCATTTTTGGAACAGGCGCCGAAGGCCATCCATAAAGAGAGAATAATAATATGCAGACTCATAGTTTTCATATCTGTGGCAGTTACTGGTTCTTTTTAATATCTATCCAGAATCGACGTGGACGTTTCACAAATTTGTCAAGATCGGAATAGATATTTCCCCAGTCATCGGTGCCGCTAAGTGTAAAATCAAGGGAGTTATCTGTAATCGTTTTATTCAGACCATTGCCCAGATCAATGCTCATTGCGCCCAGGAAAGCGCCGCTGGTCCTTTTACCTTCTTTGCTGATAAAGGTAACGGTATTGTTCACATAATCTCTTTCCCAGGTACTTTCCCCGGTTGGTACCAGGCGATATACATTATTCAGGTCCATTACGGGGTTATTGTACAGAAAGCTCGCATAAGCACCGTCTGGTCCAGCGTTATTGGTCACCTTACCAGTCGTTTTCCCATCCGCAGTCACCCCACCGAATTCAAACGTGATCGTATTATCTAGTTCCTTATCCGGCGTATCAGCACCCGTCCAGACCCAGGGTTTGTCTTTCAGGTTGATGACACCGCCACCACCATATTCCGGTCCGGTACCGCCATAAAGTACCAGGGATTGTATGGAATAAGTGCCCAGCAGTGTTTCTGTGAATGGAATGATCTCTACCGTCCATTCGCGGGTGCTGCCTGATTCTGAAGTAATAGTAAATTTCGCCTGGTTGTTACTCGCCGTAAAATTAACAGGTACTCCATTCGCAGGGGAGATATCGGCCTTATAGGAAGTCTGGATCTGTGCCACTACTTTACTCAGATCTGTACCTGCCTGCACCAGTACTTTCACCGTAGCTTTCGCGTCCGTTCTGTTGATGGCGGCCGGTCCTACCTGTACCAGTCCGCCACCTAAAGTAATTGCTTCAATAGATCTTTCATTGCTGCTGACGCCATCAAAGGGATCTTTCGTACAGGCGCTGCAGCAGATGATCAATAGCAAGGATATATAAAGAGACAGTTGTTTCATAACGATTAATTATTTCATTAAAGGATTTGTATCCAGTTCCCTTTGCGGAATCGGGAAGAAGTAAGCGCCGCTGGTGATGACTTTACCATATTGCTGTACCAGTACTTTTTCCATGGTATTCGTTCTGCGCAGATCAAACAAACGGCTGCCTTCAAAAGCCAGTTCCCAGGCACGTTCCTGTACGACTGCATTACGGAAAGTAGCAGCACTCAGTCCGGGCTGTAAATCGCCAATACCTGCACGGGCGCGTATTTTATTAACAGCAGCATATCCATCTGCCGTAGGTCCGCAGGCCTCCGCATAGGTGAGCAGGATATCACTATACCGGATGATAGGAGAATTGGCACTGGTGGCATCTCCTATACGTGCCGGATCAATGAACTTACGGGTGAAAGGACGGGAACTGCTGCTGATATCCAGCTGGTAGGTTTGTCCGTTGTTGGTATAAGATGACACGATCAACTGTGTTTTCCGACGGTCGTTATCCGCATAACTGAAATAAACACCTGATTCTGTCCGGAAGTGTCCCCAGCCCTGTCCTATATCAATCTTCACGCTATCCGGCTTTAACTGGTTATAGGCAATCGTCATGGGACGGTCGGCAGGCAGGAACATGTTGGGCAGTTTTGAAAAACTACCTTCCCGGTCACCGCTTCTGTCCACAGCAGCATCAAAAATGTGTTCTGTTACGGCCGCCTTCTTGTAGATATCAATGTTAAAGATATCTGGCAATGCAGGTGTTAATGCAAATGCCGACTGGCCGGCAACTACCTTCTCTGCATATAATTTTGCCTGTGCATATAACTCGTCCGGATTAGTCACAAAATCATATCCCGGAGAACCGGATGCTTTGGAAGATGCCAGATGCAGATACACCTTCGCGAGTAATCCTTCTGCCGCAGGTTGATTGGCACGACCTTCACTGATACGCGATTGGGTAATCAATGAATCTGCCGCCTGCAGATCACTGACGATCTGTGTATAGACGTCTTTGATAGGGGATTTCGCAATAGGTATCTGCGAAGCATCATCAATAGTCGTTGTGCGTAAAGGCACTTCTCCAAACATCCTTACCAGGTTAAAGAAGTGTAAGGCCCGCAGGAAATAACCTTCCCCTGTGATCTGGTTACGTTCTGCATCCGTCATACCAGGGATCTTCGGCACATTGGCAATCACCGCATTCGCCCTGGCAATACCTCTGTACATATAGGTCCAGATATTGTCGAGATCGGGGTTGGTGGATGTGGTACGCAATTCATCCAGTTCGAAGTTGCCTACGCCCGCATCGCCTTTCTGCGTCAGATTCTCTGTCGGTAATTCTGTGATGATATAATAACCTCTTGAGTAATAACCTACCTCCGGCAGGATGGAATAGGCATATATAATGGCTGCCCGTGCGTCGTCGGCAGTTTTATAGTAGGTCTGTGAATTGATCATCCCATAGGGTTGCTCATCCAATTTAGAACAGCCCACCAGCGTGGAAACGCCCAACATGGCGGGGAGTATATATCTGTAAGCGAATTTTTTCATGTCTGTGATTTTAACGGATTAGAATACTACATTAGCGCCCAGGGATAGAGCACGCGGACGTGGATATGCGCCGTTGTTGATACCACTCTCCCCTACTTCCGGATCAAAGCCTTTATTGAAGCCGGTGAAGGTATAGAGGTTATTGCCCGACAGGTATACCCGGAGACTCTTCACAAATTTCACCGCATCAGTTTTCAGGTTATAACCAAATGTTACGTTCTGCACTCTCAGGAAAGAGCCGTCTGTCAGGTAGAAATCGGAAGCTCGCCATCCACGGGTACCATTTGCCCTTGGATATGCCATACTGGGATTATCCGGCGTCCAGCGCTGTAGCCAGCGGCTGGCAGTCATTTTCTGGAAATCCCAGACGTCTCCGCCTTGCACACCATAGAGTTGCATGGACAAGTCGAACTGTTTATAGCGCACATTGGTATTCAGACTATAAATAAAATCAGGATTAGGATTGCCGATAATTGTACGGTCATAAGAGTCAACGATACCATCCGGCTTAGCATCCGGACCGGAGACATCCAGGTATTTTATCTCGCCTGGTTGCGCATCTACACCGGTCAGGCCCGCTTTGATACCTTCGTCAAGGGTCTGGATAATACCAGCTGTTTTGTATCCGTAAAAAGAGAACATCGGCTGCCCTACGGTATAGGTGCTGATCTGTTGGCGCACGGATTCATACAGCGAACCAATAAACACCTGGTTACTCTCTCCCATGGCCACCACTTTGTTGGTGTTTTTGGTGAACATACCGCCTACGCTCCAGGTGAAATCTGCCTTATTGATCACATTCGCATTCAGACCGATCTCTATACCACGGTTCTCGATCTTTCCGTCATTGATCCACTGCTGGTCATATCCGGCGCTGGGCGCGATAGTTTTCAACCGCAACAAGTCACTGGTACGTTTGATATAATAATCGGCACTGATAGTAATCCGCTGATCCAGGAAGCCCATGTCAACACCCAGATCGAGGGAGCGGGTTGTTTCCCATTTCAGACTGTTATTTCCAAGTCCGCCGACAATGGTACGTCCCTGTTCGTCATTGGCGCCTGCCAGTCCGGGACCGAAACCAGTCTCAAATACGGAGCCGGTGAAATACTTATTAGAACCATAACGGTCCAGCGTCTGATAAGGACTGATACCCTGGTTGCCCGTCAAGCCGTAACTACCTCTTACTTTCAGCTCAGAGAAAAGACCCAGTTGCCTGATAAAAGGCTCTTCTCCTGCTTTCCAGGCCAATGCCGCAGAAGGGAAAAAGGCCCATTTGTTATTAGCGCCAAATTTGGTAGAACCATCTGCTCTGGCGGTGAGTGTCAACAGGTATTTATCGTTGAAGGTATAATTACCACGACCGTACCAGGAAGCGAGATTAAAGCGCTGCAGGGAATTGGAGATCAGCATGGTACCGGCAGTAGCCAGGTTCTCGTTCTGCATTACGTCATTGACAAAGTTCTGACCGGTCAGCGAACTAAACCTGTTCTCTGTTTTCTGGTAAGAAAAACCTGCTACCAGGGTGGCCCTATGCAGTTTGCCGAAATCTTTATTGATGGTAAAATAGTTCTCGTTCAGCAGATCAAAATAACTGCCGTTAGCGATACTCCCGTAGCTGCCTTTATTATCCAGCGCCCGCTGCGTGCTGTTCTTAGGATCGTACAGGTCCTGTATGCTATTGCCTGACTTGGCATTGATAGAGGTACGGAACTGTAACCAGCTGTTGATCCTGAAATTGACGTACAGGTTGCCAAGGAAATCAGTTGTTTTAGTCGTATTCAATAGCTGATTGGCTAAAGCAATGGGATTACCGAAGTCGGTATTGCTGGTACGGAAATAATTACCCGTAGAGTCATATACCGGCCAGATACTGGATCTGCCGACGCCAAGCTGTTGTCCGGAAGCTTTTGTATATGCCAGGATTACGTTTGTACCTGCGGTAACGGCGTTGGTCAGTTTCTGTTCAAGGTTCAGCCGGGAGGTATACTTATCATACCCATTTTTAATGACCATACCTTGTTCATTGTAATAGTTACCCGATATGGCATATTTCGTCTTTTCACTACCACCGTCGGCGGTCAGCGTATAGTTCTGCGAGTAAGGATGACGGTATATCAGGTCGACCCAGTCGGTATTAACAGGCCATTGCGGTTTATTGGGGTCTAAACCGCGTAATTCTGCAATTGAAGGAAAATATACCATCCCTGTACCTACAGGTCTGTAAATACCTATATAAGGCACATCTGTGGCAATTGCGCCGCCATTGATGGCAGCTTCATTGGCAAAGGTGGCATCTTCTACAGGATCCCGCCATACATCCGGCTTATTCTCCAGGAACGACATTGTCTGTAAGGTGTTAAATGAAATACGGTGTTGTCCTTGCTTCCCTTTACGTGTTGTTACCACGATCACGCCATTAGCGCCACGGGAACCATAAATAGCGGCACTGGAGGCATCTTTCAGTACCTCTATAGACTCAATATCTTCGGGGTTGATCTGTTTCAGGTTACCCGCATCTCCCCAGGGATAACCATCTACTACGACTAAAGGATCTTTAGACCCATTCAGGGAACTGGCTCCCCTGATACGGATCGTAGCGCCCGCACCGGGAGCACCACCACCTGTAGTCACCTGTACACCGGCGATCTTTCCCTGAAGGAGCTGATCTACGGAGGCGGCGGGCGTCTTGTTCAGATCACCGCCTTTCAGGGTGGCGACGGCGCCTGTGAGGTCGCTTTTTTTGACAGCCCCGTAACCTACGACTACCACGTCGTTCAGACTACCAGGGGCCAGTTGCATGTTAACAGTAAAATCATTTTGTGTACCCAATGGGATCTCTTTTGTCTGCATCCCTACATAAGTTACCTGGATTGTCTTCCCCGCCCCCGGAACATCCATGACAAATCTGCCGTCACCGTCGCTGACGGTGGCCGTCTTTGTTTCTTTTACGACTACTGTAGCGCCGGGGAGTGGTTTTGACTGATCATCGAAAACCTTTCCCGTAATCTTTCGCTGCTGCGCATTCACAATGATGGTTGGCAGGCATAGGAATAAAGCGATACTACAGCGTGCAATGAAATTTTTCATAACGCATTCAGTTTTAAAACGTAGAAATAATGAAACAAAAGTAATGGGCATTACAAGGCGTTTCTGGTGCTATTCTATCAGATCATGATCCTCAAACGATATTTGAAAGGAAGCAGTTGAGCATAGGAAATAGTCGTTTCAGCATTACCTGTCTGGCAGCATATGGACCTAGTTTTACGGATAATAAATTCCATATGTCAAATTTTAACGCAAGACTGCAGGCATTACAGGTCGCACATCAGCAACTGCTGCATATGAACAATGAAGCCATATTACCCGGTAACGGTATTTTTCTCAGATATAAAAACCCGGTACTCACGGCGACACATGTACCGTTGGAATGGTGTTATGACCTTAACCAGGCATCTAACCCTCATCTCATGACCCGCTTTGGAATCAATGCCGTATTTAATGCGGGGGCTATCAAATGGGAAGGGAAATATATAGTGATCGCCCGTGTAGAGGGTTGGGACAGGAAATCCTTTTTTGCAGTGGCAGAGAGTGATAACGGCATCGATGGATTTCGCTTCAGGGACTTTCCCCTGCAAATTCCTGAAACAGCGATACCAGATACCAACATTTATGATATGCGGGTAGTACAGCACGAGGATGGTTATGTTTATGGATTGTTCTGTACAGAACGCCGTGATCCTTCAGCTCCCGCCGGTGATCAATCAGCCGCCGTTGCGCAATGTGGTATTGTACGTACAAAAGACCTGGAAACCTGGGAGCGCTTACCAGACCTGGTCACGGCCTCTGCGCAACAACGGAATGTGGTATTACATCCGGAATTCGTCAATGGAAAATATATGCTCTATACACGTCCGCAGGATGGCTTTATTGAAGCCGGTAAAGGCGGCGGTATAGGCGTAGGCTATTGTGATAGTATGGAGAAAGCAGTGATCAGCACAGAGTCTGTGATCGATAATAAAGTGTACCATACCATTGCGGAAGCCAAGAACGGACAGGGACCTGCTCCTATCCGTACACCGCATGGCTGGCTGCACCTGGCACACGGCGTCAGAAATACGGCTGCGGGCTTACGCTATACACTATACCTGTTTATGACTTCCCTGGATCATCCGGAAGAAGTGATCTGTAAACCAGCAGGCTATTTTATGGCGCCCGAAGGTGATGAACGTGTCGGCGATGTATCCAATGTACTCTTCTCTAATGGCTGGATTGCTGATGAAGATGGTCAGGTGTTTATCTATTATGCAAGCAGCGATACCCGTCTGCATGTAGCCACCAGTTCCATTGCACAGCTGACCGACTACTGTATGCATACAGCTCCTGACGGCCTGCGCTCTTTTGCTTCCGTCGCGACCTTATACAACATCATTGAAAGAAACAAAGCACTGGTACCCGCTGAAATATAAACTATGTCTGCACCAATAAGTCTGAAAGAAAAAGTAGGATACGGCTTCGGCGACATGGCTTCTTCCATGTTCTGGAAGTTGTTTGGCATGTACCTGCTGTTTTTCTATACAGATGTCATGAAACTGGATGCAGCCGCGATCGGCACCATGTTTCTGATCACCCGTGTCTGGGATACCCTGTTTGATCCTTTCGTGGGTATCATTACAGACAGGACACAGAGCAGATGGGGAAAATTCCGTCCTTATCTGCTGATGATGGCCCTGCCTTTTGCAATTGCCGGCACATTGACATTCTATACACCTTCATTTGCCGGTGGCGGCAGACTTGTCTACGCCTATGTCACCTACTCGCTCATGATGATGATCTATTCACTGATCAATGTACCCTATGCTTCTTTATTGGGCGTGATCAGCAATGATGGTCGTGAACGGAATACCCTGGCCTCCTTCAGAATGTCTTTTGCATTCGCCGGGAGCTTCATGGCACTGGGATTACTGGAGCCACTTGTGCAATATTTTACCCCTTACGGATTAAGCGCCGCCTGGGTATTCGCAGTAAGTATTATCGCTGTGATCTGCCTCTTGCTGTTCCTGCTATGTTTTGCATGGGTGAAAGAAAGAGTACAACCCATACAACAACAATCCGGCAGACTGAAAGACGACTTTGCCGACCTCCTGCACAATAAACCCTGGTGGATACTATTGGGCGCCGGTATTGCTGCACTGATCTTTAATTCTATCAGGGATGGCGCGACTGTTTATTATTTCAAATACTATATCACGCAGAACCAGGCATTCAATGTAGCCGGCATTCCTTTTACTTATTCCACACTTTATCTGCTCACTGGTCAACTGGCAAATATCATAGGTGTTATACTCGCCTCTCCGGTAGCTAACCGGCTCGGTAAAAAACGTACCTATCTCCTGGCAATGGTCCTGGCTACCACAGGCAGTTGCTGCTTTTATTTCCTGCAGAAAGAACAACTCACCGGCATATTCGTGCTACAGGCGCTGATCAGTACCTGTGCTGGTATTATTTTTCCCTTGCTTTGGAGTATGTATGCGGATATTGCTGATTACTCCGAATGGAAGACCGGCAGACGAGCAACCGGACTGGTATTCTCTTCCTCTTCCATGTCCCAGAAATTTGGCTGGACAATAGGTGGCGCACTGACCGGCTGGCTCTTAGGTGTTTTCAATTTTCAGGCAGATACGACGCTCGATACAACCGCACAGACCGGGATTATCAGTATGCTGAGTCTTATCCCGGCCATCGGCTCCTTACTAAGCGTCGTATTCATTGCTGCTTACCCATTATCAGAAAACAAAATGAATGAAATATCCCGTGAATTGGACATCAGACGAAAAACAACAGCTACCAGTCAACACGCTGAAACAGGAACTTTTACAGGAGCTTAAACGTATACTCGTTTACTGGACGACTGAAACTGTAGACGAGCGCAATGGCGGTTTTATAGGCCGTATCTCCGCTCACAATGTAAAAGACCCTTATGCCGTCAAAGGAAGTGTGCTCAATACCCGTATACTCTGGACATTCTCTGCAGCTTATAATCTGTTAAAGACTGACCAGTATCTTACATTGGCTAATCGCGCCTGGGATTACCTCTATGCTCACTTCGCTGATAAAGTGCATGGAGGTCTTTATTGGACGGTGGACTATACCGGTAAAGCAGTCGATGGCAAAAAGCAGGTCTATGCCATTGCATTCGGCGTATATGCCTGCAGCGAGTACTTTAAGGCAAGCAGAAACGAAACAGCTAAACAAACTGCGATAGCATGGTACCATGCTATCCGTCAGTATGCCTACGATAAGATATACGGCGGCTATATAGAAGCCTGTACGCAAGACTGGCAACCACTATCTGATCTTCGGCTGAGTCTGAAAGATGCGAATGAAAGAAAGTCCATGAATACACATCTGCATGTGCTGGAAGCCTGGACTACCTTATATGAGATCTGGCCGGATGAACAACTGAAAGCAGATATCCTGGAATTACTGATGCTTTTTGACAAGCAGATCATTCATCCCACTACACACCATTTGCAATTATTCTTCACGGACAACTGGACGGTGAAAAGCACCTTGATTTCTTATGGCCATGATATAGAAGCAGCATGGCTGTTACTGGAGGCGGCAATTGCAGTTGGTGATGAACAGGAGCTCAGTCGTTTCCGTGTCCGCGCCATCAACCTGGTAAGAGCCGCCCTGAAAGGCATGGATAAAGACGGTGGCCTCTGGTATGAATACGATACTGCTGAGCAACACCTGATAGCAGAAAAACACTGGTGGCCACAGGCGGAAGCCCTGGTAGGACTGGTCAATGCCTGGGAACTAAGCGGCGATCCTTACTACCTGGATAAAGCGATGGCCAGCTGGCAATTTATACAACAGTTCCTGCTGGATAAAACAGACGGAGAATGGCATTGGGGCGTCGGTCTCGACGGCAAGCCGATAGAAGAAGTAAAGGTAGGATTATGGAAGTGTCCCTATCATAATGCGAGAGCATGCATGGAGGTCGTGAAGCGTTTGAAGTGATGTTTTGGGAATACACCCAAAACATCACTTTAATATCATGCTACCTTTTCAAAAAAGTATGCCAATACCTGTCCTTCTGCAAGTCCTTCACCGATCGCCCATTCCGTAAAACCATCAGAATCTTTCGCACCAGGTGGAAATATGGTCAGCGCTTCATCAACAGGTTTATAGTCTGCATAATCATAACTATAAAAGATGCCTTTGATCTCCTTAAAATACTGATCAATCAGTGCTGCCGCGTTTGCATCATCGTCGAGACTGATCGCGCCAAATTTCAGAATGTAGGCAGTCCACTCATACACCCTGTCCCTATCCTGCTGTTTATGCGCTTCACGGATAAGATATAAACCCAGATCATGAATATCCATTATTGCCAAAGGCGGTTCATCTTTCCTCAACGGCGATCCGTAGTCAATATATATTTTACCCGTTGCAGGTTCCAGGTAGGCGGCAACATCGTTTTTCTCACTCCACTTCTTCTTAATATCCCTGTTAATGAATTCGATATCTTTCTTCTTCAACAGTTTCTCAAAATATGCTTCATTACCTTTATAATCAGGATGTGCAGTATAGTCGATTGTGATCGTATAACCAGTTTGGAGTAAGATGGGCATTACCCTGAAGTTGGTAAACTTACAATCGTACTGTGTCTGAACGCTGTAAAGATTCCCTATCACCGTTTTCTTCTCTTCGTTCATAATTGCTGCTTTATCTATAAGACGAATGCCGTATTCTATCAGGGCTTCAATTTGCCACATTGACATGGTTAAGTAATATTTGGGTTGAATGATCGGACAATATAATATTTTATTTTAATACCCATTCAACTGACGATCCTCATCACCTGTCATAGTGTAAATCAGTTGTTATATAAAGACATGATTCCCTGGGCCGAACAGGAGGCGCCCGCTCCTGTTTTGGGCACAGCCCCTGTTTATCATGATTGCTTTTACAAAATTAACCCTATTATTTACCTTATTTCAGACAATGTGCACAGGACGCCAAAACGTGTGCACAGGACGCAAAAACGTGGGTACGTGCAATTGCTTGTTCTTTATTCGTGCCTTAATATCTAACATTCATCCTTCGTTCATACAACGAAAGATGAACGAAGGATAAAAACACTTAAGACAATAATTGACAAATAAAATATCTTTAACTTCGGCGCGCTAAAATGGCTAAATCATGAAGCATAATACTCCTGACTGGTATCATCGGCTGAAAGAGAAGTATCCAATAGTATCGGATGCAGAATGGGCATTACTGGATAAAATGACAAAAGTCAAAACTATAAAAAAAGGCGACAGCTTTTTACGTTATGGTAAAATTGCGCGTTATGCGGCTTTTGTGGTATCCGGCCAGTTTGCGTTTACAATCATTGATGATGAAGGGAATGAGAAGATCATCCGGTTTGGTTTTGCAGACGATTTTCTGGCCAATTGTGAGAGTTATTACCGGATGGCCGCGTCCGCAGTAGCGATTACCGCATTGGAAGATGCCGTGATCAGGAGGATCAATATTAAACAGTTACAGCCTTTGTATGATCTGCATATGAGTCTGTCCGCAGTAAACCTGCAGATTTACCAGGAACTAGCAGAACAAACATTTGAGCATCAATATATTCTATCCTTGAAAAGCCCCGTAAAAAGGTATCAGTTTCTACTGAAACACAGACCGGCGATCATTAAAAAAATCTCTCTGACCAATATCGCCAGGTACCTGTATGTGAGTCGGGAAGCCCTTAGCAGGGCCAGATTACTGCTGCTGAACAAGGGGCAGCGCTTTTGTGATTGAAATCACGGATTGGCAGTTGACAGCTTTCTAGCTTTGTCAGAAAAACATGAAACAACCCTTGATTTTGTTGCACGGTCTGTTTGGTGGTCTGAGCAACTGGAATGATGTTATCGCTTACTTTGGAGAAAAATATGATATACACGTTCCTCCCCTCCCCATCTATGATGAACATAAGCAGGATATTTTAGATTACCTGGTGGCTTCGCTACATGATTATGTTGTTGCAAATAAGCTGAAAGATATCGTATTGGTTGGCAACTCACTGGGTGGCCATGTAGGGATCCTATATGCACACCGCTATGCAACGAATGTAAAAAGTATGCTCCTTACCGGTAGTTCCGGTTTGTATGAAAATAATACCCTGGGTAGTTTTCCCAAACGACATAGCCGCACCTACATACAGGAACGCGTTGAGTATACTTTTTATGACGCAAAAACAGCAACACCTGCCCTGGTGGACGAAGTATTTGCCATCGTACGCGACAACCAGAAGTGCTTCAGGATCGTAAAAACAGCAAAGACAGCACAACGGAACTACGTCACGAAAGAATTGCCGGAGATCAACATACCCGTATTACTGATCTGGGGAGAAGATGATAATATAACGCCACCGGCTGTAGCGGAAGAATTTGAAAAAATGTTACCCAACGTAAAACTGGTGTACCTGAAGGAATGCGGCCATGCGCCGATGATGGAAAAACCTGCGGCATTTAATGCGCTGATGGAACAGTTTCTTGAAAACGGTTTATAATGCAAAAAACCGGGAGCCAACTCCTTCAAATGAGCAGACTCCTGGTTTTGTTTGTTACCGTTTTTTTATTTTACAGCAGTGGCTTCCAGCTCCACTTTCAATGTTTCAAACAAGCTGACCACTTCCATCAAAGTCACGACCTGCTGAAGACCATGTTTGGCGATCCATTCCTGGAGAATCGGAAATTGAGGCCAGAGCTCCGCAGTGTTAGTCGTGTAGATCGTTAAGCGTACAATATTTTTTGCTTCATAACCAGCTTCCGCGATGACTGTTTCCAGGTTGTTGATGGCCAGCTTCAGCTGTGTCTCCATATCATCATTGCTGGAGGTCCCATCAGGGTATACTGCCGCCTGTCCGGCAACATACAGCGTACTTGTTACATTCTTCACTTCAACTGCCTGTACATAACTTCTTTCATCCTGCCATTTCCAGGGATTGATTATTCTCTTTTCCATGTTATCTTAATTTTGCATTGTTTATTTCAATGCAAAGTTTCAGATAAGTCATGTAAAGAATTTTGATATACGTCACGATTTAAAAGTGATATACATCACACCTAATTTTACCTGCTGAGTGTTTCTCTTGACACGCCCAGATAGGCGGCGAGCAGACTTTTAGGCACACGTTGTACGAGTAAGGGAGATTGTTTTACCAGTTGCTCATAACGCTCCTTGGCGTCAGTTGTCAGTAAAGAAAGGATACGACGCTGTGCCGCAAGAAAACCGAAATTGGCTTTCTGCAGGAAGAAACGTTCCATTTTCTGCAGCTTATCACACAATATGCCATAGCCTTCGAGAGAAAGACAGCATACTTCGGTATCTTCCAGGCATTCCAGGGACAAGGTGGCTGGTGTTTGGGTGTGAAAGGCATAATAGTCGCTTTCCCACCAGTCTTCCATCGCAAAGGATACAATATGCTGCTTTCCGCTATTATCGGTATAAACGAGCTTTAAAAGGCCGGATAGCACGAAATAGGCATATTTTACGTTATCGCCTTCCTGGATAATATACTGGTGCTTTTTGAACTTTCTGGTCGTGAATTGCGTGAGGATGAAGTCAAATTCTTCGTCAGTGAGGGGGATTATTTTCTCGATATGTTCACGGAGCTGTTGCTGCATATATTAGAAAGATAGACCTGATTTGTGGCAAATATGGCAAAATAATTGAAATTATGCTGTTTTTCCGGTCAGAACAGGCCGTTTTTACCGCAAAATACAAAGTTACTCGGTTTGGCTACAAAGTCACCTAATTAGGCTACAAGTCCTACCGCGCCCTTGCTGATCTTTGTGTTACAAAATTTAAAACACAAAGTATATGGGAAGTAAAATATGGTTTATTACAGGATCATCAAGAGGATTTGGCAGGATTTGGACAGAAGCAGCGCTTGAGCGGGGCGATAAAGTAGCCGCTACTGCACGTAAATTATCCGCGATAGCAGATCTTAAAGAAAAATACGGCGATAATGTGCTGACGCTTGAGCTCGACGTGACACAGCCAGAGCAGGTGAAAAGTGTTGTAGAGCAGGCACACGCTCATTTCGGCAGACTGGATGTCGTACTAAACAATGCGGGTTATTCACTGGTAGGCACCATTGAAGAGAGCTCTGCTGATGATGTACGGGCCTTGTACGAAACGAATATAATCGGTCCGATGGCAGTTATCAAGGCAGCCCTGCCCCTGCTGAGAAAACAGGGTGGTGGACATATACTGGGTACTTCCAGCGGTCTTGGCCATTTTACTTTGCCGGTGATCGGCTATTACTGCTCCTCCAAATGGGCGTTTGAATCAATTCACGAAGCCCTGGCCGCTGAGGTGAAAGCATTTGGTATCAAGGTAACGATCGTAGAGCCAGGTGCATACGCAACGGAGTTCGGTAGCCAGGAGTCTTTGAAATTTGCCCCCGGACTGGATATCTATAACGACTTCAAACAACAGTTCGTACAGAAACTTTCCCAACAGGAAAGAGGCAATCCGGCCGCTACGCCGGCTGCGCTCTTCAAAGTGGTAGACTCGGATAATCCACCATTGCGCTTTAACCTGGGTAGCCATAATTTACCGGCAGTCCGCGTTGCTTATGCAGAACGTCTGGCAGAATGGGAAGCCTGGAATGACATCTCTGTTTCCGCACAGGGTTAAGAACAATCTTTGACAAATGGAAAATGATAACCGATCTTTGAATCGGTTATCATTTTATACTTTCCGGAAAATGAAAAAAGAAGAAATTACGCCGTTTAAATTTGAGTCGCTGACAGAAGCACACCGTATCCTCGGATTACCTGCGCCCAGGCATCCACTGGTGAGCCTGATTAACGGTCCGAATACAGCGACTAACGTCAATATGCCGCAAGGCCCGCATTTGCTGAATTATTATAAGATATCATACAAACCTAAGTTCAGCGGCCGATTGAGATATGGCCAGAGTTACTATGGCAGAGAATATCTCTACCATCGAAATCATTACCAGCCCTTCCGCAAAATACGATGCTGCGGGTAAAAGCGGCATCATCAACATCAAGACTAAAAAGACCATTATCACTGGTATAAACGGCTCTTATAACCTGACTGTTGGTACCGGTAAATACGGGATGTATACAACAGGGTTGAACCTTAACTGGCGGACTGAAAAATTCAACCTCTTTGGCAACTATAACAACGGTAACAGGGGCTTCTTCCAGACCCGTTATATAGAGCGGCATATCTCCGGCGATCAGCCCATATTGTTTGTATCAGATGTTTACAACAGACGTCGTTTTAAGAACAATAATTACAAGGCAGGATTTGACTATTTCATCAACAGCAAACATACGGTTGGTGCGCTTGTAAGAGGATACAGCAACTCTTTCTCGCAGGATGGTTTTAATACCAATCCAATCAGCAGTAATGGGAAAGTCGATTCAACGCTTTACTCCAATACAACGATCAGGAACAAGTTTTCCAATGTTTCTTTTAATCTGAATTATAAAGGCCAGCTGGATACTTTGGGGACAGAAATATCAGCAGATGCCGACTGGGCAGAATTTAAAGACAATAACAACATGCTGTTGAACGACAGCATGTCCTACCTGGTGGACCCGGTATTGAACTACCACTCCATCCGTAACAGACCGATCAACAATGTAACCATTAAAAGCGTCAAAGCCGACCTGGTACTGCCGTTCAACAAAACCACCAAACTGGAGACCGGTTTTAAGCTCAGTTCTGTAAAAACAGACAATGACCTTCGCTATGACTCCCTGCTGAATGGCAAGTATGAACGGGCGATCACACAGAGCAATCAGTTTATTTACACAGAGACCGTTTACGCCGCTTACCTGATCTTCAAAAAGCAGATCCGGAATACGGATATCCAGGCGGGTCTGCGTGCGGAACAGACAAAATCTGACGGTTATTCCGTGACCTTACAATCACACGTAAAACGCTCTTATCTGGACTTCTTTCCCAGCCTTTCTGTGGATCAGAAGCTCAGCGAAAATCATAAGATCGGGGTAAACTATTCGAAGCGTATTTCCAGGCCGAATTATGGCGATCTGAATCCGTTTGTCTGGTACATCGATAAGTACAATTATTTCAAAGGGAATCCTTATCTGTTGCCGGAATACACGCATAAGGCGGAGATCAGCTATACCTTCAAACAGAAGTATGTGGCGGCTCTCTCCTACGGACTGACCAAGAACATCGTACTGGAGTATATGATCCAGAATGATACTTCGAAAGTAACCACTTTCTATGACAGGAATTTCGAGCGGAGTTATGTATACGGCATTACGCTGACGATCCCGATAGATCCTTTCAAATGGTGGAATATCACCAATAACATCAACGCCAATCGTACGGCATATGATGTGAAGGATACGATGGTCAATCTGGCAACAAATACCTGGGGCCTGAACTATCAGACGACCCATACTTTCACTTTACCCCAAGACTGGAAGCTGGAACTGAACGGTTATTATGAGAGTCCGTTTGTCTGGGGAGTATACAAAATAAGGTCTTCCTTCGCCATTGGCGCAGGTGTACAGAAATCTTTCATGAATAAGAAGCTGGTTGCGAAGCTGAATGTCTCTGACATTACCAACCGCGAGCAGTTCCGTGGTACTGCCAGATTCGACAATATCGATATGTACATCAATAACCGCTGGCAGAACAGGCGCGTGAACCTTGCACTGACCTGGAATTTTGGTAACAGCAACATAAAAGCAGCCCGTGACAGAGAAGCGGGTGCTGAACAACAAAGGGTAGGCGGTTAACGCGTACCCTTTATATAACCTTCGAGATTGTCAATAATATAGCGTTGTTCGTCAATAACATATTTTACGACATCACCGATGGAAATCATGCCGACCAGTCTTAGCTGGTCATCTGTAACTGGTAAATGGCGGATGTGTTTGTCCGTCATTTTTACCATACAGTCCTGGATACTATCCTCCTCTGTCACAGTAAACGGATGTTCCGTCATAATCTCCCTGATTAATGTCTCTTTGGAAGCCCTGCCTTTCAGAATAACCCTGCGGGCATAGTCACGTTCGGAAAAGATACCTAATACTTTTTCATTGTCGCCGAGCACCACCAGTGCGCCCACGTTCTTATCCACTAACACGCTTAAGGCATCAAATACAGTATCATCTGGCTGAACGGAGTAAACAGCATGGCCTTTCACCCGTAGAATGTCACGTACAGTTCCCATAACGAGGTATTTTAGGTGTGATGAATGGAGGAATACAAGCCCTTTCTTTCTAAGTTAACATTTTATGCCCAAATTTCCCCCTTCCCATATAAATTTTCAGCCGGCATCTTGCATACAGGATTTTTATATATTACTTTACGCAATCGTTCGTTAAAAAACTGTGACTATTTACAACCCTGATAATTAGCATTGTATGCGCAAATTGAGAATACACCTGGCAATCGTCGCTCTAGCGGGCCTACTGACCCCGTTCAGTAGTGTATTTGCTCAGAAGATCTTTAAAGACTGGCCAATGGGTACAGAACCGGCCGCTATCGGTCTTTTTGTGGCCAACCACTATGTAAGTGGCCCTTTTTACAATTTTGGCAACCCTGGTCAACCACAATCTATTACCTATCCGGAGGTTTGCACCTGGTATGGCGCACTCCAGTTTGCGGAAGCAAGCGGCAATAAAGAACTGGCCCAAAAGCTGGCCCTGCGTTATGAGCCTTTACTGGCACAATCCCAGAGCCTTGTTCCCAAAGCTGACCACGTTGATCATAGTGTCTTTGGTGCGGTTCCCCTGGAATTATACCTCCAGACCAATCAATCCAAGTACCTGGAGGCAGGAAAAGCATTTGCTGATCAGCAATGGCAACTACCGGACAATCCGCAGGCAAATCAGCAGGAATACCAGTCCAAAGGACTTTCCTGGCAGACCCGTATGTGGATCGATGACATGTACATGATCACTTTGTTGCAGGTAGAAGCATTCCGCGCTACCGGCAATAAGGAGTACCTGGACCGTGCCGCCCGTGAGATGGTGGTATACCTGGACGGGATGCAACAACCAGACGGACTCTTTTTCCATGCACCTGACGCTAAGTTTCTCTGGGGTCGTGGTAATGGCTGGGTAGCTGCCGGTATGACCGAGTTACTGAGCGTACTGCCTTCCGGCCATGCGGACCGTGCAAAGATCCTGGATAGCTATAAAAAGATGATGGCTGGTCTGAAGAAACTGCAGGACAAGAACTACATGTGGCATCAGCTGCTGGACGATCCGACTTCTTTCGCAGAAACATCCTGCACCGGCATGTTTACTTACGCGATTATTGTAGGGGTTAAAAAGGGCTGGCTGGACGAGAAAGAATACGGTCTCATAGCTAAGAACGCCTGGACGACCCTGGTAAAATATATCAATGAAACAGGTGATGTGAAAGATGTATGTGAGGGTACCAATAAAAAGAACGATCAGCAGTACTATCTGAACCGTAACCGGGTTACCGGCGATCTGCATGGTCAGGCGCCTGTATTATGGGCGGCAGCGGCCTTATTAGCCAACTGATAACAACAAAACAGCACTAAATTTCCACTGATAATGAAGTACAAAGGCCTGTCTGTAACAGGAATTTTCCTTTTCTGCCTTTCCGGCATCCACGCTCAACAGCGATATACAGTAGTATCACCCGATAAAACGGTCACGTTGACCATCCAGGTAGGCGCCGATATTACCTACAGTCTCTCTCAGGATAACAAGGAACTGATCTCCCCGTCTGTCGTATCGTTTAAAACCGATGCGGACAAAGGAAACGCATGGAAAGTCAGTAAAGCCAAAACGGGGGCGCATGACGGCGTACTGACGCCTGTCATTATGCAGAAAACCAAAACAATCGCTGACAGGTACAATGAGTTGCACCTGGATTTCAGCAACGGACTCGCACTTGAATGGAGAGCGTATGATAATGGTATCGCCTGGCATTGGCTGACGACCAGCAAAAAGCCATACAAGGTGCTGGACGAGCAGGCAGGTTTCAGTCTGGACAAGGAGGGCAAGGCATGGTACCCACAGGAGGACGCTATGTTCTCTCATAATGAACGTAAATACATTCAATATAAACTGGACAGTATAGGGGAAAAACAGCTGGCCAGTCTGCCGGCTTTATTCGAAGTAAAAGGAACCAAACTGCTGCTGACCGAGTCCGGTCTGTTCAACTATGCCGGTATGTGGCTGCGTGGCCAGGGTGCTGGCAAATTAAAGGCGGTATTCCCCTACTATCCCAAAGAGAAAAAGGTGACCAGCGACCGTGATGAACAGGTTACTGCCCGCGAGAACTATATCGCCAATATTCAGGGACCACAATCTTTTCCCTGGAGACTGGTGATGATTGCCCGTCAGGATGGCGACCTGCTGAGCAATCAGCTGGTATACCAGTTAGCCCCTCCTGCGACAGGTGATTACAGTTGGGTAAAACCCGGTAAAGTACAGTGGGACTGGTGGCATTACAACAACATTTATGACGTTGATTTTCGTGCCGGCATCAACAATGAAACGTACAAATACTATATCGACTTTGCCGCTAAATATGGTATTGAGTATGTGCTGCTGGACGAAGGCTGGTGTGATACCCGCGATCTGATGAAACTGACGCCAGGTATTGATGTAAAAGAGCTGGTAGACTATGCTAAAGCAAAAAATGTCAATATCCTGCTCTGGAGCAGCTGGCTGGTTCTTGATAAACAACTGGACATGGCCCTGGATAAGTTCAGAGAATGGGGTGTTAAAGGCATCAAAGTTGACTTTATGCAGCGGGATGATCAGGATATGGTCAATTACTATGAAAAAGTCTCTAAAGCTGCCGCTGCGCGTCAGCTGATGGTCGATTTCCATGGCGCCTACAAGCCGACCGGCTGGCTACGCACCTACCCTAACGTACTGACGTCTGAAGGTGTTTTAGGAAATGAGATCAGTAAGTTTGAAGACTGGATCACCCCTTCTCATACTACGACTATTCCGTTCATCCGTATGGCTGCTGGTCCGATGGACTTCACACCCGGCGGTATGCAGAACGTACAGCGCGACAGCTGGTCTGCTATTCCTGCAGAACCACTGACATTAGGCACCCGTTCTAATCAGCTGGCGATGTATGTGGTGTATGAAAGTCCGCTACAGATGCTCTGCGACCTGCCGACGCACTATTACCATGAACCCGTGGCCATGGATTTCCTGCAGACAGTCCCTACTGTTTGGCAGCAGACCATTCCTTTACAGGCAAAAGTGGGTGAATATGTAGCGATTGCCAGACAAGCGCCAAACGGCGACTGGTATATCGGTGCGATGACCAACTGGACGCCAAGGGAACTGACATTGGATCTTTCTTTCCTGGGTGAAGGCAGCTTCAAAATAGACAGCTGGAAAGATGGTATTAATGCTGACAGAAATGCGAAGGATTGTAAACGCGAGTCGGGTACGACTGACAGTCACTCGAAACTCACGATCAAAATGACAAAAGGCGGTGGGTATGTAGCCAGGATCCGCAAACAATAATATTAGCAATAGAAAGAGGAAGTATTGAAATAAATAACCCTCCTTAGAATTGCTTAAATAACTACCTGATTTTATCAGGTGCGAATAAAGAGAGCCTGCATCAAGTAGACACAGGCTCTCTTTTTATTTAGTCAAGTTTCTTTTCTCCTCTGATAGTAGCTGCTTCCAGCTGATGCTGATCTAACACCACGATCACATTCTCTCCTTTCTTCAGCCATGGTGCAGGGCAGTATAAACGTTTCTGCGGCCCAATCTCCCAGTAGCGACCCAGGTTATGACCATTTACCCATACCATCCCTTTTTTGAAGTTGGTCATGTCGAGGTAAGTGTCGCCGGTAGTAGTCAGCGTGAAGGTACCTTTGAAGAATTCGCCTTCTTTTACCTGTCCGGTTTTAGACGCAGGCAGGTTTTGAACGAAATCGCTCTTCATTGGCAGACCGTATACTTCCCAGTTCATCAGGGTCATCCCATTCAGCGTTACACGGTCAGTGATACCTTTACGGTCTATCAGTGCCTGTGCGAAGTTGATACGGCCCATACCTTCAACAAATATTTCCAGTACCGGGTCTTTTACGTCTGATTTAGGCAGTTCTATACTATGTTCTCCGAGTCTGCGGTCAATCTTACCTACGTATTTACCATTGAGGAATACAGTGGCATAGTCGTGCAGTTCCAGGATATCCAGTTTCCCGCTTTTATGTCCTACCAGCACTGTTTTGTATACCATGTAACCATAGTCCTGTCCGTAGGCTTCGAAGGTCTTCGGTTGTACAGACTTCACCGCAGCAGGCAGATTCTCCCATACGCTGGTGAATGGTTTCAGTGGTATGTCAGGGATGGTGATGGTTGGAATGGCCTTCGGAATAGCCGGCAGTTTTTTCTTACTATAAGAGCCAATAAGGTCACGCAGTGCATTATACTTCGCCGTAGTGTCTCCCTGCTCATTTATAGGCGCATCGTAGTCATAAGACGTCAGGTCCGGCTCATACCCCTTACCACCGGAATTCGCGCCAGCGGTGAAGCCGAAATTGGTGCCTCCGTGGATCACGTAAAGGTTGAAGGAGCGTTTGGTATCCATCAGGAACTTTACTTCCTTCACAATACCTGCTTTATCAGGACGCGCCCATTTCTCTCCCCAGTGTGTTAACCAGCCTGGATAAGACTCACTGCTGAAAGAGGGTACATCCGGATTCTGTTTTTCTGCAGCGGCAAAATCACCTTCAGAGCTGCCGGAGTCCAGTCCGATAGCAGCCCCTGGTACTGATCCTGCTTCCAGCAGTGCAGATACTGGTCCGTCGGCTGTGTAGAAAGGCACATTGATACCATTCTGTACCCACATGTCTTTTACTTTAAGCATGTATTCTCTGTCGTTACCGAAGCTGCCATATTCATTCTCTACCTGCACCATCACGATCGGTCCTCCGTTAGTGATTTGTAACGGTTTTACCTCTTCAGACAAGGCTTTGATATATCTTTCCGTTGCCGCGATATATCTTGGATCCATACAACGCACTTTGATATCCGGTATTCTCAGCAGATAAGGCGGTAATCCGCCGAATTCCCATTCGGCACATACATAAGGACCAGGACGTAGCATTACCCACATCCCTTCTTCCTGTACCATTTTGATAAAGGCAACGATGTCCCTGTTTTCAGAGGTGAAGTCGAATTTGCCTTCTTCCTGTTCATGATAGTTCCAGAACACATAAGCAGCGATGGTATTACATCCCATGGCTTTGGCCATCTGGATGCGATGACGCCAGTATTCTTTCGGGATACGTGCAGGGTGCATTTCGCCACTGATGATCTGATAGGGTTTGCTGTCGAGTAAAAAGTCTTTTTTAGAAAGGGCGAAGGTGTGTTTCGACTGCGCGTTCACACTGCCCATACAACTTAGCAAAGCCATTGCGCTGATAAATAGAACCTTTTTCATTGAGCCTGTAAAACTTGAGTGAAAGGGGAAAATAGTCAAAACAGGCCGGAATTGGTAAGGGTTGGGAATATTATGGGGGGATGAGGGAAAATAGTATTATCTATTGTCAGACTGCGGAACTACTTCTGATCAGATGGGTATGTTATTTTGATGGGCAGGAACATGACGGTGTATCGCTCAGTTGGTTCGGAGAGCTTTTTTATGCGTAGTTTCTTTTTCAGCAACTCGCGGACAAAGGGATAGTATCTGCGGGTTTGTCCGTCTTCAGGCAATTTACCCAGATTATCAATGTTTTTTTATCCTGTCCAACGAGCACTCTTATGACCTTAAAATGATCGATCCGCGCGGCTTTGTTGATGAAGAGTTTCACCAGCAGTTTGTCTATATTACTATCATTAAGATTATCCGGTAGTGAGATTACCACATCGTTGAGCTGAACGGTCAAAGCTAACAGGATCAAAAATGCAGACAACTACGCTGCTATCGCTGGTAGCCGGAATGATCTGGGCACAAAGACGTTGTAAGGCGACGCAACATAGTATGGTAAGGAAAATTGATTTGATCTGTTTTATTTCTACCAATAGATGCACCAGGGATGTTTTTCCATAAATGACGCAATGCATGTATCTTGTAGAAGAGAAAATGTTTACGTCGCGTTAAACGCTCAGCTGCCACATTCAGCAACAGACCTATTTGAAATGAAACTATACTTGATAGACCAGGCTAAAAACTTCCCCCAGCATCTTCGCTTTTTAAAGGGTGAAAAGGTAATGCCTTATAACAAAGACCAGCTGATAGAGAAAATAAGCTTTGTCGAATTAAATACACGCAAGTCTATTGAAGACATTAACGTAAATACCCTGTTTGATTATGATATCTTCCCGGGGCATATTATGCATCACTACACACAATGGAAAGAGGAAAACAGAAGTATGCAGGTGGGCGATACTATTGTCCAACAGGTTTATGTCCCTCCTGTAAAGTCTTTTTCCCAGAAAATAATCTTTGGTGTACGGGTGAGTGAAATCATAGATCAGCAGGGTAAAAAAGGGTTTAGTTATGAGACCTTGAAAGGTCATGTTGAGAAGGGAATTTCTACTTTTACTGTTGAGCAGGGAGATCAGCAACAACTGATCTTCAAAATTCATACTTATTCGATACCTGGGAATATGATGGCTCGTATTTTAAGTCCGGTGTTTTCGATACCTTATCAGACGTTTTGTACCAGAAGTGCGCTGGCGCATGTGAAGGGGAATATTGAACGTAAATTACCCTCCTTATTGCCTACTGAATGGCATCGATGATGCTATAAGATTTATCATCCGTTTGCTTATCCCCCCAATCACTGGGAAATAAATACAGGTTACCATGCTGGACGACAATACCTGAAGCATGATAATTCAGTAAAATCGTTATTTGATCTTCATTTGGTGGTAGGGGTATTATATTGGCGACGGAGACTGAGGTTGATTTTGATCCTTCGCCATTACCAGCGGACCAGTTAAAACTGCCCGCCGGTAATGCGAATGATATTTTCTTGCTATCATCTTTAGCTTAATACAATTACATTCTATTCTTTTGACAACAGTCTATTTAGCCTGCATCGCATCCAGCTTCTTATTCAGCAATTCTATCTGCTGCTTCTGCTCCTGGTTCTGCTTATCCTGCTCTATCAGATGCAGCGTCAGTTCCTCTATTTTCTGCAACAGGATCTTATTCATCTCACCCAGGTCCAGGTCCTTTTTAGTAACCTCTTCTGTGGAAGGAACACCAGGTAAATGCTTATGTTCTTTTATATAAGCATTCAACTCCTGTAAAGACGGCAACTCATAATCTTTATCAAATACAAAGTCAGCCCAGGTTTCCTGCGTCACTTTTATTTTCCTTGCGCCGATGGTACCATCTACAGCCAGTTTATACGTTGCTGATTTATTAATAACACCAATGCCCACGCTTCCCGCAAAATAATTCGAACCTGTGCCATTGAAATTTGCATGACCGGCATAGGTCATACCGTTCGTATTCACGTTAGCATCCACCGCCGTTTTGAAGGTATAGGTCGTTGCGCCGGGCTTATAGTCTACTGGATTTGACACACCATCATGTATTGAAATCGGACCTACAGAGAAAGGCGCCTTATAATGATAGGTCGTGTTACCACGAAGCCAGATGATGATCTGACCTGAGGCATTATCAAAGGTTCCATCCCGCCATGCAGCAATGAATGTGTTCTTATAAGGACTCTTTTGTTTGATATCTGCATCTATGAATGACGGACCATTGGCCCAGGCGTCAATACGAAATCTGAATTTGGCCACAAGACTACCGCTCCAGGCACTGTCTTCATGAATGTTAATCCTGCTAAGTATCAATTCAGCGGCTTCATGTTGCCAGAGCGCGGCATCTTTAAATCTTACTACATAAAATTTACTGGATTCCCCTTTTACTTTAAAGGAACCGGTATCCTGCTGGGCTTTCAAAGGGTTAACGCTGAACAATGCTACGAACGCAATGACAATTTTTACAACGGTTAATATTCTTTTCATTTGTTTTATATTTATGGTATGGTATAGGTCAACCTTAAAATGTATAGCCTAATCTTAGTTTTATAGGGCTTGTTGATGGCGTATTTCGTTTTGCCAGGAAATCATATAACAACATAATATTCCCTTTCAGCTTCGCGCTTACTTTGTATTTCTTACTCACACCCAGCAACGCACTCCCCTGCCAGCCACTCCAGTCAGTTAACTGACTCGCATGTGTGATGGTAGATACATAATTCTGCTCAAAGCCTCCATTCACAAAGAAGGTACCTTTCAGCTTCCAGTCTACGAAAGATCGTAAACCGACGCCCTGGTGACTGATCGCGATGTTATTCCATCCCGTACCCAATCCCAGTTTGTAAGAAGCGCCAATACCGGCGGTACCGTTTTTATGAAATTTATATCCCACCTGTGCAGCGATATCTGATGTGGTCGGAAAATAACGGGTGGATTTCTGGAACTGGATATTGCCTCCAAACTCTAATCGTTGCAGAAAACTTTTAGTTTTCATAGGATTGGGTTTAAAATCAGGCATATCGCCGGCATTATCCAGGTCAGGGAACTTCTCTTTCAGTTCATTTAGCTGACTTCTTGCCTGGTCCATTTGCTGACCAACGGCCTGCCGGGCTGCAGGATCACTCCCTAACCGCTGCTGAATCATCTGTTCCACCTGTGAACGCGTCTGCAAACCTTCCAGGCTCTGCGCTGCATTGTTGCCGGCGGCGCCCAGGTTAAACAAACTCGCTATCTGAGAATTTTTTCGCAGGAAATCATTGTACGCCGGCATTTTCTTCAATACCTCCATCGCCTTGGCCTCGGCTTTCTTTTTATCCTTCAGCACCGCTTTGTACTCATTTACCTGCGCGCCATAGTAATAAGCCTCTTTGTTGATCTTCTGCAGATCTTTAGAGAAGCCGGTGTACTTCGACAACTGTTCCTTCAACTCCTTTTTGTGCTCACGGATATAAGCCTTGATCTGGTCAGCCTGTTGCAGTTTACCCTGCAGCGATTCGATACTGCCCGTCACGCCGGACAATTTCTTTTTTGAAGCGCCTAACAATTCACCTTTTCCTTCCAGGAATTTCAACGATCCTCCCAGACTGTCCAGGTAACTGTTTCCCATGGGCAACTTACTCATGACTTTACCCTTCAGCCCTGATTTCAGGCTGCCCATACTGTCTATCGATCGGGTAAAAATGTTCTTAGCCGCCACTGAGTCAACTTTCCATAAGCGGGCTTTCATTTTCTTCTCCTGCTTCAATAGACGACTCAATGCCTTGTCAGCACGCTTATTTACCTGCTGCTCAACACGATCCGACTTCTTTTTGACTTCTGATAAGTATTTCCCAGGCAATTGTTCTGCCTTCTGCATACTACTATCTGCGGCTACAACCAATGGATTTGGCTGGGTTACGGTAATAGGGCCATGCAGACTCATTATAAGAAAACTTATAATAATCCCACTATTCATATATATAGGTTAAGATCTTACTTAATTAATGATTCACGAACAAATAAGAGTGGCCTGATAGGTATAGGGCAACATCTGATTTTTTACTCGAACAAAGTTAATAAAAACATACACACGGCGTTAACTACATTTTTTCATATAATTCTGAATACCAAGTTCTACAAAGAAATCAAAACCTCACGCACTGTATCTGCGGAGTGAACAAAAAATACCATCAATTTACCAAATTCATATACAGACAGCTCCAAAAACAAAAAAGCCCGCCAGCATACATGCGGCAGGCTTTATATTTCAATCTCAACAAACTACAGATTGCCTTTCTTCAGTTCCTTCACCGCATAGTCGCAGGCTCTTGCCGTCAGCGCCATGTAGGTTATAGAAGGATTCTGACAGGCGGAAGAAGTCATACACGCACCATCCGTAATAAATACGTTCTTAGCGGCGTGTACCTGGTTCCAGCCATTCAGTACGGAAGTCTTCGGATCCCGTCCCATACGGGCCGTCCCCATTTCATGAATACAATGTCCCGGAGGCGGCATACTGTCATACGTACCAACATTTTTCAGACCGGCCGCTTCCAGCATTTCCTTCGCACTTGCCGCCATATCCTTACGCATCGCCAGCTCATTCTCTTTAAATTCGCAGTCGATATCCAATGTCGGCAGACCGTACTTATCTTTCTTATCCTTATTCAGGGTTACTTTATTCTCATAATAAGGTAAATGCTCGCCCCATGAACCGATGCCAAAACTCCAGTTCCCTGGTTCAGACAAAGATTCTTTCAGCGATGCGCCTACGCCGTCAAATGACACCCCACGACCACGTTCTCCACCGCCCTGATAGCCAAAACCACGTACATAGTCTTTTTGTGTCGTTGCCGTACTGATATTACGGAAACGCGGAATGTAAATACCGTTAGGTCTGCGTCCGCTGCTGTAGTACTGATCCTGGAAACCCTCAAACTCTCCACCGGCGCCAACGCCATAGTGGTGGTCCATCAGGTTGTGTCCTACCTGTTCGCTGTCATTACCAAAACCATTCGGGAAACGGTTAGAAACAGAGTTCAGGAGAATGGAAGCTGTACCCAAAGTAGACGCATTCAGGAAGATAATATCTGCATAGTATTCCACTGTCTGCATCGTGTGTGCATCCAGGATCTTTACACCGGTCGCCTTGCCCTTCTGATCATCATAGATCACCTCCAGCACAATGGAGTCAGGACGTAGGGTCATATTACCTGTTTTAGCTGCAGCCGGCAAGGTAACGCCGTTACTGCTGAAATATCCGGTAAAAGGACATCCACGGTGACAAAGATTACGGTACTGACAAGGGCCCCTGTCGTTGTGTTTCTCTGTTACGTGTGCCACACGGCCGATCGTCATGATACGATCATCATAACGTTCTTTAATCCTTGCAGCCACATGTTTCTCCAGACAGTTCATTTCCATCGCCTTCATGAATTTACCATCGGGCAATTGCGGCAATCCTTCTGCCTGACCACTGATGCCGATATACGTTTCCACGTAATCATACCAGGACTCAATATCTTTATAACGGATAGGCCAGTCAACCCCGAAACCATCTTTTGCATTGGCTCCGAAGTCTATGTCGCTCCAACGGTACACCTGACGGCCCCACATCAGGGAACGCCCACCTACGTGATATCCGCGCAGCCAGTTGAATGGCTTTACCTGATTGTATGGATTTTCTTTGTCATTTACCCAGTATTGCTGGGAAGATTCATCAAAGGCATAACACTGACTCTGTATCGGATAATTTTCCTTTTGTTCAAGTGTGCCTGATAAACGGTGAGGAAACTCCCACGGCGCTTTCATCGCCGTCGTATAGTCCTTGATATGTTCTACGTTACGACCACGCTCTAATACCAGGGTTTTCAGCCCTTTTTCGCATAACTCTTTGGCCGCCCAACCACCACTGATGCCCGAACCAACTACAATGGCGTCATAGGTGTTTTCTTTCTCCGCTCTAATGTTGAGATGCATAGCATAAAAATTAAATCAGGGAATGACAGACCGCCAATCTGTTATTAGCGGTCCCTCAATTCCCTGATCTATATCTGATTAAATATTTCCTTTCTTCATTTCCTTCACCGCATAATCTACCGCCCTTGCCGTCATCGCCATGTAAGTCAGTGACGGGTTAACACAAGCTGCGGAAGTCATAGACGCACCATCAGTCACAAATACATTCTTCACAGCGTGCATCTGGTTCCAGCTGTTGAGGATGGAAGTCTTAGGATCACGTCCCATACGTGCGGTACCCATTTCATGAATCGCCATACCAGGATATGAACCATTGTCGTACGTCTTGATATCTTTGAATCCGGATGCTTCCAGCATTTCTGCCGCATCGTTCATCATATCCTTACGCATCTTCATTTCATTCTCTTTAAATTCAGCGTCGAACTTCAGGACGGGCTGTCCCCAGTCATCTTTCACAGAGTTGTCCAGCGTCACCTTATTATCTTCATAAGGCAGACATTCACCGAAACCACCCAGCCCCATGCTCCAGCTACCTGGTTCTGACAGCATATCTTTAAAGTCTTTACCAACACCCATTTCAGCGATACCGCGTGCCCAGCTGCCACGGCTTGCGCCCCCCTGGTAACCGAAACCACGGAGATAATCACGTTTATCGCTACCGATATTTCTGTAACGAGGGATATAGATACCGTTTGCACGGCGACCAAAGAAGTATTTATCATCAAATCCTTCTGCACGACCAGAAGCACCTGTACGGAAGTGGTGGTCCATCAGGTATTTACCCAATACGCCACTATCATTACCCAGACCATTCTGGAAACGGTTGGAAATAGAGTTCATCAGTACGAAGGTGGTACCTAACGTAGAACCATTTACAAAGATCACTTTCGCGTAGTATTCGGTCATCTGCTTGGTATGCTTGTCAATCACCTTTACACCGGTCGCTTTACCCAGTTTTTCGTCATAAATCACGGAGTTAACGATGCTGTCCGGTCTGAGCGTCAGATTGCCTGTCGCCATTGCAGCCGGCAGCGTGGATGACTGCGTACTGAAATAAGCGCCAAACGGACAACCACGGCTACACAGATTACGGAACTGACACTGTGTACGGCCAGGTAATGGCTTGGTGATATTAGCGACACGTCCCATGGTGATTCTGCGATCAGGGAACGCTTTTTCCACTTTGGATTTCAGGTCTTTCTCCACACAGTTCATGTCCATAGCAGGCATGAACTGACCATCCGGCAATTGTGGTAATCCTTCTGCCTGACCACTGATACCTGCAAATTTCTCTACATAGTCATACCAGGGAGCCAGGTCTTTGTAACGGATCGGCCAGTCAACAGCAATACCATCTTTCAGGTTCGCTTCAAAATCAAGGTCGCTCCAGCGATAAGACTGACGGCCCCACATGATGGATTTACCACCCACGATATCAGGACGATACCAGTCAAAACGCTTTACTTCATTATATGGACTCTGAGAGTCGTTGATCCAGTATTTTTCGTTATGTTCACTATACGGATAATCGCGGCTTAGTTTCGGATGCGTTTCACGCTGATCAACTGTTATACGGCCACGATGTTTAAATTCCCAGGGATCTTTTGTTGCAGTTTCGTAATCCTTAACGTGTTCAAGTTTCTTTCCCCTATCCAGCATTAAAACTTTAAGACCTTTTTCGGTGAGTTCTTTTGCAGCCCATCCACCGCTAACACCGGAGCCTACCACAATCGCATCGTAGGTATTCTGCTCCTGAGCTTTCGTATTCAGATTCATGGAATTCTTTGTTTTGTTGTTGAGACTTTATTTCTTTCTACACACCGGCGTACTTATACCGCCCATGCTTTTTCCCCTTTGGTGTAAGGGATGCAGCCTTCGTATTTACCAGGTACCGCTATGTAACGCAGCGCTTTGGTTGCGCCCGGTTCTGAAGTGAAATAACCGGTCAGGGTCAGTTCTTTCAGGATCTGGAAATAATGGGTAGGATCGCCTTCCTTCTTGTTATCTCGTTTATTGTAATCAACACGCTCCTTATCAATAGCTGTCAGCAAGGTAGTTTTCTCTTCCGCAGACAGGTCTACAAACGATTTCTTGAATTGTTTCTGACTAGCTTCATCGATCTTCTTCAGCCCTTCCAGGACAACTTTCTGGTCTTCCGGCTTATAGCAATCATTCAGCATCACAACGATAAACTCGTCCACCTTAGCGGCTTTAGCGCCTGGCGTGCTTGTTTCCGGGATGATCGTCTCTGCTATTTCGGCCAAAAAACTCTTGGTCTCAGGCGCCTGTAGTGCATAATTATCAGGGCCTTTCGGGTTACAGCCCTCAAGGGCTGATAACGTGGACGCGGAAATTGCGCTACCCAACAAAAGGGCAACGTTCCGGATGGCTTCTCTTCTATTCATAATAGTAAATTGATTTGACCTTTCGCCCTAAGTTTCGAAAAAAAAATGACTTTTCATAAAAAAATAATTAAATGGAAGGTTAAAATCCCAAAATGTAAGAAAACGAAAGGGCGTCCGCCTCTTCGGTGAACGCCCTTTCTATCCATTTTGTTGAGAAAACTACATAATATACTTCCCTTTTTCATCCACCAGTACTACCGGCAGCTTGTGATGGGCTTCGAAATAGTCGTAAGCATATTTCAGGTCCACCCAGAATTTTTCGGAAGAATTGTCTTTCAGGGTGAAATTACCCAGGTATTCCATGGAGCGTATATTGCCAAACTTCACCGGGAATACGTGTACAGGAATGAAATCCTGGCCGGAATTCTTTGCATTCACTGCCATTACATACACTTCCTCAATGATATCGTCCGTCAGTGGTATACAGCCTATTGTCAGACAACTACCATGAATATAGATCTCGCCACCCGGCTTTTTAGGGTCACTGAGGATCTTATCTGCAAAGTTCGGATAGTTGATACCCAGCGACAGATGATAGCTGCTATTCGGGTTGAAATCATTGATATAGTAAAATCCTTCCGGTACCTGTCTGTCTCCTTCCTTACGTTTTGGCCCCATTTTACCTGACAGGGTACAGACGCGGTAGGATTTAAACAGACGGAAAGTATCGGCAACACTGTTTTTTACCCAGATTTCCAGTTCACTGTCCAGCTTAAAGGAACGTATGAAAATGTATTTAGCCGGGTAGGCCAGTCCCTTTTTCTGGAACTCTTCCCTAAGTTGCTCTTCCTTATCCCTGTAGGCAGTGCCTACTTTCGGAAACATCTTCTGGTTATCCAGAAATGACTGCTGCATCTGCTGGGCCTGCACTTTTCCCATTCCCAGCAGCATTAAAACTGCTAAAACGACCTGCTTCATAGATATTTTAACACAATTTTACAAGTTCACATTTTCAGAAATCTACCTTACGGGAGCATTTTGTACCGGTTGCATGTTGAAAGTCCAATATGCGAGAAAGAATAATAACAGGGAAAAAAGCGCGTAAATAATCATCCCTACCTTACGGTTGGCAAAGCGCAAAATGTAGTGGCGCTGGCCCTGGTAGATCAATACAGCTGTTATCATCTGAAAAATTCCTCCCAACAAAAATAATACTCCGAACAAAGTTTGTACTCTCATAAGTAAACGATCTCTTATGCAAATTATTTTAAATTCCTGAACATTTCCAATACCATGAAGGGGGGAGAAGGCGGGGAAATTAGGAATTAGGAATTGGGAATTAGGAATTTGGTGGCAAACGGACGGCCGATTAGGGAATTGGGGCGCTAATTAAGAGGAGTAAGGGGGAAAAAATTAAGAATTAAGAATTAAGAATTAAGAATTAAGAATTAAGAATTAAGATTAAAAAAACCAGGAAATTTATAAACAAGCACTTCCATTTGTCAGGCCAATTCTTAATTCCTAATTGTTAATTCCTAATTATAAAAAAGCCCGCCGGCCAGGCGGGCATTTTTTATCACAGGTTGCCTCTCAGCGCCTGTTCTCTTTCAATAGATTCAAACAGCGCTTTGAAATTACCTTTACCGAAAGATTTAGCACCTTTACGCTGGATGATTTCAAAGAATACTGTCGGACGATCCTGTACAGGTTTTGTAAAGATCTGCAACAGATATCCTTCATCATCGCGGTCAACCAGGATACCCAGCTGTTTCAGCGGCAGCAGGTCTTCATCGATCTGCCCTACCCTGTCCAGCAATGTAGCATAGTAAGACTCCGGTACTTTCAGGAATTCAACCCCTCTGTTCTGCAGATCGGTCACTGTCTGGATAATATTGTTGGTAGCGATCGCAACGTGCTGTACTCCTGCGCCACGATAGAAATCCAGGTACTCTTCGATCTGGGATTTCTTTTTACCTTCTGCCGGCTCATTGATCGGGAATTTCACACGTCCGTTGCCATTGCTCATGACCTTACTCATGAGGGCAGAATACTCGGTAGAAATGTCTTTATCGTCGAAGGACAGCAAATTGCGGAAGCCCATCACCTGCTCATAGAAATCTACCCAGGTATTCATTTCATTCCAGCCCACATTACCCACGCAATGATCTACATATTGCAGACCGGTATCCGTTGGCTGATAAGCCGGATTCCATGCTTTATAACCTGGCAGGAACGGACCGTTATAGTTCTTACGTTCAACGAACAGATGTACTGTATCGCCATAGATATGGATACCACTGCGTACGACAGCACCAAATTCATCTTCTTCCGTAACAGGCTCCAGATATGGTTTTGCACCTCTTTTAACGGTCTCTTCGAATGCAGCACGGGCATCATCCACCCACAGTGCGATTACTTTTACACCATCTCCGTGTTCCAGTATATGCTGTGCAATCTCATTGTCAGGATTCAGTGGCGTGGTCAGTACAAAACGCAGTTTATTCTGTACGAGTACGTAAGAAGCACGGTCTTTTACACCTGTTTCCGGACCGGCATAAGCCAGTGACTGGAAGCCAAATGCGGTTTTATAATAATGAGCAGCCTGTTTGGCATTACCCACGTAAAATTCGACGTAATCTGTACCATTCAATGGTAAAAAGTCCTGCGCGTTAGCGGGAACGGCCGAAACGGCAGCATCTGTAGTTGTATGCATGATGGATTGGTTTTAGAAAACAGAAAGTTTTGGTGTATGAGTCGATGGTTTTTGACTATACGTTATAGTATGATAAAACAATGCTTCATGGCATTGCATAAATGACAGGTAGAACCACTAAAATGGGCGCTGAAAAACGACTAAATGAAACGGAAAATAAAAATAGAAACGCCCGTAAAGGCAGTAATCATACCTGCGCTCAGGAGCGAGTGGAATCCATTGCCAGCGTAGCCATCAGAAAATAGTACTTTCTGTGACGCTGATCGGAAATCTTATGGTATGTATGCAGGTGAAGCATAAATTAGTTGCTAATGCAATATTAGTATTTCGGAATATGAAATCCAAATAAATATTCAGGGCTGATAACGGCTAAAGCACTCGTCCTTCTTACTTCCGGATATACTTCCCGAAATAGTCAATAAACCTGTCGTTGCCATAATCAGCGGCCCCTTCCTGCCGGTATACGATCTGCCCCTTCTTGTTGAGGATGATGGTAGTCGGAATCGACTTACCTAGCAGTTCTTCCGGAATACGGCTGTCAGCCACATACACAGGCAATTCGTACTGCTGCTTTTCGATGAATCGTTTTGCCTTTTTGTAATTACCGTCTGTATCCACGGTCAGGAATACGACGTTTTTATCTGCCTTATACTGTTTGTATAAGGAATTGATCGATGGCATCTCCGCACGGCATGGCGGGCACCAGGTAGCCCAGAAGTTCAGAAATACTACCTTCCCTTTCAGCGATGACAGTGTAAATGTATTTCCCTCTCCATCTGCAAATGCCATATCCGGCGCCATTTTACTCTCCGGTGCCACTTCTTCCGGTACACCCGGCTGGAACAGTCCGACCTTCATCAAACCCTGCATAACAGCTGCTTTCACCGATGGGTTTACCAGCATCAGCACCAGGAATACGGTCATAACAGCCGTACTTATATTTGATAAAGAAAATAAACGTTTCCAGCCCATAGATCAGTGATGTTTAGAAGCTAAAATTACGAATTTTCAGAGGTAACCTACCCGCAGCTGTTCATTTTGCGTAAAAATACGGTCAGTAGAAGAGCCATAATATATACTATGATCACACTATACTTTCATATGACAACCAGCTATATAAGTCTTTGATGATAGTTCCGAAACGTTCTATCTACCCTTTCCGACGCAGGACAAACGGAGGATAAGTATTATCTAACTAAGAGAAGACTATGGCATATCCAAAATACCATTTACAGTCACTGCTCTTTTCATCTCCGGTAAAATAAATTAGTAAGTAAACAAACGTTTACTTACTTTTGTGCTGTCGGAAGGATAAAAAAAGACATTGTCATGAGACCAAAGAACCTCGAAAAAGAAGAAGCGATCCGTTCCATAGCGTTACAGATTATAGCAGAGGAAGGGCTGGAAAATCTGAGTATGCAAAAGCTGGCGAAAGCGGCGAATGTATCTCCGCGTACCATTTACATCAAGTATGAGAATAAAGAGGATTTTCTTATCAAACTGTTTATTGATGAAGTGATCGGGTCTTATGAAAAAGCCGTGCTGGAAAAGTTTGATCCCGAAATGCCTTTCGCGGAAGGTGTAAAAAAACTGTGGGCCAACGGCTTCCGCTACTTTAAAGAAAACAGGCACTATTATGCACTGATGCAGTATGGAAAATCCTCTCCCCTGCTGAATAAAGCTTACCAGGAAAGAGGTATCAGGGAAGGCGATTTCTTTGCCCCTATTCACACCTTCTTCTCCTTTCATGTGAAGGCAGGCACGATTATAAAATTGCCCATGGAAGCACTCAGGGCAATCCTGTTTGCACCACTCTTAGATCTCATTAATGAATACTTCGAACATACACAGCGGCCTAAACAAATCATCACTGATAAAGTATTAGCAGATTGCTGCGAAGCAGTGATAAAAGGTTTGCTGAAATAAACAAACATCATTCAAACCACTTCGTATGAACAACATTAAAAACAAAAAAATTGCTATCGTCGGCGGTGGCCCGGGTGGCCTTACCCTCGCCCGAATACTTCAAATGCGTCATGCAGATGTTACCGTATATGAACGCGATATCAGCAAAGACGCCAGGGCACAGGGCGCTACTCTCGACCTGCATCATGAATCAGGTCTCCGGGCATTGGAAGAAGCCGGGTTGATGGAAGCCTTCAAAGCTAATTTTCGTCCAGGCGCCGACAAAATGCGTATCATCGACCAACACGGGACTATTTTACTGGAAGACAATCATAAAGACGAAGGACCTGTAGAAGCCTATCGTCCGGAGATTGACCGTGGACCGCTAAAGAAAATACTGTTGGAATCCCTGCATCCGGAAACTGTTATATGGAATAGTCAGTTTAGCTCCCTTTCGCCCTTTAATGAAGGCTGGCAACTGCACTTCAAAGACGGTCAGACGGCCTACGCAGATATCGTTATTGCAGCAGATGGTGCTAACTCAAAAATACGCCCGTACATCACCCCCATACGTCCTTTCTATTCCGGTGTAACGGCTGTGGAAGGTGCTGTATACAATTCAGAGAAGAACAGTCCGCAGATACATGCATTACTGAATGGTGGTAAGATCTTCTGCATGGGTGATAATAAAACGCTGATCGTAAGCTCTAAAGGGGATGGTAGTCTCGTCTTTTATCCCAGCTTCAAAACAACGGAAAACTGGACACAGGAATCAGGCATCGACTTTACAGATAAAGCACAGGTACTCGCCTGGTTTAAGTCAAGTTTTACAGGCTGGAGCCCTGTATGGGAAGAACTGTTTGAAAATGCTACAGGCGCCTTTATACCAAGACCACTGTATTGTATGCCATTCGATCAGACATGGGAAGCATTACCCAATCTGACAATGCTGGGAGACGCTGCACATCTGATGCCGCCCTACGCAGGAGAAGGTGTGAATATGGCCATGCTGGATGCATTGGAACTTGGCCTTTGTCTGACCAGCCAAGACTATCCCGACACCCTTAGCGCAATCGCTGCATATGAAGAAGCAATGCGCACAAGAGCATCCGCCACTGCACAGATGACAATGGAATCTACAGCCGCCCTGCATTCGCCGGAGGCGATCTCATTCCTGACACAGATCGTCAGCTGATATTTAAAAAGTATTTTTCTTCTCCAGCTCAGGTAGCACTTCGTCTATTCGTTTAGCCAGTTCAGGTAGTTTGATAGTCGGCACAGCCGGAAACAGATGATGTTCCAGATGATAGAACATACTGAACGTGATCTTATTTTTCCAGCCGCCACGTTGTGTCCTGGCCATTTCAGGATGCTCGTCCGTATCATGATGCACTGTCCATACAGCGAAGAAAGCCATCAGGAATTCTCCGAAGACCATCACGATCACATGATACATCAGGAAAGCGATGTTAAAATAGAACACGATGAAGGCAAAGGCTGCTATTGCTGCCAATTCAGCAATCACATTTCTCACATATTTTCTGTTGCCAAGCTGTAAGGTTACCTTATGGATAAGAAACATATGCACCGGCCCATACAGGATAGCACCATACCAGCTCATACCGGCTGATTTACCTTCATAATCCTCTTCGGATAAACAATACTTGTGATGCCTGATATGATTGAACTTGACTGCATGAATAGAAGCCATCATCAGTACACTATTGGAGAAGAGCGTAAACCAGGTCAGGAATTTATTCGTGCCCAGGGAATTGTGAAAACCGTTATGTACCTGTCTTAATCCTGTCAGAAAGAAGAAAGCCGAACACGGCAAGGCCAGTGCATAGTAGCCGAAATAAGCAAGTAGCCAGGAAGAAAACAACCAGGGTAATGTCAGGTTATTTTCAATCAGCATCTCTCTGATCGAGAGATCTTTGAGGTCTTTCCATGCTACCTGTTTTACGATTTCTGCATGTGTCATGTGGAAGGAGTTTTGTATAGGTAGCTCAAAAGTACAGATCGTAGGAAACAGGCATATGATAAAAGTCAGTTCTGCGAAAAAAAGGCCATTTCCCGCTGAAACAACCCTTTTTAATACCAGGAAGGGCCGTCGCACCAATGGTGGACGGCCCTCTTTTTCTTCACTGTTCAATTGACCTGTAACAGTTACTTATTTTCTATACCAGTTGCAGCTGGTACAATCTGTCATTGATAAACTTGATTTCTTCTGCACCGAGCTTCACATTGATCGCTCTTGCATTCTGGATCGCCTGTTCTGCGTTACGTGCACCTACCAGTGCAACTGTAATGCCAGGACGTTCAATCGTCCAGCGAATGACCAGTTGTGCGAGTGTCACACTTTTACTTTCGGCCATGGGTTTTATCTGATCCAGGAAAGCGTTGATACGGTTCAGGTTATCCGCCTGGTAAAATTTAGAGCCCGCACGGGTATCTCCTTCCCCAAACTGATGACCCGGTTTTATCTTACCGGAGAGCAAACCTCTTTGCAGCGGACTGTAAGCCAGTATCGCTTTTTTATTCTCAATGCAGTAAGGCACCAGCTCGTTCTCTATCGTTCTTTCCACCATGCTGAATGGTACCTGGTTAGAAGCGAGTTTAAGCACGGCCCCGGCTTCTTTCATCTGCGCTACATTATAGTTGCACACACCTGCTTCACGGATTTTTCCCTGCTCTTTTAAACGTAAAACTGCCTCAAATGTTTCATCGATCGGTGTCGTTACATCCGGCCAGTGAATCTGTAACAGATCAATGTAATCGGTACCCAGTCTCTTCAGACTGTTCTCACATTCTTCAATCACACTTTCCTTCCCTGCATATTTATAAATATCAATCGGATTACCGGCATTATCCTTACTATTGAAAGCGAGTGAACCTTTCGCCAGATTCCAGCGCATACCAAACTTCGTCAGGATCTGCACTTTTGTTCTGTCCAGTCCTTTCAGCGCTTCGCCGGTCAGCTCTTCACTCAATCCCTGTCCATAGATCGGCGCAGTGTCGATAGAAGTAACACCTTCGTCTATAGATGCGTGGATCGCTCTTACGGCATCATTTGCCTCCGTACCACCCCACATCCATCCACCAATCGCCCATGCGCCAAATGTAATGGCAGATACCTTCAGATCACTTTCTCCTAATTGCCTGTATTCCATATTTATCTTAATTTTCTGTTTATATTAAAATTACCCTATCCTGCTGAGCCCTCTTTACTACGAATTAAGATAGTAGTCGCTCTCATGGCACAGATTTAGTGCCACTTTTGAAAAACAAGTATATGACAAATATCAAACAGGGACAAGCATCCAACGATAAAGATCATCCTCATGGACATATTTCCAAAGATGGCAGGAAAGAAGATGATGACGCCATCTATTTACAGCCTGATGAAAACAACACCTTACAGACGCCGGAAGAGTATGCAAAAGATAAAGGAAAACGGCCTGAAGAGGATGGTGACGAGATCAGTGTGAATACAGAGGAATAAGGCGCAGTTACCAATCAAGAATTAAAAATTAAGGATTAAGAATTAATAGCAATGATGTTGCTCCAGGTAACTTCGTGTATAAATAAAACAAGGGGCGCCATCCATGATGGAAGCACCCCTTGTTTAGTATTTTCATCTTAAGAAAATTCCCTGCAATGCTCTTCGCTGCATTGCAATTCTTAATTATTAATTTTTAATTCTTAATTTCTCTTATTCTGCCCAACTCATTGTGTACCGTTCATCTTCTATCTCCAATGCTTCCTGCGTAATCTGCAGCGGGTGAAAAGTATCTACCATTACAGCGAGTTCTTTCGTTTCCTTTGCACCTATACTCTTTTCAACCGCCCCGGGATGCGGTCCGTGAGGAATACCACCAGGATGTAAAGTGATCATGCCCCTGGTCACGTGTTTACGGCTCATAAAATCACCGTCTACATAATACAACACTTCATCGCTATCAATATTGCTATGATTGTATGGCGCAGGAATCGCCTGCGGATGGTAATCAAACAAACGCGGACAGAAAGAACATACCACAAAATTATGTCCCTCGAATGTCTGATGCACCGGAGGTGGCTGGTGCACGCGACCAGTGATAGGTTCGAAGTCATGGATAGAAAAGGCGAAAGGATATTCGCAGCCGTCCCATCCCACTACATCAAAAGGATGATGCGCATAATGGATAGGATACATGATACCTTTCTTTTTGATGCGGATCAGGAAATCGCCTGCTTCATCGATCGTTTCCAGATTTTGTGGCTGGCGGATATCACGCTCACAATAGGGAGCGTGTTCCAGCAATTGTCCATACTGACTGAGATAACGTTTCGGATAACGAATAGGACTAAAGGACTCTACGATGAACAACCTGTTATCTGTACCAGTGAATTTTATCTGGTAAATAGTTCCTCTGGGTATCTGCAGATAATCACCATAACCAAATGGCAGCTGACCGTATTGCGTATGCAACACCCCTGTGCCTTCATGTACGAAGATCAGTTCATCAGCATCTGCATTCTTGTAAAAGTAATCAGACATGCTTTGTCTGGGCGCAGCCAGGGAAATATGACAGTCACTATTCACCAATACAGGTTTTCTGCTTTTCAGATAATCTTCTTCCGGTTTGATATTGAATCCCTGGAAACTACGGTGCTTCAGCATCTTCTCTTCTGCTACACGGGGAGCGACGCTATAAGGTTCATCCACTTTTGTAATTTCTGTAGGCGGATGACAATGATAGAGCAAGGTGGAATTGGAAGAAAACCCTTCTGTTGAAAATAATTGTTCAGCATACAACGTACCGTCTGGCTTACGGAATTGCGTATGACGTTTATGAGGGACGTTTCCCAGTTTATGATAATGCGGCATGATGGATGGTTTTTCAGTCCGTTACCGGGGTAACAGACCGTGGAATATTGAATGACAATTTTGTGACAATAAGTTGTTTTGGTGACTTGTTTTTTGTCAACTACGGATATGCAGACTGTAAAATAAGGAGACAGGTATATACCCTGGCGCTGACAGGTATGCAGGACGGTGAAAAAGTCCGGGAAAGTCCTACCGGCTAACGATTCCCTCCAGCAGGAAGCAGTACTTCCAGCGGCGCTTATCTATATAATATGTGAAATTGCGGAAATAAGGCATGTCCAACGTGGTTAAGACAAATATAGGAATAATAAGGGTTTGACGCTTCAAAGACCGATCAAGTCCACGGCTAAGCCGTCGCTTCTTTTGCGCTTGTTCGTCTGAAAGCCCTCCTGAGGCTTATCCATGCACCCGGGGAACAGTATATGCGTATTGAAAACCAATATTATTGTCCTGTTCCGCCTGTTACCCGAAATTTTTCTCAAATTACCCTGCCTAATTTTAAATAATTTCAAAACTTTGACAATTCATTTGTTAATCCAAAACTAATTCCAGACTTTTGTTAGCGAAAAGTAAATTGTTTCAAATAGTGCTACCAATAGTTACATACTTCACTTCTGCTTCTCGCACCATCTCCGGCGCGGGTATCAGCACTATTACAATTACATCTATTACAACCCCAGTGCGGGGTTAAATTTCACATATCATCCAACGACCACTCAGGTGGTACACCCGGTAAAGGGATCTGGCATTTTTACGTATTAACATTCTTCTCACATGCAAGTATTAAAATTCGGCGGAACTTCCATGGGAAGCGCCCAGTCAATAGAACAGGTATGCAATATCATCCGTAACAAGAAACCCAACGGACGCTTTACCATTGTTGCTTCTGCCATGAGCGGCATTACTGATAAACTGATACAATGTGGTCAGCTGGCAGGACAAGGACAGGAACAATATAGAAACGTATTAGAGGAGATCGAATCCAGACACCTGGAAACTATCCGTACCCTCTTCCCTATCACCGTGCAAAGTGGGATCATCAGCCAGGTAAAAAAACGCCTGAATACCCTGGAAACGCTCTGCGATGGCATCTTCCAGGTGGGTGAACTGAGCGCAAGGTCGCTGGATAAGATCATGAGTTTCGGAGAACTCGTATCCTCCTATCTGCTGGCGGAAAAGTTGAAGTCCGCCGGACTCAATGCCGTCTGGAAAGATAGCCGTGAACTGATCGTTACTGATAATAACTTTGGCAATGCAGCGGTGAACTTTCTCGCTACCAATCACCAGACTGCCCAATATTACCAGCAACAGACTGCTGATTTCTTCGTACTGCCAGGTTTTGTATCTGCTACTTCTGACGGAGAAACAACTACCCTCGGTCGTGGCGGTTCTGATTATACTGCTGCCATCGTCGCTGCTGCACTCCATGCGGAAGTACTCGATATATGGACCGATGTAAGTGGTATGATGACTGCTGATCCCCGTATGGTATCACAGGCTATCCCGATCCCACACATCAGTTATGAAGAAGCGATGGAACTCTCCCACTTCGGTGCAAAAGTTATCTATCCGCCGACCATACAACCGGTAATGGACAAACGTATCCCTATCTGGATCAAAAATACTTTTGCACCTGATGATTATGGTACACTGATCCACTCACAGGATGGCGATGGTCGTGTATACCCGGTAACCGGTATCAGCGGCATTCAGAAAATAGCCCTGCTGACACTGGAAGGTAGCGGCATGGTGGGTATACCAGGTTTCTCCAAACGCCTGTTTGAAGCCCTGCTCAGCGAACGTGTGAACGTTATCCTTATCACACAAAGTTCCTCTGAACACTCCATCACCGTAGGTATACACGAAGCAGATATGCTGAAAGCGAAAACTGCGGTGGATAGCGAATTCTCTCAGGAGATCCTGGAAAAACGTATCGAACCACTGATCGTGGAAAGAGATATGAGCATCGTGGCAGTAGTAGGCGATAAAATGAAAAATCACCACGGCACCAGTGGTAAACTATTTGCTGCACTGGGACGTAATGGTGTGAATATACGTGCGATCGCACAGGGTTCTACTGAAAAGAATATCTCTGTTGTGATCAATAAATCAGATGTTAAAAAAGCGCTGAACGTGATACATGAAGCCTTCTTCGAAGAGCCACTGAAACAAGTGAATGTATTCATCGCTGGTGTGGGTAATGTAGGTGGTAAACTGCTGGAACAACTGAATCAGCAGCATAAATTCCTGATGAACGAACTGGGGCTGCACGTACGTGTAACCGGTATCGCCAACAGCCGTAAGATGGCCTTTGGTCATGAAGCGATCAACCTGGCTGACTGGAAAAATGTGCTGGAAGCAGGTGAAGCATCTGATATGATCGCTTTTGCTAACAAGATCAAATCACTCAACCTGCGTAACAGCGTATTCGTCGATAATACCGCCAGTAAAGAAGTAGCAGCTACCTACGGTGAGTTCCTGCAACACGGTATCTCTGTAGTGACCTGTAACAAGATCGCCTGTTCATCTGACTATGCTTATTATAAAAGTCTGAAAGACCTGGCACGTAAATACAATGCTTCTTTCCTGTTTGAAACCAATGTTGGTGCGGGTCTGCCGGTGATCAACACCCTGAATGACCTGATCCGCAGTGGTGATAAAGTAAACAGCATCGAAGCAGTATTAAGTGGTAGTCTCAACTTCGTCTTTAACAATTTCGTCAACGGCGCTTCCTTCCGTACGGTTGTGAAAGCAGCACAGGATGAAGGTTATACAGAACCAGATCCGCGTATAGATCTGAGTGGTGTGGACGTGATGCGTAAGATACTGATCCTGGCACGTGAAAGTGGCGTTCAGATGGAACTGGAAGACATCACCAATCATTCTTTCCTGCCGGAAGAAGCCCTGAATGCACCTTCTGTAGATGCTTTCTATGAGCAACTGGACGTGCATGCCAATCATTTCCTGGCATTACGCGAAAAAGCTGATGCGGAAGGTAAACGCCTGAAGTTCGTAGCCCGCTATGAAAATGGGAAAGCATCCGTAGGACTGCAATCTATCGCACCGGATCATCCTTTCTTCAAACTGGAAGGAAAAGACAATATCGTACTTTATACCACCAACCGTTATGCAGAACAACCGCTGATCGTGAAAGGCGCCGGTGCGGGAGCAGATGTAACGGCTTCCGGTATATTTGCTGACATTATCAGATCAGCGAGATAACATCAATTAGGAATTAGGATTACGAATTAGGAATTGGGCTGTTTAAAGTAACCGATTCGGGTTTAATGTAAGTCTGCAATTATTGTATGTCAATAACTAAACTCAACAACTTAATTTTTCGTCATTCCTAATTCCTAACTCCTAATTCCTAATTCCTAATTCCTAATTTTTAATTCCTTCTTCATGGATAATGAAAGCATAAGAGTATTTGCCCCAGCCACTGTCGCCAATGTGGCCTGCGGTTTTGACGTAATAGGACTGGCTATGGATGCGCCCGGTGATGAAATGATCATGCGTAGAAGTGACAAACCTGGTGTAACTATTACAGCGGTACACGGCGCATCACTTTCTACAGATCCTGCACAGAACGTATGTGGCGTGGCTATTCAGGCGCTGTTGCAGAAGTATGGTCAGCCGGATGTTGGTATAGAATTAGAACTCTTCAAAAATATTCCTCCGGGCAGTGGTATCGGCTCCAGTGCCGCCAGTTCTGCCGGTGCAGTAGTTGGCGCCAATCATCTGCTGGGCAATCCGTTTACACCTAAGCAACTGGTACGTTTTGCCATGGAAGGCGAAAGACTGGCCAGTGGCGCTGCACATGCTGATAACGTAGCTCCTGCTATCATGGGTGGTTTTACACTCGTGAGAAGTTATAAACCGCTAGATATTACCGGTCTCCATACACCGGCTGATCTGTGGGTTACCGTTATCCATCCGCAGATAGAAGTAAAAACTTCTGACGCCCGTGAAATTCTGAAACAAAAAGTACTGATGACCGACGCTATCCGTCAATGGGGTAACGTAGGTGCACTCGTTGCGGGTCTTTACCAGGAAAACTATGATCTGATCAGCCGTTCACTGGAAGATGCGATTGTAGAACCAGTACGTGCGATACTGATACCTGCATTCTACGAACTGAAAGTAAAATGTAAGGAAGCAGGCGCATTGGGTGGTGGTATCTCCGGCTCTGGTCCATCTGTATTCATGTTGAGCAGAGGCGAAGAAGCTGCCCGCAAAGTAGCGGCTATGATGGACACAGTATATGCTCCGCTGGGCGTGGATTACAAGATCCATGTGTCGCAGATAAACAGGGAAGGTGTGAAAATTACAAAAGCATAAAGTCTAATGAAATATTTCAGTCTACAGAATAAACAACACGTTGTATCTTTTGAAGAAGCCGTAGTACAGGGTCTCGCACCCGATAAAGGATTATACTTCCCCGAGCGTATTCCGGCTTTTGAGCAAGCATTCCTCAATGATATCGTTCATAAAAACGACCTCGATATTGCTTACGCAGCGATACAGCCATTTGTAGGAGAAGAAATTCCCGAAGCTACATTAAGGCAGATCATTGCGGATACGCTTAGTTTTCCTTTCCCGGTGGAGAAAGTAGAAGGGAATGTATATTCCCTGGAACTCTTCCATGGTCCTACCCTGGCATTTAAGGACGTCGGCGCACGCTTTATGGCGGGTTGCCTGGGTTATTTCAGAAGAAATGATAGCCGTCCGGTAACTGTACTCGTAGCTACTTCCGGTGATACCGGCGGTGCTGTTGCCAACGGTTTCTATAATGTGCCCGGCGTACGTGTAGTGATCCTTTACCCTTCCGGCAAAGTGAGCACCTTACAGGAAAAACAGCTGACCACACTCAATGGCAACATTACAGCGCTTGAAATAGACGGTACTTTTGATGATTGTCAGCGGATGGTGAAAACGGCTTTTCTGGATGAAGCTTTGCAGTCACACGTAATGCTGACCAGCGCTAACTCTATCAACGTCGCACGCTGGCTGCCGCAGATGTTCTATTATCTGCTGGCATACAAACAGCTTAGCGCTGCCTATCCTGATATCGTATTCTCTGTACCAAGCGGCAACTTTGGTAATATCTGTGCAGGCATGATGGCGGCAGCGATGGGGCTTCCGGTAAAACATTTCGTGGCCAGTACCAATGTGAATGATACGGTGCCAAGATTCATGCAGACAGGCGCGTATACGCCAGGTAAAGCGACAGCTACACTGTCTAATGCGATGGACGTGGCTGATCCGAGCAACTTTGTACGTATCCTTGAATTATTTGCGAATAGTTTGCCGGCTCTGAAAGAGAAACTGACATCTATTTCCTTCAACGATAAAGATACCGCGGCTACGATGGAACAGGTCTGGAAAGACTACCAGTATATGCTGGATCCTCATGGCGCGGTAGGCTATCTCGGCCTGAAACAGTATTTGCAGACGACTGGTCCGGATACAAAAACTGCCGGTGTATTTCTGGAGACAGCGCATCCGGTTAAATTCGCAGATACTGCTCCGGCGTCTCTGCAGGATAAGATCGTAACGCCTGACAGGGTACAGTCCCTGTATGACCTGGAGAAACAATCCATACAACTCCCGGCTGAGTATAATGCATTAAAACAATGGCTCATGGCCAATTGATCCGGCATGCAACAGACGATCAATCAGGATGGCTGTCCGCTATAAGCGCGACAGCCATTCTTCATTCCAGCCCTTTCTATCCTCCTATATTTATCATAACAGTGGAATTTCCAGCATTTTTTATATAATTGTCTTATGAAATACCTATTCCTCTTATCCATTCCTTTTTTGATTTGCTGCCATTCCGGTAAACAAGGGGAGTCTGTCCGGAAAAACGGCGCTGACTCGGCCCTCTATGCCGCTATGGTATTGCCACTAACCGACTCTATCGCACAATTCTCTGACAACGAAGCTTTATACTTCCGCAGGGCCTTGCTGCTCTTCAATACAGATCCTGCACTGGCACAGAAAGACTTTGAAAAGGCGGCACAGCTGAAACCGGCCGTAACTGATTTCTGGGCGGGCGCGGGCGAAGCTGCACTGGTACTGGAACACTATCCCCAGGCTATTGCGCATTTTGAAAAGGCATTACAGACAGCTCCCGGCTATCCTTATCTGCAATACAGACTGGCGACAGCCCTGATTGAGAACAAACAGTATACCTCAGCTGATAGTCTGGCAGGAGTGCTGGCACAATCTACCGGGACCTATGATAAAGCGTATTACCTGAAAGCAAGGATTGCAGAAGAAAACAAGGACACTACCCTGGCGATCACTCACCTGACGGCAGCAGTAGATCATGCAGGATTACAGAGTGATTACGATGCTGTAATGGAACTGGGGGATCTGTTGCTGGCCAGACGATCTGCCAATACGCCTAAATACTACAAACTGGCGGCAAGACTGGACTCTGTGAATGCAGAACCATATATTGCCCTGGGCCAGTATTATGAGCAAACCGGCAATACTTCAGCAGCCGTTACTGCTTATATGAGCAGTATCTCTACTGATCCCGATGATGAAAGAGCCTATATGGCCCTGGGCACGATCAATGTGCGGAAAAAGAACTGGAAAGAAGGATTACGTTATTTCGATCTGGCAGCTAAAACTTCTCCTAATAATTCGGAGGCGTATTACAACCGGGCACAGTGTCTGGAGCAACTGGGCCGTAAAGAAGATGCGATTGACGATTATATCAAGGCACTCACCTTCAGAAAGGAATATCCGGAGGCGAAAGCTGCATTGGAGAAACTAAAAAAATAAACAGTTATATTCGTAATGATGAATAGCAGTACAGGCGACATGATGGCGGCTGTACATGATTCTTAATCTTTAAACGAGTGGCATTGGAAAACAGAAACACATTTATCGCACCGTCTCTCCTGGCGTCCAATTTCCTGGAGCTGGGTAAAGAAGTTGAGATGTTGAATCGCAGTGAGGCGGATTGGTTGCACCTGGACGTAATGGATGGCAGATTCGTACCGAATATCAGTTTTGGCTTGCCGGTGATCTCACAGCTCAGAAAGGCGACCACAAAGACCTTTGATGTACATCTGATGATTGAAGAGCCGGAGAAATATGCAGAGGATTTTAAGAAAGCGGGCGCTGACCTGCTGACGGTGCACTATGAAGCCTGCACACACTTACACAGGAATATACAACAGATCAAAAGTCTGGGCATGAAAGCAGGTGTGGCATTGAATCCGCATACACCGGTGCATCTGCTGGAGAATATTATCAATGATATCGATCTTGTACTGATCATGAGTGTGAATCCTGGTTTCGGCGGACAACACTTCATTCAGAGAAGCCTGGATAAGATACGCCAGACACGTGAGATGATCAATCACTACAAGGCACATGCGCTGATTGAAGTGGATGGCGGTATTACATTAGATAATGCGGCGAGTATACTGGATGCAGGTGCTAATGTGCTGGTAGCGGGTAGTTCGGTGTTTGCGTCCAAAGATCCGGAAGCAACGATCAGTGCGTTGAGAAAAGCATAACCAATTACAATTAGGAATTAGGAATTACGAATTAGGAATTGGTTAGCCAATCTGATATTTCGAGCATCACTCATGAATATTAACTGATTATTTTTTAAGACATTTAGTGCCGTGGAACGCATTTTTAAAAGCAATTCCTAATTCCTAATTCCTAATTCCTAATTAAATAAAAGAGGGTTATGTGATACCACATAACCCTCTTCCATATATGAGGATTCATTTCAGCTGGCTTGTAACTTCGTAATGATCTCACTGGATAAAGGTTTGGTGAGATAGCCTTTCACGAATGAATAGTTATCTACCTTTTTGCGGTCTTTATCATCAATGGAAGAAGTCAGTACAAAAATGCCGATCTGTTTGGCTAAGTCTTTATAAAAACCGGCGTAGTCATTGAGGAAATCCCATCCGTCCATAACAGGCATATTAAGATCAAGTAAGATCAGATCAGGCAATTGCTCGGCCTGGAAGGAATATTGACGTAGATAATCCAGCACGTCCTGCGCATCGGAAAAGGCCCTCACATTCTCTCCAATACCCTGTCGTTTGATCATTATGTTCGCGATCTGCTGATGAATAGGATCATCATCTACGATAAAAATCATGTTGTGCAATTGCATACAGGGATTTATTCTGTTTTAAAGGTAATAATAAATTTCGTTCCCCGGCCTGGTGTACTTTCCGCACGAATGCTCCCACCCATTGCCTCAACCTGTGTTTTGGTGATAAAAAGGCCGATACCTTTCGCGTCTTTATTCTTATGAAACGTCTTTCTGAAACCAAACAGCTTATGTCCGAAACGTTCCATATCGATACCCAGTCCATTATCTTCTGCGGTCAGCATAGTATGACCGTTTTCACGCCAGCTTCTCAGGTGCAGACGGGGCCTATGTTCAAGGGTACGATAACGGATGGCATTGGTGATCAGGTTTTGCAGGATACTGTCCAGGTACAGGCGCGGGAATTCCAGCGAAGGCGCATGTTCAAAATTAGTCGTGAGTTGTATACCGCTCTTTTCAATATCCGCAAACAAAACGTCTTTCACATGTTGAAGACGTTCGGCAAATATAAGCTCTTCCCGTTCCATATCCACATCTTTCCTGATCTGGACAACGTCCACCAGATCATTGAGCGTTTCGTCTATCTTTAAGATCACTTCCTGTAGCAATCCCAGGTACTGTTCCTTTTCATGTTGCAACACTGAATCATTATGCATCTGCATCAGTGCTTTCAGGTTTGCGATGGGCGCCCGCAGGTTGTGCGAGGTAATATGTGCGAAATCTTCCAGTTGCTGATTCTGGTTGACCAGACTCCGGTTCAGCTTACTTAGCTGCTTATTGGCCCGGAAAAGGTCCTTCTGCATATTACGGCTGTCGCTGATATCCCGGATAAAGACGGAAACGGTCCCGTCGCTCATGTGGGTAATCAGGAACTCGTACCATTTATAGCGGCGGGGAAAATAACTGCTGAAAGACTGTGAAACGGTGCCAGTCAGGGCCGCGGAGAAACGGGTTCTGAACGGACTGAGGTGTCCAAGTTCAGGGAGGACGCTAAACAGGTTCTCTCCGGGGAATACCTGTCGACCGGCCATTTCTTCCGCCTTGGTGTTGACAAAAGACAATGTGCCGTCCCTTTCCATAGTGGCATATCCCATATCTACGGCGTCGAAAAACAGGTGTAATTGTTCTGTATTGCGCTGCAGCAGGTTGCGCATCTGGCGCTCCAGTTTCCTGTCGGTGATATCATTTACCAGGACGACAACAATCTGTTCCTGGTCGACGGGATCCCGTAGGGGGAATAGGGTAAGATCCAGCCAGACTTCTTTATTCTGGGCGGTCCAGCGACTGTCTTTCGAGAAGTCCAGTTGCTTTTCGACGCGGAGCATCTTATTGTGCACCATGACGTGTATGAACAACTCGTCCAGTCCGTAGAGCCGGGCGAACGGATCGTTCATGATATTAAAAGGGGTTTCTCCTTCCTCGTACTCATACTGGAAGAATTCCCGCTGCGTCTGATTGATACGGCGGATAAACCCGAAGTGGTCAAACTGAATATAGCCGATGGGCAGGTGTTCAATGATCAGGTCCAGCAGGCGGGCACTTTTCTGGAGTTGCATCCGGGAGAGCTGCTTTTCGGTAATGTCGCTCATGATCATTACCAGTTCGATAATACTCCCCTGGTGGTCGCTGACGGCAAATACGGTTGCTTCGTAATAAGCGGGTAGGATACGGATTACGCCGTTGATGGCCTGTTCCCGGTAACCAAGCAGTATTTCTCCGGTAGCAGGCTCGCAATTACATTGTACAGCGGTAAAAAGGTCGCAGAGGCCAGTTTCCTGGAAGACCGGTTCTTCAAAAAGGTTATAACCTGGCATACAGAGTACGGGGTCGATGCCTTCCCATATCTGCTGCTGCAATTCGTTGGCGCCACGATGGGTACCGTCAGGTGCAAAGTGCTGCAAGCCGAAAGGCAAGGCGTTTAATACCGATGCCGGTTCGGCCGGACGTCTTCCGGTAATATCAGTACCTGACAGGAGGAAATGGTCTCCTGCCGGACTTAACTTCCATTGTACCCACTGACGCGTATGGCAATACATCTCCACACAGGCCGGACGGCCCATATTGAGCAGGTGACAAAGCATAGGCCAGTACACCCCTGCATTCCTTCCGATGACATCATTAAAATGTACACTTGTAATATTTCCTGCCGGATGAAATTCCCCCTCCGGTATCTGCAGCCACCCCGACGCCTGCTGATTGGCATACAAGAGGTTACCGTGCAGATCCAGTAACAGCGCCGGTATTACACCCGTCAGCGCGTTACTCATAATGGCATTCATCATAAATCCCGAACGATAATCCCTTTAAAAATACTCAATATATGATTAAAAATAGCTATTCTTAATAACTATCTGACGGGAGGACAGTCATTTGTATTATTTAAGACCTTAATTTTGCGTTTTCCACCGATGTGGATTTCCCGTTTTCAGCAAGTGTAAAAGGATAAATATCTTTGGGGACATTAGTAGACAGACAAACATTAAATGCACAAGCAATGAAGTATTCATTCTCATGAGAGCTGAAAGTGACAGACCCATAATACGGGAATCACTTTATTTTTCTGTAGTTCTTTGGTATTGAAGGTGAATGACCGCAGCATCTACGATCCACACAGGAAAAATGCTTTGGCGTGGTTATTGAAGCGCTGAATATGGTTACTGCTCTTCCTGGTGTGGTATCTGCAAACACCTTCTGCCAGTTTTAGCAAAGCCTTTAGGTAAGGTTATAAACTCCAGGTTTCTTAATGTAACGCGTTTAAGGTATATTGCTTTAGACACCTTATACAGAGATACCTCAAACGATCTAAATAAAATATCACTTGACAGAATCAATCATCAGCTTAGATAGTATTAACCCTATCGAGTTCTTCGGAGTAAACAATGGAAAACTTGATCTGCTGAAAAAGAAATTTCCACTGTTAAAGATCCTCTCCCGTGGAACACAACTCAAGCTCTCGGGCGCTCAGGAAGAAGTAGCCACTGCTCAGGAAAAAATCGGACAAATCATTTCTTATCTCGAACGTAACGGTAATCTGAGCGAAAACTATTTTGAACAGATCCTGGGTGATGAAGAAACGGTAGATGCATTCAAGGACCGCAATTCCAATGAGGTCCTGGTATTCGGTCCTAATGGCCGCAATGTAAAAGCCAGAACAGCCAACCAGAAGAAAATGGTATCCCTGGCTGACAAAAATGATATCATTTTTGCCATCGGCCCTGCTGGTACCGGTAAAACTTACACCGCTGTGGCGCTTGCTGTAAGAGCATTAAAAAACAAAGCTGTCAGAAAGATCATCCTGACCCGTCCCGCAGTAGAAGCAGGTGAAAACCTGGGTTTCCTGCCGGGTGACCTGAAGGAGAAGATCGATCCATATCTGCGTCCGCTGTATGACGCACTGGATGACATGATCCCTGCTGACAAACTCAGTTATTTCATGACCAACCGTGTCATTGAGATTGCTCCGCTGGCGTATATGCGCGGACGTACACTCGATAACGCTTTCATCATCCTGGATGAGGCCCAGAACGCCACCGAACTTCAGATCAAAATGTTCCTGACACGTATCGGTGCATCAGCCAAAGCTATTATCACGGGCGACCTTACGCAGATTGACCTGCCTAAAAATCAGAAATCCGGATTGGAAAAAGCGACCCGTATCCTTCGGAATATCGATGGTATCGGCTACCTCCAGCTGGACGAAGAAGACGTAGTAAGACACAGACTGGTGAAGGCTATCATACGTGCGTATGATGCGGCTAAGGAAAAGGAGGACCACTAACAATTAACACTTCCTTAACAGCGTTTTGAGTATGTTCACGCCCTTAAAACGTAAACTGTTAAAGACTTCCTTGCCTATACCGGTTTACAACAAGGAAACCAACAATTTTCAAAAATCGGGTACGGAGCTAAAAAATTACAACCTGCTGCTTTAGCTGCTTTTTGTAATTTTCTAACTTTCCTCCTATTTTTGTTAACTGTATTATAATGAACAATTGCATGACCAGTTATCTGCGCATTCTCACCTTGGTATTATTTTTCGGTACTGTACTTGGCAGTTGCAAAAAAAGCGCTACTCCGCAGGAAGTTGCACTTAATTTCATGCACGCTATCCAGGAATCGAACTTTGATCTTGCCAGAGATTACGCAACCAAAGAATCGCAACAGGTAATACAGCTCTACTCCTTTTTTGATGCCCGTCGTAACGACTCAGAAAGGGATAAGATAAAAAAAGCCGGTATAGAGGTGATCGATACAGAAGAAAACGGCGACAAAGCAACCGTGACAGTATTGAACTCATCCTCTCAGCAAAAGGAAAGATTGCAATTGGTTAAGGAAAATGGCCGTTGGAAGATATCGCTCACATTTGAAAGTATCATTCCGAATTATCTGCCTCCGGCAAGCGCACCATTAGACTCCACCATGCTTCCACAGGATTCTACGGCTCCGCTCCCTACAGATAAATAAGATATTGTAAATCAACTCTTTTCTGTTTATTTTGCAGCAATTGCGAAATTACAGTTGAGTTCCTTATTTTTGCGCACGCGCCAGCAGACGTTTATTCTAAATTCCACATTAGCTTACGGTAAATCAGTTGCCAGGGTCCCGACGAAAGACTTTGCGACGTTATACCTTTCTGCAATGCTGAATAAACGCAGGCGCTTAAATACTAAATAATCAAAAAATAAAGTTTGATGATGACGACGAACAATCCATGGCATAGTGTCAGCACAGGATCAGAAGCGCCAAATGTAGTGAATGCTATTATTGAAATTCCGAAAGGATGTCGCGCTAAATACGAGCTGGACAAAGAAAGCGGCCTGCTGAAACTCGACAGGGTCCTCTATTCTTCTGTTTACTATCCAGCTAACTACGGTTTTATCCCTAAAACCTACTGTGATGACCATGATCCGCTGGATATCCTCATCCTCTCCCAGGTAGATGTGGTTCCAATGTGTCTCATGGAAGCTAAAGTGATCGGCGTTATGCAGATGATCGATAACGGTGAAGCAGATGATAAAATCATCGCGGTAGCTGCTAACGATATGAGCGTTGCCCATATCAACGACATCTCCGAACTGCCTCCTCACTTTACAGCTGAAATCCGTCACTTCTTTGAAGAATACAAGAGACTGGAGCACAAAACTGTAAAAGTGGCTGACTTCCAGAACAAAGAAGTTGCTGAGCGTATCGTCCTGGAAAGCATCGAGCTTTACAACAAGACTTTCGGCGATAAATAATTACTACGGATAACCGTAACAGAAAAGAGGCTGTCTCAACACTGAGCAGCCTCTTTTTATTTGGATACCTGATGCAATCAGGCAATCGTTTGCTGTTGAAAATATCGTTTGATAATCCGCAGTTTATGCGTTCTTACACCGGTATCGGTATTAGTAATACCCTGGTTGTCAATAGGGTCTACCCGCACCTTTCCGGAAGCATGAATGATCTCATGGTCATTCAGCAGAATGCCCACATGCGTGATCCGCCCTTCCGCATTGTCAAAGAAAGCCAGATCACCTGTCTTTGCCTCCTGCACAAAATCCACCGTCATACCCTGTGTAGCCTGCTGATAGGCATCACGTAAAAGATGGATCCCCAGCGTCTTGAATACTGTTTGTGTAAACCCGGAACAGTCAACGCCAAACACAGACTTTCCTCCCCAGAGATAAGCGGTATTCAGGTATAAAAAAGATGCCTTTGTCAGCGCTGTAATAGCTACTGCATTTCCATTACCGATCTCCGCCGGTGGTTCCTCAAACTGTACCGATACCTTTCCCCAGTTTGTAACGTCAGTCGTTCCGTGTTTAACTACGCAGCCAAATGGCGCCTGTAGCAGTTTTCCGTTCAGGAGCACCTGGTTAACCCAAGAGGCGGTATAATGGGTATACGGCGCATTAAAAAGCGCTTCATCGATCGTTTCCAGGTGATTTACAGTTGCCCATCCCTCATATCCATCATACTGACATTTTACCCTTACCCAACCGTCTGATCCGGTAGCAATAATTTCACTGCATTCCCCGAACAAGGCTTGTGAGATAATTTCACTTTTATGAGACTGTTCCGCCCGTAATGGCATAATTGGAACAACAGTAATCGCGTATGGCATATTAATTGTCTAAAATAATTATATGTCAAAAGACAACAAAATGAACTTTTTTGTCTTTTATATGTAAATATAGGTAACACTATGCTACAGCAGTTAACTAATTTATCAGATAAAGAATTGATTTCCCGGGCAAGAAAGCTCAAGGATCAGGAAGCCGAAGGTGTACTCATGGAAAGATACAGCCACCTCATGGTCGCTGTTTGTTTACCCTACCTCAACAATGGTCCCAGTACCAGTCCGGAGGAGATCTACCCCTCTTTGCTGCAACGTCTCAGTGACAGTCTGAAAACCCAGACGATCCCGAAAGCCAATGAATGGATCCACTATACGATCAGGGCACAACAAGCTCGTGCAGATAACAACAGTCCATTTTTTCCAAGTACGGAATCCAGAGAACAGCAACAGATAGAAGCTAAAATAGAAAAGGCGGCTACCAACCAGAAAGAACAGCAACAGCTGATCGTTACGATCGAGCGAACACTCGATAAATTGCCTGCCGAAGAAAAATATTTACTGAAAGAATTCTACATGAATAATAAAAGTTTTGCAGAGCTGGCGGAAGCTAAGAAGATTTCCATTGAGAAACTCAGACAGACACTGCAACAGGCAAAGCAAAAAATGGCTTCCTTATTGATGAACGAAACCTATGAGTAACTTGGAAAACAATGAAAAAATACTGAAGATCTTCAGTAACATCCGCTGTCTTAACAGAGACCAGCTGCCCCGCTATCTGGACGGCCGACTCACGGATGTAGAGAAACACCTGGTGGAACAACACCTGGTGGACTGCGATCTGTGTTTTGATGCATTACAGGTACTCCAGCAACAACAATACAGGGAAAAATACCAGCCGCTGTCAGCTAGTATGCTACAGTATATCCGCAACAGCATCAAGCAGGTATCCCATGCACATAAAGCCGAACGTTATCAGCGCCAGGAACAGAAAAAGGAAAGTTTCCTGATTTATTTCTGGGTAGTCGCAGCCATCGCTGCCGGCGCAGGTCTTATTTATCTTATACAGCAACAGGATAAATTCAAGGCGCCTGTGACCAAAGCAATGGCCAGCAATACGGAAGTTCCTGCTCCGGCGGTGAACGCACCAGCCGTACAGGCAGCGGTTGTCACACCCGTACGGGCAGAAACAGCCGATACGCTCAGGCATCATCCGGCGCCACCGTCAGCTGCAACAACAGCGCCTGTTGCTCCTCCCGCAGCTACGCCTGCCACTGCCGTACCCAAGCCGGTCGTAAAAGACTCCGTAAAAGCAAAAACACCGGCAGCTGTACCCGTGAATAAGGATAGTGCGAAAAAACAGGCCCCTCCTGCCACTAAACCGGCAGAGGTAAAGGAAACAGTCAAAACACCTGCTCCGGAGCATAAAGACACGCCTACAGTCGCCAGGAAGACGGATGATAAACCAGATCCTAAACCGGTTGCAAAAGAGAAGAAAGACGACGATGATGATAAACCTAAACCCAAACCTGCTACAGAGTCAGCGCCCAGCGGCACAGATGAATTCCTGTATAAGGCAGCCATGGTCTATCATCAGCAGGGAGACCTCAACGAGGCTATTTCCCGCTATAAACACCTTTCCGGCAGCAGTGGTAAGTATGGCGAACTTTCACGTTACCAGCTGGCGGTATGTTACCGTAGCAAAGGACAAACAGGTAAGGCCAGACGTATGTTCAAGGAAGTCGTACGTATGAACGGCAGCATGAAAGACAAAGCCCAGGCGGCCTTAGACAATCTGTAAATCGTTCTGCTGATATTATCAATCTCACTCCTCATACAGTCCATAGAATTTTCCTCAGCGGAGTCTTCTATGGACTTTTTTATTGATTAAATTTTATGGAATTGCCTGGGTATTGCATCTTAAATATTATAAGTATTTTATCTTTATCCAGTGAATTATAAGAACAGCCAGGAATTAACAGACGAAGAACTGCTGGAACGGTATAAAGCCGATGAAAACAGCAATTGGGTAGGCATCCTGTTTGACAGGTATGCGATCCTGTTATTGGGTATGTGTATGAAATACCTTAAAAATGAAGAGGATGCAAGAGACAGTGTACAACAGATATTTTTAAAAGTATTGGCAGATATCAACAAGCACAAAGTGCAGTATTTCAGGGCCTGGATCTACCAGGTGAGCAAGAATCATTGCCTGATGCAGTTAAGACATAAGAGTCAGGTGAAACAGGAGGAAGTCAGTGAGAAACATCTCAATGATCCCGGAGAACCGGAAGAAGATAAAGCCCGATTCGTAGAAAAGGATAACTTGCTGGAAAATATGCAACATGCCCTGGAGCAGTTAAACCCGGAGCAGCGTGTCTGTGTCAAACTTTTTTATCTGCAAAAACGCTCTTACCAGGATATTACAGACGAGACGGGGTATACCTTGTTACAGGTGAAGAGTTATATTCAGAATGGAAAGCGTAACCTGAAGCTCCTGCTGAGCAAACAGGGATAGCGAAGTAAGTAGGCGGATTTATAATTATTGAGGAAACATTTTTATGAACGAAGAATATCAGGATATTTTCACCACGACGGCCTGTCCTACGCAACAGCAATTGCTGGACTATGTACAGGGCAGGATGACACCGGAAGAAAAGCATGAAGTGGAACTTCATCTTGCCGATTGTGAAATGTGCAGTGAGGCAGTGGAAGGATTATCAGCCTTTGAAGAAAAGGAAAAGATCCCCGTATTATTGCGGCAGATGAAGTGGCAGATGCTGCGTAAGCTCCGTACCAACAAACGTCGTAAACACCAGATGTCCTACTTTACCGAACTGGCGATCATTGTTATAGTGATCCTGTTCATATTGCTGGCGGCATTCTGGACCTATCATTTTATGTCAGGCAGAAAGTAAGTACATATTGACCTATATGCAAAAGTCCCGGTTCGTTATGAACCGGGACTTTTTTTATGATGTCTGTATCTATACGATTACAGGCTTTCCAGCTTTTTCTTTACTGCTTCAACTTTAGCCGTTTCATTTTTGATAGCATAGATCTTCTGCAGTGCATACAGGCAGCTTTCAAAAGTCTGCTTGTCGCTTGGCTCCAGGGTACCAGCTGCTGAGAAGTTAGTGTCCGCTTTCTCGAAGAAAGGCAGCGCCTGATCCATCAGACCTGTTACTTTAGTCTGCAGTTCTTTTGCTTTCGGTGTGTTCAGGGATTTGCTGTCCATTGCATTCAGTTCTTTGTTGAAACCTACTGCACGGTTGAAATACAGCGCACCTAACTGGAAGTTAGCAGTTGCATCATCAGCTTTCAGTTCGATTGCTTTTTTGTAAGCATTTTCAGCTTTCGTCATCAGCTCATCGTAGTTAGCTGGTTTTGCAGCTTCTTCTTTACCATCAGAACGAGGGTTTGCCAGGTTGTCTACACGGATACCGTAATCGAGCATAGTCTGGAAGTCATTAGGATTTTCAGACATTTTCTTTTCCAGCATACCCAGCAACTCAGCAGTTTTACCTGTTTTTGAGTAGTAGATCATCTCCATATCGTTGAAACGCTTGTCTTTAGGGAACATCGCTTTTGCTTCTTCGATAGTTTTGATCCAATTAGCATTATCGCCTTTCTCTTCGTAAGTCTGTGCGAGGATTACGTACAGTGCCGGTTCAGCTTTGAACTGCAGATCCGCTGCTTTTCTCAGGAAAGGCAATGCATCATCTTTTTTACCAGCCTGGTTAGCAGCGTAACCAGCGTAGAAAGTCATGGAAGTATCTGTAGGGATGGAACCACCCAGATTTTTACCATTATAGTATTCAGCAATGCTGAAAGCGTCTCTGAAGTGTACGAACGCAGAATCCCATTTCTGGTCATTCAGGTTGCCATAACCTGCGTTACCTACCGTAGCATACAAGTTAAACATACGCTGGTTCATTTCCAGTAAAGCTTCAGGCAGTTTAGCATTGATATCCAGAGCTTTTTTGTAAGCTTCGAATGCTTCAATCGCCTGCTGAGGATCTTTCTTGTCAGTAGCTACTGCTTCGAAGATTTTACCCTTAACATACCAGGTTTTGGCTTCACCTTTAGTTTTTTCATTTTCCAGTGCTGCCTGAATATCGGCTTTCGCTTTATCATAGTCTTTTTTGGACAGCGCCTCGTCAGCACTGCTTACCTTGGCACGTTGCGCTACTGCAACCATTGCTGCACCGCAAAAGACAAATGATACCAGTAATTTTTTCATGTTGCTCAATATTTTGTTGTTTTCTATAAGTATGGCGTTAGATTTTAATGCCTGTTTCAACCATAATAAATACAATCTTCCGCAGGTTAACCATTAGTTCGCTTTAATAAAATGCGGCTTCCTTGTAATTATTCTGCAGGCGTTTCATCTACCGGAGCATCTCCCTGGGTTGCTGAGCTACCATCCTGGTTTGACTCATTTCCTTCCATACCTTCCAGTGCTTCTTCATCGAGCCTTTGCTCTTCCTGTTCGTCCAGGCGTGCTACAGCTGCAATTTCGTCGCTATCGTCCAGTCTGATCAGGCGCACACCCTGCGTTGCTCTACCCGCCTCACGGATGTCAGCAACCGCCATACGGATTGTGATACCGGATTTACAGGTGATCATCAGGTCATCCTTTTCAGTCACGTCCAGGATAGCGATCAGGCTACCTGTTTTTTCTGTGATATTGATGGTTTTTACACCCTTACCACCGCGGTTGGTAATTCTATATTCCTCAATATCAGTACGTTTACCGAAACCTTTCTCTGAAACCACCAGTACAGTACGGGTTTCATCCTCCTTATTTACACAAATCATACCAACAACCTCGTCTTTGTCATTGTCTACCTCGATACCCCTTACACCGATAGCGCCACGACCAGTGTCACGTACGGTATTTTCAGGGAAGCGGATAGCACGGCCACTCTTAATAGCCATCATGATCTGACTGTTACCGTTGGTCAGTTTAGCTTCCAGTAACTGATCGCCTTCATTGATAGTGATTGCGTTCACACCATTCTGACGCGGGCGGGAGAAATCTTCCAGCAGGGTCTTCTTGATGATACCATTTGCGGTACACAATACAATATAATGAGAGCTGATGAATTCTTTATCACCCAGATCTTTGATATCGATGATTGCCCTGATCTTGTCATCAGTAGGCAGGTTGATCAGGTTCTGGATCGCACGGCCTTTACCGCTCTTCTCTCCTTCCGGAATCTCGTATACCTTCAGCCAGTAACAACGGCCTTTCTCAGTGAAGAACAGCATGGTATGGTGAGTAGACGCTACGAACAGGTGTTCAATATAGTCTTCTTCACGGGTCTTACCACCCAATGCACCACGACCACCACGTTTCTGCTGACGATAATCATATGCAGAAGTACGTTTGATATAACCCAGGTGAGAGATGGTAATTACCACATCTTCCTCTGCGATGATATCTTCCATACGCATTTCGCTCGCCAGGTACTGGATTTCAGTTTTACGCTCGTCTCCGAAACGTTTCTTCACGTCTTCCAGTTCGTCTTTGATGATCTTGAAACGCAGCCCTTCATCGGAAAGTATTTCTTTCAGGTAAGCGATCAGTTTCATGACTTCATCGTATTCTTCTTTGATCTTATCGCGTTCCATACCGGTCAGACGTTGTAAACGTAATTCCAGTATCGCTTTAGACTGAATTTCACTCAGTTCGAAGCGGGTCATTAAGCCCTCTTTCGCTTCTTCCGGCGTACGTGACGCACGGATCAGCGCAATCACTTCATCCAGATGATCCAGCGCAATCAGGTAACCCTGTAAGATGTGCGCTTTCTCTTCCGCTTTACGCAGGTCGAAACGCGTTCTGCGTACAACTACTTCGTGGCGGAAATCTACGAACTCAGACAGCATATCTTTCAGGTTCAGGACACGCGGACGGCCTTTTACCAGCGCCACGTTATTGATCCCGTAAGAAGTCTGTAATTCAGAATATTTGTACAGCTGGTTGATCACTACGTTGGCAATCGCCTCACGTTTCAGATCAATCACCAGGCGCATACCATCACGGTCACTTTCGTCACGCGCTTCAGATATACCTTCAATGATTTTATCGTCTGCCAGTTGCGCGATCTTCTGATGCAGCGCAGCTTTGTTGATCTGGTAAGGAAGCTCATAGATCACCAGGCGCTCACGACCTGCTTTGGAAGTTTCCACGTTCACTTTACCACGTACAACTACCCTTCCGCGGCCAGTCTCAAAGCCCTGTTTCACGCCTTCATAACCGTAGATGATACCACCGGTCGGGAAGTCAGGCGCTTTTACATGCTTGATCAGCTCTTCTATTGTAATGTCACGGTTATCAATGTACGCAATCAGGCCATCTACTACCTCTGAGAGGTTGTGCGGCATGATGTTGGTCGCCATACCTACCGCAATACCTGACGCTCCGTTTATCAGGAGGTTAGGAATACGTGTAGGCAGTACTGTAGGCTCTTCCAGGGTATCGTCAAAGTTCAGGGTGAAGTCCACTGTTTCTTTGTCGATATCTTCCAGCATCGCCTCAGCCATACGTTGCAGACGGATCTCCGTATAACGCATTGCTGCCGGCATGTCACCATCCACAGAACCGAAGTTACCCTGACCGTCTACCAGCATGTAACGAAGGCTCCATGGCTGGGCCATACGTACAATGGTATCATAAATGGAGGCGTCACCATGCGGGTGAAACTTACCCATCACCTCCCCTACGATACGGGCTGATTTCTTGTAAGGTTTGTTACTGTTATTCCCTAACTCGTTCATACCAAACAACACGCGGCGGTGTACAGGTTTTAAACCGTCCCTTACATCCGGAAGAGCACGTCCGACGATCACAGACATCGAGTAATCGATGTAGGCCGTTTTCATCTGCTCTTCAATGTTGATCTGGATAATCCTGCCGTCTTGCTGATTTTCCGTATTTTCTGACATTATATTGTTGGTTTACAATTTATTCCGTAAAAAAATAAATAGACGCAAATATAGCCATTTTAAGCCGTATTCCGGCCTTTTTGACATAGAATGTGAATAAAAAAGGAATTGTCATATTGAACAAATAAGATATGCGTTAAGAACAATTTCCACAGATAGACTATTTAATCCTTATTTTGCGTTAACTCCTTCAATTAATATTCTATATAATAGAAAAAAGGAATATTGGGAAAATAAAATATTGGCAAAGATTTTGTTTTTAACCCGATGAAAATCAGAGGGTCACGGACAGTTTACTAAAATCATGGTAGGTTAAAAACGAATTTTCCTGAAAATTCGAACATTAGATAGACGACTGATGTTAAATCCCTGTTCTGTAACCATATTAAAGATGAACAAATTAATATGAAGAATATACTCTTGTTTGGTGCCGGCAAGTCGGCTACGAGCCTGATCGACTACCTGGTATCAAATGCTCCACGGCAAAAATGGCATATCACTGTCGCCGACCATGACCTCGCGCTCATCAAATCCAAAACCGGAAAGTCTTATTATGTTACCCCAGCAGCTATCGATATCAGGGATGAAGCATCCAGACAAAAGCTGATACAGGAAACAGACCTCGTCATCTCCCTGCTGCCCGCCCAGTTGCATATCCTCGTCGCCAAAGACTGTCTGCAGTTTAGTAAAAACCTGCTCACCGCCTCTTATATCGACCCGGAGGTTAAAAAGCTGGAAAAAGAAATTGAAGACGCTGGCCTGCTCTTCATGTATGAAATGGGCCTCGACCCCGGCATAGATCATATGAGCGCCATGAAGCTCATTCACTCCATCGAAAAGAAAGGTGGACAGATATCGGCTTTCCGCTCCTATTGCGGCGGACTCGTATCGCCCGAAAGCAACGACAATCCATGGCAGTACAAGATCTCCTGGAATGCCCGCAATATCGTGCTCGCCGGTAACTCAGGCGCTACCTACCGGGAAAAAGGAAAAACAAAGGAAGTCTCTTACCAGCACCTCTTCGATCAGTCAAAAACGATTCATATTCCAAGTCTCGGTAAACTGGCCTACTACCCTAACCGCGACTCACTGAACTATATCAGTGCCTATAAACTGGAAGAAGTGCCCACCTTCATGCGCGCTACCCTTCGCTATCCCGATTTCTGCGAAGGCTGGGGTACGCTCGTGAAACTAGGTCTGACCGACGATACCAAAAAAATCCAGACCGATAACATGACCTTTTATGAATGGACCAGTCAGCACATCGACCAGGATACATCCATCAGTCATGAAGAAAACATCGCTAATTATCTTGGCATCAGCGCCAAGTCTAAGATACTACGTCAGCTGAAGTTCCTGGGATTACTGAATAGTGAAACCATTCATCTCGGCGAACAAACAAACGCCTCCGTCCTCCAGCATATCGTTGAATCAAAACTCGGCATGGAAGTCACTGACAAAGACATGATCGTCATGACCCATGAAATCGAGTTTGAAAGAAGAGGGATGAGCACCCGCCTCCACAGTTACATGATCGCACAGGGCGAAGATAATATACGCACTGCCATGGCTAAAACGGTAGGTCTCCCGCTGGGTATCATGGCGAAACTTATCCTTCAGGATAAGGTCACTCTAAAGGGTCTGCACATCCCCATCACACCGGATATCTATAACCCGGTGCTGAAAGAACTGGAAGAATTCAATATCCGCTTCGAAGAAAGTTTTGAATAACATAAAAAGAGGCAGTCCTGCATACAGCGGACTGCCTCTTTTCTTTATCTGCAACAGCCATCAGATGCACTGACCTTGTCTTATTTTACTAACATCAACCCAGCAACTGATCAGATCAATCCTTCCAGTGCTTTAATCATATCCGCGATCCCCTCCGTCGCCGGCTTCTCTATCTTCATCAGATTAGTCATGCCTGGCATCTGCGGCAGTTTCCTGTCAATCACAAAGGCTGGGGTTCCCTCCGGCAGATAATCTACCAGGCCCGCTGCCGGATATACCACCAGCGAAGTACCAATGACCGCAAATACATCCGCGGTCATTACCACTGCTGCTGCCTCCACTATCTTTGGCACCGCCTCCCCGAACCACACAATATCCGGACGTAACTGTCCGCCGTCAGCCGCTTTATCGCCTAAATTGATATCACTGACAATACGGTACTTCCGGTGTTCATCCAGTACACTACGCATACTGAAGATCTCTCCGTGCAGGTGTAATACCTTCTTTGATCCTGCTCTTTCATGCAGGTCGTCTATATTCTGCGTGATGATCTCCACATCGAATTGCTCCTGTAAAGCAGCCAGCCCCAGATGGGCGGCATTTGGCATCGCCGCTTTTATATCCCGGCGGCGCTGGTTATAAAAATCTAACACCAGTTGCGGGTCTTTCTGCCATCCCTGCGGACTGGCAACTTCATAAACATTATATCCCTCCCACAGGCCATCACTGTCACGAAAAGTCCGTAATCCACTCTCTGCACTAATCCCGGCGCCTGTCAAAACTACCAATCTAGGCTTCATTTGTACAAGACATTTTTGATTTTTAAATATACGGGTTTTAACATTTCCCGTAACTTTATCGGATAATTAAATAACAGCAATTGAAGATCTTACTGAAGCTTATGCTGTGCGGTATGCTGTTACTACAAATAAAAGCAAACGCACAGACGACAGACACCACCAACCTCCACTATACCGATAGTACCAGATCTACGGAGACGCGTACATTAACGGCAGCCGATACCACTATACGTTATCGTATAAACGGCGCCTATCTGGGTAGCATCTGGAGTGACCTGAAATATACCGTTTCAAGACCTGCGCACTGGCAGGGAAAGGACTTCGTCAGACTGGGCATCGTGCTCGGAGCTGCCGGTGGTCTCATGGGTGTAGACTATGAAGTCAAACAATTCTTTGGCCGTAACCACACCAATTTCTGGAACAGTGTAACGGGTCAGGTAGAACCATTCGGAAACGCCTACTCTCCTTACCTCGTAGGTGGTATGTACCTTGCCGGTGTGATTGCCAAGGACAGGAAATTAGAACATACGTCCCTGATGACCGCCAAGTCACTTTTACTGTCAACGCTCATTTATACTTTCGCCAAATCGGTGGTAAGACGTGGTCGTCCGACCTATTACGACGATCCGTTTGTATACAATGCGCCTTTCTCTATGGATAAATACCATACCTCCTTCCCTTCCGGTCATATGCTGACAGTGACCTCTGTCGCAACAGCACTAGCTGAAGCATATGGAGATGAACATCCGTGGGTACCCTGGGTGACTTATTCCATCGCCATCATGACCGGTACCACCCGCCTGTACCAGGAGAGACACTGGAGCAGTGATGTATGGTTAGGAGCTTCACTGGGTTACTTTGTAACCAAGGGTATCTTTAAAAGACAAAAAGATCTGGAGAGGAAGAAAGCGCTAAAGGCACATATGGCGCCATAAGTCAATTAAGAATCAGGAATTAAGAATTGATAGCAGGCGGCTTTCTGCGACTCAATATGCTCAAAATAATCAGAGGCACTTCAGTATATCGAAGTGCCTCTTTTTTTATATAAAACCGAATTGCCAGTCTCAATGAACCACCCCGTCTCGCTGCATTCTTAATTCTTAATTCCTAATTCCCAATTCCCAATTCCTAATTTTCTAAGCCACACTAACCATCTTCCTGCTCTTTCTTCTTTTGATATACCTTGTTACAAGCAACACTATCACCACCACAACCGCTATACCCGGCCATAGCTGCACGATCCCTACTACAAAAGACAGCAGGTCATTCCAACCATCCTTTATTGAAAAGAAGATGCGAGAGAAGAAGCCCGGTCCCTGCGGAGAAGAAGTAGCAAACGTCTGATAAAACGAAAGACTGATCGTACTCATCGCTACATTATGATCGATGTATTGCAAACGACCTTGTGAAGCTTCTATTTCTTCGCGGATACTCTTCAGCTGCTCTTCTACTTTCAGAATACCTTCTACTGTTTTTGCCTGTTTCAGTATCTCCAGGTAGCGCAACTCTACTTCTTTCTTTGCCTTCATTCGAGAGGCAACATCAATGTATTCCTCTGTTACATCTGTAGCTGATACATTCTTTTCTATCAGTGTATTTGCGGTGCCGGCAAGGGCTTCCAGACAGGAGTCAAATTTCTGGGCGGGTACTTTAATGCTGACCTTTATTTCCCAGCTAAGATCTGAGCGGGACTCATTCTCTTCTGTGATATAGCCATTGTAACGGGCAACGATCGCATTCATGGCCTTTCCTGCCTCATGGTAATCTCTTACTGAATAACGTACCTCACCATTTTTAATAATCTTTTTTTGTATTGCTGCGGATGATACATCTTTTGCTATTACGGGAGGCGTAAAGGCCACCAGACCTGATGCAGCCGCTTTATCCTCCGGACCTTCATTATAGGCGACGACGTCTTCTTCATCAGATCTATAAGTTGTTGCACTGGGCTTGGCTTCCTCTTTAAACGCAAGCGCAAGCGTCTTCTGTTCAGCCTTACGGGCGCAGGCCATGAGTGTGAGCAAGCTCAGTAACAGTATAAATATGGGGATCGGGGTATGCTTAAAAAAGAAACATCTTCTTGTCATAGACCAGTATTTAGTGATAAATATTGCTATAACAAGAAGATGCGCTCAGGAATAAAATTCCACAAAAAAATTATTTCTTCGTCTCTCCCATTTCCAGGATGGTATCAAATTCTTCCTCCGTAACGGCGCACACAGAAAGGCGGCCCTGGCGGATAAGAGAGAGATTTTCCAGTCTTTTTTCGGCTTTCATCTGCGCCAGTGTTACCGGCGTTTTGAAAGGTTTTACCGGCTGCAGGTCTACCACTACCCAATTAGGATCAGGTGTGGTCGGGTCCTGGTAATGTGCTTTTGCGACTTTCGCGATACCCACTACTGCCAGTCCTTCATTACTGTGATAGAACAGTACCAGGTCTCCTTTCTCCATGCCTTTCAGGTTATTGCGCGCCTGATAATTGCGCACACCATCCCAGAAGGTTTTACCGTCTTTTACAAACTGGTCCCATGAATACTTGAATGGTTCTGATTTAACAAGCCAGTAGTTCATTATCTGATGATTTAAAATTCTTCCTGCTGCTTACCAGCCACTGGCCAGTACATCAGCAATATGCATTGTTTTGATATTCAGTTCGTGCTTCCGGATATAACCGTCCAGGTGCATCAGACAGGAAAGGTCTGTTGAGATGAGATAGTCTGCACCGCTTGCGATGGCGTTATTTACTTTCTGTTCGCCCATACCGATAGAGATCGGTTCGAACTTCACAGAGAAAGTACCTCCAAAACCGCAGCAGGTCTCACAATCATTCATTTCTTTCAGTTCCAGTCCTTTTACGTTGGAGAGCAATTTACGCGGACCTTCCTTGATACCGCATTCACGCAGGGCGCCGCAGGCGTCATGATAAGTGGCAATGCCGTTCAGGCTAGCTCCCAGGTCGGTCACATGGAGAACATCTGTCAGGAACTCTGTAAATTCAAACAGGTTCTTGCGCAGTGTCTTTACTTCATTATGAGCGGCGGAATTGTCAAAGAGTTTGCCGTAATAATTGCGGACAAACCCTGTACAGGAACCGCTTGGCGCTACGATATAATCTACGGTATGAAAGTCCTTTACGAATTTATTTGCAACGGAGCGGGCTTCATCCCAGTACCCGGCATTAAAAGCCGGCTGGCCACAGCAGGTCTGGTTGGGATTATACTCGACGTTACATCCCAGTTTTTCCAGCACCTTCACCATATTGAAGCCTGTTTCCGGGAACAGCTGATCAACGAAGCATGGAATAAAAAGCTGTACGTTCATTGAGTTAGTTCTTTTATTAGAGGCCGCAGTGGAATACTGCCGGCGTCAGGAATCAATGTATCTCGGCTAAAACTGTAGCAACAATGAACATCACATGTAATAAAAATGGGGCTAAAAAGCTGCTCCTACAGTTGACGCATCATAGATATCATTTTCAGCGCGGTAATCGCGGCTTCTTCCCCTTTATGGCCATGGATGCCTCCTAGTCTGTCCTGTGCCTGCTGCATGTTGTCAACAGTCAGGATACCAAAGATAACAGGTACGGGCAAGTCAAGGTTTAATTGCATCAGTCCTTCTGTTACGCCCTTACAAACATAGTCAAAATGCGGGGTTTCGCCTCTGATCACACAACCGAACGCAATAATAGCGCCAGGCTGTTTATGTGTTCCTTTTGTACGTTCCCAGTATTGCTTACAGGCGAATGGTAATTCAAATGCTCCGGGTACGATCACCTTGGAGACTTTTGATACATTGTATTGTGCCAGGGACCTGTCACAACCGGCAACCAGTTCGTTGATCACCGCATCATTCCATTCAGTATACACTATAACAACACTGGCATCCTCTGATTGGAGAATGCCAGCATCGTTCAATAAACTTTGATTATGTATTGACATGATCTGTATTAATATCAATTACTTCTCACTTCGCCCAGGCGCGCCAGATATTTCTCAATTTCACGGCCTTCAGCTGTCTGAGGATATTTGCTTTGAATTTCTTTGTAGATCGCAACTGCATCAGCAGTTTTGTTTGCTTTTTCCAGAGCCAGACCTGCGCGGAACAGGTAAGTTGGCGCTGTCAGCTCGTTATCGCTGTGATGACCTGCTTTCTTATAATATTCGATACCTTTATCGGTTTGGTTCAGTTCCATGTAAGCGTCACCGGCTAAACCGTATGCCATTGCCTGTACAACCTGATCGCCACCATTGAAAGCTGTCAGCAGATCTGCACCTTTCTGGAATTCGCCCAGTTTCACATAGCTAACGCCAGCGTAATATTTTGCTAACTGACCTGTTTTGGTGCTGCCGTATTTATCAATTACCTGCAGGAAACCTTCATAGTTACCGTCACCATTTAAAGCCAGACGGAAAGAATCTCTCTCGAAATACTGCTGTGCATGGAATACCATGTTCTGTGCTTTCGTTTCGTTAGGACCTTTGATGAACTTGCTGTAGGCAAAAGTACCGCCCACTACCACCACTACTACGAGCAGGGCGATGATAATGCTGTTTTTGTTCTTGTTGAAAAAGTCTTCCGCTTTGTGGAGTGAGTCTTCCAGTTGGAATTCTTTAGACACAGGAGCAGGAGTATTTTCAGCTGCGGTCTTATTTGTTGTTTCGGTCATTGTAATTGTGGTCGTTAAATTGTTATTTCTTTATTACGGTACAGGTTTGGCTGTTGTAAATTTCCGCAAATATAAAAAAGGTTAGCGAATCATCCGCTTATTCTTAAACGGCCGGGATCGCTAACCTTCTCTTATTATTTAGTCAACAATGAACGGGTAATCATCCTGTACATATACGTCTTTCAGCAGTTCATCATCTGCAGGCCATGGAGACTCTTCAGCGAACTGTACGCAATGTTCAACTTCCTGTTTTACCTTATCATTGATAGCTTCGATCTCAGCGTCCGTAGCCCATTTATTCTTCTGGATAGTAGCCAGTACCTGATTGATAGGATCTTTATCTTTATACTCTTCTACTTCTTCTTTGGTACGGTATTTCGCAGGATCACTCATAGAGTGACCACGGTAACGATACGTCTTGATTTCCAGTAAGGTAGGACCTTCGCCGGCACGTGCACGTTTTACCGCTCTGTCGATACCTTCATGTACAGTCTCACAGCTCATACCATCGATAGTAGCACTTGGCATATCGTAGGCATTCGCCAGCTTATAGATATCCAGTACGTTTGAAGTACGTTCTACTGAAGTACCCATCGCGTACATGTTGTTTTCGCAAATAAAAATTACAGGCAATTTCCACAGCATGGCCATGTTAAATGTCTCATGCAGCATACCCTGACGGGCAGCACCATCACCGAAGAAGCAAAGCGCTACGTTATCAGTTCCTTTGTACTGCTCAGCAAATGCCAGACCCGCACCAGTACCGATCTGAGCACCTACGATACCATGACCGCCGAAGAAACCCTTATCAGGAGCAAAGAAGTGCATGCTACCACCTTTACCTTTGGAACAACCTGTCGCCTTACCATACAGCTCAGCCATACATTCGTCAGGAGTCATTCCTTTCGCGATCGCCAGAGCGTGATCACGGTAGGCAGTGATGAACTTATCATCCGGTTTAGTTGCTGTCATCGCACCCGCAGCAATTGCTTCCTGTCCTATGTACAGGTGGCAAAAACCACGAATCTTCTGCATCCCATACAATTGGCCGGCTTTTTCTTCAAAGCGGCGCAGCAAGAGCATCAATTCATACCAGTACAAATATGTCTCTTTGGTGAATTTCGTCTTTACGTCTGTTTTTGTAGCCACTGTTTCTTAATTTGTCCGCAAATATAACAGGAAAATCCTAAAAACTAAATACTTTGCAACTTTGCACGAAGTTACCGCTCCTGAACGCCGCTTCAACAAGGTCTGATTTCCAGTCTTTCCCGGCATCAGCGCGGATTACGATAAATTTATTTTTAATTCATAACTGATAATCAGAAGGTTAATTTGCTGTCGCTTAAAAAGATATCACTCGTTCAGTTTAAAAATTATTCGGGAAAAAGTTTCAGCTTCCATAAACGCATCGTTGGCATCACCGGGCGGAACGGCTCCGGTAAAACCAACCTGCTTGACGCCATATATTATATATGTTTCACTAAAAGCTACTTTACCAGCAGCGAAGCCCAGAATACACAGTACCAGACCAACGGCTTCCGCCTGGAAGGTTTCATGGACAGAGACCACCAGGAAGGAAAGATCGTCTGCACCCTCAAAGACGGCAAAAAAGAATTTGCCCTCAATGATGAAGCTTACGAACGCTTTTCCCAACATATCGGCCGCTACCCTGCCGTCATGATCGCCCCCGATGACGCTGAAATTATACTCGGTGGCAGCGAGGAACGCCGCAAATGGCTGGATGCACTGCTATGCCAGTTACACCCGGGCTATCTCGACCACCTCATTACCTACCAGAAAATACTCCAGCAGAAAAATACCCTGCTCAAAACGATGAATGGTCAGGGTGGCAGTCAGGATACCCTGCTCGATATATTTGATGAACAACTGGTCAAACACGGTACTCCCGTATTTGAATGGAGACGCGCTTTCCTGCCCGGCTTCATCCAACAGGTACAAAAACTGTATGATTATCTGGCCGGTAAACATGAAACAGTCAATATACAATACCAGTCCGGTCTTCATGAACAGACCTTCACCGAACTGCTCGCTGCCAACCGCTACAAGGATATGATGATGCAGCGTACAACAGGCGGTATCCATAAAGATGACCTGCAGTTTGTCCTGGATGATCATCCCATGAAAACGAGCGCCTCACAGGGACAACGTAAAAGTTTCCTCTTTGCACTCAAACTCGCACAGTTTGAAGTGATTAAGGAACATAAAAAGTTCCCTCCCCTCCTCTTGCTCGATGACGTGTTCGAAAAACTGGACCAGGACAGGGTGAGCCGCTTAATTAATCTTGTCAGCAGCCCCGTATACGGACAAGTCTTCATCACCGATACACATGCTGATAGAATACTTGCAGCATTCAAAGAAAATTCGGATAACTTTCAATTAGTAGAGATGGAGTAATGCGGAAATACGTATCTTTGCGGAATGCGCTACGGAATAACATCAATGGAGGATGCACTGAAAGATTTCATGTCGAAAAGTCGGTTAAAACCGAGGCTCACCGAAGTGCGCATACAGGAGAACTGGGAACAGCTGATGGGAAGAACAATCTCCCGCTACACAGAGAATTTACAGCTGATCGATGGTAAATTACACATTGTTACCACCGTTGCTCCACTGAAACAGGAACTGAGCTATTCAAAAGATCGTATCATCAAACTGGTGAACGAAATGCTGGGTGAACCTGTGGTGAGAGAAGTGATCGTTCGATAACCATTACCTTCTTATAATGTAAGAGGCTGCTCAATTTAATGAGTAGCCTCTTTTTATTGCAGGTATATACTCCATTCATGACTGCCCGTTGATCTGTCCCTATCTCCTACACCAGCCCCAGCCACACCATCCACGCAACATTTCGCATAACTACTCACCCAAATCAGGAGTTTCTACGCTTTTCAAATACATCGTTAGCCGATAATTTTGTCCTCACAATTCCACTACACCCATTTTTTTATTTAACCCCCAAATTGCATACATCATGAGTTTTATCAATTTTCAGGAGCAGGTTATCCAGAAACCTTTTGTCCAGGAATTATCCATCTGGAACAAATTTTACTCAAGTACAGTACTTAACTTTAACATGGAAGCACAGACCCAGTCCAACTGGTGCTGGGCAGCCACTTCCAAAAGCGTGTCCTTCTTCTATTCAGCACTGCTGAACCCCTGGACACAGTGTAAGATCGCGTCAGCCGAACTCGGACAGACCTGTTGTACATCACCCGTTCCTGGCCCCTGTAACGTGCCGTGGTATCTTGACAAAGCATTGACCCGCACCAAAAACTTCGTACAATTCATCAGCGGTACAATGACCTGGGAATCAGTGAAAGAACAGATCGATAAAGGTCTTGTAGTTGGTACCCGCATTGGCTGGTCAGGTGGTGGCGGTCACTTTATGGTCATCTATGGCGTATCAAAAGTATTAAACACAAAATACTTTCACATCGATGATCCTATCTACGGTAAAAGCACGCTGACCGTTAGTCAGTTCTCAACCAATTACCAGGGCAGCGGCTCCTGGACGCACAGTTATCTCACGAAAAAACATTTTTACTTTATGTGGATCAAAGACCTCGCATTCAAAGCGGAACTGCTCAAACCTATCCCTGAGATCCGTCCGCTGGTACGCTTACAACGTCCTGAACTAAAGGTTGACAAAAGCGCTGCCGAACTGGAACTGAGCTTTGCGCACCACGCATATGTCGTAGGACTAAAAGACATCGATAAGGATATCACCATCCCCGAACAACCCAGCTCTCTTCGTGTAGTTGAACTGGATCAAAAGAAACCTGTCGCCCTCTATGATCTTGCTACTACGGAAGAAGATCCGCAGGTATTACAGGTAAGCACAGATGATGATTATCTCAGTCGTATCGAAAGCGGTATGGAAAAGATCAAATCCAGCTTACAGGAAAAAAAAATAGAAGGCGAAATGAGAGTGCTGAAATTCCCTGCACTCAACCTGGAAGCTCTCTGGCTACACACCGAAGGCAAAGAGAATGATCGCTATTACCTGCTTCGTCATTTCAATCAGGAAGACACCGTACTGGATGAAGCCCGCTTCAAAGAACTCATATTAAGACAGAAAGCTGTCGCTGACAAACAGGATGACCTCATGGGCGCCTGATAAAAGAAGAAGGCCGGTCTGCAACAGACCGGCCTTCTTCGCTATCGTAAATAATTCGTTACTGTTAATTCTTCACGAAGCCCTGTATCAACATATTCACATCCTCCATGTGCAGTGTCGTTCTCAGATTCACCATCACAAAATCTTCTTCATCCTGCACCAGTATCACCACATTTCCCAGTTCATCATCTTTCCCTTTATTCATCATATACACGTTCGCATCCTGATGACGCACTTCCACCAATGATTCAAATCCATCTTTCTCAATCAGGGTCTGTTTCAGTTTGTGGATCGCTTTGCTGTCGATCAGGCTGTTGCTCACACCTGCAAGTGTATATACCTTCACCTTCTGCAGTTTGCCGATCAGCCTTTTTAATTCTGTGCCGTTATCCATTTTCGCACTGTTAGGGATGACCCAGCTGGCGAATTTTAATGGAATACGTCCTACACCTATTCTCACGCCCACAGCATCTCCGCGGTATTGACGATAGAATTTACGGAGTGATTTCTTTTGTGCCATCGCCGGACTAACAACCAGCAAAAGTGCTACTGCAATGATGGAAAAGTATTTCATGCTATTCGGGTTGATGTGTGGTGATAAATGAATTATTTCTTGATGTTTTTCAGTTTGTCGAATCCGTCGATATTCATGCTGTTGGCCAGCTGACTGATCTCGTTGAGGTCAATATCGCCGATGAGGCTCATGGCAAGAAACTCTGTGTCACTCCCTACCAGCATGATCAGTTCCGCAATATTACCTTTGGCATTTTCCTTTACCATAAAGCGAAGGTCATCTTTTCCATCACGTACTGTCATCAGTTCTTCAAACTCTTTACTCAACAGAGAAGAAGCTTCTTTGAACAACAGATTTCCCCCTTTGGTATTTTCCTTGGCCAGTATCCGCAGTCCTTTGATCCTTTTGACGATCTGTAGGAATTGTTTTCCTTCGTTTGAGTTGATGTCCAGCTTGCTGAACATACTGAACATTTTGGGGGTTACGCTGATCAGTGTAAAGGTCTGATCATTTTCGTATTTCTCAAAAAAACGGTCGATGCCACTACCTTGTTGGGCAAAGAGATGCGTACCGGTGACTGTCAGGAACAGCACCAAAAACAAAAAGCGTTTCATAAGTTTTTTTTTATGTCAGATTTTAGAATGGCCGTAATTAATTCGCCCTGATCTTATCAGTCGCCTCATTGAAGTAAGACAGCTTCTGTACCTGTGCCGTTCCTTTGTTGAGATTGCGGGACAATAAAGCCAGTGCTTTCTGTGTCGCGGCAAATGCCTCTTTCGGATCGTCGTAGGTATCTGAAGCTACCGATCTTTCTGCCAGTACACGATCATGTCTGCTGGTGAATTGTCTGGCGCCATAACCGATACCTACTGCCATCAGCAAAATAGCTGCATACTTCATCCAGTGATGCCACACCATTGTTCTCACAACCGGCTTTGTGGCTGACGGTGGCGCCTGTGCAATCAGTGTTTCGATCTCAGGGAATACAGGCATCGGAATATCCGCTTCAGCTGCAAAGTAGCCGAACAATGCCTGCGCTTCTTTCAGATCAGCAGGAAGATGAGGGTGTTCCATGCTGAAAAAACTGCGCAGTTCCTCCTCTTCCTCCAATGTGGAGGCGCCATCCCAATAGCGGTCCAATAACTCCCTGATCTTATTAAACTCCATACACTTGCAGTTTTTGTAATTGTTCACGTACCGCTTTTCTGGCCCGGTGAAGATTGGTCTTCACCTCACTCAGGTCGATGACCAGGATGTCTGCTATTTCCTGGTAGCTGTACCCATCGATATCTCTCAATTGTATAATAGTACGGTATTTTTCCGGCAAGCCGGCAATGATACCATGCACTCTTTTCATGACGTCCTGTTTCTCCGCAACGATGTGTGGATTCTCCTGCTGTACAGCTGGCAGTTCGCTGACAGTATCCAGGTCTTCTGACCGGCGGTACTTTCTTGCCTTCAGCTTGTCCAGCGCCAGATTGCGCACGATACGCATACACCAGGCCTCCATATTCTGCAGATCACTCATCCGCTCCTGTTGTTGCCATACCTTCATCAGGGTATCCTGTGTTACGTCCATTGCATCCTCCTCATTTTCCAGCAGTCTGTAAGCGAAGCGGTACAGCTTCTGCCTGACGGGGACCACTTGTGAGAGAAATATTGCTAATGACATAAATAACAGATTCCTTGTTGCTAAGTTTCAGATAACCGTTGCTGCTTCCATGTCCGTTCTCTCTTTTCTTCATCCCGGATGCTACAGGGCGTTTACATAAAGAAGACGATCCATAAAATACTTTGTTTCAAAAAAAGGGAAAGTTTTTTTCGGAGAATAATAACTCGCTATAAATAAGCTATTTATAACTTAATACGTGGATCAATAATGGTATACAGCAGGTCAGCCAGCAGGTTAATAAGCACAAAAATGCCGGCTGTAAATAAGATAGATCCCATCAGTACGGGGAAATCGAACTTCTCCAGGGCATCCACGGTAATCTTACCGATCCCCTTCCATCCAAAGATATATTCCACGAAAAATGCACCGGCCAGCAGTTCGGCAAACCAGCCTGTAATAGCTGTAATAACGGGATTTAAGGCATTGCGTAAAGCATGTCTGAACACGACAATCCGGGTAGGTAGCCCCTTGGCATAAGCCGTACGGATATAATCCTGATGGAGTACGTCCAGCATGGCGCTGCGGGTGAGTTGCACAATGATGGCCAGTGGACGGATCCCCAGGGTGATAGCAGGTAATATCAGATTACGCAGATTGAGCGTGCGGCCGGCAAAAGCATCTGTTTCAAACAGACTGCCCGTCATATGTAAGCCGGTATAATCACTCAAGACAAATCCAAAGAGGTAAGCGACCACAATACCCATAAAGAACGAGGGAGCAGAAATGCCGACCACACTGGCAAAAACAGCGCCCGTATCCATCCAGGTATTTTGTTTTACTGCGGATAATACCCCGAGTCCGATACCTACTATTGTTGCAAACAACATAGCGGCTAAAGCCAGTACCAGGGTGCCGGGCAATGCCTCCGTCAGTATTTCCCAGACTTCCTTTTTTCCCTGATAGGAACGGCGCAGATAAGGCGTCTTCAGCACCAGGATGCGCTCTTCCGATAAATGTGCCAGGGTCAGATAATGCATATTACCCTGGGCTGCGGCAAAGGGATGTATGCCTATCGGCGAAAGATCATTTAAATATAAAAGGAATTGCACCGGTAAGGATTTATCCAGGTGCAATTCCTTTCTTACATTTTCCAGCGATGTAACGTCTGCGCGCTGTCCCAGTGTCAACCTGGCCGGATCGCCCGGCAGTACGTTGAACAGGAAGAATACCAGCACCACTACTCCGAGTAATACCAGTATGCCATAACTGAGTTTACGCAGCAGAAATCTGAACATGCGGTTTATGGTATATCGTTATAATGCCATTTTCCTTTAACGGTGCCTTTTTCCAGCAAAATCAGACAAGGATTACTTCTGCCAGCTGTTTTAATGGCTGTTCCATCCATCTGAACAAATGGGAACTGCAACCCGTGTGCAGCGGTAAAAGCCGAAATATCTTCTTTACTGGAAGCGGTAACACCGTAAATGTAGACTTTTCCTGCTTTAAACTGTTCCTGCAGGGCCTTCATTTTGGCATCCCAGCCTTTACCCGCTTCTTTTACGTTCTTTACCAGGAAAAGATAAACAGGTGTCGGCTCTGCCAGGATGGCCTGTGTCTGATTGACGCCATCTGCATCTGTCAGGATAAAGTCTTTTACAGGCGCCTCTCCTTCCGCTTCTCTGACTAATTTATCGCGACGGTCTACAAAAACCCAGGTACTGTCGGACCATGGATAATTATCTGCGGTAAATTCTTTCTGCTGACCATCCTTTTCATAAATCAGGACAGTCTCATATTCCGCCGGACGAGCACCTGGCGGCAGCTTCATTTTCTCAGGAAGGTTGTTGCCTACCTTATACCCCAGGCAATCTACGATTGGCAGATGTTCCAGTGTATACCATTGAATACCGCCTGCAAATACGATAGATACGATCAGCAGGATAAGGTTCAGCTGCTTGCCGAACAATGGTTTGATGCGTTTATTATATAAAAAGAGAATCAGGATCATGACCAGCAGTATCACATCTTTCCAGAAGGTCTGTGAAGCGGTCAGTTTGATACAGTCACCGAAACAGCCACATTCTTTAATCTCGCCACTATACAATGCATAGCCGGTCAGGAAAGTAAAGAAGGTGATCATGATCAGCAGCAATATAGACACCAGACGCATACGGAAACCCAGTAACAAGGCAGCCCCCAGACCAATTTCCAGCGTGTTCATGATAATAGAATAGGCCAGTGAATACGGAGAGAGGAATGTCATGTGCAACACTTCAAAAAACTCTTCCATTTTATAACTGAGCCCCAGCGGGTCATTTGCTTTGACCAAACCGGAGAAGATAAACAAGACACCAACGATAATTCTTAATAGGTTCAGGAGCAGTTTCATGGATAACTTTTTTATCGGTGCTGATATACATACTTGCAGATCACCACATTATTCTATTTTTGTCTGGCAAAATAATCAATAAAATGCAAATGGATACTATGGAAGGGAAGAACGGCGAATATACCACCATCAACTGTCAGGGCACTTTGCTGGATTTGTCCAAACCAGTGGTGATGGGTATCATCAACATCACGGAAGACTCATTTTTTGCCGGCAGCAGAACGCAGCATATTGATCTTATCCTGCAAAGAGCAGCACAACTATTGAAAGAAGGCGCTCAGATCCTGGATATCGGGGCACAGAGTACCCGTCCGGGTTCTGTCTCCGTCGGACCCGATATTGAACTGGAACGCCTGCTACCGGCAGTACGTACATTGAAAGAACATTTTCCACAGGCCATCCTGTCCATCGACACTTACTATGCGAATGTAGCTGAACAGACTGTCAATGCGGGCGCAGCCATCATTAATGATATCAGTGCAGGTGATCTGGATGCGGAAATGATACCTACCGCCGGCAGACTGGGAGTACCATATATCGCCATGCACATGCAGGGTACGCCTACTGATATGCAGCAACACCCGCATTATGAAGATGTGACACTGGAAGTACTGGATTATTTCGTACGCAAACGCGCACAATGTCTGGAAGCTGGTATCAAAGATATTATCATCGATCCGGGTTTCGGTTTTGGTAAAACCATTGCACACAATTATACACTACTCAAAAAACTCAATGTTTTTCATATGCTGGAATGCCCGCTGCTGGTAGGTATTTCAAGGAAATCCATGATCTATAAACTATTGGAGACCACACCTGCGGAAGCACTGAATGGTACAACGATACTGCATACACTTGCGTTGCAGCAGGGAGCGCATATCCTGCGTGTACACGACGTCAAAGCCGCCGTGGAAGCGGTTAAAATCACACAGTATATGAATAGGTTATAGCTGGTAAATATTTACTATTTTTACAATCTATGGAGGATTTATTTAGTTTTTACGGATATCGTTTCCACTGGCTGAATATATTGGATGCAGCGATCGTTATATTCCTGGTGATCCAGCTGTACCGTCTGCTGAAGGGAAGTCTTGCGTTTAACATTTTCGTAGGGCTGTTGATGATATATCTTGCTTACTTTATCGTACAGCATCTGCAGATGCCGATTCTCTCAACACTGTTGCAGAGTTTCATCAATGTAGGACTGATCGCTATCATCATCATCTTCCAGCCGGAGATCCGCAAGTTCCTGCTGGTACTGGGCAAGAAGGCGCCGCTGAGTAAAGACAGTTTCTTTACCAAACTGTTTCTGCCGGACAGGTTCAAGAGTTATAAAGAAGAAGAGAATATCATTAATGAAGTGATCACCGCAGTAGCCCGTATGGCAGGTAGCCGTACCGGAGCACTGATTGTGATTGCCAATACTTATCGTGTAAAATTTGATACCGCGTCCAGCATCGCGATTGATAGTAATATCAATGCGAAACTGCTGGAAAGTATCTTCTGCAAAGGCAGTCCGCTGCATGATGGTGCACTGATCATTGTAGGTAACAAGATCCTCGCGGCGAAGGTCATACTGCCTGTCTCCGAGAATCCTAATCTGCCTACCCGTATTGGTTTACGTCACCGTTCAGCTGTAGGCATCACGGAGCACAGTGATAACCTCGCTATCATCGTATCAGAAGAAAGAGGCACTATTTCCTATGCCCAGGATGGCAATCTGGTACAGGATATTTCGCTGGAAGAACTGAAGGTGAAGATGTATGAGGTAATGGTGGAAGGATATGCGTGAGTCAATTAAGACTTAGGAATTAAGAATTAAGAATTATAAGAAAGAGCGTCCCGCCGAACTGCGGGCGCTTTTTTATTTAAAGGACAATGTAATTCGTAATTCGTAATTCGTAATTCGTAATTCGTAATTCGTAATTCGTAATTCGTAATTCGTAATTCGTAATTAATTTGTCTTACTGTTTCTACCAGCAATTAACCCTCCATATCTCCCTATCCGCCAGCAATTCCTAATTCTTAATTCCTAATTCCTAATTTCCCAAAAAAAAGAGGTTGTCCACCTTTCAGTAAACAACCTCTTTCTATATAAAAAGCGTAGAAATTACTTTCCTTGCTGCAGTGCTGCAGGAGCAGCTGGCGCTTCAGGCTTACCTTTCACGATGTCAACCAGCTGTACGTCAAATACCAGTACAGAGTTAGCAGGGATAGGACCGCTTGCCTGTAAACCGTAACCTAAAGTAGACGGGATCAGCAGGGTAGCTTTGCTGCCTTTGTTCAGCGCTGCGATACCAGCATCCCAGCCTTTGATCACGAAACCGCGACCCAGTGGGAATCTGATAGGTTCAACTTTTGCACCTGGTCTTAAAGTAGTATCCAGGCTGGAATCAAATACAGTACCGTTGATCAGTTTACCGGTGTAGTGTACTACAACGGTATCACCTACCTGTGGTTTTTCGCCTGCACCCTGCTGGGATACTGCTACGTAAACACCTTCAGGAGTGGTGGTAGTATTCAGTTTGTTAGTTTTAGCGTATTCAGCGATGATTTTATCATCAGCAGCTTTTTGTTTTGCGCCGGTATAGGTACCTACTACTACAAAAGTCAAATTCAGCTTATCACCTTTTTTCGCCATTGGCGGACGCTGAGGTAAGCTATCGATAGGAATAGTAAAAGTAGCGCTATCGCCTTCTTTCAGCATTACCAGACCATCCATCAGGTCGTACTTGTTAACGGATTTGGAGATCACGAAAGGAACAGGACCGCCTGCTACCTTGCGGGATTCAACTATAACTGAATCGTTCAGACTCTGGATGATGTTCAACAGTACAGTGTCGCCCAGCTTCAGCTGCGCGCCGCTTCCTGACTTATGAACAACGAAATCTACCCCACCTGGAGTTTTTTTGGCGCCACCACCGGCGCCGCAGCTCGCCAGGAAAAGGCCTAATGCTGCAACCAATAACTGTTTGTTCTTTTTCATTTGACTGTATTAGTAGGATTGAATAACTTACTGTAACTGCTCTTCGTTTTCTTTAATGGCTTCGAGAAAATGTTCTACGGTCTTATCGAGTGTCTCAGAGCTGTGTCCGCCGGAAGCGTGGAAATGTCCGCCACCGTCGAAATATTTTCTTGCGAAGGTGTTTACGTCGAAATCTCCCTTAGAGCGGAAAGATAACTTAATTTCCGAGTGACGGTCTATGATCAGTGCCGCCAGTTTGATACCCTGAATAGACAGCAGGAAGTTCACAACCCCTTCGGTATCGCCGGTCTGCAGGTCAAAACGCTTCAGATCAGTATATGGGATAGCGATCATAGCGGTATTGTATTCATAGTATACTTCCATACGGTTCAGCAGGCTATGGCCCAGGAACCGCAGGCGGTTTTCAAGGAAATTATCGTAGATCGCAGAATGGATGATCTCGTGTTTCAGACCACGGTCAAACAGATCAGCCACCATACGGTGTACTCTCGCTGAAGTAGAGGCAAAACGGAAAGAACCTGTATCAGTCATGGTACCTGCATAGATGCACTGCGCCATGTCCTCGTTAATATACTGTTCATCTCCCAATTTATAGATCGTTTCGTATACCAGCTGTGCGGTAGACGAAGCGCTCGTATCGCTGACACCATACTCAAAAGTAGGTTGTGGCTCCAGGTGATGATCGATCAGGATCTTTGTACACGCCATCTTTGTCAGATACGGCTCCATACTCTTGGTACGGTACAGTGCATTGAAATCCAGGCAAAACAGCAAATCAATACCTTCCAGTGCCTTAAACGCCTTTTCCTGCATGGATTCAAAATCGAGTACATCCTTTGCACCGGGCATCCAGATCAGGAAGTCCGGGAAATTAGTAGGGGAAATCACGGTTACATCGTGCCCTTTCTGTCTCAGATAATGATATAAGGCCAGTGATGAGCCCATTGCATCTGCATCGGGTTTCTGATGCATCGTTATTACCACTCTTTTAGGGGTCTCCAGCAAAGGCTTAATTTCCTCTATCCTCTTCATTCTTAACCTTTAAATATGCAGGCTGACCTGCTTTTATATTAACAATAAAATGTAACCGTTTTTACCAAAAAATGAAGTGCGAAGTTCTCTTTTTTTTTATCACTAAACAAATTCTAGCTACATTTGCGCGCAAAATTAGTTAATTAGGAATTCTAAATATATGGCTAACAACAGAACTTTTACAATGATTAAGCCGGATGCCGTAGAAAACGGTCATATCGGTGGCATTCTGAACAAAATTAACGCGGCTGGTTTCCGTATCGTAGCAATGAAAATGACCCGTCTTTCTTCTCAGAAAGCTGGCGAATTCTATGCTGTGCATAAAGAAAGACCTTTCTACGGTGAACTGGTTGAATTCATGAGCAGTGGTCATATCGTGGCTGCTATCCTGGAAAAAGACAACGCCGTTGAAGATTTCCGTAAACTGATCGGTGCTACCAACCCTGCTAATGCAGAAGAAGGTACTATCCGTAAAGAATACGCTGAATCTATCGGTCGTAACGCGGTTCACGGTTCTGATTCTGACGAGAACGCAGCAATCGAAGGCGATTTCTTCTTCTCCGGTCTGGAAAAATTCTAATTACCGTGCCGGTAGTCCGCTGCCGGTAGAAGATATCAGGGGCCGTCCGCCATATGGCTGGACGGCCTTTTGTATTTTTAGCCCTCTTCTTTCTTATCTTGCCGCTCATGTGGGACGCTTATCTCAAAGGATTCAGGTCATATCTTCAGCTGGAACGTTCACTTTCCGCCAACTCCATCGAGGCTTATCTCCGCGATGTAGAAAAGCTGGTCCAGTACCTGCAATCCGTTAATATACAACCCCCTCCCGACCAGGTATCACTCTCCGATCTGCAATCCTGCGTACGCTGGATAGCCACCCTGGGCATGACTGCCACCTCCCAGGCCCGCATTATTTCTGGAATCAAGGCATTTTACCGCTACCTCGCACTGGAAGATGTCGTCCGCCAGGACCCCACTATCCTGCTGGAAGCCCCTAAAACCAAAAGACAGTTGCCCGATGTACTCAGTTTTGAGGAAATAGAGCAGATTATCGGACAAATAAAGGCTGGTACGCCTGAAGGACAAAGAAACCGGGCCATCCTGGAAACAATGTACAGCTGTGGACTCCGCGTCAGCGAAGTGACCAATCTACAAATCTCCCAGCTCCATTTTGACGCCGGCTTCATCCGGGTGGTCGGTAAGGGTGATAAGGAAAGATTAGTCCCTATCGGAAGCGACGCCGTGAAATACATTAATATATATAAGGATGAGGTCAGGGTCCATGTTCCTGTCAAAAAAGGACAGGAAGACATCCTTTTCCTGAACCGCCGGGGCAGCGCGCTGACCCGTGTCATGATATTCCTTGTCATTAAAGAACTGACTGCCGCCGCTGGTATTGACAAACAGGTTTCCCCCCATACCTTCCGGCACTCTTTTGCGACTCACCTGGTAGAAGGCGGAGCAGATCTCCGGGCCGTTCAGGAAATGCTTGGCCATGAGAGTATTACCACCACGGAGATCTATACACACCTTGACAGGGAGTATCTTAGAGATACCTTACAGCGGTTTCACCCCCGGTTTTAGGTCTGCCATCAAAAAATCCTCCCCGACTGCGTCAGGAACGCTACCCGGCATGCGTATATTTATCCTTTCCTGAGCCCTTTGACAGTACTCAGATATGTGTCATCCTTCATTGATCTTACATCTTTTATAGGAGGATGAACGAAGGATGACCAATAGCTAAACGGCATCTGCCCCTCCTCTACCCGATCCAATACAATCATTCACCAATCCGGTCTTACTGTTTTATATAAACGCCGTCATATCGCAGGCAGGCGCCCTATTATTACCGTATTGTTAACTCTGTTTTTTGAATAGTTGGAAAGCCTTTTATCTGTGTCTTTCATATGTGAAGACCCGTGCAGAATGAAAACCTGTAATAAATCATTACTCCATATAAACCTTAAACCTACAATTAAACCTACAAGATGAAAACACAACGTTTCATGCCCGTTGCAGGAATTCTGCTGTCTACTGTATTCTTTTCTGCATGTTCCAAAGAGGATGTCGTTCAACCGGCATCTACACTTCGTGTTGAGAACGAAGTAGCTGTAACAGTGCAAGCTGCAGCGGTGGCTATGAACAGCTGGATGACCAGCCTGGCCGACAATACCAGCCTCGCCGCATTGTCTATCCCGGGTACACACGACAGTGGCGCCCGTAATGAACCTGTATCCGGTACCGCAAAATGCCAGGACCTTACCATCGCACAACAGCTGGAAGCAGGTGTACGTTTCCTGGACATCCGTTGCCGCCACATTGGTAACGCCTTCGCGATCCACCATGGTTCTATCTACCAGAACCTGAACTTTGATGATGTACTGGGCGCTTGTACCAGCTTCCTGGCAGCACATCCGAAAGAAACCATCGTTATGAGTGTAAAGGAGGAGTATGATGCTACCGACAATACCCGTTCATTCGAGCAGACTTTCGACACTTATGTACAGAAATATTCCAGCTACTGGTCTACCGGCGCTACTATCCCAACCCTGGGACAGGTAAGAGGAAAGATCGTACTACTGAGAAGATTTGGTGCGACTTCCACACCTAAAGGTATCGAGGCTACCAGCTGGGCTGATAACACAACTTTCACGATCAACAACAGCAATGCTTCCCTGAAAGTACAGGACCAGTACGTAGTGCCTGATAATAACGCAAAGTGGACAAACGCTACTAACCTGTTCACCGAGTCCAGCACACAGAGCAACAACACCCTGTACATCAACTTTACCAGCGGTTACAAATCACTGATCTTTAGTATTCCAAGCATCACGACTGTATCCAACGCGATCAATCCAAAGATCAATACCTATTTCACTACCAATACACATGGCAGATATGGTATTATCCCGATGGATTTTGTAAATGCGGACAGGGCATCCCTGATTGTAAATACTAATTTCTAAGCACGTCATAATTAAGGTATAAAAAAGGAAGCGCCGGGGAGAAGATCCCCGGCGTTTCCTTTTTTTGGCTGATAAGCTGCAAAGCCCTGCCAGCATATAATATCCTATCAAAACGATTCGGGCATAAAAAAACAGCTACTCAGGTCCTGAGTAGCTGTATAATGTAATGAATGTGTATGTGTGGGTTACCAAACGAAGACTGGGGCTTGTAGTACAAAATATAGGTTAAATAGTACTCTAACACCTTAATGATTGACCAGTGACGACTTCCGTCTCGTCACCGCCCAGTTGTTTAACCAACCGGGTACATAGCCTGATGCTTTTCTGCGTATGGTGTCCCTGATGTTGATATTAATCGTACAGCAGGGTGGCACTGATTTTCTTCCTGGCATCATGCCTGTCTGGGCGTCTTCTTCCCAAATCAATTGCTTGTCGCGGTAGACCTTAAAATAAATATCCGGCCCCTTTTCCTGGCGGGGCTCGCCGACCAGTATTAACCTGCTGGTTAGTTCCCTTTTGCTGAACCGGAGCTGATACCGACCATTTTCATCGGTACGCGCACAGCCCAGCAGGCGATGGTTTCCGGCATTGTACGCTTCAATTCTAAGTTGTGCTTGTCCCTCTCTGGATTTCAATCGCTTTACTGTTCCCGCGATAATCCAGGTACCATAATTGGCCCTAATCTGGCTCCAGCATTCCACTGGGATAATATAGGCATAAGCAGCGACGTATCGCTGTCCTGAACGGGCCCAGTTTGGTACTACCGTACCCAGGTGATAATGGGTTTCGACTCCCCTGATATCTGCCTGTTCCGGCATATGCTGCAAACAGATGTCCAGTTCAAGTGGTTCCGTAAAAAGATGTAGTTGTTCCCAGGTCAGCTTAAAATTTCCTCTTTCATCCAGTCCTGTCTCTGCCAGTAAGCGATCACGCTTTGCTTCAACCATTGCTTTTGTAAGCTGACCGGGCCCACTTAAAATATCCGTTTTGGGGCGGTTTTTCGTGGGGTAACGGCCATCCGGTAAGTATACACGTAATTGCGCATTTACCAGAGGCTCTGTACAATCATCAGAGATCAATGCAGAAATGTTTCCGATTAACAGATAACACATAGCTCAAAGCTTTAAAAATTAAAAGAAGGGGTTAACATACTTAACCTCATTCTGGCCGATATGGTATAGCCGCTTTTTTCTCTGCATGTCTAAACAAGGAGGAACAAACATGGGTAGAAAGGCCCATTGCTATTGCTCGTATGAGTCAAAGAACTTAACCATAACTCACCCTGCAAAGATTATGAAGTTCTAATAGTAAGACAAGCGTTATCCTACTGTTTTATCAGAATGCGTAGTTCTACGCATTTTTTATCGGTAATTACGCGGGCTCAGGCGTACTAAAACGGGCAATTTTTCTATTAAATAATTGATCATCAATATAATTATACATCTTTACAACACTACATGGTACAAAGATGTTATATACGTATTCGCTTTGCCAAGTGATTATTTGTAATAATTTTACCATCAACTTAAAACCACAGCACAACCATGGACATTCCTAAACACTTCCCCCCAGACACGGGCGACTTCATTTCCAGAAAGGAAGCCGACAGATTAAGGGACAATTACTTCAAAAAGAAACACAAGAAGCATGGTAATGAATTTATCCAGGCTTACTTCTTCGGTAAGGAGAAATTGCTCGAATTACTTAGCTGTCAGGAAGATATCGCCGGTTTACGTATTTATTACGGTGATGATAGCGACCAGGATGGAAAAGACGACAAAAAAATGGTCATCTACGCAGTAGATAAAGCAGGAAAAAACATCCTGTACAAGAAAAAACAAAACACATCAGAGGTAAATTCATTCATGGCAACGTCAGCGAAAAAAGCGAGCGATGATGATGATGGTGGTGCACTGGATAACGGTCTGCCTTGCCCTGCTGATTGTCCGTGAGAGGTTCATCAATTAAACCCATACTAAGTGTCTATTCATCTGATTTTGTTTTACATTATGGGGGGGATCGAATGCTTGCTTTTGATCCCCTTTATTATTCACTTCGGCAGGCTTGATAAAAGTAGTAAGTGGATATTTTATTTCCTGGTATCAAGTATCGTTTTTGCAGTCGGCACAAAAGTAATCGCGCAGATATGGGGGAATAATCTATGGTTTTACCACACCATGTATTTTCTGGCGTTCGTCATCCTATCTCTTTATTTTCACGCAGTCATCAAATACAAAATCGTGCGGGGGATCGTTCTGGGAATGATCTTCCCTGTTCTTGCCTTTGTCATACTGGATTATGTGAAACTTGAGGGCCCCAATGTCTTCAACTCATATGCGACATCACTGGAGACTTTTATCCTGATGGTCTATTGCGCAATTTTCTTTTATCAGCTGCTGAGAGACGATGATCTGGTCAAACAATCCGTTTTTATTAACTCATTGCCCGACTTCTGGTATAATTCAGGAATTTTCGTTTATCACTGTGGTTATTTTCTCTTTTCCCTTGCTTATAGCTTAATGAATTTTGGATACCAGGGTGTGAAAGGTTCCACAAGAATGACTTTGGCCGTAACTTTTGTTGCCGGAATAATTCAGCTGGTACTTTTGTATATTGGTTTCACAAAAGTTAAAAAAGTCCGTTCATGATCTTTTCAGACCTGCTTATTATCGGGACCGCAGTGATGTTGCTACTTAGTATCCTGGTGATCGTACTCGTAATCTTTCAGCAGAAACAGGTAATTCAGCACAAGCTGGTCATCCGTGATAAAGACCTCCAATTACAAAAAGAGAGGTTAATGGCTATTCTACAAGGTCAGGAACAGGAACGGAAACGCATAGCAGAAGATCTGCATGATGAAGTGGGGGCGCAGTTGTCCGTACTTAAACTCAATCTAAACCAGCTGCAACCATTATTGAAAACCGGAAATGGAGAAACGGAGCAGTTAAAGGAAACCAAAGACTTTACTGATACGATCATTCAGCATCTCCGCTTCATCTCTCAAAGCCTTCATCCCCAGGCTCTTGAAAATCTGGGCCTTTCCAAAGCCCTTGACTCATTCTGTAACCTGATGAATAAAAATAAACAGGTCAGGATAGCTTTCAAGGACGAAGGAAGCCCGCTCCACGTCGACATTGAAAAAGCTTTAAATATCTATCGCGTTGTACAGGAACTCATCAACAACATTCTGAAACATGCCCAGGCTACCCATATAGAAATAACCTATCGATGTAGCACAAACGCTCTGGTAATCAACGTAGTGGACAATGGCAACGGCCTTTTGCTCCGCTCACTGGATAATTCCCGTCAGAAAACCGGCAGCCTGGGGCTCAAGAATATTGAAAGCCGCCTCAACGTTATTGGCGGCACAATCAACTACTTTCCCGGCATAGATAGTGGCACTAACGCTGAAATAAGAGTGGAAAATTATCAAAGCGCTGAGGAATAAGACGAATTTTTCTAGCTTTGTCCTGCTGAGCAGTCGATAATTGATGACCGGGGAACTAATTCCACAGTCGTCCGTCACACTATCCTGTATCAGGCAAAGGGACAATTCTATCAAAATACTTAAACAGCCTCCCCCTATGGTGAACAACATTAAGGTGGCTATTGCCGATGATCATAAGATCTTCCGCAGCGGTGTTATTAATACCCTCACCCCCTACGAGAATATAACTGTGGTGTTTGAAGCTGAAGATGGGGCCCACCTGCTGGAGATAATGGAAGAGCAACAGCCTGATGTTATCCTGATGGACCTGAAAATGCCCAATATGGACGGCATTGAAGCCACCAAAAAAGTGCGTGAAAAATACGCCAATGTTAAAGTAATCGTACTAACCATGTACGAAGACGATAACTTCATTGTACACCTCATTGAAAACGGCGCTAACGCCTATCTGCTGAAAAATGCAGAACCTAATGAGATATACGAAGCCATCTGCACGACCTACGAAAAAGGGTTCTACTTCAATGAAAATGTGAACCTGGCCCTGCTCAAAAAAGTCATGCACAAAAACAAACAGCACTTCAAGCCCACTTTCAGAAATGAAGTGCAGCTCACCGACCGTGAGCTCGAAGTACTGCGCCTTATCTGTAATGAACACACCACCCAGGAAATATCTAAAGAAATATTCCTGAGCCCGCGTACTGTAGAAGGCCTCCGGCAGAAACTCCTGGAAAAAACAGGCGCTAAAAATATCGTCGGCCTGGTCATGCACGCTTTCAGAAACGGAATAATTGAATGATAAGTGGGTTGATGGTCTGGTAAAGATGCTTCATCTTTGCACCTCACTAAACCACCAAACAAACACATATGAAACCTTTATTCCGTTACCTGTCAGCTGGTTGCTCCCTGCTGCTGTGTGCTCAGTTATCTTTCGCTCAGGGCGTTAAAATGCCAGCTCCGAGCCCTGGACAGACTATCCACCAGGATTTCGCATTGTCTTTCGTTGAAGTAAACTACTCACGTCCTGCTATCAAAGGCAGAAAAGTAATGGGTGACCTCGTTCCTTTCGACAAAGTATGGAGAACCGGTGCAAACGGCGCAACTGTTATCACCTTCGGCGATGACGTAAAATTTGGCGGTACCGAAGTGAAAGCAGGTAAATACGGTCTGCTGACCATCCCAGGTAAATCTGAGTGGACAGTAATCCTGACAAAAAGCCTCGATGTAACCAGCCCTGCTGCTTACAAACCAGAGAATGACGTGGTACGCGTGAAAGTGAAACCAACTTCACTGCCTTACGCTGTAGAAAACTTCATGATCACTTTTGATGATATTGAATCATCTTCTGCAAACCTCCTGCTGATCTGGGAAAAGACCATGGTATCTGTTCCGCTGACAGCTGAAGTTGACAGCAAAGTAGTTGCACAACTGGACGCAGCGATGAAAGGTGATAAAAAACCTTACTTCCAGGCAGCTTCTTACTATTATGAAACCAACCGTGACCTGAAACAGGCACTGGTATGGGTGGAAGAAGCAGTAAAAGAAAATCCGACTGCCTTCTGGATCGCTACACTGAAAGCACGTATCCAGGCTAAATCCGGTGATAAAAAAGCGGCTAAAGCTACTGCAGAGAAAGCCATCGAACTGGCAAAAACTGCAAAAAATGATGACTATGTAGTGATCAATCAGAAGATTATCGCTTCTTTATAAGTTATTGTATAAATGAAAAAGCCTGGCAAATGCCAGGCTTTTTCATTTATACAATAACTTATAAAGAATTAGGAATTACGAATTAGGAATTAGGAATTGGTTAGCGTCAAGTCATTACCAGTAGTGCTCGTTTGCTATTGTCTTCAACTTGTTCCGGCTTGAATACGGCGAAAAACATTATTAAAGGACAAATTCCTAATTCCTAATTCCTAATTCTTCCCTCTTCCCCGCTATCAACTGGAACAAGGCCGCGATAATAATCACCAGGAAACAGCCGATCGCATTTAACCAGAGGAAAGACACTATATTCAGCAGATAGACCACAATCACTCCTATCTCTGAAACAATCGCCGCCCAGAATGTAGCGCTACCGCCAATCCGCTTACAGTAAAATGCCACCAGGAAAATACCGAGGATCACACCATAGAACAATGAGCCCAGGATATTCACCGCCTCTATCAAACTACCCAGCTGACTCGCAAACTGTGCCACCACAATACAGAAAAGCCCCCAGAATACCGTCCACCATCGGGACACGGACAAATAATGTGCATCCGTCTCCTCTTTCTTAAACATCCGCTGATAAATATCTATCACGGTAGTAGAAGCCAGCGAGTTCAATGCCGCCGCAATACTGCCCCATGCTGCCAGGAAAATAATAGCAATCAGCAATCCTACCAGTCCTTTAGGCAGATTGTTCACCACAAAATGCAGGAAAATATAGTTCGTATCATTCGTATCCGCCGCCGGATCTGCCTTTTTAATCAAAGCAATCGCTTCCTCACGGGTGGCCGTTGAGCGTACATCGGTCTCTTTCAAAGCCGCTTTCTTCGCTGCAATCACCTGTTCATCACCGGTTTTGATGGCAGCTGCCATTTCTCTTACCTGCTGCTCCTTGATCGTCGCAAGTTGTTTATATTTATCCTCCACCGCCTTGAAAGCAACACCTTCTTCCGAGTTATATACCTTCTTTATCTGTGCCTGGTTAAAGAACACCGGCGCCCTGAAATACAGGTAAAACACAAACACCATCGCTCCAATCAGCAGTATCAGGAACTGCATAGGCACTTTTACCAGGCCATTCATTAACAGGCCCAGACGACTTTCTGTCACAGACCGTGCGGTGAGATAACGCCCTACCTGTGACTGGTCTGTTCCGAAATAAGACAAGGCCAGGAAGAAACCGCCGATCAATCCGCTCCAGATATTATACCGGTCTTTCCAGTCAAAATCTGTTACGATCACATTCAGTTTATCCATCTTCCCGGATACCTGTAAGGCTTCTTTAAAGCCAATATCAGCCGGCAATAGGTGCACAACCATCCACCCTGCCAGGAACATCGCTGCGAATATGATCACCAGCTGGAACGTCTGCGTATAACTCACCGCCCTGGTTCCTCCGGAAACAGTGTAAATGATCAGCAGTCCGCCCATGATAATATTTGTCAGATAAATATTCCAGCCCAGGAGAGAGGATAATATAATAGAAGGCGCATAGATACTGATCCCTGTAGAAAGCGCACGCTGCACCAGGAATAATGCGGAGGTGAGCGTACGGGTTTTCAGATCAAAACGCTGTTCGAGATATTCGTAAGCCGTGAATACTTTCAGCTTATGAAAGATGGGTACAAAGGTGATACACAGCACCACCATGGCCAAAGGCAAACCAAAGTAATATTGCACGAAACGCATTCCGTCAGTATAAGCCTGACCGGGCGCAGAAAGGAAGGTCACAGCACTTGCCTGTGTACCGATAATAGATAATAATACAATGTACCAGGGCATAGACTGGTTGTCGAGAAAATATCCCTGCATGTCGCGTTGTCCGCGACTTTTCCAGATGCCATATAAAACAATTCCAACCAGTGTGACGACCAGTACAATCCAATCTGCTACGCTCATGAAAATACTTTAGTAAAAAAATAAAAACCTCCAATCAGCAGCGCCAGCCATACAATGACCAGGGCATACCAGAGGGGCCAGGAAGGCAGTAACGGTGGGCGATCCTCTTTCATAAGTGAATGTTTGATGAAAAATTAGGAATTAGGAATTAGGAATTAAGAATTGGTTAGTATCAGGTTATTACCCATATTACTCATTTGCTATAGACTTCAAATTCTTAAAGGCCATGGATGTAGAAAAAGTCTTAACGAACTAATTCCTAATTCCTAATTCCTAATTCCTAATTCCTAATTCCTTTTTTTTAGCATGTTTCCGCTGAGCAGTCCTAATGCAAGACCAATCAGAAGTCCGATATGTACTCTTTTGATCTCAAATCCGATGACCAGTCCTACGACAATACATAATATCGCCGTAATAGTGAGCCTTGATCCGTTTTCCCGTTTTTTGCTCATTGGACAGTTTTATTTCTTCTTTGAAATAAGATTCACAAATAAGCGATAGGCGCCTGGTACACCAGCTGGCAGTTCACGGAAGAAGGCCAATGATGTGTACACATATCTGCCTTTACCGTAATTCGCTACCAGGGTAGAACCCTGCAGGTCTTCTTCTCCTTTATCATGCATCGCGAAGAGCTTCTGGTAAGAAGCATCCGCCATCTGCGTAAAGTAAAGACCTCTTTCCTGTATCCATCCGTCAAAGTCACGGTCTGTTATCTTATTGGGATAATGCATGACTTCATTCTGTGGTTGCAGGATGCCGACAGCTGCATTTTCATCGGTTACACGGTCACGGGTAAGCGTAAACGGATAAGGTCCGATATCAGTGGTCACCAGTGGAGAACTGACATTATACTGTACCAGGTAGGTACCGCCGTTCTTAACATATTCCATCAGGCGGGGCTGCCAGTATTTGATACGTGGATTAATATTATATACCCTTACACCGGCAATGATCGCATCATATTGTTGCAGATCGCCGTTCATGATTTCCTTTTCATCCAGGATCGTTACTTCGTAGCCTACCTGTCTGAGAGAAGCAGCCACCATATCGCCTGCACCGGAAATATATCCCAGTTTACGGCCGTTACGTTGCAGGTCGACTGTTACCAGTCTTGCAATTGCTTCAGGGAAGATATTGATGTCAGGGATGTGATCGTATGCAATCGTGCGGATGCTTTGTGTATATACTTTTCCTTCACTACGGATCTCTACGCGCAGGGTATCGGTACGATTGATACCGGCCACTTTCTGCGGTGCGATATGGAAAGTTACCGCTGTTTCGTCTCCTTTGGAAGACAGTTCATAGGACTGCTCTGCTTCCTGGCTGGTAAAGCCGGCAGGCAACTGCAGCCGTATTGTGCCTTTATTGGGCAGTCCCATCGCACGCAGTTTTACCTGTACAGGCTGAGACTGGGTCTGGGTGAAAATGAATACGCTGTTGTTCAGTGTAGCCACTACCGGTGGCGCAACCACCAATGGCTCATATAATTCCCCCTTAACAGGATCGGTAAATTTGTATTGTACCGGTCTGGTAACGGTCAGCTGCTCTCCATTGATACGCAGTTTGATCACGGCTTCCAGCGCGGGTTTGTTCTCCGGATAACCCACCATCATCGGATCTTTGATCGTATAGATGCCAATCGGATGTGGATCCTGTAACCAGTAAGGCTGTGACTCCGCCAGTCCGGCTGGCAGGGTCATAGATTCATTGATAGTACGCAGACGGTTAAACTCCAGTGGCAGTTTATTAAATACGGTATCCTTTCCACCGAAAGTGATCTGATCAACCATAACATTAGCATTACTGTTGCACAGCAACTGTACGCTACCCTGCATCGGCTGTCCAGGTACGACTACCTGCGCATTGCTGTAGGCTTCCATCCAGAGACCGGCACAAGCCAGCAGCAGGTCTTCTGTCTCTTTCAGTTTCTGCGTACGCCAGTAACCTTCCGGCAGGGCCTGTATGGCTTTACGGATTTCCAGCAGGGCTGGTACGGAAGCAGCAGGATCTTCTATATTGAAGTTGGCCTGCGCCTTGTCAACCATCTCCCCGATCGGCTTACCACCAGCGATACGGGTCCAGGTGGTATTCACCCCATCCAGCAGACTATACACAGGTTTATCTCCTTTTACAGGAGCGAAATATTCGTAGGAGCTACCTCTTGTTGCAGCAACACCAAAACCCTGGCTCTTATGCTGTGAGCGGCTTTCAGCGGCAATCTCACCATAACCACGACCCAGCAGGTAATTGAAGGTACCCACGTTCAGTTCGTATAGCAGTCCGGCGGAATTATCGATCGCACCACCCCAGTTGAAGCTATTCCACATAATACGATGTGCTTTCCATGGCTTCAGCTGTTTCAGCTGCTCAGGATAACGTTTTGGATCTGCCGCTGCTTCGAAAGCTTCTTCAGCCAGCATAGCAGATGCGGTATGATGACCATGACCCGCACGACTGTCCGGCGGGAAACGGCATACAATAACGTCCGGCTGGAATTTACGGATCATCCAGACTACATCCCCCAGGATCTTTTCTTTATCCCAGATGGTGAATGTCTCTGCCGGATTCTTGGAGAAGCCAAAATCCAGTGCGCGGGTGAAGAACTGTTCTGCGCCATCAATACGGCGGGCAGCGAGCAATTCCTGGGTACGGATCAGTCCCAGTAATTCGCCTTGTTCGTCCCCTACGAGGTTCTGACCACCATCTCCCCTGGTGAGAGAGAGATAGCCGGTACGATATAACTTGTCTTTCGCCAGGTATCCCAACAGGCGGGTATTCTCATCGTCAGGATGAGCGGCGATATATAATACGCTACCCAGCGTATCTAATTTTTTGAGTTGCAGTTTTATATCTGCCGCATTGATCAGCGGAGAGCGTTGAGCCCATGCGGTAACGGCGACCAGTCCTGAAATCAGTGTTAAACAGAATCCTTTTACCATTTCTTTTGCTTATTAAACAGTGGCCAAAAATAGCGATTAAATATAGGCGTAAAAGAAAATGTGATAAAAGGAAAAAAGATCACTTCTTAAACATGAAGTAGACGGCGCCGAGGATGAAGAGAAATGAGACGAGATAGTTCCACCGTAGCGGTTCTTTCAGGATAAAGACGGCGAAAAGGCTGAACACTGTAAGGGTAATTACTTCCTGGATGGTTTTCAGCTGGAACCCGGTAAAACCTTCCTGTGCACCAAAGCGGTTAGCGGGTACCATGAAGCAGTATTCGAAGAAGGCAATGCCCCAGCTGACGAGGATCACTTTCCAGAGCGGAACGTTTTCGAATTTCAGGTGGCCATACCAGGCGAAGGTCATGAATGTATTGGAAATCAGTAGAAGAATAACTGTACGCATGTCGTATTAGAGTCTGGAGAGCGTAAAGATAGGACTTGGGGAATTAGGAATTGACAATTAAGAATCGGGATTTTATGAATGTGATCAGACGGGGAGCAATAAGCTGCCGCAATTGGGGGCTTATAATTAGAGAGGAACAGACTATCAGATAAAAGAGCACCGAAGTTACAACGGTGGATTAATAAGCTGCAGGGCAATGGGACCATTCCTGTCATTAGCTGTTACGAAAAGGGTTGTCATTTATCATGCATCAACCATCTGTAACCATGATTACTAACTACTAATCAATATTTTAATTGTGATTTAGTCATTCACCTAGCACAGCATGTGACCAGAGCAGATAAAGACAATAGACCAGCATTGGGGATAATGAATAGCAACTGGACGAATTACTGGTTGTTCTTCAGTTGCTGCTAACTCCTGATTGAGACTTTTAGAAAAAAAATAAACCGGCCCAGAAGAGCCGGCCGGTTGTTACAGGTCTCAACTTTCCTATCATGCTTAGGAGTTGTAAGTTTAAACGCTAAAGCGGTGTTAATCCAGCTTTATTTCACCCAGGTCTGTTACTTTGCCGTCTTCGACTTTCACGTCTTTCAGGGTGGCGTCTTTATAAGGATCTTTAGCGTCGATAATCACGGTATAGGAGCCTGCCTTAGCAGACTGTACTGAAAAAGCGCCGTCGGTGACTGGAGCTTTCAACGTATCCATGCCTGAAATGGCCCAGACTTCCGTTGCTCCGTCTACCGGCGTCACTTTGCCACTGATGGTTCCCCCGTCAAAGGAATTGAAGGCCATTGCTCCAATTACCATGGCGACAAGTGCCGATAGGCCAAACTTTGTCGTTTTCATACAAATTGGTTTTAGGTTTTTTACAATATCGAAATGGTTATAAAAAACTTTTTAAACCGCACTTGTTTAGCAGGCGCCTGCAAAGTGCCGCTTTGTTCACTGTCTACATATACAATACAACCAGTTTGAACCTTACCATTAGTCATTTCGAAAAAAAAGTTGTCTTTTTTTTAGCATTTCGGCCTTTTCGGCGGAAAGCGCCTACTGTAGCGGATTTCATTTTTAAACTTTCTGAATTCTCTGGTTCTGAACGCCGTTGGTCCGTCAATTAGCTAATTAATTGATATAATAAACTAATTTTGCCTTGTTCTGTTTTTGATAGCCGACTTTAGTCCGTTGCAAATAGCAAATACAAAAAAGATTAGAAAAGATAAGTTACAGGATGCTGCCGCTCAACAATACAGATATAGTTAATGGGGTCCGGAACAGGGATAAACAGGTTTTTGAAGTCATATTCAATCAGTTTTCACCCTCCATGTATAGTATCGCCCTGCGATACCTGCGTGACCAGGACGAAGCACAGGATGTTGTGCAGGATGTGTTCCTGAATCTATGGCGCACAGCTGACAACCTGGATGAACGCGCCCCCGTGCAACATTATCTGGCCAGGGCCACAGTCAATACCTGCCTTAACCGGATTAAAAAGGCGCAAAGACAGCAACAGTATGCGAAAGAGCAGCAATTCACTTCCACGGAATCTACAGTCGAACACTTGCTGCTGGAGCATAAGGAATTGGAAGCCCAATATTTATCTATCCTTGAGAAATTACCAGATCAATGCCGCCGGGTATTTGAAATGAGCCGGTTCAAGGGTTTGTCTCCTACCGAAATTTCCCAGCAACTGAATATTTCCATCAACACGGTCTATACACACCTGACCACCGCGCTGAAAAAAATCAGACTCGGTTTGTTAAACCAGCAGTAAGCGGGAACATTACCTTATATTATCTGTTTACTATCTATATATATTATTATTTAACAAAGGTGACAGGAACAGATTATCGCCCTCAAAAGGTTTTTTTAAAAAAGACTAATGGTAAGGGTATTTTTGATTGTATTAATGTTAAGAGATGAAACAGCAACCTGATATCGATGTCGTTATCCGCTACCTGGAGGAACCAGGGAATGAGGAGCACAAACGTTCACTGGATGAATGGTTGCAGCTGGATGCTGCCAATCTGGATATCTTCCTGGAAACGAAAGCTTTGTGGCAAGGAGACGTATTGCCCACGGCTGCTTCCTACGATGTCGCACATCAATGGCAGTTAATCGACGCACAGCTCACAGCTACCACTATCCCTGCCGTAACAGCAACCCTGCCTCCTGTACAACCGGTACAGACAGTACAGGCCCCTGCCAAAGGAAAGGTCAGAGCCCTGTCTACCCGTACCTGGTGGGCAGCCGCAGCAGCAGCTATCGTGATAGCAGCGGCAGTCATCATCTACCGCCAACCTTTATATATAGCGCAACAAACCGCTCAGAATACAGACAGTCTTTTACTGCCCGACGGCACCCGTTTATACCTGAATGCCCACACCAGCGTGAAATACCCCCGCAATTTCCAGAAAAACAGCAGGGACGTATTTGTACAACAGGGTGAAGTATTCGTAGATGTAAAGCACATGCCGGAAAAACCCTTCTCCGTCCACCTGAAAAACGTTGACATCGAAGTATTGGGTACCTCTTTTGATGTAAAAGAAACCAAACAAGGTGTAAAAGTCTTCGTACAGAGCGGAAAAGTAAAAGCCGTATATAAAAATGGTAAAAAGTCTGTAGTCCTCACTCCCGGCGAAGAAGCAGAAATGCTGCTGGCAGGTACGACTATCAGCACCCGTCATCACCGGAACAATAATCCAATCGCCTGGAAAACAGGCCAGCTCACCTTTGTGGATGCTCCGCTTTCAGAAGTGGCTGACGTACTGGAAGATTACTATAAAGTAAAGATTGTTGTTGCTGAAGGACTGGCAGACAAAAAACTGCTGGCTACTTTCCATAAAGAATCTCTGTCAGAGGTTCTGGACATTCTATCCAAAACATTACAGGTAAAGGCCGTACAAAAAGATAGCCTTGTAGAAATTTATTAGTCGTCCGGAGGAAAATGCAGTTTAAGATACAGGCATTCCGTAAGGCGACTTACTATAGACGCTGGTGTATACTACTTTTTTTAGTATGCGCGGGGGTCTCATTTTCCTATTTATCCCGTGCCCACCCTCCTACTCTTCAACTAAGCGACTTCCAGGATGGTGATTCCATCAAGGTTACACTAAAAGTAAGCAGAGCCAGTCTCCGGCAAGTTATCCGACTCATAGAAAAACAAACCGGACTGACCTTCGCAGTCTCCTCCACCGTACTTGATAATGCCCGATCCGTATCCTTACAGGTACAACAGCAGCCACTTACAAGCGTATTACGCCGCATATTCGCCGGCACGAACTACGTTTTTGAGATCCGTAATAAACAGATTATCGTCTATCCGGACACCGAGGTACCCCTAGCCACCGGTATCACACACCGCCCCACCAGTCCCGAACCGGAAAAATATGTCATTACAGGCCTGATCACTGACGGCGAACGCCCATTAGCAGGTGTGTCTATCCGTGAAAGAGATACGCATAACGGCGCCAGTACCAATGAAAACGGCCGCTTTCGTATGCCTGTAGCCAACGGACAGGCAGTCCTCCAGTTCTCCCTCATTGGTTATGAAACCAGGGAGATCACTCTCCGGGATCGCAAAACACTGGAGATCATCCTGCAAAGCGATACCAAAACCCTCAATGATCTTGTGATCATCGGTTATGGTCTGCATACAAAAGCCAATATCACCGGCGCTATCACAAAAGTAGAAGGCCGCCGCCTGAAAAGTCGTCCCGTGACCAACGTCATGGCTGCTTTACAGGGTACTGCCCCTGGTCTGCTGGTAACGCGTAATAACGGTCAACCCGGTAAAGAAGGTTTTAACCTGCAGATCCGTGGTCTTTCCTCGGGCAACTACAGTGAACCGCTCGTACTGATAGACGGTGCGCCCGGGTCCATCACCCTGCTCAATCCCAACGATATTGAATCAATCTCCGTCCTCAAAGACGCGGCAGCAGCTTCTATTTATGGTCCGCTAGCAGCGGGTGGCGTCGTACTCGTTACCACCAAAAGAGGTAAATCTGGTAAAATTGCGGTTGAATACAGCAGCCTGTTTGGTTTCGAAAGACCGATCTCCCTGCCTGAACGGATGCACTCCTGGCAGGCAGCTCCCCTTGCCAACGAAGCAGCTGCCAATGCCGGCCTCCCTCCTGTATGGACGGATGAAGATATCAGTCTGCTGAAGAATCCGAATGTCAACTTTCTGCCAAGATTCGACGGCACACAGAACTTCAACTACTTTGACGACTTCAATCCGCTGAACAGCGTCACCCGTAATAATAGTACCACTGCCACTTATAATATCAGCGCCAGAGGAGGGAATGCGGATCACCAGTATCTGTTCTCCTTCGGCCAATTCTCCCGTCAGGGCTTATTCAATACCGGCTCTGATAAGACTTCCCGTACTAACCTACAGGCGAATCTCAACAACCGCTTCAGTGATGTACTGAGCCTGGAAACAAGTCTTCAATACGCACAAAGCAATACCCTATCTCCCGGATGGCGTGTAGATGGTAATTACGGTCTGCTGAATTACCTGTATCAGTCGCCTGCCAACGTACCGGTATACGTGCCTGGCACTAATCATTATACAGCAGGCTTCAATGGCTATGCACTGTTAAAGGATGCCGGTAAACGGGATGAACAAAGTACCTACGCAGATGCCGTTTTCACACTGAAAGCAGAGAATTTATATAAAGGACTTACGCTGAAAGCAGTGTATAGTCCGCAGCTGACAACCACGCACGACGGACTCGGAAAACGTACTGTCGACTTCTATAACGGTGACGGATACCTGAACAGCGTAAACAATCCGAATACATTGAAGAGAGGTTACCTGATGGAAGTGCAACACAGTCTGCAGTTACTGGCCGACTATGACCTCTCTGCCGGCAAAGCCAATACCGTACACATTCTCGGTGGATATGCCTATGAAAGTCATTATCAGCATCAACGTGTAAGAACAGGTGAACGTTTAAGTGAAAACGAACTATCGCAGCTTTCCTTTAATGATCCGGAGCTGACAACACAGCTACATTTCAAAGGCGCCGGTTCACTGGCATCTGTGTTTACACGTATCAATTATAATTTCAAAGACCGCTATTTACTGGAAGCAAATCTTGTTGCTTCACAGCTTAGCTACAATAGCACACAGCAGCGGGAGATGCAGCGGGAACACCTGTTTCCTTCCTTCTCTGCCGGCTGGCGACTGAACAATGAAAAATGGTTTGCAAGCGCCTTTCCGTTTTTTGATGAATTCAAACTGCGTGCCTCCTGGGGCATGCTGGGCAACTTTAACTGGCGCAGCGGACTGAATGACTTCAATTACCGCGATCAGTTACTACGTCCTGCAGCATATCCGCTGATGTCTTTTGAACCCAATGACCGCTACATACCCGGCAATAATAATTGGGAGACGATTTCTACCACCAATGCCGGACTGGATCTGACGCTTTTTAAAGGCAGACTGAATATCAATGCAGACTACTTTGTGAAACACAACGGACGTATGCAGATTGCCGAGCAGACCTTTCCGGAAGTGAACTGGCTGGCGCCGCGTTTCTTTAATGCGGTACTGCGTTCCTGGGGATGGGAATTGAACCTTGGCTGGAGAGATAACCGGGGACCGTTCAGTTACTGGATCAATGCAAACGTCTTTGACGACCAGAATAAAATCTTACGCGCCAATGGTCCTACCGCATGGCTGAGTGGTAATAACCGCGGACTGACAGGATTACCTTACAATGCTATCATCGGCTACCAGGCAGCGGGATATTTCCAGAACAACCTGGACGTGGCCGGTCATGCCTATCAGGGTAATGTGACCGCTCCCGGCGATATCAGGTATGTGGACATTAACAAAGACGGAAATATCAGTGGAGGCAGTCACACAAAAGATGACCATGGCGACCTGGTATACCTGGGCAGTTCCCAGCCGCGCTACTCCTTTGGCTTTGACGCAGGCTTCTCTTCTAAAGGATTTGATTTCTCTATCTTCTTTCAGGGTATCGGCGCCAGGAAAATGCTGGTACCCGGTAAATATGCCATGCCTTTTGTGGATGGCTGGCAACAACCCTGGCTGATCCATGCCGACCACTGGACGCCTGCCAATCAAAATGCAGACTTTCCAAGGCTGTATGCGGGCGATAACCAGAATCTGACCCCAAGCTCCTTCTGGGTGATGAATGCGGCTTATATCCGCCTGAAAAATCTACAGGTGGGCTATACTTTCCATTTCAACGGAAGCCATCCGCTGATCAATAGTTTGCGTCTTTATTTCTCCGGACAGGATTTATGGGAGGTGAACCGGCTGCGTATCCGGTATTTCGATCCGGAGCAGGCGACCAATATGGGTTATCAGTATCCTTTCTTCCGCTCCTTTACACTGGGGCTGAATGCTAACTTCTAAGTCAGTCTCTGTTTCCAGGGCATAAAAAAGGGTGAAAAGCCCGAAGCCTTCCACCCTGCTTATTTTTTAGTTGTGTAATTACTCTACTACTTTTCCCGGCTTTTTACCTGACAGCAGATACAGTACTGCCATACGTACGGCCACCCCGTTTTCTACCTGGTTCAGGATGATGGAATGACCGGAGTCAGCCACATCTGAGTCAAGTTCCACACCACGATTGATCGGGCCAGGGTGCATTACGACGATTTCCTTCTGCAGGCTATCCAGCAGCTTCCTGTTCACCCCGTAAGCCAGGGAATATTCCCGGAGGGAGGAGAACAGCGGCGTATTCTGTCTTTCCAGCTGAATGCGTAGTACGTTTGCCACATCGCACCATTGCAGTGTCTCGCGGATATCGTAGCTGACGTTCACACCGAGCGCTGCTTCCATATGTTTTGGTATCAGGGTTGGCGGACCAACGACTGTTACTTCTGCCCCTAACTGTTTGAGGCAGTAAATATTAGAAAGCGCTACCCTGGAGTGCATGATGTCGCCGCAGATAGCGATCTTCTTTCCTGCCACACTACCCAAGCGTTCCCTGATAGAGAAAGCATCGAGCAAAGCCTGTGTAGGATGCTCGTTGATACCATCCCCCGCGTTCACGATAGGTACATCAATATGCCTGGAGAGGAAGTGAGGCGCACCGCTGGCGGAGTGTCTCATAACAACCATATCCACTTTCATGGACAGGATATTGTTGACCGTATCAATCAGTGTTTCGCCTTTTGAAACCGAAGAGCCGGATGCGGAGAAATTCACCACATCAGCGCCCAGCCTCTTTTCAGCGAGCTCAAATGAAATACGTGTACGGGTTGAATTTTCGAAGAATAAATTAACGATGGTGGTATCCCTGAGCGAAGGAACTTTCTTGATCGGTCTTTGTAAAACCTCTTTGAACTGATCAGCTGTTTGGAAAATAAGTTCAATATCCTGGCGCTGCAGACCGCGAATTCCGAGAAGATGATTTACTGATAATGACATTTAAGATGCAAATATAAATGACCTGATTACAAATCCCAAAATCAAAATCAGGATGCGGACAATCTGACGCATCCACCTGTATCGGTTATTCGAGGATAACCTCGTCTTTACCATCGCGTTCAGACCAGCGTACCTTCACTTTTTCAGAAATGATAGCGTCTACTGTACGACCTGTATAGTCTGCCTGAATGGGCAACTGACGGGTAAAACGACGATCGATCAGTACCAGCAGTTCCACTACGGAAGGACGTCCGAAATCGAGCATGGCATCCAGTGCGGAACGGGTAGTACGACCGGTATATAATACGTCGTCCACCAGGATCACTTTTTTATTTTCCAGCGAAAAATCGATCGTTGTCTCATTGGGTACATGCAAAGAGGTATTGAAATCATCCCTGTAAAAGGTGATGTCCAGTTTCCCGTAATTGATATGTACTCCGGGTAATAATTTTTTCAGGGTGTGATAGATCCGATCTGACAGATAGATCCCTCTCGGCTGCAAGCCTATCAGCACACTCTGGGAAAAATCCAGGTGATTTTCAATCAACTGGTGACAAAGTCTGTCTACGGTTATGGCCACTTGCGTACCATTCAATATGGTCTTCAAAGTTTGCGGATTTAAAGGGCCAAAAATAATGATTAATAGCGGGTAACAAAAGTTTCGTCAGTATTTTCTGTTTCGTACATTTATCCTAACGTATTTAAATGAAAACTAGATCCATACTTATAATCCTATTTATGATTCTTTTCGGCAAAGCCCAGGGCCAGCTGAAAGCAGGCGATAAAGTGCCCTCTTTCCAGCTGCAGGACCAGAATGGTCAGACCTTTGATATTAACACCGTTCTTGGCAAACAGCCACTGATCATTTACTTCTATCCTAAAGACGAAACCAGCGGCTGTACCAAAGAAGCCTGCTCTTTCAGGGACGCCTATGAAGATTTTACCAGTCTCGGCGCCAAGGTAATCGGTATCAGCGGAGACGATGTTGCTTCTCATAAAAGCTTTGCGGAACATCACCGGCTCCCCTTCACCTTACTGGCTGACAAAGGCAATAAAGTGCGGAAGCAGTTCGGGGTGCCGAAAACCATGTTTATCCCGGGCAGGGTGACCTATGTCGTAGATAAGCAGGGTGTGATCACGTATGTGTTCAATAACCTGACAGATGGGCCGAAACATGTGACTGAAGCGTTGGAGGCGCTGAAGGCAATTAGGAATTAGGAATTAAGAATCTATAGTGTCCGGTTAAAATTGGGATTACCCCTTTATTCCTTTCAAACTCAATATAGATGGGAGGGGCTTACTGCTATTATAAAAGTAAGCCCCCCTCTTTTTTTAAAAGGAGAATAATTTCAATTGCAGGTTTATCTGATCTGGCCCCTTATTATGCTGTAAAAGTGCATACTCGGGTTCTGCCAGAAAATTCATTAGGTGGATATAAGTGTAAAGATGTAACCTTAGAAAGCCAGTTAGGTTACTAAAAGACCATTTTTTACTCCCTTTCTCTGTCAGCTTGTCTTTTACGATCTTTGTCAGTAAATCCTTTATTAGCGTGCACCAGAGCTGTATACTTATAGCATTTTTGTTTTCACCTAAAAAATTGTTTAATTGAGAGTTCTGCTTAATTCTTTTAAAAAGCATTTCGATTGCCCATCGCTTTTGATACAATTTCCTGATCGTTGTCGGCGTATAAGTAAAATTGTTTGTTAACAGATGTATTTTCTTTTTTGTATTTCTATCGTAAATGCTGATTACACGCGCCGTCTGTACAGGACTTTTCTCCTCTGTTAGAGGGTTACCTAGTTGAATAACCCAATCTTTTAGGATACCTTTTCTTTTATTGAGTATTTTTAATCTGTTTCGTGTCAATAATTTTATTTTCATACTCTTGGTTACACGAGTTACCCACGTGATCTCTTTTTCAGTCCATTCCTTCATGAGTTTATAGTTCACATAAGCTCTATCCATGGCTATTATAGAACCTGGCAAGAGCTCTAACTGTGGCATAATGATTCTATCATTTTTGGCAGCTTCCGTCAGAATAGTAAAGCTTGGTAGTTCTGTTTTGGCCGTCATCAATACGTGCGCCTTTATTCCTCCCTTCTTTCTGCCGTCCATTCTAATTACACCTGCCCCCTTCATTACATTAGAAAATAGGCTGACCGTCGTCGAGTCCACTATGAATAACCGGTCAACCAACGATTTTCTCTTTCGGCTGTCCGGGGAAAACGCTTGATAATGATGGTTATATAGACGATGATAAAGCTTTTCAAAAAACGCCACCGGACGCGTCCTGTTAGCATCGGAAATAGTGCTTCGACGCGGGGTATGTTTAATGCCCAAATGGTGAAGCCGATGCTGGTTGGCTAACAATCCTGTATGAAGCTCTCGTAATGAAGTACACTGATGAAAACTACTAAATAGCATTGTTACCAAATGGTCAAAAGCCTTAAAATGCTTATAATAGTAATCTGCGTTTGTCTCTCTACAGACTTTATCTATCAACGTGGTTGGTATAAAAGAAAGTAGTTGATTAAAAATCGGCTGTCCGGAAAAAAATTTACTTTTGCTCATAAGTAAGTTCTAGTGTGGTAACTTAAACTTACTGAAAAAGGAGGCCTCGGCCTCCTTTTTTTATGACTTAATCCCATATTTTTACCGGACACTATAGAATTAAGAATTAAGAATTGGGCCGTAAATGCCGGTCGGTTTACGTATTGACGACTTAAGAAATCAGGTGTAAGATTTAAGAATTAATATGAAATTTTTGCATCAGCGTTAATTGTGTATCCAGATCTTAGTTCACAAATAACAAAGGAAGGGCGCTTCAATACTGAAGCGCCCTTCCTTTTATCCAGGAATAAAAAATTAATTATTCAATTATCTACCAACACAAATCTCCGCTGCATTCAATTCCTAATTCCTAATTATTATTTGTCTTCCTTCAGGAAAGGATACCTGTAATCCGTTGGCGGAACCAGGGTTTCTTTCACCGTTCTTGCACTTAACCAACGGTAGAGGTTCAATGCAGAACCAGCTTTATCATTGGTACCGGAAGCACGTGCACCACCAAATGGCTGCTGACCAACAACTGCGCCGGTTGGCTTATCGTTGATGTAGAAGTTACCAGCTGCATTCACCAGCTTTTTAGTAGCCAGATCAACCGCATAACGATCCTGTGCAATGATGGAACCGGTGAGTGCATATGGAGAAGTTGTATCAACGATCTCCATGATCTCTTCGAATTTATCTGCTTCGTATACATAGATAGTCAGCACGGGGCCAAAGATCTCTTCGCACATAGTTACATAGCGCGGATCCGTTACTTCGATCACCGTTGGTTCGATGAAATAACCTTCAGATTTACTATAGTTACCACCGGCAATGATCTTTGCCTTAGGATCTTTCTTTGCATTCTCGATGTAGTTAGCGATCTTATCGAAAGAGCGCTCGTCGATTACGGCATTGATAAAGTTGCTGAAATCTTCTGTAGTACCCATTTTCATGGTTTTCAGTTCAGCAACCAGTTTTGCTTTCACGGCTTCTGCGATGTTGGATGGCAGGTAAGCGCGGGAAGCGGCAGAACATTTCTGGCCCTGGTATTCGAAAGCACCACGTGCCAGCGCGATCGCTGTGATATCAACATCTGCTGATTTGTGTGCCAGCACGAAGTCTTTACCACCGGTTTCACCTACGATACGCGGATATGTTTTGTATTTGTGAATGTTTGTACCGATTGTCTTCCACATGTGCTGGAATACGCCGGTAGAACCGGTGAAGTGGATACCAGCGAAATCAGGATGACTGAAGCAGATATCACCCAGTACCGGACCGTCGGTATATACCAGGTTGATCACGCCATCAGGCAGTCCTGCTTCTTTCAGGATCTGCATGATCACATGCGCAGCCAGTACCTGTGTATAAGCTGGTTTCCATACTACAACGTTACCGCACATAGCAGCAGAAGTAGGCAGGTTACCGGCAATAGCGGTAAAGTTGAACGGTGTGATGGCTACTACGAAACCTTCCAGCGGACGATATTCCAGACGGTTGTGAATACCCTGCGGACTGTAAGGCTGTTGTTTGTATATATCAGTGAGATAGTGAACGTTGAAACGGAGGAAGTCGATGAATTCGCAGGCGCTGTCGATTTCAGCCTGGTATGCATTCTTACTCTGACCCAGCATGGTGGCTGCATTCAGGTGATAACGATACTTGGTAGCGATCAGTTCTGCAGCTTTCATGAATACGCCGGCGCGTTGTTCCCATGGTGTATCCGCCCATTTGGTACGGGCAGCCAGGGCAGCAGCGATAGCATCTTTTACATGGCTGGCATCTCCTTCGTGGAAATGACCCAGTTTATGCTTTATTTCATGGGGAGGACGGATGTCGATAGTCTTACCAGTACGCACCTCTTTATCCCCGATATACATCGGAATATCAAACTCCTGTGCTTTGAAAGCGGCCAGTTGTTTTTTCAGCGCTTCCCTTTCGGGTGAACCTGGTGCATAGCTGTACACTGGCTCGTTGGCAGGTGCAGCAAATTGAAAATAAGCATTATGCATTCTCAGAATGTTTTAGTTTTCGATCTTGTTGTTTCCACTACACGCTGTAAGTATAGTTGCTAATGTTGTAACGTCATAACGCAGCAGCAGTTCTATGTCTTTTCTCTGGCAATTGGCTGTGCCGGCATTTCATTTTCTGTCAGCTGAAAGTCTGCTGATGATCGCCCTACTGCAGCCGCACTGCTGCATTATCCGCAGTAAATATCCTACACGCCTCTCAATGGTGCATGTTGTATAATATGCAAAAGTGCTGATAAGTTGAATAAGATCAACTTATCAGCACATGGCATATGGGCAAAGTTACGTTATTCTTCTCCTTTGGACATCATCAGGTAAGCCTTGATGAAACCCTCCAGTTCGCCGTCCATAACAGGCTGTACGTTACCTACTTCATAATCCGTACGGTGATCTTTGATCATTTTGTAAGGATGGAATACATAGGAACGGATCTGTGAGCCCCACTCGATCTTGCGCTTGTTTGCGTTGGCGGCATTTTTAAGTTCCTCACGTTTACGCAGTTCTTCTTCATACAACCGGGATTTCAGCATTGTGAGCGCCTTTTCACGGTTCTCACCCTGCGTACGTGCCTGTTGACATTCTATGATAATGCCGGAAGGAACGTGCTTTAAACGCACTGCGGTTTCTACCTTGTTTACGTTCTGTCCACCTTTACCACCTGAACGGTAGAATTCCCATACCAGGTCGGCAGGATTGACAGCGATTTCAATGGTATCATCCACCAGCGGATACACAAATATGGAAGCGAAGGAAGTATGCCTGCGGGCATTGGCATCAAACGGAGAAATACGTACCAGACGGTGTACTCCACTTTCTGCTTTCAGCAATCCATAGGCGAAACTGCCATCCATTTCCAGGGAAGCCGATTTAATACCAGCGCCATCCCCGTATTGCACATCAATTTCGGATACTTTCCAACCCTGCTTTTCCCCATACATACGATACATACGCAACAGCATCTCTGCCCAATCCTGGCTCTCGGTGCCACCGGCGCCGGAGTTGATGGTGAGCACTGCCGGCATTTCGTCTTCCGGTTCGTTCAGTGTTGATTTAAATTCTAGCTCATCGAGCGCTTCAGTGGCAGCATGGTAGGCCTGTGCAACTTCCTCTTCGGAGGCTTCACCTTCTTTCTGGAAGTCGAGCAGGACTGCGCTGTCCTCTATTGACGTTTGCACGTTCTCATAAAGGTCAACCCAAAACTTATTCACTTTAATCTCTTTGAGAATTGACGTAGCCCTGGCGTTGTCGTCCCAGAACCCTGGGGCTAACGTTAATTGTTTGTCATTTTCGATTTTAGCTATGCGGTCCTGGACGTCAAAGAAAACCTCCCAGGACATGGAGACGGTCCCTCATAGCTTTGAGTTGTTCTGCTGTCATAATGGGCGCAAATGTAAGGAAAAAGGGGAACAATATTTGCGGGACTTTTAGCATATTAATTCCCAGTCAATTAAAAACTTTTTCTATCTATGACAACCTCCCATAAGACCCTTTACTATAAGAACAGTGCGATATTTAACACAATAGGGTACATCATGGTGATCGTTGTTAATCTGCTGGCCAACCTGAACGTCATCAACAACAGGAGCACCGGCGACGTATCAGATAAATACGATAACCTCTTTGTACCTGCTGGTCTTACATTCGCCATCTGGGGGCTGATTTACCTCACTTTACTGGGATTCATCGTTTATCAGTTATGGCTGACATTTTCCAATGGTCGTACGGAAGAACTGGAGCGCTTCATGGAACGCCTGCGCGGCTGGTGGCTGATCAGCTGTATGGCTAATTCCTGCTGGCTTTTTGCCTGGCATTATGAGCTGCTTCCGCTGTCCGTACTACTTATGTTAGCATTACTGGTATGCCTGCTGGCCATCCACCTTAATTTCAACATCTCCCTCCCCCGCTCTGCCGGCAAGATCGAGAAACTGCTCGTACACCTGCCCTTCAGTCTTTACCTGGGCTGGATCTGTGTGGCGACGATCGCGAATATTGCCGCCTTTATGGTCTATCTCGGCTGGAATGGCATGAGTGTGCCGGGGACTATTTTTCTCATTCTGTTATGTACCATCGGCTCAACGTTGCTGATTATACGCAGACATAACATTATCGTAGGCCTGGTGGCACTCTGGGCTCTTTATGGTATCATTGTAAAACGACAGACTGCCGGTGGCGCAGCCGAAATACCGATTACCTGCGCATGTATCGGAGCCATGCTCATTATCACCGTCAGCAGCGCATGGCGGCTGATCACCAACCGTAGATTGTCATAACAGATGTCGTTATCCGCGTTTCCCTTGTATATTTTACCGGAGATATAGTCCGCACTGCCTGAACAGGTTATCTTTAAGATTGGTCCTCCTTTCCGGCCTTTTGGTCCTGCGACTATCTAACTATTTTATTACTTTTGATACCATAAAATGCGTTTTTATGTTCCCAACGACTAATCCTACTGCTACAAAAGCCTGGCAACAGCTGGAGCAGCATGCATCCAAGATGAAGGAAACGCACCTCCGCACACTGTTTGCGAAGGATGCTGACAGATTCGATAAGTTTACTCTTTCTTTTGAAGAAATATTGTTCGACTACTCAAAGAACATCCTCACAGAAGAAACGCTTCAATATTTACTGCAACTGGCCAAAGAAACCGGTGTTGAAGAAGGTATCAAAGCCATGTTCAGTGCAGAAAAAATCAATGCGACAGAAAACAGGGCCGTACTGCATACCGCACTCCGTAACTTCTCCGGCAATCCGGTAGTACTGGACGGAAAAGACGTAATGCCTGAAGTACACGCCGTACTGAATAAAATGGAGAGCTTTACTAAGCGTATCCACAGCGGCGAGTGGAAAGGTTATACCGGTAAGCCTATACGTTACATCGTGAACATCGGTATCGGTGGTTCCGACCTGGGTCCGGTAATGGTGACAGAAGCCCTGAAGCCTTACTGGAAGGAAGGTATTCAGCCTTATTTCGTATCCAACGTAGACGGTACCCACATCGCTGAAACACTGAAAAAAGTAACGCCGGAAGAAACCCTCTTCCTGATCGCTTCTAAAACTTTCACCACACAGGAAACTATGACCAATGCATTAACTGCACGTCAGTGGTTCCTCGATACGGCAAAAGATGAAGCTTTTGTAGCAAAACACTTTGCGGCACTGTCTACCAATGAAAAAGCAGTAACCGCATTCGGTATAGATCCGGCTAACATGTTCGAATTCTGGGACTGGGTTGGCGGCCGTTATTCATTATGGTCCGCAATCGGTCTGAGTATCTCCCTCACCGTTGGTTTTGATCATTTCAAAGCATTACTCGAAGGTGCACATGCAGTAGATAATCACTTCCGTACAACGCCGTTAGAGAAGAATATTCCTGCTATCATGGCCCTGATCGGCCTGTGGTATGGTAACTTCTTCGATACCGCTACAGAAGCGATCCTGGCATACGACCAGTACATGCACCGCTTTGCCGCTTACTTCCAGCAGGGTAACATGGAAAGTAATGGTAAATATGTAGACCGTAACGGTCAGGCTGTTTCTTACGAAACCGGTCCTATCGTATGGGGTGAACCAGGTACTAACGGACAGCACGCATTCTATCAGCTGATCCACCAGGGTACCCGTATCATTCCGGCTGACTTCATCGCACCTGCCATTAGTCACAACCCGATCGGCGATCATCATGTGAAGCTGTTATCTAACTTCTTCGCACAGACAGAAGCACTGATGAACGGTAAGACAGAAGAAGAAGTACGCGCAGAACTGGTTAAATCCGGTCTGAAAGAAGAAGAAATTCAGAAATTACTGCCTTATAAAGTATTCACCGGTAACAGACCTACCAACTCTTTCCTCGTAAAAGAAATCACACCAAGAACCCTCGGTTCACTGGTAGCACTGTATGAGCATAAGATCTTTGTACAGGGTGTTATCTGGAATATCTACAGCTTTGATCAGTGGGGTGTGGAACTGGGTAAACAACTGGCGAACAAGATTCTGCCTGAACTGGAAAGTGCGGATGTTGTGACCAGCCATGACGCCTCTACGAATGGCCTGATCAATGCCTGGAAGCAGATGAAGAAATAAGCATTGATTGTATAATTGAATAATGACAAAGGGCTCCGCGAGGAGTCCTTTGTTGTTTAAAAACCTATCCACTTACATATCATGAATCAACAACATATAGTTTTCGCGGAAAAACCAGCTCAGTAGGGCTCTCGATACAAATAATACCTGTTCCTACCATTATAACGCCATTATGCCGTTATTACGACCATATTTCTACGTTTCTGAACGAAGAGATATCGGCATAATAACGGTATAGTTACGTTGTATATCGAAGACTAAAGACATATCAGATTAACAATCAGACACTTAATAGCAATTCGATCGAAGAACCTCTGTAAACTAATATTAATCAATCAGTTAGGAAGAACTAAAGTGCGATCATACCTCATTTCCAAACAATAGCTCATAAGGAACAATCACATGCATACAGGGGCATAAAAAAACCTCCGGAGAAACCGGAGGTTTTATATATCATCAAATAAAAATGATCTAAAGTAATATTACCATTTGTCTACGTCCTCAGTATGAGAAGAAGCAGATGCGGCAACAGGCGCTGCAACAACAGCAGCTTCTACTACTGATTCAACAGCAGCTTCTGCACCTTCGCCATCTTCATCATCACGTACGTAGTCATGGTTGTAGGCATCAAAATCGAAGTCGGGCATCAACTCAGTTTTCACGTAGTTGATGGTCTCTGTCAATGCATTCAGGAACTTGTTGAAGTCTTCCTTGTACAGGAACACTTTGTGCCTGTCATAACCATTGTCGTTAAAGCGTTTTTTGCTTTCAGTAATGGTCAGAAAATAATCATTTCCACGAGTGGTCTTTACATCAAAGAAGTAAGTTCTCCTTTTGCCCGCTTTCAATCGTTTAGAAAAGATACTGTCATTATTTCTTTCCTGCTGATTGGTATTTTCGTACGCCACAGTTGATAGATTTAAGTTGTTAACGAATCAAATCCTTTTTCCAATAAGAAACAAATATACTATTAGTTTACAAATATCAAAATAATTTTAAATGATTTTGAAAAATGATAGAATATAGCTTTACCTACTGATTCACAGGTATATATAAGAATGTGATTACTATTCTATTACGGTTTCCTCTTCGCCAGACTGCTGGCGGGCGTATAACTCAGCGTAGTAACCGTTTAATGCCAATAATTCGTTATGTGTACCTGTTTCAATGATTTTACCTTCATCCAGGACAATGATCTTATCAAACTCAAATAACGCGAAAATGCGATGGGTAATAATGATAGCGGTTTTCTCTTTCAGATAAGCGTAGAGGTTACCAATGATCTCTTTCTCCGTTCGGGCATCTACGGCAGACAGACAATCGTCAAATACTAACAGGTTCGGATCCTTGATCAGACCACGGGCAATGGAGATACGTTGTTTCTGTCCGCCGCTAAGTGTCACCCCTCTCTCCCCTACTACCGTATCAAAGCCTTCCGTAAAATTCAGGATGTCCTTTTCTACAGAAGCCTGACGGGCGGCTTTTCTTACGGTTTCCGGATTCGCCTCCGGCGTACCAAAACGGATGTTATTCTGGATCGTATCCGAAAACAGGAAAACGTCCTGCGGTACATAACTGATCTGACTACGCAGACTTTCCAGTTTTACCTGCCGGATATTCTGCTGGTCCAGCAACACCTCTCCCTCCTGCGGGTCATACATACGTATGAGCAGCTGTGCAAGGGTAGATTTACCGGAACCGGTACGACCGATGACCGCCACTTTCTCACCAGCTTTTACCGTAAGATTGAAGTTTTTGATCGCCTGAATACCAGTATGCGGATATGTAAAAGACACATTCTTAAAGACTACCTCACCCTTGATATCCATGTTAACAGCACCAGGATAGTCCGTGATAGCCGGTTTGATATCAAGAAATTCGTTGAGACGTTGCTGACTGGCCGCTGCACGTTGTATCATGGATGCTACCATTCCGATGGAAAAGAACGGGAACATCAGCATATTTACATAGATCACAAATTCCGCCAGATTACCCACGGTAATCGTGCCATGGATCACCTGGATACCACCGATAAAGATGGTGATTACCACACTCAGACCGATCATCAGCGCCATACTTGGCTGGAATAAAGCATCGGTTTTCGCCAGGCTCACAGAACTGATCTTATACGCTTCGCTGGCCTGCTCGAAATGTTTAATGCTGTCTTCTTCCTGTACATAGGACTTGATCACCCTGATACCGGAGTAAGATTCCTGTGCAATGGAAGTAATATTGGATAACTGCGACTGTATACGCTCACTTTTACGGTGAATGATATGATTCACATAATAGATGATCAGCGCCAGTACAGGCAGCGGAGATAATGTGTATAATGTCAGTAACGGGTTTACGTCTATCATCAGGTACACCACGATCACGATCATAAAGATGGTGCGGGTAGCATACATAATAGCAGGCCCTACGTACATGCGTACCCTGGATACGTCTTCCGTAATACGGCTCATTAAATCACCGGTACGGTGCATTTTAAAGAAGTTGAGATCCAGCAGCTGATAGTGCTGGTAAATTTCGTTTTTGAGGTCGTATTCAATGTAACGGCTCATTACAATGAGGGATTGCCGTTGCAGATAGAGGAAGAATCCGGAGAGGAGGGCAAACAGCAGGATGCTGACGCCGTAGAATGCCAGTACACTGGTAAATTGTCCGCGGAAAGCAGCTTTTAGTCCGGTGTCGCTGAGCAGGTTGTAATTATCGAGATTTTGTGCCAGCAGATCAAAGATCTGCCGCACCATGATAGGCTGGAACACGCTGAATACAATAGATACAGCAGTACAGGTCAATCCGGTCAGGAATCTCCATTTGTACTTTACAAAATACTTGTTTAGTGTGGCCAGGTGTTTCATGTCGGTCTATAGTCAGATGTCCTTCTCTGAAAGCAGCGAGGGCATATTTGTAATATGCCCTCCCGCTGTATCAGTTTGCTTATAATGTCTTCAGCGTGTCGATGATCTTCTGTTCAGCATCTGCTTTGGAAACATCTTGCTTCACAAATTGCTGACCAGTGATATTTTCAAACAGCTCGATATAACGTTCACTTACGGTCTTCACGAATTCGTCGGTCATTTCAGGCACCTGCTGTCCGTCTTTACCCTGGAAGCCATTTGCCATCAGCCATTCACGTACGAATTCTTTACTCAGCTGTTTCTGCGGTTCACCGTTTTTCTGTTTTTCCTCGTAACCTTCTGCATAGAAGTAACGGGAAGAATCCGGCGTATGGATTTCGTCGATCACATAAATGGTATCGCCGATCTTACCAAATTCGTATTTGGTATCTACCAGGATCAGACCACGTGCTGCCGCCAGTTCTTTACCACGGGCAAACAGTGCCAGTGTGTATTTTTCCAGCTGTTCGTAGTCTTCTTTGGTAACGAGCCCCTTTGCGATGATATCTTCACGGGAGATATCTTCGTCGTGCCCTTCGTGTGCTTTAGTAGTCGGCGTAATGATCGGAGAAGGGAAGAAATCGTTCTCTTTCAGACCTTCCGGCATGGTTACACCACACAATTCACGTTTGCCGCTTTTGTAAGTTCTCCAGGCATGACCGGTGAGGTTACCGCGCACCACCATTTCCACAGGGAAAGTTTCACATTTCAAGCCAATGGTTACGTTTGGCAGGGGAACATTTTTCACCCAGTTCGGAACGATGTCCTTTGTCGCCTCCAGCATGATGGCAGCTACCTGGTTCAATACCTGTCCTTTGTAAGGAATCGGGCGGGGTAATACGACATCAAAAGCAGAGATACGATCGCTCGCCGCCATCACCATCAGTTTATCGCCGATAGTGTATACGTCCCTTACCTTTCCCTTATAAAAAGCCGTCTGACCGGGAAGCTTAAAATTTGACTCTAACATGAATAAAAACTTACCTATTAAAAATGATTAAATGAAAGCCTTCATTTACAGGCCATTGACAAGGATATCAATAACCGGTTTTGCATTCAGGTCCGCAAAAATACTTTAGGTTGAGGGAATTACCACAGTTTATCTCTAAGAAAACTTCAGCAGTTCCTGATCATGCGCGCCGGCATGCTGGTGAATGAGATTCAGAATATATTCATTTTCAGGATACTGTGTCAACCATTCCTTGCACTGCGGCCCTTCTGTGATAGCGGTATCACGGGGAATATACCCCATTCCGTAGAAACGTCCTTTCTCCATCAGGATGCAACTCTGCTCCTGCGCATCGCGTCCCATACCAATAATGGCGAATGTCGGCTGCTGTTGCTGCATATGGATAATGGCAGCTTTTACCCGGAGATTGTAGGTTTCGGACGTTTCTTTTTTCTCACAGGCGCCCCGGCAGGTATGATCGGGGATCGGTGAACAGGCGCCCTGCCCTTTTTGTAAGAAGCACAGGCGGGGACAAAGATCAAATTCCCTGATCAGGCCCCGTAACATCTGATGCCCCTGCACCAGTAACGGAAAAGAGTGCAACGGGGCGGAATATTTACGGCGTTTCTCGATGACCAGACGCAGATAGCCTTCCTGGTCTTCAAAACAATAAAAGCCGTATTTGAATTCTATATATTTCTGCGAATAGTTATAAACCGGCCACAGTCGTTTGATCTCCACACTTTCCAGTATATGCGCCATCAGCTCTGTGCCCGTCACTTCGTGCGAAATACTGTATATATTACGAAGAAACTCCTGTCTTTTCCTGCCGGCACTGTTACCCGTAAAATGACTATTGACACGTTTCCGGATATTCTTCGCCTTCCCTACATACACCACTTTTCCTTTCTGATCATGGAAATAATAGACACCCGGAGTACCCGGTAATGCCGTTACCTGTTCAGGTGGCAGGTTCGGTGGCAGGAACTGTTCTTTGGAGTGGGTGGACAAAGCATGGGCAATGGCCTTACCAGTATCCTGCTGTAATAACAGGCCAAACAGTTTTACCGTTGCTGCTGCATCTCCCGCAGCGCGGTGACGCTGTGTAACGGAGATTTCCAGTGATTTACACAGATTACCCAGACTGTAAGAAGGCAGTCCCGGAATGATCTTACGGCCAAGCCTTACCGTACACAGTTTTTTAGTGCGTAACTGATATCCAGCCTGGGCAAGATGATATTGAATAAAGGAATAATCGAAATTAACGTTGTGTGCTACGAAGATCTTATCATGTAACAGGGCGAAGATATCGCCGGCTACTTCATCAAAGGCCGGTGCGTTTGCTACCATCTCGTCCGTAATACCGGTAAGGGATTGAATATATCGGGGAATGGGTACACCCGGATTAATCAGCGTTTCGTATTGCTGTACAATATTCCGTCCGTCATAAATATAAATGGCTATTTCCGTAATGCCGTTTGCACTGGCATGGCCACCTGTAGTTTCTATATCAACTATTGCATACATAACTCTCCACTCGTCCGGACAAATATAACCACAAGTTCCAATCTGGAGAATTATTTATATAAAGAAGAGTTGTTAGCCTCCGGATCGACATTCCCGAACTCAACACTCACAACAAATCATCCGAAAACTAACAACTACTTATTTTAACAATCAACGCTATCCGTTGTGCTATTTCTTCTTCATCGCATCCTGGATCGCCTTAGCGGTATCCTGGTGTGCTTTCAGCGTAGGCAATGTGTTACCTGCCCATGTTTTCAGGTCCGGATCAGTCAGGTTCTGAGACGCTTTGTCAAACATATCTACATCTTTATCATGATCATTTACCATCATGTCGATGAAGTGTTTGTCAAACTCTTTACCGGAGAGTTTACTCATGTCTCTCAGGTGTTCAGAATAGTCGGACCCTACACTATCTGGCAGGGTAATATTCTTAGTAGTCGCCAGTCCCTTCAGTTCGTCGCCCGCTTTAGAGTGATCACGCACCAGCAGTGCACCAAAATCCTTGATACGCTGTGTTGTACCTTTTTCCTGTGCCAGTTTACCAGCCTGTACTTCCAGCATGCCGCCGTCAGCAGCTTTTACTGCGAAGTCAGATGATTCTTTATCTACAGGAGCGGTTTCTTTATTTACTGCCTGCGCACTATCTACAGCATCTTCGTGTTTGGCTTCTGTGTTTCCTGAATTACAAGCCTGAAACATCCAGGCAGCCAGCATTGTAGCGGCAATAAAAGTGAGCTTTTTCATGTCTTCCTTTTTTGGTTTAACAAATAGATGTACCAGCTAACGTGTCATCCAGTTCTGAGATACATTTTGCAAAAAGGGTACCATGCCGGCTCGTCTGAGTACGTTTCTTTAGGATAGAAACAATCGAAATGCAAGACAGTCAAGCATTTCAGTAACACGAGCTGTACTATAATGATTATCAGCCCCTACCGCTGACATATAAGGTTATTTTGTAGACCGTTTTCCCCGTTTTCCGGGTAAATGAGCATTCCGGAACGCTCATTCTAAAAATATTTTGGAACATTCATTCTATTATTCTACATTTGCATCATGGCACGGAATAAAGCATTTGATCCTGAGGAAAAGCTGGAAAAAGCGAGGGATCTCTTCTGGGAGAAGGGATACAACGCGACATCCATGCAAGACCTCTGTGAGGAAATGAAACTGAACCGGGCCAGTATATATGATACTTACGGTGACAAATACGCCCTCTTTCAACAGTGTCTGCAGAACTACGCGAAGGAGAAACTATTTGATTACAAACAATGCTGTGAGAAGGTATCACCACTTTCAGCGATAGATAGTATCATACGAAGAGCGGTCCACAACAGGAAAGAAGGGAAGTCCTGCCTCATGGTAAAGACATCCTTTGAACTGGCTTCAATGGATGAAGGCATAAGACACATTGTACAGGAACAGGCAAGACAAAGCATCAGCGTATTACAGGAACTTTTGGAGAAAGCACAAAAGATGAACGAAATACCAGCAGAAAAGGATCCGGCTACACTAGCACAGTTCCTATACGCAAGCTTCAGTTCGATCTGGTTGATGGACGTATTATTCGGTGATAAAGCAATGTTGGACAGCATGGCAGACCATATATTGTATAGCATCAGGCATTGATATTTTTTTGCATTTTTTTGGAACAATCATTCTGGAATTAATTAACTGAAGAACCCATGTATCCAACATTATTATCATCCGCTACTATAGGCAATTATGCCATTTCAAACAAGGTGGTGATGGCGCCCACCGCTGGTAAAAGTCACGTACCTGCAGGTATACCCAACGACGTGACCGTCAACTACTACAGCCAGAGGGCCAAAGCCGGCCTGATCATCGCAGAGGGAACCGGTCCTGCAGAAAACGGTATGGGCCAGGCGCACATGCCAGGAATTTATAGCAAGGACCAGATTTCAGGATGGAAGAAAGTAACAAAAGCCGTACATGAAAACGGTGGCCGGATCTTCCTGCAGATCAAACACACAGGGCGTATATCACACCCTGCCAACATGCCGGCTAAGGCAGACGTAATAGCTCCTTCGGCTATAACAGCCAAAGGTGAGATATGGACAGAGAAACTGGGCTGGCAACCACATGCCACTCCAAGAGCAATGACTACATCAGAGGTAGGAAAAATGGTCCAGCAGTATGTAAAGGCAGCAACACAGGCAATAGCAGCAGGTTTCGACGGAGTGGAAATACACGCAGCGCATGGATATTTAATGGACCAGTTCCTGCACCCTGATACAAATCAACGGACAGACAAATACGGCGGCAGTATTCCTAACAGGGTGCGCTTTGTACTCGAAGCCGTCGCAGCTGTCAGTCACGCAATAGGCAGGCACCGTACAGGCATCCTCCTGTCTCCTTACAGCCAGGTCAATGACCTGCAGCATCACAATCAGATAGACGCTACTTACGAATACCTGACAGATGCTCTGGATACTTACGGATTGTCTTACATACACCTGCTGACTGAAACGGCAACTCCCGCCACACTGATTGCTGGCATACGTTCCCGCTTCAACGGAACACTGATCTTAAATGGTGATTATGACGCCCTGAGCGCAGAACAAACAGTGCAGAATGGCCTGGCTGATCTGATCGCGTTTGAGAATCCATGTGTCTCTTCTCCTCTCTCCGGTAAGTTTGCAACAACTTCCAGTGAGCCGTTAAAAAAGCCCAATTACGCTTGTGCGAATTGTTAATTATAAATCTGAGAGTTGTTTAGTTGTATACACTTCCGTAGCGGAAGCCCTGTTGCGGAAGTGCTTTCTACAGGCAAAACATAAGGAACTTTAGTGAAGGAAATATATTTAGCTCGTTTAAGATTTAGCCTCCCTGGAGAAAGATGAAGATTGTGACATGGAGAATGCAATTCTCTGCTAGTCCCGGAAGTATAAAATAGGCCATCTGTTGCCGCATGATTTTTAAGACGCAAACAGATAGGATTTTTAATAAAACAGCTTTAGCGAATACCAACAGATAAAGCCTATTTTATACTGACCTGAGGATTATAATGATTGCCGCTATTGAAAGCGGCTTTTTTTATCGGCTTACCCCAGCCTCTACCGCCAGCTCTTTCCAGTTGAAATACTGCTGCGCATTGTAATAGCAGATGTCTTTTACCACCTTACCGATCCACTCCACATCATTGGGTAATTCTCCATTCTCTACTTCCTGCCCGAACAGCTCACATACAATTCTCCGGAAATACTCATGCCGGGGATAAGATAAAAAGCTGCGGGAGTCCGTCAGCATCCCTACAAACCGGCTCAGTAATCCCATATTGGAGAGTGCATTGATCTGTTTGATCATACCATCCTTCTGATCCAGGAACCACCACGCCGAACCAAACTGCACCTTCCCCGCCACCGAACCATCATTGAAATTACCGATCATAGTAGCCAGCAGTTCATTATCCGCCGGATTCAGATTATATAATATCGTCTTCGCTAATCTATCCTGACTATCCAGTCTGTCGAGGAACTTCGCCAGCGCCCTCGCCTGAGAGAAATCACCAATGGAATCCCATCCGGTATCTGGTCCTAATACACGCATCATACGCGAGTTATTATTCCTTAAAGCACCCAGGTGATACTGCTGGACCCAGCCCTTCTCCCAGTCCATCTCCGCCAGTTGCAAGAGCAAGGCAGACTTGATCTGACGTGCTTCTAACAGACTCAATCGCTGGCCACTCCTTACTTTCAGGAAGATCACGTTGATATCTTTTTCCAGAAAATCTTCTGCATAGATCTCTTCAATACCATGATCTGAAACAGAACAACCCTGCGAAGCAAAGAAGTCATGTCTGTTCTTTAAGGCATCCAGCAGATCCGTATAAGTATCGATGGTAATACCGGCCGCTTCTTCCAGTTTTGACAGGTAAGCATTGTACTTCTCCGGATCATCTACATTCATCGCCTGATCCGGACGGAACGCAGGCAGAATAGGTATTTCAAAACCATCCTGGCGTAACTGCTGATGGTGTTCCAGCGTGTCTGCCGGATCATCCGTCGTACATACAAGCGCTACATTCATCTTACGCAGCAGGTTACGGGTACTGAAAGCAGGTGTTTCCAGTTGCGCACTGGCATTGTAATAAATATCCGAAGCAGTCGCCGGACCTAAAATATCATGTATATCAAAATAACGTTGTAATTCCAGATGCGTCCAGTGATAAAGGGGATTACGCAGGGTATATGGCACCGTAGCAGCCCATTTCTCAAACTTCTCCCAGTCTGTTTTATTACCGGTGCAGTAGCTTTCATGCACACCGTTTGTACGCATTGCTCTCCATTTATAATGATCCCCATACAGCCATGCCTGTGTGAGCGTACCAAAAGTGGTATCTGCCGCTATCTGCGCTGGTGGAAGATGACAGTGATAATCGATCACAGGCATCTCCTTTGCATAATCGTGATAAAGACGTTTTGCGGTATTGTTAGTCAGGAGAAAATGTTCATCCAGGAACTTCTTCATTGTAGACAGTTTAATTAATGGTTAGTAGATTACAGTGATACGCCTCTTTTCCACGGAATAAAATCATCCTGTCCGTTGATGACGGATCTGGCTTTTGTAATTCCACTGGCAACATCTATGACATAATTTAAAATGCGTTCTCCCGCCTCTGGGATAGACTCTTCTCCATCGATGATGGTACCTGTATTGATATCGATGATATCCGGCATACGCTGATAAAGTTTTGTATTGCTGGACAGTTTGATAACAGGCGTCACAGGATTACCGGTAGGCGTACCCAGTCCGGTGGTGAACAGTACGATAGTGGCCCCCGCTCCTACTTCTGCTGTAGTAGATTCTACATCGTTTCCTGGTGTACAAAGCAGGTTCAGACCTGGCAGACTTACCTTCTGCGGATAATCCAGCACAGCGGCTACCGGAGAAGTACCTCCTTTTTTTGCCGCCCCGGCTGATTTGATGGCATCAGTAATCAGCCCGTCTTTGATATTACCTGGAGAAGGATTCATATCAAAGCCGGAACCTGCTTCTTCTGCACGACGTTGATACGTGCGCATCAGCTCTATAAAACGTAAGGCATCTGTCGTATTCACACAACGATCGCTCATTTCCTGTTCGACACCACAAAGCTCAGGGAACTCAGATAGAATAACCGATCCTCCTAATGCAACCAGCAGATCAGAAGTATAACCGATAGCAGGATTGGCAGAGATACCAGAGAAGCCATCAGAACCACCACATTCCAGTCCTATACACAACTTGTATAAGGGAGCCGGTGTTCGGGTAATTTTATTGGCTTCAATCAATCCGGCCATCGTCTGCCTTACCGCCGCAGTGATCAAAGCCTGCTCTGTACCTGTCTGCTGCTGATCGAGTATAAACAGGGGTTTGCTGAAATCAGGAGAACGTTTACGGATCTCTTCTTCCAGCATCGTAATCTGTGCATTCTGGCATCCCAGGCTCAACACCGTTGCCCCCGCTACATTCGCATGTGTGATATAACCTGCCAGCAATCCACACAAAGTCTGCGCATCCTGACGGATACCACCACAACCACCTTCATGCGTCAGGAACTTGATACCATCCACATTTTCAAACAGGCGTTGTTGCCCCTGCTGCGCAGGATCTTCTGTATATACCGTTTCCAGTATAGCAGAAGCATCTGCACCCTGCTGGTATTGCTGCGCCAGCTGACGTGCAAAGGCAGCATATTTTTTCGGACGACCATAACCTAATTCTTCCACCAGTGTTTCCCTCAGGACCTCTACATTCCTGTTCTCACAAAACACCATGGGAATGACCAGCCAGTAGTTACCCGTACCGACACTACCATCTGCCCGATGATAGCCCATAAAGGTGCGGTCCTGCCATTTCGAAATATCCGGTATATGCCATGCTGTCTTACGTGTAGCTGCCAGCTGAAAATCACTGGATGCGTGTTGTACATTGCCAACAGCTATCTTCGCGCCTGCGGGCAATAATTCTTTTGCCTTACCCACCAGTACGCCATACATGGTAATCGCATCTCCCGGATGCAATATGGTTTCGGTAAACTTGTGCTTTGCAGGTACATCTTCTGCCAATGTGTATACCCGTCCGTTTTCCTGCACGCTTTCTCCTTTTTTCAGATCCGTCAGTGCTACCACTACATTATCCTGCGGATGAACTTTCAGGACTTTTCTTTTCAATCCCGTCATATGCTGTTTTATTTAAGCGATCGTTGTTTCTTCTGATACCCGTCTGATTAGTGACGGTGCTCCTTCTGTGAGCAAAGCGCCCATCATGATAGTAACGGCATGTGAAAAACCCGGTAACTGCGTAAGATCTACTCCCCAAAGGGCGGTATCTTTCAACACGGTCTGTACAAGTACAGCTGGTTCCAGTTTTTGCCATTTTTCTTTAAAATAGGCTGCATAGTCATCCGTCACCTCTCCATCGCGCATGAACAACAGGTAAGCTGCAAAGCCTAAGGCCATCAGTGCAGGAACTTCATCCAGGCGCTGATAATGTCGTACGATCACAGGTATCACCCTCATCTTCATTTTGGAGGTATACTGCATGGTGATACTCTGCCAGCGATGTTCGATAAAGGGGTTCCTGAAACGATCCAGCACACTGCCGGCAAAACGTAAAGCCGCATCTTCCCGGATCGTTACATCCGTAATAGCAGGTACTATTTCATGTTGCGCAAGCGCAGAGATACAGCTTTCCATGGCGGTGTCTTCCATTGCCTCTTTTACTGTATTAAATCCTGCCAATACGGCCAGTCCGCAGCTAAGCGTATGCGTACCATTCAGCAACCGTAGTTTCAGTTCGCGGAAGATATTAATATCCGGCGCCAGCACGACCCCGCTATCCGCAGGTGCAAATGACAACACCTTCCTGACCCGCTCACTGGAGGTCTCTATCGCCCATAAAGCATAAGGTTCTGACATGATCATCAGTTGATCTGAATACCTCAGTTGCGCTTCCACCGCAGCCTGTGCAGCTGCCGGAAGAGCGCCCGGAACGATACGGTCCACCAGTGAATTACAGATATGATTCGCAGCAGATAACCAGTTGATAAAAGCAGCTTCCAGCTGATGCTGTTGCGCCAGCTCTAAAAGGATGTGCTGCAATTTAGTCCCGTTATCAGGGATCAGTTCTGTAGGAATGATAACCATTCCCTTATTGATATCTCCTTTGAAATGCCGATAACGACGTAAAAGAAATGCCAGTAGTTTACCCGGGAAAGAAGCCGGCGGAGCAGCATCTATGTTATCCGCCGTCAGTGTAATACCCACCTCTGTCGTGTTGGAAATAATGATCTCCATCTCCGGATCAGCCGCGCATTCCAGGATTTGTTCCCATTCACCGGTAGCAGACAATACCCTGCTGATCGCATCATTGACAACATACTCTTCTACTCTTCTTCCCTGCATGATCCCCTGGATACAATGCGTATACAGGTAATCCTGTTCACTGTAAGCATCGGTATTGCCTTTATCAGTGGATTTCACCACGACGATACGCCCATTGAAAATACCGGCCTTATTGGCCTTATCAATGAAATAATCAGGCAGACCACGCAGTAACACACCGGTACCGAATTGCAGTACTTTTTCGGGCAATACAGCACGCGCTTTGCCTGTCAAAAACTGTTTGTTCAATTGCATATTTCTTATTTAATGCGTCAATGCACCACTTTCATCGACAGTATTTACTAATTATTTATGCGACGCCTGTCTGAATAACCATGCTGTCAGATCAATCGCTGCCTGGTAATTTTCAAAGGAAGCCGGTAAACGGCGTCCATCCAGGTATTCATTATAAAACCAGGGATCACCTACGGCGAATACGGCTCCCTTGCCCACTTTGGCGGTCGCCATGATTACATCTCCCTTATCGGTATAGACTGCTTTGGCTGGTTGTTTTAATTCAAGTGTAGAGATCTCTTTGATGTAGATCTTCTTTGTATGTGAGAATACACTATTCTCTGCCGGCAGGAACAGTGCACCTTGTTCAAATTGTTTTCCTTCCACATGATTACGGCTGTCTTCCTTGAAATGAATACCGAATTTATCTGTCAGTGTATTGAAAGTTTTGATCTCTGCATTGCCGGCGTCATTCTGTAGTATCACCAATACGCCACCCTGCTTCACCCAGTTTTCCAATTGCGTAGCATGAGCCTCTGTCATGTAATTAGGCTTTGCCGTTTCCTTCTCTGTATCAGGATCTACGATGATCAGGATATCGGATTTGGCCAGATTGGCCGCGGTGGGTGCTGCTGATAGTATGTTGGTCTTTGCGCCTCTGTTATGGAAAATATGTCCCCAGAGCGAAAAGCCGCCATTATCCATCTCATTCCAGAGGTAATGCCATGATTCGGGTTGCCCCGTAATCCCTTTCCTGAATTCGTTATTAAAAAAGTTATCGATAGTTACTGTCAGTCCTTTACCTGTCTGCGGAATAGCCGCCTGCTCCATCTCATTTGAAGCCAGCATATAAGCGCCGACACCCTTAGGATCATTGGTCACTACTTTCTCACTCAGGTAGTAAGCATAGCTGCCATCCCTGTAAGGATCTCCCCCCAGACCAGCTACACTTACGGTACCCTCCAGGTTAACGCCTCCCTCCGGCGCAGTGCGTACAAATTGTTTAGTAATCCCTTTATAGCCTTTCTCAGCTACCGTCCGGTAGCTTGCAGGCAAATAACCCAGTCTTATACCTTTGGCCAGTGCATACACAAACATGCAGGAACCCGAAGCCTCCAGGTAGTTACCTTTAGACCCTGCTTTGTCCAGCACCTGATACCAGCAACCACTGGCAGGATCCTGGTATTTCTTAACGGCTACTGCCATCCTGTTCAGGATCTTCAGCAGACTATCCCTTCCCGGATGTCCGGCAGGATAATATTCCAGTGCATCTACCAGCGCCATCCCGTACCAGCCCATTGCACGTCCCCAGAAATTAGGAGAACGACCGGTGGTTTTATCCGCCCAGCGTTGCTCACGGGATTCATCATAACCATGATACAGCAACCCTGTTTTATTATCACGGGAGTGTTCTTCCATCAGTACAAACTGACGGGTGATGTCTTTGAAGGCTGTTTCGTCATGATACATCGCAGCATATTCCGCATAGAAAGGTTCTGCCATGTACAAGCCGTCCAGCCACATCTGGAAGGGATAGCGTTTCTTATGCCAGAAGCCGCCTTCTTTCGTACGCGGCATTTTATCCAGCTGTGCTTTTAGTTTGTCGGCCGCCAGTTTATACTTCTCTTCGTTTGTCACTTTGTATAGCAAGAGTAATGAGCGCCCATTTTTGATATTGTCTATGTTGTAATCCTCCGCCTTATAAGTCCGGATCGTACCGTCTTTCTCAATGTAATGATCAAGACCTGTCTGTATGAATTTAAAATACCTGCCGTCGCCGGTGTTCTTCCACAATCCGGTAAAACCTTCGAGTACTACACCCTGATCATATGTCCAGTGTGCATTTCTTCCTGCCAGTTGTAAAGAATCTCCCCATATGCGTATCATGGTTTCCGCCATCTTTGCCGATTGCGCAAAAGCGGCAGAAGGGAGGAGGAGGAGAAAAGCCAGTAGTTTTTTCATAGTGCCCTATTTATTTTTTCAATTAGGAATTAGGAATTACGAATTAGGAATTACGCTTTTGCAAATGCCTTCCACGATACTTTCTGATTCAAAAGCGAAATGGTCACTTTCAATATGAAGGCTAACCCATTCCTAATTCCTAATTGTTAATTCCTAATTTCATTTCATACTAACCTGTTTACTATCCTGTACATTAAGTTTGCCATTGTCTTCCGTGATCAGTGTCACATTACTCATACTGATATTGCTGCCAACGATACAGTCACCCGCTTTCTTTGCCTTGATGGTGATATCTTTCAGATGGATATCGCTGATTGGCATCTCCGGTAATCCGCGTATAAAAATGGCTTTCTCCGCACCGTGACATACCACATTGCTGATATGGAAGTCTTTGAACTGTGGAGTAGCATCTGTTACAGGAAAGAGTTCAACTTTTACCGCTTCGCGTTTCTCTCCGGATAATGGCACAGGATCTTTCGCCATGTAATACATGTCAAGGAGGATCGCTTCCGCCGGTATATCCTTCATGTTGATGTTATTGACGTAGATCTTTTCTACTATACCACCACGGCCACGGGTTGTTTTAAAACGCAGACCGATATCGGTACCGAGGAAAGAACAATTGGAAACAAACAGGTTTCTCGCACCGCCGGACATTTCACTGCCCACAACGAAACCGCCATGTGCGTGATATACCGTACAGTTATTGACGATCACGTCTTCTGTAGCTACACCACGCTTACGACCCTGTTCATCACGACCGGACTTGATACAGATGCCATCATCACCCACATCAAAGGTGCAACCTTCAATACGTGCATAACGACAGGATTCCAGGTCAATACCATCGCCATTCTGGGCATACCAAGGATTTTTAGCGTATACGTCTCTTAAAGTAATATGTTCGGTCAGCAGCGGATGCAGACACCAGGCCGGTGAATTCTGGAAAGTCACCCCTTCCAGTAATACATATTTACAGGATGTGATGCTGAGCATATTAGGACGGAGAAAGTCCTTGATATCGTTGTAATCCGCAGCCGTTTTACCTGATTCAATCACACCGGCGAGTTTGGTATGCGATCCTTTCTGGGACTTTGCCGAAGGGTACCAGGTCTTTTTGTCTTCTCCTTCTATCCCCCCCGAAGCCAGCAATTTCTTCCATTGCGATTCTGTCAGTTTATCTTTCTTGACAATGCGCCAGGCATCGCCGCCACCATCTATGATCCCTTTACCCGTAATAGCGATATTTTCTGCGTTTACAGCAGATATCGGCGCCTGACAGCGCATGGCTTTTAACCCTTCATATGTCGTCTCTACAAGCGGATACTGGTCAAAATCAGTTGTAAACTGTAACAGGGCATTAGGTGCGAGGTACAGGTTTACATTACTTTTCATGACGATAGGACCGGTCAGCCACAATCCCGCCGGTATCATCACCACACCTCCGCCGTTCTCACTAGCTTTGGTAATGGCAGCATTGATGATTTTACTGTTCAGCGTCACACCGTCTGCTTTCGCCCCCAATGCGACGATACTGAGTGTATCTCTTCTGAAATGCGGCTCATAGATTTCGGGCAGGTCAAAACGGTATTTGCCTTCGAATCCGGTCTCCTGCAGATATTTCTCCAGCCCGATATGTTTATCCCTGATCTCTCTGGCTACCAGTCCGGCAACCAGGGTAGCGCCATAAGTATTGAAATGGGTATTATCCGTTACGCCATTAGGCAGGGTTGTATAGTGCCCTGCGGGAGTGGTTTTAAACAGCTTTTCGGAACCTTGTACGCCCTGCTGTACCAGTAAGGCTTCACTGCTTTTATGCAGATCGATCAGCGGTACTTTCAGACTGGCGGCAATCTCGCGTACTACCCCGGGGTATTCGCCATGCTGGTCAACAAAAGCGCCTTTTTCATCAAACTTCCTGCGCATTACCGGCGTAACCAGGATAGGATTAGCTTCTTTGGCCCGGGCTTCTTTCACAAAACGGATCAGGTTATCCTTATAAGCGCCCCTGGGAGCCGCAAAACGGGTCGAATCATCCTTTTTTGAGTCATTATGCCCGAATTGGATAATAACCCAGTCTCCGGCCTTTAATTGCACTAAAACGCTATCCCAGCGATGCTCATTGATGAAACTTTTGGTACTGCGACCATTCACGGCATAGTTTTTTACCGTCACGCCTTTCTGCAGGAACAAGGGGAACAACTGTCCCCATCCTCTTTCGGGATTGTCAGCGAGGGGTTTATCGGCCATGGTGGAATCTCCGATCATAAACACGCGCGGCGGATCGTCTGTCGGTATCCAACTGATCAAAGGAAAAAGCAGCGCCAATAGATACAACTTCATGAGCTTTCGGTTTAATGGTATTACTGATAGTTTGGATTCTGTGTAAATTCAGCTTTGTTGGTCACAGCGTCTATCTGGTCCTGCGGGATCGGACGTACATTGTGGAATTCCCGGAAGTTCTTTGCGGCATCCGGATTATGCGCAATAATATGTGCAGACAGTTTACCGGTACGTTTCAGGTCGAACCAGCGGAGCTGTTCTCCTGCCAGTTCGCGGGCTCTTTCATCCAGGATAAATTCCAGGGTCATATCTGCGGCAGATACCTGCATATCTGCCTCATGTCCCGGAATAGCTGCACGCATACGCAACACGTTGATGTATTCTGCCGCCTTCCCGGGATTAGCCAGTTTGATCTGTGCTTCCGCGGCGATCAGGTACATTTCGGCCAGTCTGATAATATAAGCATCTTTCGCACTCTGTTCTTCATTCATGGAAGCGCGGCTCGGGTCATCAAATTTCTGTAAGGAAACATAACGCGTACGGTCTTTACCACCCTCGTTGGCATAATAACAGATATTCCTGTCATATACCCGGTATTTCTTACCAGCGGTGTCTGCATTGGAAACGACATATTTGGTACAGATAACCGCTGTATCGCCCAGTTTCATACCTGCCGGAGCCGTCTTGGTATTATTGCACAGCCACACGCTTTTAAAGGTCGCATCATAACGGGCATCCGCCTTCTCATTGAACAGGTCCAGCAGGTACAGCGTAGGCATATATCTGTTGAAAGGACGGCCATTCAGGATGTCGCGCTGCATACCCGGTAAATCGTCATATTTCATACCAAACATCAGGTGACCGTTATTCGCACCACGGGAGTGGCCGTTCGGATATAAGGTAGCGTCGATCCTATCGTCAAATACCAGATTTTTCATATAGTTAACGGCCCATACGATCTCTTTGTTTTGCAGGTTGTCCATCTTCCACAGGTCTGCATACTTCGGTACCAGGGAGAAACCATATTTCGTGATTACGGAATCAGCCAGTGCCGCTGCACGGTCATTCATGCCACGGGTCAGGTACATACGCGCCAGGAAAGCCTGCGCTACCGGTCTGGTAGCACGGCCATAATCGCTGGTACTGACCGGCAGGTGCTGAACCGCAATGTCCAGGTCGCGAAAGATCTGTGCATAGAACGTGTCTACCGGCGTACGGTTAGCCGTTGTTTCTACTCCCGCCGTTTCAGTAACAGTAAAGTGTACGCCACCCCACATTTCTACGATATGCCAGTAATAGAATGCACGCAGGAAATGTAGTTCTGCATCACGCATAGCTCGTTTTTCATCCGTAAACCCGGCATTACCGATTCTGCCGATACCGGTATTGCAAAGATTGATTGCGGAGTACAACTGTCTCCACAACACACTCATCACACCATTGCTCGCCTGCAGATTGATATACTGTGTCAGGTCAGGATATTTATCGCCGGTACCGCTGGTCCAGAGATCTGTACCCATTTCTGAGATACTGTAACCTTCTTCTTTCCCATACCACCAGCGGTTATAGGAATAGGCGGCACTCACCAGTGTTTCAAAACCCTCCGGTGTACTGAATACCTGATCTACGGTAAGTCCGGAAGGATTGTATTCTTCCAGTTGTTTATTACAGGCAGCCAGCAGACCAGCCCCTGCAATCAATAGTATAAAAAGATTTATATAGCGTTTCATGGCTTGTAAGGTTAATTTGAATGAAATCAGAATTCTACGTTCAGACCGGCTACATACATTTTCGTCAGCGGATTACTCAGGTCTCCTCCTCTCTCCGGATCATAGTCCTTCACTTTACTGAAGGTAAACAGGTTCTTACCCGTTACATAGACACGCAGATTGGTCAGGTGCAGGTTCTTCAAAGCTGAACCCGGCAATGTATAACCCAGGGAAATGTTACGGATCTTCACGAAAGAACCGTCTTTGTAACCCAGTGTTCTGATGAAAGGTGTACCATCTTTGGAAACACTGGCATTCGGACGCGGATAAGCGTTTGTCTCGTGCTCAGGCGTCCAGTAATCCAGCGGTGCACTATTCTCAAGGCCCTGCGGATCATATTTCGCTGCATATTCTGAATTGATCCATTGACCAATACGGGCGAACACATAAACGTTCAGGTCAAAATTCATAAAGCGGATATCGTTATTCAGACCACCACTCCAGGTAGGTACCTGTCTTCCGAGTATCACACGATCCTGTGAATTCAGCACACCATTTCCATCCTGATCGCGCACTTTGATATCGCCGGGTTTATAACCAAAGGCACTGGCGGCATCTGCTTCTTTGGTCTGCCAGATACCTGTCTTTTCATAGTCGTAAAACACGCGCACCGGGTAGCCGATAAACCATCCGTTCGCCACATCATTGGTATTTGCATCCGCCAAGGCCACAATCTCTTCTTTGTTTCTGGAGAATACGATATTGGAATTCCAGCTGAAGTTTCTGCCTCTGACATTGACGGTATTGATACCGATTTCTATTCCCCTGTTCCTGGTCTTACCAATGTTCTGTATCACAGTACTTACACCGGAGGAAGATGGCAGTGTTCTTTGCAGTAACAGATCTTTGGTCTTCGTATCATACAGATCGATCGTAGCACCGATTCTGCCATCAAAGAAACTCATATCCAGGCCGATGTCTGTAGTGGCAGACAGCTCCCATTTCAGGTTCCTGTTACCGATCTGACTACCGATACCATATGCCAGTGCGGAATTAGTATCGTCATAAGAGAATGGGATCTTGGTCAGGTAACTGGCGGTTGCATAGGGCGGTACCGCATCATTACCCGCAAGACCATAGCTGGCGCGTATTTTCAGATCGCTGAACACACGCTGTGATTTCATGAAGGGTTCGTCGGAGACACGCCATGCACCTGCTACAGAAGGGAAGAAAGCCCATTTATTTCCTGGCGCGAGTTTGGAACTACCATCCGAGCGACCTGTGAGTGACAACAGGTATTTTCCTTTATAGTTGTAGTTGATACGACCGGTAAACGAGATCAGTTTATTCGCCATGTAGCTGGAACGGATTGCGATACCGCTTACATTGTTCTGCATTGCGTAATATAACTGAGCGGGCAGCAACTGGCCTTCACCCTGTAAAAAACTGGAATCCCGCTGATCAGAGAGTAAACTGGCTACACCCGTCAGACCGAAAGTATGGTCTCCCAGTTTCTGGGTATAGTTCAGTACGTTTTCCCAGCTGATATACCGTTTATTGCCGCTGTTATACTGTGATCTGGAAGCCGATGCCGTAGAACGTTCGATCGTGTTTTTGGAAGCGAAGATCCCTGTGCGGGCATTATCCAAAGTAACACCCAGGTTGGAACGGAAGGACAGCCCCTTTAAAGGTGTCAGTTCTACATAGGCATTGACAAAGGTGCGGGTTACACGACCATTGTTCTGATAGGCATTGGGTTGTTCGTCCGCCAGCGGATTGATCATTGAGCCCATATTCGGGAACAGGATCAGGTTGCCGTTTTCATCATAGGGAAGATTCAGCGGTACAATCTTATTGGCCTGGTTCAGCGGATCACGACGATTGTCCTGGTTGTAGTAAGTCACCTGGCTCTGCATACCTGCTTTCAGGTAATCGTTGATCGTCTGATCGATATTTAATCGGGCAGAATAACGTTTCAGGTGATCCAGTTTGAAGATGCCTTTTTCGTCGAAATAATCCAGCGAGAGATAGACTTTCGTTTTCTCAGAGCCACCGGAAACACCCACCTGGTAATCCTGCTGTAAACCATCATGGATCAGCATGTCTGCATAGTCGGTCCAGAGGTTGTTCTGAATAGATGCTACTTCGGCAGCATTGAAGATCAGCGGGTCATCCGCTTCACTTTTCCAGCGGCCGGTGGTACGGTTCGCTTCACGTTTCTGTGCAACATACTGCGGACCGGTAGACATGGCAGGATAGCCGGCTACCTGTGAGATACCTGCATAAGTATTCACAAAAACACGTGGTTTACCCGAAGCGCCTTTTTTGGTGGTGATGATAATAACACCGTTTGCACCGCGGGATCCGTATACGGCGGTGGAGGAAGCATCTTTCAGTACTTCCATCGACTGAATATCGTTGGGGTTAATATCCTGTATATTTTCGTATTGCACACCGTCTACGATGTACAGCGGACCATTATCCGCACGGATAGACCTGTTACCACGTACGGTAACATTGATCTTTGCACCAGCGGCGCCATTGCTTTTGGTGATATCGACACCTGGCAGTTTACCCTGTACGGATTCCATTACGTTGGTGGAAGGTACTTTTCTGAGTTCTTCACCTTTCACAGATGTAACGGCGCCTGTCAGGTCACGTTTCTTTACTTCACCATAACCGACTACCACGACTTCATCCAATTGCTTATTATCTTTTTCCAGTTTCACTACAATGTTGCTGTTACCATGAATGTTTTGTGTCAAAGCCTGATAGCCGAGGTAACTGATTAACAGTACACCAGTCTGGGCATCTGGAACGGTAAGGGAAAATGTGCCTGTGGCGTCGGTCTGTGTGCCTGTTGTGGATCCTTTAAGTTGCACATTGACCATAACCAGCGGTTCTCCGGTTGCTGCGTCGGATACCCGCCCTTTGATTGTCTGGCGTTGCGCAAATGTCACACTGACACTTACTAGCAAAAACCAGCAGATGATGAGTAGTTTTTTCATAACGTAACGTGTTGTATCTGTCTTCTAAAATTGGGTAATTTGTTAGTCCGCAATGGAAATAGCGATATTGCTACAGTGGCAATATATTGTGGCACTGTTCCTCTTCAGTTCATCCTTTGGGTCTCCCCGAAACAATTCTACGCCGATATTCATTAATACGGAAAGGAATGGAAGTATTTATTTACGCAAACGTTTGCGGAAAAGCGATCAGCAGCAAGCTGCCAGACGGAGAAAACAGACTAGTCAAAAGCTACCAGGAAGACGGGTGAAACAGAACAATTGATAAATTATAAATAAAACTATATCTTTAGATCCATCTAAGAGACAAATCCCTGCAACAAGGCTAATATTACCGTTCAATCCCTGTACCTAAATCAGCTACCATGAACACACATGCTGACACCGCAATAGCGCAGAAAAGCAAATCTATTGCCGGCCATACATCCCGGACCACTAACAATACGGCTGTAAGCCAGCTCGTGAGCGATCGCCCCGAAGACACCCTGCAAAGGAAGTGGCAGAATATTGCTGATAACAGTTCACAGGTGCAGCAATTAAAACAGCAACAGCAGATGGCAGATACCAGTCCTCAGCAGCTCCTGCAGCGAAGGCAGACGGATGCCATCAGTAACAGTCCGAAGTTGACAGCACAACTGCAACAAAAATCCACCATGGCGGAAAGCAATGTGTTACAGGCAAAACCTGCTCCACAGGCAGGAGCCTTGCGGATGGTACATATCAATCACGCAGCGCCCGTACAAAGAAGAGAGATTCCGGTGATTCAAACCGACCTGGATGCATTAAAGAATCTGGCAATGCCGGTCTTACCGGATTGGGCATCCGCTGCCAGTATTGTAGCCCGGCAAACGTTGATTACACAGAAACGCACTGCATTAGATGCATTTGTAGTGGAAGTGGACGAGAAGAAAGATGAATACATGGCCCAGCGCACTTTTACCCAGCCAATGCAATCCGCAGCACATATCAAAACCAGACTCGCGGCGTTACCTGGTGAAATCACCAGGCTGGATGCAGATATTGCAGGAGGATCTGCTGTAGAACCGGCAAGACCTCCGGCAGGTACGATGTGGGGACCAGTGGCGGCAACACACAGAAGCTGGAAAGCATTGAACGATAACCTGGCAACAAATACGGCAACCAGAATCTCAAGACTGGCAGAACAAACCAGGTCTACTGCCGATTTACCGGTAGCAGATCTGCTTGCGGCAGTAATAGCGGCCACTAAGAAACTGGATGACGAGCAGGCTTTGCTTAACAGGCGGAAAAAAGAACGGTATTTTGAGGATGTGATTACCAGTGTACAACCAGTTTGCACAGATTTACATAATGAAGGAACATGGGGCCATGGCCCTTCTGCCCTGGGAGTTTTCGCATATACACTGCCTGCCTCTCTCAACGGCATTGACCGTTGTATCGACCCATTCACTGTGCATATTCATAAACCCCATGCCGGCAAAGTAGTAAGAAGAGCGCATGTGCGGGGCGGAGAATTTGACAACATAATCCTGTACAGCGGAGAGCCTGTGGGGCCCGGTGTTATCGGAGGCTGGGAAGGACGTGCACTTGCTAAAATCTTTGCAGCATTATAGTAATTTATAGCAGGGAGCAGCTGTTATTGCTATGCTTCCCGCTATAAATATCAGTACTTAATCTACCCTGAACCAATCATAGTCCGCAAACCCGCTGTCATTGATCTGTGTATTACGCATACAAAAGATCCCTACCTTGGCTCCTACCCATCTTCCAGGCTGCGCTGTAAACGGTTTCCCCGCATCAACAAACTTCGTACCGTCGGTACTATAGCTAAACTGACACACCGCTCCTTTATCTACTTTCACCCGAAACCAACAGGTATTACCATCAATAGTCTTCAGGACTTCCTGTTCTTCTGCCGCACCTTTATCCGCTTTCAGACAGGACGCATATAAGAGTTGCAGTTGATTATCTTTCTTCATCAATGAGATACCCGCATAATCAACACCCATAATAATCAAGCCGGTCCGCTCTCCTTCCAGCGCAGGATTCGGTGTAAATGTGCATTTAGCAGTCACAGTAAAGCTATCTGCCGGAAATTTCTGTAACAACAGGTTCGGCGCCTGCCAGTAGTTACGCGAAGAATCAGGCATTTTCGCAGAAAACAATCGCAATACGCCTTTCGCCGGATACATCATCATCCAGGTAGATACCGGGTTAGCCTGCCATTGCCATTGCAATCCCAATGTCGCACTGTTGAATTCGTCTGACTCAGGCGGTGTCATCACGGGCATACCCGCCAGTGGTTTACGGTAAGTCATGACCGGCTCTCCTTTCCCATCACCATCTGCATCCATACCTATCACCGGCCAGTCTTTCACCCATTGCATAGTTTGCAAATGCACCACACGACCATAAGCGCCTTTATCCTGAAAATGCAGGAACCAGCTACTACCGGAAGGCATATCTACCCAGGCTCCCTGATGCGGACCATTCACAACACTCCTTCCCTGATCCATCACTATTTTCTCTTCATATGGACCATAAATGTTCCGGGAGCGCAATACCAGTTGCCAACCCGTACTCACACCTCCGGCTGGTGCAAAAATGTAATAGTAACCATTGCGTTTATACAATTTGGGACCTTCCAGGGTGGGGTGTGCACCATGTCCGTCGAAAACCAGTACACCTTCATCTGTGACAGCCGTACCCGTTTCATTCATACGATTGAGTGTCAGGATACTCTTGATACCGGCGCGGCTACCCGCCCAGGCATGTATGAGATAGGCTTTGCCGTCATCATCCCACAGCGGACAAGGATCTATCAGTCCTTTACCAGCTTTTACCATTACAGGATCAGACCAGGGACCTGCTGCATTTTTCGCCCTGATCATGTATATACCGAAATCAGGATCAGGGTAATAGATATAAAATTCTCCTTTATGATAACGAATGGAAGGCGCCCATACACCATTGCCATGTTGTACCTTGCTGAAATGCGCAAAAGGAGGCTGCCGTAACAGTGCATGTCCCACCAGTTGCCAGTTAACCAGGTCTTTCGACTGCAAAATGGGCAATCCCGGGGCTGCATTAAAACTGGAAGCCGTCATATAAAACTCATTACCCGCCCGACAAACATCCGGATCAGAATAATCGGCATTTAATACAGGATTTTTATAGGATCCATTTCCGAGATCAGCTACCCAGGAAAGGGAGCGCTGCTGACCATAAAACAGCGTTGGGAGGCACAAACCGGCCAAAATAAACAGCAGCTTTTCCTTCATCTGCAAAGCGTTTTTCATACGTGTAAGAATGACACTAATATAGTATAAAATAAATTATAAGTATATTTACTCACTACGTTATGAAATTTGAAGCAGCCACTATAAAAGATATAGCCATTGCGCTGGGGTTATCTACCTCTACCGTGTCCCGTGCATTACGGGACAGTCACGAGATCAGTATTGCTACCAAACAGCTGGTACTGGAATATGCCACAAGGATCAATTACCATCCTAATCCTATTGCGCTCAGTCTCAAGGAAAAACGAAGCCGCTCTATCGGGGTGATCGTTGCAGAAATTGCCAACAGCTTTTTCTCCCAGGCCATCAATGGTATTGAGTCTGTCGCTAAGGATAAGGGATATAATGTAATGATTTCCCAGACGCATGAGTCTTTCGACAAGGAAGTGATGACCCTGCAATACCTGGCCTCCCGTTCCATCGACGGACTACTGATCTCCGTATCCAGTGGTACAGAGAACCTGGACCACCTGAAAGCCTTACATGAAAGAGGGTTCCCGATCGTCTTTTTTGACCGTATCGTGGAAGAGATCCAGACGCATAAAGTGATGGTAGACAATTTCAGGGGGGCTTATGATGCGACCCTGCACCTGATCAATAAGGGGTACAAACACATTGCGGTTATCGCCGGACCGGAAAGTTTGTCTATCAGCAGGGAACGTATTGCCGGTTATCGTGAAGCGCTGGCCCAGACAAAAGTAAAACCAGGTAAAGCCCTGATCAAATACAGCCGTTATGCCGGTCTGCACCTGCAGGAAGTAGAACAGGCCGTGAGTCAGTTGCTGAAACTGCGCCCACGACCTGATGCTATATTCACGGCGTCAGATAAGCTGACCACCAATTGTATGCGGGTATTGAAGAGTAAAGGTATACGCATCCCACAGGACATTGCCCTGGTGGGATTCTCTAACTCTGATCTGATAGAATTGCTGCATCCACCGCTGACTGTTGTACGGCAGCCAGCCTTTGAAATGGGACAGATTGCTACGAACCTGCTATTGCAACTGATAGAAAGTAAAAAGCCTGTGAAGGAATTTGAAAGAAAAATTCTGAATACAAGCCTGATCGTACAGGCGTCTTCCTGATATTATGCCTGCGCAGCCGTCAGCCGTTGTGCCATCTGTACAGTCAGTTCTGCAATCCTGTTGGAGATGCCCACTTCGTTATCATACCAGGCCACTACCTTCACCAGGTTGCCGATCGTACGTGTCAGACTCGCATCTACGATAGAAGAATGGGTATTTCCCAGAATGTCAGCTGATACCAGCGGTTCTTCTGTATATTCCAGTACACCTTTCAGATTCGTGTCTGCATGTTGTTTGAACAGCGCGTTGATCTCTGCAGCGGATGCAGGTTTTACCAGGTTCAGTGACATATCTGCAATAGAACCGTCAATCACCGGTACACGATAAGAGAATCCATCCATCTTACCTTTCAGTGCAGGCAATACATCTCCGATCGCCTTTGCAGCACCAGTAGTTGTTGGTATAATTGACTGCGTCGCTGCGCGTGCTCTTCTGTAATCTTTATGCGGTCCATCCTGTAACATCTGGTCCATGGTAAATGCATGTACGGTACTCATATAACCGGAAGCAATACCATACTCTTTATCCAGCAGGTATAATACCGGCGCGATACAGTTCGTCGTACAGGATGCAGTAGACAGGATCTCATCTTCATCCGTGATCAGGTCATCATTCACACCTGCGACAATCGTCTTCACATTACCTGTTGCCGGCGCAGTGATCAATACCCTGCCTGCTCCTGCAGTAATATGCTGCTGTGCAAGCTCTTTCTGTGTAAAACGACCGGTAGACTCAATCACAACGTCTATACCCAGTTCGCCCCAGGGCAGTTTCTCAGGTGATCTTTCATTCAGTAAAAGGATCTTTTTCCCGTTTACAACAAGGTGTTTATCATCATGTGTAACAGTACCGGGAAACTTACCATGTGAAGTATCATATTTCAGCAGGTGCGCGAGCAACCCGATCTCAGTAAGGTCATTAATAGCCACTACCTCCACTCCTTTTTTGTCCTGTAACGCTCTGAGTGTCATTCTGCCGATACGTCCGAATCCATTAATAGCTACTTTCATCGTAATATATTTTTAGGTGATCAATGAACGGTTTGTAATGATGTTCTGAATGTTCTGCGGTAATCGCTGGGCGATACCATCATATGCCGCATAAAGGTGCGCCGCATAGATACGATTCCTCCCAGTCCGCATTTTTCCGCAATCTGCTCCATACTCAGGTCACTGTCCTCCAGGTATTTCCTCGCCATTTCAATCCGCAGTTTTTCTACGAATTTCCCTGGCGTCATTCCCGTCTCCTTCTGGAAGATCCGGTTGAAGTTGCGCAGACTCATATTGCTATGTACTGCCAGTTCTTCGACGCTCAGGTCATCCTGTAAATGCTGCATCATCCAGGGTTGAAGTTTACCGGCAATGGAGTTCTCCATGGAATGCACCTGCAACAGGGTACTGAACTGTGATTGATACCCCGTGCGTTTCAGGAACAATACCAGCTTGCGTGCTGCCGCAAGGGCCACATCCCTTCCATAGTCTTCCTCCACCAATGCCAGCGCCAGATCAATACCTGACGCTACCCCGCCGGAAGTATACACATTCCCGTCTCTCGTATAGAAAGGGTTTGTATCCACCTTGATATCCGGATAACGGCGCTGGAAGTCCTGGCTGAATTCCCAGTGCGTAGTCGCCTGTTTACCGTGCAGTATACCTGCCTCTGCCAGCGCATAAGTTCCCACGCATACAGATCCAATCCGGCGCATTCCGGGATAGGCATTCTTTAACCACTGACAGAAACGTTTGCCTGTCTCCTGGTTCCTGATAGAAAAACCGGCTACAATCAGTGTGTCTATCGGACGGTCTAATTCATCCACTTTCGTCGGACAGGTAATCTCTACGCCACTCTTTGTGGTGATCTTCTTTGTACTGAGTGGAGACGCTGTGACGATTTCGTATCCGACATCGTCTTTCCCCGCGGTTTCGCAGAGCATTCTGTCGGCAGCTGCGAAGACGTCCAGCGGTCCTGCAATGTCCAGCATATAAGTACCAGGCATAGGTACAATGACGATCAGTTTTTTATGTTTCGGAGACATATAATTGCTTGAACAGGATAAAGGTAACATTGTTTCGGGATGGCACAAATGCCATAAATGATACAATTTGTGCCAAACGGGAAGATACCTTACCTTCACCATATGCAACCATCCAACGCATACATCACCGGCCATCTTCCCGTTCCTCCCGAATGGCAGGACATATTCGACCCTTTCTACTTCATCCACAACCACACCTCCTCCCCCGTCACAAAAATCCTTTCCCCTACCTTCCAGACCATACTCATCTTCAACTTCTCCGCCCCCGGCCTGTTCTTCATCGAAGAAAACATTCCGATCACCATCGATAAAAGCATGGTCATTGGTCCTATTAAACTCGCCCATCAATACACCATCCCTGCCAATGGCGAAATGCTCGTCGCCAATTTCAAACGCGACGCTTTTTACCGCTTTTTCGGCAAACACCTACAATCCTATACAGACTTCCTCCTTCACCCGGATGAAATCCTGGGAGAACACTGTTTCGCGGCCTTCTGGGATACCCTTAAAGCATTTGCCACCATGCAGGAACGTGTAGACGCTATTCTTGATTTCTCCGCCGATTATCTGCGCGAAAGAGATAAAGGCGCCGGAGACATCATTACGGCCAGTGAAGCCGACGGTGCTGTCAACCCTATAAAAGACATCGCGGACAAACAGGGCCAAAGCGAAAGGAATATCCAGTTAAAGCACAAAAAGTACCTTGGCTACAGCGCCAAGGAAATGAACCGCTACCAGCGTTTCCAAAAGACCCTGACACGATTGCAGGAACAGGCAGTAACCGGTAATATTGACTGGTTTGAACTGGTTCATGAAGGCGGATACTATGATCAGAGTCACCTGATTCACGATTTTAACCACTTTTTAGGCCTTTCTCCGGCCCAATTCCTGAAATTACAGGCAACAGTGTGCATTGCTGGCGGACGATCATAATTGGCCCCTAAATTGCCTACATTTGTTTCAGTAAGACATCACATGAAAGCAATAGTCCTGAAACAGCTCGGCAGCGTCGATAATTTCGCGTTGGCAGATACCGATCTCCCGCATATCAACGACAATGAAGTCCTCATAAAAATCTCGTCCACCGCCTTCAATCCCATCGACTACCAGATGCGGTCCGGCGCTAACGAAAGCAAACGTATACACTCGCCCATATTAGGCAGGGAATTCTCCGGCGTCATTACCGCCAAAGGAAGATCTGTCAGAAACTTTGACATCGGCGACGATGTTTTCTGCGCTTCTGGCAGTATGGGTACCAATGGTACCTATGCAGAATATATCGGAGTACCGCAACAGATCCTCGCTAAGAAACCCGCCAATATCAGCTTCGACCAGGCAGCCGCCATGCCGATCAGCGCACTGACCGCCTTACAGTGCTGTAACCGGCTGAAGATATCTACGGAAGAATCCGTGTTCATCAGCGGTGGCGCAGGTGGCGTCGGACTGGTACTGATCAAACTCCTCCTTTCACAGGGCATCAGTAAGATAGTCACTACCGCCGGTAATGAAGATAGCAGACAACAATTGCTCAACGCCGGACTTTCCGCCAGACAAATCACCGATTATAAAGCAGATAACGTCATCCCGGCGATCATACAGGCTAATAACAACCAGCTGTTCGACTATAGCATCGACCTCGTCGGCCGTAAAATGTCTGAATTGTGCAGCAATCTCGTAAGACTCAACGGCACCTATGTGGATGTGACCAACTTCGCCACCGAAGAAGCCAGGGAAAACCTCTTTAATATCGGCGCAGTAGTCATGAACATTTCCAATTATGCTTATAGTCTGAAAGGCAACTTCTCCTATTACGGCGAACTGCTCGAACGGGTAAGATCATTGGTAGAAAAAGGTATTATCACACCTTCACCTGTCAACGTACTCGGCGACTTCAGCGTAGACACCGTCAGGAAAGCACATACCATGCTGGAAAACAATGAAACCCGTGGCCATAAACTGATCATGCGTATCAGCGAATAAAAAGCGTTTCATGAAAGCAAAAGACAACATAACAGAGTTCTATACCCGTCATCAACAGGCATATCCTCTTTCTGGTCAGTTTCATATCTATCGCAGAGAAGAATTCGGCTGTGATACCGTGGCCTTACCGGTCAGCCGCTGGAACTTCTACAAAATATCATTGATGGTAAAAGGAGAAGGTACCATCTCCCTCGCCGATAAAACCATCCATTCAAAGAACAGTACAATCATGTTCACCAATCCCATGATACCTTATGCATGGGAACCGGCAAACGAAGACCAGACAGGTTATTTTTGCCTCTTTACAGAAGACTTCGTGACCGCTAACCTGAAACAGGAAGCACTCTCTCAATCCCCCCTGTTTAAAGCCGGCGGCAATCACATCTTCTTCCCCAATGAAGAAAGTATGAAACGCCTGAGCGGTTTCTTCGAAAACATGATCACCGAAATGCAATCAGACTATGCCAATAAATACGATCTTCTAAGAAGCTATCTGCAGCTGATCATGCACGAAGCCATCAAGATGGATCCGCCGGATACTTATTACCCACCGGTAAACGCTTCCGAAAGGATCACAACGCTCTTCCTCCAATTACTTGAACAGCAGTTTCCCATCGAAGCACCCCACGAGACAATCCCACTGAAAACAGCCAAAGAATTTGCCGCACAACTCAACATACATACCAACACCCTCAACAGGGCGCTGAAAGAAAGTACAGGCAAAACTACCACCGACCTGATCGCAGCACGTCTTATACAGGAAGCAAAAGCCCTCTTACACGCTAACCGCTGGGATATCGCCGAAATAGGATATACCCTCGGATTTGAACATGCCTCTAACTTTAACATCTTCTTTAAAAAACATACCTCACAGACACCGCTCCATTTCAGGAAAGAAAATGACATTGTTGCTATTTCATAGTCATTCGTTTGATCCGCATAATTTTGGGGGAATTACGACGCCGACCTTTACGCCATAAAAACAAATACTATGGCACAAGACATCTTAAAAGGAAAAGTCGCACTGGTGAGCGGCGGAGCAACAGGCATCGGATTCGCAACAGCAAAACTATACCTTGAAAACGGGGCTAAAGTAGTCATCGCAGGACGCAGACAGGAACAAGGCGAAACAGCCCTGGCTACCCTCAGACAAATCAGTCCTGATATTACCTTTATCCAGGCAGATGTTTCCAAAGCAGCAGATGTAAAACGACTGATCAGTGAAACCGTCCGCATCCACGGCAGTCTTGATATTGCTTTCAACAACGCTGGTATTGAAGGTAATTTCGCTCCTATTGATGACATGAGTGAAGAAGATTTCGACGCCATTATCGACATCAATCTGAAAGGGATATGGCTCTCCTGTAAACATGAAATCGAACAATTCAGAAAACAAGGCTCCGGAGGCGTCATTGTAAACACCTCTTCCTGGCTCTCTGTAGGCGCATTTCCTGGCTCAGGGGCTTATTCTGCCAGTAAGGCTGCCCTAGATGCATTGACACGCGTATTAGCTGTAGAAACAGCCTCCGCTAATATCCGGGTGAATAACGTCCGTCCGGGTTATATCCAGACGCCTATGTTTGATCGTTTCTTCCCTGCCGGTGATGAAGCTAAAAAAGAACCGGTGAAGAAACAGGCTCCTATCGGTCGTTTCGCTGCATCAGCTGAAATCGGTGAACTGGTCCTCTGGTTAAGCAGTCCCGCTTCTTCTTTTATCACTGGTGAAAGTATACTAGCAGATGGAGGATTAGCCATTCCCGGACAACGACAATAAATTAATTAAGAATTAAAAATTAAGAATTAAGAATTGGTTAGCCGCACGTTGGTTTAGACCCTCTATCTGGTAAAATTCTCTTCTATTAAATAATATACCCTCCATTAAATAATACAACCTTTAACTTAATAAGAAGACATGAATCGATCAATTCTTAATTCTTAATTCCTAATTTAAAAAGGGGTGCACCAACGCCGTGGAGCGGACGTGTGATGCACCCTGGAATAGAGACATATAGGATATGGATTACTTCTCTGGTGGACAAACCTGCATGAACTCAACAGCGCTGCTGGCTTCGTAGGACTGTACGATCCCTGTCGGACAAGGTATCTTATAGTTCCTGTGCATGATCCCCCTCGCAGCATCCCTGTTACCCCATGCCATATTAATATTCTTTCTGATCCATGGCAGATATTGCGGCTGATTGGCGTCTTTCACCAATGTCAGCAGATAATGTGCCAGGATCGCCTTTAATACGCCCTGTTCATTCCAGTCTCCCTCTGCCGGCAGAATGCCATCAGCGTCAGACATTTTCTGCTGCGTATAGTCAGCTCCTTTCTTCGCATTATCGAGATAAGATTGCTGACCGGTCGCCTTATACAGCATCACCGCAGCGCCGATGAAAGTACCCTGGTTATAGGTATAATCAGACCAGCCTTTGTTACCCCTGATATTGTTATCAGCGGCGCGGCCGGTTGTACTGTCAGTCAGATTCGCCAGCGACCAGCTATACAGGTCTTTCGCCTTGTCAAGATATGCAGTCTCCTTCGTAATATTATACAAAGTCATCGCAGCAATAACTGTCGGGAAATTAATACAGGAATTCTTACCTGTATGATTGAAATCCCACCACATACCACCATGTTCCTTGTCATAAGACTCCTGGTATACATACTGGAATCCTTCTATAGAACGGGTCAGATACTCCTGGTTACCGGTAATCTGATGTGCGTGTGCCAGTGAAATGATCCACCACATCATATCATCATAAATAAACCATACCACTTTGTTACGCCAGTTATACTTGTCATAACGGTTGTAACCTCCCTGGTACAGATCATCGATCATCCTGCGATGTGCCGCATCTCCCGTACGCTTGTAAGTATCCATGATCAGATCCCAGTACACCGCCTGTGTCCAGATGGCGCCGATATCTTTTTTTTCTGTATTGGAATAATACAGTTTGTCCGTCGTACTATAGAAGTACTGATTGAACGTGTTAAATGCAGCCGTAGCATCTTTCGATGTAAAAGATACAGGCGGCAGCACAGGTGGCTCTTCATTAACCGGCCCCCGTGGGTTGCTCTTGCTACAGGAAATGCTTATCAGCAAAACCGTAGCCGTCAGCAGACAGGTGAGACGCTTCATAATAGTCGTATATGTTAGCATGATAGAAAACTTTGTAATTACCAGCCTGGATTCTGTACTAACTGTTTATCATTGTTAACATCATCGGTAGGAATCGGGAAGAAATAATGACGCTTGTTAAACACACGGGTTTCAAACACCACTACCTTCAGGAAATCCGGTAAATCGCTGGCGATATTCAGTCCGTACATCGGTCCGTTCTGTGTTTGCTCCCCGATCTTCCAACGACGTACATCGAAGAAACGATTGTTCTCGAATGCCATCTCTATCTTGCGCTCTTTACGGATCGCTTCACGCAATGCATCCTGTCCTGCAGGCGCTGGCAGTGATTCAGAACCGTATTGTGGTATGCCTGCTCTCTCACGGATCAGGTTAAGGTATCTTAGTGCTTCTGCGCTACCTGGCTCTGCTTCATTAAGACACTCTGCATAACTCAGATATATTTCCGCCAGACGTAAAAGGATAACAGAACGATTGTCTACATCCCATTTACCAGTACCCATCGCCTTACGTACAATATAACCGGTTGGAGAATAGTCTCCTCCACCTGTCTGTTTACCGGAGTTTCCCGTGTTGTACAAACGTGTTGTGATCTCCCCAAAAGAGGTATTGAGCCAGGTACTGCCATCAAAAGTTATATTTACATAAAAACGCGGCTCCCTGTCTACCCATTGATTATACACCTCAATCGGATGTGTATCATAAGGGGTCTGGAACTGGGAATAGCCGGTCTTTACATAACCTGATTGTGGATCATCAATATTTCTGCCATTCTTCATAAAAAAGGCATCCACCATGTTCTGCGTAGCACCCAGGCCACCACTTCCTTTTACATCACGCGAAGCGGAGCCGGCATGATAAGGCGTCAGTTCATATTGTCTCGGACCAATAGAGCTACCTGGTCGTGCCAGGATCACTTCCTTGTTCCAGTCCTTCAGGATTACATTACGACAAGACAGATATGGGCTATAATTTCCGCTGGCATCATTTTCCCTGTACAGTTCATAAGTGCCTGGAACAAAGGTGCTCAGGAAACTCTGATAAGCATCCGCAGCTACCTTCCACTTATTGGCATCATAGGTCTGACTGATCAGGTGTTTACCATCTTTATTAACCATATCCGCCAGATCGGTATTACCGTTGTATAATGGACTCGCCGCATACATCAATGCATTTGCACGGAAAGCCATCGCCACACCTTTGGTAATACGGCCATAGTCTTCTGTTCTACCCTGTATAGTTGGCAGGTCTGTCGCGGCTTTTTCCAGTTCACTGGTAATAAAAGCAACACACTCATCAAAAGAATTACGTGGTAACTGGATATTCATATCGACAGAAGGCACCTGATCCCCCAGTATCACTACTGGTCCATAAATACGGATCAGGTAGAAATAATACATCGCTCTCAACGCTCTCGCTTCTGCTTTATATCTTTTGATCAGATCGGGTGAAAGGTCTGTGATCTTATCTGCATTCTCCATGAACACACTGGCGCCACGGATACCACGGTAAAAATTACGCCAGTAGTCACCTACAAAACCGGAATTCGCATCCCAGTTACCAATATTGATATCATTGGACCTTACAAAGCTCCATAAAAATTCAGCTTCATCACAGCCGCCGGTCCATACCCCGCGGTTGCTTTCAGAACCTGCATCACGCTGACCGTATTCGTCCGGGACGCGACGATACACGTCCGCCAGAAAACGCTCTGCGGTTGCCCAGGTCCTGAAAGTTTCATCAATAGTAAGCCTATCATCAGGTACCTGATCCAGGTACTTTGAGCAGGAAGTGGACATGAGTGCCAAAACGAGGAATGTATATACTAGCTTTTTCATGATCAGTTTCTTGTAACGTTAGAATTTCAGATTCATACCCAGGGAAATAGTCCTGATGTTCGGATAAGCGGAACCATTGTCTGTGTTCAATTCAGGGTCCCACAGTTTGAATTTGCTGAAAGTAAGTAGATTAATGCCCTGCAAATAAACAGAGGCAGCGCGGATACCTGTTCTGCCCATCATCGCTGCCGGGAAGTTATACGCCAGCTGTGCCGATTTAAGACGCACAAAGCTCACGTCTTTAATCCACCAGGAGCTTGCTTGCGTATTATTGATATTCTCAGATTCTCCATAAGCAAGTCTCGGATAAAATGCATTCGGGTTCGGATTGTCTACCGTCCATCTGTCAGTAGCGATCGCATAAGCATTGGTTACACCACCTCCACCGTTAAATGGTACAATTCCGGAACCTCTCAGCATTCTATCTGCATCCGAAATACCCTGGAACAATAAACCAAAGCTGAAGCCTTTATAACCCAGGTCGAAACCGAAACCATATACCGTGCTTGGTACATCGCCACGACCGATCTTCGTTACATCATAATTATTAATGAGACCATCTCCATTCAGGTCTTTATACTTGATATCACCTGGTTTAACTTTAGATCTATCTCCAGGTACTGCACTCTTATTTACTTCATCTTCGCTTCCAAATAATCCTTCAGCGATATAACCGTAACGCGCCAGCACGTTGTTTCCTCTGTGCTCCATCCATGGATAATTCTGCGGCGGACGATCATCTTCTATCAGCTTATCTTTTGTATAGGTGATATTACCTCTCAGTTTTAAGTCTACTGCTCCAAAACGTGTGCTGTATTCGAGTGTTGCATCAAAACCTTTGTTATCCACGATACCCAGGTTAGCATATGGTTGATTCTGCAGCCCCATAAAGTCTACGCTTGAAGCGCGTTGCAAAAAGATACCGGTACGGTGTTCCTTGAACAGATCAACAATAACAGACAACTGATCATTCAAGGTGCGGAACTCAATGCCCAAGTCCTGCTTGTTAGACACAGACCATTTTACATTTGTTGCATAACGGTCAATATTGATACCACCTACAAACTGTGGCACCTGACCATATTTATAAGCATCGTTGTAAGTATTCAGATTCGTGATATACAGGAATCGGTCGCCTGCGCTACCCAAACCAGTATTACCATTTGAATAACGGAATTTCAGGAAGTTGATCGCATTTTTCAATGGTTCAAAGAATTTCTCTTCGGATGCGATCCAGCCTATACCTACTGCAGGGAAGAAACCAAAACGGTTACCAGGTGCAAACAGTTCAGAACCATTATAACCTGCATTCAGTTCAACGAAATATTTGTCTGAGTAAGAATAGGTCACTCTACCTGCAAGCCCCAGTGAACGCTCAGGGATAGAGCTGATGAAATCTCCTGCCAGTGCGTTCGTTCTATCGCTTGAATAGAACAATGCCAGGCCACCCACGCGATGTTTACCAAAGCTTCTGTCATAGTTCAGCGATGCCTCTGTATAGAACTTACGGCTGGTCTGACGACTGCCAGGACTATTATCAAATCCCAGGTACTGGTTACCGGTGTATGTTTTCACCAGGTTCAGTGAACCATCCGGTTTGTAAGGATTGGTCTGGTCAGGATAATAAGTATCCTCTCTCTTTGAACGGATAATGTTGTTCTGGTTGTAAGAATCAAACGCGAACATCACACTAGCTTTCAAACCCCTGGTCAGTGCGTCCATATCCTGGGTAGCTCTGATGTTGGAATAAAGCTGATTGCGGAACTCGTTGGTATAACCTCTGCGGGTGAGATCGGCATAAGGGTTACGGAAACCTCCGTTTGATGATTGGCCGGGTACGAAGCCGCCTGGATACATGATCGGATATGCGACAGGAGCAGCGTCCATTGCACTCTGGAAAATGTCTCCGGATGATATACCGGGATAGTTACCATTGGAAAAATATCCCTGTAAACCTACATCCAGTTTTGTTGTTTTAGTAACACGCAGATTCAGGTTACTGGTGAAGTTATACCTGTTATACTTCAGGGATGAATTGTACTTTGCCAGGTCATCCGTCTTCAGGAAACCTGATTCATTGTAATAACCCAGGGACACATAATATTGTGCATTCTCCACACCACCACTCGCATTCAGGTTCGTGCTGCGGGTATGGCCGTATTTATTGAATACAGCGTCCATCCAGTCTACATTCGGATACAACAAAGGATCTTTTCCGCTGATGGTGTTCTGAATATATTCTTCAGAATATTTAGGATTCTGATTACGGGTAGTCAACGCTTCATTTGCGAGACGCATATAAGAGATACCGTCCAGCATTTCCGGACGACGGGTAAATGTATTTACACCCTCATTATAATCCAGATATATCTGTGGTTTACCTACTTTACCTGTTTTTGTTTTGATGAGAATAACACCATTTGCACCACGTACACCATATACCGCTGTACCGGCAGCATCTTTCAGTACGGTGAATGATTCTACATCTTCCGGAGAGATGTTATTGATAGAACGTTCCACACCATCTACCAGTACCAGCGGACCGGAATTATTACCATTACCGAAAGTGGAGATACCACGTATCCACAGATCGGCAGCGCCTCTACCCGGCTCACCGGAACGTTGTACGCCTACCACACCGGCGATACGACCTGCCAGCATCGTACTGATATTAGCCGTAGGTTGTTTGAATTCCGCAGGTTTGATCTCGGACTGCGCACCTACCAGGCTTACCCTGCGCTGCGTACCGAAACCTACAACGGCAACCTCACCGAGGGACTTGCTCGCTATTTTCATATGTACCTCTACGCTCGTCTGTGTACCGACAGTAACAGCAGCGGTTTCATAACCGATAAAGCTGAAGCCGATCACCGCATCACGTGATTGTACGATCAGTTTAAATTTACCGTCAGCACCGGTAGACGTCATCGTGCTGGTTCCACGTACAGCTACGCTTACACCCGGCATAGGATTACCGCTTTCATCCTTCACCACGCCTGACACAACGATGTCTTCGCGGATACTCTTAGGAGCATTAGCAGACGCGTTGTTATTAGCCTTGCTGATAACAACCACATTATTTACTTCTTCAAAACCTAATTGCTTATTACGCAGCAGCTGCTCCAATACTATGTCCAGTCTTTCATTAGAGAAAGAACAGTCGGACACAGGGAATGATCTTAACAGTTGTTTGTCGTACGCAAAAGCGACTTTGGTGGAGGAGTGCAGATCTTGTATCGCTGACTCCAGTGATCCGCTTTTCAGCCGGATCGTAACGTTGGTTTCTTTCAGGATTTGCCCTTTACCTGCATATACCGGCAGGAAAAGAGACGCACTGAGTACTAGAAAGACGATGGACAGTGCCCGTCTTCTGAAGGTCGTGGCAATTTTTTTCATACGTAGTTTTGGCATTAGAGTGTTACGTTAGTTGGAACTCACGTCACAGTGGTTGCTTACAGTTTTTGCTTTGTGATTTTTGCTGATGCTGATCGCTTTTTTTATTCATAGAGTGTGACCTCGTGGCCGGTCACTTTTATTTTCAGATGGTGGATGGCTGCCAGTACTTCCGCGGCTTTCACAGGTTCCATAGCGGTCGACAATTCGGTAGTATACCTCGTCTCCCGTATGCGCTGTACAGCTGTTGTCAGAGTAATACCGTAGTTTTTCTGCATCAGGACAACCATATCTTCAAAGGAGGCGTCATTCAGCACTAATGTGCCCTGCTGCCATCCCAGCAGACTGTTATCCAGCGGATCTACAGAAACGGTACCCTGCTGTCGGTCATAGGTCAGTGCTTCATTTTTTACTAATATGTCGGCTTTGTTATTTTCCCTTGCTACACTTACTTTACCGTCCGTTACGGCTACGCTCATTCTGTTCAGGGATTTATAGGCGCTGACATTAAAAGAGGTACCGAGTACCGTCGTGGTCAGCGGACCGCTCTCCACAATAAAGGGTATATCCGGGTTCCCTTTTACATCAAAAAAGACCTCACCGTCCACGATGTTCAGTCTTCTTTCCCGGTCCATATTTTCCGGTATACGGACGGTAGAGCCGGCATTCAGCATCAGGCTGGAGCCATCTGCCAGCTGGATGGTCTTTTTCTGACCAATAGCGGTGGTAACGGTGATATAGGCTGATCCGTACGACTTCCTGGTCAGCAGATAGCCTGTAATGCCTCCTGCAAGCAGTAAAGCGACCGCTGCAGCTGCAGCCAGGTTTCTTTTCAGATAATGTACCTTACGTGTACGGATCTCTGGCTGTATCTTACCCCAGATCTCCTGCCGGATATGCTCTTCTTCCGTGGAACTTAATGATGTTACAGGCTCATTGTCAAAGGATTGATACCAATTTTCAATAACGTTGTTTTCCTTTTCCTTCGCCTGCCCCAACAGATATTGCCGGAGTATGCGTTTCAGTTTCTCAGTTTCCAAAATGTGGACGTTTTAATAGCTTATCCGAAAAAAAGGGGTTTGGTACTAGCCTCCCGAAAAAAAAAATTTTCCGGCGATAAAAAAGAGAGAAAATAGTCTGGCTATAGTTAGACTATACTCATCCTGCGTTAATGCTACCTTCAAAAGCCAACACGAACGGAGGATAACTATAGCCTAACTATAGATTAACACCTACAACATTACAAATCAATACATTATAAGAGGAAACGGGTTATTTCAGATGGCAGAAAATATAAGCCACAATAAACGCCCAATCGCCTGAGGAGCTATTTTTCAGCGAATTACGCATCCTGCGCAGGGCCTCGGTCAGTTGGTTTTTGACCGTTTGTTCAGAAAGATTCAGTTTACGGGCTATTTCAGCAATGGAAAGGTCTTCTTCCCGGCTCATCCGGAAAATCTGCTGCATACGGGCAGGCAATTGCGCCACGACTGCGGCAATCTTAGCAGTTAATTCTTTTGTTTCCAGTCTGTCAGTAGATTCCTGGCTATCCAGTACGTCAAAGAGGGCCAGTTTTTTGATTTCTGCCGTACTAAAGGCATAGTGACTGATCACCCGGTATTTGATAGCGGCGTGCAGGTATTTTGCGAATTCTCCTTCCTTAAATACAGGTATTTCCTGGCGTCTGCGCCAAAGGCTCAGCATCACCTCCTGTACGAGGTCTTTTGCATCGTCTGCATCGACCCGCTGGCAGGCCCTGGTATAGAGTGATTTCCAGTATCGGTTGTACAGGGTCTCGAAAGCAGCGGTATCATCTCCTTTAAGCAGCTGTAGCAAGTCCCCGTCACTGATATGCTTTTCGAACATCTTGAACTTCGTGAGCCGTAAAGAAAGTGCGAATTACTTAACAAAACAAGTGCATAGGGTATTAGATTGGTAATTTTTCTCCGATCTTCCTGCTTTCCAGGCGTCCATCTATCGACCTCTGCCCATCCAGTTCATGTAAAACAGCAATCGGATCTCCCATCGGTTCATCAGCCAGGTCAAAGGTGCCATAGTGCATCGGAATCATCACTCGGGCGTGCATATCGTTTGCACCCTTTACCGCATTGGCAGGGGAAACATGGCTTGGGGACATAAACCATTCAGGCTTGTAAGCGCCAATACCTATAATACAATAATCTATTTCGGGAAATATCCGGCCCACATCCGCAAAGTGACTGCCATAGCCGGAATCAGCTGCAAAATAAATAGTCTTTCCGCCAGCCTGTAATACAAAAGCGCCCCATAACTGTGCATTTTCATCCCGCAATCCTCTTTTCGTCCAGTGACGGGCAGGCAGATAATAAATACGGATGCGTTCGTCGGTATGATATTGCTGATACCAGCCTGCCGTCTGGATCTTTTCACTACCGGTGAAACGGGATAAAAGCCCCTCCATTTTCAAACCGCTCAGATAGGTTGTAGCAGGATTTTGTTTAGCGACCAGCTGCAGACTGTGTTTATCACAATGATCCAGGTGATTATGCGATATCAGCACATAATCCAGTCCGGTTAAATGACCGGGATCAATGGGAAACGGTACGCATCTTTTTATCAGGGGAATATTATAAAAAACGGGATCGATCAATATATTCACACCACCCAGGCGAATGAAGAAAGTCGCATGTCCCAGCCACACAATACAATCCTCTGCAGAATGAATGAACGAGTCATCATGATCAACGGGTGGGTTCCATACTTCTGCCTGTTTGGCTGCTTTCTGCGGATTACGCTGGAACTTCCATTTCAACAGTTCCATCAGGGAATAATGGTGCGGAAATTCATAGTTGACAAATCTGCCGTGATCATCGACAGGTGTTCCTTTCCATTCAAAAGGTAATTGCATGCCGGGCAAAGCCGGATTCAGGACATATTCCATAGCTGCTATTGATTCGTATCATATCAAATATACGCTTTCGCAGCCGTTATCTGCCATAACGCTGCCGCAGCTCTTCCAGCAGTGCAGCAATCCCTTCCTGTGTTGCAGCAGCGGCTGCATTGGTAAAAATGATATATGCCCTGTCTGCCTCCCGGATCACCTGTACCTTCGTAATAAATGCACCCGCATTCCCCTCGTTTGTGGCAATATGATGCCCGGTCTCTTTATCCGTCACATTAAACCAGCCATAAGAGAACGCCGGCATCCCATACAACAACTGCTCAAAAGTCTTTTTGGGCAACAGCTCACTCTTTCCCTTCAACCCTTTTAATTGTAATTGTATAAAATGGATATACTGTTCCAGCGACACATTGATATTCCCTGCCGCCAGCAGCCAGTTCATTTTATAGTTCTCCGCCGGTCCTAATGGTCGCAGCTGATCATCATGGCCCCAGGGCTGCGTAGTATCTATCAGGTTCGGATAATCAAAGCGAAAATCGATATCCAGCTGTTTACCCAGATCTGCTACCAGCTCCCTATAGGACTTACCTGAAGCCTTTTCCAGCATCAGTCCGGCCATAATATAATCTACATTGGAAGGTGTCAGTCCGCTGGCATCCGGTTTCATCGGTTCCTGGGTCAGAAAGTTGGCGGCCAGCTGTTTCCGCTGACTGGCATAATCACCGTGCAGGTCGCGAAAGGTAGGTGTAGACGTTGTATAGCTATACCCCTGCACCCTTCCCCGGAAAGTCAGGAGATTTGCCAGCGTAACCGTATCATATACATAACGCGTACGCCAGCGTAACTCAGGAAATAATGTCAGGAAAGTCGTATTCCAGGCAATCTTCTTTTCCTTCACCAGCATCGCTGCAATAAAAGCGGTGACGGCTTTGGTATTTGATCCGATATGAAAACGATCTCCTGGTTTTACTGCAAGGTCCGTATCCAACCGTCTTACACCCATCGTATTACAGGCCAGTACACTATCCGAAGCAACAACGGCAAAAGCCAGTGCAGGAATCTTGTGTTGCTGACGCACACTATCAGCGAAAGTAACAATAGACTGTGCGCGGACAATTACCGGTAATAAAAGAAAAACAAAAGGAAAGAGGCGTTTCATGTAAAGGGATCAGTTATGGTATGTTTTTATCTGTAAACTGGAAGGACCTGTCATCTTTACTTTAACACCGGTATAGGTCAGGCGGCCGGTCTGTATATTCCTGCGGAATACGACCACGTCGCCACTGATCTGATTTGCCACCAGTAAAAATTTACCGGAAGGATCGATCAGGAAATTACGTGGGTGCTCTCCTAAAGTTGACTGATACGCCACAAAGGTAAGACGCCCGTCATCACCAATACGATAAATAGCAATATTATTTTCATCGCCCCGGTTAGACGCATACAAAAAACGTCCGTCCGGCGCAATATGTATATCCGCGCTGTTGTAAAAACCATACGGTTCCTTACCATGCGTCATCAGGCGCTGGATACTATCCAGTTGTCCGTCTGCATAACGATACGCGCTTACGGCACCCGCCATTTCCTCTATACAATAAGCATATTTACCGTTGGGATGAAAGGTAAAATGACGTGGTCCGCTGCCAGGCACGGCACGTACAGAACTATCCGGTTGCAAAGGTTGTGATTGTGCAGCCTCAAAACGGTAACGCCTGATTTTATCCGCGCCCAGATCAGGGGAAAAGACATAGCGATCATCCGGAGAAAATACGGTGGAATGGATATGTGCAGTTTTTTGTCTGCCGGTATCAATACTATGATCCGTAAACGGGATTACTTTTACCGCAGGTGCAATCGTCCCATCTGCCTTTAGAGGAAACACAGCGATACTACCTCCCGTATAATTCCCGTTCACCAGCCAGGCCCCGCTTTTATCTGTTGTCAGATAGACAGGATTTTCTCCACCGCTATCCTGTTTACTCAGTAAAGTGATCTTTTGCTGCTGCCTGTCAAACGTGTAACTACTCACACTTCCCATACCAGGCGTACGGGTTTCACTACAGGCGTAAATATATTGCCCATCCCGGGAAAGAATGAGATAAGAAGGATTCAGGATGGCGGAATACGTACATACTTTAGTCAGCTGACCGGTCTGCATATTCATCCGGTAGATATAAATACCGTCTTTATCCTTCGCCCCATTATAAGAACCAACAAATAAATAAGTATCCTGGCTATAGGAAAGAAGATGGGTAAACATTGCCAGTAATAGCAGCAGTGTGGAACGTTTCAGCAAGATGCACGTGATTTATGGGTCAGGAATTGAATAATAAATTGGTTTCCGGGTCGAGCTGTATTTGCTGTCCCGCGGGTACGGGTAACACCGTCACACGATCTTTAATCGTAATACGCTGTAACGCCGGATTACCTTCTACCCTGTATTCCAAGGGGAAAGTAAACAGGTGCTCCTGTTGTTGCTCAACGACCAGCGTATTCGGCTCCGTACCCTTGTGTACGGACAATACCGGCACCCCCGGCGTATACAACCATTGCTGGAAAAAAGCACCCAGATCCTGTCCGCTGGCCTTTTCCATTTCCTTTTTAAAATCTTCCGTATTGGCATTACGGCCATTATAAGCCGCGAAATAAGCGCGCACACCTTTCCAGAAAAGGCTATCTCCTACCTGACGACGCAGCATATGTAACACCCAGCCACCTTTCTGATAACTGTTCGCGTTCAGCAACTGCATATAGCCACCCTGGCGGGAAGTATCAACAACAGGCGTATGTCTGCGTTCAGCAAAAGCCACGACCCTTTTACGGTCTGCCCGCAAACCGGCATGCAGCGTATCGACGCCATATTGCTGTTCCATGTAGACATTCGTCATATAAGTAGCAAAACCTTCACTCAGCCATACATGCTCCCAGCTGGTCTCCGTCACCGCATCGCCAAACCACTGGTGAGCGATTTCATGTGCTATCAGACTTTCCAGCGATTTCAGTCCTACAGACTCTTCCTCATAAAATATTGCGCCGGCATTCTCCATCCCGCCAAACATCGTCCTTGATTGTACATTCGCCAGTTTCTTATAGGCAAATGGTCCCAGTCTGTTGATGAAAAAACGCAGTACATCTACGGCAATTGCATAGTCTTTAAACCCCCTTTCCTTATTCTCAGGAAATACATAACTATATACCGGAATACCATCTGCATCACCAGGATGATCAATGGCAAAATCAGCCACGCCTACCGCAAACACCTTGGTCGGCAATACAACGGTCTCCTTATAATGCGTCCTTTTCAGTTTCCCGGGCAAACGCACTTCTTCCGTTTTTAATCCGTTCGCAACTAAGGAATAATGCGCAGGTGCTGTTACAGTAATATCGACAGCCGCTTTATCAGAAGGATGATCTATACAGGGTAACCAGTAGTGTGCCCTGTTGGGCCAGTTATCCGTAAAAAAAGTACGCTTGCCAAACATATTATGGGAAATGATCAGCCCATTCTTTGGAATACCGCTATAAACGATCCGATAAGTATGCGTCTCCCCTTTCTTTACCTGGATATTCAGCCTGAGGTGCTGGTCATTTTGCCTGAAAGGGATACGCACCTTTCCTTCTGTTACAGCGGATACGGCCATACCGGTATCTTTTGTACTACGTCCTACCAGGTCCAGCAGCAATTCGGAAGCATTTTCCTTAAAACGTACAGTGATACCCGTGACACCTTGTATTTTATCGGTCTTGTCGTTTAATATAAGGGATATATCGTAGTGTTGTACATCTGCCTTAATATCCTGTGCAATGGCCGCAACACCCGTTCCCAACAATAGCGGCAGAGCCGCCAACAGCTTTTTATAAATATTCATATGATATCTGTAGCTTTTCTGTTATTCTCCCCAGACGGTGATTACCAGTCTTCTGTTACCGCCATAATTACGATGCTCGCAGAGATAAATTCCCTGCCAGGTGCCAAAGGCAAAGTTACCATTGCGGACAGGTATCATCACAGACGAACCCAACATCGCAGCCTTGAGATGTGCAGGCATGTCATCCGGACCTTCATCATCATGTTCATAATCAGGATCGTTTTCAGGCACTGCTTTGCTGAAATACATTTCAAAATCCTTTCTCACTGTCGGATCGGCATTTTCGTTGATCGTCAGCGAGGCCGAAGTGTGCTGAATGAATACCTGGCACATACCCACCCGGATGTCCCGGAGCTGCGGAATAACCTGTAAAACCTCTGCGGTTATCAAGTGAAATCCTCTCCTTCTTTGCTGTAATACCAACGATTCCTGGAATATCTTCATATCTTAAACTTTATGTATCCGGACCTTGTTGTTTATTCCACAGAAAACGCCGGATACTGGTATATTTTTTTCAGATTTAAGCAGGACAAACTTAACTTAGTATAAGAGAAAAATGAAATCGTTATGAAAACATTACTGATTCCCGTTGATTTCTCCGCTACCTCTGACAATGCAGTGAATTTTGCCATCGAATGGGCCAGAGCCTACAGCTATAACCGGATTATCCTGCTCAAAACTTTCTACGATACTGTATTCGATCATATTGTTGTTTCTGCGGAATACGCCCCTGTAAGCCCTCATTATATGGCCAGGGAACGCGAGGAAGCTGCACACCGGATGGAAAACCTGTCCAGGGAAATCGCTATCAAAACACGCGGTGTAGACGTCATTTCCATGGTCAGCGAAGCGCCTTTACTGCGTGCCATTATGGAAGTAGTCCGTGAAGAATCTCCCGAGCTCATCGTCCTGGGTAGTGACAACTACCGCTATTCCAGCGGCAGTTTCATTGCCGGCAACCTGATCTCCATCGCAAAAGCCAGTCCGGTAAGGGTACTCATTGTACCGTCTACTTACCAGTACCAGCGCGTAGAGAAAATACTGGTACCGGCGGACTACAAAACACTTGACTCCCTGGACAAAGTGCGTAATCTGCAGATACCGCCGCAATGGAAAGATAGTAAACTACTGGTACTCAATGTCGATCCGAAAGAACGTTACCTGAATCCCGACGATCACCTTAAAGCAGCCGAACAACACGTACACGAACGCCTGAAAGACTACCCGCACGACATCTGCTACAGCAACGACAAAAACATCATCAACGGTATACTGAGTTTCACACAACGCACCCCCGTCCAGTTGATCATCTCCTTGCCCGGCAAACATAGCTTTCTTTATTATCTGACACATAAAAGCATTTCCGACGCCATCTGTCGTAACGCACAGGAACCTGTGCTCATCTTAAAATAGGTTTCACCCCTGAAAACAGGTATTTCCCTGCAAATAGTTACCTATTGGCGTAATAATCAATATGTTTATTTAATTAATTTGTTATCTTTTCGCTTGAATCATCCGATATGCCCACAAGCAAAAGATTATCTACAGCTACAGGTTTCTCTCTCCGGACTACCCTCCTGGGTTCGGAAGACGAGTTTTCCTTTGGGCATAGGATATTCAATATGACCTGCGTTATCACGCTCGCCATTCTTTCCACCTTCGTTTGTATCAATCTGCTGATCAAGGAGATGCAGGCCGCCCTGCTGGTAACCGGCTTACTCTGTCTGCAAATCTTCTTTTACGTCTTATCCCGCAGATTCCGCCAGTACCGCAGCATCATCGTATGGTATGTAATAGCTGTTTACGGCGGATTGATCTGTAACTATTACCTGAATGCGGGCATTAATGGTCCCAGTCTGCTACTGTTCTATACTACGTTTCAGCTGGCGCTGAATGTTTCTGCGAAGAAAAAATACATCCTCTGGATGATACTCGGTATAATCATTCCCGGTGGACTGATCTTCTCCGAGTTTTATTTTCCGGAAGCCATCGGCGGCATGTATGATAATAAACTGGATAAGACGATTGACCTGTTTGGTTGCTACCTACTTGCCTTAGTATATATTGTCTTTGCCAGTTACAGTTTTAAAAGCGAACTGGAAGCACAACACGAACGGGAGAAAAAAGGCAGCGCAGAACTGATGGAATATGGTATCCGCCTGCAGGCATTTTTTGAAAGCCTGTCCGACAATTTCATATTGCTCGACAAGGAGATGAAGGTCATCTATTTCAATAAAGCCGCCCTCGATCTTTCTATCACGGAATATGGTAAAGCATTCGAAGCTAATCAACCCATCGAACAGTACATACACGAATCCAATAAAAAATCTTTCCGCCAGGGTTTTAATACGGCCCTGTCGGGAGAGACCATCGCACTGGATTTCCGGAGGGAATATGCCGTTAAGGAAACCTGGTGGCAGATCGCATTTAATCCCGCCCGTAACGGAACGGGAGATATCATCGGCGTGACCATCGTCATGAAAGATATCACAGACGCTTATCTCTACCGGCTCAGGATAGAACGTAAGAATAACCTGTTGGAAAAGATCGCCTTCATGCAGGCCCATGAACTACGGGGACCACTGACCTCCGTACAGAGCCTTATAGAGCTTATTAAAGACGAATACGGCGATATGGACCTGATCTATACCAGGAAGCTGGAAGAAGGCTTAAACAGGCTGGATGCGAAAATAAAAGAGATTATCGCACTGTCATCGGAACACAAAAAGGAATAATACATAAAAAGAGACCGGCACACCGGTCTCTTTTTATGTAAGGGGGATGATATATTTAAAAGTTAGGATTCGTGACCGGTACACTTCCCTCTCCCGGCGGATTGATATCTGATTCATCCGCAGGTACATCCCAGTAATCCAGGAAATCATAGTTGATCAGTACATGGGTATTCACTGCACCAGCTGACGTCAGGAAAGTATTTCCATAACTACCGCCACCATTGTCTACGTCATAGGTCCATCCCCATCTCCTGCTATCATAAAAAGACAATCCCCTGAACACCAGCGCCACTCGCCTTTCCATTACCAGTTCTTTCAATGCGCCTGCCTTCGTCAATCCTGTCCCCGTTACTGCAGGAACACCTGCACCCATATAAGCCCTGACAGCATCGATCGCGGTCAATCCTTCATTGATATTTCCCAAACGAATATTCGCTTCTGCCTGCATCAGCGTATTTTCCTCATAGCTTGGTCCGATATAAAGTTCATACGCACCAGTCGTTTTCGTACCATATACATACACACCGCCGGCGCCGGCGCCACCATCTGTAATGCTATAACGACTACCAAAAGAAAGGTCATCCCGATAAGTCGTTGCCGTATTGAAATTATTGGTCAATCGCTTGTCACCCGCTTTAAAGTTCTGCACCAGGCGTTCCCCCACTTTAAACGTAGCAGCCGTATTAACACCTGTGGATAATGCCGCAACACTACCTAAAGCAGCTGTAAAGAAGCCGTTGGCGGCAGCAGATCTACCCGTAAATACGAGGTCACTATTCCGTATCCCTTTCCCGGATAAGGTCAGCACCTGGTTCCAGTCGGCAGCCGTCATCACACCTGTAGACGCCTTCCCGATCACTGCATCAGGATTCCCGTTGACAAAAGGCGCAAGTTTATTGATCAGCAGGTTCCTGGCCAGCATCGTATTGATATTCCTGATCCACATATCTGTCGTCAGCACACCACCTTTACCTACCTGACAAAATGAAGGAATCAGTTTGCCCAATACAGCATTGTAATCTTCATTACTGGCGATACCGTTTGACAAAAGACTCGCCGCCATTTGCAGATATTTATCAGACGCAGCGAGCACGGAATCCTTTAGCACATACTTATTACTACCTACCCCATCCTGGTCAACGATCAACCCTGCATAATACAGGGAACCAATGGCCGCATAAGCATAGCCTTTCCACCAATAACACCAGGCTTTCACCGTATTAGATCGTGTGGTCGCATCTCCGCTGAAAGGAATATTATCAATCAATCCCAGTACCTTATTACAAGCACCATTCATCGCATACATATTCAGCCACTGATAATACAATGGATTATACCCGGAGCCGGTCTGTGCACGGGTGTTATTGGCCCTTAACTGACTGATATTGGAAATGGAAGTGGTCACCTTGGTACTGTTATCCAGCACAAAATATTCAGGTATACTGATCGTACTGACCAGCTGATTGGAAGACTGTGCACCCACCATATCTGCCAGTAATTCCAGGTAGCCGTAAGGCAGGGAAAAGTAACTGTCTCCCAGCCATACATCTCCTTTCTGAAAACCATTTACATACACCGCACCTATTGCCAGGGAAACAAGTCCGGCTTCATTGTTCACGTTCTGATCTACCGTAGGCAGATTAGGATTTCCTACGTTCAGTTCCTTCTTACATGCACTGACACCTACTATCAACAAACCGATAATTCCGATGATATATCTCTTCATGATTGTTCTCTTTTTGGTAAACATTAGAAGCCTACGTTTAAGCCGATGGCATAAGATTTCAGGTTCGGGATCGTACTGTTGTCAACGCCTCTGTCAAAGGAAGAACCAATCGCACCCGAACTGGCTTCCGGATCAAAACCGGTATAATTCGTTACCGTCAGGATATTCCTGCCGGTCAGTATCAGCTGTAGTTTATGGAAGTATTTTGTCTTCAGCACCTTCGCAATATCAAATCCGATAGAAATATTACGGAGTCGCAGGAAAGAAGCATCTTCATAGAAATAGTCTTTGGTAGCATTGTTACCCGGTCCGTATAAACTACCCCACGAGGAAGAGTAAGCACTCTGATAAAACGCGGTATAAGCAGCCGTCACCCCATTGAGTGTAATCGGTTTTGCAAAATCGCCGTGGATACCATCCCTGTACATCCACTCTTTTGTCTGATTGTACAGATGTGCCCCATATACCCAGTCAAACTGAAAGGAAAATGTCAGAAAACTTTTATAAGCGAATGAACTGATGAAAGAAGCGTTGAACTTGGGATTAGGATCACCCAAAGGATAAGCCTCAGAAGAGAACTGTATGCCCCTTGTTGCCGTATCGACCAGCATACCGTTTACCAGCTGGTATTTACCTGCATCCTGTTCTGAGATATATTTCTCCCCGTTTTTACGGGTAGCAGCAGCACTGGTCAGTGCTTTATAACCGTAGATCTGCCCTATCTTCTGACCACCCGTCAGCACCAGTGCCGTGCTGCCGGCATAGGAAGTAAGAATGATATCTGCACCTCCTTTGATACGGTCGATCATAGAGGTCTGGTGACCGAAATTGGTCGTAAAGTCCCAGACAAAATTCTTCGACTGATATACGGGTAGATTCAACTGGAACTGATAACCATTGGACGACATATCAATCGCATTGTTCAGGATACCTGTCGCCCCGGAAGACAACGGCGCACTCACTGTATAGATCACGTTTTCGCTCTTCCGTTTCCAATAGGTAAAAGAGGCATTGATTGCACGCAGCCACTTGCCTTTCCCTGCATTGAAGGTAAAATCCGTACCTACTTCAAACTCCTTCGATACTTCTACCTGCAGGTCAGGATTCTGGCTGGTAATCGGTACGGAATACACGACTTCAGATCCGATTGTACTCTGATCAAGCGTCGGATACCGGTCAAAAGGACCAGGTTGAATACCCGCTTCACCATAGGCCGCTCTCAGTTTGAAATAAGGCACTGCATCTTCCAGTCTGGACCAGAAATTGAAAGCAGAGGGCAATACATAACCATTTACATTCGGAAAGGTAAACGGAGAGGCGCCGCTACCAAAAGCAGAAGACCAGTCGCTCCTGAATCCACCGCTGATACCGCCATAGTCCCCGAATTCTATCTTCTGATTGATCAGGTACCCGTAGGTAATAAATGTTTCATCATATTTCCCGGTCGTCTTTGTAACTGTAGAATAAGGCGCTACAAATAATTGTGAGGCAGTCGCCAGACTCACTGGCGGAGATAATGGTAATCCAAGTCCGTAGACATCTTCTTCCTTATACTTCCGTTTCCGGTAATCATAAGAAATCTGTGTAGTGGTCTGAATAGGGAAATTGATATTAAAATCCTTTTCAAAATCGGTTCTGATATAGGCACTACCCAGGAAGTTCTGGAAAGTAGTGTTGTAATCCCAGTTATCTATCTCTCCTTCTGCGTTACTGGCAAAGTTATAAGACCAGGCATCATAATACATGGTATTTGCATTCTGCGTCTGGTTGAGGTAAGTCCATTTCGCATTTTCATTCCTGTAGTTGATACCATACTTGGCGTCCAGTTCTACAAAACGGTTGACCTGGTAACTGGCATTAAAGCTCTGTAGGATGTCAATCTTATTATCCAGTCCGCTTCCATACTGTTTAACGAAGTAGGGATTAAAGGCGTTGATGCTTAGAAAGTCGGCGGTCTGGAAAGCAGGTGCATTGCCGTCTTTCATTTTATAGGTCAGGTCAAAGAATGGCGATGTATTGAGAAAGCTGAAGATATTGTTGATATTACCTGCCCTGCCCCCTTTACCATACAGGTAACCACCTGCGCCACCTAAACTGGGTACGGTGGTATTCTTTGTATAGATCACCTGTGTATTGGAGCGTAGTCTGAAGCCTTTAAACAGCTCCATGCCGATATTGGCGGTCAGATTGGTGCGGTCTACCGATCCATTCTTCATGACAGGACTCACCGTATGATTATTGGACACGCCAAACATAAAGTCAGTTTTATCAGTGGCACCGGAGAAGTTAATACTGTTATTCCATACAGAACCTGTCTGGAATACCTGCTTGAAGTGATCGTAATATTTCAGATTCGCATTATAAGGCTTATTAGCGATGTTTCGCGGGTCGAGTACACCATAGCGGGTAGCGCCGCCATAAGCGTAGGAAATGCCCTCTATGGAGCCTACATCATTATAATCAAGGATATTCCCTGCGGCATCGATGATATTGTTATTCGCATCTGTCATATAAGGATGGAAACGCGCCTTTTCTACATGACCGCTATTAATATAACTATTCGCAGAATAGTTCGTTGTATAGTTCACGGCTATAGCGCCCTTCTTTCCTTTCCTGGTAAAGAGCTGCATCACCCCGTTGGCGCCCTGTGCACCATAGATAGAAGCAGAAGCGGCCCCTTGTACGATCTCAGTACGTTCTACGGTACTCAGATCGAGGGAAGCCAGGTCAGAAGCGCCTACCTGTACACCATCCAGCATGATCAGGGGTTGGGTGCCATTCTGCACGGTATTAACGCCCCTTAACAGGATATTGACAGGGTCTCCCGGGTTACCGCTGACAGAAGATATCTGCGCACCTGGTATCTTACCGATCAGGGCCTGGTCCACAGAGAAAGTAGGACCGGTAACCAGCTTCTCCGAAGTGACGGACTCCACTGAAATACCCAGCTTCTTTTTACTGGTAGCAGTACCCACACCGGTGATTACTACTTCGGATAATACCTTTCTGTCAACAGCCAGCTTGATGTGTATAGCTGTACCATCGACTACTACTTCCTGCGTTTCGTAACCGATCGCAGTAAATATCAGTTTACGGCCTTTTTCCGCGTTCAATTGAAAAGCGCCCTGCGCATCAGATACCGTCGCACCACCACCCTTTATCTGTATACTCGTTCCAGGCACGGGTATGCCTGATTCGTCGTACACAGTACCGGTGATCTTCAATAAGGACTGGGCTTTCACAGAACTGGTAAGGACATGGCATAACAATACCAGCAGGCATAGTAGCGTTTTCTTTGTCATAGAGGTGTTTTAATATGACGGAATAAGACCGTGTAATCATTCTGCAACACAAACCGGGTTATAATAATGATAGCTCATGCATGTTCACTGGCGCGTCCCCAAGGCGCATCATTAACAAGCCTTGCATGTACTGTCGCCAATACATACTATTCCCATTTCAATAAGTTGGTTCAATTAAAAAAGCCAGTAAAAGACAACTGGACAGGTGCAATTACAAACCGCACAATCCTCCTGTGGGAGCCGGGCCGACACAATAAAAAATCGATTTTGGTACGAGTGTGGTTCCTGGGTTTTCCAAGCTAATGTTCCGCCGATTTATCTGGTTATTTCCTTTTAGGTTTTGGGTGATATCGCTATCATGATAAATATAGAAAGGTTTCGCTAATTCTCATAATTTTTCTGGGAACAAAAAGTTAAAACAAAATATTGTTTTTAAATTAATATGACTATACTCAATACAATTTTATAGGTGATACTGCTATCGTTATGTCGCAAGTACTCATTGCCAGCCCTCCGCAGAACCAGTGGCTATTGACTGCATAAAGACAATATTCAGACTTCCAGTATATAATAAGGGATCTCATATCCTGCTTTCGACAATACAGGTTTAGCTACATTAAACACGCGTACGCCCCCTGTTAGGGTGCCTTCCAGGGTACCCATATGTGCATGACCATGAAATACAGCCGTCACCTCACGACGTATTAATGGCTCTGCCAGACGGGAAGATCCGAGGAAAGGAAAGATTACTTCAGGTTCGCCTACGACGGTTTCTCTCAGTGGTGAATAATGTAGTAAGGCGATCTTTTTTAGCTTGTCATGCTGTTGATCGATCCGGGCCAGCGCCCTGTCTAAATGTAATGCCTCATCCACGGCCTCCTGTACAAAGGCTTTCATAGCATCTTCTCCGAACATGGATAGCATATAGTTGTCAAATCCGCCGCCAAAACCTTTCACACCGGCAAATCCGACGTCTTTGATCACGATTGCCTCTCCATCCAGGATATGTACATTTTCATTCTGCAATGTCTGCCGGATCAGCTTCTGCCGCCCCTTCTCATAATCATGATTACCCAGCACGGCTATGACCGGAATCGTACAGGCCTTCAGTTCATCACACAAGATCTGCGCTTCGCTTTCATCACCGGTATTCGTCAGGTCGCCGCAGATTAATAATACATCTGCATTTTTAGATACCTCTTTAAAATAATCTACCCACTTGTTCTTATCGGTATCTGTTACATGAATATCAGCCACTGCGGCAATACGCACTTTCTTGTTTTCTGCATCCATATTAAACCGTTTTTATAGTCATCCCTTTATAATGCCAGTCGGTAATATCGACAGCGTATTGTGTCTGATCAATAATTGGTCCACGACAAACCTTCTCCAGGGAAGGCGGCAGGTCATATTGTTCATTGGCGCGTCTCATCAGTTCGTCAAATAACCAGCGGGGAATGATATCAGCATAATCTGACGGATACACGTACTGGAAATTCAGTATCTGCGATAACAACAGGTGCCAGTGTGGATCTAAGCGATGCAATAGTCTTTCCCAATTGAGTTTTTGTCCATACTTCAGAAAGACATGATTGACATCTGCCCCGTCAAAGCGTTCCCTGTTTTGTATGAACACTTTACTCCATACCAGTTCCTCCGCACCTATCAGTCTTACAGGATGGTCCATGACGATGGCATCAGTAGTATGTTCATACCAGCTTTCATCTACAATACAAATGTTATTCGTACTGCTGAAGATGATATCTATATAATATTCACCTTTAAAAACCTTCGCCAGCCACCTTACATCTGTCAGTTCAATTTCATATCCATTAGATGCAAAAAGTTTCAGGATATCCGCATATTGTGTGGGCATACAGAATATATCAAGGTCTTTGGTGTCCCTGTAAAGGCCCGTATAACTGAATAAGGCAAATCCCCCACCCAGCATAAAATCAAGTTTGCTGTCCACCAGCAATGCCAGCGCCTCCCGGTAAAAAACTTGCGCTTCCTGTTTTTGTTCTTCATGCGTACTCATACCAGAAACACCTAAAAAACTGTGCCGTTGGGTCATCAAAGCGGTCTTATCAGTGCAAACCCTTTTTATGAGCGCCACCGGACAGGTGTGCTTGATAAATAAACCTGTAAATAATTTGCCTGTTCTGTGAAGATTTTACCCCATTTATTATATTTGATGCAAACATTTAATATCTCAACATGAAATGTGCTTCGCTTATCGCCGTAGCTGTTACATTGCTGATGTCCTGTGATACCAAAAAGGACGCATCACCTGCAACAACAACAGAAAAATCTCCGCTTTCCGGTACCTGGAAACTTATTAGCGCCAAGTCTATCCAGAATACGGATACGACGGTAACGGCTCCTGTACCCGGACAGGAGACCATCAAGATCTTCAATGACAGTTACTTTGCCTTCTTCAACCATGACCTGAACCATGGTGCAGATACAGCAAGCGCCGCATTTGGTGCAGGTAGCGGTACCTATACCCTGGTAGGTGATAAATACAGCGAACACCTGGAGTATTGCAGTTACAGAGGATGGGAAAACCAGGATTTCTCCTTCAAAATGGAGATCAGGAATGATACGATCATTCAGAGTGGAGAGGAAAAAATCGATAGTCTGAATGTAGACCATGTGATCATCGAAACATATGTACGGGTACGTTAGTATCTCCGTAGCAAAAATAAAAATCCCCCGGAAGCCAGTCTAACGGGGGATTTTCTTTTAATATCATGCATATTCCCCGAACACGCTCAACAGATCATTGGCAAGCGCGTGTGCATCCCTGCCTTCTATCCGATGCTTCGGAATAAAATAGACAAGCTCCTTGTCTTTAAACAGGGCAAAGGTGAGGATGGCGGAACAGATTGTTCATCACCGTTAATAAATTAACCGATCAATTTTATTCACATACTCCCCTGCATTCTCCTTCATAGCAGCCAGATGTGTGCCGCTATATATATACAATTCCTTCTTACCAATGGCTGCATTATAAACTGCTTCCGCCAGTGCAAAAGGCACCTCTTTATCTTCTTTGCTATGCACAATCAGTACTGGTAATTTCACAAACGGGATATCCGTTTTCGCCGCATAGGGGGACGTCAGATACTGTTTTATCATTGCCTGTTGCTCCGCAGGTGCATAAGCGGCCGCAAGGTCTGTAAAAGAACTGATGGCCCCATCTAATACCAATGCCTGTATTTTGTCTCCATTATCCCTGGCCAGCCTGGTGGCTACCTGGGTACCGATAGAAGCACCGAATAACAGCATTTTGGTTCCCTTTACATCCGGTCTGCCCAGCAGATAATCAAATACCACCTGTCCGTCACATGCTATATTCAGGTGTGTCGGTTTCCCGCTGCTCTTACCATAGCCCCTGAAATCGATCATAAAGACCTGGTAGCCATGTTCGACCAACGGCTTTACCATATATTGATAAAAGGTGACATTCCCGCCTGCCCCATGACAAAACAATACGGTCGCCTTAGGCTGTCCCACCGGTTTAAAAAACAAGGCGTTCAGGGTAACGGTATCTACCGGCAGATTCACTTCTTCCACCTGCATGGATGAGTCCAGCGCCTTCCAGGTTTTATTAGGGAAATAGAATTTATCATCAAACTGTGCTTTCAGCAGATGGGTACTCAGTAATAAAACGGCGAGCAGAAAGAAGGCTTTTTTCATGTTGCAATACTTTTTAAAGACCGATCCGGATCATCCGGAACTGGTGTAAAAGTACTGGCAGACCGGCAACGAATTTTCTGGAAGTGGCCATCTGCATGGCATTTGGGGCGAATTGCACGCTTAGGGACGGGTCGCCTGAACCGCTGCAGCTGCCGGGGTGAATGGCATGGTCATACGATTGGCCAGCTTTTCCCTCAGGGCGGTATTCAGACTTCTGGATACGGGGATCGTGTCGGGTAAATGCAGGATATGGAGCCGGTATCCCTGGGCGGTACCGCTGACCTCTTCTACCAGGAAAAGGTTAACAATGGCAGTCCGGTGACAACGCCAGAAGTTGATATGGGTGTTCAGACTGGCCTCAATTTTCTGCAGACTGGAACGCAGCAACTCCTGTTTCAGATCATCTCCTTCCATGAAATACAGCCTGACATAGTTATCTGCCGACGTGACCGCCAGTAATTGTCCTGGATGCAGAGAAATATAGTCCTTTCCATTATCCGCTGTAAAAGAAAGCACTTCTGCCTCCACAGAGGCCGGGGACACCTCCTCCTCTATCACAGGCGCGGCTATGGTCTGATTCAGCCCCACCGCCCTGTTACGATAACGCCTTAGTAAACGGGCCTGGTTGATCATAATACTGGTCGTAGCCGGCGCAATCCCGATCACAGCCGTATAGATAACCATCAGTAAGGCTTCTTTCCAGGAATAACGCCATTGACCACTCAGCGCCATTACTCCTATGTTAGCCAGCGCAATGGCGACGATAATGACCAGAGTCCAGAGCGACTCCCTGCCGGTCGTCCACTTATCTTCCCTGAAATAAGCCGGAAACAAGCGGAATACCAGTCCATAATACAATATAACTACCCCAAACACCGTAGCGGCTCCCTCCAGACTTCCCCAGAAAGCGTCCAGCGTATCCCGCTGACCATTAAAAGGCCGGAACAGAAAAAGGAACAGGAATACCGCCCCGCTCAGGGCAATCGTCATGGTCCATTGCCTGCGCCAGGTTTCTGGTAAGGGATAAGGTCGTTTGAACAGGGAGCTGATAGTATCCATCATGTAGGCTGAAATTTCGAACGGCATGATAATGAATTTTTTGAATATTACCCCTATACCTGTCAATACCAGCAACCAGAAAATAGTTTGAATTCAATCTATTATTAGTTTGAAATCAAACCAATAACTTCTACCTTCGTATTATTAATTATACGCATGGAGCAATTACCTTCTTTAGTAGAATATGGATCCCGCCGGGTTATTATCACCATCACCGCTGTTGTCTGTGCATTACTGGAAATTATAGACACCACCATTGTCAACGTCGCCCTGCCCGATATGAGGGGTAGTCTGGGCGCTACCTTAAATGAAGTCAGCTGGGTGATTACTGCTTATTCCCTCGCCAATGTGATCGTTGTACCCATGACCAGCTGGTTATCCCAACAGTTCGGCCGCCGGAACTACTTCGCGGTTTCTGTTGTCATCTTCACCATCTGTTCTTTCTCTGCGGAAATGCCACCAACATCTGGGAACTGGTCCTTTTCAGGTTCTTACAGGGGCTTGGTGGAGGCGCCCTGCTGGTCACCTCTCAAACTATTATTACAGAAAGCTGGCCACCGGAGAAACGCGCCACGGCACAGGCTATCTATACCCTGGGGGTGATCGTGGGTCCGACATTAGGTCCGCCGCTGGGTGGTTATATCATCGACAACTACAGCTGGCCCTACATCTTCTATATCAATATCCCGATCGGCGTCATTGCGGCGCTGCTTACACTACAATACGTGAGAAGTCCGCAGTACGAAGAAAAAAGAGATGCCAGTCAGGTAGACTGGCTCGGTATTGCCCTCCTGGCGATCGGTATTTCTTCTTTACAGTTCGTACTGGAAAAAGGACAGGAAGAAGACTGGTTTAGTAGTCCGCTGATCATCATACTGACTGTTCTTGCGGTATTCGGACTATTCTTCTTCATCTGGCGACAACTCACCTTCGCCTATCCCATTGTGGAACTCAGGGTATTGAAAAACGGCAACCTGCGTATAGGCGTAATCCTTTCTTTTATAATGGGTTTTGGTCTCTTCGGATCGACTTTCGTCATTCCGCTCTATACACAGTCTTTATTGGGATGGACAGCACAGCAGTCCGGTATGCTGCAATTACCCAGTACCATCTTTGTAGCCGTCATGATGCCGGTGGTTGCCATTCTCATACAAAAAGGCGTTCCGCAGAAGTATCTGATTGCCATTGGTATGCTCGTCTTCTTCATCTATAGTTATATGTCATACGAGATCCTTTCTCCGGATACCAGTTCAAAAGACTTCTTCTGGGTATTGATTATCCGCGGTTTCGGTCTGGGTCTGCTGTCAGTACCAGTCAGTACCATGTCTCTCTCTACCCTCAAAGGCAAGGAGATCGGACAAGGCGCAGCCTTCTCCGGTATGATGCGTCAACTGGGAGGCGCTTTTGGTATCGCATTGATTTCCACCTTTATGACACGCCAGACAGACCTGCACAGAAGTAACCTGGTAAGTCATCTTGACGTAAATAATCCGGAAGTACAACAACGTATTTCCGATATGACAGGCGCAATGCGTGCGAAGGGCTTTGACATGGTAGTCGCAAAAAGTAAGGCGTATGCAATGATGGATGGCGCTGTAATGAAACAGGCAACGGTATTATCTTACATGGATGTATTCCTCTGGGTAGGTGTCATGTTCCTCGTCTGCGTACCGTTCGTACTATTGTTTGTGAAAAATGCGAAGAATAAGATTAATATGGCGGATGCTGCACATTAAACTTATATTGCACTATGGCTATGGAACAAACACTGGAACTGGCGCGTGATCTGAGCAGGGCACTGATGGAAATGCGAAACTATATGCGCCAGCACTTACAGGTAAGGATCAAGGAGAATAATATAGATGTATCATTCGAACTCCTGGAAATACTCGGCGTATTGTACAGACAAGATGGTATCAATCAGCAGGAAATCGCCGATATCCTGATCAAGGATAAATCCAGTATTACTTATCTTATCGACAGTCTCACAAAGCGGGATCTTGTTGAAAGAAAAGAGGACGAAAATGACCGGCGTAATAAGCTCATATACCTTACAGAAAACGGTAAGCATATGAAGCAGACCCTGCATCCATGGGTAGAAGAGATCTATGAGCAAGCCACCAACGGTATTAAGGTAGCTGATCTTGAAAAGGCAGTAGCATTGGTACAGAAAATGAATGAGAATCTGAAAAAATAAATGCTTTAATATTTCATAAAACAAAGCGAGCTGCACACTTCATATATGCAGCTCGCTTTGTTTTTATACTATCTTTATTGCTCCGTTTCGAGCTTTAGTAATTCCACGTAAGGATTTCCATCGATCCCTAAACACAGGCAAAAAGCAGGCTCTGTTTTGTACCCTTCTTTCTTCAGGCGGATCACTTCCTGTCGCAAACCTTCGCCATGCTGTTGGAGTAAATGATGTTCAATCAACATATGCCTGTATCCCATCTGTTCACGTACCGGTAACTGCTGTGCAAAGATCTCAAAAGGATAACCCGCTTTATCAAAATTAATAACCACACATTCCTGATCGTATATTTCAAAGGTCTTTATACTGAATCCTGAAGCCTCACCCCACAACGTGATCATATCCTGTTTAAACACTTCTTGCTCTTTAAAGGAACATAGAATATCCAGGTCACTGCCGGGTATATCTACAGCAATAGGAATTGTGCCTGCCAACACCGGATCATAAGCAGATAACAACTGTAAAACAGCCGTCTCCTTCAATACTGCATAGACTGCTCGCTGCACGGCGTTCCCCTGTTGCAGATAGTCAATATTAAAAAAGTCGATATTGTGCATACGCAAAAATACAGCTACTTAATGTCATATATCGTTTTAAAAAGCTGGTTCTGCAATGACGTTACCGTTATAGTATACCTTCACCAATACCGGATCGCCAATTTTAATACAAAAGCACTCCGCCGTAGCGAAGTGCTTTTCAATAATCAATTTCAGTATTTATTTCCGTACTTTATCTAATGCTTTCACATACCGTTCAAAACTCTGCTCCTCAAACGCGGTGTACAACAACGGCTCTATCAGCTCCAGTTCCATCAGCGCCAGTTGGCCATCGACCAGAACACCGTCTACTCTTGTATACAATGCACCGCCGGCAAAACGACGCACTAAAGCTGTCGCTTTCTCAATCACAGCGGTAGCTGGCGTAGCCGAATGAATAGTAGCGCCGTATTGTGGTTGTACCCTGAAATCACCTGCTTTAGGTTTCTTCACGATCGTATGACTGTACACACCTCCGAAGAAAAGCATCGACCATTCTCCTTCCTGGATTTCTTTCATGAAGGGTTGTGCGATAAATGCCTCCTTTGGCAACAACTGTTGCAGCGGATGTTTGTCCAGTGCCGTTTCTCCACGTACCAGTGTAAAGGTATTCTTAGAACCTCCGCTTACACACGGTTTCACAATGATCTTATCTGTACCGAGTCTTTCAAACAGGGACGCCAGATCAGTCGGTGTTTCTTTTTCCAGGAATAAAGAAGGAATAATATCAAAGCCTGCATCCGCGATCTCTTTCAGATAATGTTTATCCGCATTCCATAACACGGTTTCTACAGGGTTCAGCAACTGTACGCCTGCGGTAGCAAGTTTGTGTAACCATACCCTGAACTCGTCCAGTCTGTTATGATAATCGTAAGGCGATTTTAATATCACCAGTTCGTAACTTGTCCAGTCTGTATCGCTGTCTTTCCAGTCTTTCTTTTCTGCATCCCATCCTGCTGCCTGTAATGTTTCCAGCAGACGACGATCCTCTGTCTTCGCCATGTCAAACAGATTGGCAGGATCCTCGCAGATGAGCGCTAATTTCTTATCCGGCATATTGATGTCTTTTTCTTTCTGTTGTTATTCTGCTGCCAGCAATGTATATACGCCTCCTGCCGTTGTTTTCAGCGCATAAGGATAACCTGCTGACGGATCTTTTGGTTTCATCGGCGCCAACTGTGCATTGGCGCCTGCTTTCAGCCTGCTCTTTGCCAGTAAATAGCAGGTACCTGCCTTCTTCGCATAGATCGTTACACGTACCAGCTTACCTTCTTTCCAGCTCATATCGATGGTATGACCACCATATGCCAGTAATCCCTTTACATCACCTGTTGCCCATGCATCCGGTAAAGCAGGCAGTAAACGGATCATGTTGGATTGTCCGTTCAGTAACATCTGTGCGATACCGGAAGTACCGCCAAAGTTACCATCTATCTGGAAAGGCGGATGCGCACAAAACAGATTCGCGTAAGTACCACCTGCATTATGCATATCTACAGCACCTTTTCCTGTCAATGTCAGCAACTCGCGTAAGAGTTTGTAAGCATGATTGCCATCTTCCAGTCTTGCCCAGGTATTGATCTTCCAGGCTTTACTCCAACCGGTACCACCGTCTCCCCTGATCTCCAAAGTACGTTTAGTCGCATTAGCCAGTTCGGGTGTAGCGGAAGGCGAAATCTGATCGCCAGGGAACAGCGCATACAGATGTGAAATATGGCGATGCTCTGTTTCTCCGGAAGGCCAGTCTTTATACCACTCCTGTAAACTGCCATCCTTTCCTATCTTAAACGGATAAAGACGATCCGCAGCAACCTGTAAAGAGTCACGCAGTCCATTATCTACTTTCAGTACTTCTCCTGCTTTAATCACGTTATTGAACAACTCACGGATGATCGTCATGTCCATCGTGCTGGCAATGGAAACGGATTCCTGTGTACCATTCGCCAGCAGGAATTTATTCTCTGGTGAAGTAGCAGGTGCAGTCACCAGGTAACCGGAAGCAGGATCTTTCACCAGGAAATCGAGACTAAAAAGCGCCGCTGATTTCATGATCGGATAAGCCGTATCTCTCAGGAATTTTTCATCGCCGGTATAACAGTAATGTTGCCAGAGGAACTGACATAACCAGTTCCCTCCCATCATCCAGTTAGCCCACTGCGGATCACCTTTTCCTTTATCGCCTACCGGATTGGCAATCGCCCATATATCCGTATTGTGGTGTGCTACCCATCCTCTCGTATTATAAAACTCTCCTGCGGTAGCGGCGCCTGTCACAGACAGTTCTTTCAGCAACTGGTACAACGGCTGTTGCATCTCCATCAGGTTACAGACCTCCGCAGGCCAGTAGTTCATCTGCGTATTGATATTGATCGTGTAATTGGAACTCCAGGGCGCACGTAGCTCCTTGTTCCAGATACCCTGCAGATTCGCTGGCGCAGATGGCGTACGGGAACAGGAGATCAGCAGATAACGGCCAAACTGAAAATAAAGACTCTCCAGCGCCTGATCTTTGCCGCCCGCAGTATATCTCCGCAGTCTTTCATCTGTTGGCTGTGCTGATTGATCATCACCTGACAGATTCAGACTAACCCTGTTAAAATATTTATGATAGTCCTGCTCGTGACGTTGCAGCAGATTAGCATAAGACAATGCAGCGGCTTTTTTCATTTGTCCGCCGGCAATCGCTTTCTCATCCAGTCCTTCACTGTCAGGACATTTATCAAAACCATTAAAGCTGGTTGCTGCGGTCAGTAATAAAATCGCTTCCGTAGCATTCTTCACAGTAATCCCGGTGGCATCAGTTGTCACGGTGCCATCCGGACTGATCGCCCGCATCCGCAGTTCATAACGCATGCCCTTACAACTACCTGCCGCTTCATACTGAATAGGCTCGGCATTATAATTAATATAACTCGGATCTACCTGCGAAGGCGCCTTACCTCGCATTGCAATTTCCTTTGCACCTGTAACACTATTCTGATAATGCAGCTGACTGGATGGATCGGCTTTAAACTGCAACGCACCTTTCTTGCTGGAACGTAGTCTGATCACGATCACCTGGTCAGGTGCAGAGATAAATAGCTCACGTGTATAGGTAATGCCGCCGCTTACAAATCGCGTAATCGATTTCGCATTCGCTATATCCAGGTCTCGACTATATTGCGACACCAGGGTATCCTTCAATTGCTGATGTATACGTATATCACCCAATGGCAGGAATGACTGCGAAAAAGCGCCCTGCATTTTACGCAGCAGGCTATCCGCTTCATGATACTTTTCGCTGAATAACGCAGCGCGTACTGCCGGTAAATAAGACGCTGCCGCCGGATTCACCTGCTTACTGACCGGACCGCCCGACCATAAAGTAGCTTCATTCAGCTGGATCAGTTCCTCGCTTGTTCCGCCAAACACCATCGCTCCAACACGTCCGTTGCCTAATGGAAGCGCCTGTGACCATTCAATTGCCGGTTCCTTATACCAAAGCTTTAAGTTGTTATTCCTTTGCTGTGCGTGCGATCGCCCTGCTCCTAAGGCGATGATCAGCATTAAAGAGAGACCTGTTCTTTTCATATCCGTGAAGAATAAAAAAAATATATTAATAAGCAAGTTTAGCCTTTTTAAGGGCAGGATGCAAACGATTGCGCAAAAAAAGCAAATAAAACCTTGGTTATCACTCAGCGGGGCATTACATTTGCTTTGTAATCATATTTGCCGATTATAACAGCGTTGACCCTGGTAAGCGAGAAGTGAACGAATACCGGCGAAAAGCAGATCAGACAAGGAATCAACAGCACACATCAGACATAATTTCATCAGACTTAGTTAAAATAACATTACAGCATATACACGCTAAACTTTTTATGGACCTGAGTACCATAACGTGGAATTTTAGCACAAAGGTCGAATTCTTTCGACCTTTCTTTTTTTATTTACAACAGAGGGTCTATATTGTAGCATAGACATTTATTTGCAGACAAATCCGCGTTATTACACAAGTGAACAAAAGATTACTCATTCTTTTTCTGCTGGTATACTTACCAGTGCTGTTGAGGGGACAAAGCACGTCTTCGCAGTATCAGCTAAGCAGAATAGATTTAACCCAGGGACTTTCTGCAAACCAGGTGAATTGCATTCTCAAAGATAGTCAGGGCTTTATGTGGTTTGGTACCATGTCAGGACTCAATCGTTTTGATGGATATAACTTTAAAGTCTTCCGCCAGATACTCAGCGACTCGACTACGCTATCTGACAACTTTATTACCAGTCTCATGGAAGGTCCTGACGGAATCCTATGGGTGACACATCGCAACGGACAGAACATCTATCATCCTGAAACAGGCCACTTCGAACGCGATACCCGCAATACCCTCCGTCATTACGGAATCCCCGGCGATTCTGTTGGGCAGATCATGAAAGATAAAAGTGGTACCTACTGGTTCGTCGTCCCTAAAAACGGCCTCTTTACCTATACGCCAACTACGCATTCTGCTAAAAGGATTATGCAAGCGAAGAACAGCGCCATTGCTGCGATTGCGCAAGACAATAATGACAACATATGGATACTGCAGACAGATGGATTATTACAGAAAATGGATGCACATACTCACCGCATCTCCTGGCATACATCCCTGCCTGAACAGAACGGTAGCAACAGTCAGCAGGACTATCAGATGATGGCCGATAGTGACGGTGATCTGTGGATATTCAGTAACTCCGATGTACAAGGCGTCTATTATTATAATCAACATACTGCAGCATTCACTCACTATAATCAGAATACCGGTACACTCCGCCTCAATAACAACATCGTGCGCGGTATCGTGCAGGATAACAAGGGCCTGATATGGATCGGTACCGACCATGGTGGCATCAATATCATCGATAAAGCAAAACAAAGTATCGAGTACCTCGTCAACAATAGTGAAAATCCTAAAAGCCTGAGTCAAAATAGTATCAATGCACTCTATCGTGACAATACCGGTATTATATGGATCGGCACTTACAAGAAAGGTATCTGCTACTATCATGAAAACATCGTTAAGTTCCCTTTATACCAGCACGAAGCATTTACAGCCAGTAGTCTTCCCTATGATGATGTGAACCGCTTCGCGGAAGATGCCCATGGTAATCTCTGGATCGGAACCAATGGTGGAGGACTGATCTACTACGATCGCAACCATAATACCTACAAACAATACCTGCATGATGCCGGCAATCCCAATTCACCCAGCGGTAATGTCATTGTCAGTCTGTGGATAGACCAGCAACAGCAATTATGGATAGGCTCTTATTTCGGTGGATTGGATTGTTTCAATGGCAACCGCTTCACCCATTATAAACACGATGCAGCCGATCAAAATAGCCTGAGTGATAACAGCGTATGGGAGATATTCGAAGACAGCAAACAACGACTCTGGGTTGGCACGCTTGGTGGCGGACTCAATATCCTCGACAGGACAACCGGCCATTTTAAACACTATGCCAACGGAGCGCCTAATTCCATCCGGTCGCCTTATGTATCTGCCTTCCTGGAAGATAAAGCCGGTAATATATGGATCGGCACCGCCGATGGATTGGATGTCATGAATAATGCCGGCAAGTTTACGCATTACGAGAGTATCGACAAACAGGCCGGTGGTATCAGCAACCGTAACGTCATCTGCTTGTATGAAGACAAACGCGGTCTCATATGGATCGGTACCCGGGAAGGACTGAACATCTACGATCCCACCACTAAGAAGATCAGCATCCTGCGCAAAGAAGATGGGCTGCCGGATAATACCGTCCTGAATATCCTTGAAGACCGTGACAGCACCCTCTGGATGAGCACAGCTAACGGCATCGTCAACCTCACCCTCTTACAACGCTCCCCTGTCTATAAAATCAGTTGTAAACAATACGATGAATCTGACGGTCTGCAAGGCCGCGAATTCAATGAAAACGCTGCGCTGAAAACCAGTAAGGGAGAATTTATCTTCGGTGGTGGCAACGGCTTTAATATCTTCAATCCGCATAACATTGCCCTCAATACGACCGTACCACCCATCGTGCTGACCGACTTCCAGGTCTTTAACAAAAGCATGGAACCTGGTGAACATTTTAACGGTCGTATCCTACTGCAACAATCTATTACGCGCACACAGGAAATCACCCTGAAGTACCGGGAGAACGTATTCTCCATCTCCTTCGCAGCACTGAACTATTTTCATCCGGAGAAAAACCAGTATGCCTACATGCTGGAAGGCTTCAACAATGAATGGTTAACAACAGATGGCAGCGTGCGTAAAGCCACATATACCAATCTCGATCCCGGTGATTATATCTTCCGGGTGCGTGCCTCCAATAACGACGGTATCTGGACGCCTGCGCCACTGGAATTACATATCACTATCCTTCCTCCTTTCTGGCGTACGCCACTGGCATTCTTTCTTTATATACTGCTGATCATTGGCGCACTGATACTGGCCAGAAGAGTGGTATTGGAAAGAGAAAGACTGCGTTCACGCATAGAACAGGAAAAACAGGAAGCACAGCGCATTCACGAACTGGATGCACTGAAAATACGGTTCTTCACGAATATCAGTCATGAGTTCAGAACACCGCTTAGTCTGATCATCACACCCCTGGAAAAGATACTCGGCAAAGGCGTGGAAGCCAATATCCAGCAACAGCTGATACTTGTACAACGTAATGCCCGTCGCCTCCTTAACCTGGTGAATCAGCTCCTGGATTTCCGTAAAATGGAAGTACAGGAAATCAAACTACACACCAGTGAAGGCGATATCGTTGCCTTTGTAAAAGACCTGACCACTTCCTTCTCCGACTTATCAGAAAAGAAACAGATTCACCTGGACTTTCATAGCAGTGTGAAAGCACTCAACATGTTATATGATCCGGATAAAATTGAGAAGATCATTTTCAACCTGCTGAGTAATGCTTTCAAGTTTACACCGGAGCAGGGAAATATTTCTGTGGATGTACAGGTACAACACGGATCTACCTTAGCGATTATCGTCAAAGACAATGGTATCGGTATTCCGCTGGAACAGCAGGAACGTATCTTCGAACGGTTCTTCCAGCATGACATTCCCGGTTCCCTCTTGAATCAGGGCAGCGGTATTGGTCTGAGTATTACAAGGGAGTTTGTCAAACTACATAGCGGTACTATCACGGTAGACAGCGCTCCTGGTATGGGTAGTACCTTTACAATCCTCCTGCCGCTAAAAGGGCTCGTCAGTCAACTGGTAGTAACGGATCCTGTCAGCACGAATATCCTATCCGTGCCAGCGCCGGCAGCCCTTACACCTGCACCTTACACAGGCAAAAAACCGGTCCTGCTCCTGATTGAAGACAGCGAAGATTTCAGGTTCTATCTTAAAGACAACCTTGGTGTCCATTTTCATATCATTGATGCCGCCAACGGTAAACTGGGCTGGGCGATCCTCCAACATACCGTTCCCAATCTCATTGTCAGCGACGTTAATATGCCTGAAATGGACGGACTGGAACTTTGTCGCCGGATAAGACAAAACCAGCGGCTTGCACACTTACCGGTCATCCTGCTCACCGCCCGCGCTTCGGAAGAAGATCAGCTGGAAGCACTGGATAACGGAGCTACAGACTATATCACCAAACCCTTCAACTATGAGGTGCTATTATCGCGTATCCGCAACATTGTTTCTCAGCAGGTATCTCTGAAAAAGACCTTCCAGCAGCACATTGATGCACATCCGGAGGAAATCGCCATTTCTTCACAGGATGAACTTTTCCTGCAACAGGCATTACAGATCGTGGAGAAGAACATCTCAAATCCTGATTTTTCTGTAGAAGAACTCAGCCGTGGCCTCCATATGAGCCGCGTATCTGCCTATAAAAAACTACTGTCTATTACCGGTAAAACACCGCTTGAATTCATCCGGTCCATCCGTTTGAAACGGGCCGCTCAATTGCTGGGTAAAAGTCAGCTGACAATAGCCGAAGTAGCATATGAAGTAGGATTCAATAATCCTAAGTACTTTGCAAAGTATTTCAAACTTGAATACGGCGTCTTGCCTTCAGCTTATAAGAACACTTAAAACGAACTTATGCAGGCATTCCTGAGCAAACTTGACGAACACCTCCGTACTAAACGGGCAGACTACTATGCAGCTTTACAGCCCGGATTATCTGCTGAAGCCATTATGGCCCTTGAGCAAACATATAAGGTGACACTCCCCGCTGATCTCCGTGCGTTGTATCAATGGAAGAACGGACAACAGGAAGACACCTACGAGGCATTTGTCAACAATTCCATGTTCCTCTCCCTGCAATATGCCCTGGACACCGCCAGCGAACTGACAGGCATGATAGGTACCGATTTTGAAATGGAAAACTGGTGGCATCCTTCCTGGATCCCACTATGGCACAATGGCGGCGGCGATTATATCTGTTATGATACAGCGGGTGTATTTACCGGCATCAAAGGACAGCTGATAGAGTTCTGGCACGCGGATAATGACCGTGATACGATTGCCCCGGATCTGACCTCTTTTATCAATTCCATTAATCAGCTGTACGCGACTACGGCCCCAAAAGACTTCGATGAATATTTTGAAGTAAAAACTCCGGATGGATATCCTAAAGGCAATTTTGCCGGAGAACCAGGGAAACGTTAAAACAGTTCATCCGGCAGGTTATACAGCCTTACTTCTCCTGCATTATGCGTCAGCAGCAGCTGGCGCTGTTTATTCACACATACCGTAACAATTTCGCCGGCGTAGTCTACGATCTGGCCAGGGTCTTTTGTGGGCCTTCCTGCCATATCATATGCCCTGATCTCACAGCCCTCCGGCAATAATTCTCCAGTGCACTGCATCGTCTTCCGGTCTATCAGCAGCAATCGGCCAAAACGGGAAAATGCCAGCAGGGTTTTATTACTGATATATTGTACGACATACTCCAGACTGTCAGTATCTTCTTCAGACGGGTATTCATTTCTTTCTGCGAATAGTTTCTCTTCTCCAAGTGTGGCTATTTCACGGACTGCAGGATAACTATATATAGTGATCCCATCCTCGTAATGCGGTGCGGTAACAAACTCATGTCCGTCAGGCGCAAAATTCCCCATAATCCTGTCATCACACTGCTTCAGTTCCTGCACGACTATTTTACCCTCAGTCAGGGAAGCCTGATACAACAGATTACTATCCTGTCCGGCAGCAGCCTCAATAAGTACGCCTGTCTTATCCGGTGCAGCATGGATCACATAATTATACTCCTGGTTCCCCTCCATCATCCAGGTATCCTGCACCTTATTATCTGACATACTCACCGCATAAAGGATATCATTTTCCAATGCCGAACTGGCCGGTACAATAAACCAGATCAATGCGCCATCATTAGAAAAGGTACATGAGGATCCCAGGAATTTCTCCCAGCCGTCATGCGGAAAGATCCATTTCAGGTTGCCGTCCATATCCAGTATACGGATGGTTTCCATACATGAAAGCGCCATCTGATTGCCAGCAGGACTAGCCGTGATAATACAGTTCACATAATCCGTCGTCTGTGCCTGCAGGTCTTTCTGCCACACCTGTTGCAGCTCTTTATCCAATCGCAGAACCTTCGGATCTTTGTTGAAGTTGAGGATATAACCACCGTCTGCCAGTTCTGCAATACTGACCGGATTTGCTTCCAGCGCCAGACGCCGGTGTATACTGAGTGCAATGCGTGTAAATGTACTTCCCATAGTTTGAGGCATATTGCAAAATACCGGAATTTACCCGGAATACAAGCCATCCCATCGCCCGTCCCAAATCCCCCTTCAGGAAGTCTTCTTCACACCGCTTCCGAATGCCCGATGCAGTGTAAGTTTGTTTCATCAAAACACCCAAAAACATTTATTATGCAAAAGATCACTCCTTTCTTGTGGTACAATGATCAGGCGGAAGAGGCAGCAGAACTATACACCTCTTTATTTAAAAATTCCTCCATCGGAAAGATCAGCCGTTATCCACCAGGTGTTCCCGGCCAGGAAGGAAAGGTAATGACGGTGGAATTTACACTGGATGGACAGGAGTTCATCGCCCTGAATGGCGGTCCGCACTATTCCTTTACACCAGCCGTATCGATGTTCATTAAATGTGAGACACAGGAGGAAGTAGATAAACTATGGGACGCATTAACAGCTGGCGGCAGTATAGATAAATGCGGCTGGTGCAGGGATAAATTCGGACTGTCCTGGCAGGTGGTGCCTAAAGGCCTGCAGGAACTGTTACAGGATAAAGATCCGGGCAGAGCACAACGTGCGACAATGGCGATGATGCAGATGGAGAAACTTGATATCGGCATGTTGGAAGAGGCTGCCAATGGCAATTGATCAGCAGACATCAGGAATTGTCATGTTGTATGTTGCGATAATTCCTGATGCCTGATTTTTTCTCTCACCTTAAAATATCTATACCTCGCCCTCTGTCGTTAATGCCCGGTTAAATAAATCATTTTCTCAATATGATTAGCTACTAATCAATATTGACGCTGTCAACTATTCCTCCTTTTCTTATATCACTCAAGTATAGCTTCCCCGTAGATACTCCCTATATACGCCGTATATACTTCGTGTGTAAGCCATTTTTTGCCCTTTTAGGGGGCATTCAGGACAACTAAACCTACCCACACGTCCTAACTAATTATAAATCACCACTTTCCCGTAACTGCTCCGTATATAAGCCGTATATCATCCGCTATATACGGACTACATACGGCTTACATACTGAACACCTACGCCATAAAATTTAACAAATCATACCCCTCTTTTAACATCCATCCCCTCCAAAAAACCCCTCAGTTAACATTTGCTACCCTATTCTAAAACAATCCCCTCCCCTCGGTCTTATAGCGGACTGTTAAATTTGTCAGCACACGTTAGCAAGAAAATATACCATTTGTAGCCAACAAACAACCATCAGATCAATTCCATCGATATGAAGAAAAAACGACTTTTTTCAGTCCTTGCCTTTACATGCTGCATACATTTTGCCTATGCAGGAAAAATCGAAAGACTCAAAGACGGATTACTGGTAAGGTTAGAAAAAACAACCGCCGGAGGAGTAAAACAGGTAAAACTACAGGTGATCACGGATAATATTATCCGGGTGACCGCCAGTCCTGCGGACTCCATTTCCACCACTCCCAGCCTGATGGCTATCGTCACCGGTACCCGGGAGGTAAAATGGACCAGCGAAGAGAAAAACAACCAGATCATACTGAAAACCAGCACCTTAACTGCCAGCATCGATCTGAGTACCGGTGAAGTGGTATTTAAAGATGCAAGCGGCCATGTTATATTACAGGAGAAAAAAGGAGGTGGTAAGACCTTCACACCTGCTATTATAGATGGTAAACCGCTCTATAAACTGCAACAGGTATTTGAATCGCCTGCTGGAGAGGCATTTTATGGCCTGGGTCAGCACCAGACCGGTCTGATGAACTACAAAGACCAGGATGTAGACCTGACGCAATACAACTCGATCGCTGTCATCCCCTACCTGGTGTCCAGCAATCATTATGGTATCCTCTGGGACAACTACTCCATCACCCGCTTCGGGGATGACCGTCCTTATGAAGAATTAACCAGTCTCGAACTGACAGACAAAAATGGCAAACCGGGTGGTCTCACCGCTACCTATGCCCTCCGGAATAAACCAGACAGCATCTTCCTCCAAAAACAGGAATCCGCTATCGACTTTACTTTCCTGCCTGACCTGAAAAAGATGCCCGCGGGTTTCCCGATGGGTAAAGGCATCATTACCTGGGAAGGCAATATCGCCTCCAAAACAGGTGGCCAGGAGAAGTTTTATATGACCGCCTCCGGCTATGTGAAAGTATGGATCGACGGTGAACTGAAACTGGATAAATGGAGAGAAGGCTGGAACCCTGGTCCTTCCGTATTCCGTCATCAGCTGGAAAAAGGGAAACAACATAAGATCAAAGTAGAATGGATCCCGGAATCTGACCAGGCATTTGTTGCTGTCAGACATCTCTCTCCTACACCCGCCTCTTTACAGAATAAAGCGGCCTTCTCCTCAGAAGCCGGAGAGAAGATCGACTACTACTTTGTATACGGTCAGCAGATGGATGATGTGATCAATGGCTATCGCAATATCACCGGTAAAGCCGCCATCGTTCCCAAATGGGCTTTAGGCTACTGGCAGAGCCGTGAACGCTATAAAACTCAGCGTGACGTCATCAGCACCGTACAGGAATTCCGTAAAAGACAGATCCCCCTGGACAACATCGTCATGGACTGGTCCTACTGGCAGGAAAATGCCTGGGGTAGCCAGGAATTTGATCCCGCCCGGTTCCCGGACGCAAAAGGCATGATAGACTCCCTGCACAACATCTATCATACCCACTTCATGATCTCTGCATGGCCTAAATTCTACAAAGACATTCATAACTATAATCTCTTTAACGATAAAGGCTGGCTGTATAAACAAAGCATCAATGATGGTATCAGAGACTGGATCGGACAAGGTTATGTATCTACCTTTTACGATGCTTTCAATCCCGGCGCACGTAAACTCTTCTGGCAGTTACTGAGCCGGCACCTCTTCAGCAAAGGCGTAGATGCATGGTGGCTGGATGCAACCGAACCAGACGTACTCTCCAACGCAACCATCGACTACCGTAAACAACTGATGAACCCTACCGCTTTAGGGCCATCTACCCAATATTTTAACACCTATGCACTGCTGAACGCGAAAGGTATTTATGAAGGTCAGCGCCAGGAAAAACCCGATCAGCGCGTATTCATTCTCACCCGTTCTGCTTATGCCGGTATGCAGCGTTATGCAGCTGCTACCTGGAGTGGTGATATCGCCGCCCGTTTCGATGAACTGGCCAGACAAATTCCTGCAGGTCTCAACTTTGGTATGTCTGGTATGCCTTACTGGACGACAGACATCGGTGGTTTCTATGTAGAAGACAAATACGATCAACCTGATCCCAAAGGGGCTGACCTGGAAGAATGGAGAGAGTTAAACACCCGCTGGTTCCAGTACGGCGCCTTCTGTCCGCTGTTCCGCTCTCATGGTCAATACCCTTACCGCGAACCATTCAATATCGCACCGGATAACAGTGTTGAATTCAATTCAATGGTCTACTACGATAAACTCCGTTACCGCCTGATGCCGTACATCTACTCCCTCGCCGGTCATACTTACCACAATGGTTACACGATCATGCGCGGACTGGTAATGGATTTCGGTAAAGACACCGCCGTACAGCGCATTGGCGATCAGTTTATGTTTGGTCCGTCACTGCTGGTCAATCCTGTCTATACTTACAAAGCACGCCAACGTCAGTTATACCTTCCTGCTAACACCGGCTGGTATAACCTGTATGACGGTACTTATACAGAAGGTGGTAAACATATTACCGTGGATGCGCCGCTGGACAGGATTCCGCTGTACGCAAAAGCAGGTAGTATCATTCCGTTCGGCCCTGCGATGCAGTACACCGCACAACGTCCTGCCGATACCATCACATTGTATGTATATGCCGGCAGCAACGGCAAATTCACCCTCTACGAAGACGAGGGCATAAACTATAACTACGAAAAAGGACAATACAGTACCATTCCTTTCACATACGACGACGCCAGCAAAACACTGACCATCGGCAAACGGGAAGGTAAATTCTCCGGTATGCTGCAACAGCGTACGTTCCGCATCGTTCATGCAGGAAAAGAAAAACCGGTAAGCCTGAATCTCGACAAGCTGGATGCGATAGTGATGAAGTATGAGGGAACAGAAAAAAAGATATCACTTAAAAATTAACCACGTACATGAACAAAGCAATAGCTAAGCAATAACACTAACACGTTGTGAATTGTAATTCACGTTTCGACCATCAGACAAACACATCCCGTAACTAACATTCTAACATTATGAAAACTGCTTACAAAATCAGAGATTTTGTGACTGCCTGCATGATCCCCGTATCATGCGGATTGAGCAGCGCGCTGCTATTAACCATGTTATCCGGCAACGTGGCAATGGCGCAGACTCCGAAACGGGCACTTTCCGGTAAAGTGACCACAGGTAAAGATAACAGCCCGCTTCCCGGCGCCAGTGTACGCATCAAAGGCACCAACAACGGCGCCATTACAGATGGTACAGGCAGCTTCAATCTACAGGTAGGCGACGCCGACTCGCTCGAAGTTACACTTGTAGGTTTCACCAGACAAGTCATCTCCGCAAGAGGAAAATCCTCCCTGACGGTTAATCTTAGTGAAGGCTCCACCGGCCTTGATGAAATCGTAGTAGTAGGGTACGGTACCGAAAAGAAAAAACTGGTTACCGGCGCTATCGATCACGTAAACACACAACAGCTGGAACAAAACCATGCCCTGCGCGTGGACCAGGCATTACAGGGACAAACGCCCGGCGTACAGATCACCGCTACCTCTGCTCAACCGGGTGAAAGCATGAAAGTACGTATCCGTGGTACAAGTACTGTCGGTAATGCAGATCCGCTGTACATCGTGGATGGTGTACCCACATATGATATCAGCTACCTGAATGCTTCCGATATTGCCAGCATGGACGTACTGAAAGATGCCGCATCTTCCGCTATCTATGGTGCAAGAGCAGCGAATGGCGTAGTATTGATCACTACACGTAAAGGCCGTGCAGGTACCATGAAGATCGCCTACGATGCCTACTACGGTACCCAGAACCCTTCTCATAAAGTATCTGTACTCAATGCACACGACTATGGTGTGATCATGAATGAGATGGCCATCAATTCCGGTGGTCAGCCATACTTCACCATAGATCAGCTGTCAAAACTGGGTAAAGGCACCGACTGGCAGGAAGCTATCTATAATAAGAATGCACCTATGCAGAATCATTCCCTGAGCTTCGCTGGTGGTAATGATGCATCTGTATTCTCTTCCTCTATCGCATATACCGAACAGGCAGGGATCATCGGTGTAAATGATCAGTCCAGGTATGACAGGCTCTCTTTCCGCATGAACAGCGAGCATAAAATGTACAAGGACATCATCATCTTCGGAGAAAACCTGACCTATACACAATCGCGCAAAAGAGGCATCGGTGTAGGCAATATCTATAACAACGCTATCCGCTCCGTATTCAGTACCAGTCCGCTGTTCCCTGTATACGACGAGAACGGCAACTACGCAAAGTCTTCCTTTAACGTAGAAGAAGCCAATCCGGTAGCATTGATGGATTACCAGAACCAGAACAAGGATAAAACAAACCGTATCATGGGGAATACTTACTTACAGATATCTCCTGTCAAAGGTTTGTCCATCCGTACTGACTTTGGTATCGATATCAGCAGTACCGATTCCAGAAGCTATACACCGCTCTATAACCTGTCCACCAATGTGATCAACGAACACTCCCGTGCAACACAGGGTATTTATCGTACCAACTCCTGGAACTGGGATAATACCATTAACTATCAGCGCGACTTCGGCAAACACAATATAGGTGTACTCGTAGGGATGAACGCCAATGAAACAAAAGCAAATTATCTTTACGGATATAAGCAGGACCTGACCAAAACCGGTCTGGATAATGCGGTGATCGATAATGGTACGACAGACAGTACACAACGCATCTACGGTGCAGACAGCGCTGCCACCATCTATTCTTACTTCGGACGTATCAGCTACTCATACGCAGATAAATATATGTTCACCGCTGTAGTAAGATCAGATGCATCTTCCCGCTTCGGTCCGAACAACCGCAGGGCTTACTTCCCGTCCTTCTCCGTGGGTTGGGTACCGACCAATGAAGACTTCTTCAAACCTACCTGGCTGGAGTTCCTGAAGATCCGCGCAGGCTGGGGCCAGAACGGCAACCTGCCTACCGGCTATTACCAATACCTGTCTACCATTTCTACACAATACCTGGGTTACTATTTCGGCAGCGGAGACGCACCTGCTATCGGCGCAGCGCCTATCAAAATATCTAATCCGGACCTGAAATGGGAAACTTCCGAACAGGCGAACATCGGCTTTGATGCGAACTTCCTGAAAGACTTCAACCTGACTGTTGACATCTACCGCAAGACCACCAAAGACTGGCTCGTACCTGTCAATGTACCTGCTGTATCAGGTGCTGCAACAGTGCTGATCAATGGTGGTGATGTACGCAACCAGGGTGTGGAGATCTCTCTCGGTTATCACCACACTTTCCATGACCTGAGTGTAGGTGTAAATGGTAATATGGGCATCAACCGTAACGAGATCACTGACATTCCCAATAAAGAAAAGATCATCAACGGCGCTACCGCTATTACCTACCCTAGTATGCCTGAATTCTACCGCGCACAGGTAGGTTTCCCGATGGGTTATTTCTACGGATATAAGACCGCTGGTATCTTCCAGAATGACCAGGAAGTGGCAGCGTACGTATCCAAAGATGGCAAGAAAATACAGCCGAATGCACAGCCGGGTGATGTACGCTTCCAGGACCTGAATGGCGACGGCGTAATTGATAGTAAAGATCAGACACAGATCGGTAACCCTTATCCTAAATTCACCTACGGTCTGAACATCAACCTGGGTTATAAAGGATTTGATTTCTCGGCTTCTTTATATGGTAACTACGGCAACCAGATCTGGGATGGTACACATGACTTCTCCCGTCCGCTGAGTAATTACACCACTGAAATACTCGGCCGCTGGACTGGCGAAGGCAGTTCCAACCGCCTGCCTCGTGTCACTGATGGCGCAGAACTGAACCAGAACTGGATCCGTTCTTCCGACCTCTATGTACACAATGCGTCCTTCCTGCGTGTTAAGAGCCTCAACCTGGGATACGATTTCAAACAGCTCTTACATACACTGCCGCTGGGACAGTTGAGATTATACGTTTCTGCTACCAACCTGTTCACCTTCACACCTTACAAAGGTGTAGATCCTGAAGTAGGTTACGGTCCTACAGGATGGGCTTCCGGCATTGACCTGGGAACCTATCCGCAGCCAAAATCCGTACTGGTAGGTCTGAACGTTAAATTCTAATCCGGTAAATCATTCCACATGAAAAAGATCTTCGCTTCCATTATAGCTATCTCACTCTTTGCTGCCTGCAGCAAGGATTTCCTGGAGCGCTCTCCTGTTGACGAACAGACAGAAACCTCCTTTTATCAGACTCCCGATCAGGCCCTGCAGGCACTGGTAGCAGTGTACAATCAGCTTAACATCGGCGACTATGATAATATTCACCTCGTGTCAGAACTGGCCAGTGACAATTGCTTCGGCGGTGGTGGTACCTCTGACCTCGTCTGGAAACAATGGGATCGCTTCCAGGAAGCATCCAATATGAACCTGGGCCTCTGGCAGAAATACTATACGGGTATCTACAGAGCGAATGTATTATTGTCTAAAATAGATGGTGTCAACTGGGGTACTGACAGTACACTGAAAAACACCTACGTCGCAGAAGCACGCTTCCTCAGAGCTTACTTCTATTTCGACCTGGCCCGCTTCTTCGGAAATGTTCCATTAGCCACCAAACCGCTGACCGTATCAGAATACAACATGCCGCAGGCTACGCCGGCGGATGTATACAAACAGATCGCGGAAGACCTGAAATATGCAGCGGAGAAATTACCTGCTGTGGCCTATCAGGGTATTCCAACCTCTAACTACGGCCGCGTAACCAAATGGGCGGCACAGGCATTAATCGGTCGTGTATTCCTCTATTATACCGGCTATTATAACCAGAATGACCTGGCAGGTGTCGTGACTAAAGCACAGGCAGCCAGTTACCTGGAAAATATCATCAATGCAGGTGGCTATGGACTTGTAGACAGCTTCCCGCGTTTATGGCAGGCTTCTGCTGCTTCCTTTGTTGGTGAAGACAATAAAGAAACGATCTGGTCGATCAAGTTTACGCATAAAGGACTGGGTAACTGGGATCAGCACAATGGTAACCGTATGCAGGTAGATATCGGCATCCGTAGCCAGGTACTGAATCCTTACTACAAAGGATGGGGCGCCGGTACCGTGAACAGCAAACTGTGGAATGCCTACGATGGCGCTGACACCAGGAGAAATGCCTCTATCATCTCTATTGAAGATGAAAACCTGACAGCATATGCAATCGGTGATCAGTCACAATATACCGGCTACTTCTGGAAAAAATATATGCCACTTAATGATGGCAATGCGGATAGCAAAGGTGGTAATTTCCAGATCGACAACTATTTTGATGATGTTATCATCCGTTATGCAGATGTACTGCTAATGGCAGCTGAACTGAATCTGGGTACTGATCTGGGCAAAGCGCAGGGGTATTACAACCAGGTGCGTGACAGGGCTTTCCTGAATACCACCAGCAGAAAAACGCTGACTGCTACCAACGGTAAAAGCCTGATCATGGAGGAGCGCAGACTGGAATTTGCACTGGAAGGTTTACGCTACTGGGACCTGCTGCGCCAGGGTATGAGCGTAGCAAAAGCTGCTATCGACAACAGCAGTTCAGATGCACAGTTCAATGTCTCTTTCCGTACAGAAACACAGGGACTTTTCAAAATACCAGAGCAGGAGATCAATCTCTCCAGCGGCGTTTACAGACAAAATCCAGGATGGGCTAACTAATGTTGAATCATTCCACAAAAAACTGCATCATGAAAAAGTTTATCACCTTATCCCTGCTCGCGTTATCTGCACTGCTGGTTTCCTGTACAAAGGAGGATGAAGAAAGTCTGGATGGACCAAGCATATCAAAAGATAACCTGAAATTTTCCGTTACACAGGAACAGGGACACGACAATATCGTTATGCTGAACAGCCTCACAGCAGGTAGCTATATCCCATTCTGGGAATATACCGGCGGCTTTTCAAAGAATAAGAAGGATACAATCAACCTGCCCTTCGCAGGCAAGTATACCATCCGCTATACGATCTATACACCCGGCGGACCATTAGCTGATTCCAGCGATATTACCGTGTCAAAAAATGACCCGGAATATTTTGCCAGTCCGCTATGGAAATTGCTTACCAACGAACAGACCGGTAAGACCTGGGTATGGGCGACAGATATCCCTGGTGGTATCTGTTATGGTAACGGATCCGGTGGCGCAACAGCGCCTGAATGGTGGCAGAATGGTATCGCTTACCTGACAGAACAGGGCGTTGCTGCCGACGAGATGACCTTCGATCTCAATGGTGCTAAAAACTACTCACTCACACATGCCGGCACAGCAAAAAAGGCATTGTTTGAGCTGGACACATTGAACAGAACTTTAAAGATAACAGGTGCAGATATTCCGCTCGGCGGAAAAGTGACTTACGTGATCGTAAAACTGACCGCTGATGAACTGACCCTTGCACAGCAAGGCGATGGCTGGAGAAACATCTGGATGTACAAAAGAAAGGGATTTAACTATTAGTTTTCGGGATTTAAGATGGAAGAAAAAAGGGATGAGGTTTTGCACCTTATCCCTTTAAAAAAATTAGGAATTAAGAATTAGGAATTAAGAATTGTATAACCACAAGGAACACTATAATCAGACTCGTTTATTATATAAGCTATTAAAATAGTAACCTATTTAAGTATGCTGTACAATATTGCCAAAAATTCCTAATTCTTAATTCCTAATTCCTAATTTATTTCACGATCACAGTATCTGTAATAAACGTATTCTCTCCTGATACAAATTGCAGATAATAAGTGCCCGCAGCCTTTTCTTTTAACTGATAAGCAGCCTGGCGGGTAGGAATATCCATTGTACACATACATCCCTTGTAAACAGCTTCTACTTCTACCGTGATCGTATTACCGCTCTTCTTTTCAATAAATTTACTGAATTGTCCGCAGCCACTGTTCACCTGGAAATAAACGGTAGTTTTACCGCTTGTACCTGCAGATGCTTTGTCGATCTGACTAACAGGCACTTTACTGTATTTGATACAGTCCTCTGTAGCGCCGGAAGTTGTTTTTTTACTGCATCCTGTCATGGCAATCGTCGCCAGGAAAATAAAGGTTAATGGTATTCTCATGAAAATTGATTTATACCCCTCTCCTAAAAACGGAAAGGGAACTGTAACCTTAACGCATAAGATATGCCATTGGTTACAGTTCCCTCAAAAATTTAATATTTTATTTTATGCGGATGATCTTCTTAGTGCCCATTACACCATATCTGCCGCTGTCAACTTTCAGGATCAGGGTACCGGAAGGTACACGGCTGATATCCAGCTGTACCTGTTGGGCCCCACTGCCATTTGGCTGAACGATCTGCTGTAATACCGGCTGACCGGTTTCAGCACGCAGCAATGATACCAACAGTCTCTCCTTGCCTTTACCGTCTATGGTCACCGTCAATGTGTTGCCATTCACCGGGTTTGGATAAACCTTCAGCGTGTTTTCAGTGGCTGATGTTTGACTGAGAACCGCCGCTGTTGTTATCGCACCCGCCAAAGCTACCGGACAATTACTTACAAAAGTCCAGGGTTTCGCATCTCCGGTATTGGTATCCGGCTGATCGCCCTGTGTCCACCATTTTGCCTGATAGATCTTATTGCCATAAGCCACTTTCACGCCCTGGGTATAGATACCGCCTGGCGTCCATCCCTGTACGCCACCACATGGCTGACCGGTACCACCGCCATCGCCGCCATTACCGTTACATGCGCCTACAACGGCCCAGGTGCTGTTAGTACCTGGTACATCGCCGCTACCAGCCCACCATAGGTTGCGGTAGATCACGCTGTTATAACGAACGATATTGCCGGCAGCTTCATAAATCTTCGTTGATTCCCAGGCTGGCAGAGAAGCACAACCGGCGAAAGTCTGGCTGTTCCATACCGTGAAATTGATGGTGGTCACGATGGAGTCCTTACCATTTCTCAGCCCGACAGCAGTCGCCGTTTGCTGACCATAAGCAGTCGGCGTCCATTGTATGCTGGTACCTGCCAGCCTCAGACCGCCGATTTTGATGAATACCTGGGTGATCTCATTCTTCGGATCGCTTTTCGCAACCGTCAGTGTCACAGGAGACAGGGAAGTCACACTGAGAATACCATTCGCAGGAGAAGTGAAGGTCAATGCCGTGATCTGTGAACACTCCGTGTTGTCGATGGCAAAAGGAGCCATATTCGCGCAACCACAGTTAACCGCATTATTACCGCCATTCAGCTCCATGCTTACCTGTTTGATACCGGTATAACGCTGATAATGCGCAATACGGCTGAGTACTTTCGTGTTCTCTGTTCCCTTGTTACATTCCAGTCCGCCGTTAATGATATTCACCGTAGCGCCAAAACCGGGTTTCAGGCCACCGGCTATCTGTGCAGCAGTAGGTTCCCATTTACCAGGGATCATTACATCATGGCAGGACTGTTTGGGATACTGCTGGGCCATCCAGAACCAGATACCTGTCTGGAAAGCAATCACGCCATCCTGGATCACTTTCTCCGGATTAGCGAGTAATACGTTCTTGTCACCGAAGATAAATTCACTTGCCTGACCGTAGTTATAGTTCCAGCTTAACTGGATCGGACCACGGCCATGGTAGGATTTACCCGCAGCAGGCGGATACTGTGTGCTGGCTTCGCGGTAACCGATGTTGCTGGTACCTTCATAACCTACTTCTTCGCGGAAATACAATCCCCAGGCATACTGACCGCCAGGTGCCGTAGGCCAGCCACCGGTGGTTTCCTGGGAGATATTGGCGAGGAATGCCATCAGCTCCCTTTTACGGACAATCAGGTCGCCCTCGCCCGCAAAGGTGGCATAATCGATCTCCTCGCGGATAATAGCGTTAGGAGAAACGCTGAAATCCGCATCCTGACGGATTACCACTGAAGCGCCGGTGGTTTTGTCCACACGGGTCAGTTTGTAGGCATTGGTCGCACAACGTCTTTCAGAAATAATCTTGATGTTGGACATCAGTCTTACGGCTTCTCTGAAATTGGCGTAAGAATAGAAATCCTTCGCGGCTGTAGTGGGTAAAGTACCACTACCGGTACGGTCATCAGGATTAAAACGATGTGGAAATAAAACATCCCATTCAGCACTGGTGATAACATCAGTAATCGATTGGGAGAAAGCTGTGGACATACAGCATAGCAATAGGAAGACAATGAAACGTGCAGTTTTCATAGCATAGTGGGTTGTGTACCCGGCGGTACGATGATTATTTTGAGTCGGGGCAAATATAATAAAAAAACCTCCTATAGGATAGCAGCCGGCATTCCCGGGGCGGAATCCTGCTGCGTTTATACTCATACGTTATTTCCGCAAGCAGCAGATTCCGTAGAACTACGCTTGCGCTGCATAGCTCCTGTATATAATTTTGTACCCGTTAACACCAAGCACCACTACACTACACTATTGTTCTTTAGCCCCATTAATTTATTATTTAGCCCCAAAATTTAACCCCAAAATTAACCCCGCTTTTTTCCCTCTTTTTTTTGCCCTGCGTTTTAGTTAATTTGTTCCCCAAACCCGTCCCGGTATGAAAACGACATTGTGTACACTCTTACTCTCATTGTTCGCTATGCAGGCATTTGCGCAAAACAAGGAAAAAGACATCATTCACCTGTGGCCAGGCGCCGTACCAGGAGAAACAGCGCCTAAAAAACCGGCTGTTCCGACCAGCGACAGCAGCAAAGGCGTCATCAGACTAACAGATGTAACCGATCCTGTCATGCAGGTATTCCTGCCGGAGAAAAGCAAGGCCAATGGGGCAGCAGTAATTGTGTGTCCGGGAGGCGGCTACCAGATTCTTGCCATCAACCTGGAAGGTTATGAAATTGCCCAATGGCTGAACGGACTGGGTTATACCGCCTTTGTACTGCAATACCGGGTACCACAGAAGCAGGAAGGCGCTTTACAGGACGTACAGCGCGCTTTACGCCTCGTACGCTCCAAAGCTTCAGAATGGCAGCTGCAACCGTCAAAAATCGGCGTATTGGGTTTCTCTGCCGGTGGCAGCCTCAGTGCCCGTGCCAGCACCCTGTATAACAAACAGAGCTACACCCCTATCGACAAAGCCGATAGTGCCTCCGCCCGTCCCGACTTTGCCCTGCTGATCTATCCCGCTTATCTTGACCTGGGCCCCAATCACAGCATTACACCTGAATTAGAGATAGATAACCATACCCCTCCTACTTTCCTGTTCGCCACTGCCGACGATCCATATGCCAACAGCGCACTAATCATGGCCGGCGCATTACGGGAAGCCAAGGTGCATGTTGAACTGCACCTCTATGCCAAAGGCGGGCACGGCTATGGCCTCCGTCCTGATAATAAAGCCGGACTCGCCTGGACCACCCTCGCTTCCCACTGGCTGGAAAGGAATGTCAGGGAAAAATGAGCATTATCAGCCATTCTGCTGACCGCCGTCATATGAGGACATACTGCTTAGGTGGAATTTTACAACCTATAAAGTATATTTACCGCATATTCTTTTAACGGTAAGTATCAAGTATGAAGAAGTGGATCACCAAGCTGACAACAATGTTCTCTGGCAATAGCGTTTACAAAAAAGAATATAACAAGGAGCTCCAGCGCTTTGAAGCCCTGTTCAATTACGCCAGTATCGGTATACTCGTGACCAACCAGCAGGGCCAGATCGTGCTGATCAACGACTTCGCCCTCAGACAGTTCGGCTACGAACGGGAAGAACTCATGGGTGACCGTATCGAAAAACTCATGCCGCAACGCTTCCGTCACCGGCATGTGGATCACAGAGATCATTACAATCATCATCCGCAAAGCCGCCCGATGGGTATTGGCCTGGATCTTTTTGCCGTTAAAAAAGACGGTACGGAATTTCCTGTGGAGATCAGTCTCAGTCAGTATGAACATGAAGAAGGCGCTTTTGTGATCGCCTATATCAACAATATTACAGAAAGAAAAAAGGCGGAAGAAAAGATCGAAAAACTGAACAATGAACTGGAACACAAGATCAGTGAACGTACGCAACAGCTGACCACTGCCCTTGAACAACTGGAACATTCGAAACAGGAGGTCATGACCGCGCTCAATAAAGAAAAAGAGCTCAGCGAACTGAAATCCCGTTTCGTATCGATGGCCTCTCACGAGTTCCGTACACCACTCAGTACCATCCTGTCATCTGCATTCCTGGTCAATCAGTATACGACAGAAGCTGAACAACCGAAACGCAGTAAACATATACAACGTATCATCTCTTCCGTGACCCTGCTGACGGAAGTACTGAACGATTTTCTGTCTGTGGGCAAGATCGAAGAAGGCGGCGTACAGGTACGCACCAGCACTTTTGATCTGCAGCAACATGTCACGGCTATCATACAGGAGATGCAGGATATTGTACAGGAAGGACAACGTATTCAGTATGAACACATCGGCGCAACAGCAGCGCAGCTCGACCCTTCCCTGCTGAAACATATTCTGTTAAACCTGCTGGGAAATGCTATCAAATTCTCTGGAAAACACGCTGTTATACAGGTGCATACAGAACATACCGGAAATGATGTAATATTGAGGGTGAAAGACAGCGGTATCGGCATATCCCAGGAGGACCAGCAACACCTGTTCGAACGTTTTTTCAGGGGCGCCAACGTAAGCAATATCCAGGGTACTGGTCTTGGTTTACATATCGTTAGCAGATACGCTGAACTGATGAACGGATACATCACCTGCGAAAGCGAACTGAATAAAGGCACCACCTTCATCGTCACTTTCAGGCAATTATAACTAAAAGGAATAGTACTATAAATGAAAACGATCCTGCTGATAGAAGATAATGACGATATTCGCGAAAATACTGCCGAAATACTGGAACTTGCCAATTACAGGGTCCTGACGGCTGAAAATGGGAAAACCGGCGTGGAAATGGCTCTGGAAGAACTGCCCGACCTGATCGTATGTGATATTATGATGCCTGTGCTGGATGGTTATGGCGTACTGCACCTGTTGCAAAAACACCCGGAAGTCGAAGATACCCCTTTCATATTCCTCACCGCCAAAAGCGAACGCGGAGACTTCCGCAAAGGAATGGAAATGGGCGCAGACGATTATATCACCAAACCTTTCAGCGGTACAGACCTTTTAAATGCAGTAGAAAGCAGATTAAAAAAGTCAGAACTTAAAAAACAGGTGTTACCTGCAGATATGGAAGGAGTACAACAACTGCTGTTGACAGCTACAGGCGCTAATCCTCTGAAAACATTGATGGAAGAGGGTAATACAGACAGGTACAAAAAGAAACAACTGATTTACCAGGAAGGTAATCGTCCGACCAGCCTTTATTTTATCCAGAAAGGCCGTGTGAAAACCTATAAGGTGAACAACGACGGAAAAGAGCTCGCTGTCAATCTGTACAGCGCCGGCGAATTCCTCGGATACGTCGCCCTGCTCGAAGGCAGCAACTACCATGAAAACGCCGAAGCACTGGAAGCTTGCGAACTGACCGCTATTCCCAGAGAGGATTTTGAAACGCTGATCAATAATAACCGCGAAGTAGCACAACAATTCATCCGCCTGCTCGCTAAAAATATCACAGAAAAAGAACAGCAACTGCTGCACCTTGCCTATAGTTCACTGCGTAAAAAAGTAGCAGAAGCATTGCTCTTCCTGAAAAAGAAATACCATCACGTAACTGACCAGCCGTTCTCCATAGATATCTCCCGCGAAAACCTCGCTACCATCGCAGGTACCGCTACGGAATCCATGATCCGTACACTGGGCGACTTCAGAGACGAGAAACTACTGGAAATAAAACAGGGCGTCATCACCATCCTGAATGAACAGAAACTCGCCAACCTGGTGAATTAATGATAAAAATCAGTTTTTACGCTGATGCGCATCCTGTGCTGCCCGCAGGCAGCTGACTATCTTTACGTCAGATAAGATAGTTTTAGTAATGGAAGATCTCCTGCGTGAATTAACTGCATTTAAAAAAGAACTGGCGGCGCTTGAAAATCGCAATATCGCACTCAAGACGCAACTCGCTCACATACTGCAATATCATTTTGACCGCTCCCTGCTGGACAGGCTGGAATATTTCCATACCGCCTTCCTCCAGCAGGATACACGGTTTGAAGCCCTGCGCGGAGAACTCGCCCTCCAGCAGGTATGGGTGAGCGAACCCGACATGAATGCCATCAACTATGAAAATATCCGCACCCACCAGGTACATATCCGGTCCCGCCTGAAAAGCATGGAAACAGACCTGCAACAACTCATGACCATATTCCTGAATTATCTGCAGGAACATTTTCCCGCTATATCCAAAAATAATGGCTGATAAACCCACATTGATTTTCTTCAATACTTTATCTCCCCGGGATAAAATACTTATATGATTTAGAAAAATATCCTATATTAGACAAGCGTTATATCCTATGTCAAGAAAATTGTTATCAGACATTCTATCTGCTCTACTGGTATTCCTTTTTATTTATACCGGTATGAGTAAATTGCTCGACTATCATACATTCCGGCGGCAATTGGGACAATCGCCTTTTATCACTTTGTACGCGCCTGTTATCGTCTGGGCACTACCATTGGGGGAAATAATTATTGCGGGACTACTACTCTATACCCGCACACGTTTAATGGGGTTTTATCTTTCTTTTTTTCTTTTAAGCCTTTTTACATTTTATCTGGTAGCTATGCTGCGGCTTAGTTATTTTATTCCTTGTTCCTGCGGAGGTGTTTTACAACATCTTTCATGGAACGCACACATTGTTTTTAATATCGTCTTTGTCATACTATCAACTATCGGGGTACTGCTGCACGCAAAACAACAAAGTGCACAACCAGCCAACTGATTTCTGATTTCCGGTATAAACGGCATTATTATAGGGGGAAGCCGAAAACCTTCAGAACAGAGTAGGCATTTATTTTATTTAATAAAACACACCATGAAAAAGACACTTTCATTAGCGTTTTTCGCTGCCCTGTGCGCAGCAGGAACTGCATTTGCCGGCAAACTGCAGGCTGACACTGAGTGGTTACTGAACGATGGTTCCGTTGTAACCGGAACTTCCACTGAAGTTAAAATCATCTATTGCGGCGCAGCAAATACTGTTCAATGTGCGGTAAGCCTCACCGGTCCTACCACCATCATCAGAAAGAGCTGATAACATATTATGGCAGGAAGCACTTATGTAATCTTCCTGCCATACTACCAAACCATTATGAGAAAGAGCATTTATACCTTGTTGTCGCTCCTGGTAGCGGCATTTTTAATTATTGCAGTATTAGTATGGATCGCGCCGGCGCCTAACAAACAAGCCAATGGCTTCAACCGGTATTATCTGCACCCATTACCTTTACCTGCCATCGGAACAATACCCGCCACCAATATCCTGGATATCGTCGGTGCCGACGATAGTCTGTTCTATTTTTCAATCGTACAACAACCATCCGGCGTCATCGCCACATCATTCCATCCAGGCGCGCAAACCGATACACTGAACATTCCCTTGCAGGCATCCTTCAGTAATGCAGTCAGCGCATATTTCTTTACACAGGTCAATAACAGGCACATTACCGTGTTTGGTTATAACCTGCCTGTTATCTACAATACTTCGCGTACAGATAGTAGTCTGCATACCTTTACCAACCTATCTGCCGGCGGTTTTTCACAGGGTTATTTACTGCGTGACGGTAAACATTTTATACTGCGGAAACTGAATATCAGCGAAAAAGATCAGCTGTTCATACGCGCCAATACTGAGAATGACAGCATCCTTACTGAAAACGGTTTGTCTGAACTGCACAGAGATGGTGGCATGAGCACAGACGGTACACTGACATATGACAGGCAGACAGGACTATTGACTTACATCCATTTTTACAGCAACAGATTTTTCACCTTTGACAGTAGTCTGCAACGTATCAGTAACAGTCATACCATCGATACTTTTACCGTATCAAGATTTGAAGTAGCCGCTAATAAAGATGAAAACAAACAGGTGTATACAAATGCCGGACCTGATCAGATGGTGAATGGTTTCAGCTGCGCTGATAACAACAAACTATATGTACAGGCTAAATTAAAAGCGGACAATGAAGACGAAAAACTATTTAACGAACATTGTGTGATCGATGTGTATGAAATCAGCTCAGGTAAATACCTGGGTAGCTATTATCTTGATATTCCTGCCCATACAAAAGTCAATCAGCTCTTCGTACAGGGAGATAAACTGGTAGTACACTGTGCGGATAATATCTATGCCATACAACTGGCTCACTGATACCCGTCATTCTGTGTAAGATGAGGGTTCCTGTTTCGTTCCTCCTGTGGTATCGGATAAAGCGCTGCCGTCGTTTTCCAGGAAGGCTTTAATATGCGCATCACGGAATCAATGCTGCCGGTTCGTTTTAAACTAAACCAGCGGTCGCCCCATTCCGTGAAAAGTTCCATGCGTCGTTCCCGCTCAACATACATGAGACAGGAATCTCTCATAGTGCCTGCGGACAAAGGAGACAATCCAGCCCTCGCTCTCAGCACATTGAGATCTGCAATTGCACTGCCTGTATTATCCAGTCTGGCCGCCGCTTCCGCGCGGATAAGATACTGCTCCTCTATACGCAGCAGCATCACATATTCCTCTTTTCCGGGTAAAGCAGCCGTACGGTTACGGTATTTACTACTGTTATAATAAAGCGCACCGCCATAGAAAAACGGACTGGTCCAGCTGGTTCTTCGCTTATCATTCGCTTCAAACGTGCGCATAAAATCTGCCGTGAATGGATAAAGTGAAAAACCACCTACGACTGTTAAAGGCAGAAAAGTTTGTCCGGCAAAAGTATATCCTTCATTACGCCACAACTGTAATATCGCCGGACGACTATTCCGCAGAAAGACGCTGTCAACAGCAATCAGCGGGGTATACTCACCGGAATTAATCACTGCGGAAGATAAGGCCAGGGCATCCTCCCATCTGTCCTGTTGCAGATAGACCCTCGCCAGTAATGCCATGACAGCCCATCTGTTTGCCCTTACCTTTTCACTGCTTACATAAGCGGGCGGCAACAAGGCAGCAGCAGCAGAAAGATCGGCAATGATCTGTCTGTAGATATCCACTTCCGGCGTTCTCGCCGCCAGTGATGTCTCATTGACGTTAGTCGTAGTCACTAATGGTACTTCTCCCCAGCAGTTCACCAGGTAATAATAACAGAATGCTCTTAAAAAACTGGCTTCTGCTTTCAGTTGCCGGCCCTTTTCAGTGGACACCCCCTTGCTGGCGCTGATGCCTTCCAGTATCGCATTGGCGCCATATATCACCTGGTACATTCTTCTCCAGCAGGATAACAGCTGTACATCTCCCGGTGGAATAGCATTATTGGCATATACCTGCTGATAGCTGTTCAGCGGAGAAAGTTCATCTGCTGTCATGCCGTTAATCAATGGCAATACATTACTCGGGAAATAATCAGACAACTGAAAATAAAGATCTGCCACCGCAGCATCTGCCAGGCGATCATCGTTATATATGTCTTCGGCGGGAATCTCGTCAGAAGGCGAGTCCACCTCTATCAGCTTCTTACAGGAAACTGTGAGTGAAAAGCAGCAAATGATAAAATACAATACACGATACGACATGCGCTTCTCTGCTTATAATGTTAACTGAATCCCACTGGTAATAACCCGCAACACAGGTGTCAGGATCTGCGTTTCCGGATCAGCGCCTTTATAACCGGTGATGGTCAGCAGGTTCTGCCCCTGCAGATAAAATTTACACAACTGTAGCCGCACCTTTCTCAATACCGCTTCAGGCATGGTATAAGAAATATAAACGTTCTTCAGCCGCACATACGAAGCATCCTGATACCCGGCATTTGACAAGGGTAACATACTGCTCATATCATATGCCGTATTACCTGCAGTCGCCGTTGCACGGGGAATATCCGTAACGTCTCCTGGTTTACGCCATCGCTCCAGGCTCTCTGTCAACTGGTTGGCAAACTGCCCCGGACGAACAGAAGGAAATGTTCCCTCTTGCTTTACAAACTGCCAGAAAAAACCAAGGCTGATATTTTTATAGTGCAGATCATTCTGTATGCCTCCATAAAATTTCGGATCCAGGTTAGCTATCGTCACATAATCATTCAGCGAGGATAGTTTACCATCATGATTCACATCTTCAAACCGGGGAACGCCTGTCTGTGGATCTACACCTGTAAAATGATAACCTCTTTTGATATTCAGCGACTGCCCTATTACAAAAGCATTCGCATAAGATGATACAGCAAGACTATTGAATCTTCTGAGTTTGTTGCTGAAAAAAGAAATATTCGCAGCCGTCGTCCAGCTAAAATCCTGCCGTTTGAAATTATTTGTCCGTACCTCCAGTTCCCAGCCGGTATTCTCCACTACTGCAGGCAGATTAGCCTGGTAACTGGTAAAACCGGTCACACCGGGCAACTGATAACCTACCAGCTGATTACTGCTGCGGTTACAATATTTTGCTGCCGAAAAGAAAAGTTTATCATTGAGGAAACCCAGTTCTATCGCCGCCTCCATCTTCTTATTGGCCTCCCAGCTGTACCTGTCGTCTGCCAGCCGTAAAGGCGCCAGGGTATTATCGCCTGTATAATTGCCGTTCGTGCCGTAGTTACGCATATACTGATAGTCCGCGATCTGGTCATTACCAGTAAAACCACCACTCGCTCTTAGCTTACCAAAACTCAGCCAGGAAAAACGGCGTACGAATGACTCTTCTGTAAATACCCAACCGAGTCCGACAGAGCCAAAATCACCAAACTGTCTTCCCGGTCCGAAACGGGAAGAACCATCACGCCTGTAACTCACATTCAACAGGTATTTTCTTTTCCAGTCATAAGTAAAACGGCTGAAGAAAGACACATAACGGTACAGTGCATAAGAGTCCGGCCGGTATATAATCGTATCTGCACTTTCCAGGGATTCCATCACGGCTTCATCCGCGTATCCCTGACCAATAGCCTGTGTACCTTTACGGGTTGTTTGTTGCCAGGTACCGCCAATTAATGCATGTATATTACCTTTTCCAAGACGCAGGTTGTAATCTGCCTGTGGTTCGACAATAAAAGATTCCCGGTTGTTGTTTGCAACGCGGATAAAACTGGTAGGTGCATTATTCGGATGTTGGGTAGACTGTGGAAAGGAAAAAAACTGCTTCATCCGTATATCGGACAACCCCAGACTGGTTTTCAGAATAAGCCCGGGCAATACCCTGTACCGCAATACCAGGTTGCTTAACAGATTATTGGTCTTGCTGTTTGACTGTTGCTGCAGCGATGCCAGCGGATTGTCAAAAGAAGAGCCCCAATAATAATGACCGCTGCTGTCGTATAAAGGATAATCAGGTGGGAGCGTATAAAATCCGAAAATATCATTCGCAATACTCCGGTTATTATCTGCCACAAAGCTCGCTGAAAAAGCGGCTTCCAGACGCTGCTCCGGATGATGGTGCTGAAAACTCAGATGAAAACCACCCCGGTGATATCCCAGGTCGGCCGGCAATACGGTTCCTTCTCTGTAATAATTCCCGCTCAAAAGGAAGGTATTGTAATTACTGCCACCCGAAAAACCCAGCTGTGCATTGGTTACAGGCGCTGTACCTCCCATGAGTTTTTTGAACCAGTTGGTAGACAGTGTCGTATCCCAGAGCAGGAGATCCGGGGCATTGGCCACTGTCGGCTGTACACCATCATTCAGAAAAGCCTCCCTTCTGATGGTCAGGTAATCTTTGATCCCCAGCAGGGACATCTGTCCTGCTGTGACGCCAATACCTGTACGTATATTCAGGTCTAAGCGGGGATCTCCCGCCTCTCCCTTTTTTGTCGTGATTAATATAACGCCATTGGCCCCTCTGGACCCATAAATGGCAGTCGCATCTGCATCTTTCAGTACGTCGATACTTTCAATATCGGCGGGATTGATACTGGTAAAAGGACTGATACGTCCGGCTGCGCCGAACAGGTCTTCTGTATTATTCAGTGGTGTAATATCGAATGGTACACCATCAATGATGAAGAGGGGATCATTGCCCGCAGCAATAGAGTTCCGGCCACGGATAAACAGTTTTATCTGCGCACCGGGTAATCCGTTGGTACTGGTCACCTGTATGCCCGGAATCTGCCCCTGTAAAGCGGATAATACATTGGCTACCGGTTGATTGGCTAACTGCTCCGCCGTCATCCGGCTGACAGCTCCCGTTAATCTCCTGCGACTACTGGAACCATATCCGATCACTACAGTCGCATCCAGGGTATTGACAGCATCTCCGAGCTTTATTTCATGCAGAGGCTCGCTGCGCAATATGGTATCTATCGGACGGTAACCCAGTGAAGAAATACGCAATAAGGCTCCCGGCGATACGCCAGCCAGTACAAACTCTCCGTTAGCCCCGGTGGTGACCCCACGGGAAGTCCCTTTTACAAGAATAGTAGCGCCGGGTACCGGCTGATTGCCGATATCCGTAATATGGCCACGGATAGTGACCATCGTTTCTACCGTATTGCTCAGTTCTGCCTTTTTATCTGGTTCTGCAACCTGTAGATAAATGCGTTTTCCCTGTTTCAGCCAACTGATATTCCTGTTCTGTAAGACATAGGTGAGTACTTCTTCCCAGGAGGCATTTTTATAATTGAGAGAGATCTTTTCGTTGCCGTCGATAATGGCATTATCAAAAACGAAAAAATACCCGGTTTGCCGGGTAATACTTTTGAAAACAGTAGTGAGTGGAATGTGTTTACCGGTAATAGTAACCCTCGCCCCATCCGTTGTGCCCTGTGCTATCATTCGGGTAGCTGGAAACAACAGACAGCACAGTATCAATAGGATCCTGATCGCCTTACAAACATGCTTTACCATTTTTTCAATTTATGGTACGTATATCATAGCTGGCTTTCGACTCAGATGTGGCTTATTTTGTCCTAAGATATATTTTATCATTCGTAATTCTGAACGTTACACCGGATGTTTTATCAAGGCTCTCCAAAAAATCTGTAAGCGGCTGATCACGTTCGATCACACCCGTCAGCATTTTGTTGGCCAGCGCCGGATCGTCAAATAATAACTGTTTGCCGTACCAGTGGGAAATAACGGCTTCCAACGTACCTAATGGTTGATTATAGTAGGCATATTCTCCTTTTCTCCAGCCCAGTGTGATCGCTTCGTCAAAGCTTTGCTGTTGCTGGCGGTAGCCCTTACGGTATACTGAGGCCATACCAGGTTTCAGATAAAGGCTGTCATTCTCCTCCGTATCGCTCACTACGCTTCCTGATACCAGTGAGGTAACAATCAGGGAGTCATTATAAGCGTTCACGTTAAAGGATGTACCCAGCACTTTCACAGAAGTTCCGGCAGTATGTACAATAAATGGTTGATCTGCTTTCTTTGCGATATCGAAATACGCCTCTCCCTCCAGGTATACTTCCCTGTTATTGCCATCAAAGGAGAACGGGAAGCGGAGACGTGAAAAGGCGTTCAGGTGTACGACAGAACCGTCGGACAATTGTACTTTGTAATCTTTACCGGTAGGAACGAAGAGTGTATTCCAGCCACCCGCACCGTCTCCCGGCTGAAATGACAACATACCATCCCGCTGGTGCAGGAGCGCATTCTGTGTATTGATATCGGCGGCGGTATTGGTAGCAAGACGTACGGTATCTCCTTCTTCCAGTAAGAGACGTACATCGCCCCATGCAGGAATAGCGGCGATCTCAGTTCCCCTGTCACCCTTCACGGCTGCTGAACGGCCACCCAGCAGATAATATCCGCCGGTAGCGATCAGTAAGGTGATCGCTGCTGCCAGCCACCATTTGTTGCGGGAACGGGGTCTGCCATCTTTCTGTAAGGAAACTACCCGTGTTTCGTCCACGGCGGCAGGTATAATGATTGTATTTTTCTTTTCGGGGTCTTTTTTCTCCTTGTCTGCGTGTAATAAGGAGAGTACGCTGCTCCACGCCCGTTCGTTATGAAGGTCATTCATAAACTCGGGGCCGGCCACGTCGCGTGCGCCTTCCAGCTCTTCAAGACAACGTTTGACGTTGGGATCCACCTGGGCCATCTGCTCCAGGTAACGGTTGTCTTCATCGCTGATATCGCCGCTTAATTTCTCCAGTATCAGCTGGAAAATATGTTCCTGATTGTAACTCATGTGGGAAAAACAAAGTTCTTACTCGTTCTGGGCAATAGGTTTTTCGTTGGCACTCATAGTCTTGTCCGGAGTATCAGGGATCTTAGGGCTGCTGTACTTTTGCTTATCAACACCTGAATACTATGTAATATAGTTGAAAAATCCGGTCGAAATCTATCGTCTGATAATAAAGACAAACTGATTCCTTCACTACAGTCCATCGACACCTGTCTCCTTCGCAGCATCAGAAATCCCTGTAAAGGTACAAGAACCTGCTGCATTAGTAAGAACCCCGGATCGTTTGTCAGACGGTTATTGGACCCTTTTTTCAGTATTAGTACACAATTGTTATGTACCAGTCTGTAAAAATAGCCTCCAACTGAATGTTCTATTTCCAAATATAATTTCTCTTCCCATACCTTCACAAAAACACTTCTTACCAGCCCCTCCGCATCTTCCATATTATTCAGCATCATCCGTGCTTTCAAACAGAGCGGCTTATAATATTTCATGAAGAAATACTGATAAGCTTTTATTTCGCCCTCTTTAAGCGCAATAAGCATTGCCGAATCATCCATTTGCTGCATAAGAGTTGTTTTGGGGTACGTTAACAGTTGTTAACGTAAATATCCGTTTTCCCGCAGCGCAAAAGAGTTAATTACATGTTAACACGCATATATTATGCATTGTTTCACAGGTGAAAGATAAATAATATTTGGGCTTTATCACATATTGAATTTATTTTTCAGGATGTCGAGCAGTATATCCTGGTCTATAGGCTTGGAAACATACTCGGAGGCGCCTGCTGCCAGGCATTTTTCACGGTCCCCCACCATCGCCTGTGCTGTAACGGCAATAACAGGTATGGCGGCAGTACGAGCATCTCCGCGTATTCTGCCAAGTGCCTCATAACCATCCATTTCAGGCATCATCATGTCCATCAGTACCATACCAATGTCCGGCTGATCTGCCAGTAATTGTAACCCCGTCTGTGCATCCATTGCTGTGATACAGTCGTATCCCTTGGCTTTCAATACCATACGCAGTGCGTATATATTCCTGGTATCATCATCGATGATCAGCACTTTCTTTGAAGAGGATCCCATGCTGTTTGTATTCTTAGTCTTTAATGATCAACCTCTTGCATTATCATACAACCAAACCCGTAACAACGATACCAGCTGGTCTATATCTACCGGTTTGGAGATATAGTCGGAAGCACCGGCTTTAATACATTTCTCACGGTCGCCCAGCATCGTTTTAGCGGTCACCGCCAGTATCGGCAGGTGTCTGTATTTAGGGATGTCCCTGATGGTCCGGATCGTCTCATAACCATCCATTTCCGGCATCATCATATCCATCAGTACGATATCTATCTTAGGATTATTTTCCAGCTGCTGCATTGCCTCTTTTCCATCCAGCGCAGAAACGATCGTCATCTTATGCTGCTCCAGCGCTTTTGTCAGGGAGAAGATATTACGCACGTCGTCATCTGCAATCAGCACGGTTTTGCCTTGTAATACTTCTTTCAGCGGCGCCTGTTGTTTTCTTGCCGGCTTGTTATGTCCTGCTTTTTCTTCCACCAGGTGCAGGAACAACGCTACCTCATCCAGCATACGCTGATAGGAATGCGCTGTTTTGATCACGATTGAATCTGCATACTGACGGATACGGTTTTCTTCCGCACGGGACAGGTTCTTACCCGTGAAGATGATAATCGGCAGGTTTTCCAGTCCGGGGTTGCTCTTCACCGTTTCCAGGGTCTCATACGCATGTTGGTCAGGTACCCCCATATCCAGGATCACACAATTGACGTCCTTCTTCTGTAAAGCCGCAACGCTGCTGCTGATATTGCCCGTGATCTCCGTACTGACATTAAAGTTTTCCAGGAAGTAAGCCAGTGCTTCTGCATGTTTCGGATTCTCCTCCACGATCAGCACTTTCTTCGGATTCTTTGTCAATGCATTCTCTAATTGCTGGAAGATCTCCGGCATCTTATCCAGTGCCATCGGCTTGTTGATGAAATCTACCGCGCCTTTCTGCAAGCTCTCCTTCTTCGCTTCCAGTGAAGAAATAATATGCACCGGAATCGGACGGGTCACCGGATTGGATTTGAGCGCTTCCATTACCTGCCAGCCACTCTGTACCGGCAATACGATATCCAGCAGGATAGCCGCCGGTCTGTAACGTTGCGCCATCTCAATACCATAGTCTCCACGTACCGCCACAACTCCTTTATAACCACGCTTACGGGTGAAATCCAGCAGGATACCTGCGTATTTGGTATCGTCTTCTACGATCAGGATGATCTTATCTTCCGCCTTCAGGTTCTCCCTGTCATCCGGTATTTCCTGTGGTATTTCCGTTGCGATATAATCGTCTCTCTTTTCTTTCGCCCTTACCGCTTCATGATACACTTCCTCCGCCTGTTGCTGTGTGGCTTCCTGCACGGGTTGTTCCCTGTTCTCCTGTGGACGAAGCGGAATCGTTACAACGAACTCACTGCCATGTCCAGGCTCACTTTCCAAACGGATCTCTCCGCCCAGCAGTTTCGCCAGTTCACGGCTGATGGACAATCCTAATCCTGTACCACCATATTTACGACGGGTAGAACCATCGGCCTGTTTAAAGGCTTCGAATATAACCTGTTGTTTCTCAACCGGTATACCGATACCCGTATCTCTCACTGCAAATCTCACGATGGAAGGATCCTGCGCAACCGCCGTCACCTGGAGGGTAACAGCGCCTTTAGCGGTAAACTTCAACGCATTTGACAACAGGTTTTTCAGGATCTGCTCCAAACGCATCTTGTCCGTCTCTATCAATGCCGGCGCATCTGACATCACCTGAACATTCAGTGCCAGGTTCTTTTCGCGGGCAATAGGTCCGAACAGCGCCTCCATATCATTACAGATCTCATGTACCGGTACCGGCGCATATTCCAGGTCCATCTTACCGGCCTCTATCTTGGACAGATCCAGGATCTCGTCGATCAGGTTCAGTAAGCCCTTACCGGAACTCTGGATTACCTGCGCGGATTCTATCTGATCATCTGAAAGGTTCTTTTCATTGTTCTCCGCCATCAATCTGCTCAACAACAGAATAGAGTTCAACGGGGTACGCAGTTCATGGGACATATTCGCCAGGAACTCTGATTTATATTTCGTGCTGATTTCCAGCTCTTCTGCTTTCTTCTGTATTTCCAGGTTACGTTCTACAATCACCTGGTTGCGGTCTTCCAGCAAACGGGAACGTTCTTCCAGTTCCTGATTGGCCTGTTGTAGTTCTTCCTGCTGTACACGCAATTCTTCTTCGGATGCCTGCAGCTTTTGCGCCTGTGCTTCCAGTTCGGTATTGATATTTTCCAGTTCTCCGTGTTGTACCTGCAACTCTTCCGACTGTGCCTGTGTTTCTTCCAGCAATTCCTGCACACGACGGCGGTTCTCTGAAGTATTGATCGACAGTCCGATATTATGCATCACTGATTCCAGGAATGCCAGGTCATTAGGGGTATAAGCAGTCAGTGAAGCCAGTTCGATCACACCTCTTACATATCCTTCATAATGGATGGGCACTGCCACTATATTCCGCGGACGGATCTCGCCGCTGGCGTAACTGATGGTAATATTTTCAGGGGTAATATCCTGTAACAGCAATGTTTTGCCACTGATAGCACATTGTCCGACCATTCCCTGTCCGATAGGAATTTCCCGGCGGTTGGCGGTGTTGGCCAACGCAAAGCTGCCAGACAGGTATAATCTGTTATCCGGACCAGTGAGATACAATGCACCTACCTGGCTGTGTGTATATTCAGCAAGGAATTCGACGATATGCCCGGTCAGCGTTTCCACGTTCTTCTCTCCCACCATCCTGTCGTTCAGGCCAGCCACTCCTGTCTGGTGCCATTCCTTATCAGCCAGTTCGTTGAAGGAGGTTTCCAGGGATAGCGCCATCTTATTCAATGATACTGAAAGGCTACCCAGACCGTCTTTTTCTTCATCCCTTACACGGATGCTGTAATCACCTGCAGAGATCTTTTCTGCAATACTTCGTATAATATCAATACGTCGTGTGATCTCACGGTCCTTCTCTTCCAGGGCTTCCTGGAGGCGGGAACGTTCATCAAAATCGCGTTTGACACGTATATAAAAGACGGAAGTGATCAGCAGGGCTAACAATGCGGCTATCACGATAAGAAGAGGCGTATAGCCGGAAATACGGTTAAGGTTGGCCGTACGGATGACCAGTAGTCTCTTCTCTCTGTCTTCCATAGTACTTACCAGTCTGCGCGCATCATCCATAATAATACGTCCGCTCTGTAAGGTATCGAAGCTGATTATCTGTCCGGCCTTACGGACCTGGATGGATTCCCGCAACAAAGATTGACGGCGTACTACCAGGAGGCGCAACTGCTCGACGGCTACCTGTTGCTCGTTATTGTCCTGTGTGAGTTCTTTCAGGTTGTTGAGTGTGGCCTGTACACTGTCATAGGCGCCTTTATAGGGTTCCAGGAAACGGTCGTCTCCTGTCAGCAGAAAACCACGCTGCCCGGTTTCCGCATCCTTCATAAAGGACAATGTATTTTCCAGTTTTAGGATCACCGTATTAGTATGATCCACCCAGTAGGCACTGGCCAGGAGATTGCGAATACTAAAAAAAGAGGCGACGGAGCTCACCACCAGCAGTAGCAGTGACACCCCAAATCCAATCAGCAGATTCCTTTTAAAAGTAGCTTTCACTTTCATCCATTATAGTTAATACCTGTAAATACTTTAGCCGTGTATATCATCAAAAGGGTCCCGCCCCTTGCGAGACAGGACCTTTTGGAATTAAATGGCCGGGTTGGCAGCATATTCTTTCCACAGTTCATCCAGTGTGCTTCCGGTAAGCTCCTTCCAGATCTCAGCTGTGTATTTTTTTTCTCGCATTGAGGAATCGAGTTTCCTCACTATGTTCTTGTTCTTATGCTTTTCGAGCCATAAGAGGAAACGTGCAGTGATTCTGTAGCTCTGTGTGTAGTGCTGTTTTTCGTTAAATTCAGGCAAAGCCCATTTAGCGCCGGCATTATCTACACCCATTTCATTTCTCACATAATCAGCAATACCTTCTGTGATCCAGCCTGGACCAGCACGGTGAGGATAAGCCTGTACGATGTGCATGGCTTCATGCGTTACGACATCAATGTCTCCCGGGTGACTACGAAACCAGGCAGGATTGAAAGTAACTACATCTCCGCTGGTAGCAGCAACGCCGTCATAGGCAGGATCAATCACAAAAGTTACCTTTTTTGCAGTTTTCTTGTTGTAGCGCGCAGCTTCTTTCGGATAAACCTCAAAGAAAGCCTCGATCAGCCGTTTTCCGACAGCAGTGTCGAAATCAGGCGCTTTGTTCGTATACTCCAGCGTATAGCCTTTACGGGTGATCGTTTCTGTCTGCTGCGCATGTGTCAGCGCCGGCAGTGTACAAAGGGACAGGCATAGCATGCCCACAGTTCTTTTCAGACCTTGAGTAGAGTGGACCATTAATTACGTGGTTGTTGTTTAATACAAATTAAAAATCAGCCACAAAATAATCAATATTGTTTCACTTGTTATCCTCTCCCTCTTCCGGCAGCGATTCTTCCTGTTGCAGGGCACTGTATCTGACACCCGCCTCTATTGGCTTTACGTCAGGCAGCGGATGCTTCAGCGCTGGTCCCAGACTGTACAATTTCCGTGCCTGTGGCACAAATCTGCTTTCAAGGGAGGCCACGGCATCGTTGTAGTGATTGAGTACCGTTTTCAGACTGCCGCCTATGTTAGTGAAGTGTCTTAATAAGACGTTTGTACGGTTATACAACTCTATCCCTGCCATGCGTATATCCTCGATATTGGCCGCCACATGCAGCTGCTGCCATACAAATCCTACCGTACGTAACAAGGTGATCAGGGTAGTCGGGGTGGCAAATACCACCTTATTGCGGATACCGTCCTCTATCAGGGTCGGATCTGCCTGCAGGGCTGCGCCAAAGGAAGATTCGATCTGCATATACAGGATCACGTAGTCGGGCGAATGCTGCCACTGACTCCAATAAGCTTTGGCACTCAGCTTCTTCAGGTGATCGCGTACCGCTGCGGCGTGCTGGTTCAGGAATACTTTGCGCTCCTCTTCATCCTCTGTTTCAAAAGCACGCATATAAGCGCTCAGCGGCACTTTAGAGTCAACAATAATGGTCTTTCCTTCCGGCAACTTGATAATCATATCCGGACGTAATACACCGTCATCCGACTGAACAGACACCTGTTCATTGAAATCACAGTGTTCCGTCATACCGGCAAACTCCACCACCCTGCGCAGCGCAATTTCTCCATAACGGCCCCTGATATGCGAGGTCTTCAGCGCGCTCACCAGGTTATGCGTTTCCTTTTGCAGCTTTTCCGTGCTTTGCTGGATGCCGAGTATAAACTGGTTGATCTGGCCGTACTGCTGTTGACGGTTGCTTTCCAGCTGACGCATATTTTCGTCAAAGCGGTGCAGGGTCTCGTTCAGTGGCTTTACAAGTGCATCTATTGCCTGTTGCCGCTTTTCCAGGTCACCTTTAGCATCCGTTACCTGCGTTTCCAGCACCGATTTCGCCAGCGCCACAAAAGAGGCATTGTTGTGCTTCAGCGCTTCCGCAGAAATGGAATTGAAGGCTTCTTTCAGCTTCTCATTAGAATGATCGATAAATTCCTGCTGTTCACGCAGACGGTTCTCCGCTTCCCGGTACCGGGCCTCCCCGTTACTTTCAATGCGGATCGTCTCCTCCTGCATGATCTGCAGACGGGTATGCAACTGCCCTATTTCAGATTGTTTATCCTGCACCTGGGTACGCAGGCCCCCTGCTGTCTCATGGAGGGCTGACAATTGAGTTTCCAGAACGGCAATGCTGGTTTTTAACTGATTACTCCTGATGACAACCTTTATAACCGCTCCCAGTGCGGCACAGGAGATCAAAGCGAAAATTATTACGATAAGATGGTCCATATTCGACCACAATGTTACTGGAAAACAATAATAAATAAAAAAAGAAGAGCGGCGTTCGGCAGGCAATAAAAGACACTTTTTTGCAGTTCGTCGATAATTACAGCGGTTCTGTCCTGTTAGTGTCAGGTCATTTTAAACCCCTGCCCCTAAACTACATCTAAGATCTGACAAAACTTTTAGGACATAATAATTATGATCTAGCATGAATTACGTATGTTTGCCCGCGAATTTTTTAGCCTGAATTGCGGACGAGCGACGTAATTCATTTTTGATCATCTGTAATCGTCAATTAGTATCTATGAAAAAAGGATTATTACTGGCAGGGATCCTTGCAGTAATTACAGGAACGGCAGCTACTGCACAACGTGTAAATTACGGGTTAAAGGCCACGTTAATGTTCTCTAACGTTAAGGGTGAGGGCATTAATCCGAACTATAAACCAGGATTTCAGGGAGGAGCTTTCTTCGAATTCGACCTGTCAAAGGACAAAAAATGGGGTATCCAGCCGGAATTGCTTTTTACACAGACTTCAGCTAAAAAAGGAAATGACTTTGCCCAGAAATATGTGACCTATCACAATACACAAGGCAGAGACAAGATCAAGATCAGTGCAGTAAGTATTCCATTAATGGTACGCTACTCACCGATCCAGGCGCTGACCTTTAATCTCGGTGCACAGTACACTTACATGTACTTCATCGATGAAAATCTGCTGAAAGCTAACAGAGACGCCTTTAAGAAGAGCGATATCGGTGCTGTTGCCGGTGCCCAGATCAATGTTGGTAATGTTCGTTTCATTGGCCGCTACGTGCTGGGCCTGACCAACATCAACAATATTCCGGCGCCTCAGTACGATTGGAAGACACATCAGATTACACTGGGAATAGGCGTTGCTTTTAAATAAGCATCTCCTTATCATCCGTATTGTACGATATTATCGGGCCTGCACTAGGTGGCAGGCCCGTTTTTATTATAAGAACATCCCTCATAACTTGTAAAAACGCCAGTTCGTTTTGAAATCCTTTCCGATCCGCTGATTCGTCAGTATTACACGTACCATTTCTACCGGCAGCGAATTCTCCTTCATCACCGCATCATGGTACTGCTGATAAGTCATCTTACCGCTGTCTACCAGCTCCTTTTTAAGCGCCATAAACTGTAATCCGCCAATCATATACGCCACCTGGTACAAAGGGCTGTAATCGCCTTTAAATGAACGGCGCACTTCTCCTGCCGCATTTGCCCTTTCATGCCCGACCCTGTCCACCAGAAAATCAATACATTGCTGCGGTGTCCATTTCCCCAGGTGATAGTTCAGCGAAAAAAGGATACGCGCACAACGGTGCATCCGCCAGAATAACATCCCGATACGGTCCTCTGGTGAACGAGGAAATTTCATATCCCACAATAACATCTCCCAGTACAGTGACCAGCCCTCAATCCAGAAAGGTGTATCAAAATTGCGATACGTCTTATAACGGTTGTTCATGAACTCTTCCAGCGCATGACCGGCAAACAGTTCATGGTGTACCGTAGCGCGGGAAAAATGCGGATTATTCCCTCTCATACTCATCAGCTTATCCGCCTCTTCCATATCACTGGTCGGATAGGAAATACTCAGCACCTCTCCGCCTGTAAAGAAAGGATTCACCAGTTGTCTTTCCGGCGTCATCATGATCATCCGCCAGGTCTCAGCCGCCAGCGGCGGAATCGTAATCAGGTTCTTCTCCTTCAGAAAAGCCATCGATTCATCATATATTTTCATGATGACATCCGGTTGTTCTCCGGCAGGCACATACGTATTCTTCACCTTCTCCATCGCCTTATGCCAGTCCTTTCCGAATCCCATTTCCTCACTTGCCTTCAGCATTTCTGCATCACAGAAAGCAAATTCCTTATTGGCAATGTCAATTAATTCTTCCGGAGAATAAGGGATCAGCTCACTTTGCAACTGCCGCACCAGTTCGGCTCTTCCAATCGGATAACCGGCTATACCGCTACCATCGTCTTTACCTCCCGGCATGGTCTTAATCTGTTGCTGCCAGATCTCTCCATAGGCTTTTAACACACTATCCAGTTGTTTGTAGGGAGCCGGGATCCACCACGTGAACTGCGGATCGTAACCCTCATAAAATTCATGCACACTATGCAAAGCAGCCTGTAACCCTCTGGTAATCGCCGCGCCTCTGCGGAGCTGGACAATATTCAATCCTTTTGCCGTACTCAGTTGTTTCGCCTTTTCCTGCAAGCCGATAGACATCTCCCTTAGTGTCAACGCCAATGCCTGTGCATCCTGTTTCGTTCCTCTCCTTCTCAGCTTCTCTGATGCATAGATCTTATCCGCCTGCGGAAACCAGTCCGCCACCTGTTTATACTCCGTCTCTTCTATCTCCAGCTGCCGTACTTCATCCTGTAATTTCCGTTTGAAGAGCACGTATTCTACGCGTTCTCCGACGGACAATTGATCAAAATCCAGCCCGTTCAGCTGTTGCAGATAATCGTTGTAAAAAACCTTTAACCGGTCTCTTCTTTCCGGCGCATTTTCTATCCGGTAGAAACGCAGCAAACTCCCCCTGTCAGCATTATAATGCTGTTGAAGAGCGGGCATGTCCTTTTCCTGCGCAAAGCTCCGGCCGGCTATCAGACAGCCAGCTGTTAACAAGCAGTAAATCACTTTCATCATAAGTTCGTTTAACTGAATCTTTCAACTTTAAAAGGTGAGATATCCATGGATAATGGCGCCCGGGTCACCAGTTCGCCGACCAGCTTACCCGTCGCTGCTCCCAGACTGATCCCCAGCATGGAATGCCCCGTAGCTACTGTCACATTCGGATAACGTTCCAGTGTTCCGATATGCGGCAGTCCATCTGCGCTGCACGGACGGTATCCATACCAGACATCCTCCGCTGCCGGTAAAGGGATATCATAAGCCGGAAAATATCTTTTTACAGACTCCAGGATGCCCTGTACCCGCTGCATACGCGGAGGGGCATTGAGTCCGGTAATTTCCATCGTACCGCCAAAGCGGATCTTATTCCCGTTCATCGGAGAAATTGCCACCCTGGCTTCACTGAGAATAACCGAATGTCTTACCTTATAGGGCCCATTTTCAAAGGTAACAGAGTAGCCCCGGCCTCCCACCATCGGGATCTTCAATTGTAATTCCCTGGCCAGGTCACGGCTCCATACACCTGCCGCCACTACAATATGATCAGCCGCGTAGACGGCAGTCTTTGTTTTGACGCCCTTTACCTTATTCCCATCCGTAATAAACCCTGTTACTTCCTCATTGCCCCTGAACTGTACACCATGTGTCCGTAACCAGTCTTTCAGACTATTCATCAGCTGATTCGGATACAGTTGTGCATCACCAGGGAAATAAACCGCTCCTAAGGCATTTATAGCCGTATCCGGCTCCATATTTTGTAGAGTGGCCTTATCTATCAGCCGGGCGTCCAATCCCAGCGATTTGGCCTCTTTTATCGTCTCCTCCGCATGATGTGCGTTCTCCTCCGTATTGAATAATTCCAGCATCCCTTGCGGGTCATAGGAAAAGTCCAGTCCGGGTGTCTGTGTCCACTCCTCATACAGCCTTTTGCTCAATAGTGCAATATCCCTCAACGGTACCGCAGATCGCTCCACATGTGCACGAGTCGCACTTTTCATGAACTGCCACCCCCAGCTGATCATATCCGGACTCAGACTGGGCCGGATATAAAAGGGGCTTTTAGCGTTGAGCATCCATTTTAAGCCTTGTCTGACAATACCAGGCGTCGCCAGTGGCACAAAATGACTGGGACAGATGTATCCCGCATTGCCATAGGAACATCCCTGCTGCATATCCGTTCTGTCGATCACAGTCACTGCATATCCTGCCTGTTGCAGATAAAAGGCACTGCTCAGACCTATAATTCCTCCGCCGATAATGAGTACTTCCATATTGTAGTTTAAATCACCTGTAATCCATATGCATACGGATCATCTTCCGGGTCTATTGTAATGGTATTATATCCGTAAATCCTTGCCCAGCCTTCGATACCTGTTCTGATAGCAGGTACACCGGCCACCGTCGTTTCTTCTTCTATCGTACCGATAAAGCGGGATCCGATGATACTCTCGTGAATAAAGTCGTCGCCCTTTTTCAGTTTGCCTTTGGCATACCATTGCGCCATACGTGCCGAAGTACCGGTACCGCAGGGTGAACGGTCAATGGCCTTATCACCGTAAAAAACAGCATTGCGGGCAGTAGACGCAGGGTCCATGACCGCGCCGGTCCATAATACGTGTGAACATCCGTTTATATGAGGATTGTCCGGGTGTATGAAGGTGTATTTTTCATTGATGCGTTTCCGCAATTCCCTGGCCCAGCCGATCAGCTGAGAAGCAGTATAGTGCTCTAATCCGGGAAAGTTTTCCTGTACGTCTACAATCGCATAATAGTTGCCTCCATAAGAAACGTCCACTGTCAGTGGTCCCAGATCCGGGCACTCTACAACCAGATCCGTCGCTGCCAGATAGGACGCCACATTAGTCAGCTTGACGCTTTTCACTTTCTTACCTTCCTGTTTGTATTCAATCAGCACCAGTCCTGCCGGCGCCTCCATACGTACCAGTCCGGGCGTCTTTGGCTGGATCAGGCCTTCCTCAATGGCAATAGTGATCGTTCCAATGGTGCCATGTCCGCACATCGGCAGACAGCCACTGGTTTCGATAAACAGTACCCCCACGTCATTGGCAGGATCATGCGGCGCATACAGGATGCTACCGCTCATCATGTCATGACCACGGGGTTCGAACATCAGTCCCGTTCTGATCCAGTCATATTCTTTCAGAAAATGATTCCGCTTTTCACTCATATTATTTCCGTGGAGCGCAGGTCCTCCTCCGGCTACTAACCTGACGGGATTCCCACAGGTATGCGCATCGATGCAAAAAAATGTTTTCTTCACGAGTCCTTTTGGTTCTGTTTAACAAGATTTGGTTGATCACCCTTTTTTCAAAAATACCAGTTGAGGTTGAATAGGAGATTGCAGGTTTTCACCAATGGTGTGCAGAAATTAACATAAATAAGTAACATCTCACAGGATAAGTTTCACTCTCTATCCAAGGCTTTTTTATTGAAAATCAGTATGTATTGATTATCTGACTATATTGCACTTATAGTTCCATGTCCATATGAATGAGAATGCTGCCCCCAAAAGTGAGATGGAAAGGTTAAGAGCGCTCCAGGAGTACGGGTTGCTGCAACTCATGCCCCAGCCGTCCCTCGATCAGTTTTGCAGACTGGCCCCCCTTATCTGTCAATTTCCCTTTTCCGCAATCTGTATTGCCGGAAATGACCAGCAACTGATCATTTCCGCAACCGATGTACCTGGTATACAGGAAACGTCTCCTGACTGGGGCTTTATGCAGCAGATCCTGCACAAAGGCTTATTCACCGAAGTAACTGACACCCTGAACGATCCCCTCACCCGCGATAACAAAGCGGTCGTGACAGCACCCCATATACGCGCATTCGCGGGCTTTCCCCTGCGGGATAAACAAGGCTTTCTGCTGGGGGCATTCATCGTCCTGCATACCGAACCTGCCCGGCTGACCAGCAACGAACAAACAGCCTTATCCATCCTGGCAGAAAAGATCTCAGATACTATACAGACCAACCGGCGGAGACAGGAAATGCATTATTTCACCAGACTGTTTGACCTTTCCGAAGGACTGGTATGTATCACTGATTTCTCCGGCAGACTATGGCAATTCAATAAAGCATTTACCACTGTACTGGGTTGGCCGGAAGCAGACCTGCAAACAATGTCCGCACTGGACCTGGTACACCCCGACGATACCGCCAGTACAGGAAAAGAACTTGCTAAAATGGGAGAAGGAGCATCAACCATCTCTTTCACTCACCGTGTAAGGACGGCAGAAGGCGATTACCGCCTGATACAATGGGTGGCTACGCCCGAACCACACACCGGGAACATCTTTGCCATGGGCCGGGATATCACCAGCGAAACACTCAAGGAACAGGCCCTGATCGAAAGTGAAACCAATGCCCGTACCTTCTTCGAAAATTCGCTGGGTATGATGTGCCGGCATGACCTGGACGGTCATATCACCTACGTCAATAAGGCCAGTGCCGACAGCGTCGGATACAGCATCGAGGAACTGCTGCAAATGAACCTCTATCAGCTGATCCCGCAACAATACCATGCTGATCTCGACCAATACCTCATCAATATCAGGATCAAAGGTAAAATAACGGGCCTGATGCATACACAGCATAAGAAAGGACATATCCGTATCTGGCTGTTTAACAATGTACTGATCAATGATGGCAAAGGCAGCGCTTATGTCATAGGCAATGCCGCAGATATCACAGAAAGACACGAACTGGAAACAGATCTCAAACGCACAAAGGAACTGCTGGAACGTACCAACCAGGTAGCCCGCATCGGGGGATGGGAGGTTGATCTTGGCACGCAGCAATTACACTGGTCGACCGTCACCTGTGAGATCCATGAAGTTCCCGAAGACTTCAACCTCACACCAGATAATGCCATGTCTTTTTATACCGGCGACAACCGCATACTACTGGACGCCGTCGTAGAACAAGCCATCACTAACGGCTCCCCCTGGCAGATAGAATTACAGATCACTACCTGGCGGGGCAGAAAGTTATGGGTCAGATCCATCGGACATGCAGAGTTTGAAGACGGTGTGTGTAAAAGACTGTACGGCACCTTCCAGGATATCGACGAAAAGAAAAAAGCGGACCTCGCTATTCAACAGTCCCGGCAACTACTGGAAGATGTCCTGGAATCTGCGTCGGAAGTCAGCATCATCGCGACTGATCACGAAGGCATTATCACCCTCTTTAACAAAGGCGCGGAAAGATTGCTGGGTTATAAAGCAGGTGAAGTCACCGGAAAAGAATCCTGGACCATCCTCCATGCAGAAGAAGAAATCATGAACCGGAGCATTGAATTATCAGCCCTATCCGGACAGCATATCGAAGGCTTTGAGGTATTCACGTATGTACCCGAACTGGAAGGCTCTGAACGCCGGGAATGGACTTATATCCGTAAAGATGGCTCACAGATCATCATATCGATGGTCGTAACACCCATCAGGGACAATGCAGTGATCACCGGTTATCTGGGTATTGCCGTGGATATCACCGAAAGAAAGAAGGCAGAACGCGACCTGAAAGAAGCCAAAATACAGGCAGAATATGCCAGTAAAGCCAAGTCTGAATTCCTGGCCAATATGAGCCATGAAATCCGTACGCCGCTCAATGGCGTCATCGGCTTTACTGACCTAGTGCTCAAAACCGCCCTAAATGAAACTCAGCAGCAATATGTAGCCATCGTCAATCAATCCGCCAATTCCCTGTTGAGTATCATCAATGACATACTCGACTTCTCCAAGATCGAAGCCGGCAAAATAGAACTGGATATCAGCAAATGCGATATCTATGAATTTAGTAGTCAGGCCAGTGATATATTAAGTTTTCAGGCGCAGCAAAAAGGACTGGAAATGTTGCTGAACGTATCCCCTGAACTACCGCGTTTTATGTGGGCAGATATCGTCCGGCTGAAACAGATCTTACTGAACCTTTTAAGCAACGCGGTTAAATTCACCGAAAAAGGAGAAATCGAGCTGGAAATAAAACCGATCGCTTACCCCTCCGTTGGTATGACGACCATCCGTTTTGAAGTGCGGGATACTGGTATCGGCATCCGTAAAAACAAGCAGGAAAAGATATTCGAAGCCTTCCTCCAGGAAGATATTTCCACTACTAAAAGATATGGCGGCACCGGACTCGGACTAAGCATTTCCAACAAACTCCTGGCCCTGATGGGCAGCAAGCTGCAACTGGAAAGCACCACCGGCAAAGGCAGTACCTTCTTCTTTGATCTCAATGTCAGAACGGAAGACGGCCAACCAATCGAATGGGGGAACATGGATCTTGTCAGGGATGTACTTATCGTAGATGATAATATCAACAACCGTACGATCCTCAAAACCATGCTGCAACTCAAAAACATCCGTTTTGACGAAGCCGCCAATGGTATTGAAGCGCTACAATTCCTGATGACCAAACAGCATTATGACGTCATCCTGATGGACTACCATATGCCTGTCATGGATGGCATCGAAACCATCCGTAAAATCAGGGAGAATTTCAGCGAACTCGATAAAGATCCCGCCATCATCCTGTTACACAGTTCGGCTGACGACGAAAAGCTGATCAAAGCCTGCGAAGAACTGCATGTAAGTCAACGGCTGCTCAAACCCATCAAAATACAGGAGATGTTTCATGCCCTGTCTCATTTGTACACGAAAGAAGATATGGAGAATACACTACAGGTAAATAAAGAATCCCGAAAAATAAAAGGTAATATCAGAATACTCATTGCGGAAGATAACCCTATCAATATGCTGCTGGCCACCACAATTATCCGGAAAATCGCGCCGGCGTCCCAGATCGTAGAAGCAAAAAATGGCCGGGAAGCGGTGGAAAGCTGTGAACAACATTTGCCGGATATGATCTTTATGGACATCCAGATGCCTATTGTAAATGGCTATGAAGCGACCGGCAGGATCAGGGAGCTGAGTCCGCATGTACACATCCCTATTATCGCACTGACAGCCGGTAATGTGAAAGGAGAACGCGATAAATGTTTGGCGGCTGGTATGGATGATTTTGTCACCAAACCTTTTGTTGAGAGTAATCTGGTCGCAGTGTTTGAAAAATGGCTTACAAAACGGTCTGTAGGAAGATGATCTTTTCGGCGCAAACGCCCGTCCGCTCCGTTCTTTTGGCTTATTTCTACCATTAAACCCTTACTACACCGCCATTATGCCGTTATTTGTCCGTTCATGAACGAAGAGATAACGGCATAATGGCGGTGTAATAACGGTATTATACGGAGAACAGATGCCTACACTAAAAACGGAAATATACGCCTCTGTTTGTAGCGATTGCCAACTCAAACAGCGCTATAATCCGACTAAGCATTTCCATGCTCCTTGCATTTTCATACCAGCGTCTGGCATCTCTGTATTCTTTCAGATGCTGCAAAATAATTACTTTCGCTTCGGCTGAAAAGACGATATCATCCTCCCCTTCTCCGATCTGCTATGATTTTCATCATTGACAATCCACCACACATCCTCCATCAGATATATATCACTTATCTCCAATAAAAGCACATTCGGATGATCTATATGCTGGTGGCCCCAGCCTACAAGTTCATAATAGTCGGTTGTTTCTTCGTCTACATCTTCCGTAGGAACAAAAATCAGGTTTGTCCATTTAGCTGTATCCATAGGTAATTCCAAAATCCGTTAACAGGCTCATTTTAAAGGCATAGATCGCTTCAACAAACTTACACACTAATACCAGCATCTCAAAACGGATCCCACATTGCTATGTTTGATTTTTGCAGCAAATGGATTGAATATGGTAGCCGTCCTCCTTATCAAACGATCTAATTTTGCATCATCATCATTCAATTTCTACATCATGGACCAAATATATACCGTTGAGGATTTCTACCGCGCCAAACTGAACTGGATGCCGGAGAATCTGAAGAACGAACTGGGTCATTTTAATGTATTCCGGCTGAGTGATTTTGTACACAACAGTACCAAATGCGGATCCTACGTAAGAAAAGAATACTTTAAGGTAAGTCTGATTAACGGACGGCATAAATATGAATATGCAGACAAGACCATCCAGATAGAAAACAACGCGCTGATCTTTGGCAATCCCAATATTCCCTATCACTGGGAACCGTTGGATGATGCACTATCCGGCTACGTCTGTATATTCACGGAATCTTTCTTTCATCAGTTCGGAGCGGCAAAGTTCAATGAATACCCGGTATTTCAACCTGGTGGTCATCCGATTTATTTTCTCTCCGACACACAAAAACAACGCATCACGGAGCTGTTCAATCGTATGTTTGACGAGATTGGTTCGGAGTATACGTACAAATATGATGTCATCAGAAACCTCGTATTCGAACTCATACACGAAGCCATGAAAATGGAACCTGCTACCACCTTATTTACCAGTAGCAATGCCTTCGCACGTATCTCGTCCCTTTTTATGGAACTACTCGAAAGACAATTCCCGATCTCCTCTCCTATGCAGCGGGTGAAATTCCGTTCTCCAACTGACTTCGCCGGACAACTCTCCGTGCATGTCAATTCACTGAACAGGGCATTGAAAGAAACTACCGGCAAAACCACTTCACAACTAATCTCACAACGGATACTGCAGGAAGCCCGCTCTTTATTAAAGTATACGGACTGGAACATCTCGGAAATTTCCTGGTGTCTTGGTTTCGAAGAACTACCACACTTCATTAATTTCTTTAAAAAGAATGTGCAGGTAACACCTAAGTCTTACCGTAGCTAAGCATACATGATCACCATGCAGCCAGGGAAATGACCGGCATCCATATGCCGGTGTGACATTGTCATGTCCGTACATCACCATAAAACATAAAATACAATACGATGAGCAACGATCTTATCAAACAACAAACACTACTATTATTCGCAGGTATTGTGATAACGCTATCCGCCTGTGCAACGTCTGCATCTGACAAAAAACAGGACAATACGATAGCAGCCGCTCCCGGTATTCCCGTGGATGCGATGATACTCAAACCGGAAAACCTTTCCGAAAACATGGAGATTTCCGGTACACTGGCGGCCGTACAGGAAGTCAATATCATGAGTGAACTAAGCAAAAAAGTCAGCACGGTATACGCAGCAGAAGGTAAACAGGTAGCTGCCGGTATACTATTGTTCAAACTCGATGATGCGGATTTACAGGCACAACTCGACCAATATCTGCAACAGGAAAAGCTGGCGATCATCAATGAACGCCGCCTTGCAGATCTGATCGCCAATCAGGCAGCCATACAACAGGACTACGACCAGGCATTGACCAGTTTACGCGTATTACAGGCACAGATCAGACAGATCAGGGTGAATATCGAGAAAACGCGTATAACGGCCCCATTTGCCGGTAAAATAGGCTTAGTGAATATACATCCCGGCGCCCTGGTCACACCGGGCCAGACACTCACTACCCTGGAAGATAAAAGCAGGATAAAAGTGGACTTCTATATCCCTGAAAAATATGCCGCCAATTTCAAAACCGGCGATCCGATTCACTTCAAAGTAGAGTCCGGCAACAAAGAATATGACGGTACCATCATCGCACAGGAAGCAAAACTGAACAATGATACCCGTACCCTGCTGCTCCGCGCCATTACCGGCAATGCAGACGGTGAACTGCTCCCCGGTCAGAGCGCCAGGGTATCTGTGAGTCTGCATAACGTAAAAGACGCTGTAATGGTACCTAATCAGGCATTGATGCCTTCAGCAGCCGGCTACAGTGTATTTGTGATAAAAAATGGCCAGGCAGCTATCAGAACTGTTAAAACAGGCGAACGGAATGCCAATACCATTCATATCACCGAAGGACTGAGCGCTGGCGATACAGTAGTCACCAGTAACATGTTGCGCCTCTCACCTGGCGCAGCTGTTCAATTTACTTCTATTAAATAATTCTCTATCATGGCATCTTTATCTAAAATAAGTATCACCCGCCCGGTACTGGCCGCCGTCATGTCAGTACTGATCCTGCTGCTGGGTATCGTCGGCTACTTCTTCCTGGGTACCAGGGAATATCCGGTAGTCGATTCTCCGGTAGTCACGATCACCACCGTATATCCCGGCGCCAGTGCCGACGTGATTGCTTCACAGGTTACCAAACCATTAGAAGAAGCAATTGCGGAAGCCAATGGTATCCGTACGATCAAATCCGTTTCCCGTGAACAGGTCAGCGTCATCTCTGTCGAATTCAACCTGAATACTGACCTGGAAGCCGCTGCCAGTGATGTACGTGACAAAGTATCCAAATCAAGGATGCAACTGCCGACGGACATTGAACCGCCTGTAGTAGAGAAGTCCGGCCCTTCCGAAGCGCTCGTGTTTCTGATCGTGCAGAGTAAGACGAAAAGCCTGGAAGATATCACCGACTTTGTTAATACTAATATTAAGGAAAGATTACAGTCCATTCCCGGCGTAAGATTAGTCAATGTATATGTAGGCCGTAAAAGGTCTATGCGCCTGCGCATGGATCCGGTTAAAATGAGCGCTTACGGTCTGACGCCCGCCGATATACAACAAGCCTTACAGCGTGAAAACGTAGAACTACCCAGTGGCAGGATTGAAGGGCAAAATGCAGAAGTATCCCTGCGTACAAAAGGAAGACTGGTGACCGAAGAAGACTTTAATAACATGATCATCAGCCAGAAAAACGGCGCCATGATCCGTTTCAAGGATATCGGCACAGCGGTCATGTCTTCTAAAAACGAGCGTACCTCCATGATTACCTTCAGCGGACCAACCGCTAATTTCAGCGTAGGTACGAATGTGAGTCCGCAGCGTGGCGCTAACTCACTCGCGATCGTAGATGAATTCAATAAACGTTTCGAAGAGATCAAAAAGACAGCCCCTAAAGACTACGAGATCACATTAGGTAAAGACTTTACCGAACCTGTACGTAACTCGCTGGAAGAAGTAGAAGAATCGCTTTTCCTGGCCTTTATGCTGGTATCCCTGATCATCTTCATTTTCCTGCGTGACTGGCGTAGTACCATCATTCCATTAGTGGCTATCCCGGTGTCTATTATCTCTGCATTCTTCATCATGTATGTGGCCAACTACTCCATCAACGTACTGACCTTGCTGGGACTTGTACTGGCCATTGGCTTAGTAGTAGATGATGCGATCGTGGTACTGGAAAATATCTACAGCAAAGTGGAAGCAGGTATGACACCTGAAGAAGCGGCCATTAAAGGATCGGATGAAATCTTTTTTGCCGTCATCTCTACCACAATCACACTGGCGACCGTATTTCTTCCGATCCTTTTCCTGGGAGGTGTAACCGGTCAATTGTTCCGTGAATTCGCAGTAGTTGTATCCGGTTCCGTTATGGTCTCCGCATTCGTGGCATTGACATTATCGCCGATGATGAGCGCCTATCTGCTGAAAGCACACACCGGTCATAACTGGTTATACCGTAAAACAGAACCCTATTTCATCGCCTTCAACAATGCCTACGAAAGATCCTTAAACGCGTTTCTGCGGGTACGCTGGGTAGCGTTTATACTACTGGCAGCGTCCTTCGGACTAACCTTCTGTTTACTCCCCAAACTGCCTTCTGAACTGGCGCCGCTGGAAGACCGTTCCAGTATCGGTATCGCCGTGATTGCGCCGGAAGGAACGTCTTTCGAAAGTATGGAAGCCTCCATGAAAGAAATAGGTCAGTATATTAAAGATTCTATTCCCGATCATAAAGATGATATCACCTATGCCGTTACTGCGGGTGCATTGGGTGACCTGGAACAACCGGTGAACAGTGGCTTCCACTGGATATTCCTGGAGAAACCGGAACACCGGAAAAGTAAACTGACACAGGCACAGGTTTATGATAAACTGGTAGCAGCATCCGGCAGGTTCCGTAATGTGTTGTTCATCCCGATTCAGTTCCCTACCATCAGTACAGGAGACAATACACAACCGGTACAGTATGTGGTACAGGCGCCCGGACTGAAAGAACTGACAGACCTCATGCCGAAGCTGATGGAAGAAGTCTATAAGAGTAAAAAACTGGTCTTCTCTGACCCCGATTTTAAGATCAATCGTCCGGAGGTAGGTATCAGCATCGACCGTGACAGAGCCGCGCAATTAGGCATCTCTACGGAAGAAATTGGCCGTACGCTGCAACTGGCACTGAGCGGAAGGAGATATGGGTATTTCATTTACAACGACAGACAGTATGAGGTTATCGGACAACTGGACCGTAAGGACCGCTCCGCACCTACCGATCTGCGTTCCCTGAACATAAAAACACCAAAGGGTGAGATGGTATCACTGGACAATCTCGTACAGCTGAAAGATGCGATCAGTCCGTCTGCCATTTATCGTTATGATCAGGCATACAGTGCTACGATCTCTGCAACACCTGCCCCGGGTGTCAGTCTGGGGGAAGCGATCAAAGAAATGGACCAGATCACGAAAAAGGTATTGCCCAAAGATTTCCGTACCAGTCTCGCCGGACAAAGCCGCGACTACGCAGAAGGCAGTTCAAGTCTGATGTACGCATTCCTCTTTGCCATCGTGCTGATCTACCTGGTACTGGCCGCACAGTTTGAAAGTCTGCGGGATCCTTTCATCATCCTGCTGACCGTCCCCATGGCACTCGCAGGTGCATTAATGAGTCTCTGGTTCACCGCACAGACGGTCAATATCTTCAGTCAGATCGGGATCATTATGTTGATTGGTCTGATTACCAAGAACGGTATCCTGATCGTAGAATTTGCCAACCATACCAAACAGGAAGGTGCTTCTCCGTTAGAGGCAGCCAGGGCCAGTGCGGTATCCCGGTTCAGACCTATCCTCATGACCACCCTCGCTATGATCTTAGGTACACTCCCGATTGCGCTTTCACTGGGCGCGTCTTCCGGCAGCCGTAAGTCACTGGGTATCGTGGTAGTAGGCGGATTAGTATTCGCAGGTATATTGACGCTCTATGTTATCCCTGCAGTCTATTCTTACTTCTCCGCTCATAAAAAACCAGCTGCACATGCAAGAAAAACAAATGAAAGTATCGCAGCGGTATGAGGATTTAAAATAAACAGATCATGAAACAGTATCATCATTTAAAAGGATATATATTTACTGGTACGCTTGCACTCTATCTATTGAGTGCAGGCGGCAGCCAGCTGAAAGCACAGGATATCAGTCTGGACAGCGTTATCAGCAAAGCGCAAAAGAACAATAACAGTCTGAAAGCCGATGCGCTCAATATTGACCGTGCACAGTCGCAAACCATCATTTCCAGAAGTTATCTCAGGCCCGAAGTAGGTTTCTCTTCCGCTGTGAATCATTATTTCCAGCAACCCCTCTTCTTTGGTTTTGGCGACGCCGGTACAACTCCTGCTGATAAGATCGGATACGGCCGCTTTGGTGGTAAAGACCAGGCAAATGCATCCCTGGATATCAGCGTACCGATATATAGTCCGCTGCAGCGATCTACCATCGAAAAGAACAAACTGGAAGAAACACAGCGTCGCCTGCAATACCGTATGAAAGCGGCAGACGTTACAGCTGCTGTCAAACAGGTATATCTGCGCATACTCGTATTGGAAAAAAGGAAACAGTTACAACAGGAAAGTATCGAACGAAACAAACGTGCACTCGCGGATGCCAGATCCCTCTTCTTACAGGGGAAGGCTTTACTGGTAGACACACTCCGGGCCTATACCTCCTGGAAGAACCTGGAACCGGATCTCTTACGGATCAGTTACGCGATCGACGTCAGCAAGGAACAACTCAATATCCTGATGGGAGCAGATCCCGCTGCACACATCAGTCTTGCTGACACATTGCAGGCCCCTGAAAATGATACGCTGCCGGACGAACCTGCGCTGTTTGCCCGTTCCCTACAGGAAAGACCCGAACTGCAGTTACTTTCATTACAGCGGGATATCAGTCAAAAGGAAGTAGCCACCGCAAAGAATGCCAGACTACCTGTTATCACAGGTGTAGGACAATACCTCTTGCAGACACAGGCCAACAGTTTTAAATACTATGACGCCTACTATCCTTCCACTTCTTTTGTGGGCGCAAAAATCACCCTGCCAATCTATACAGGTGGCAGACATAATGAACGTATCAAAAAAGCACAGATAGAACAACAGCAGGCCAGTATTCAATACACTGATGCAACAGACAAACTACAAGGTCAGGTAAAACAGATTGTCGCCAATCTGAATGAGACTTATCAGCGTATACAAACACAGGCTACGGTGACCAGTACCGCTGAAAGCAGTTACCGGCTGACGAAATACCGTTACGAAAGAGGAGCCGCTACAAGGCTTGAGCTGGTAGATGCGGAACTGTCATTGACAAGCGCGAGATCAGCGTACCTGGAAGCGGTATTTGATTTTGAGGCTGCGAAGATAGAGATGGAGCGACTACTGGGCACAACACACTGAGCATATGAGAATCAGATCAGACAGGAAGAAAGACAGACAGGATTTTAACAGAAACAGCCGGCGCTGCAATGCGCCGGCTGTCATCCTTGCTTTGGGAATAGCAACAATTAAAATTTATAAGATACCGTACCGACAAACTGGGTCGGTGGTATCGGATTAATGCTGTAGTTCTCGTGTACGTAGTAGTTATAAGTATTCGTGATGTTGGATACTTTTGCCATCACACCGAAACGTTTGAAAGAATAACCGGCACTCAGATCCAGTGTAGAGAATCCTGGTACGGAGATCAGACGGTTATATTTCTGCGACTGATTGATAGTATTGTTCCAACCCGCGAAACGTTGTCCGATATAGTAATAACCTACACCAAATTTCACACCTTTCAATGCTGACTGCTGCAAGGTATAGAACACGCTGGCATTCGCAGTATGATTCGGATTACCTACCAGGCGCTCGCCTTCCACCGCACCACCTACAACACCACTGGTGCTTTCGATAGTGATATTGTTGTAGCTATAACCTGCGATCACATCCAGACCCGCCATCGGATGGCCTGCGATATCCACTTCCACACCACGGCTGAGGGTTTTACCGATCAGCGCTTTCAGGTTAGCGTTATTGTTTGGCGTCACACCATCTTTCTGGAAAGGAGACGTCTGTGCGTAGTTATTATTTCTGATCTGGTAAGCAGTCACATTTACAGACAGTTTACCTTTCAGGAAGTCGTTTTTAATACCCACCTCATACTGATCGATCACAGATGGTTTCAGCGCATTGCTGTCAACATCTAAACCGTTGTTAGGTGTAAAGGAGTTAGCGTAGCTGACAAATACCGCGGTGCTTTCGATCGGTTTATATACCAGTCCGAAACGCGGGGAGAATGAATGATCATATTTTGCCTTGGTCTGTGTCGACCCATTGGTTTTAAGATCAAGGGTGACAGGCGCTTCATTCTGCAGATAAGAGAAACGTACGCCTGCCAGGAAGTTCAGTTTACTGTTGATTTTGATCAGGTCCTGTACATATACACCCAGACGGTTGATCGGGGTAGTAACACGCTTGATCCTGGAAGCATCCGGCATGTCTGTACGTGGTGTGTACAGGTCCGGGTTCAGGATATTGATCGTATCGTAAGTAGTTGGCTGATTGTAAGAAAATGCTTTTGTATAATAGCGGTCGCCGTCAACGCCTGCGAGTACATTGTGCTGCAGACTTCCAGTTTTGAATTTACCGGTCAGGTCCAGCTGTGCGATATAATAATCTTCGGAGTTATATGCCCTGTTCAGCGGACGAGCCCATTTACCATTTGCATCTGCCTGAATTCTTTCAATGGCATAATAGTCCCTGCTATAACGCTGGTAAGTAAACATACCATTGAGGGTCCAGTTGTCGTTCAGCTGATGCTTGATAGAAGCGCCGGCAGATGATTGCTGAGTATGCGCATATTGCCATGACGTACCATAGAAGCTGTTACGTGGTACATCAGCGATCTTTGTATTATCCAGTGAACCGATACCAAAATCAGGAGTGAAATCATGTTTCAGGTAATCGCCCTGTACGATCAGTGTTGTACGTTCGCTTAATTTGAAGAGTAAAGACGGATTAACATAATAACGTTTAGAATGTACTTTATCACGATAGCTGTCAGTCGTTTCAAAAGTGCCGTTAACACGGTAAGCTATTTTAGAGGACAGCGGACCATATACATCAAAAGCGGGTTTGAACAGTCCGTAGCTACCGGCACGAACGTTTACTTCACCACCAAAGTTAAACTTTGGCTGTTTGGTCACCATGTTCATCACCGCACCTGGTGCAACGTTACCATACAGGATGGCCGCACTGCCTTTCAGGATCTCTACTCTTTCCAGGGAACTCATTTCCGGCATTACACCGGAATTCACACGAGCGCCGTTTTTAAACATATTGGTGCTGGAGAATCCATAACCTCTTGCATTAAAAGACTCCTGGGTACCTGCCCTGCTGGAAGCCATATAAACACCGTTCACACTTTTCACCACATCACTCATACGCTGTACCTGCTGATCTTCCAGCACTTCATGACCAATCACCGCAACACCCTGTGGCAGATCGATCGCCGCTACCGGCAACTTGCTTACAGTAACAGGACGTTTGTTGATCGTACGTGTTCTGCTGCCTTCTATTACGATTTCATTCAGCTGGGCGGAAGTCGCTTCCAGTGCCAGGGAAATATCGGTGGTCTGGTCGGCGGTCACACTTACAGGTTGCTGTACTGTTTTCATACCTGTGCAGGAGATGATCAGTACATGTTCACCCTGTCGGACGTTCTTCAGTATAAACGCTCCGTCTTCGCTGGTAACAGCACCTTTTTTAGTGTCTTTCAGTCCGACGGTGACAAATGCGGCCGGATGGCCATCTGCAGAAGTTATTTTTCCTTTAATATTGCCATTTTGTGCAAAGGCAGCGAGATGACATAAAGCTAAGATCAGAATCAGGTATATATGTTTCACTAGGTGGTAGAATTTTTTGCAAAGAAAAAATGTATACACCGCTCTGCCGAGACGCATCCGGAAAAAAACAGCACTATGATTTTGAATAGTCCGCCAAAAGAAAAAATATATTCAGAATTTATACAGATTCAATCAAAGCCTTTACCATACGACAATACAGCATCACATAACATTTTATTCTAAAGCTACAGCAGGTAGATAATGACATTATTTGTCCATAATGGGGCATCAAATTCAAAATTGATTTAGAATTCGGAAATAATATTGTGGTATGAAAATACTGATCATTGATGGCGAGTTGTCTTTATCGCAGGTGATGATCTCCTATTTATCAGCCGAAAACTATATATGTGAGTATGCCAATACTTACAAAAGAGCACAGTCGAAGATCGCAGTATATGACTATGATTGCATTTTACTGGACCTGGACCTGCCCGATGGTGATGGAAGCAAGCTGCTGGAGGAAATCAAGAAGAGAGACAAACAGGAAGGCGTTATTATTATCTCCGCGAGACAATCGTATGAAGATAAAATCCACGCTTTACAGAACGGCGCTGACGATTACATTACTAAACCGTTTTATCTGCCGGAACTGGGCGCCAGGATCTTCTCAGTGATCAGAAGAAGAAAATACAATAACTCCAATATTATCAGACAGGGAGCTTTGACTGTCGACCTGCTCGCAAAAACCGTCTACATTAATGAGCTGCCGGTACTGCTTACGCGCAAGGAATTTGACCTCCTGATTTATTTCATCGGCAATAAAAACAAGGTGCTTTCCAAACAGGAACTGGCCGAACAACTTTCCGGCGATATTGCCGGGCTCCGGGATGACCATAATGTCATTTACGCCCATATCAAAAACCTCAAGAAGAAACTACAGGAAGGCGGCGCAGGTAATTACCTGAAAACAATCTATGCCACCGGGTACAAATGGGATTTCTGTACATCAGACCAAACACATTAAAATAAAACTAATACGATTATTATTATCCATAAAACTGACATTTTATTGGATCAAACTCCTTATTTCTACAATTTTTTGTAGCAAACCCTGGCATTTATCCCTCTAAAACGTTAAATTGTAGCTGTCACCCTTATTCTTTCTAACCCATTAAATCCACTGGAATGAGTCTGCCCACTTTATTAGAACACTATGATCAGGGCACAGGCACCTGGGATGAAATGTGCGACCGCCAGCAGATACGGGAGCAATACAACAAGGTCATTGCCACCCTCCGGCAGTTCAGTATCAACGATCTGCAACGGAAAGACAGACTGGCCGATGAGCTCTTTATGAATCAGGGGATCACCTTCACCGTGTACAGTGAAGATGCCGGTATCGAGCGCATTTTTCCCTTTGACATCATTCCCCGCATCATCACCGGTAAAGAATGGGAACATATCGAAGCCGGTATCAAACAGCGGCTCAAAGCCCTTAATCTCTTCCTCAAGGATATCTACAACGGACAGCAGATCCTGAAAGACAAAATCGTACCTGCTTCCCTGATCGCTTCCTGTCCGCATTATACCCGGGAAGTATTCGGTATCAGGGTACCGCATGATATTTATGTCCATATCTCCGGTATTGACCTGATACGGGGCGAGGATGGCCATTTTTATGTACTGGAAGACAATCTGCGGACGCCTTCCGGCGTGAGCTATATGCTGGAGAACAGGGAAGTCACCAAACGAATCTTCCCCGAACTGCTGGCCGCCAGCCATGTCAGAAGGGTCAGTAACTACCCCCTCATGTTGCATGAGATATTACAGCAAATGGGGCCCGGACAAATATCCAATCCGCGGGTCGTATTGCTGACACCCGGCATTTATAACTCCGCCTATTACGAGCATACCTTCCTGGCCAGACAGATGGGTATTACCCTGGTAGAAGGCAGGGATCTGCTGGTCAATAACCATAAAGTGTACATGAAGACCACCGATGGTCTGGAACAGGTCCACGTCATCTACCGCAGAATAGATGATGAATTCCTGGATCCGCTCATGTTCCGGCCGGATAGCGCCCTGGGTATTCCCGGCTTAATGAGCGCCTACCGGATGGGCAATGTCGCTATTGTCAATGCCATCGGCAACGGGGTCGCTGATGATAAAGCCGTATATGCTTACGTACCCGCTATGATCCGGTACTACCTCAATGAGGAACCTATCCTGCCCAATGTGCCGACTTACGAAATGAGTAATCCGGACGCCAGACACTATGTGTTTGAAAATTATACCAACATGGTGATCAAACGCACCAATCAGTCCGGTGGATATGGGATGGTCATGGGCAATAATGTATCGCCGGAAGAATGGCTGAAAGCCAAAGCGGCAATCGAAGCTGATCCGCGTAGCTTTATCGCGCAGCCTATCATCAGACTGTCTACCGTACCCTGTTTTATAGACGGTACCTTCCAGGCCCGGCATGTGGACCTGCGCCCTTATGCGCTTTGTGGTCCGCAGGGCGTACAGATCGTTCCCGGCGGTCTCACCCGTGTCGCCCTGCGGAAAGACTCCCTGATCGTTAACTCCTCCCAGGGCGGAGGCAGTAAGGATACCTGGATTATAGATTGACCTTTAAAACGAACTCATATACATGCTAAGCAGGATTGCTGATTCATTGTTCTGGCTCGCCCGTTATATGGAGCGGGCCGAAAGCTTACTACGCGTTACGGCTACTCATAATCTCCTCTCGCTGGATAAAGACGTGAACGGTCCCCTCACCTGGAGACCGGTCCTGGAAACATTCACCAGCACCAACGCAGAAGAAATCAACCAGATTTCCCACAACAGCGGTGCTGCCCTGAAGAAACTACTGACGGACCCGGCCAACAGCAATTCCCTGAAAGCCATCATCGGCAAAGCCAGGGAAAATGCGCGTGGTATACAGGATTATATCACGAAAGAAGTATGGGAGGAAGTCAATTCATTCTATCACCTGATCAATCAGCCTTCACTGGACAGCCGCCTTTCCAATTATGAAGCTGCTGACATACTCGATCTCTTCACCCGGCATTCTGTGCTTTATACCGGTATCACGGATATCACGATGGCGAGGGGAACAGGCTGGGGCTTTATGAACCTGGGTAAATACATTGAACGCTGTACAGAAACAATCGTACTGACTGACAAACAATACGCCCTGAACCATTACCGGGTAGACGATACCAAGGATATTATGCAATGGCGGCACCTGCTGATGTCACTATCCGGATATGAACTGCACCTCAAAACCTACCGCTCCTATCAGTATACACATGATGTATTACACCAGGTATTATTTAATGAAGATTTTGCGCATTCCGTTATATATTCGCTGGGCAGAATTGACCGTCATTTGCAGGATGTGACCAAAGGTCATATTTCTGAAGAGAATGCAGCCCTGATCCGTAATTTCGGACGCCTGCACAGCAAAGTGAAACACATGGAAATTGATGATCTGACCAACAAGAGCCTCCAGCCATTCCTGGAAACCTTACGGCATGATCTCCTTCATTTCACCAACCTTCTGACGCAAAAATTTTTCTCCTACGCATAAATCAGCATATGGCCATTTTCAGAATACATCATGTTACCAGGTACGAGTACGACAGACCGGTCAAAGAAAGCGTCAATGAAATCAGGATCTTTCCCTTTCAATGTCACGACCAGGAGATCCTGCAGCATGAACTGCTGATTACCGGTCAGCCGGAGATCCATACCTTCACAGACTACTTTGGTAATAAGGTGGGCAACTTTAATCTGCTGCAGCCACATAAAGTGCTGAGCATTGAAAGTAAACTGCTGGTACGCACCACCGCTTCTTCCCAGTTACAGATCAATTTCCATTCAGGTTTCGCACAGCTGCAACAGGAAATGGCCGACAGCCTCCTTCTGCTGGAACTGGCCCGTCCGGATATGATCACTAATCAGAGCGCTATAGACAATATCCTCACAGTGATCCGTCAGCCGGAGAAAAGCGTAGCCGCTGTGACAGAACATTGCAGCGAATACATCTTCAAAAACTTCAAATACCTGAAAGGTATTACCAATATCGAAACAACCGTAGACGAAATCCTGCAACACCGGGCAGGCGTATGTCAGGACTTTGCACACCTGATGCTGCACATACTCCGTTCCTGCGGCATTCCCTGCCGTTATATCAGCGGGTATATCTGTCCGAATAAGGATGGTATGCGCGGAGAAGGCGCCACACACGCCTGGGTGGAAGCATGGATACCCGGATACGGCTGGGCAGGTATCGACCCGACCAACAATATCTGGGTAACCAATAAGCATGTGAAGTTATCTGTCGGAAGGCATTTCAATGATTGCAGTCCGGTGAAAGGCACCTTCAAAGGGCCCGCCAGACAAAAACTCTCCGTATTTGTGGCGGTTGCCTATGAAGACGGTAAAGTATTCGAAGAAACCAATGACGTACACCTGCACGGCGTAACCGAAATGTCAATAGAACCGTTTTCCGGTCAGCAATAGCTAATCCTTTTTTTTCCATACCGCATAGTATACCGGTATACCCAGTAATACAATGCATAGCCCGGGCCATGTATAAAGCGGTTTATAGACCAATAGCGCCACGCAAATGATGCTGGCCGATATAATATACATTAATGGCAATACAGGGTAACCAAAGGCTTTATATGGCCTTGGAAGCTCAGGTCTTCTACGGCGCAGGCGGAAGATACCGACGATGGTGAGGATGTAAAAAATCAGTACGACGAAGATAACATAGTCCAGCAACTGACCGTATTTGCCGCTGAGGCATAACAGCGAAGCCCAGATACACTGGATCCATAAGGCTTTACCTGGTACCGCATTTCTATTCAGCGTAGCCAGTTGTTTAAAGAAAACGCCATCCTTTGCCATCGTATAACACACCCTTGCTCCGGACAGTATCAGTCCGTTATTACAGCCAAAAGTAGACACCATCAGCAGTCCGGCAATGATATACGTCCCCCTTGCCCCAAAGATCTTTACAGCCGCAGCTACACCTACCCTTTCGTTTTCTGCGAATGCGATCTCCCGGAGAGGTAATACCCCAAGATAAACCAGGTTGGTGGCGACATAAATCACGGTAACGATCAATGTACCCAGGAAAAGACTTCTCCCGATATTACGTTCCGGTCGTTTGATCTCACCTGCAATAAAGGTGACATTATTCCAGGAATCACTGCTGAACAGACTGCCCACCATACTACCGGCTATAGCGCCCAAAGCGGCAAACCCTGCACCGGCATAAGCACTCAGATGGGTCATGCCACCTGTTGCACTCATTTGCTGCAATACGAATCCGCTTCGCCAGTTGGCATCCCAGATCGTCTTATTCGCCGCAAAACAACCGAACAGGATCAATGCCAGCAGGGCGGCAATCTTCGCCAGTGTAAAACCGGTCTGTATCAGCTTCCCTTCCTTTACCCCAAGTGTATTGATGAAGGTGAGTAATACGATCAGCAGAATGGAAGTAAGCTGTGCGGCAGATATGGTCATAAAGCCCAGATCTGCCACAATATGCTTCTCACTCAATACAGGAAACATATACGCCGAGAACTTGGCAAATGCCACTCCTACTGCGGCAATAGAACCTGCCTGTATCACCGTAAAGAAACTCCAGCCAAACAGGAAGCCCGTCAGCCGGTTAAACGCTTCCTTCAGGTATACATACTGTCCGCCGGCATGTGGGAACATGCCGCTTAACTCTCCATAACTCAGCGCTGCCGTCAGTGTAAGCAGACCGGTAATAATCCATATCAACACCAGCCAGCCGGCGGAGCCTACATTACGGGTAATATCGGCGCTTACCAGGAAAATACCTGAACCGATCATAGAGCCGGCTACAATCATCGTAGCGTCCAGCAGTCCGAAGGACCGCCGGAAAGATGTTGGTTGATCTGACATAGGGTACTGGGTTTATCGCACAAACTGATTGTCCTCCTGGCGCCATATGCCCAGGGGATTGGCTGCCTTCAATGCATCCGGCAGCATATCATCTGTGAAGTTCTGAAAACATACAGGTCTCACCCAGCGGCGGATAGCACTCGTGCCCACCGAAGTAAAACGCTGGTCGGTAGTAGCGGGGAACGGTCCGCCGTGTACCATTGCTGCACATACTTCCACGCCGGTAGGCGGGTTATTGAGAATAACACGGCCCGCAAGGGTCGATTGTATGGTGATAACATCTTTCCATTGTGCGGTATCTGCCGGTGTACCAACGATGGTAGTCGTCAGTTGTCCATGCAGACTTTTCAGCACCGCAATCAGCTCCGCTTTATCTGTACATTCAACGATCAGTGAATAAGGGCCGAAGAGCTCTTCTTTCAGAGCCGGATTAATCAGGAAAGCATTCGCCGTCGTTCTTGCCAATGCCGGCCAGGCTTCCATGCTTGCCGGAACAGCTGATTCATTGACGAGGGTCACGGCTGGTTCTGTCAGCATACGGGTACGGCCTTTATCATATGCTTCGCAGATGCCTTTATGCAGCATCTTCTGCGGGGCGACAGCTGCTATTGCCGTTCCCAGTTGCTGTATAAATAATTCCAGCGTTTCTCCCTTCAGTCCGATCAGAATACCAGGATTGGTACAGAACTGCCCCATACCCAGTGTAATGGAAGTAGCGAAGGTCTGCGCCAGTTGCGCCGATTGTGTAGCCAGTGCATCCGGATAAAACACCACAGGATTGATGCTGCTCATTTCTGCAAATACAGGGATCGGTACTTCCCGCTGTGCCGCATAATCCAGTAAAGCTTTTCCTCCCTGGAAAGAACCGGTAAAACCGACGCCTGTCGCCAGCGGATGCATGACCAATTCTTTCCCGATGGCGTTCCCGTCTCCCGTCACATGTTGTACGGTATATACCGGCATACCGCTTTCTTTAATTGCGGCTTGCATGGCTTCAAACGCTAACTGGGAGGTACGCGGATGCGCAGGATGTCCCTTGATTACAACAGTAGCGCCGGCCGCTAACGCGCTGGCCGTATCTCCACCTGCGGTAGAAAAAGCAAATGGGAAATTACTCGCGCCAAAGACCACTACCGGACCAACAGGCAACAGCATTCTACGGATATCCGGCTTAGCCGGTGTAGCCTCCGGTTTTGCCGTATCGATCACTGCTTCTACCCAGCTACCTTCTTTGATCAGCGTGGCAAAAAGCTGTAACTGCGAAGTGGTACGCGTGAGCTCTCCATTTAACCGGGGAAGCGGTAGATTGGATTCTGCATGTGCCGCTGCAACCAATGGTTCCCTTTGTGCTTCAATAGCTGCCGCTATCGCTTCAAGGAACGCAGCCCTGGCAACAGCCGTCGTATACCTGTACTCCTCAAAAGCAGCCGCTGCGCGCTGCATGATTTCATCTGTCTGCATGGATAGCTCGTTAAAGTGAAAGATAATCAGGTAATACCGGTCTTGTAGCAATAGCGGAGTCGATCACCTTCAGGATCCTTGTTCTCTCTTCTCCTACCAGTGCCAGGCGGGGCGCTCTTACGAGTTCACTACCCAATCCTGCCTGCTGTTCTGCCAGTTTGATATACTGTACCAGTTTAGGATGCAGGTCCAGTTCCAGTAGGGGCAGGAACCAGCGGTAAATAGCCAGTGCTTCTGCAATACGACCTGCTTTCGTCAGTTTATAGATAGCCACGGTTTCCGCCGGGAACGCACATACCAGTCCGCCGACCCAACCATTCGCGCCCAATATCATTTCTTCCATCGCCAGTGTATCTACTCCGCACAGCAGACTAAAACGATCACCGAAACGACTGATCATACGAGTCACGTTGGATACATCACGGGTAGATTCTTTTACTGCCTGTATATTACTATACGCCTGCAACTGATCAAAAATGGCCAGTGTTACTTCCACTTTATAATCAACAGGATTGTTATAGATCATAATGGGCAGTTCTGTGGAAGCAGCGACTGCCTTAAAGTATTCCGCTGTTTCGCGTTCATCGCTTTTATAACGCATCGGTGGCAACAGCATTAAACCTTTAGCCCCCCAGGCAGCTGCCAGCTTTGCCTGTCTGATCGCTTCCGCAGTAGCACCTTCTGCAATATTCATGACAACCGGGATCTTCCCCGCTACCTGTTCTACTGCATACTTCGTCAGTGTTTCTTTTTCTGCAGTAGTAATGACACTGGCCTCACCCAGTGAACCGCCCAAGATAACCCCATCAATACCGGCAGCGATCTGGGCTTGCAGGTTCTTACCGAACAGCGGCAGGTCCAGTTCATCAGCGGCTGTAAACTTTGTGGTAAATGCGGGAAATATTCCTTTCCATTCAATAGCCATAGAAGAACAATTTTTTGTTCAAAAGTATCAGAAAGAGAGAAAGAGCGCCTATCTGATAGTAATCAATTATTACCTGATATTAACCTGTTTTCATAGGGCCTGGGGCATATATACCGGCACTTAACCTTTTTTTGACCTGATCTTATATTTTTTCACAAAATCCGGGTTAAAATCTGTAATATTGGTACACAGTGAATAATTGTAAAATTCACACTCATTAGTGTCAGAAGTATCAACCAGTATAACGCGTAATTACTACGCAAGAAAGATTCAAGACCTGTAAATACATTCCTGCAAGCCAACTTGCGCTTACTATTAAAATTGCTACCAGATGAAAGTGTTACAGTTTACCATACCTGTTCCGCTGGACAAATCCATTATTGTACAGAAAGACGTACTGCCTTACTTCTATCCCCATCTGCACAGACACCAGGAGATCCAGCTCACCTGGATACAGCAGGGTGAAGGTACCCTGGTGGCCGACAATAATATGCATCCGTTCCGGCCCAGTGAGATTTATTGGCTGGGGGCTAATCAACCGCATATTTTCAAAAGCGAGGCATCTTATTTTCAACCCAAGAGCCGGAAAAAAATAGTGGCGCTGGTAATATTCTTTAATCCGGACGGCGAACTGGCAGGCTTCTTCAATCTGCCGGAAATCAAAGTTCTGAAGAACTTTATCCAGCAACACCAGTCAGGCTTTAAAGTACCTCCCGAACATGCCACGGAGATCTCCAGCCGTATGCTGAAGATCACCAACAGCTCCGGAACCGAACAATTATTGCAGTTTGTCGAACTGCTGAAACAGTTATCCGGTTGCCCGGATATTACACCACTGGCCTCCGGCCAGCGTGCACAGCCTGTCAGCGAACATGAAGGGATCCGTATCGGGAATATCTACAATTATATCATGCATCATTATGATAAACCCATCACCCTGGAAGACGCCGCCAAACAGGCATGTATGACGCCGCAGGCATTCTGCCGCTTCTTCAAAAAGCATACGCTGCATACCTTCGTTTCCTTCCTGAATGAAGTAAGAATCAATGAAGCCTGTAAAAAACTGACGGATGGCAGTTATGATAATATTGCTACCGTGGCGTATACCTGCGGATTTAACAGTATCACCAATTTTAACCGGGTATTTAAGTCTGTCACCCAGCGATCCCCCAGTGAATATATGAACAGTTATTTCCAGAGTGTTTAAGTACTTATCAGGCACCCGGCATTTCGCAGGATTAAAAGACAGCTCAACTGAAGTCTGTTGACAGCCAATCATGTTATTTTTGTAGCGCTTTCTTTTCTATATATAGTCAGACTATAGTTATCCTGCCTTAGTGCGCCGTTCTTTACGCAGCATTAGCGTAGGATAAGTATAGTCCGACTAATACCAGGACACCTCCTCCTCCTGATTCCCCCACTTTTTCTCCCCGGATACCCCTCCTTACGCTCTTTTTTAATAGTTGCCCTGCCATTTATTACCGCTATTCCCGCCATTGCTGTTTTTCTTACAAATAGCACTATCTTGTACGTCCAAAAAAAACCACATTATGAGTGCTTATGTTCCTGCAAGTGAACGCTATGATACGATGATATACAACCGTTGCGGTAAAAGCGGTATCCGCCTCCCGGCGGTTTCACTGGGTCTCTGGCATAACTTCGGGTCTATCGATAACTTTGAAAATGGCCGTGCTATCGTACGTCGTGCCTTCGATAAAGGGATTACCCATTTCGACCTGGCCAACAACTATGGTCCGGTACCCGGATCTGCAGAAGAGAATTTCGGCGCGATCTTACAGAAAGACTTTACAGGCAACCTGCGCGATGAACTGGTCATCTCTACGAAGGCCGGTTATCATATGTGGCCTGGTCCGTACGGAGACTGGGGGTCCCGTAAATATGTGCTGTCCAGCCTCGATCAGAGTCTGCGTCGTATGAAACTCGGCTATGTCGACATCTTCTACTCTCACCGTCCCGATCCGGAAACGCCGATAGAAGAAACCATGGGCGCTCTGGATACTGCCGTTCGTCAGGGTAAGGCTTTATATGTCGGTCTGTCCAACTATACTGCAGAACAGACAAAAGCTGCACTGGCCGTATTACAATCATTAGGCACTCCCTGCCTGATCCATCAGCCGAAATACTCTATGTTTGAAAGATGGGTAGAAGGTGGTCTGCTCGATGTACTGGAAGCGAATGGCGTAGGTTGTATTCCATTCTCTCCCCTGGCACAGGGTTTACTGACTGATCGTTACCTGAAAGGTATTCCTGAAGGGTCAAGGGCCAGCAAGCCAAGCGGATTCCTGAAAGCGGATCATATCACCCCAGAGAAACTGGATAAGATCCAGCGGCTGAATGCCATCGCACTGCAAAGAGGTCAGACGCTGGCACAAATGGCACTGGCATGGATACTGAAAGACAAACGTGTGACCACTGTACTGATAGGGGCCAGCTCTGTAGAACAACTGGATAATAACCTGGGTGCATTACACAAGGTGCAGTTTGACGCAGCAGAATTACAGGAAATTGAAAACATCCTGCGATAAACATCGGATCTGCCGATCAATGCACGGTAATATCCCCCCCCATATCGCAATATCAATGTGTTTCCGCCCGGGGTTACTTACTACGTACAGGAAAGACATTGATGTTATAAAATAAGAAGAAGCCTTCCGGAATGTTACCTCCGGAAGGCTTCTTTTATTCATCGAGAGATGATTACTTCTTGATATAGCCAACTTGTGACTTTCTGTGCGGGAATCTGGTCCTATGCTACCACTTCCACATTATTTTGTTCCGTCCAGGTAAAAATGGAAACTATCGCCACGTAAACCTACGCGCATCGCTTCCAGTGAAATCACCTCATTATAAGCGATATTACCCAGGTTGGCATTACAACCCATCAGGTCCAGGAAATACAGCTGCTGGTCCTTTCTGGGCGCTTCCCAGATAATCTTCTCTCCGGATACCTGCGTCAGGATTTCCTGTACCAGCCCTTCCCTTACCTCACCGGAATCACGGTACAGACCTACCGTACCCGTTTCTCTTGCTTCTGCAATGATATACTCAGAACCGGCAGAAAGCTCCGCTTTGATCAGTTCTATCCATTTATAAGGCGGCGTGATATGCTCTCGGTCTTTATCTTTTGAACCGATTTCGCTCAGTACAGTGCCTAATTTTGCCAGTTTCTCGATATACCCGCATTTCTCTGCATGTGGGATGGAAAGAGAACCGTCAGATACTTCAAAGTAATTGATGCCGTACTTTTTTACCACATCGATATAATCATCGAACTGATTACGGATAATGAAAGCCTCCAACAGCAGACCACCAAAATAAACAGGGATATTATATGATTGATATACTTTGATCTTTTCATCCAGGTTAGGCGTTACATAAGCCGTACCGAAAGCCAGCTTCACCATATCTACGTGTGCTGAAGATACAGACAGGAAGTCTTTTGTATCCTGCAGGCTCAGCCCCTTGTCAGTCACCATTGTAATACCAAATGAACGAGGTTGTTTCGTACGTTCAGGAATTTTGTCCAGGTTAAAATTCATTTTCCTAAAGTTTTGCTGCGTTTACTTCCTTTTTTAATAAACTACGGGCAAAGGTATTTAAAAAATGTTCAGGCACGTTGCCTGTTAAAAGATAGTTTGTAGTTGGGGAAATTAGTTAACAATACGCCCACCAGTATGACAAACATACCCAATAACTGCATCCAGCTAAGTTGCTCATTTACAAAAGCCCAGCCCATCAGCACCGCCACTACGGGATTAACGTAGGTATGGGTGCTGACCAATGCCGGCGGACGCACTGTTATGAGCCAGGTAAATGCCATATAGGCTATCAGGGAGCCGAAGAAAACGAGATATAATAATCCGGCCCATGCGGCAGCCGGTACCTGTTCTATCCTGAAACGGGACCACTCTCCCGTCATACCGCTCAGTAAGCCACTGGCAATAGCTGCCGCCAGTAACTGAATGGCACTGCTTAGTATATTAGGTGTGCGCTTATCCAGTTTTCCCTCTGCATGTAAGGCGCCGGCTACCCAGAACACCGTTCCCACCAGGATCGCCCCGTATCCAACCCATTGCATCACATTATCAGCGTCCTGTTGTGCAGCAGCCTCTCCTCCTCCGAAAAACAGGATAATGCCCGCAAAGCCGACCAGCAGTCCCGTAATGATAAATACGTTCCCAAAGTATTCCCGCCAACGCTTCCTGTCTGCCAGCAGAAACACAAACGGCTCTGTAGCAATCATAATAGCTGCCTGTCCGGAAGTAATATACTGCTCTGACCAGGCCACAATACCACTACCACCTACCAGCATCAGGATACCGCTGACTACACACACCTTTACCACTGACCATCCCGGCCAGGCTACCCTCCTGATACCACACCATCCCAGCAACAAAATAGCCGCCAGCAGGTAACGGAGTCCGGACAGCATAAACGGAGGGAAACCCCGCAATCCATAGATCACGGCCAGGTACGTCGTACCCCAGACGATATACACCGCCATAAAAGCCAGTATGATCAACCACTGCGGCGCATTCCGTTCAGCATTCATGTCTCCGTTTTTACCTGTTAAATCGTATTTACTGGTATAAAAATAGTAATTTTTTATTACCAGCAAACTAATTTTTGATAGTGATAATATCAAAAATCGTATTTTTGAGTACGTAAATGAGTAAGGAAAGATCAATAGCAACATTATCCCTGGATGGCGGCGCCCTCTGTTTCCATTTTATCAATACGGTAAATGCATGGAGAGGCATCAACCTGCATGAATACCTGGGCAGCTATCAGGAAGTCATCGAATGGTGTAAAAAGGTGGACATCCTTGATGAAGCACAACGCAGCGCCCTCTTACAGGAAGCTGCGAAGGATGAAACGGCTGCCGGCCTCGCCCTGCAGAAACTGAAGAAAACAAGAGAAACGCTGTATCAGTTCTTTTCCGGTATCGCGGAAAATGATGGCAGCACACTGACTGCCGGTGTATTGGAGAAATTCAATAAAGCACTGAGTAGCGGACTATCTAAACTTCAGTTTGAGTCCTCCCCTACAGGTATACGTGCCATCCTGAAACAGGAATATGCCGACCTCCTTACACCCTTATGGACGGTGATGAAATCGGCCTACGACGTACTCACTACGGAAGAGCATACACGTATCAAAGAATGTGAGACCTGTGGATGGATCTTTCTTGATCAGACGAAAAACAATAAAAAACGCTGGTGCAGCCCTAGTAGCTGTGGTACTGCCGATAAATCCAAACGCTATTATCAGCGTAAAAAAGAACAGTCAGAAGAAGAATAAAAAACGGGATACCAGTTAATACCAGTACCCCGTCTTTAATATATTACCACTGCTTAAAACAGTGTGACCGCCCAGCTTCTTTCGAAACGTTTGCCTGCATCCAGTATATGAATACCTTCTTTGCCGGTAATATCACCCGTCGCATTTACGCTGTCAGCAATACCATTCCAAGGCTCAATACAGACAAAGTTGGCGTCTTTTGCCGCCCAGATACCCATATAAGGGAATCCTTCATATTGCATTTTCAGGCCACGTGGCGACTTGTCACTTTTCAGTTCCATTACGGTAGAAGCCAGGGTCTTGAATACCAGTGCGTCTTTATAAAACAGGTGGTGCTTCAGTGCCAGTTTATGCGTCTTTACCAGGAATGGTTCCGGTGTCAGTTCTATCAGTCCGTCGGCTGACAATGGCCATACGCCATCATTCTCCTCTTCATTAAAATGCAAGTAATAATCTTCATAAGTCGTCTCTTCTGTCAGCGGCACCTTAAATGCAGGGTGTGCACCTACAGAAAAATACATGGTCTCCTTACCGGTATTCTCTACGATATAAGAGACCTGCAGGGAAGTGTCATGTATGGTATACACTACCTGGAAACGAAAATGAAAAGGATATACCTGCAAAGAATCTTCCGACTCCGTCAGGGTGAACACCAGCTTATCCGCCGCCTGTTCTGTCAGGGTAAAGACCTTATCACGGGCAAAACCGTGGCGGCCCAGCGTGTAGCTTTTCCCTTTATATGTGTAAGTATTGTTCTTCAATGTTCCCACTATCGGGAATAATACGGGGCTTTTTTTAGCCCATTCTGGTCCTGCATGCCACAGATACTCCTGCTGAAGGTCCTTACGGACGATGCTCTGTAATTCGGCTCCTTTCTCTGCAACAACTACCTGTAGCTTATCGTTCATTAATTCAGGCATACGAAACTTTTTTTTCAAAAATAACCATTCGCCTGCTTATTTGACCTTATTTTTTCCTGTCGCTCAATACCAGTACCAGTCCTACAGCAGCAATGATACCGCCTGCATAGGTAGGCCATCCGATCCAGCGATTTTCGGTTTTATTTACCTCTACCGGACCAAGATCCACTACTTTCTTTTGTGTTTTTACAGAGAAGCCGCGAACGACAATCATTGCGATACCAGCTACGATAAGAATGAGACCAAATGTTTTCATGTGTTGTAGATTTAATACTGATGATTAAACAAGACACATGCCAGCCCATCCTATAAAGTAGAAGAAGGCGTAAAGTAATCGCTCAGCTGAAAAAGGCCGCTTTCTTTTAATGCCTTCATTCCTCCTTTTATGTCCACAAAATTGTGATAACCCCGCATACGCATGATAGAAATAAAGATCACGGAACGATAGCCACCGGCACAATGTACGTAATACAACTGCTGCTTATCCAGCTGACCAATATGATCATTGATATACTCCAGTGGTATATTGACCGCGCCGGCAATATGTTCGCCGCTGAATTCATTTCTTCTGCGTACATCGAGTAACTGCACCGGTATCCAGGACAACCGTTCGGCCAATTCCGCCGGTGTTATCGTCACGATATCGTCCACCGTACGTCCGGCAGCCCGCCAGGCTTCAAAACCACCTTTCAGATAGCCCAGGGTATTATCAAAACCAATACGGGCCAGCCGCGTCACTACCTCCTGTTCCCTTCCCGGATCGGCAATGAACAGAATCGGTTGTTGTCCGGGGATCAGGGTACCTGCCCAGGGCGCAAAATTACCATCCAGACCGATATTCACAGCACCGGGTATAAAACCGTCTACGAATAGTTCCGGTCCCCGGGTATCGAGCAGGATCGCCCCTGTTTCATTTGCCAGGGCTTCAAATGCTTCGGGTGACAAGGGCCGGGTACCACGTGTGATCACATTGTCTACATTTTCATAGCCCTGTTTATTCATCTGTACATTTAAAGGAAAATAAGCTGGTGGTGGTGTAAGTCCGTCCGTAACGGCTGTTATAAATTCCTCCCTGCTCATATCAGCGCGCAGGGCATAATTGGTACGTAATTGTCCGCCGAGGGTATCCGTCCGCTGACCGCTGATCAGTTTTCCGCACGCACTACCTGCGCCATGAGCAGGATACACTGTAATCTCCGGAGGCAAAGGCATAATCTTGTTGCGCAGGGAATCAAACAGGATACCCGCCAGCTCGTCCCGGGTTTTACCGGAAGCCTGCTGCGCCAGATCGGGCCGGCCCACATCCCCGATAAACAGGGTATCTCCTGAAAAAAGCGCCGTCTCCTTCCCTGCTTCATCGATCAGCAGGAAACAGCTGCTTTCCATAGTATGCCCTGGCGTATGTAATACTTTGATCTTTATATCTCCCAGTGTGAGTATTTCGCCGTCTGTTGCGATATAGGCCGGAAAGGCAGGCGTTGCACCCGGACCATAGACAATATTGGCGCCCGTAGCTGCCGCCAGATCCAGGTGTCCGGACACAAAATCAGCGTGAAAGTGGGTTTCCAGTACATATCTGATCACGGCGTCATCCTGTTGTGCCCTGCTGATATAAGCCGCTACATCGCGTAGCGGATCAACAATAGCGGCGGCGCCATTACTTTCAATATAGTAGGCGCCATGCGCCAGGCAACCTGTGTAAAGCTGTTCTATTTTCATAAATCAGTGCTTGTACGACAAAGGTCTGCCTTCTGCATAAGCAGGCAGATGACGGTCATCAGACCATATACTGATACTGATACAGGAAAAGACTTAGTGTTGTTCTGCGCCGACAAGGATTTCGCGGATCATATTCTTTCCGATAGGTTTCACCAGGTAACCGGATAAGGTTGGGAACTCCCTGGCTTTCTGCAGATCACTTTCATGTGTTGAACTGGTAAGGATATATACCCGGATATGTTTTTCCGTAGGTAGTTGTAGTCGTACGAATTCGGTCATAAACTGCCAGCCATCCATATAAGGCATGTTAACGTCCAGGAGGATCAGGTCCGGCAGTTCATCCGGATTGTCAAGGTGAGACTTGATGTGATGAAGCGCCTGTTCGCCGTCTGTAAACTTATGAACGCGTTCTACAAGATCCAGCCGCTCAAAGTGCTGCCGCATTACAAACTGGAATAATTCATCATCATCGACAATGCAAACATTCTTTACTTTACTCATCTGCTGTAAGGTGTATCGCGGTTATTAAAATAAACGTAGAGCTCCTCTTCCTTCTTTATACGCGCCTGACTACAAAATTGCTCCTACGTCCGGACCTGGTTTTTGATTTAAAGGCTTACGCCATAGCATTCGTAACCGCGGTGTCTACTGTTACTGATATTCGGAATAGTGTTTCGTAATGTTTAACGCCCAATCCTTATGCCAGTATCCCTTAAAACAGTAAAACATACGCTTTATTCCGTGTCGGTTACTATCCCGAACCACATGTCCGTTATTGCATTATTGGTCAAATTAAATAAAAAAAAATCGAAATATACTTTCCCGTAATTTATAGCGGGTACCGTCAGATTATATGTTGACTGGGCATTTTTTTCAACAATCTGCGGACTTAGCATGTTCCACACCGTTATTCCCATGCCTGCTTTGCTTGCAGAATCGATTTTTATCAATACTTGTTATATTGACACACCGGCTGCGGGTATAGCCGGTTAATAATAGTTTCTCCGGGGTTCAGGATATGATATGCTTTCTAATTCGCTAATAAACAGCAATATAAAAGAAAAGTACAAGTTTGCCGCCAAAAAACCGGCATTCATCTCAATATTTCCCTTAATGATGGATTTTTTTGGTTCTTTTGAGGTTGTTTAATGTCACACACCGGAATGACTACACTTGTTAACGATACCAGACAGGCTTGGTATTCCAGGAAATGGGCACAGGTATTCCTGCACGCCGTAGCCTGGATCACGCTCTTTTCATTGCCTTATCTTTTGCGTCCTTCTCCTGATCAGCACAGAGGACCCGATCCTGATGAGCGCTACTGGCATATCCATTTCATCATCAATGCCATCCTGCTTACGCTCTTTTTCTATCTGAATTCAAATATTCTGATACCGAAACTAATCTATCGTAAGAAATACCTGCAATTCGGCGGCGTATTGCTGGTCCTTTTTGCAGCACTGATCTACCTGCGCTACCTCTTTGTACAGTCGTTTATTACACATAAACAGGCAGAACTGAAGCCGACCATCCTCTTCACCTTCTTTACGGTGTTATTCATACTGGCCTGTAGTACCGCCTGGCGGATGATCCGGGACAAGATGAATGCGGATAAACTGGCCAGTGACAAAGAGAATGAAAATCTGAAAACAGAGCTTTCTCTGCTGCGTTCTCAGGTAAGCCCCCATTTTATGTTCAATGTATTGAACAACATGGTGGCGCTGGCCAGAAAACAGTCAGATCAGCTGGAACCTTCCCTGATTAAATTATCGTCCCTCATGCGTTATATGCTGTATGAGGCCGATGAAGATACCGTGGCGCTGGATAAGGAAACAGACTATCTGCAAAGCTATATCGACCTGCAGCAACAGCGTTTTGGCGCCAAAGTACAGGTCAATGTGTCCATGCAGCTGCCCGAGCACGGCTACGAAATAGAACCCATGCTGCTGATCCCCTTCGTGGAAAATGCCTTTAAACACGGTACCGGACTCATTCCCGATGCCCGCATCGATATCGAGCTCCGCGCCAGACAAGGCTTACTCCAGTTCTCCGTCATGAATAAGTACAATCCTGAGTACACAGAGATCAAGGATAAGACCTCCGGCATCGGACTGACAAACGTCAAACGCAGACTCAACCTGTTGTATAAAGACAATTATCAGCTGCTGATCAGTAAAAAAGAGGGATGGTTTGTGGTATCTTTGCAGCTCCATTTACATTGAGGAATTAGGAATTAAAGATTAAGATTTAGCTTTACACAATAAGACCATGAGAATATTATTTAAGAATATAAAAGCAACTCAATACACCATTGATAATAAAGCACTCATATCATCACTGACGGCTAACCAATTCCTAATTCGTAATTCCTAATTCCTAATTGATTATGACTTTAAGATGCATAGCCGTCGACGACGAACCACTCGCGCTTGACCTCCTCGAAGACAATATCCGCCAGGTACCTTTCCTTGAAATGGTGGCCAAATGTGCGGACGCCTTCGAAGCTATCAAAGTATTACAGGAAACCACCGTTGATCTGATCTTCCTCGATATACAGATGCCCGGACTGACCGGCCTGCAATTCATACAGAGCCTGGCCCATAAACCGATGATCATCCTTATTACTGCTTACGAAAAATATGCACTGGAAGGATTTGAACTGGATGTTACCGATTACCTGGTAAAACCCGTCAGCCTGCCCCGCTTTATCAAAGCATGTAATAAAGCCAGAGAACTGCATCAGCTCAAACATCAGCAGCTGACCGCCGCTCCGGGTACCACACCTGAGTTTTTCTTCGTGAATTCAGATTATAGTCTGCTGAAGATCAATGTGGCCGATATCATCTGGATAGAAGCCTTAAAAGACTACATCAGGATCCATCTGACCGGCACCGCCAAACCTGTAGTGACACGCATGCCACTGAAACAGGTAGAAGAACAGCTGCCACCGGCCAGATTCATCCGTATTCATAAATCTTATATCATCGCAGTTGCCCACATCACGGCCATTCGTAAAAACAGCGTTTTTATCGGTACTATGGAATTGCCTGTAGGTGATAACTACCGGGAAGCTGTAGCAGCGCTGACAGGTACTAAATAGGTCATTACCAGCTTATCATGTAGTACGACCAACACCATTATTCACGTTTTTTGTCGCGTTATTTCCTTGCATTGTCTCATTTGCTATGTATAATGGAACCGCGCTATTAGTTTTGTGTTTATAAGAATGTTACTTATGCAAAGAATTCTCTGGCTATTTGCCATGTTGACCTTCTCCTTTTATGTATCCGCGCAGCAGCGCCCTGGAGGCGGAGCCGGCCCGGGTGGATTTGCCGGCGCCAAACCACCGAGTATAGGACGTATCTATGGAAAAGTCCTCGACAATGAAGGGAAGCCAATGCCTTATACCTCTGTGATCGTGTTCCAGAACAAACTTGATTCCGCTACCAATACCAGAAAAGATATCCTCCTGAAAGGTGTTATCACGCAGAACAATGGTGAATTCAACCTGGAAGATCTGCCGGTAATGGGGCCATTGATCCTGAAAATATCTGCTACCGGTTTCAAACCATACGCACAGACCGTTTCTTTCCTGACAAAGAAACCTGCGCCTGGTACCATGCCTTCCTTTGACAAAGATCTGGGCAATATCAAACTGACCAGCGATATCAGTCAGCTGCAGGGCGTCACCGTTACCGCCTCCAAACCACTGATGAAAGTGGACATGGATAAGAAAGTATTCAACGTTGAACAGAATATTTCCAGCGCCGGTGGTACCGCACAGGACGTCATGAGAAACGTACCTTCCGTAAACATCGATATCGACGGTAAGATGACCATGCGTAATGCAGCCCCCCAGTTGCTGATAGATGGCCGTCCGACTACCCTCACCCTCGATCAGATCCCTGCGGACGCGATCGAAAGCGTGGAAGTAATGACCGCTCCGAGCGCTAAATACGATGCTTCAGGTGGTGGCGCAGGTATCGTGAACATCGTGCTGAAAAAGAACCGTAAAACCGGTTATAATGGTAATATCCGTGCAGGTGTGGACAAACGTGGCGGTATCAATGGCGGCTTGGACTTCAACGTACGCCAGGGTAAAGTAAATATCACCGCCAGCGGTATGATCAACCAGATGCGCGATCGTACCAACGGTCACACCGACAGGCTGGATATCGCAGATGATCCGAATATTCATACCCTGCAGGAAAACACCTCCAAAACAAATGGTGGTTTCATGTTTGGCCGTCTCGGAATGGACTATTTCGCTACCAACCGTACCACTTTATCCGTATCCGGTCTCAAAGTACACGGTTCCTTCAAACCTTCCAGCATATTAGATATCAACAGTGATACCCTCTACTCCGGCACGCCAATGACATCTTTCAGCCGCAGAACAACCGAAGGTGAACGTACCTTCAACGGTACGGGTCTGGTTTTAGGTTTAAAACACCTCTTCCCGCACGAAGGGGAAGAGCTGACCATGGACGCTAACTACTTCGGTGGTAAGAGTGATAACAGCTCCGATTACAGCACCGACTACTACAATATCAAAGGTGGCGCTGTGACCGGCAACGAACTGGAAAAGATCAACGGTAGCGGTAAGATGCGCAACATCACCGCACAGACCGACTATGTAAAACCACTGGGTACCAAGAGTAAACTGGAAGCCGGTTTACGTGCGGCCTTCCGCCATATCGAGAACAATAACTACAATTACCTGTTCAACGAGGCGACCAGCCAGTACGACCTTACTTCCGGCAATACCAGCAACTATAAAAACAATGAAAGTGTGTACGCTGCCTATGCTACCTTCAGCAGCAGCATCCACAACTTCAGCTATAAATTAGGACTGCGTGGAGAAAGTTCAGAGTATACGGGCGAACTGGTACAAACGGGTCAGAAATTCAGCAATAGCTACCCTATCAGCCTGTTCCCGACTGTCTTCCTGAGCCAGAAACTGAAACACGAGCAGGAAGTACAGATAAGTGCAACCCGTCGTATCAACCGCCCGAACTTCTTCCAGCTGATACCATTTGCCGATTCTACCGACAAATTCAATATCACCAAAGGTAACCCGGGTCTGGTGCCAGAATTCACGCAGTCCCTTGAACTGTCTTACCTGAAAACATTCAAGGGTAACCACACCTTCCTGGGTTCGGTGTACTACAAACACACCGATAACACCATCACAAGTTTTATCGACCGTCAGACGGATCCGATTACCGGCAACACAGCACTGATCAATACGTACATTAACGCCAGCAGCAGTTATACAACAGGTGCAGAGATTACGGTACAGAACTATTTCACAAAATGGTGGGATATGTCAACCAACATCAACCTGTATAATTCCAAGATCAACGCCAACGCAGGCGCTCAGCAGGACGCCCTGTGGAGCATGTTCGGAAAGATCAACAGTAATTTCAAACTGCCAAAAGCATTTGATCTGCAGCTGACCGGTACCTATCAGTCCAAAACCAATCTGCCGATCAATACCAACACCGGCTTTGGCGGCGGCCCTCCAGGTTTGGAAGCACAGAGCGCTTCTCAGGGTTACATCCGCTCTTTCTATGGTATAGACATCGCCCTGAAGAAAAGTTTCCTGAAAACAAAGGCACTGACGGCTACCCTGGGTGTCAGCGATATCTTCCGCTCACGTAAAACCAGTCAGTACTCTTACAGCGACTACTTCATACAGAACTACGAACGTCTGAGAAACCCACAGATGATCAGACTGAACATCGCCTACCGCTTTGGTAAAGTAGATGCCTCCCTGTTCAAACGTAAGAGCTCAGGAGCCGGTAACCAGGGTATGATGGACGGCATGCAATAAGAAACATATCACGGAACAACATATAACAACAAAAAAGCGAATGGTCATACAGCCATTCGCTTTTTTTGTTGTTATAAGAAATTCAGGGGTTAAGCATTCATAAATTCAAGGTCGAAATAATACTCCCGGTGATCCGCAGGATTCACATAAATAGAGATCTGTTGATGCCTTTCCAGCAGAAAACTGACCGTCATCCTGTCTTTGTAAATATAAGGACTCAGCAATTCCATATGGGTATGCGTATCGGGCTGATAAGCGCAGGAGAGATAACAGATCTCCCTTTCACGCATTTCAGCACTCCGGAGACCAATCAGGCCGTCCAGCATGTGCACCTCCAGTCCGTCGCTGTCAGAAGGTTCCTCATAATAATTGGAAGTAATAACGGTACAATTCTGTGCACTCACGGTGATCCTGCTGCCTGTAGTCTTCAGAAAGGCATGCGGCTCAGGCGGGCTTTGGGGAAATAGCAGTCCTATGATTCTTTTTAGCATAAATAATTGCTTTTACAAATGAGATCAAGGCTGGCATTGGTTGGTCCTGTATTTTGTCGAAGGGCTGATCCTGGCTGATGAAACAGCCCTGTTGCTAACAGGGCCGTACTGTTCATTCAAATATACAAAGTATCCTCAAATATCTTCTGCATCATATACAATCACTTTCTTCCACACCGAGGAACACTCCTCGATGAATTTCAGGTGCGCAGGATCCGTCTGGTAAATGTCCTGTTCCGCCTTGTTCTTAAAAAACAGCAGCCACGACACCTGGTAGGAACGGTCAATCACGTCCCTGTTGGTACTGGAAGGCGTACCAATATGATGTTGCAGGATGGTCTTTGCTCCTTTGGCCAGTTTCTGCAGACCAGCAATCAGTTTTGCCTTGTCCTCCTGGCTATCAGGATTGTGCAGCCAGAAATAAACATGATGAACGAATACCTTCTGTGCAGGCGCCTCAGCTGCCATCGCAGCCCCTCCGGTCATGGTCGCAATACCGGTTACCGCGGCAGTCTTACCGGCAGCAGAGAGGAATTGTCTTCTGGTTTGTTTTGACATAGGGTCAGTTTTTATATAGGAAAATAATAAAAATATTAGAATCTGTGCCAATTCTGACTGGTTCGCTTTTTGCAATTCTACATTTTGATTCCACGTACGAGACACTACTCAGACCCACAGGACGACCTGTTTACTCCCTTAACCCTTGTTAGTTCGATTCTCTTTACTGCGTTAAAACCTTAGGTATGGATACATATGACATGAAGCCGGAGATACTCTATGTGAGTACTTATTCCCCCCGTAAATGTGGTATTGCCACTTTCACGGAGGATCTTACCAATGAACTCATGCACCTGCTGAAGCATGAGTTTGAAATCAGCGTTTGCGCTTTGGATAAACGGGCCAATACAGATAATTACGCCTCTCCGGTTACCATGGTCATGGACGGTTGCAGACTGAACTCCTGTATTGCAGGGGCCGAGGCCATCAATCAGAATCCTGCCATCAAAATGGTGTGTATTGAGCATGAATTTGGCCTTTTCGGCGGCAATATGGGCGAATATGTACTCGCCTTCCTCTCGCTGCTCACCAAACCCTTCATTATTCGTTTCCATACCGTATTACCTGATCCGAATGTCGAGCGGCTGAAGCTGGTCAGAAGCATCTGTCTGCTGGCAGATAAGGTACTTGTGATGACGCAGCACTCTCATCGTTTACTGGTAGAAGACTATAATATCCAGGCAGATAAACTGGTAATCATCCCGCATGGTACCCACTTTATACCTGCCGCAAACAGAGGCGACCTCAGAAGCAGGTTACACCTGGAACACAAAAAGATCCTGACCACTTTCGGTTTGCTGAGTCCGAACAAAGGTATTGAGACCGGTATTAAAGCAATGGTAAAGATCGCTGCGGAATTTCCGGAAGCTGTCTACATCATATTGGGGAATACCCACCCCAATCTTGTGGCATCGGAAGGAGAAGCATACCGCGAAATCCTTGAAGAACTCATAAGAGAAAATAACCTCACCAATAATGTCAAACTGGTGAATGAATTTATTCCGACTCATCTGTTGCTCAACTACCTGTCGCTGACAGACATCTACCTCTTTACTTCGCGCGATCCGAACCAGGCCATGAGCGGTACATTTATGTATGCCATGAGCGCCGGTTGCCCGATCATCTCCAATGCCTTTGTGCTAGCCAACGAAATGTTGGATAAAGACACAGGCATTATCATCGAATCGGGTGATGAAGACGCACTCGCCGCCAACGCCATCTATCTCCTGCGCAATGAACAGATCCGCCAGGAAATGGGTAAAAAGGCATTTATGAAAACAAGAAATACGATGTGGGGCACCGTCGCACGTAAACACGCGATGCTGTTTTATGAGTTAATGAAAAAACAATTGCCCACTTACGATAACAATCTCGCAGCACTGTAAACACCGTCGCGTATTGTTTCACCAAAAAGAATTACATGCGTTCGCATTTACAGACAGCAGAAACATTTCCCGAAAAAGCTTTTGTGCCGGATGAGCTGGTATTACCAGCGTTCAATCCGGCACATCTGCTGAACATGACAGACAGCACCGGCATGATACAACATGCACTGCGCATTACGCCCAACAGGAAAGAAGGCTATTGTACGGACGATAACGCCCGCGCTTTAATGCTGACGGTCCTTGCCTGGAAACAGGGCCGGTATCCCGAGGTACTCAGACTCATGTCCATCTACCTGAGTTTCATCCACTATATGCAGATGGAGGACGGTTACTTCCATAACTTCCTGCGTTATGATAAACAGATCGTTTACGATGGCAGTTCGGAAGACGCCTATGGCCGTACACTGATGACCCTTGGATACCTGGTAGAATACGGCCCTTCTCCGCTGATGATCAGAACAGCCGAAGACCTGTTCCTGAAAGCGGCCGCACATATGGACAAGCTGCAATCCCTGCGGGGCATGGCGAATAGTCTCGTTGGCCTCTGCCTCTTCGTCCGCTCACATACCGGCGACCAGGAACAGCTATCCAGAATAAGCCTGCTTGCGGATCAGCTTATCGATGAATACAACAGATACAGTGATGATAAATGGTGCTGGTTTGAAGAAGTACTGACCTATGATAACGGCATTCTCCCATTGGGACTATTACATGCTTACAGCATCACCCGTCAGGAAAATTACCTGCATACCGCCCTGGAAGCGATCAGTTTCCTGGAGTCGAAGGTCTTCCATGATGAGGTGCTTTATCCCGTAGGCAATAACGGCTGGGCAAGCAAAGGTGGCAGTACCGCCCTGTTCGACCAGCAACCACTGGACGCCATGGCCATGGTCCTGTGCTATCAGCAGGCGTTTCATGTCACCGGCGATACGAGACACCTTCATAGACTGACACAATCCTGGCAATGGTTTATGGGCGCTAATGCCCTTCAGCAACCTTTGTACGACGACATCACCGGTGGTTGTGCAGATGGTCTGCAACCCGACCGTGTCAATGAAAACCAGGGTGCAGAAAGTACTATCGCTTTCTGGATCTCCTACTTTGCTGTTGCCGAAACATTAAATAAATAAATGAAAATAGCCGTTCTTGCGCCGATCAGCTGGCGCACGCCCCCAAAGCAATATGGCCCCTGGGAACAGGTAGCCTCTGTGCTTACCGAAGGATTAGTACACCAGGGGCTCGATGTGACACTTTTCGCTACCGGCGATTCCATTACCAATGCAAAACTGTCTTCCGTCAGAGAACACTCTCTTGGCGATGAACCTGGCGATTTTAAAGTATGGGAATGTCTACATATCTCCTCATTGATGGAACGTGCCGGGGAATTTGATCTCATTCACAGTCATTTCGACTTTCTGCCATTGACCTGGTCCCGGGTGATTAAAACACCTATGCTGACCACTATTCATGGTTTCTCCTCTCCTGCTATTCTTCCGGTATATCAGAAATATAACGGTACGACACACTACGTCTCTATCAGTAACAGTGACCGCGATCCTTCACTGACCTACATCGATACCGTATATAACGGACTGAATGAAACCTTGTTTTCTTTTACGGCTACGCCGGATGACTATCTGCTGAGTTTTGGACGGATACACCCCGAAAAAGGGACGCATCTGACCATTGAGATTGCCAGGGAAGCGGGTATGCGTTTAATCATCTGCGGACTGATTCAGGACGAAAACTATTTCCGGGAAAAGATCGCCCCACATATCGATAACAGGCAGGTGATCTATAAAGGGAATGTAGGTCCGGAAGACCGGAACAATATCCTCGGAAAAGCAAAAGCATTACTGCACCCGGTCCTGTTCAATGAACCATTCGGGTTAAGTATTGCGGAAGCCATGATGTGTGGTACGCCGGTCATCGCATTTGACAGAGGCGCCATGAAAGAGCTGATTACAGACGCTAAAACAGGATTCCTTGTAAAGAATACAGCGGAAGCAGTATTGGCCGTAAAACAGGCGGATAATATTCTCAGAAACGATTGCCGCGAACATTCCCTGGCCAGGTTCAGCCAGGGAAAGATGGTCTCACATTATATAGAAGTCTATAAACGTATATTGGGTACTCACTGAGCTGGCTTTAATAAAGCCTTCAGTAACTTATCCAGCGGAATACTGGCAAAAGAGGACGCGTAGTCAGACACCGCATAAGGGATAAATACCTGTCCCTCATGTATCATCGCACCACAGGAATACACTACGTTCGGCACATATCCGTCACGTTCATCTTCTTTAGGCATCAGCAGCGGATATTGCAGACGTCCCAGCTCTTTGGTCGGATCTTCCAGATCAAACAAGGCCGCACCCAGACAATACTTCCGCATCGGTCCTACCCCATGCGAAATGATCAGCCAACCCTTCTCTGTTTCCAGCGGCGAACCGGCATTCCCGATCTGCACAAATTCCCAGGGATATTTAGGTTTCTGCAATAACTGCGGTTCTTCCCAGTCATACAGGTCTTCAGAAAACATGATATAGTTATTCTGCCCATCGATCCTTGACAACATCGCGTATTTGCCATTTATCTTTTTGGGGAATAAAGCCAGATTTTTATTCACAGCTCCTTTACCATACAGCGGATGTACTTCAAAATGCTGAAAATCGCAGGTTTTAATCAGTTTGGGTAATATAAATGAACCGTCATAAGCAGTATAAGTCGCATAATATGTACAGGAGCCTTCTTCCTCTGTGAACTTCACAAAACGTGCATCTTCAATACCATTCTTCTCTGTATAAGTTACCGGGAAGATGACCCGCTCTCCCAGTGTGGTGTGTTCAGGAAAATGCAGTTCATAGCTGGCATCGACCAGTTCCAGGACATGCTGCTTCAGTGACAGCTGATCCATCGGATCTTTAATGCCCCGCAGCGAGTTACGTAGGATAATATCTATTTCTGAATAGGTAAATTCATCTGTCAGCTGATGCAGGATACCCACATGCAGATCTTCCGGCAGCCGCAACTGATTCAGCTGACGGGCGAAATGTTCTTTATCATTCCGCTTCTCTCCGGTCAGCTTTCCTTCCGTCAGGAAATGCGTCGGATCGTCCAGCGTAATATTACAGTCTTTATCGATCACACCTTCCCGGAATACGATAGACGAAATATGACTTTCACCGGTAGCCCGGAAGCTGACAATAACGCGCTTATGTCCCGGCGGAATACCTGACTGGTCAGGCGCTTCTACTACAGACGGATTGAACAGCGCTGCTGCTTCCAGCGAATATTCCATGGTGAAATAAGCCCCAAGCAGGTGTTGCCTGTCTTTGGTGACAATCACGCCGGCCGGCACCAGGTGAGAAATCCTGGAATAATGGTTTTCAAACACTTCATGGATGTCCTTATATCTGCGGGAAAATTCTTTCAGCACACCATTCAGTACTTCACATACCACATTCTCCGGCATATCCACAACCTTATTAATGATTTGCACCGATCTTTCATTGCCGGAGTTAAAAAAGCGGGGAATGACTCTTTTGAAATCAGGGTTGATCCTGATATTTTTTCTCGTCATGCTTAACATACGCAACAATCTACAGGGTTATAAAAGATATGTGTTTATAAAGATAACTCTTTTAATCGTAAGGCATTGCGACCGCATCACGTGGCAGCGTCACCGTTCGGATACACCTGCAATACGGTCAAAAAACAATTGCTTTGGGCATTTCAACAAACAATATCTGCGCCAGTAAGTTCCTGAACGATGCTTTTTATACTCCCCTGGCAGAAAAGCCGGCTAACATGGTTAATCCAATGTTATTAGTGTTTTCGGGCAGGCACATCTGCATAAAATTTTGCTACCTTTAACACTGTCAGGGGAGATTTATGAAAATTACGAGGTTCTTATTACGCGACTTCATTACAAAAGGTGAACTTTTTCATCTGGCCAGGGTAAAAATATTCTCTACCGATGATATTTCACTTCACAATCATGATTATGCCGAAATCTTCTGGATAGAGCATGGCAATGGCACTCATCTGATCAATGGACTAAACACCCCGCTGAATACAGGCGATATTATCATGATGCGCCCGGATGATCTGCATACCTTCTCTTCCAACCGTCAGGGCATTACCATGATGAACCTCGCATTTCCCTTTAAAACCGTACAGTATTTCAAAAAGCGATACTTCCCGGAATCGGAAGATTTCTTCTGGAAAAAAGGCGACCTGCCCTACCAGGCCACACTGGACGAAACGATCTTAAGAAGCATCACCCACCTGGCAGAAAAAATGTGGAAACACCAGGACTCCGCCATCTACCTGGACAGTTTCCTACTCTCCCTTTTTAAACTCCTGCTCCCTACTGAAAATCAACCGGATAACCAGGACATTCCCGCATGGCTGAACAATGCCATCCAGCTATTTCCTGCACAACCCGATCTCTTCCGCCTGGGCGCCAGAGGTTTTGCCTCCATCTGCGGCCGTAACATCGATTATGTCAACCGTACCGTCCGCAAATGTTATGACAAAACACTCTCTACCCTGGTGACGGAATTACGTATGCAGTTTGCAGCCAGACAGTTAGCCATCACGAATGCCCCCATTAAGAGCATCTGCCACGATTGTGGCTTCAATAACCTCGGCCATTTCTACAAACAGTTTCAGACTATTTACCAGCAAACACCTTCTCAATACAGGGAACAGCACCAACGTATGTCGTAGATCGTTATACCGTAAAAAATATATTTGTTAGCGCAATAGTATGAACGGTTTATTACTTTCGCAGATTATAATTTAGCATCCGATGAAAAAATGTATTGTGGCTGCCGCAGCCATGATCGCCTACCTACCTATGAAAGCCCAGCAAGCGGAGTTATCGCTAAGCGTCAAACAGGAATTTATCAGATCCTGGGATGCTTACAAACGATACGCCTGGGGCCATGATGTATTATTGCCGCAAACGAAAACCTACACGGACTGGTACGAACAGCCGATACGTATTTCGCAGATTGATGCATATAGCACCATGAAAGTGATGGGCCTCCAGAAACAGGCCAGAGACATTGAGAAGTTTGTAACAGATAGTTGCAACTTTGACATAGACGTTTACGTAAAGACCTTTGATGTCAATAATCGCGTACTGGGAGGACTCTTATACATGTACTCCTGCACACACCAGCCTAAAATACTGGAACGCGCAAGAGACTTTGGAGATCGCCTCTTAAAAGCTTTCAGATCACCGACAGGAATCCCCTATTACTGGGTCAATCTGAAAACCGGTAAAGTGAAAGGCGAAAAGGTCAATACCGCAGAAGCAGCCGCTTATACACTTGAAATGGGCATCCTGAGTTATTACACAAAGGACCCGAAATATTATCAGGCGGCGAGGAAAGCGACAGAAGCCATATACGGCAGACGCTCAGCCCTCAACCTTACCGGCAACATCATCAACAATGAAACCGGTGACTGGCTGGAAACCATCAGTTGTATCGGCGCAGGAGGCAGCGCTTACTATGAAAGTATGCTGAAAACATGGCTCCTGTTTAAAGATGAAGCACTGAAAGAAATGTGGGAGAAAACCATTACAGCCGTACATCAGTATAACGCAGAAGAAAGTGACACCGCAATATGGTACCGCAGAACGGACATGTATTCAGGGGAAACAAAGAATACAACTGCGACAGGTTACGACGCATTCCTGCCAGCTCTTTTATGTATCGATAATGATGCAGAACAGGCAGCCAGGGTACACCGGACCTGGAATAATCTCTGGAAACAGTATGGGATGATTCCGATGATCTACGACTTCCGCCGGCAGCATATCACGGCAGCAGCGTACGACCTGAATCCCGAGATCATCGAGTCAGCCTGGTACCTGTATGATTACACAAAAGATACCGCCTATCAGCAGATGGGCAGACAGTACTACAGCGACATATTGCAGTATTGCAGGGCAGGCGCCGCATTCACTGGCGTAATGGATATCAGAAGTAAACAGCAGCAGAATAAAATGCCGGTCTATTTCTTTGCAACAACAATGAAATACCTGTACCTGCTCTTTACACCAGACAGTGGATTGAATACGCTTGATTACGTATTCACAGCAGAAGGAAACCCGTTTAAAACGGATGAATTCAAAGCGGCAGAAACAGCCAGACGTCTGGGCATTAATCAGTAAGTTAACCAGTCTATATACAGGAAGAGGCTATCTCATTATTGAGATAGCCTCATTGTTTATCTGGCAAGTACAACAGTGCCTTTACGTATGACATCCCCACAGATCGTCTTCGCTCTGATCATATAGATATAAGTGCCCGCAGGCTGTACCATTCCTTTAAAAGTGCCATCCCAGCAATGACCAGGATAACGTGTGCTGAACACCCTGAAACCGGTTCGGTTAAATACGCTGAATTCAAACGTACTCGTCTCCCCCCAGAACTTCATACCAAAACAATCATTCCGGCCATCTCCATTGGGCGTAAATGCCGTTGGCAAGGGGTAACGGGTAAAAGCCAGCGCAACGTCCACATTCACCGTAATGGCTTCTACCTGGGTACACCCATGTACATCCATCACCGTCACCTCATAAGTGGCCGATTTAAGCGGCGATACGACCGGATTAGCCACGAGGTTATTAGAGATAGCCACCGCAGGTTGCCAGTTGTAATAAACGCCTCCTTTTGCCACCAGACTCACTTCAGGATGTGCGCAATCTATATCGCCTGATTTTGATACTGACGTAACCGGCAATTCATACACTTTAATCGGTACAATAAACGTATCGGATACTGCACAGGTGTGATGCTCCATATAAATCTTAAAAGTAGAATCACAGACAGGCGCCACCGTGATAGACGCATTAGTAGTCAACAACGAATCCCTGTCGGTATACCACTGAAACACATCCCCTCCTTTGGCCAGGATATCTACTGTCTGTCCCAGACACACCACCGGCGTATCCGGTATCACCTTAAACTCAGGAGAAGGATTTACACGGATATTGATGACCGCTTTATTGGTACAACCATACATCGTCGTCGCTGTAGCAGTATAACTGGTACTGACACCAGGTGTAGCCACCGGATTGGGAATAATACTGTTGTTCAGCGAACTGTCAGGCCACCAGGAATAAGTAGCCGGTACATCAGAGATTGCATACAGCTGTAATGAATTACCGGAGCAGATCGCCGTATCACTTCTCTTGCTGAATACAGGAGAAGGATTGACGTAAACAGTCAGACTCGCCTTTCCCGGACAACCATAGGTATCTACACCATTCACCGTATAAGTAGTCGTCACCATCGGTGTTGCCACCGGATTCGGAATCGTATCTGATGACAGTCCGGCGGACGGCGACCACTGGTATTTAATACCACCGCTCGCATTCAGCTGTGCAGGTTTACCCGCACAGCGTACCATGTTGGAAAGTGTATTGATATTAGCGGCACAAGGTGCTTTAATATGCACGAGATAATCTTCTACCTCCCCATCAGGCGCAAAGCCTGTAGGTGTTTTCACTGCCTGCTGATCTGTCGATAAACGAAAACGGAAACCATATTGTGATACGCTTCCCGTAATAAATCCATCCGGCAATCCCGTCCAGCTGATTGTCGCAATAGTTGCATTAGGAGGCACGACTGCTGTAGTCATTTCTGCGAGTTCAAATGCCCCATTCCGGTTATAATCAAACCATGCAGAGAGATATGCATTTTTACCCGTTGTATTACTCAATGGTATATTCACCGTATAACTACCACTACCGGTATAATCATGAAATGCACTGATCGCTTCTTCATCCTGTCCATGCAGATTATCATTCGTCATACCGACAGAATCAGCGTCACCAGCCACACTACCCAGTTTCAGATCAGATTGTAAACTGGTCAGCGGAAATGGCGCCTGATAATTACAAGCGTTTTGCGTACTATACATCAGCTGATGAAAAGCATGACCATAACTAACCGGCAGATCACCTTCATCTACTTTGGCGATGATACCAAAGGCCACTGCACTGCTGCCATGACCGGTACGCAATAAACCGACATCTAATTTAATGGGAACACCGGAAGGTACGTCTGTAGCGACTACGGGCAACTGACCTATCCCCTTTGTTCCGCCATATGTTTCTGATATTGTCACTATTGCAGTGCCACAACCTGCAGCCGGATTATTTACCTGCGTGGAAGTACGCAGGAACTCGATGGATCGCCAGTGTCCTGCAGATGTCGTCAGCACCAGTGTTTCCAGCGAACTCGAAGCTTCTGCGTCTGCTGCTACCAGCGTAAAAGCAGCTGGTCTCCCATAACGTGTAGCATTGGCTGTTATAGTAAAACTACTGTTATTGAAGTTGTTAGGCACCGACAGTGCCGGTCTCATAGCAGTGTCAGAGAAATCATACAGATTCTTCAGGAAAGCATAACCCGACATATTCATCACGGCTGGCGAAACAGGTGTGCCGGTAACATCAGAGATGGTGATTGTGACAGATAATCCGTCAGCTGTTGTCATTGTTCTGGTTGCTCCATTTTCGATTTTCATACCTGACCAGTCTATCCACCACACTACTTCCTTCAGATGACCCGTTCCACTGTCCGCATATTGCGCAAATGACAGGGTATGAAATAATAACAATAATGAGGGTAGCAATAAAAATTTAGGCATTCGGTTTATATTATAGGGATCGTCTTTCAATCTATAGATAGGTCTCTTCGGCTAACTGTCTCATTCTCACAGAATAAGCCCAAACGTGCTACTACTAAGGCTTTCAGGGAGGCTCATGTGTAAAATACATAAAATAGTATATAAAAACATAATTTAAAATGAATCCCTTACGGACAATCATATATTAAAAAATGTATATTTGCAGACTGTTTATAGCAGTCTGTGGGACAAATCCTTGAAGACCTGAAGATTAGAAATATCCTGAAGAACCGAAACTCCCTGCAACCGTACACTACAACCCTATACATATGAAAAGAAGAATCACCTGGGGCGTTCTGCTCCTCCTCACGTTCCTGACATTCTATTTCTGGATGCCTGCTGACATGTACCTTGTTATGCCTGTTTTCCTGGGCATCATAGGCGGTCTGTTATGCTTTCTCTTTCTTGTACAGCTATTTGCTGATTTTCAGGACATTGATGAAATAAAGGAATGGGACAGCACACCAAAGTACTGGTATCACAAAATCACTTTCCTGTTTATACCAGGCGCTATTGCACTGATAATCATCTTCTCCATGCACTACACAACGCTGGAAAACAAAGAACTGAAACAGTTCGGAGAAACAGTACCGGCAACGATTGTAGATGGTTATTACAAAAGCAGCTCCAAAAGCAGCTCCTATAAACTGACGATTTCCTACATTACGAAAAAAGGGAAACCGGTGCGTACACAGAAAGAAGTAAGCAGCGAACAGTACCATGCAGCAAGCAAAGGACAGCATGTAGAAGTGATTTATTCTACCAAACATCCTTCACTCGTGAAAATATTACTGGGTGAAGAAATGATCAGAGAATTCACAGGTATCAGCAGCAGAAACATCAACCTGACAGATATGTCTGATATACTGGATATGTCCGGCGACAGCGTACTGTATACATTGAATAAGATCAGCTATCGCTGGAGCATTGCAGATGATGACAGCAGCAGTTATGTGAATGAACATAAAGATCTTTACATGAGTGTAACACCACACGGCAGCGTCACCTATGTATCACTGGGTGAGAATATGAGACAGATGTTGCAGGAGATCAAAAAATCAGGTTTCAAACAAGATTCAGCCAGTGCTAACGCAGTCAGTGAAGGTGAAGATGAAGGGATGTTCCGCCTTTATACAAAAGGAGACCTGAAACTGGTGGTACGTACCAAAGCCCTCGATATGGATAAAAGCAGCAGCTCTAATGAAACCAGCATCGCCGCTATGGCAAAAATGTTCAATAAAGAAATGGGATTGGTCGTGACGATGTTCAGAAACTAATCCTCTTTTTATAATTTTCAATAACAGCAAAGGGCTGTACTGCCATATGGCAGTACAGCCCTTTGCTGTTATTGAAAACGCTCTTTTTTTATATTCTGATGCGTTTATTACTGCACATTCTTGAAGAAGGTCGGAGAACTGCCATATAAAGCCGTTTTTCCGTCCCATTTTTCGATGAACTGTTGCTGAATGAGCAATGGAGTCAAAGACTGCTGACGCAGCAGATTTGCCTTTGCTTCTGCCTCTGCCTGAATAATGAGCTTTTTCGCATTCGCTTCTGTTACCCTCAGCTCATTTTCAACCTGCATCGCCTGCTGTACAGCCCTGTTTTTCGCGTCAATCGCCTGTGTGATCGTCTCAGGATACTCGATACCGCTGGTCAGCTGCTCCAGGTCAAAACCTTCCCTTTTCATGGATTCAGACAATTGTATCTGTACCGCATTCTCAAATCCTTCCCTGCTGCTGATCATGCTATCAGTCGTATACTTGTTGAACTGTATACGGAAAGCGTCTCTTACATAGTTGTATAAGGTTGTCTTTGTGATTTCATCGATACCCTTACGGTATTTCTTGAAGATCTCGGGGCTTTTACCCGGCAATACACGGAAAGTAATGGTAGGATCTACTGTAAATACGGACCCATCCTTTGCATTCACCGTAAATGGATTATAATCAGCTGTCTGTACGAAGATCGGGAATTCATACACGGATTCAGTCAACGGATTGTACCATACCCGTCCTGTTACCAGTGAAATATCCTGTACCCCTTTATCAGTACCATATTGTTTTACTCTGATACCTTCATGACCGGCATCAATTCTCGTGCAACATAAATTACAGAATACAGGGATTACAACGACCACAATGACCAACAGGACAATCGATCGGATTTTTTTCTGGTTCATACTTAAAATTTGAATTTTAATAACTTGTAAAATGCGTAGTGTAGAATAATAATTACGAAAATGCTGACAATACCGCCGAATACGGCGAGATCACTTGGCGCGGTTAGCAAACTTGCAACCCATGTCCAGGCATAAATATCCAACAGGATGATCGCCGGCACGGATAAGTAAATGATTTTCATGTTCGTATAGGATTAATACGAAGGTAATACATTTTGAAACACCAATGAGTTGCTTTTTGTACTTTTACACTTCCCTAATCTGTGAGAAATGTTTAAACCAATCGTTGCCTTCGCTCTTCTATCTGCACTGCTGTTGAGTTGTCAAAATCCACAGCCGGCATCGCCAGAGACGGCAGAAAAGAAAAAATTTCACCTGCCGGTTATAGTACAGGATTCTTCGCAGGAAAAAGTAACGCTCCTGGAAATAAAAGCTGTAAACCCGGTATCCTTCCCGTTGATGGGTAAGTATCGATTCTGCGATACACTGAAGCTCCAGAATGAAGGACCGTATATGGACGCTATTAAACAAAGCGACATCATTCACGAAAAAGGTAGCATTGGCATATGGGATTCTCTCAACACAGACGGTTTTCAGATTTTTGCAGATTACAAAACTTCGGTTCATTATCGCAATAATCCATACGATCAGACGCGGTTTTACTTTCCGGTGTATATAGTAAATGAAACAGATGCAACAAAGCTCTTTTTTGGGAAAGACCGCCATGCCTGGGGAGTACAGGAAGCTAAAGATACGTCCGACTATGCTCATTGGTACGCCATCGAATGTCCCTCATATGACTTTTGCGGTAACGGCAATTTCGGTGTTAAAGTCGGTCCGGGAGAGTTTATCGTACTTATTGTCCCAAAATACAATGGCAGCCAGACCGGTTCAATGAGAGTAAGAGTGCAGGTAGATCATACCTCGTATGTTTCACTTCGATATGAAGGCTCCTACCATCAGGAACAATTCCGTTTCGATATGTCACACCCAAGTCTTTACCCTGCAAGGGTTTCCCGGTCTTTAATAGATTTTGGTATTTATGGGGCAGCATTTAAACGATTCAAATAACATCAGTACAATTTTTTGCTTTGCACAGGTACCATATTCACCTGATTATGCAGCAGCTGTTCAATAACATATGCACCCAGGTTAAACCAGGCTGTACATTCATCCAATATCCAGGCGTCTGAACTGCATATCAGGGCCTGACTATCGATCAGGAATTTATCAGGAGAAGCTTCCAACACCGCCTCCCAGGTGAAACCATGTTGTGCAGCCAGCTCATAACAAACGCCTTTCATCTTACCGCTATTGGATACAGGTGCGTCAAACACCCAGGTCACCTTTGCTGCCCCCAGTTCACGCAAAGCATTACCCGCCAGTAACAACGCAGCTTCCGTCTGATCTACTTTCCGGTAAGATCCGTGAACAGAGGATATATCCCGGAAACAACCGTCCAGTCCGCGGAACACAAAATTACCCGACAACGCCGTTTCCAGCAGGATCAATACGTTAAACGCATCCAGGTACACCGCTTTATCTTTCAACGCAGCCGCAGACACCTCTTTTCGCTTTCTGGTCTCCAGCTGTACCGCTGAACAGGCCATTCCCTGCAATGCCGTCTGCTGCCGTTTTACCAGCTGATGCCTGTTGCCCACTAAGGCCAGCGACGCCTTAAAAGGATACTCCCTGCTCAACAGGAAATACATATCCTCCAGCCCCTGCTGCAATTGCTGCTGCGCTTCCGGTGTACCAAACAGCTGACTGTCTTCCTGATACTTTTCCCTGTCTTTTGTTGTCTTTGAAAATTCCTGTTCCATAGTTAAACTGGCTGTTGAGACAAGATAAAGGACTCCATGAGTCATTTCGCAAATATTCTATGCTGCAGGTCCTTTTGAGAAAGATAAGGACCGATTCTCTCAACGATCGTTTTTCAGCAGGAGTGAACTATCTTTGAAGCTGTGAATATAGCTAAGCGGATACATGTACACTAAACAGGAAGTTTCAAAACTCAAACAGGCATTCTGGACAAGCTTCGGCAAATACATGAAGCCAATACTTTCAGCAGATGGTGATGTCATCAGCTGGTCCAATTACAAAACCGGCATCTCCGGTATCAGCTTCAAGATGGATGCTGATAACAGAAATGCCAGTATTGCGATCGTTATTTCGCCGGCAGATCCGGCACTACATAAAGAATTCTATAACCAGTTCCTCCTGCATAAAGGCATGTTGGCGGCCGCTCTCGGTGAAGATGACTGGCAATGGGAAGCCGATACGACAGATGAATATGGCAGAGACATCAGTAAAATCAGTAAACAGCTGGACAATATATCTGTGCTCCGTTCGGAAGACTGGCCCGATATCATTTCCTTCTTCAAACCTCGCATCCTTGCACTGGATGAATTCTGGAGTATGGCCAGATATGCATTCGAAGCTGTGATGTAAGTGGCCTGCTTAGAAGGCAGCAGCCAGTTCTTTTACAAAATCCTCCAGTTTCACCTTACCCCATACAGCCGGCGGATGTTTGTCAAAATCTTCCCGTAAAGCACCGTTATGTGTGCTCTCGTTAAGATCTGCCAGATTATCGACCACATGCGGTGGAAGACCGGCTCTTTCCATACCTGCTTTTGCCTGCTCCTTCGTAAAAAGTTGCCATTGCAGATCCGGTTTTCCGATAGCAGCGCCCAGTACGCGGGCCACCTCATTACAACCACGTTCATCACTCACCACATAACGCACGTTTACTCCACCACCTATACTGGTTAGTTCCTCTGCTGCCGCATGGGCAATATCAGTTGGATAGACCATCAATAGCTTATCTTCTCCGCCATAATTCGATCCCATAAAACCCTGATGTTTGATCATATCCACAAACCCATACAGGTTGTAAAAGAAGAAAGTAGGCCGTAAAAATGTGATCGCTACATCTGATAACTGACTTAGTATCTGCTCGGAATGATGCGAGCCGAGAATAAAGCCGGTTCCCTGACTCCGGTGTGCGCCATAACTGCTCAGGTGTACCACACGTTTCACACCTGCGTTACGGATCGCGGTGGCATAACTATCCGCAATACGGCTGTAATAAGCGATCTGGTCTTCCGCCGCAAAATTAGGCGGTACCATCGCATATACCGCATCTGCACCGGCGAATGCAGTACTCAGAAAGCCGGCATCTTCCAGTGATCCGATAGCAGCCACAGCACCCAGTGTTTCAATTTCCTGCTGCCTGTCTGTATTACTGCTGATCACCGTCACCTGATGTCCTTGCTGTATTAATTCCTTGGTCAGTGGTTTGCTGATATTACCCAGCGATCCTGTTACTACAATTTTCATAATTGATTCGTTTTTGGATGGAAACTTACCATGCAAAAGTCCGTATGAACCGATAGACCGATGTAGTAGAATCTATTTTTGTTGTAGCCAATTCTTAGCTAATTGAAAGAATGCCGGAATTCCAGGGGAGAAAGGTTCGTTTTACTCTTGAATAATTTACTGAAGGACTGAGAATGTTCAAACCCCAGTTCATAGGCTATTTCGCTGACCGATAGCTCCGTTGTGGATAGTTTTTCTTTTGCTTTCTCGATCAGTTTATCGTGTATGTGTTGCTGCGTACTCTGTCCTGTCAGCATCTTCAGCAAACCGCTCAGGTAATTGGGAGAAACATGCAGGGTATCGGCTACATACTGCACAGTGGGCAGTCCTGCCTGTTGTATCGCCTGACCGGCAAAATATTCGTTCAGCAGACTTTCCAGGCGGTCCAGTATCTTATGGTTGCTGATCTTCCGTGTAAGGAATTGACGATGATAATACCGCTCCGCATATACCAGCAGCAGTTCTACCTGGGCAATAATGACATCCTGGCTGAATTTATCGATATTAGAGCAGTATTCCTGCGCTATCTGCTGCATGATCCCCATCACAGTCCCCTCTTCCTTTTCAGACAAATGCAGCGCCTCATTCACCGCATAACCGAAGTACTCATACTGCGCGATCTTATTGGCCAGCGCCGTATTCCATAGAAAATCCGGATGGATCAGCAGTAACCTGCCGGAATGCTTCAGCTCCTCCTCGTCTTCCCGCTCGATCCGTATCACCTGACCAGGAGCGGTAAAGGTCATCAGCCCTTCATCAAAATCATATTCCTGCTGCCCATACTTCATCCTGGCATTGAAATTCTTTTTCAGGGCGATGGAGTAAAAATCCAGCAACAGACTGACAGGCTGATCTCCCGGTAAATGTTTGATCAGGGTAAAATCAATTACACTGATCAGGGGATGATCAGGTTTGGGAATACCCATGAACTGATGATATTCCGTAATTGTCTTTATGCGCTGATGTCTTACCTGTTTCATGCCCTTTGCGTTAAACGAGTAGAATAATATACCGCACAAAGATAATCAAAAAGCCTCCTCAGCTACCTTCCCGGAGCGGACTGTATGTAACGGACTCCCGCTTGCCTGCCAGCAAATACTCATACAGCGCCACTTCTACGCCTATCAATAGCAAGCCATACGCAATGTCTTCCAGTGGAATGGTCATCAGTCTCGGACCCGCAATCTCGGCAGCATTATACCAGACAACCGGTTCCTGTATCCAGGAACCGGTCAGGAGACCATTTACTATCAGAAACGGAATCAACATGAACGCGTAACATATATAGAAACGGTCCACCCATTGGTTCTTATACAGGATGGTCACACCAAAAAGGAACAAGGACATCAGTAATAAGGTGAGAAAAGTATAACTCTTTTCACTGTATATATATGCGATACACAAACCCACGGCTATCAGTCCCCATGAAATAAGCCTGGTCAGTATACCTGGCAACCGCAACTTCGGCCAGAGCGTAAAAATACTATGATAGGAAAAGAGACAGGCATAAGGGATACACAGGAAAAACAATACTTCCTCCAAGGGCAGATTGAATACAGATACACCTGATACATACTTAGGATTAAATCCCCACACACCTTTGGCCGTAAAAAAACAATCCCAGCAGATAAAAAATAATCCAGGGATAAACAGGGCAGGCAATAACGCACCCCAATGCTTATAAAATCTCAGCTTAGGATGAAAGGAGAAAATAAAAGGCACGGAAATAGACGCCAGATCTATCGTGAGATAAGTATACCACATCTCAGGAATAACTTTTTTCTTTATTGAAAGCATCTCTCAGAAAACGTACCGGGAAAAACAACATCCCGAAACACTCTCCTTTTTCTTTACCTAAATGTTTATGATGCATCTTATGCGCACGTCTCAGCGCACGCAGATAAATATTATCTGATTGTCTCAACCAACGGAAACGCTGATGTACAAAAACGTCATGCACCAGAAAATAGGTAGCGCCATATAAAGTGATGCCGGTGGCGATCGCGATCAGATATGGTAAATGCTGTAATGTACCAAACAGAAACAACAGCATTCCGGGTAAGGCAAATATCACAAAGAAGAAATCATTCTTCTCAAAGAACTGTCCCTCTTCTTTACGATGATGATCTTTATGCAAAGACCACAAAAATCCATGCATAATATATTTATGCGTGAACCACGCTACCATTTCCATAAAAACAAATGCACCAAGCCCCGCCAGTATATAAGATAGTAATAGCATAATCCTTTTCTGTATAGTAGATTAACAATGATCTTTACCTGACCTGTAACAACATCGTCTGCAACATAATACCAATCTTATGGCTGTTGGCAACACGAATCCTTTCCGTCATAATTTTCTGTGGAGGGAGGTTTCTGATCTTATTGAACAAGACCCTGTAATAGGCATATGCCAGATATACACCCTTCCGGGAAGACATCGGTAATGCCTTTATCCCCTCAAGCGCTTCATTGAAATCACACTCAATTTCAGCTTCGATCGCAGCCTTATCCTGACAGGAAAAATTGTTAAGGTTAATCTGCGGGAAGTAATGTCTGCCTAGTTCCTGGCTATCTGTTCTTACATCCCGCAGAAAATTAACCTTCTGAAACGCAGCGCCCAACTTCATTGCCGGATACTTCAACTGTTCATACGACGCATGGTTTCCGTCTGTAAAAACCTTCAGACACATGAGTCCAACTACTTCAGCCGAGCCAAGAATATATTTTTCGTAAATACTTCTTGTGTAAAAATGCTGATGCAGGTCCATTTCCATACTATCAAGAAATGTATCTATCAATTCCTGCTCTATATGATATTGATGAACGACCTGCTGAAAACTGTTTAAAATAGGATTCAGACTGATCCTGTCTTCTATGGCCCTGTAAGTCTGCTCCCTGAAGTCTTTAAGCAAAGCGGCCTTAGGATATTCATGAAAAGAATCTACTATTTCATCGGCAAAACGCACGAAGCCATAAATGCCATATATAGGCGCATGATATTTACCGGCAAGCAATCGTATCCCAAGAGAAAAGGAGGTACTGTAAGCTTTTGTTGTAAGCTTACTGCAAGCGGCACTAACCCTGTCAAATAACGCTTTCATAACGAGATACTTTTTGTTTTGAGATATATTCCGCCACCACCTGTCCGGAAATAATTGCCGGTGGCACACCTGGTCCCGGCACTGTCAGCTGACCGGTAAAAAATAAATTGGTAATCTTCTTATGTCTGATAGATGGCTTCAGAAAAGCGGTCTGCCCCAATGTATTGGCAAGACCATACGCATTCCCTTTAAATGCGCTGTAATCAGCGATAAAATCTGTACATGCATAACTGCGGGAATAGACAATCTGCTGCGTTATATCTTCTCCGCAGAATGCTTCCGTTTTCCTGAGTACTAATTGCAGGTACTGATCTCTTATGTCCGGTGTATCCAGCAGACCAGGAGCCGTAGGAATGAGAAAAAACAAGTTCTCCATACCCGGGGGTGCTACAGTAGCATCTGTTTTTGAAGGACAGCAAAGATAGAAAAGCGGTTTCTGCGGCCATTCAGGAGCATTATAAATGGCTTCCGCGTGTTGCCGGAAATCATCTTCAAAGAAAAGATTATGATGCTGCAGTCGTGCAATCTTCCTGCGCACGCCGACGTAGTAGATAAGACAGGATGGCGCCATTACGCGCTTCTCCCAGTACTGAGCACTATAATTGGCTTTTCCGGATGGCAACAACTGACGGTCTGTATGATGATAATCTGCTCCCGACACGATGACATCGGCAGTCAGTTTTCCCCTGTTGGTCCCTACACCCGTTATACGACTCCCCTGCACATCCATTCCCTCCACAGTAGTATTCAGCATAATACGTACACCTGATTCCTCTGCCAGTCTGGTAAAAGCACTGACCAGCATATGCATCCCGCCTTCCGGATACCAGGTACCCAGCTTCATATCAGCATAGTTCATCATGCTGTACATGGCAGGAATCCGTTCAGGAGTAGCGCCGAGGAACAAAACAGGGAACTCAATGATTTTCAACAACCGTTCATCTTTGAAATATTTCCGGGCATGATGACTGAAAGACTGTAACATATCCATCTTCAGAAAAGAACGCATCACTTCTCCGTTACACAATTCAAGCACATGCAATCCTGGCTTCCTGACGTAGGCCGACATTGCTGTGTTATACTTATACTCCGCTTCCTCCAGGAACTTCTCAAGACGGGAACCTGCACCAGGCTCAATCCCTTCAAATACGGCCTGTAATGCGGCAAATGAAGACGGCAGACTGACCTGCTCTCCCTTCCCGAAAATAACCTGGTAAGAAGGGTCCAGCCGCTGCAGGGTCACATAATCATCAATCGAACGTCCATGCTGCCGGAAGAAATCCGCTGCCACTTCTGGCATCCAATACCAGCTGGGCCCCATATCAAACCTGAATCCCGCTGCCTCAAACATCCTTGCCCGCCCGCCAGTCTGATCATGCCGCTCAACCAATGTCACGGTATAGCCCTCTTTCGCCAGACTAATAGCTGCCGAGAGTCCTGATAAACCTCCACCTATGACAATCGCGGTACTGGCCATATTTTGTTTAACTATTTTATTAAATTCTTAAACAAATGTATTGTTTAAGTTTTGAAATAAAAAATTAAACAAAATATATAGTCAGCTGTTTTCATTTGGCCGAATTGCAGAACCTGGAAGCTCATGTACATAGCTTTTACGAGGGTTTTCAGGTTGAAAATCAGTAAAATTGGAAACAGCAAGTCGCATATCGCTGTTGAAGATGCAGGAGAAAAGGAGTGCTTTTTGTTTAAGCCCACAACATATTATTATTACATTGCGCTCTGAAAACAGGTGGTTATGGCAACTGAGAACTATTCAATAAAGGATCTGGAAAAACTGTCCGGGATCAAAGCGCATACGCTGCGGATCTGGGAGAAACGCTATGGTATCATTAAACCAGGTAGAACGGATACCAATATCCGGTATTATGGCAATGAGGAACTTAAAAAGATCCTGAATATCAGTCTGCTGAATCAGCACGGGTATAAGATATCCGCTATCAGCGAAATGAATGACGAGGAGATTGCGGAGAAAGCTTCTTCCGTTGGATTATTCAGTCAAAACGGCTCCACTGACGAAAACCTGCTGCTCAGTCTCATAGACATGGATGAACAGCTGTTCAATATCACCTTTTCCGGACTGATGATGAAAAGAGGTTTCGAAGACACCATCATTTCCTCGATTTTCCCTTTCTTCCACCGGATCGGCATTATGTGGCAGGCCGGTACGATCAATCCGGCACAGGAACACTTCTTTTCGAATCTTATCAGGAGTAAGATCATCATGGCCACAGAAGCACTCAATAAACATCCCGAAACCAATGCAGACGTGGCGCTCTTATTCCTCCCTGAAGGAGAATTGCATGAAATAGGATTATTGTTTTATAACTATGCATTAAGGGCAAGGGGCTACCGTACCATTTATCTGGGGCAGTCCGTCCCTCATGACAGCCTTTACCGGGTGATCACGATATGCAAACCCAACCTGATTGTTACAGGCATGACCAACCCTATTACCTCCAAAGATTTCATGGCGTTCTCTCAGCAGCTTTGCGAATTCGCACCAGGTCTGAATATCTACTTTACAGGACCTATCCCTGCCGGTGTCCGGGACATACTCCCTTCAAATGCACGCTCAGTAAAGGACCTGCTCTCTCTGATGCAGATCACACAAAAAGCCTGAGGCCCCTCCCATTTTAATACGCATCAAAAAAGGACCACTGCCTGCAAGACAATGGCAGTAGCAACATATCCCAACCTGTAACGGTGATCCTTCAGATAATTCTGTCTGAGGTGGATGAAATCTCAGGAAGCCGTCAGAATGAGCTTTCCGATATGCTCGCTGCTCTCCATGACCCGGTGCGCAGCTGCCGCTTCTTCAAATGGGAAAAGACTGTAAATGACCGGTTTAAATTGTCCGGTATTAAGCAGCGGCCATACATGTTCCAAAATATCTTCAGTGAGGGCTTTTTTATAAGCATATTCCCGGCCTCTCAAAGTACTGCCGGTGATTGACAGGCGTTTACGCATAACAAGACTCAGATCCAGTTCCGTGCGGTTACCGCCCATCGTGTTGATGTACACTAAGCGGCCTTCTTCCCGTAGTATACGGAGGTTTTTAGGCAGGTATTCCCCTCCGACCATATCAAGTATTACATCCACCTTTTCATCGGCTAATTCCTGCTCAAAATCACTGCTTTTATAGTTGATAAAGCGGTCGGCCCCCAGTTCGGTACAGGCGACGCCCTTCGCTTCCGATCCCACGGTAACGATTACCCGGCTTCCCAGGGCATGTGCCAGCTGAATAGCCGTTACGCCGATACCACTGGAACCACCGTGTATCAGGAAGGTTTCTCCCCGCTGCAAACGGCCTCTCTGGAACACATTCGACCATACCGTATAAATGGCTTCCGGCAAGGCGGCTGCTTCCGTAAAACTATAACCCTCCGGTACCGGCAGACATTGTCCTTCCAGGACGGCTACTTTTTCCGCATAACCGCCACCGGCCAGCAATGCACAGACCCGATCCCCTGCTTTCCATCGGGTAACGCCCTCCCCGCAGCTGATAACGACACCTGCTACTTCCAGTCCGGGAATATCAACCGTCACACCCGGAGGAGGCGGATATTTACCCTGTCGCTGTGCTACATCTGCACGGTTAATACCGGCTGCTTTTACTTCAATCAGCACTTCTTCTCTTCCGGGTACCGGATCCGCATAATCTTTCCATTGCAAAACTTCCGGGCCACCTGCCTGTGTAATGACTGCTGCTTTCATATCCTTAGTAATGGGTTTATATAATGCTTAATGGGTTATTCTACATATGCCGCCAGCTTCTCCAGTGAAGAGGCGGTACCTGCTTCATTGTCTTCCGGACGGATGCCCGGAGGAATATCACGGAAGGAAAAGCTGACCTTCGTGTCCTCTCCCAGTGCTTCCAATGTAACCTCCATGATCATCTCACCTTCAAAGGCAGGGTTATCCGTATCAAAACGAACCGCCTGTATGATCTGATGCGGTGGATCCAGCTTTACAAAACGTGCACTGAAACGGTCTTCTTTTCCTTTCGTCTTTCCTTTGGAAACTTCGTCCGTTTCCGCATAGAAAAGCGACATGGTATAACCGCCTCCCTCTCTGCCATCAAAGTCGTGGACCTTCGCTGTCATATCGTCCGGCGCCTGCCAGCTGGCCAGTGCCTGCGGATCGGTTAACGCCTGATAGATTTTTTCCACAGATGCCCTGATGACCCTGCTGTTATGAGAAGTGTTTTTCATCAGCTTTTATTTAAAGGCGCCTTCCTTGTCCTTAAAAGACCATTCCGCCATCGCATGAATAACCGGTAGCAAACCTTCACCGGCTTTCGTCAGCCGGTAAGTCACATAAGGCGGTACACCGGTTTTGATTCCCTGATCAGCAGATTGTCTGCCTCCAGCTGTTTGAGATGCTCGATCAGCATCTTTCCGTAATGGCAGGTATCGCACGTTTCAGTTCACTGTACCGTTTGTGCCCGGTAGAAAGTTGCCAGAGAATGATTGGTTTCCAGTAACTACCGATCTTTTCCATCAGATGCGTTACCGGACACTGATCCAGCGCAAACTGTTTATTCTCCTGAATTGTAGAAGATGTTTTTACCATTCCCATGATACATACTTTGGAGTAAGTACTTGTCAAAAAGTAAGTACAAAAATACCTTTGTTTCAGCAAAAACAAAAGCACACATGAAAACTACAATTTCAGGTTCCCTCGGGGAACATCGGCAAATATCTGACACAAAAACTGGTAGCAACTGGTCATGAATTAACAGTTATCAGCAGCAGCGCAGACAGAAAAGCAGCCATCGAAGCATTAGGCGCCGCTATTGGCGCTGTAAGCGACGCTACATTTCTGAAAAATATCCTGACAGGCACTGATGCACTCTTCGCAATGACGCCTACTAAAATGGGTGGCAGCAACGTCATCCAAAATACCATAGATGCCGGTAAAGCCTTCGCCGAAGCTATCAGCGCAACACACGTGCCACGTGTCGTCATGCTCAGCAGCATTGGTGCAGATCATGCCACCGGCAATGGCCCTGTCGCCGGCTTATTATATATTGAAGAAATATACAGACAACCGGAAGGTAAACACCTCCGTTACATTCCTCCGTGCAGGTCTTTTCTATACCAACTTTTACAATGATGTGCCACTGATCAAAGGCATGGGTTATTATCGGCGGCAACTATCCTGACTCCCCAGACCTGCCTTTCATACACCCTGCCGATATCGCGGTTGTCGCAGCAGAAGAATTAGTACATCATCCTGCTGGTAAAAATATACGTTATGTTATCAGCGACATCTGCACGCCGGCGGACTTCTCCAAAGTACCGGGCGCTGCTATCGGCAGGCCGGAACTGCCATGGGTGGAGTTCACACAGGGAATCAGGAAAAGTGCTTACTTTTGCCGGAAGTCATTCAGGCACTTTCCCCCTCTTCTATGGACAGCATACCTATCAGACATATTCATACGACGCCGCAGCAACAGGAAAGCTCCTATCGCTTCAGCATCCGGAATGTACAGAACTTACTGGCCGGCGAAGACATGCACGAGTCATTACACCGGCATGACTTCTTTTACCTGCTTATCCTGAAAAAAGGTAGTGGTCAGCATCACATCGACTTTAAATCCTACACTATTGAAGGGCATTCCCTTTTCCTGGTACGTCCGGGACAGGTACATGAACTCACTTTACACGCCGACTGCAGCGGCTACCTGCTGCAGTTCAGTGAAGGTTTCTATACTGCCCAAGACCAGCAGAACAGACGCCTCCTCCGCAAAGCCGGCAGCATCAATCACTATACCTTCGATGCCCGCAGATTTCAGAAAATAACAGGCATCCTGCAATATATCTCCGATGAATACACGCTGCAGGAAGAACGTTACCAGGAAGCGATAAAAGCAAATCTTTCATTTCTCTTTATCGAACTGCTGAGAGATCAGCGCCATACCGCCTCCACCAAGGAACCGCGCTATTTTCAGGAGCGCCTGGATACCTTCCTCGAACTCGTAGAAACACACTTCGTCGAATACAAACAGGTATCCCAATACGCTGCCATGATGCACCTGACCACCTATCAGCTCAACGCCATCACTAAACAAACACTGGATAAAACCTGCTCTGAAGTCATCAACGATTATATTATCCTGGAAGCGAGAAGACAACTCCGTGCTACCACTGAACAAATCAATAACATCGCCTTCCGGCTGGGTTATGAAGACGTCTCCTATTTTATCCGCTTCTTCAAAAAACACACGGCTTATACACCCGATGCTTTTCGGCAGAATTGCAGATAAATCCCATTGAACTACATTTTTGTCCTACACCTGATAGCCGCTACCGGTCTACTTTTGCATCGTACAAAGTAATCACGCAGCTATGACGACAAAAAACAGACTGATCGCTTCGCTAAAGATCTGGATAGTGATTTATCCATCCATCACACTGTTTCTTTATCTCTTCGGACCAACCATGTCTTTACTACCACTATACCTGAGAACATTCCTGCTCACCATCATCCTGGTGCCCTGGATAGTATTCGCAGGATTACCCCTGCTTGAACGCCTCCTCAACATGCGTCAGGTGAAGAAAACAAAGAGACAATAAAAACAGTGTAGCATGATCAATGAAAAACAAACAGACGTCATCATCATCGGTGGCAGCTATGCCGGTCTTGCAGCAGCAATGGCATTGGGCAGGGCATTGAAAAATGTCATGATCATCGACAGTGGCTTGCCCTGCAACAGGCAAACGCCTTACTCCCACAACTTCCTGACACAGGACGGACAGACGCCGGCAAACATCAGCGCCATCGCCCGGCAACAGGTAGCGCAATACCCTACCGTACAATTCCTGAATGACCTTGCCACAGATGCCGTGCAAACCGGAACAGGATTCAATATCCGTGTTGCCTCGGGTGATAGCTTCCAGGCACACAAATTAATCTTTGCAACAGGTATCCGCGATATACTGCCTGACATCAACGGCTTATCTGATTGCTGGGGTATTTCGGTATTACATTGTCCCTTCTGTCATGGTTACGAAGTAAGGGAGGCAAAAACCGGCGTCCTGGGTGACGGCGACTATGGACTTGAGTTCTCCCGTCTTATCCGTAACTGGACGACTGATCTGACACTGTTTACCAATGGCAGTGCTACACTGACGCCCGAACAATATGCTCTCCTGCAGCAACAGCATATTCCTGTTGTTGAAAAAAGGATCCGCGAACTGGTACAGGAAAATGGCTATATCCGCCATATTGTTTTCGAAGACGGAACAACTGCTCCCCTCACGGCGTTATATACACATGCCCCCTTTGAACAACATTGTCCTTTACCGGAAAAGCTGGGTTGCGCGTGCACAACAGAGGGGTATCTCATAACCGATCACACACAACAAACGACTATTCCCGGTGTTTTTGCCTGCGGAGATAATACGACTCGCTTACGGACAATAGCGAACGCCGTCTCTATGGGTACAGCAGCCGGTATTGCCGTTACAAAATCAATTAAGAATTAACCCGGAGATCTCCGCTGCATTCCAATTCTTAATTATTAATTCTCAATTGTTAATTATTAAAAATTTAAAACTCACGTAATGAAAATCATCCTCATCGGCGCATCCGGCACGATCGGCAAACACATCGCTGCTTCACTGGAAAAAGAACATGAAATCATCAGAGTAGGATCAAAAAGCGGCGTAATACAGGCAGATATCACCTCCCCGGCATCAATAGAGCATCTGTTCAAACAGACAGGTCCTTTTGATGCACTGGTAAGTACGGCAGGAGATGCGCATTTCGGTCCGCTGAAAACAATGAACGATAAAGAGTTCAGAATAGGCGTCAACAGTAAGTTAATGGGGCAGGTCAACCTGGTACTGATCGGGCAGCATTACATCAAACCGAAGGGATCTTTTACGCTGATATCCGGCGTCCTTTCACAAGACCCTGTATTGAGCGGTGGAAACCCTGCGGCCATGAACGGCGCCATAGAATCCTTTGTACGTGCAGCCGCCATAGAACTGGAAAATGGAGTTAGAATCAATGCCGTGAGTCCGACGGTTGTGGAAGAGTCTCCCGAATATTTTCCATATTTCCCGGGACATATACCGGTGACTATGAAAGAAGTGATAGCCGCTTATCATAAGAGTATACTGGGCGCAGGCACCGGACAGGTGATCAAAGCTTATTAAACAGAAAAGAGGCTGTCTCATTGAGCAGCCTCTTTCTTGTTTGGATAGTTGATGGAATCAGTTAGCCATACCTTTTTCTGTTTTAATCTTTAAAAGTAAGTGCCGTTCTCCAGATCGGCTACCAAACCAACATGCTCCGGTTTCCAACCCAGCCATACTGCTGTTTGTTGCGCAGAAGCAGGAATGTTCAGGGATACAAACATCCCCAGCCAGCCAAAATGAGCAGCAGCGTCATCCTTCTTTACGGATTGCAAAGGAAGGTTCAGCTTCCGGCTGATCACTCCTGCCAGGTCTTTTACAGATACCCCTTCATCTCCTACTGCATGGAAGACGGGACGTCCGTTTCCTTTTTCCAGCGCCAGTCTGAATACCTTTGCCGCATCCAGTCTGTGTACGGCCGGCCAGCGGTTTTCACCGTCTTCTACATAGGCAGCAACCCCTTTTTCACGGGCAATACCGATCAGCCCGGGAATAAACCCACGATCGCCATCACCATGTACGGAAGGAGGCAAACGTACAATAGACGCCTTTACACCTTTAGCCACTGCTGCTGCAGCCGCTTCTTCAGAAGCCACCCTTGGAATCGCAGCAGAGCCGACAGCTGACAGATCAGCCTCAGTTACCAGACGACCAGGCGCAATAACGCCTGTTCCGGAGGTGATGATCAATGGACGGTCAGTACCTTCCAGTCCTGCACTTAATGCTTCAATAGCGAGTCTGTCTGTTTCACAGTTCTCTTTATATTTTGAAAAATCATGGATAAAAGCCAGGTGGATGACGCCATCTGAAGCGGCCGCACCCTGTTTTAAGCTATCAAGGTCTTCCAGTGAGCCGTAATGTACAGCTGCACCCGCTGCTTCCAATGCCTTCGCAGATGCTTCTGAACGGGCAAGCCCCGTTACCTGGTGACCTGCGGCAATTAACTCCTGAACAACAGCCGAGCCGATAAATCCTGATGCGCCGGTTACAAAAACTTTCATAGTTGTTTGCTGATTTGATGAATGCCTTAATTTTCATCACAAAATTCCGCCGGAAACGGCCCCTGAAACAAGGACATTTGACACAAATTTTCGAGGTCATTTGACCTAACTTCGCTAATTTCAAGGAAAGGAATCAGAAAGGGCATCTATCAATGTTTGAGACATTCGAAGCATATATCACCGCAAAGGGGCATTTTACCAGGGAAGAGCTGCAGCTCATGCGCTCGCTGGCAATCGTCAAAAGGTACCGCAGAAGACAGTTGCTGCTCAAGGAAGGAGAAGTCTGTCAGTATAAAATGTTTATCACAAAAGGACTATTAAAAACCTATTGTCTGAAAAACGACGGTACGGAACATATCATGCGCTTCGCGCCGGAAAACACCTGGACGACCGATCATGAAAGCTTCTCAAAACAGATCCCTTCCAAAGCTAATATCGAGGCACTGGAACCTACAGAAGTACTGCTGTGGACACAGGATAGTCTGGACAGGATCATGAAAGCCGTACCTGCCTTCAGAACTTATCTTGACGCACTGATCTCCAATACTCTCAATTCCACCTACGAAAGGATACTCATGAACATCAGTTATACTTCGGAAGAAAAGTACCAGGACTTCATCAGTACTTATCCGGATATCTTCAGAAGAGTACCTTTACACATGGTGGCCTCTTACCTGGGCGTTTCAAGAGAGACCCTGAGCAGAATAAGACACGCCCAGCTGAAACAACAGAAACTGGAACCTTAACCTCCATAAGTGCACCATTCTGCGCCGTTTATACCGTCTTCCTCCATCTTTCACATAAAAAGTTAGGATTTCTCTGCCCTGCTGCCTATTTTGGTGCCACAGGTCCATTTTAATTGAAATTTCCACAAACATCCTATCATGACAAAAAGAACAGGGTTTCTTTTACTGACACTCTTATTAGCCCGAACGGACGGCTGGAGCCAATCGGCGCCGCCAAAGTATACGCAATACGTCAATACATTCATTGGTACAGCCCCCCTGACAGATCCAAAGATTCTTGGCTATAAACTGCCGGATGGCTGGCGCTCATGGGCTGGTCTGACATTCCCGGGTAGCTCCCTGCCGAATGCCATGGTGCAGTTAAGTCCGATGACCGAATATGGCTCCGGTGCTGGCTATGAATATGAAGACAATATCATCTACAGCTTTACCCATACCAACAAAGGCCACTGGAACCTATGTAATATTCCGGTACTGCCAATGTCTAATCCAACAGCGCCCTTTAAATCGAAGTTCTCCCATCAGCGGGAAAGTGCGGCGCCTGGTTACTACCAGGTGTACCTGGAAGACTATGACGTGAATGTCAGCCTGACTTCTACCCTGCGCTGCGGATTTCATAAATATGAATATAAAAATGAAACCGACAGACAGATTCTCTTCGACCTCGCTAAATCCAACAACAGGATCTCCGAATGGCATATCGATCAGGCAGGTGATTTCGCCATACAGGGATATCAGCGGGCAGGTGGTAATATTTACTTCTATGCCGTGCTGAATAACAAGATCAGTCAGCTGGAGAAGAACGCAGAAAGCACCCGTGATGGTTATGCCATCGTTCACCTGGCAGATGGCAACAAAGGACCAGTAGAAATGAAAATAGGCTTGTCCTTTGTCAGCACAGAAAATGCGAAACAAAACCTGGAAAAGGAAATAGGGCAGCATTCCTTTGACGATATCCGCCATGAAGCGACTGACAAATGGGAAAAACTGTTGTCTGCAGTAGAAGTTAAAGGTGGTACTGAAAAACAGCGTACCATGTTCTATTCCTGTTTGTACAGATCATTCCTCTGGCCGGCCCTCCGCAGTGATGTCAACGGTGAATTCAGCGATGCCAAAGGCAAAGTAGTGAAAGCAGATTTCAACTATTACACAGAACCTTCTCTCTGGGATACTTATCGTAATAAAGATGTATTGCTGGGATTGATCTCTCCGCAGGTAACACTGGACGTGATCAAATCCATGAAAGATGTAGGCGATAAAACAGGCTTTATTCCGACCTTCTTCCATGGGGACCATGGTACTTCTTCTATTGCCGGCGCTTACCTGAGAGGCATCGATAATTTCGACATAAAAGGCACCTACGCCACCTTACTGAGGAATGCGAATGTGGCCAATGGCGCCAGACCATTCGTAACCGAGTATATCGAAAAAGGATATATCTCCGACCCGGATATCGCAAATCCGCATGTAGAAACCAAAGCAAAAGCAGGTGTGTCTAAAACACTGGAATACTCTTATGACGACTATTCCCTGGCACAGATCGCGAAAAAACTGGGCGATACGGCCAACTACCGTATCCTGATGGCGCGTTCAAAGAACTACAGGAATATGTTTGATCCTTCTACCCGCTTTATGAGAGGCAGACTGGAAAACGGCGAGTGGATCAAAAACTTCAATCCGCAATACCCTTACTATGAATATATGTACAGGGAAGCCAACGCATGGCAGGTCTCCTTCTTTGCACCGCATGATATGCCGGGATTGATTAAACTGTATGGCGGTCCGAAGCCCTTCGAATCAAAACTGGATTCCCTCTTTACCGTACCCTGGAATCCAAACTATATCGCCAGGAACGTAGAAACCATGATCGGACAATACTGTCATGGCAATCAACCCGACCATGAAGCGCCTTTTGCCTATTACTTCATCAACAAACCGGAGAAGTCTCAGAAGATTATCGATACGATCCTGAATAGTTTGTATGGTGTGGGAGATGATGGTATCGCGCTCTGCGGAATGGATGATGCGGGAGAAATGTCAGCATGGTATGTATTCTCTGCTGCCGGTCTGTATACCTTCTCCGCAACAGATCCGGAGTACCTGGTAACAGTACCGCTGTTTGATGAAGTGAAATGGAGAACCAGCACCAATAAGATACTGACGATCACCCACCAGGGTAAAGGCAGAAAGATGACAGCGATTAAAGTAAATGGTAAACCGATTAAAGGATACTTTGTACCACATGACCTGTTCAAAAATGGCGGGAAAATTGAGGTTGTAACAAAGTAAATAATGACATTAAATAAAAAACCATCTGAACATATGCTCAGATGGTTTTTTTTATGTGCTAAAACAACTTGCCTGTTTGTGTGATACGCCAGCTACCTTCGTCAATCTCTTCATCCAGTTCTTTATAATCCCAGCCACAATAACCTATGAAGATCTTGATATCCTGCTCGGTCAGCGTATGCTCATTAATATGCTTTACAGCGGCCTGAAAATCGCCTCCCAGGAAGATATTATCACCTACCTGCTCCCCTCCGCTGATCAGGTCAGGACGCTGGTGTATGAAGAAAAGATGTTCCTTATCCACCGGACCACCTTCCCATAAAGGGAAATCCCTTCCGTGACTGAATTCTTCCAGTTCATTCAGCTTGCGCGGAAACCGGTTGTTGACAATGAAACCCATTGCCCCGTTTTCGTTATACTCCGTAATATAGATCACCGTACTTTCGAAAACGGATTTCTCCAATAGAGAGGTGCTGTTAATAAAGATGCCTGCCTTCATAAACTGAAGGTAACATAAAGTTGTTGTTACTTTGTCGCAGTGGTCAATATTCTTTCACCCCAAAACAGTACAATTGAAATAGACAGACTGGACCATCTGATACTGCAGGTACCCTGATCGAAAGCCTGCCAGGACGTACCGGCGCCATAGGAAAGATCGTCTCCAATTTACTTCCGTGACCCGGACGGGAATCTCATTGAGGTAAGTAATTACATGTAGATAAAAATATTCATTTCTATTTAGCGTAGCTTAGCAGCCCGGAACCACCAAACCATTTTGTACACTAAAAACAGCTGCTAAAACTATGGGAGCTTCCCTGACGGCCGGCAAAAGCCGCCGTATTGAATCTATTGATCTATTGCGTGGCATCATCATGATTATCATGTCGCTGGATCACGTACGCGACTATTTTCATGCATTTTCCTATTTACATGATCCAACTGATCTGCCGCATACTACCGCACCTATTTTCCTGACCCGCTGGATCACACATTACTGTGCGCCGACCTTCATGCTGCTGGCGGGTATATCGGCCTGTCTGTATGGCGGGAAAAACGGGAAGAAAGCGCTTTCTTATTTTCTGCTGACAAGAGGCCTCTGGCTGGTGATCGTAGAACTATTCATCATTACCCTGGCCTGGACCTTCAATCCGCACTATCCAGCCTTTATAATGCAGGTCATCTGGGCATTCGGTATCAGTATGATCACCCTGTCCCTGCTGATCCATCTACCGCGTAAAATACTGCTACCCTTGGGTATCCTGCTGGTAGCTGCACATAATCTGCTTGACAACGTGCATGTTACGGGTAATACACTGGCCGCATTCGGCTGGTCCGTATTACATGAACCCAATTTCGGCGGATTACATTTCGGTCCTTTCAACCCGATCATTGGTTATCCGGTAATGCCCTGGTTGGGCATCATTACCCTGGGCTACTGCCTGGGTAGCCTGTATGCACCCGATGTAGCACCGGAAAAAAGACAGCAATCCCTGCGTAACCTGGGTATTGCGAGTATCGTACTGTTTATTGTACTCCGCTGGACGAACCTCTATGGCGACCATGCTCCCTGGGCCGTACAGGAAAACTGGATGCTGACGCTCTTCTCCTTTGTAAATGTAACCAAATATCCGCCGTCACTGCTGTTTGTACTGATGACGATGGGTCCCGCACTACTGTTCCTGGCCTATGCAGAACGTCCGCTGAATAAAGTGACCGCTGCATTGACCGTATTCGGCAGGGTACCAATGTTCTTCTACCTCTTACACATTCCACTCATACACGGAATGGCAGTTGTAGCTGCTGTACTCACCGGACATCCGGCGTCAGATATGGTAAACCTGACCACCTGGGTGACTTCCAACGAAAAGCTACAGGGTTATGGATTCTCACTGCCAGTAGTATATCTGGTATGGGTAGTGGTGATTGCTTTACTGTATCCGCTTTGTCTGCGCTTCAGCAAGTACAAACAGGCGAATCAGGCGACGAAGAAGTGGTTGAGCTATTTTTAAATTAGGAATTAAGAATTAAGAATTAAGAATTGAAATGCAACGGAGATCGCTGTGTTTATCTAACAAAAGAATAGGCGTCCATCATTAGCGGACGCCTATTCTTTTATGCTGAAGCCTGTTGAGGCAATTCTTAATTCTTAATTCTTAATTCCTAATTCTTAATAACAGGGAATTGCATATTGCTTTCTGTAGGCACTGGGGCTCATACCTTTTATCTTCTTGAAAGTCCGGTTCAGGTGACTTTCATCTGTAAAACTCAGTTCGTGGGCAATCTCCGTGATCCGCATATCACTATGCAGAAGTCTCGTTTCTATCAGCCTTACTTTATAATGTGTGATATAATCCTGTAAGGTATCCCCTGTCTGTTTCTTAAAATACCGGCCCAGGTAGTTCAGCGCAATGTTAAAATGGGCGCTCAGTTTCTCTGCACTCAGCATCTCCGGTTCAAAAATATGCTGCTGTATAAAATGCAGCATATCCAGCACCAGTTCCCCTGTATTCTCCTTGATATTTTTAGGTAGTTTAAGCGCAATATTTCTTGCCACGATAGTAATGATGGTATTGACGATCTGGGCAGTGATACGCCCGTAATAGATCTGCTGATGCTCCTGCTCCGCAATAATACTTTCTACCAAAGCGGCGATCAATGGTTTATCTGTTTTGTTTTTGAGAATACATCCCGGCCGGTGGCTGGCATTCTGCAAAATACTTTCAATACAGTGGATCGCTGCTGCATCATGTGGCGACTTATCGCGCACATAATACTCATTGAAGCGGACAAAGAAAAACCGCGTGATTGTGCTGATATCAAATGAGTAACTATCCTGAGGGGTCAGCAGAAAAAGATTCCCTTTCTTGTAGGAGAACTGATTGCCATTTACATACTGTATACCGGTACCGGCTACTACATAGATCAGTTCAAAGAAAGTGATCTTCCGCTTTTTTACAGGAAAGGACTCCATCTCTTTCACGTCGATCTCGAAAGGTTTGTACAGTGTCTCTTTCATGATCGTAAGTTACCGAATTAGTGCAGGATTCAGCGGATACGCCGGAAAACAGAAATGGGGATCTCTCCATTGGGTCTGGGTGGCAATTGCCAGCTAAGCTGGTCTTCTTTCAGGATGAAGGTATTTTCACGGGTAGTGCCGTCCGAATTCGGAAAACTGGCCTTGTCGATATGAAAACGGATTGTCCCTTTTACAGGATCTACCTCATAGGTCCCGAAATGACAGCTCATACTGAGTACCGCATCCCGGTATTCTTCCGGCGTTCCCTTCTCCCGGTCTTTCGAAGCAAAAGGCATGCGCTGCTCACGGAAGATCTCTACCGTATAATGTCCATCCGCAGTAAATATGGCAATGCCATGCGGATTAGCGCCATAGTCTCTCTCCTGCTTACCATCCGGCATGATCATATCGGCAGCTGTCAGTTGCCAGGTACCTGTCAGCTGTTGCCCGGTCGCCGGCAAAGCGATATAAGCACCCAGTGTAGTCAGGAAAAAGGGAAGTATGTGTTTCATTTTTCATCAGATCGTGCAGGTAAATGGCTGCACTGACCCTACAAAACTAGGCCGGCCCATCTGCCCTTACCTGTAAGATTTTACCAAAAATCTGTACATTCCAGTAAGTATATCTGGTATTCCGGAACGCGGAGTGCAATTTCTTGTCAAATGACAATACGTTATATCCCCGGACAACGTAATTTTCAGTAATGGAACAACTCATCGCATATGTGGAACAGTTCGGTCAGCTGACTGCCTCGCAGAAAAGTCTGGTCCTCGCCGGCGTGGAAGAACAAGTCATTCCAAAAGGGAACTATTTCGTGGAATCAGGCAAGATCTGCGCATCCATTGGCTTTGTGTATAACGGCATTTTCCGTTCCTGTTATTACAATAAACAGGGAGATAGCTTCACCCGGTACTTTATTTATGAAGGCCGTTTCGTAGGAGATATCAATGGCTTTCTTGACAGAACCCCTTCCTCAGAATATATAGAAGCGATTACAGATGCGAAGCTCTGGGTGATCAGCAGGGAATACTTTGCCTTACTGGAATCGCAGATACCTGCCTGGGCGCAACTGCTCGCCCGGCTCAATTCTTCCGTACTGGAAAATAAAATGCGAGCCGTCAGCAACATGCTGACACAAGACGCACAAACCCGTTACCTCAATTTCCTGGAACATTATCCCGGATTAGCCAATCGTGTACCACAATCTATGCTGGCATCCTATCTGGGCATCACACCATCCTCCCTCAGCCGTATCCGGAAAAATATCACCTGAGCATTTTTCTTGTCAAATGACAATACGATTCTTGTCGCCTGTCCTCAACTTTGTGCTGTCTTTAATCATCGAATGAACAGCATCAATTATGAAACTGGATATTGTTTTAGGTCTTCAGTGGGGAGACGAAGGAAAAGGTAAGATCGTGGATGTCCTTGCACCTGCATATGGTATGGTAGCCCGTTATCACGGTGGTTCGAATGCCGGCCATACAATTGTTTTTGAAGGAAAGAAAATGGTCCTCAATACGGTACCCTCGGGTATATTCAATCAACAGACGGCCAATATTATCGGCAGCGGTGTGGTACTGGATCTGCTGGCCTTTCATAAAGAAGTAACAGGTTTACAGGCAAACGGATTTACTGTTGCCGAATGGCAGAACCTGTCCATCTCACGCAAGGCACATCTCTTACTGCCAACACACCGTCTCATAGACAAACTCTCTGAAGAGTCCCTGGGACTGCAAAAGATCGGTTCTACACAGAAAGGTATCAGTCTGGCGTATGCGGATAAAATGTTACGTCGTGGATTACGCGCCGGAGATATCCTCTTACCGGATTTCGAAGAAAAGTGTAAAGAGCTGTTATCGGCACATACACAACAGATAAAGACACACTATCAACAAGACATAGATACAGATACATTATATGCGGAAATACAGGAGGCACTGAAAACCGTATTATTATTCCCCATTATCGATACAGAATCAGGTGTTAATCAATATCTCTGCAAGGGTGGTAAAGTACTGGCAGAAGGCGCACAGGGCACATTGCTGGATATAGATCATGGTACTTATCCGTATGTCACTTCTTCCAGCACAACAGCAGCAGGCGCCTGTTCCGGCCTGGGTATCGCACCACAGAAAGTCGGCGAGGTATATGGCATCTTCAAAGCGTATACGACACGTGTAGGCAATGGTCCTTTTCCCACAGAACTCACCGATGAAACAGGGACATTACTCCGTACAAAAGGCCATGAATTCGGCGCTGTCACCAAACGTCCGCGACGCACAGGATGGCTGGATATTCCTTATCTGAAATATGCGATAATATTGAATGGTGTTACACAACTGGTTTTAACGAAACTGGATGTACTACAGGGAATGGAACAGATTGCAGTATGTACACATTACAGCGAAACAGATGGCATATCACTACCGCCATATACGGCAGATGTAACACCTGTTTATCAGGTACTGAAAGGCTGGAATGAAGACCTGACGGGCATCCGCAGTAAAGATGAATTACCTGCAGCATGTCTTGCATACATTGCATTCCTGGAAGCGCAACTACAGCTGCCTGTCCGTTATATATCAGTAGGCCCAGACAGAGAGCAGATGATTGTGGTTCCCTTTCCAGATTAACCAGTGGTTAACAACCACTTATATGATTATGTCTTTACTTTTGCACTGTCCCTCGTGAGGTTGCTAAAGTATGATGTATGAAATTAATTATTGCCTTTGCCATCTTTTCGCTTCAGTGTGCCGTAGCGTTTGCACAGACCACTGATACAGCGTCCCGTAATACGGGTACTATGCTGACGCCAGTCATTATCAGATTAAATATTCAGCCAGCGCAAAAGTATCAATGCTCCTTTCCTGTAAAGGATGTGGAAGTCATGATTGCTAATGGCGATACGAGTCGTCTTGGCTTTGTACAAACCGGCGTGAATAACAAACTTAGAGAAGCACGTCCGGACAGACCAATTCAGCAGTACATCCATGATTATATTCACGATACTTACAAGGAACAATACAAAAGCGAAGCACCGTACCTGTTACTTGTGATTAAATATTTCCGTATCGGCGAACGTACCGGTATAGGCAGAGAAAAGGCGTTTGTACGCCTTAAAGCAGACGCTTTCCGCTCAGATGATAAGATGTCTTACCAGCTTGCCTGTACTTTCGACACCGTACTGGAAAGAAAGGGTACTGACGTTACCAAACGCTTTAGTCAGTATATCGGAGAAACCATCGATCTTTTGATGGCGGCAGCAGATAAACAAGTTGCTACATCCCGCAAGTACCCCAGGGAGGAAGTTGTAAAACGGGAATTACGTCTCTATGAGGCGCCTGCATATAATATGGAAAATTATGCAGACGGCGTCTATCTTTCATACAATGAGTTTATCAACAACGCTCCATCTGTAACCTCATTTACGCCACTTTTTGAGGCGAATTGGGCAAAGATATATGCGCTCAACCGGGATAGCAGTAAGACGCTTATTCCCGCACCCTGGGGCATGTGCTATAAAGGACAATTGTACCTGTATGCGCAACGTAATCTGATCCCGTTCTCCCGTGATGGCCGGGCCTTTATCTTCCGGCAATATCTGCATACAGCAGACCGGAATAAATCTGTAGCATTGGCATCTGCGGCAAAGGCCGGTCTCGTCGGACTTGCACTGCCCAATCCGATGTTCAGTCAGGATATTATGAATGTTACCGACATCCCGCATATTGAGGGCATTCTGCCGGAAGCGACAACGATAGATCCGTTTAGCGGAAAGCTGATGTTTTAGATTAATTAAAATTAAATATAAAGGATGAAGCCCTGGCATAGAACGGAGATACTTCTCGTTTGCCAGGGCTTCATCTTTAAGTACGATTGTTCAGTTTATCTGTCTCTGTTTTTTATCCTTTAAAATCCTTATCTTCAGTAGCACTCATTAAAAAGACACCTCACCATGAAAGGACGTGTTCCTGTTTCGCAACCCAACACCCCCTCCCGTGCTACTGCTGACAATATTGGCGTCGCGGGTATCTCCAGACAAGCGGTTATACCAGCGCAGACAAAGCCCTTCTCCCCTGTCGTTCAGCGTTTACCCATATTTGAAGAGGACGCAGAGCCAGAGGCGACCAAATACTTCCAGGAGGTCATCATGCAGGATCCGGAAGCGAATATGTTTGATTTCCGTATGTTAAAACAACAAGCTATCAGCTACGGATGGAAGGGTCTGGCAGAACTAATGACCCAAAGCGAAATGAAGCTATTTGAAATGAAAAATACCGGAAAAGTAGAAAAGAAAGAAAAAGAAGAAAAAGAGAAAGAGGAAGATACCCTCCACCTGGAAGACATCAGCGGCATTTTCGAAGAAGCCATGGAATACTCCCGGAAAGGTTTATATGAAGTCATTGCAATGAACAAAGAATCTCTTGTAATGGATGCTTTGTTTACCGCTACCATGAAGCTTCAGATATATATGATAACCATGGAGGCCCGTGGGAATAATTATCCCTATCCCGACCTTGACAATCTGAATACAACTGACGATCTCCAGCGGGGCAGCGACGAGCTTGCCAAAGTAAAACGAGTGCCCACCCTTGATAATTATAGTCATGTATATAATAAGGCATTCGGTTGGAATGAGTTGGAAGACGAAGAGAAAAGAGAGATTCTTATTGAAAAAGGGGGATTTGAAAAAGAGCTGGCCGACCGAATAAAAATAGATGCCGAAAAAAATGCGAATACCTGGCTGAAATACGCAAAGCCTTATATTGAATTAAAAAGAGCATTCCTAGACGGATGGGGTGAACATGCACATGGCGCTTTTGAAAAAAGAGGCTTCTATTATTTCCTCAGTGGTGAACAGAAAGAAATACAAAAGCTAATTACCGGACAAGGTGACACAGAACTGGTAGAACCGACAGCAGGAAAAGTAACGCTTGCAACAGCGTTAAAGGAAGTATACAATTCCGCAGCTTGTCATGCAGATGCCATTCAGTTCATAGATATGCTTGGGAAAACAACGCTCAGTACAGGAACATCTAACCAGGACAAAAAAGGTGGCCTGCAAACAGAGGCATTAATCATATCGGAGTTACTGGACAATTCCACTACACCATTCACAGGTGTAAGACTAAGAGATAGTAATCATCACTCGCTTGTGCTGCTGTTTGAACGTGTAGGCAAAGACCGCCTGAAAGGCAACAAATACGACACTGTTGCTGGTAATAACACAGAAGAGATTCTATATTTTATGGAGCATACGCAGCCACTGGAAATGAAGACCTCACACGACCTGGTTGTGAAGGGGCTTGATAAAGCAGTCAGACAAACTGAAGGTAATTGGGAAATGGAATGGGAGGTATTTACGATAAACGATTTAAGCAAACTGGGAAATAATTTGAAAAGACAAGTATCGTCCACAATTAATAGTATCAGTGAAAGCATGTCGATATTTGATAAAAGAAATTTGGAAGATGAAAGTCTACTTAGATTTTCTGGCGTGGATGCTATACCGGCGACAATTGAACACCTTAGCAAACTGAATAAAGAAAAACCACTGTATCTCGAACAAAAGCAAAGAGAACAGGAAGGTATCAAAGTAGCAGAAGAAGAAGAACAGGAAAGAAGAAGATCGCTTTCCGCCACATTCAAAGAACAACTTGCAGCAGCTAAAAGTAAAGGTGATACTGAAATAAAATTGGTATTAACTGCAATTAATAATCAATTGGGAGAAGTCGCAGTGTTTACGATTGCAGAATCATGTAATATCGGTATGCAGAAAGTGAGCACTTTGATGAAGGATGTTTTCGAAGACATCTAGTTTGTTATTTTACTTTACCAAAGAGCTGATGTAAGCCACAGTAACTATAGCTTACACCAGCATAGAATTAATTTTTATCAACACAACAGCATGCTAATTGCCGTTGATACTTTACTGCGGATTCACTGTCAGGCCATTCGCCTCTCTCATCAGCTGAAATATATGATCAGGTCTTACTACCTGGTAATTCGCATTCAGTGAATTAGCGACATTCTTAAAGCTGGTCGGCGTCACGTTTGTCCAGGGTTGTGCCTGTATAATGATAAAACGTGGTGAAGCACCGTTCCAGCCGGCAGCAGCAGAAGCAATATGATCTTTCATGGCCTGCTCATTGGTACAGTAGTTACAGGAAAGCGCCATACCCGGCATACTGTTATTATAAATGGTCATACCTCCGCCGGTGTTCTGTGCGGTCAATCCCAATGTATAAGGTGCATTGGTCGCAAACGATTGTCCGACATTCTGATTAATACCACCAGTGATAGTATTCCAGATCGTGATTACACGGAATCCCGCACGACGGTTATAATTCTCTGTCTTAGCAACAAACTGATCCAAAGCTGCCTGATTAGGCCAGTTATTAGGATAAGTATAGCCATAACCAGAAGGACCAGAGATCAGGTTATCATTATTTGTGGCACTCTGGTAATAATAGTTCAGCGCCCCTGGCATAGCGTCCAGCATAGCAGGAGACAATGTCCATCCTATCGGTACAGCGCCACGGTCAGGATTATTCCAGAGCTTACGCATCAGGTGTTCAACATACTGTAAGTTATCCCCATCACTCAGAATAAAAGCTACATACAGTTTATTCTGCAAGGCAGGTTTTGCCGGCATCGGTTTCACATTCACCGTTCTGGAAGTACCGCTATGTACGGTGAGGTTAGTGGCCCAGTCACTCGCAATGGTAGCGATACCATATTGTGAAGCCCTTTGTACTCCCGGTGCTTCTTCGGGCCACCAGCCCATATAATTGGAACCGGCAGGCATGGAACTCAGGAAGCTGTTCAGCAGGGTGCTTTCAGCAGCCACATTCGGATCCAACCAGATAGTAGCCAGTCCGGTAGCTACCGCATATTCACGTAATGCTGCTTTATGCGCATCGGGGTTCAGACCAATCAATACGCGGTGATCAAGGTTAGGCCAGTAAGTATTATACAATGCCTGGTATACCGCCAGTTTGCTGCTGTACTGTCCACGTAAGTCCAGCAGGATAGGCAGATTATAAGGTGCCGCCTGTAACCTGGACAGGAGCAGCGGAGACGCAATCAGCGCTTTCTTGTCTTTGGCCAGTACAGTTGCCAGATTCACGGTATGGATCTGGTTAGGATCATACACGATCAGACCGGAGATTTCATTACGGTACTTGGTAATAAGGTCCCATTTGTTGCTGACCTCATTCCAGTTTAAACCCAGGGATTGCAGCCAGGTATACTGTCCTTCTGCAAAGGCGTCTCCTTCATAAGAGAAAAGACGTGGTTGTGTCCTGTTGACAATTCCTTTCAGGGACGCAAAAAGGTACATCTCTGCAGAGGAACCGTTTTGTTGTACACCAACCCAGTCTACTTTTGTATAGGAGGTACCTCTCCAGTATACGCGGAGCTCAATAGACTGATTGTTGGCCGGCATGGTAAAAGGCAGGGTAATACTCGTATAGTCTCCTGCTATCGGAAACTGCTTACGGGTAACTGCCCTGGAAGCCAGAATCTGGCCGGTTGTGGCATTTCTGACGTCGATATCCACCACAGGATCATCATTAGCGGTGTTGTTATCGACTTTCATTCTGAATTCGGCTACGTTAGGACCGGCAGGAATACTCATGTCATAAGGGCCATAGATCATGTGCTCATCGGCAGCATCGATGCCCGTCTGACAAAGCCATCCGTCCGACTCCAGCCTTCCCGTCTTATGACTGAGACTGGAGCCTTCTCCTTCCCAGCGGGTAGAAGATTCACGTAAAATAAATAGATCCTGCGTTTGCGCTGTTGAGGGAAACGAGGGCAACAGTTGTCCCTGTGGCCAGGATATCTGGGCCACTACCGGCGTGATGAACAACTGAAAAAAGAGTACCAGCGCTGTTGCTATGCGAACAGACAGGTTCAGAGGTTTGATCATAGGTCAACTCTTTAACGGTTAATGAATTAAAACATGTAAGGAGAAAGTACAGGAAAGCATAATGCACGTGGAAGCAATACGCTTTTCAATCGGATTATAAATTGGTTAACAATAATGAATACAGGATTAAATATACAAAAAAATAGCAGCGGATCAAGTTAAATATAAGATCAGCTGCCGCAGGCCATATTCAGGAACCGCCATAGTTGTCAGCCAGCCCTGAACCAACGATAGCCATAAGCTTCCAGGGTAATGGTATGCCGGCCTTTTTCATCTTCTATACTTTCAATATTGTCCATCAGATCAACCAATCTGCGGGTACCTGCCTCCTTTGCCATAAACACCAGTTCCTGTGGCTTTTCGCTGAAATTATGCCAGATAAACAAGCGGCGGTTTTTCCATTTATAATACATCCCTAATATATGGTCATAACCCGTTTCTATGATCTGCCATTCTCCGTTCCCAATCTCCGGACACTCCCTCCTTAATCTTATCATTGACGTCATCCAGTTCAACATAGAGCCTGCGTCTCTGCGCTGCGCTTCCACATTAATATGCACGTATGAATAATAACCGTCGTCAATCACCGGATGCAGTAATTTATCTGCCTTTGAAAAACCCGCCTGGTACTCCGCCGACCATTGCATCGGTGTTCTGACGCTGTTCCGGTCATCCAATGCCAGATTATCACCCATTCCTATTTCATCTCCATAGCGGAGTACCGGTGTGCCGGGTAAGGAAAACATGACACTGTAAGCCAGTTCGTTCTGCTGCCTGCTACCCAACATAGGACCCAGTCTACGGCGGATACCTCTGAAATATAATTGCATATCCTCTTCAGGTGCAAAGCGCTGGAAAACTTCATTCCTTTCCTTTTCAGACAGTCTCCCCAGGTCCAGTTCGTCATGGTTACGCAGAAAATGTGCCCACTGTGGTGTAGATGATGTCAACCTTGTCTGCTCCAACGCCTTGATCAGCGGCGTCGTTTTACAGGTGGCCAATGCGTAAAACAGGTACTGATTGACAAAAAAGTTGAACATCAGGTGTATACCATCACTGTTTTCACCAAAGTATTTCATACTGTCTTTAGGAAGCACATTCGCCTCTCCCAACAGTACGGCATCCCCTTTTCTCCATTGAAGAAAACGACGCATTTCTTTCAGATAATCAAAGTTCATTTTAGGCTTCTTCCCGCCTGGCGCCGGCGATTCCAGGATAAATGGAACAGCGTCAACACGGAAACCAGCTACTCCAAGCTGTAACCAGTATCCCATAATACGGGTGATCTCCTCCCTTACAGCAGGATTATCTGTATTAAGGTCCGGTTCAAACTCATGAAACCGATGAAAATAATAAGTACGGCTCTCCTTATCCAGTGTCCATGTAGACTTCTGAACACCAGGGAAAACCATTCCTTCGTCCCAGTCAGATGGCTTCTTATCTGACCATACATACCAGTCACGTTTAGGATTATCCTTTGATGATCGGGCCATCACAAACCAGGGGTGTTTATCTGAAGTATGATTGACAACCAGGTCAATGATCACTTTGATGCCTAACTTGTCAGCTCTGTGCATAAAATCCACAAAATCGCCACTGGAACCATGCCGGGGATCTACACCGTAATAATCCTGAATGTCATAACCATTATCTTTATTCGGAGTAGGCTGAAAGGGCGCCAGCCATACAGTATCGACTCCCATAGCGTGTAAATAGTCCAGACGATCACAAAGACCGGCAAAATCGCCCGTGCCGTCATTATTCCCATCCATGAAAGTTTCAAGATCAAGGCTATAAATAACTGAGTTTTTGTACCAGAGATCGTCCATCATATATACAAGCTTTGACGGACCAGAGAACAAAAGCAATGCCTAAGCTATGCGGGTGGATTATTTTGCTAATCCAAGGGGGGAGAAAATCACAAACAAGGCCACCATTGCCAATAACAGCAACACAGTATAAATATGTCTTTGTTTCCATGGTTGCAGATCTACTACATTATTCCATTGCTGTACAAAAGGCTCCTTACGGGGCGCAATAGCCGCTACTCCTAACATAAGTAGTACCGTCGCCACAAACAAGATCGACAGCACATGCAGGAAATGCAGACCCGTATCCACGACAAACTGTGCAATAGAATAGGTAAGGATAAAGAAGGTCAGTCCCATCTTTGCCGCAATGGCCGGCATCCGCTTATGGACCAATCCCAGGAACAGGATGGTAAAAATAGGCACACTGAAAAGACCGCTGACCATCTGGATATAAGTATATAGTCCCTGCTGTGCGAAAACGATAAAAGGCGCGATGATCATGGCCAGTAAACAGACCAGTAATTCAAAACGCCGGCTGACGCGTACCAGCTGACGCTCGCTCACTGCTTCCTGTCGCCAGGCTTTAAAGGGCTTATAGAGGTTCAGTACAAACAGGGTGCTGGTACTGTTCAAACCTGCATTAAAAGTGGTCAGGGCAGCCCCAAAAGTGATAGCAGCAATAAAGCCGGTCAGCATCGGGGAACAGACATCGCTGACAATCTTAGGAAAGACTTCCGCCGTATTCGTCAGGTGAGGGTACAGCAATACCGCAATCAGACCAGGTATATTCAGCAGCAGCGGGGAAATGATCTTGCCCACACTGGCGACGGCAATCCCCTTCTGGCTTTCCGCCAGACTACGGGAGGCCAGCGCCTGTTGTACAATATATTGCTCCGTACCCCAGTAATAGAGGTTCACCAGGAACATACCGGTGAAGATAGTAGGAAAAGGAACGGCATCCTGCGGACCGCCAATCGCATTAAAATGGTCCCTGCGGGAAGCTAATAGTATATCCAGCCCTGTGCCTGCGGAACCATGTCCCAGGTATTTCAGGGCGGCATAAGGCAGTAAAATCCCCCCTGCAAACATCCCCACTCCCAATACAGTATCTGAGATAGCCACGGCTTTTAATCCTCCGAGGATCGTATACAGACAGCCAATAAACCCGATCAGCCATACCAGTATCCAGATCGTGACCCAGTAATCGATATGCAGGGTTTCTGATACCCGGAATAAGCCGTTAAAGGAAATAGCGCCACTGTACAGTACAGAAGGCAGCATATTGACAATATAGCTGACAAGGAAGATCACCGACACGAATCGCTTCGTGCCGGTGTCATATCTTTCTTCAAGAAAATCAGGTGTTGTAGAGATACCGCTGCGCAGGTAAACCGGCATAATGAACTCGGATACCAGCAACATGGCAAATACCGAGGATAGCCCCCAGGCCATGACGCTCATGTTATTGGTATAGACAAGCTCATTCTCACCAATAAACTGTACTGCGCTGATATTTGTAAAGAACAGGGCGCCACCGACAACGAGGAAACCCAGGTTACGGTTGGCAAAAAAGAGGCCCGCGGCAGTCTGCAGGTTTTCTCTCCGGGTTTTATACCAGGAAATCAACGCCACAAAGATGGTTACCAGCAGAAAACTCAGTAAAGCCCCAACATTCATATTATCATAGAGAGTTACGTCGGATCAGGTTGGTGGGCAGCACCTGGTGCACCGGTTCCCGGCTGAGGACTGCCTGAGCCGCCCTTTTACCCATCTCACTGAAACTGACCGAGTAGGTCGTGATACCATTGCCGACAAGCTCTTTTACCGGCTCGTCATTATGGGAAAGAATACCTATATCCTTTCCCGGTTCTATTTTTCTTGCATTGCAATCCCTTAACAGGTTCCACAACTCAGCGTTCTCGTTCACATAATACACTACGCCTTTTTCTACTGAGCCGGGTTCATATTCACGTAGCACCTCTCCTTTGATCCCGTGCTCCTGCGTGAAGTTCCGGAAAGATCTGACAATTTCCGGAGGAAACAATGAATCCGGATTATGAAAGAAGACCATCTTATCAAATTGCTTAATCACATCGGCCAGTTCTTCAAAGATATGATAGGAAGATTGTTCAAATTCCTGTACCACATAATTGAAATCTCCTTCCAGCGGTTCATAACGGTCAAACATGAGCAATTTCTGCCGCGGGATGGTATTCAGCAGTTCCCTGGTACGGGGATGATGAATAGGAGAAATGACGTACATGCCGTAATGTCTGTTCTTCACCAACGAGAACATGGTCTCAAACACCTCAATGTTCCCGTGGTGAAAAAACACGTCCAGGTGAACGCCAGCACCGAGTTCGTTGCGGAAGCTACGGTAAAACTGTTCCTGGAAAGTATCGATCGTATACATCAGCAGCGCTACCTTCAGCGATTGCTTGGTATTATCGTCAGCAACAAAGTAACCCAGGCGGTTCTTGGCCTCAATCAGACCACGGTTCTGCAGTTCGCGGTAACCCTTGATCACCGTTTCCCTGGCAAACCCCAGCCCGGAGATCATCGAATTTACCGAAGGCAGTGCGTCTCCCACACAGATGATCCTGTCATTGATCGCATTGACAATGCCCTCGACAAAGCGCTCATGCTTGGAATAAGAAGGTACCTCATCCAGCTCCTGTATCTTTTCAAAAATTGTCTTCATCACTTCATAGTTGTTTATGCATTTAGCACGTCTCGCCATTATTCTACAACTTCCAGTTCCAGTATGCGGCTATGCAATTTAGTCGAAGTAAATAAATCCAGTCCGATTTTCATCAGGTAATCTCCGGAATATACCTTTCCGTTGAATGCATCTGCTGGGTTATTACCCGACATGAGGTTGATTTCCTTTACACGGTATTTCGCGGCAGGATTCAGTCCCTGGCATTGTACCGGCTGCAGGATCTCGGAGTAACGGGGGAAGATATCATATGCATATACCAGTGCCTGTTTCTTCGACTGGCTCACATACATGACAGCCGAGTGGTTACCATCGTAAGGAGATACCAGTCTGTACTGGTCGCCATCGTAGTTGATGTTTTTCAGTCTGTCGTAGTTTGCCACCGCTTCTTTACAGAACGTCTGTTCTTCAGCACGCAACTCCTTTATATTGATATCGAAGCCCAGTTTACACTGCATGGCAACATCTACACGGAATTTGATGCTCGCATCATGGTTCCAGCTGGTGACGTGCGCTGCCATGGATTTTGCCGGGAAGAACTGCGAATAACCCCACTGAATATATAAGCGTTCTACCGGATCGGTATTATCGCTTGGCCAGAATTCAGTGAAATAACGCAGTCCTTCATAGTCTGTTCGGCCTCCACCACCGGAACAGAGCATCATCGGCAGAGTGGGATATTTACCTCTGATACGGTCCAGTACTTTGTATAAACCGCGTACATACTCTATGTAAAGGTTACCTTGTTTTTCCTTCAGATAAGGAGAATAGATATTGGTGATCGGACTGTTACAATCCCATTTCATATAAGCCAGATCAGGATTCTCTGTCATCAGGTGATCTACGACGTTGAATACGTGCTCCTGTACTGCCGGATTGCTCAGGTCCAGTACCAGCTGATTACGGAAATAGTAACGCTCACGGTTAGGCAGCATGATCACCCAGTCAGGATGTTTCTCAAAGAGTTCGCTCTTCGCACTCACCATCTCAGGCTCGATCCAGATACCGAATTTCACACCGGTTGCTTTGGCTGCTTTTACCAGGGCAGGTATTCCGTTTGGCAGTTTATTGGCAGTAGGCGCCCAGTCACCCAGCCCCTGTGTATCGCTATGACGGGGATATTTATTGGCAAACCATCCATCGTCCAGCAGGAACATGTCCGCTCCCAGGTATTTGGTTTCTTCGATCAGGCTTTTCAGTTTCTCTTCATTAAAGTCAAAACCGGTTGACTCCCAGTTATTCAGCAGGGTCATACGATCGCCGTTACCATCTTTCAAACGGTAATTACGCGCCCAGCGCTGCAGGTCGCGGCTACCTTTACCAGTACCCTGATTGCTCAGCGTAAAGATGAAAGAAGGCGTGGTAAATACCTTGCCCGGATCCAGGGTATACTCAGAAGCGAATGGGTTGATACCTGAGATCACGCGCAGGTTGTGCTCATTATCTACTTCGAATGTAAAGCGGAAATTACCGGTCCATGCCAGGGTACCCATCAGTACCTGTCCGTCGTTTTCACGCGGAGTATCCCCCAGACCTACCGTAAAGAACGGAGATACGTGCAGGTTTGCCCTGGAACCCAGTTTGGAATCAACCATTTTTTTACCGAAAGCCAGCGGTGTAGTGGTCATATTTACTTCTTTCGCCCAGTCTCCGCTGAATTCAGTCAGGAAGTACTGACTGCGTTTCCAGTATAACATGGAAGAAGCATAGTTATTGATGCTGACTGCTTTCTTTTCGTTGTGGCTGATCTCAGTCCAGGATTCAATGATATTATCCTTTGCAAATGTGCGATAGAAGAGTTTCACCTGTACAGGATACAGATCGTCTTTCAGTGTAATAACCGTTTCGGTCACATCGTCAGAAACTTTCTTTGTAGTATGAGAAACATATTTCAGCACGGTAGCCTGGTTACCATCATTATGACGGATACCGAACGCAGGTTCGAAATAGGTTTCTGTGCCGGATACAGGATAGGCTTCCCATGCCTGTCCATCGCTCTTTCCCTTCATATTGGCGGTCAGATGATTGTAGTCATCCGCAACGGCCAGACGGGGGCCGAGATACAATTGAAACAGCCGTCCGTTTTGTGCGGTCTGTAATACCAGTTCTGTCTCTTTAGTGGCAATGTGGATCGTCTCCGCATGTGCGGAAAGGGTTATAACAACCAGGAAAAACAAAATGGATAATATCTTTCTGCTCATGGATACAAGTTATTAATCTGCTTTATTTGCTATTGATTTTCAAAAAAAGAACGTCTTTGGCCGGAATCGTCAGTGTGCTGGTGGCATCGACATCAGCATGTGACCAGAGGTTACGTACGCCATACTGTTTAGCAGGGTTCAGGCCCAGTCTCTCCAGTGGCAGTTGTATACTACGTGGCTCTTCTGTATAGTTGAAAACGGCATAATAGGTGTTGCCCTTTGCATCAGTCAGCACAAACTGGTTTTCGGAACGTTCACCGGTTCCTTCCACCGGACGGAAACTGTGGCCCATGGCAGCAGCATTCACTTCGGCATTGGTTAAGAATTGCTTCGCTTTTGTTTTTCCTTCTTCACTACCTTCTTTACTGAAATCATCGCCGGCAATAAATAAACCGGTGATCACGGCAGAGGTCACGCGGGCTCGGTTCTCTCCTTCTGATGCCTGCTGGAGCACAACGTGGTCAGCATCATTGAACTGATAGATCTTATTGATCCACCATCCGTAAGAAACAGCATTCAGGGTGTATTCTGTGTCCTTTATCTTATTCCAGGCATCACAGGCGATACGACGGGACTGTGCATACTGGGCAGGGAATATCGGTGCAATGGACAGGTTGATGTACATATCGCCAAAGTATTTATCCAGCAGCTGCATACCATAATTGTAAGCTGCGATACCGGATTTCACCTGGGGATTGTACCACTTATCTGCATTGATCGCCCCATGCGCCATAAAGTCAACCTTCACATACTGGAAACCACAACGATGGAACAGGTCAGCCACCTTTTTCATACGCTGCTCGATGGCAGGATGAGTAGGGTCTATAGCATAGGCGCCGTCAAGGTCTTGCGGCTGACCATTCGCATAAAGATAAACATCTTTGAATTTATATTCAGGTGCTTCTTTGATGCTTCTGTCCGGGCTTTTACCCCAGTCAGTGAACGGCGTCCAGTAGATACCTGCCATCTGGCCATTGGCCTTACAGTGTTTTACAAAGTCCTTCAGTTGTTCTTCGCTGAAACGATCCCAGCCTGAATCCAGTCCGATCACTACTTCGTTATCTTTATTCACAAAGTGTTGTGGCTGGAGATTTTGGTGGAAGAAATCAGATACTTCCAGTGCTTTCTCATAGCTGATATTGAACTGTAATACGCCCCAGCTGTTCCAGCCCATCGGCATTGCTTTCTTCCAGGCTCTTGGCGGAGCGATAACTGCATTCGCAGCACCATAAGCATCCATGCCATTACGCCAGTCGGTGAATACGCCCAGCATTACTTTAGGAGAACGGATCAGGCGACCTTCCTTTGCACCATGTGGTATCAGGTCGCGGGTGGTAGAATCAGCAGCGCCACCGTAGCAGGTCAGTGTGTAGGTAGACCCGTCTTCGGCTTTGTTCATGATAACAGCTGATTTCCAGAAATCGTGTTCCACAGAACCGACTACAAGTCCCTGACGGGAATTACCGTTGAAAACAGCGGTTGCTTCATAGCTGGTTAAGGAAGTAAAGTCCAGCGGATGGGACTGAAAGCGGATCCATTTGTCATTGTCAAACGGAATAAAAAGTGCACGTCTGTCACCTGTACCCAATACCTGGGTCATGTCTTCCAGATTTACCGGCGCCATATAATTGGACGCTATGCTGCCGGACCGCGCTTGTAAAGTAAAGTCAGTCAGCAGGTAATCTTTGCCTGCGTACTGATAAAAAGATTGTACCAGTGTTGGTAATTTCTCAGCATAATAAGTGACCTGTAACAGTGAGCCTTTTCCGAAAGCGTCATTCAGTGGCTTCACTACGATTGTGTTGCGCGCGTAGTCTTTGGTGGTGATCAGCTGGCCATTCCATTTAAAGGAAGCATACTGGAGGAGATCCACATTACCGGCTGCTCTCTTGAGACGCAGCGTCTTACTGGTTTTTTCATATACTATTTTCCAGTCGGTCGGTGTGCCTGCCTGTAAGGCGCCCGAGATTAGCATGATCACCGCAAACATCAACAGCGGCGTAATCCGTGATATATTTCTCATAATAATATTAAAAGCAGGCCAGCTGCTACCTGCAACGGCCTGCTTCTTTAAAAATAATGATTAACGATAACCTGGATTCTGATCTGCCGGAGTAATATCCGGGTTCAGTTTCATTTCCGTATCCGGAATCGGGAATAAAGTGTTGAATTCCTGTATGGTACCAGATTGTTTGGTCCATTTGTTACGTGCTTTTACTAATTCCACGTATTTGCCTGTACGGATCAGGTCAATACGGCGCCAGTCTTCTGCGAAAAGCTCGCGCATACGCTCGTCCAGGATAGCGGTACGGAACGCATCCTGTGACATAGCTTTCCATTTTTTGTCCTCCGGCAGTACGCCGCCCCATGCACGTGCTCTTACTTCATTCACTACAATAATAGCTTCTGCACCACGGTTCAGCTCATTCAGACATTCTGCATAGCTTAATTTAGCATCCGCCAGGCGAAGCACCGGAATATTTTTACCGGAGTTCCACATGTTATTAATCTTGTTTTCGGTATGCTTATCAGTACGGAAGTCTTCATATTTTTTCACGTGTGGCAGCAATTCATCATAGTCATTACCCAGGTCTTCCCATTTAAGCGGATCCAGATTCGGCACTTCACCATAATAAGTGAAATCGTAACGGATCGCTTCAAAACGACGCTGATCACCAGGTTCCCATACACCACCGCTATCTACAGAAGAGTAAGCGTAATGGGTAGGCACCAGTTTATCATAACCAGAGTAGTAGCAACCATCGCCAAAGAAAGCCTGTACTGCACGGGAACCAATCTGGAACTGTATTTTATTGTTGTTTGGATACACCGGACTAAACTGGAATTCCAGTACTGCCTCAGCCGTGTTTGGCGTAGCATAATCAAACAGGTTCTTGTAAGGGACCAGGGAATAATCACCCATCATCTTTTCAAAGCAGGCAGCCGCTTTGGCGAAGTCGCGCAGACCAGTACTTACCGGCGCCGACATATACGCCTTACCCAGCATCATCCAGGCAGCACCGGAAGTAGCACGTCCCGGATCGTTGGTCTTAGGACAGTTGTCCGCCGCACGTTGCAAATCAGCAATGATAAATGCCCATACATCTTTTAACGGCTGACGGTGACCACCGATTTCACTGGCACGGTCAGGATCAGAGATAGGAATTTCACCCCAGTACATCGCCAGTTGAAAATCGAGGAAGCCACGTATAAAAGAAGCTTCACCCAGTAATTTAGCCTCGCGGGAACCTGATTCTACCGGATTGGCGCCAAGACCTTTTACAATTTTAGCCGCCTCAGTCACCATTGGCCAGCGGATGTTCCACTGATTAGTGATATGTCCCTGTGAAGAGTTCAGGTTACCGTCAAAACGATCCAGGCCACCTTTGCTCGCATCACTTTTCATCTGTAAAGCGCCCTGCTGTGTTTCATCGGTACCCATCATCGGGATGAGCCCCTGCTCATCTGTACGGATACCCTTCCAGTTAGCGTAAATACCTTTAAGACTTGTTTCAACGAGATTTACGTCAGAGTATACCTGGCCTTCATCCAGTCTGGTCAGACTCTTTTCATCGAGGAAATTGCTGCAGGAAGCTGAAAACATTGCAATACCTGCAGCCAGCGTCCATTTTATAGTGCTTTTCATAATAATCTAGCAGTTGAAGTTTAGAAACCTACATTCAATCCTAATACATACATTTTCACCGGAGGGTAACCGTAGTCGCCGGTTTCCGGATCCATACCCTTGTACTTTGTGATACAGAACAGGTTAGAACCAGTTGCATACAGACGCAGGTTGTTCATTTTCCAGCTGCTCAGCATTTTCTCAGGCAGTGTGTAAGACAGCGTGAGTGCAGACAGACGCAGGAATGAAGCGTTCTGGACAGCGTAGTCCAGATCGGACGGATTAAAACGGTTGTAGCTGGTATTGCCGATCACACGTGGAACAGTTGTATTGGTATTCGTTGGCGTCCAGCGGTTCAGCAGGTCTACAGATGCCATGCTCTCACCGATACTGTTCGCCAGACCTTCATAGTAACTGCTGATCTTTTTAGCGCCGTAAGAGTAAGTGAACATTGCGCTCACGGAGAATGCTTTGTAACCGAGGTTGGTAGAGAAACCACCATAAAATTTAGGATCTGTTTTCGCTACGACGGTTCTGTCATAGGTCAGGTCTACTATACCATCAGGTACACCGTTAGGACCAGAGATGTCTTTTGCAAAGAGGTCGCCCGGATTAACCGTCTTACCATTGTAATTGATATTTTCCCAGTCACGACGGTTAGATTCCTGTGCAATACCACCAGATTTCAGGGTGTAGATGCTATGGATAGACTGACCCAGGAAGATGTTGCCTTCACGTTGGATGGAGTTTTCATAGAGATTATAGATCTCTGTAGCATTACCATACAGACGGGTCACTTTGTTCTTGTCGAAAGAGATGTTAGCCGATACGTTCCAGTTGAAGTTTTTCGTCTGGATCACTTCACCATTTACAGCGAACTCCATACCCTTGTTATTTACACGTCCTACGTTTTCCCACTGTTTGCTATAACCAGTAGTAAATGCCAGGGAACGGTCCAGTAACAGGTTGTCGTTATTGATGTAGAAGAAGTCGGCAGTGACAGTCAATCTTGATTTCAGGAAGCCCATATCCAGCCCCAGGTTGGTCTGTTTCTGTTTTTCCCAGGTAATATTCGGATTACCACGACGACCATCATTTGCAATCAGTGCATTACCGTTATCGATCTTGGAACCGTACAGTGTCTGGAAGGCGTAGTTACCGATATCCTGGTTACCAACCACACCATAACCTGCACGCAGTTTCAACTGTGTGAATACCGGCACGTCTTTCATGAAATCTTCCTTGATGATATCCCATGCAGCGGACATAGACGGGAAGATACCCCAGCGGTTGCCTGCAGCGAAACGGGAAGAACCATCATAACGGGCAGTAGCCGTCAGGTGATATTTATCTTTATAGCTATAGTTTACGCGACCGATGAAAGACATCAGACTGTAAGCATAGAAGTCAGAACCGAGTACTGCTTTTTCCAGTGCAGCAGCGCCACCCAGGTCATAATAACCCAGATCATCACTTGCAAAACGGTCGCCCTGTGCTTTGGAATAGTTAGAAGAACGTTTGCTGGAGCTGGTACCCACCAACGCTGTCAGTTTATGGTCAGTTCCCAACATGGTATTATATGTCAGGGTGTTATCCCACTGCCAGTAAGTATCGCTCCATCTTTCATGTTTAGCGCGCGCATCACCATTGTAGTGACGGATCGCTTCCTGGATGTTATGTGGTGTGAATTCAAACCAGTCCTGTGCACCGTAATCCAGGGAATAGCTGGAACGGAAGTTCAGACCTTTTATAGGAGAGATGTCTACATAGTTAGCAGTAGTTACACGGCTACGCGTACGATCGCGCTGCATTAACAGAGAGTTGAACGGGTTGAAATCGTTGTTGTTCTGCTCACCATGTGAACGGTAATAAAGTGTGAGGTAGTCGTAAGTAAAACGGGTAGCCGGATCGCGGTAAGGCGCATAGTCCAGCAGCGGGTTACCGTTCAGTGCTTTACCATATACATCATCAGATGGCATACCATCATTTAGACGGGTAAAGCCGGTGTTGGTACCTACTTTTAACCATTTCTTGATATTGTATTCGGCATTGAAACGGCCGGTATATTTTTTCTGGTCAGTATTTTCTACCACACCTTTAACACCTGCGTAACCAAGGCTGAGATAGAAGATACCACGGTCAGATCCACCAGAGAAGCTCAAAGCATGGTTCTGCTGAAAGCCCGTACGGGTTACCTGGTCGAGCCAGTTAAAGCTTTGGTTTTTGTTATGCGTATCGAACTCCTGATTAGAGAAAGCGATGTTTGTCTTCATCAGGGTATTATCGATATAATCCTGGCGATTAGCGTTCGGATTATCCTTCATATAACCATTCGCATAAGCGTCGATACGCAGATCGAACAGCTGCTGTGCATTCATCGTTTTAGGAATGCGGGTAAAGTCAGACACGCCAGCCCAGGCATCGTAGGTCACAAGACCGTCTCCACCTCTGCGCTGACCTTTCTTGGTGGTGATCACCACAACGCCGTTTGCACCACGGGAACCGTATAATGCGGTAGCAGAAGCGTCTTTCAGTACCTGTACGGAAGCAACGTCATTCACGTTTACGGAGTTAAAGCCACCCTGGTTGTTTTCCATGATGACACCATCCACAACGTAGATAGGAGAAGAACCAGCGTTGATCGTATTGATACCACGTACCCGGATGGTAGCATCGTCGCTAGGACGGGTACCATTACTTACGAATACGCCGGCAGCATTACCCTGTAACGCCTGGTTGATGTTGGTAGCAGGACGCTCCAGCAGTTTCTTTGAATCTACTGTAGCCACTGAACCAGTCAGATCAGACTTTTTCATGCTGGCGCCCACTACGACCACTTCATCCACATTGGCTGTCGCCTGTTGTAGTTTGACTTTGATCGGCTGCGAGCCGGAAAAAACGACCGTTTGTATTTCAAATCCCAGGAAACTGAATTCCAGCGTACCTTTTTCAGTAGCATTCAGCGAGAAAGCACCATTCAGGTCCGTGACAGTACCGGTTTTGGTGCCGGTCAGCTTCACCGATACACCGGGAAGCGCTTGTCCTTGAATGTCCGTGACGGTCCCGGAGATTTTGCCACTCTGGGCAAAGGCAGGCATGGCGCCGGTCAGCATAGCTATGAAGGACAGGAGCATCCATAGCCTCTTAGAAGCATTTTTTACATGCATAACGTGAAGCATAAAGTGTTTGTAAAGATTCTTTTTAATGACAGGTATAAAAGCTAATTGGCATTCCCCTATTAACGTGAAATTTGCGATTCCGAACTTGTCCCCTGACTATAAAGCCATGTCGATCATACTATAAACAATTGATAATCAGATACGACTTATAGACTCTAGTTGGTTTGTTCTATTCTGGTCTACTCAACAAATATAGGGTTAGTTTGGAATATTCAAACTTTATTTTTTTAAATAGTAAGGGGGCAACAGATTTAAATGATGTTAATGCCGCAAGGATACAGGAGAAGACCTGTTTTTGTATCTTCACCTGACAGATAGCTCGCGGCGGCCTATCCCCTCTTCAAACTATCTTGTAAGCATAACAGACCAGGCAAATACCAGACTTGTGAAACGTAAAAACCCGGAACAGCATATAACTACTGCTATACATGCACCCTTATTAGCCGCTATCAGGTCACTGATACCACTTAGTGAGGCGGAAGAAGCAATAGTATGTCAGCTGTTCAAAGAAAAACACTATAAAAAAGGGTCCTTTTTTCTGGCAGAGAATGAAATCTGTCGCCAGGCAGCATTTGTGATCAGTGGCTTTATGCGTTATTACATCAATGATGATGGTGAGGAAAAGACCTATAGCTTTGCAAAGCCCTACAATTTTGCCTGTAACTATGAAAGCTTCGTACCGCAAAAGCCTTCTGCACAGATCATACAGGCACTTGAGGATTGTGTATTACTAACGATTTCCTATGATGATCTTTTGCTGCTTTATGAACAGGTGCGTTATGGCGATCGTCTCGGCAGACTGGTCATAGAACAGGTATTTATTCAGACGCTGAAAGACAGGAATTCATTTTATACAGATTCACCGGAAAGCAGGTACGAAAAGTTTGTCAACGAACATAAAGACCTCTTACAGCAGATCTCACAGTATCATATTGCCTCCTTCGTAGGTATCAAACCACAATCACTCAGCCGTATCAGAAAACGTCTTGCCGGCAATTAATTAACCCAGGTGCACGAAATCGTCTTTTAATCGCCGGAGCTTTGTGTCATAAAAATTCAAACACATTGCATACAACGATTAAACACATGGCCGGCTGGCTGGCAGCACTCACCGGTATCGGCATTATCTTTATCGGCGCACGCTTTTTCTTTGTGCCTGTCAGTGCAGAACACGCCTTTGGCATACATGTCGATGCTGACAATCATGCCTTCCATTATATTAAAGGTATCAGGGATATTTTCTCCGGTGTCATTGTACTACTGCTCCTGCTGACTAAAGAATACCGGGCATTAGGGCTGACGCTGCTGTCAGTAGTGATCGTACCGCTGACCGATTTTATGATCGTCTATCAGCAACCTGCACCCGAGTATGCAAAGCTGATTCCTCATATCATTGCAGTGATCATTGTTATATTACTGGGTATATACTATTTCTTCAATGCTCCAAAACGCAACAGTCATGCTATTTAATATTGTGCTGCTCATACACTTCCTGGCATTTCTGACCTTTGCCGGACAACTGCTACTCCTCTATCCGCAGCCAGAAAAACGAACCAATAACCTGACAAGAATAATTGGCATCGTGTTATTAGTCACGAGCGGTTTGCTGGTAGCATTAAAGTATCCTGCATTAAATTATTACAAGATATTGCCCAAGCTGAGCTGCTTTCTGATCTGTTCCCTGCTGATAGGCATCTACAGCGGAAGGACGATGCCGGAGAAGGTGTACAAAACTGTCTTCGGTCTTGTGATACTGGCAGCCCTGATCGCCGTAGTAAAGGTATAGACAGCGATAATATGCTGCATTTTTCGCCGTATATTAGTCAGGATAATGTGATGCTCCAAACAGTTGAATAATACATATGACGACAGATCACGCGCAACATGACCGGGAAGCAGAAGAGAAAATCCTGCACGACGTAGAAAAGTATGGTTGTCACATCGCCATGCTGGAAGCGGAAGACCACCTGCCTTCCTTCGCCTATACCATAGGCTTGTATAAGACTTTCGGACAACCGGAGATCATCTGTTTTGGCCTGCCGGTAAAAACGATGGCAGGGCTACTCAATGATGCAGCAGATATTATCAGGGAAGGCGGTTCATTCGTTACTGGCAAATTGTATGCAACATTCCTGGTTGATTATTACATTCAGTTCCTGGAAGTCAACAAAGCCAGTTATCGTGATTATGTAGGTTATGCGGGTTGGTTCAATGGTAATTTTGATTTTCCCTTGTTACAGTTTGTATGGCCCGACAAGCAACATCATTTTCCCTGGGAAGAAAGCTTCAATCCAGACTGGCAATTCCTGCAACCCTTACTGGACAGGAACATGGATTTTAAATTTCCTGAAAAGAAAAACCTGGCCGTATTTGTAATGAAACAGGCATTTGAAGGAATGCCGGTACTAAAAATCTATCATGGCCATGACGGAGACTGGGAATTTCATACACACGATGATTACCAGATAGAAGATGTCATACTGGTAGCGTTGGAAAGGATGACCAAACTGGACCCGAGTATCAATCGTGTCTTTGGTCTTCCGAGAGGGTACAAAGCATGGCGGGAAAGCAGGGAAGATGATTGGGAATATGCGCCGTATGAGGCTTCAGAAGATGACGAGGAAGAGGATATATAGTCTTTACAGATTGCTTGATATTGCCTTCTTTTCAGTATCTTTCAGTAACGCTTTTACATAATAGTCTGACTATACTCATCCTACGCTAATGCTACCAAAAAAACGGAGCATTAACGTAGGATGAGTACATTTTAACCCTTATATAACGCTCATTTTGGTCCTGGGAAATAGGTAAATATTCACCCGATAGCGAAGCTTTAAACAGCGCACTGTCTTTAACAGCATAAAAAGAAAGCCCTCCGCTGAGGAAGGGCCATATATCGTTACAATACCATACCACCTGCTACTTCAATCCGCTGTCCGTTTACCCACCGATTGTTATCCGATAACAAAGATGCGATCATCGGACCAAGATCATCCGGTACACCAGGACGACCCAGCGCAGTCATACTGGATACCATTTTGTTCACTTCCGGATTATCTCTTACTACGCCCCCGCTGAAGTCAGTCTGAACAGCTCCCGGAGCAACCGTATTCACCGTAATCTTCCGTGGACCAAACTCTTTCGCCATATAACGGGTCAGTACTTCAACCGCGCCTTTCATAGCCGCGTAAGGACCGCTCTGCGGTACACTGACACGCGTAAGACCAGAAGAAATGTTAATGATCCTGCCGCCATCATTTATAACCGGCAATAATTTCTGTGTAAGAAAGAAGACGCCTTTAAAGTGTACATTATACAATGTATCCAGTTCTTCTTCTGTTGTTTTTTCAATAGTGTTATGATGTGAAGTACCTGCATTATTGACCAGGTAATCAAACCGCTCTGCACCTAATGTTTTCAGTGCCTCCTGTACCTCTTTCACAAACTGATCAAATGTGCCGATCTTTCCGGTATCCAGGTGTAAGGCAATTGCTTTTACACCTGCTTCCGCTGCTTCTTTTACGACCTCTTCTGCTTTGTCCTTGCTGCCATTATAAGTAAAAATTGACTGAACACCCTGTCTTGAAAGGCTGAGTACTGTATTTCTTCCGATACCACGGCTACCGCCGGTTACTATTGCAATTTTTAATGTGCTCATCGCTGATTCTTTTTGTTTTGTTATCACAAAATTAGCACAGGAAGGAGGTGCGCTGTTTGCGTGTATCAATCCATCATTTGCAAATTTCAAATAACTGATTTAAAAATTTTCTTATGAAATATTTTGTTGTTTCATAAAATACTTCCTAGCTTTGCTGTCATGAAAACAAGTACATTATATAGCCGTTCGTTATCCAGTTACTCATGGAGTAACCGGGAGGGCTTATAATGTTTTAAATACAAAGCTATTTAAACGCCTCCTGGATCAATCCAGGAGGCGTTTTTCTTTTGCCCCTGTGTATCGTTAACCACTCTCACAAGGGCTGCTTCCGGGACTGATAAAGGTTTTATAAAATAATACGAAATGCATATTCCGTAAAAGGATTTCTCATGTTAAAAACTACGTGTATTCATCTATGTTATAGTTAATTAAACATATTTCCTCCCATGATGAAATTGGTATACAAGAGGGATTTAAAACCCCTTGCCGTTATCGGCGTGCGAGTTCGAGTCTCGCTGGGAGGACTGTTTGGAGGATAGGCAAATGTTGGTTTGTTGCGGCATCCTGCTAAGATGTTCCGGTGATACCGGTGAGGGTTCGATTCCCTTGTCCTCCGCTTTGTTTTATTCTCCTGTGATGGAATTGGTATACAAAAGGGATTCAAAATCCCTTGCCTTTATGGTGTGCGGGTTCGAGTCCCGCCAGGAGAACTTTTATGGAGGATAGGCAGATAGTGGTTTGTTCCTTTACCTTCTACCTCCATTTCAACCCATTATGGATATAATATAGCTTTAAAACATCTCGACTATTTTCTTTTCACCAGTGGCGGGCCATTTTAAACCAGCAGCATATTTTGCGCATTAAATAACAAATGAGCGCTGATGTGAAGTATAAAATACTGTTACATAAAATCTGTTTATGTCTGCAGAATCTTTAATAATGTATACATCCGATGTCTGGAGAACATCATAAATGTCAACAAATACAAAATAGCGGGAAGCAATAAAATAATGCAAATGATATCAATTATTGAACCAACGAATAGAAACTAGCAGTTAGTGCTGGGAAAATTAAATTAATGTAAGCAAAGAAACAAAATGCTTCTATGCCATAAATAAAATATTCAGAGAGTCTTGCTGGAACACCATCACAATAATAAACATACAATCTACAAAAGCCATCGCTAACAGCGTGAGAAATATAAAGCGCAACTGTATCAATTTAAACAAAAAATTGGTATAATAAAAAATTGATCTTAAATTCAACTCATGTTGATCACCCCAAAAACCAGCGGGCTCTCTAATATATACCCATATTTTTCTATTGATGGAGGATCTTTTCATATACTCATTACGGCTATATTTATTCGATGAATATATTCTTAATCCGGTTCAGGTTAAATACTCCTTATGCAATTTGTCCCAAAAAGAATCGCAAGCCGTACTACAAGTACCAGGCCAATTAGTAAAAGCTCGCTTAATAACGAGCTAAGTTTAATTACCGCTATCTTATACACCTGCTTTATTCGTTCATCCCTATTCAGATTCGATCCCATATTCTCGACCAGTTATTTTCGCCCAACGGTGCATATGTAATTGCTGCACTTTTGTTTTCCATAGTTTTTTTTCATTGGATTGTATGGGCAATAGGAATTTTTAAACTTTTCCTGTATGTGATTTACAGGAATCATTCATAAGATGAAAGTGAGTGCTAAAGTAATAAACATTAACTCCATCATTCCGGGGTAATGGATATAAAATTACTTATAATGTGTCTTCCCTTTTAATCGCTTACTTAAAATTTGAGGAAAATATAAGATCAGTAATCATTGAAAGCATTAGCACAAATATTATTTATTATCATATGCCTGATATTCATAGCTGCAATTGGCAGATTAATTTTTGGAATACCAAACAGTAAGCTGGATTCGGTGTTTAATGAAAATGATGTGTTTTTTAACCGAAGACTAAAGTTGGAAAGAGTCCTCGGAAAAAGGTTTGGGAATACTCTTCTTTTACCTTCGACTATTTCCATTTCAATCTTCCTACTAACAACCTTCGGCCCTAGCAGAGATTACCCCTTTATTGTGGCGAAAATAAACCATATGCTTTTTATAATCGTATGTTGGAAGGCAGTAAGTTATAAAAACCTAATTATAAGGAAAAAGACACTTATCAAATGGAAAGCATTTTTACTTGTTACGGTCGCCTTATCAATTTCACATCCATTTTTATTACCATTAGTTTTGTTTCAGCATATTTTTTTCTTCAATGGATGGCTACATCACTCACAATTAGTTTCGCGAATTATGATGTGTCAGATATCTTTTATGATATCATTTAGTTTATCAAATCTGGTCCTTCCAGAATATTCGATAAACATTTTATGTTCAAATAGCTACGTAATCCTTTTATTTTCAATAGTCTTTTCACATTATTTAATTCCGGGTATAGGAAAAGTACGCATAGGAAAAAAATGGTATTCATGGATTAAGAATGATCAATTACAGTATCTTCTTTCATCAGCCTACATCTGGGGATGGTGCAGGTTTCTTCCTGAAAAAAAGGTCATAAATTTTATAAGTCGATTAGATGGATATACTATTTACCTGAAGACAGCTGCAGTTATGGTTGAATGTAGTACGCTGTTTATTATGTTGGATGGACATTTGGCAATTTATATCACCCTTTCGGTATTGTTATTCCAACTATCAGTATTCGTTTTTTCCGGAATATTCTTTTTTGAGAATATTCTGGTTTTGTTTACTTTGCTTACAATAATTCCCCAACTGGACGACTCCTATTTCGGTATAAAAAGCTTTTTTATTTCTTTATTAATCCTAATCTTCCCGGTCAACGGATTGTGTTGGCAGCCTTATAAATTAAGTTGGTGGAACGCTCCCTTAGCTGGCCGTATTCATTGGTTAGTGAAAGGAAGGTCAGGGAAAATATACGAATTACACAATGATTGTTTTGATGCTTACGAAAGGTTATTCGGACGTGTCTATGGCTACTTTTTAACTGATGAAAATATTCCATACTATCATTTAGGTGAGATATTTGAGGAACAGGTTAAGTCAGATATATTAGAAACAAAAGGTAATTCAAAGCTAGTGGCAGAAATTAAACTGAAACACGGAAAGTATATGCGGAATCGCCAGGCGGAGCAAGTCCATGACGTGTTTATAATGAAATATGTTGGTAAACTTTCGAAAAGAAAAGAAAACCTATTTGTAAAGTTCGTTAATAGACTCGCTTTCCCCGGTGGACAATGGTACTATTGGAGCGATTATCCAAAGTATGAGAACCAAGAAGGTATCGAAAAGCTTCTGATACAGTTTGATGAAGTCTACTTCACTGGAAAAGAATTCAAAAAGATAAACACCTATATTATAAAAGAAATTGACATGTCGCTCGTATGAAAGAAAATAAAAAAATCCTTATCGGGATTTGCGGCGCAGGATTAGGACATTCTCTACGTCAACTCCCAATTATTGAATATTTTATAGAAAAAGGTTGTGAGATCATTCTATTTTGTTTTGACCAAAGTCTGAAGTTTTACAAAGATCGATTCAATGGCATTGAGGTTTTCGATGTTTCCGTTATATGGACTGAGGGTGGTCCCGACGGAATAGACTTTCTAAAGTCATCGCGGGCAGAAAGAAATACTTGGGATAACCTAAAAAAAAGATTTGATGCCTATGGTCGGGTACAGGAACTATTTAGCGGAGGGCCAGATCTGGTAATAAGCGACTTCGAATTTGCTTCAGTACAATTCTCCTATTACTATAACTGCGAATTAATAACCCTCGATCAACAAAGTAAGTTTCTCGGCTATAATTTTGAAGATATCGATGGATTTTCCGCAAGTGAAGAAAAAAAAAGGCTACGTTTTTTTGTCCCAAAGGCCCAACTGCGCATAGCTACGTCATTTTATAAGATTGACAAAACCGTCGACCCCGATTTTAGTGTAAAAATAATACCTCCTATAATAAGACCATCCATAAGAGTGCTGCAAAAAATTTATGAAAATCTAATTGTTGGATACTTCTCTCCCTATGAGTCTGATAAATTCGACTTGAGCCACATTGCGTCGGTTTTGTCGGAATTTAGCCAGTTTCAATTTTTAATCTTCAACAATAAACTAGAAGAAAGAAAGTCTTCAAATGTTTCTTTTTCAAAATACAATGCGAGCAATTTCGAACAAGCGCTGTCAATTGCATCAGCAGCTATCTGCAATGCTGGACATACATTGATTTCTGAATTAATGTACCTGAATATCCCTTGCTATATCATTCCGTTTGATACCTATGACCAACAATGTTGCGCAAATGTTATAGACAAAAACGGTTTTGGCATAAAAGCCACTGACATCAACAGCGAATCTGTACGCCTATTTTTGGAGAATATCGAGGTATACCGCGAAAATATAAAAGGATCTTCCCTACTTTATCATGACCGTGACGGATTGGATGAGCTGAAAATTATATTTGAAAAAAAGCTTCAATCGTGACTACAACGACAATCTCAATAGTTATTCCCACATTAAATAGAAGAAATTTTCTGGAAAAATGTCTAAGATGTATCGCGGAACAAGATACTGTCAGATTGACAAAAGTTATTGTTGTCTATAACTATTCTACAGATGTTCCAATGGCACACTTCAGTCAGACATTTTCCAACAAATTAAATTTTCTGAAAGTTGATGGGAAGAGTTCTATCTACAAAAGGAATTATGGAGCCAGCCATATAACTGATGACTATATCGCTTTTCTTGATGACGATAGTTATATTGATTCCTCTTGGATTGATTGTCTGCTTAACGAATTTGATAACAATTCAACGACTTTGGCACAGGTTGGTAAGATTATATGGTGCGGGAAACTAAATTCTCTGAGAAGTCAGTCTCTATTTTCTTCGGTACTGCCCCTTATGAGACAAAAAACATATGACCACCGCCATAAAATTTTTACATCGGATGAGTATTCAAAAGAGATCAACAACTTTTTTCATTTAGGAAACTTGGGAAATGTAAAACATTTGTCTACACATCTTTCAGCCGGCAACTGCGCTATGAGCAGAGAACTATTTGAAAATCTAGGCGGATTTGACATCAATTATATAATCCAATACGATAAAGAACTTGCATTCCGAATGTTGAAACGTGGCCATGCTATCATTTATAATCCCAATATGATTATCTCCCACGATCACGACAATTCATTTAAGAGGTTAGCTATTCTAAGCGTAAAGACTCCTAAATACCAAATCCTATTGCAAAAACGATACCCCGATCTGACAAAATTTTCCCTCACCAATACCGAAACGATAAAATTAACGTGGTATGAACATTTAATCAAGGGACTAATCAATTTTATAAATAAAGGGACTCTCAGGTTTTATGAAAAAAATAATTATTAGGCTGGATGACGTTGGCGGCAATGATTGGCAATCATATATGGTTATGAATAGTTTCTTAACCTTAAAAATCCCAGTTTCATATCAAGTTGTACCAGATTGGTTAACGTATGAGAGGGCTGAACATATAAAAAAAATGGTTTCTGAATATCCCGAATATGCTGAAATCGTACAGCACGGATATAAGCATGTCAGCTATCACAGAACTGGCCAACAAAAGAAATTTGAGTTCGGTTTTTCCAGGTCTTTAGCCGAAGAATATAATGATATTCTTTCGGGCAATCTGATATTAAGAAAATACTTTGGGGATTATTTGACTATGGCATTCACAGCACCCTGGGAAGCTCAAAGCCAAACTACCTTGCAGGCATTAAAGTTGGTAGGCATAAATATCCTGTTAGCATCCCCAATGTCACTTTCATTATTGGGTTATAGCCCAGAAGTCCGTACGATATTATTTGACATTGATACGAGCAGAAAGATTGATGGCTTCAGGCTTCAACGCCCCCCCCAAGATATAATAAACGACATCAATAAAAGTACTAAGGATTTGATAGGGATAGTACTCCATGCAAAGGAGTTAGAATCTGTAGACCTCTTTTACGATCTCGCCTCTCGCCTAAAACAGCTGGAGAAAAATGGTTTTTCTTTCGCCTTGATCAAAAACCTTTTTTATTGATGTTTAATTAATAGAAATAATTTGTATGGAAAATCCAAAGAATTCTATAAAAAACGATATAGATAATATCTTCTGGTCTTCGAACCTATCTAATATATATAGATTCACCAAACAACGTTTTTGGGAAAGGGAAACAGAAAATCATGAAAAATCGATAGCCATAGACGGCCTAAATTCAGTGGGAACTACGTGTAGGCGAACTGAAAGCGTCAGCGAACATTCCTGGCATTTGGCGGATATTTGTCTGATCTTAGCTCCGAAATATCCAAAACTGGATTTGCAGCTCTGTGTAACATTGGCAATTCTTCATGACAAACTAGAAATTATAACAGGGGATTTTGACCCGTTAGGACGCTATGGAGATGGCTTAGATACTCATGCTTTTGATCCAATAAAGAGGCAACAAAAGGCCAATGCAGAAGAAAATGCCTTGCTAGAATATCTATCGATGTTGAGCATTCCTGAAAGATCTTATCACGAATTACTATTCAGGCAGATCTTAGACCTGAGTACGTCCGAGGCTCTTTTTTTGAAGGCACTTGATAAAATTCATCCGTTGATCTATGTCATTCAGAAGAAAAACGGAGCTATGGAAGACGCCCACATACATTTTACCCTAAGATACTCCGGGCAATTCAAACAATATTTCCCTGAATTAGAACCTTACTACAGGGAACTTTCACGAAGGTTGATAGAAAGTGTAAGTTCCTATAGAAATGTGGATATTCAAATATTAAAACATCTTCTGCATGAATAGTGATCAAATAAAAATTGCATTGTCAGGTAAGTCTGGGTCGGGTAAAACTGAAATAGCCAAATTCCTAGCAAAAAACTACAATCTGCGCATTTGCCATACGGGCGCTCTTGTTAGAAAATTGGCAATTCAATATTTTGCATCAGAATCAAAAGATATACTCCAAAAAATCGATGATTCATTTAACAATATCGAGAGAGGAGTATGGTTAAAAGCTGCGTTAAGAGAGATTGACAATAACACGAGTCATATTGTTATTGACAGCCTAAGATATATCGAAGACTACGAATATGCAAAGCGGAATGGTTTCTCTATCTGGAGGATCGAATGCGAACAAAATTCGCGATATGATCGACTTAGGTCAAGGGGTCAACTCTTTTCTACACAAAACGAAATGCATTCAAGTGAATGCGACCTTGACGGATATCCCGTGGATGTCCTTATCACCAACAATTCAAACAGTCTTATAAAACTACATGAAATCATTCAAGCAGTTATTAAATAAAATTCTTTGACTAGGATTCGACTTTCGCAATCATGGTTCATTTGAGAATTTTAATCGAATTTTGAAGATGCCTGAAAACATACAAAAAAACGCAAAATCCTAACACCATGTGAATCAGATAAATAAAATCTTACGAATGGCGTCCGCAAAATGTCGAAATATACTTTATAAAAGTCCTTACAAATGTAGAACTAGAAAAACTCTAAAGTTTTAAAGTTTGCGCAGAGTAAAGTCATAATTTTACGCGCTTTTGCATCTTACCCCACCATCTAAATGCTATTGAATGTTCAACAGATTATCTTACATTATCGGACTCACATTATTAACGCTGGTTATCTTTAGTTGTTCAAGTCCTAACGCCCCAACAGACGAAAAGACGAAGTCACCTACCAGCAACAACTACGATATTTTGAGTGAAGAAAAATATGAGACAAGTGGCAAGGCTCAACTTTTGGAATATGCGGTTTATAAAGATAGTATCTATACAAAAGTCGCCTTGGAAAAGATCGTCTTAGAAATCTATAACCTTAATCGGGATAAAAATATTTTCAAACAACATGACGCTCCAACTGTTATTGGCGTCTATTTATACACATCCCAAAACGCATTTAAAGATAGGGCTGAATGGATAGCCATGTTAACTAAAGGACCATATGATTCAGAACCCAGGATTAGTTTTAATGATTTCAAGATAACTGCACTAAATGGTCAGAATGATAGTTCGAAAACTAACGATGAAATCGAACTAGAGAAACTTAAATCATATCTTCAGGAAAGAGGTTTAGAATTATGTACGTTTGCTGATACACTAAAAAAGGTCGAGCTTGACAACATTCATAAAGCTGATGCAAAATATCCTGATTATGGGGATAAGCATATGGCTATGATCAAACAATTAGATACTCAATTTTATGAATCACTGAAAAAGAAGCATAAAATGAACGAAAATATAATCACTAAGGTTGCCATTTTCGCCATGTCTTATTGTAAATAATCATACACTATCCATTCAAATTATTTTAACCACGTTCCCCACAGGGAATGAAAGCATTCAGATATACTCTGAAGGCTTTTCCACTTTAGATTGGTTGTACAAATAAACCCAACCCTTGTTGAGCCAGATAAAATAAGAAAACATGGATAATAATATTCTTCAACATAATCTTCTGTATGCATGTGGATATCAAAAGGTACAAAGCAGCGAACATTACTTTCCCGAACATGCTTTAGGGATCATGCTTTCAGGGGAATCGTATTATTTCACCAATGAGGGGACATTTGTGATGAATAAAGATGCCATATGTCTGATGCGCAGAAATCAGTTATTCAAAAAGCTGATCAAAATGGAGAAGCACCTTCATTAATATGCATATTCATAGACCAAAATACTTTACACAAATATGCAGCAGAAAATAATATACCCAAACAAGGTTTGTATAAAGATAAAGCTTTAATAGACCTGACGGGGAATGTATTTTTAAAGGGGTTCTTTGACTCATTATTGCCATATCTTAATGAACCGAAAAAATTACCGAAAAGATAGCGGCGCCTAAAACGCAGGAAGCAATTGAGCTATTGTTACAAACAGGAGATATATTCCAGCATTTCCTGTTTGATTTTCAGGAACCGCATAAGATAGATCTGGAGACGTATATGAGTCATAATTATAAGTATAATATCCCGCTGCTATCCTTTGGTAAACTTACCGGGCGGAGTCTCTCTACTTTTAAAAGAGATTTTACAAAGATATTCGATACAACTCCTGAAAAATGGTTGCAGAAAAAACGTTTGGAACAAGCTCATTATCTTATTTTAAAAAAGAAACAACGTCCTTCAGATATATATCTTGAAGTGGGATTTGAGAATCTATCTCATTTTTCTTTTGCATTTAAGAAACAATATGGGATGACTCCTACGGAGTTGACAGAACAATGAAAAAACGCCTTCAGATTTGCGTCTGAAGGCGTTTTTGTTGTGGAACGGAGAATAAGTTTTATCAGAATAGCTATTGCTTCACTATCGTCTTACTGACAACTTTATTTCCGATAGTAACACTTACAATATAGACACCGGCAGGCAGCGCAGACAAGTTGAACTGCTGACCACTATAAATTTTCTGTGCAGGACTTACCAGCATACCAGTTGCATTATAAATACGCATATAAAGTTTCTCTTCTTTTTTACTGGTCACTTTCACTGTTATCATGTTTGCGACAGGGTTAGGATCTAATGCAAGAGCGGAGGTATTTTCTGTACTGGCTGACGCCGTCCCCGCAGTAAAAGTCCACTGTCCATTCACTTGTCCTGTATTTGACCATTGATGCACCTGTCCTCCACCTGAAACACCATTCACCTGCAATACTTTCCCACTATGTCTGGCAATGATTTTATAGTATCCATCATCGGTCGCGACGATGATAAAGTTCTGTTGAGGCTCCACCGGATCATGGTAGGGATATTGAATTACATTAGTACCATTCAAAAGAGAAGCGGTATTTACGTCCAGCGATTTACCGCTGTGTTTTGCAAGGATCTTGTAATTCCCATCACCAAGATGCGTAAATACAAATTGTTGGTTAGCGTTACCATTGTATTCAGAATGAATAACACTGGCGCCATCGGCAGTAGAAGCACCATTTACATCCATCTGTAATCCACTGGCTCTGTTACGTATAAAATACGTACCCGACAGGTTGGTTACACCGTTCGTCAATACCCGTATAGATGTCGTTCTATCATGTAGCGCTGACCAGGTAATACAGTTATTATTAGCAGTCAGCGTTTCCGTCTGACCTGTAAAATTATCATCCGCATATAGTATTACCTTATAACCTTCCGCTACTACCAATGAAGAAACAGCGTCATCAGTGATACCTCTTGCCTGCATCTGTGCCAGTGTATAGTTACCAACAGGCAGACTAACAGCATTTCCGCTATAATTGCAATCCATATAAGTGATCACCGGGTCTGTACTTGTGAATGGCCGCGCAGTGAATTGCCAGCTTCCTGGTGTCACTTTAAATTGCACCGATTTGTCATCCTGCCGGAAGAATGTAACACCATTCACACCACCTGAAAAAGTACCATTTTTCCATACAGTAACACCACCAACCTGAATCTCAGCAACAAGCGTAGAGAAGATATCCTTTGGCACACTAACGATGGCAGTCGTACCTGAAGGTGCAATCAGGCTTTGTGTGAAGCTGTTGCTACCGAGAGAAAAGCTGGCGGAGATATTCCCTTTAACACTTGGTATCAGGCCGGAATACTGTGTAACACCTCCGGGCTGTGGTGCAAATATAAACTCCGCATAAGCGGGCTGTGTTGGACGAATGCCCAACATATAAGCACTCATTACGTACAACGGCCCCGCTGACCATGCATGATTATTGCTGGAATATCCTGCATTACTATTGGCCTCTGTAAAATCTTCCCACAGGGTAGATGACCAGCTGTTAATCATCGGCGTAAAACGATTCTTCATACGTGTAATTGCAGCAGTTGGATCATACCTGAAAAGTGCTTCTTCGATATACATCTCCTGGTAAGGACCTGCATCATTTCTGCTTCTTAAGACACTTAATGCACCTGCTTTCTGCTGATCATTGGCTAGACCGGTCAATAAAGCCCAGGCATTACTTCTGTCGTCTACTACAGCGGAAGACACATTACCGGATACATAGGCACGTAATGCATCTTTCCAGAAATAATTATTAAAGTTATTCTTCACTTTTGTCTGCAAACTCTGATAATACGTTACATCAGTAGTCTGACCTAAAAGACCTGCCGTATTAATGGCAGTCTCCAGAACGGAAATATAAAGTGCGTTGAATACAGTGTTGGCACTACCCACTGGTAAAGCCCCTATATTAGTACCCCAGTCGATCCAGTTCCATGCATCACTTTGTAAAAGGAGCATACCATCTGCATTAGAACAGTTGACACAAAACTGAATGTATTTCTTTAACTGTGGATAGATTTCCTGTAACAACGCCCTGTCTCCGCTATACATATAGTATTTCCAGATCATAGCCACTGCCGCAAGGTTCTGATCAGGCAGATGAAAGCTGGTACCTGGTGCTGTCGTGTAAAGGGAGCCATTTGCCTTTTGTGTACTCATCAGTTCCCGGAAAGCTTTACGCGTCAGTTTATTTACACTGGTATCGTATAAGTAGCATGAGTAAAGAATCTGTTCAGATACATCTCCCCACCACTGGCCACGTTCGCGGTCGGGACAATCATAGTACTGATCCCTCATACATACCCTCGAGGTGTTTTTAGATTTTGTCCATAAAGTGTTCAACGCTACATCAGAAGAATTAAACTGGCCAATGATGTCTGCATTGTAACTGGTCTCCCGGTATTTCAGATCCAGTATCTGTATCGTACCAGTTACATTGGTAAACTCATAGGTGACGGTATGATTACTCGAATTTTGCCAGGCCAGACACTCAAATTCCTGCTCACCGGCTTTGGTAATATACTCCTGCCAGTAATGCCTGTTTACAATGATCTTAACCTTCACGCCTGCGGGCGCATTGACGCGCAAATAAGGACGTAATTGAATGTTGGTACCAACAGTTCCAGTGATGGTCGTATTTGCTGTAATAGATGTAGGTATTGTATTCTGATAATTGCTTAAGCCAGCTTCTTTCCAGAATGGAATACCCCGCGGTACGAGCGAATTCCACGGACCAATTGGCGGAACGCCTTTCTTTACTGCCGCTGACCAGGATGCATCGTTAAAACCTACGCTGTTCCAGCCGGCAGGTTCATTTGCAGCATTGTAGGAAACCGGGAATGCGATCCATTTGTAATCTTGTCCGTTCAGAATTAACTGGGTTGTAGCGGCAAAAGAAGGGTGAACAGTGCACTTCCAGGTATCATCTGACACTACCACGGAACCAGCATCGAATAATAAACCGCCATTGCCGACAGCCCTCTCTGAATAACCATTCTGTCCACCTTTATACCACACCAGTATGGCAATCGTATTTTCACCCGCTTGCAGATAGGGGGCAATATCTACTTCATCATAATAGGTATTCACCAGATCAGGGCGCAAAGAGAGTCCTCCATCTTTTACCACCAGCTGATTATTCATATACAGCCAGTACTTATTCTCCGCAGCAATCTTAGTGAGTGCCGTAGCAGGTCTGGAAGACAGTGTAATTTTTTTTCGGAAGGCTACCCAGGTGTTTGCCGGACCTGCATTGGGAGTCCAGATCCAGTTAGCGGTTCCCTGGCCGGGAGGAATGATGCTGACAATAAAAGAGGTCACCTGGTCATTCCATTCTGCACCGATCCATGTTGAAGAAGTTGTAACACTAAAGCTTTTACCGGTAAAATTATCATCTGCAAAAAAGGTAATCTGATACCCTGCGGGTATTGAAAAAGAGGAAACGGCATCATCCGGGAATCCTGCCGCATTCATATCTGCGAGACGATAGTTTCCAACGGGGAATGAGACAGCGGCGCCTCCATAATTAATGTCACTGTAGAGTGTCACCTGGGCATTGGTGGACAACATACAGATTAGCAATGATATGATCATTGTCGCGTACTTCATAGGTTATTGATTTTTAAGGGGTTAATGGTTAAACGTGAACTAACGGTCATCGCCGTTCATAACTGAAATTTTATTTATCACTCAAAAAGTAATCATAAAATACTGTTCAACTGTCCTTAGCTGTCTATGCGTATGCTGATAAACCTTCTACGTGACCTTAATAGATCAAAAATAGCTAGCTGTTCAGAACCTGATGACTTACTATCACCAATAAGCGCTGAATCACAGATAGATAGATAATTAATAAACCGGTTCTAAAGTTGTATCCGGTACGCTTTACTTTATTCTCCTGCGATGAAATTGGTATACAAAAGGGATTTAAAGCCACCTTGCTTTGATGGTGTGCGGGTTCAAATTCTGCCAGGAAAACTTTGTAGAGATAAGCAAATATTGGATAGCATTGGGATATAAAAGGTATTCTCCCCTACCTTTTATTGTTGAGGATTTTAGTCTTTCCAGGAGAACTTTTATCGAGAATATGCGCATTAATTAAACGCCGACCTGAATTCCGCAGGAGAGACATTTGTTTTGCTCTTGAACAGGCGGCTGAAAGACTGCGGATGCTCAAAGCCTAACAGATACGCTACTTCACTGACGTTCATATTCGTCGTAGACAACATCTCTTTTGACCGCTCTATGAGATTCTGATGGATATGCTGTTGCGCATTGAGGCCGGTAAGTGAACGTAACATGTCACTTAAATAATTAGCAGTATAGTTCAACTGATCTGCGAGATATTGAACGGTGGGCACACCGAGGCTGACCGGTTTTTCTTCTTCGAAGTAATTATTCAACAGTTGTTCGAATTGTTGCAGCAGATCACTAGTAGCCGACTGCCGGGTCAGGAACTGACGTTTGTAAAAACGCTTTGCATAACTCAGCAGCAGTTCGATTTGTGCAATGATTACTTCATGACTGAAGTCATCGATCCTGCTATTCAGTTCTTCACGAATGATCGTATAAATGGCGAGCATAGTGGCTCTCTCCTGCTCTGACAGATGCAATGCCTCATTGGAAGAATAAGAAAAGAAATTATATTTTTTGATCTTATTGGCCAATGAATAACCTTGCAGGAAATCCGGATGAATGAGCAATGAATAACCCATAATGTCTTCATCCGCTTCTATACCGCCTATGACCTGGTTAGGTGAGGCGAACAATAAACTGCCTTCATTAAAGTCGTAGTAGCCCTGACCATACTTCACCTTTCCGCCCAGTTTGGTCACAAAAGAGATCTTGTAGAAATGCAGCACACGACTCTGGGGCAGCTTGCATAAATCGAGTTGGCCGTCTGTCAGGTCCAATATGGTAATCAGCGGATGAATAGGTCCCGGAAGGCCTAATACCCGGTGTATTTCCGGTATGGAGTCTAATCCTTGCGTCTTCGGTGTTTCACTTTTCATATCTAAAGATAATAAGTATGACCGGTGACTCTGTCTATCACCGGTCATAAAACAGATAATTGGTTTCAATGTTTAGTTACCAGGGTAAGGGGCCGTCCGGACCGGTAAAACCTCCGGTTGGGCCATCCGTCTCCAATGCTACACGCACTGGTTCCCGGGAGCCTACTTCCAGACTATCGGTACCCTGGAAATTATTCAAAGCGGTCGCTGTATAACCCGGACTTGTTGCATTCACCTTGATATTCTCTTTTTCAAGCTCCATGGCAAAGGCAAGGGTAACCGCATTGAGGGCTGTTTTGGAAGCCGCATAGACGATACCAAAATGCTCTCTGGCCCAACATGTAGGATCTGAGATCCAGGTGAGGGAACCTAATCCGCTGGATACATTCACGATACGGCCGGCCTTTGATTTCCGCAGTAAGGGTATGGCTGCCTGGGTAACGGCAATAACGGCGAATACATTGGTATCCCAGACGGTTCGCACCTCGTCAATTGACACTGTGCTGGGCCGGCTTTTCGCTACCATTTCTTCCGGCGTACGCGCAGTTGTTCCGGCATGTGCGATACCTGCATTGTTCACCAGCAGATCCAGGCGCCCCTGTTCTTTCATGATACGTTCTACTGCCGCATTAATGGTCGCCTGCTTCGTAACGTCCAACTCGATAGCATAGGTAGCGCCGCCAATTTCAGCAGCTGCCTTTTCTCCGTTGCTCAGGTTACGCGACCCGAGGTATACATAATAGCCATTCGCTGACAATTCTTTGGCAATCTGGAAACCTACTCCCTGGTTGGCCCCGGTAACAAGGGCCACAAGCTGTTCGTTCGTTGACTTTTCTATCTTATTTTCCATGTGAATAACGATTAAAGAATGATAGCTCAAAATTCCAGCTTCGTTATTATTCACAGATAACCGAATCAAGGACATACATAACCAAATTACTTGAGGCGAGGTATTCAACAGGAGAACGGAGAAAGGGAATATGAGCACTCTGATTTTGCGATTCATAGCAGCGCAATCAGTTACGAAGTTGTCAATACTGTTATCTGAAATATCTGTTAGTTCCCAGCCACCACTGAAATCTCTACAGCGGCATCCTTCACCAGTTTATCTACCTGTACCAGGGTACGGGCAGGATAGGGAGCAGAAAAGAATGTGCGGTAAACTTCATTAAAATCATTCAGCTGTTTAATTTCCCTGAGGTAAACTGTCACGTTTACTACGTCACCTAATGTCAATCCTGCGGATGCTAATGCCTGTTGTACATTGGTCAATGCCTGTGTTGTTTCCTCTTTGAAGCTTGTCTTTTTTCCTCTCCCTTCATTGATTCCTATCTGTCCTGCAACAAAAAATGTCTGCCTGGCGGACCGTATATTGCTGAAAGGCGCTGGTACATCTAATCCGTGCTCGCTCGTCAGAGCGGCCATACCAGCTAAAGCAGCGGCACCCAGCTCCAGTTCACGTTTACTGACCTTATCGAAGGTATCTGCAGCAGAATGATGAATATCAAATAAACGCTGATCATCACAATCCAGACTAATGACTGCTTTTGCAATTCCCTTCATCGGACCTATGTCTACCCCACGATGTTGCGGGGTCAGGCCGTCTGCTTTATAGGGTCTGAATAACGTACTCCGGTTTTTGAATATAGCCATGATCTCAGGAGCTGCATCGATCCGAAAGCCATGGGGAAAGAATCCGCCAGCATCTGTTTCAAATACGGCCAGGTGTTGTTCACGGGATTGTCTTGCCCATGCGGCATATTGCAATCCACCGCGATTCCCATTTTCTTCGTTGATATACAGGATGATCCTGATCGTTCTTGCCGGATGTGGTAACACTGTTCTTAGGATGCGTAAGGCGTCTATGACCTGTACCAGTCCGGCGCCATCGTCACTGGCACTCTCCGACAGATCCCAGGAGTCAATATGTGCGCCGATCGTAACAACCTCATTAGGCGCTACGGTACCTTTTATTTCTGCGATGACATTGGCGGATGCCACGTCTGTTAAACGTTGACAGTCCAGTTCCAGGGAGAGCCGGAGTTCCGGCTTCTGTATCAGGGCTTTACTCAGCCAGTCAGCACCATTGGTACTTACCGCTGCCGCGGGTATCATGGCTACACTACTATCATAGGAGACAGCCCCTGTATGTGGCAGATCATCCTTTGACAGTGTCAATGAGCGTACAATCGTGGCAATCGCCCCTTTTCTGGCGGCAGCAACGGCCCCGGTGTTCCGTTGGTCGACAGCTTCCAGGTAGGCCGTAAAAGGTTCTATAATACGAGGATCCATGGGCCGGTTAAAGAAGACGATCTTTCCCCTGACATCCTTCGCAGGTAATGAGTCAAGTTGCCGCCAGGACCTGATCTCAATGACGGGCGCTGTGAGGCGGCCGTTGGTACCAATGGAACCTCCCAATGCGCAGATGTTCAGTTGCATCGTATTGTCCTTATAGGGGACGGACGCTGAAGCGATCTTTCCCCTGTTCCAGCGGGGTACCCATACCTTTTGGAGGTATACGCTATCGGCACCCGCTTTCTTTAACAGGGTCCTCCCCCATTCTATCGTCTGTGTAGCCTGGGGTGTGCCCGTCAGTCGCTCACCTATTGTGGTGGTCAGCTCCTGCAGGTTATGATATGCTTCGCTATGCAGCAAAGATTCGTCGTAGATCCTGCGGAGCAGCATAGAATCATCGGTAGGGGCAGATTGTGCCATTACCCCATATCCCAGGAGCAATAAAAGGAGGCTGATAATACCGTTCTTGCTGACCTGAGCGATCTGTTTATTGTCCGCTGCCATAAGTGCTGTAGTTTACGGGGATCCATTCAAAACCGGTTTCTTTCTGTCTCAGGTGTCCGATACCAGGGAAAGAAATATGATCGACCGCGATCCAGTATTTGCCTTGTGCCGCTTCTTTGAAGGCTTTTATCCTGGCAGCCGCAGCTGCTGCCGGATCGATGTCAAAGCGGATGGTGACAGCAGGGTCTGCAAACTGTACCGGTGCGACGTGCATGATATCTCCCCAGAAAAGGATTTTCTCTCCTTTGCTTTCCACGGCATAAAAAGTATGTCCTGGCGTATGTCCTGGTGTAGCAACCGGGGTGATGCCGGGTAATAGTTCGCCGCCATAGTCAAACATTTTCACTTTACCGGCCTTCAGATAGGGGCCGACTTTTGTACGTCCTTCGATAAAATATTTCTTTTTATCAGCGGGCGCTTTCTGCATCTGTTCATCGCTGAACCAGAAGTCCACTTCCGGGCGACTGATATAAACGGTTGCATTAGGGAATACCATCCTATTTCCTTCCATCAAACCACCTGTATGATCAGTATGGATATGGGTGATCAGGATCTTACGGATATCCTCGGGTTTATATCCTGCTGCCCGGATACTTTCCGGCAGATGTCCCAGTGTAGGTCCGTATAACTCAGCCGTACCCGCGTCTACCATGATCAGTTCCTTTCCTGTATTGATGATATAAGCATTGACAGATGCTTCCAGGGGAAGCGCCTGAAAATTGTATTGTAAGAGGGAGTCGATCTGTCCGGGCCTGGTATTCATCAGTAACTGATCTGCTGCCAGGGGAACGGTACCGTCTGAAAGGGCGGTGATCTCCAGGTCGCCGAGTTTCATCCGGTAATACCCTGGTTGTGCTAATTTATGGCTGGCCTTGTCCTGCGCCGTCACCCCGGAAAAAGGGATGCTCAGTAACAGGCAGGCATACAATAACGATCCTAATTTCTTCATCTTTATCACTTTTAATTGTTCTTTTGTTCATCCATCTTCTATTATTGCCGGCATGAATCAGGATTGATTTCGATGACAAAATTGAGCAGAACTACACAACAGGACAAGTACGTACTGTATTATCATATAGGGATAATTTTATCACATATGTACATTTAAGTAACAAGCTGTAATTTTGCAAGCAAATGCTGTGAAGATGTACGAGCGAAAAATTCCTTTAGACCTGAATTGTGGGATGGCTGTCATTATGGAGATCATTGGCGGCAAATGGAAACCTTGTCTGATCTTTAACATATCCAGGGGGATCAGAAGACCCGGAGAACTGCAACGGTATAATCCTGCTGCTACCCGGCGGGTGCTTACGCAACAGTTGAAGGAACTGGAAGAGCATGGGATCATCAGGCGTGTCGTATATGCCGAAGTACCACCCAAAGTGGAATACTATCTTACAGAGAAGGGTGAATCCCTGATGCCTGTCATCAATGCGATGGAGAACTGGGGCGCCGGCCATCTGCCGGAAACACTATTGGAACAAGTAGTAGCCCTTCCCCAATAATATGACCAAATTTTAACCTGCGGCGGGCCCTTTTTTGCAGGTATCATGTATCTTTAAGATACCATGAAGACTATATTCTTTTCCACCAAACCTTATGATAAAACTTTCTTCAATACCCATAACAGCAGCCACCAGCTACAACTTGAATTCCTGGAGACACATCTGGGACCACATATCGTCAATGCGGTAGACGAAGGCACTTTTGCCGTATGCGTATTTGTCAATGACCGTCTTACCGAAGAAGTGATCAGGGTATTGGCCGGCAAAGGAGTCAAAGTGATTGCGCTCCGCTGTGCAGGATTTAATAATGTGGATCTGGAAGCGGCACGGGCACATGGTATCAGGGTATGCCGGGTACCGGCCTATTCACCGGAAGCTGTTGCCGAACATGCGGTTGCCATGTTGCTGACGCTCAACCGTAAAACGCATAAAGCCTATAATCGGGTAAGGGAACAGAACTTTTCACTAAATGGATTGTTAGGATTCAATCTTCATGGCAAAACTGTCAGTGTGATTGGTACGGGCAAGATTGGTAAGGCATTCTGTAAGATCATGCTGGGATTCGGATGTAAGGTACTGGCTTACGACATCGTGCGGGATGAAACCCTGGAAGCGGCGGGTGTGGTATATAGCGACTTTGAGACATTATTACGCCATGCGGATATTCTGTCGCTGCATTGTCCGCTGACGCCGGAAAGCCGCTATCTGATCAATGAGCAAAGCTTACAGGGCATGAAATCAGGTGTAACCATCATCAATACCAGCCGGGGAGCCCTGATCAATACGAATGATGCTATTAATGCCCTTAAAACAGGCCATATCGCCTATCTGGGTATTGATGTATATGAGCAGGAGGAAAAGCTGTTTTTCAAGGACCTTTCGGGCAGTATTATTGAAGATGATACGATACAACGGCTGATGAGTTTTCCCAATGTGCTGGTCACCGGTCATCAGGCATTTTTTACCAATGAGGCACTGGACGAGATTGCGGCCACGACCCTGGATAACATTGCAAAGCTCAGCCGGGGTAAAGAACCGGATAAAAGCAGGATATTAGTGTAAACACGGTTATTATTTGTCTGTCATTATTGGTAGTTTGAATTTTAACTAATAAGACGCCGGATTAGATTCCCCGCTCTCGATAGCATTGCAAAGCGCGGCCGGAGTGAAACCCTGGAAAAAGCGGCATATTGGTGTAAACATGGCTATTATCTGCCTGTTTTATCGGCATTTACCGGTTTTAACCAATAAGACGCTTGGCAACATTGCTTGCTGTATAGCCCTGCAAAGCCTTCGGAAGGCTATCATCTGAGAAAGCAGCAGGTGGTATAAACCAAGCGATTACTTGCCTGCTTTATCGGTTTTTATATCTTTTTCCGGATCCGGCATTGCCGATTAAATGCAATTCTATATTTTCGTTGTTGTAACACATAAATTAAAATTTAAATTAAAAAAGTATGAAGCAAACAGTACCTGCTTTTATCCTGCTGCTGACACTGGCAGCTTGTGGTGGAGCCTCCAGCGATCAGGCAAAAACCGAGGAAAAGAAAGAAGCAGCTGCGACCACCGGCGTAGCTTATGCGATTGACACAACAGCAACTTCTGTTCAATGGCGCGCTACTCACAAAGGTGGATTTGCACCACGCTTTGGCACTATTAAAGTTGTTGACGGTACCCTGAACGTAGAAAACGGCACTATCAGCAGTGGTAATTTCGACGTAAACCTGAACTCCCTGACAACTGACCCTGCGTCTGTTACAGAGAAAGACAAAAAGTCAACTGACCTGGATGGCCATCTGAAGAGCCCGGATTTCTTCGATGCAGCTAACCATCCGATGGCTAAATTCGTTATCACCAGTGTTACTGCGTACGACAGCACCAAAGAAAAAAGCCTGCTGCCTGGCGCGACTAACCTGATCAGCGGTAACCTGACCCTGAAAGACAGCACCCTGAACATCACTTTCCCTGCACAGATCGTTGTAGGCGAAAATGACGTTACTGCTAACGCGAAATTCGTGATAGACAGAACTGCATGGGGTATCAACTACAAAACTGAAGGTAGTCCTGAAAACTGGGCGATCAGCAAAGATGTAGAAATTGGTTTCACGCTGAAAGCGGCGAAGAAATAGTCTTACAAAGCTAAAGGAACTTCATTTATAAGAAAGGGCTGACGTTTCAATACGTCGGCCCTTTTTAATTAATTAAGAATTATGAATTAAGAATTAAGAATTAGTTAGCCTTACGAGATGTTATGTCTGACATTTGACTGCGTAGTTATATAATATACCTGACCGACAATAAAATTCTTAATTCTTAATTCTTAATTCTTAATTCTTAATTCTTAATTCTTAATTCTTAATTCTTAATTCTTAATTCTTAATTCTTAATTCTTAATTCTTAATTCTTAATTCTTAATTCTTAATTCTTAATTCTTAATTCTTAATTCTTAATTCTTAATTCTTAATTCTTAATTCTTAATTCCTAATTCTTAATTGGCTGCATCTATTGCCTCACGCAATGCTTTTGCTGCTGCAGCTGGATCCTGCGCTGCATAAATAGCCGCTCCGGCTACTGCTACCTTTGCACCTGCTTTTATTACTGCCTGTACGTTCTGCAGATTCACGCCCCCTGCTATTGAAACCGGTGTTTCTGCGGTTGCTGCTTCGTCGATCAGTACCTGGATGGAGTAACCTGGCGTCCACTGTTCGTCCAGTCCTGCGTGCAGTTCTACAAATTCAACACCCAGTGCCGCTACTTCTTTTGCACGCGCTACTCTGTCTGGTGCACCGATGGTATCTACTACCACGCCTTTACCATGTGCTTTTGCTGCTTTTACCGCCCCTACGATGGTCGCATTACCTGCAACGCCTAATACGGTTACCAGGTCAGCACCTGCTTTAAAAGCGATATCAGCTTCCAGTTCTCCGGCATCCGCTGTTTTCAGATCCGCAAATACAATTTTATCCGGATGTGCGCTCTTCATAGCTGTGATAACGCTTACACCCATGTTCTTGATCAGTGGTGTACCTAATTCAATAATATCGACATAAGGAGCTACTTTACCCGCCAGTGCCAATGCTTCTTCTGTAGTCAGCAAATCAATTGCTACCTGTAATTTTGCCATATATGTTGTTTTAAATAGTTACTTATTCCATATTCGCATGTCGCTTCCAGACCTCTTCCGGTGCGGCATCGCTTAGTTTCCATATTGTCTGAAACAAGGCGTCTGCGATCAGCAGGATGCTTTGTTCGAAAAGACTACCTGCGTATTGCCTGGATATTGTTCCGTTGAAATCCTGCTTTTGTGCTGCTGGTATCAGCAATACGAATTGTGCCAGCGCGGCCAGCGGAGATTGTGTAGTGGTTGATAATGCAGCAACAGCCGCGCCGGCGGCATGTGCTTTTTCTGCTGCTTTGACAATCGAACTGGTGGTACCGGAACCGGAAGCTGCCAGTAAGAGATCGCCTTTCAGGATAGCGGGTGTTGTCGTCTCTCCTACCACATGTACTGTGAATCCCATATGCATGAACCGCATGGCGGCTGCTTTCATCATTAATCCTGTTCTGCCTGCGCCTGTTATGAATATGCGTTTCGCCTCCTGCATCAGCAATGCCAATGCCGCTATCTCTTTCACCGAAACCTTCTGCAACAATTGCTGATGCTCCTCCAGGATCATCGGCAGGTCTGCGCTTAGTGCTTCGGATAATGTGTGTTGATCAAATGAAAACATGTCTGCTCTTTTTCTGACACAAAGTTAGTCTGCCGGCAGCCTGTTCCTTTTACACTATCTGCCCAATCAATGGGACAATCAGGACACGGGACCGGCCGTCTATCCTCATTATCCAAGCTAATGGGCAAATTGTACCATGCAGACTTCGTAACTTTACTTACTGAATGAAAATGAGCTGCGTATGTTGGAAAAGGATAACAGTTTACAATTAGACCAAACATTATTATATATCAGGAACCTGGATAGTTGTCCGCCGAGCTATCTGTACGATCCTGCCAGGAAGGATTTTTTCGAAGTATTATGGCTACAGGACGAACTTCCCTTACACCAGGTGCCGGAAGATCGGGCGGTCAGGGGACATTGGATATACCTCATGCCTCCCTATCGCGTGCATCAGTTAAATAAAGCGGGCAAAAAAGGTATCCTGTTTTCTTTCAAAAGGGAATTGCTGGAAGAAGAAGACAAGGAGTTTGCCCTGGACGTATTCAGGATATTTAATATCAGCGGAGAATTTACCACGATGTTACTTTCTCCCGATATGATCGAACGGCTGAACAAGGTATACGAGTTGCTGGAAGCGGAATATAAGGAAGACTCCAGTAATCTGCCGATGATCAAATCTTTGCTGAAGGTATTTCTGTTACATCTGACCAAGATGAAAAAGGAAGAATTCACGACCCTGGATATTAATCAGAAAAGGGCCTATGAGTTTCTGCTGCTACTGGAAGATCATTATATCCATGAAAGAAATATTCAGTTTTATGCAAACCAGCTGGGTATCAGTCCGAAACGTCTTAACCAGGTATTAAAGGAAGTCCTGAATCAGACGGGTATTCAGTTGTTGCATGACAGGCTGATACTGGAAGCGAAGCGACAGATCATACACAGTGAAAACAGTATCAAGGAAGTGGCGTGGTTGCTCGGTTTCCGGGACAGACCTTATTTCAGCAGGTTTTTCAAAGTACATACCGGACAAACACCGGAAGCCTTTCAGAAGCATGTAAAGAAACATGTGGATACGCTGTTAAATACACTTGTATCGTAGAGCCGCTGCGACAAATAAATAATAAAATGCATACCAGGTCATCAATAGCTAAAATGGAGTAACTGGTATGCATCTCTTTTATTAAATTCCACCCCGGAAACTATCAACCCTAATTCTAAACATCATCTATCCCTGCGGCGGGCCTCACCCCACCCTCAAAATGTATCTTAACCCAAACACTAATGAACATTTACATCATGAAGCATCTCTTTAAGGCATTCCTATATTCACTGGTATGCGGTTTTTTCCTTATCTCCTGTCAGAAAGATCAGGTACGTGAGCAATCAAAAAACGGAATCACCAATGAGGTGATCGGACAGATCAAAGCCCTGGGCTTTAGTACAAATGACGTAAGACGCGTAGACAACGGTTACGTAGTAGAAGGCGATATTTTCCTGTCGGATAAATCGCTGACAGCAAATAACAATGGCAGAAACCTTGTCATTGCAAAATCAGAACAGTATAAAACCTGGAACATCATCGCTGCTTCCGGACACAGAGTCATCACTGTTTCAGTGACCAATCTGCCTGCAGCGTATACAACGGCTACAGATGAAGCCATTGCGCGTTACAACGCACTGGGCCTGCGCATCTCTTTCCAGCGTGTAGCCAGTGGTGGTGAAATCGACATTATCAATGCAAACCTGGGTTCAGGCGTACTGGGACAGTCCGCCGGTTTCCCTGATGCAGCTGGTAATCCGCCAAGCCCTATCAAACTGAATGCGTCTTATATCGGCAGCACCCCTAATCAGGGATGGATGGCGACTATCATCGCGCATGAAATCGGTCATACGATCGGTTTCCGTCACACGGACTACTTCAACCGTGCTTACAGTTGCGGTATTGGTGGTAATGAAGGCGAGGCCGGCGTAGGAGCTGATCATATTCCTGGTACGCCCACAGCAGCAGATCCTAACAGCTTTATGCTGGCTTGTATCGGTACGGGCGTAAATCGTCCTTTCAATGCAAATGACGTAGTAGCACTTACCTATCTGTATGGCGGCAATGTCGGTACGAATCCGATTCCTGATGGTATTTACAAAATCACCAGCGCTGCCAGCGGAAAAGTACTGGATGTTGAAGCAGGTTCTATTGCCAACAATGGCGCTATCATTCAACAATGGGATTGGCTGAACGGCGATAACCAGAAATGGGCATTTAATTATCTGGGCAGCGGATATTACCGTATCACCAGTGTAGCCAGCGGAAAAGTGCTGGACGTTGACGCAAATACGATCGGTAACAACGGCGCTGTCGTGCAACAATGGGACTGGCTGAGCGGCAATAACCAGCAATGGATCGTACGCCCTGAAACCGGCGGTAGTTTTGCCATTGTGAGCAAAGCCAGCGGAAAAGTACTGGACGTTGACGCCAATGTAATCGGCTCTAACGGCGCCAGAGCACAACAATGGGATTGGCTGAACGGCGCTAATCAGCGTTGGTTCATACAGGCTCCCTGATTATTTTTCCAAATAAGCGGTGGTGAGGCCCGCTTTTCCGCGATTAAAAATAGTATGTCTGTCAGGTGAATATCTTATTCCGCTTTAAGGCTCTTTATAGGGTTCGTAAACGCCGCTTTCAAAGACTCATAGCTAACAGTCAGCCAGGCAATCATCAGCGCAGCTAATGGCCCTAAAATGAATATCAGCCAGTTCACCTCGATGTGATAGGCAAAATTCTCCAGCCAGCGGTCAATGGCCAGTAAAGCAAGCGGTATAGCAATCACGATAGCGATCAGTATCAGCCGGGTGAAACCGGTTGACAGCAGGTAAACGATGTTGGAGGCAGAAGCACCCATTACTTTCCTGATACCAATTTCCCGGGCCCGTTGCTGTGCCAGGAAAGCGGATAATCCATACAGTCCCAGACAGGAGATAAATACTGCCAGTACGGCAAATAAGTTGAAGATATTTCCCATCTGCTGTTCTCCCTGATAGAGATTCGCCAGGTCCTGATCCAGGAAATTGTAAGTAAAGGGATAAGCAGGATTGAGTTCACGGCTGATCTTCTCCAATGCTTTTATCGTTGCTTCTGTAGTACCGCTCTTTGCCCTGATCACGGCAAAACCGCCCCATCTGTTCGGGCACAGTACCAGGGGTTCAATACTTTGCTGGATGGGTTTAAAGTTAAAGTCCTTCACTACCCCGATGATCATTCCTTTCACACCATCAAAATACAGGGACTTTCCAACTGCATTGTCCACCGTCATACCCATGACCTGCACTGCTTTCTCATTGACCACGAAGCTGCTGGAATCTGCCCGGTAGGCAGTCGAGAATCCTCTACCGTTCAGGATCTGCATATGAAAAACGTCAAAGAAGTGTTCGTCTACATCCATAGAAGGAATCACGACCTGCGACTCCGGATCCCTTCCCTCCCATTGTACATTCAGGGAACCGGTCGTAAGGTTAATGGGTAATTCCGAAGTAATGGTATAATCGGCTGTAAGTGCATTTTGTTTTAATGCGGAACCAAGTAATTCCGATCTGCCGGCCACAGCACCATTCATAGGCATGTATAAGAGGTTTTCTTTCTCAAAACCCATATTCCTGCTTTTGATGTATTGCAGCTGCTGGTACACGACAACAGTCCCTATCAGCAGTACAATGGAAACAACAAACTGTGTTACTACCAATCCGTTGCGGAAGAACAGATTCCCTCCGGAGGAAGTCAGGTTACCTTTCAGCACTTTTACCGGCTGGAAACCGGACAGGAACAATGCGGGATAACTGCCTGATACTACCCCGGTAGCAAGGGCGATTCCTAACAGCGTCAATACCAGTTTAATATCCAGGAGTTGTAATGATAAATTCTTTTCAGCCAGGAAATTGAATAGCGGTAGGGTACACCATACCATCACAATGGCCACCATTAAAGAGAAGAAGGAGATCAGCAGCGACTCTGCCATGAACTGACGGATCAGTTGTACCCTGACTGCGCCAATGGCTTTTCTTAATCCTACTTCTTTTGCCCTGCGGGCAGATCTGGCGGTAGCCAGGTTCATAAAATTGATACAGGCTACAATCAGGATGACGATGGCTACGATGAAAAATATATGCACGTACTGGATGTTACCGTGTCCAGGCAGGTCAACCTGGAAGTTGGAATGCAGGTGAATGTCTGTGATGGGTTGCAGCCGAAATTCTGCTTTCATACCCATTACGGCATGTTGACGGAAGATTTCGTTCATCTGCTTGTTGAACTTTGCCAATGCGGCTTCAGTCGGCACGAAGCTTTTATCCAGTTGTATGTAGCTATAGAAATTGAAGTTCCTCCAGGTATTCGTTTTCAGGTCTTCCGCATTGCCGGTATTGGCAGCGATCGGCAGGATAAAATCGAATTGCAGGTGAGAATTGGCAGGCACATTTGCCAGTACGCCGGTAACCGTCAGGGTCTTACCATTGTCTTGTTTCAGGGTTTGTCCGACGGCCTCCTTTTCACCGAAATACTTTTTTGCCATATTCTCTGTGAGCAGCACGCCGTCGATACGCTGTAAGGCGCTTTTCGGATCTCCTTTTAATAGCGGGAAGGAAAATACTTCCAGGAAAGCGGGATCTGCATAGAAAATCCTTTTTTCTTCAAACTTATTGTCACCGGCTTCAAAGAGATGTGTATCCTGGTGACTCAGGCGCACATAATTCTTCACCTGGGGCATTTCGGCCTGTAATCCGGCTGGCATACCCGCACAATTCACGGCCGCTTTGTAACCACTGGCATCTACGACGATACGATAGATTTGTCCGGCGTTTTTATGGAAGCGGTCATAACTGCGTTCATGCTGTACCCATAAAAGGATCAGAATACTGGCGGCCATCCCTACAGCGAGGCCGGATATATTGATGGCATTATACGCTTTGTGACGTGTAATGTTCCTAAAAGCGATTTTCAGATAGTTCTTTAGCATGGGCGGATTTATCAGATGCTTAGTTGCTTCAAAAAGACAGCCATTCTATAAATATGTGAAATTCATATACCTACGAATTGTAACAATTACATTACTGTCCGTATTTGAAACTGACACTGTCCACTTTTGAGCGTTTATGCATTGTTCGGGTAGCTCATTCGCTTTAAAAGCCGCAGGTGTGAGCGGATGCCTCCCCAGTAACTTGTCTGATTAGGAGTGATATGATTGACCAGCAGGATATTATATAAAATCCTGTTCAGTTGAGGGTAGTGAACGTGGTGTATATGCGGAAACAAATGATGTGCGATATGGTTATTAAAACCACCCAGGATAAAGTTGGCCGTTTCACTGAAGGGGTGCATATCATTGGAACTTCTGATCTGGTTCATGATCCAGCTTGTATTAATGTAGCCATTTTCATCGGTAGTCGGATAAGCGGTTGCTTCTACATGGTGTGTCATGAAGAAGGTAAACAGCAGGAACAGCGACTGCGACAGATGCATCAACAGAAATCCTGCTAATACAACATACCCCCTTTGCTGGGAAAATAGCAGGGGCAGGATAAGAATGACAGATATATAGAAAATCTTCTGCAACCAAAATGACAAATGATAGCGGAATCCTTTACGGGCTTCGTATTCATCCTTCGAATACAGGATCACAAAGTCTTTGATAAATACCCAGAAAAGAGAATAGGTCGTATAGGCCAATGGGGCGTAAATATGCTGATACTGATGGAACCAGTAATGTTTGCTGTCAGGGATCACACGGATCAGCTTAGAGATCCTGAGATCTGAGTCATAATCCTCCACGTTTGGTGCATAGTGATGGGAATTAACATGCCGCTGTTTCCAGGCTTCTGCATGTGCACCAACGATGGCATAGATAAAGATGAAACAAAGATGATTGAGCTTTTTATTGTTGAAAACGGTGTTGTGCGAGAAGTCGTGTGAAAAATTGAAGGCAAAGAGTAAAGAGAGAAAGCCGTATAAGATGAAGCAGGTGATAAACACAGCCGGCGATTCCACCGTATACAGTAAACTATACAAGAAGACAGACAGCGAGCAATAACAGATAAACTTTGTGAATATCTTCCAGAAAGTCTTTCGTTTATCGATAACAAGCTGCTCCTCTACCTGGCGGTAAATGGATTGCAACAATTCGCTGTCCTTTGCGATACGTAAATGTTTATCTCTCAAAAGGTATCGGATTAATTGTCTGATGGGCGCCCATTGCCTTTAAAAAGCGGAAGTGTGAGGCAAGGGCTTTATGGTATGGCATCTCCATATAGGTCAGACCATGTTTTTCCGCCAATTCACGGAAAACAGGTAAAATATCCAGGTAGTGTACATGGCAGATATTGGGCAATAAATGATGCAGTGCATGTGCGTTGAAACCACCTAATGTCCAGTTAAAAAAAACGCTGTTGGCATTGTAATCAACCGAAGTGGACATCTGCAATTTAGGCCAGCTCATATCGAGTTTATTGTTCCTGTCCGGTACGGGGTGCGATACAAAATCAGACAAATGAGATACCCCTAATACGCCTACAAAGATCACGGAGACCATAAAGTGATTCAGTAAAAAAGCCAGCAGTACGGTCTTCAGTCCGAAAGGTAATAAGACAGCCGGCAGTACGACCATATAACCGATATACAGGAGCTTATAAATGATCAGTTTTACTACTTCATTCCTTGGAATTTCTACCTTAATCGTGCGACTTGAATAATTCAGCAACATGAGTGTTTCCCGAAAGAAGAACCAGTTCAGCGAGTAAAGCAGGTAGAGGAACGGCGCATAAATAAACTGGTAGCGATGATACCATTTCAGTTCCTGGCTTTCCGTCATTCTGAAAAGCGGATTATTCAGCACGTCAATATCACTGCCTTCTACATTGGTATAAAGGTGATGTGATTCATTGTGGTTCTTTCCCCAGACATATGCATTATTTCCCTGGAGGTTGAAACTGACTGAGAACAATAGCTTATTCCAACGTTTACTTCTTACAGCAACACCATGTGCCGCATCGTGGGATACGTTAAAGGCGGTCATCAGGACGGCGAGTCCCATCAGCATATAAAATGTATAAAAACCAACAGGCGTCGTACTGGTAATCATTAACACATAAAACAACAGATCGAGGCTGAAATAGAGTATGATCTTAAAGATCATCTTGTTATTACCCGTCCTATGCATCCCCTGTTCAGCGAAATATTGTTCTATTCTTTCATTCAATTCTTTGTAGAATTCTGAGCCTTCGTCTTTTATGAATTTTAATTTATTCATTTCCCGAAAGTTGTGGGCTAAAAACTGTTAATGTTGCATTACCAATATACAGATAATTTCTTATATAGAACAGTCGCTCCGTTCATAACGACGGGAAGCGCCCATTAGAAGGGCATTATACCGTCATTATGCCGTTACCGCTACGTTCGTGAACGGACAAATGACGGCGTAATGACGGTATTATATGGAGATAATACGAAGAAAATATAAAGGCTTGTAAAAGCGTAAGCTGGTTATTCGTAGACGGTGTTAATCTGGAACTGCAGGTAGATCTGTACGCCGTTTTTACTATCGATGTTCAGCACCGCATCCAGCTGTGCGCTCAGTACTTTGATCAGTTCAAAGCCCAGAGAACCGCCTGTAGCGATATCAAAACCGGCTGGTAATCCGGCGCCATTATCTTTCACTGCAAAAGAGATCATTTCATCTTCGACGTGTAAAGTAATCTCAACCAGTCCGTGTTGTGTACCCGGGAAGGCATATTTGAAGATATTCGTAATTGCTTCATTCAAAATCAATCCCAAAGGTACTGCAATAGCCGCATCCAGTAATACGGCATCTACATCGAGGTGAAAACGTATACGTTCACCGGAACTGAAACTATCTTTCAGGTATTCCAGCATTTCACAGATATAAGCTTTGATATTGATCTGTCCTTCTTCTTCTCCCTGATATAGTTTCTGGTGAATCATAGAGATCGACTTCAGGCGGTACTGGCTGTCGTTGATAGCACGGATAGCGGCTTCATTATGCAGGTATTTGCTTTGGGTATTCAGTAAACTCATGGTGAGCTGTAAGTTATTCTTTACCCGATGATGGATTTCTTTGATAAGAAATTCCTTTTCGCGTAAGAGTTTACTTTTCTCGCCGATCATCTTCTCAAGAGAACTATAGGCATGACGGATTTCTTCCTGCTGCTTTTGCAGCATCGCGTTGGTTTTTATTTTGTTCCTGTATCTGTTGTACAATAAAAGCAATAAGAGCAGTAATACGATACAACCGGCCATGATCACCTTACGGACCAGTGTTTCTTTATTGATGATTTCCCGCTGTAAACTACTCTGCTTTCTGAGTAGCTGGTTGTCTCTTTCCTTGGCGCCCAGGTCAAACTTTGCCTGCATTTCTTCTGCCTGTTTCAGCTTTTCTATGGTGAAAGCGGAATCTGTCAGTTTATTGTATTGCTGCAAATGTTTTACTGCGGATAACAGATTCCCTGCAGCGGAATCTATTCTGAATCTCAGCAATGAAAGGTTCCTGCTCGTTTTCAAGTCCCAATGCTTAACAGGATTTTTCAATATACGCTGCAGATAGATCTCCGCTTTTTTGTGTCGGTGCGTTTCGATATAAAACTGACTGATCTTCATCAGGTCACGATTTATATCATCTCCCTCTCCGATAAGGTCAGCATATTTCAGGTAATATTGCTCTGCCCTCGTATAGTCTTTCAGGGCCAGGTAACAGTCTGCAATAGAAAAAGCCAGGTCTACTTTCTGATGTTCTTCCAAAGGTGGTTGTCTTTTGTTGGTCAGCAATAAATAGCCAAGTGCCTCATTCACCTTATTATCTTTGATCAGCTGTTCGGTGAGTTCCCCCAACACATGATAGGTTAAAGCCGAGTAAGGATTATTCAGCTGGTTGAGCAATGATTTCTTGAGAAATTCCTGGTATTTTGCATAGTTCTTCGCACCCTGGTAGGCGGCGGCAAGACGCCAGTAGAAAAGTCCTAATATTTGAACATCGCCTGCTTTTTCTGCACTACTAATGGCGGCCATGGCATTTTCCTGTGCCCGGGCAAAATCACCTTTCCATTGGTACACTGCTGAAAGCAGGTCATACGTGTAATAGATTCTATCATAGTGCAGCGCCTGATACATTTGCAGTACCTGTAACAGTTCTTTTTCCGCCAGTTCGTATTCTCCCTTGCCGAAATGGAAATCTGCAAATTCCTTCAGCACCTCAGCTTCTTTCAGACGGTCCTGTAAATTGCTGTAGACGGCTAATGCTTCTTTCAAGGCTGGCAGTGAGATGCTATCTTCCGGATCGCTTTTGGCCATTTCCAGTAACAAGGTTCCCAATTGTTCCTTATAACCTGCCTTCCGGCAAAAGTCAATTGCTTTGCGGAGATGCTGCCGTGCTTTGTCCAGTTGTCCTGTATTATAATACAGATATCCCCAGGACAAAGCGATATCGCTTCTCAGGTTATTCAGTTGCTGACTGGAAATAATGAGTTCCGCTTCTTTATAAAATTGCGTTGCCGTATCAATATCCCCTTTTACGCTACCTGCCTTGTCTTCCCAACGTTGCCCCAGGGCGATCAGTACTCTCGCCTTTACGGAATCCTCTGGTTGCGTATTACGCAGACGAAGCAATTCTGCTGTACCCAACCGGTAGAAATCTGTCACCTTCATCCGCCGCAGATCTTGTGCCTTTAATGGGAAGCTGGCAAGCAGCAGCAGGATCACCTGACAGATGACCATCATTCGTTTACGAAACATTGTAAGGAGGGTGTTAATTGTCCTTTTCACGTTTAAAAGTAGAAAAAAAAGGTGTTGGGTGCAACATTCGTAAGTACTACGAAGTAAGATGGCTTAAAATTTGTTGCCTCATAGTATCTTAAAACTGTAGTTGCCCCGGATATTAACCTTTTACACCTTACTGAATCCACTAAGACACTTGTTTCATTAATCACCCTTTATCATGTCATGATGAGAACTTTACTATTGCTCACACTATTACTATGTCTCACTGTTAATGCCAGCGCTACACACAAACCCGTTCGTTGGTCGGTACAAGCCTGTTCGCTTATCGTCAACTGTGGAAAAAATGCCCTGCTGACGGCCAGGGTGACTGCTCCGGAACCACGGTACACGATCAGCTGGAGTACCGGACAGCGGTCGCCGGTTATACAGGTAGGGCGTAACGGCCGGTATATCGTTACCTTAAAAGATCATCAAGGCATTATACGTGCCAGGGACACGATCAATTTATTACTGAAAAAACCGTTCGAAGCGAGTATCAGACTGCATTCCGGTGCTACCGTTGATACGCTGGTTGCTTATCCTCAGAATGGTCGTCTCACCAGGTATACATATCAATGGTACAGGAATGATACGCTGGTTAAAAAGGGATCTTCTCCACGTTATGTAGCACCGCTTGCCGGCATGTATAAAGTCGCGGTAACGGGCATTACTGGTTGCAGGGATGTCTCGGATACCCTGACTTACCGGGTGTCTGCACCACTCTCTGTAGATTACACGTATAAAACGGCATCCTGCAGTGAGCAGGAATTAGCATTTACGCCGGTTGTTACTACGACGGATAGTATTGTCAGTTACCTGTGGAATTTTGGTGATCAGAGCCAGGTTTCGATACCTAATCCTGTACATGGATTCGCCCCGGGTAGTTATACTGTTTCCCTGACGGTGACTTCCCTCGCCGGACAGACGGGGACTGTCAGTAAAGAGATTGTGATACCACCAGTGACACCGTGGGAAGTTAGTATCCTTCAGCATCCGAATGCCTGTGGAGATGCTGTAGAACTACAGGTGGTCACCTCACCGCAAGCCCGATACTTTGAGTGGAATGGTTTGCCTGACCGGGATCGTATTACGGTTACCAGATCCGGCAGATATGTGGTGCAGGTATATGATAGTTGTACAGTATTAAGAGGTACGGCGACGGTCGATGTTACTGTGCAGACAGCTTTTGTTGCCGAGATACGCATTATTCCCGGGGTAAATAGTGGTGATACACTGGTTGCGGCAGTTGCAGGGGGTGCAGCTTTCCCGACGGGTATCCCTCCAGCGGGGTATTACTTTACCTGGTACCTGAATGGAACGCCGATCGGAGGACCAGAGCCCTGGATCACCGACCTGGTATCCGGGCAGTATACCGTGTTGATTGAAACCCAGAGCGGTTGTTCTTCTTTGTCTGCGCCGTTTGGTTATATTTCCGGTACTGCGTTGCGGTTAAAGGCTGGTAATATTCCGTCAGCAGATAGCGGTAAGGTCAGTGCGTTCCCGAATCCTTCATTAGGGCAGTTTAATCTACGGTTTGATAAACCTTTGGAGAAGAGGGTTATCATACAGGTGTATGATATGCAGGGACGGGTTATGTATACGCGGACGACGCAGCAACAGCAGCAGTTGATTGATATTTCAGGGTTGCCGAAAGGGCAGTATTTTATAAATATAATTGGGGATGGTGAGCGGAAGACGCTAACGCTGTTATTGCAGTGATTAACCGGTTTTTGTTTATGTGGCAGCGGCTTCGGGATTACCGGGGCCGCTGTTGTTTTGTGTGTTAGACAGGGGATACGCTGCGGTTTCAGATGGTGTCGCGGACTAGGGCCCGTTAAGGTCATGGATGGTGCTGTTGTTCCGGCCTGGGGACTGGGGGTAGATTGGGCGTTAGCGGGATGCAGGGGACGGGCTAAGGTCCGCTTTACCATCTGAAAGCCTGCGCTGTATTCTGTTGTCTATTCGGGCTTTTGGGGTGGTGATGATAATAGACAGGGGGATACGCTACGGTTTCAGATGATGTCGCGGACTAGGGCCCGTTAAGGTCAGGAATGGTGCTGTTGTTCCGGCCTGGGGACTTGGGGGTAGATTGGGCGGTAGCGGGATGCAGGGGACGGGCTAAGGTCCGCTTTACCATCTGAAAGCCTGCGCTGTATTCTGTTATCTATTCGGGCTTTTGGGGTGGTGGAGGTAAGAGACGTGTGTAATTTAATGCATGATTGTTTGTTGCTTTGAGTTGACTTGGGGGATGGTGGTGGAGATTGTGCAGGTATTGGGTTTTGGAAGGTAGAGATAAAAGGTTTTGACAGGGGGAGTTATTCGGGTTTCAAAACGTCCATTTCGGGAGTTAATTCGTCCACCAGGCGGCATGGCGCTTCTGCTGTAGTTGTGGTCAATCTACATTTGTGTCATCATCAACTTTTTTAAACTAAAACGATGAAAAAGAGTAAAATTATCATGGTGGCTGCGATGCTGGTAAGCGTCGCTACGATGGAAGCGAAAACGAGTCATGCACAAACTGTAGCAACAACGAATAGGGTATCTGCTGAGAGTATCCGACCTTTTAAAGTACATGTTGAACAACAGGAATTAGATGATCTTATACGGAGGGTGAAGGCGACGAAATTTCCGGATAAAGAAACGGTAGGTGATATTTCAGAGGGGGTGCCGTTAAATACCTTGCAGGCGCTGGCGAAGTATTGGGGTAACGGTTATGACTGGCGTAAGGCGGAAGCAAAACTGAATGCCTTTCCACAATTTATGACGACGATCGATGGTGTTGACATTCATTTTATTCATGTACGTTCGAAAGAGAAGAATGCATTACCAATAATATTGACACACGGATGGCCGGGTTCTATCTTTGAGTTTCTGAAAGTAATAGATCCGCTGACTAATCCGACTGCTTATGGCGGAAAACCAACAGATGCTTTTGATGTAATTATACCTTCTATGCCGGGTTACGGTTTCTCCGGTAAACCTACTGCTACTGGCTGGGGACCTGAGCGTATTGCAAGTGCCTGGATCACTTTAATGGATCGTCTGGGTTACAAGAAATATGTAGCGCAAGGTGGAGACTGGGGCGCGATTATCACTGATCAGATGGCATTACAGGCGCCAAAAGCTCTGATCGGTATACATACGAATATGCCAGGTGCTGTTCCTGCGGATATTGATAAAGCAACACATGCTGGTACACCTGCTCCGGCCGGACTCTCGGCAGATGAACAGAAAGCTTATGGTCAGCTGACATTCCTGTACAATCATGTTTATTATGCGTATTACATGCATTCCCGTCCGCAGTCGCTGGCTGGTTTAGCGGATTCTCCTACCGGATTGGCAGCATTCCTCCTGGATCATGATGCGCGTAGTCTGGAGCTGATTTCCCGTGTTTTCGAAGGAAAGAAGGAAGGGCTGACAAAGGATGATGTACTGGACAATATCTCTCTTTACTGGCTGACAAATACCGGTGTTTCTGCGGCACGTCTGTACAAGGAAAATAACCTTGATTATTTTAGTCCGAAGGGTGTGAAGATTCCGGTTGCGGTGAGTGCATTCCCTGATGAACTGTATCAGGCGCCAAAGAAATGGGCGGAACAAGCTTATTCAAACCTGATCTATTATAACAGACCTAATGCAGGCGGACACTTTGCTGCATGGGAACAACCGAAGCTATTCAGTGAAGAACTGCGTGCATCTTTTCAATCTTTAAGATAACGCTTTTGCAATTGATCATATAACCCGTACGAGGGGAGAAAAAGAAGCATGTAAGGCAAACGCTTTACATGCTTCTTTTTTTAAAGACAAATATTATTTCCTATCTGAATTTAAATGTTACTGTTGCGCTGAATCTGCGTGGCATCATTCTGCTGACATAACTACCCCAATATACTTCATTGGTCAGGTTGTCCAGTTTACAACTGATCCGGTATACTGAATGTTCATAACTCAATACGGCATTCAGTACTTTATAAGAAGGCAGATAAAACTCTCCCTGTGAACGGGATTGCTGTATGTAGGCTTTCCCGTTGTAGTTACCGCCAACACCAATACCCAGACCTTTCAGGGCGGTATTGAACAGGTGGTAGCTCAGCCAGAGATTCGCCATATGAGCAGGACCAGTCCATTGATGCAGACCATCTGCATCAGGATCGGTATTTATAGTATAAATATCGTTATAAGCATATCCGGCAATAATATTCAGTCCTTGTATCGGATTCGCGATCACTTCAGCTTCAAAACCTTTGCTTAATTGTCCGCCGTCCTGTACCTGGAAGCCTGCTTTTTCCGGATCAAAACTATTATGGATCATGTCATCCACTTTGATATGATAATAGCTCAGGGTACTGTTTACTTTTCCGTTAAAGAGTTCCAGTTTTACACCTCCCTCCCACTGATTCGCGCGACTTGGTTTAAAGGATGTAAAGGTGCCGTCAGGTTGCCTTACAGGGGCATTATTACTGAAGCCGTTCATGTAGTTACCGAATACGGCCAGCTGTTTAGGGATCAGCTGGTATACTAACCCCAGTTTAGGCGACAGGGTCGTCTGGTTGTATTTGCCGGTGGTCGTATCAAGGTTGATATTATAAGTACCTCCATTCACAAAGTGGTCAACACGCAGACTGGCCATTACCAATAGGTTATCTGTGATATTCAGTACGTCGGAGAAATAGGCGCTATATGCGCTTTGTTTGCTCCGGCTTTTAGCATAAGGGATGGCAGAGAATGCCTGTTGCAGCGCGGGTACTGTCAGTTCGTTGTAACGTGGATCTGCCTGATGGATATAGACTTCATCAAAACCATATATGCTGGCAGATGAACTGGTTGTCGTATTTGTAAAATAGTCAAGGCCGATCACTACTCTGTTCCGCAGACGACCAATACTGAAATCTCCATTGAAGTTCTGTTGTACTTCTGTATAATCATAATTGGTTTGTTGATAGCCAGGATTACGCGATACTAAACTGTCTCCCACTATGCTGTTCCAGCTCCAGTAGCCTTCTACGTCTGCACTTGTACGGGAAAAGCTGGTCTGCGATTTCCAGTGATCAGAGAGCTGGTAGTTAACAGCGCCAAAGAGGCTGACGGAAGGTGATGTTTCATACAGATCATTGCTGCTATATGAGCGAAGCCAGTCAAAGTTCAGGTCGCGGGGATTGGTCTTCGCAAAAGAGGCTTCCGGAAACATGCGATTGAAATCATTGGCTTTCTGTGTGTAGATCTCTGCGTCGAGTAATACCGTCAGGCGGTCATTTACTTTATATAGTAAGGAGGGCGCGAAAAAGAAACGTTTGGTAAAACCGGCGTCCTGGTAACTACGTTCGTCATGATAAGCGACGTTGGTACGCAGGAGAAGTCCTTTCTCCTTATTCAGCGGCGTGTTAAAGTCAGCGCTCACACGGTTCAGGCCAAAGCCGCCAGTTGTGTAAGTCACTTCACCACTAAAAGTTTCGAAAGGTTTTTTAGTGACGCGGTTCAGTAAACCACCGAAGGATACCAGGGAGCTACCAAACAAGGTGGCAGAAGGTCCTTTCAGTACTTCTATACGTTCGATATTAGTGACTTCAATGCTATTCGCCTTATTATCCTGGAGACCATTGCGGAGGTAGCTGGTGGTGAAGAAACCACGCAGGTTAAAGGAGTTAGAACCATTTACCAATGCCTGACTGACACCGGTTACATTCTTCAGTACATCATTGTAGCTGATGATCACCTGATCCTGCAGGAGTTCTTTTGGTACAACATGGTATACCTGTGGATTTTCCAGATTCAGGAGCGGCATACGGGCTACGTTTTCCGTTTCCTTTCTGGCGAACTTATTATAGCCTGAAGTGACATTCACTTCCTGTAAGGTGCGGTTATCTTCCTGCAGGGTGAAGTTGATGATCAGTGGTTGACCAGCCAGGAGATCTGCCTCCTGCTGTTGTATTTTCAGGCCGGTAAAACTGGCTACCACGATATGTTTGCCTGGTTTTACATTATTAATCTCATAGTGGCCCGTCTGATCGACAGTTGTGTGTGCACCACTGGGCTGAAGGAAAATGTTTACAAAGGCGGCTGGCTTACCATCTGCGGTCTTCACTTCACCACGTATGACACTATTTTGTGCAAACGAAGCAAAGCCGCTCAGGAGAATTGAAAAAGCAATCAGGATGCTTTTGGGAGTGTTAAGGTTCATTATTATGTCTGGTTTATGGAAATGCAATAGCTGTCACCACACAACATGGAGTGTTGTTATGATTAGTAAGCAAACAGGTTGGGGAATACACATGCCATGTAGTCAAAAGCGCGATGCTAAATTAGTATAGTCTTGTCTGCGGGGTTTACGAATTTGGGAATTTTATCAGACAGTAAATACATCGCTTTCGATCATGTATATTTGTTTTTTTGCGATAATAAGATCATGGATTAATCGCCCGCTACGAAGATGCCTTAGCGGCCCGTAATGATTTCCTGGCAAACAATACTGACGAGAAATATGCGGTTAAAAATATCGCAGCTATCTGGCGTCGCAGGGTTATCGGACACCAGATGGCTGCGAACTAATATCTCGGAAAGTTATCTTTTTGCATTTTTTAAACGTAATAAGGTATTCACGAGCAGATCCACATCTGCGCAGGTGTTATAGAAAGCCAGTGATGGTCTTACTGTACTTTCCAGTCCGAACCTGCGTAATATAGGCTGTGCACAATGGTGTCCTGTTCTGACGGCAATACCTTCTTTATTCAATGCCTGTCCTACCTGGTCATTGGAATAGCCTTCGAGTGTGAAAGACAAGACGCTTGCTTTCTCCTTAGCCGTACCGACGGGACGAAGACCAGGTACTGTTTTCATTAAGCGGGTGGCATATTCCAGCAGATAGTGTTCATATAAGGCGATGTTATCGATACCCAGTTTGTTGATATAATCGATAGCGGCGCCTAATCCTACAGCATCTGCAATATTACCGGTTCCTGCTTCGAAGCGACCAGGAGCGGCGTGATATTCTGTATGTTCGAAGGTCACATTTTTAATCATGTTACCACCACCCTGCCAGGGTTCTGTCTGATTCAACAGGTCTTCTTTTCCATACAATACTCCTATACCGGTGGGACCAAACATCTTGTGTCCTGAAAACACAAACCAGTCTGCATTCAATGCACGTACATCTGTACGCATATGAGAGACGGACTGTGCGCCATCCAACAGTACTTTTGCACCAACATTGTGTGCCATTTCTATGACGGCATGTGCAGGCGTAATAGTACCGAGCGCATTGGATACCTGTGTAAATGCGACGAGTTTGGTTTTGCTGTTCAGCAGTTTTGCATATTCATCCAGCAATACTTGTCCGTCGTCATCTACGGGGGCGACACGTAGTTTAAGTCCCTTTTTTGCGGCTAGTTGTTGCCAGGGAACAATGTTGGCGTGGTGTTCAAGATGCGTCAGTACGATTTCATCACCGGCATTGAGATATTGTTCTCCCCAGCTTTTTGCCACCAGGTTAATGGCTTCCGTAGTACCGCGTACAAACACAATTTCATTAGGAGAGCCTGCATTGATGAAGGTCTGTACTTTTTTACGGGCATCTTCATAGGCATCGGTGGCTCTGGCGGCGAGATCGTGTGCAGCGCGGTGAATATTGGAATTTTCGTGCTGGTAGAAATAGCTGATACGATCGATAACAGGTTTCGGTTTTTGGGTGGTAGCTGCATTATCCAGCCATACCAGTGGTTTACCATTGACCTGCTCAGATAATATCGGAAAATCCTTTTTCACGGTGTAAGCATCAAAGCCCCAGGTTGAAAAAACACCCGGTTTATTATCCAGGAAATAGTAGGCTGGCGCTTCTTCGAGCGTGTGAGCGAATGGATGCTGGAAGGCGGTCGTACGCTCCGCAGGAATATGCGACAATATTGCCTGCATATTGAATAAATGAGTGGCATCTAATTCAAAGGGCAGATATTCTTTTAGTCGCACGGAGGGCGCGAAGATGCTATCGCCGGGAACAGAAGATCTATTGCTTTGGAGATTCTGATCCGGGAAACTGGTTTGCGGATCTTCGAAGTCAATATTATTGCCATGGAAGATACCGGCAGGTGATTGTCCGTCGTCAGGCACATACGGTATTACGTCCTGCGGCCTTCCGGCTTGCAGGCCATGCAGGCTGTTGCCTGTTTCTGTCTGACGGAAGAGTTCATTCGCCAGTTGTTCCAAAATTGCTTCATCCGGCAGACCGGTATTATTAATATTTGTATTCATGGTAATTGCCGATTTCAACATCGTCCAGTACGGCAATGGCATCATCTACCAATACTGCCAGTGAACAATATAATGATACCAGATAAGAGGCGATGGCCTTGTCATTGATGCCCATAAAGCGTACTGACAGACCGGGAGATTGTTCGCCCTGTAAACCTGGCTGGAAGAGCCCTACTACTCCCTGACGGCTTTCGCCGGTACGCAGGAGGATGATCTTTGATTTCCCTTTTTCAATCGGCAGTTTATTGCAGGGAATTAAAGGTATACCACGCCATGTGATGAACGGGGAGCCAAAAAGGTTGACAGTGGGTGGTGGTACTCCTCTCCGGGTACATTCACGACCGAAAGCGGCGATGGCTTGCGGATGTAATAAGAAAAAACCTGGTTCTTTCCATACCAGGGCAATCAGTTCGTCCAGGTCATCCGGGGTAGGCGCGCCCGTCCGTGTTTTGATACGCTGAGAAGGAGCTACGCTGTGTAACAGACCGTATTCCTTGTTATTGATCAATTCACTCTCCTGCCGTTCTTTGATGGTTTCTATTGCCAGGCGTAACTGTTCACTGATCTGGTTATAAGGTTTGCTATAGAGATCGGATACCCTGGTATGTACATCCACGATGGTTTGTACGGCTGCCAGATTGTATTCTCTTGGATTTTCGATGTAATCCACGAAAGTCTGAGGCAGGGTACGTTCATCTCTGGCCGAGCAATCTACCTCGATGGCGCCTGCGTCTTTCACCTTATTTAAGCGATATACCCCTGATTCCACCGGTACCCAGTTGAGGAGGCGGGTCAGCCAACGGGGGCTGATAGTGACCATCTGGGGAACGGTACGTGTGGCGATGGCCAACTGTCTTGCGGCGACGTCGCCTAATGCTGTCTGTTGATAGCTACTTTTCTGATCTGCCATAACATAGAAGATATTAGTTATTATTCAAAGATTAGTCGTGGTAGCAACGCCCCTGTTCACAGTGATTAATGGTGGTGGTGGTGGTTCAACTTTTTCATATGGTTGGTGGGGCCATAATGGGGGGGCGCTGAAGTTTCAATAAGTATCTAAATATAAGATAAGCCTGCTATTCTTCCAAGTTATTTCCGGCAGATTATTTACTATCTACATATCTCTGTAAATGATGTTTTCTATTTGTAGGGCTGATGATTATGCGTTTTGTGCCAGTTCGTCGAGAAATTCCAGGAAGGATGCTGCGTATAATTCAAACTCCCAGGTGCCCATTCCGTGCGCACTCGTATATATAGCCCCTTCTTTTGTGGTCAGATCGATACAGAAGGGATCCCCTCCGGCATCTGCGATCACCAGGTAGTTTTCGGGCCAGTCAAGTATCTTTTCCTGTTTCATACTATTATAGGCATAGCCGTCCTGTCTGCCGATCAATTCTCCGGCGCCGTAGAGATCCAGACCAGCTGCAAAAGCGTCCCCTTCATCGATCATCACCCTTAGCGGCGAAAAGTTTTGCAGAAAAGTGCGATAGGTTTCCGGCAGCTGCCATTTACTGTCAATTGCCTGGATATCGCTATCAGCGGCTATGATCAGCCAATCGGACGGATTAGAAGGATCCTGCTGGCTATTACGACGTTCCTGCAGCTTCTTTTCCAGTCTGGCAGCTATCTTGTCCAAAGCGGTAACAGGCTGTTTTAAGGCGGCATGTGTAGCTGGAGGAGTATATCCTGCACCGGTCTGATAACCGTTCTTTTGCCAGTTTAATAATTCCTCCAGGCGCAGGTCCGGTATTTTCCAGTAACCGGGATCGGCGGGTAGTTGCCGGTCGAATGGCTGTTGGCTATGCAGGGCAAGGCTTTTAATAGCTTTTGCGCGGTTATCTACAGGTAATTGGTCATTAGTGGCTAAGGTGATTAGCTGATCGTAGGCTTGCTGACCGCTGGTTTTCAGCAGACCGTCCACTGCCCAATAAGTAAGATTGGGTATGGTGATGGCCCATTCGAAGAAAGCGGCATATTGCCTGTCGCCCTGCGGGATCAGACCGATAATATCTGTCATGAGGAAATTGCGCCAATGGAGCAGCTTTCCTTCCCGCGCATAAGTGGTGAGTATCTCCAATACCTGTGTCGTATCTGTCGCACCGTATTGACTGATCAGTTTACTTTTAAGTTTTGCGAATTTGTTACCGTCCGATTCATTGAGCAATTGGGTAGACAGGTCTTGCAGGGTTACTTTTGCCATGAGTATTGATTCTTTTAACAAAGGATGTAATGGATACGTCTAAGGATAGCGAATATAAATGTTCTTTCTGAACTGGTTCAATAAAAAACCTGCACAGGCGTACCTGTGCAGGTTGATTATGCTGATGGCAGCTTATTTAATTTTCAGTCTCCAGCCAGCGTAGAGCATTCTGCCTGTTATCGGCGCCCATACCAGTGATGCGTCAAAGTAACGGCCAAAGGGATCGTTAGCGGCGATGATGGCATCCTGCTGGATATAATTTCCTATATTTTCCACGCCGATATAGAAATCCATCGGACGTTTTTTGCCAATAGCCTTCGTTACCTGTGCATTCATGAGTATGTATGCCGGTGAGTATGCATTCCGACGGTCTGTTTCGGGATTGGCTGCCGTAGAAGGGAGGCGTTTACTGCCGTTATAGTTAAACGTGTAGTCAAACTTCCAGCCGCTGAATGCGTAATCAAAATTGGCAAACGCTCTTTGTTTGGATATCAGCGGACGTTGTAAAAGCTTACCATCGTAAGTTGTTTTCACATCGAAATAACGGTATGCCAATGAGACGTTGAATTTATCCAGTGGTTCCAGTTTCAGACCTACCTGCAGACTATTAGCATAAGACTTGTCTTTTGAGTTATAGAATTTAACAGTCCGTGGATCTTCCAGGTCAACGACTACCTGGTCGGTAAAATCGTTCCGGTAGAAATCTATGCTTGCGGAGGCGTCTCTCCTAAATAAATTGAAATGCTGGTCCACGCTGATGCCTTTATTCCATGCGACTTCGGGGTTAAATCCGTAGGCTTTCCCCTTTTCTGTTGATAACATCTCCACGCTCCTGGCACTGACAAATACGCTGGCATTCTCAGCAAAGATATTTGCTGTTCTTTGTCCTCTACCCGCTGCCAGGCGAATGTTGGTTCCTTTTACTGGTTCATAGCGAACATTCAATCTTGGGGTAATAAATACGCCAAACAGGTTATTGTGATCGGCGCGTATACCTGCAACGACGCTTAGCTTTTCTGATGGCATGTAGGTGTATTCAAAAAAAGCACCAGGGACGAGTTCGTTTCTCTTGTAGAAGGCGGCATTGAATTGTTCATCATACTTATCATACAGGAAACTGATGCCCGTTCTAAAGGTATGCATGGTATTGTTGACGATAGACTGATAGATCAGGTTGCCATAGATATTCCGTTGAGTGGCATTGTAGGTGGTTAATCCGAAATAGGAATCCTGTTTATGACTGATGGCCGATAGCTGTAGTCCGATACTTTTATATTTCTGCGCAGGGAAAATATAACCGACTTTACCAAAGGCTTCGTATCGTTGTGTATTAATACCGATACCGTAGTACTTGGTGGTATATTTATCGGAGGATGGGTTGTAGGCCGTCTGGCCACCTGTGCGATCGTCCTTTAATGTTTTGATACCGAATTGCGCGAGGAATCCTTTTCCGTTATCATATTTCCATCTGTTGATGATACTAAAGAGATTACCGGTTGGTAAGTCCCGGAAGCCGTCTTTGTTGTTATCCAATTGTTTGTTCGTCAGGAAGTCATCATGGATCAGTAATCCGGTAGACCACTTGCCATTTATCTTCTTTGACAGGTTCAGATTGAGGTCTGTTTTACCGAAGTCGTTTACATATACGTTCGCGAGCATTTGTTCGCTATTTTCCGGCTTTTTCAATTCGACGTTTATTTGTCCGGCGATACTTTCGTAACCGTTTGCTACCGAGCCCATTCCCTTTACCAGCTGGATAGATTCTATCCATGGACCTGCTATGGAATTCAATCCCAACGGCGTGGCAATCCCTCTTGGGCCGGGGAGGTTTTCTACTGTCAGCTGGGTATAGTTTCCGCTTAATCCCAGCAGCTGTATTTGTTTTGAGCCGGTCACCGCGTCGTTGTAAGAAACGTCTACTGAGGGATTTGTATCGAAACTTTCACTCAGGTTACAGCAGGCTGCTTTCAGGAGTTCCTTACTGGTAATTGTCTCTGTACGTACGGTATTCAATGCGGAGATATAGGTGCTTGTTTGTTTAGATGTTACGCTGAACTCCTTTAACTGCACCTTTGAAGCTGTTTCAATTTTTGAGTCATGGACCATCGCTTCAGATTCGCGGTAATGGCAGCATGCTGGTAACTTATTGTATACGTTATCCGGTGCATGGGCTGTCTGCAGGTCATGGCCGGCAGCTACGATTCGCTTTTGTATTTTCTCCAGGGAGGTTTTCAGACTATCGTAGACGACTTTGATTTCTTTCGTGCCGAGATCCCACTCGGCGGATAAAACACCTTTACCGATGGCAGCATCTTCGATACGGGCTTTACATTGTTCGCAGACGCCGGCAACATTAAACGTAGCAGTGGTGTTTTTGGTGCCGGTTGTTTGTGCATAGGTGGTAATATCAGATAATAATATTACAACCAGTATAATATATTTATACAGTGTCATGAAGGGCTGATATAAGATACGGAGATATCCGTGTCAGGTGTAAAAAATTGATGTGGGAGATTTGCAGGTATATAGTGTTACCTGTATGGGGAGGGAGTTATCAGATAAGATAGGTGCAATGCAGGATGTACAGCGATATATTGCTTAAAGGCGGCGGTGCATTGGAGGCGTTGGCAAAGCCCTTTTGTTCCAGTAACTGACAGTTAATTTCAATGCCTGGTATTACTGTCGGAAGAGCAACAAAATAAGTAGCTTCCAAATGTGTATGCTCACTGGCAATGTGTGTTTCCTTTAACTTGAGGGTGTGGTAGGTTGTTTCGCAACAGCCTTTTTTGTTTTTGTCTTTAGAACAGGAATGTTTTTCTTCATGCAAAAGGTTGAGGTGCACTGATTGCAGTTTACCACAGCAATAAAACTTATTGATGCCTATTCCGGACGCGGAAACGGCGTAGATAAGTGTGAGGAATAATATTGCTATTCTTTTTTGCATTGTGGTACAAAAGTAGCGGATTTTTGGATGATCAGGTTATATAATTATGGGGGGAGTTTATATAATTTTGGAGGAGTGATAATAGTCTTATAAAGCTTATATGAAGGTCATCGTTCGTTGATACTTCGTTCATAAACGTAGGATCGACGGAAGATAACTATCTAAGAAGCGGGAGATTGAAACAGTGGCTCCAATACCTCACGATTATCTTCCCCCCACCGGGCAGTCACTTCAATCACAGGGATCAGTGATTCGCCCAATGCCGTCAATGCATACTCTACTTTCGCGGGCCGCTGGTCAAAGATTGTTTTGGTAATAATCCCCTGATCGGTGAGTTGCTTTAGTTGTGTATCCAATAAACGGCGGGATGCCTTTGGTATCCTTCGTTGCAATTCACCGGGTCTTTTAATGCCGGAATAGATACACCAGATCAGGTTAAGCTTCCATTTTCCGTTCATAACTTCCAGGAAAAGATGAAGACCGCATTCAAGTTCTACAGGTAATTTCTTCTGATACATATCACAAAGATCGGTCATCCTATTGTCTTTTTTACATACGGCTGAATTTAGCCGTACTTGACTTTACAATGTATGCAAAAGAACTTTGGTGCATGAAACATGAATTATTTGGCACACAGACAGGTATAATGGCCAGCAGGCTTGTATTGGGAGCAGCTAACCTGGGCGGTCGCAGGGGGTATGGCGCGGCGGAAGATGATATACCAAAGATCCTGGCAGCCTATGCAGATGCCGGTGGAAATTTTATTGACGTAGCCGATCAATATCAGCTGGGAGAAGCGGAAGAAAATGTCGGAAGATTTATTAATGGTCAACGCCATAATTTTATCATCTGTACAAAATATACCCGTAGCAGTGAAGCGATACCTACGCCTGTCAATTTAGGGAACCATCGTAAAGCGATGCGGCAGGCGGTTGATGCCAGTCTGAAGCGACTGAACACGGATTATATTGACATCTATATGCCGCATTATGATGATGGTCTGACGCCGATCGGGGAAATAGTAAGGGGGCTGGAAGACCTGGTAAAAGCCGGGAAGATCCTGTATACCGGTCTGGCTAATTTTCCGGCGTGGAAAGCAGCGGCTATTGCCAGCAGTATTCCCGTAGCGGCATTACAGATCGAGTATAATTTAGTGCAACGGACGGCTGAACGGGAACTGACACCGATGGCGGATTACTTTGGTATGGGTACGATGTTTTATTCTCCGCTGGCAGGAGGACTGCTAACCGGCAAATACAGAAAAGGCGCCGGTGGACGGCTTACACTTGCTACTCATGACGCCTACCAGGAAGCGGTAACAGTTACACCTGTTATCGATGCATTGGAAGAGATTGCGGCAGTGGTGAATGCTACGCCTGGTCAGGTGGCATTGGCGTGGACATTGACGAAAAAAGGGTTTCCGGTGATCGGCGCCAGGACATTAGTACACCTGCAGGATAATCTGACGGCGCTCGGGATAGTATTGAGTACGGAGCAGATTGACCGCTTAGACAAGATTACTGAAATTAGTATGGGCTACCCCCATGATCTGCTTAAAACAGTACAGGTGAAGTAATAATCGCTAATGGCGGGATTATAAAATAAATGCGACAGCTGCTGACATAGGGTTGTCACCAGGCACTGATAGCTTTGCTTTATCATCAGAAAACAAAGCATTATGAGCGATCACAAATCACAGCAGATCAGCGTTGTACCTAAGGGGTATACATCCGTAACGCCCTGGATCATTTCTCCTTCTTCAGCAGACCTGATCCGATTCCTAAGCGCGGCATTCGGGGCGGAAGAAGTGCCTAACAGCAGGATTACGAATGAAGACGGCATCATTATACATGTGGTCGTAAAAATCGGAGATGCACTGGTAATGCTGTTTGACGCAAGGAAGGACTGGCCTCCTACTCCGGCATATCTGAATTTGTATGTTGCAGATGTAGCAACGGCTTACCAGCAGGCATTGCTACTGGGCGCCAGATCTGTTACTGACGTTACAACACTCTGGTTCGGAGAAAAGGTGTGCAGGATTATAGATCCTTTTGGTAATCTATGGTGGATCAATGAGCGTGTAGAAGAAATTGATTTTACGATACCGGAAGAAGTGGGACAACGTGCATCCACACCGGAGGCTATTGCAGGCATTGCATACATTCAGCAATCACTGGACGAAGCATTGAAAATTCAAAAGGAATTCTTCCAGCGCTGACAAGCCTGCGAAGTAGGCGAAGCCCGGAAATATTAAGTATATTGCCCGGGCAACGCCTTAAAACTGAATTGCATGCATACTGTCCTGCCTTTTTTACTTGCTATGATCGCCGCTGTTGTGTTGTTGGAAATGTGGGCGACCAAACTAAAAATCGCTTATCCTATATTACTGGTCATTGCAGGACTCCTTATCAGTTTCATTCCTGGATTACCTGTACTGAGAATTGATCCGGACCTGATCTTCTTCATTTTCTTACCGCCATTATTGTTCGAAGCATCCTGGGGCGTATCCTTTAAAGAAATGAAAAAGTGGTGGCGTATCATTGGCAGTTTTGCTTTCCTGGTTGTATTCTTTACTGCGCTGTCTGTGGCAATTTTCGCCAATTATTTTTTGCCCGGCTTTACCATTGCCCTCGGGTTTTTATTGGGCGGTATTGTTTCTCCACCGGATGCGATCAGTACGGCGGCTATTACGAAGTTTGTAAAGATCCCTAAATCCACTTCCGCTATTCTGGAGGGTGAAAGTCTGTTGAATGATGCGTCTTCATTGATCATTTTCCGTTTTGCGATGATAACGGTCGGTACCGGTCAGTTTATCTGGCATGAGGCGGCCACCAGCTTTTTATGGATGGTGATCGGTGGAGCGGCTGTTGGTCTGCTATTGGCAAGATTCTTTATAGAAGCGCACAAGCGTCTACCGACAGATGCCTCCTCAGATATTGCCTTACTGCTTATCGAACCTTATCTGATGTACTGGCTGGCAGAACAGCTACATTGTTCCGGTGTACTGGCGGTCGTTTGTGGCGGCGTGTATATGTCCACCAAAAGACTTGTATTTCTGAACAGCGCCAGCAGGATTTCCGGTTATAGTGTATGGGAAAGTCTGGTGTTCATTCTGAATGGTATTGTATTCCTTATCATAGGCCTGGACCTTCCTGAAATTGTGGAAGGTTTAAGAGCGCATGGCACGCCGTTACGCACTGCTATTGGTTATGGCGTACTGGTGACCGGTGTGCTGATCGCGGCCAGGATTATCAGTTCGTATGCCGCTATGCTGGCTACGATCATCTTCCGGCCGGCAGTAAGACCTAAAATCCGCGGCAGATTCGGACTCTTGCTGATGCCGTTATTTCTGGGCTGGACGGGGATGCGCGGTGTTGTATCGCTGGCGGCTGCACTGTCTATTCCTGTGATGCTGGATAATGGTCAGCAGTTTCCCCAGAGGAATCTCATTCTGTTCATCACCTTTGTGGCTATTTTGCTTACGCTTGTGATCCAGGGACTGACGCTGCCCTTTCTTATAAAACGTTCGGGCCTTTTCGATGATCTTGAGAAAGAAGAATCGGATGATCAGACCCGTCTGCAGATGAAGCAGGGTTTAAAGCAACATGTGTATCAGTTCTTAAAAAACAAGTATGACAATGAGATGAATGGTCATGCTGGTATGGAAAAGCTTTTACACATCTGGGAGGAGCGGGCGAAGGCGAATAGTGATAGTCTGATGAATGCGCAGACAAAAGTAATTTTTATTGAACTACTGGAAAGTCAGCGGAAATACCTGCAGGAACTGAATAAAGACCCTCAGATCAACGAAGAGATCATCCGCGAACAATTATATCAGATTGACCTGGAAGAAGAACGTATGAAGATTATTTAAGTCCGCAGACATACCTGGTTGATATCCCTGCACACGTGCACCTGCTTTAACGGGCGAATCTCTTTGCAAAAGAAAAGCCGGGCTGGTGCATGGCGATTTCATTTTCATCTGACTCCTGTTGGGCTTTTCCGGCATAGACAAACATTTGTTGCTCGTAATTGCTGATCGCCTCTTTTATCGTCTCAAACGTGCCATTGGTGAGATTATCGGATAAGATCAATGCGTCCATTAGTCCGGTATTCACGCCCTGTCCGGCGAAAGGTTGCATGAGATGTGCGGCATCTCCGATTAATGTTAATGGCAGCGGGCGATTGTTTGTCCAGGGATGGTTCAGGGCAACTTTTCTGACGGGTAGTCCATTGAAGAAGGTACTTACGCGGAATAGCTGTTTGTATATATCCTGCCAGTGTGCGCAGCTATCTGAAAGGAAATGGCTGATACTTTCTTTATCCTGGAAATTCAATCCATTCTCCTGCAACCACTGTTCCGGCCTTCTAAACGAGAGGTTATAGGTCAATGCACCGTTATTCCTGGGGTTTGCGACGAATGTGATCCCCTCTCCTGCTTTCATTAGTATGTTATTGTTACACAACCGGTAGAACTCCCGACATGTCGTTTCCGGCTGGTATACTTCACCTTGTATGATAAAAGTTCCGGTATAGCAGGCTTCGGCAGTTGTCAGGTATTTTCTTGCAGCGGACATACCTCCGTTGGCTCCGATGACCAGGTCGGCTACGGCGCTCTCTTTGTGCTCGAAATGTATATGCCATTGCCCCTTAGAGGCTTCTAGTCCGGTGAATTTGTGGCCCCATAAGACCATATTATCAATCAGGCTTTCCAGCAGTATTTTTCGCAGATCGTTCCTGTTGATTTCAGGGCTGTCATACTGAGGAGTTGTTGATAATAATACCTGGCCTTGTTCATCTACCAGGGTTCTGCCCATGGGTATGGCCATGTCAAAATATTGCTCCAGCAATCCGGCCTTTCTCAGGGCTGGTTGTCCGGAGGTTTCATGAAGATCCAGCGTGCCACCCCATATCCTTGCAGCGGGATCTTCATCCCTTTCATAGACGGTTACATTGACGCCCTGCTGCTGTAGTAGTGTGGCCATTGTCAGTCCAACCGGACCTGCACCGATGATGGCCACTTTTCTGTCTTTCAGTATCATGCTTTGCATTTGTTTGGTTTACAATGCAAAATTGTTAAGTACCTTAGAGATAAAATAGCTACTAAAGACCTAAAAATAGTCGTAAAGGACCACAAATGAGAGATATTCAACAGCAATCTGAACCGGTTATTCTCAGGAAACTGGCTCATTTATTAGGGACGGAGGTGAAAAACAACCGACTGGACATTCCTGCGGAATATGGCAGTGGTTATTGTAGTGGTTTTGTGTTTAATGCGCATATCAGGATGTTTGTCTTTCATTATGAGCTGAATGAAAATGTGGTGGTGGACAATGAGGGTAAGGATGCCGTTCCCATGCTTCTTTTTAAATTTCAGCACATTATTCCTGATATAGGGTTATCGCCAGCAGAAAAGCAGCAGGTAATGCCTTCTGTGCTGATAACGACGAGTAGTCTGCATACCGATACAGCGGTTCCTATTCATAGTAATAAAGCGACGATCAATATTGAAGTAGACCCTAATTATCTCAGGGGACTTTTTGATAATTCGGTGCAATCGCCTGTTTTACAAAGTTTGTTACAGAACACACAGCCCTTGTTATTTGAGCAGATGGTACAACCTTCTTTACAGAAGATTGTGGACGAGATGTTAGCTGCGGGTGTGGAGGATACTTTTAAATTGTTTTTCCTGCGGATAAAGGCAGAGGAACTGATCTGCAGACTACTGATGGAGTTAGAGAAACGGGATGAACAACAGTTGTATGCTTTAAATGGCCGTGATGTAGCCATGATGTACAAAGTGAAGGAACAGTTATTGGCGCAGCTGGATACACCGCCGGTTATTAAGGAGCTGGCACTTAGTGCAGGAATGAGTCCGACGAAACTGAAGCGTTTATTTAAACAGATATTCGGCGATAGCATTTTCTCGTATTACCAGGCATTCAGGATGCGGGAGGCGGCTATTTTATTGAAGGATGAAAAGTTGTCTGTTTCGGATGTGGGGTATCAATTAGGCTTTACGAATCTTAGTCACTTCTCAAGGGTTTTCCAGGAGCATATGGGTATGAAGCCGAAGCAATATAGCAGGTCATGATGTGGGAGTATATCGGACCGGAGATACAACTGCCGCCCGCGTGAGCGATTGAAGTGGAAAGCCCGCAGGTACGAGGACTTGGAACGGAAAGCGCGGTGCCGACAGGCACACGCCCTCATTCCTTATTAGCCTTTATAGGCTTCTTCTGTTACTTTTTCCAGCCAATCCACCACTTTCCCGTTCAGGTTCTCCTGGATGGCAATATGTGTCATTCCCGTTGTAGCGGTAGCACCATGCCAGTGTTTTTCGTCTGGCTCAAACCAAACCACGTCGCCCGGACGTATTGTTTCCACCGGGCCGCCTTCCCGTTGCGCCCAGCCACAACCAGCAGTTACAATTAACGTCTGACCAAGTGGATGCGTATGCCAGGCGGTTCTTGCCCCTGGTTCAAACGTCACACTTGCAGCGGCGCCTCTTCTTGATTCATTGGCGTCGAATAGTGGATCTATCCTCACATCTCCTGTGAACCAATCTTGCGGACCTTTAACCGAAGCAGTCGAACCGACCTTTGTAATTTTCATATTTCTGATCTAGTTATTTAAGTAATAATCCGAAGATGTAACCATTAAATCCGTTTAACAACTTTCGTGTCCCGCTTTCAATTTATCGGATGTCTTTTATATCGCAAAGGTCCGTGAAAATTGGCTTTCAAGGTAAAGGAATTCAAAGAAATAATTAAGAATTTCAAATCAGCATTTTCCTGAATGCGGAAGGGGAAGTTCACTTTTGTCCTGCCAGTTGAAATAGCCTATCCGTTGAGCAATCAGCCAGCTATTATTTTCGCGGATGAAACGATCATGGTAAACAGCTCCGATATCGGTCTTTATTCTTTTATCGTTCTCTATACCGATCAATGTAACGAGGCAATAACAGATGCCGGTAGCTTCATCTCCGTCAATGGTCAGTTGTTGCTGACCATTAAAATGGTAAACGGTTTCATAGTCTTTCAACAGATCGGCAAACGCTTCTTCCATTGCTTTACGGCCTTTCAGTTTTAAAATGGCGGTATCTCCGGCGAAGGTTTCTGATATTCCATTTTCGGTAAACAGCTGTACCTGTGCATGTACGTCTTTCCTATCTGCCAGGATAGAGACTTTATCAACAAGTTCTTTGAGCGCTATTCTATCAGCTAATTCCTGTATGTGCATGTTTATATTTTTGTGGGATTACAGTTAAAAAGAGACAACACGCATACGTGCTGTCTCTTCTATTTATTTATCAACCGTGAGAACAATCTTGCCCTGGATGTGACCATGCGCTGCCCGTTCATGTGCTTTCTGTGCATCGGCGAGTGAGAAGGTGCTATCGATAGCCACGCGAATGGTCTTGTCATCCAGCAGACGTCCGATTGTTTCCAGTTGCGGACCATTAGAGCGTACCTGTGTCATGGAGACTGTGATACCTTTCTTCACAGCCTCTTCTCCATCAGAGAAGCCTAAGAATACCGGGAACAATGCGCCGCCACGTTTGAGGGTGTGCAGGAAGCGACCAGTAGTCGGACCACCCAGTGTATCAATAACTAGATCGATATCCTTTGCAACGTCTTCCGGCGCCTGTTGTGTATAGTCGATGAATTCGTCTGCACCGAGTGCACGGAGGAATGTTTCATGCTTACCTGAGGCTACTGCGATCACGTGTGCGCCTTTCCATTTAGCGAGTTGCACGGCAAAGTGCCCCACACCACCAGCAGCGCCATTTACGAGGACGGTTTTACCCTCCAGCGGTACAGGACGATGCGTTTCCGGCTGAAGCGGGTTCTGTACATCATGGCCCAGTTCTATGAGGAACTGCCATGCGGTAAGGGCTGCCATCGGCGCAGCTGCTGCCTGTACGTGATCTATGCCAGCCGGTTTGTGTGCGAAATCCTGTGCGGGCGCAGCGACATACTCCGCATAGGCGGCGCTGTCTCCGAAGCTGGGAAAGCGGACCATGCTAAATACTTCATCTCCTACGGAGAAGCCTTTTACATCCGGTGCAATGGCTTCAACGACACCCGATATATCTGTACCTGGGATAACAGGCATAGGCATCGATGGACGCCATTCCGGCGGGAGCGATTTATATCCCTCGCGCAGGTACCAGTCCGGCGGATTAATACCTACGGCGTACACACGTACGAGCAATTCTCCTGCCTTCAATACCGGCAGCGGTGCATCTTCATAGCGTAATACTGCTGGTCCGCCGAATTCGTGGATCCTGACAGCCTTCATTGTACCAGTGCTTTTGGTTACATTATTTTCCATTTGTTCTGTTTTATCGTGTTTTAAATATGATTTCAGTGTAGTAAATGCATAGCTCCGCAGCAGGGTACTATGTGTAGTAACCTTCCATTGCGTTGCAGCCAGTCAGTCAAATCTGCGATATAGTAATGAGGGGAAAGTGTGTTTCCGTTGTCAGTTAAAGGATTTTCTGAAAACATTTGGCGCCAGGTTGGTGTGGCGTTTAAACAGCTTATTAAAAGACTGGGGGTGTTCAAATCCCAGTTGGTACGCGACTTCGGCGATGGTTAGCCGGGTGGTGCTTAAAATCATTTTCGCTCTTTCTATGAGCCGGTCATGGATATGCTGTTGTGCGCTTTGTCCGGTTAATGACCGGAGCATATCTGTCAGGTATCTGGGCGACACCTGTAGATGGCCTGCTACTTCCGGAACGGTAGGTATACCACCTGACTGATCCGCAAAGCGGGATTCCAGGTAGGTATTCATCTGGGTGATCAGGTCATGGTGAATGGCTTTACGCGTCAGGAACTGCCGGTTGTAAAAGCGATTGCTGTAGTTGAGCAGTAGTTCGATCTGAGAAACCAGTACGTCCTGGCTAAAGGCGTCTGTGTTGTTGTCCAGTTCGTCGGCGATGTTGGCAAACAGGCCGTCGATCTTTTTCTTTTCCTTATCAGACAGGAAGAGGGCTTCCTTTACTGCATAAGTGAAGAAGCCATACTGCTGGATCGTCTTCCCTAAAGGGTAATTCCGGATCAGGTCGGCGTGAAACAACAATATATAACCATCGAGGCAGCTTTCTTCTCCGGACATAGTGACTACCTGGTTGGGCGCTAAAAAAGCCATGCCTCCTTCTTCAAAATCATAGTAGTCCTGGCCGTATCTTATATGACCGCTGAAGTCCCGTTTAAAGGAGATCTTGTAAAAGTCGATCATAAAGCTGTGACCGACGAGATCGTGGCCGACTTTCTCTGCATCATAGTTCACCAGGGCGATCAGCGGATGCAGCGGTTTAGGCAGATCCAGGTCCCGCATAAACTCGGAGATACTTCTATATATGATGGGCGAAGGTATTGCTTTCATGATTCAGCACTAAGTTAAGATTAATCATCTACACCTGGATGGAGGAATGTAGCTCCTGCATCCACTATACAAAGGTCAGCAAAGACGGGGAGTAAAAGTTAGCCTGGATTGTAAAAAGTGTAGTCTGAATCACGCAATACTGTTAATGCGATGGCGGTTGTTTTATGCCGGCGCTCACTTCGGTGGGCCGTGTTTCCAGGCAGGATTTATTCAAGGAACTGCAGCAGATCGGCTTACGACATGATCATTTTCAGACCCGCATTCAAAAGGTACTGGAAAAATCAGGGACTGATGATAGTGAACAGCTCTCCAAAGTGATGACGGGGAAGGCTTAAATAGCTACAAAACGCTTATCTTTAGGATAGATGGCAACTGCCAATGGATCTTAATTATTTAAGTAATAAAGCAGAGAACAACATATGTCAATAACAAAAGAATCTGAACTGATAGGAATGCAGAGAGCGAGTGAGGCGGTTGCATATACCTTAAAAGAAATGAGGACCTATGCGCAACCAGGGATGAGTACGAAAGAGCTTGACCAATATGGGGCTAAGATACTATCCAGCATGGGTGCGAAGTCTGCGCCATATTTAACATATGGATTTCCGGGATACACCTGCATTAGTGTTGATAATGAGTTTTGTCATGGTATTCCTTCAGAGAAACGTATTCTAAAAGAAGGAGATCTGATCAATATTGATGTATCAGCAGAGCTGGATGGTTTCTGGGCGGATAATGGCGGTTCATTTGTGCTGGGTAATGATATTCACCAGCATCAGAAGTTGGTGGATGCATCCAGGGAAATATTAAGAAAGACCCTTGATAATATCAGAGGGGGTGTGAAAATAGCGGATATCGGGCATCTGATGGAAACGGAGGCGAAGAAGAGAGGTTTTAAAGTGATTAAAAATCTTGGCGGGCATGGTATCGGAAGAGGGCTACACGAAGAACCGGGAGAGTTAATGAATTATAAGAACCGCTTTGATGTAAGACGCTTTAAAAAGAATTCTGTTGTAGCGATAGAAACGTTTATTTCCACCAGTTCGACCTATGCGACAGAACTGAATGACGGATGGACGATGGTAGGCAATAAAGGCGGTTATATGGCGCAGCATGAGCATACCATTGTAGTTACTGATGGAAAGCCGATTATCTTAACGGAGATGAATGAAATATTTAACTAACTGATCGTGTAATCATAAAAAAGGAGATCAACGAATTGATCTCCTTTTTTATGATTACCAGTTAGATACTGCGAACGGTGCCGGCATCGACACGCAGCAGTGCGCCGCTGACATAGTCGGCGTAAGGGCTGGCCAGATAAGCTACAGCAGCAGCTACTTCTTCCTGTCTTCCAAATCTGCCGGCATCATTGGGCACCAGCTCTTTTACTGCATTACGTTCCATTTCGGCAATATCGGTCCCCCATCCTTTTTGTGGTGCGGCATTGCGCAGCCACTGCTCTACGCCGGGATTCATAATGGCGCCCGGCGCTACTACATTGGAGGTAATGCCGGTACCTGCGAGTTGTCTAGCGAGGGAGACACTCATATTATGACGTGCGGCGAGGCTGGCGTTATAGTGAGGCTGATCGCTGATGGGTTGTATACCTAATCCGCCGCCAATATTGATAACCCTTCCCCAGCCCTGACCTTTCATTGCAGGTAAGATACGCTGAATCATGCGGACATAAGAGATCACGTTCACGTTATAAACATCCGTCCAATCCTGGCAGGAGGTATTTGACCAGGAGGTGTGTGCATAATATCCGGCGTTGTTGACCAGGATGTCTATGGGGCCACCAGCCAATGCCACCTTGGCGACATTATCGGCTCCTTCGTCCGTTGCAAGGTCGCCCAAAGCGACTTCCACGGTACCACCGGCTTCGGTAATCCGTTGTGCGACGGCCTTTGTTCTTTCCTCATTACGTCCATGTACGATCACGTGTACGCCTTCATCTGCCAGCATAATGGCAATAGCTTCCCCGAGGCCGGCGCTGGATCCTGTTACCAGTGCGCGCTTGCCCGCTAATTTGTAGTCCATGATATATGATTTATTTAAACTTGTATACTATCGTGTTCACCGTTGAGAGGGTGTTTTACCGAATACCTTTTTGTATGCGGAAGAAAAGTGCGACAGGTCTTCGAAGCCAAGATCAAGGTAGATGGCGGATGCTGTTTTCCCTTTTTTAGCGATCAGGAAATTGGCTTCTTCCAGCCGTTTTCTTGTCAGCCACCGGCCGGCGGTCGTATTGAATATTCTTTTAAAATCTCTTTTGAAAGTGGATAAACTTCTTCCGGTGAGGAAAGCCATCCGGTCTAAACCTACGTTGTAGCGGTAGTGTGTATTCATAAAAGCCACCAGGTCTATTTTGCCGGGTACATCGAAATCGAATAGTGCTTGTCCGATGGACGGACTTGTTTGCAGTAACAGCAGGACCAGTTCTTTCGCTTTTAATGACACAAGCCCCTCGCTGTACATACCGGAAGTGTCTAAATAAGGCGTCAGGCTGTTTATATAGTTTTCGAGCCAGACATCGGGCTTTAACAGTGTGATATCTTTCCCCTTGTAAGGGATTTTGTAAGAGGCACCATACAACCCTTGCATTTCCTTCAGCGTTCCCTGGTCAATGTGTACTGCAACAGATTGAAAGCCTTGCTGACCGGGACGTTTTACATATTTGGTAAGCTGGTTTCTGCGGATGAAACGATAATCGCCTGCTTTAAAAACATACATTTCATTGCCTGACCAGATCTCCTGTGTACCGGATATGATGTAGCTGAATATGTGATCGGTTACGAAGGCCTCTCCTTCTTTAAAATCACTACCGTAATTATTAAAGCGTATAACCGGGTTTTGCAGTCCGTTCGTATCGTTTGTGTTCACCATCGCGCTATGTTTACCATACAAAGGTCGGTTATCCAATGATTCGGTGATTGGTTTATCGGGTCAATCTGGTTTGTTTAAAAGGTCATGTATCAAGTTACCCGGACAGGGTGATGGCTCTTGATATTTGTCAAGTTCCTTTTCTGACATACATCAACACCGGCAGCCGTGCAGTTGCTTAGTTTTGAGGTATCAAAATCAACATATATGGCACATACTACAAAACAGCTGGAAGACAGTTTATTGGTTTATCTGGAATGACAGGGATGCGTAACCATAAAAATTATCAATAACCAGGTGTTAAAACACCTTCAGGTAGCAAACCTGAAGGCGTTTTTTAATATCTTTTAAGTATACTTGTGACTGTTAGCACCGAAGTCCCTTAACTTTTCTGCTGCCTGTGAATAAATGTTTGAATGCTATGCCGGACAAATCAGATAAACTCTTATTGCTTGATCTCGACGAAACCTTGATACATGCGACGACTGCTCCCCTGGGAGTTGCGCCGGACCTGCAATTTGATGTGTTTCATATTTATAAACGTCCGGGGTTGGAACACTTTCTTATAAATATATCCCAACATTTTACGATAGGCGTGTGGAGTTCTGCAAGCAATGAATATGTGGAGGAGATCGTGAAAATGATCACGCCGGATTCAATTGAGTGGTTTATGATCTGGGGTAAAAGCAGGTGTACGATCAGGCGGGATTATGAACTGGACAGCTACTATTTTGAGAAGCGGCTGGATAAAGTAAAAAATAAGGGGTTCAGGCTGGAGCAGATCATTATCGTTGATGATTCACCGGAAAAGTCGAGGAGTAATTATGGTAATGCGGTGTATATCGCACCATTTGAAGGAGACCGGAATGATAATGAGCTTACACATCTGTATGATTATCTCCTGACGTTGAAGGAGGTAAGTAATATACGCAGTATTGAAAAACGGGGTTGGCGTAATAACCCGTTTACGTCTTTGAATATTTCTTAGGCTTGCTACCCATGTACTGTTCAAATACCCGGGAGAAATGGCTGAGGTTAGTAAATCCTAACTGATAGCCCACTTCGGAGACTGTCAGTCGTCTCTCTTTTAATAGTCTGGCGGCTTCCTGCATTCGTCCGGACTGATAATATTCAAACACCCCTTTTCCGAAGGTCTGTTTAAACAGCTTTCGTAGTTTAGGTTCACTCATGCCTGCTTCTTTTGCCAGTGCCGCTATGTTGGGAGGTTCATCCAGCTTAGCTTGTAAACGGGCTTTAATAGCGTATATGGCTTTGATATCATCGATATGCATACCGGTGGCCGGTACTATTTCCCGTTGCATCAGCATGGTAAATACATAACACAGCAGTTCCTCGCATTTCAGTTTATAGTAATGGCTTTCCAGGGTTTCCGGAACAGGCTGGCCCAACATTCCGCTGGCGGTATTAATGATGGCTGTTGAAATACCGGTTTCAAACACAAAGTTATCTTTCCCTTCCAGTACACTTGCTACGACCGGGTGATCTATTTTTCCAAACAACTGATGCAGGTATTGTTTAGCAACGGCGATTGTCACACTGCCAAACATTGTGTTTGAAGGCATCGCTAATACAGATGAAACCGCGTGTTTACAAATCATAATATTGGCCTGTTCCGGTAAGATTTGTTCATCGGGTTGTAGTATAGAGGGGAAGATACCGCTTAACAGGAAAACAATATCCTCCTGCCCTTCTTCGAGTTTATTAGTACGCTCAATATACACATCCTCTTTCAGATAATAATTCCGGATCATCATACGTAGTTCCTTTCCCCAGGAAAAGCCGGTGATGTATCCTGTGCCCATGTTTTCAGGAATATCGATGAACCTTCCTCTGATAGCGGCGCCTATTGCATGGGCAAATTCGCGGGTAATGCCAGTCCCTCTATCCGTGATTGATATTTTCATTTACGACTATTTTAATATCAATTATGGCTGTTTTGCCTATAAAAGTAGGCATAATTTTGCTTTCAAATGGTCATAATTCAAAAGATATGTTATTAGAAATAAGAAATTAGCTATTATAGGTGGTGGTCCCGACGGCCTGACACTTGCCCGGCTGTTAAGCTCAAAGGCGTATCTGTCAAGGTGTATGAAAGATATGTTAATGAGGAAGCACGCGTACAAGGGGGCTACGCCGGACCTTTACTTTGCGTCAGGGTTAAAAGCGATTAAAGCGGCAGGGCTAATAAATCATTTATGCACAAGCGTATCTAACAGGCTACCCGCGCGGTCTTGTTGTTTAATGAACCCTTCAATTGATTTGGTAGATGGTACGTTATCTTTTTGGTATTTTTCGATTAGCGGCAACGTCTTTATTATTTTCAAAACGTTATGAAGATCTGAAATCACTACCTTGTTTTTCTCAATAGCTTTCAATAATTCGTTGTGTGGTGCTGTTTGTGCATTGTATTTCGTCTGGTTGCTGATCATTAAAAGCTTCATTCTCTCTCTTAACAGAGAGTCGCTGATTGCTGAGATCTGCTTATCTGCTGCCAGGAAATAAGACTGTACCTTCCCATTGAATCTATCAAATGATTCAGTCGAATCATCCTGGCTGCTATTCAGTTCACCAATTTTCATCTCGAGTTCTTCCAGCTTAGGATCCTTACTGACTAGCTCCTGGTAAAGGGTCTCAAGTATGTCGTCATAACCTCTTTTTGAAACAAACTCGTAGGTATTTTTATTCTCCAATGCCTTTGGTGTTTCATTTTGAGGCTTATGCTGTACCCCGTGACTATTACATGATACGAATACCAGTACTAACAGTACGGATAAGAATAATTTTGTCGTCATACAGGGACAGTAATTTTTAAGGTTTTGAGTCAGAGAGGATCTGCGAACGATCACTTTCACCTGAAGCTAATATAGCTACATTAATTGGATTTTAAAATGCCACGAAAAGTATACGAATACTACATAATAACGCAAAGGCCCGCTATCGTTGATAGCGGGCCTTTGCGTTATTATCTGCATGAGATGTCTTGCTGCTTAGAATTGCTCTAAGGTTTCATTCTGTTTAGCCACCTTCTCATTATTTTCTTTTTTCATAGCTGCCAGCTGTTGTCTGATGGAGCTGTTGCTGATACCCAGCATCTGTACTGCCAGCAGACCGGCATTACGGGCGCCATTAACACCTACTGTGGCTACAGGTATGTCGCCAGGCATTTGTACGATGGACAACAGGGAATCCCAACCATCAAGGGAGTTGGAAGATTTAATAGGAACACCAATTACAGGCAATGTAGTAATAGCGGCCACCATACCAGGAAGGTGTGCTGCGCCACCGGCGCCTGCGATGATGATCTTTAAACCACGCTCTTCAGCGGTAGCTGCATAGTCAAACATTCTTTGGGGGCTACGGTGTGCTGACACAACGCTAAATTCATAGCCTATGTCGAATTTCTTTAACACCTCTATTGCCTGACGCATGGTAGGCGCATCAGAACTGCTGCCCATAATAATGCCTACTTCTACCTGTTTCATATTTTTTAGTTTAAAATTTCCCGAATGGTTTCAGCTTTTACAGCAATGGCTTCCATTGTGCTACCTGTTATCGTTACGTGCCCTACTTTTCTGCCTATTCTGCTACCTTTTTTGCCATACCAGTGCAAATGTGCCCCTGGTATATCCAAAAGTGCTTTGAGTTTTTCTACTCTGTTTGCAGCCAATGCAGCGGTTTCCAGTAGGTTAAGCATCAACGAAGGTAAATGCAGACTGGTATCACCTAATGGCAAACCTAATATAGCGCGAAGCAGCTGCTCGTATTGTGATGTAGTGCTGGCTTCTATTGTGTGGTGACCACTATTGTGCGGTCTTGGCGCCAGTTCATTCACTAAGATCCTGTTATCTTTTGTAACAAACATCTCTACCGCCAGAATACCTACCAGCTGGAGCGCATCTGCTATCTTTTCCGCAAGGCGAGTCGCTTCTTCCTGCATTCCTTCGGCTAATTGCGCCGGAGCTACCTGAGACTCAAGTACGAATTTCTCTTCAGAAAATACCATCATCACAGGATCATAACAGGTTACAGCACCATGCTCATTTCTGGCTACGATAACCGCAATTTCGTGTTTGATGTCTACCAATTCTTCCAGCACACATGGTTCGTCGAAAGCAGTGGCGATGTCAGCACCTGATTTCAACACCATTACACCATAGCCGTCGTATCCGTTGCGGCGTTTTTTAAGACAGCCCGGCAGTTTATTTTCGTATTTATAGAGCTCATTTCTATCCTCAATGGCGTCACCAGGTACTACAGGGATATTGTGTGACAGCAGGAACTGTTTCTGGGTGAATTTATCCTGGATCACTTTAATCGTATCGGGAGTCGGGAAAACCTTTTTCCCTTGTTTTTCGAGTTCACGTAAGGCGTCGATATTCACTGCCTCCATTTCTATTGTAATAACGTCGAGGCCCTTACCGAATTCCAGCACGTCTTCATACGATTTGGGATCGGCACAGACAAAAGAAGAAGTATAACGTGCACAAGGCGCATTTGGGTCCTTGTCCATTACTGAAATGCTGAGGCCGAGGTCTATAGCGTGCCGTATAAGCATACCTCCGAGCTGACCGCCTCCTAATATTCCTACTTTCAAATTTTCAATCATAATCTTCAATTGGGATGCAAAGGTATAAAACTATTGCCAATGATGGCTATGCCATTCTGCTTATGGGACGGCCCCTGGCATATACCTAACATATATCATATATATAGAAAGTCAGATAAGACTTCCGTCCCCGAATACTAACAACCGGCATCCACATTGCCCCAAGCTTCTTAATTACATCATTTATAATGGGTTGCGAAAAACAAACCAAACCCCAACTGTAAATTATAATTATAAATCAATCACTTATGAAACAAAACCCATTTACTTAGCAGGACCGTCAGGGGGGCCGTTTTCAAAAAGACGACACATTAAACATATACAGATTCTCTCCTTCGGCCGATATGTAGGTGAACAACTCCTTTTATTACACTACAAAGTATCTACACGAGGCTATAATCCCCTTCCGTTCAATGACATGATACTTTGCTTTTAATAATTTCGCTGCTAAAAATTAGTAAATCCCTTTAACCAATGACATCATCCCCCCTGCCAAAACTCATTAGTAACGACGAAGCATTGCTTCGCTTTCATCTGGAACAGTTCGAAAACTTTAGCGAAACAGCCTTTCAAAACGTCCTTCTATTGGATGGAGATACCACCATCGACGGCGACCTGGACCAGCAATGGACAGAAAACACATTGGCATCACTAGGCGTAGCCGGTGGAGTGGAAGACACCCTGATCCTTGTAAATGGCAACTTACAGGTAGCGGGTACAATAAAACCTTCTGAAGATACTTATCCCTTTTTGCTGGTATTAGGGAATGTTCAATGCGAGGTCATTAAGAGTTATGACGAGTTCATTTATATCACCGGAGATGCAGATATAAAATATGCATTGGACGGAAATTATAATCATGGTGACATTACAATTGACGGTATCACCCGCGTACCCTATATATTAATTTCGGATCATAGCACATCTGTGAAGCCGGAAGGAGCTATTCTGATCAACTACTTCAGTGATCGGGACGATTTTTTTGCCTATGATTTTACGGTAGAAGACTTTGAGCGTGTAATGGCGCCTGAAACGTTTAATGAGAAAGGGAACTTCAGTCATTATGCATTTATAGAGGTACTCAAAACGGGCAAGTCTCCTTTAAAGGAAGGCGCACGCCCGGCAAAGCTGATACTTTTGGATGAATTAGAACAATTAGGTAAGGAGAACAGCATAGAAACGCTGGATCTTTCCGACAAAAAGCTGAAAGTATTTCCACTGGCAGTCACCAAAATCACCTCGCTAAAAAAACTTATCCTGAGTGATAACCCTATAAAAAACATACCTGCATCAATAAAGGACCTGGTAAATCTGGAGGAGTTGCATGTGGAAAGATGCAGCTTAGAAAATCTGCCGGATGAAGTTTTTACATTAAGCCAGCTTCGGGTACTGAATGTAGCCCGGAACCATAGTCTGCAACTGCCTGAAACTATCAATGCGCTGACCTCTCTGCGGACATTGTCTGTGTCGTATAATACAGGGTTTGGATTGCCTGCAAATGTGGCCGGGTTAAATAAACTCGAAGAGCTGACCTGCTATCAGTGTACCACATCTGCGCCTATAGACTTTCCGGAGGTACTCACGCAACTGACCGGATTAAAACGATTGCTGATGGGCAGCAATTCTATCAAAACCATTCCTGAAAGCTTTTTCAAGCTGCAACAGCTGGAAGAACTGGACCTGGATGCGAGCCTCTGTTATTTAAATGAAATACCAGATCTGTCGAGGCTAAAAAATCTGAAAACGCTACATGCCAACGGGTTGATTTCTTACACTACCCGTCCTTCACCCAAACAGCATTTACTTAAATCATTCTTTGCAATCACTACCCTGGAAGCATTGTATATTGACCGGCATGGTGAGCGCAAGGAAGCATTTATTAAACAAGATGCGTTTAAAGAGATAGAGGAGAACCTGTCCCATGATCCGGAAAGGTTTCAGGAATTTGCGGACAAATTAACCATCGTTCCCAATATGGTTTGGGGCGATGGACGAAAGGGCATCGTGCGGGAAGCGCTGACAGTGGAACATCTGGCGGGCATATCAAATTTACAGCAGCTGAAGATGCTGGATCTTTCATTCAATGGCCTTACCAGTGTACCTGATGAACTTTTCACATTAAAGCACTTACAATACCTGGACCTGCGTTACAACCGGCTTTCAACCAGCCAACGGCTAAAGATTGCCAGAAATCTACCTGACTGTACGATTGACTTCCGCGATAACCGGGTTGAAGATGAACAAACAAACAATGAAGATGTGCTGCAATGGCAGGCTATGAATGCCCTGATGCACAAAGCAAATGTCCTGATGGGCACCAAAAACGACCGGGAAAAACTCCTGGAATCGCTACATGTGTATGATGAAGTACTGTCTTATTTTAGCTCGGGGAAGGTGGTGGATGAATACAACCTGCTGTATGCAAACTATGGGAAAGTATACGCGTACAGTTACTTAACCTCCACTCATAAAGCTTCATTTCCAGCAAACGAGCTACAGCAATTAATGAAGGACAGTATTGAACATGGATTGCATACGCTTAGTCTGGTGCCGGCAATGATCTGGCATTTCACCAATCTGGGTGCATTTCATGAGGAGGTAACCCGTATTACCGCTAACTCGGTAGCCTGGAATCTGCATGTGTTGGCTGATTCAGAAGAAGAACTGACAAAAGCACTCCGCATCATTGAAAAAGCCATTCCTTATAGCGATAGTGAGCCTTACTATTTTATTTATGATACCCAGGTAAGGATATTATTAAAACTGGGAAATAAGGAAGAGGCGTACCAGACAGTGAAGGGGATATTAAGAAAATCGCCTGATTTCGTGGATTTCCAGGACTTCAAAACAAATGCAGACTATTTAGCCTGGTTAGAAAAATAATATCAGGTATAATAACAAAGGAGATCAATAATTGATCTCCTTTGTATTCTCATATCATTTGAACAATTCAGCTTACTTTTCAGCAACATTTGCTCTTTCTCCTGCAGTAAATGCAATCAATTTAGGCGCATTTGCGATAAAATTATCCAGGACACCGTCTGCCAGCTTTATCGGACCGTCAAAACGGGTAGCACCGGGAATGCTCCTGATAGCAGCTGCCTGTGCAGCGAAGCGTTTAGCATTGGCAAAATAGCGTTCTGCGGCATTGCTCCCACGATCAGCAGCCTGTAGCCCTGCGGCTGTCAGCTGAAGCGCTTTTCCCCATAATTGCATAGCGTCAAGCCATGGGCGGGCTTCCTGCGCAAACGCGGTATCTACAGTGCCGGACCTGATGATATCGGGAGCACCCGCAAATTCCGCTGCATGTTGTATCAGATCAGCAATAGCCCGATGCCTGGTTTCATCATTGCCATTCGCAATCGCGTCCTGTACACCATCCAGCATTGCCTTCAGTTTAGGCGCCTGCACCTGCCAGGGTTGACTACCAAAGGTTGGCGCCATATGCTGGGTATCAAAGAAGGTCAGCAAGGCGGTTGTAGCCTGTTCATCTCCACCTGCCAGTTCACGGGCGGCCGCAATCCAGATCCGCTCTCCATCATAATCCTTATCATTCCAGCCAAAAGCGGCCACTCCGGTTACAGCAACACGACTGGCTGACTCCTGGTTCATTGGATTAGACAGAATACCTGCCAGTTCTGTTGACAAGCCAGCTTCGCGTTTTAAATAAGGAGCGAGCAGCAATCTCCCTGTCGATTCTCCATAATCATTAACGGGGTAGTTATCCCACAACAGCGTCTTGCGCCCAAATGCTTTTGTTGCTGCACGCGCGTCAGGAACCGAGATAGCAGGCGGCACAACATCAGTTCCTGTCCACTGTACAACGACCTGTGAATCAAGATTTTTCCGCAAGGCTGCTTTATACGGACTCTCCTTCGCATCGTAATATTCGGTAGGCACCATAATCAGCGGAGGCGCTGTCGGATCAATGGATTTCAGGTGTGCCTGTAATCTGTTCAGTAATCTTGCTTGCGCAATACCTGCTGCCTCTGCACCAGATGGTCCAAAGGTGGTCTTATCCAGATCACAATTCCATTTGGTATACTCAATATCGTCGAGCGCTACATAGAAACTACGCACGCCTATTGAGCGCAGGGCTTTAAACTTTCTCTCCAGTGTAAGAAGGTCGCTGGAATCGGAGAAACAGATGGAGGGTCCAGGAGAAATAGCATATACAAAATTGATATGATTCTTCCGCGCCGCTGCCACCAACTTACCAAGCTCCGTTATGGTTGCATCCGGGTAAGCATCTCTCCAGCGATCCCTGGCATAAGGATCGTCTTTGGGGCTATATACATAGGTATTGGCTTTGACAGTCCCCAGGAAGCTTAGATGTTTCTCCCTGTCTGTCATGGACCATGGCTTGCCATAAAAGCCTTCAATTGTTCCGCGGATGGGCATTGCCGGATGATCCTTAATAACAAGCGAAGGAATAAACGGACGTGTCAGCAACTGGCGAAAAGTTTGCACGGCATGAAACAAACCGTCCGCATCGTGGCCAGCCAGTGTGATCAGCGCACCGTTATCTACTAACTCACTTGAAACCGTATATCCTTCCATGTTATTATCAGGCACGATCCCTTTCTTTGTAAGTGCTGCACGCACAATCGCTACGTCCGTAGTCCCGAGCATGATATAAGGACGATCTAATACCGGAGGCAGCTGCTTTGCTGTCGCAATAGTCGCTGCTCCTGCTGACGTCAACATCCTCCGCAACAGGGTTACACTCTCGGTGTCGGTACCTGGCGGCACAATCAGTACAACAGACTTACCCAATACAAAAGCGCCCCTCCCCAGTTCGATAGATACGGGTGCAGGAAAAATCGCGGGCAAGGTTACAGCCCTTGTTGATGACGGATTACCTGGTTGATAAGCGTTTTGATTCGTCTGAGCAGCAGCAGTACCGCCGAATAGCATCGCTACGGCGAAACAAGTAACTAACATTTTCATTGTCCTTTCTATTTTATGACCTGTAATGGGCGGTAAGATAGTAACTAGACTATCAAAAAAAAAATGGACAATACCGAAGCGGGATGAAAAAATTTTGGAAATAAACCTCTAGATATACCCTAGGTTAAAGATTATTTACCATCTTGTGATGCCTAAAAACCCAATATTCTAATAAACAACAGCAATCATCAAACAAGAATATTTCTTATGCGTACAAGAGTACTTTCCACGTTCACAGCATTTACGTTGATGCTGATGCTATGCAGTTTTGTACCCTCCTATTCTTCTGATGGAAAACAACAGGAGAATAAGATAACAGACAAGATTGTTTACAACAAGAAGAAACATAGTATTACCTTATCATGGTCGGCATTCGGATCTTCGGGCAATTATGTGATCACAAGAGGAGGCAGCCGCCTGGCATCAGATTTTGTGTCGGTAGGTTCGACTTCCAGATTGACATTTACAGATAATAAACCTAATGCAGACAAATACGAAAACTATTATAAAATTACCCGTGACACCATAACAATAGTCATTTCACTGGAGAAGCAGCTGTTTGGCGATAAGATGTATTTCTACGATAGAAAGTATGAAAATGCCGCAACGGCGCGAAACGAAATGAATGCGCATTTTAACACGATTGGTCTGGGCGGACCAAATGGTGAGTGGACCACAAAGCGGCAGGCATATTATTTCAAAGCAAATGTTGAGGGCCAGACTTACGATGCGGGTGGCTCGGGTTCTGCATCATCAGCAGCCGCTAATGCGATAGAATTAGGGTTTTATTCCCACATTGGTGGTTTGGGCAAAGTACCATCAGCTGTTAAACTGGGGGCTGTATTTACGAGACCTCACCTCTCAGGTGGCGCAAATGCGACCTGTACGTTCTGGCGTTCTATGGAGAATGTGACCGTAATGCGGGATTTCTCCTGGACAGTTTCTCAGTCAACCAGTGCGCGGAGAATGCAGATTGAAAGCACGTCGAAATACATTTCAGATATCGGGAATAACAATTTCTGGGGTAGCGGTGGTTTCATTGCAGATGCTAACTATACATCCTCCAGACCAAACTGGGGCGGACAACAACAATGGTACACCAGGAATACGGTCTTCCCTTCAGGTTCCGGATCCATGGGTGGCTCATACAATATGGTATGGCAAGGTTGTGTCAACTCTCCGGCAGCGGATAATGCCAACTCTCCTGTTTCTGCTACACCGGTTATCAGAGAAAAACCGTTCCTGTTCATTGGTGATGATGGTGAATACAAAGTATTTGTTCCGGCATGGCAAAAGGACAGAGTAGGACTGTCCTGGTCGGAAGCAGATATGGGTAAAGGTAAAATCCAGGATCTGCTTACCGACTGGTATGTTACCAAAGAAGGCGACACTGATGTAGAAATCAACAGGGCACTTAAAGCCGGCAAAAATATATTCTTCACACCAGGACATTATTCTTTGAATGCACCTATCCAGGTAAATAGAAAAGAGGCCATCCTCCTGGGCGCCGGTATAGCATCTGTAACACTGGAGCCTACTGAGAAAAACACCTGGGGATGTATCTATGCGGACGATAAGGATGGAATTATCATTGCCGGTCTTTTAATGGATTCATTTAATAGTACAACCTATCAGATCAGAATTGGAAATGAAGGTGCAAATGCTGATCATGCGGTAAATCCTATCCTGCTTTCAGACATCACCTGCAGAGTAGGCGGCGTTCAGTCAAAAAACATTCAGATACATGCCTCTATGCAAATAAACAGCAACAATGTAGTGGGTGACCATTTCTGGCTGTGGCGCGCGGACCATGGTTCACAACGTGGCGGAGACGCACGCTGGATTAGAGATCGTTGTAAAAACGGACTGATCGTTACTGGTAATGATGTGACACTTTACGCCCTTTTTGCCGAACACTATCAGGAATACGAGGTACTGTGGCTGGGAGAGCGTGGCCGCACCTATTTCTTACAAAACGAACCGCCATACGATGCCCCCAATCAGGCAAGTTGGAGCAGTCAGGGAGGTCGGGTACCAGGATATGCTGCATTTAAGGTAGCTAATACTGTAAAAGAACACCATAGCATAGGAATGGGGTCTTATGCAGTTTTCACAGGCACTGATGGCAACGTGAATAAAAAGAATGGTTTTGAGCTGCCTAATAGTCCGAAGGTGATACTTGAAAAAATGTGTACCACCCGTTTTGCTGGTCCGGGTAATATCCAGAACGTTGTCAATGGTACAGGTGGCAGCACGGCGACTGGTGTAAATCGGGTAGCCTCATATAATAATGGTACAGGTACGCAACCTTACGACGAGACATTTGATTTACCTAATCGGGCCTCCTATCCGGCATATATTGTTATGGAGAAGTAGCTGATAAAATAGGTTTAATAATGTAAAAGGTGGCCATTTGAAGACAAATAGCCACCTTTTACATTTGTACGGTCACAGACATTGATTACATCCTATTTCCTAAATTCACTAAATATTTATTGTTTATCAATAAATATTTATTACGTTTGCAGTGTAAACTAAAATCCCTAAAATCATTATGAAAAGGATTTCGATCATATTTCTGCAGGCAGTCCTCGTGCTTATCGGCATTGTGGCCCTTGCCATTCTGATCCGGTTTCCCTTAACTGAAGGAAGAGCTGCAAACTTAGACTTGCTTAGTATTTACTTTAACGGGTTCATCTTATATGGTTATGCCACATCAATCGCATTTTTTGTGGCACTATACAAGGCATTCAGACTACTTGGTTACATCGGACAAAATAGAGTCTTCTCCTCGGATGCTGTAAAAGCATTAAAGAGCATAAAGTACTGCGCCATCGTAATAAGTGCTTTAATTGTCTTAGCAGGACTATATATAAAGATAGCCCATGATAAAGAAGATGATCCTGCGGGTTTTCTTGCTATGTGTATCGTGACTACTTTTGTCGCTGTTGTAGTGGCAACTGCCGCCGCAATATTTGAAAAAATATTGCAGAATGCCATCGATATGAAATCTGAAAATGACTTAACAATTTAAGCTATGCCTATTATTGTAAACCTGGACGTGATGATGGCAAAGCGAAAAATATCTCTAAATGAACTTTCAGAAAGAGTTGATTTGACATTATCCAATCTTTCTATATTAAAGACAGGAAAAGCAAAAGCAATTCGTTTTAGTACCCTGGAAGCGATCTGCAGGGCATTGGATTGTCAGCCGGGAGATATTCTGGAATACGTCAATGACGAAAAAGGAACAACAAATCCCTAGCTATAAAAATCACTTAATCTTTCAAAGCTTTTGACAAATTCGGTTTCTGTTTGTCCTTCACGATAATAGAACACGGGTGGGTCATCTTCACCATTTAAGATGAAAAATGCAAACTGATAACCCTGGTGCATCCAGAAAACAAAAGCATGTGCCGGGAGTGGCCTAAAGTTATTTTCCTCTAATAGCTCTGCTGCCCATACCTGTAAGTCATGCAATTTATTGGCCTGCCATTCTGAGCCTATCATATAATTGTCAGCAGACGCCCCTGCATGAAGCATAAAATCCTTGTATACTTTAGGCAAATTTCTTTTATGCAGCTTCTCTAAAATCGTTAGTCTGCTAACAACTCGTATGTCTTTGTTAAAAAAAGCGAATAGTTTTCTCAACATTATGCTACGCTTTACGTTTTCGATTCCAAGATAGCTATAAATCTTTGTCAGCTACTCAAAATTGTCACTACTAATTTAACTGTAGCAGCACAATAAAAAAGGACCGGGTCATTCAGTGATGTTTGCATCAATTAACCAACCCGTTTTTTGCGACATATTGAGTTTTGAATATTAATACAAGACCGCAAGAAACGGATTTTCTACGACTACAGTTCTGACTACTTTTGATTCATCAAACGAAAAAAACAAACAATCTAAAAATTCAAAAAATGGAAAATCAAAAGACAAAGGAAGAACTGAACAAAGAAGTTGTAGTTCGTTGGTTTACGCACTTCTGGGGAGAAACCGTTGACCTTTCAATCATAGATGAAATTGCCGCACCGAACATGCTGTTGAAATACTCCTTGCATGAACCACGTAAAGGTGGTGAAGACATTAAAGCTTTCATGACCGATTTCCGCGCTGCATTCCCAGATCTGAACTTTTGGGGCACAGCAGATCTGATTGCTGAAGGCGACTATGTTGTTGGACAATGGGAAGGTGGTGGAACACATACAGGTATTGCTTTCGGCGATTTCCTTGCCGGCTCTTTGCCTGAAGCCACCGGAAGAAAAATGCACTTCACGGGTACAACTGTGCTGAAAGTAATCGACGGAAAAATAGTGGAAGAAATTGGACTTGATGACGGTGTTACAGCTTTAACTCAACTGGGCTTGATAAAGACTGTTTAAGAAAATTCCATGTAAAAAAAGGTCAGGGTTAACCTGACCTTTTTTATGCATAAAGTATTAAAAGTTAGTAGTGCGACAAAGCGTATAGCTTACTAACACTATAAAAACGGAATGATATGATTAACCATAAAGATATGGGGAGTAATTCCGAAGAAAGGAGAAAAGTTATCATTCCTTTAATACGTAAAGGTTACATAACGCTCGCTGGTTATAAGAAAGGAAAAATCTACGGATTGCTTACCTGTTCTTCAGGCAAAAGAATGGAAGTTGAAAATCGTGTCTTCTTTAAAAATGAAGCTGAAGCCACTACAAATGGATACAGACCCTGCGGTCACTGTATGAAAGACAAATATGAACACTGGAAAAGAGAACATACAAGTAAGATTACACGATGACATGGGATAAGAAGACAGTAACGCAAGGATAACATTAACATCAGAACTTTAAATTCCTATGGCATATATTGTTTGAGGTCAAAATAATACAATAAATTCGACACTATGAAACGAGCCCTGAAAAGCGACAAGCTGAAAATCGTTGACCTCCTTGCCCATTCATTCAACGAAAACCAAAGCGGCAATTACATTGTCCAACAAGATCATCAAAGAAAAAATAGAGTCCGTGCACTAATGGCTTACTCTTTGAGATATGTATGATATTTGGAGAGGTATTTCTTTAGGGAGTATCCAGCCTAAAGTGCCAATGACGTATCTGTGGTTCATTGGCGTTGAACCTGACGAGCAAAATAAAGGGATTGGCGGTAAACTATTACTGGAGCTTATTGAATACAGCATGAAGCATAACCGGCCGGTTTATTCAGAAACATCGACGACAAAGAATTTACCATGGTATGAGAAATTCGGGTTTAATGTTTACAACGAGCAGGATTTATCGTATCATCTATACTTTCTAAAAAGGGATATAAAATAGCATGGCAATGTTGGGACCTGGAAAGAGGATGCCAGAGAACGTTTTGCAAATAGAAGATCAGCGAAGCTACATTCGAATTATAGAGGCATTTAACGGTATTAAAAAAACACCGCAGGACATCCTGCGGTGTTTAACTATTGCGCTCTTTTATGATTTGTAATAGTTCCTTCTGGCGTCCAGCACTGCCTGGTCACGTTCCTGTTTAAAGGTCCGGATCTGTGCGCGACGTTCCTTACCTGTCAGACTTTTATCCAGCTTAACAGACTCGATCTTGTCCGCATAATCATTCCTGATATCTGCGACCTGCATATCAAGTTTAGTTGGCTGATATGGTGCGGCTGCATACGGATAACCATAAGGAGCTCCGTAATAGAAACCAAATGGTGAGAAATAAGGATTATAAAACCCGCCTCCTACAACAACTGTAGTCCTGGGATAAAATCCCCCTCTGAATCCACCTCCATGCATTGGAGGCATTGCTGAAGCTACTTGCACCATGGCTGTCAGAACTAATACTATTATTACCTTTTTCATGATTGCTGGTTTTTATGATTATTTGACAGCGTTTATGCAAAAAGATTTAATCCGTTTTACAGGTTTAGCATAGCGTTAACAGTCCCGCTTATCTGTACAACTTTTGTATATTTATCGCATTGATTATCTATATGAACAATCCCCTTACCTTACTGGTACCCGAAAAGACAGATGTGGAATTTGACCAGGTACTTGCCACCTGGCAGAAAAGAGGTGGCTCCGTCAGACGCCTGGGAAAATACTGGATCAAAGACGAAATACTGGCACAACAACCGATTGCTATTTACGGCAACCAGACCTTTGCCCTGGTATTAGCGCAGATATATAATGTACAACTGCTCTCTGGACGATACGCTGATTGCCAGACTGGAACCCAATTGGGTTAAAAGGGGTATCCGGGCAATACAGATAAAGGACATCCAGCCGACCAACTTCCCCGCGTTTATCAAACCCGTTATTCCGAAACTATTCCTGGCCGGCATCTTCCATAAACCGGAAGACTTTAACGCCGTTACCCAGGGTTTACAGGATACGGAAGCAATCCTGGTAGCTGATATCATAAGAGATATACAGGCGGAAGCAAGAGGCTATATCAGCAATGGCGACATCGCGGACATCGCCCTGTATGAGGGAACGGCAGATCTGGTGAGCGGACGGCTCTTTCTGGCCGATTTTATCGCTAAATACCAGGCAGCACTACCCGCTGTAGTAGTAGTGGATATTGCCTTTAGTGAACAGCTCGGCTGGTTTATTCTGGAGTTTAATGCCTGCTGGGGTGCCGGACTCAATAACTGTGAGGCGGATAAAGTGATAGATTGTATTATAGGCGCCACCATCAATAACTAATGCAGATCACGCATACCGGGAGGCCCAGAAATTATATTCCGGGCCTTCCCTTATATAACTATTTCAAAACCTTGCACGTATACCTTTACTCTGCTGTTGTGGGGTCGATAATGGTGGTTATCTCATTGACGACATTAGCAGGAAAGCCTCCCTTTTGTGCGTGCTCTCTGATCATCTCTGCGTTCGGGGCTATATAAACACAGTATATCTTATCGCCCGTAACGTAGCTATGCACCCATTGAATCTGCGGACCCATATTACTCAACACGCCACAGGATGCCTGTGATATACCCTTCAGTTCATCAGTGGTCAACCGGCCGGCTCCCGGTAACTCACGTTCTATTACGTATTTCGGCATAGTTGTAGATTTAATTTGTGTAACTATCAGATTGATAACAATCCAGGATAATTTTAGTTCTGTTCCAGTAAAACAAAAACCCTTCAGCAGACATCTGCTGAAGGGTTCTGGTCTTTGATCAGGCAATATTATTAAGGACGGCCTTTCGGTTTCGGAATAGCCTTGTATTTGCCATTCTTATCCATCGGATCAGCAATAAATGTCCCGTTTACCTTTTTATCAATCTTCTCTGTATACTCGGCATCATATACGATCTTTCCTTTATTGATCTCATAGAATTTAGCCGGAACATAGTATACAGAATCCGCAGAAGGATACGCTTCGCTCACTTCACTACCACCAAACTCCAGCAGACCGTCATGATCCCAGTCTTTGATATCCGAGCTGACAGTCGTCATCACCGAATCAGCCACAGAATTGTTAATACTGAATATGTACAATCTGTTCTTCTTCGGAGCAGCTGATTTCACATCCAGGAAAAGGAATACGTTGCCTTTATCCTCCTCCAGACGATTGCGTTTGCTCGCATAGTTGATACTATCTTCCGCAAAATGAAATGTCTTATTGCCATTCACGATAATGGTACCTTTGTATACCGAAATCTGCTGTTGTTTGCTACTGGTAAAGTTTAATCCTGTCTTTGGTTTCTGCGCCAATGCCGGAAGACTGATCATCAGCAGAAAACAATATCTGAGTCTGAAACGCATAATGATATTTTTAAATTCAAGGCTGAACTTAAACAAATTTTGCGGATTTAGCACATGAACATTATTTAATCTCCCACCACCAAGCGGGCTTTGCAAATATTTTTCCTTGTCCCGCGTAAACTCAGTAGCTTCACAATCAATTAGTTCTCAATATATCTGCGTCGGAAAATACGATTATTGATCGGCTATAATACTACGACTCCAATTTTATCGGTCAGCCTTCAGGACACATCACATTTACACCAGAACAAACCTGTCACTTTTTAAATACCACAACATGAAATCGTTCCTTTTTCTGCTCTGCAGCATTTTATTTGCTGTCGCCTGTCACAACAATGCTGACAAATCTGAAAGCAGTCATGGTGATAACAGCACACCCACGCTTTCAGCTACTGAAGAAGCACCAGATTATCCCTTTCAGTTAAAAGAAGCATACAAAGACTGGCAACCAGGTAATAAGAAAAATGCATGGATTGTGATGAAAATGCTGAAAGCCTGGGAAACAAAAAATGTGTCAGAATGCGCGTCTTATTTCGGAGATAGCGTCAGACTGGGACTGGACTATTTCGAAAAGGTTGTTAAACATGATAGCCTTCCTGCCATGCTGGAAGAATCTTTAGCCGACTTCGCAAGTGTAAAGATTGAGATGGATGACTGGGAATCCGTTATCTCAAAAAACCAGAAAGAAGAATGGGTTACGCTATGGTATAAACAAAGCTGGGTAGATAAAAAAGGAAAAGCAGATTCGCTCGCCATCACAGACGATGCAAAAATAGTGAACGGAAAAATAGTACTGTTTGACGAAAAAATCAGACATTTCCCCACTGCTAAAAAGTAACAATAGCGCATTACATAAAGAACAGTATCATGAAAAAATTGTTATTGATAATCCCTTTATTCATCGCACAATCCTTGTACAGTCAGCAAAGCGGTAAACTCTCTCCTGTTGCTAGCCTGCTATTCAAAGCCATTAAAACAACACTCACGGTGAACGAGCAGAACCAGATTGCTGCCAAACTGGGATTTCTTCCCTCCGGCGATAAAACGCAACCTTTTATCCAGGATAAGGATAGTAAAGATTTTCCTTTTGCGGCCAGCGTATATGCCACAGATATGAATAAAGATGGTACTGATGAGATCTTCGTTGTATTCGGTAATACTTTCACTTCGGGTAATGCCGGTTCCAGCGTTGTGCTCTTTATCAAAAATACAACGGGTGCGTATGTAGAAAATCTGGGATTCCCGGGTATGGCACCTGATGTACTATCGACTAGCAGTCAGGGATATCCGGACCTGCTGATCGGTGGACCAGGCATGGAGTTTCCCGTCTGGAGATGGAACGGAAAGACCTACAAATTCTACAAAAGTGTAAAAGATGCGGACTACGAAAAACTGAAGAAAGTCAGTCTTGAAAACATCCGCAAACAATAATTTCACAGCGTTAGAAAATGGTAAGATGCGCAATATTTGCTAATTTGATGTCATGCAGCACTTTTATAAGTACATGAATACGCCTGTTGGCAGGTTGACGCTGATCGGCAGTGACGAAGGACTGGCGGCTATTCTATGGGAGAATGATAATCCCGGCAGAGTACGTCCGAAAGCAGATGTAAGAAATGATCAGCATCCGGTACTGATCGAAACAGAACGTCAGTTACAGGAATACTTTAATGGCGAGCGGAATGAGTTTGATATAACGCTTGCGGCGATCGGCACTGACTTTCAGAAAAAGGTATGGAATGCCTTATCGACGATTCCTTATGGTCAGACACGCAGCTATACACAGATCGCACATCAGATAGGTAAACCCCAAGCAGTACGTGCAGTAGGCGCTGCCAATGGCAGAAATCCTATTTCGATTATTGTGCCCTGTCACCGGGTAATCGGTGCATCCGGATCGCTGACCGGCTTCGCCGGAGGACTTCCTGCAAAAGCATCACTATTGTCGTTGGAAGATACGAACGGAGGCGCGTCACAGCTTTCCCTTCAATTATAATAACAACTTACCTTAAATTAAAATGTCCTGAAAACGCTTGTCTAAAGCTGTCTTCAGGACATTTTCTCTTTTAGTATAACAAGTAGTACTACATCTTCATACCACCTTCAATCACACCTATCAGTTTCTTTGTTACCAGTTTGTCTCCGTCAAAGAAAGATACAGTAGCAGTATCTTTAATCATAAACTGAGAACCCTTCCAGTAAGCAACATCTCCTTTAAAATTATCCAATTTCAATAACTGTCCGGTAGCATTATTCTGCACCTGGATATATGCGAGTGAAGTAACTTCTTCTTTTGAAAGATTTATGTAAAACGTGTAATAGTAACTAGCATCTTTCTGGAATCCTATCTCAGTAAAAGTTGCTTTAGCAATCTTTGCATCTGCACCTTTTCCGAAGATAGAAGAAACAGCAACAACAACGACAAAAAATAACAGATAGAGTACTCTCTTGTTCATAGGCCTTGGCTTTATTGATAAAACGAATCTTGTTCCTTCAACAATTTAACAATTTATTATATATAAATAAAGTTTTTATTGTCTATGGGGATAAAAAAAATCTCCCCCCAACCCTATATTCACTTAAAATAGTCTTATATGCTATGATTATCAATACTTTTTTACTTTGAGCCAGCGGAAATGCCCATTGGATATTTTTTCCTGGTTTCTCCCGGACTCCCCTCTTTTAACCGTCAGACACAAAAGCAGTTATGTTTTTATGACCCACCAAATTTCCCTTGTCCCATATACCGGTACCCACCCTACGAAAAAGAAATACTTTAAAAATTTCTTTAACACTTGTACGCATATCACGTATTAATTCTTGTCATATATGAAACGAATAATTCAATTGATAATGCGCATTTGTCTTTTTGATTATCTACAACATTTCATATAGCATTATAAAGGTTATAACAGATGAACAGAATTTTGATGTTTCTCGTGGCTTGTCTGATATCTATGCCAATGTTCGCTCAAACGACATTCTACATCAGAGGTCAACTCGGGAAACTTCCAGCTCCGGCAAAGGTTTATATAGGATTTTCAATAGACGGTGATATTGTATATGATTCTGCAGATATAGTGAACGGTACTTTTAAACTTGTACAAGAAACACCTTACCCTGTGAATGCGCTGCTGATGGTAAGTAAGAACGGTGAGCCAGTAAATTTTTTCAGTAATAAAAACGTTGCGCACATATATGTCGAACCCGGCGCCAGCATGTGGCTGACCTCCGATGAAGACATTGCAAATTTTGAGGCAAACGGATGTAAATCACAGGATGATTATGCCGGTTATCAGAAACACATGGCTGACATCAATGCAAAGATCGATGCTTTGACAACTGAATCATCCAATACCATGTTTTCAGACGTAAGTGCCGCTGGCCTTGCTGCGAAAAGAAACTACATGGAACGTTTCCGCGCTGCAATGGAAGAGAGAAAAAAACAGATGAAAGAGTTCATCCAGCAGAATCCGGAAATGTACATCTCTATCGATATTCTGGAAGAATATGCAGGTGCTTTTATCGACTATCAGGATGTAGAACCACTCTATAAAGTATTAAGCGATAAAACGAAAAAGACGATCAGAGGAAAGGAATTCCTGAAGAAATTAACGGATTCCAAACAGGCAGCTGTAGGAAGTGATGCACCTGATTTCTCACAGAAAGACCAGGACGGTAATAAGATCTCTTTGTCTTCTTTCAAAGGAAAAACAGTATTACTGAACTTCTGGGGTAGCTGGAACTCCGCTTCCAGGATTGAGAACCAGGAACTGAAACAGATCGTTAAAACACTGGACAGTAAAAAACTGGTAGTGATCAACGTTGGTCTTGAAGCACGCAGAGACTACTGGAATAAAGCAATCACTGAAGATAAGCTCACCGGCTACAACGTTTCTGATATGAAATACATGAAGAATGAAATTGCGCAGTTGTATAAGGTTTCAGCCGTACCACAGAACGTGCTGATCGATGAATCCGGAAAGATCATCGCAAGAAATCTTAAAGGGAATCAGCTGGAAGAAAAGCTGAAAAGTTTATTAGGGAAATAATGATTGATGTATACAACAGTGGACGTTAATAAACGGAAACGCTGCTTTAATTTTGCGACTGTAAAAAAAGGGCCTCAGTATAAACTGAGGCCTTTGTTATTTATCCTTCCACCATTGCCGGAATACTTTCTCTTTATCATCCAGATAAACAACTTCACCTATCTCCGGCGTCACTAAAGGAATACCGACTTTCTGATCCAGACGGGTAATCTCTTTTAAAGGTTCATCCCATCTGTGTCTGGCCAACACAAATTTAGAAGAGTGCACCGGCAATAATCTGGCGGCGCCAAGGTCCTGTGCAGCTTGCAATACCTCTCCTGGTAAACAATGCACATAATGCCAGGCACTATCATACTGTCCGTTTTCGATGATAGCCAGGTCCATCGGACCATACGCCTTTCCTATCTCTTTAAAATGCCTGCCATACCCACTGTCTCCGCTGACATATATCTTCCGCTGTGCCGTCTGTATCACAAACGACATCCACAAAGTATTGTTCTGACTGAATCCTCTGCCGGATTGATGCCTTGCAGGTGTAGCCGTTATCTTCACACTGCCGTCAGCCGCCTGCGGAGCTGATTCATACCATGCCAGTTCGATGACCTTATCTGCCGGATAACCCCAACGCTCAAAATGTGCGCCTACTCCAAGACCACAGATCACCTGCTTCGTTTTATCCTTCAATGCAAGTATTGTTTCATAATCCAGGTGATCGTAGTGGTCGTGTGATATTAACAGATAATCTATTTCAGGAAAATCAGCAGCCGAGTAAATATCCGTACCACTAAAAGGCTTCACGGTACCCGGTACCGGTGAAGCGTGCTGACTGAATATAGGATCAATCAGGATACGCTTTCCTTCCAGCTGTATATAACACGACGAGTGTCCGAACCAGATGACGGCATCCGTATCCTTCGGCAATTGTTGCAGATCCGTTTTGATGGCAGGAATGTCCTTTTCGGGATAACGACCAGGATATGTTGCAAATAATGCCTTCCTCATTTCGCCGGAAAAACTGTACCCCGGTGCAAAAGTGGGCGTTGCTTCCAGGTTTTCAAAATGACCGTTCCGGTAATTGGCAGCGCGTTCAATACGGGTGAGCCGTTGTCCTTCCGGCGCTTTCCCGAATTGTGGTAAACGCATGTATATCAGCGTAACGATGCTCAACAAGGCAATCAATAATAACAGCACAATAGCACTGATCTTTATAAGTTTCCTAAGTCTTTTCATGCGGTTCTTTTATGCTACTGCCAGGCGTTTGATGTCACTTATTTCCAGCGTACGTACTGCAGATCCTTTCAGTGTAGCATTGATCATGGATAGTCCTACTTCCCGGAGGGTACAGGATTGAGAAGGGAACAATAAAGGGAATATCGGTACGATAATCTTATAAAAGGTCTTTACGTTCTGCTGTCCCTTCGTCGGCTTCATAAACCCGGGACGGAAATTGTATTGCGCCTTAAATGGCATCTTTCCCAAAGCATTCTCTGCTTTCCCCTTCACACGCGCCCACATGAGCTTTCCCTTTTCAGACGCATCCGTATGACTACCAGATACAAAATTGAACACCATATCAGGATTCAATGACAGCATGACCTTTGCAAAATTAATGGTCAGATCATAGGTGATATGGGTGTATACTTCTTCTGTCAGACCTACCGAACTGATACCCGCACAGTAAAAACAGGCATCATATCCGATGAGCTGGGGTTTTACTGCACTCAGATCCATAAAATCAGTCACAATACACTCCCTGAGCTTGTGGTGTTGTATGCCCGAAGGCTTTCGATTCACCATTAATACTGCACTGACATTATTATTGCGGAGACATTCCAGCAAAACGCCCTCTCCCACAAAACCAGTCGCACCTGTGATGATAACTTTCATATTGTATCGAATTTTATAAAATGCTTTCTTTACCAGGGACGTTCTAACGCCTTGAATATTTTATATCTCCACAAAAAATTGTGAAATAAGGGGATATGCGTACAGAATTCCAGCCTGGTCTTCCAGACATATACAAAATTCGTTGTAAAAAAGACATTTTACTTTGCTGAAACGTTCTTTTTTACTTTGTTAAAATGTCCATTTTTAGTGAAAGGATTGTCTGAATGCAATCGGGGAAACCTGGGTTTTTCGTCGAAAAAGCCGGTTAAAAGACTGAGGATGCTCAAATCCGAGCTGATAGGCAATTTCTGCTACGGAACGATCACTTGTACTCAATATATCCTTCGCCTTTTCTATCAATCTGTCCTGAATATGCTGCTGGGTATTCTGCCCCGTCAGGGATTTCAGCATATCGGTCAGAAAACGGGGAGAAACAGCAAGGTGATCTGCCACCTCCTGAACCGTAGGCAATCCGCTCAATAAAGACTTTTCTGCATCAAAACGCTCCGATAAATAGGCATTCATACGATCGACCAGATCATTGTACTTTGCCTTCCTGGTCAGGAACTGCCTGTTATAAAAACGGTTACTGTAGTTAAGTAATAACTCAATATGTGATACCATCACATCCTGACTGAACTGATCTATGTTGTTCTGCAATTCTTCCTGCATAACTGCGAATAGTCCGTCTATGATCCTCTTTTCCTTTGCGGAAAGGAACAGAGCCTCCGCCACCGCATAGGAAAAGAAGCCATAACGGCTGATCGTTCTTCCGAGTTGATAATTCCTGATAAGATCGGGATGAAAAAAGAAGGTGTATCCTTCATATTCCTGCGGGTCATTCATCGCCATCGTCCGCTGATGAGGCGCTATAAAGGCAAGTCCTCCTTCCTCAAAGTCATAGTATCCCTGTCCATATTTCACCTGACCTTTAAAATCAATCTTAAAAGAGACTTTATAGAAAGTGAGGATAAACGTATCTCCCGAATCTTCCGCAGGAACACGGAGATTCCCTGACGGCACCAGCACCACCAATGGATGCATGGGAGCCGGTAGCCCCAGATAGCGCATTAAAGCGGAAATACTATCAAATTGATGGATAGATGGAGCGGATGCCTTCATAGCGTCTGGTTTGAATAAGAAAAGACTATGCCTGTGCAGTGGGGCGAATAACGAGTTCATTCACATCGACTGCTGCCGGCTGTTCAATAGCATACAAAATACCTGCCGCGATGGCTCCCGGAGCAATGGCCATCTTTTCCATACCTGCAGCAGTCTGTGCTCTCAGCTCCTGGTTGGACATACCGTTACCTAACTCAGTCTGGGTATATCCGGGTGAAATCACCGTAACTCTAAGATCAGGGCCTGCCTCCTGCCGCAGTCCTTCTGAAATAAACCTGACCGCCGATTTAGTAGCCGCATATACGCCCATGTTTGGTATGATCTTCAGTCCTGCTGTAGAAGCGACATTGATAAAATGCCCGCTTTTCTGTTGACGAAAAACCGGCAGTCCCGCCGCTATTCCATGTAATACACCCCGGATGTTCACATCAATCATTTCATCCCATTCATCCACTGTGACATGATCCATAGGTGATAAGGAAGCGATACCGGCATTATTTATCAGTACGTCCAGTCGGCCGAAATGTGCAAGTGCCAGACTGACCAGGGCTGTGAGGTCAGCTCGTTTCTTTACATCCGTCACGGCATAGATCACGGCTCCGCCTGCTGCTATAATACGTGCCGCCAATGCCTGTAATCTATCTTCCCTTCTGGCGCCAAGTACCACCTTTGCTCCTTTCTCTGCCAGCAATAAGGCAGTTGCCTCACCAATGCCACTACTCGCACCTGTTATTAACACTACTTTTCCTGTTACATTGTTTTCCATGATATTGAATTTCATTTTCTGATACAAAATTCAACATGGATGCACAGAAAACTGTAACCTAAACGGTATATGTTGTAACCCAATTCACGGAACCGGTTTTAACAGTGATCCGGCAGAGGGATATTATTGACAGATAAAAGACTGTCCAGGCGGATCACCAATCCGTTATCCATCCGCATATATTCCACCTTATTCAGCGCATACACATCTTCTATACGGGCTGTTACATCCTGCTCTTTTCCCTCTTCATCCCTGAAAATAATCTGGCAGATAGTACGCATCGTAGCCCATGCTTCCAGACGGTCATAATAATTACAGTCAATAGGCTGATAAGGATTGTTTGCTGTGTCCATACAAGACTGTTTTTAAAGTTAGCTTTATATATAAATTTCCGACCATTTAAGACAGCGTTCAGACCGCTCATAAAGCCTTAACAATGCTTAACAGTACGGCCTCTGCTCTTGTACAACAAGTTTACTATTTTACGGCAACAATACAAAGGCTATACTATGAAGACATTGTTTCTGTTTATCTGCCTGCTGGCGTCCGGCTCCCTCATGCCCCTGAGCGCTCACCAGGCAACTATTGCTGCTGATACAACAACATCCGGTATGAAAGCGGCCTCACCGGCCGCTACTAATCTTACCATGTTCGGACGTGGTATCTATCCGGGTGATGATACCACTTACACACAACTAAAAAGTTCCGGATTTACAACCGTGATTCTCTCCAGTTTCTACATTCATTCCAACGGCGATGTGTACTCAGGTGATGATCACACCAATCCGATTATTCACGATGGCAAATTCGTTGGTAGTAAAGAATGGTTAAAAAGAGTGGCATCCCTTAAACAGGGAACATCTACCGTAACACGTACAGAGATCCTGCTGGAGGGAAGATGGTTTAATCAGCCTCCTAATACCTATGACTACATCCAGGACTGGTACGATGCCGCTAAAAAGGTACCTGGTATCGTAACAGGTATAGGTGTGAACAGTACACTTTACACCATCTGTAAGATATTCAAAGAAGACATCGGCGTAGACGCCGTATGTATAGACGATGAATCCGTTTACAACAGTGAATCCATTGCACAGTTAGGCGAAATGGTCGGTCAACTCGGTATCCACATGACGTTGTGTCCTTTCCGTAAAACCGAATACTGGAAAGATGTTATCTGCCGTTCCAAACCAGGGTTGATAGATGCGGTGTATTTACAGTGTTATGATGGTGGTAGAAATAATGTGCCGGGCGACTGGAAAACGAAACTGAACACAGAATTACCGGTATACCCGATCTTTCTGTGCAGAGGCGCATTCAGTAACTGCGGTCCTGTACACAACAGTAAATCACCTGCTGATATTAAGACAGAAATGATCCGTTTCAGGAAAGATTATCCGGGTATGAGTGGCGGCGCCATCTGGCAACTGGCGGATGTAAAGAGTTATATCAAGAGTAATTGTGCGGTTCAGGCGCCGGAATCAGGTACTGCTGCGACAGTCGCTCAGTATATTACCGATCTGAAAAATAGTTTACAGGAAGGACTGGAAAATCAGTAACTTACTAAGTAGTATCTTCTTTCTCTAATACAGTTCAGATATAGTCATATAATAGTTACCCTTCGCTAGTGCTGCCTTTTTTACGCAGCATTAGCGAAGGATAACTATTATATGACTATAGACTAACCATTAGCTATGGTAATAATAACTTAGTCTTTATAGTATCATTGTAAGAAGCCGCTGTCTTCACCTTTGAGCCTTTCCTGTCATTCATCAGCAGCATAAAAGTGCCCTTAAAATATTTCTGTATCTCCCGTATTTTAAGTTTATTAACTATATAACTACGATGCACCCGTACAAACGTCTCCGGCAACCTTCCTTCAAGATAACTCAGTGAATAATCAATCAGTTGTTCCTCGCCTTCAGTATGTACAACAACATACTTTTCTCTCGCTTCCAGTAATACAACATCCTGTACATGCACCAGAAAAATCTTATCACCACTTCTTACAGGTATCGTGCTGATACGTGGTTCTGATTGTTGTTCTCCAAGCAGCATTTTTATCCTGGACAATAATTCCGTTTCCTGCTTGGGCCGCTGACGGATCCTGTTAATCGTCATTTCCAGTCGTTCTTCTTCAACAGGCTTCAACAGATAATCCAGGGAGTTTTTTTCGAAGGCCCGTATAGCATATTCTTCATAAGCCGTCACAAAAACAATCATGGGCATATAAGTCAGCCGGTCCAGGACTTCGAAACCATTAAACCCAGGCATACGAATATCCAGGAATACCAGCTCCGGGCGTAGCCTGTTAATCAGTTCTACAGCAGCAGCACCATCCATGGCTTCTCCGACGATCTTTATCTGGGGATAAACCTGAAGTGCTTTTTTCAAACGGTGAATGGCGATGACTTCATCATCCACGAGCAACGTTGTCACTATTTCCTGGAATAATGATCCTGACATATTTTTCTGGTGTATTGTTAAGTTCTATCGTATAGTTATCTCCGTACAACAGCTTCAGTTTATTCATAACCATCTGCAATCCCATGCCGGTTCCCGGGATATCCGGAAATGCCGGTCCTGAGTCAGCAATACATATAACCAGGTGTGTATCTTTCAGCGATAACTGTACATCAATATTGCCATCTGCTGCCATCGTTTCTATCCCATGTTTCACTGCGTTCTCTACCAATGGTTGCAGTATAAAGGAAGGCATCTGCATATGTAGCGTATCCGGAGCCGCATGAATAGTATAACGCATCCTGTTACCATACCGGATCTGCTGCATATGCAGATAGGTGCTGATGATATCCAGTTCATCTTTTACCGGGTGACAGGTAACACTATCCTTATTCAAAGTGAAGCGGAAAAACTTCGACAGCAGTAATACCAGTTCTTCTGCTTTCGCAGGATCCTGAGAGATAAGTCCGGCGATCGTATTGTGCATATTATACAGAAAATGCGGATTGATCTTCGCACGCAGCAATTCCAGTTCGAAAGCAGTCTGTTGTTGCTCCAGTTGCAACAAACGATATTGCTGCTGCAGCATCCGGGCATTCGCCATACTCTTCCATTCTTCACTGATATAGATAGGAATAGCAATAACCATTACCACCAGTATATTCAGAATATAGATACTGCCTGCACTGAAGGGTACAAACGCTTCTCCCATGATGCCTGCCCGCATGATCAATGTCAGCTCTGTTCCGGTCAATGCGACCAGTATCAGCAGTAATATCATCACAATCACTTTAAGGGCGGCATTTGTAAAACGGTTGATAAAATACCCTCTGTAATAGATCAGCAACATCATCAGTGAACCGATATTGACGCTGGACAGAACATTTACAGCAATGCGTATAAAGCGGTGATCATACGTAAAGTACAGATAAGTGCCAAAGGTGGCGCCAATCAGGATACACAGTAATAAAGTCTTTATAGCCGGATGCATATTAATTGATCTGAAGTGCAGTTTTTTGCTGAAAAGACAGCCGCCTGGTGGCTAACAGGATAAAGATAATAATTGTAGCAATGAAACCAACCATGGAAGGCAGGAATTGACTGTAAGGCTTATACTGTGGCAATACAGTACCTGTAAAAGCAGAGAACAAGGCACTTAATGCGCCAAACATCTTATAAACATGCTCATACATTACCATACGCCGCCGCATACCGGCTGTCAGCAGGCCCCTGCAAAGATCATAAACGCATACGATAAACAACGCCCCCAAGGTTGAATAAATGATCACCGGCGCCCAGTATAAACCGGCGTGTTGTACATAATACAGGTAATACGCTCCGGAAGACAATGCGATCAAAGGAACGATATAATCCAGCATTACCGGCGCCTGTCCCAAACGCCTGATCGCCCTGATACCGCTAAAACAATTATAACCGCTCAGCAACGTGATCACCAGCAAAAAGTGATTGCGGTTAAACATTAATACGCCTGCCAGTCCGGTAGTGATGACTACAATCATCAGATACATGAAAAACCTTCCCAGTTGCCGGTGCCTGCGGCTCCTTTTACTGACAATCACCGCAGCGATCCCCGTGATCAGCGCAAGAATGCCCGCTATTACATGTATCCCGATGTTAAGGTGATGTACTATTTCCATATACAATTGATTTGATAGCAAAGCAACTGCAAGCGAAGACCGATGACAATAAGTTTCCGACGAAACTGGACAGGCGGCGATGAAATGGTTAAATATTTCCCAAAAATGGTATTGCAGACGGGCAATGACTCGCCTGCTGGCTGATTCATATTATATTTAAGCTGTATTGAAGATAATGGGCTGACCGACTATTTTATGACCCAAGGCGCTGGTATACAAACGATACCAGCCAATAAGCCAAGTATATGCTGCGGATCGCGGACTTTAAGAAATCATACAACCAACACCCGGTATTAGCTGTTCCTTCCCTGGAACTGGGCGCCGGCATTCACTGGATCAAAGGCGTGAATGGTTCCGGTAAAAGCACACTCCTGAAAGCGATTGCAGGTATTATTGATTTCTCCGGTGATATCCTCCTGGACAATGTCAGCATCAGGCAACAGCCTGTCGACTATCGTAAGAAAGTCAACTTCGCGGAAGCAGAACCGGTATTCCCGGAATTTCTTACGGGAAGGGAAATGATCCGGCTCTTTGCAACGGCGAAACAAGCGCCTGCCGGACAAGAAGTACCTTACCTGGAAAGTATGCAGATGCAGTCCTATCTTGATCAACCGCTGGGCAGCTATTCCAGTGGTATGCTCAAAAAACTGTCCCTGGTACTGGCCTTTACCGGTACGCCACGGCTGATACTGCTGGACGAACCGCTGATCACACTCGATACCGCCTCCCTGGATATCTTGTATAACTGGATCAGGGAACGGTATACTGCGCAGGGAACATCCTTCCTGCTATCCTCCCATCAGCCTATCGAACAGGATGCATTGGTAGTCAACAGTGTGCTCCTGACAGCAGATAAAACCGTAAAACAGCTCGCAGGATGATCTCTCCACTTTCCCGTATACTGATTAAGATATTCTCCCGTGGCTTTTACAGGGCGAATGCAGGCTTGCTACTATCCTGTTTCGTCATCATCGTCAGCTATGCAATCCTGATTACGCCACTTGGTACGATGAACCATGAACTTTTTGCATTTTCTGAGTTATTTGTCATCCTGACCTTTATCAGCAATCCGGTCACACTTACCATTATCTTCCTGGCCTGGTTACTTTATACGGCCAAAAGCTGGCAATATGTCTTTCAGCAACTGACGGTACCCGAAAACGGCTTCCTGTTTTACAGCAGTACTTCGCTCCCTAAATACAAACAACTTATCAGCTGGTGGTGGATGCAATTCATCATCACACTTCCGCTGATCATGTACGGCTTGCTGGCAGTAGGTTTCGGCATTGCCCATCAGCAATATCTTTATCCGGTACTTACATTGTTGTACCTGCTATTGCTGACAACAGGCAGCGCAGGTATCTATGTATGGCAGGCAAATAAACTGTCAGCTGGTGTACGTTATAAACCGTCCTTCAGACTACCTTTCCGCTGGCCTAAACCCTTCTTTACGCTTTTTCTGCACCATATACTGCACAGACTTAAAACCGGCGGTCTCCTTACAAAAACCATCTCCATCTTTTGCTTATTAAGTGGTGCATATAGTGTTGCTAATAACAACAGACATGACCTGCGGGTAGCGGGGCTGGTAGTGCTGACTTCAATCGCGGCACACCTGTATCTGCTATACCAGGAACACCGGTTTGAGCTGACGAACTTACCATTTACCAGGAACTTTCCGTATAACAGAAACAGGCTATTCGCCTATTCGGTATTGCAATATGTCTTATTACTCGCACCGGAAATCATCCTGTTATTCGTAACGGAAACGCCCCTGCTGGCTACCCTGCTGGTATTTTACGCCCTCTCAGCCATGCTGTGCTTCCGCGGACTGCTCTACCAGATCGGCCTGCAAATGAATATCTATTTACCCCTCGTTTTTGTGGTATATATTCTGCTGTTCTGGATGATCATGTACGGCATCCTCTGGCAGTCAGCCTGCGTCAATCTCCTGCTGGGATATCTGTTATTCTATAACAGATATTATAAATTACCACCGCTCGTCTGAATGCAGTAAAACAACAACTTATAACCATCCAGGTATTTAATTGTCATTTTAACACTTTTATCATTATATTGGGAGAAGCTTTATAATTCCACTATAATGAAACACTGGTTATATCTCGCCGTGCTGACGTGCCTGACGCATACCGTTTGGGCCAAGAATGATCCTGACTCTGTCTACCTTTTCTCTTATGCGACGGAGAAAAACAACCATCATAACGGACTGCATTTCGCCTGGAGCCGAGATCAAGAGCAATGGCATCCCATCGGCAACGAATGGGGATACCTGAAAAGTGATTATGGCAGATGGGGCGCAGAAAAAAGGATGTTCGCGCCTTACCTGATCAGCGGACCGGATGGCAACTGGCATTGCGTCTGGGGATTAAATGACAAGGAACATGTCTTTGCACATGCCGCTTCCCCGGATCTCATTCACTGGAAACGCCAGAGCTATCCTGTCATGCAGGCCGGCAGCAATGTGTTACAGCCTGTCAGCTGGTATGATGCCGCACAACAACAATACAACATCATCTATACCACTTCCGACAATAAATACTACCAGACCACTACCAAAGATTTCACCACCTATTCCCCGGCAGCTGAAGTACCGGCAAGCGCTTATCGCCATCATACGATCTCCGTGAACTTACCCTCAGGTAAAACAAGCGGACAGCTGCATCGCGTGCCCTGGAAGGTAGCTGATCAGCTGATCAAAACATATGAAGGGAAACTATATAAAATGGAACAGTATAGTGAGTCAACTGCCCGTGACAGTGCCCGTTTTGCAGGTATCAGTAATCTAAAAGCTACTATCACTATACAGCCAGAACTGGCTAAACCCATCAGCGACCTGCTTTTCGGCGTCTTCTTCGAAGATATTAACTATGCAGCCGACGGCGGGTTATACGCGGAACTGATCCAGAACAGGGACTTTGAATATGCACTCTCTGACAAAGAAGGTCGTGATCAACAATGGACGCACACACATTCCTGGCAACTACGAGGCACACAAAGTACCTTCACGGTTGATACGACAGCTCCTTTACACGGCAATAACCGGCATTACGCGGTCTTAGACACTAAGGAACCAGGAGCTATATTGTCAAATACCGGTTTTGATGGCATCTCCGTCAGCAAAGGCGAAAAATATCAGTTCTCCCTGTTCAGTAAAGGAAAAGGCAAACTGCAGGTGAGACTGGTCGGCCAGGATAATGCAGTACTGGCTCAGACTACCTTATCACTCAACACCCCGGACTGGCGGCAATACAAGGCGACTCTGACGGCCGGTAGTACCACCGCAAACGCGCATCTGGAGCTGTTGCCCCTTACTAAAGGTGGACTTGACCTGGACCTGATCTCCTTATTCCCCGCTAAAACCTTCAGGAACAGACCCAACGGACTCCGTCCTGATCTGGCACAAACCATCGCTGATATCCATCCCCGCTTCATTCGTTTTCCCGGTGGATGTGTGGCACATGGGGATGGTCTTGGCAATATGTACCGCTGGAAAAACACCCTCGGTCCGCTGGAAACACGTAAACCCCAACGTAACCTGTGGGGATATCATCAGTCTGCCGGACTGGGCTACTTCGAATACTTCCAGTATTGTGAAGATATCGGCGCAGAACCACTACCCGTTGTTCCCGCTGGCGTACCCTGTCAGAATTCGGGCGTAGGTGGCGGCGGACAACAAGGCGGCATTCCTATGACCGAAATGGACGACTATGTACAGGAAGTACTGGACCTGGTAGAATACGCCAATGGCAACGTCAGTACCACCTGGGGAAAGAAACGTGCGGCTGCTGGTCACCCGGCTCCCTTCCACCTGAAATATATCGGTATCGGCAATGAAGACCTGATCACAGATGTATTCGAAGAAAGGTTCACCATGATCTATAAAGCCATGCAGGCAAAACACCCGGAAATTACCGTCATCGGCACCGTCGGCCCCTTTTACGAAGGCACCGACTATGAAGAAGGATGGGCGCTGGCAGAAAAGCTGAAAGTACCGATGGTGGACGAACATTACTACGAAACATCGGGTTGGTTCATCAACAACCAGGATTTCTATGATAAATATGACCGCTCCCGTTCTAAAGTTTACCTGGGTGAATATGCAGCACATCTGCCAGGGGCAAAAGTAAACCTGGAAACAGCCCTCTCAGAAGCTATCTACCTGACAGGTGTGGAAAGAAACGGAGATATAGTAAGTATGACCTCTTATGCACCTTTACTGGCAAAAGAAGGGCATACACAATGGAATCCTGACCTGATCTATTTCAATAATACAGACATTAAACTCACTACCGGTTACCAGGTGCAAAAGCTATTCGGGAATAATGCAGGCAATGAATACCTGCCTAATACTATCTCCCTCTCTACCAACAAGAAAACGCTGAACAAAAGAATAGCGGTATCTGTCGTGCGGGATAGCAAAACCAAAGATGTAATCATAAAGCTGGTGAACATCTCCCCCTTCAGTATTCCTTCAACAATAGACCTGGGCGCACTGAACATCGCCGGTAAAACAGGCGTCATGACCACCTTACAGGGAGATCCGTCTTCCCGGGATGCTAAACCTGTCAGCACCAATATCACCGTAGCATCCACATTCAACACCGGCTTACCGGCATATTCGTTCTCTATTATCAGGATCAAAACAATGTAATCGCATGAAATCAGTTTTGCTATGGACCTTTGTCCTTTTAGGCTGTTCAACATTCGCACAACAAAAGAAAGATTTTCATTCCTGGGCGCCTACACCGCCAATGGGATGGAACAGCTGGGATTGTTATGGACCAACCGTAACAGAAGCAGAAGTAAAAGCCAATGCCGACTATATGGCCAGCCATCTGAAATCATCAGGATGGCAATACATTATAGTAGACATCCGCTGGTATGTGGCCAATGATAAATCACATGGTTATAATGAAACCGATCCTGCATATAATATCGACGCCTACGGACGTTTCCAGCCTGCCGTCAACCGTTTCCCTTCCGCCGCAAACGGAAAGGGATTTAAACCACTGGCAGACTATATACACAGTAAAGGATTAAAATTCGGCATCCACATTATGCGGGGAGTACCCGTAGTAGCGGTTAATAAAAAACTGCCTGTGAAAGGTACTAATGTCACTGCTGCGGATATCTACAGCAAACAGGATCAATGTAAATGGCTGCATGATATGTATACCATCGTGCCGGATAAAACAGGCGCACAGGAATATTATAACTCCCTGTTTGATATGTATGCAGCCTGGGGACTTGACTTCGTAAAAGTAGATGATCTCTCCGCCCCTATTTACTTTACTGAAGAGATTGAAATGATCAGAAAAGCGATCACCCGGACAGGCCGTAAAATACTGCTCAGTACTTCTCCGGGGGAAACCCCCATCGCACAGGGCGCACACGTACAGCAACATGCAAATATGTGGCGTACTGTCGATGATTTCTGGGATAACTGGCCCCACCTGAAAGACCATTTCGAAGTATTTGATCGCTGGAATAAATGGCGTACTACCGGCGCATGGCCTGACGGAGACATGTTGCCACTCGGACATATCGGCATCCGTGCAGAAAGAGGACAACCACGGATGACCTCCTTTACAAAAGATGAACAATACACCTTAATGACACTCTGGACGATCTTCAGATCGCCATTAATGTTTGGAGGTAACCTGCCCGACAATGATCCTTTTACCCTGTCACTACTGACCAACAAACAGGTATTACAGGTACTGAATAACAGCAGTAATAACCGGCCGGTTTTTAATGATAAAGACAAAGCTGCCTGGACGGCGGATATGCCTGGGAAATCAGCAAAATACCTGGCAGTTTTTAATAAAGCAGATAAGGATGCTGCAGCTGTGAATGTGGATCTCTCTGAGATAGGAATCAAGGGTAGCTGTACCATCACTGACCTGTGGACAGGAAAAGTGCTGGGAAAATTCACGGGTAGTTTTGCTCCGCAGATCAATCCGCATGGTGCAGGATTATATAAAGTCACACCCTGATAAAAGATGCTTAACCTGTCATTTTCTTGTATTGATTAGGGCTCACACCCACTTCCTTTTTAAACAAACGGGAGAAATAAGGAGGGTTTTCAAAGCCCAGCAGATAGGCAATCTCTGCGACACTCTGATCCGCTGTTTTAAGCAGGTTTTTGGCTTCTGATATCAGGTAAATATGAATCAGTTCCATGGCAGTCTTGCCCGTCTCCTGCTTCAACAGATCGCTCAGATAACGCGGAGACAAATGCAGCTGCTCTGCCATATAATTCACTGTGGGTAATCCTTTATCTTCAATACTGCTATCCTTGAAATAATTGGCCAGTGTCTCGCTAAAGCGGGACACTGTTTTTCCCGATAATTCAGCCCTGTTAATGAACTGGCGTTTATAAAAACGCTGGCAATATTGCAGCATAGAGCTGATATGCCCGAGGATAATATTCCGGCTGTATTCATCCTGCGTACCATTGTATTCCGTTTCAACCTTTCTGTATAATTCCCACATAATCTGTTCTTCCCGTGGAGACAAATGCAATGCCTCGTTTACCTCATAATCGAAGAAGTTGTACTTCTTGATATCTGTGTGCAGCACATGCCCGTTCAGATAATCCTCATGGAAAAATAAAAGAAACCCATCTTCCTCAAATTCCAGGTCTTTCATTTCAATGATCTGACGCGGTCTGGTGAAATACATGGAACCATTCTGGTTGTCGTAGTTCGTCCGACCGTATTTTATCTTCCCTGCTTTCAGCTTTTTAAACCCGATCATATAGAAATCACTGGTAAACTCCCTGTCCCCTATCGTACAGGTATTATCACAGCGGGTAATACTGAGCATAGGATTTTCCGGCAACGGAAAATTGTTTGCGCGGTGAAGATCTGCCAGGTGTTTATAGTGTATCATATCATCAGATTGAATGTGCTGATACAAAAGTACCAGCTATGCAGCAGTATAATTGATACAAAAGTCGGGAAAAATGTCACATATCACGGGTCAGGACTTAACAATATGATAAGAATGAGTTAATATCCGATCTGTCTTTCACATCTCCGGAATTTCTACTTTGCGCGCCTCAGGTTAAGCAGGCGACAACACCTGCTCCTATCAAAAACCCATAATGTAACATTCTATGAAAAGACACGCGTATTTAATCGCACTTTCCACGTCGCTGGCCTTTGCTGCCTGTACTAAACAGTCCGCAGAACCCGCTCTTTCCACTGACAAACTCGCGGCGGCCAATGAGATCACCGCTGCCGCTGCCAGTACCATTACCTACACAGATGAAAGCACTTTTGTCAACAGCCTTTCCTCCTATGGTTTCAAAACACCTGATCAGCTGAGTCTGAACCGTGATGGTTCTACCAGTGGTTATACCTCGGTATATGGCTTCAACATTCCGGCGGCCAACCAGGTAACAGGTTTCAAATGGAACAGCGGCGACGAGCAGACAAATGAATGGCGGCCACAAGGTATTGGCGGTTTCACCTGGGGTACGAAGAAGTTCCTGGTTGTGTCCTGGTATGGCGTTGATCCCGGAACCATTGCCGGTGTAGCCAATCAGCATAAAGGCGTACGTATTTCTCTGGTGGACATCACTAACATGAACAGCGTTACCTACCGCCACATCCTGCTGGTACAGAACAAAGCCAACATGACCAACTCCTCACTGTATAAGGCGTCGAATGCTTATACACAGCTGGGATCTTTCTGTCCGGTAACAATCCACGCCGGTGGCGTGACCTGTCACGCAGGAAAACTCTTTGTAGCCGATACCAAACTGGGGATGCGCGTATTTGATCTGACCAAATTTGTAGTGGCACAGGGTGATGACACCGAAACAAGCTGCGGACAGGAAACCAATGGCGACCTGAAAGCCTTTAACTATGGTTATATCCTGCCACAGACTGGTTATTACAAGATCACCAACGCCAATCCTTTCTCCTGTATCGAACTGGGCGAAGGCGCTACCGCTGCCAGCAAATACCTCTGGACGGCACAGTATATAGAGCCATCCGAAACAACCGTACCACAGGTATTCGGATTCCCTGTTAATGACGCCGGACAGGTAAGCACCACTACCCAGCCAACAATCATCACACCGATTGACAATGACAGTACACGTGTACATGGCATACAGGGCGTATTCAGAATGGGTAACAAGACTTTCATGTCCACAACCGGAAATAGTTCTTACGAAGGCTCTACCGGCAGACTGACACGCTACAATGACGGCACAGCTGCTGGTACACGTTACCGCTGGCCACATGGCGCAGAAGATCTGTACCGTGATGCTGCCACTGGTTACCTCTGGTGTCTGACGGAGTATGAAACAGAAAAGTATGGAAAAGACAACAGATGCGTATTTGCTGTCAGGGTTTCCGATTATGATTGATAAGAGGAGATAAAAGCTTGATACTTCAGGAGCTGATGTGAAAGGGACTGCTTTCATGTCAGCCCCTTTCTTTATAGATTTTATGCGTAGTGTAGTTTCTCTGCGAACTGATGCCAGCTCTCCAGCTTACGCTGCATGAGTTGTTCGATCAGTACAACTGCCTGTTCGAAGCGTTCATCCCAGCCGCCACGGATCTCTTCACAGGTAACGCCATACTTATCCAGTACCCGGCGATGGGAGGCATCCAGACGGTTACGGTCCTCTTCGCTTAAACGTGTGCCATCCTGTACATAAGGCGCATCATGGTTCAGGTAGAGGTAAAGATCCGCCCTGTTACTTTCAAAGATCCCACGGTCTACGGACAGTTCTGTATTAAAGGCAAACTCTCCATAGGAAAGCGTGATGTGCACATTGGTATCAATGACCAGCAGCGGACTCGGTCCTTTTGCAGCCCTGTCGATACGTGCAGCATGTTCTCTCGCAATCAGATACAGGTCATTAATACCAAAGTCATTGGAATCAGTGATAATATCTCTACCCGCTTCCAGTACTCCGGTACAGTTAAAGTGTTCTGACAGTCTGGTGGTCAGTGTAGTCTTCCCTGTTGACTCAGTACCAAGTAACACCACCTTCGTCACCAGTGACGCCTTTACGGCATCCGGCAGATATTGCCAGGTTTCCGGAAGATTGGACCTGATCTTTGATGCAGATACAGGGTATTTACCTTTCTTCATGTCAAAAGCCATATGGGTGATACCCATATAATCAGCTACCAGTTCTCCGTAGGGTTCCGAAGTAACTACCAGTGAATGATCAGGAAATAAGAATTTAAACTGTGCCGCCCATAACTCAGACGCTAATGCCGACGTCTCGGAAGTATTTGGCAACAGACTTTCGTCATATTGAAATACCAGCACCTTAATGCGGGGATCATGGCGGAAGGTTTCTTCCACCCATACCTGACGCACCGGAGCCGGAAGGGTTTCCTTATTACTGCAACAGATCAATACGGATAGCTCATCACAATACGAGAGGGCAAACCTGATCATCGCTTCATGCCCCTTATGGAAGGGCATAAATTTCCCAAAAACAAATCCTTTACGCATATTTCAGTTGTTTCCTCCATTGAAGCAGGCCGAACGTGGCCAGCCCCAAAAATACCACATACTCAAGTGATAAAAAATAAATTTCTTTAATAAGATATAAAATAACACTCACAATATCTACAACGATCCAGAGTACCCATGTCTCAATACGTTTCTTCGCCAATAAAAAGGTCGCCAGCACACTTGCCATCATGACAAATGAATCCGCAAACGGATAAGTCGCCGGCAAAGGAAAGTATTGCGGCATCCAGCGATGGAACTGCTGAATGGTGAATCCCATAACAATCGTCCCTGATAATAATGCAACACCGTATATCCCTGTCATCGGCCGGGACATACGGGTCACCGGTAGCTCCTCCGTTTTATGTCTCCAGTTATACCAGCCGAACACTGTTACCACCAGGAAGAATACCTGCAACAACATATCTGCATATAACTGCACCTGGAAAAACAACACAAACAGGGCGATCTCATTCACGATACCCGTCGGCCAGGTCAGCACATTCGCCCTTGAGGCATAGTACACGGATATCAATCCAAAGAGTGTCCCGATCAGTTCAACATAACTGACAGGGTATGCCATCACACTAAAGGCGATATGATGTACATCGAAAAACGTCATCAGAAACTGTATTTAAATGCAACATACATATTACGGGGCGCCTGTACAAAGTATTTACGGGTACCGTCCGCTTCCACATAACCATCGTTATAATACTTCGCACTGGTCAGGTTGTTCACAAACAGCGACAGCGTACAATGTGCAATTGTATACTGTGCTCTTGCATTCAGCAATACATAACTGTCTACCAGCGCATCGTTGGCAAAGTCAATATAAGCACGGTGCTGGTACCTACCGGATAACGCCACGCCCAGACGTTTATGTTGCCATCCCACCTCCTGGTTAACGATCAGTGCCGGTGTCAGGATAGGCGTGAAAGAAGTCTGCTGTTCTTTCACCCTGCTATGATTGAAAGAAGAATTATTGGTAAAGCTGAATGCTTTTAAGCGATAGCTGGCATGTAACTCCAGACCTGCGCGGTAACTGCTTTTTACTTTATTGGTCAGCAGTAAGCCGTTGGGGCCTACCTGTCCGTTCAATACAATTTCGTTATCGAAATTCATGTAGTAGCCATTCAGCCCCAGCTCCAGGTTATTCCGCTGAAAGCGGATCCCTAACTCATGATCTACGACTGATTCTGCATCCTTGTTATAGATGATTGCCTTCCCGGTACTGTCAGCAGTCAGATCGTCATTTCCCCCGAAAATATCATTCCGCGTAGGTTCCCTGCCGGTACGGCCAATGCTGTAGTAAATACTGCTTGCATCGCTGACGGCAAAGCTGATCCCTGCTTTAGGATTGAGGAAATGCCAGTCCATCTTCTCAAAAGGTACGCTGCCTTTATAATCGAAAGTCGCATAACGGTATTGCAGATCACCGTACAGAGTGAAGCGGTGCAGGCTGTATTCTATTTTGGTAAATGCGCTGACCTCATTTTTATATCCTTTGTTCTGATACAATTCTCCCAACCAGTTATCGGTTCCTGTATGTCTGCGGGAATACAGATTACCGTGTACGCCTGTCGTCCATTTGAAACGATCATAAGTAAGTGCGTAGTTGGTAAAGAATCCACCGAAATGGGACAGGAAACCGTAGTTAAACAGGTTGCCATCTGTCTCCATACCCAGGAAGTTATTCAGGTCAAAATCGTATCCACCTTTCAGATAAGTATAGTAGATACTGGATGTCAGTGTAGCATGTAGGGAAGGCCGCCAGCTATTTTGTAACTGTACGAGCCCCTGGAAGAAGCGGTCCTTTTCGTCTTTGGTGTTCGCATTGCTACGCCTGTCTTTTGCAATCAGCGTATCTGCTACTGCCAGCCAGGCCATTCCGTTCCGCTGGTGACCCGCCATAATGTTCAGCTTCCAGGTACTTTTATCGTAGTATAATCCGCCGCTGATAAAAACAGATTGTGAATTATTGAAGGAATGATATTTATAGCCATCCGTATATACCTGCGAAGCCCTTACATACAGTGATTTCCTGTTTTTAATAGCCGTCTGATGTTCTCCGAAAATCCTGAAACTGTTATAAGATCCATACCCTACACCGAAATCAGTACTGGCCTTGTCTCCGGCTTCCGGTGCAAACAGCTGTATACTACCGGCATAACTGGCAGCACCGTTTTTAGACGTACCAACGCCCCGTTGTATCTGCAAGCGGCTGATGGAATTGAGTATATCCGGATAATTGGAAAAATAAGCGCCCTGATCTTCCGGTTCATTCAAAGGCATGCCGTCCAGGGTAGTGTTGATCCTGGTCTGGTCCATTCCTCTCATACGATAATAGGAATAGCCCTGCATATTACCCGCGTCTGAATACACCGTGATAGAGGGTGTTTCTGATAACAGAAAAGAAGGCTCCTGCCCGGTATTCTTTTCATCCAGCACCTTCATGTCCAGGTTCTGATACGTAACAGGGGTTTTACTACCAGCCTGATAGGAAACAATCACTTCCTTCAGCCGCCGGGTGCTGTCCTGATCTTTGCTTTTGGGTAAAGTATCCTGTGCGCCGGCTAACAAAGGCAATAGTAAAACTGATACAGTGGTGATATTCACACGACTAAAAAAGCTCATAGGATAAAAAATGTAATTATTACACAAATATATTAAGCCGAGTCCGGACATCGTTAACATGTTTGTGTTAGTGGGCTAATTTGTTGATACACTGGTTTAAAATAATCCTTACTTTTATTTTACCGAGACAAAACGCCGTTGTCAATGCTACTTTTAACCTGTAACCATGGCGTATTTATCCCAAATGACGCGATATGAAAAGTGATACACCATTCCTCCGCAAACTGGACCAACACCGTAAATTCCTTTTAGGATATCGCCTGGCTTTTGAGACCAGTTCACAGCGCTCAAGCTGGCGCCAGATTGTAATGCTTTGGTTTTCTGCCGCTTCGCAGGGAAACAAAAGAGCGCAGTTTTATCTGGCTACCTGCTATGATAACGGAATGGGTGTACAACGGGACACGGCCATTGCCTTCAAATGGTATATGAAAGCTGCATTACAGGGCCACATGGAGTCACAATACAATGTAGGATTCTTTTATCGTGAAGGAGATGTTGTCAGACAAAACGATAAAAAAGCCGTTTACTGGTTCAAACTGGCTTCTGCACAGGGAGATACAGAAGCGCAACGCGATCTGGGCTACTGTTATTTCTACGGCCTTGGCATAGAGAAAGACGTCACACAGGCTATCTTCTGGTACAAGAAAGCAGCTGCCAAAGACGATCCTAAAGCGCTGTACAATCTCGGACTCTGCTACAAACACGGTGACGGCGTCGGCCAGTCTCAGCGTTGGGCAAAATATTATTTCGAAAGAGCAGCCCGCCTGGGCAATAATGCCGCTTCTCTTCAGTTACGCGAGATCATGCGTACCACCAGCCAATATTCTTAACTGTTAGGTACTGTCCGCTCAAGCGGCAGTATCATCGTAAATGCTGTTCCCACACCTGGCGTAGATTCCGCCGTGATAAATCCTCCATGATTACGAATGATCTTTCTGCAATAGGCCAGCCCTAATCCAAACCCTTCATAGGTGGACTCAAAAGAGATCCTTGCAAAAATGTCAAATATCTTTTCAAGCTGCTGTTTTTCTATGCCCATCCCATTGTCCTGCACGCGGATACGGACATACTTTTTATTCCCGGCAGCAGGCAGCAATGACCTGACCTGATGAATATCCGGTTCACTTACCAAAATACGGATCTCTGCAGGAGCGTCTGTACGGGCAAACTTAAGTGCATTACTGATCAGGTGGTAAAACAGTTGCTCCATCTGCATGGAGATCGCCTGCATATATGGCAGGGAATCTGCGATGACACGACCACCTTTCACAAACAAAGACTGCTCCAGTTGCGCACAAACATCCGCCACCACCTTATTCAGATCGATCTTTTCAAAAGAAGCGTCTACATAATTCAGTTCTGAAAAGTCCGACAGGTCTTTGATCATCATGGAGATCCGCTGTGCTCCGGCATTGACTTTCAGGGCCAGTTCCTTTGATTTCTCCACATGCGCCTGCTCCACCGCATCTACCAGCATATTACTGAACAGGCGGATCTTTCTCAGTGGCTCCTGTAAATTGTGATTTGAAATATGCCTGTACTGGCGGTTCTCATCCTGTGTTTCAGACAATTGCCTGTTTAGCTCGCGGATGGCTACATCGTTGCGCTCCATCTGATCAATGCTATGCAAATGAAAGGAAATCAGTTCCGAGAAAAGGTTAAACATCCCTATCACCCGCGGATTCTTCAACTGTGCCGGTCTCGGATCGATCGCACAGAGTGTTCCGAAGAATTCACCGTTTTTCAAAATAATAGGTACAGATATATAACTCTGAAAACCATACATTTTGGGGGTATGATGATTAGAAAATGCTTCATCCCCCGCCACATGATCAATAATCACCGCATTCCTGCTGTCGCGTATCTCATTACAGATAGTCGTCTCTATCTGCAATTCTCCCCCAGGCTCCAGCCCGAAGGCGATTTCATCCCGCACACTGCACGCTATCCACCTGTCCTGTGTTACCCTGGCAATGGCCGCAAACCCCATTCCTGTGGTACGGCAGATCACTTCCAGCATGGTAGGCACAATAGGGATACTTTTTACGCTCTCGATATCTGCTGAAATATTACTACTCATTGCCCTCGTTAAAACCGTTATTAACAACGTTATTGCAATAAAGATAACTAATTATAATTCAGAAGGAACTGTTCCTCAAAAAACCGGTACTCTACCGGATTGATCGCTTATATTAGGGTAACGTTATTGAATCGTCTGCCGACATTGATTATCTGTCCCTCTAATTACATTAAAACCATGAGATCTTTTAGTACCCTGGTGCTCTTCATTGCACTATTATTCCCGGGCATATCCAAAGCCCAGTCTACCAAAATCGTTACAAACCACATCGGTTATGAATTCAGTAAATCCAAACGCGCTGTACTGCTGGCGGAAACTAAGGTCAGCGTTGGCAACGTAGACCTCATCGACGCCTCCAGCGGACGAAAAGTCTACTCCGCAAAAGCCGTATACAGTGGTCCGGTAGACCAGTGGAAACACTGGCAGTTCTGGACAATTGACTTCAGCGGCTACACTACCGCCGGTACTTATTTTCTCAGTGCCAGCGTGGCCGGTCAGTCCGTACGCTCCTACCCTTTTACCATCGGAAAGAACGTACTGGAACAGGCGACCATCTCCGATGTCGTCTATTATTTCAAAGGACAGCGTTGTACCGGCCTTTTCGACCAGGCGGACCGTCACCTACACCTGGCCGGAATGCCGTCTGACACCATCGACGCACATGGTGGCTGGTACGATGCAACGGGCGATTATGGTAAACACCTGTCGCACCTCTCCTTTTCATCTTATTTCAATCCGCAACAGGTGTCACTCACCGTCTGGAGTCTGCTGAAGACATACGAGCAACTGAAAAGTAAACCGGGTACGGACTATCGTCAGTATATCAGACGCGTACTCGATGAAGCCATGTTCGGCGCCGATTATCTCGTCAGACTGAAAGCGCCCAATGCTTCTTTCTATCGCTCCGTTTCTGCACCTGGTCCGGGTAAACTGGCCAAAGACCGCACAATCCGTCCGGAGGACAAAGGCTATCGTATCAAACAGTCAAAAGACCAGTCCTTCGGTAGTGGCAGCGGGACCTCCAGCGAAATGAACAACTGGCGAAGCTACCAGTCCAGCTACCGTTCAGGCGCGGGCCTATCCATCGCTGCATTAGCGATTGCTTCTACTTATGATACTTCCGGAGAGTACAGCAATAAAGACTACCTGAAAACAGCAGAAGACGCCTTCGCCTTCCTGGAAAAGGAAAATCCACAGATGACGAATGACGGAAAAGAAAATATCGTAGATGATTATTGCGCACTCAGCGCCGCCACTGAACTCTACAAAGCAACACACAAAGACATTTATCTGCAGGCAGCCATCAAACGCGCCAAACAGTTAAAAGACCGCCTCATCAGCAGTGGTAAATACCAGCACTATTTCCGGGCAGATGACAAAGACAGACCTTTCTTTCATCCTTCTGATGCAGGCTTGCCGGTCGTTAGTCTGCTGAACTTCTATCCACTGGCGCCGGCTGCATTGCAAACGGAAATCAAGGCGACAGTCAGACAATACATGCAATATGAACTCGCTATCACTAAAGAAGTGAACAATCCCTTCGGTTATAGTCGTCAGTATACTGAAGACACTGCCGGTATCAGGAAAGCGACCTTCTTCTTCCCACACGGTAGTGAAGCATCTCCATGGTGGCAGGGAGAGAACGCCAGACTGGGTTCACAGGCAACCGCAGCAAGAATGACGGCACACTTGTTTAAAGCAGATAAACCTTTTCACGACAGCCTTGAAAATTTTGCGCTCGATCAGCTGAACTGGATACTGGGACTCAATCCTTTTGATGCCTGTATGTTACAGGGCGCCGGACATAACAATCCGGCATACGGCTTCTTCGGCACCTTTGAATACACCAATGCACCTGGTGGCATTGTGAATGGAATTACCTCCGGTCTGGAGAATGACAACGATATTGACTTTAATCTCTCTTATGCCGTTACAAAGAAAGACTATGACTGGCGCTGGGCAGAACAATGGCTGCCACACGCCGCATGGTACCTGCTGGCGGTAGCGATCAATGAATAAAAAGTAAAAGGGCTGTACAGTGATTGTACAGCCCTTTTACTTTCATAACGTGTAGATTTATTTATTCAGCAGTTCTGCCAGTTTCTTGTTGAGTGATTCACCTCTCAGGTCATTACCGATGATCTTGCCTTCAGGGCTGATCAGGAAACCTGCCGGTACACCAGTTACACCATACAGGATGCCCACTTCGTTACCCCAGCCTTTCAGGTCTGATACATGGATCCATGGAATACCATCCTTTGCGATCGCCTCTTCCCATTTCTTCTTATCACTATCCAATGATACACCCAGGATCTCAAAACCTTTCTCTTTATACATCGCATATTGCGCTTTCAGATTTGGGTTTTCAGCACGGCATGGGCTGCACCAGCTTGCCCAGAACTCCAGCAACACGGTCTTACCTCTCAGGTCTTTCAGAGAGACAGGATTACCATTCGTATCTTTCATAGTAAAGTTTGGCGCTTCTGCCCCCGGAGTGGTCAGCTTCACTGATTTGATACGCTTATCAAGTTCCAGCCCTTTCTTGGAATTACGCAGTTTTGCATTCAATGCATTATAAACCGGCGTTACAACCTCCATATTCTTCGACATATTCGTATACTCGGACAGCGCGATCAGGCCGAATACAGAATTAGGATTATCCTTTGCAAATTGCAGCTGTGCAGCATTCCTGTCTCCCACACGTTTGCGGAAACGCATGTCTACTTCTTTCAGGAAATTAGAATCAGCGCGCTGCTCAGGTGTACCTGCATTAAACTCATAGTTGGCATTTTTGGTGATCGCCATAATCTGCCCACCTATTTTTTTATTATAAGCGTCTTCCTGATCATGGACTTTAGAACCTTTGAACACTGCATTTGCCAGGGAATCTTTAGAAGTGATCGTGAAGTTCTCAGGTCCGAAATTGAAATAGATCGCATCTCCGGCATACACCGCCTTCATCTTTCCATCTCCATGATGCGCCAATGCCATGCGGCAGGTAGCCACCCCCGACAGTTCTCCGGTAAATTTAAAAGTCCCGTTGACAACATCCACAGAATCTTCCTTTCCACCGTCATTAAGCACATCGGTCCAGTCCAGATATACCCGTGCATTAGGGTCCAGATTACCGATCTTACCGGTAATAGTAAAAGTATTTTTAGATTGAGACTTTGCCAGCATTGGTATCAGGGCCGCAAAGAGCAAAAAAGTTTTTTTCATGGTCGATTTTGGTAAATGGTGGTCGAAGACTTTACATAGATAAAGCAATGAAATCGAAAAATCTTAGCGTCTTTTTCGAACTTTTTTTAAAGAATCTGCTGAAACTGTTAATAAAAACTAAACCACCTATCTTTTTTCAGGAGTTATAAGGATGTTCCGGATACGAAGTATCTGGTATAAAATGGGATCATGGTCGCTCCGGATATTTGTTCCTGAGATAGTCGACCGACTGCCTGATCAACTGTTCCAACACGGACTGGTCTATGTCAGACAGCTTTTTAATATACAGACAACCCTTGGCGGCTTTATGCTTCCCCAACTTATCCAGCAATGTGGAATTGTCCGCAAAACCCGGCATGACATATAAACTGAGCTGCAGCTTACGGGGAGAAAAACCTACCAGACAGGCATCCCCTTCATGCCCGCTGTCATATTTATAATGATACTGTCCGAACCCGACGATCGCCGGGCCCCACATCTTCGCCTTATACCCGGTTACTTTCTCCATGATACGCACCAGTTCGAAGCAGTCCGCCTTTACTTTTTCATCCTCAACATTTTCCAGGAAAGCATCCACAGATTGTGCAGTTGGTTTTGTTTTCTGTTCTGCCATATGAAGGGGTTTGATATACAGACATAAAGTTATGTCAAATCAACGTTCGTTCTCCCCGTGACAAAAATATTGTACGCTCCCGGGTCAGTTGATGGCCTTGCAGTACCTTTTGCAACGCCGCTGTCTGCTCCTTGAAATGCGTCCAGCCACTATGATGTACCGGGATAATCTTATTGGGTTGTAATACTTTTGCGGCCCGGATCAATCCCCTGCTATCCATGGTATATTGCCCGAAGCCGGAAAGATACCTGAACTGTACCGCCCCCAGGTTAAAGATACCGGTACCTACTTTAAACCGTTTGCCGACTTCCGCAATGCCATTGAAATATACCGTATCGCCGGACAAATAGATCACGCCATCGGGCTGCCCCTCATATTCAATCACAAATCCCGTCACCATACCGGATATAAACTCCGGTATCCATGCCGGCCGATGCTGGGCAGGTGTAGCCGTGATCCGCAGGCCAGGAACTTTCGGCGTATCTATCGCATAACTCTCCCACTTTTGCAGCCCTCTTACGTTTTTTAAACGTCTGGCAGCAGCGGTAGTAGAAAGCACATGGGGAAAGCTATTGATGAATGCGCGACCATTATTATCCAGGTTATCCTTATGCTGATCATGACTGAGCAATACCAGGTCAATATCCTGTAAGGCTGATAAGGGCAGGGCCGGATCTTCGGTTTTACGGGAGAACGCGCCAAAACCATGGTAGTATAATGCGCCGGCGTTGTCCAGCGTAGGTTCAGTCAATATTTTGAAGTCCCCTATTTCAAGCAGGATACAGGCGGTGTCAATATGGGTAATATACATAAGAGCGATCAATGCTATAAAGCTATTGATTGTGGCATCTCTTTACAATGTAGATACAGGATATTTTGTTGTATATATAAAATACAATTGCCCCTCTTCCGAGGGGCAACGCCAACTTAAAACACAATATAGGGATAAATCACGGATAGGTCTTAGTGTTCCAGAACGGTGAATTCCGCTCTTCTGTTTGCCTTGTGTTCTTCCTCCGTACAATTCACACCATTCGCACAACGGTTAATCAGTTTGGTCTCGCCATAACCTTTAGCAGTCAGACGTTTTTTATCAATTCCTTTGGAAAGGAAATAATTCAATGTTGAAGTCGCACGACGCTGGGAGAGTTTCATGTTATAGTTATCATCCGAGCGGCTGTCTGTATGGAATGACATATCTACCTTCCAGTTGGCATTTTCCTTCATCAGGGCGATCAGTTTATCCAGTTCTTTCGCTACGTCAGGACGGATATCTGCCTTACCCAGATCGAAATAGATGTTCTGTGGATTGAACTTGTTACCCAGCTCAATCTTACGCGGTGCACCAATTCCCTTCGCCGGAACCGGCTCTTTCGGTTTATTCACCACAGTTTCTACTTCGATTTTTTCCAGATAAAGGTCACGGTGTAAAACTGCGGATTCTGTCAACCCGTTTGTAGTCACCGCAACCCCCAATTCTGGTCTAAACAGTGGCTTCTGGCCATCCAGCGCATAGGCTGTTAAACTATCCAATGCAAAATGAAAATTACCTTCGTTATCAGTAAATGCTTTTAACACTTTTCCGGTGCCCTTATTCGCCAGGGTCACTTCCGCATCTCCGAGTGGCTGATTGGTCTTTTTGTCGATGGCTTTACCTTCCAGGGAGAAGATCAGGATCTTCGCAGGTGTAAAACGATAGAGGTCGTCACTACCCTTTCCACCTTTTCTGTTGGAAGAAAAATACATCGTATTGGTACCATTATAGGCAGGCGCAAAATCATCCTGTGCACTGTTTACCGGCAGGCCCATATTACGGACTGCCCAGGTGCTTTTTTCTTTTACCGCACGGAAGATGTCTAATCCACCAAGACCAGGACGTCCGTCTGTAGAGAAATAGAACACCCCGTTGTTATCAAACATCGGAGAACGTTCATTGCCTGCACTATTAATCTCCGGACCCATGTTCACCGGCGTCTGCCACTGACCATTTATGTCCAGGGTGCTGTAATAGATATCAGTGCCACCATTTCCTTTATCGCCATAATCAGCAACAAAGTAGAGGGTTTTACCATCAGGAGCTATGTAAGGATCACCGATGGAATGATTGAATATTTCATTGAAAGGGAAAACCGGCAGTTGTTTCCAGCCACCACTTGCCGTATCGCGTTGCTGTCCCCTGATCTCGATGTTGAGGGTATAAGGATTTTCCTTACCCAGCAACGAGCCTTTCTTTCTGGCCAGTTCCGTTACTGCATAATAGAAGGTTTCTCCGTTCGCCGTATAACTTGCATCCGCGCTATGGTAATCACCATTCACGTCACGTACCAGCAGTCTGGTCGTGCCGCTGTCCAGACCATTGCTCTCATAAAGGTGCAGGTAACTATTGCCGGTATAACCACAGTATTTCTTTTTGATATTGCTGGTATTGAACAACATATCGCGGCGCAGGGAATCGTAAGGACGATCCGAAGCAAAGATGACTTTTCCGTTATTGAAAGCCGTACTCCAGTCAGACCATTCACTGTTGAGTCCTTTCAGGTTTTCCAGGTCTCCCCTTACCGGAACTGCCGTCCATGCGGAAGCGCTGTCACAACCCGCCTGCATACTTTTAGCGAGTATATCGCCAGGCGTCTTAGACAGGTAACCATTCAGCACCTCTTTTGCAGTACTATATTGTTCATTATTCATGAGGATTGCTGCGTAATACAGTTCATCCTCGGCAGTATGTTCCGGCATCGCTACCAGTTTTCCATACCAGGTAGCTGCTGCAGGATAATCTTTCAGCAGACGGTAACTGGTGGCCAGTCCGCGCGCCGCTGTTACTGTTTCTTTCTTCTTATATGCTTTCTGGTATAATGGAATAGCTGCTGCGTAATTGTATAGGGTAGCCTCACTATTGGCTTCTTTTATAACGTACTGTCCATTGGCGGTATTAAACAATCCCGTTACCAGCAAGGCACTTAACAATGCAGGAAGGGTATAATGTTTTCTATTCATAATGGTATTATGATATCTGTTTTTGTAACGCAATGATGTTAGAAATATCTCGGTGACAACATCCTTGCTTTAGGATTAGCCCAGGTATAATTGATTGATACCTCATGCGTAGAAAAGCTGTTAGCCCCTGTACCGTTTGTCGTCTGATCGTATGCATACCCGATACGCAGTTTCTCGTTGATAAAGAAATCAACCATACCGGCTACGGCGCCTGATTTACTCAGGGAATTTGCGATCTTATCCTTGTTAAGTACGGCAGTACGGTAAGAAGCACCAATCCAGAGTTTTTCATGAAACAGCACGAAAGCGTTCAGGTCAGCACTGGTCGGACCCGCGAAGTCTTCCTTCACCAGGATGGAAGGTTTCAGGGATACATTTTCTGACAGTGGGAACAGCGCACCAACGGTATAAAACATGTTTGGTTTCAGTGGCAGATAAGTTCTCAGTTTATCCGATTTCTGAAAAGATCCGGAGATGATATTATCCGCAGATACACCTGCATAAAAACGTTCACTGTTATAGAAGATACCCACCCTTGCATCCGGCATCATAGACGTACCTTTTGCATTCATCAGCAGCGCGTCATTCTGGCTCGCCGGATTAAGCGCTTTCAGATTCAGCTGTTGCTGGATAAACCCGACACTCAGACCGATCGCCAGACGTTTGTTGCCATCCGCATCCAATGGAACACGATAGGCATACGTACCGTAAAGGGCAGTGTTCTTCTCGGCGCCCAACTGGTCATTAACTGCCTGCAGACCTAAACCCACACGGCCATCATTTACGACGCCGTCAACTGCAGCAGAAAATGTTTTGGGTGCACCGGGAAGACCTGCCCATTGCGTACGGTAGAACATATTGAGGTTCCACTGTTCTTTATAACCTGCATATGCCGGATTGATATAAAGTCCGTTAAACATATACTGGCTGAATTGCGCGTCATGCTGCGCATGTGCCGACTGGAATGATAGGAAGAATATTATAGGTAGAATGATCTTGTAAAACTTGCTAGTCATAATCTCTTTTTTTACTGTTGGAAGGGAAATGGCCGTTTAAGTAAAGACTACCGGCTGGCGCCGGTAGCCTTTCTTTTGCTGATTCTTATCGCAGCAGCATGATATAACCGTTGTAGGTATGCCACTGTCCATTGGCGTCCAGCCCCTTCAAAGTATAGTAATATGTACCTGCGTTCAGACCTTGTCCATCCCATTCACCCTGGTAGTTCTGCTTCTTGTAAAGCACGTTGTTCCAGCGGTTGTAGATAATGATCTCGTTCTGCACGAATTTGTTCAAGCCTTTGATCTCAAGTTTATCGTTGGCGCCGTCACCGTTTGGTGTGATCACGTTTGGCACTGTTACTTCATCTGGAACGATGTTCATATTAACAGTAGCCACGTTACTCCAGCTGCCATTCTGATCCTGTACCCTGTAAGTGAATGAATCCGGACCGTTATAACCCTGTGTAGGCGTATAAACGATTGTTCCATCTTCATTAACTACAACAGTACCATGAGCAGGTTGTGTTACTATCTCTACTGATTTCGGATCAAGCGGCGTGTTGTTATCACCCGGCTTATCGTTCTTCAGTACCGGAATAGTTACCGGATTATCAGCTCTTACATTACCATAGTCGTCAGTGTCTGCTTCCGGTAATGGATCTGCTGCCACAGCTGGTGCTGTGCAAGCGGCACATGTCGGAGCCGGATCACTGGTTTCACTGCTTACATCTACCGTGTTGACAAGTGTGCCCTGGTAAGTATCTGGTGTTTTCACCACTACTTCGTAAGTCACTACTGACTGATCAGGCATTATCGTGATAGTCTCGTTCAGATCGCCGGTACCACTTGCATTTGGCAATGTTACAGTACCGTTGGTAACAGTAGCTGTCCATGAACCGATGGTAGTACCTGCAGGCGCCTGGTCTTTGATGTTGACTTTAGTAGCCGGTGCTGGACCGTTGTTCTTCACTGTAATGAGGTAGACTACATCTTTACCTGCTACAAAGTTTTTCTGCGAAGGATCTTTCAGTTGTTTGGTCACTTCGAGATCTGCACGCTGTACCGGTTTCAATACAGCAGTAGTGCTGCTGTTATTCGACTGATCATTATCAGTGGTAGTACCTGCTACAGTAGCGGTATTACTGATGTCGCCTCTGAAGCTAACCGGAACGGATACGATCACGCTGTATCTCACAACAGTATTAGCAGCCATTACAGCGATTGTCTGATCCAGATCGCCCACACCATTGTCAGCTGGCAGTGTTACATTACCACTGGTTACGGTAGCCGTCCATGTATTAATGGTGGTACCTGCAGGAGCAATGTCTTTTACATTTACACCTTTCGCTGTTGACGGACCAACGTTCGTCACATCGATAGTATATTCAAGTGTACGACCTGGTACATAATCCTGCGCGGCAGTGGTTTTGTTGATCTGAAGATCAGCAACTGCTACTACAGGCAGTGCCGGTGTAGTTGAGCTATTGTTGGCAGTAACCGGATCAGCTGTCTGGCTGCTTGCAGCAGCGGTATTGCTGATAGTTGCCGCACTATAATCACCCGGGATCTGTACGGTCACATTGTATGCTACAACCGCACCGGATGGCAGATTATTGATAACTGCATCGATATTACCTGTGCCGGAAGTCTCCGTAAGATCAGGTGTACCACTTACAGCGGTTGCTGTCCATGTGCTGATCGTTGTACCTGCCGGAGCTGCATCTTTTACTTTTACCACAGCCGCTGCATCAGGGCCATTGTTGGTTACAGTGATCACATATTCCATCGAACGTCCTGCAATAGCGCTGGTCTGCGCCGCATCTTTCAGTTTTTTCGCTACCACCACGTCAGCTTTTGCAGCATCTGTCAGTGCAGGGCTGGTGCTGGTGTTGTTACCCGGCACAGCGTCAGTAGTAGTGCTGCTGATAGTGGCCGTGTTAGTCAGGTTGCCGGTATGGTCTGCGTTTACTTTCACACCTACCTCGTACCTGATCACAGCGCCGGCTGGCAGTAATGCAACGGTCTCGTTAATATCAGTATTACCATTTCTGTTTGGCAGTGACACAGTACCGTTCAGTATGTTCACACCCCAGTAGAAGATAGTGGTTCCCGCAGGAGCTACGTCTTCTACGTTTACATTTTTGGCATCTGAAGGACCGTTATTCTTAATAGTGATATAGTAGAATACATCTTCACCTGGTTTGAAGGTGGTCTGTGCTGTATTCTTCAGTGTTTTCACCACTTCCACATCCGCTTTCGCTGTTGGCGTCAGACCGGTAGTAGTGCTGGTATTATTACCAGGTATGTTGTCTGTTGCATCGCTGGTCGCTGAAGCAGTGTTGCTCAGATTAGCTGTGAAGTTAGCAGGCGTAGATACAACCACAGTATAAGTTACCGCTGCACCATTCGGCAATTTGGCGATCGTCTGGCTGATATTACCAGTACCGGAGGCAGCTGGTAAGGTCACAGTACCTGTTTTCACAGCAGCTGTCCAGGATTTGATAGTCGTACCGCTTGGTGCGTTATCAATCACTTTCACATTCGCTGCGTCACTAGGACCGTTATTGCTTACAGAGATGGTATAAGTTACATCCTCACCTGGAGCGAAAGTAGTGGCAGTCGTTGCTTTTACAACTGCGATATCTGCTTTTGGCGACGGTGTGATACCTGGCGTTGTACTGCTGTTGTTAGCAGGTGTTGGATCGGTTGCAGCGCTGGAACCGGAAGCAGTGTTGCTCAGGTTACCGGTGAAGCTCGCTGGTGTAGATACGATAACAGTATAAGTTACTGCTGCACCATTCGGCACTTTGGCGATCGTCTGGTTGATATTACCAGTACCGGAAGCAGCTGGTAAGGTGACAGTTCCTGTTTTCACAGCAGCTGTCCAGGATTTGATAGTCGTACCGCTTGGTGCGTTATCAATCACTTTCACATTCGCTGCGTCACTAGGACCGTTGTTCGTTACTGTGATGGTATAAATTACATCTTCACCTGGAGCGAAGGTAGTGGCAGTCGTTGCTTTTACAACTGCGATATCTGCTTTTGGTGATGGTGTGATACCTGGTGTTGTACTGCTGTTGTTAGCAGGTGTCGGATCAGTTGCATCGCTGGAACCGGAAGCAGTGTTGCTAAGGTTAGCGGTAAAGCTCGCTGGTGTTGATACGACAACTGTATAAGTTACCGCTGCACCATTTGGCACTTTCGCGATAGTCTGGTTGATATTACCAGTACCGGAAGCAGCTGGTAAGTTCACAGTACCTGTCTTCACAGCGGCCGTCCATGATTTGATCGTCGTACCAGTTGGTGCGTTATCAACCACTTTCACATTCGCTGCATCACTAGGACCGTTATTCGTTACAGTGATAGTATAGGTTACATCTTCACCTGGAGCGAAGGTAGTGGCAGTCGTTGCTTTTACAACTGCGATATCTGCTTTCGGTGATGGTGTGATACCTGGTGTTGTACTGCTGTTGTTAGCAGGTGTTGGATCAGTTGCATCGCTGGAACCGGAAGCAGTGTTGCTAAGGTTAGCGGTGAAGCTCGCTGGTGTTGATACGATAACTGTATAAGTTAATGCTGCACCATTCGGCACTTTCGCGATGGTTTCATTGATATTACCGGTGCCGGAAGCAGCTGGTAAGGTCACAGTACCTGTTTTCACAGCAGCTGTCCAGGATTTGATCGTCGTACCGTTTGGTGCGTTATCAATCACTTTTACATTTGCTGCGTCACTAGGACCATTGTTGCTTACAGTGATAGTATAGGTTACATCTTCACCTGGAGCGAAGGTAGTGGCAGTCGTTGCTTTTACAACTGCGACATCTGCTTTTGGTGATGGTGTGATACCTGGTGTTGTACTGCTGTTGTTAGCAGGTGTCGGATCAGTTGCATCGCTGGAACCGGAAGCAGTGTTGCTAAGGTTAGCGGTGAAGCTCGCTGGTGTTGATACGATAACTGTATAAGTTACCGCTGCACCATTCGGCACTTTCGCGATGGTCTGGCTGATATTACCGGTACCGGAAGCAGCTGGTAAGGTCACAGTACCTGTTTTCACAGCCGCTGTCCAGGATTTGATAGTTGTACCGCTTGGTGCGTTGTCAATCACTTTCACATTCGCTGCGTCACTAGGACCGTTGTTCGTTACTGTGATGGTATAAGTTACATCTTCACCTGGAGCGAAGGTAGTGGCAGTCGTTGCTTTTACAACTGCGATATCTGCTTTCGGTGATGGTGTGATACCTGGTGTTGTACTGCTGTTGTTAGCAGGTGTTGGATCAGTTGCATCGCTGGAACCGGAAGCAGTGTTGCTAAGGTTACCGGTGAAGCTCGCTGGTGTTGATACGATAACTGTATAAGTTACCGCTGCACCATTTGGCACTTTCGCAATAGTCTGGTTGATATTACCAGTACCGGAAGCAGCTGGTAAGGTCACAGTACCTGTTTTCACAGCAGCTGTCCAGGATTTGATAGTCGTACCGTTTGGTGCGTTGTCAATCACTTTTACATTCGCTGCATCACTAGGACCGTTGTTGCTTACAGTGATAGTATAGGTTACATCTTCACCTGGAGCGAAGGTCGTGGCAGTCGTTGCTTTTACAACTGCGATATCTGCTTTTGATGATGGTGTGATACCTGGTGTTGTGCTGCTGTTGTTAGCAGGTGTTGGATCAGTTGCATCGCTGGAACTGGAAGCAGTGTTGCTCAGATTAGCAGTGAAGCTCGCTGGTGTTGCTACTACTACAGTATAAGTCACTACGGCGCTGTTAGGCACTTTCGCGATCGTCTGGCTGATATTACCAGCACCGGAAGCAGCTGGTAAGGCAACGGTACCGGTAGCTACAGCAGCTGTCCAGGATTTGATCGTCGTACCAGCTGGCGCGTTATCAATCACTACCACGTTTGCAGCATCACTCGGACCGTTATTCGTTACGGTGATGGTATAATTTACATCTTCACCTGGAGCGAAAGTTGTCGCAGTAGTTGATTTCACTACGGCGATATCCGCTTTTGGCGCTGGTGCAATACCAGTGGTGGTGCTGTTGTTGTTAGCAGGTACCGGATCTGTTGCATCACTGGAACCGGAAGCAGTGTTGCTCAGGTTAGCTGTGAAGTTAGCTGGTGTGGATACGACAACAGTATAAGTCACTACCGCGCCATTTGGCACCTTCGTGATGGTTTCATTGATATTACCGGTGCCGGAAGCAGCTGGTAAGGTAACATTACCGGCAGTTACAGCAGCAGTCCAGGACTTGATAGTCGTACCGGTTGGTGCGTTATCTGCCACTACTACGTTTGCTGCATCACTAGGACCATTATTCGTTACGGTGATAGTATAAATTACATCTTCACCTGGAGCAAAATTTGTCGCAGCAGTTGATTTCACTACAGCAATATCCGCTTTTGGTGCTGGTGCAATACCAGTGGTGGTGCTGTTGTTGTTTGCAGGCACCGGATCAGTTGCATCACTGGAACCGGAAGCAGTGTTGCTCAGGTTGGCAGTGAAGCTGGCTGGTGTCGCTACTACTACAGTATAAGTCACTACCGCGCCATTTGGTACGTTCGTGATGGTTTCATTGATATTACCTGTACCGGAGGTAGCAGGCAGCGTTACAGTACCGGTGGTTACAGCAGCGGTCCAGGACTTGATAGTCGTACCTGCTGGTGCGTTATCAGCCACTACTACGCTTGCTGCATCACTCGGACCGTTATTGGTTACGGTGATAGTATAAGTTACATCTTCACCTGGAGCAAAGCTGCTTGCAGTAGTTGATTTTACTACAGCTATGTCTGCTTTGGGTGATGGTGCGATACCTGTGGTGGTGCTGTTGTTGTTTGCAGGCACCGGATCAGTTGCATCACTGGAACCGGAAGCAGTGTTGCTCAGGTTAGCTGTGAAGCTGGATGGTGTTGCTACTACGACAGTGTAAGTCACTACCGCGCCGTTTGGCACCTTCGCAATGGTCTGGCTGATATTACCGGCGCCGGAAGCAGCTGGTAAGGTCACAGTACCAGTAGTTACAGCAGCAGCCCATGACTTGATAGTCGTACCTGCCGGCGCGTTATCAGTCACTACTACGTTTGCTGCATCACTCGGACCGTTATTCGTTACGGTGATAGTATAAGTTACATCTTCACCTGGAGCGAAAGTAGTCGCGGTAGTAGCTTTTACTACAGCGATATCTGCAGTCGGAACTGGCGTGATATCGGTGGTTGTACTGCTATTATTAGTAGACACAGGATCAGTTGCGTCGCTGGAACCGGAAGCAGTGTTGCTCAGGTTACCGGTGAAACTACCTGGTGTCGATACGATAACTGTATAGTCTACTACAGCGCCATTTGGCATGTTCAGGATCGTCTCATTGATATTACCTGTACCGGAGGTAGCAGGCAATGTTACAGTACCTGTATTAACAACAGCTGTCCATGACTTGATAGTCGTACCTGTTGGTGCGTTATCAATCACTACCACGTTTGCTGCATCACTCGGACCATTGTTCCATACTCTGATGAGATAGTTTGCATCTTCACCTGGAACAAAGGTTGACGCATTATTATATTTCGTTACAGCAATATCAGCTTTAGGTGCTGGCGCAATACCTGTAGTGGTACTACTATTATTACCAGGTGTCGGATCTGTTGCCGGACTGGAAGCTGAAGCCGTATTGCTCAGGTTAGCAGTAAAGCTGGACGGCGTAGATACAAGTATATTGTAAGTCACCTGCGCACCATTCCCCATTTTCGTGATGGTTTGATTGATGTTACCGGTACCAGAAGTAACTGGCAAGGTAACAACGCCATTGGTTATCATCGCATTCCACGATTTGATGATCGTACCTGCCGGCGCATTATCAACCACTGCCACATTGTTTACATCACTCGGACCATTGTTGGTCACTCTGATAGTATAAATTACATCTTCACCTGGAGCATAAGAAGTCGAGGTAGTTGTTTTCACAACTGCGATATCTGCTTTCAGTGTTGGTGTAAGTGTTGAAGTGCTGGTATTATTTGTTGTTACCGGATCATTTACATCTGCGGATGTCGCATTCGCAGTATTTATCAGGTTACCTGTAAATCCGGATGGTGTAGATACCACAACAGTATAAGTCACTACCGCGCCACTTGGCAGTACAGGGATACCTTCATTGATATCACCAGCACCTGTAACATTTGGCAGGTTAATAGTTGGAGAACTTGCTACCGCTGTCCAGGACGAGATCGTCGTACCGGTTGGTGCGTTGTCAATCACGCTTACAGTGGTGGCATCACTCGGACCATTATTGGTAACGGTAATGGTATAGGTCACATCTTCACCTGGAGCAAAAGTGGTCGCAGCTGTAGATTTCACTACAGCGATATCTGCTTTTGGTGTTGGGGTAATACCCGCTGTCGTACTGGAGTTGTTAGTCGCTGTTGGGTCAGTCGCATTGGTCGCTGTAGCAGTGTTGCTCAGGTTACCACTAAAGTTTGACGCAGTCCCGAGAACAACCGTATATGTTACAACTGAACCAGATGGCAGTTCGGTAATAGTCTCATTAATATCGCCTGTGCCGGAGGTAAATGGCAGTGTTGCCGTACCTGTCGTTACAGCAGCTGTCCATGATTTGATCGTTGTACCCGTTGGAGCATTATCGATCACGGATACATTACTTCCATCACTCGGACCATTATTCGTAACGGTAAAAGTATAGGTTACATCTTCACCAGGCGCAAAGGTCGTCGCAGTAGTCGATTTCACTACACCGATATCTGACAGTCGGTTCGGTGGCGTTGTTACCGAACTGGTATTATCACCAGGTAACGGATCCAACAGATCACTGGTAGCAGAAGCACTGTTAATCAGTACTCCGTTGTATGCAGCAGATGTCGTCACGGTAACAGTATATCTAACCGAGCGTCCATTTCCAAGAAGAGAGATGATTTCGTCGATACTACCTGTTCCGGAAGTTGAGGGAAGGGTTGTTCCTCCTGTTGCAGAAGCGGTCCAACTCATACCAGTGACGCTGGTAGGAATATTGTCGGTCACATGCACATTTATGGCATCATCCGGACCGTTGTTAGTCACGTCGATGGTATATACGATCGCCGCACCACCAGGAGTAAAACTGCCTGCACCGGCAGATTTCAATACCACTAGATTTGCTCTCGGCACAACCGGAATAGGAGGTGTCGTACTGGTATTATCACCAGTGACAGCATCATCAGCTGATGATGCACTGGCAGTGTTCTGCAGGGTACCGGTGAAACCACCAGGTACATTCACCGTCACGGTGTATGTTACAACAGCACCAGCTGGTAAGTTTGCAATTGTCTGGTCGATATTACCTGTACCACTGGCAGCAGGTAAAGTACCTGAACCTGTAGTAAAGGCCGCTGTCCAGTTGCCGATCGTTGTACTGCCCGGCGCATCGTCAATCACGCGCACATTTCTGGCCGGATTAGTCGTAGAAGTATTGGTAACAGTGAAAGTATAGATCACCGTTCCACCAGGCGTATAACTGGTAGCAGCAGTCGTCTTGTTCACCACAATATTTGCATTGGGGATCGCTGATACGGTATTGCTATATTTAATGTTATTACAATTCTCAGTGGTACCACCGTTTTTACATTCCACGTGTGGATCTGTCGGAGGTATGGTTGCATCCGGGTTGGTAGCATCCGGATCGGTTACGTCTTTCGGACGCATGATACTGGTCTCGATATTGATCGCACCAGTTGTAGAAGGAGTACCTTTAAAAGTAAAGGTAATGATACAGCCGTTAGGCAGGTCCAGTAATGCGGAATAATTACCACCCGTCAATGCTGCATTGTTTACAGCACCGCAACCGGTAGTATATGTCACATCACTTACACTGGCAATAGTAAAACCGGCAGGCACTTTTATCGCAAAAGGCGCACCGGTTACATCGCTCGGACCATTATTTACAACAACTACCTGGTAGTTGATAGACTGTCCCTGATATACTTGTGTAGTACCGCCAACACTTGGCCCGACACTTTGGATCGCCAGGTCAGCACGTACTATATTAAGTGAAGTATTTTTAGTGGCGACGTCACCCAAGATATAGGTCCAGGTGTCCATCGTCCTGTTGTTACCGAAATCCAGGCCCCATTTATGACCATTACTGTTACTGGAAATACCACTGCCTTCATTACCATTGATCAGTGGATTACTTGCAATACCCGCACCGCCGGTAAAAGTAGAATCCGCCCAATACACGATATCACTCTCTACCGTAACATGGTCATCTTTTAGCTGTTCGATGATCAGACCATTTTCGTTAGTCTCCACATCGATAAATGGAAAGTGAATTTCAGAACCCTGCAACTGTACTTTGGCTACAACGTTTGCAACCCCAAGTGCAGGCGCTACTCCCGCTCCATCTTTACCATCCCAGAAAATGCTGTTCGCTCCCTTTGCGGCTGTTCCGGTGATTTTCCTGGTCACAAACGCACCAGTACCTTCCAGTGTTATACGATACGTTCCGATGGTGTTCGCATCAAACTTAATATAAGCACCTTTTGAACTCACCTGTCCGGAAGTACCCTCTACCCCATCCACAGAGATATTGGAAATAGTAGGTATTACTTTCGGCACGTTTAACCAGGTCGTCTTTCCGCCTGGCTGAGGTGCTGATGCCGGTAAGGTCGCATCAGGCACCTGATAAAACATTTTATGGGTAACACTGTAACTACCGTCGTCTTTTCTAGGGTCCCACGTGTAAATATCCGTATTATAGGCAGTCCCGTCTTTACTTTTATACAAAGGCGGGTCTTTATCATCGCCACTCTTCGTGAGACCTTTGTTATTCACAAAACCTACAAAACCAAGACCGTCCAGTCCATTATTATTTACCTTAAATAAATATCCGTCGTTCGTTAATACATACAGCTTAGCACGATAGTCATTGTGCTGAACGTACATATTGAGCACGTTGGTATATACTCTACCCGTCTGCATAACAGCGCCTGCGCTTCTTACAGATACATCCCATGCACAGATCGCGCTGGAGGCACCATTCTGTATCCAGTTTTCATCGGCGGTCCAGTTGGCACCAGCCCCCTCAGTAATCTGATTTGAAGGCAACGTGGACAGAAACTCAACCTTCCATAAACCTGTTTGTCCTGCGCCCGCAACCCTTGTAAACGGCGTATAACCGGACCAGGGTCCGGCAATTTCCGCAGCCCTGTTTGAAATTTGTCCTACAGTAGTGGAACCTACCGTAGAAGAGTACACAGTACCATCGGGAGCTGTAAATACAAGTTGTCCTGAGCCGATCCCCTGCGCGCTACTGGCAGCGCCAATTGTTTCTCCGGCGTTAACATAGGCATAGTGCACCCCTGTGTTAGTAAGTGACCATCCCACTTTGGTAGCACTGGTGGAAACGAGGCATGCACGTCCTCCTCCTGCCCCACTGGGGTACAAATCCTTCGATCCTTCCGCGCGGCTGTCCGGTGTGGCGAACAAGCCGGCAAGAAGAAAGAGAAGGGCAAATTTTGTTTTGTAAAATTTATCCATCTGTATTGAATAAGTGATAAAACCTCCATCCAGCTGTCTCTGGCATGGAAATAGTATTCCCGGACAGGAACAATACGTTCCTGCAATAATTTGCTGTAAGAATAGTGTTGTGATGATGAACGGGCATGCACAGGCACATAGGATACAGGTGTCCTTTACATTATTTCCGTCTTAGGTTATTTTTACTCTTTACTGCACAGGTTACACTTTCACAGGATCGGGTGTCTTTTGTGAGTTTTCTCCTATCAACAACATAGTATCTTATAGTATCTCGGTATAGTATCTTTAGCAGCTGCACAAAACGCCTGTACGAAAACGGGTATAGCTTTGCCCGACAAAATTACTGTAGCCTCCCTCAAACATGTATAGTAAATATTTGACATGTTTGTAGTACAATTACTACAGCCTGTCATTACCGTCGCTTAACAAAATATTATAACTTTGTTCAATATGCCTGATGCAGCAGGCGCAGTAACCATAGACCTATTTATATCCTATTTATCCGCTAGTGAATGAACTATATCCTTATTGCCCATGAACCCTCCATCATGCGATGTGGCCTGTCTCAGATTATTTCTATGCTACCCGCACCCGTGACCGTCATGATGGTGGAGACGCCCGCTGAAATGGCTTCAGCGCTGGAACAGCAACCATTCGACCTGCTCATACTAAGCAGACATCTACCAGGAAATGATACCTTGTCGATGATGAAAATGGTGAGAGAAAAGCACCGTGCCACAAAGATATTGCTGTTCTCTTCCCGTGAAGAAAAAACAAGAATTGTCGACGTACTGTTTGAAACAGCAGATGGCTATCTGAGTAACAACTCGTCTGAAGAAGATATCAGTCTGACTATTTCTATCCTGGTACCCGGACATCAACGTTTATCGTCCTTACGTCCGGCATTCACCAACCCGCTGGAACAACTTTCCAGCCGGGAAATAGAAGTCATGAACCTGCTGGCGCAGGGATTGCCGCTATTGAAAATTGCCGCTCATATGGAGCTCCAGGTTACTACTGTGAGTACTTACAAAACCCGCATCTTCAAGAAGCTGGAAATCAACTCTATAGTAGAACTGCTGGACAAGGTCAGAACCTACGGTATACGCAAACTTGCATAACGACGAAAGCCCCTGTGACAGGGGCTTTCACTTTAATAAATTATATTTTTACCATTTGAATAATAGTCATAACTTCGTTACCCGGCCATAACCCCAGGCTGCATCATAACATTATTCATTGCCCCAAATCACCTTTCTAAATGGAAAAGCCACTACGAATTGTCATCTATCTTGTACTTGCATTAACCGTTATTAACGCACTCATTACTTTCTTTGAGAAAAGCCAGTTAAAACAAATTCAGAACAACATCGAAGCCTCTCAAAGAAATATTGACACAGCGCTGAACTATATCAATGCCTCCCGGGCCAGACTGGATTCCCTGCAGGGAGACGTAGATAAGTTCAAATATTACATCAAGAACATACAGGCAAACGTCTCTATTTTGAACACCAAAAAAGAGATCGAGGAAGCAAAATCTAATGCCAAACTGAAAGAGACCGTTGATGAACTGAATGCAAAAGTCAAAACATTCAAAGAAGAACTGAAAGCTACAGACAGTCTTCCTCCCATTGATGTAAAACCCCTGTAAACTGATAACCAACATATGAAACCATTATCTATCCACCACAAGCTGCTGCTTGTGCTGTTCCTCTGCCTTGCCGTGCAGCGGGGATACAGCCAGGACATGCTCAAGACGTTCAAAGACAGTTCCGGCACAAGCGTATATAGTATTTACAGAGGCGATACCCTCCTGATACATTGCGATACCGCCTTTATTGTCAATAAGAACACCTTCAGTATCTACAAAAAATACTACGATAAAACACGCCAGGGCAGCTCCTCTTTTAAAGGCATCATGGACAGCTACGAAAGCATGATACGACAACAGGATACCATGCTCCGGACAAAAGAGTTTTATTACCAGCAGATGAAACACCAGATGGATTCGCTGACCAATAACTCGCTCGCCTTTATGGACAAAACGAGTATAAGTCTGCAAGGCATCTCCTCCTCTCTTGACAAAGCCACCTCCAGTCTTGTTGAAACACAAAAGCTGCTGGAAGAATCCCGGAAAATGCTGGAAGAGGAACGTAGAAAACGGAACGCAAGGGCCTTAAAATTCGGTATAGGCGGCGTAGCTATCGGAGCATTGATCACTGCACTGATCATGGCAAATTAGACCTTATTACCCCTTTTTATAAACACTACATAGCATCTGTATGCTGTTTCGCTGAGAACAGTATATGGATGCTATATACATTTAAAGGAATAATTTCTTAATCAGGAACAAGATTTTAATGTACAATCAGGTCGAACTTTATATTTCCAAAACGATAAGACAATGAATTCCAGCTCAGTTAATTTCTCACAGCTATTTCTACGGATCGTCTTCGCCGTATCACTTTTCTCTGCCGTAGCTGACAGATTCGGTCTCTGGGGGCCTCCGGGCTCTCCGAATACATCCTGGGGAGACTGGGACCACTTCCTCGCCTACTCCAATACACTGAATGCCTACGCGCCCCCCCTCTTAGGCAGCATACTGGCCATAACAGCCACCGCTGCAGAAATCATCTTGGGCCTGATGCTCCTGGTCGGCTATAAAACCAGGATCGCAGCATGGGGCGCCTTCCTGTTGATGATCGCCTTCGCCCTGACCATGACCTTTAGCGTTGGTCCGAAAGCGCCATTGAATTATGCCGTATGGACCTGTGCAGGCGCCGCCGCCTTACTGGGCTCCGTCACCCGCTATAAATGGAGCATCGATAACCTGAAATAAGCCTTTTCATTTTGCGATTATAACCGCCTGTCAGGATGCCTACCGGTATTATGACAGGCTTTTTTATGTTGACATTTACCCCAAAACAGCAATCATTTATTGTAAATCGATAAATTTATTTTGATTTGTAATAAACTTACATTTACCTTTGAGGCATAAACCCAAATATGTATGAAGCCTAAATCCATCATCAAGATCCTGAACATACTGATTACCTCTACCTATTATCTTACCTTACTAATAGCGATCCTGCTAACCTCCCTATGGATATTCTTTTTCGTTACAGGTAACTCCGCTGCCAATGGTATACCTGGTGGACTGACCCATGAAGTAATATCTTTTGCCAAAACCGACCAGCCGGCTATTCGGCATTTTACGGCAGACAGCACCATTGCCTATGCGGCGGTCCAGAACAAATACATACTGAACGTCAAGCCGTTTTCAGGTCTTGGCAGTTACTCCCACTTATACAGCGCCATCAAATTTGTCATATGGCTGCTGATCCTCAGAACCTTTATGAATATCTTCAATGCCCTGGATCCTGAACGTCCGTTTACTTCTAAAATTGTAGTATTACTGAAGCAGCTTTCCATCCTTTTTGTGGCTGCTGACGTATTCAAAATATTGCATTATGCCATTTTCAGCAGGTTTATGCATAATCTTGCATCCTCGCTTCAGTTTTCACTGAACATAGAAATAGGTTCAGGCATCATCACCGGACTTATTATCTGGATCATCGCAGTGGTCTATCAACGTGGCCTGGAAATGCAGACTGAAAGCGAATTAACCGTATAAATATGCCCATCATCATAAATCTTGACGTCATGCTGGCCAAAAGGAAAATGTCCCTAACTGAACTGAGTGAGAAAGTAGATATCACGATGTCAAACCTCTCCATCCTGAAAACCGGCAAAGCAAAAGCCATACGCCTGGAAACACTGGATGCCATCTGCGCTGCATTACAATGTCAGCCGGGAGATCTACTGGAGTACACAGCAGAAAACAAACATTAAGTACACTGCGAATAACTTAAAGGGCTATATTGCAAGGGTGAGCTATTTTGCACCTGCGGCCCGCTTTTTTAAGAGATACTCCCTGTATTAAGCATGTATTAAGCATGTATACTTCGTGTATAAAGTATGTGTCCCGGTCCCAGATGATCAGCAAAAAAGTTTAATATTAATTCGGCTCTATAATATAGTATATCGATGCTTTGATAATGCTTTGATATTATTCATCCTTCGTTCATCCTTCGTTCAATGAACGAAGGATGAACGAAGGATGAATAATATCAAACTAACTACATAACCTTATCTGACATTAACGTTTTTCTCTCATTGGAAAACACTTTCCATTTTTCCCTGATTCCTCAATCCCCTTCCCCTGAATTCTTAATTTTTAATTGATAATTCCTAATTTTTTCTACATTTGCGTAACCAGTTACATAATTACTTACACAATTATTCGATTATGAGCTTTTACGACACCATCGGCAAACTTGCCATCGGCAGCAGGCTACGCCAGCTGACAGACATGATCACTGAAGATGCAGCACAGATCTACCAGCAATACGGTATTGACATGAACCCCAAATGGTGGCCGGTTTTTTACGTACTGTCCAGAGGAGAAGCAAATACAATTACCGCCATTGCCAAAGAAATAGGCCACTCCCACCCCTCTGTGAGTAAAATCATCAGTGAAATGGTGGATAAAGGGCTGGTAAAGGAAAAAAAAGACAAAACCGACGGCCGCCGGAACATGGTCAGCCTCTCTCCCAAAGGAAAAGAGATCACTGATAAGATCGATGCACAGTATACCGACGTCAACGCCGCCATTGAGGCCATTTCTGCCAATACGCGTAATGACCTCTGGGAAGCCATTGGAGAGTGGGAATTCCTGCTGGAGCAAAAAAGCCTGTTCCGCAGGGTACAGGAGCAGAAAAAGGAAAGAGAAAGCCGGAAAGTACAGATCGTTGACTATACCCCCGCCTATCAGCAGGCATTCAAAGAACTTAACGTAGAATGGATCTCTACCTATTTTACAATGGAAGAAGCGGATTATAAAGCCCTTGACAATCCACAGGGATATATTCTTGACAACGGCGGCCATATATTTGTTGCCCTCTATGAGGACAAACCGGTAGGCGTCTGTGCCCTTATCAAAATGAAGGATCCGGAATATGAGTACGAACTCGCAAAAATGGCCGTATCTCCTGCCGCACAGGGTAAAAGCATCGGCTGGCTATTGGGAAATGCCATCCTGGATAAAGCCAGATCGCTTGGCGCAAAGAAGGTATACCTCGAAAGTAATACCATCTTAAAGCCCGCTATCAGCCTCTATCACAAACTGGGATTTGAACGCGTCATCGGACATACATCTCCTTACGAACGCTGCAATATCCAGATGGAGCGGGTATTATAGGATCATATATTCCCGGAAACTATTATTTGTAGTTTCCGGGTTATCGTGTATTTTCCCTCCATGCAACGTAACAGTATATTGCTCTATGGAGCGAATGGTTATACCGGCGAACTCATTGCCAGATATGCCGCTCAATATGGTCTGCAACCTATCCTTGCCGGCCGTAAAAAAGACGCGATCGAAGCCCTCGCAAAAGAATTACAATTACCTTTCCGTATCGTCGAACTGCATGACAGCACCGCTCTCAACGCTGCCCTTGCAGATATCGCACTGGTCATCCAGGCTGCCGGTCCTTATCATATAACCGCACAACCGATGATCGATGCCTGTATCGCTACCAATACCCATTACATCGATCTCAACGGAGACCTGGATGTATTTGAAATGTTGCAGGGGTATGATCAGGCAGCAAAAAGTAAAGATATCATGATATTACCCGGCGCAGGGTTTGACGTAGTACCGACCGACTGCCTCGCACTCTATCTGAAACAACAATTACCCGACGCCAACGAACTGACCATCGCATTTGCCGTAATAGGCAGTGCGCTCTCCCGTGGTACCTCTATCAGTACACTACATAAACTGGGTACACCCGGCGCTATCAGAAAGGATAACAAGATCGTATATGAGCCCATGGGTAAAAAAGGGATGTCTGTACGCTTCCCGGGATATAAAAAACCGGTCTTCGTTATGAGCATTCCCTGGGGAGATATCAGCACCGCCTGGTATTCGACCCGCATTCCTAATATCCGCACCTTCACCGCGATCAATAAATCTGCCTGGTATTTCCTGAAAGGACAAACCGTCTTTAACTGGTTACTGAAAACATCCTTCATGCGTAGTATCATTATGGGGATACTGAAAATGCAGTCCGCCGGCCCCAATCAACAAACACGTGATAAAGCCACCAGTTATATATGGGGGAAAGTATCCAACGCCAAAGGGGAGTCAGTAGAAGCCAACATGGAAACACCGGAAGCGTATTCGCTGACCGCATTCAGCATCCTGGTCATTGCAAAGAAGATCATCAGCGGTAATTATAAACCTGGTTATCAGACGCCTTCCAGCGCATACGGGCCGGATCTGATTATGGAGATAGACGGGGTGAAACGAACACTTAAACATTAACATATATCATCCGGTCAGACGGAAAAGCTAGTCTGACCGGATGAATTTTATTTAAAACGCAGGTTCAATGAAACAATATTTGCGTTCATATTGATATTCTTCACATAATGTCCATACCTTAATTCCAGCATATTAAAGTGGTGCATTCCTAATATACCTTTCGGCGGCGCGATACGCACACCTGCTCCGAAAAAGCTACTGTTGAACTTAGACAAATCATAATTACTGGTATAATAATTATCCTTTGCTGTGTGCTGCTGATATGGCGCAAAATATTTCACAGCCGATTGTGTATAATACCTGTAAAAAGGACTCACCGAGAAGAAAGGCGTTATTTTAACCGGCAATTCTATATTAGCGGTATGCGAAGTAAGCCCCCAGTCATCAGTATAGAAACGATAATAAGCCCTTATAATAAACCTGTCGCCAATGAAATAATTCGCACGTACACCCAGTGGTATCTTTAGCCTGTTGTCAGGAAGATTCTCCTGGTGTACCGACCCATCTGCAAAATATACCCTGTAAAAAGGCAATCCCAGATAGCCATGCTGACTCACTAGATCAGCCAGCAATGTTACCTCAAAACGCTGGTTAATAATCTGCGAATAGGATAAAGAGCCAGCATATGTATTTCTGTTAGTAGTCGCGTAATGATCGTCCTCTTCTCCATAAGGCGTATTTCTGAGTTCTACCGGGGTAATTAATTTGACACGGTCAAGATAGGTCTGTAATTTCGCAGAGAATTCTCCATTTCTGTTTCTTGTCTTTTGCGCGAAACTGATATTCGCGCCAAATGACTGATAGTCGAACTCTGTAGAAGAAGATACGCCAATACCGAAAGTACTGCCCTTTTTTTCATTTTCAACTGACCAGGTCAGCGAAGGATAAATACGCGTATCAGCATGAGAAGCAGAAGAATTGGCTTTCAGGTCTATTTTGTCTGAAGAAGCGGACGTATAGTGATCAATTCCCACTTCAATGTCAAAAGTATGTTTGCGTTGCTTCTTGTCATACTTAAATAATCTGACGTCAAAAACATTAGCGATATCAGTCAGGTGCTGGGAGCCGATCCCTCCCGTCACAGCAGCGTTATTTCCAGATTGGCTATAGTAACTTGATACCAGATTGATCTCGTCTACTTTCAGCTTCCTGCTTTCATATCCTGTCTCCTGGTGTTGCTGTTGCGCATGTACACGTAATAATGACAAGATGGTTGCGGCAGTGAAAAAAATTCTCCTCATAGATACAAGCTTTTATTCTTAACAATCAGTTACAACCACATCCACCACCACTCTTACCCGCGTTAGCACCGGAAGAGCCCTCTCGGTAGGATTGAAAGCTTAGTTCTGTTTTTTCGACCTTACGATTACCGGATACCATTTCCGCATCGTTTAACCTGTTCTTCTGATATTCCTTTACAGTTGTGCAGGAAGCAAATGCCATCACCGCAAAACATGCGACCATGGGCCACATAAGAAAAGATCTCCTTTCCATATTCATTTTAAATTGATGTTTTGTGATGTATAAATTTTATTCTCATCATCAATGATGATACATCCGAGATAATGAATCTGATTGATCATATTCAGACCCGCCCTAATACCCATAATTGTTACGGGTGTCGCCATGGCATCAGCGATTTCTGCATTAGGACTAATGATAGTTACACTCTTAATTCCCTTAACCGGTAGTCCGGTTCTGGGATTAATTGTATGAGAATATTTCGTACCTCCGATCACGACAAACTTCTCGTAATTACCAGAGGTCGCAACAGCCAATCCTGTTATATTCATATACGAAAATGGCAGATGCGCATGGTCCGGATGCGCAATACCAATTGTCCAGGGAGCGCCATCCGGTTGATAGCCCCAGGTAACAAGATCTCCCGACGCATTTACAATACCGCTTTGTATACCTTCCCGTTGTAATAATGCCTTTGCCATTTCAGCTGCATACCCTTTTCCTATGCCACCAAAGCCGATGCGCATACCTTTTTCTTTCAGCATGACGGTACTGTTGGCCTCATCCAATAGTATATGCCGATAGTTGATCAGCCTAACCATTGACTTAGCGGTTGCTTCATCTGGTAAACTGGTCATAGAGCGGTCAAAATTCCACAAGCGCTTGTCTATGGAACCATAAGTAATATCAAAGGCGCCGTCCGTCACACCAGAGATCCTGATTGACCGTCGGATAAGCTCAAAAATCTCCCGATCCACATGTACAGGCGCAATACCCGCCTGACAATTGATCTGGTTTGTCTGACTATCATCGCTAAATGTTGTTAATAAAGATTCTATACGCCGGATCTCTGCAACCGCAAGATCTATCTTAGCGGTTGCCCATGATTCATCTTCTGCCACCACAGTAATCTCAAAAGCATTGCCCATCAGTCGCACAGATCTGCGAAATGCGGTCAACACATTCTCAGTGTGTGTTTGCATCACAAAGCTTTTTTATGTCTTCTGTGAAATGTGCAGCATCTGTTTTAGGATACCCGTCCCAGGAGGCGATGACTTTACCATCAGCATTTAGCAAAACAGTGTAAGGAAATTTACCGCCAGGGTTATACTTATCAGCAAGCGATTCATTTTGCTGCTGCACCCGGCGTTCAAGTTGGTTTTTCTTATTTCGGGGGAAGTCTGCGTTTACCATTATAAGTGTGGTATCCGCCATTTTTATAAATTGTTCACTGTCAAATATCTCTTTTCTTAATCTGATACAGGGCCCACACCAATCCGATCCTGAAAAATTTAACAAAATAAGTTGGTTTTTGTCCCTCGCCGTCTTTCTCGCTACCTCAAAATCCGGCTCCCAAACTGTAAATGACATTAGTAAAAAAACTAATCCTCCAGTCAGAACATTCATCACCCGCATAACTGCAATTTTAACTACAACGAATGTAAGCCCCGATTCTAAAGAAAAACTGAACCCAAATACAGATGCTCACTGACGAAAAAAAATAGGGTACTGGCAAACAGCCTGTACCCCATTTTTATATAAATCATTTCTTTTACTTCTTCAGTGCCTTTATCGCATCATCATCCGCCTCCATCACACTTATAGCATAACCGCCTCCAGGTGCACACGGCAACGACAACACCGTTTTATTGGTCACTACCATTTTTTTGATAGTATATGCTTTCGGATTCTTCGCATAATGCGCATCCTTTGCATCACTGTAAATAGTCGCTATATACTTCCAGCCGGCATCGAGATAATCAAAGTTGATTTTTGAGACACGTCCATTCTCATCACAGGTACTACCTATAAACCAGTTGTTCTTCCCTTTTGCTTTCCGGGCAATCGTAATATAATCTCCCGGTTCTGCTTCCAGCACTTTTGTATCCTCCCAGTCAATCGCTACGTCTTTAATAAACTGGAATGCATCCATATGTTTGCGATAGGTTTCCGGGAAATCTGCCGCCATCTGTAACGGACTGTACATTGTTACATACAGCGCCAGCTGACGGGCAAGCGTACTGTTTACTTTAGAGCTGTTATCAGGATTATATGCACTGACATTCATTTCGAAAATACCAGGCGTATAATCCATCGGACCACCAATCAGCCTTGTAAACGGCAGGATAGTAGTATGATCAGGATTATTACCACCAAATGCTTCATATTCCGTACCACGTGCAGATTCTTGTCCGATCAGGTTAGGATAAGTACGGGATAAGCCGGTCATGTGTACAGATTCATGTGCATCTACCATGATATGATATTCCGCAGCTTTGGTGATTGCATACAGGTAGTGATTCACCAGCCATTGTCCGTAGTGATGTTCTCCCCTCGGAATAATATTGCCTACGTAACCGCTTTTAACGGCATTATAACCATTATTCACCATAAATTGATAGGCAGTATCCATGAAGCGCTCATAGTTGCGTACAGAAGACGAGGTTTCATGGTGCATAATGATCTTGATACCCTTTGACGCCGCATACCGATGTAATTCCTGTACATCAAAATCAGGGTATGGGGTGATAAAATCAAACACGTAATCCTTCGTTTTACCAAACCAGTCTTCCCATCCCTGGTTCCATCCTTCTACCAGTACCGCATCAAATCCATTCTCCGCAGCGAAGTCGATATATTCTTTCACATGTGCTGTATTAGCCCCATGTTTACCATTAGGTTTGGTTTTGGAGAAATCAGTCACACCCAGCTGTACATTTTCAATATCCGTATAAGCCCAGGTACTTTTACCGGTAATCATCTCCCACCATACGCCCACATACTTTACCGGTTTGATCCAACTGGCGGCATCGGCATATTTCGGAGGTTCGTTCAGATTGTATACCAGTTTGGAAGTCAGGATATCACCTGCTTTATCACTCACAATGACCGTTCTCCACGGCGATTTACAGGGCGCCTGCAGATAACCTTTGTCGCCTATCGCATCGGGCGTCAGAACAGATTTCAATACGAAGTTCTTATCATCCAGTTCCAGAGACAGCGCGGAGTATTCAATCAATGCTGCTTCGTGAATATTGATATACAATCCATCCTTACTTTTCATCATCAACGGTGTTTGCACCCCGGTTGGTGAAAAAGGAGCCTGTGATGCATTAGGCGTGATAGCATCTTTCATTTTCCCTCTCACTTCCGAGAGATTGGAAGTCACCGTACTATATTCCTGTGTATCATAGTCGCCAGGTAACCAGAAAGCCTTGTGATCTCCTGCCAGCGCAAACTCCGTTCTCTCTTCCTTAATCACAAAATAAGCCAGGTGCTTCTGCTGCGGAAACTCATAACGGAAACCAAGTCCGTCGTTGAACAAACGGAAACGTACGATAAGCGTCCTGTCGGTAGACAGCTGATGCAGGTTCACTTCCAGTTCATTATACTGGTTACGGATCTCCTTCACCTCACCCCATACCGGTTCCCAGGTTTCATCATATGTGGAAGCTTTACTGCCGGCTACTTCGAAGCTATCGATAAAGGAAGCATCTGCTTTCAGTTCCAGTCCGAGGTGACTGGGCTTGATCACGGCTTTTCCTTTATAGGTCAACTGATAGGTGGGTTTTCCGTTGTCCGTTATAGAGAACTGTAACTGCAGATTTTTATCCGGAGAAAGCAGTTCCTGTGCAGCTGCCATTTTCCAAAGGAAAAGGCAACAGATGAAAATAAACGTTTTGCGCATGCGGTGTAGTTTTGTATAGCTGATGTGGCTAAAAGAAAATAACGTGAAAAGCTAAAATTACGGGGGCAAGATAAGGATTGTACGCAAAACTATTGGTGCTTTTCATCAGTAAAAGTAACCACAGGCACTGATTGATAACAATAAACGAAATGCCTGCAGTCACCTTGCTGTCAGCTGGAAATAAACTACACTTCCCGGCCAAAAACCTTTCTTAATTCCCCCTTGGCATCTTCCAGCACTTGTTGTTGTTTCTCCGGTAAATTCTTACCGGCCCTGTTGATATAAAAGTTCAACATGGACATGGCTGACTGATAGGGTGTACCTTTTCTACGGCGGCTTTTTGTAGCCGATCTTTTCAGGGAGCGGGCAATCTTTTCCGGATCCTCACTCTTGAAGATTCCGCCCCGCAGGTCCATGGCATCGCTGGTTTCATTGACATGCGCCGACCATTTTCTACCGGAGCTCTTTCTGCCTGCCCGGCGCACCGTGTGTTTCTTTGCTCTGGGTCTTGCCATAATCGTTTTTTAATCCAGCCCACAAGCTTCACGCCGAAACTACAGCTGATCCCGGCGGCCATATTTCTGGCAAAAATGTTGTGAACAGATAGCGTATCATCAAAACCTCATCAGTAATGGCAACAATTTACGACAAATGGTGGCAGACAGGCGTTATCTATCAGGTATATCCCCGTTCATTCCAGGATAGCAACGGTGATGGCGTAGGCGATCTGAATGGCGTGATCAGCAGACTGGATTACCTGCAATGGCTGGGTATAGACGCAGTATGGCTTTCTCCGATTTATCCTTCTCCCATGGCTGATTTCGGTTATGATATTGCTGATTATACAGGCATACATCCTTTGTTTGGCAACCAGGAAGACTTCGACAAACTACTCAAAGAAGTACATGACAGGGGGATGAAACTACTACTGGATCTGGTACCCAATCACACTTCCAATCAGCACCCCTGGTTCCTCGAATCCCGCTCTTCGCTTGACAATCCGAAAAGAGACTGGTACATCTGGCACGATCCCCTGCCAGACGGCGGAGCGCCTAATAACTGGCTGAGTGTCTTTGGCGGAGAAGCCTGGGAATGGGATCCCAGCACCCAGCAATACTACTACCATGCCTTTCTCAAAGAACAACCGGATCTTAACTGGCGTAATCCGGAAGTACAGGCAGCTATGTTTGACGTGATGCGGTACTGGCTGCAGAAAGGAGTAGACGGCTTCCGTGTAGATGTGATGTGGCATATGATCAAGGATAAACAACTCCGTAACAATCCCACTAATCCGGATTATGAAGCACATATGGGGACTTATTCCCAGCAATTACCTGTTTATTCTACAGATCAGCCGGAAGTACATGAAGTGGTGCGTAACATGCGGGCAGTTATGGAAGAGTTTGACGGTGACCGAGTGATGATCGGAGAAATATACCTGCCCTTACAACAACTGATGGCCTATTACGGTGTTGACAACAAAGGCGCACATCTGCCTTTCAATTTCCAGTTGCTTTCCCTCCCCTGGCAATCGGCATCTCTTGCGGTCGCTATCGACCAATATGAGGGAGCGCTCCCTAACCAGGGATGGCCTAACTGGGTGTTGAGTAATCACGATCAGCATCGTATTGCCAGTCGCGTCGGACAATTACAGGCCCGGGTAGCCGCCATGTTATTACTTACCCTGCGCGGTACGCCTACCATCTATTACGGTGATGAAATAGCCATGCGTAATGTCGCCATTCCATTCGAAGAAGTACAAGACCCCCAGGGGCTCAATATGCCTGATAAAAACCTGAGCAGAGATCCCTCCCGTACGCCGATGCAATGGGATGATAGTCCGAATGCCGGTTTCACCAGTGGTAAACCCTGGTTACGCCTCTCCAAGACCTGGCAACGGGTGAATGTCAGCACACAGCAGCATGATCCTTATTCTATGCTGACACTATACCGGGAACTGATCGACCTGCGGAGAAAAGAACCCTCCCTCAGCAGCGGCGATTACAAACCGGTATATGCCGATAATCAGCTGCTTGCCTTCATCAGACAAGAAGCAGGACATCCCGCCTTTCTGATCGTACTGAACCTCTCTCACCTGCCCTGCTATTTCAGACCGGCTCATTTCTCTTTTTCCGGTAAAGTTGAGATAGCAACCTTTCCCGAAATCACGGGTACGGCGGTAAAAGATACCATCAGTCTGGACGGGGACGAAGGACTGGTAATAAGACTCGCAGAATAAGAAGATTATGCTATATCGGGCGGCAATTGCTACTGCCATAAAAAGACTATATTTAGCCCGTAACCCACATCATCTGTTATTAGCCGCAGCTGCACTGATGCTATTATTTGCACTTGTGTTACTCTTATCAGATAGATTCAGGTAGGTATGTGGTGAATGTGTATCGTGGGCGTGGGAAATAAGGAGGATATTTGTGATAACAATACGTAATACTGCTTCGTTCGATGCATGATAAAGCCCCGGTCTTCTTTTGAAAATCCCACCTTGGGATAATACTCCATTGCGTCTGGCACCGACAATAATAAGATCATAGACTCTTCTCCTACCCGCTGTTTCGTGATTGCCAGTAGTTGCTTACCGATACCGAATTGCTGGTACTCCGGACTGACAGCAAGATCGGCGAGATAGCCAGCCCCCTGCGTTATCTCTTCTTCATTACCCGGTCTGTTTAAGGTAAATAGCTCATTAATAATCTGCTTTCTAAGCTTCCACCTCTTGAGATCATCTACGTAATCCCTGTCGCGATGTTTAGTGCTGACCATCATGTTTTCTTCCTCCTTAAAATCCTTTAGCATCTTCTCACTGGTAACGATTTTTCGGATGATTCCTGGATTTTCACGGTAATCAAAATGAACAACTTTCACAAAAAAGTCTTCAAACAGATCATCATCCCCGAAGAGGCCGGGCATAATTTTCATTCATAAATATGTTGGTGTATGGATTTACAAAACTGACATTCGGGTCAACATGACAAATCGAAATTACAGATAAAAATTAAAACAAAAAAAATTCCATACGCTTACCTGTAGCACAATCCGTCGCTTCAGACCGCTGTAATTTCAAGCTGATTTTTTCAGCTTGCTTTCTATATCAGACGATTCAAAAAACACATCTCCCATCTCATACTGGCCTGATTTTTATACCTCCTATACCATAACAAACCCTCTTCTCATGCAAACCATCCTTGTCCTCACCGACTTCTCCCCTGTAGCACTACAGGCCGCCCACTACGCCATCCACCTGGCCGGCCGCCTCAACTGCAAACGCATCCTTCTACTCAACGCATATCAGAGTCTGGAGCCCGTATCAAACGTGCCCATTACTCCCGAACTACCCATTATACAGGCAAATCCGGATGAACTGTTAAAAGAAAGTATGTCGCAGCTGAACATATTAAGCAAACGGCTGGAAGCAGACGCTGGCGATATCCGCATCGACACTTTATCAGAAGATGATATACTGGAAGAAGCTGTGAAGAAGGTAGTCGGACAGGAAGACGTGAGTCTCGTAGTAGCAGGTATTTCAGATAAATCTAATCTGGAAAAATTCCTGATCGGTAGTCATAGTATCCGCATCATGGAAAACTGTGCCTATCCCCTGGTCATTGTACCGGAAGACGCAAAACTGGTAGCACCGCAACGAGTGATGCTGGCTGTGGATTTTGAAATACTCAGGAAAGGGAAAGCACTACCCGGAATGGTAACATTACTCAACAGTCTGCAGGCAGAAGAATTGTTTGTAGTAAACGTTGCAGGGGATGAAGAATTATCTGCGGAAACAAACGAAGACATCTCACATCTTCATCAGTTACTGGACAAATACCGGCCGTCTTTTCATTACGTAGAGAATAGTAACGTAACTGAAGGGATTAATAAATTCGCGGCAGACAATAACATTGCGCTGATCATTGCGATACACGAAAAGAAAGGATTGCTGGCTACGCTGTTTAGTAAAAGTGTTTCGAAACAACTGGCCTGGAACAGTGACGTGCCGCTGCTGATATTACCTGCATAGTTCCATCAATACTAATCTTTTTCTATTGAAATAAAAGTTTCCGGGATATACATTTTTCGTCCTGATGCACAGGAATGTCGTCAATGTATATCCCGGTCAGGATATATAGTCCATGATCTTATCAGATGGCAGCCAGACGGTGAGAAGTCTCTTTTGTAGCTTCGAAACGTTTCCAGGCATAATACGGTACAAACATAATCAGTAGGGCTACCACAGGCGGGATCAGTTCACCGACCGGATCACCTACAGCTGCTCTTGAGCAGAATGCACCGATAAAATTGATCGCAAAACCGGCATAAGCCCATTCCCTGATGGTATGAAATTTAGGTTGAAGGATCGCGATCGCACCCAGTAGTTTAGCAACCCCGAAAATCGTCAGTACATATTCCGGGTAACCAAGGTGTTTCATAATAGCCACTCCGGTTGCTTCATGGGTAATACCACCTATTGCATCCATCAGCATCATTAATGCAAAAATGCCTGTTGCTACCCAATAGAAGATCCTGACTTTGTTCGTTTTCATAATAGTAAGTTTTATGATGCAAACATATCAGCATTTCGGAAAGGATGTCATGTGTGAATCCGACAGTTTGAGGGTGTATTCAGGACATTCGGCTGTTTTCCTTAGTTTTTGGTAAATACCGCCACGATATTAAAGCCGTCGATCCATGGAGAAAACAGCTTAACAACCATTTTTCCTATTGGTGCAGGAATAATGGAAATAAGCCCACCCAGGAAAGATTTCTTTTCTTTATAGTAGTTACGTTGCGCCAGATACCAACGTCTTGCAAATGATTTATTATTACTTAATGGTTCAACAATAATGTCCTGTGGTGTCACATCGTAGAACTTCTGCAATTCGGTAAAAGCCCTTTTGTTCCACAAACCGGCATGATGTGGAGGCAGGTTAAGCGTATGCCATTTATCCTGTTTGAAGAGATAAGGATTGTTGTTAGGCACCCCGATGATTAGTTTACCCCCTCTCTTCAGCGCTTTCAGACTGGCATCCAGAAAGCTCTTCACATTATAGATATGCTCCAGTACCTGAAAACAGCAAACAACGTCATATTCTCCGACATGCCCATCCGCATGGTCTTCGATCATCTCGTTATACATGCGCAGTCCCTTCTTCTCACCTTTTGCAATAGCGGCAACGTTCAATTCCAGGCCAATCGCATCGATATTGGACTTTTTCAGCTGTTCCAGGAAAAAGCCGTCGCCTGCACCGATTTCCAATACCTTCTGACCGGGTTTGATCAGACTGGTAGCATATGTATGTTCCCATCGGGTGGTGGAATAATATCCTACATCGTCTTTATTCAGGTCAGCATAGAACTGCCCATCTCCCAGAATGCCCTCCGGATAATAAAACCGGTATCCGGTATCACGGCACTCATACAATTCTACAGCAGGTACCCCCTTGAAGAAACGACGCGTATCCACCTTTAGCTCATCTTCGTAAATCTTAATTATTGATTCTGTCGGAAACGTAGTGATCAACTCAAGGCGATTACCACCTGTAACAGGACTTTTCATGTAAACAATAGTTTTATGACATCGAATTTCAGCCAATCTAGTGAAAACATTTAATTTTATCAACTAAGCCGGTTTTCGCACGATCCTGCTACAAGAAATACGCCATTAATTACTGAGTACTCCTGATAATTTACCGGAACGGCGCCTGAGTATCAATGCACTGATCAATGCCACGATCGTTCCCAGGGGCAGGACTTCCATGTAAGTTGCTGCAATCACCCCTATTGGTGTTTTATACATCGTATACACAAATTCCAGGTCTTTTGCTTTACCGGCCAGCTGTGCCTCTGTAGCCCCGCTTGCCTTTGCCTGTGTCATCACGTGATTGGCGTACTTATCCACAAAATCCGGAATGAAAAGATAATATTCTGCCAGCCATACCAGCGTATAATAGCTGGATGCGATAAGAGCAATAAAGAACCCTACTTTAAAAGCCTTCCCAAAAGTAATCACCCCCTGGCTATATTTGTTCCGGTAATTCCTTACCCCTATAAAAATGAAGGGGAAGGCCACCAGCATCCCGGTATATACTAAAACCTCATTCCCCTTAAAGTTGAGATTGTAATAACATGCCAATGAAGAAGCAACCATCATCGCGGTAACGATCAGTCCTGCGATGATCCCAAAAGTCAATACATTCTTTTTCATACATTCAGTTTAGGTGATGGGAACAAATATGCCGGATCCTTTCTTATTCCGGTTCATACTTTAGGGTGATTCTGCTATAAAACGGTATTTCACCCAAAAGGTTGACACCATTAAGGAATGATATTTAAACGCTTAGCTTTTTCAATCGCTTGCGTCCTTCTTTCGACATCCATTTTGGAGAACAGACGCAGCGAATGCGTCTTAATCGTATTAAGAGAGAGAAAAAGGCGGTCAGGTGTATGCAAAATTAACCAATTTCCTGCTGCCGGTTAATGTGTATTTACCCGCATTATTTTGTAAATTCATCCTCCAACAGGTAGAAAAACAGGTATTTATAAAGACAGGACATGAAACAATTTTACACTACGGTATTACTGCTGACAACGGCCTACTCCCCCATCCTAGCCCAGTCAAGGCTGCAGACTTTCGACGATCGTACACTGGAATACCTGGCTGCCAGAAGGACGCCCGGACAAACAAAAACCTGGCTCCTTATTTCCAACACCAATGACTATGTGAATGTAGCGATACCTGCCGGCCTGCTGGTAGCGGGTATTATTGATCACAATCCCGATATGCGGCAAAATGCCCTTTACGTCGCCAGCAGTACAGCCACCACCTTTCTGCTGAACACACTTATTAAGAAACTGGTAAAACGTCCCCGGCCGTTTATTTCCAATACACACCTGACGGCCGTCTATCAGCCAAAGTCCACCTCCTTCCCCTCGGGGCATACTTCTTCTGCTTTCAGCTCGGCAACTGCACTTGCCAGGGCTTACCCGAAATGGTATGTTCTCGCACCCGCTTTCCTCTGGTCAGGCGCGGTGGGATATTCCAGGATGTATCTGGGCGTTCACTATCCGACAGATGTAACAGCAGGCGCGCTGCTCGGTGTAGGTACCGCATTTGGAATGGGTTTTATCAGACCATAAGTATTCCGCACATTAAAATGTCCCATTTCCCCCCCTTTTATGTCGCGTTCACGACCTACGCAACCATAAGGTTTCGCATACTTTTGCTATCATAAGGCGCCCTACAGGGAGTCATTGCCCCAGGCAGCGCCTGCATGACCTACAACCTGAAATATTTGTGTATATGGTAGAAGTATTTAAAACCACCGTTAACAGCCGGACAAATGCCCTCCTGCTCCTGGAACAGATACACAACACGTACAGTAGTTACAGGGCTAACTTTGACCTGGAAGATTGTGACCGGATATTACGCGTGGAATGTATCTCCGGAAAAGTAGATGAATTGTGGTTGATCCGCCTCTTACAAAAAGCAGGCTTTGATGCAGCAGTGCTGGAAGATGAAATCTGTTAAAAACGCCATTTCTGATACCTGATCATTCATCCTTCCCCTTCCGCCGCATGCAATACCGGAGCAAAAGGCCTCTCCTGATGATAAAAGAGAGCCCCATTGCTCCGGTTGCTTATTTACCCTTTACCCTTATTTAATAAATCCAGCTAACTGCGTAAAAGCTGTTACCAGCAGTAGTGCACATTTAATCACCTCTCCGCCGATATAGTAGACATGATTCAGATCGCGGGGCGGTGTTTTCCCTTGATGCACCATCGTTACACGCGCGTCCAGTAAAGGCAGCAGCCAGCTAGTCTGCAACAACAATACGATCCCCACCGGCAACATCATCCACAGATATGAGATATCGTTGGCAACGCTAAAGAACAGCAACAACCAGCCGACAAATGCGGCACATTCTATTCTGTTCAGCGTACGGAACACCAATCTGCCAATCCCTGATCCCAATGCCGGTGTGATACCAGGCGCTCTGAATTTCAACGGCGCCTCCATAAAACTGATGCTCATTACCATACCACACCATAACAATGGCAATGACAAAAAAAGAATCTTCAACATGTCTCCTTCCTTATTTATTATTCAAAGGGAAACCCAGCATCGACTGCATGATCCTGGCTATATTATTAGCCCGTGCTTTTGCATTGTCGGCCACCTCCCCTTTAAAAAGGCTATCCAGGGTAGCCGTAAAAAGCGCCAGCCACTGACTGAAATGCTGCGGATCAATCGGCAACGACATATGTTTACTCATCGGATCGCCCCGGTACTTGCCGGAATACAACAACATCGTGCTCCAGAAATTGCACATGATCTGTAGATGCGGCTCCCAGTCGCTTCCGATCGCTTTTTCAAATACCGGCCCCAGTAATGCATCCGCCCTCACCTTGTCATAAAAGGTATACACCAGCTGCCTTACATCTTCGTCTGTCTGAATATCCGCCAACTGCGGCCCCTTCTCAACATCTGCCATAATATATCTTACTTGTTTAATAGTTCCAGTGGCGAGGTGACGCAATAATAAATTGCCCAGCCCACAAAAGCGATCAGCAGCACAAACACCCAGAAAGGTATACTTTGTGGCGTCTCACTACCGATGATCAGGAAATTACGCTGATCTCCTTTCCCGTACGCATTGATCATGACCGGCACAATCCCGTCTACTACCGCATTTTCAGCAATCCCTTCAATAGAGATCGCCGGTCCGTTACGTACTTCAAATGGTACCAGCCGGATACCTTCCTTTCCCGAGGGATCACGGCTGACGATCTTCAGGGTATGCTGCCCATCCACCAACCGGGTCGTATCCAGTTCAAAGTTAACCGGAGATTCCAGGATGGCAATGGGTTTTACATCTTCGTCTATAAATATGTATATCGTACTCTTGTCTTTCATAGCTGCATTTATTCAAGGATAAATTGTTTGATGTGGCCGGCCGACTTTTCACCGGGACGGATCAACCATTTCACAGAATAAAAGAAAATGACCAGTACAACCACAACCATCACAACTACAATGAGATAGTCCCAGTTACTGTCTGGTGTCTTACCATGGGTGAGTCCGCCGAGCACCACCGCCTGTTTCTTCTTACAGGCGTCACAGGCCATTACAATTGGCTGGCAGCACATAAGTAACAAAGCTGAAAAGAGTGTTTTTTTGTACATAATACAGGTCATTTTTAATGCTTATTGAGCGGTGGCTTTTGCCTTTGTTTCCTCCAGGTACTTCCGTACCTGCTCTACCGTCACCTTTGGCGCATTATTCCCCCAGCTGGTACGCTCATGGTTCATAATAGCGGTCACTTCTTCTGCTGACAGATTCGCATTCGCACCTACTGCCGGCATAACGCCATAGCCCTCACTGACACGACCATCATAACCATTCATGATGATATTGACGTATTGCAGCGGTTCAGGATCCAGTACGATCTTGCTGTCTTTCAGTGGCGGAAAAGCCCCTTTTAATCCTTCTCCATTCTGCTGATGACAACTCTGACAGTTATTAGCGTACAAGGTCGTTCCGTCAGGCGCCCCTGCAGCGGCTCCGGTAGTAGCATTTGCCGCGGAAGCTTTTTGCGCATACAGGAAAGCAGGTGTCTCCGTACCATCCGGCAGCTTCACCTGTTTCAGCTCCTTTAAATAAGTCACCAGTTGTAAAGCCTGTAGCGTTGCCACAATAACGGTCCCTTCCTCCTTGTATTCATCCGGTATCTTTACCACCACATCATTTTTAGCCGCTTCTTTCTTCTCTGTAAATAACCAGGAATAAGCCGACATAACAGATGCAGGTGCTACGATACGTGGATTGAACAGGTGTGTCAGGTGCCAGTCCTCACTCGGCTGACGGGTGCCAATATCTGTAAGATCAGGGCCGGTACGTTCTGTACCCATCAGCGTAGCCGTATTCCGCCAGAAATCAGTACGGTGATTGTCGGCATAATCTGCCGCAATACTGGGTCTTGAACCCCATTTTTTATCCATCTCAACATTACGGACCTGCTGCGTGTGACAAGCCACACAACCATTGCTCACAAACAACGCCTTTCCTTTCACTGCCGCCGGACTCAATACCGGTGCCTCCGGTAAAGGTGCATTGTTACGCTGGTTGTTCATAGCAGGAATAATAGCAACAAATACAGTAAGTATAACGAACAACAGGAAAGCGGTCCTGTACAGACTTTTATGATTATCAAATAACTCCATGACTACAGCGTTGATGCTATTTCAGAATAAGATTGATTCAGTTTCTCGATGGCAGCCCCTTTTACATCAGTAGTATCATCCCCCAGGATCATCTTGTAAAGATTATAGGCGAAGAAAAGATGCGATAACCACATCAGACTACCACCTATCGCCCGCCATAACCAGTAAGGCGCCATCATAATAACACTCTCAATAAAAGGCTTCTCCTGCATCCACATAATACCCTTCAGCGTACTGCCATACATCAATGGAATTGTATAAAACAACAGCCCTATCAATGCCAGCCAGAAGTGTGCACCCACCGTGATCTGCGGAGCCTCCTTACCCGATAAACGGGGCACGACCGCATAGATACCCGCCCACAGAAAGAAGCTGATGATCCCATACATGGTCAGATGCGAATGCGCTACCGTAAAGTCGGTAAAATGCCATATCAGATTGGTGGAGCGAAACGCCTCTGCCGTCCCCTGCAACGAACCGGTAAAATAGAAGATGATCCCTACCAGGAAGAAGGGCAGTGTATAACTGGATGCAATCTTATACCAGCCATTACGGAAGGTCATGATAAAGTTGGTTGTACCGGCAGCAACAGGAATAATCATTCCTACAGAACCCACAATAGCGACTGTCTGCAACCACCAAGGAATAGCGCTGAAGACAAAATGATGCGTACCGATCAATGTATAGAAAAGGATCTGCGCCCAGAAAGCAAGGATCCCCAGACTGTAAGAATAAATCGGCTTATTGAGCTGTTGTGGTAAGAAGTAATACACAATACCCAGTGTAAACAACATAAACCACATACCGACTCCCTGGTGCATATAATACCCCTGTACGATGGTCTCTCCCAATCCATCCTGCCACCAGGGTACATAAGCAACCACAGATATCACCAGTGCAAACATCAGCGCCGCTACGATGTACCAGTTAGAGATATAAATTTCCTTCGTAGTTCTTACGGCGATGGTATTGATGAAATTGTATAAAGTGATGACCAGCCCGATACCAAACAGTAATTGTATTGGCCAGATATATTCACGGTATTCTCCGCCGGCGTTATTAATACCTGCCATCAGACTGACAGAGCCCAGTATTACAGCTGCATTGATCAGGATCAGTGACCAACGACCCTGGTTCAGACTCGCCAGTGGCACATTACTTACACGCGGCACGACATAGTAACCTAGCCCCAACATACCGAGGGAAGCCCATCCCCAGAAAACTGCATTGGTATGTACCGGACGAAGACGACCAAAACTCAGCCAGCTAAGATGATCCACATCAGGACTTACAAATTTGATCCCGACATATTCTCCCACCGTAGTACCAAATAACAACCAAAAAGCCGCACATCCCAGGTACCACATCACAAGTTTTGAGAGCTCCGGATCAACAGCAGGTCGCGGCCTTGCCCGCTGCTTCTGCGCTACTACAGAAAGACCTGTGTGAATATTGATATTCCCCACTAAGCCCCTGGTATCTTCTGCATCAGCATTCCCTGCCAGCTCACTATTATGTAAATGATAAGCCAGTGCCTTTTTCCTTCGCTCCAACGCCTCTTCTATAACAGGATCATTGGGTTGCGTCAGGTAATCGGCAAAGACAGTCGCCTCTTCCAGGTTCCTTTCACGCGTACGACGGCGGATCAGTCCCGATACCTTCACCGCCATCAGTATAACGCCGGTTACAATAGGAATAAGTAATAAAATAAGGGTAGTGATGATGCCGGTCTCCTGTAGCAAAGACGACGGTTTAGCATCTATCTGTTGAGCGCTGGCCGGCAAACTATATACTCCACCTGCCAGTAATAGCAGCAGCATTCCCTTCAAAGCATTATTTCCCTTGTGTTGTTTTTTTTCCTTTAATGTGAGATAAGCATCAATACTCTTGCTACTAAGGGTGCTGATATATTCATTGAATTTTGTGGTGTCAGATACTGGTGGCCGTGTAGTATTTTTCGAACGCATTATATTAGTACGCACTTTCAGAAAAATAGCCACAATAAGCAATATCATCACCAGCGACAGCAGAATAAATAACAGTCCGTCGATTGAGTCCGTGGAGAAAAAAGCGCGGCCTCTGGGAGTAGCGAATAGAGGTAGCGGTACCGCCGTCAGCAAGACAGGCAATACCCGCATGAGTTGATTAACCATGATAAAGCAGAATAAAAGTTGTGTCCTCTAATGTATCCGTCCCGTTTGCATAACAGGCGCGTATCAGAATAGTATCCTATGTAGATCGTTCCGGAAGTATCTGCAGGAAAATATACCTTTCCGCAGGCCAAAGGTATACATTGTTCTTAAATAAAAGATGTTTTTGTCTTTTATTTTTCATGGATTCTCGTGTACATTTCACGCTACTCACTAACAATGAGTAGAATAGCATTTTCTATAAAAAGATATTTTTGTCTTTTATTTTTAAATCCACTTATCTTTGCTGCATTAAATTGAAAAGATGTTTTCAAAGACATGTGAATATGCCATTCGTGCCATGATATTTATTGCGCAGAAATCGAAAGACGGAAGCAAGATCGGTATCAGGGATATTGCAAAAGGGATCGATTCCCCCGAGTACTTTATTGCCAAGATATTACAGGAGCTTGGCAGAAAAGGAGTGGTACAATCCATGAAAGGACCAACTGGTGGTTTCTACCTGGATAACAGCGCCCGCAAAACATCACTTGCCACTATCGTAAAAGCTGTAGACGGCGATAATATCTTCTCCGGATGTGGCCTCGGATTAAAACAATGCTCCGACAAACATCCCTGCCCGCTTCATCATGAGTTTACCAAAATCAGAAAGGATATCACCAATATGCTCAACAAAACAAGAGTAGGCGATCTCCAGGAAGAATTGGATCAGAAACTCACCTTCCTTCGCAGAGACTAAATTTTTTTTGAAACAATAAGAGATAAAAAGGTATTTTATATCACCATAATAAAGGACAAAAAGGTCTTAATATAAGACAAGCCGGAAGAAACACAATACCGGCGATTCATTTGACAATTAAAAGAAACAAGAGATGACCACAATAACAACACTGGACGTACCAGCCCTATCTCCTGCCATCCGGCACCAGACGCTCATTCAGACGTTTGAAGCCTTACTGCCCGGCGATAGTTTTATCATACACAACGATCATGATCCACGGCCGCTCTATTATGAGTTGCTCAGCAAAAAAGGAAATATACTGACGTTTGAATATCTCCAGGACGGACCGGATCTCTGCCGGGTAATAGTTAAAAAAAGAACACAGTCCCCTGATCAGATCACCGTGGCTGACATTACCGCTGCTGACTACCGGAAAGCGGAAGTATTTGGTAAATATGGCATAGACTTCTGCTGCGGTGGCAATATTACATTGAAAGAAGCCGCTGCAAAAGCCAACATCACGGAAGAAACACTCCTGAGTGAACTGGAAGCAATCACTAAAAATACCCCGTTCCAGCTGGCAAAGAACTTCATTAACCAGACAGCTGATGAACTGATCGATTATATCGTCAGTACCCATCATCGCTATGTAAAAGAAAACATTCCTGTAATAGAACAACTGGTCACAAAAGTCGCAAAAGTACACGGTGCTGAACAGCCGGAACTACAACACTTCGAAGCAGGCACACTTGCTTTTCTGAAAGATCTGCAATTACATCTTCATAAAGAAGAACACATTCTTTTCCCCGCTATCTTACAACTTGAGAAGGAACCACATGATACTTCCGGAAGAGAGCTGGTACTAAGTGCTGTAAAAGTAATGCGTGCAGAACATGAAGCATCCGGAGAAGAACTACAAGCCTTCCGTCAGCTGACAAACAACTATACACTGCCGGAAAGCGCCTGTAATACCTATGCTTTCCTCTTTAACAAGATGAAGGAATTCGAAGCTGACCTGCTGATACATATCCACCTGGAGAACAACATACTCTTTCCTAAAGCGGTACAACTGGAACAGCAGCTATCGTAATAAAACGCTTCCTCTACAAGCCCTTACATCTATTTACAAACCAACATTTATGACAACGAAAAAACTATGGCTTACGCTGGCCCTGGTAATGGTCAGCTCATTCGCTGTACTCATCTTCTTCGGCAATGATATATATAGAAAAGCACCTCCTATTCCTGATAAAGTAGTGAGTGAAACGGGTGAAGTACTATTCAGCGGACAGGATATTAAAGACGGACAGAATGTGTGGCAATCCATCGGCGGACAAACAGTCGGCAGCATCTGGGGACATGGCGCTTACATCGCTCCTGACTGGACAGCCGATTACCTGCACCGTGAATCACTGGCCATGCTGGAAGTACTGGCTGTAAAAGACGGAAAGGTCTATAGTACCCTGCCGGCAGAAGAACAACTCGTGTATAAAGAACGCATGAAACTGGACCTGAGAAAAAACACCTTTGATCCGGTACAAAACACGATTACCTATTCCGATAGCAGGGCAAAAGTATCCAGACAACTGGCCGCCTATTATGCTAAACTGTTCATGAATGATCCAACACTCAGTGCGCTCCGCAAACAATACGCGATACCGGAAGGCACTATAAAAGATCCGGAGCGGATGCGCCTGATGGCCGCATTCTTTGCCTGGAGCACCTGGGTATGTATCAGTGAACGTCCCGACGGCACCCATGTTACTTACACCAACAACTGGCCGAATGACGAAACAGTTGGTAACACGCCTTCCGCCTCCCTTCACTTATGGTCAGGCTTCAGCGTTCTACTACTCCTGGGTTGTATTGCACTACTTGTCTTGTATCATGTGCGTAACCACGATAACGAGCATATCGATCTGCCGAAACAGGATCCGCTGCGCGACATGAAACCCACTCCCTCCATGAAGGCGACCCTCAAATACATCTGGGTAGTCAGCATTCTCATACTGGTGCAGATGCTGGCCGGTATTATCACTGCCCACTATGGTGTGGAAGGACAGGGTTTCTATGGTATACCACTGGACAAATTCCTCCCGCAATCTATCTCCCGCAGCTGGCACGTGCAATTAGCTATCTTCTGGATCGCCACTTCCTGGCTGGCCACCGGTTTGTACATGGGGCCCGCTATCTCAGGATACGAACCGCGTTATCAGCAACTAGGTGTAAATGTCCTCTTTATTGCACTGATCATCGTAGTAGGTGGTTCCCTGACCGGACAATGGCTAGGTGTCATGCAGAAGTTAGGATTGGTCGATAATTTCCTTTGGGGACACCAGGGTTATGAGTACATCGAACTCGGAAGAATATGGCAGATACTATTGCTGGTAGGTCTCATTCTTTGGTTGGGCTTAATGATGCGCGCCTTGCTGCCTGCATTAAGAAAGAAAGACGAAAGCCGCCACCTGCTCACCCTCTTCATCATTGCCTCCATCGCTATCGCGGTGTTCTACGCAGCAGGATTAATGTATGGCCGTCAGACGCACCTGGCCATTGCCGAATACTGGCGCTGGTGGGTAGTACACCTGTGGGTAGAAGGATTCTTTGAGGTATTCGCAACCGTCGTGTCAGCATTTCTTTTCTGCCGCCTGGGACTACTACGGATGCAGTCAGCCACCATCGGCGTACTGTTCTCTACCATTATCTTCCTGGCTGGTGGTATATTAGGCACCTTCCATCACATCTATTTCAGCGCAACACCTGTCGCCGTATTGGCACTGGGCGCTACCTTCAGCGCACTGGAGATAGTACCGCTGGTATTGATCGGTTATGAAGCATATCACAACTACACACTCAGTAAATCTACGCCATGGATCAAAGCATACAAGTGGCCTATCTATTGTTTCATAGCCATCTGTTTCTGGAACTTCCTGGGCGCCGGCATCTTCGGATTTGCCATTAATCCGCCAATAGCGCTTTATTATATTCAGGGATTGAATACCACCGCCGTTCACGGACATACCGCTTTATTCGGCGTATACGGTATACTGGGTATCGGTCTGATGCTGTTTGTATTGAGAGGATTATATCCCGATCACCACTGGAATGAGAAACTGATCGGTACCGCTTTCTGGTTAATAAATATAGGGTTGCTTGTCATGGTCAGCATCAGTATGCTGCCGATAGGTATCATGCAGGGCATTGCGTCTATTCAGCATGGATACTGGTATGCAAGGTCAGCCGAGTTTATGCAGACGGACACGATGCAAACCTTACGTTGGTTCCGCGTACCAGGAGATATTATGCTGGCGATAGGCGAAACTTTACTGGTTGTGTTTATTATAGGACTGAAAACAGGATGGTCAAGAAAAGGAACCAGGAATTAAACAAGCAATATTGAAACATCACAAAAACTAATAACAGGTTCATACTAAAAAGTGCCGCCTCAAACTGGGTTTGCAGGCGGCACTTAATGTCTTTCTACATCTTCGTCCTTAACTGTTCATCTTTATTCCTATTCGTTCTTCCCTTCCACAACCTTCACACCTTCTGCTGCCTTTTCATTAAGTACCTCTGCTCCTATCGTATATTCAAATACCTTCTGTTGTTTGTATTCGACGAAGCCGGTTTTAACATAAAAGGCATGTGATCCTTCTCTGATCACATTACTGCGCACACGCAGCTTTTCAATGTTTCTTTCAGCAGACCATTTTTTGGCCTTCTCAACCAGCAATCTGCCAATACCTTTTCCAAGAGTATTACGGGATACTACCAGTCCGCCAATTTCGCAGAACGGACCTGATTCGAGACGAATGGTATAGCATACATGAATCCATCCTAAAACGGTCTCTCCACTAACTGCGACATAGGCCACATCACAGATACTTTTGTCAATAGCCTGGATGTAAGTAATAGTGTCTTTCACTGTCGAGGGGTAACCTAACTCTGCTGATAAAGCTGCAACCTGCGCTGCGTCCTTTACAGACACATGCCGGACATAAATCGCACCGTTCATTTACTGCTTATTTACCTTAAATAAAATTTCAATATAATTGAATGGAATAAAAGTAATCATTTTCATGCTTGGCGTGGCATATTTATTGGAGATATTTCTATCAAAAATAGTGCTATGGAAACGACACATGAGATTAAAATCATTTCTGTTGATTACAATTCACCAGACATACAGGAGGCAGTAAAAAAATATAAACCCATCCTGATACACGACGGAAACGAGTACTGCTGCTTCATTGGTGAACGCCCTGAGTATGGTGTTTACGGATATGGAAAAACTCCTGAGCTGGCCATTATGCACTGGAATCAGAAATACCTCCAGAAAACCGTTGAAGGTGCATTGTTCTCTACTAAAAAACCTATACTGGAACAAGTAGATAATACCGAGATCGTGAAAGCCTATCTCTACCGCAGCGTGTCCAATTAATGCAACATCCCGTAGAAAAAGAAGTATCTTGCATAAAGGTATTATCTTATATATGACTACAATAACAACACTCAGGCAGTTATTCAACCGGGATCTTAATAAGCTCAAGACAGAAATTTCCGCCTATCAGCATGAGCCTGCTCTATGGACAATTGATGCCAACATTGCAAACTCCGCAGGAAATCTTTGCTTACATCTGGTAGGAAATCTCAATACATTCATCGGACTTCATTTAGGACAGTCGGGTTATGTGCGCGACAGGGATGCTGAATTTTCCTTGAAGGATGTGCCGCGCGCTGAATTGTTGCAAAAGATAGAAGATACAATTGCTATAGTAGACAAAGCATTGTCTGCACTGCCACCAGCCAGACTGGAGCAGGAATACCCTATTGAGGTATTTGAAGCAAAACAAACCACCGGTTTTATGTTGATCCATCTGGCTACCCACTTAACATATCACCTGGGCCAGATTAATTACCACAGAAGATTACTGGACCGGTAATCTTATTTCTTTCCTGCGAATATGATCTTATTATAAAAAGGATCGTTTACCGTCACTAATAAAATGGAAGGATCATAGAATGCTTCTTCCATTCCGGGACGGTTATATTTATATTGTTTGTCTATCAGTAACTGATGATAAGCACGCAGGTCTGTAAATTCATCTACATATACCGAAGCACCGGGACTGGCATCTCCATGATGTTCTGAAAGATGCAATATGATATCTCTCATAGAAAGCTGGAGGTAAAACGGTGTGTCTTCCGGTCTGTGTTCCCAGTCCACCTGGAAGCCTAACCAATCAACATAAAACTCCATGGCTTTTGCGTAGTCGAAGGCGCGGAGGACAGGCTTAACTATTGACATACTTTATTCAATTAAAAATCAGGAATTAAAATGTAAAGGAGCTTGTGCCACCGTCTTTGATAGTGGGCTATCAGCTGTCAGGCACTTTTAACTTGTCACCTCTCCCCGAAGCTTATCTGTTATATTGTAATTGGAACATTGCATCCGGATAAATACATTTTAGTATTGTAAACTGCAACAGCAACCATCTCACCAACGATCGCAGCTGCCAATGACAAACAAATACAAGCACTGGTCACTTACCAGAAAAGCTGCGACCGGTAAAATTCCCCAGGGGTCTTACCAGTAAATGCCTTGAAATCTTTAATGAAATGCGCCTGATCAAAGTATCCTGCATTATACGCGGTTTCCGTCAGCGTAGCATCATTTGACCGGTCGATAACTGATCTTAATCTGACAATGGCAGCAAATTGCTTAGGCGTAGCACCCGTAATACGGCGGAATCTTTTCTCAAAAGCATCCTGACTGATATATAAATGATGTAACAGTTCTTTAATTCGGACGTTGCCATTAGCCTGCCGGATTTGCCTGATAGCCGTATGCACCAAAAGATCCGGCACTGCATGTTTCCATAATGTCAACAGGAATTCCTGTATCTTATGAACAGCAGCTGCATAATCACTTGCCTCCGCCAGTTGTTCACTGATATCCCTCAATATCTGTTGATCAATAAAATTATCGAGCGCAGCTGAAGCCCCAAATAATTCATGTAAGGACGCTTTAAAAAACGCAGCCGCACCATCCTCACGGAACACCACCAGCAAATTAGCAGTATTGCCTGCATACAATAAAGTACGTGATGTTTTACGGAGACCAGCAATAACAGCTGAAGGCAATGTACCATAATCACTGGCAGCTACATTCCCTTTCAGCCGGAACGCCATCACCAATGAAGTATCAGGCAATACCTCATTCTGTAATGCATATTCACTTTCAATGATCATAATTGATCTGATGAAAGGCTGTAAGACAGCAACCGGTTTATACTGTTCAATATGCATAATGGCAGGCTATACACAAATATAAGCTATTCCATCTTGCGCAGAATACGGTAATCAATGTAGAAAGTACCAAACGGAATTATACAGGCTAATAATACTTTCCAGGTGATATCCGTGAACTTCCACTTGTACTCAATCCCCACACTCAACGCATTGATCACAAATGTCACAAAGAAGAACCCATGTATCGGTCCCATAATCTTCACCATAGAAGGATTATCCGCAGCATACTTCATAGGCATCGCAATCCCGGTTAATACCAACAAAGAAACTCCTTCCAGGAAACCGATCAATCTCAACCGGCCCACTTTTGTACGAAATAAATGCATCATCTTTAAAATGTTCTTAAATATGGCCTGTGCGCCAGCGGCGAAAAAGGCCATGGTATAGCAATAAAAATTATAAGCGAACCCGCCAGGAACAATAAAGCCATTGTCCGGAATTTACGCTGATCCGTATCCATGCGTTTTGCAGCAGAAGAACCAATGGTAATAACGATCACACCTGTCGTCATTAACAGGACATGCAGCAGACCGAAAAAACGGTAATCTGCCTGTGTTATCGCTTCGCGGTAATGTGATCTGAAATAAGTAACCAGCGGACTATTAAAATAAAGCACATATCCGATAGCGAGTTGTATATGCGCAATCGTGGCCGTAAGATGCCTGATGGTATTATCAGTAGCGGTAAAAGGACGTTTGTTTATCCAACCCCGGAGACTCCTTCCGATGGCAAACAGCAGACTGACAACCACCATCCACCGGAAAAAAGAATGCAACAGCAACAAAGAAAAGTACATCGGTATCGTTTGTCCGCAAAGCTCCGCTGAAAAGCAAAGATCCTTTAGGACATACAGCGCGTCATTTAGGACATTTTGATCATTTTCCTGAATTCAGTGGGCGTCACCCCTTCATAACGTTTAAACAGACGGGTAAAATAAGACTGGTCCTCAAAACCAACCTGTAAAGCAACTTCGCTGATAGGACTATCAAACTGGCTGAGTAAGACTTTTGCTTCCATAACGATGGCTTCATCGATCCATTTGGCAGGCGACTTGCTCGTCATTGTCCTGACGGATTTATTGAGATGACTGGGAGAAACATTGAGCAAAGCGGCATAATCGCTAACCAGATGCCTGGTGCTGGCATACTGGAACACCATTTCACGGAACCGGTTGGTGATATCCGAAGCACTGTGCGGCTGATTACTGCGCAAAGGCTGATAAGCCCTGTTCACTTCACAAAGCAACGCAACCAGGTTAGGCTGAAGAATATCCAGCTGCTGTACACCATGTTCCATGTACTCCGTAACGATACGGCTGAAGAGATGCAGGACATAAGCTGACGTCCGTTCATCCAGGCATATACGGGGATTCCCCCAGACTTTCAGGAACTCAAACGCTTTCAGTAACTCACTGTTCCCATATTTCCCCAACAGCATGTCATCATGAAAATTGCAGATATACCCTTCATTTTCGTCATCCTCCCCAAAAGAAAACACCTGTCCGGCAGGGACAAATAACATTTCATCCTTGCCAATCGTGTATATTTCACTGCCGATCTTCATGGTTGCGGTACCCGCCGTCAGGTACAAACAGGAGTGCGTAGCGGACCGGGAAGGCGGCACCGCCTGTTTCACATGACGGTACATATCTTCCAGTTTACAGGCCAGAAACCTAGTCAGATCCCCCTTTAGTAAGGCATCCAGCTCAGTGGAAGGCATAAAACGGGAAGTGAAGGTCCGGGCATCATATACCTTGATCTCATTCATTGCTAAAGACTAAAACAAGGTAGACGAACGGACCTGCAGAATATTTTACACCCGTTAAAAAATTTTACCCAAAGGAATCATTATTTTTGTGCCTCTCTATGAATATCTATACCACGCTGCAAAGAGGAACATATCATCTTAATAATTGTGAGGATTACCTTTTCCATGGCAATATTAACCCGCATACGTTTGTCGCTGCAGTGATGGATGGCTGTACCATGGGTACTGACAGTCATCTCATTTCTACATTGACAGGCAAGCTGTTACGGAAAATCGTCAAGGCAAAAGGATATGACGATATGCGCTCACTGGTCAATATTTCCCCGGAAGAACACCTCCAGGATATCACCCGCCAGCTGTTTGCTGAACTGAACGCCCTCCGGAACCAGATACAACTGGACCGAAATGAATTACTGACCACACTCCTGCTGATGGTAGCCGATTATAAGGCCGACAAAGCCATCCTCCTGGTCATCGGGGACGGCGCAATCAGTATCAACGGACATGTCAGCATATTCGACCGGGATAACAAACCCGATTACATCGGCTATCACCTCTCCGAACATTTCGACAGCTGGTACCAGCGTCAGTACCGTATAGCATTCAGTAACTTACTGGATATCAGTCTCGCCACAGACGGCATCACCAGTTTCAAACCTTTCAATCCGGCAGTAGCCCCGATAGACGCGATCCGCTTCCTCCTCATGGACCAGGAGAAGTCTGAATCGGATGAAATGCTGAATATGAAATGCAAAACACTGGAGCACGTATACGGAATGCTGCCCACGGATGATCTGGCTATTGTCAGATTTCTCCGCAAAAACAGCTGATCCCTCCGCTTTTACTTATCTTCGCCACCCCAAACCTATACCATGGAAGCAATTATTTTCTGTGGGATACAGGCTACCGGTAAAACCGGCTTTTATAAAGAACATTTCCTGCAGACCCACATAAGGATCTCGCTCGACCTGCTGAAAAGCCGTTACAGGGAAGACCTGTTTCTCGAAGCATGTTTCAAAAGCAGCCAACCCTTCGTTGTTGACAATACTAACCCTGGCAAAGCGGATAGAGAAAAGTATATCTCCCTTGCCCGACAACACAAATTCAAGGTGAGGGGTTATTACTTCCAATCCAGGCTTGAAGAAGCACTGGAAAGGAACAACCTGCGTACAGGCAAAGCCCTGATACCGAAAGTAGGCGTATTGAACACCTACAAAAAACTGGAAATACCCAGCCTGGAAGAAGGTTTCGACGAACTCTATTACGTCGGATTAGACACAAATGGTTTTACAATTAAAGCCTGGAATAATGAAATTTGATGAACTGGACAGCAAAATGCGGATCTATGAAACCGCGCATGACAAGATCGTACTACCGGGTATGTACATGGTAGCCCGTATCGACGGCAGAGGATTCACCAAACTAACAAAGGAAACGCATCCTTTTGAAGCCCCTTTTGATCCGCGATTCAGAGACTATATGGTGGAAACTGTAAAACACCTCATGAACTGCGGCTTTAACGTCGTGTATGGCTATACGGAAAGCGATGAAATATCCTTGCTTTTCCACCTGGCAGAAGGTGCTTTCGGTCGTAAACACCGTAAGTACAACTCCATTCTCGCGGGCGAAACAAGCGCGAAATTCTCCCTGCAACTGGGTAGTCTGGCAGCATTTGATTGCCGCATCTGCGAATTGCCTAACCGGCAACTCGTGGTAGATTATTTCAGATGGAGGAATGAAGATGCACATCGTAATGCCCTCAATGCACACTGTTACTGGCAATTGCGTAGAGACAATCACACACGTCAGAGCGCTACCAATACAATAGAAAAAATGAGTACGGCAGATAAAAATGAACTGCTGTTCCGCTATAATATCAACTTTAATAATTTGCCGGCCTGGCAAAAAAGAGGGATCGGTATTTACTGGGCAGAGATGGAGAAAGACGGCGTCAATCCTAAAACAGGCGAACAGGTAGTGGTGAAAAGAAGACAGTTGTATGTGAACCAGGAACTACCGGTAAAAGACGAGTACAACCGTTTTATACAAGAGCTGATTGAACAAAGCGAGCAATAAGTCCGCTGTAATGTATAAAACCATGCCCCGGTAAAACGGGAAACGGGGCATGGTCCTTACGATCATTCTACTTCTTGCCAGCAGCTTCTCTCTTCTCCTTCTGGCTTTTTCTGTACGCTTTCAGTTCTTCCTTGTCAATATATGAATCCTTGTTAGCGTCAATAGCATCAAATTTCTCTTTCAGATTAAATCTGCCCTTCTCCTGTTTGTCTGCCTCCGCCTTGCTGATCTTGCCATCACCGTCAGTATCCAATTTCTGGAACAGACCTTCATGTTTTGGCTTAGGCTGCTGATCCTGTGCATATGTCTTAACAGTGCTCAGTGCTGTAAACAGTATCGCGGCAACAAAAATTTTCTTCATCATAATTGTGGGTTTTGGATTAAAATAATTTTGTTCGTTTATAGTGATATTCTTTGGAGCCGTTTTGAAGGAGTAAGTTTAATCCGGAACAGGAGCCTCCTTTTTTATCTTGTAGCATCACAACAGTAAACACTGCTTATAGAACCCTTTACAGGAAAGGACTACAGCTCGATATACTCAAAAACAGTCGTCTAAAAGGCTTAACAGTATTTAACAGTAGTTAAAACTGCTTAACAGGCAGAGGATAAAAAAATTAAGAATTGGAATGCAGCGGAGATCGCTGCGTATCAAACAAAATAAAAAGCGCCCACCATCGGTAGACGCCTTTTACTTTACTTTGACAACTATTGACGTAATTCCTAATTCCTAATTCCTAATTTATTTATACTGTTGTGTGATCTTTTCTTCCGCCAGATCCAGCAACGACATATGCTTCCGTACGATCTCTTCATCAAACTCTGCTTTCTTATTAATCTTCTGCAACATCTCCCGCTGTTCATGAATCAGTTCATTGAATACGATGCGGTACCGGCTGATCGCCTGTTGCCTGTTTATATCCGTTGCATGTGATGCGGCATAACTCTCCAGGAAGGTATATTCATTCTCCATCGTTGCACGTAACTGACGGATCAGCTCATTTTCTTCCACATCAGTCTTATACTGCGTATCCAGCAACTGCACAGCGATAAAGGTCAACTTTTTACGGATCAGGGTATCCTGCTCTACCTCCGACATATAATCCACTTCTTCCAGGCCCAGTTTCCTGATCAGCCAGGGCAAAGTGAGCCCCTGCAACACCAGGGTAACCAATATCACCACAAAGGTGATAAACAGGATCATATTACGTTGCGGAAATGCTTTGCCGCCGGCCATGATCGGTATAGACAACGCCGCTGCCAGGGATACCACCCCACGCATACCTGCCCATCCAAAAACCAGGGGCAGTTTCCATCCCGGTTTGTTATCTGCCGTTTTGATAAATCTGCTGATAAACACAGTAAATATAGCCGCTCCCTGTGTACAGAGAATACGCGTAACAATCACCACAGCAGAGATCACCAACCCATACCAGATTGCCTGTTTCAGCGAACTTTCTCCCAGTCCGCTGACAATCACCGGCAACTCCAGTCCTATCAGCATAAAAACAATACCATTCAACACAAAGCCGACAGTAGCCCACACATTGACACCTTGTAAACGACTGAGATGACTAAGGATCGTTTGCTGTCTATTGGACATAAACAAACCTCCGCTGACCACCGCCAGTACACCGGAGAAATGAAACGCTTCGGCTACTATATACATTACATAAGGCGCTACAAATGTCAGTACAGTATCCATACTCGCCGTCGTAGGCATCCAGCGGTGAATCACATAGAAGATCAGCGCAATGACCAATCCGGTTACAATTCCCATCACAATAACAATCACAAAACTGAGCGCTGCTTCATGAAAGGTAAAACTACCTGTGAGCACCGCTGCCAGCGCAAACCGGTACACAATCAAACTGGAAGCGTCATTCATCAGACTTTCCCCTTCAATAATGGAAACCAGTCTTCTGGGCACATCCAGTCCGCGCATCACCGTAGTAGCAGAAACCGCATCCGGGGGAGAAATAATCCCTCCCAGCAGGAAGCCCAACGCGAGTGTAAAACCGGGAATCAGACTACTGGATACAACCGCTATGACACAGGAAGTCAGCAGAATGATCCCAAATGCAAAAGAACTGATCACACGCCGCCACTTCCAGAATTCCTTCCAGGAAGTGTTCCAGGCCGCATCATACAGCAGCGGTGGCAGAAACAGCAGGAATATCAGTTCAGGATCAATGGAAACGTCGGGCAATCCGGGAATAAGACTAAGTGCCAGTCCGCCGAGCACCAGCACAATAGGATAAGAGATCTTTAAACGCTGAGCCAGCATTACCAGTACAAGAATGACAAGGAGGAGGCCAATGTACAGAACGAATGTAGAGTGCATAGGACTAATTTAATTAAGAATTAGGAATTAAAAATTAAGAATTTCAACAACTAACATCTTTGGAACTAAATCATGTCCACTCCTTATCAACATCCCTTCCGCTGCATTTCAATTCTTAATTCTTAATTTTTAATTCTTAATTCCACCTTATTTTTGTCTGATCGAAATCAGAAGATATGGCGCAGCTTTTTAACATAAATGACATCACGATAAGAACCGAGCTCAAAACCGGAGATCTCGGTTATGTAGCTTACATGCACGGCAGGATCTATAACAGCGAACTGGGTTACGGCTTTAACTTCGAGCGCTACGTGCTGGAAGGATTGCTGGAATTCTCCCGCCAGTACGATCCGCAGAAAGACCGTGTATGGATCTGTGAATATAAAGACCGCATTGTTGGCTTTCTGATGGCACTTAGCCGAGGGAAAACCCTGCAGCTAAGGTATTTCATCATCGAGCCTGAATTCCGTGGCGCTGGCCTTGGAAAAAGGCTGATGGACAGCTTCATGGCATTCATGGATGAACAGCAGTTCGAACATGCCTATCTCTGGACCACCAACCAGCAGGATACCGCTGTATCGCTATACCTCCGCCATGGTTTTATGCTCACCGAAGAAAAAGACAGCAAGGCTTTCGACAAACCGCTGACAGAAAAAAGGTACGACCTGTTCAGAACTCCGAATCCGCTGCTGGAACCGTACGACACGCCTTACGGCCTCCCTCCTTTTGACCTCATCACCCCGGCCCGTTACCTGCCGGCCTTTGAAGCAGCCATGGAGGAACACCGGAAAAATATAGCACAGATCACCAGTCTGCAAACGCCTCCCTCCTTCGCAGATACCCTCGAGGCTTTTGAAAAAAGCGCTAGGTTATTACGTAATGTAAGCGCTGTATTCCATAACCTCACCTCTGCCAATACCTCTCCGGAACTGGAAAACATCTCCCGTCAGCTGGCTCCTATGCTCGCCAGACACAGTGATGATATCTACCTGGATGCGGCTTTATTCAACAGGATAAAAGCCCTGTATGAAAGAAGGGATGCTCTGACCCTGACCGGTGAACAGGCAAAACTGCTGGAAAAAGCCTATAAAGACTTTGTACGCAGCGGCGCTAACCTGGACGCAGACAAACAAACAAGACTACGCGAGATCAATAAACAACTGTCATTACTCACCGTACGCTTCGGACAGCACCTGCTGGCAGAAACGAATCACTACGAAATGGTGATCACAGCAGAGAAAGACCTCGCCGGTCTCCCCGACTCTCTCATAGAAGCAGCTGCCCTGTCAGCAAAAGCAGCCGGTAAAGAAAGCGGCTGGCGCTTTACCTTACACAACGCCAGCGTAATGCCTTTCCTGCAATATGCGGATCAGCGTCACCTGCGGCAAGAGATCTATGAAGCATACATAAACCGTTGTAACCACAACGACGAAAGAGATAATAAAGAGATCGTTACACAACTCGCAGCCCTGAGAGCAGAAAAAGCGGCGCTGCTGGGATATGCTTCTCATGCGGACTTCATCCTGGAAGAAAACATGGCGAAAACACCTGCGAAAGCCAATGAACTGTTACAGCAATTATGGCATGCCGCCCTGCCTGTAGCGAAACAGGAAGCCGTTGAAATGCAGGCGCTCATGAACCGCGAAGGAAAAGGTGAACAACTCGAAGCCTGGGATTGGTTCTATTATGCAGATAAAGTTAGAAAAGAGAAATATGCTTACGATGCAGAAGCATTACGTCCATACTTCAAACTGGAGAACGTACGGGATGGCCTCTTCTTCACCGCAAAAAAACTCTACGGACTGCACTTCCATCTGCTGAAAGACGTTCCGGTTTACCATGAAGAAGTATCTGCCTACGAAGTAAAAGGCGATGATGGTACACTGGTCGGATTACTCTATCTGGACTTCCATCCCCGTACCTCCAAACGTGGCGGTGCATGGATGACCTCTTACCGCAAACAAGCCATTAATGCCAACGGACGCGTTGCACCGGTGATCTCCATCGTATGTAACTTCTCCCGGCCAACTGCTACTCAACCGGCTTTATTGACACCGGATGAAGCGGAAACCTTCTTCCATGAAGCCGGTCACGCATTACATGGCCTGCTGTCAGATGTGACGTATGAGACCCTGTCAGGTACCTCCGTACCGCGTGACTTTGTAGAACTGCCTTCTCAGGTAATGGAACACTGGGCATTCGAACCGGAAGTACTGGCGCAATATGCGAAGCATTACGAAACCGGAGAACTGATCCCTGCAGCACTCGTAGAAAAGATGAAAGCTGCATCCAGATTCAACCAGGGGTTTGCGACCGTAGAATACCTCGCCGCTTCCCTGCTGGACATGGCCTATCACACACTGCCCGCCGGTAACAATATCGTACCACTGGACTTTGAAAAAGAACAGATGGATACTATCGGACTGATCCCGCAGATTGCACCAAGATACCGCAGCACTTACTTCCAGCACATATTTGCAGGAGGCTATTCCGCCGGATATTATAGCTATATATGGTCAGAAGTACTGGATAGCGACGCCTTTGCCGCTTTCAAAGAAACTGGCAATATCTTCGATCCTGCTACTGCACAGGCATTCAGGAAAAATATCCTGGAGAAAGGAGGAACAGGAGAGCCAATGGACTTATATGTTGCTTTCCGTAAAAGAGAACCGGATGTGAAGTACCTGCTGCAACACAGAGGACTTGAAACAAGTACGCATTAAGTATTAAAGCGGAAAAATAGTACAGCAAGCCGGCGAACAGATTGTTTCGCCGGCTTGCTTTTTATAATCATTTATCTTACAATCGTTATACTACCCGTTTGTTTCCGGGCCTGCTGTTTACCATCCGTATACATGATCATCCACAGATAAGTACCCGCGGGCATTGGTATCCCCTTGAAATCACCTTTCCATCCACCCTTCATATCATTACCGGTATAAATCAGCTGCCCCCAGCGGTCATATACAAACATGCCGAAATCACTGATCTTATCAAAAATCTTTACACGAAACACATCGTTGATCCCATCACCATCAGGACTAAATGCATTAGGCGCATACACAGCACAGGAATGTGTAGCCGCAGGTACTTCGATATTACCGGCAATGTTACAATCCTGCGCATCCCCGATACGATAGGCATAAGTGGCTCCGCCAAGATTACGGATCACACTGTCTGCCTGCGTGGCTAAACCCGGAATGGTGTAAGTATAAGGTGGTATCCCTCCGCTAACTGTAAAAATGATGGCGGCATCATTGGCGCCGGCACAACTCATGCTTTGTACACGACTTTCATCCAGGTTAAAAGGAGGCGGATCAGGAATATGAATATTTTCCAGTGTATCCATACAACCTTTTGCATCCTTGATAATAATATTATAATTACCTGCGTAGAGTTTATCAAATTCGGGAGAAAGCTTTACTTCTGGTCTTCCGCTGATGGTGTATTCATAAGGGGCGACCCCGCCGCTTGTATTGAGTATGATCTTATTCAGTGCTTCACCTGCACAGCCCCTGGGTACAACCGTCGCATGACCATCAAACATTGCCTCAGGCAATACGATTGTATCTCTTACAATAACACCGTTTGTCGCACATGTATTCAGAATATAAGTTCCTCCCGGTACGCCATCCAATATATTACCTGTCGTTCCTGTCGGCTCCCAGCTATAGGTGAAAGGCGCATAACGACCAGTTGCCGCAGCAATGATCCGGCCATTACTCATCCCCTGGCAACTCGGTTCAATAGCATACGTCACAACGGGTACTTCACGCAGCGTATCATCCAGGTTATCAACGGCCAGGGCGATACCATAAGCGTTGTTACAGGCAATACGTACGTCGCCGCCCAGTACGAGATATGGATAATCGCCACGAGGCGTAAATTCTGCCGTAAAACGTTTCCATTCCGTATTGACGAAAGCGCCTGATTGCCACAGCAATTCCAGCGTATCTGTCAGTATCACACCGCCATAGATCGCCAAAGCGCCATAACAGGTGGCAGAGTCATAGCCACGGGCAAAACTGAGGTCCATAGAAATACGATAGGTAGTGCCGGCACGCATACTAACGTTGAGCTTCTGCGCAATCGCTTCCAGCCAGTTACGCCCGCCTCTGAAACCAACATAAGTCGCACCATGAGAAGGCGGACCATAAACACCTGTAATCCCGGGTTGTATATCAGGAGTAGAAGTTACTACCAGCCATTGTCCGGGTGCACGGTATTGTGCCGGAACGCCTTCAAGAGAAGGATTACGGATGCCGATATCCTGTGCTGACAGCAATACTGGCCCCAGCATCGTCATCAAAAACAGGAACAAGATACCGGCGCACTGCCGGATGCTTTTTATTTGGAGGTGTACAGGGATATTGTTTATCAATTGCTTTTGCAGTCAGAATATAATATTGGAAGATATCGGTCTCCTCGCTTGGTTTCACACTACTGCAAAGCTAAGATTAATTGATAATTTTTCATAATAACTTAGATTACCTTACTACAGGCGGTTCCGTAAACTCTCCTTCAGGGAGCCTAACCACTCCTCTTTCAATATACTCAGTATAATGCTGCTTCTCCGGGTACCATCCACATTCGGTGCCACACTCCGCAAAATCCCTTCCACCGTACAACCAATGCTTTTCATAGCAGCAATGCTTCTTTCATTGGTATGTGCCGCTCTGAACTCCACTCTTTCCATACCCATTCTCTCAAATGCATACTGCAGCAGTAAAAACTTACAGTGTTTATTTAAACCAGTGCCCTGAAAATCCTTCCCGTACCAGGTATATCCCAGTTGTAAAGTGCTGTTGCGCAACTGTATATCATAAAACCGGGTACTACCCGCATATCGTTGTAACTGTTTGTCAAACACGATGAAAGGGTATTCCCTCCCTTCATTACGTGCTTCCGTAGCAGTACGGATATATTCACGCATCCCACCTGGTCCGGCTGGTGGTACCGTAGAAAATTGCCAGATCTCCGGTTCCTGGACCGCAAAAGGAATAAGGTATTCATCATCAGCTAATACGAGCGGTCGGAGTATTACTCTTTCGTCTTCCAGAACAACATTGCCGGAAAAATTAAATGGTGTCATTTTACATGGTTTTCAGATGCCTGTGCGCAAATATACTCATTCCCCTTACTCATACTTTTGGAATTCAGCAGGAAGCATGCTAACATTGTTTAAACCGTAACCCTACTATGATACCCGAAGAACTACGAGAGCGGCTGCTGTCCCGAAAGTCAGCCGACAGAAGAAGTGCTGCCAGGCATATTGGTCAGGAACAACTCACCAGTCTTTCAGCCCCGCTATTCACCGCTTACATCAAAGAAAGAAATGATAAACGTACCTGGGAAACGCAGGTGGAAATGATCAAAGCTATCGGGCGCCTCGGATACAAACCCGCCCTGTCGGAAGTGGAAATGCTGGTCATACAGAATGCCCCTTATGACACGCTCACCATATTCGCAGCAAGAACGTACGTACAGTTAAAACGAAGCTCACTGAATGACGGATACCCTATACTCTCACTCCTGCCCACTGCACGCCTGTCGGTACTCACCGGACTGCTAATGGCCCTGAGCACAGACCGTATGACGCCGGCAAGAGAAGATTGTAAAGACATCATCAGGGCCTGCTGGGATGCCAATAAACATCCCGACAGGGCAGGTCAGGAATATGGGCTTGCCGATCCGCGTAGTTATCTCGCGAATGCCTGTGCAGGATGGGATAAACAACTGACAGCAGGCTTTCTGCATCATTGCATATTCACAGCTTTTGATATCAATCTACAGGGCAATAAAGTGGAGAATAAAGTATTAACTGATATCTGCAAAAAAGCGCTCAGTGGTAAGTATAGCAAACTGAATTAGTGATAAGATAGCAGGAAGCAGATCAACAAAACATCAAATACATCAAATAAAAAAGGCCGTCTTATAAGACGGCCCTTTTCGTTATAATAATCTGTTACAACATTACGCTTTTGCTTGTCTGCTTTGTTTCCAGAGCATAAAGATGCTGCCCACGATCGTTAACCACAACAGCAGGTTCGCTACATACACCAGTTTCTGACCGGTATAGTAAGACGCTGGTTCAAATCTGAACTCAATATTATGATCGCCCGCAGGTACTGCAATACCACGCAGGATATAGTTCACATTCGTATATGCAGTCTCTTTACCATCGATATAAGCGTTCCATCCTTCGGGATAGTATACTTCACTCAATACCGCAAATTGGTTGCTCTTTGCGCTGGTCGCATATTTGATTGCATCGTTCTCATAGTTCACCAGTTTGATGGTGGCTGCTGAGTCAAATGCCGGTTGCTCTGCTCCTGCTACCTTATAACCGTTGTCCATGATCGCTGTATCCTTTGCATTCAGATGATCCAACGCTTTGATCGCTTCAATCGGACCATTTACATAGCTGATATGTTTTACAAACCATGCAGCGCCCAGTGCTTCCGGATTACGCTGGACCACCGGCATTGGCTGCTGCTGGTCCTGAGAACGGGTGATCACATAACGGGTATCCAACATGTTGAGCAGGCCCATATTCAGACCGGCGCCTGATTTAGCAAACTGGTTTTCAATGATATCCTGGTACATACGGAGTTTCGCAGCATGGTACCCCCCTACGGAACGGTGATAGTAAGAAGTGATCGCATCGTTAAACGGATCGCCGGTTGACAGGTTCAGTACTCTATAATGAGGATCTTTATCCTGTAATATCTGCTGATCAGCAGCCGTCGGTGCAAAGTTGCCTGCCTGATAGCTGGATTGATCCTGGTAATTGTCTTTGTTCAGGTATTTCTTCGCTACAAACAGCAGATCCGCAGTATTCAGTACAATGAACACACCCAGGATCGCTACTGGCTTGATCTTATCTTTCAGATAGAGATAGAAAGCACCGATGATCACTGCCCATATCCAAAGCAGGTGGAAAATACCAGCGCCGAACATCGCTTTTCTGTCGGCAATCATACCATCCAGTACACGACGGGCCAGATCTGCACCTGCCTGTTGTGTCAGTCCATCAAGGATCTGTGTGTCATAACTACCTTTATAATCGTTGAACAGGTATACTAAACCTGCCAATATGATAACACCACCACTGGCGTACAGGATCTTCTTAAAGTTTTGCTGTAACAGCGCCTTTGCATTATCAGCATACAGAAGTCTGTCAACCGCCAGTACCGCCAGCAATGGCAGCAGCAACTGCGGGATGATCAGTGCCATAGACGGCGCTCTGAATTTATTGAAGAGCGGCAGGTGATTGAACAGTATCTGGTTGAATGAAGAGAAATAGCTACCCCATGCAATAAAGAGCGTTAACGCAATCGCTGCCAGTATCCACCAACGGGTAATATTGCTGATAGGATTTGTGCTTTCACCCAATCCCAGTGCTACAAAACCAATTACTGCCAGGAGACAGATCAGCGCACCACTGTAGGGAGGACCTGCTGTGAATGGCGATACGCCACCCCAGTATCTCGGCAGACTGGTAGCCAGCTGGCTCGCCTGTGCTTCCGGTACGCCCTGTTTTGTCAACTCCGATACCACCTTGGAATCCGCATCCAGGTGTTCAGCCGAACCACCTCCAAATGCACCCGGCATCGCCAGTACAAATGTCTCTCCCACACCCAGGCTATACTGGAAAGCATAGCTTTCATCCAGACCCTGTGTTTTTGTCTGTGTCAGTTTACCATCTTCAGAAAGATCGACTGTTTTACCACCACGCATCGTGTATTTGGAATACTCGTAAGTGGTCAGCAGACTCTGAGAAGTATTACCCACGCCTATCAGACCGGCCAGTAAGGCCAGCGACAGGGCGATGATCATATGTTTAAAGTCACGCTGCATGATCCAGGTAGCGATATAACCTACCGCCATGATTCCCAGCGTCAGCAGCAGATAGAAAGTAACCTGCGGGTGTCCCGATCCTATTTCCAGTGTGGCAAAGAGCGCAGCTACTGCCAGCCCCAGCACATATTTTTTCCTGAATATCAGCACCAGCCCTGCCAGTAATCCCGGCATATAGGCGATCGCCAGCATTTTTGTTTCATGCCCTACAGAGATGATGATCGGATCATAGGTGGCATAAGCAAAACCTAAACTACCCAATACCGCCGCCAATACGTTCACATTATAAGCCATACCCAGGATGTAAAAGCACAGACAGGCCAGAAAGAAATAACTGGCCGGTTTGGGCAGATACAACTGCAGCAGACTGCCGAAGTCAGGCAGGAATGTTTTCGTATCCATGGTTACCTGGTAGTTAGGCATACCACTGAACAGGTGCGTATTCCATAATGGAAAATGGCCATGGACCGCTTTGTAATTAAACGCGTCCTGCGCCATACCTTTCCAATGCACGATATCGGTCTGCTGTAACACCTTCCCTTCCAGGGCAGGGCTGCAATAAACCAATGCAACGATCAAAAAGACGGAAATCGCAATCACGTGAGGGATGATCTTCTTCCAGGAAAAACTGTTCATAGATCTTTGTTGTTTACAATACTGTTTGACAGACAAACGTAACCTTCTCTGAATCAGGATAATGGTCCACGCCTGTCGGCTTGTTTAAAACTATAGCTATTCTTCTACTATTATTTAAAATAATAATGGGAAGCAATTTAGGCTTAAATGTTAATCTTTCAAAGTGTTATAGCGGAGTTGCCCTTTATTTGCCGTCAGTCAGCGCATCCATGAAAGCAATCAGGGCTTTCTTTTCTTCAGGGCTTAGCTGAAGGGGCGCTGCGGATAAAGTCTGATTCGGTACGGAGAGCCCGATACCATTCCCACCACCTTTATCATAGAAATCAATTACCTGCTCCATGGTGCGGAAAGCGCCGTTATGCATATATGGAGCTGTCGGGGCCGCATTGCGTACTGTCGGCGTTTTAAATGCGCCCATGTAGAAATCAATAGGGAAAAATGCCAGCCTTCCGCTGTCATGATCGGCCTGAGGATGCAGCAGATCATCATTCGACGGGGTACCCAGTACCTCAAATTCCGTCCTGTTATATAAGGGTGGTATCAATCCATTGAACAAAGGCGCAAAATGACAGGTAGCACACTGTCCCTTGCCCATGAATATGTTAGCGCCCGTCCGCTGTTCTGCTGTCATAGCCTGCTTATTCCCGGCCATATACCTGTCAAATGGCGCATTAAAGGGCGTCAATGTACGCAGATAAGCCGCCAGAGATGCCTGCACCTGTGGCAGGGTAATGTCCTGATATGCCGGCATTCGCTGTAATCGCTGTAAGAGGGTATCGTCACAGGCGTCCATTTCCTGCGGACTATGCAGCACTTTCAACACCTGGTCCTCCAGACTCACAGCCCGTCCATCCCAGAACTGGGAATATTGATAACAGGCATATAATAAACCCGGCGTATGCCTGGGTAATGCTTCTTTATTGTTGATAGCACTGTTGTGGGGAAGTCCGTCGCTGAAATAGCGGTCCGGCTGATGACAACTGGCGCAACTGCGGGTATTATTGCCGGATAAAGCTTTTTCAAAGAATAAGCGCCTGCCCAATGCCGTATCGCCGGCTATACTTGAATGAGGGAATTTATCTTTGCTGATAACAGCAGGATGAAACAGGTCATGCCGACTGTTCAGTACCAGGCGTTGCAAAGGCAATGCACTACTGACCAGGAAGGATAATCTGTCGAAACTGTCAAAATCAGGATGTGCAGTCAATTGCTGAATGCCCTGCCGCAGGTAATAAGTAATACTGTCTTTCTTTTCAAAACCCGTATAAGACATCAGTACCGTATCTATCGCCTGCATAGAACAACGGGCTTCTGCAATCCCACTCTTTAGTAAAGGCGCATCATAACCGGTAATATAAAGCGTCATGATCCGTATCAGCTCCTGTCGCACACTCTCCAGCACCTGTTGGTCCGTGGCGGAAAACTGGTATAACAAGGAAGGTAGATCCTGGGCCGTCTGCACAAGAACCGTCGCCTGTGCGGCCAGTTCGCCTTTACGTTGATAAACTGCGGAATCATACAACAACGCTTCTATCTGTTGCAAACCAACCGGCTCCTCATATTCTATATATGGTTCTTCTATTTCGTATTTAGCGGGTGCATTAAAGACATAAGCCTCGCTGGTAAAGAAGTATTCAAGGAAAAAGGCAATCGCCTTATAGCGTATCCTGCATAAGTATAGTGAGGCACGCGCAGCGGACACCGTAGCAGTATCTCCTGCTTTTAATGCATCAATGCTGTGCTTCAATGCGACAGCACTGGCGGCAAACAAAGGTTGTTGCCTTTTGAAATAAACAATCGTCCCATCAGTAACTGAAGCAGGACGTTCCCCTTGTGAAGTGAACATCACTGCCAGCAGCAGCAATACACATATACAGGGGAACACCAGCTTCAATCGCATATAAATTATTTAGTTGTGATAACAGTAAATGTGTCTTTCAGACAGCCTTCCTTGTCCTGTACAGTATATTCAGTTGTACCGGCACGAGGCGTCACGACAATACTCTTCGCAGTCTGTCCCTTTTCACTCCACTGATAATTGCCGGTGAATGAAGCCGTCAGCGTTACCTTGCTCTTCGCTTTCGCACGCAGCACGGTGTGCTTGTTCACTTCTTTCATCACTGTAAAATGATCACGGATCTTGCCATCTGCACAGATCCATTTCAGATCCAGCCGGTTACCCTGGATTTCCAGCATACTCGCACCGCCATCAGTAGCATTCGCATACTGCATCGCATCATGCGGATAGCCCGGTTGCGTACCACCCAGTTTGCCAGCAGAACCGCTCAGTACATATACAGTACCCTGACCGCTGCTGTCTTTTACATAAGGACAGGAATTATCGCTGCCGTCATACAGACCGGAAGACTGACTCAGGTTATGCGTTGCTGCACTATACGTTGCCTCCATACCATAGTGCCCTTTCATCAGACGCGTACGTTCATAGTCATGGCTATGACCACAAAGCACCAGGTCTACACCATAACGCTCCAGGATACGGATGAAGTTCTCACGGATATGTACCAGTTCATCCTCGTTGTCAGAGTTATGAGAACCCATGGTATAAGGAGGATGATGCCAGTAAGCAATCACCCATTGTTTGTTTTTATTGGCTTCCAGATCACGTTTCACCCATTGTACCTGCGGACCAAGTGTATCGTACAACCGGTATTCGTCTGCTTCTTTTCCATAAGAATCGAGCGACAGGAAGTGAATATTACCAAGATCAAAAGAATAAAAAGCCTGCGTGTTGGAAGCAACACCACCGGACTCACCTTTGGCCGGCATAGTGAAATTCTGATAGTAGGCAGTCTGGTGTGTCTTCTGCGCCTGCTCCACTGCACCCGGAAAGTCGTTATCATTGTAATCATGGTTACCTGGTGTAGGGAATAAAGGATAATTCTTCAGCAGATCATCTTTATACACGTTGAAGAACTTCGTCTGGAATTCAGCGTCAGTACCACTGTTATAGGCATTGTCACCCAACAGGATCCAGGCATCCATATAGTTAGTACCAAGATAATCGAGCACCGCTTTTTTCACACTACGCTGATTCACAGAATTGTTACCGCAATCACCAAAAGCACCGATACGATACATACCTTCTTTACCAGGTACAGGTAAGGTATAGAAATAGTTAGCGCTATCGCCCTGTAAAACGGTTTTAAAATCGGCTATTTTATAGAAATAACGGGTACGGGCCTGCAAACCGTCGAGTTTTAAAACATGCTCAGTTGTCAGTGATGAATCATTCACTGTTACATCTGCTTTATCAGGCGTAGCGCCATACTGTACACGGCTACGGGTAGCAGTGTTGGTACGCCAGCGCACGGTGATACTGTGATCTGATGCTGCCTGTAAATAAGGACCGCGGATCACTTTTACCCTTAAATCATCATCAGACTGTGCCTTCGTAATCAGACTAAATGCCATTAAACTGCCAAGCAACAGGCAGGATCGTAATTTACCCATCTCCATAATTTTCTGCGAGGTACTTAATTTAAACTTGTCCTTTACTATAGGGCGTATGAAATAATTGTTAAATAAATATAAATAAAAAGACCGCAGGTACGTAACGGGTTGCCGTACATACTGCGATCTTCCGTATTTGATGTAAAAAATGCCTAGAGTTTCATGTTCAGCCCAAGCTTGTATTTCATTGTCAGCAGGGCTTCTGCATTGCCTTTTGCATCATCCACCGGATGGTGGGTATGCTTTGTTTTACGCAGGTGTTTGAAATTGGTGAACATATCTTTTTCCATTCCCTTGTACACACTACCCAGATTCTGAGAACTGAAACCAAAAGGATTTTCACCGAGGAAATGATGGAAGTACCAGCACACAAACATCCAGTCGAAACCATTATTGTCGCTGATAAAAATCGGGCGGTCATTACATACTTTGCTGATCCAGTTTTGAAAGTCGTTCATCACTTTTTTGGGATCATCAAATGTCAGGGTTTCGGCTCTGGTATGCCCGGAAACAGCCAGCGCTTCGGGTATAAATTTCTCTGAAACGGGTTTGAGTCTGCCGTAGAATGTCTTATCCAATATACCATCTACTTTCACTGCTCCGAATGAGATCATTGAATAATCACCGGGAATAGGGCCATCGCTTTCCACATCAACCATTATATAGGCCATGTCAGTTAGTTTTTAAGTAATAAAATTCAGTTTAAACAGGGATATCTCCTGTGAGTTCCAGTCTTGTAAGGAGCCTGCGGATACTATTGTCTTAGCCGGGGTAAGGTAGTGAGGATCTTTAGGGTGCTTGCTGAGCTGAAATATCGTTTATAAACGTGGCAAAGATATGTGGATATTTTCTAATGACAAAAAGTGATAAATATCCATCCCTTACAACGCAATCTTCGTTATAATGCCCTTATTTTTTGGATTCAATCAATCAATAATCGAACCTGAAGATTTAGTATGGTTTGTATTACATGTTGATAAATGGCCAAAGAAGGAGATTAACGATCTTTATCAACACTGTACCACACACGCTAATTGGATATCTCCATCAGTACCCCCTGCTTCGAAGTGCGGTTACATTACCATTTATTAAAATCAATTCCCACTTATATTACTACAGCTGCAAAGTTGAAAGCAAATTTGCCCAAACTGATACAAGGAGGGTACAACAAAGAGACGTTTGCCAAAGAAATTAAAATCGCAGCCGTTAAGCCCAAAACACTGATATTTACAAGGATCATTATTTTCCCGAAAAAATATCACCAAGGTCTATCTGCTTGCCAATCAATTATTGCAGTTTCTGGGAAATAATTGGCAGCAGGATAACTCTGCCCAAACATCCATAAAAGCGGCAAAGAACACTGTTTTGAAAAAATAAAGTCACTTATTACAATGCACAGTTCTCATGATAATTGACCAGCTGAATAGGCTTACGGTCAAATTCAAAACCGGCATACACCTGCGCGATTTCATCCAGTACATCCATGATCTCTGCAGATGCTTCCGGGGTGACCAGTCGGCTTCTGAATGCTTTGAAATCAGGTAACCCTTTCAGGTAATTGAAGTAATGTTTGCGCATGGCGAAAATGCCATGACCTTCGCCACGCCATTGCACAGATTTTTCCAGCTGACGTTTACAAACGGCGATACGGTCTTCCAGTGTCGGAGCAGGTAGCATCTCCCCCGTCTGCAGATAGTGTTTTACTTCACGGAAGATCCAGGGATAACCGATAGCGGCCCTGCCGATCATGATACCGTCTACGCCGTAGCGGTTTTTATATTCCAGGGCTTTCTGCGGACTATCAATATCTCCGTTCCCGAAGATGGGAATATGTATACGTGGGTTGTTCTTTACTTTAGCGATCAGCTCCCAGCTGGCTTCTCCCTTGTACATCTGGGTACGGGTACGACCATGGATAGCCAGTGCCTTAATACCGACGTCCTGGAGCCTTTCTGCGACCTCTTCGATGTTTTGGGTATCCTCGTCCCAGCCAAGACGGGTTTTGACCGTAACGGGCAGTTTTGTGGACTTTACGCAGGCTGCTGTAAGCCGGACCATCAGATCAATGTCTTTCAGTACCCCTGAGCCTGCGCCTTTACTGACGATCCCCTTGATCGGGCAACCAAAATTGATATCCAGCAGATCGGGCTGGGTCATATCGACAATGCGGGCAGCCATCGACAGTTTACCTTCATCACCTCCGAAGATCTGTACTCCGGCAGGACGTTCTTCATCGAAAATTGCCAGTTTACGGCGACATTTCTCCGTATCCTTCACCAGTCCTTCACTGGAAATGAATTCGGTATATAACAGGTCCGCCCCGTTCTCACGACATACTACCCGGAAAGGCGGATCACTCACGTCTTCCATAGGCGCCAAAAGAAGGGGGAAATCAGGCAGCACAATATTGTCGATCTTTACCAAAGTGGCTTTTTTTGTTTGAAGACGCAAAGGTACACCAATTAAGGATTAGGAACTGCATACACCCACCACATCCCAACTAATTCATTTTCCGGCAGTTAATACAGCAAAACATAAATAACTGCTTCAAACAGTGCTTTATAATAGATCTCCTTCGTTCATCCTTCATTCGGCAACGAAAGATCAACGTAGTAGATCTGTTAACTAATAAAGACATTACAAAATTCAAACAATACACTTTCAGAACGGACAGGCATTAAAACGGGGAAAACAACTCCTTTCAGATACCGGAAATTTACTATACCTGGACTATACAAATTATTATTACTTTGTTAATAATTAATAAACAATAATATATGATATGTTAAGAGTAACCATCAACCTAGGCAAAGAGTGAAACCCGGAAAAAGATACTCCGTATATACGTCGTATATACTCCCTGTATAAAGCATGTATATAGTATGGATACAGTTAGTCAGGGGCAAAAAAATAGCCCGGAGCTAACACCGGGCTATCAGATATTATTGCAATATTCAATCAATTCAGGAATACCTGGAACTGGACCAGGAAACTACCTTTACGGTCGATTTTATCAGCCCCGCTGCTTACGGCGTTCAGCTGGTACACCGGACGACTCTGGTAAGCGAAAGTCAGCTTGGAAGTATGTCCTTTCAGCAGCCAGTTAACACCGCCATCCCAGAAAGCCATATTATCGTTCAGTCTTTCGTAATGCGCATATTGCAGGGAAGCATAGGGCATCAGGGTCGTCTTGCCTATCAGGTCATTTTTGAATTTATAACCGACCTGTCCGTAAAGCAGGTTACCGGTTCCAAAAGAAGGATAACCGTTCCCGCTGCCATTCAGGATCTCTGGTTTTGAAGTACCGGTGGCAGGGTTCATCGTCGCCTGGTTACGGAGATATCCTTTCCCCCAGTTAAAATTGATATAAGAAGCATAAGCACTGATAGCGGTACCGGTAGCTGCATTGATCGGAGCGTCATAATAAGCGTCTACAGCAAAATGCTGCAGATTGGATTCAATGGTATCCCCGTTGTTTCCGGCGCGCCACATCGCGTCAGGCTGGTACTGGAAACCAGCACCAATGTTGAATACTTTTTTAGTACCCAGGTAAGTACCTGTAGTATAAGCAGTGGTATTTGCTTCCTGGTCCAGGAACTGCCACTGGAAATAACCATGTAGCTGCATTTTAGCAGGTTTGGCAGAGAAAGAAGCATTGCTGGTCAATAAAGGAGAATAACCGGCAGCTTTCAGCGGAGACATCGGACTGCTCATAACCAGGCGATAGTCCAGTTTGCCCAGTTTACCTTTCGCATATATACTGAGTTTACGGAGGAACTGATCTGTCACGTCATTCGTACTCTGTTCAAACAGCGGTGCATCTACACCCAGGATGGTACCTACAGAAGGTGCGGAGAAACGGGTCAGGCCATTCCATGCAGACAAACCAGCACCCAATGAGAGGTGTTTTCTGACTACTTCATATTCTCCCATGATATCATGGATAAAGAAACCTGCTTTTCTGTCGGAGGAATAGTTGAAGTTATTCATACCGAACTGGGAGTAGATGAATACACGATCTGCAACCTGTCCGAAAGCCTGGATCCTGGCTCTTCTGATGCCAATATCCGTAAAGTTGTTTTTTTCAAAACCGTTGATCGTGGAACCAGGATTCAAATCGGTATTTCTGAGCCATACCTGGGATACAAGGGTGAACTTAAAGTAATTACTGCCATCTTCATTGAGCCAGATCTTACCGTCTTTAAATCCCTGAGCATAGGCAGTCATGGTGCTTCCCGCCATCAGCAGCACACATGCCGCCAGTTTCGTAAGTTTTTGGATGTACATTTTCCGTTGAGCTTGTTTATCTGATACGAGTGTATATAGAGTATGTTCCTTCCGGTAAACGGAAGGAACCAAGCCCGCTGATAGTCATATATAAAGAAAATTAGGAATTAGGAATTAACAATTAAGAATTAGGTCTGGTATTAAATCCTAATTCTTAATTCATAATTTTTCCATTTCCTGCACCAGCCTATTACAAGACCGGCTGCCGCTTCAAACCAATTCTTAATTCTTAATTCCTAATTCCTAATTGTTTAAACGATCGCCTCCCGCTTCGTCACAATATGCGTAATATCTTCCTGAATCATTTTCTCCAGCAACTCATATCCGCCATTTGCTTTCTCATGTGCGAACTGTCTTTCAGAGAGTGTCACAGGGCTTACCCAGAAAAGGTTCACCTTATCACCGTACATCTCCGGTAATGCAATACTTTCACCATTATACAGTGCGGCAGACAATACAATACTTTCAAAAGGAGCCGGCAGTTTGCTGGAAGCAATTGTATGTCCTTCTCCAAGCCAGCTGATATGTCTCCATGGAATATCTGCCATACTGGACAATCCTTCCGCCATTTTCATGATCTCTTCTTCACTAAAATCATCTTTGCTGATAGCCATCGCCAGTTCCATTCTTCTGTATGCAGATGCATTATCATTATACAGATAAGACACCCATGGCATAGGACGAATGCTGACACCCATGGTAAGGAAGTAAACGATGTTATCCTTTTCAAACTTACCCAATGCCATTGGCGGCCATTGGTTATTGTCGATCGCAAAGTATTGTTTTATCTCTCCGAAATGTGATTCGTAAGTAGCAATAAACTGTTGCTGAATCACCGGCCATTGCGGCGCTTCGGTATCATCCCATGCTTCACGGAAACGCACCGCTTCTGCTACACGCGTATGCTGTTCGTTCTTGCCCAACTCACCTAATGGGAATACGATGGCATTACCATCTGCATTTATACAATCTGCCGCATAGGCCGCAGGTTCATCTGCATAAAGGCTCCATCCGGGAATAACACCCAGCGTTTTCCCATCGTACAATACAGCGGCGCCGTCATCTTCCGGCATCCATACGACAGACACTAATTCCGCTTTTAAAGGCTCTTTGCCTTCCGGATGATTACTAAAGTGTGCTTCCAGCATAGGTGCATCTCCATTTGCCATGGCTGCACTGTCGCGTTTAGCAGGTCCCGGTTGAATATTGCGCAGCCAGCAGGCACGCATCCGGTATTTTTTGCTCTGCAATTCAGCAGGATACAGGTAAAAATAAGCTGTCCGTTCGTCCTGCTCTACCACCGCATACATCGTGTAGCGGCTGTTCGCCTGTTCTATCAATACTGTTGGTCCGTTGCTCATAATAATGCAAGATAGTCACTTATAAGTAAAACAACCCACCGCATATCATTTATTTAGTATACCTTTGCATCACTTTTATTCTCTTCCTCACCTGCTTTTGCAGTTAGCTTCAAAACAATGTGCAGGCTTGCGAGTAAGGCGGGTAATGTGTCAGCATCATGCACAAAAAGGACTTGTTCCAGCTGACAGCCTTACCACTATTGATCATAAAAAATTAACTATTTTGTCATTTGAACAGTTAGGGCTCATTGAGCCGCTGCTTAAGGCCCTGGATAACGAGGGTTATACCGCTCCCACGCCCATTCAGCAGCAAGCCATCCCCCATGTACTTGATACGAGGGATTTACTGGGTTGCGCCCAGACCGGCACTGGTAAAACAGCTGCGTTTGCCATTCCCCTGCTTCAATTAATGCATCAGGACCAACAGGCCCAGCAACGCAAAGGCCTTCGAAATATCAAAGCGCTTATCCTCACGCCTACCCGTGAACTGGCTATCCAGATCCAGGAAAGCTTTACCGCCTACGGTAAGTTCCTCGACCTGAAAAGCCTGGTGATCTTTGGTGGTGTATCACAACACCCGCAAACAGAAGCACTGAAAAAAGGCGTAGATATCCTGATTGCAACACCCGGCCGTCTGCTGGACCTGATCAGTCAGAACTATATCACACTCAGAGATATTAAATACTTCGTACTGGATGAAGCAGACAGAATGCTGGACATGGGCTTCGTACACGACGTACAACGCGTGATCGTAAAACTCCCTGAACAGCGTCAGTCACTCTTCTTCTCTGCTACCATGCCTCCGGAAATACAGACGCTCGCAAAAGCGATTCTGCGTAACAATCCGGCCAAAGTGGAAGTAACACCGGTATCCTCTACCGCCGAAACGATCACACAGTCCATGTACTTTGTCAATAAAAATGATAAACGTAACCTGCTGCTGCATATACTCAAGGATAAAGCCATCAAAACATTGCTGGTATTTACCCGTACCAAACATGGTGCAGACAGAGTAGTGAAAGACCTGCACAAAGCAGAAATCACCGCAGAAGCAATCCATGGTAACAAATCACAGAATGCCCGTCAGCGTGCGCTGAATAATTTCAAATCACAGCAGACCCGCGTACTCGTAGCGACAGACATCGCCGCAAGAGGTATCGACATCGACGAACTCACACACGTGGTGAACTACGAACTGCCAAACGTACCTGAAACATACGTACACCGTATCGGTCGTACTGGTCGCGCAGGTGCCGATGGTATCGCGATCTCTTTCTGCGAACCGGAAGAAAAAGCCTTCCTGAAAGATATCCTGAAACTGATCTCCCGCGAGATTCCGGTTGAGACCGAACACCCGTTTCATAACGGCGACAGCATGGCATTGCCTGCACCAAAACCAGCTCCACAGCAGAAACCAAAACAACAACATCCAAGAGATAAAAAAGGTGGTTTCTCCAGGAACAGGCAAGGTGTGGTACAGTCAAGAGATGCAAGACCTGGCGCAGGTGCAGGAAAGCCGAATAGCGGTAAACCGAATGGTGGCAGACCACAAGGCGGTAAACCCAAAGATGGTAATGGAAACAGTGCAAGAAGGGAAAGACCGCAAGGGATGAAGAATTACTAGTTAGTAATCGGGAATTCTATCCTGGCTACATCCATAAAACAAAGCGGGGGATTTCATTAATGAATTCCCCCGCTTTGTTTTATGAATGTAGTCAGCTCTCATATTAGGCCCTTTTTCCGTCATGGTTCAATTTAGTGACCTTTTATAATTGCCAATTTGGCCATAAACGCATTTATTCTAATAGTTATGGCCAAACTGACATGGTATTTACTATATACAACTACATCGACTTTTACCCTTTTCGACATTTTTTATTTTTTTGTCGAAAACTCCCTTACCTTTGCATCACATCACCATCTCATGCCAGCGAACAGCGCACAGAAAGAAGATATCATGCAGCAGCAGATCCTGCAGGCCGCTCAACAGCTATTTCAAAAACATGGTTATCAGAAGGTAAGCATGGACGACGTAGCCAAAGCGATCGGCAAGGGAAGAAGTTCGTTGTATTACTACTACAAGAATAAAGACGAGGTCTTTGATGCAGTGATGACCGCCGAAATCAACGAAATCTTTACAGAGATCAACCGCATGGTAGGACAGGCAACAACTGTCGAACAACAATTGCGCGCTTTCGGTATTACTAAAACAAAAATATCCCGAAAACGAAAAGCATTCTTCGATGCACTGGAAACCGGCATGAATGCCGATGAAATGTCTCAGTACGTACAGAAGAAACAAGTCATTCAAAAGAAGATCAGGAAAGAAGAAGCCATGTTATTACATCATATCCTGGATCAGGGTACACAGAACGGCGAAATCGCTGTACTGGACCCTAAAACACAGGAAACGATCATTTATGTATTTATGAGCAGTCTGCGCGGACTCAAACGCGAGATGTACCTGGAAAACAGCTACGCTCGCATGGAACCCGCTATTGATATGCTGGTACGCATGACGATACTGACTATTAAAGACTAATATTTTTTTGCCTCTGTTTCGACACTTTATCAAATTGTGTCGAAAAGTAAAGAAAGGAACAGATTCAATATATGACGACACAAGCTGAAAAAGTCAATCCCTTCAGGGCATTCCGCAATAGAAACTATGCATTGTTCTTTGCCGGACAATCCACTTCCCAGATCGGCACCTGGATGCAACGTACCGCCGTCAGCTGGGTGATTTATTCCATCACCCACTCAGCTTCCATGCTCGGACTCGCCGTATTTGCACAACAGTTTCCTTCTTTCCTGTTCTCCTTGCTTGGAGGAATCGCATCCGACCGCTATGATCGCAGGAAGATATTACTGATCACGCAAACCGCTTCACTGATACAGTCCGTTTTACTGGCGATACTCACCTTCACCAATCACTATATGATCTGGGAAATCATGGCGCTCAGCGTTATCCTGGGTATCGTCAATGCATTTGATACCCCCGCCAGACAACCCATGGTACATGACCTGGTCAGTAACAAGGAGGATATCACTAACGCACTGGCGCTCAATTCCGCCATGGTAAACATCGCACGTCTCGTCGGTCCTGCCCTCTCCGGCATTGTATTACAATCATTCGGCGCACATACCTGTTTTATCTTAAATGCAGTGAGCTTTCTGGCCGTACTGGCATCCCTGTTATTTTTAAAATTACCGCCTTTCATACCACCTTCTACCCAAAAGAAGGTAGTAGCCGAACTATCAGAAGGTTTCGGCTATTTGCGGCAAACACCGCGCATAGGCGCCATCATCTTACTGATGATGTGTATGGCGATGTTCGTATTTCCGTACGACACCCTCACACCTGTTTTCGCAAAAACCATTTTTAATGGCGACGCCCGTACTTTTGGTTATATCGCCAGTGCAGTAGGATTCGGCGCTGTAACCGGCAGCTTCTTTCTCGCGGCTTTGAAAAAGAGCGCCGATCTTACCAACATTCTTTTGATCAGCATCGGCGTATTAGGTGTTGGTTTAATAGGATTCTCCCAATGTACCTCGTTCCTGACAGCCCTTCCTTTTGCGGTGATTATTGGCGTGGCCTCACTTACACCCGCTACCGTCAGTATCACAATTATACAGATAGAAGCCGCCGCCAGTATGAGAGGCCGTGTCATGAGTTATGTAGCTATGGCATACTTCGGTATGCTGCCACTAGGCAGTTTATTAGCTGGCGCCGCATCGCAACAGATATCAGCGCCCTGGACCATGCTCCTGCAGGGAGCAATCTCCATCATCACAATGGTCATATTCTCCCGCTATCTCAAACAGGAACGAATGAAGAAAAAGGAAATCCTGGAAACAGCAAACATTGTCACCGATAAAGTATAAAAACGAAGACTAAACATAAAACGAATAACATGAGCAACAACACAAACAACACCGCTTTACTGGTAATGGATATGCAGAACGCTATGTTGTCCTCCTTCCCGGAAGGCACTGCCGTTACCGCTAACGTGGCCAAAGCGATCGGCAACGCCCGCAGCAAAGGAGTACCGGTGATCTATGTAGTCGTCGGTTTCAGACAAGGCGCACCTGAAATCAGTAGCAACAACAAGGTATTCACAGAAAACAAAGCACGGTTTTCCAATATAAACTTTGCCGATTTCACCGCCATACATCCCGACCTCACTCCACAGGAGCAGGAACCGGTAGTTGTAAAACGTCGTTTCAGCGCCTTTACCGGCAGCGACCTGGAAGTACTGCTGAGAAGCTTACACATCGATCATATCGTATTGACTGGTATAGTAACCAGCGGAGTTGTCCTGTCTACCCTGAGAGAAGCGGCCGACAAAGACTATCGTATCACTGTATTGTCCGATGGCTGTGCAGACCGCGAAACAGAAGTACACGAGTTCTTAATGAACAGGATATTCCCGCATCAGTCCGAAGTAATCACAGTTGCTGAATGGAATAATGCCTGATCGTATCAGAAATACTTCTCTACCGTCAGACCGTAATTGAATAACAGGTTCTCTCTCCCCGTCCGGTTGAGCTTATTGTAAGTAAGCGTAGCAGTAATACTCAACCACTTATTCAGGAGAATAGACAGATTGGAGGTGGATTTGATATTGAAATCCCGGCCCAGCGACAGAGAGTTTTGCAGAAAATGTGCCCCGTCAATGACCACGATATCATGTATCACAAACTTGTAGAGTAAGCGAAAAGAATTACGGAACGTGTGATAAATATCGGGAATGGTGTCTTCCAGAAAGAGGTTGCTGGTTTCGAATAAGAGTCCGTCGCTAAGCGACAGATACGCCTTTTTGGAATCCAGGAGATTATAGGCAATACCGGCGCCTCCCTGGAAGCGGTCATTGATCTTCAGGGAATAGCTTTTATCGTATGTAGCCAGTCCCCAGTAGTAGATCTGGCGAACAGACCGGAACAAACTAAAGTCAAGCGCGGATGCAAAGTCATTATTGGTCAGCGTGCCATCCTGCTGTCCATAAATCCATCCGCCACTACCATTCAGTGAGATTTTCTTCTTGCTGACACCCACTTTAAAACTGTTGTTGAGCAGGTATGCCCTGCCATCCTGTGTGGTATTAATAGAGCCCATAGAAGCAAATTTGCCGTAATAGTGCACGGAGTCGCTGAATTGTGCAGAAGCTGTAGTAAAAGTGGTCAATATCAGTAAAAGCGCGAAAACATACTTCATAAATCAATACATTCTTTTAAATCACGTAATCAGTCCTATCTTTTTTGAATGAGCAATGGCTTCACTGCTATGTTTAAAATAACAACAGGGAATACCTCTGCGCATGATCACATCGGCCACCTCCTGTGTGACCGCATAACGGCTGTTACGCACATGGCGCAGGTATACAGCGAGAATCTGGGAAGGAAAGTGCTTCGTGATCGCCTCGTAAATGTTCGGGTCTTCCTGTGTATCATCTCCCAGCAGAATAAAACGCATATGCGGATAATGCTTCAGTATACGACTGATCCTCGTGAACTTCGTAGCATGTTTCTGCTGTCCGCTTTTGAGTAACAGCAGTAAAGGTTTCAACTGACTTAACAGGAATACCCCTTCCGGCAAACCATGCATCAGGCAGAATTCACGGATATAATTATACAGGTTCCATTCACTGCTGGACACATAAAAAAATGGACGTGGCAATCTGCCTTTATTATCGGCATCGCTTAATAAGCGATAATGATTTACGACTCCTTCAAATGGCTTACGTGTACGGGCATTGCGGGTAAATAACACATGCAGTCTTTTGAAAAGCGACGCGGAATGCGATACGAGAAAAGTATCGTCAATATCTGAGATACATCCGAACTGACTGCGATGTGGAATTATCACTACACCTACTGCACGCGTTACCGGACTTTGCTCCACATCTGCAATCGTCACTTCCACAGTATGATCACCCGCTTCAGGCATGACATCCGGTTTCCATTGCAAATGAAAAAAGCCGTCTGTCTCCGTAACGGCGCGTATAGCCTTTCCTTCCCATATAAGCTCCACTGTCGCGCCTTTTCGGGGTTTTACCATAAACAAACGTATCAATGCAAATGTATTCACAAGGAAAAAGCGGCTGTAATGCGTGCGTGGCAAGGGGCCACGATCCAGTACATGACCAAATATTTCCATTTGTTCCGCGCCACCCACACCATGATAAACTTTGATGTGCGTCCGCGCTTCCAAACCCAGCCGATGTAGAATTTTATTCCATACAGACATTCAGGCGCTTATTTTGCAATGAACAGAAGTATAATTTATGAGTAAGCACATGGCGCAAACAACACCTATGCGGCTCAGGCTCCTTTTTGTGATCAATCCTGTTTCAGGCGGCAAAAAGAAGGCCGATCCTGAAACATTCATCAAAAATTATTTCCGCGAACGCGCGGAAGAAGTCCACTTTTTCATGCTGGACGAGCCACAGCAGTCACTTACAGCAATTATAAAAAAAATAGCCCCCGACAAGGTAATAGCGGTCGGCGGAGACGGTACCGTGAAGATGGTAGCAGAAGAACTACTGGGAAAAGACATTCCGCTGGGTATTCTGCCAACTGGTTCTGCGAATGGTATGGCGACGGAATTGTGTGTACCGGCCGATTGGGAACAGGTATTGCACCTTATTACCAACGAAACGCCAGCCGTAGAAAGGAATATAGATCTTATCAGGATCAATAAAAAAGACGTATGTATACACCTGAGCGACGTCGGACTAAACGCCCTGCTGGTAAAGAACTTCGAACAACGTGGCATCCGTGGGAAACTCGGATATGCCCTCTCCTCCTTCAAAACATTGTGGCAGAATAAACGCCTCGCCGTACGTATCGAAAATAAAGACCTGCAATTGACCCGGCAGGCGCATATGATCGTACTGGCCAATGCGCGTATGTACGGTACCGGCGCCTGTATCAATCCGGATGGAGATCTGACAGATGGTTTATTCGAAGTGGTGATCCTGAGAAGATTATCTATCCCCGAACTCCTGAAAATGCTGTTCCGGCACCGCCCGTTTGATCCCGCCAAGACAGAGATCCTGAAAGCCAGCCAGGTGACCATCCATACCCGTAAAAGAGCCCATTTCCAGATAGACGGAGAATACAGAGGCAAGATCAATGAAGTGACCGCCTCCATCCTGCCCAAAGCCCTTAAAGTGATCGTACCTGCGCCTCCAGCAGAGAACAGCTAAGATCATATCAGCAACCGTTCTTCCCATCTACTATCCATCCGTCAATATATTGCCGGCAATTGTATTCTGCTTTCTATTTTGTATACAAATAATTTATATGCGGAAGATACTACTGCTCCTGGCAATTCTACTGTCAGGTTATGGACTTATTGCTCAACAGACGTACGAGTTTAAAGATGGATTAATCAGCGGTCCCTGCCACCAATATGGCAGAACAGCCCTGTACACAGATCAGCTGGCCTATGAACTTTGTAACGGACAACTGAAAACACCCGCGAAAGGTGCTGCCTCCTTTCCGGACGAAAAAGGCGCTGCCCAGCAATGGGAGACAATTACAGCCGGCGCCGACGGCTCCTTTGCCGGTCGCAGCATCAATAACGGCTACCTGTATGTTTCCTACAATGCACCCAAAGCACAAACTGCTGTGCTGAACATCTCCGGTCACCAGATGGTATATGTAAATGGTACCCCACACGCCGGAGACATGTACCGCTACGGCTGGATGTACATTCCGGTGCAACTGCGCCAGGGAAATAACGAATTCTATATCCGTACCGGTCGTAGCTGGGGTCGTGCAGGCATCAAGGCCAAACTGCTCTTCCCGGAAAAACCGGTATATATCAGCATCGCCGATTCCACCATGCCTTTCGTAGTGGCAGGTAATAATAACAACGACCTGTTAGGCGCTGTGGTAGTAGTAAATACAACTGCACAGCCACTCAAAGGACTGTCTGTTAATGCAACCGTAAACGGTAAAACAGTGACCACCGCCATTCCCGAAGTAGCGGCCCTGAGCACACGTAAAGTAGGTTTCAGATTTGACGCTTCTGCAACGGCAGCTAATGGTAGCTACAACTGTACATTGACCCTGAGCGGTAAACAGGTAGCAGATACGAAGACCTTTGCACTGAAAGCAGTGACCAACAAAGATCACTACAGCAATACATTCGTCAGCGATATCGATGGCAGCGTACAATATTATGCGGTATCCCCACAGGCCAATCCTGATGTAAAAGCACCTGCATTCTTCCTGTCCGTACACGGTGCGGAGGTACAGGCGATCAACCAGGCCAGCGCGTATAAATACAAAGACTGGGGTGTACTGGTAGCGCCCACCAACCGTCGTCCGCGTGGTTTCAACTGGGAAGACTGGGGGCGTCTGGATGCACTGGAAGTACTGAATATCGGTCTGAATACCTTCCATCCTGACCCTGAAAGAATATACCTGACCGGTCACTCCATGGGCGGACATGGTACCTGGTACCTGGGCGCTACCTACGCTGGTAAATGGGCTGCTATCGCTCCCTGCTCCGGTTATCCTACCCTGATGGGCTATGGCTCTGCTGACGGACTGATACCAGATTCTCCGCGTAACAGCACAGAACAGATACTGCTGAGAGCCAGTAACCCAAGCAACACTTTCAAACTGGCGACCAACTACAAAGCGGGTGGCGTTTACATCCTGCATGGCGACAGCGACAAGGTAGTTTCTGTTGATTATGCACGACAGATGAAAAAGATACTGGCCGATTTCCATAAAGACTTCAGCTATTATGAATATCCTGGCGGAGAGCACTGGTATGGTGATACCTGCGTAGACTGGGGACCTTTATTCCAGTACTTCAAATGGCACACGATCCCTGCTGATACCAGCGTAAATGAGATCGACTTCACCACTGCCAATCCGGCTATATCAGCCGTACACCACTGGGTACGCATCCTGCAACAGCAACATACACTGGAATACAGCCGCATACAGCTCAGCAGGAACCATACTCGCAACGCGGTAACAGGTACCACCAGCAACATCCGTACACTGGCAATCGACCTGAAAGATATACCGGTTGGCAATGCACTCAGCATCACCCTGGATGGTAGCCCGGCGCTCAGCTACACCCGTCAGAATGGTGACAGCTTACTATATCTCCAACATGATGCACAGTGGACGATCAGTAAAGCCCCACTGGCTACCGATAAAGGCCCTGTCCGTAACGGCACCTTCAAAGAAGCCTTCAATCACCGGATGGTATTCGTATACAGCACGGCAGGTCTGCCAGCTGAAAATGAATGGTCGCTCAACAAAGCCCGTTACGATGCAGAAACCTGGTATTACAGAGGCAACGGCGCGGTTGATATCATAGCAGATAAAGACTTCAATGCGGCCAACTATCCTGATCGTGGTATCATCATCTATGGTAATGCTACGACAAACAAAGCCTGGAAACAATTGCTATCACAGGCTCCTGTACAGATAGCCCGTGGTAAGGTAACTGTCGGCAAACAGGAATACAATGGCGAAGGATTCGCCGCTTATTTCATCTGGCCGAGAGCAGACAGCAAAACAGCGGCTATTGCAGTAGTAGCAGGTACCGGATTAGCCGGTATGCGCGCAGCGGATGCCAACCAGTATTTTGCTGGTGGTAGCGGCTTCCCCGACTATATGATCTTTGATGTAGAATTGCTGAAAGGTAATACTCAGGCAGTGAAGACAGCAGGGTTCTATGATAATGCGTGGAAGATGGATGAAGCAGAACAAATTAGGAATTAGGAATTAACAATTAGGAATTGAATAATTAATGTGTCCCTACTCTCACAATTAGGCTACATATCAATAACCTAAACAAAAAATGAGGATGTATCGAAAATAAATGAACATCCTTAGAATTACTTAAATGACTACCTGATTCCATCAGGTACCCGAATAAAGAGAGCCTGTATCTTACTTTTGATACAGGCTCATTTTTTGTTTATTAAAAGCAATTAATTTCTTAATATCTTAATCTCATCCCTTCCAATCTCCGCTGCATTTCAATTCCTAATTCCTAATTGTTAATTCCTAATTATCTTCCACAGCTTCCCCTTCCCTTCCACCGGCAGACAGCTCGCGTCCAAAATCCTGTCCGACATCTTCCAGATCATATGCTCCACACGACTGGCAGGCGATGCAAATGCCTGCATAGCCAGTCCGGCAATCTCACTTTTGTTCAATGCCTGCTGGATCAAGGTGGCCATCGCTCCTGACAGGACCGCAGGGGCATATTCTCCCGGCTGTTCCAGTTGCAGCAGCTGTGCAGCCGCGATATTAATCCAACCGGATTTACCATCCCCTCCGATAAAGACAAGGGCTTCTGATAAAGTATTGAGAATAGATGTATAACGGGTAATGACCTTGTCTGATGTATGTTCGACGTGTGCATGGCGGCATACTTCCTCTATCCGTGTACGCACAATGTCCATGAACTCACGGAAGGAGGAATCACAGGCATGAATATCACTCCATCCCAGCACGATTAAGGCGTTTACTTCGCCCGCCCTGACTGGTATGATTACTGCTGAGGAAAGTGCCTGAAAAAGGTCTTCAAATGCGTTTTTTTCGGGAATCTGTGTCCAGTAGAGAGGACGCTGCCCTGATTTTTCCAGCAGCTGATGCATCGGCCCCGGATTGAAGATAAGGTCATCGAGATAAGAAGGTGTTGCGCCCGTTACTCTGGCCGTATAGCTGTCTTCAAAGTCCAGTTGCAAAGACATATAGGCCCCTGTCAGCTCACGCAATAACGAGATACCGAAAGATAAAAAGGTACGGATGTCTCCCCGTCTGTCCCACTCACTTGTCTGACTGATGAAAGTCAATGCTTTTCGTTCCCAGCTTACCACTATGTGCGATGTTTGGTTGTAGTCATATAAAATTACGGATAGCACTGATCACTTCCTGGGGCGCTGCCACATGGGGAAAATGTCCTGTTGCGGTTACATTTACTTTCTTACTGCCGGGTATATGTTGTGCCAGATAATCACCTACTATCAGGGGTACCGCTACGTCGTCAGAAGTCTGTATGACAAGAGAAGGCACCTTACATTTACCCAGATCGTCGCGGTGATCCATTTCGAAGATAGCCTTTGCTACTGACAATGCAATATCCGGACGGATCTCTGATAAGGATGCGGCAAATGCCTCCGCCAGGTGAGGCCGGTCGGCATTTCTCATGACAAGTGCGGAGAATCCGCTGGCCCATGCGTAATAATTTGTACTCATTGCATTGTACAAACCATTGAGTGCTTCCATATCAAATCCGCCGGTGTAGCCACTTGTCGGATCATTCAAATATCGCGGACTACTACCCAGCAGGATCAGTTTATCAAAACAATCGGGGTGCTTAATCGCAGTCAGAAGTCCTATCATCCCATTCACAGAATGCCCTACATATATAATACAGGAGAGCTGTAAAGATTTAATGATATCCGAAAGGTCAGTCACATACCCCTGCATATTGCTGTAACGGGCAGGATTAAAAGCATCGATATCCGCTTTACCACCACCCACGTTATCAAACAACACAATCTTATAATCCTGTTCAAAAGCCTTTACCAGCGGACCGAATGCCGTCTGGTCAGATCCAAAGCCATGGCCGAAGATGATTGTTTGCGCTGCGTCCTGGTTACCGCAGACGTGTATATTATTCTTCTGTGTTACACTTGCTGTGATGCTCATACGATATGGAATATTAGAAACGGGGATACCTTACTGTCAGCTAAAATACGCAAATTATGTGGTTAAACAGACTTACATAATCTGAGGAAGAAAAAGCATACACGACAGGACAAGATGTGTAAAATTGCCACTAAACAGCGGACTATACCAGTAAAACGGCACATGTATATTTCCAATGGCACAGTTTATGTTTTTATGGAGTAAAATCATTGTTCAATTTTTAAAGCTCCAGAATTATGACGCCTCTGAATCATGCCAGCAAGGGTCTGTTAACCATGTTAGCCCTCACAGGATTATTTACTTTCACATCATGCAGCAAAGATGATGATGATTCCACTGTGGACCCGGACGCAACTGTCAAAATTGTAAACGTTTTACCTGACGCAGGATCTGTAGATGTATTCAACGGATCCAGCAAGATCACCGCTTCCGCTGTCGGCTATGGCGAAGCTACCGGTTACCTGAATGTAAAGGATGGTGATGCTACTTTTGATTTTAAATCTACCGCTACCGGCAATACGGTATTATCTGCACCTGTTAAGTTCAAAGGCGGTAGTTACTCATTGTTTGCGACCGGTGAAACCGATGGCAATGCAACCGTAGGCATCCTGGCAGAAGATAACCTGGGCGCACCTGCCAGTGGTAAAGCAAAGATCCGTTTCGTACACGCAGGCAGCGATGCACCTGCTGTAAACTTCCTGGTGAATGATAGTCTGCTGTTCACCGGTACAGCTTACAAAACCGCTACTGAATTCAAAGAAATGGCAGCAGGAACCTACACACTGAAACTAAATAATGCAAGCAGCGGAGAAACTGCCATCAGCCGCACGGGCATTGTATTGGAAGCAGGTAAGATTTATACGGTTGTTGCACAGGGTTTATTAACACCGACACCCGTATTGGAACAACCATTTGCCTTGAATGTATTGGGTAATAACTAGTACATCTGATCATACACACTTACATAAAAAAACCCGGTCGCTACAGCAACCGGGTTTTCTCTTTTTATCTTTTCAGATAATTACCACTGCAGTTCGAAAGTACCACCGCCGTTTACAACGTAAGTACCTTTTCTTCCACCTTTGAAAGTGATAATACCCTGGTAACTGAATGCATTACCTTTGCTGTCTTTACCTGTGATCTTTACAGCAGCGCTACCGGAAACAATTTCGTGGCTTGTTTTATTCACCTTGATATTAGTTGATTCGTAGTGAATTTCGCTGGAGTAAGAAGGAATTTCAGCAGTTTTAGAAGTCAGATCGCCTGTAGCGTCATATGTCTGGAAAATTTCCCAGTTTGCACTGTTTGCGCTCAGACCTCTCACTGTATATTTAGAAGCGAATTTGCTGGATGTAGCGAATTTTTCCATTGCCAGTGCAACACGACCAGAATAATCGAATTTGAACTCAGAAGGAATATCCTGCAGACAAGTCAGACCATATGTCCAGTACAGCGCATAGTCAAAGCTGAAATTCTGACCATCACCCGCCAGTTTTAGAGAATCTTTTTCAGACTGACCACAGAAATCGCTCAGTTTACCACCGGATGCTTTTCTTGCTTCAAGATTAGTTACAGCCATTGTTGCAGAAGAGATCTGATCGGTCAGACCTCCCTGTGCAGTCACAGACTGAGTTACCATTACAGCCGCATTTTCGCTGGTTACGCCTGGAGTGTTTTTGTCATCATCCTTTTTAGAACAGGAAGTTACGCCAACAGCAATACCGGCAGCTACCAACAGGAACAATAGTGTAGATTTTCCCTTTGCGAAAGAGAGGTTTTGTCTTTTCATAGATTGCGACATTTTGGAATTTAATGTTGATGATATATTAATGATTGATGCTTCTTTTACATTCACGATAATGCTTGCTACAGGTTCCTTGTCCTCACAAATCTATAATAATATAATCTTAAATCATAATATAAACGGATATTTTACAATTCTATTGTTCCCATGACAATTGTGATAAAACTTTCTCCTGATAATCAATATGGAATAAAGAGCACTGATAAAAAACATGCTCTTTTTTACTACTTAAAACACCTAATTCATAATTCATTTAGAATTAGCAATTACAAGGAAATGCCCTTTCAAACTCCCAAACATCATTAATTCGCAATTTATTCTCTTTCTCACCTCTTCCAATTCCCTTCAAATCAGCCCATTCACGCTAATTCTTAATTCCTAATTCTTAATTCTTAATTTCCTCATATATTCATCCAGTTCTTAAACTCTCCACCCCTCGCTTTACTGATCAGAATCTGCTCTCTTGCCGGAGGATTCACCTTCAGTAACAAACGACCATTAAAATAGAAATCTACTTCCTGTATAGCGGAACGTTGTACAATAAACTGCCGGTTAGCACGGAAGAAAATAGCCGGATCCAACTGCTGTTGCAACTGTTCAAGTGTAAAATCAATAATGAATTCCTTCTTATCTGCGGTCCCGGCATATACCAGTTCGTTGGCAGTGTAAAACCACGCTATATTACTTGCGGCTAATGGTAATAGCTTATCGCGGTTATGCACGAGAAAGGATTGTTTGTAGGCTACCGGGCTTTCCCTCATTCCCGCAGCCATCTTCAGCAGAACTTCATATCCCGTAGTATCCGTGAGTGGCTGACGTAAGCGTTTGAATTTTGCGATCGCATGCTTCAGATCATCTTCATCCACCGGTTTCAGAATATAGTCGATGCCATTGGCTTTAAATGCCTGTAATGCATAATCATCATATGCAGTAATAAAGATCACCGGCAAAGTAACTTCCATCTTTGTGAAAATATCAAAAGAAAGTCCATCCCCCAGCCGGATATCCATCAGCAACAAGTCACACTGCTGCATATGGCTTTGCAGCCATTCCACCGCCTCTCCCACACCACTCAATATGGCCAGTATTTCACTATCCGGCGCCACATCCTGTATCATATAACGCAGGTTGCGGGCGGTGGCCGGTTCGTCTTCTATGATCGCGACACGTAAGGACATATTATTTCAATGGTAGTTTTACAATAAAATCAGCTGCCGTTTTATTAATACTGATTTCTTTCTCTAGTAATATCCGGTAACGCTCATTCAGATTTGATAACCCGATACCCGTACCTGGCGGGTAAAATGATAAAGGTTGCAGATTATTACGGACAAGCAGACAGGTACTGTTTCCGTTCTTTTCTGCCGTAATGATGACCAGCAAAGGACTCCCAACCGTCACAACATTGTGCTTCAGGGCATTTTCCATCAGCGGTTGCAGCGACATATGTGGTAGTTTATCTGTCAGCAGCGTATCGGGAATATCGATGATCAGTTCAAAACCTGCCTCATGCCGCATCTTCAACAATGCTGCATAGGCGCGTACCGCGTCCAGTTCTTCTTTCAGCGACACCAGGTGATCATCCTCACGCTGTAGAGAATAACGGAATACCCTGGATAGCTGGTTAATGTAATACTGGGCCTTTGCCGGATCTTCCCTCACCACACCCGAAAGACTGCTCAGCGCATTAAAAAAGAAATGCGGCTGTAACTGACCTTTCAGCAGTTCCAGTTCCGTTTTGAGATGCGCGTTACGCAGACGAACGTTTTCCAGTTCGCTGAATCTTGCCATACGAAGGATATTCACAATTTTCAGTTCAATACCTGCTAGTATGAGAATCAACATGAATTTCATGCCGATGCCGTTACCCGGCAATAAGCCCTGTCCGAATACACGCCTTTGTATCCCGATACAGATCGCCGTAAAGCAAAAAAATAACAGCAGCAGCAATAAAACGGTGCGACCTTCCCGGCCCCATGTCCATTTGCGGAATGGCCCCTGAAAATTGTGTGCTGCCAATAGGAATACCAGCAGACAAAACAGGAAACTGGCCCCCGTCTGAAACAACCATTCCCCGGTATCGAAATGCATGTATCTCGCCATAACGCTGTCTTCCTTTAAGGCAAGCAAACGGGCAATATTCAGTGCAATGGCAATAAACAGGGAACTATAGATGTATAACATTCTTCCCATTGGCTCATTCATAGCTGCAAATGAACTGCAACTGTGCTAAATGTATAAAAAAATAAGGGGGAAGCTGTAAAAGAGAGGGGTGAAATAAAAAATCGCTTTCGCCGGCCGGCGAAAGCGATTTACTGCTGCAATACGGGATTGCGGCCGTCTGTAACAGACTATAATTCTCTGATCCAGATATTTCTGAAGCTCAGCGGCTCACTCTTATCGCCATGGGACTGCAATTTGATCGGGCAGGCGCCATGTGCTTTATCATAAGAAGCTTTACCGATGTATTTGGTAGGTCCGAGCAGTTCAGTATTGTTCTGTACGAGTACACCGTTAAAGAATACGGTTACACGGGCAGGTGACTGTAAAGAACCATCGCTGTTGAAACGGGGAGCCGTCCAGATGATGTCATAAGTCTGCCACTCACCTGGTTTACGGTTAGGGTTCACCAGCGGAGCAGTTTGCTTATAAATACTGGCTGCCTGACCGTTTACATATGTCTTGTTGTTGAAGTTGTCGAGGATCTGCAACTCATAACCATCATCTCCAGCACCTGTAGACGCCAGGAACAGACCGCTGTTACCCCTGCCCTGTCCGGTACCGGTTATATTTTTAGGCACACGCCATTCAACATGCAACTGATAGTTCGTGAAAGACCTTTTTGTCTGGATGTTACCGGATGTCTTATCTACAGTGAAGATACCACCCGCTACTTTCCAGGTTACCGGCTGATCCGGTTTATTTACGGACACCCACTGGTCCAGGCTTTTGCCGTCGAATAATACAATCGCATCTGATGGCGCATCTGTGGTTGTTTTACCGGGTGTAACAACTGTTGGAACCGGTTCCCATACTTCCGTGTCTTCAGGCTTCGACTGCGCAAATAACGTGGCTGAGAGCACAACAGCAGCAGCTGTTGTTAACGTTTTCTTGTACATGATCTCTTTAATTTAATTCCCTAAATTAAAAATAGATATCACAAATAACAATCCAGTCATCATTTTTAAGTCTTTTTTCAGGAAGATAATGCCGGCACCCTATATATCAGCCATCCATATATCAATATATTTGTATATAATTCTATAAGTCCTTATCTTGCCCGTATACCACCTGCGCCAACACATTAAGACAATGACACTAAGTGAATTCATATCATCGCTCATTAACAAGGGAGAAGTAAGGGTTGCTCATGTGCTGCAGGATTTTGACGAGGAAGAGATTCGGCTGGCACGGATACACCTCCAACAATACTATACCGACGATATCAACGACATGCCGGGACAGGCGCCCCCCTATAATGAAAAAGCCGCCCTCTGGGCTGCCGCTTATCTGTACAGGACCATCCAGTTCCTGCTCCTACGACACCTGGAAGCGGCTGAATTAAAGCATTATCTGCCTCCTTTTGACGGCGAACAAACGCCTGCGGCTATTTATTCCGCAGATCTTTGTCTGCGGTACCTACCGGACATATTCCTGCTCGCAAAAGGAATCTCCCCGGAAGACCCGCTGGTAAAAATACTCGTCGTACTGGCTGCACAATGGCCCCTGTCCGCCGCCACCATTCCTGAAGTCTCCACCGAAGGATTGTCTAGCATACTGGAACATCCCTCGCTGAAAAGCACTTACATCGACCGGATTATCCTGGCAAAAGATTATGAGAAATGCCAGCATCCGCTATGCCTCCCACTGGTGGTAGAAGCCCTTGGTATGCACATCGCACAGTTCTGGCCACAATTTAAAATTGACCTTACCGCTTCATAACAACAACATGGAACCATTGACCTCTGAATCACCACTGATAGACAAGCTGAATGATGTACTTCAACACATGAAAGGCACATTCGTAGGAAAAGATGATATTATTGACCTGATGGGGATTTGTCTGGCGGGAAGAGAAAATCTTTTTCTGTTCGGCCCTCCGGGTACCGCCAAAAGTGCACTGGTACGCGAACTGGCACGCCAGCTGGACCTGAAGACATTTGAATACCTGCTGACCCGCTTTACCGAACCTAATGAACTGTTCGGACCATTCGACATCCGCAAACTGCGTGACGGCGACCTGGTAACCAATACAGAAGGAATGCTCCCCGAAGCATCACTGGTATTCCTGGATGAATTACTCAACGCAAACAGTGCCATCCTAAACAGTTTGCTGATGGCGCTGAACGAAAAAATATTCCGTAGAGCAAAAGAAACCCGCATACTGCCGACGCTGACCTTCATCGGCGCCAGCAACCACCTGCCGGAAGACGAGGCATTACAGGCCCTCTTTGACAGGTTCCTGATCAGGGTACGCTGTAGCAACGTAGATCCGGTAATGCTGGATAGCGTGCTACAGGCTGGATGGGGACTGGAACAACAATCCGGACATATCCATGGAGGAATCGCTGCCGATGAACTCCGCGCATTACAGCACCTCAATACTACCATTGATCTCAACGGTGTAAGACCGGAATACATCTCCCTGGTGCAGCAACTCAGGAATGCAGGCGTACAGATCTCTGACAGACGTGCCGTAAAACTGCAACGCCTCGTGGCCGCCAGCGCCCTGCTCTGCAAAAGGGATAAAGCCATCCTCTCCGATCTGTGGATACTGCGTTATATCTGGGATACAGAAGAACAGATCGAGATCATTGCCGGTATCGTAAATGCTGTAATTGCAAAAGGAGCACACCATCCACAGGAACATCCGCGCGCTGACAACAGCAGCACGCCGGATGCAGATGCACTATACCGCGAAGTAGAACAATTGCAACAGCAATGGGACCATCCGGAAACAACAGCAGCCATCCGCGCACAGATCAAAGACAGACTACGCAGCATCAACAGTCGTTGCGAATGGATCAGCAATACCACACAACGCAACTATGTACTCGTCCCTGTTGATGCGCTCTGGAAGAAGATAATGCAATCAGCATGAAAGAAATGATCATCGTGCTTCCCCTGGCACAACTGGAAACCCTGGGGAGCATACGTACCTGGCCAGACTTGCTGGTAGCACTATCCGGAGACGAAATCTGGGTAAGAGGCATTCCGGTGGAAAGCACGGATATCCGGCTGCGTAAGTTGCCTGTACTGCATACTTACCTGGCGGATTTCGAAGGACGGCTATTCCTTCCAGGCAAACAAACACCGCATGATATCCTGAAAAGAATGACCTGGGAAGCCCTGACATCTTTTCTCACAGTAGAACTGCCCGTTTCCGCCTTACCGGGAAAGACCCGGCGGACATTCACCGTAAAGCTGGCTCCTGCTGCACAAACTACAGAACCAGCCGCAATCATTACTGATCTGGCCCACTGGAAAGCATACGCAGACTATGCCCCGCTGGTCAGATTACAGGAACTCAGTTTTGCAGTATGTGCATCTGAAGAAGTGCTGGTCATCGGCGCACCAATGCCTTCCCTGCCAGGAAAGGCATTCGTACTCAGGAACAACCTGTTACTACCAGCTGGTTACGATTTCAATCCGCTGGCTGCAGGCGCATTCATTGCAGAGCAGTTTGCCGCAGATAAAGGTGCCATGATATTGTTTCATCCGGATGGACAGTGGGAACGCATTCCAATGAATTGTTTTGTACATGCTACCAGAAGCGCCATCCGCCTCACCAACGTATTTTAATGGAAAATCTGCACGATAAAACCATCGCCTGTTTCAGTGCCCCAAAAGATTATTTCTGGCACTGGACAGAAGAAGGCACTGTTATAGAATTTGCCAGAGGCCAAACAATCTGTTTCAAAGAAGAATTGATTAACCACCTGTCACCGGAATATATAACAACGCCGCCCTTATCTGTTTTACTGATTATTCTGATGATCGGGAAAATGGATCGGCAGTCAAAAGAAGGGATAACACCGGAGATATTGAAGCAGGAATTATGGCGTGCCATGATCAATCCCGAGAGCTGGTTATACCGCTCCAGCCCGGAAGACTTACCCCGGGATACCAATACCCTGCATTCATTCGTCGACCTCCTGTATCCGCTGTCCCGGCAATACTGGCAAGAGGGTAAACGTACAATACTCTTCAATTGCCTTTTCGGACAGATCCCGCTTGCACTGGCAAATGGCTGGGGAAAGGAAATGCTGGCCATCTTCCGGCAACTGCCGCCGGAAGATTACTGTGCGCCACGGATAGACGACAATAACTGGTCAAACAAACAGGCAGGCGATGACCTGCGTGTCATGTCCCGGATCCTGCAAAAGTACCCTTATACCGATGTACTTGAACAGGAACTGGAAGCACTTATCAAAACACCGCCTGCACCACCACCTGCTCCGGCACCGATAGAGATGCCGGAAGAACTGCCATTACCCGCACAAGCGGGTGAAAAAGACCTCTTGCAGGAACTGACAGAAGATGAACGTACAGCGTATATAGCATTACTGACCCAACAACTGATGGCCGCTATTCACCTGCCGATGCATACAAATCGTGCCGGTGATATGACGATCGGTGGAGTGTCAGATATTACCAATAAGGGCGCTATCGACAAACTGCTGCTCAGTGAGCTTGCCAATGAAGATGATGTGCTGATGGCAAGACTGGCCAACAATGAAGCCTTATACCTTCGCCGGGAAGAAATACCGGACAAAATGCATACACATCGTTTTATACTGATCGATACCAGTATAAAAATGTGGGGAACGCCGCATATGCTGGCGATCTCCACCGCGCTGGCCTGCATCATGGACAAGAAACAGCAGGCGACCATCACAAGTTATGCCCTGGCTGGAGATCAAAGCACTGCCATCGATCTGACCAACAAAAATGATATCGTAAAGGCCATGCACCTGCTTTCTCCGGCATTGCGCAGTGCCAATGCATTATTCGCTTTCAATGAGTTGCATACACTCAATAGTAACCAGGAATTTTTCCTGATCACCAGCGAAGAATTATTCCATGAAACGCTCTTTCAACAGGCATTCGTCACCCTGCGCCCACACAATGGATTCCTTGTAACGGTCAACCGGGACGCGACCGTTCAATTATACCGGTATCTCTCCGGCCACCGGAAGTTAGTCAGCAGGGCCTGTATCAATATGCAACAACCTGTGCCACGCACTAAAAAACAAGGGGCCAGACATGGTTTCAGAGGCGCCCCTACTATCCTCGACATTCCCCGGTTTCTGGAACAGTTGCCCTTTCCCCTGCTGCTGCCGGCAAGACGTGGTTATGGCTATAACGGCATTGCCTCTACAGAACATGCCGGCATCTGTATCACAGACCAGCGACAGTTTGTATACTGGCAGAATGAACATAAAGGTGCACTGGAAATAATGTCCCTGTTTCCCGAAGCCTACATGTCCGTTTACAACTACGGACATGATGAAAAAAACTTTTTTATCCAGTTCAGGGACAGACATTCGCAGGAGTTTATCGTCTGTCATTTCGATAAAACCACAAGGCAGTTATCAACAAAGGCAGTAACGAATAAACTGAAAGAAAAAACGGTTGCTAAGATACACAGGACCATATTCAGTATTACTGACAAAGCTTTCATTTTTGAAACGGCCAATGGCATATGTATACTCGACGTATATAGCGGAGAACTGACAAACGTAGTTCCTTCTCTGACAACAGAAGATATCGATCGACTTCGCACAGAGACCTTAAAGACAACCCGCACTAATAGTACCAGTGCAGCGAGATATGACATGTTGAGTAAGGTGAAACATATCTCCATTAATGACAAGGGAAACTTTGTGATCAACAGACATGAATTAGTCTTCAGTCAACAAAAAGTAGAACTGATTCCTGTTACGGAACCCTTACCTGTACACAACATCGTCAGCACCGCACAAAAGCTTAAAATAAAAGACCTGCGGCAACCCTTGTTTCGCTACCGCTGGCCAGACGGGAGCGAGGCATGGTTTGACACAGTACGACATATGCTCTATCTCCGTAGCTCAAACAAATCGCTGCCGGAAATAGCGTTGCCGGTAATGGTAAACGTCGGTATTGCCTGCTGGGCATCCAATGGGGATATCTGCGGACATCCATATTTAAGACCAGATGACGCGAAAGTAGTAGAGGTAATGGCCTTCCATCAGAAATATATCAGACCGTTCATACACATAATCCAGAAATATGGTACTGCAGCTGCAATATGATGCACAGACCCTGCACAACACAGGCGCTGCTTTCCTGCGCGGCAATACGTCGGAGGAATGGTTCCGTGAAATGAATGAATGGCAGATCCCACTGACAGGGCTCTCCGGATTTCTCTTACCGGAACACAAAAACACAGAAGAAGCGGGCGGATTGCTGGTCATTTTCAACAACCAGCTCCCCTCTCCCGAAAAAATACGTCATCCTTATACCGTCATTAACGGGAACTTGTTTATTCCCGTCAATGCGCAGATCACACCTGCCATTTCTCCGGTAGAAATGAAAGACCTGTTGATCTGGCACCGGCAGATATTACATCCTGCTATCGGCTTTGTCGGCTTTGAAACGCGGGATGAAATAAGATTGTCTGCATTGGTAAGCGCAGGCGAATTCCTCTCCCGCTCCTGGGACCATGCACATCCTGGTATGCCGCCGACAGCAAGACTGACGAATATCGGTATTACACAGGTCGCTACAATGGCCAATCTCAGTGATTTATTGGGGAATGGAGAAACGCCCAGACCCTTGTATGAGTTACCGGAGGATGATGGCTCCATTTCTTCGGGTCTTCCGCCAGAAGAATATCCCGAAGGCGCCCCTCAGCCACCATCATTTTTCCGTGGAGGCTTGCTGTTTAAAATATTAGCAGGTGTTATGAGCCTTTTTTCCTTCGGCCGCAGAACCGGCTCCTTGAGCGGAGGAAATAGCGCTGGCACAGGTGGATCTTATATACAAAGGGGGCTTGAAAAAATGATGCAGGACATACAGGCAAAAAGGGACCGTGAACTGGAACGCCTGCTGAAACTATTTGAAACAAATCCACGGGAAGCATTGAAATACGCCATTCCCCTGCAGGACAATGCATCCGGTAGAGGCGCCGCGCCGCCATCTGACCGTTTAAGTGCGCATACCACAAATTTCAGTCTGGGTGGCCTGTTCAGCAACGGCGCCGTAGACGGATGGCAGACTAGCCGGGACCATGGAGAATTACTGAGAAAAAAATACCTGGAACAGGCACAGAAAGCTATACAGGATGGCGATTACCGGCAGGCAGCCTATATCTATGCCCACCTCTTCAATGATCTCTGGCAGGCAGCAAGATTGCTGGAAGAAGGTAAGTTCTTTCATGAAGCTGCCATACTCTACCAAAATCATCTCAACCAGCCATTAGAAGCAGCCAGGTGTTACGAACAGGGTGGAATCCTGCTGGAAGCGATTAAGATCTATAAGGAACAAAAGAAATTTGAGAAAACAGGCGATCTGCTGATGCAGCTTTCCCGGCGTGAAAGCGCGCTTGAATACTATCACCTCGCTGTTGAACAATCCCTTAGTAAACGGGACTATCTGGGAGCTGCACGTATCCTCCATGAAAAAGCAGATGACACCGCCGCCGCCAGCGATATACTGGTACGTGGCTGGCAAAATGACTACAGCGGTAAAAACTGCCTGATTAAGTACCTGGAAATCAATAACCTGCTCGATAAAACAACAATGGCGGCGAAAATAGCCACTATATATACAGAGAAAACGCCACAGCAACGATACGACCTCTTCCTGTCCGTTTTACTCGACTTCCGGGAACAAATGGATGAGCAGGCCGGAAATACCACCACCCAGATTACTTATGAGATCATCAGTCCACAGATAGAACGGGGCGATATCAGCAAACTGAACCTCCTGAAAAGGGTGCTGCCGGAAGATAAACAGCTCTCCCAGGATATCGAACGCTATCACAACCGGCTGAAATATCCGGATGCCAGCATAAAAACAGAGCAGGGTTTCCGGTTGCGGGAAGATATCGAATGGTATGGCGCAACAGCATCCATGCAACAGCTCATATTCGTGGGCATATTATCAACCCGCGTCTTTGTACTGCGCATGACCCTAAAGGGACAGCAGAAATACTATTCCTGGGAAAGCCCGCACCTGGCAGAGCAGGTCAGACTTAAAAGACCGGTCACGCTTCAGCCCTATTTCCCGGTCACAGGCAATATGCGTCATCGCCAGCTGACCATGTTCCTGAAAACAAACTGGGGAGTCATCGATATCGGGGCGCCTGAATTACCACTGATTAACCCTTTTCAGAGCAATATCAGATTGGATACCACCGACTATTCTGTGGAAGAGCAACTGGTGGGCGTGACAAATGATCTGGATAGCCAACCGGTGCTCTTTATTGCCGATAAACACAGCGGAGAACTCCATCTCCAGGATGACAATATGGAAGGGGAAAGAGTGCTTACCAAATGTTTCAATGAGGAGACCAACTTGCCTGTCATATTGCCCAAAGGAGCAACGCCACTTCAGATCTATGGTAATGATCCTTTCTACCTGTATCACAAGGAATATCTGTTCAGGATCGAAAGCCTGGGCGGTACCGCTATATTGAAAATGGATGCAGCTATAGACAATATGACCATTTTTCAGCATTCTATCAGCACAACGATCGTAGTGTCAACGGAAAGGGGCTGCCTGTTCATCAGGGAAGACAGTGGAGGATTGAGGAAGATGACAGAGCATTTCACTCCCGGATCGCATACCCGCCCCTGGCAACTGGTATCGGAAAGCCTCCTGGTCATGGCGTCAGACCGTTCCGGCGCACAGGTTTATGAATTTATCCCTGGTAAAGGCGGTCGGATCGTCCGGGAACTGAAAACGGCCGCTCCTGTCAGATTTATCCTGCCGGCAGGCGATCCGGGAACCGTGGTGCTGGTAGATGATAAAGGCAGGATTACCGTGGCAGAAACCGGTCATCGTCCGGGCTGAATCAATTTAGGGATTTATTAACAGTCAGATGCCGGAGATTGATATTAATCCGGCGTTTGTGGCGTAAATTTGTTATAGCTGGTGACGTTTTACCCGCGTCACCCTTGTCATGTTTTTACTTACACGCCAAACCCTGGATCATGGATAAAAAACTCATACGCGACGCTTATAAAACATACTGGCTGGAAAATGGTAAAAGACCTGTTTCCGTATACGCCTTTTGTCAACAGTTGGATATAACTGAAATTACCTTTTACGACAGCTATTCCTCATTCGATTCACTGGAAAAAGACATCTGGTGTTCTTTCTTTGAGGAAACACTGGACAAACTGAAAGAAGATGAAATTTACCGGAACTATTCCGCCCGGGAAAAACTCCTGACCTTCTACTTCCTGTGGGTACAGCAATTACGAGAAAACAGGAGCTATATTCTTCAGCAAAAAGAACAATACCTGGTGCCCGGTCTGCACCTGGACAAACTGGAATCCTTCCGGATCGCGTTTTACGATTACATCCGCGACCTGATCAAGGAAGGCTATCAGACCGGTGAAATCAAGGAACGTAAGTATATTTCCGATCAGTATGTACATGGCTTCTGGGTACAGGCGCTGTTTGTACTACGCTACTGGACAAAAGATGACAGTGAACGCTTCGAAATGACAGATGCCGCCATAGAAAAAGCCGTTAACCTCAGCTTTCAGCTGATCAGCTCCAATACACTTGACAGCATCCTGGACTTCGGAAAATTCATGTTTGCAAGGAAATAACATTGTGATGAAAGAACAGACTAACATCCCTACCGGAAAAGTTGAACGTGCCAGCAAATTTGTTACAACTGGATTAAAAGTAGGTACCAACTATCTCAAACACTATACAAAGAAACTCATAGATCCCTCCACCAGCAGAGAAGAACTGCACGCCGACAATGCGGAGGACATTTACGATACACTCAGCAATCTGAAAGGAAGTGCGCTGAAGGTGGCGCAGATGCTCAGTATGGACAAGGGAATGCTTCCCAAAGCCTATACAGAACGCTTTGCCATGTCACAGTACAGTGCCCCTCCTCTTTCCGGTCCGCTGGTCATCAATACATTTGTCAAAACACTGGGTAAAACACCCGGACAATTGTACGATAAGTTCGAGATGCAGGCATCCAATGCAGCCTCTATCGGACAGGTACACAAAGCAGTAAAATGGGAGAAAGACCTGGCTGTAAAGATCCAGTATCCTGGTGTTGCTAACAGCGTAAAGTCCGATCTCCGCATTGTGAAGCCTTTCGCCATCCGCATTGTAGGGATGAATGAAGTGGACATGGATAAGTATTTTGAGGAGATCGAAGGCAAACTGCTGGAAGAAACAGATTATAAACTGGAGCTGCGACGCTCAATGGAAGTATCTGCCCAGTGCGCACATATTCCCAACCTGGTATTTCCGGTGTATTACCCGGAACTGTCAAGTGACAGGATCATTACGATGGACTGGCTGAAAGGCTTCCACCTGAAAGAATTCCTGGAACGCAATCCTTCACAGGAGGCCAGGAACCAGATCGGACAAGCCCTGTGGGATTTCTATCAGTTCCAGGTACATGCATTAAAGAAAGTACATGCCGACCCTCATCCAGGCAATTTCCTGATGCGGGAAGATGGTACTGTCGGCGTATTCGACTTTGGTTGTATCAAAGAAATTCCTGAGGACTTCTATACCAACTACTTCCTGCTGGTTGATAAAGAAGTGCTGAAAGATGAAGCCAGACGGAAGGAAATCTACCTGAACCTGGAGATGATCCATCCGAATGACACGGAGAAGGAAATTGTATTCTTCTCAGGACTCTTCCAGAAAATGATTGATATGCTGACGCTTCCTTTTACGCAGCAGGAATTTGATTTCGGGGACGAAACGTATTTTGCAGAGATCTACGCATACATGGATTACCTGTACAATCTGAAAGAAGTAAGAGATTCTAAAGTAGCGAGAGGGTCGCGACACTCCTTATATGTGAACCGGACCTATTTCGGTTTATATTCTATTCTCAGTGATCTGAAAGCGAAGGTCGTTACCAGCGAAGCCCGTATACAAAGCATGTTACGCCCTGTATAAAAGAACTCCTACTGAATTAAGCGTATTATTACCGGCACTGATGTAACCTGGAAGGTTATATTAAAGTGCCGGTTTTTTTATTGTATCCATTCACGTTTTTATTCTCATTTTAATTTTTTTTTAACAAAAAAGAGTGCTCAGCTAATACGTAACAAACTGATAAACAGTATTATTAGAAATCAATTAAAACTCCGTTAACATTCTGTTAAAATCTGTTAACAGGTTTGGAAAACAAATCCTACTATTTTTATAGGGTCGGGAAAAATACGCTGATTAACATTACCGAAACCGTTGATACTAAGTAATGCAGATCATAAAAATGATCCCTCGTACTATGGCTGTGAGAATTCTAAGTTGTGAGAGAGAGTTAAAGGAGAGACCAAAATCAATGTATGTAAAAAGATAGCAGTTATCAGCCCTATGCCGGTTAACTGATTCTATCCCTAGAGGAATAGCTAGTTCGTCGTTATAAAATAATAATCAGCCAATAAATGGGGGAAGTAAGTTGTCATCTTATACTTTTAAGGGAACCAGGCAGTAATGCTTAATTATTCTTTCTTGTAGGCTTCTCTGATACAAAAGGAGACCGGCTAACGTCTGCCCAGTCGTTTTTAACAAAAGCGACTGGAACGGAAGGGGATTTTTATACACCATAGCGAATGAGCTATAACAACAATGCAATTCAAGCCAAAATCGATATGAACATGAAGATTTACAAACTAACCAACATTAAAGCACTGGTCATCCTGGCGCTGATAATGGCGGTTCTCGCAGGATGCGACAAAAAGAAAGAACGTATCTATGAATTACTGCCTCCTGATCCTGAAGTTGAAATGGACGTAACTGATGGTAACATTGGTATGACCGTGAGCATTGAAAACACAGGTGGACCAAATGCCGGTGAAGGATCAAGAAAATTAATAGATAATGATCTTAGCTCTAAATTCCTCATTTTCTCGTTTGAGCCAACATTCTATATCCAGCTGGAATTCGATGCTCCTGAAAGAGTAGATGCGTATACATTCACTTCTGCCAACGACGCTGACGGAAGAGATCCTAAAAACTGGAAAATACTCGGATCAAATGATCTGACTGAATGGAAAGAACTTGACAGCAAAACCGATCAGGCATTTACGGAAAGAAAGCAAACTATTCGTTTCGAATATACCAATGCCGACTCATACAAGTACTACCGTCTTGCTATCTCTGCCTTAAAAGGTGGTACCAGCGGTCTCTTTCAGATGGCTGAATGGCGTTTAATAAAAAGACCTAAACAATAAAAACATTAAACGCTGTATTGTCAACGGTCCATCATTGACAGTACGACGCTGCTAATATTTCCATAATTCAACCAAACAAAGCAACTATGCTTGGAAATCTAAGAAAGTCTCTTGCGATGGGCAGCCTATGCCTGTCGGGAATATTTGTCACTACGGCGGTTGTCGCACAACAAGCCGAAAAAATCACCATCACTGGTAACGTAAAGGATGAACTGAGAGCTGCGATGCCTGGGGTGATGATCATCAATCAGACGTCCAAATCGGGTGTTCCTACTGATGATAAGGGACATTTCTCTATTGGCGCAAAAAGGGGTGATACCCTGGTAGCCCGCCTCGTGGGATTTGAACCATTTCAATTTGTGATTAAAACAACGATCGACTTTGATATTACAATGAAAGCTACCAACAGTTCCCTGAATGAGGTGGTTGTCGTAGGTTTCGGTCAGCAGAAAAAGATCAGTCTCGTGGGTGCGCAGTCTACCGTTAAAATGGAAGACCTGAAACAGCCTGTAGCTAACCTGAGTGCGGCACTGGCTGGTCGTCTTGCGGGTGTTGTTGGTGTTCAGCGTTCCGGCTTACCTGGATCCAATGGCGCAGATCTATGGATCCGTGGTATTTCTACTTTTAATGGCTCAGGCAACAGTGCATCACCGCTCGTTGTAGTGGATGGTGTTCAGGGACGTGACATTAACTCATTCGATCCTGAAGACATTGCATCCTTCACTGTACTGAAAGACGCTGCTGCTACTGCAGTATATGGTGTGGCAGGTGCGAACGGTGTTATCATCATCACCACTAAAAAAGGAACTTCAGGTAAGTCCAGCCTGATGGCCAATTACAACCAGGGTGTGACGTCCTTTACCAAAAGGCCGGAACTGACTGATGGCGTAATGTACATGATGCTTCGTAATGAGGCGCAGCGTAATACCGGCCTTGCTCCAGAGTACTCCAATAATACAATCAATGCAACCATTCTGAAACAGGATCCTTATCTGTATCCGAATGTAGACTGGCTGGATGCGCTCTTCAAAGATGTAAGCACAAACAGACGTGCTAACTTCAGCGCACGTGGCGGTTCCGACAATGCAACTTACTATGTGTCCCTGGGTTATTATGACGAGTCCAGCTTACTGAGAACGGACAAATCACAGACCTATGACGCATCTACCCGTTTCAAACGCTATAACTTCACCTCTAACACTAATATGAACTGGACCAAGACCACCAAATTCGATCTCGGTATCCAGGGTTATATTAGTTCCGTGAACACACCAAACGTTAATCCGGAAGATGCATTCAGAAATGTAATGCAGACTAACCCGGTGCTCTATCCGATCATGTACCCGGGCAACCTGGTACCTAGCGTGAACTCACAAGGTGCACAGCCTAACCCGTATGCACAGGTTACACAGACCGGTTTCAAAAATACATTTAACAACCAGGTATATTCCAACGCGCGTATTTCCCAGGATCTGTCCGAAATCACACCTGGTTTATCCGCTTATGCCCTGTTCTCATTTGACGTATTCAATAACCACCAGATTAGCCGCTTCCGTGATAGAAGTGGATACCTGATCAACAAGGTACGTCCTTACAATGCTGACGGCAGTATTAACCTGAACCTGATCTCCAATGGTAACGATGAACTGCAATATGGTCGTACAAACGGCGGCAGACGACAGTTCTACCTGGAAGGTGCAGTGAACTATGACAGAAACATTGGTAAGAAAGGCCACCTGACTGCGATGATGCTCTATAACCAGCGTGAACGTACAGAGGCATTTGCTAATGACCTGACAGGTTCCATTCCATACCGTAGCCTGGGTCTTGCAGGAAGGGGTACTTACTCTTACGATGAGAAATACTTCGCTGAGGTAAACTTTGGTTACAATGGTTCTGAGAACTTCGCACCATCCAAAAGATTCGGTTTCTTCCCATCTTTTGGTGTGGGTTGGGTAGTGTCTAATGAAGACTTCTTTGAAGGTGCAAAAAGCAGCATACAGTTCCTGAAGATCCGTTATTCTGATGGTAAAGTGGGTGATGGAGGTAATGGCGGTCGTCGTTTCGGTTACCTGACACTGGTTGCCTACGATCCGCTGGATGCAAATGGTAATCCACAGGATCTGGGTCTGGACTTTGGTAAAAACAGTAACTCTTTCTCGAGACATAGTATTGTGATCACTGACTATGGTTCCAATGTAACCTGGGCTACTTCTCACAAACAGGACCTCGGTATCGAATTCAAAACACTGAACGAACATCTCTCCGTTACTGCTGACCTCTTTAAAGAAAGACGTTCCGGCGTATTCCTGCAGAGAGAATCATTGTCCTCTTTCGTGGGGCTGAACTCCCGCCCTTGGGGTAACCTCGGTATCATCCAGAACAAAGGTATTGATGCAACGATCGAAATGTCACCTGTCAAGATCGCTAAAAACATGACACTGGATGGTCGCGCTACCTTTACATACAACAGAGATAAAGTGATCGAAAATGATCAGCCTAAACAGCCATATGATTATATGGACACTCGTGGGACCAACTACAACGCTACTTTCGGTTATGTAGCAGAAGGTCTGTTTACTGATCAGGCAGATATAGACAAGCACGCAAACCAGTCTATATTCGGTACAGTTCATCCTGGTGATATCAAATATGCGGATCTGAATGGCGATGGCGTTATCACCGCAAATGATAAAAAACGTATCGGTAATGGCGACGTTCCTACTACTGTATATGGCTTCGGTCTGAACCTGACCTGGAAAAACTTCTACATCGGTGCATTCTTCCAGGGTGTTGCCGGCGCAGACAGGATGCTGGGTGGCGATGGTATTATTCCTTTCAACAACAGCACTGGTCCTGAAAGAAGTAACCTGTTTGCAATAGCAGAAGACAGATGGACAGAAGACAATCCTAATCCGCATGCATTCTATCCTCGTCTGGCATATGGTAACGCAGCCAACAAAAATAACTCACAGGAGTCCAGCTGGTGGGTAAAAGATATCAGCTTCCTGCGTCTCAAAACTGCTGATTTCGGATATAACCTGCCAAAGGGTCTGATGAAAAGGGCACATATCAAAAATGCCCGCCTGTACGTACAGGGTCTGAACCTGTTCTACTGGAGCAAATTCAAACTGTGGGATCCTGAGCTGAATACCAGCAACGGTACCAACTATCCAAACACCAGGTCTATCAACTTCGGTCTGCAGGCCAACTTCTAAAACAGGTTTTGAATGACCCGTTATACACATAGCGGGATATGTGACAAAGTCAAACACTCGTACATGAAAAAAGTCTTTTTAATATTATCCGCCGTACTGGCATTGGGTATCACCGCCTGTAACAAATATCTTGATCAGGTGCCTGACGATATCCTCACCATTGACGACATCTTCAAGTCTAAAACGAACACGGATAATTTCCTCGCGAATATCTATTTCTCCTTGCCTAATGAACTGCAACAGCGTTTTACAGGCAATCAGAACTCAGGCGCCTGGTACGCGGCCTCAGACGAATCCAAGTATACCTGGTCGTTTAACTATACCAATAATATGAATACCGGTGCATGGGCGAGCACTGATGGTGAAGTAGAAACCTACTGGACTAATTATTATAAAGCGATCCGTAATGCTTCCTATTTTGTACAGAACATTGACAACGCAAATTCGGTTGAAGTAAATGACGGCTTTAAAAAACAATATAAAGCTGAAGCGCGTGCACTGCGTGCTATGTTTTACTTCTTCATGGTAAAGATTTATGGCCCGGTAATCCTGTTGGGTGAAGCGCCGATCGATATCAACACGCCGGCTGACCAATTACAGTTCAAGCGTTCTCACATAGATACCTGTATCAACTATATCGTTAGTGAACTGGACAAAGCGGCTGCTGACCTGGACGCAAGCGTTCCAGGCGGTACAGAGTTCGGAAGGATCACCAGCGGTGTTGCGAAGGCCTATAAAGTAGAAGCGCTGTTACTGGCCGCCAGCCCACTTTGGAATGGCAACGCAGACTATGCTAATTTCAAAAATCCGGATGGTACGCCACTCGTAAGCACCACTTATGATGCTGCTAAATGGACCAAAGCTGCTGCTGCTGCAAAAGAGTTCCTGGATACCTATGTGCCGAGTCAATATAGCCTGTACACTGCCAGCGGCCCTGATGCATTTACTGCAGCTTACAATGCCTGCAGCCAGGTAACGACTACTGAATGGAACCAGGAATGGATCTATGCACGATCTAACTCTGGTAGCTACATGCGCTACGACAGAACACCATTCCATGCCGGCTTCCCTGCTGAGCAACATGGTGCAGGTGCTAATGGCGCTACACAGGCAATGGTAGATGCTTACTTCATGGCAAACGGTCTGCCTATCTCTGATGCAGGTTCCGGTTATGTAGCAAGTGGTTTCTCCAACTTTAAAGCACCATTTGATAACGCCGCAAGAAATACCTATAACCAATGGGTCAACAGAGAACCTCGTTTCTATGTTGGTATCACTTACAACAACAGTTACTGGCTGTACCAGACTGGTTCCAATCCGATCATTACTAACATGGAATTCAAAGGTAACTCCGGTAGAAGTCAGAGTACTTCCGATGTATCTCCTACTGGTTATATCGTGAGAAAAGACGTAATGCCTAACGATAACGGTCGCGGTGCTCTCATGCTGAGATTAGCGAATATTTTCCTGGATTATGCAGAGGCGCTGAATGAATCTTCTCCGGCAAATGCTGACATCCTGAAATATGTAAATCTCATTCGTCAGCGTGCAGGCATCCCACAATATGGTAGCGGTGAAGGTATGATTCCGGCGCCTGCTTCACAGGATGCTATGCGTGAAGCTATCCGTGCAGAAAGAAGAGTGGAATTGGCATTCGAAAGCGTACGTTATTTCGATACCCGTCGCTGGAAAATTGCTAAAACTACCAACAACGGTCCGATATATGGTATGAATATGAATGGCGACGGTACTGCGTTCTATCAGAAAACACAGATCGAAAACCGCATCTTTACTGATAAAGACTATCTGTTCCCTATACCAAACAAGCAAATCCTGATCAATCCAAACCTGGCACAGAACCCAGGCTGGAAATAATCAAACTCTATGAGAATGCTATTTTTCAGTTTAACTCTCCTGGGACTTTTTACTGCCTCCTGCGGCAAAACCGAAAAGGAAGTAATAAAACTCACAGGCAATCAGGCTGATCCCAATGCTCCTTCTTCCACATGGAAGGAGCATTGGTTTGAACATAACCAACTGGTGAAACTTGTCTCCTATAACGCTGAAGTAGGCGTATATTACGATGACGATGTTCCTAAAGACATTACCTGGCCACAGCGTACCATGACCGCTATCTGGAAGTATACCAAAGCGACTTACGGCGCCTTCGGTCAGGACAAGGACAAACGTCTCTCTGTAATCCTGCACTTCAACAAATATGGCGGCGGCCACCCGGCTACTTTCTTTGATGCAAGTCATGACTATCGCAATATGATCGACGTAGGTTCCAACAATCCATGGACCGACAGTACAGGATGGAATCTCGATATCGTAGCACATGAAGTAGGTCATATCGTGGAAGGCGCCTCCAAAGGCACACACAATTCCCCTGCTATGGCTATCTGGCATGACAGTAAATGGATGGAGATCTACCAGTACGATGTATACAAGAATCTGGGATGGGACAAAGAAGCAACGCGCTGGTATAATGATAAGATGAATGCAGTTGACAACTATCCGCAGGCGGGTACGCAATGGTTTAAAAACTGGTTTTATCCTATCTACCGCGATCACGGTGGTAAAGATGTACTGAACGGCTTCTTTACCCTGTTATCACAACAGTTTCCAACCAGGACAATCTCCCTGGGTAAAGAATATACAAGAGACCTGAATATGGGTGAATTTGTACACTTCTGGAGCGGCGCCGCTCACAGTAATCTGAAACAACTGGCCCTGGACGCCTTCGGTACAAACGACGAGAAAGGACAGGACTGGACGGTGCAGTTTGAGCAGGCTCGTAAAGACTTCCCGAACATCACCTATTAATCAGTTTGTTGTTTCGTTTTTTTATAAAAAAAGCGTCTGCCGCATGGCAGGCGCTTTCTATTTAAGATGGAATCTGTTCTATCTTATTTTACAGGCACTTCAACATGGGTTTCATCCCATTCTACTACCAGTTTATTAGCCGGTACAGTGAGCGTGAGTTTTTCAACAGGTGCTTTGGTCTTAGTAGCTTTCGCTTTTACTTCCAGTACATTTTTTCCTTTGATCTCCTCATATTTGTAAGCACCCCACTGTTTCAGTTCGCTGTTCAGAATGAATGTCCATTCGTTTGCTTCCGGAATAGTGAACAAAGTATAAGTACCCGCTTTTACAGGTTTACCACCAAAGCTACCGTCTTTTGCAAAAGTGATTTCAGTCGCTTCGTTAGCGCCTAAACGCCATACTTTACCATAAGGTACCAGCTCACCAAAGATAACTCTGCCTTTCTTAGCCGGTTGTCCGTAGGCAACTGTAACATTTTTTCCTTCAGCTGTCACGCGTGGACTTTGCGGCGCTTTCTTTTCCTGTGCGGATACAAAGCTGCTGGTGCCCGCCAGCAATGCAAAGAATAAGAGAACGTGTTTCATAGTAATGTGTTATTTTACTGTTCAGAATTCTATGAAAGTACATCCTTTCGGTCAAACATCACTACCGCCCATAACAATTAGGGAACGCGGCAGTAAGCCTCCTGACTATTTCTTCTCACAGATATTCTTCAGTTTCGTCAGCCCGCTTTCCAGCTGAGGCCCGGTCAGTTTGTCCGCCAGAAATCCCCTCAGTTTCCACCAGGGTAGCATCCCGAGTTTCGTTTCTACTCTCCATTGAATAGCGGTCGCATTTCCATCAGCAGATGGTTTAATCTCAAAAGTCCCTGTCATCGGTTTCATACTGCTGAAATCAAGGGCATATACCAGCTCCTTACCCGTATTACTTTTACTAATCGTCACCTTACCGGAAACAGGACGCTCGTGATGCATGCCTGACCAGGTATAGTAAGCGCCTTCTCCGGCAGCAGGACTGGAAAATTCAATCTTTTGCGCCACATCCGGGGCCGCCCACGGATTCCAGGAAGGCCAGGTAGAAAGATCATTGATCTGGGAATATACTGTTGATATAGGCGCATCGATCACACCGGAACGCTCAACAATGGCTGTTGACGGAAATAAAAGGGATATCAGGAATATCAATGTCCCGAAAACTACGCCGCTTAACAACAATAACTTAATAAAACGCATATCTATTGGTTTCTCCGGTAACAGACCGGCTTTCAAAATCGCTTTCTGCCAGTCTACTCCCAGCGGAACACTTTTACTGCCACAATATACACCACGATCCCCCAGGCAGTAATCACACCGAGCTCAAGTCCTACATTCCAGAGATGCTGTCCCTCGAAGGCTACCTTACGAAAAGCGTCATTCAGGTAAGTCAGCGGCATAATACGGCAGATCGGTTGTAACCAGGAAGGGAAGGAATCTACCGATACAAAAGTACCTGCCAACAGGAACTGAGGCAAGGTGATCACATTCGCGATCGGCGGAATAGTACTTTCACTGTTGGCAATTCCACTCACCACAAATCCAAAGCCCATAAATACGACCACCCCAAAAGCTGTCAGGAACAGCATTTCAAAAAAGGTACTCCATCCATGCACCAGGGTGAACCCGAAAGCGAAGTAACCGATAGCAATGATCACGATAGCACCGGCTACCTGGAACACCAGACGGGCCAATGCCTCACCCAATACAATATAAAGACGACGGATAGGCGTCGCGAAGAAACGTTTTAACACCAGGGTCTGACGCAGGTTAAAGAACAGGAAAGCAGTGCTGAACACAGCAGCGCTCAGCAGTGAAAAACTCAGCAGACCAGGTAAAATAAAGTCAATAGTACGATAACGACGACCAGGCAGCACTTCCATAGGTTCCACCTTTGCGATGGACTGTCTCGGATAATAGTTGTCATCCGCTTTATATATGACGCCTGTCAGGATTGAATTGAACAGGGAGATCTTGTCGACTGCAGCCTTAGAGGTACGCACCTTTACATTACAGGCCGGCGCATTGCTGTCGGCCGACTGGGAGGTGATACGGATAATGGCAGTAATATGTCCCTTTTTCAGGTCTTCTTCCATTTCTGCCGCCGGTTGACCCGTCTGCAACTTCAGGCTCTTTTCTTTTGCCAGTTGCCTGTACAGGTAGCTGGTGGTGTCCGTCGCAGCGTCTACGCCTACTTTTACTGATACGCCATTATCGCCGATAAAGCCGAATACCAGGATAAATACCAAAGGAAACCCTAAACTGAAGATAACTGCTGAAGGGCTTCTTAATATTCCTTTCAGGCTTGCCCTGGACATGGCTAACAGCGCCTTCCATTGATTATATTTAACCGCCATACTTAACTTTCGCTGGATCTGTTCTTGAAAAATCGCATAAAACTACTATTGTTTTACCCATTTCCATAAAAAAACCTGCCGCAAGCGGCAGGTTTAATATTTTTTTAAGTCAGTTTCCAGCATCTTCTCCTTCTTTCAACCGACTAATAACTACTTGTATTACAAGGAGATTATCGGATATCTACCGCATAAGGCAGTTTCGCCTGGATCTCACCGCTCATTTCCTTCATCTCCTTGATCTGGCGGTACAGGTCGTACTGCTCACCCAGTTCGTTCTTAACGGCAGCTTCCACATGGGCGCTGGCGCCAAAGCTCTTCATCATACGGGACAAAGAAGCATCTGATTCAGGATATTCACGAAGACGGTAAGAACTTACCTTCGCCAGTTTAGCGGCACAGGCAATTGCTTCATTGATACCACCGATACGGTCTACCAGTCCCAGTTGTTTTGCCTGGATACCACTCCATACACGACCTTGTGCGATACTATCTACCACAGCACCGCTCAGTTTACGGCCTTCTACCACGCGGCTTTTGAAGGTGCTATAAATGCTGTCCACAGAGTTCTGGATGAATTTCTTCTCGATGTCAGTCAGCGGACGGGAAGTATTGCCCAGATCAGCGTATTGTGCGGTCTTCACCCCGTCGAAAGTCACACCCAGCTTATTCTTAAAGAATCCCTGCAGGTTAGGCAATACGGCAAATACGCCGATAGAACCGGTCAGGGTATTCGGCTGTGCGAAGATAGAATCCGCCATACAGGAGATATAATAGCCTCCGGAAGCTGCATAGTCCCCCATGGACACTACCACAGGTTTGCTCTTTTTAGCCAGCACCAGTTCACGCCAGATCGATTCCGAAGCGAGGGCGCTACCACCTGGTGAATTCACACGGAAAACGATGGCTTTTACATCTTTATCTTGTCTTGCTTCGCGGATCAACTTGATAAAATGACCGCTGCTGATAGTAACGTCTTTTTCACTGTCCCCTCCTACTATATTACCTTCTGCATAGATAATGGCCACTTTATTGTCGGCGCCCTTATTTTCTGTCAGGTCAACGGCATCCATATATTTAGATACAGATACGAAGTTAACGTCGTCAGATCCTTTCAGACCCAGTCTGGATTTAATTTCATCCATCACCTGGTCATTGTATTTCAAACCGTCTACCAGTTTATATTTCAATGCGTCTGCCGCCTCCTGGATCAGTCCTTCATTAGCATAACGATGCAGGGAAGCAGTATCTATTTTACGGGCCGTACCGATATTCTTCAGGAAATTGCCATACAGGTCACCCAGGTAGGCGCTTGTCTGAATACGGTTCGCCAGTGTCATTTCCGTTTCGCGTAAAGGCTCAGTAGCACTTTTAAAACGGCCATCATAGAAAATCTGTGGCTGAATCTCCAGTTTCTCAAGGGTACCTTTCAGGAAAGTCAGCTGGGTAAAGAAACCGCTGAATTCCACGCCGCCTTTAGGATGCACATATACCCGGTCAGCGAGGGAAGCCATATAATAGCTCTTCTGGTCCATTACCTCGCCGTAGGCAAAAACAAACTTGCCGGACTGTTTAAAGCGCAGCAATGCATTGCGGACTTCTTCGTTGGTAGCAAATCCGTTAGCGTTACCTTCCGCTTTCAGATAGATACCTTTTATGTCGTCGTCAGTTTCCGCATGTTTGATCAGACGAATCATGTCGTTCAGGCCAGGTACTGATTTCGGTTCCTGACGCAGGAGGGCATTTACGGGATTTGAAACTTTTTGTTCGTTGTATTGCTGACTGGTTTCCAGGACCAGTACGCTGTTAGGCGACAGGGTAACAACTTCGGGGCTGATAGCGCTGCCGATCACCCCCGCCAGCAGGATCACCCCTAAAATGAGGATCACGACGAAGGCCAGAAGGGTGGCAAAGAAAATTTTAAAAAAGCTACGCATTTATTAGAGGATTTAGTTTTAAAGGACAGACGCTCCGTCTTCCTTTTTCCAAAAATAAAGAATATGTCTACTTTTGGGCCGTTGAAGATACATGAATAAAGCAATATTACTTATAGGTGGCAATCTGGGAGACCGTACAGGGCACCTCCGGGAGGCTGTGGAGCAAATAGACAAACAGGTCGGAAGGGTCGAAAAGCAGTCCTCTCTTTATGAAACGGCTGCCTGGGGCGTAGCCGGACAACCAGATTACCTGAATCAGGCCCTTTTGGTTTCTACTGAAATGGATGCACGAACCCTCCTGAACACCGTGCTGGCCATAGAACATAACATAGGCCGCGTACGCCGGCAGAAATGGGGTGCAAGGGTAATTGACATTGACGTCATTTTCTTTAATGATGCCGTCATCAATGAACCGGATCTCAAAATCCCTCATCCACAGATGCAGTTCAGACAGTTTGTACTGGTACCGCTCATGGAAATCCTTCCCGACTGGGAACATCCCGTGCTGCATCAGTCCGTCAGCACCTTACTGGCCAACTGCACCGATCAACTACCTGCCAGTAAATACACCGGCATATCCTAAACCATTTAACCGGCTCATGCAATATAAATACATTACAATAGAAGGGAACATAGGCGCGGGTAAAACGACCCTGGCTAATAAACTGTCCGCACATTTCGGCGCAAAACTGATACTGGAAGAATTTGCAGATAATCCCTTCCTGCCTAAATTCTATGAAAAACCACAACAATACGCCTTCCCCCTGGAGCTGTTCTTCATGGCAGAACGTTACAAACAGCTGAAAGATATGCTGCAGATGCAGGATATGTTCAGCAACCTGGTAATTTCAGACTATCTCTTTATCAAGAGCCTCCTGTTTGCCAAGATCAATCTGAAAGAAGATGAATACAATCTTTACCAGAAACTTTTTGATATCATCAATCCTCAGCTCATACAACCCGACCTGCTGATCTTCCTCAATGCGCCGGTCAGCAAATTGCAACAGAATATAAAACACCGCAACCGCTCCTACGAACAGCAGATAGAAGATCAATACCTGATCAATGTACATGATATGTACATGCAGTATATCAGACAACATCCCGTGCGTGTACTCATGCTGGATATGACAAAAATTGATTTTGTAAAAGATACCGGTGACTTCGAAAAGTTGCTGGCCGCGCTGGACAAGGATTACGAGCCAGGCATTCACTACCTATAAAGATCCTCTATCGTATAATAAACAATATCGTTTTGCTCTATAAGTAAGGGAAGGCTACTTTTGTCGTGTACCAGGGAAAAACATAAAGACACAACTTGATTAAAGTTGACTATTTAAAATACACTCCCGGGTCGCACACATTATTCAATCCTAAAACTTACTTTATGTCTGAGCAGAAGAAGCTGACCACAGCCTCCGGCATTCCTTATTTCGAACACGAAAATTCAATGACCGCAGGTCCCAGAGGTCCGATATTGCTGCAGGATTTTATTCTCCATGAAAAGATGGCGCATTTCAACAGAGAGCGTATTCCTGAGAGAGTCGTACACGCAAAAGGAAGCGGTGCCTATGGTACATTTACCGTTACCCACGACATCGCCGCGTTTACAAAAGCAAAGATATTTGACACCATTGGCAAACAGACGCGCGTGTTCGTTCGCTTCTCGACTGTAGGTGGAGAAAAAGGATCGGCAGACAGTGAGCGTGATCCGCGTGGATTTGCCGTAAAATTCTACACAGAAGAAGGTAACTGGGATCTTGTAGGTAACAACACACCTATCTTTTTCATTAAAGATCCGAAGAAGTTCAGCGACTTCATTCACACACAAAAGCGTGATCCGCGTACAAACACCAAGAGCGCGACAATGGTATGGGACTTCTGGAGCCTTAATCCTGAGAGCCTGCACCAGGTACTGATCCTGATGAGTGACAGAGGTACGCCCATCAGCTATCGTCACATGCATGGATTCGGTAGCCATACCTTCTCTTTCCTGAATAAAGACAATGAGCGCTTCTATGTGAAGTTCCACTTCATCACCGAACAGGGAATTAAAAACTTCACCAATGAGGAAGCAGCAGAGATGCGTGGTAAAGATCCGGATCAGGCGCAACGTGACCTGGTTGAATCGATTGATAAAGGTGATTTCCCAAGATGGAAACTGAAAGTACAAATCATGCCGGAAGCGGATGCAAAGACTTACCGCTGGAATCCTTTTGACCTGACGAAAGTATGGCCACATGCGGATTATCCATTGATCGATGTTGGTGTGATGGAACTGAATGAGAATCCTGACAACTATTTCGCTCACGTAGAACAGGCTGCATTTGCACCGGCGCACGTAGTGGATGGTATCGGCTATTCTCCGGATAAAATGTTACAGGGCCGCCTGCTCTCCTACCCTGATGCACATCGTTATCGCCTGGGCGTAAACTATGAGCAGATACCGGTGAACAGATGTCCGTTTGCTGTCAATAACTATCACCGTGATGGCGCTATGCGCGTAGATGGTAATGGTGGTAGCCATCCGAATTACTTCCCTAACAGCTTTGGCAATATCGCACCTGATCCTGCATACAAAGAACCAGGTATGCCATTGGATTCACTGTTTGCTGACTGGTATGACCGTAATGCAGATGGGGAAAATGACCATTATACACAGCCGGGTAACCTGTTCCGCCTGATGACAGCCGAAGAAAAGAAAAAGACAATCAGCAATATTGTAGGCGCAATGAGTGGTATTGAAGGACACAAAAGAGAGGAAATTATTAACCGCCAGTTATGCCACTGGTTCCGTGCAGACCTCCAGTTAGGGATGGGTATCGCACAGGGACTGGGCGTATCGGTAGATGCAATGGCAACACATTAAATCAATTAGGAATTATTCAATTAGGAATTAGGAATTGAAATGCAGCGAAGATTGATGCGTATATTGATCTGAGAGAACAGGGTGTACTTAAAAGGCACGCTGTTCTAACTAATAGCAAAACGTAATCTTAATTCCTAATTCCCTAATTCCTAATTCCTAATTTCTCCCTATACTACTGGCCGCTATCCATCCACTCGTCCAGGCATGTTGAAAGTTAAAGCCGCCTGTTATCCCATCTACATCCATCACTTCTCCTGCAAAGAACAGACCCGGCGCCACTTTGCTTTCCATTGTATTAGGATCGATCTCTGACAATTGTATACCTCCACAGGTAACAAATTCTTCTTTAAAAGTAGTTTTACCCTTGACTCCACACTCCATAGCAGTCAGACTTTTGACCAGCTTATGCTGTTCTTTTGCCGGCATATCCGCCCATCTTATATCCTCCCCGATACCGGATTGCTGCAGCAGGAACTGCCAGAGTCTTTGTGGCAGACCGAATGGATTTTTATGATGCATTTTTTGTCCGCCAAGTGTAAACCGTAATCCCTGGATTTCATCCCGCAGACTGTTTTCATTGAATGCCGGCAACCAGTTAACAATCGCTGTAAAATGGTACTGAATATCGCCCAGTTCACGGGCGCCCCAGGCAGATAAACGCAAGACACAAGGACCACTCATCCCCCAGTGGGTAATGAGTAAAGGGCCTTTCTCCTGCAATTTGGTACCGGCTATTTTAATATGCGCTTCTTCCACGCTCACGCCCATCAGAGAGGTAATAGGATTACCCGGCATATTAAACGTAAACAAGGAAGGCATAGGCACGACGATCTGATGTCCGAGGGCTTTCAACCAGGCAAATTTATCCGCCTGGGCATACCCACCAGCGGCTACACAAACGTAAGATGCCTGCAGGGAACTGCCATCCTGCAACTGCACATCCCATCCCGCCTCCGTTTTTTCCAGGGCGGTAACTGCTACATTCAGCCGGATCTTTACATTATAGCGGTCCGCTTCTTTCAACAGACAGTCGATGATCGTCTGGGAATTATCGGTTACCGGAAACATACGCCCGTCTGCCTCCGCCTTCAGAGACACACCTCTCTCTTTAAACCAGCTGATCGTATCAGGTACAAAAAAGTGGTTAAAAGTCTTCTTTACGAAGTGCTGTCCTCTCGGATAACGTTTTGACATATATAATATATCCGGCGCATTATGGGTCACGTTACACCTTCCTCCGCCCGAAACCTTCACTTTAGATAAAAGCTTACTACTTTTTTCTATCACAATGACTTCCAGCTGACTATGCAGTCTTGCGGCATTTACTGCGCAGAAAAAACCGGCTGCTCCGCCGCCTATTACTACTAATCTATTGTTTATCATGATCTTATAAAACGACAGGTGCAAAAGTCACCTTTCTGGCCGCAATAATAATCCAAAGCCGGGAGATTGTAAATTATTAGGAACCAATAACATTATTTGTATATATTAATTTTTCGGTCTATTTTGCATATTATATTTTTTGATACTATATTGTCGCAAAATGTTGTTCCACATGCAATCTGTGTTCTATAAAAACAAAAAACGCTTAAAGTGGCTCCTCCCTGCCTGTCTGCTGGGAGTTACGAGCGCTCTTGCATTTTATCCCGCCGATGAATGGCAGGATAAGATCACACAAGCCTTAGAACAGTACAGCAAACGCTTCCCCCAGGAAAAGGTTTACCTGCACCTGGACAAAGATTACTATGCCGCTGGGGAAACCATGTGGTTCAAAGCGTATGTTTTGCTACAAGGCCAACCATCTCTTTCTGCTACCAACCTGTACATTGAACTGGTGGATAAAGCAGGAACTGTGGTTAACAAAAAACTGATCTCCGTGGGTGGCGCTACCGGCGCCGGAGCAATCGAACTCCCGGACAATCAGAAACCAGGTCAATATCAGCTGCGTGCATATACTGCATGGATGCTGAATTTTGACGCTGAATATCTCTTCTATAAAAACATTGAAATATTTGACCCTTCCAAGCAGATCGGTCCTGCCCAGAAACCGGCTACGACTGACTTTGCTGTCAACTTCTTCCCGGAAGGGGGTAACCTGATCGCCGGTGTTGCCGGACGCGTTGCGTTCAAGGCAATCGACCAGCAGGGTTATCCGCAGGAAGCAAACGGTATCATTCAGAACCTGAAAGGTGAAACCGTTGCACAGGTTAAAACATCCCGTGATGGTATGGGTATGTTTGAACTGACGCCTGCTGCCGGTGAAACTTACAAAGCCCTGATGCAAACAAGCAAAGGTCTGCAGAAAACCGTTCTGCTGCCGGTGGTGAAAACTTCAGGGATTGGTCTGAAAGTATTCAACAAGAGTACCCGTATCTTCTACCAGACTTCTCCTGCGACGAAAGACGATCCGATGTACAACAACCTGATGATCGTTGCGCAGATGCAGCAGCACATCGTATACAAAGCGAAACTGAATGCAGCGGAAGGTCAGATGAGCGGTTTCATCCCTACCAAAGAATTGCCTTCCGGTATTCTGCAACTGACTGTCTTCAACAGTGACGGTTTACCGCTGGCAGAAAGACTGGCTTTCGTAAGAAAGAACGACTTCCTGTCACTGGGTCTGCAGAACCTGGCCATCAATACACAACCAAGACAGAAGAACACCCTGGAGATCAAAATCCCGGATACGATGCTGACCAGCTTATCCGTATCTATCGTGGATGCTGACCAGATCGTAAAAGACCAGGATGAAAACAACATCCTCTCTAACCTGCTGTTGACTTCTGATCTGAAAGGTTATATCTCCAATCCGTCACAGTACTTCAAAGATGCGGACCCTACCACCCTGTCAGGTCTGGATCTGGTAATGATGACAAACGGATGGAGAAGATTCAGCTGGGAAAAGATCCTGCATAACTATATGCCGGACATCAAATACCCTTACGAGCAAGGCTTACTGCTGAAAGGTATTGCTACTACCAACAAAGGCGTTGCTCCGCTTTCTAATGGTAAAGTTGACTTTATCCTGAAGCAGCCGATCGATACTTCTACCGCATTCTCTTCTGTTACAACCAATGATAAAGGTGAGTTTGCAGTAGACCGTCTGCAGTTCGTAGATACCATCAACGTATTCTACCGCGCAAACGATCCTAACAAGGCATGGAAAGACGTATCTGTGAAGTTTGAGCCACACTTCTTCGAAGCTGGCAATAATGTAACACTGCCTTATCCGTTCAGAAATACACTGGAAATTGAGAACAAAGTACTGAGTTCTTACCTCTCCACCGTATCTGAGAACACAGCAGTAACCAAATCCATGGCCAATAAGCCGATTTTCCTGAAAGAGATCAACGTACGTGAAAAGCGTCTTAGCAAAACAGAGAGTGTTGAAGCACGTTACGCTTCAGGTATGTTCCATGCAGGCGACGGTTACTCCTTTGACCTGACCAGAGACGAAGCGGGTAGTCTGAGCATCTTCCAGTACCTGCAATCCAAAGTACCAGGTCTGACAGTAAACCTGTCTGACCCAACTACCGGCCCTTCATTACAATGGCGTGGTGGTCCTCCGGTACTGTTCCTGAACGAAATGCCAACCAACATCAGCATGCTGACTAACATCAACATCGGCGATGTGGCGTTCATCAAGGTACTGCGTCCTACTTTCGTAGGTGGTTTCGGTGGTAGCTCTGGCGCTATCGCGGTATACACCAGAAAAGGCGGTGATAGCAAAAACGATGTGGATACACGTGGTTTTGAAAAATACAGAAAAGGTGGTTATAACATCGTGAAAGAATTCTATGCACCGGATTATACCGTTCGTAAAGAAATTCACATCCTCCAGGACAAGAGGCTGACTCTCTATTGGAATCCGAACCTGGTTGCAGATTCACTGACACATACTGCAAAAGTCTCCTTCTATAACAACGACTTTACAAGACGTTTCCGTATAGTAGTAGAAGGTATGGGTGAAGATGGTTCATTAGGACACACGGAACAACTGTTGCAATAAGCTATATACTGGCTGACAAAAAAATAGTCCATAGTTCATCACTATGGACTATTTTTATTTATACAATATGCCAGGAATATGAACAATTGTATTAACATGCACCCAAAAGACTGGCGGGTCCCCAAAAGTCTGCTTTTATTAGTAATTACAGGCTGCCTTACGATTCTACAGGCCCCGACAGCCTCCGCTCAAAGACTGAAACCCGGATTTGATGCCAGCGAGTATCTTGATATGCTCAGTATGGATTTTCTGACAGCAGATACTCCCTGGACCAATAAACAAATCACCATCCCTGAAAATGCCAGATTGGTATACCGCTCTCCGGAGACTGGTTTATATAATCGCTGGGACCTCTGGATACATGACGATAAAACAGCTATGATCATCATACGGGGCACCGTCGGGAATAAGGAATCCTGGATGGAGAACTTCTTTGCAGGGATGATACCTGCTACCGGTCAGTTACAGCTTAATGACAGTACCCAATTCCGGTATAAACTGGCCAGGGATGCAAGGGCCTATGTACACGCCGGCTGGACCCTGGCACTAGCCAGTATGGCCCCGGATATCGTAGCCCATATCAAGACCTGTTACCAGCAGGGCATCCGTAATTTTTTCATATCAGGACACAGTCAGGGAGGCGCCATCAGCTTCCTGTTACGCTCCTATCTTCAATACCTGGAAGAACCCGGTTTTCCAAAGGATATTACCTACAAAACTTATTGCAGTGCCGCTCCTAAACCGGGTAACCTGTATTATGCCTATGACTTCGATTTCATCACCGGCAACGGCTGGGGCTTCCGTGTCGTAAATGTAAGAGACTGGGTACCGGAGACGCCTTTTTCCATCCAGACCACCCGGGATTTCAATTCACCGAATCCCTTCATGAATGTAAAAGGCGCACTTAAAAAACAGAACATTTTCGTCCGGTTTGTCATCGGATCTATGTATAATAAATTAGATCGCAGTACAAAAAGAGCGAGCCGCAGGATGCAGAAAATGTTGGGTAAAAGACTGGCTCGCCTGGTGAAAAAATCGGTACCAGGTTATGTCCCTCCTTCTTTTACAGAAAGTCATAACTACAGCCCGGCCGGAACACCCATCATTCTATACCCTGATGCAGCATATGACAGCAAACATGTTTTCGATGGAAAAAATATCTTCCTTCATCACATGTATGCACCCTACCAGGAGATGACAAAAAGTATCTATCAATCGAGCATTTCCGGGAAGCCTACAGAGCGTTAACATGAGGTTAACCAATTGATTAACCTGAAATTAACAGTTCGATTTTTTTTTCACGGTATGTTTGTATCGATAAAAGCAAAAGCACGTTGTCCTTTACTACCAGGTTCTCATACAGAGGTATGGGAGCTTGGATGGTAAGGGGTTCTAAAGAAGAAATTACATACATGTCCTGCAAACTTATTAGAGGGGGATATTGTAGACTAAATATACTTTACATGGCCACTTGCTTACAGACGTGTGGTCACTAAAATCAAAAACCAACTAACGAAAAAGGTCTCGTTTTCACGAGACCTTTTTGCTGTCTAAACATGTAGCAAACGATGTAAAAGTTATTGCTTTTAATAATGATTATCTGCTCCCGACACTGTCCTTTTCATCGTCTCTCACACTGTTTCTCCGGCACTCATAAGCAGAAAATAACCTGATCCGCAAAGCGGCTGTTTTCTTTAATAATATGTCTGCGGCTTGCATCATCTTTTTCACACTTCCGCTTCATTCATTAGCAGCCAATAACCTAGGCACATAGCTTCTGTAAAGCGGATCTTTTGCCTAATAAGACGCATGTCGCTTCCTGCTTCTTCTATCTCTTCATGCCTGCGCTCGCACTCATCAACAGAAATAACCAAACACATCCTTCTACAAAGCTACTCTCTGCCTCTTTTATCTCTCTTTCACGCCTGCACTCGTTAACAGCGAATAACCAGACATACGCAAAGCGGATCTTTTATCCAATAAGACGTATGTCGTTCTCCTTTCCTTTTAATCATCACCACCTTCCTCACAAACAAAGAAGAACCTCACGCAACCACACCTTTTTAATCCCTCAGCTTATGCAAAAAAGTAGACAGTTTAAACAACAGTTCATCCTGCAAACCTGCACGTAACTTCGCCTCTTCATCCGTAATACCCAACTTACGCATCCGCTGATAATAACCATAAGAACCACCGATCAGTTCAAGACACTCTTCGATCTTTCCTCTGATCTCCGCTTCTTTACTCTTCTTATCATATTCCTTCCTGGAAAGGATCTTATCCACGAAGTACAGATTGTCCTTCGTCTCTACCCATTTACCCCTGGACTGATGTTGCGGTTTATACACCTCCAGGTGACAATCATCCAGCTGTAATACCTGACCAAATTCCGCTCTTACGTCAATTGCAATAGGTTTGTCTTTCTGTGCACCAGACAGTTTCTTTTTGATAAAAGCACCAATCTCTACACCCAGTTCGGCACTGGATTGCAACACCTGGTTCAACTGGGAAAACTCCATTACCATAGTAACACGGATATAGCGGCTGCCGGATTTCAGCTTACCAATGATACTAGGCATCTGCTGTTCATCAAACAGAATATCCTCTACCTGCAATTTGCTGACCATACGCAGATTAGGAGTATACCCCTCAGAAGCAGGCAGGGCTTTTTTCCCGGCTGCTTTTGCGTTCTGCTGTTTCAGAGACTGTTGCGCGTAATCATCTATAAAACGGAGCTCGTGGTCCTTCATACGATGATACAGTTCATGCGTATTATAGTTAACGATCTTTCCGAGTAACAGTATATCGTCCCAGACATCCGCGTATTGCACTTTCTTCAGTTCTTCGAGCACATCAACAGCAACGATATTCCTGCGATACAACAACTCTCCTATCAGGAAAACGGAATAGTCATTGACCGGGTACCCCAATTCAGGTAACAGGTCATATGGTGTTTTTTTCTGCTCCTTTGCCTGGTCCAGCTGTTCCAGGTCAGAGATCACGGGCGCCAGCAGGTACTTACGTGCCGCAGTCCGCAATTTCTTACTCACGTAATCAAGTAAATGATCATTCACTTCACGCTGGCTGACAAAGTCATGCAATATCTGCACAAAACGCTTGGAAGCAGGCAAGCCGAACTGTAGCAGAATATCATTCTCCATATCCAGCACACTTGCACCACCCGCCTGTTCCCGGCTGGTTTTACTCCGCGTTTCCTGCCGTTGGCAGCGCTGATAATATTCCTGTAATTTCAGTTTAAGCTTATCCATATATTTATCTGATTAAATCAACTTATAATGCCTTTCAGACCTTTCGGACAAAAGACTGTACCGTCCGTTTCCAGATCAGGGTCATAGCAATGCCAGCGGCAATGCAGACGCTGCTATAGCGAACACAATTGCTTGTTTTACAATAAGTTATTCAATGGGAGTAGTATAGCGATTCTAATGGGAAGAATGCAAATATACACATTTTGGGATTCCACCCCAATCTGCTCTGTAATCAAATTGTAAAGTGCCGGTTTAACGGATAGCGGCCTTTGCACGTTCCCAGAATGCCAGTCTGTCGTCATAACCATTCAAGCCACCGTTGATCTTGATCGTCAACCACTGGAATTTGTTGTAGATCTTACCTTTGAAGGTGGTTGTCCAGTTGTCGGACTGGTCCGCGATGTCGTTCAGGCCCTTATAAACGGTCCAGAACCAGCAGGCAGACGCGACTGCATACTGTGGGGTCACCAGGAGGTCAGAGCTGTCCTGAAAAGTCTTTTTATCACCGGTCAGGGCCTTACTGCAATCACCATAGGTCTTCCGGCCGGTCAACTGTATAAGCCCCCTGCCACGGAAGCGCCAGCCATCTCCGCTTTCTTCAGGTCCATTCCCTAAGCGGCTGGCATATACCCTGTTAGCGATCTTTTCCGGTTTTCCGGCATACGGCTGTGCTGCAGCCACGTCAGGAAAATACTTGGGGAATACCTTCACCAGTCTTTCGGCTTTGTAATTCAGGTTTTCGGTCACAACACTAAATTGACCGCTTTCATGGGCCAGGTGTGCCAGGAATGCGCAACCTCTTGCAGGCGTATTGATTTGATATACAGGCATTTCCTGAATCAGATAGGGAAGGTATTGCTGGATATTGGCGGGCGTAGCCGCAGGCATAACAGCCTTTAATTGTTCGCTGGTAATAGTCATGAGGTTTCTGAGATTAACACTACAAATGTAATGTTAAACGTACTCACCAGGCACGAAATCTTCGTCCTCGTTATATAAAACAGAATGCTCCTCCCATTGCTCCCTGAATGTGATATTCAGGGTTAATCCACTACTATTCTTCAGTTCCAGACTGCCGTCCAGCTGTTGTGTCAGGGTATCGATCAGACTCATACCAAAAGAGCCCTTTTTACGCTGTGTCCGGAAATCAGCGGGTAGTCCGATTCCGTCGTCAGCAACACTCAGGAGGAACATCCTTTCGGGCAACTGTTTCAGCAATACATGGATATTCCCCTTCCCCTTCTCAGGAAATGCATACTTAATGGCGTTGGTAATGGCTTCATTGAGCAGCAGACCAACCGGCGTTGCCTGTGATACGTCCAGCAATACCGGCGCTATTTCCATATGAAAACGGATATCATCCATACAGTCACATCCCAGGCGCAGATTACCAACCAGTTCATTGATATAACAGGGCATATCGATCAAACCGGCATTTTCCACCTGGTACAATTTCTGGTGCAACAGCGCAATCGCCTGCATACGCAGGCGGCTGTCGCGGATGGCCGTAAGGGCTGACCCTTCTTCCATGTGCGCTGCCTGTGTGTTCAGTAAACTCACTACGATCTGAAGATTGTTTTTTACCCGGTGATGGATCTCTTTCACCAACCAGTCTTTCTCCCTGATCAGTTTTTTAAGGGACGCATTCTGCCGGTTGATCTGGCCCTGTTTGGATTGCAATTCCCGGTTTGTACGTTGTTTCAGGCGATACCTGTTATACCCTAATATCAGCAGTAAGAATAACAACACCGCACCTATAATGATCAGGTTACGTAAGGTCGTCACTCTTTTCAATTCCGCTTTCTGCAATTGCGCCTGCTGATGCAGCAACGTAATATCCCGCTCCCTTAACTTCAGATCCTTGGCCTTTCTGATCGTTTCAAACTCCACCTGCACCCTGGCAAACTCCTTGGTTTTAGTCTGCAGCATTATAGAGTCCTGCAACTTTTTATAGGCCTTATAATGCTCAAATGCAGCGGCGAAATTCCCTCTCGCCGAATCTATTCTCGACCAGGTCAGATGATTCTCTGCCATCATATCTATACGCGCCCGCAGGTAAACCTGCTCATCATATAACTTCAGTAGTTTTGCAGCCGCATTATATCCATGCACATGCATATAATAAACGATGGCTGAACGGTAAAAGGGGATTCTATACCAGGACGTAAGTCGTATATGACCTATCATCGCTAATGATTCATTCAGGTAAAATTTCGCCAATGTTGTCCTCCCCAGTTCTGTATATGTATGCACATATATACTATTCATCCGGACCCTTGTTTCAAAATCATCCGCAGGTAATGGAAACTTTTTCAACATGGTTGTCAGATACTGTATCCGTTCATTTTTATCATTGATCCCGCAGTAACATTCGGCACCAATGTCCAGATTGCATCCATATCCCGATATCGCTCTGCCACCGCTAATGCTTTGAGAAAAAACTCCTTTGCTTTCTCCCGCTCATTTATCTCATAATAGGCAAGCCCCATTCTGTTGTACACTGTACATAACTGCATAGAGCTATCTCTTTCTTCCGCCACCGCCACCGCCATCTCACAGTACCGGATCGCCTCGATCGGGTTATTCCGCACAGAATACTGGCTCCCTATCAGATAGTAAACACCCTGTAGGTCTTTATAGCCTATGTTTTTGAAGATCCGCAGCGCTTCCAGCGCCATGTCCAGGTCTTCCCCACTATCCGTAATCTCTGACAGGAATAGCAGCTCTTTGGCATAGGTCAGACTATCGCCGGATTCTTTATACAGCTGCACCGCCCTCTCCTGGTAATAGATCTTCTGACTACGTTCATCCACCTTTATATTTCCCGGATACATCGAACGTTCCTTCCAGGCATTCCCCTGTTCCATTTTTGTACCATATCGGCTCAGCTGCGCAATAGCCTGATCAGCATAAGGTCTTCCCTGTACCGTATCCCCTTTTTCCCGCCATGCCTGTGAAATGACCAGATAACTCAACCCTGCTCCCCTGGAATATTTCAGGCTTTGACTTAAGGTTTCAGCCTGATGGGCCAATAATACGGCAGAGTCGAGATCTGCCGCCTGTTCACCAGGTTTAAATATATAAAAGTGCGCTGTTTTCAATAGCAGACTTACCCTGCCCGTATCAGCCTTCACTTTTTTCAGTTGCTGTAAAAGTAGCGGTATAGCCTTTGTATATTCATCCTGGGCCTGCATTGTATGGGTAAAGAACATGCCTGTTAAAATCATCAGTATTAATCGCATAGAAGGAAGTCTCTTTTTGTTCGCTGTACACCATGAGATAACGAATCCCATACCAACAGCTAAACAACTGACCGACAACCACTTACCATATACCCTTCGTCAGAAACTTTACGATATATGGATAATTCACAGGAATTCACGTCATTTCGTGATTCCTCCTGTCCCCTGTAAATGCAATAAGGAGTCCGCATACACGAACTCCTTATCCTGCTATTATTGTATTAAAATCCTATCTCACCAAAAGCACGGGACGCCTGCATACCACCCGGCGGGGACGCACTATCACTACCGGTGCTGGCCGTACTATTACAGGTCGCGGGGCAACAATGACCGCCGGACGAGGCGTCAGTAATACAGGTGGTGATCCTACCCGTACAATGACATGTTGTGCATATACCTTGCCGCCCGGCAATGAAAGGCCGGCTATCATCAACATTATCAGACTTTTCATGGTGTTACATTTTAGGTATCAAACAATCAGGAACGCTCTTTAAAACGGGCCTTCATCTCCTGCCTGTTTTGCTTTTTGAATTCCTGGAATGACTTGAACTGTTCTGCTGACAATACCGCTTTCAATGCCTTATCCCTGTCTTCATCAATGGCCTTCATTTTTTTGAACTTTGCCATTTTGCTATCACTGTCATCTTTCAGACCCGCCAGCTTACCCACGAAGTCAGCATTGATATCATATACTTTGCTATACTGTGTATCATCAAGTGATAACTGCGTCCGCATGGTATCCGTAAGGGCTTTTGCCGCCTTGTCCTTTTTCGTGTCCTGGGCAAAGGAAGGCATCGCTATTGTCATCAATAAAAGCAGGAAACCTGCGGTTAATACAGTACTGATTCTTTTCATTGTCATCTTCTTGTTTTAAAGGTGTAATAATGGATATTCGTATATAAGACAGTCGGACAAGGGCAAAATCCTATAAATTACTGCAAAACTGACAAAAACAGGGATGAACTGACCTGCCTGTACATTGAACTCCCCTGTCGCTCCCCCAGGCTAATTATATACAATTTTCCGGGTTCCGGATATACTAGCTTTGTTCCCCGGCAAACGCTGAATACAGCTGACAGTAGCTGGCGCTACTGCTACGAAGGAAATTGAGCGTTATATGGCCAATCCCGGGCAGGCGCTTTCCTATAGGGCGGGTAGCATTACAATACAAAAGATGAGAGATAAATACAGCAGACAACAGGGCAATAACTTTGGTCTGCGGAAATTCCATGAAGCGCTCTTACGCGAAGGCGATATGCCCTTATCCGTGCTGGAAAAGTACATGGATGAATGGGCCGCCACTATACAATAGACCATTCTGATTCCTGATATATGAAGGCCTGCATAAGCAATTATGCAGGCCCCCTTTGTTTATAGATTCATCCACACGATGTACGCATTCAGATGACGACCTTTCCGCTCCACCATCATGGTCGCATATTGTTTCCCATCGTCGCTGTAAGTACTGATGCCCAGTTCTGCAAAACGGGCTTCCTTCTCACCCGAAGGTTCTCCGAAGAGGTATGTCTTCCGGATATCTTTACCATCGTAGGTCGCCAATACGGCATTGGCGTCACTCATAAAATACACATCTTTTTTTGTCCGGTAATCTTCATCCATGCTGTTCATATTCACGGCATAGTCATTATAAATAATAGCGCCATTGGCGGGCAGGTACCGATAGGAATAGAATCCGGGTATACTACTGAAGTAGGGCCGGCGGCCAAGAAAACTGATCTTGCCAAGCCCTCCCCTGTTCTGATAATACATCCCCATTTTTACACCGGCCTGCTGTGCTTTGGCAATAGCATAGCTGTTGATCTCCCGTCCGCTGGAATCCAGTTTCACCACAGCAATCTCTCCCAGACGGGTACTGTACTTTTTACCCGTAATATTGACCAGCGAAGAATCTGCTGAGCTCATATTATCTTCTGAAATATAGATTTCTTCGAATAGCAGGTTGACGCTTTTATCCGGATTGATATAGAAATCCTGGATAAGGCCGTAATAGGGATTCTTATATTTCAGGTGATCTTTTACATAGTCATCCAGCTGCGGATGTTTTACAAAATACTGCCGCTTTATCTGTAATGACAGGGGATCGAAAATCGTCATCTGTAAGGCATAATCAAACGCAAACTTACTTTGCTGCATGATGTTATTTTCCTTTACACTTTTTGCATGTACACTTGTCAGCAGATATAAGCGCCCCTCCTCCTGGTTATATTTCAACGCTGCTTTCACATCTCTGTAATCACCGGTACTGTCTAGTGACTGATGACCGAATCCTACCCTGCCTGGCTGTAATGATGACAACCTGATCTCCGCATTTTTCACACTGATCGCGTTCTCCCGGTAGTGATAGGACGCCAGACTTACAAAACGATCCCTATCAACATACATATCAAGAAATACGACATGATGATACCTGTCTTCCGTAGATATGTATTCCCCCGTATTGATCACCTGATGTGCGGGTGTATAGTGCATCACCTTCATGCGCTGTCCATCCGGCCCCCTACGCTCATTAAAGATGGCAATGGCATAATATTCAGAAGCCGGATCTTTCCTGACATAAAACTTCGGCAAAAACTCACCTGTAGGCATTAATATCAGCCCCGGCATGTGTATACTTTCAACCAGGTCTTCCTGTAAGAGTTTACCGGATTGTATATCAAAGATGAACCGGTAAAGGTTCAGGTCTCTTTTTATTTCTTTCTCCATAAAAACAACCGCCTGGCCATTCATCTCAAATACCCCTTTCAGGGATGCCTCATCCATGCGCCAGTTACTCCAGGAACGGATCGGATTATACACTATAGGCGTTCTCTGACGCTGCCGGTCGTATACCGTCACCGCAATGCCTTTTCTGCGCGTAAACTGAAAGTAAAGCGTATTGCCGTTAGTGGCCAGCAGCAAACGGCCGGAGCCATACTCCGGGTCATCAAAAGCTGCACTACGGGTAACTGCGGGTTCCTGGGCTTTCATCATAAGGGGCAGTAACAATATGCAGATAATGGCTAACAAAACGCTATTGCGCATAGGTGCGATAATTTTATATAAGATACGATTTTTTTAGCGTACTGAGCATAGTATCCGTAGAATATTTCCCCTATTTCCAGCACAATTATCTACAGAAAAACGCCGCTATTATTGATCACCCAAAGAGACTACCTGCGGTACAGAATTTGGCTATTAAAAACAGTTAATATTCAACAACATCATCACACCTAAAACATCGGGTTATGCAGATAGCATCTAACACTTTTACCAACTCTAAACTGGAGCAATTCTTTGTTACTATGCTCCAGGAAATGTACTGGTCGGAGCAGCATCTTGTCAATGTACTTTCCACCATGACAGGCGCAGCCACCAATGATGAACTGATTCAGGCATTTGACCAGCACAAACAACAAACCGAGGAACACGTAAAGATTGTCGAAAGGGCATTTGAAATACTGGGATTACCTGCAGAAGCAGAACCAAGTATGGGATTACAGGGACTCTTTGATGAAGGATGGCAGGTGATAGACGAAACCGACGAAGGATCTGCACAGCGGGATGTGGCCCTGATCATTGCCGCACAGAAAGTAGAACACTACGAGATTGCCTGCTATGGCAGTCTGGTAACCCTAGCGGCGACACTCGGAGAAACTGATGTAGCAGACCTGCTGAGAACTGTACTGGCGGAAGAAAAAGAAACTGATGCGACATTGACGATTATTGCAGAAAGTAAGATCAATGCGCAGGCAAGTGAGGAAACGATGTAAGTCAATTAAGAATTAAGAATTAAGAATTAAGAATGATCGCGACGATCTTCGCGGCATCCCAATTCTTAATTCTTAATTCTTAATTCTTAATTCTTAATTCTTAATTCTTAATTCTTAATTTCTAATTGTTTAAAGTCCCTTCTTCTCATACCTCCCCATTAAAACGCCTTCCGCAATCACATGCCCCTCTATTGCAGCTTTCAATGCTGCTTTATCTGCTCCGCCATCCAGGTCGAGTGTCGTATCCAGCGCATACACATAGAAATAATAACGATGTACGCCGGAAGGTGGACAAGGTCCGTAGTAACCTGTTTGTCCGCCGCCATTCTTCCCGCAGATACCCGGTACACTGTCTCCGCCAATGATATTCGTAGCAGGAGGAATATTCCATACCAACCAGTGATCAAAAGTTCCCTTTGGCGCATCCGGATCTTCCATGACGATAGCCAGTGTCTGTGTTTCAGGCGGAATCTGGTCGATTTGTAAGGGTGGATTGACTTCTTCTCCTTCACATGTATACTTTGAAGGGATCACACCTTCATGATCGAAAGCACTGCTTGAGATCTTCAAGGTTTTTGTTGTATTGTTTTCCATACCCATGAAGCAAAAAAATCAAGCCAGATTCAGGTGATGCAAATAGTGTATAAATAACGCTTAAGGGGGGGTATGCGTGCTACATTCACGCTGACACTGTGGAGATGTTGTAGAGACTATTCATCAATCAGTTGTACCAGCTCATCTATAAAAGCGGCTTGTCTTTCCAGGATCTTTTTCCGGGCCATCTCAACAGAAAACCAGGCGCCCCGGTCTATTTCAGGAAACGATTTCATTTTACCGGAACGGGGTGGCCATTCCATTTCAAAGTCATTGCTGACCAGCTTATCAGGGTCGAGATCACCTTCAACAGCCCAGCAATGCACCGTTTTATGCCCTTTCTGACGGATAGTGGTAAGCTGGATAAAATCGCCGTCGGGACGGTAACCGGTCTCTTCCTCAAACTCCCTGATGGCTGCTTGTAAGGGCTCCTCCCCCTCCAGGTACTCTCCTTTGGGCACAGACCAGCTACCCTGATCCTTTTTGGCCCAGAATGGTCCGCCGGGATGCCCCAGAAAGACTTCCAACCTTTTAGCCTGCCGGCGATATAATAAGATACCTGCGCTTTGTTTTGCCATCTCTGAAATAAATATAGCAATTCTGATTCCGGTCGTAAGTAATAATAAAATAACTTTGTACGACCAGCACGTATCATGTTAATAACGAAGCAGGTATTCACGACTGCATGAGAAATCAGCACTATTTAGACAGGACTCAGTATATCAGATTAAAAATTACGCTAACTTAGAATTCTCATGATTGTAGCAGCCTTTCTCGCTCTGGCCCTTAGTTACACCTCAGAAACAGTACTAACGCCAAGACACTATACGCCCCTTATCGACACGTTATCAGCCGCTTCCAGAGAATATACCCTGGTCGCTGATAAAAATGGAAGACTAGTCATCGATAACAGGAATAATACCTACAGACCGGGAGATATTCTCAATCTGAAGGGAAATTTCAAATCCGTATTTATCACAAATATGAGTGGTACGGAGAAGAAACCTATTATTGTCCGTAACTACCAGAATTCTGTTGTCAAAGTCGGAGAACCTGACTGGAACGGCGGCGCCTGGTCGGTCGCCTTTGAGTTCAACAACTGCCATTACATTCGTTTCGGTAGTATGTCGGACAGAAATCAGCTGATCATCAGCGGTTCTGTACAGGCAGCCCGCGAGGCTTATCACGACCTGCATATGGGCAATAAGACAGATAATATGGAAGTCTGCTTCCTGACCATCCGCAACGGCGGAAACGGCATCGTTGCCAAAACGGATCCTATAAAAGGAAACGCCAGCACCACTTATCCCAACAGCTTTATCAAAAATCTCTCTATTCACGACCTGACGATCACAGATACAAAGAATGAAGCGATGTATATCGGTCATACAGCAACCTATTGGGACCATACGCTGAATCAGCCTTATTACAACTCTCCTTCCAAGTTTACGCCCGGGCATGATTATGTGCAGCCGATCAAATGGCGCAATGTGAAGATCTATAATAACCTGGTCAGGAACAGCGGACTGGATGGTATCCAGACGGCGGCTATCGACGGACTGGAGATCTATAATAACGAAGTGACCAACTGGGGTACGCAGCATAATGCTGCGCATAATGGCGGTATCCTGATCGGTGGCAGAACGACAAACACCAATACCCACGACAACTATGTACATGACGGCTGGGGGGAAATGTGTCAGTTCTATGGCTCCGGGGAGAACAATGCAACGCATGTCATCAGCAACAACCTTTTCATCAACAACCAGAGTGATGGTATCAGCATGCGCGGTACGGAGAATGCCATCGTAAAAATCGTCAACAATACCATTGCAGGAACGAAGGGAAATAGCCTTCGTATCAACGGGTATACCGGTATGAAGGGCAAACAGATCGTCAATGCCAATGTCTTTGTCGCCCCTAACGGCGGCATGAATATCGGCAGCCGTAACTATGTATATGTAGAAGTAGGCGGTGATGCGGTAGAAGGTACCGGCGGAGAAGAAAACAAGAAGTTTGCTACGGTAGCAGCTGCAGGTTTAAATGCCGAAAACTATTATAAACCGGTGGAGGGATCCACAGTGAATACAGCCGGTTACAGAAAACAGTAATCATTCTTTTCAATACAGCATAAGGGTAAGACAGCCGGAATGCTCCGGCTGCCTGATCAGCAATTACTTGCAACTCTTTGTATAATCTTCCGCCATCTTAATATAAGCGGCCTCTGTTTTAAAGTCATAGCTACCAAGCTTTGCCACCATTTCAGGACAATCTTTGAAATAGTCCTTCATCATTTCATCTCTCTTTTTAAACCAGTCACGTCCCTGGTTTGCCACCTCTTCTTCGTTCGGACGGATAAACACTATCGCATTAGTCGCGTCTTCTCCAAAATTCTCTTTCAGGATCCTGATCTTCGGAGAACTGTAAATCACCTGTAAAGGGTAATTTTTGGTACGGATCATATCCAGGCTTACCGAGTTGTTCTGTTCGAACACCGGCTTGAATTTATGAACCTCGTATGTCTTGCCCAGGAAACCAAATGAATTTACTTCAGACAGTTTATAGCTCTTACGTCTTGGTTTCTCCTTTTCGATGATCTCAAATTTCACATATTTACCGGCATCCAGGTCAACGATAGAACCTTTAAAATGCTCGTCGATATAGCGGCCTTTGATAGTATCGCCCTGGGACAGCAGTACCCACCCTTCAGACAGCTTCTCCGTAGAAAACATATCGCTTCTGATCTCTCCGGAAGAAGAATCCAATGGATATTTACGGTCATTCGCGGTAGCGTAGTAACCTTTCAGTTCTTTCGTCAGTGAACCGCGGATCTCGTAGTCGCTTCTCACACCCAGGAATTTGCCGGAATTCGCATACAGGGTATCCAGCGCATCTCTCAGTTTAGCGGTATCATAGGCCAGATAATACAGGAAAGAAAGCTCTGAGTAAGCAGCCACCTTGATCGGCTTGATATTGTACTCAGCAGGGTATTGCTGATTCGCCATCTGCAGGAAGCTTTGCTCAAAAGGTTTGATCACATTGCTGTAATCAGTGGTCTCCTTCTTTTTCAGGGTACTTATCAGTGCCTCGTTCAGTGAATCGATCACTACGAATTCAGGGTATTTCTTCTTCGCCTTGGCAATGAAAGGCAGATTGATGGTCTGTGTCTGATAACCATCCACATACCGTTTCTCTGCATCGCCCGCCAGTCTTCTCACATTTTTAAATACAATGCGGTAGACATCCACTGATTTCGGATTAGCCAGCAGTTTGGTGAAATCATTGGTAATCTGGTCAGCAGTAGCCAGTGTTTCCTGTCCGGAGATCTTATGTGTTTTATTGAAATAAGGCTCTCCTTTCCTGTTCATCACCACTTCCCTGATAATGCCTTCCACATTATAGGCAAGGCTGAAGCCATTGCTAACAGCAGAAATGCTCATTTTATCCACCAGGTAAGCCACTGTGAGGTCGCCTGCATCGGCAGTAGACCGGATGCCTGATTTAGACAGTTCCTGCATGATACTCACGCGGAACTGGTCAACAGCCGCTTCTTTATTGGCCGAAGAATTCAACAGATTTTCCAGTAAACCTTTGTCGAGGTCTGCCAGGTAGAAAATCTTTTTGTGTTCGCTGAAATGCTGGTCCTCCGCAAAGCGGTAAACAGGAGCAGTAAACTCCTGGTAGCTGACAGTCTGGGCACTGCTCTGCTGAAAGGCAGATAACAACATCGTGCCGATCGCCAGGTAAAGGGATCTTGTTTTCATGGTATATTAGGTTATGTGCTGCGAAGATAAAGGGGAACAGAGGGGTTGGGAGACTATTCAGGTTGATTACTCAATTATTCCGTACTTCTACTTGAGTAGAATGGGGAATATACCTATTCCCGTACGGGCATAAAAAAGGCCGTCTGCCTTACGGCGGACGGCCTTCTTCATTGAATCTTACTTATTTGAACAGGTTGATAGTTGCGCCTATTTCATAGGTGCCATCAACATAGGTTTTGATACCACCTGTCTGCGTAGTATACATTGCCTGTATACCTACGGTTTTCAGAATGTTAACACCAATACCTGCTGTCAGACTTTTCGAAGTATGATATACGGCCATTACGTTAGCCACATCATCCAGGAAAGATACGTTCACGCCGGCGTCCAGGATATTGTCATATCCGCGTACACCGCGATAGCATACTTTAGGCTCGATAGAGGAAATCGTCTCATCTACGGCAAACCGGTAGGATGCAGCGGTAAAGAAGATACCACCACCATCTACGGCTTTGTTATCGCCTGTGAAGAGACTTCTCACGTTCGGAATGGATGCCTGTAAAGTCAGTTTGGTATCCGTGTAAGCCATACCATATTCCGCCTCGAAATAGTTATCGCGACGGTTAAAGGCGCCTACGGAAGGATCGTTTATATCTCCGTTCAGGTTTTTGTAATCTATACGCTGTACGTTCCATGCCAGCGATAATCCGAAATGCAGTTGCTGATCCGGATTTGTCAGCGGCAGGTGATACGCATATGTTAACGCTACACGGGTTCTGTTGATCAGACCAGCTACATCGTTGAAAACGTGTAAACCGGCGCCGACCCTGTTACCCATGGCAGCGTCTGCTGAGAAGAACTTTGTTACCGGCGCTCCTTCGATACCGCCCCACTGACGACGGTAAGCGCCGTTGAAGTGGACTCCTTTTTCAAGACCAGCCATAGCAGGGTTTGCCAGGTACTGATTCTGAAAATACTGTGTGCCTGAAGGCTCCAGCAATGCCTGTGCATCACTGAGAGACTGTGCATCAGCATGTTGGTTCATGCCAGCAGCCAATAAAAGGCTGCTGACGATGAACGAACGTATTTTAAGTTTATAGCTCATAATACTTGTTGTTACGGGGGTTATCTTCTGTCTCTGATAATTGTGATATAACCTTTCGCTGTTTTAGCACCACCTTCTATCGTTAAGATATAGTAGTAAGTACCTTCTGCCAGCGGACTACCGTTGTATGTACCATCCCAGTCATTGCTGTAATTTCTGCGGGTATATAACAGACGGCCTGTGCGATCGAAGATCTTCACTTCATTATCAGGATAGCTATCCAGATTACGGATCACCCATTTATCATTCTTACCATCACCATTTGGCGTCAGGAGGTTGGTCGCATCCACCTTGAAGTCCGCTATTACGTTCACGGTGAAGTCGGCGGTATTGCTACAGCCTGCAGCATTGCTTACTGTCACGTGATAAGTAGTGTTCTCCATTGGTCTTACTTCCAGTACTGCGCTCTGCTGTCCGCTGATAATACCGTCTGCATCATCCCATTTGAAGATAGTACCACCGGTTGCTGTCAGGTGTACGATATCTCCTTTGGAGATAGTAGCACCTTTATCGCTGGTGATAGTTACCTGGCCCAGGGTAGCCACAGTGATATTGAATGAGCGTTGCAGTGTATCGACACCACCATTTGCTACACCACCGTTGTCTTTGATGGTAACAGTTACTTTGGCTGTGCCGCTTGCACTTGTTTTCAGCTGGTAGGTAACCACGCCTGCTGCGCTTACGCTCAGCTGATCGAAGTTGCCTGGTTTGTCAGTAATGATAGAGAAGCTATAAGTCTGTGAAGCCTCGGTTGCAGATGCACCTGTCAGCTGGATCGTGTGTACGGATCCCTCAGGACAGATAGTCGCGTTACCGATCGGATCCAGGGTCGGAGCCAGGTTCTTTTCCTTCACATTGATTGATACCGGTACTGCTACGCTGGTATTCAGTCCGTCGCTCACTGTTACCGTCAGCGTTACGGTGCTGTTTACTTTAGCATTCAGTTTCGCCTGGTCAAGTACCAGTACGTTACCGTTTGCGTCGATAGAGAACGCGCCGTTTGAATTATCTGTTACGATAGTCCAGGTCTGTAAAGTACCTGCTGCTTCAGTAGCGATCACTTTACCTACCAGGGTACCCACCGCACTTCTTTCGATCACATCGAAGGACTGACCGGAAGTAATCACCGGAGCGGTCGCATCGTAGGTCAGGGTCAGTGTGTTGGAAGCAGTGTTACCGTTAGATACTACGTTCACGGCCTGACCGGCAGGCAGCTGGATAGTTACGGTACCATCTGCAGCCGGTGTTACCTGCAGGGTATAAGTGATGTTGTCTGTAGTAGACAGGGTACCTCCTGTACCATTGGTGATGTTAAAGTCACCTGCTGCCAGACCGCTTACTGCTTCGTTGAACACGATCGTTACGGTGAATGGTGCGTTTGTACGGGCAGGAGCGTTAGTAGACAGCTGTACTGACGGAGACGCGGTATGAACAAACACGCCGGTAGTGTTACCTACGCTGTTCAGTGCCAGGTTCGCGTTGTTGGTAGCTGCATCTTTAATAGTACCACCATTCAGTGTCAGCGTACCTACAGTGATCCCATCCAGATCCATCTGGCCTGGTTGTACTGTGTAGCTGAAGATCAGACCATTTGCACCTGCAGCACGGTTATATGCTGCCTGTACGGTGGTCGTACCGATGGTGATGTTGAGGGCTGGTGTGCCACCTGTTGTGTTCAGGGTGATCGCCTCGTTGAAGTTAACCGTGAATTCCAGTGTCTGGCCGGCTTTATAGTAGCCATTCGCAGGAACTGCCACGGAAGTTACCACAGGAGCAGTAGCGTCGTAAGTAACGTTCAGGGTGTTGGAAGCCTGTGTAGCATTGTTGCCAATGTTTACAGCAGCAGCTGCCGGTAACTGAACGGTCACAGCGCCATCCGCAGCAGGTGTAACTGTTGCGGTGTAAGTGATGTTGTCGGTAGTCTGCAAGTTGGAAACAGCTGCATTCGTAGCGGTGAAGTCACCTGCCGTCAGACCGGTTACTGCTTCGCTGAATGTTACAGTCGCAGTGAACGGTGCGTTCACCAGTGTAGCAGCGGAAGTCAGTACAACGGTAGCGTGAGTGGTGTTCACTTTTACATTGCTGGTGTTACCTACATTATGAAGACTCAGATCAGCGTTGTTGCCTACTGCATCTTTGATGGTTGCACCATTGATGGCCAGTACGCCCAGCTGGATACCATCCATATCCTGATCACCATCTACTACAGCATAGCTGAAGTTCAGTCCGTCTGTGCCTGCAAGACCTGTATAGGCTGCATTTACATTCGTAGCACCGATAGCAATTGTCAGATAAGGATTACCTCCTGTAGTGTTCAGGTTGATGTTTTCGCCGAACTTAACAGTGAAGTTCAGTACATCGCCTGCTTTGTAGTAACCGTCAGCTGGTACAGTTACGGATGTTACCACCGGAGCAGTTGCATCGTAAGTGAGGCTGATGGTATTAGAAGCCTGGTTACCGTTATTACCGATGTTGGTAGCTACGTCCGCAGGAACGTTTACAGCAACCGTACCATCTGCCGCTGGTGTAACCAGTACAGTGTAAGTGATGTTGTCTGTAGTCTGCAGGTTGCTTACTGCTGCATTGGTTGCGTTAACATCAGCAGCGGTGAAGCCGGTTACAGCTTCGCTGAAGACGATCGTCGCGGTGAACGGTGCATTGATTAATACAGGGGCGGTTGTAGATACATTCACTGTCGGGTGAACTGTGTTTACAAACACATTATTGGTAGGAGCGATACCGTTCAGCGCCAGGTTCGCGTTGTTGGTCGCAGCATCTTTAATGCTTGCGCCATTCAGCGTCAGGGCGCCTACGGTAACACCGTCCATATCCAGATCGCCATCTACGACAGTGTAGCTGAAGCTCAGACTATTGCTACCGTTTGTACTGTTGGCAGCAGTTACGGTACTTGTACCGATAGTCAGGCTCAGTTGTGGTGTACCGCCTGCTGTGTTGACGATGATGTTTTCGTTGAAATGAACCGTGAAGTTCAGTACGTCACCTGCTTTATAATAACCATTTGCCGGAACAGTTACGGAAGTTACCGCCGGAGCAGTCGCATCGTATGTGAGGCTGAGGGTATTAGAAGCCTGGTTACCGTTGTTACCGATGTTGGTAGCTACGTCAGCCGGAACATTCAGGCTTACCGCACCATCTGCTGCCGGTGTAACCAGTACAGTAAAGGTGATGTTGTTGGTAGTCTGTAAGCTGCTCAGGGTTGCATTGGTAGCAGTCACATCTCCGATTGCAAATCCACTTACTGCTTCACTGAAAGTGATAGTAGCGGTGAATGGTGCATTGGTTGGTGCAGCAGCAGCAGTAGACAGGGTTACTGTCGGATGTGCCGTGTTCACAAACACATTGTTAGTCGGATTGACATTGTTTAGCGTAGTGTTCGCATTGTTACCTGCGAGGTCTCTGATAACTGCGCTATTCAATGCTAATGTACCTACCTGGATACCATCCATATCCATGTCGCCGTCAACTACTGTATAGCTGAAGTTCAGACCGTCAGAACCGTTGGTACCAGTATAAGTTGCCTGTACTGTTGCAGTACCGATGATCACACCAAGGGTAGGATTACCAGCTGTAGTGTTCACATTGATATTTTCACTGAATCTTACAATGAAGTTCAGTACGTCGCCTGCTTTGTAGTAAGCGTCGGCAGGAACAGATACGGCAGTTACAACCGGTGCGGTTGCATCATAAGTAACCGTCAGGGTGTTAGACACCTGTGTCGGGTTGTTGCCGATGTTAACAGCAGCTGCTGCCGGTAACTGAACGGTCACAACGCCACCGGCAATTGGTGTAACTGTTACCGTATAAGTGATATTGTCTGTAGTCTGCAGAGCTGAAACTGTACCATTTGTAACGGTGAAGTCGCCGGTTGTCAGACCAGTTACCGCTTCGCTGAAGGTAGCCGTCACAGTGAACGGAGCGTTCACGAGTGTAGCCGGAGCTGTCAGTACCACAGTAGCGGTGGTCGTATTTACAAATACGCCAGTAGTCGGAGCAACGTTATTCAGTGTCAGGTTCGCATCGTTGGTGGCTGCATCCTGGATGGTTGCACCATTCAGTGTCAGTGTACCTACTGCGATACCGTCCATATCCTGATCACCTGTTACTACGGTGTAGCTGAAGTTCAGACCATCTGTACCGTTTGTACCTGTGTAGGTAGCATTTACGGTAGCAGCACCGATTGTCAGAGAAAGACTTGGATTACCACCTGTTGTGTTCAGGGTGATGTCTTCGCTGAATCTTACGGTGAAGTTCAGTGTCTGACCTGCTTTATAATAACCATTCACTGGTACGCTTACGGAAGCAACAGTTGGAGCAACTGCATCCACTAATACGCCGGTAGTGGTACCGATGCTATTCAGTGTGATGTTTGCATCGTTGGTTGCTGCGTCTTTAATAGTACTACCGTTCAGCGCCAGCGTACCTACTTCGATACCGTTCAGATCCAGGTTGCCAGGTGCTACCAGATACTGGAAGCGAAGTGCATTAGGAGCTGCGGTACCATTGTAAGTTGCCTGTACGGTAGTTGAACCAATGGTTACGCTTATGGAAGGAGTACCACCTGTTGTATTCAGGTTGATGCCTTCGCTGAAGGTAACTACGAAGTTCAGCGCCTGGCCAGCTTTGTAGGTACCATTTGCCGGAACTGTTACGGAAGTCACTGTCGGAGCGGTAGCGTCATAAGTAACATTCAGTGTGTTGGACGCCTGTGTACCATTGTTGCCAATGTTTACAGCAGCGTTTGCCGGCAACTGAACGTTCACAGCGCCATCCGCCGCCGGTGTGATTGTAACTGTGTAAGTAATATTGTTGGTAGTCTGCAATGCGGAAGCTGTACCGTTTGTAACGATGAAGTCCGCTGCATCCAAAAATGTTGCCGCTTCGCTGAAGGTCGCTGTTACGGTGAACGGAGCGTTCACGAGTGTAGCAGGTGTTGTCAGTGTAACGGTAGCTTTGGTAGTGTTTACAAATATGCCGGTAGTATTACCTACGTTATGCAGTGTCACGTCTACGTTGTTGGTAGCCGCATCGCGTACAACTGCGCCATTCATTGAAAGGCCATTTACCTCGATACCATTCATATCCAGGTCGCCGTCTGCAACGATGTAACTGAAATACATGCCATTTGTGCCATCAGCACTTATGTAGGTCGCATTTACAGTCGCTGAGCCAATTGTGAGACCGAGGGTTGGGATACCGCCAGCAGTGTTTATGTTGATGTTCTCACTGAATCTTACGATGAAGCCCATTATCCGACCCACATTATAATACCCGTCAACCGGTACTGTTACGGAAGTAACAACTGGTTGTGTAGCATCGTAAGTGACACTTACGGTATTAGAAGCCTGGTTACCGTTGTCGCCGATATTTACAGTTGCATCAGCAGGAATGCTTACGCTAACTGCACCATCCGTGGCTGGTGTAACCAGTACGGTGTAGGTGATGTTATCAGCAGTTGTTGGTGTACCAACAGTGGCATTCGTTGTGGTGAAGTCGCTTGCAGTTAAGCCTGTTACAGCTTCGCTGAAGGTAACTGTCACATTGAACGGTGCATTGATCGGTGAAACAGCAGCCGTAGACAGAGTTACTGTCGGATGCGTTGTGTTCACTCTTACATTGGTCGTGTTACCAATGCCGTTCAGTGTCAGGTCCGCATTGTTGGCAGCTGCATCTTTAATGGTCGCGCTATTAAGCGTTAAATCATCTACATCGATACCGTCCATATCCTGCTGGCCAGCTACTACAGTGTAACTGAAGTTCAGACCATTTGTGCCATTAGTGCCGGTATAAGTAGCGTTTACGCTAGTCGAACCTATTGTAAGACTCAGGGTTGGATTGCCACCTGTTGTATTGATCGTAATGTCTTCGTTAAAATTAACGGTGAAGTTGAGTGTCTGACCTGCTTTGTAATAACCATTTGCCGGAACAGCTACAGAAGCCACTGCCGGAGCAGTCACATCGTAAGTGAGGCTGAGGGTATTGGAAGCCTGGTTACCGTTGTCGCCGATGTTTACAGCAACATCAACCGGTAAAGTGACAGAAACAGTACCATCCGCAGTTGGAGTTACCAGTACGGTATAGGTGCTGCCGCTGACAGGGGTCAGATTGCTGACGCCTGCATTTGTAGCAGTGAAGTCGCCTGCTGTCAGACCTGTTACGTTTTCACTGAATGTTGCCGTTACAGTGAATGGTGCGTTGGTCGGACTGGTAGCCGTTTTGGTGAGTGTTACGGTCGGGTGTGTAGTGTTTACAAACACGCCGCTACCGCTACCAACACTGTTTAGTACGTTGACCGCGTTGTTGCCCGCAGCGTCCCGGATGGAACCGCCACCACCAAGTGATACGCCGGCACCCAGCTGGATACCATCCATATCATCATCGCCATCAACTACAGTGTAGGAGAAGGTCAATGCGGTGGTACCTGTACCTCCGCTATAAGTAGCCGGTACAACACCGCTGGTCAAGTTTACAGCGATATATGGCATGCCACCTGTAGTTGTTACGTCAACAACCTCGCTGTAGTTAACAGTGAAGTTGAGCGTCGTACCCGCTTTGTAATAACCATTAGCTGGCATTGTTACAGAAGTTACTACCGGAGGCGTAAAGTCTGCTGTAACAGACACTGTATTAGATGCCAGTGATGCGTTGTTACCGATGTTCACTGCTGCAGCTGCAGGCAGATTAACAGAGGTTGCACCATTTGTGCTTGGCGAGATAGTTATTGTATAAGTGATATTGTCTGCCGTTTCCAGATCGGAAGCCGTGCCGTTTGTAACAACAAAGTCGCTTTCTGTAACATCAGTTACATATTCGCTGAAGGTGGCTGTTACTTCGAAGGAACCATTCACCAGTGTAACTGCTGATGACAGGGTTACAGAAGGCTTGTTGGTGTTCACTCTTACGTCGGCTGTGCTGGCAACACCATTCAGTGTAACGTCGGCATTATTGTTTGCCTGATCTGCGATCGTTGCACCATTCAGTGCAAATGCGGTCACCTGGATACCATCTGCGTCATTATCACCGTCAACAACGGTATAACGGAATTGCAGGCTGTTGGTAGCAGATTTTCCGAGATAGCTGGTTGAAACTACCGTTCCACCGATATTCAGTCTGAGCGTTGGCGTACCAGAGACGCTCACTGCTTCGGAGAAGTTTACGGTGAAGTCGAGGTTCTGACCTGCTTTGTAGTATGCATCCGCAGGTACATCTACCGATGTTACCGTTGGCGCGGTCATATCAGCTGTACGGGTAAGCATATTGGACACCGTGTTCGGGTTACCACCGATATTGTCAGCGGCGCCTGCCGGTACGGTCACACTTACTGTTCCGTCGACAGATGGTGCTATCTGAATGATATAAGTACTACCGGTGATCTGGGTGAACCCTTGTACTACACCATTCACAACAGTAATGTCAGTTGGTGCAAAACCTGTTACTGATTCGCTGAAGTTAATGGTTGCATTAAACGGTGCATTCACTACTGCTGGTGCAGTACTGGTGATAGTTGCAGAAGGAATAGAGGTATTTACCCGTACGTTCCCTGTGCCAGGTATGCCATTCAGTGTAGTAGAGGCATTGTTACCTGCGGCATCACGGATTGTGCCGCTGTTGTTTTGTACCAGTGGTTGTATCTGGATGCCATCCATATCAGTTTCACCCGCCTGTACTGTATAAGTAAAGGTCAGTTCGTCGGTGCCTGTGCCGCTCAGGTATGGTACCTGTACTGCGTCCAGTCCGATAATGATATTGATATAAGGCGTACCTGCAGCGGTAGTCACATTGACAACTTCATTGTATTTCACTTTGAAGGTAAGGACCTGACCCGCTTTGTAGTAGGCTGGATTAGGAGCCGTTACGCCGGTAACTATTGGTCCCTGCGTATCGATTGTCCATGTATGTGTAGCTGCCGTAGCAGAAACGTTGCCTGCCTGGTCAACCGCTTTTACACTGAGGGTATGTGCACCCTCAGCGAGGCCGGTAAGAGAGAACGGACTCGTTGCTGCATTATATGGACCACCATCAAGGGATGCCTGGAAAGTAGCGCCGGTTTGACCAGCAAACGTGAAGTTAGCCGTTGTTGAAGTGGTCAGCGCCGGAGGACCTGCTGTGATAATAGGCGCCGGCGGTGGCGTCACATCATAAGTGATCGTTGCACTTGCTTGCAAGGCGTTACCAGCCTTGTCGGCCACTACATAATCAATTGTATGAGGGCCTTCTGTTGCTGGTATCGTCAGGCTCTTGGTAGTAGCGAAAGGTTCTGGTGTGGTGAATGCACCTCCATCGATCCGGAATCTCATATTACCAACTCCACTGGTTGCATCAGCAGCGGTCAGTGTCAGCGTTACATTGGTATTATTAGTATACGCAGCGCCGCCATTGATAAGGATAGTGCCTGATGGTGAGTCTTTGTCAATGATATACACCTCACTTTCTTTTGGTGCATTGGTGACTGGCGGTGTGACACTACCGGCGTTGGCAACCAGTTTGATCGTACCTGAACCGCTACCGGTATTGACGTTCACCGTATACTTGTAAGGCTCCGCCATTGGAGTGATGCTGGCAATGCTGGCGCCTGTTACACCTGTGGTGGTCAGCGAGAAAGCATTTGTAGCTACGCCGCTTACTGCACCACTGTAGGTGATCTGGATGTTGATCGAAGTAGCTGGCGTCGGATTGGCAGACAGACCTTTAACCTCCATGATCTGCGTCGTCGTTGGCGTCAGTTTCACAATTTCAGGATCTGTTCCATCGGCTGCGAAAATCTGGCCACTTGCCAGTACTGCGAGGCCTCCAGGATAGGATACGTCTGGATCACCATTGTGCAGGTTACTGTAAACTGCGGTAGATGAAGCGAATGAGGAGTCTGTATATTGGTAGATAGCAGCTACGGTAGGTGTAGCCGGATTTCTGGATTCGATAGCGTACAGACGGTCAAATGCATCGACACTAACAGCAATAGGTTTTCTGCCTACGGCAAAAACGGTATCAGTTGCGTAGAAAGGAGCTCTCAGTTTTATGATACGTCCCTCAGTAGTTGTTTCAGTGAAATCCGTGACATAAATGTTGCCACGAGAATCCACTGCCATCGAACTGGGATAGCGTGTAGATAGTCCTGAAGGAAGCACAAGCCCGTTGTAAATAGTAACACCTGCACCTACAGTAAGGTTTGTTGAAGGATACTTTTTTACAACATAGTTATTACTGGTTCCATCGTATTCCAGTGTAATCAGATCGTTGTCTGCATTGCTGGTGAGACCGGAAATAAAATTGCCGGCCAGTATATGCGTCGGCGAATAGCTGGGGTAGGCCAGTTTTACGACATCCCAGCCTATTGTCACATCCATATTGGTAACGAATACGTTACCAATGGCGTCTACACATATTCCATAAGGAGATATAAACCCGGCAGCAGGATCATCAGGATCATTATAGGAAGGGAACAGACCTGAGTAGATTACCTGTTCGCTACTGGTACCGCCAAAGTATTTTACAACATCATATTTCTTTGATGTCGTATTGTACCGGATGGCATAGACGTTGCCATTTTGGTCGCTCGTCACTCCAGTGAAGCCATAGCCGGTCTGGAGCGTGCTCTTCGTGTATTGAGCGTAGCCCGACGAACCGGCTAAAATGAAGAATAGTACCAACAGTAGCCTGCCGATACTTTTTGTAAATGTGTCACTCATATGAGACTGTTAAATACAGAGAAAAGGATTTTGCCAGCCTGATTGCGACTCGTTGTGAATCGCTTCAAACTCTTGCGCATCAAAGCGCATCCCTGTCCCCTGATCAATAATTAGTTTGTTTATTTTATTACCGGCCGTACTGATCTTTAGAATGTTTGCTGAAGGCAGGGCAAATCCGGAAGCGGGGTAGAAGTTCTTTTCTCCTCTGGGGCCATCGATTATAGCTGTTTGGAGTTTTTGTTTTACTGTGTCCCAGTCTTTCTTTAATGCATGGGGTAAGAGGTCCCGCCACATTAAGCCGGCTTCGTATCCCATTAAGGCATAAATGTTAGCCGGCTGTTTTGCAGTGCTTTCAAACTTCTTTACAAACTGTTGATTCGCCTTTCCCTGATCTTCTCTCATCCACATCATAGAGGTATAGACTTCCATGTCGATGTGTCTGATGTCGTCCAGTATGTCATCGTAAGCCATTGTTTCATTGATCAGCAGCGGTATCTTTTTATGATAACCGCTTTGAATCCATTTTATCATGAATTCCAGACCAAGACTGCCGGCAAAGATGGCATGTACATAAGTGGGAGTGGCTTTTTCCAGTGCTGCAAAGAATGAGTCCAGGTCATGTTTCTTCGGATCGTCCGGATTGTGCGGTAATACAGCCATACGGGTACCCGCACCGCCTGCTGCACTGACGCCCTGATTGAAGGCGCTATGCAGGTGATAGCCTGCTTCATAAATAGGAGCGACGATCATTCCGCCATTTCCGAAATGTCCCTGTGCCCATTTACCTAATGCAAACTCTGACTGCCATAGCTGGTGAGATGCATAAAAGACGTTTGGGCTCAGGTAAGGAAAGTGCGGAATATATTCACCCATATCAAAGAAGAAGGCAGGGCGTTTACTGTTTTCTATAACAGGAATGACGTCCGGTGTCGCTTTATAACTGATCAGACCAGAAAGCACATCCACATTATTAAAGAAAATCAGTTTGCGGGCTGCACTAACAGATGCCTCAGCACTTCCCATATGGGTATACTCTGATACAAACTGCACTGTTTTCTGCCGCGCGGGGTCAAGTCCCATACCCAACAACCATCCTGTGACGATGTGCGCTGAATAATAAGGATATACACCGGAATAGGGAGTAAGAAATCCTATGGAAAGTGTTGATGGCATAGTATATTAGTTACGGCTTGGGTAAATACCCTCGTAGGCAATGATATAATTAACCGCCAGGTAAGGATTCTGGATGCTGAATGGCTGACTGCCACCGGCGATACCTACTGTAACACTACCAGTCACTTTTGCAGGAGCTAATGTAGTCGTGTTGTCAGCTACCGCATAACCTTTGATCGGCTGCGCTGTAGGACCGCTACCGATATTAGGCAGTTTTGCAGGAACCATGGTGGCGTCAGGAATATTGGTTGTACCAGCTGCTGTTGACGCAGCAGGATTTACAGTCAACGAGTTTACCAGTGCAGTATGATTATGCGCAGGCATTTCGGTGATAATCAATGTATGTGTTTCGGAGCCGCCTAACTGCCCCCATGCATATGGCTGCAGTCCTGGTCCCTGGCCTACTCCGATCGGTGCACGGCCTCTCAGGTCTGGCAGGGCGAAGGTAGTCTGGCCATTACCACCATATGTAGTACCTAATAAAGAGAAAAGCGCCGTATTCTGTGCAATTGACATGATTTGTCCCTGGCAGAAATACCATCCTCTCGGGTTGAAATTTCCCCCGAATATTGCGATGAGTGCCATAAAAACGTCCATAGTCTTGTGGTTTTGATTATTGTGAGTGAAGAATAATGAATTGTGATAAGGTCTGCCTGTTAGTTCCGGCTTGGATAGATGCCATATAGCGCTATGCCATAGTTCATAGCCAGATATGGGCGTTGAATACTAAACGGTTGACTGCCACCGGCGATGCCAATGGTTACAGAACCTGATACTGCTGATGGCGCCAGTATGGCGGTGCTATCGCCTACTGCATAACCTTTGATTGGCTGCGCCGCAGGGCCGCTGCCGATATTTGGCAAGGTCGCCTCTACCAGGGTACTGCCAGGGATATTGGTAGTAGCAGCTGCTGTAGAAGCAGCAGGATTGATCGTCAGGTTGCTTACCGTCACGTGGTTATGCGCAGGCAGGTTTGTCATGATGAGCGTACGCTGCTCTGTACCTGCCATCTGGCCCTGCACATAGGAGGATAGACCAGGGCCTTGTCCTGTACCGATAGGTGTACGTCCTCTAAGATCGGGTAGCGCAAATGTGGTCATACCATCGCCGCCATACGTGGTCCCAAGGAGGCTAAACAAAGCTTCGTTTCCGCTGATCGCCATCTGCGTGCCATCGCAAAGATGCCAGTTCACCGGCGCAAAGCTTTCGCCAAATAGGAAAATGATTCCCATGAATGAATCCATAGTCGATTATGTTTATTTAAATAGTTGAATTGCTGAACTCGGGAAAGTTCATCGTGTGGTTATGTTGCGCAGAAAGTGCGGCTAAAGGGCCGATCATACTATTGGTAGCAGCGGTATAGACGGATAACGCTTCGGCAGGTTGATTTGCCAGGTCGATAAACTCCTGTAGGGCCAGGGCACATTCCTTATTGGCTGTCAGACGTTTGTAACGTCGTGTATCAGTTGGCTGTGCGTACTCCTTGATATAGGGTTTCCCTGCATTCCAAAGTTGGTTGCAAGTTAGCTGATTTTTTAAATAAATACTATTGAATGTATCTACCCAGGAACCTGCCGTTCCCGTTATCCTGAATCCCGTTGAAACTGGCTGCCGCTGACCGCGGTCCATCTGTAAGGATAAAACCTGTCCCTGTTTAGTCGTTAAACGGATGGTACTGACCTCACCTGACTGGTACATCAGCCTCGCTTCTCCTGTCTTTGCATGTGGCTTGTTAACGGCAAACGTCTGCGTTTGCTTTACTATCTCCAATGACACAAAAGGATTGTCTTTTCCCACGCCCAGCATCCTGGTGGCTGCCAGTGCGGGATAAACAGGATAAGGAGCAGCTTCGCCTTCATGGACAGCTGGCAGTACATCGTAACGTGCGCCTGCGCGAACAGCCTGTAATTCACCGAAAAGACCAGCTTTCGCCATATTGGCCGCAGCCTGCAGATCAGAACGATAGCTGTCTTCTTCCAAAGTGAAGTACTGACAGCCGGTCTGCTCACTGATGCGGACAATGTCCTTGTGCTCTTCCAGTGTCGTACCCATAATGGCGCCACAAGCTACGTGTTTGCCTGCCAGCATCGCTGCCTTGGCTATTTCGTAGTGCAGTTGCCAGGGGGCCGCTATGATCACAGCATCAATGTCTTTTCGGGATAATAAGTCGCTGTAGCTGTTTTTAAAGATCTCCGGACGGCTATAACCTGCTTCGCTGAACAAGTGCAGGCTTTGACGGATAGCTGCCGGATCTGTGTCACAGATAGCCCTGACGTCAACATCTTTATGCTGCAGGGCATGCGCAAGATATTGTTGTCCCCAGGGACCAAGACCAATAAAACCGGTACGTAAGCGGGAACCTGTCCCTGCCGTCAGATATGATGGCAGAAAGGTAAGTACAGGGGATAAAATGGCGGCATTCTTCAAAAAATGCCTTCTACTGGTTGTATGCATAAGGAACTATTCCTGTTTTTAGGGCTTCGTTTGTAACAGTCTGTTAGGTTCCAAAAAATGAAGAAAGTGATGCTCGTGCTCTAGTTGTCCCTAGAAATGTAAGGTTTTCAATAGATTAGGGTCAAAATTACGTATACAAAAAATGCTCAGACAAAGATATATGTTCTTTTTTTTAGGAAGCAAATAATTTTTAAATGAGTATTTACCTGTATATGAGCGCGTCTGGCCGGTTAGGAGCGCTACTTATTTGATCGGATAATAGCCTGAAGCTTAATACGAGGGCGTATTTTACCAGGTTGTACCATTAAACCGCCACTACACCGTTATTATCCCCTTATTTCTTCGTTCCGGAACGGACAGATATGGCCCTGATAACGGCGTAATAACGGTATAATACGGCGGCTCAGACCTTTAGAACGTACAAAATGCTGCAATCGCCCTCCATTACCAGAATTTCCCTGGTATACAATTGTTAACTGAACAAACTACTCCCCTCCCGCTACTTACTCGGTACTAACATTTTAAGCTGTTTTATAAAAAAATCTTAATTTTATTCTCTGAATTTCTATTTCTATACCTTGTTAAAGATATTTTCCTAACCTTGTATAGGAATTTGTCAATCTATTGAAGCGAGCTGACACTGTAATAGGAGAGCCTGCCAATTGCTATGAAACCGTTCAACAAAAAAAGAATTACAGCTATAATATGAGTAACAAACCGACTGATTTTACGTGGAGTAATGAGCCGAATCCGCATCACGTCCGCGTTAGGCAGATTCTTAAACAACATCCCGAAGTGAAGGGTCTTATAGGGAAAAATCCCTATACATTTTTGGTGATCGTCGGCCTCGTGGCAGCACAGGTAGGTCTTTCTTACTGGTTGCGTGATGCTTCCTGGTGGCTGATTATCCTGATGTCTTATGTGGCAGGTGCGTTCATCAGCCATGCATTGTGGGTAATGATCCACGAAACCAGCCATGGACTTATATTTAAAGGTAAAGTACCCAACTTACTGGCAGGTATCATCGCCAATCTGCCGCATATCTTCGCCAGTTCCGTGTCTTTCCAGCGTTATCACCTGAAGCACCACGCTCACCAGGGTGAACATGACCTGGATGCCGATCTGCCGGATTTCTGGGAAGCGAGACTGGTTAGTAACAACCCATTCAGTAAAATGCTGTGGTTCCTGTTCTTCCCGATCTTCCAGATCACCCGTACTGCCAGACTGAACATCTCACTGTTTGACCGTTGGGTAGCGATCAACTGGATCATCCAGCTGGCTTTCGATGTAGCCATCTTTGTTTTCTTCGGACCAAAAGCACTGATCTATATGCTGATCAGCTTCTGCCTGTCCGTTGGTCTGCACCCACTGGGCGCACGCTGGATCCAGGAACACTACCTGACCCTGGACCCCGTACAGGAAACTTACAGCTACTATGGTCCGCTGAACACAGTGGCCTTCAACGTAGGCTTCCACAATGAGCACCATGACTTCCCATCTATTCCGTGGAATAAACTGCCACAGATTAAGAATACAGCACCTTCTTACTATGATTCGCTGCTGTCTCATAAGTCCTGGACCAAACTCTTCTTCTGGTTTATATTCGATCCTAAACTGTCTCTTTATTCACGTGTACTGAGAAAAGAGAAAGTGAAAATCGTGAAGGAAACAGAAGCAACAGCCAATTAGGAATTAAGAATTAGGAATTAGGAATTAAGAATCTATAGTGTCCGGTAAAAATATGGGATTAAGTCATAAAAAAAGGAGGCCGAGGCCTCCTTTTTCAGTAAGTTTAAGTTACCACACTAGAACTTACTTATGAGCAAAAGTAAATTTTTTTCCGGACAGCCGATTTTTAATCAACTACTTTCTTTTATACCAACCACGTTGATAGATAAAGTCTGTAGAGAGACAAACGCAGATTACTATTATAAGCATTTTAAGGCTTTTGACCATTTGGTAACAATGCTATTTAGTAGTTTTCATCAGTGTACTTCATTACGAGAGCTTCATACAGGATTGTTAGCCAACCAGCATCGGCTTCACCATTTGGGCATTAAACATACCCCGCGTCGAAGCACTATTTCCGATGCTAACAGGACGCGTCCGGTGGCGTTTTTTGAAAAGCTTTATCATCGTCTATATAACCATCATTATCAAGCGTTTTCCCCGGACAGCCGAAAGAGAAAATCGTTGGTTGACCGGTTATTCATAGTGGACTCGACGACGGTCAGCCTATTTTCTAATGTAATGAAGGGGGCAGGTGTAATTAGAATGGACGGCAGAAAGAAGGGAGGAATAAAGGCGCACGTATTGATGACGGCCAAAACAGAACTACCAAGCTTTACTATTCTGACGGAAGCTGCCAAAAATGATAGAATCATTATGCCACAGTTAGAGCTCTTGCCAGGTTCTATAATAGCCATGGATAGAGCTTATGTGAACTATAAACTCATGAAGGAATGGACTGAAAAAGAGATCACGTGGGTAACTCGTGTAACCAAGAGTATGAAAATAAAATTATTGACACGAAACAGATTAAAAATACTCAATAAAAGAAAAGGTATCCTAAAAGATTGGGTTATTCAACTAGGTAACCCTCTAACAGAGGAGAAAAGTCCTGTACAGACGGCGCGTGTAATCAGCATTTACGATAGAAATACAAAAAAGAAAATACATCTGTTAACAAACAATTTTACTTATACGCCGACAACGATCAGGAAATTGTATCAAAAGCGATGGGCAATCGAAATGCTTTTTAAAAGAATTAAGCAGAACTCTCAATTAAACAATTTTTTAGGTGAAAACAAGAATGCTATAAGTATACAGCTCTGGTGCACGCTAATAAAGGATTTACTGACAAAGATCGTAAAAGACAAGCTGACAGAGAAAGGGAGTAAAAAATGGTCTTTTAGTAACCTAACTGGCTTTCTAAGGTTACATCTTTACACTTATATCCACCTAATGAATTTTCTGGCAGAACCCGAGTATGCACTTTTACAGCATAATAAGGGGCCAGATCAGATAAACCTGCAATTGAAATTATTCTCCTTTTAAAAAAAGAGGGGGGCTTACTTTTATAATAGCAGTAAGCCCCTCCCATCTATATTGAGTTTGAAAGGAATAAAGGGGTAATCCCAATTTTAACCGGACACTATAGAATTAAGAATTAAGATATTTAATGCCGCCCACTAGATAATAGTGAGGTGGCATTTTAATTTCAGGTCAAAGGCATCTCCGCTGCATTACAATTCTTAATTCTTAATTCCTAATTCTTAATTCTTTATAACAAACGTATACCTGCCACTGCTGCTCCCCTCCTTATACATCAGCAGAATGCGGGTCAGCGGTTTCCGTGACCAGTTATCCGTCAGGCGCTTTTCATCCGGCGCTTTACAAGGAAGCAGTTCTGTTTTTACCTCCCATAACTGTGGGTCGTATGTTAACTGCACAGGAGCAGCCCCCTGAACTTTGAATAGAATGATCCCACGCTGACTGACATCCACCGGACAAACAGTCATCAATGTCTGTGTAAGCGACGTGCTGCTGCCTGTTAAAGTAAATTCATCCGTAACAGTTACCTGGCCCTGCTGTTTATCCATCCTGACCGCTCTTTCCCAACGGACAACTCCCGCCTCCGGCGGATAAGCCCCCGCAATATCCATCTGCAGAACGGCTGACTGCTGGTCCTGATGATATTGTACATCCCTGGCGCCAAACTTCCGTCCCTCCTTCTGCTGAATATTATTGATCGTAGGCAGGTTATGATAGGCAGAGCTGTTATACCAGAGCTGGTATCTTTCCTTTGAGAATGTCTTTGCCGTATAAGTCCCCAGGCCGGCATCGATAATAACAGGTTGTCCGGCGGCATATACGATGAAATCGCCCACATCATTATGGTTATGGCTTTCGCCGTTATGACCGCCATGACTGGCCACAAGCAGGCCGTTTCCTGCGCTTGCTGCCATGAGCTGAATACTTTCCAGCCAGACGTCCGTTATAACTGGTTCCTTACCTTCACTGCGGGAGCAATCCATCCAGGCCTGCATATTGAAAAGCATCCTCGGTTTGGCGAAATCACCGGAAATAGGCGTCCTGATCGGGTACCTGTGAAATGCCCAGGCGCCGAAGTCCCTCATCACAGGATCTCCCATCAAACTTCCCATACGGTATAACAAAAGTCCGTCAGTAGGAATCACCGGAGAAGCATCCGCCACATTGATATAGTAATTACCGGCGATATGCATTTTATAGATATAGGACGCCATGTTACGGATGATCGGGGCGTCATAGACCTTTATTTTTCCACCAGTGGCACTTTCTAATACGGTGAGGGCGTCAAACACCCTGCCGGCAGCACCCGACCAGTAAACAGGGCCTTCATCCACAGCGCCATCCTCCCCCATAAAATTGATATAATGGTCCAGCAGATGTAAGGCATGTTCCAGTTCTGACACACGGCGTTCATTACTCTTTTCCAGCAACAACAGACTTGTCATCCAGTTGCTGATCACCCAGGGATTCCAGTTATTAACGGGATATTCCTTTGTTCCCTTTTTCAGATAATAGTACCGGTCACTGTCTTTCTCCAATGGCGTCAGCATACGACGGTTCACTTCATAATAAATACGTTTTCGCAACAGCTTGGAATAAGTATCCAGCTGCGCACCCAGCAGGTAATCAGTCAGGGCAAGTACAGTCGCTGTTTCACTGACAAAGAGATCCACAGAAGGATCTTCCACATCCACCAGGTCAATACCTGCTTTCTGAAGGTATAAGTGACCAGGCGCCCCCCAGTAACTCTCTTCACATATCGACCAGATACCATTGACGATGGCCGTCAGAAAACGCCCCTTCTGCTCAATCGCTTCGGCGACTGTCATAGTAAACAACTGGTCTCTCTTTCTGAAGGACATTTCCTCATAACGGGAACGGTCTCCGTTCTTCTGGTATTCCATCATCATGGAAGCAGGTATAGCCACAAAAGGAATCTTGAGATAGGTTTCCGCCTGACGAAGTATACTCTGTTGCACGGAATCAGGTAATATACGTTTCCAGCCTGCAGCATCCAATGGAAAAGGATGCCATTGATCAGCAGGTATGAGCGCAGCTTCCAGTTGCGGACGGGTAAAATGACTTAATATGTTTCGGGGTTCCTGTGCTACCGAGCGATTGCTTATACTATTCAGCGACACCAGCAACAAAAGGGATAAAAGATACTTCATGTGCCAAATATAAGCTTTGCTGCCACTATTATCCGCCTGGCAACACTCCTTACCTGCTGACCGACAGGAAACGCCTGTTGACCGATTCAGGATCAGACCCGCCTCAGTGAGCACGTAACTTTGTAGTGCATTCTCATAAAACACTAAATGAACAAGTCATGAAAAAGATTCTTTTCGCAGCGGGTGTTTTGCTTATTTCTACAGCAACTTTTGCTCACAATACCCCAAACAGCGATAACAAAAAAGGTAAAAAAGCAGCACGTAAAGAACAAACAGCACAAGTCAACGATTTTGTGAAAACGCAGTTTTACGAAGACTTCCCGGATGCGACCAACATTAATTTTGAAAGAACAAAATATTTCGACGAAGCATCCTTTACAGCAGGTACACATCAGATGAGAGCTTACTATGATATTCGCAATGAACTGGTAGGTACGACCGAAGACAAATCCTTCTCCGATCTGCCGGCAAATGCACAACGTGAGATCCAGAAGAAGTATGGCAATTACAAAGTGGAAGAAGTGATCAACTACGACGACAACGAATTTAACAATACGGATATGACAATGTTTGATACGGCCTTTGAAGGTGCAGACAACAACTTTGTTGTATTAAGAAAGAACGGTCAGATGTTAATTGTGAAGGTTGATATGGCGGGAAATGTTTCTTACTTCAAAGCACTGAAGTAAAAAACAACAAAGGCGTCCGCCAGTGGCAGACGCCTTTCCCTTTTATAACTTATGGCCTGGTGACCAGTATAAGCGTATTAGGATCCTGTTCTTTATCTTTCTCATGCAGACTGTCCAGGAATATATCCGACACCTGATTGAGGAAGTAGACCGGTTCTTTTTTATGCAGATCTTTGTCCGCGTCATCGGTATACAACAGCTGTTCTTTAAAAGGAAAATCCTGTCCGACCATATCATCTTCCGGACGATCTCCTCTCAACAATACCGGCAAGCCATGTTCAAGCATCGCCATAGAAGAACCACTCTTGCCAAACAGGGCATAGTCTGCACGGGATATACCAATATCGGCTTTCAGCATGTAACCGGAAACAGATTCCTCTGATTGAAATCCACAATCCGTCACGTTCTCTTTGCCCAGTAATTGCCTTGATATCTCCAGCGCTTTTTCCTTATGTGCACCTCCATCTCCGATCACCTGCAAACAAACCGTCTTTCCTGTTTTCTCGCCGATAGCCGTCAGGAAATCTATCTGTCGCTTATAATCTTCCAGCGAAGAAGTAAAGGTGCCAAAATGAATCGCGGTAATATTACCGGAACGATCATTTTGCATCGGAGGCGGCGTTACAATAGGAATGTTGCTGAACAAAGGGATCAGGTTCACATCCTTCCAGCCCAGGTTCTTTTTATAGATACCGATGGAAGTAGTCACAGATTCCGGTTTAATCGCAGCAAGCATCTGTTTGATGATCAGTTTCTGTAAAAGCCCCAGCATCTTCAGTTTGAAATTGCTATAACCATACAGCCCCACCCAGAGTTCATGGAACATAATGTGCCAGCGGAAATTGCCATCAATGCGTTTCAGGTGATTACTGAAGGAGAAAGGCAATCCTCTTTTCTCGAAAGAGAAGGGTACATATTGCAGACTAACCCATTCAGGTCCGAACTGCTTAATAAAATCATTCGCGTAATCAAAACGCTTACGTTCGTCCATAGCAGCAGGCAGACGAAGTACGGGGACATTCATTTCATTGCTCGCCTGACTGCCGTGATAAACGGCTGTGATTCTTCTATCATTAAGTGCTACGATTGCAACCTCGTGTTGCTTACGAATTAATTCACTTGCCAGGCGTCTTGAATAGTCCCCCACGCCATCCCGTCCCGGTTCCAGAGAACCACAGAGAAAAACTATTTTCACATTACAATTATTAAGGGTTAGGTTACCAAAAACATTATCCTGTCTTTCGTTGGTTCAAATACGACTCATCGTTGTGCAGAAGAAATATGTGATAATATTACTTCAAATAAAGGGATAACAAAAAATACGCCATCGGTCGGCGAACTAACAAACACATGCAGAGCTCCCCTATTTTAAAAGCACGTTAAAATAACGGCAGAGCCAGACACCATTATGGATAGAGATGATTTACTATTTATAAAAAAAAATATTTCTGGTATTTTTCCACTGACCGTGATAATACCATCATATTAAATTGATAATATATCTCAAGATTCCCGTATTGGGTATGCTTAACATCAGGGTTCTACAAAAGTTAAGATATTATTATTTTATAAGTGAAGCATATAGGTTGGCACGTCCATATATCGAAGGGCGTTCTCCGATCTTTTCTATGTGTCCGTATCCCGCTGCTGAGAATAACTTTTTCAGACGGGTAAAACTAAGCGGATAAGGTACCCATACCGGTACAGGGGTGTCTGTATCATATTCTACCATCACCAGTATACCATCAGGACGTAAAGCTTTCTGGAGTTTACGTACAAATGCTGCCTGGTCTTTCACATAATGCAGGGCATTTGCCATGATAATACCATTCAACGATGCAAATGGCAACTCATGTTTTACAAAATCAAGTTGATAAGGACTGACTTCTACAACTGAGGGAGCAGGTATATGCAGATCAGGCGACATTGCTTTATCTACTGCATAGATAGTACTACCTGCGGGAAGATAATGCGCAAGCGCCGCTGTAAACGTACCTGATCCGCAACCGAGATCTGCCCAGGTAACAGGTGTATCAACAGATAGATCCTTATGCTGTATTAACTGAATAGCTTCCTGTAATTTCATGACGTTGCAAAGTAGTCATTTTACGGCGGAAGCTATTCCCAGTGTTCTTCCATTTTCTGATAGTTTTTCTTACTGACGGTGGAGTGCTTCCTTGACCTGGAATGTCCGCGTTTCTTCCGGGCATTGATATTATTCACGAGGGAATTCTTTACACCCAGTTTATTCTTTTTCGTACTTCCTTTTTTGCGCGTGGTACGCTTCCGCCCACGGGTTTTCTTTGTCCTTGTCATTGCATATTATTTACAGAAAAACCCGACAAAAAGCATTCCGTGACCAGCAGCGATCAGTGCGCATGCGCGAGCACATACCTGCCCCTGGCCTTTCCTGCCAGCACAGCGTCCAGCTTTTCAGGCAATGCATCCAGACTGATCTCTTCCACCATGCTATCGAGCTGCGCAGGCTTCCAGGAAGTACCCAGCAGTTCCCATACCTGCTTCCGGATCTCCATAGGCGCCTGTACCGAATCGATTCCTGCCAGTGTTACACTACGCAGGATGAAAGGGAATACAGAAGTATGCAGATCTGCGGCGGCTACCATACCACAGGCTGTGACTATACCGCCATAATGCGTGGCTTTTAACATACCGGAAAGTATAGATCCGCCAACAGTGTCGATCCCTGCAGCAAAGCTGGGCGCCGACAATGGTTTCTTATCGAAGGTGGCTGAGAATTCATCTCTGGGGATGATACGTTTTGCACCCAGCGTATCCAGTAGAAAGGCCGTTTCCTGTTTGCCGGAAATGGCGGCTACGCTAAAGCCATTTTTAGCCAGTATAGCGACGGCAATACTACCGACGCCTCCGGTAGCTCCACTGACAGCTATTTCGCCATTTTCGGGTTGAATACCTGCTTTTAACAGCTGATGGACGGAGAGTCCGGCAGTCAGTCCGGCGGTACCAAAACACATTGCTTCTTTCATAGACAATCCGGATGGCAGTTTCAATGCCCAGGCGGCAGGGATACGGATGTATTCACCGAAACCACCCCAGGTATTCATCCCCAGGTCCCATCCGGTGACCAGCACCTCCTCTCCTTCAGTAAACAAGTCGCTTTTTGAATTCACTACTACACCGGCAGCATCGATACCGGGTACATGCGGATATGTTCTGGTGACGCCTTTATTACCTGCGGCAGAAAGAGCGTCTTTATAGTTGACAGACGAGTAACTTACACGGATCAGCAGTTCATGCTGTGGCAGCTGATCGGTACGCAGTGCTTTGATTTCTTTTGTAAATTTACTCTCCTGCTCGTTGATCAATAGCGCCTTAAATAGTTCGTTCATCTTTTTATTTTTTATTAAAGTTGAGCGTAAACAAGAAGAAAAACAAGTAGTTACATTTTGTTCCGTACCGGACAAAAATTGCCGTAATACTGATAATCAGCAAAATATTATTTATGGAAGAGATAGGCAGTACAGAGTTTCAATGTCCCTCAGATGTCTTTTTGCAGATCATTAAAGGGAAGTGTAAAACCACCCTGATCGTCCTGATCAAAAAAGGCAGAAACAGGTTTGGAGAAATGCGCAGGACATTACCCACTATCAGTGAGCGGATGTTATCAAGACAACTGGACGAACTGGAAAAAGACGGAATCATCCGCCGGGAGAGTTTTCCGGAAGTGCCGCCCCGGGTAGAATACTTTCTGACGCCTTATGGAGAGACGATTTATCCGATTATCCGGGAGATGCGCAAATGGGGATATATCCACCTTGAAAAGCAACAATCTGATGTATAAAAGCAAAGGGCAGCTGAATCAGCTGCCCTTTGCTTTTATACGTTTCATATCCGGATCAGATATGCCATTTCTTTACTTTTCCATCTACTTTAGTCGTATGACCAAAAATCCTTTTGTTGATCGCTTTTCTGAGTTTGCGGGAAGAATTACCTGCCATACGCTTCAGCTTTTTTGACAACGTTGGTTTGGTCTGTACTTCCTCCAGTCCGGCGTTCAGTAATTTTTCATGACTATAAAACGCCCCTTTTCTGACGATCCTGTCCAGCTGCTTCACACACATGTAGCTGTTCACACGTTTCTCAAACAGGCGGCCGCCATACACCGGGTATCGCTCCGTATAGTAGTGATAATGATTATAGATATCAGCGTGCAGACGCTGTGTTTCCACCATAAAACACTGATCGGAAAAACCGTGTGTATAGAAGAATTCATCATCTTCTCTGGAAGTATACCAGGTACATTCGATGTTTGTATCTACGCCGCGTGCACTGGCTACGAAAATGTTCCTGTCATTTTCCATACGCTCCACAGATTCATCTATCCATGGCACGGAATGCGGTTCGATAAGACAGTCGCCGGTCAGATAAACCAGGTATTTACCCTTTGCAAGAAATACAGCAGTGAGCGGACCTATACTATAGTAGTAGCCGTCATAAAAATCGAGTCGGAAACTGTTCCGTGTAATAGAGAACTTTTTAAGGATTTCCTCACTGTAATCCTCGCTGAAATAGTAGACGTCAATAATGCCTTTCTGTACCGCCTCTTTAGCATACCGTTCAACAGTAAGGCGGTCTTTGACATTATTAATGATCAGACCTCTTTCGAAAAAGTCATAGTTACACTGCCGGATAATGCGTTCCAGGCGGTTTTCCTTTAGAATGCGCTCCCAATCACCTTCATAACAAATAGTAAAGAAGGATACGGTTTTGCGTTCTTTGGATATCATGGTCATATAACGTGTGACAAATTAAGCCGGTTGACAGATACTTCATGATCTGGCATAGATGGTTGATTTCTTCCGATATTAGTTCGCCAATCCGGGAATAGTGTTAAAAAGCTGTCGGGCTTTAGTTTTTCGTGAGTAAGAGTCTGTAAGCGTTGTCTGCTTCTCCTCCTTTAACCGGCATAGTGAAACTCCGGCATAACTACACATAACAAGCTGATTTCCAGCAGACTAAAGTCAATAGTGATTATTATAATGCAGTAAATGTACGAAATGTCGTGCAGAATAGGACCAGCATACCTCCGAAGTACGCAATATATCAGCTGATTCCGCTGTTTGAATCTCCGAATATTTTTACCGGGAAAGTGTAATGAAAGGACGTGAAAAGCTATGTCATTTATTATCATAGAATTAGCCTCTTATCAGGTTAACACCGTTCTGTTCCGCAAACGTTTGTAATGTTCAATATAATAACTGATGTCCAGGGCCGGATTGTATTGTACCGCATGAAACTCGTTCAGTCTTATCCTGACTATTTTACCATCCTCCAGCAGCAGTACAAGCAGGTATTTGACCACTCTCCCACGCCTGATAACGATATAGGTATCCAGTATATTTTCCCATGAATACATGCGTTCGTTGTGCATAATACCGGTCACCTTTATCTCCAGACGGGTATTAGAAAACAGCTCTTTCAGGTTATCCAGTATAATAAACAGTAACAGACTTCCAGTCAAACAGGCCAGCACAATACCAGTGCCATCCAGGTGATCCTCCCGGAATAGCTGGAACAGGAAAAAGGAAAACAACAAACCTGGTATAATGATACCAAGTATCAGATTGATCCTGAAAGTACTGGTTTGCAGAAAGAGCTTGCTTGTGTTTACGTCTGCCCTGACCGCTTCATAGTCTTCACCCGCGATATCTGCGGTTGAACGGATACTGGGTTGCCGGCGGAGTATGCGGCTGAAGATGTTCTGCCGGGCTGATTCCTGTTCATATAACAGCCTGTAAAGCGATTCCTTTAATGCTTCTCTTGTCATGGTATTATTGGGGATCTTACTATTAATATTTGCTAAGCGGATAGCGGTGTATCCACACAATGGTGTTTTCCAGATACAGGCTTCATAGCATTCCTGGCCTGATCACATGGGAGAATGCGGAACAAGGTTTCGTTTACGGGATCCATAGGGGGCGGATTATTTTATTTCTTTTTCGGCTTATAAATTAATACTTCTACCCGCATATTTTTTAATTTTTCTTCTAAATTCTGTGGATACGGGTAAATCAATTCACTATTTCCCATACCCCTTGCCGTTATCTTATCGGCAGGTAGCCCATATTGTATCAACAGCTGCTTTACCAGCTTAGCCCTGTTTATAGATAGTTCAAATGGCGGGGTACCTGGTTCCACTCTAAGATCGGCAGTAAAGTTTACATGTCCCCTTACCTCAAAGGAATAACCATTATACGCTGACAGCAGCTTAGCTGTCTGTTCAACGGTATATACGGATGGCGGCATCAGGATAGCCCTGTCAGGTTCAAACAGGATATTCTGTAAGGCAAATTTCTTCACCAGGATCTCATTTGGATGCAGACTATCGATGGTACCAGTAGTATTACTCCCGATAGCGTCCATTTCATCCGGACTATCAGCAGATGCTTCTGTTGCCGGCAACTGGCGGCTGATGGCTCCTTTTTCAACACCCTGTTGCATTGAGGAAGTATTATCGGCACTCTTCTGCCAGCTGATCACCACACAACGGTTGAGCGAGTCAACATGCTCAACAGGAGATAATTCCCCTTCGTTATGCAGGTAGAAGATTGTCCGGGGATGAAGGCGTTTGAGATAAACACTCACCGCTTTCAGTCGGGCAGCTGCCAGTTGCACGTTATAGGTAGTAGCACCTATGGTATCAGTATGTCCGCTAAGATCAGCTGTGCCGGTAACGGGAATGGTGTTTAATGTCTGTTTTGCCGTATCGGATAGTTCAGCGCTGCCAAATGGGAAGTAGATGGAAACCTTTTGCTGAGCGTGTAGGCATATAGTTAAGGACAGGAAAAGAAAGGTAATAGAGAGTATTCTGGACATAGGTTGGGTGTGTAATTTATCACAAGGTATAAACAAAAGACAGCTATTTAAGGTTGCTTTTTGCTGCCCTATGGATGAAGGGTCCAGAACACTGATTGGTTGGTGAAACTAAAAGCTTTCACGGAACGATAGGAGTTAACTTACAGTTCATCATAGACGATCGTCTCTTCCTTTAAGGCTTTCAGCATCAGCTGCAGTTCATGCTTTAAACCTTCTTCTGAAGGACATACAGGGACTAATGAATCTATCGTCCAGAAATTGATCTCTCCTTTTTCATTATAAAACACTTCGTGAAGACCATATTCATACGCTCCGGATTCACTTTTTCGTTTTATTACGCTGTAATTCCAGGACATCTGTTTTTATTTTTTATCTGCTGAAACCTTTGCCCAACAAGAGTTACGGGCATAAAAAAAGGCAGCTGTTTTCAAGCTGCCTTTTTAACCGGGTGATTGAGGGGTCTCGAACCCCCGACCCTCAGAACCACAATCTGATGCTCTAACCAACTGAGCTACAACCACCGTTTGTGTGACCGTTTTGTTTCGATCGGGATGCAAAGATAGCAAAATACTTTTCTAAGTTCCAAATAATTTCTTCTTTCTTTGTAAAATAATTAAAAATCTCATTGATGTCAGTGTACTTCATTCCGCTCTTAACCGCGCTAGCAGGCTGGTTTACAAACAAAATAACCATCTCTCTGCTGTTGAATATTTTTTCAAAAAAGCAACAACAATTTGCTGATCAGGTAGCAGATTTTGTCTCAAAACAACTTTTTTCCTTCGACGATATTCGTCGTCAATTAGCCGAACCAGAGAAAATAAAAAGTATGATTCCGGTAGTTGAAGTACATATGGATACTTTTCTGCGGGAAAAATTACCGGAGGCAATGCCTGTATTTAAAATGTTCATCGGAGACAGCACCATCCAGCAAGTAAAGAAGGTGTTGGTCGCAGAACTGGATAACATGTTTCCTGAAATTATAGATCAGTATCTGCAGCATACCGCAAAAGAACTGGATGTACGACAGCTGATCAGCAGGAAAATAATGGGTATCTCCGGCGAACAGTTAAAAGAACAGATCAAAGGTTCGCTCAGGAAAGAACTGCGGATGGCTGAACTGGCAGGCGCGCTTTTCGGTCTTGTAATCGGATTATTACAGTTAATGATTGCCCTACACCACACTAACTGACCATTCATCATAAATAGCAATAGTTTCTATATGAGATAAATATTTTTGTCTCTGGTCTCAACAATTTAGGTCTCAATTAACACCCTTATCCTGCATGCTGAAACGTTTGCTGCTGTCAGCATTACTATGCTATGCCGGTACAGCTATTGCTCAAACCGGTCCTAATTCCACAAAACTTGTTGGTAAAGCAGTAGATGCTGTTACCGGCAAACCCGTTGAATATGCTTCTGTTGTATTATTACATCCACAGGATTCTTCTGTGGTGACAGGCATGTATACCCAGCCGGATGGCGATTTCACCTTCAACAAGGTTGCCGAAGGCAACTATGTATTGCGTGTCACTTTTATGGGATACGATAAACTCGTGAAAGCCGTAAAGGTCGTACCCAACAAACCCACACAGTTTGTAGGCACCGTACGATTGCAGCCTGCGGGTAAGGTGTTAGCGACAGTAGAGATCAAATCTGAGAAACCCGCATTCTCCATGCAGATCGACCGTCAGGTATTTGACGCCGGCAGTATGATCACTGCAGAAGGCGGTACAGGAACTGATGTATTAAAGAATGTACCCAGCGTAGATATTGACATTGATGATAACATTACACTGCGGGGTAAGAGCGTAACCATCTATGTAGATGGCAAGCCCTCTCCTTTCGGAGACGCTAAGACGGCCTTACAGATGATACCTGCATCTACCATTGACAGAGTAGAAGTGATCAATAACCCTTCTGCCAAATTTGAGGCACAAGGCGGTGGCGGTATTATTAATATCGTACTGAAAAAGGACAAAGCCATTGGTTATAATGTGATGTTCAACGCCGGGGTAGCTACCCGCGGACAACTAACCGGCAACGCCAATGCCAATCTGCGGATCCGGAAGTTTAACTTCTTCGCCAACTACAACGGCCGTTATGCAAGAACGGTAGGATCAGGTTACAGCAACCGCCAGAACCTGATCGTGGATAGCGCAGGTACCGCATTTTTCACACAGGACAGCCGGAATAAAAACAGCAATGGTGGCAATGGCGGCCGTATCGGACTGGATTATTTCCTCGATGATTATAACACCTTTACCATCGCACAGGGCCTGAATCTCAATACCGGCAACAGTGCAGATGACATTATGCTGGACTACCTCGATGCCAAAAGACTGGCCATCAAAAACGGAGAACGTCATAACAGCAGCGATTATCGTAGTCCGAATAACAATACCAGTCTGAACTTCCGGCATACCACCGACAAACAAAACGAGGAATGGACGGCTTACATCAGTTACAGCAATAACAGAAGCAGGAATTACAGTAACTACAGTACCTTGTATAAGTTTGCCAACGGCACGCCCGATGACAATGATATACAGCGGAATGTAGGCAATTCAAAGAACCAGTTCTGGAACATACAGACCGACTACACCACGCCAGTAGGCAAGAAAGGTAAATTTGAGACAGGTGCCAAGGTGACCCTGCGGAGCAATGACAATGACTACATTGCGCAATTATTCAACCAGACGAGCCAGCAGTTTGAACAAAGCCTGAGCCTTTCCAATACTTATTATTATAAGGAAGACATCTATGGCGGCTATTTCAACTTTTCCAATGCGATCGGCAACCTGGGCTACCAGGTAGGCGCACGTGTGGAACAGGCATACCTCCATGGCTTCTCCTATACAAAGGATACCTCTGTGAATAACCGTTTCCTGAACGTGTTCCCGAGTGTGTTCCTGAAATATAACCTGCCGCATAACGAGAATCAGAGCCTGATATTCAACTATTCTACCCGGGTAGATAGACCAGGATTCGATCAGTTGCTGCCTTATGTCAACAATTCCGATCCGCAGAATATCCGGGTAGGTAATCCTGAACTGAAGCCTTCGCTGACACATAAATTTGAAGCGAACTACTCCAGGTACTTCCCGAATACCAAAGATTACCTGAGCACAGGCGTTTACTATTCGCAGGCGAACGACGACATCGATCGTATCAGTTTACTGGATACTACTACCGGCGTAACCACCACCCGTCCGATGAACCTGGCGACAGACAAGGACTGGGGCGCTAATTTCACCTATAACCTGCATATCATCCCGCGCTGGAATGTGACGACCAACCTGAATATGGAGTACAGCAAGCTGACAGGAGCCAATGTGAATAATGAGTATGTTACTTATGGTATTACAGTCAATTCCAACGTCAGACTGCCAGGAAAGGTAAGTATGCAGGTGAACGGACATTACCGTTCTCCACGGGTACAGCCGCAGGGTACATTTAAAGCGATGAACGGGGTCGATATGGGTATCAGGAAAGAGATGCTGAAAAACAATGCGTTAGCGATTTCTCTGAATATCACGGATGTATTGAATACCCAGAATTACAGTTCGCATTACGAAACAGACGCTTTCATACAGGATTATACCCGTAAAAGAACCACCCGCTTCATCCGTCTGAACATACGATACCGTTTTGGCAAAATGGATCCGGATATGTTCAAGAAAAAGAAGAAACAGGAGGTACCAGAAGAGGAAGCGGATGACAAGGATAAGGAGAAAGATCGAAAACCTGCTGACAGCAGATTATAATGTCTTACCTGCCAGCATAGGAACAAAGGAAAAGTTATCAAACATTTCCTGATCGTAGTCCGTTTCACTGACCTTGGTGATACGCAGCATACGCTGTACTTCCTGACCACCCACCGGGATGACCATTTTTCCACCAACTTTCATCTGTTGCAGTAGTTTTTCAGGTATCTGAGGGGCGGCTGCCGTTACCAGCACCTTATCAAAAGGGGCGTAGGTAGGTAGTCCTTCATAACCATCTCCGTAGAAGAAGCGGAGGGTCGGGTATTTTGACTTAAACGGGAATTGCTTTACCTGGTCAAATAATTTCTTCTGACGTTCAATTGTGAATACATTCACTTTCAGCTCACCCAGCACACAAGCCTGGTAGCCGCTGCCTGTTCCTATTTCAAGTACTTTTTCATAGGGTTTCAGTTCCAGTAACTGGGACTGATAAGCCACAGTATAGGGTTGGGAAATGGTCTGCCCTTCCCCGATGGGGAAAGCCCGGTCTTCGTAGGCAATGCCTTCAAATGCTGTATCCAGGAAAAAATGCCGTGGGATGTTGTTGATAGCTGTTAATACGTTTTCGTCAGTAATGCCCTTTTGTCGGATACTATCGACCAGCTGCCTGCGCAATCCTTTTTGCTTATAAGAATCTTCGAACCGCCTCATAGGCGCAAAATTAACCAATAGACAGAATTTTTAACTATGTGTGGAATATTTCCTATTTATCAACATCCCCTTTTTTTCGGAGCGGCAGAGTTGGTTTGAAAATTGCTGAGTCTTTTACCCGGTTTTTATTTTGTCCGGATTTTAGCTTTAATTTACAAACTTGTTTTTGATAAATAAGAAAACAAACCTCAATCGTTCTATGGATAATATTATTGAAAGTAAGGTATCACAATGGCTGGATGGCCAATTTGACGCGGAAACCGTAGCCGCAGTCAAAAAATTGCAGCAGGAGAACCCCGATGAACTGGCTGACGCATTTTACCGCAACCTGGAATTTGGCACAGGTGGTTTACGCGGTATCATGGGAGTAGGTACAAACCGTATGAATAAATATACGGTAGGTATGGCTACTCAGGGATTTGCCAACTACCTGAAACAGACCTTCACCGGAGAAATCAAGTTCGTTATTGCCCATGACAGCCGTAACAACAGCCGCTATTTTGCAGAAGTAGCTGCTAATGTACTGGCAGCCAACGGCATCAAAGTATTCCTGTTTGAAAGCCTCCGCCCTACTCCGGAACTGTCTTTCGCTATCCGTCACCTGGCCGCCAATGGTGGTATCGTACTGACAGCGTCTCACAATCCGAAAGAGTACAACGGTTACAAAGCTTACTGGAACGACGGCGCCCAGCTGGTACCTCCACACGACAAAAATGTTATCCGTGAAGTAGAAAAGATCGCTTCTATTAATGAAGTGAAATGGTCCGGCGGCGAAGCCAACATCACCCTGATAGGCAAAGAGGTCGATGAAGCTTATCTCCAGATGCTGAAAGGACTCAGCATTCAGCCGGATGTTATTAAAGAACAGCACGATCTTAAAATAGTATATACCCCGATCCACGGTACCGGTATCACCCTGGCGCCTGAGATCCTGAAACGTTATGGTTTCACCAATGTACATGTGGTAGAAGAGCAATCCACTCCGGATGGTAACTTCCCTACGGTTGTTTATCCTAACCCGGAAGAATCTGAAGCCATGAGCATTGGTCTGAAGAAAGCAAAAGAACTGGACGCGGCAATCCTCCTGGGTACGGATCCGGATTCTGACCGTGTAGGTATTGCTGTGAAAGACCTGAAAGGAGAATGGGTACTGCTGAATGGTAACCAGACGGCGGTATTGCTGTTCAACTATATTATAGAAGGCCGCAGACAGAAAGGACTGGCAGGTAGCACAGACTACGTTTGTAAAACTGTCGTTACTTCCGACCTGATCGACGTATTCGCTGCACAGAACAACGTGAAATGCTATAACGTACTGACAGGCTTCAAATGGATCGCTGACCTGATCAGAGAAAAAGAAGGTAAAGAGCAGTTCATCTGTGGTGGTGAGGAATCTTATGGTTACATGATTGGCGACAACGTACGTGATAAAGACGCTATCGCTTCTGTAGCCCTGATCTGTGAAATGGCTGCTTATGCGGCGAGCCAGGGAAGATCACTGTATGAACAACTGATCGATATCTACGTAAAATACGGTTATTATAAAGAGAACCTGATCTCCATTACCAAGAAAGGTATGAAAGGAGCAGAGGAAATCGCTGACATGATGCGTGGTTATCGTGAGAATCCACCAACCACTATCAACGGTTCTAAGGTAGTTACCTTATATGATTATGAACTGCAGCAGGTGAAGTCACTGAACAACGGTGAAGTGAAGCCGATCAATCTCCCTAAATCCAACGTACTGCAGTTTGTACTGGAAGATGGCAGCAAGATCTCTGCACGTCCTTCAGGTACAGAACCTAAGATCAAATTCTACTTCAGCGTAAACCAGGCACTGGAAAATGCAGCTGGTTTTGATGCTGCAACCAAAGCGCTTGATCAGAAAGTGGAGAATATCATTAAAGATATGAAGCTGAAATAAGCTTCCACATAAAAGAAGTCCCGGTACGACCTGATAGGATGTACCGGGACTTTTTATTGTAGCAATGATTTGTAGTCAGTTACACGAGATAGGCAGATTTGATCTCTTCCTCTTCCATTTCCACCATCACCATATCCTGCAGGGTCGTTGCCAGGGAATAACCCACGAAATCAACTGATAAAGGGAAAGATTTATGCTTACGATCCACCAGTACGGCGGTCTGGATCTTTCTGGGCAGGAACTGCAGGAAAGGTTTCAGGGCGTACAGCATGGTACGTCCGGAGTTGGCCACATCATCGACCAGTACGATCACTTTTCCATTGAAATCTATTTCTTCGGAGAGCGTTACTCCCTCAGGACGTTGTTTATTCAGGTCCAGACGCAGTAATTTGATCTGCAAGGGAGATATCTCCTGCAGGATCTTTGTAATTTTCTCCGCCAGTATCATTCCCCTGTCCCAGATCCCTGTAATGATAATTTCCTGTTCATCACTGTTATGTTCATAGATCTCGTAGGCGATACGTTTGATCTTCTTCTCTATCACATCCTGGGTCAGGATCACGTTCTTAGTTTCCATATTGGTCATTTAAGCGGAGTAAAATTAGGAAAAAGAGTCCATAGTCAACAAGACCTGGACGATGGATGATCATCTATTTTTCGTTACATTGCTATAAATTAGGAAGTCAAATCTGACGTATGCATATAATTCAGGAGCTTTTATTTGTAATTGCCTTTGGCGTTGCTGTATACCTGTTTTACAGAAAGGCCAGCCAGATCAGGCAAAACATACTGCTTGGCAGGGATGTATCACTCAATGACGAACCTGCCGCACGTTGGCAGAATGTACTGCTGCTAGCATTCGGACAGAAGAAAATGTTTCGTAACCCCCTGGTTGCTGTCCTTCACTTTTTCGTATATGCGGGTTTTGTCATCATTAACGTCGAGATCCTGGAGATCATCCTGGACGGCATTTTTGGCAAACACCGCCTGTTCGCTCCCCTGCTGGGAGGACTGTACCCCGTATTGATCGGTTGTTTTGAAATACTGGCCGCGCTGGTGATGATCGGCTGTGCGATATTCCTCGTACGCAGGAATGTTGTACGGGTAAAACGGCTGAATCAGCATGAGCTGGATGGATGGCCCCGTTCTGACGCCAATTATATCCTGCTCACCGAGATTGTACTCATGTTATTGTTTCTGACCATGAATACAGCGGATCAGGCATTACAACTGCATGGACATGAACACTATATCAATACCGGTTCCTTCTGGGTAAGCGGCAATTTTGTGTCATTATTCAGCGGATTATCCGACAGTACCCTGGTCGCTATAGAGCGTGGTTGCTGGTGGCTGCATATACTGGGCATCCTGGCATTCCTGAACTACCTCCCCTACTCCAAACACCTGCACATCATACTGGCATTCCCGAATGCCTATTATGCGGACCTGCGGCCTAAGGGAAAAATGGAGAACATGCCGGCTGTGCAGAAAGAAGTACAGCTCATGTTACAACCGGAACTGGCGGCTAATGAAGCACCAGCTACCGATATTCCTAAGTTTGGCGCCAAAGACGTACCAGATCTGACCTGGAAGAACCTGCTCGATGCCTACAGCTGTACCGAATGTGGCCGTTGTACGGCTGCCTGTCCGGCAAACATTACCGGCAAAAAGCTGTCTCCCCGTAAGATCATGATGGATACCCGTGACCGTGCCGAAGAAATCGGTCTGCAGATAGCAAAGAACGGCTCCTTTAGCGAAGATGGTAAAACCCTGCTCCGCGATTATATCTCTGAAGAAGAACTCCGCGCCTGTACATCCTGCAATGCCTGCGTACAGGAGTGTCCCGTAAGTATTAATCCACTGCATATCATCCTGCAATTACGTCGTCAGCTGGTGATGGAAGAATCCAATGCACCGCAGGAATGGAATATGATGTTCAGCAACATCGAAAACAATATGGCCCCCTGGAAAATGAGTCCGGACGACAGGGACAAATGGGCCGTAGAAATGAATGGATAATAGCGTTAAACTGATAACTGATATAACATGCAAATAAAAACGATGGCCGAATACTTCGCCAATGGCGAAACCCCTGAAATCCTGTTTTGGGTGGGCTGTGCCGGCAGTTTTGATCAACGTGCGCAGAAAATCACCAAAGCCTTTGCCACTATCCTTGATAAAGTCGGAATCCGTTTTGCAATACTCGGTAAGGAAGAAAGCTGCACCGGCGATCCGGCGCGCAGGGCGGGCAATGAATTCATCTTCCAGATGATGGCCCAGAACAATATCGCCATACTGAATGGTTATGAAGTGAAAAAGATCGTTACGGCATGTCCCCATTGCTTTAATACCCTCCGCAATGAATACCCTGAACTGGGTGGACATTACGAAGTCATACACCATGCTACCTATCTGCAACAACTGATTGACGAAGGGAAGATCCGGATGCAGGAAGGCGGTACCTTCAAAGGCCGCAAGATCACTTATCACGATTCCTGTTATCTTGGCCGTGCCAATAACATTTATGAAGCCCCCCGCAAGGTACTGGAAGCTCTGGACACAGAACTGGTAGAGATGAAACGTTGCCGTAGCAATGGCCTCTGCTGTGGCGCCGGTGGCGCACAGATGTTCAAGGAGGAAGAAAAAGGCAGCACCCGCATCAACTTTGAACGTGGGAAAGAAGCAATAGGAACAGGCGCGTCTGTGATTGCTGCGAATTGTCCTTTCTGTATGACGATGCTGACAGACGGTGTGAAAGAACAAGGTAAAGAAGACAGCGTACAGGTACTGGATATCGCGGAAATGATCGCACAACAGATGCAATAATTCCGATCATCATATTCATCCCCTGGAATGACTCATTTCAGGGGATTTTTCATTATATTTTACTTATGAAACTGCTATACACCCTTGCCATCCTTTTTGCTTGCTGTACAGTACATGCACAGGAAATCGCCCTTTTCAATAAAGATGGAAAAGCCATCGCATATATCGATACCAAAGATGAAATGTCTGTTTACCTCTATGACGGCAAAGCAGTCGCCTATATCGATAAGGATAATGTATATGGCTTCAACGGTCAGCACCTCGGATGGTATGACAAAGGCTCAGTGAGAACGCATGAAGGAAAAATCATCGGAAGTACCAAGGAAGCAACCACCAGGTATACACAATATGAGCCTTATAAAAGCTACAAACAATATAAGCCTTACAAGGCATACAAAAGCTATCCGCCGTACAAAGTATACGGGCAGTCCGACTGGACAGACGACTCCTTCGAAGAACTACTCCTGACTGGCATAAAAAAATAAACCATGTATATCCCAAGGCTCAATGTGATGGAAGACCGGCAGGAAATCGCTGCCTTTATGCAACGCTTCAGCTTTGCCACTATTATACACAGCATCAACAACATACCGGTAGCCACACACCTCCCCTTCCACATTTCTTTTCGTGACGATAAATTATTCCTGACCGCCCACTTTGCCAGGGCCAACGACCAATGGGAATGCCTGGAAAGGTCGCGGTCGCTGGTCATCTTTAGTGAGCCACATGCCTATATTTCGCCTACGAACTACGAAAAGCTGCAGGAAGTCCCTACCTGGAACTATATCTCTGTCCATGCCTATGGCCAGGCCCGTATCATTGCCGACCCAGACGCCGTAATGGCCCTGCTGGAGAGCAGCATCCATGATTATGAGGCATCCTACATGCAGCAATGGCAGGAATTACCAGCCGCTTTCAAACTCAAACTCCTGAATGGCATTGTTGCCTTTGAAATCGAAGTCGACGACCTACAAGCTAAACAGAAGCTCAGTCAGAATAAAACCATGCAGGAGCAGCGTAATATCATTGAAAATCTGTCCGCTAACACTGATAGCACAGCCCGGATCACCGCTGAATACATGCGGAAGAGGCTGGAACAAGATATCGACTGACGGCAGTCAGCCGACAACTATCATTTTTTTGGTAAATTTGCAGGATGAAACAGGAAATTAACAACTTATTACCGGCGGACTTTCACCCGTCCTCCCGGGTCTGGATATATCAGAGTAACCGCCCTTTCCAGGAAAGGGAAGCCTTAGAGATACAGGAGCAACTGGATCAGTTTGTAGCACACTGGCAGGCACATGGCGCCCCGGTAAAAGGATGGGGTAAACTGCTGTTCAACCAGGTGATTGTACTTATCGCGGACGAATCCATGACAGCTGTCAGCGGTTGCAGTACGGATAGCTCCGTGCGTATTATTAAAAGCATCGAGCGTCAGTATGAAGTGAATATGTTTGACAGACTGTTGCTGGCATTTGTTGTGAAAGAGAAAGTACAGTTGTTACCAATGCAGCAGGTGCCTTATGCGCTGGAGAAAGGGTTTATTGATGAAAATACCTTGTATTTGAATAATACCGTGTTGACGAAGGGAGAAATGGAAGAGAAATGGTTGATGCCGTTGAAAGAGAGCTGGCTGGCGAAAAAGTTTTCGCTGGCGTAAAGAGGTGGAAAGATAATTGAGAATCTCCCGGTGTAATGCCGGGAGATTTTTTGTTTTATAGCTTTGACAATGTCAGGTTGATATCGGGAAACTTCTCAAGTATAGTATATATGAATGTATTAAAATCTGCTGTCGTATATTCATCTTCATTTTTATAGATAGCATTTATATAGCGATCCCCTTCAAGAATGCAGCTGTTATCTGCCAACCATTTTCGTTTAATAATTGAAGTCTTTTGCATCGCGGATTCTATACTGCTTTTTTCACAGGAAGGTGAAAAAACAGACACAATAGCTTTTGAGAACTATCTGTATGGTTTTAACAGTAGCATGGATCTTAATCAGGATGGCTACAATGACCTGATGATTTATGAATCACTGAATATGCACGGGCAACTGCATCCCCGTGTCTTTCTAAGCAATAAAGCAGGAAGATTAAGGTACAGACCAGACCTAAGTATATTCAATCTATGTTATGATACGATCACTAAACACGTCGTTAGTTTTTATGTAGGTGGCGCTTATAGCGAGCATTCAAAAAACACCTATACGTGGGAAAACGACTCGCTGCGATTAATCCGTGGGGCATCACTTAAAATTGTATCACCTGAAGAAGGCAGCATATTGACATTCTATACAGGGAAAGATAAAAAACCATACAAAACATTTGACAAAAATGCGGAAGAACTTTGGGACACCGCGGTTTTTGAGCAGATTCCGAATATTGACTGTAAAACATCCCTGGAATAAGCACTGAGAGAATTCAGCAACCTATTTTAAGCAGTAAAATTCATCTGAAAAAATTCACGTCAATTTTTTGCAGCACTATTCGCCGCACCAGCTGCCGCATTCTTCTTTGTTAAAACATCATTTAATGTCAGTCTATATCCTAACTGAAGCATAAACAAACTATTGTTAGACCCTTTCAGATTTTTATTAAATGGAACTCTTTCAGTATAAATATATGTTCTTAAAAATATCAGGCTACTTGACTGACTGGAAGGTTTTTCCTTACCTATCTTAGAAGGATCGATAGTCACCTCAGCCTGAAAACGCCACATCGTGTTATGTTTCCTGACGATAGTATCCAGTTCGGTGATATCCTTTTGCACGCTGCTGTACTGCGGACCATCATGTTGCCTGAACTCCGTATTCAATAAATGTAAACCGAAGAGCGACACTTCCGTCATCAGATTTATAGGAGAATTGGAATCTTCCGTTTTATACTTAAAACTTATACCTGGGCCTAAACTGTTTAAACTAAATTTATTATTAGTCGCCGAATCGATCGCCAAAGTATTAACATGATTTAACATCAAATCTGCGTAAAGCCTCGTCTTAGATTTAAATCCAAACGTAATCAGGTTCAGCTTGACATAGTTCGTAAGATTCGCATATTGAATGAGATCAAATGTACTGACATAATAATGGCTATTAGCCTTAATAAGGGGCAGATATTTCAGCTTGTCTTCTAATTTATTCAATTGGATATTAGGAATAACCATATTCCTTAATAAATAAATGTGCACCGTCTCCTTTCCTTTCTTAGGAATACGAATAATAGGCTTGTTAATACCAGGCCATGAAAAATAAAACTCTGTCTGAATAAGTCCATTAGGATTGCTCTGTTGAAAACCTTCAAAATCTGTATAGACAGCAAACCTCATTTCCTGCTTTGCCCGATCATCAAAAGCTAACGGCTTTTCTTCCCCTTGTTTAGGCGCTTCGCCCAAATGCACCTTAACCGGTCGCAGTTGAGCAAACAGTAAGGCTGTAGGAAATATAGTCAACAGAAAAATCGCTGTAGCTAAGCAATAACCTTCTACCTTCAATTTCTTGAAGAATAATAATTTGGCGGTATACATATGAAAGCCTTGAAGTGGTGTTACAATTGGGATTACCTTAGACCAAAGGTAAATGGTGTATTGTAAAGCCGAAATACCAAGTAGTTGGTATTTTTAGGGTAAGAAGAGAATCCAAAAACAGCGGGGCTTCCACCACATTTCACCCTGATGCTAAGTTTATTTTTTTTCAACTGGTTAATATCCATCTAACAATCGATATAAAAAATTACTTCAAGGCGGCTGCGCTTATAGCCCTGTAGCGCGTATACGGTGAAAAATCGCACGAGCTTAGAATAAGGCATTTAACAGATACTTTCTCTATATACATTTATTTGCTCCTAAAAGCCAAAATTCTGAGTTTATCGAAGATGGACGCTGATGGCTTCTCAATGCATTATGAGCCCAATATACCATAACAACATCTTGATCTTGAATGGCATCCACATCACCTCACCACCGCCAACTTCCCTCCTCCCTTATACAACACCTCCGCCTTCTCCCTTAACCTTTCACTCTCCTCACAAGGATCATACACTGCATATAACAACGCTATCACATAGGTACATTTCACATCCACCCTCACCCCATTCAGCACATCATTTTGCCAAAGACGACCTCCCTCTTCATACACAGCTCTCACACTATTAAAAAGATGATACGCCATAGCCGATTCCAACCATTCCGGTAACACATAAAAACCAGTCAGCTCACCGACCATCTCCCGCATTTCATTCTCCTGCGCGGTACTCCGCCCAAGAAAGAAATAAAGATAAACCGCCAGCCCGGCCAGCAACACACCAACTGCCGTCATCACCGGAACATGATTATTCAACCCGAGCATAATAAGTATAAAAGCCCCTACCAATGTTAATACACGGGTATAACCTGCCAACACACTTTGCATATGCAGTTTTAAAGGGATTCCCTGACGACCACCGGGAACTACCTTAGTCACCAACATAGAATCCCCCTCTATCGGGGCAATCGGAATACCGACCATTAAAAACTTGGTCTGGATCTTCTGGTCTTTAAAATGTTTAACGCCACCGAGGAACATGGTACCAAAAATCATAGGCTGGATATTGTAGGTTTATGTCAACCCATGTAATATTAATAAATTTCAGTAAGTATTTATGTACGCTCGCACCTACTAAAAGTTCCAACACCCATTTCAGGATAATTTTATATCTTCATCCCCTGTTTGTATTAATTACCTATTTAGTTAACCGCGTACCATATCAATTAGTAAACCGATGGCCTTGTACACTCAAACCGCCGTGTCAATTGGGGATGAAGAATTCAAGCAATTCCATGCACTGTCTCTTAAACAATCCATGGATGGACACCATGAACTCAAACTCAGTATTGGTTACGACTGGCTGTTAAGAACAGGTAAAGACCCTGTATCCTCCGGTAAGTCCTTCTTAGGCAAGGAATTACGTATGTCCGTTCAGGCGATAGAGGGTAGTAATGACCTTAAACCGCTCTTTTTCAATGGTATAGTCAGTTCAGTGACCTTTGGCAAAGCCAGTAATGGCATCAACGGACACTGTACCATCATCGCTACCAGCCCGACCGTCCTCCTGGATGGTAATCCGCATATACAGTCCTATGAACAACAGGACCTTGCGGCTATCGCTGGTGCCGTGGCGAAATCCAGCAGCGCTTCTCCCGGCGGACTGGAAATCAATCCCGCCTATAGCGGCAAACTTAAGTATATCGTACAGTACCGGGAAACCGGTTACAAATTCCTGCAACGCCTCGCTCAACGCTATGGTGAATGGTTCTTCTACAATGGTCAGCAAATCATTTTCGGGAAATATAGCCCGCAGAAAACCATTCTGTATCACCAGGTCAATCTCGTCGATTTCAGTCTGACCCTGCGCACACTTCCCAACAGGATTGCCCTTAAAGGAATGGAATACCGCCAGTACTCCTTCGTGGAAAACAACACCGGCAGTATAGCCGAAGGCGGTGTAGACAGTCTGACCCAACACGCCCAGGCACAAAGCGATAAATTATATACCAAACCTTCCCAGTATAAACTCCCCTACGCTTTCAGCAGCAATGCCAAAGAAGAACTGGAACTGCTGACTAAACGCCAGAAACAGGCCCAGATGTCTCAAATGGTCGTAGTAACGGGAAAAAGCAAGAGTACCGCCCTGCGATTAGGCGATACCATCAGCATACAGGAAAATATCTTCTCCAACGAAGATCATGGCGAATATATGGTCACCGCCCTGGAACACTATTGTGATGGTAACGGTGAATACCATAACCTCTTTGAAGGAACGCCTGTAGCTGCAGCCGTACCTCCGCTGGACCTGGACAACTACCCTTTTGCGGAAGCCCAGAGCGCTACTGTCGTAGAAAACTTCGATCCGAAAGGATTGGGACGTATACGCGTAAGATTCAGCTGGCAGAATGGTACTTCTCCCTGGATCCGCCTGATGCAACCACATGGAGGCGGCGATAAAGGCTTCTATTTCATTCCCGAAGTAGGCGAAGAAGTATGGGTAGATTTTGAAGGAGGGAATCCGGAAGCGCCTTTCGCCACCGGCGCCGCTTACAATGGCACTGCGAAGACCAACTTCGGTGATACCATGAACAATGTAAAAGTGATCAGTACCCGCAGCGGACATACCATCAAACTGGATGATTCCAGCGGACAGGAATTTATCACAATTGCAGATAAAGGTGGTAATACGATTGTCATGGATACCAACGGACAAAACATCTCCATCTCTGCCCAGGAACATATCAGCATCAATGCCCGTAATATTACCTTCCAGGCCACAGAGAGTATCGACGTCAATGCAGGTATGCATATCACGAATGCTGCCGGTATGAATATGACCCACTCCGCAGGCATGAATATACTGCACAATGCAGGCGATAGCATGAGCCAGTACTCCGTAAATGACTACCGGCTGAGTGCTACCAACATTACAAAAATCGCCATGGAAAACATGGATGTGCAGGCAAAGAAAATTGAGAAGACCGCCGAGCAGATGAAGGTAGACAGCTCAAAAGAAGAGATGACTATCAACTCCGGCAAGTCTGTTGCCATCAAGAGCGCAGAGAAATCCAAATTGTTCTGATCCAATCGTGTCCTATGAGCGAAAATAATGTTGGTAACCTCGTTATCATCAGTAAAAATTATACTGAAAACGGTGAGAACATCCGCTGGAACAGCGCGGGTGAAACAAATCTGCAATCAGGTAAACGTATCCGGATGGCAGGCAAACAGGATGGCGTCACCTTTCATAAAAACGATCCTGTCAACCTGAATGCTGCTACCCCCATCAAAGTACTACAGGTAACAGGCCCCAAAAGCGTAGTCAATCATAATACCTACGAATTCAGTGCTACCGCTTTCAGCGAAAAAGTACCCGATAACCAGCTGATGCTGGTACACTGGGCCTATTCATTTGATGGTGGTAAAACAATAGAACCTTTTAAAACCGGTACCACCCGCGCTGAAAAGGGAATTGCATATAAACTGATCACCGTTGACGGCAATACCGTGGATAAAGAAGTCACCGTATATGCCTATTTCCGCAAGCCGGATACCAATGTCAAAGTCACTTCTAAAGTCATCTACCTTCCGCTGGTAGTAGACGCCTATCGCATACCCGGTCTGAATGAAGACGGCTCGGATATTGCCAATGATATGGCTTATGGTAAAGGAACGACCGCGAAACCGGTATACAACGCCGGCGAACTCACCTCCTACAAAACCAGTTACCTGGATAAAGGATTTGACATTGCCAGAGATGCGAAATATGCCAACAGCGGCGCTGGTAACAAGAGTATCTATAATGAAAAACAGATCCTCGCTACCGGCAGATTAATGCAATTTTCCAATGCCTATTCCGACAACAATAGCCTCTTCCGGCAGTTCAGGGATATGGTGGATCTCATGGCGAGAAGTGACCTGAATGACAACATTCACAACATGATCGACAAGTTCGAAAGGAACGAAGGCGGTATCTATGAAAATGCGAAACTGACATCAGCCGTGATGGCCAATCCATCCACAATACGGTTCTGTACTGGTATCGAGGATGAAATGGCCGATCGTATCAAAAAAGCAGCTGGTGAACTGATCACCATGGAGGACAAGAAGATCTATTATGGCAAGGAAGCGGATTACAATAAAAAGCACACCTACGGCCATCCCTCCTTTCCTTACAGTCGTGACTACAACCTCGTGAAAGGTCTGACCATCGCTATCAATGACGTATGGTGTTATAAAGTCACAATGACCTATTTCAAGATCACCGGCAATAACTATAAGGCGAAATATGAGGTACAGCTCTGGGATCACTTTGGTCTAGACCTGCCTGATATGGAGAAGTTTTATTCCTATGGCGCAGGCTTCAGAGCATGGTTCCTCCTGCAGCACCTGAGAGGTTACAAACCCTTTCTGACCAAAGTAAGATTTGAAAAGGAATTCACCGGCAATATCACCGAAGGCGCCCAGGAAAGGAAAAATAAAAGAACAAAATGAGAATCAGTCTTATTATATTATGCTGCACCCTGTTATGGTGTAGCTGTACAGACAGTAACAACAGTACAAAAGTCAATTACCTGGAGAAGCTGGACCACAAAGGCATTGCAGATATTGACCTTCAACTGAAACCCGTATGGTACCAGTATGCCCTGCTGGAAAATCCTCCTGAAAATATAGATAGTCTGCAAAAGGTCATCGTCCGCTACTGCGACAGTATGGTACATAAATCAAATGTAGAAGGACGTTATGCCCGTTACTTCATCCAGTTCTTCAACTATTCTGATAAAACGAAAAGTTATATGCAGGGAAAAGACGACTTCTTTGACCTGCACAACGACATTTCACAGGAAATGGAAGACTACCGGGGAGAATATCGCTATGAAGCCTGTCAGACAGATACCCTGAAAGGCGTGTGGAGTGTAGAAGTAAAATCCGGCGACGTGTTCAGACGCGATACCTTACAGAATAACTGCAAAAACTAACCCGATATGCCCCTGTTTTCTGTCAGAAAAATGTTTACCGGCAAGACAGAGAAGAAAGTAACGGTACATGACCCGAACATCTATACTGTTACGTTAACCTATCACGGAGATGCCGATACACGCCTAAAATTCAATACGGAGATCAGCCGGATGACAGTCGGCGATGATACCACTCAGTATTTCCAGATCACCCGGTCTGATGTCAGGGTCAATGATGAAGATACTGCTGATTACATCGCTTCCGATCTGGCGGCTCAATGTGGTAACGTACTCTATCCCCTGCAGGTACAAGTCGGACAAGATGGTACAATGCAGTCCATCCTCAATCATCCTGAAATACTGCAACGCTGGGAAGAGAAGAAAATCCGGTTAAAACAATATTTCACCGGACCGGAAGCACATGATTATATCGACGCTACCGGCGATACACTCGGACAGGCAAATACCTTGCTGAACGCTATCAGACAGGATATCTTCCTCTCCGCCTACTTCCAGGTGCAATGTGCCGGTAACCGGGATAGTTTCAAAACTTCCTATTACCTGTTTCCTTTTGAAGCCCCTGTTGTATATGATGTAATCCCTACGGGTAACAGGATGATGAATAATCTCCGGCAAACCGGAAAGGAAGAAACAGGAAACGGTAAGCTCGAAATAAAATACACTTTTCACAAAATACATGGTCTGATTCAGTCATTGCAGGCGCAATTGGACGCAGAGAGAGGAAAACAGGCCGCTCAGATAACGCTGACAGCCTCCTGCATCAATAGCGACGATCATCGTATAAACTAATTGTAGTATGGCCGAAAAACACTTTGTTGTACAGGGAGCCGCATGTAAATGCAACTTCGGTGGCGCCCCGGATAAACTGAAAATATCCGCCAACGACCGCGATTATATCAATGATGGAGATGGCAGCGCCAAACCCATTGCCAGTAATAAAGATTTAGGACAACCGCTGGAGGCAAAAACCTTCGGCAACTGTTCCATCACCAGGAGCTCCTGTAGCCCTTCTATCACACAATGGCAGAGCGTTTATGAAAAAGTAACACTGACTAACGGGGGTAAGATCCTGACAGAAGAAAGTAAAGCGATCTGTTCCGTCTCCGGATCTCCTTGTATATCCATCACCTTCCACGGACAAACAGCCGCCGTCACCAGCACCCACTTCGATAATGTCGAAGTGCAGACAATGGCGGCCCTTAATCCGATGGCGCCTAAACCTGCCAGTGGCAAGGAAATACCTAAAGTAAAATCCATCAGTGGTAAAATAGAAACACGTAGACCTTCCCTGGAAATCCCGAGTAGTAAGGTGGTGCCAATGATGACGGCCCGTGTCAACGAACAGCTGAAGTTCACCGTAAAGGATTACTACAATACCGCAAAAGCAGACAAGGATAAAGTCAGCTGGAAGATCTACAAAGGACACAATTTTGAGTCAGAAGCCATGTCCTTTGAAGAAGTAGGTCCCGAACTACAGATGAACTTCGATGCCGTAGGCAGTTACCGCGTGATGGCCTATGGTACGGACGGAACGGATGTTCGCTGTACGATAGACGTTGCTGTAACAGTAAACAGACTCAAAGGTGATATCGAACTCGGCGCTGGTATGGGTCGTATCGTGGGAAAAGACTATCGTGTAAGAAGAGGCGTACCCGTAAACATCGCTGCGAAATATGAAATAGAACCTGCCCTCGCGGAAGAAAAACAGCTGGTGAGTATGCAGGTCACAGATATGAATGGCACTATTCTGGCCGCCGGAGAACAGGGAGAAGATACCATCACCTTCACTCCCGCCAACGGCGCAGCCACCTATAAAGTGACCATCAGTATGGATGGACAGATCATTACAAGGGAACTGACATCCGAAGGGAATGGTGTGGTAGCTATCAAAAGTAATCCTGCCGCAGAAGTAGTCAGACCTGGTACCGCTATGAGCTTCCAGGTAACAGAAATGACCTACTTCACACAACTGCAGGAGTTTGAAACCACTGGTATCAAATGGCAACTGAACGGTAAAGACGTCGGCACCGGACAATCCATTAGTCTCGGTGGAGAACATTTCTCACGGGAAGGTAACTATGTCATAGAAGCCTATGTCATGAAAGCAGATGCCTGGGATGCAAAGAAAGGCGCTCCTTCTTCCCGTCACCAGAAAGATGATTGCCGTTTCGCCGTGAAGAAGAACGAAGTCACCGCCATCAAAGTAGAAAACGGTGGCGCTAAATGGGTGGTCGGTAAACGCTATAACCTGGAAGCACTGACCCTGATGCCTTACCAGGCAGCGCAGGATGGACCTATCACCTGGTCCCCCGCTGGTAGCCATACCAATAAAGCCACAGGCATCTATGCAACACATAAAGGTAAGGTAGCCGTAACAGCCACCTTGAATGGAAAGACTAAAAGCCTGGAAGCAGAGGCGGATACAGCTGAAATCACCCGCTGGTATTTTGGTGATAAAGATGGCGTGTATAAACCACGCGCCGGCTGGAATGAAACACTAAAGCTCATTATCAATTGCCCTGCCGCTGCCGGAGAAACTGTAAATGTACACATACTGGAAGCCGACAGATCCAGCTTCAATTACATCAAGGAAATACCAAATTGTAAATTTGATGCGAACGGCGAACTGAAAGCAGATCTGAATACCAACGACATCAAACCCATGCTGAATAAACTCTATTTTGAAGGCAAGGAGTATGATGTTTTATTCGCCATCCAGTCGAAGCCCAATGGAATACAATTCGCCAGCATGAAGACCGTAGAGGCAGATGGCAAATCCTTCCTCTTTCCGCAAAAACAGAGCAACCAGCGTGGTAGTGAACTAGGCAAATATGTCTATATCAATTCGGAAAAAGAGGTAGTCAGTGTCAATTTCATCGACAGTACCAATTACCCTGCATATAAGGTCTACAAATACGGAGAAAAGATAAAGATCCGTGTACAAACCCGTAACCTGGCTGCGCAGGATCTGACATTGCAGATCTGGCACAATGGATATAAACAGGAAGATAAGATGGTCCTGGAATTCCAGGGTAAACCGGATGACAAAGAATTATGGGAAGTAGAACTGGATACCAATAAACTGAAAAGCGGCAATAAAAAAATCGATGATGGTCTGCGCAGTTACTTCGCCCTCATCAAAGAGAAAAACGGTGACACTTTCAAATTCCCGAAAGAAGTAGCGGACGCCAATACTTTTGACCCAAAGAATGTCAGTTTCTATCAGCACATCAAGCTGTCCAATGCATCAGCAGACACGCTGAATAAACTGACCAAGGATATCGCCCCTACCGTATTGGGTGAAGCCCTTGAAAAGGAAGAAAACAAAACCGGTTGTCCGCGTTGTAATGAAGATATTACGCCAGCCATGCTGAAACAGGTCTTCAAACAGGCAGACGATGCCACCCTCAAAAGCGTAGCAGATACCTACAATAAATATATGCGGGAGATCGGGATGAACACCTGCTGGAACAAAGCGCACTTCTTTGCACAGACCTTCGTCGAATCCGGCCCGTCTCTTCACCTGAAAAGCGGTGAAAGCTTTAACTATTACTGGGAAGATCTGGACGGTCTTTTCCCACCATTCAGAACTACTGCCGGACAAGAAAAAGCACAACTCTGGGGCCGTGCAGTAAGAAAACCTGCCATTCCGGGTGTAACAAAGGATAATGAGAAAAACATCGCCAATTACGCCTATGGTCCTGACGCTGCCAAAGGAAAGGAGCTTGGCAATACCGGCGCTAATGACGGCTGGGATTTCCGCGGAAAGGGATTGATACAGCTGACAGGTCGTACGGCCTATGAGTATGCCAATACCTATACCAAGAAGGAGAATGCAGATATTGTGGCCAATCCGGACCTGGTAGTATCTGATGTCAGGATTGCCGTACTCTCGTCTATGGCATTCTGGAAATGGAAAGGATTGCAGCAGCTCGCCAATGGCAAGATGGAAGTAAAACCGATCAGTACCAAAGTCGGAAAAAATGTGACACGCCCCGACGGTACAGATGCCTATACGGAAAAGAAAGAAGCGTTTGATAAAAACACATCTTTACTCTTTAAGGTAAAACAGTGTACTTACGGTCTGGTACCCGAAGGAGACAACAATCTCTACAAGATTGATGTGGATGCTTTCAAATATGAACTGGTGAAGAAAAACGACGCTTCCAAACAGTATCAGTTTGATATTTATATCGGGGGAAAACTGACGGCTACCGTCCTGAAGAATGTCAATGACAAGAAGCTCCTGCCTTTCCCTGACAGCGGACCTAACTGGGGTCGTTTCGGCGGCAGAGACGGTGGAGATGATAACTACTCCGATCCGAAAGTAGCTGCGGCTGCACTTGGCTTCTTTTATTCATTGCCAAAGAATGGCTACACGGGTAAATTGTACTTCAATGACATGTCTGCCAGCAACCAACGTAATCTGGGGCATAAAGGACACGTAAACGGAGATGACATTGATATCCGTTATCCGGGTAGTACTGATGAAGCCGGGGAAGTATTATGGTCGAAAGCGAAGGATAGTTACCCGAGTGAAGAAAAATTTGTGGAAGCGCTGGAAAATATCCTTAGTATTGCTTCAAAGTGGGGCTTTAATACCAACTATGCCTATAAATCAGGTATCAAAAACACAAAAGATGCAGCGCATAGCGTGCACCAGAACCACTTCCATATTGGATTGAGATAGCAGATAAATGATCAATAACGATATATGAAACAATTGTTAATCATAATGAGCCTGGCATACTGTGCAAGTTGTCAGTCCGCCGGGACTGGCACTCATACAGACAGTACCGCCAACACTCATTTAGTAGACACGATCAAGCCAGACGAAAAACTATATGACATGAATGTGGCGGCAATAAAAAAACACATGGAGCTGCAGAAGCACCTGGAAGATGAAAACAACCGGACCAATTATACAGACGCAGATGTAGATATTGCCATCCCCCTCCTGGCTGAAGCCTTGAAAGAAAAGAAGTTTGTGCAGCCCTCCAATGAGGCGTTTCAGCAAAAGATCCGTAGTCTCTTTGGCGATCAGGTATTACAGGCTAACTATTGTGGCGTAAAGCAACACGACAAATTCTATACTTTGCTGGCGAAAGAGCACGGAGATGAATTTGATTATACGGAAGACAATATCATGGTCTCCAAAGAGAACAATTTCCTCTTCTCGATGCCATTCCTGGGTGATTTTGTCACTTTCACTGATAATATACATTATAAGATCAACCTTTCCCAGGTACTGGTAGCAAGAAACCGTTACCTGCTGAATGACAGCAAAGCGGACCTGGCATACCTCCTGGCAGAAGATACCCTTTTCATCAAAAGCCTGGTACTGCGCTTCGGATATACCGCCGACCAGAAACTGAATGATGTCGCAATGAATGACATCGGGAGATCAAATGACGAGGAGATCGCGAAAGTTTGTGAATATATATTTGTAAAAGACTGTAAAGGACAATTGCAGATACGGGAAGGTCTGCTGCAATGGATCACCGATCATTCAGACGCGAATGAGAACAGCATGGCGCTGGCTATTTATGACTACGCCACCTCATTATATAGCAATGACGCCGCACGTAGCCTGAAAAACAATCCTAATACCTATTGGGATAAGGAACAAAAGCGGAAGATAGCTGCTTATATTATCAATACCTGGATGCCATTAAATGAGAAATATGCAGCAGCGAATCCGGGTAAATGGTCAGTAGCGAATCTGATAGATAACCTGAAAGTATATGACCAGGGACTGGAAGAATATATCGCTAAGAATAATTATTTCTCGAAGGAATATCTGAAGAAGGAAATAGGCGCGAGGTTGTAAATTCAGTCGCTCTATTAATCTGAAATATAAAACTCAGAGCTGATTGACCTTCCCAGTCAATCAGTCCTGAGTTTTATATTTTGTTGCCTATTCCATTGGCTCATCAAATATGATCGTGGACGATCTGCTTTGTGACAACAGACTTGTCAGAATCCCCTTAACCCTTTCACTACTAAAAATATGCTTCAACTCAGCTTTAAATTCTGATTCGTTGGCACAATTATAGGTAACCCCTTCGACTATATTATATACAGTAACAGGGTAAAGTGCTATACTATGTTCAATTTTTAAAAAGCTGAAAGAATAATTCCCCACAAATGGTGCATTAATTCTTATTACATAGGCTATTTTATCAGACGAACCGCGAGTTGGCATTAATTCCCCTGTTATGATCCGCTTAGTTCCTGCCTCCAGGAAATTAATCTGTTCTTTTAATATGTGTGCAGGAGTGACTACATTAGGAATATCATCAAAGACCGGCCAGAGATTATTATTACTATTCATTTTAAATATTGTTTAAATTAAATTCAATTGGTAAGTGATCACTTAACCCTTTTTTTATAACATTATTGTTATTTAATAAATTCACAGAACCTATCTGGGTTATAATTTTTAAACTTGATTCATCGAACACATTTGCAAGTAATGATGGTCTCACCAGCACCTGATCAAACATATTCCAGCCAAAATCAACAGGCTTGTTTACCGGCTTGTAATATGTACCGTTAACATCTCCTTTCCCATATTCTCCGTAAAAGCTCCACATCGGATTATAGAAATAATTATAGGTTTTCTCCCTGACAATGCGGCTTCCTTTGCATGCGATTCTCTTATCAAATGTAGAATGCAGGCCGGTAGTTTGTATCATAGCATCCTGGAAGGGATTCATATTGAAGTCACCAATGACAATTGTATGCTGATTTTTAGTTCTTTCTTCAATAAGATCGATAAAAGCTTTCGTTTCCGAAACAAATGCATTCTGATCATTTGTCTCAAAAACAACTTACTCGGAAAATGGAGGATAATAAAGTTAATGACGCTTCCCAACGACGACATATATTGCTTACAGGTAATGCGGTCATCATCATTTATTTCCTTCAATCTCTCCGGAGGAAAAGTGGTAAATAACACGGTAAATGTCGAAACGATAGGCTCATAGTAGAAATACTTTGGATGTTCTTTATTCAACCTTGAAAGCAGCACATCTGGATCTAAGTTGCTTTCAACCAGAATTAGAAAATCAATGTTATTATGGATTGCAAACAATGAAACAGCATCATACATTTCGCTGTTATTCTTATTATTAATATTCCAAAAGCCTACTTTCATCCTGCAAATATGTATTTCCAAAAATATCCCTTTCTATATATCAAAAAGTGTATGATACAAGAATGAACAAAATGAACATCACATGATAGCTCTTTCCGGAATGACTAATTTGCGCACTGAAATATCAAGTGTCAAATAAACAATAATAATTCCCTATCTTACTCCCAAATTCCGGTTATGAAAAAGTTACTGACTGCCACCCTGCTATGCTTCAGCCTGTCGGCCGCTGCCCAGTTGAACGTCCATGTCCCCACCATCGATGAAGTAGGCGCCACCAGGCTTCCCGCTAACATAGCTCCCGTGCATGCCCCTTTTTCAGTACCGGCTTTTAAAAAACCCATATTCCCGAAATACACGATCACCATCAAGGGACAGGGAAGCGCACAAACAAAAGAGATCCAGCAGGCCATTGACGCCGTTAGCAAAAAAGGCGGCGGAACAGTTATCATACCTGCGGGCAACTGGCATTCAGGCCGTATCGCGTTGAAATCCAACGTCAATCTCCACCTGGAAGAAAACGCGGTACTGGAGTTCGGTGGAGAAATAAGAGATTATCTCCCTGTGGTCTTCACCCGTACGGAAGGGGTCGAGGTCATGTCTCTCGGCGCCTGTATCTATGCGAACGGACAACATAATATTGCCGTAACCGGCAAAGGGAAACTGGTTGGTCCGCCGGCCAATTGTCCTGTCAGAAAACAGGTCATGCGCCAGGATGTGATAGAAAATGTCGTAGCTGCCAATAAACCGGTCTCGCAGCGGATATATGATGGCCATGATGGCGGTCCTGTGTACCTGCCAATGTTCGTTTCTGCCGTCAACTGTAAAAATGTTTATTTAGAGGGCTTGCAACTGGAAAATACCCCTTTCTGGAACATTGTCCCTATCTATTGCGATAACGTCATTATACGGGGTATAACCGTCAATTCTGTCGGTATTCCCAGCGGTGACGGTATTGACATTGAATCCAGCAAAAATGTACTGATAGAATATTGTACGCTGAACTGCGGCGATGACTGCTTTACATTAAAAGCCGGTCGCGGAGAGGACGGTTTACGTATCGGCAAACCAACAGAAAACGTCGTTATCCGCTATTCACTGGCACGGCAGGGACACGGTGGCATCACCGTTGGCAGCGAAACAGCTGCCATGATCCGGAACCTGTATGTACATGATGTAGTTTTTGACGATACAGAAGTTGGTCTCCGTTTTAAAACAAGACGTCCGCGCGGCGGTGGTGGTGAAAACCTGCACTATGAACGTATCCGTATGCGCCTGCGGCTCGATGCTTTCAGATGGGATATGCTGGGCGCAAGAATGTATGTAGGCGCGCTGGCTGATCGCCTGCCCGCCTTACCTGTCAATAAACTGACGCCGGTATACAGGAACATTTACGCTAAAGACATTGTGGTAGACAGCGCGAGAGCGCTGGTAAGAGTGGATGGTATTCCGGAATCACCTATGACAGGCTTTCACCTGCAAAATGTAGAAGCGCATTGTACGAAGTTCTTACAGAGTATAGACGCCAATGTTATCAGTATCTCCAACGCAAACATATATACAACAGATTCCGCTGTAACACTGACCGATAGCAGGAATATTACTTTTGATAAGGTACACGTTATCAACCCCGCCAATAAAGTCGTGGTGAATATTTCCGGAGAACTGACCGATAATATACGCTTTAGTAATTCTGTACCGGAGAAACCCGAAGGCTGGGAAACCGCTACCTGGAAGAAGAATTAAATCACTCAAAAGCTTATTCTACATTCACAGCACACATCCCTGCTGGACTACTAACGGGTATTTCAAAAGGAATATCCTAATTTTGCAGCTATATATAGTATCTATACCTAAACAATGTTTGTTCGTGAATAGCATCCCTTTTGAACTGCACCTCACAATACATGGCCTGTTAACCGCTGATATTGAACATTTTGTCAGTTGCTGCACTGCACAGGAAGCTAAGCCGATGATGATTGAGCTTTCCAGAGGAACATATATTCATCAGCCGATGATGAACAAGGTTGTAATCACATCTTCCCTTCAGGAGGCATTGATGGATGCAACAATGCTGTCTGGTATACTACAGACAAGCGGCTTCCCTGTAAAAAGACTGAAGATTGAAGTCCCGGCAGATCAGTTTGACGCCGTACCCGATATGTCAGCAAACTTTACACCTTACTTCGAATGGCATGGAAAAGTGATGTATGACAACGTACACGCTTTACTGGAATGTTGTGCCACGTACCAGGTGCATTTATCAAGGAATGCCCTTAAACAGGAGCAGACTACCAGGTTTGTTACCCTGCGGGAATTCGGAGATATAAATATCTTTCAGCAACGGATCAACAAGCTCTCTGCAGCGCTTAATGACGGCGGATGGACAGTTATTAAACAGCAATCAGAATATTGCATATACGACAACAACATAATTTTAGACGGAGGCTGGTTAACCCAATAATCCTTTAAATTAAATCAAATGGACAATTTTATCCGGAATGAAATCATTGCGACAGAGTCGGCCATTCGCCGCGCCGCACTTACCGGTCATCCCTTTATGTTAAAGGGAAGTTATGTAACACGTCAGTATTTTAAAGACCCTTCCATGAGAATACCGATGGATCTGGATTGGGTATATCTTCTAAGGGTGGAAGATCCCGAAACGGCCAAAAATACATTTGATGACTGGGCGATAAAAGTAACTGAACTGGATATCGATTCACAGGACGGTGTTCAGTTCCGTAGCTTCAGAGAGGATGCTTTCTGGAGAAGAATAGATTACTTTATGGCAGATGATTTTCCGACCGTAAATACTGATCTGGCCTACACCATCGACGGCGAAAGAGACCGGATATCTATAGATATTTCCTTCAACCTCGACATAGAAGACAAGCCGGTTCCCTTGCTATATCAACCCATGAGAGGCCCTTCATTTATCGTCCCTGACACCGTACCCTTGTCGCTACAGGTATCCTGGAAATTACATCAGACACTGGTAAGAGCACGTTTCAAGGATATTTTCGATCTGATCCATCTGCTCTCTAATCCAGCGTTTACAGAGATCGTACGTGAGAAAACCATCCATGCATTAATGAAGGAGTCCGCAGTGAGCAATGTGCAACAGGAAAGAATACAATGGCTGTTTTCCGGACAACTGAAGAAACTTTATCCCGCCGGTTCACTGGAAAAAAGCTGGAATAAATGGAGATTTGAAAAGCAACGCAACTCCTGGGAATGGCACCATGACCCCGAACTTTTTTCCGAAGGCTATTGCTGGCATATTACAGCAGAAGAAAACCTGCCCGCATCTCATGATGAATTTGAAGCACAGTTCAATGCAGCATTGCGCCATGCTGGTCTGACAATGGAAGTAATAGTAAAGCATCCTTATATGCTGGGCGCGTAATGCGTCGTCCGCTGAAGCAGGTAACAGCTGCTTTAGTGGACTTTTAGTTACCATCAGGATGATGCTGCTGAACATATTCACCAACTCAAACAAACGCCTTTCCTCAAACCCTTCCTGCGAAAAGCAGCCAAACCAATGCATTTAAAAATACTTTAATAAAATACTCACAATTGAATCAATTTAAACCCCTATCTTAGCCTTATCATTAAGATTTCCAATGAATTACATCAGGTTTTCCTCTACCTACAATCACCAGCAGCTTTGCGCTGAACTGGAAAACGTACTCCAACAAGACTGGCCACTCCATTTTAATACCCGTGATTTCGACGGAGAATGGCGCAGCATATCCCTGCGTTCCGCCAGCGGAAACAGCCAGGATATACTGGCTCATCCGGAAGCACAATACCAGGATACGCCCGTACTCGCCATGATGCCCTACGCCAAAGAGATCATCGATTCCTGGAAATGTGAGAAAGAAGCCGTGCGACTGTTGTCCTTATCCCCAGGCAGCGAGATCAAACCACATAAAGATCCCGGATGCGGTTACCGGGATGGTGTTTTCAGAATACACATTCCGATCATGACCAACCCGGAAGTATACTTTATGCTGGAAGAGGAAAAACTGCGTTTGCAGTCCGGCGAATGCTGGTACATGGATTTCAGCTGTACACACGCTATCGTAAACAAAGGTTATACAGCAAGAGTACACCTGATCATGGATTGTATCCGGAATGAATGGAGCGACCAGCTATTTGCGGGGCATGGGTATGATATTGCTACCAAACGAAAATCTCCCCAAATGGATCCGGCTACGCGTACTGCTATGATAGCAGAACTGGAGAGAATGGATACCGATACCACCAGAGCGCTTATTGCCCGTTTAAAAGCAGAACAATAATGCAGTACACCGCTATCAATAACTGGATTCCCTATAAACTCACCTATGCGGAAAAGGGATGGATGGTAAAATGGCTGGACCTCGCCGATCAACGCATGGACCTGCCTTTCTTTGATGAAACCATTCAGCTGTGTAGAATAAAACAGCTGGAAAGATCACGGTTGCAAAGCATTTCCACCGCTGATTTCCTCATGGATGCCTGTAAAGACCTCCCCGGATTACAGCCTTCCGCTTTCGTATTTCATGTATCGCGCTGCGGATCGACACTGGTCTCACAAGCCTTCACAACATCAGCCGAAAATATAGTGGTGGCAGAAGCACCTTTGCTGGATGAAATACTCCGTAGTAACGAGCAACAGCCAGATCTCGATCCACAAACCCGGGAAAACTGGTTCAAAGCGGCCATCAACCTCATGGGACAACACCGCAATGCACAGGAGACCGATTACATTATCAAACTGGACAGCTGGCATATTCATTTCTACGAACTACTGAGAGCCTGGTACCCGAACACACCCTTTTTCTTCCTGTACCGCCGGCCCGACCAGGTAGTCGCTTCGCATGAAAAACGCAGAGGTTTACAGGCCGTTCCCGGTATGATCAATCCTGCCCTGCTGAAAGTAGGCGATGTTAAACGTTTTGGCAGCGATTTTAACCAGTATACCTCCGCGGTACTGTATGAGTACTTCATACAATTACAGGCGATCCATGGACTGCAGCATCCGCTTAACGGGTTTTTTGACTATGCCGATGGCGTATTTGAAATGATGGAAGCTTTCAGCACCTTCTCCCGGATTCCCATAAAGGATGCCGCCCTGTTAAGCGAACGGTTAAAATATCACAGCAAGTATAAAGGCGATGTATTCAAACCAGATGCTGCTGCTGATGCAAAGTATTTTCACGAAGATTGTCATGCTGCTTACGAACAGCTGAATGCACAGATAAAATAACGAGATGGGGCAGATCATTCAGTTTACCGGACTTTCCGGCGCCGGTAAAACTACGCTGTCAGCCGCTTTGCTGACATGGGGACAAACACATGATATTTCAATTAAACTGATAGACGGAGACGTATACAGACAAACACTCTGTAAAGATCTGGGGTTTAGTAAAGCTGACCGGCTGGAAAATATTGCCCGCTTGGGCGCTTATGCGGCGACTATTGCGGCGGACTATGACTTTGTCATCATTGCCGCTATCAATCCCTATGAAGAAGGAAGAACAAAGCTGAAACAGCTTTATAATGCTGCGCTGGTATGGTTGCGATGTGATATAGACACGCTGATCAATAGAGATCCCAAAGGATTGTATAAAAAGGCATTGCTACCCGATGATCATCCTGAAAAGATTCATAATCTCACCGGACTGAATGATACGTTTGACACACCTCTCAGTCCGGATCTGATCATCGATACAGGTCATACAAACGCCAATGAAGCGCTTGCTGCGGCTGTTGATTTCCTTAATCAACGGTTACACCGGCAGGGCCCTGCAACTGATAGCCCTTTCCCCATTTGAAGACATAACGTCTCGCAAGTGTGAAAGTGCCCTTCTTATTCGTTTTTGCGTAAGGTCTTACTTCGTCCGGCAGACTTTCCAGATCATTCGCCGTATATTTTCCCTTGATCGTTACAATGATATCGCGGAAGAAACGTTTGTCGCTTTCCGGACAACTATACGTACAATCCCAGGAAGCCAGATCTTCTTCTTCCGATACCTCTGTACGTTGTGCATCATACATCGTCATCACCTGCTTGTAAGTACCACCGGTACCCGCTATCAGGTATAATACACCTGCGAATGGTCCGCCGGCAGGACCGTTCACCACCTTCAGCATAAATGCATACTGGTCATGTCCGATCATCAGCGCCTTAGGATCAGGGCAATTAGAGAAAGCACCATATGCACCGATAGCAGGCTGAAAGAATTTCATGGACCATACCTTACCGGTTAAAGCAAATTTCGCAATACCAAGCGTACCGCCGGTAAAGCGGGAAACCTGTGCCCCATCTGCATCATATTCAGAATGATTAAACGTCAGCATTTTGTACTGCATACCGGAAGAATCCTTATAACTGATCACATTCAGCAAACGGGTAGCCACCCCTTCCGCATAGGGAAAATCGTAAGCAGCATCCTCATTGGCATCAATGTAAGATTTGGCTTTACAGGTTTTACAATCCCAGTTGATCATTTCATTGGTGTAGTCGCCGGAAACGATTTTATAATGTTTACCTGGGAAGAGTTTTAACAATGTTTGCTGTCCGTCGAAAGGCTCCGGGATTTCCAATACACGTGTGGGAGATAACATTGTGTCGCTGATATTCTTTTTTAATAATTCTCCGTCCTGTGCAAAACAGCCTGTCGCGACACCCAGACTGCACAGTAATCCAATAAATAATTGTTTCATATGTTTATGCTAGCGGCACTAAAGGTAACAGATTTTGCCTGATTCCTTCCTCCCTGAAAACTGTGATTTACATAAGCGGAATCTGGCTTCTGCGAATATAAATCCGGGGCGCTATTCTGATAAAGCCATAAAAATTCCTGTATTGCCTGTCTTCATTTACCGGCTGCGTTATTACCGAGAAATCATAAATAAGCTCCCTGACACCCAATAGTATACTGGTGTGTTCAAAGACCACCACACTATCACACGGCTCGTCCTTCCGATACGGATAATTTTCGGGAAAGCTAACCGTCGCCTCCTCTCCCAGTATTGCCACCTTTTTACGCAGGTCGTCCGGCAGACTGCTCACCGGAAATCGCTGTGTGGGATTACCGGCCATCCGGCGCAAAGTATCTGCAACAGCAGTTACATCTCCCAGGTTCTTTTGTACATAATGGGTAATATGCCTGTCATTCATCCTTTTCAGGGCCACACAGGCACAGGATTGAAAAGCGATACAGGCCATAAGGCCAACGAGGTAAACATAGATCTTTTTCATCGGGTAAACGGAGATTAATTGTCCCTTCCGAATGTAAGGATTCATACCGGTCTCAACTAAATCTTCTTATCAAATACTCCAAAAAGTGCTCAATTTCCACTCATTATGTACTTTTTTCAGTATATTGATTTAACTTATGAAAGTTTGATCAATGTACAATTCCATAATTATGAATTCCACAACAGCTAATGCTACCGTTCAGCAACAGCGGATGGCACGTAAAATCACGATCGAAGTAGTATTGACCATTATCCTGGCAGGAGCTGCAGTGGTGCTTGCGATGTAAAGTGAAGAAGAAAGAATTAACGGAGGCTTTTCCTGAACTCTTCAGGTGTTTGTCCCGTGTACTTCTTATAAAATTTAGTGAAATAAGAATTATCTGCAAAACCCAGCTGATACGCTATTTCAGTGATAGTAGAGTCTTTGTTCACAAGCAATCTTTTTGCCTCCAGTATGATCCTGTTACGGATCAGTTCTCCTGCGGACATACCCACCGTACTATTACACAATGCATTTAAATGATTAGGGGTAATGAAGAGTAATTCTGCATACTCTCTGGGCAACTTCAATGTGGTATAATTCTTCTCAATCAGTTTCTGAAAATTCTTCAGCAGGATATAATTGTAGTTATTCGACGGCACCGGCGACTTTTCAAAACTGAGTCTTCCGATCAGAATAAACGCCTGCAACATCAGTACCTGTATCATATCCACAGACATATCTGCGGGCTGTTCAATCTCCCGGATCAGTTCTTCAAAGATCCTTGTGATAGGCGTATGCAGCTGTTCCGGCAGGTTGATGACCGCTTCATCAACATCACCGGTAAAGAAAGGAAACTGCTCAAGATAATCAGGTTTCTGTAAGAGCGACTGCAGGAAATTAAATGAAAAGTTGATGATATAGCCGTCTACTTTTCCTTCAAACTGCCAGCTGTGCACCTGACCAGGAATCATGAAATAAATCTGGTAAGGCTTTACAGTGAAGGTTTTGAAGTCGATCGTATGCGTACCGGCGCCTTCGGTGAATAAAGTAACATGATAGAAATTATGTTTGTGCGCATCACGAAGATTCTCATGCACACTGAGGTAAGGCGCAAATCTGCTGATCTGAATATCATCATGTTTATACCCTGTGAGCGTACTTACATCGTATACCGGAAATGCCTTTTTTACCATCCTTACAGCTTAATATAATCTGAAATTGCGTTGACCTTTCATGGATAACAACGGCAGGCTAAATTAATAAATTCATGGTGGACGCAAGCCCTGAATAAAAACCGGCCTTTCTTAGAATCAGCTGTTTTACACAGCTGATTCTAAGAAAGGCCGGCAATATTTACACGGGCATATCATTATGCACCGAAAAAATGCAATCAATAATCGAAGAACTCAACTTCTCCGCTCATGTAGAGGTAAGCTTCTGCTTTACGTCTGCGGGTCAGACCATCCAACACTTTACCTCCTGACATATTCCATTTCAGAAACTCCATCACGACAGAAGGATCCTTAGGATCAGCTTTCACTACTTTCAGCAGAGTGCTATCACCCAGACCTTCCGCAATACCGTTTTTGTTCATATCGCTACCTACGTTGTAAGCGAAACATACCAGCGCGTCAAACTGCTGTTGTTTCAGACCTTTTATACCTGTAGTGAGCTTATTTACATCTGCTACGAAGCCTTTTTTAATATTGGTGAACAGTGCATCCGCACGTTGCTGCGTAATAGTATCTCCCTTTTTTACTGCTTTACCGTCTTCGTATACGGTATTACCCCAACCGATTGTCCAGATGCCTTTGCTGTCCTGGTATGCTGCCAGACGGCATTTCTCGAAGTGTTTAATGAGCTTTTCCCCGTTTGCGCCTAATTCCATAGTTTGAGATTAAATATTATGACTGTGAGATGATAAAGATATAATATTTATATTATTTATCAAGAATAAGAGTATCAATGAAGCTATATATTAGTGAATTGAACTATTTTTATCCGCAGGGTATTCGGATATACTGTATAGGTAAGGCAAAAGCATTGTTCCGCTAACGGTATAAAGGGGGAATTACCTGACTTCCTTATGAGTGTAGTCAGACAATAGTCATCCTACATTCATCTATCGTTGAAAAACGGAAATTCAACGAAGAATCACTATGATCTGAGTACTATTTGGCCAAAAAGAAGACACTATAAATATAACGACAGATCATCTAAAAAAAGCGTCCCAAAACCGAACCAGCTTTTTTTATTAAAATAAGTCCGGTAACTACCGGAAAGACCTAATTAAGACATGCCTTCGGTTTTCTGATGCGGTATGAGGGAAGCCGGTATCCCGTAAAAGCAGTGCTCCATTGTTTTGAACTGATTATGAAGGTTATACATTTCAGGGTTTCCATGTTATTTTTTGAACAAAGGCCCTATTAAATTACCGTGGCAACACTTTTTTTTGTACAATTGTAGTGAATTCAGGGACAAACTTTTCAGCACTACCCCAGTAGATAATCTGTCAGTTAGCTATCAAATTTTACTATTTATATCCTCTTATTTCTCTGTACTATGAGCGAGGAATTATTGACGCACCTGATCCCCTCAATAACGGTTACCCAGGAACCGATCATGTATTCTTTACGGCTTACTTATCCCGTAGGCAGTTTCCTTTTATCTTCAGGCATCCTGCCAGCTACCTGCTGGGGAATCGTCGCGTTATGGATCATTGTGATGATAAAACGGCTGGACGTATATGAGAAAAAGCAAAACGAGCTGATATTACAACTGGAACGGCAACAAGCCATGATGGCCATTCAGGAGGTCAGCATACAGGAAGCAGAACGCAAAAGAATTGCAGCAGATATTCATGACGAAATAGGCAGTAACCTGGCCGCTATCAGGGTCAACCTGCAAAGTCTTCATTACAGCACCGTTCAGGACGAGCAGAAAGCCAATAGTCTGCTGCAACTGGTAGACCAGACCAGTCAGAACGTAAGAAGAGCCGCACACAACCTGGTCCCTCCCCTTTTCGGACATATTCCCTTAACAGATATTCTTCAGTCATATTTTAGTTTACTAAGGACCCCGGAAGTACTTTTTCACTTTTGCAGCAACAAATACCAACCCTGTTTCGATGCCCGCCAGGAACTGATGTTATACCGGATCGTCATGGAACTGACGACCAACATTATCAGACATTCCAGGGCATCCGCAGCGACCATTCAACTGCTTTATTATCCCGAATACCTGGAGATACTGGTAGAGGACGATGGAATCGGCTTGCCTTTGAATAGCCGCCCATCGGGTATCGGACTTTCAGGCGTGAAAACCAGGGTAAAATCCCTGGGCGGACAAATGCACATTGACTCAGGCATCTCTGGCACAACCTTTATCATTCATATTCCCGTAATTCCACAACATGCAGCCCCCTGTTAACATCATCCTTGCCGATGATCACACCCTCTTTGCCGACGGCATCCGCTCTCTGCTGGAGCAGACGCCTTATATTACCGTCCAGGGTATTGCCTCCAACGGACAGGTATTAATCGAAATGTTACAACGGCATCAGCCGGATCTTGCGATCCTGGATATCAGTATGCCGGTCCTGAATGGTCTGGAAGTCACGAAGATCATTCGTAAGGATATGCCGCATATTCGGACGATCATACTTTCCAGTTACAGCGATCCCCACCTGATATCCTTATCCCGTAGTTACGGTGCAGATGGCTACCTCATGAAAACCTGCAATCAATATGACCTCCTGCAAACAATCACCCGGGTGGTCAGGGGAGAAAGTTGTTTTCCACAGCTCCCCCGGATACAGGAAGCGGAAATCGATCACTCCTTCCGGGAGTTCAATCTGACCCGTCGGGAACTGGAGATACTACACCTTATTAATCAACAATTTACAAATCAGCAGATTGCCACACACCTGTATCTGAGCATTTATACAGTGGAGACCCACCGGAAAAATATTATGCAGAAATTACAACTGAAAAGTCCGGCTGCGCTCACTCGTTTTCTCCTGGAAAAAGGGCTGTAACCGGTAGCCACAGTACCTGCCATGTCATTCTGTCATTTTCGGATTTTATTGCTTAGTTTTGCTTTCCTAAAATTACTTGAAAAGGATGCTGGAACAGGTTACAAAAGTGCATGACGAAAGTCGCCAGGGCGAGGCTTACGCGCCTGTGGCCGGAGAATCACAGACTTATACAAAAAAATTCTATATAGAGAGCTATGGTTGCCAGATGAACTTCAACGATAGTGAGATCGTGGCATCCATTCTGAAAGAAGAAGGCTTCGGTCCTACCCGTAACGTGGAGGAAGCGAGCCTGGTATTATTAAATACCTGTTCGATCCGCGAAAAAGCGGAGACGACTGTACGCAAACGCTTAACAGAATTCCGTAAAATAAAACAGCGTAACCCGGAACTCCTGGTGGGAGTATTGGGCTGTATGGCTGAACGACTGAAGGCCAAACTGCTGGAAGAGGAAAAACTGGTAGACATGGTAGTAGGTCCTGATGCCTACAGAACATTACCGGCCCTCATTGAAGAAGCAGAAACCGGTCAGAAAGCCGTGAACGTACTGCTCAGCCGCGAGGAGACTTACGGCGATATCAGTCCGGTAAGACTGGACAGTAATGGCGTTACTGCCTTCGTATCCATTATGCGTGGCTGTAACAACATGTGTTCCTTCTGTGTAGTACCGTTTACCCGCGGCCGTGAACGCAGCAGGGACAAAGCGTCTATTCTCCAGGAAGCAACCGACATGTTCAACAGAGGCTACCGCGAGGTAACACTGTTGGGGCAGAACGTGGATTCCTACTACTGGGTAAGCCCGGACAATGACAATGATATCACCACCTTCGCCAATCTGCTGGAAGCAGTTGCCCTGATCAGTCCACTGCTCAGAGTACGCTTCAGTACCTCTCATCCGAAAGACATTACCGATGATGTGCTGTACACCATGGCGAAATACGAGAACATCTGCAAATACATTCACCTGCCGATGCAGAGTGGAAGTACCCGCATACTGCAACTGATGAACCGTACTTACACCAGGGAATGGTACATCAAAAAGGTTGACCGCATCCGCGAAATACTGCCAGGTTGTGCATTGTCCACCGACGTGATCACCGGCTTCTGTACAGAAACAGAAGAAGATCACCAGGATACCATGACATTGATGGATTATGGCCAATACGACCTCGCCTATATGTTCTTCTATTCCGAACGTCCCGGTACACTGGCTGCACGCCGTTACCAGGATGACGTGCCGGAAGAAGTGAAGAAACGGAGGCTGTCAGAAATAGTGGACCTGCATCGCGCACAATCACTGAAAAGTATGCAGCAGGATGTTGGTAAAACGTTTAAAGTGCTGATCGAAGGCGTTTCAAAACGTTCCGAAGATCAACTTTTTGGCAGAACAGATCATAATAAGGTAGTGGTATTCCCGAAAGAGGATTTCCGTAAAGGGGAATATATCTGGGTGAAGGTAGAGGATTGTACTGCCGGCACTTTACTGGGAACTTCGACAGGGCGAGCTTAAAAGACAAATTAATTGGATCACAGCACCATTTACGGACTCCACAGTCTGTAAATGGGTAAATTGAGGATGATATGGATAATAACATTCAGTCCATTAAAAACAGGTTTGGCATTATAGGAAACTCACCAGCATTGAATTATGCGCTGCAGGTAGCAGCGCAGGTGTCCAATACGGACCTGACAGTGTTGATAAACGGAGAAAGTGGCGTTGGTAAAGAGGCGTTTTCAAATGTTATCCATTCATTGAGTGCCCGTAAACATAACCCTTTCATCGCCGTTAACTGCGGCGCCATTCCTGAAGGGACTATTGACTCAGAACTTTTCGGCCATGAAAAAGGCTCCTTTACAGGAGCCGTTGACAGCCGTAAGGGATATTTCGAAACCGTGAACGGTGGTACCATCTTCCTCGACGAGATCGGAGAAATGCCGCTGGGCACACAGGCCCGCCTGCTGCGCGTACTGGAAACAGGCGAGTTTATCAGGGTGGGTTCTTCCAAAGTACAGAAGACAGACGTACGTGTTGTGGCAGCAACCAACAGAGACCTGCTGGAACATACACAACAGGGTAAGTTCAGGGAAGACCTGTATTACCGCCTGAACACCGTACCTATCCGCGTACCAGCCCTCAGAGACAGGAAAGAAGATATTATACTCCTGTTCCGTAAATTCTGTGTAGACTTTGCTGAACGTTATAAAACGCCTGCCATCCAGCTGGATGAAGAAGCGCGTAATATACTGATCAACTATACATGGAGAGGTAACGTACGTGAACTCAAGAATATGGCGGAGCAGATCTCCGTACTGGCACAGGATAAACTGGTCAATGCACAGGAACTCAGACGTTTCCTGCCAGATATACCAGAGCCTTCCCGCCTGCCGATGATCGCAGCGCCACAAGGCAAGAGCAACGGCGACTTTGCCAGCGAAAGGGATATCCTGTACAAACTCTTCTTCGACATGAAGAAAGATGTAACAGAACTGAAGAAGATGTTCTTCGACATCCTTCAGAACCCTGCGATGGCACATTCCGGCAACTTCCAGGATAGCCATGTACTGCATAGTTTCCATCCGCAGCCGGAAGTAACATCGACCGCAGTACCGGTGCCAACCGCTATCTCGTCTCCACAACCTATTATTTTACAACAGGATAACAACAAGATAGATCACCACGAAGAAGTAGAGGAAACTTTATCCATTGCCGACAAAGAGAAAGAACTGATCGTCAAAGCCCTGAAAAAACACAAGGGTAAAAGGAAAGACGCAGCGCTGGACCTGGGCATTTCCGAAAGAACACTGTACAGGAAATTAAAAGAATACAACATTAACGAATAAGATGTCTGTCCGCCGGCGGCGGACAGACTTAATTTTTTTACGATGATCAGATTACTTCAGGGGATAGTTACCATCAGCTTATTGCTTGTACTGGGCGGATGTTCCGTTCATTATTCCGCTACCGGCGCCAGTATCGAACCAGGCGCAAAGACCGTCAACGTAAGATTTATTGAAAACAGGGCGCCGATCAATAACCCGACTTTGAGTCAGAACCTGACTGAGCGACTACGTACCAAAGTACAATCCCAGACCAGCCTGGTACAGATCAATGAAGAAGGAGCAGATTATGAGTTCAAGGGCTCGGTAACCGGTTACTCCTTCAGTAACGCCGCAGTAACGAATGTGGATCAGGCAGCTACCTCCAGGCTGACGGTGACCGTAAACATTACCTTTGTAAAAAGAATCGGCGACAAAAAAGGCTATTCGCAGTCATTTACCCGCTCTGCCGATTTCTCGGCTTCACAGCTGCCGACGACGGTAGAAAACGGGTTGCTTGAGAACAATATTCTGCCGCAGATTGTGGATGATATTTTCAACAAAGCATTCGCTAACTGGTAAGTATTACAAAAACTTTCGTATTTAACTTTTTTTCATACTTTAGCAGCATGACCGCAAATAGGATCGTCCAACACATATTCCAACAACCTGATATCAGGCAGGTTGATGAGTCGGCCCTTGAAAGGCTGGTATCCTCTTATCCGTATTTTACGGCTGCCCGCCTGCTGCTGGCGCGCAAACAATACACTGTGAACAAGAACCTGCTGTCTCCTGCCGTTAAGAAGGCACAGCAGTACAGCAATAACATGCATTATTTCTACCGCTTTGTCACTACAGACGAGAAAAGCCTCGCTGTACCAGAAGAAGCGCCGGTCGTGCCTGTACCTGCTGCACAGGAAGAGGAGAAAATAGCAGCATCCGGTCAGTCTGCAACTCCTGTGGTCGAAGCGATTGCACTGACGCCTGTAGCGGAGCCTGCTCCTGTTGCACCACCGGAAGCACCTGTTACAGCTGCGACCGTTGAGACGACACCAGTTCCTGTTTTGGAAACACCTGTACCACAAGCGGTTGTGGAAATACCTGTAACAGCGCCTCAGCCAGTGCCAGCTGTAGTTGCACCGGAAGCGCCGGTTACAGCTGCGACGATAGCAGCTACCCAGCCATCCAGTCCGGTACAGGAAACCAGTATTACTGTTTACACACCTGAAATACCGGCAGCAATAGCACCTGCTCCGGAAGAAGATACCGAAGAAGAGATTACTGTTACTGCCAATGAGGTAGTAGCTTCTCCAATACCGGAAGCACCTGTGATGGCGACTCCTGTAGCTACGCCAGCACCACAGCCTGTTCCGGTTCAGGAACCTGCTCCGGTTCCACAGCCAGTCGCCCAGACTATTGCGGAAACAGCTGCGGAGGCAGAGCCGATTAAAATATTCCCGCTGGACACTTCTGCAGAACCAGAAGGCGCACTTACCTTCCAACCGCTGTACAGTGATGACTATTTCGCCTACAAACGGCTGAAAGATCCTGAGCACGCTGAAGGGCTGAATGAAAAAGGTGCTGCGGAAATGAAAAGCTTCACTTCCTGGCTGAGAGATATGAAACAGACCTTTGCTGAAAAAGCCAGTAAGAAGTGGTACCAGGAGCAGATGCAGCGGAGTTATGAGGATTCCAATCCGGAGGTATCCGAGAAAGTTGAAAAGATGGCAATGGAGTCTATCACACTGAATAATGACATCGTTTCAGAGACCCTCGCGGAGATCTGGGCACGTCAGCAACAGTACCAGACAGCTATCCATATATATCAAAAATTAAGTTTGCTTAATCCCAACAAAAGCGCTTATTTTGCGCAAAAGATTAAAGAACTTCAGTTACTAACAGAAAAAAGTTAACTTATATACTATGTTATTGATTTTCGGCATTTTAATCATCCTGGCCTGTGTGCTTTTGGGTTTTTTCGTACTGGTACAGAACCCGAAAGGTGGTGGGTTATCCGGTACCCTGGGTGGATTTGGTAACCAGGTGATGGGCGTACGCCAGACTACAGATGTACTTGAAAAAGGTACCTGGGTACTGTCAGCTATCATTGCCGTACTGTGTCTGACTTCTTCCCTGTTTATTTCCAGAGGTACTACTTCTGAACAGAGAAAAGCAATCATGGAGCAGAACGCAGCCGCTCCGGCTCCGGCACAAACTCCAGCAACGCCACTTCAGAGCCAGCCAGCTCCAGCTGCTGACTCGAACAAATAATTCCTGCTGTTAAAGCTATTTTCGAACCTCGCCGTCACAAGCGAGGTTTTTTATTGAATACCACCCTATGGCAAAGAAAAGCAAAGCAAAAAAAAGTCCAGCTAAGAACCTTTGGATCAAACGTCTGCTCGTAGCTGCCGCCGCCATCCTCGCCGGCCTGCTGGTATACGTTGTATATTATGTCTTTGGTCCAAATACAAAAGCCTTCGGCGATAGCAAGTTCTTTTACATCCGCACCGGCAGCACTTATGGCACCGTACTGGAAGGACTGGAAGAACAAGGCATTATCCGCAGCAAACTCAGTTTTGAAGTAGTCGCCACTCAATTAGGCTACCGCGACCGCGTGAAAGCCGGTAAATACAAAATCAGCAGAGGCATGAGCAATTTTGAGATCGTAAAACTGCTGCGTTCGGGTCACCAGACGCCTGTGAACCTCACGATCACTAAACTGCGCACCAAACAGGACCTGGTCAGAAAGATCTGTTCTAACCTGGAAGCAGACTCCGCTACTTTCCGCGCCCTGCTGAGCGACCAGGTATACCTGCGCCAGTTCGGACTCGATACCAATACCGTTATGAGCGCTTTCCTGCCAAATAGTTACCAGTTCTACTGGAACACGACCGCAGAAAATGCCTTCAAAAAAATCGAAAAGGAAAGCGACGCTTTCTGGAACGATACCCGTAAAGCCGCTGCACAGCGACTGGGTCTGACGCCGACACAGGTAGTGATCCTCGCTTCTATCGTTGATGAAGAAACCAACAAAAACGATGAGAAGCCGCTTATCTCCAGCGTATACCTGAACCGCTTCCGCAAAGGAATGCGTCTCCAGGCAGATCCGACCGTTAAATTTGCGTTGCAGGACTTCTCCATCAGAAGGATCCGCGAAGGACACATTGCCTTTGAATCTCCTTACAATACCTATCAGGTGACCGGTCTGCCACCAGGCCCCATCTGTACACCTTCTATCAAATCAATTGAAGCCGTACTGAACACACCTGAAACTGATTATATCTATTTTTGTGCAAAGGCCGATTTCTCCGGATATCACGCCTTTGCCGCCTCCTACGCAGAGCACATGAAAAATGCACACGCATTCCATCAGGCGCTGAATGCTAGAGGCATATAACCAGCAAGAAACAATGCCTTTCAGACCAGAAAACATCATCTTCCATTCAAAGCCTTTCCGCAAACTCGTAGATATCAGCAAGACACTGGTATTACCGGGATTTGAAGGAGTGCCGTTGTATGATGTGATCAAGTTCTTTCTGAAAGAAATGCGTAATCAAAGCCTGGGGGAACGGGCAGCAGCCATTTCATTCAACTTTCTGCTGGCTATTCCCCCATTCTTTATCTTCCTCTTCACACTCGTCCCCTACATACCGATGCAAAACGTAGAGGCCACCTTGTATGAGTTAGCAGAAGATGTGACCCCAAATTACAATACCTACATTATCATACGGGATATGATCCATGACTTCCTGTATACTCACCATAATGGCTTGCTGTCCCTCGCATTTATTATGGGCTTCTTTACTTCATCCAATGCAGTAATGGGTATCGCCAGGTCGTTCAATAAAAAACTCCCGGGATTCCGTCGCAGAAAGTGGTGGCAGAAGCGTCTCATGGCATTAAAGCTGACACTTATTCTCATCATACTACTGCTCCTTACAATCATTCTCATCATCGCACAGGGTACTGTACTGGGATATATTTTCAATTATCTTGGTATCACAGATAAGCGGATCCTTTCACTGGCAGACGTTGCCAGATGGATTTTAATCGGCCTGCTGTTCTTTTCCATGCTGTCGGTAATCTATCGTTTTGTCCCAGCGACAGTAAAGAAGTGGAAGTTTATTACTGCCGGATCAACGTTTGCTGCTATTCTGATGATTTTAGTAACAATCCTGTTTTCCTACTTCGTAAATAACTTTGGGAATTACAATAAAATCTACGGTTCCGTTGGAACGATTCTTATATTGATGCTCTCAGTATATTTCTATTCTTTCATTTTGCTGATAGGATTCGAGTTGAATGCGAGTATCCGAATTCTTAAAGAAATCGCCAATCTGCGCAAAGAAGATTTACCAATGGAAGTACAGGGATTATCCTGATACGATCAGACACCATCAGATACTATGAAATACCATCTGATAATATTATAGCCACATTACGCTAATTACTATTTACCACTACTTTTTATCTCCCCCTTCTTACTACTAAAACCAGTAAAGCCCACCTCATCTTATTGACTGCGCAGGGGGACAGGTGAAATCCAGCAGCCTTAGTTATTTGAAGTATGCTGAGCCTATGCACCCAGGGGTTTAATCGCCCCTCAACTGCCAAAATCTCCAATCCACCGCCACATACTCAGAAACTTCAAAGAACTACAGCCAGTTATTTACACCTGCCCCGCAGCAGGGGAAGCACCTCAACCAACAAAAAGGGAAAACTACAATCCACTGGATTTCAACGAGTATTGAAGCACCAAAAGAAAGCCAAAACCCTTTACTGTCGGGGAATTCTACACCTTTAAGTTTGCAAGAAGAACCCGCATAAATTAGATAAAAACATCACATATTTCGTATCTTTGTAGTGGAATCTGAGGTCGGATTCCAGACATTGTTTTTTCCCCGTGCATATGCAAGGGGGCATCGTTAACCTGAAACCTATATTTATGAAAACACTACACTGTCTACTTTTTCTTAGTTGCTGGCTAATGGCCATGCGCGCTCCAGCTGATCTGCCACTGGAGATAGGTGCACCGTTGCCGAAAGCAGATCTTGTATTACAGGATTGCTCAGGTAAGGAAATTACTTTGAATAAGGCAAAAATGAATAACGGCTTGCTGGTGATGTTCTCTGGCAATACCTGTCCCTATATTGAAAGAAATCAGCTGAGAACACAGGAGATCTGCAAGTATGCGCTCAGTAATAATATCGGCGTGGTACTGGTCAATTCCAATATTGCGGCAGCAGATGAAAAAGCAATACTGACGGCGATGAAAACATATGCTACTGACCAGCAGTATAACTGGTATTATGTAGCAGATAAAAAAGCGGAATTAGCGGACGCTTTTGAGGCGAATCATACGCCAGAGTGTTATCTATTCAACCAGCAGGCGAAACTCGTTTATAAGGGCGCTATTGATGATAATCCGGGTAATGCGGAGGCAGTGAAGATGCGACATCTGCACAATGCGATCAATGATATGCTGGCAGGAAAGGTTGTAAAGGTAAATTCAACAATGGCGTTGGGATGTAATATCAAGCGGTTTTAAATTTTATATACTTCGCAAGCGTCTGATACGGAGGAGTAAAATTGCCGTTTTCATCAGGGTGTCCGGCACGTCGCAAAGAGCGCAGAGCGTTTTTCTTTTTGCAATTGCTATAATTCTTTTGAGGTCTTTATCTGTCATATTTCTGATGGTTTTGTTGCTATATCAAAAGCACCTGTTCTTTCGATACGAAAGAAAATTTGCAGAAGGAACTTTTGAAATAAATATCTGTAAATCAATTAAATAATAGCATTTTTAAGTAAAGCGAAAAAAGCCTGACAGCAATACGGGCTGTCAGGCTTTTTTATCCTTTTATAATCTTTATTTCATGCGGCTACCACACCATAAACAGCGCATTGCCAAACAACAGTTTACCATTCTCCCAGAAGCTTCTGAATAAAGGATCATCTGCCATCAGCACAATCTTCCCCTCTCCCATTTCTTTCACACCGAAGATCAGCCCATCTTTCAGCTTCTTACGCATCTCTGTGCCTACGAAACCACTCAGGTAATTGTCTTTTTTGATAATGCCAACGTTCCAGCCTCCTTCTTCCAGGTACTCGTATATTCTGCTGTCCTGTTTAAGGGTATAATAAACCGAAGGAAAGCCAAATGCCAGCGGATGCGTATTATCCAGCTGCACCTTATAAATAGCGCCTGGAATGAGCTGTTTTACGCCCTCACGTTCACGGTTGGCGTACGATTTCAGGAGCGCATATTCGTCTTTCTTTTCGTCCTTTTCTTCCTCCAGCTTTTTCTGGTGAATCCCCCAATCCAGTCCGGCGATCTGTGCCAGTGCATCCTGCATGACGATCAGTTTACCGCCACCTGTTACCCAGTCGCGGAGCTTATTCGCAAAGTCTTTATCAGCCAGGTACCGGTAGTTGCCATCCGGCAGGATCAACACATCAAGTGCTTTCCAGTTCACGTTGGGCAATTGTTTTACATCCACGACAGTCAGCGGATAATTGATCTGCTGTTCGAAGAAATGCCATACTTCACCGGCGGCGAGCGAGGAAACACCTTCTCCCATTGCTACGGCAATTCTGACGGGTTTGATGAAACGTACCTTCTCAGAACCGAAGTCCACCCCTTTTTCTACAAAACCAGTGGTAACAGCATCCAGGGTCGTTTTATAGGTATCCGCCAGAAGCACAACCTGTTCGTCAAACTGTCCGTTAGCCGCCTCGTTACCGGAGCGGGTGATAATCAAGGTACCGGCAGGGAAGTTTTTGCCTCCCGCCATAAACGCTCCTTCCGCATATCTTACACGGATCTTCTTTTGCAGCAATGCAGAAAGAAAACGTACATCTTTGATACTGTTCCAGCGTGCGAGATAAGCGTATGGACGAACAGCTGCCAGGGCGGTATTGACAGTCACCTGTAAACTATCTTTTGCCGGCGTCAGGGACTGACGTAAGGCGTAAGTCTGCAAACCGTAAGCATAAGGTAAGGACCATGCTGTAATATCATAGGTCACGGAGTCTGTCAGACGGGAATCTGGTTCAAACAATACTTTCAGCAGATTAGACCTTGCCTGTGCAGCACTGATCACCATGTCTTCTTTATCGATTGTAAAGCTTTCCGTTTTACCGTTGAAATAGTTAAAACCTATGGCTTTTGCAACACCGGCGCCATATCCGAAGCGAATACCGTTTCTGTTAAGCAATACGCCCAGACTGGCCAGTTTTTCATTATTACCTGCCGCCTTGATAACATACGACTGATAAGGTCCTTCCGGTGTATGAACAGCCTCGTAGAAGTATCGGGAATATTCATTCAGCAGTTGCGATGACTGCTGTGAAGCGATTTCTATGGTAGATAAACCTGTAGTGCGGTGATGTGCAATACGCTGGGATAAAGTCAGGGTATCACCATCCTGTTTAAGTCCGGCGAGACCTGCTCTTCCGCCACCACCCTGCTCATAAGTCATACCGATAGCACCATTGTAAGTCGGGTACGTATCGCCATAACTGGGGTAGAACATATCGAAGAATTCCTTCGTAAAATACAACCAGCCTTCTTTATCAAAATAGCGTGCATTGTTCTTACCGATCAGCATCTGCATACTACGCTGCCAGGGTTTGATGATATCATGAAAGGGTTCTGCTGCCGGAGCGAAGTAGTAAGGCGCATCAATAGATTGTTCATGGAAATCCACGTGTACCTGTGGCATCCAGCGGCTGTACTGAGCTACACGTTGCTGCGATTCCCGCTGCGTCTGCCAGGCCCAATCCCTGTTCAGATCAAAATAATAGTGATTGGCTCTTCCGCCTGGCCATGGTTCATTGTGTTCACGTGCAAAAAGTAGTGGATCAGCATAACGGGTATGTACCTGGTTATAGAAGTTAACGTAACGTTCCCTTCCATCAGGATTCAGACAGGGATCAATGAGTACAACGACCTTCTTCAGCCACTCCTGTGTTTCTGTATTGGCTTTATTGGCCAGCAGATACAAGGTACTCATCGCAGCTTCTGTAGATACCGCTTCATTACCATGTACATTGTAACTAAGCCATACAATAACAGGATCGCTGGCAGCAGGTTTGCCTGTACCAAAAGACAGGTCAAGATTGTGTTGCCTGATCTCTTCTGTCTTAGCCATATTTTCCGGAGCAGAAATCACCGCCAGCATCAGTGGGCGGCCTTCGTAAGTAGTACCGTATTGGGTAAACTGCATGTTGGGTGTAACAGCGGCAACGGCTTTGAAATAGTCCAGTACGCGGTGATAGGGCGTGAATTGTGTCCCGAGCGCATAACCGAGGAACTGGTCAGGTGTAGGCAGGGTCTGGGAAAACCCCATCTGCACGAAGAGCAGTAGTAGGGATGATAACAGCAATTTGCGCATAATTGATCCTTAGGTTTATTTACCTAAGATAATCAATTGCAGCCTTATATGTGTGGATGATGTAGGCGACGGAAATCAGGGCGCTTCTACGCTTTCGCCTATCAGACCGTAATACTGTACGCATTCCAGCTTTCCATCCTGGCGATAATAATGGAATTCGCCTACCCTGTTATCTGCATGCCAGTTGCCGGATTCTGATAATTTTCCGTTATCATAGAAAACATTCCTTTGTCCTTCCAATTGTCCCTGATAACGGTAGAATACTTCTCTGAGCTTACCATTGGTAAAGTAAAGCTCCACTTTCTCCTTATTAGGATCGTCCTGAAAACCATATACCTTCCAGCGGATACAACCGTTCTCTTCACGCATTACCTGGCGCAACAATTGGGTGTCATGCTCCACAGCATCCGTACAGCCTGACTCCATTTTTGTCAGAGACAGCAACAGTAATCCTGAAAGTAATCTGCCGTATTTAGTCATAGAAATATGTTCGCAGGGCCATGCCGTGCTGGTATTGTCCTCTAAAAAGCCCTATCGAATATAGAGAAATATCTTAATATAAAGAAAGGGCAGGTAACAAAAATCGCTTACATTTTACTATAAGCGATTTTTGTGCCTAATTATTGTGTAGGTTACTACATGATATTCACAGGGTTATAAATTCAGTTCCAGTCTTGCGAACAGAAAACGTCCATTATAACCAAATTGGGTAGCTCTCCTGGAATACCTGAACTGGTTGTTGGTCGTGTTCGCAGGATTCTCTACCAGGTCCGGGTAAACGTCGAAAACGTTATTAGATCCCACGCTAAGTTTCAGGGCCGGGGTGAGTTTATAACCAACCGCCACATCTGTCACTACTTTCGCGGAGAAAGTCTGGTAGAACTTAGGATCGTTAGTCGCTTCTTCTACGCTGCCGAAATGCACGTTACGCAGGAAAGCGTTGAACTTACCAATGTTATAGGACAATGTCAGATTCACCTTTTCACGGGGCACACTTCTTTCCAGGTAGATCCTGCTCGCCCGGCTGAAATAAATACTTTCCTTGCCTTTTAGTTTTTCAGAGGACTTAATCTCCCCTACCCTTTGCGTATAGCTATACGTACCGGAAAGATCCGCACGGAAAGTACCTCCGCCTAAACGGGTGCTATATGTCAATACCAGGTCCACACCCTTTGTTTCGGAGTTGATGGCATTCGCAAAGAAGGCTGCTCTATTAGCGTTTGCAAGCGACAATAGCTGATATATTTCCTTATCGATCGCAGAAGCTGTATCTGCATTGTTGCCGGAGAACTGGTCCGTATATACGATACGGTCATTGATACGGGTGTAATAACCGTCCAGGGTCAGATTGAATTTGCCGAAACTACCGGTGAAACCGGCACTGATGCTTTTTGATTTTTCCGGTTTGAGTTCAGGAATACCCAGCAGTTGCGCCGGACGACTATCATTCGTGAAAGTACCCACTTCATAAGGTACTCCATCCACAAACAACGTAGAGGTAGAAGAATAATAACGCTGGTGCAGCGAAGGCGCTCTGAAACCAGTGCTGGCAGAAGCCCGTACAGCCGTCTTTTCACTCAGCTTATAACGTGTGGTCAGCTTACCATTAAGCGTACTCCCGAAATCATTATAATTCTCAAAACGTAATGCACCACCTAACAGGAAGGCGTTTGTAAAATTGGCCTCTACATCCACATATCCGGAAATAGCACTACGGGTCGCTTTGATCGCATTCTCCGGACGGAATCCAGGAAATACCTGTGCCCCACCGGGTCTTGCTGTACCATCAGGACCAAAGATTGTATTGACAGCGCCCTGCGGATCAGGAATCAGGATAGGATTCCCATTGGCGTCTGTGCCGATCTGTGATGCACGGCCATAGTCAGTGTAGGAGTTTTCTGCTCCTGCCACCAGTTCATATTGTTCGAAACGATGCTCCGCACCAAAAGCGATATCCAATCCCTGCAATACATCCAGGCGACGGGAGAAATCGAGGTTCGTGGTATTCTGGGTGAAAACAGGACCTCCACAGGTAAAACGTGTAGGAGATGCTTTCTGTAATGATGCATTCAGTGAATTTTCTACTTTGAAACCAAATTCATTGCGACCGTAAGTGTTACTAAAGTCAACTTTCCAGTCACCAAGATGGCCCCTTATACCTGCTGCCAGTGAACGGTCGTAAATATCGCTTTGTATCATCGGCAGGAAGCCCAGTGGATAGATATCGATGATGTTACGACTGTCATGTGGTAAACGGTATACACCGGCTGCATCTCCGTTGCGATAACCGATCCCTCCGAAGAAATAAACCTCCGCATCATTTTCCAACGGGATATTGGCATTGACAAAGAGCTGTGCACTGCGTAACCTGGATTGGCCGGCACGCATACGGATATCATTACGGGTGATATTATTAGCCAGCAGGAAAGAATCCGTCTTATCGACACCACCGGGATATGTTCTGTAAATAGCTCCTTCCCAGGGACCGGAACGGTTGGTATAATTGCGATAGTCATAAGAACCACCAAAGTTGATGTAACCACCTTTTTGTCCGACAGGAATACCGTAATTCACACCCGTCTGCACGGTTTGTCCGTCGATATTATTATCCGCCTGTGAAGTCACATTCGCGCCCGTTGTCACATTCACGGTCAGTTTATTCACAGCGCTTTTCAGAATAATGTTGATCACACCCGCAATCGCATCGGAACCATACTGTGCGGCAGCGCCATCACGCAGGATTTCCACACGATCAATCGCAGATGTGGGGATGCTGTTCATATCCGTACCTACAGCGCCACGACCGAAGGTACCGTTTACATTGACCAGGGCAGTATTGTAACGACGCTTACCATTCACCAGTACCAACACCTGATCCGGACCAAGACCACGCAGGGAAGCGGGATCGATATGGTCAGTACCATCAGCAACGGTTTGTGTTCCGGAGCTGAATGAAGGCGCTACGTAGTTGAGTATCTGGTTAATGGATACCTGTGGCGCATCGGCCGCAATCCTTTTAATATCGATTACATCGACAGGAACAGGCGTCTCCGTCTGCGTACGGGGCAGATTACGCGAACCCAGTACGACCAGCTCATTCATGGTTGTACTGGCGGCGAGTACCACGTCAAGCGAGGTGGTTTGTCCGGCGCTCACTGTCACCGTTTTACGTTGCGCGACAAAGCCCACATAGCTGATCTGCACCGTATGCGTACCGGGTACTATCTCCAGTGAGAAACGCCCCTGGGCATTGGTATAACCACCTTTATTGGTATGTTCAATATGGACAGTCGCATTAGCTAAAGGGCCTCTGCCATCTGTAACGGTACCGGTGATGGTGCCTGTCTGGGCGTATGCAAGGGTTGACAGGCATAAAAATGCAAGCAATGGAAGCACAATGCTTCTCAGGTGGGTTACCACGTGTAACATAGGGTTCGATTTAGATTTAGTGTTTAAAGATTTCGGTTATCCGGGTTTTTATGGTGATGAGTCGGTCTTCTATTTTATTGCTACATGTGTTGGCACTGTTCCTGGTCTACGTCTAAAATACTAATTTGGATGCGCATTTTATAATAACTTGCAAATAATCCAGTCACGATAACTTAAGGAAAATCCAGACAACATGCGCAAGGTCTCATTATTACTGGTTATGACCCTCACCAGTACAGCTTATGCTCAGCAGCGTTCTGTAAAGAATGACGCATATCACTACAAGATAGAGAAAACGATTACTGCTTCGCGTGGAGCAGTCGTATCGGCCCATCCCCTTGCGAGTCAGGCAGGATTGCAGATGTTGCAACAAGGTGGTAATGCAGTGGATGCCGCCATCGCCACTCAGCTGGCACTGGCAGTAGTCTATCCTGCGGCAGGTAATCTCGGTGGCGGCGGATTTATGGTCGCACACCTGAAAAATGGGAAAAACGTTACGATCGACTACAGGGAAAAAGCACCCGGCGCCGCATCCAGAGATATGTATATCGACGCCGGTGGTAATGCCAATACAGCCCTTAGTCAGGACGGACATCTGGCTGCCGGCGTACCCGGCACAGTAGCAGGTCTGTTTGCTTCTCTCCCCTATGCAAAACTGACGATACAGCAACTCATTGCACCAGCTATCTTATTAGCTGAAAAAGGATATGCTATCACAGACAGAGAAGCAAAATCACTGAACAGGACACAGGATAATTTCAAGAAATTAAATACACAGGGGAATGCCTTCATAAAAGCTACCCCATGGAAAGCAGGCGATACACTGCTGCAGAAAGATCTCGCAGCGACACTGAAAAGAATCAGAGACAATGGTAAAGCAGGCTTTTATGAAGGTGAAACAGCCCGGCTGATCGTAGCAGAGATGCAACGCGGGCACGGTCTGATGACAGCTGCTGATCTGAAGGCATATGAAGCAAAAGAAAGAACAGCCGTTACTTTCGCCTATAAAAAATACGATATCGTTACCATGCCATTACCCTCCAGCGGTGGCGTAGCTTTACAGCAGATGATGGGTATGGTGGAAAAATACCCGCTGCATGACTGGGGCTTCCACTCCATTGCAGCCATGCACGTGATGATCGAAGCAGAACGTCGTGCATACGCGGATCGTGCGAAGTTCCTCGGTGATCCTGATTTCGTAAAAGTCCCGGTAAAACAGCTCACGGATCCGGCTTATCTGCAAACGCGTATGCAGGACTTCGATCCGAAAAAAGCCAGTGTCAGCACCAATGTACCTGCCGGTAACATCTACGAAAGTAAAGAAACTACCCACCTCTCCGTAATGGACAACGAGGGGAATGCCGTTGCGGTTACCACCACCCTGAATGGTGGCTATGGCTCCAAAGTAGTAGTAGGTGGTGCAGGCTTTTTCCTGAACAATGAAATGGATGACTTCAGTGTAAAACCTGGTGTACCTAATATGTACGGACTGATCGGCGCAGAGGCAAATGCAGTTGCACCGGGCAAACGTATGCTCAGTTCCATGACACCCACCATCGTGCTGAAACAGGGGAAACCCTATATTGTAACAGGTACGCCGGGCGGCTCTACTATTATCACCTCTGTCTTCCAGACGCTGCTGAACCTGCTGGAGTTTAATCTCTCTGCACAACAGGCTGTAGATGCACCGAAATTCCACCACCAATGGCTGCCGGATGAAGTATATGTAGAAGAAGACTTTGATCAGACGCCCCTGAATGGCCTGAAGCAGATGGGATATAAAATCGAACCGAGCAGTCCTATCGGACGCGTGGAACTGATCCGGATCAACGGAAAAGGACAACTGGAAGCAGTAGGCGACAAACGAGGCGATGACAGCGCCGCCGGTTACTGATAACAGCAAAAACTATTGACCATGATAGGAAAAATATATCTGGACAGCGTACTAAAAAGAATTGCCTATTATAAATCATTAGGTGACCAGACCATCGCTGTACTGACAGAACAACAACTACACTGGCAACCGGAAGGCGAGCCTAACAGCATCTGCCACATCATTAAACATATGAGCGGTAATATGCGCTCCCGCTGGACCGACTTCCTGACCAGCGACGGAGAAAAGCCCTGGCGTAACAGGGATACGGAGTTTGAAGCAGATGACTTATCTGCAGCAGCGATTAAACAATTGTGGGAAGATGGCTGGAAATGTATGCTGGATGCAATCGGCGCATTACAGCCGGCAGACCTGGAAAAAACAGTGTACATCCGCAATGAACCACATATTGCCCTCGACGCCATTAACAGGCAACTGGCACACCTCCCCTACCATGTAGGGCAAATTGTGTACATTGGCAAAATGATTAAAAAGAACGACTGGCAAAGCCTGTCTATTCCCAAAGGGAAATCGCAGGACTTCAACCAGGAAATGTTCGGCAAAAAACAATAATAAACATGCGCATCCCATCACGCATCTTCCTGTTCATGGCCCTGTTGGCCATCCTATTCAGCGCCTGCAACAGCAGTCGCAACAACGAACTGCTCCTTCATAAGAAATGGCGTGTATACGATGTAGTAGTGCCACCAGGTAGTCCGTATGACAACACACAGATCACACAGGCAATCGATCTGAAAAGAGGTTATTACACCAATGTCTATTATCAGTTCCTGGATAACAACCTCTTTATCGCTACCATTGACAACAGACCGGACTCCGGTAGATATAAACTGCTGAGTGACGGGAAGATCATATCAGTGACGGCTGCCAACGGACTACGTTCCGCTGCGGACAAGATAACTGAAAACCTCGTAACGATAGTAAAACTCGACGCCACACATTTTGATATGAAAGTGTACACAGGCGAGTACTATTTTATACTGAAAACAAAAGCTGAGTAATATACGCATGGAGGCACAGTTCACACATTCCACGCCCACCAGCACCACCAGTATTGCCGGAAAAGAATATCTCTTCTTTTCCGGTTTTTCTTATCTGGGGCTGCATAGTCATCCGACCTTCAATACATTGCTGAAAGAAGGAATTGACCGGTATGGTACCGTATTCATTTCTTCCAGGATCGCCAATACACGGCTACACCTCTATGAAGAACTGGAACATGCGCTGGCTGTGCACCTGCGACAACAGGCTGCCGCTACATTCTCTTCAGGCTATTTAGCCGCTCAGGCAGCTGTACAGTATGCTGCTACACAAGGTGAGTTATTATACGCAACAAACGCCCATCCGGCATTAAGAACAGGGAAACCAGCCATCCCGACAGAGAACTGGGCGGACTGGGCTGACAAAACAACAGAAAAAGTAAATGCGCATCCTGATCACACTTTTGTGATCGTTGCAGATGGGGTGAATCCTTTAACCAGCACTATCAATGATTTCAGCTGGTTAACTGAAATAAAACGGCAGGTATTGGTACTGATCGACGATTCGCATGGCATAGGAATTGTCTCTGATGACGGCAGTGGTATTGTAAATCGCTTACCGCAATTGTCTGCGCTGCGCTATCTGCTGTCCGCGTCACTGGCAAAGGCATATAGTACACAGGGAGGCGTCGTGGCCGGACATGCAAAAGATGTTGCCGCGATTAAAAAAACGCCCTTGTTTACAGGAGCAACGCCGATGATGCCCGCAAATGCCTGGGCATTCCTGCAAAGCTTTCCTTTACATGCTGCACAGCTTATGTTATTACAGCATAAGATCCGGTACTTTAAGGCGCTAGCAGCAGGAATAGGGTATCTGTACAATCCTTTTCATTTACCCATATTTCTGATAAAGGATCGTTCGGGCATAGAAAAATACCTGCTGGACCATGACATTATGATTTCTTCTTTTGGCTATCCGAATCCTGATAGTCCGCCGGTGAACAGAATCATCATTTCAGCCCAGCACGGTGACAAAGATCTGGAAGTATTGCACACATTACTCATAAACCAATAAGTATGTTACTTAAAAAGATCGGTACACTGCTGCTTTGCAGTTTTTCATTGTTAACCGCCAAAGCTCAGCAACAACCCAAAGAAAAGTCTTCCCTGTTATGGGAAATATCCGGTAAAGACCTTAAAAGCCCATCCTGGTTATATGGCACCATCCATATCGTTTGCCAGGACGATCTGCACTTCTCCGCCGCTACAAAGGAAGCCATCAAACAAACGAAATCATTGTTCCTTGAAATCAACATGTCCGATAAGCAGGAAATGCAATCCCTGCAGGCCGCTATGATGATGCCGGAAGGTTATTCCTTTAAAAGCTTCGTCAATGAGGCAGAATACAAGCAATTAAAAGACTGGTGCCAGGACTCCATGCATATGGACGTGGCAGTACTCGACAGGTTCAAACCACTTGTATTATTATCGCTGATCACCAGACAGTACTTTACTTCCGTTTGCCAGAACCCTGCTTATTGCGAAGCAGAACTGCTGAAGCTCGCACAGGAACAGCAATTGCCTGTTCACGGACTGGAAAAAGCACTGGACCAGGTAGCTATCTTCGACAGCATCCCTGATAAAGAAGAAGCACAGATGATCCTGAAAACAATCGGGGAACCTGAAAAAACACGTGAGACCTATTCACAGATGCTGAAATCTTACCGCGAACAGGATGTTACCGCACTGGCTAAGCTGATGACAGAAACAGAAGATATGGTGCGTTATAAAGATATTCTGCTGGATGACCGTAACCGTAACTGGGTACCACTGATTGCAGCAGCAGCGGCGAAAGAACCCACCTTCTTTGCCGTAGGCGCAGGACACCTGGGTGGTAATACCGGTGTTATCGCGTTATTACGCAAGCAGGGATATACGGTGAAACCGGTGCAATAAGCGCCGGTGCATCAACGATAGCCGGCTTGTCCTGTATCCATCAGGTCATTCAGGGGATGAAAAATTGAATGTCTTCATAGCTGATGCAGCTATGAACTATGGCGCAATTCTGCTAATTTTGCGTCATAAAATCCCGCAACCTGAAAAGAATACCTAAGAAACCAGCCATTATACTCCTTAGTATATCAGGGCTTATTGCTCTGACAATTGTCCTGATGAATATACCGGCAGTAAAACAGTTTACATGTCATACGGCTACAAGCCGGCTATCTGAACAAGCAGTAAAGGAGTCTACAATAAAATCGTCTCTTTTATGGAAAATATCCGGTAAAGATCTGGATCAACCATCCTGGCTCTACGGAACAATAGACATCTTCTGTTCGCAGCAACCTCACATGCCAGATGCCGTACTCACCGCACTAAAACAGTCCCGTTCATTATATCTGACAACAGATGCATCCGTACCTGGCCCTGAAAAGGCAGCGGCAATAAAAGCAGCTATAACGATGCCGGAAGGATATTCTTTCAAAAAACTGTTCAGTGAAGCGGAATATAAAGAGCTGTATGAATGGCTGCCCGACTCTCTAAAAAAGCGCCTGCCATCAATGGACAGATTCAGACCAACAGTCATAAATACCCTGATAATTTATGTGGCTTTTGCACCTTTTTGCAAGGAGCAGGTGTATGACGCTACAGAGTTGATAAAACTCGCTCAGACGAGGCAATTGCCTATATTCGGACTGGAAAAATTAGCTGATATGATAGCGCTGACGGATAGTATTCCGGATGAAGAAGAAGCTCAGATGATGCTTAAAATAATCAGACAACCAGAGAGGATGAATAGCCTATTCTATGGGATTGTCAATGCCTATAAATCACAGGATATCGATTCTATTCTCGTGGCAATGACGGCTACAGAAGACAGCCAACGCCACAAAGCCATGATAGTGGACCGACGCAACCGTAAATGGGCGCCTCTCATTATCGATCAGGCTTCATGGGCGCCGACCTTCTTTGCAATAGCAGCCGCCCACCTGGGAGGCCCCACAGGACTGATCGCATTACTACGTAAAGAAGGCTATACTGTCACCCCCATCCCAATGTAATAAACTGTTAAATACCTGTTACAAACGCCCGCTTACAGACCATAACCAGCGATCAGGCGTTCTGAATGGGATTCTATCAACACACCACCGGATATTAAATCGTTGCTTTCATAGACTATTCAGCTATGGACTATGGACTAATTCAACTATTTTTGCCGGATTAAATCTCGCAGCCTGAAAAAAGTACGCAAAATATTAACTGTAATCTTGCTGAGTTTACTGGGCCTTGTTATCCTGATAAGCGTCCTGGTAAATATTCCGGTGGTACAGAACTTCCTGGTACATGAGGCCACAAGCCGGTTATCCCAACAACTGAAAACCAAAGTTGAAATAGAGCACGTCAATATTCGGCTCTTTAACAGTCTGCGGCTGGAGGGTACCCTGATTGAGGACCGTCACAAGGATACCTTGTTGTATGCCCGCGTACTGCAATTGCGTATTACAGACTGGTTCTTCTTCCAGGAGAAGCCTGTACTGAAGTTCATCGGATTGGAAGATGCAGACGTGAACCTGATCCGCCACAGGAATGATTCACTATGGAATTATCAGTTCATCATCGATGAATTCAGCGCGCCGCCAGATACCACCCGCAAGAAAAAAGAAGGAAGCGGAGGCGTTTCCCTTGACCTGCGTAAAACGGACCTGCGTAATGTCCGTATTAACCAGATCGATGCCTGGATCGGCGAAGACATGCGTGTGGCTGCTAAACGCATTTATGTGGATGCCAAGAACATAGATCTTAATCTGCATAACATTGATATCCAGGAACTGACACTGGACAAACCTACGTTTATCATTACCCGGTACCCGGCCTCTCCGCTGCGTAAAAAGAGACCCGCCCCTCCTGCTCCGGAGCTCACAGATACTGCTGCCATCCCGGCTTTACGCTGGAACAGTGCCAACTGGAAACTACTGGTAAAAGAGATTTCCATCAAGGATGGTACGCTGGGCGTGGATGACCTTGAAGATGCTACAAAAATTGAAGACGGCTATTTTGCGCCGAATCACATCCGTTTCAACAGCATCAATCTCTCACTGGCGAATACCAGTTTGGTAAAAGACAGCATCCTTGGTGATCTGACCATGAGCACCAAAGAGCGTTGTGGTTTCCAGGTAAAGAAACTGACAGCTCGCTTTAAGATGTCGCCAGTTGAAATGGAGTTCTCCCACATGGACCTCATGACGAACCGCAGCCATCTGCGGGACTACTATACCATGCAGTATGCTGATATCAGCGATATGAATGACTATGTGAATGCCGTTTATATGCGCGCCCATATCGTGAACAGTAAGCTGCATTCTGATGATATCGCGTACTTCGCACCCATCCTTTCAGACTGGAAAAAAGAGATCTTACTCAACGGAGACGCCAGAGGTCCTGTAAGCAATCTGAAAGCCAACAATATAGAACTACAAGCCGGCACAACCACCCGCTTACTCGGCGGCGTTGAACTGCGTGGCCTGCCGGATATCAATAACACTTCTATTGATTTTCATGCAGATGAACTGCTGACTACCGGTGCGGATATCCTTAGTATCGCTCCGGAGTTAAGGAATACAGAACCGCTGCGACTGGACCGTCTGACCAATATCCGCTTCGCGGGTAGCTTCACAGGGTTCGTGAATGACTTCGTTGCCTATGGTAAGTTCCAGACGAACCTGGGAAACCTGAACTCGGATATCAACTTCAAAACCAGCAAGGATATACCAGTGTATTCTGGTAGTCTGACCACAGATGCCTTTAACGTGGGAAGCCTTTTAGGCGTACCCGAACTGACCAGCATTTCCCTCAGTGCAAAGCTGAACGGAGAAGGTTTTAACTTTAAAACCCTAAAGGCTGCAGTAGATGCAGACGTACAACAGATCACTCTTAACGGATACTCTTACAGCAATATCAAGACGAAAGGCGATATGAACCGTAAGTTCTTCAATGGTTCACTGACTGCCGATGATCCTAACCTGGACATGGACTTTGCCGGTACCATTGACTTCAACGAAGAGGTACCTGTTTTTGACTTTGACGCTGATATCCGCCATGGTAATCTGCGTGCCTTACAGCTGACCCAGGACTCTATCATGCTACAGGCAAAACTGGCACTCAACTTTGCCGGTAGCAATATTGACAACTTTAACGGTTCTGCCAGGGTATATAACGTTTCTCTCTTCAAAGACCAGCGCAGACTGGAATTTGACTCCCTCAACGTGTCTACTCACTTTGAGAACAATGTGAAAGTACTGGCCATACAGGGTAGTGAGATCGGAGGATATGTAAAAGGGGATTACAGTTTCATGCAATTGCCTGATGCCTTCCGCCTGTTGCTGAACAAATACTATCCAAGCTACTTCCCCGATGCACCAAAAGATAATATTCAGCAGGACTTCTCTTTTGCCTTCAATCTGGGACAGGTGGACAAACTGATCCGTGGTTTCTCCAAAGACATTTCCGGTTTTGATAATTCAACTATAGCAGGTTCACTAAATACAATCAAAGGTAATCTGGGCATACAGGTGAATGTGCCGCTGGCGTCCTACAGGAACTTCCATTTTGAAGACCTGCAACTCAAGAGCTCCGGCACCTTCAATAAGATCGATATCAGCACGAGCATCGGAAAAGTTTCTTCCGGTGACCGCGTATGGTTACAGCATCCGCTGATACTGGCAAACTCCGGCAGAGATACATCCTATATAAAAGTGGACCTGCAGGCCGGCGACTCCTCCAGTCTGGATGGATTCTATGCCCGGGTCGTAACTGTACCAGAAGGGGTCAAGGTAAGTTTCCTGAACAGCGCCTTTACCGTCAACGAGCGGCAATGGAATGTAACGCCAGGTAATGAGATCTACTGGAGCAAAGACTTCCTGACAATCAACAATCTGCAGGTGACCAGGAATGAACAGAGTATCACAGTGGAAACCAATGAGTTCAATCCGGATGAATCCCGGTTCATCGTCAACCTGAAGAACCTCAATCTGACGGATGTGATCCCTTCCCAGCTGACCGCTTTACGCATAGAAGGCTTTGCTGACGGCAAGATTGATATCTCTGATCCCATACATAACCTGTCCGTTGATGCCAATATCACTACCAGCGAATTACGCATCGATAATGACTCTATTGGTCTGGTTGCTTTTGAAGGAGGATACAGACAGGAAACAGATGATGTGACCTTTTCTGTAAGATCAGAGAATAAAGGCAAGAACCTCTTTGCGGAAGGACTGATTGGTGTGTCCGAAACCAATAACAGACTGGAAGCCAACGTAGAACTGAACGGTACCTCCCTCAGTATGCTGGACCGTTTTGTAAACGAATATGTGACGGATCTGAAAGGCAATGTGAGCGGAAAACTGTCTGTCGCCGGTACGACCAAAGTACCGTCCGTACGGGGAAATCTGCGTATCGACAGTGTGGGAGTCAGGGTATTGTACCTGGGAACCCGTTATACGATTCCGCGACTGAATGTAAATGTGGACGACAATCTGATTGAATTCGGTAATTTCTCTATTATCGATAAGAATAACAGCAGGGCAAGTGCCAGCGGTTACATCTCTCATGATCATTTCAATAACCTGAACTTCGACTTCGATGTAACTGCCCGCAACTTTGTATTCCTGAATACCGGGGCTGCTGACAGCGACCTGTTCTATGGTGATGTGATCTCGGATGGTAAAGTCTATTTCTCCGGTCCGCTGAATGATCTTCAATTACGCATACAGGCCCGACCGGGCAAAGGCACTCACTTCTATCTGCCATTGTCTGATAGTAAGGATATCGGTCGTTCAGACTATATCACCTTTAAAAGCTATGGTACAGAACTGAAGGAAGAAAAGAAAAAGAAGAAAGACAATGTGCGGCTGAATGTGAAACTGGATATTTCGGCTACGCCGGATGCACAGATCGATGTGATCATGGATGCTGCTTCCGGTGATATGATCTCTGCAAATGGTAACGGTAACTTACAGATCATGGTAAATACCGAAGGAGATTTCAATATGTTCGGGAACTACGAGATCGTCTCCGGATCTTACAACTTCACCCTGCAAAGATTGACCAGCTGGAAATTTGACATTGATAAAAGCAGTACGATCACCTGGAACGGCGACCCTAATGAAGCGAAAGTAGACGTTCATGCCAAATACACCCTGCCTAAAGTCAGTCTGTATAACCTGGTAGGAACCGCCTCTACTGCAAGCGACAAGCTGGCTACCCGTACCGAAAGAGTGGATATCCTGATCAACCTGCGTAATGAGCTGATGAAACCGGATATCACTTATGAGATCAATCTCCCTGAAGTAGGTTCCCTGGCTTATGAAAGTGGTGTAGCTGCCAAGCTCCGTGAGGTGAATCAGGACCAGAACAAAGCCCTGCAACAGATGGCGGGCCTCCTGTTGTTCAACCAGTTCCTGCCGGAAGATCCAAACTCCGCTGGTGGTGCAAACGTGGCAACTACCGGTAAGAACAGTGTGGGACAGGCATTAAGTGCACAGGCCTCCGCCATCCTTAATAATATTACCGGTGTACTGCTGAAAAACAGTGGTATTGGTATCAACGTAAATTATCGTGCCTATAACATTGGTAACCAGGACAATGCTTCTCTGGATCGGAACCAGGTAAGCGCTGGTGTAACCAGTAACCTGTATAACAACAGGATCAGATTATATGTGGGTGGTGACTATGACTGGGGTAAAGCGAATACCTCTGCGAATGCGAACCGTTTCGCAGGTGACTTCCGGGCAGAGTACCTGCTCACACCGGAAGGACGCGTACGTATCAATGCCTTCAGTAAATCGGATTATGACGTCTATAACCTGGTAAACCGTAACAAAGCGGGTCTGGGTATCTCTTATGTACGTGAGTATAACAAGTTCTCTGAGCTGTTCAACGAACGGAACAGACGTCGTATGCTGGACTCTATGCGCAGAGCAGAGGCAGCGAGACTGGAAGAGAAGGAACGGGAAGACAGAAGGGAAGACTCGTTGAAGAGAATTAGGAATTAGGAATTAAGAATTAAGAATTAAGAATTAAGAATTAAGAATTAAGAATTAAGAATTAAGAATTAAGAATTAAGAATTGGAATGCCTGGGAGATCAACAAAGAGACATTAGCCAACTCCGCCAACGCTGAAGACACCTAAGCAGCACAGATACGACCTAATATTATTATATATATAAAAGGGAAGGCGCCTCTTGATAAGAGGCGCCTTTCCTTTTGTATTAACTTTCGCAACGATCTTCGCTGCATTTTAATTCCTAATTCCCAATTCCTAATTGATATTACCCTTTCAGGATCTCGTGACCTAACTTATCACGTTTTGTCTTGAGATAGAATTCGTTATGCGGATTCGGATGTACTTCAATTGCTACATTTTCCACGATTTCAAGACCGTATCCATTCAGACCCGCTCTTTTACGTGGGTTATTGGTAATCAGGCGCATTTTGGAGATGTTCATATGACGAAGGATCTGTGCTCCAACGCCATAGTCGCGTTCATCCATTTTGAAACCCAGTTCCAGGTTAGCCTGCACAGTATCGCGGCCTTCTTCCTGGAGCTTATAGGCTTTCAGTTTGTTAAGCAAACCGATACCACGACCTTCCTGGTTCATGTACAGAATCAGACCTTTTCCTTCGCGTTCTACCATTTCCATGGCTTTGTGCAGCTGTTCGCCACAGTCACAGCGGAGGGAATGAAGGATATCGCCGGTTACGCAGGAAGAGTGGATGCGCACCAGTACGGGTTCGCCTTTCTCCCATGTACCTTTTTTCAGGGCCATATGCAGCTCACCTGAGTTAAGCTGTTTAAAAGCAACCAGTTCGAAATCACCGTATTCAGTCGGCATGTTTACGGTTACCTGTTCCTCGATCAGGGTTTCCTTTGCGAGGCGGTATTCGATCAGGTCTTTTATGGAAACCAGTTTCAGGTTAAACTGGTCGGCTATTTCCCGCAATTCCGGGAGACGTGCCATGGAACCATCTTCGTTCATGATTTCCACCAGTACGCCGGCAGGTTCGAAACCAGCCAGTCTGGCCAGGTCGATCGTTGCTTCGGTATGGCCGGTACGGCGAAGTACGCCACCACTTTTTGCTTTCAGGGGGAAGATATGTCCTGGCTTGCCCAGTTCTTCCGGACGGGTATTAGGATCAATCAGGGCCTGTACGGTCTTGGCGCGGTCATGTGCAGAGATGCCGGTGGTGCAGCCGTGACCCAGGAGGTCAACGGATACGGTAAAGGGAGTCTGGTGCAGGGCGGTATTATCGCGCACCATCATTTCCAGTTTCAGTTCCTCGCAACGCTCCTCCACCAGGGGGGCACATATTAAACCACGGCCGTAACGGCTCATGAAATTGATGATCTCCGGTGTAACGTTCCTTGCTGCTGTAACAAAATCACCCTCATTCTCCCTGTCTTCATCATCTACGACTATTACCAGCTTACCATTCCTGATATCTTCTATGGCTGATTCTATTGTATCTAACATAGAGCTTTATTATAGATTAATGTGCAAAGTTATGCTAAAATAAGAACTGTTCACTTTCCTTTCTGGTTACCTTCAGGTAAGCCAATGCATATATTATTATATGTATATCAACCTATGATCGCTAAAACTGGATAATTTCATGACGTACGCGGCTATATTTAAGGTATTTAAAAGTTTTCTATTCGATTTTTTAGAAATTCCAAAGCAGTTTCTTGAACAAACTCAATGAAATGGCTGTTAAAACTGGCAACTGTCCAAAATTGTATCCCTAAACCCTAATGAGATCAATCGCATAACAATTTGTTAATTTCAAGTTAAAATTCGTTAGAATTTATTCCCCAATTTTGCGTCATAAATCAAACTGCTCTTATATGGGATTTAGAAGACTACTATTTACATTCATTGTTCTGTTTAGCACAATCACTTCGTTTGCGCAGGTAACTACCAGTAGCATGATTGGTAGAATCACCGGCCCTTCGAAGGAGGCGTTACCCGGGGCTACCGTTGTTGTGATCCATCAGCCTTCAGGTACCAAGTACGGAACAACTACCGATGCGGAAGGTTACTACCGTATCCCCAACATGAACGTTGGTGGTCCTTACAAAGTAACTTCTACCTTTATCGGTTACACTGAATACAATCAGGGCGATATCTTCCTCGCACTCGGTCAGCCATTCAGACTGAACATCAGCCTTGGCGAAAAAGCCCAGGATATCAAAGAAGTACAGGTAATTGGTCAAAGAAGCACTGTCTTCAATTCTAACCGTAAGGGAGCACAGACTACCCTGAACCGCACACAGGTTGAAGCCCTGCCTTCAGTAGGTAGAAACCTCACTGACTTTGTACGTTTAACGCCTCAGGCGAAACTGACCAAAGACGGTAGCGGTAACCAGACTATATCTATCGCAGGTACCAGCAACAAGTACAACGCTACTTTCGTTGATGGTGCGGTACAGAACGATGTATTCGGTCTGGCAGAAAATGGTACCAATGGTGGTCAGATCGGTATTTCTCCGTTCAGCATTGACATCATTGACCAGTTCAATATTAACGTATCTCCGTTCGACGTTAAACAGGGTGGTTTCGCAGGTGGCGCCATCAACGCTGTAACCAAAAGCGGTACTAATGAAATAGAAGGTTCTGCATATTACTTCGTACGTAACGAAAGCCTCGCTGGTAAGACTCCAACAAAAGACGAAAGCAAACGTACCAAACTGGCAGATTTCTCTTCCAAAACATACGGCGTACGTTTAGGTGGTCCGATCATCAAGAATAAACTGTTCTACTTCGTCAACGCAGAATGGCAGAAAGAAAACCGTCCGCAGCCATTCGCTTATGAAACATATGCGAATGGTCGTGCTACTCCGGCTTCAAGGGGTAAGCTGGATACACTACAAACTAAATTGCGCTCAGCAGGTTACGATCCGGGCGGATATGAGACAACTGAAAATACACTGGATGGCCGCAAGTTCTTTGCAAGAATTGACTGGAACATCAACGAAAATAACAAGTTCACTATCCGTCACCAGTATACACATGGTGAGAGCGTAAGTCCTGGTAAATCCAGCGCTTCTACTATCACCTTCTCTAATAAAGGTATCTCCTTCCCTTCTACCACCAACGCTACCACTGCTGAGCTGAAAAGCCAGTTTGGTAACAGGGCGTCTAACTCCCTGCTGTTAGGTGCTAACTTCGTAAGAGACGACCGCGGTATCACCGGCGCTCCATATACTTCCGTATTCATTTCAAGAGAATCTATCAGCTTCGGTACAGAAGAGTTTTCTGCAGCTAACCTGCTGAAACAGGACGTACTGACCCTGACTGATAACCTGGAACTGTACAGAGGTAAACACACCATCTCCCTGGGGACAAGTAACGAGTTCTATAACATGACCAACGTATTTATCGGTCAGAACTTTGGTTCTTATACTTTCGCTACCCTGGATGATTTCCTCAATGACAAATCACCAACCCAGTACAACCGTTCCTTCTCAGCTGTAGATAAAACTACCGGTGATAACACCAACGGTGCTGCTAAATTCAAAGCACTGCAACTGGGTCTGTATGCACAGGACGACTACCAGGTAAACGATCGTTTACGTTTATCACTGGGTGTTCGTGCTGACCTGCCGATGCTGCTGACTGATCCTGCTGTAAACAATGATTTCAATACCAATGTACTGCCTCAGGTAGTTGCTGCCGGTAAATGGGATATCAAAGGTGCACAGACAGGTGTTAAGCCAGACGCTAAGCTTCTGCTGTCTCCACGCTTTGCCTTTAACTGGGACGTGAAAGGTGACCAGACTACCCAGATCCGTGGTGGCGCCGGTATCTTCACCAGCCGCATCCCTTATGTTTGGTTAGGTGGTATCTATAACAACAATGGTGTTACCCTGGGTGGTATGAGACTCGCTTACGATTCTACCAAACCAACCGGCGGTACCAACAACCCGATTCCTTTTGTATCTGATCCTTATGCGCAGCCTAGCATCACTGCTGCGCCATCAGGTAAAATTGATCTGTTTGCAAAAGATTTCAAATTCCCTCAGGTATTCAGAACCAGCATCGCTGTTGATCAGAAATTGCCTTGGGGTATGGTGGGTAGCTTAGAAGCGATCTACACCAAAAACATCAACAACGTTGTTTATTACAACCTGTCTTACATCCCTGCTGGTACGAATGTAACCGGTAGCGGTAGCGACAACCGTCCGATGTGGAAAAACGTAGGTAAACCAATTCTGGGTAACTACACTGATATCATGTATGCTGATAATACCAGCAAAGGTTATTCTTACAACCTGACTGCTCAGTTACAAAAAACCTTCTATGGTGGTTTCAGCGCAATGGCCGCTTACACTTACGGTCGTTCTAAAAGCATCAACGACGGTCAGTCTTCTCAAAACTCTTCTCAGTGGAGAGTACCAAACGTGAGAGGTCGTAACGACATCGATCTGGGTACGTCTATCTTCGACCTGGGTTCAAGAATCATTGCTTCTGTAACTTACAAGAAAGAATACCTGAAACACTTCGGTACGACTGTTACCCTGTACTACACTGGTCAGTCCGGCGAAAGATTCTCTTACGGTTACAGAGATATTCCTAACACCAACATCGTTGGCGACTACAACGGTTCCAGCAGTGATAAAGGTCTGAACCTGATCTACATCCCGAGAAGTGCATCAGAGATCAACCTCGTATCCTACCAGGCTAACGGTGCAACCGTTACTCCGGAACAACAGTGGGCTGCACTGGATGCGTTCATCAATGGTGATAAATACCTGAGCAAACACAGAGGTGAATATGCACCGAAGAATGGTCTGAGAACTCCGTTCACACACATCTTTGACCTGCACATCGCACAGGATATCTACATCACCCAGAAAAATGGTAAACGTCATACATTACAGATCTCCTTCGACGTATTCAACCTGGGTAATATGATCAATAACGACTGGGGTCGCGTATACTCTACCCGTACAGGTATGAGCTACAACAACTACGGTCTGATCGACTTCGTTGGTTTTGCAGCTAACGGAACTACTCCGACGTATAATTTTAAAGCGCCTACCAAATACGACAACAAGACTGTTGCTCAGATCGATGATTTCGGTTTACAGTCTGCTCGTTGGCAGGGTCAGCTGGGCTTCCGCTATATCTTCAGATAAGCAGCGTTCAGCAAAAATATAAAAAAACGTCTCGCCTATGGCGGGACGTTTTTTTTGCTACCTGCTCACACTGAACGACTTAACAAATACCCGTCAGCGTTGACCTAAATTTAGCGGAATTGCAGGCCCACAAAGTGATACACACATTTAAAATAAGACATATATTTGTACCCGGATCCGTATCTTCAGATATGATCCGGCTATTATAAATGGTTCCCTATTACTCTATGAGAAAGATCCTGCTGAGCGCAGTACTCCTTACGTCATTGTTCGCATCCTGTAAAAAGGAAGACGCACCCGTTACTGAAGATCCTATCCCTAAGGACAGGGTGTTCTTTACCCTCGACGGCGGTAATATGAGCAACTACACCATGCTGCAACTCGATGACAAACAAAGGGTTGATTATTATATAATAGCTAATCTCGATAGAAATTACTACTTCAGACAGGACCCGATATTTGATGCAGACGGCCGTATGACCGGCATGAACACCAATACCGAAGCAGATCCCTCTGCCCTGCTGAAAACAGCCACTTTCGCGTATAACAGCAACAATAAACTGGTCATTATCAATCATATATCCCCTAGCACCTGGAACAGACTGAGTTACGACAGCCTGGTATACAACGGTGAAGGACAACTGGCTGCCATTTATCATAGTAAACCAAACAACGAAGTCACGCCTCAATTTGCCTTTTACAGCAAGGAGACAATGGTATGGGACAGCAAAAGCAACATCATTGCCAGACACATATTGCCCTTCTCCGGCGATACAGAAGGCAAGGATACCATCAGCACCGCTACCTATACTTATGACGACGCGATCAACTTCATGATCAAACCGGCAGACCTGTTCGTAATGGACCTGAACAATGGTATCACCTGGTTATCAGCTAATAATCCGCTTACGCAGGTTACAAGATACCCTGCAGGCGACTCTGTGGTGACCATCAACAATTTATACACTTACGACAGAGGCAACTACCCGGACTCAATCTTTCACACCAGAAAGGCCACTCAGGGAGGCGCCGAAGTGTATAACAATACCAGCAAATTTGCCATCAAGTATAAAATTCTCGACAAATAACTGCTCATAATACATGATTAGACTTCTACTAACTGCAGCTTTATTTATCACTTGCTTTGCTTCCTGTAAGAAGGACGACGGTCCACAGGGAGAAAGAGCTTTTTCCACCATGGAGCCTCAGAACGACCGCGGTCTGAAAACAAGTTCCTATTCCTACGACAGACGTAACAGGGTAGCGATCTTCCAGACATCAGATGTCACCGCTGAGGATTTCCATTCCGAAATGATCCGCTTTGACACCACAGGCAAGATCTCGTTTACTTATGTTTCCAGTGAATTGGGCAGCGTAGGTGCGAAGGCCAAAGAAGTGGAGTATGACACAGAAGGCAGAGTCGGAAAAGTAATACTATTCTCTTCGTATAGTGGCCTGAAAAATGGCTATGACAGTCTCGCGTATGATAATGCCAATAAGATCATAGGTATTTATCACTATGAAATTGACGGCGTGATCGCTCCTTACCTGCTGACACGTAAAGACCTGATGGTAAGAGATGCCAGAGGCAGGGTAACTGATCGCCGGGAAATACCGGTGTACAGAAATACCGAAAGCACCCGCATCACGACTATCTCCTATACCTATGATGAGAAGCCGAACTATAAAGGCGCGTCTTTTACGCACTTTATCTTCGATGCAGAAGAAAATGCCGGCTGGATGTCTGCCAACAACGCGATTACAAAAACGACACAATATCCTGATGGCTCTGTACAGACCATCACGAATGCCTATACCTACGACGCTGATAACTTTGCCACCTCCGTGAGTCAGAACGAACAACTGACAAGAGGTGGCACAATGGTTTCCAACAAGACCACTTCATACAACCTGAAGTATACATTCTTGCTGCCAAGCGATCTGTAACTTACCACAGGTCAATATCCGCTTTAACCTGTATTAATATATTAAGACAAAGGAAGGCGTCCCGTCATAAGGGACGCTTTTTTTATGCCATTAACCGTCCGTCAAAAACCATGGTATATCAACATGTTGCCAGATAAGTGCTTAATTTTTTTTCCTTATATTTATAACCATGCTGGAACAACATTACAAATGGCATTCCCCGCACCTGGGCCATGAATTTGAAATGCTGGTGTACGGAGAAGAGGGCTATCCGCTGATACTCTTCCCTACCTCCATGGGAAGGCATTATGAGCACAGAGACAGGGGTGTGATACAGTCATTGGAATGGTTTATCAACAACCAGCTGATCAAGGTGTACTGTCCGGATACGGTGGACGTACACAGCTGGTACAACATACACATTTCCCCTGCTGAAAGAGCCCTTCATCATATCAGATATGACCGTATGCTCCGCCACGAGGTACTGGAAAAAGTGACCGAAGAAACAGGCGTTCAACGCATTGCGGTAGCCGGATGTAGTTTCGGTGGTTATCACGCAGCCAACTTTGCCTTCCGGTACCCGGAAAGAGTATCCTACCTGTTCAGCCTCAGTGGTGTTTTTGATGTAAAATCCCGGCTGAACGGCCATTATGACGACAATGTGTATTATAATAACCCGGTAGATTTTATGCCGGCAAATCCGCATGAAGCCCTTTGGCGGATGGGAATTATACTGGGCGTAGCTGAAAAAGACATTACCCGTAGCCAGAATGAGACAATGTCCGGCATCCTTCATAATAAAGGCATTATGCACTGGCTGGACGTAAGGCCCAACAAGACACACGACTGGCCCACCTGGCTGGAGATGCTGCCTTACTACCTGTCCCTGATCAAATAGCCTCTACTGTTGGCGCGAATATTGATTTTCATCGGCCACTGTTGTAAACGACGGATAACCAAACAGTAAAACTCTTTACAGATGAAAAAAATAGGACTCCTTTTCGGCCAGGAAAATGGCTTTCCGCAGGCTTTTATCGATCGTGTGAATGACAAACAGATAGACGGAATCACAGCAGAAGCAATATCCATCGAGAAAGTGATACAGGGTACCCCCTCCGGCTATAGCGTCATCCTTGACCGCATCTCCCAGGACGTACCCTTCTATCGTACCTGGCTTAAACAGGCCGCACTTGATGGTACTGCGGTTATCAACAACCCTTTCTGGTGGAGTGCTGACGACAAATTTGTCAACAATGAACTGGCACACCGCACAGGTGTAAAAGTGCCTAAAACAGCACTGATCCCCTCCAGAGACCTACCCCTCAATACAAGCGATCAATCTTTCAGAAACCTGGTCTACCCTTTCGATTGGGACGCTATCTTTGATCATATCGGCTTTCCTGCCTACATGAAACCATACAATGGCGGCGGCTGGAAACATGTGTACAAAATACATGACCGTGAGGAGTTCTTTGCACAACATGCCCGTACCGGACAACTGGTTATGATGCTGCAGGAAGAAATCAAATACGAATCTTATTATCGTTGTTATTGCATAGGTGGCAGATATGTACGCGTAATACCTTACGATCCATATCAGCCGGAAAATCAGCGTTATCTGACAGAAGATTCCGGAGATACCACACTGTTGAATACCATTGCCGACCAGGTCGCACAACTGAACCAATACCTCGGCTATGATTTCAACTCCGTTGAAATTGCTATTCAGAATGGTGTGCCTTATGTCATTGATTTCTGGAATCCCGCTCCGGAAACAAATGAAAAAGTGATTGGTACCGAAAACTTCGAATGGGTGGTGGAAACAGCCGCTACCTACGCCATACAGCGTGCGCAACAGCAAACGCCTGGAACAGATAACCTGACCTGGGGCAATTTCCTGCAACATGCCATTCAGGGACAACAAACCGCTATCGTACCCGGCGCAAAGAGAGTTGCCGCTAAAAAGCCGACCGCTGTCTCTCCCGCCAAGCCGCCAAAAGATACTAAAACACTGAAGGAGCCAAAGGCGCCGAAAGTGGAAGATAAAGAAACGCCGGCCAAAAAAACTTCGGTAAAAAAGACAAAAAAGAAAGAAGACTAATTCAATTAGGAATTAGGAATTAAGAATTAGGAATTGTCGACTACAGTCCTGCATATTTTCCGGAGGACTTCCATTGTCCTTATTGCTATTCCCTTTGGATTCCTGATTCGAAATTATTCTTTAACATGATTTTCGACTGAAAAGAAAGAATAACTTTGGGGTAATTAGGAAAATTAATCCGGAATTGAAGTGTCAGCTAATTGTACTCAATTCCTAATTCGTAATTCCTAATTCCTAATTGAATCACCGCATGCTCAATAACTTCACCCTCGGTATTGAAGAGGAATACATGGTCCTGGACCCCCAGACCAGAGAACTGAGATCTCATGAACAAAAGATCGTAGAACAAGCCCACAGGGTGCTCAGAGATAAAGTAAAAGCTGAATTTCACCAGGCAGTTGTGGAAGTAGGCACAGAGGTATGCGCCAATATAGATGAAGCCTGCGAAGATGTATCAATGCTGCGCAGGACAATTGCCAGCATAGCAGGCGACCTGGGATACAGCATCGGCGCTTCCGGTACACATCCTTTCTCCAAATGGCAACTCCAGCATATTACAGACAATCCCCGTTACTTTGAGATCGTCAATGAAATGCAGGATGCCGCCCGCTCCAACCTCATCTTCGGATTACATGTACATGTAGGCATGGAAAACAGGGAAATGGCCCTCCATATCGCCAACTCCGTACGTTATTTCCTGCCCCATGTGTTTGCACTCAGTACCAACTCTCCTTTCTGGGAAGGTCGCAACACCGGCTTCAAATCTTATCGGACCAAGGTATTTGATAAATTCCCCCGTACCGGTATTCCCGATTACTTCGCCAGTATCGAAGAATATGACCGGTATATACAGTTGCTCGTAAAAACCAACTGTATCGACAACGCCAAGAAAGTATGGTGGGACCTGCGGGTACACCCCTTCTTCAATACAGTGGAATTCCGCATCTGCGACGTACCGCTCACCGTAGTGGAAACCTGTACCCTGGCAGCACTGTTCCAGGCTGTTTGCGCAAAGATTTATAAACTGCGTATGCAGAACCTCAACTTCATCATCTATAACCGTGCACTGGTTAATGAGAACAAATGGCGGGCATCCCGCTACGGTATTGACGGTAACCTGATCGACTTCGGTAAAGAAATGGAAGTCAATGCCAGAGCGCTGATTCATGAACTGCTCGACTTCGTGGACGATGTAGTAGATGAACTGGGCAGCCGTCACTATATACAGCGCACCCTCGACATTCTCGAAAACGGTACCGGCGCCGATCAGCAGTTAAAAGTATACACAGATACCAAAGATCTGGTATCTGTTACCGACTTCATCACTAATAGCTTTCTGAAAGACTGCTAAACGTGTACCTTTGCAGTATGATACCGACAAAGCAGCACTGGAAAATTGCCATCCTGGACATGTACGAGCAGGTGCCTAATGAAGGTATGCGCTGTATACGGGAGATATTGACCAGCTATGCAGAAAAGCATGCGCTGGACATGGTATTCCATGAATATGAAGTGCGGATAGCGCAACAGGTACCCGATCTCTCTTATGATATCTACATTTCTACTGGTGGTCCGGGCAGCCCCCTGGATAGCGAAGGCAGCGAGTGGGAAGCCCGCTACTTCCGCCTGATGGAAGAGATCAGACAATGGAATAAAACAAAGGACGATAAGAAACAGCTATTATTGATCTGCCATAGCTTTCAGCTGATGTGCCGTTATCTGAAATTAGGGAACGTATGCCGTCGCAGATCGCCTGCTTTCGGCGTATTTCCTGTACATAAAACATCTGCCGGCGAAGAAGAACTGGTATTCAACGAACTACCCGATCCTTACTTCATCGTAGATAGCCGCAACTGGCAGGTCATAGAACTCGATCAGGAGAAAATGGCCACTACCGGCGCTACCGTCCTGGCACTGGAAAAGGAAAGGCCGCATGTACCGCTGGAAAGAGCGACAATGGCCATCCGTTTCAGCGATTATTGCATCGGTACACAGTTCCATCCGGAAGCAGATGCCACCGGTATGCGGATGTACCTTCTCCAACAGGAAAAAAAGAACCAGGTCATCACCAACTATGGTGCTGAAAAATATTACAGTATGCTGGAACACCTTTCCGATCCGGATAAGATCATGCTCACCCATGACGAATTCATTCCTGCATTCCTGGACAACGCTATTTTTAAACAGTCCGTTTCCGGCAAAATTGAAGCGTAAGACCGTGCAGCGTACCGGCCTATGGACTTTAACTCACCACCATGATCCCTTCAATACGTACAGCATATAACCATCAGTTCACACACCGGCAATACCAGGATTTCCTCGAAGGCATTGCCGCAGAAGCAGGAGAAGCGCCTGTCTTTAAAGTAGCGGAAACCCCTGTGTTTATTCCCGCACAACTGACAGCTCAACTCAGAAAGGCCTGTGATGAAATCATTGCGGTGATCCTGCGTCCCGATTTTAAGGAATTGACACGGAACGCGATTCCCCACCAACTGAAAGTACCGCATGAAAACGATCACCCTCACTTCATGGTGATCGACTTTGCAGTGTGTCGCGATGAAGCTGGTGAACTGACGCCAAGACTGATCGAATTACAGGGCTTCCCATCGCTGTACGCATTCCAGGAATTAATGGCCAGACAGTTCAGAACGCACTTTAATATTCCTGATACGGTGAATAACTTCTTCGGCGGACTAAATGCAGACAGTTATTTTCAGTTATTGAAAGATGTCATCGTGGGAGAATACCTGCCGGAAGAAGTAGTGCTGCTGGAAGTAAAGCCACACGAACAGAAGACAAGAATCGATTTTTATTATACAGAAAAGATGTTAGGTATTCAGCCTGTCTGCGTAACAGAGCTGATACAGGAGGGTAAGAAACTGTACTATGAAAAAGACGGCAGAAAAATTCAGATCAAAAGGATCTATAACCGCGTCATCTTTGATGACCTGCATCGTCAGCATGATAAACTAGGCAAACACGTCAGCCTGTTCCAGGACCTTGATGTAGAATGGATCACACATCCCAACTGGTTCTATCGCATCAGCAAATACATATTGCCTTTCATACACAGCGAATATGCACCCAAAAGCTGGTTCCTGGATGAATTGCCAGTAATCCCTTCGGATCTTGAAAACTATGTATTAAAACCGCTCTTTTCCTTTGCCGGGCAAGGTGTGCTCATAGACGTCACACAGGCGGATATTGACAAAATCACCGACCCCGGTAACTGGATCCTTCAACATAAAGTGCAATATGCTCCTGCCATAGAAACACCGGAAGGTCCTGCCTATTGCGAAATACGTATGATGTACATCTGGCCGGATGGTAGTCCGGTACCAATTCTCGCACACAACCTCGCCAGGATCAGTAAGAGTAAAATGATCGGCGTATCACAGGGCAAACCGCAGAACTGGACCGGTGGTAGTTGTGCTTTTTTTGAAGATGCTTTATAAGCGCTGCTTATCCTTTTGCAACTGTGTCTTTAATTGTTCATAACTGATATCCTGTATGGCTTTTTTATTGTCAATGGCCTGGATGGCGGCAGTAGCAGCGCTTTGTCCGAGAATCATGAACACAGGTTCCATCCGTACAGAGCCATAAGCAATGTGTGTACAGGAAAGACATACCGGCGCCAATAGATTAGTACATTCCTCCTTTTTCGGTACAATGGAACCATAGCTGATACGGTAAGGAACAGGTATTTCTACACCAATATCGCCTTCATTCTGTACAGTACCATCTTCTTTTACATAACGCTGCGCATTGTGCGAATCAAGCGTATAAGAACCCATACCGATCGCGTTGGATACTTTGTTCCTGCCTAACACTTCATTTTCCGTCATCGTCTCCAGCCCTTTCATACGTCTGGCTTCGCGGATATACAGTTGATGAGGCCAGTTACCATTATCTTTGAATTCGTCACGGGAAAGGCCCCATTTCGCCATACGTAGGCGGATGCTATCCGGTACACGCGGATCTGTCGCAATAAAATATAATAATCCCTGCTGATAAACTTTATGCGCTGCTATAATCTCCTTTCTTCTCTCATAAGAAGCATCCGGATAATCATAGTTCATACCAATGTAATCCATACTAAATGGACCATGGTTATTGACATCCGTCTTATGATTGGGAATGGGATCAAATTTGTTGAAGACTTCATTCCAGCCCGTTTCAAATACGCGCAGCAACAATGCATACTGTGTAGCATCGTAGTCTGCAGGACGCGTGAATGGAATACGGTTCGCCGGTAAATCAGTCAGACATAAACGAAAGCAATACGCCTGTATCCTCTTATCGCCACTCCCCTTTTCACCAGGCGCCTGGTCAGAAATCAGTGGTAGTAATCCACTATTACGGTCCCCGGGTATCTTATATGCGCTAACTGGTTTCTTAAAATGATGTCCATGCTGAAAGACGTCTGTCTGCACACCTGCCCAGGTTTCATTGAATTCATTACGCGCTTCACGGCCCACACTATAAGAGATGCCGGCAACCGCCATCAGATCACCTTCATAGGTTGCATCTATGAACATTTTTCCTTTAAAAGTTTTACCGCTGAGTGTTGTAATAGCGGTAATCTGCTGTCCTTTTTTCGTGACACCAGCTTTCCTGTCCAGCCATTCATTGCGGTAGATCTTAATCTTATATTCCTTTACAAAGTCTTCAAATACCTTTTCTGCCGCATGAGGTTCAAAGATCCACATCGTGCGGTCTGTACCATCAATAGCGGGTGTTCCCTGGCCTTTGTTTCCATAAGCGGATTGTTCCTGCCAGTTCCAGGAAGCGGGCTGCTGATAATGCATATAAATGCGATGATAAAACTCACGGGCAAGTCCGCCGATGACCTCTTTATTCCCGGTATCAGTGAAACCAAGGCCGCCGGCTGATAGTCCGCCGAGATGTTGGTCGGGCGATACCACTACCACAGATCTGTGCATTCTGCAGGCTTGTACGGCGGCCGTAATAGCAGCAGATGTACCGCCATAGATGACGATATCGGTTTCGGTGGTTGTCTGGGCGATGGTGTCAGCGAAAGTCAATAGGGAGCAGAAACAAATGAGCCATATATGCTTCATAACAGTGGATTTAACGGGTTAGCGGGGATCTGGGTGAGCATCAGTTGGCGATGCGTGTAAAGGTGGATAGCTGTAAAAAAGCCTTCCGGACACTGACCCGCTGTTGGCGGAGTACAAGCCGGAAGGCATTTATGAATGATATGCGACTGATCAGTTTATTTACCGAACTGGTCCTGCCAGGCCAGCATACCGCCGGTCAGGTTCTTTACATTCTGGAAACCCATTGTTTCCAGGATCATTGCTGCCTGTCCGCTACGACCACCGCTACGGCAGTAAACAATTACTTCCTGGTCTTTCAGATCTTCCAGTTCATCTACCTGCATTGCACGGATCTCGCCTAATGGCACCAGCTTACCGCCGATATTGAAATCCTCATGTTCATGCGGTTCCCTTACATCTACAAGGTTCAGGGTTTCGCCGCTGTCAATGCGCTGTTTCACGTCTGCTGCGCTTATATTTTCCATGGCTGTAAATTTTTATGTTTTTGATTTATACAGCAATATTAAGGTATTGTGTGCTTATTAATGCTGTTCGTCTGCCGGAGCAGGCGGTGCTACACCACTATCCTTTTCAGGACGGGTGTTGGACAACCAGATATCGATGCTCTCACCTGCACGGATCATATTTGTTTCGTTCAGGGGGTTTTTGCGCAGCGGGATCTGTTTTACCACGAAGGCATTCGCAGTATCGGTCACAGAAGGATCTATGATGACTGTACCCAGGCCCAGGTTGCTGGCGCTCAGTGTCTCTTTTGCTTCCAGGTAAGTCATACCGGTCAGGTCCGGAACAGGGTTTTCAGTGTTACCAGTACCGCTGCTCAGTACGAGGGTGATATTGCTACCTTCAGGAATATCTCTGCCAGGCTTAACGGTTTTGCCGTTGAGCAGCTGCTGTAATACAGTATTGGTAGCGAAGTCAGGTTTGTAGATGGTATCACCAACGTTGAGTCTGAGACTATGCAGGGTCATTTCAGCACTGCGGAAGGTCAGACCGGTCAGATCAGGCATCTGTACCATTGGCGGTATTACTTTGTTAACGGTCAGGTAGATGGTACGACCAACTTTTACAACAGATCCTCTGGCAGGTGTCTGTTCCCATACGGCCAGGCCCGGAAGACTGTCAACATAGATTGAATCTCTCACGTCCACGCTGAATCCTTCTTTTTCAAGGATCATAGTGGCTTCCTGTATATTTTTCTTATAAACGTCAGGTACGGTAAGGGTATCCCCGTGTTTTGTAATAATTCCCAGTAATGAAAAGAAAAGCAACCCCAGAACGGCAAAGATCCCTATGATAACCAGCAGATTAAAGCCGAAGGAGCGTTTAGTTATTGAATTGAACACAGATTATATTTTAACGTTAAAATGAACTCAGGTGTTGTTATTTCCTCAGGCATTCTTCAATTAATGTGCCGTAAAACTCCTGCAGGGTTTTACCAGCGGCTCTTACCTGCTGAGGAACGATGCTGTTTTCAGACTGTCCCGGCATCGTATTCACTTCCAGGAAGAACAAACGGTTGCTGGCTTCTTCCCAGATGAAGTCCATTCTCACAATACCACGGCAGTTCAGTTTATTATACAGCTTTTTAGCAGTCTCCTGAATCTGGTTCACTATTTCATTTGGCGCTTCCGCAGGCGTTACCTCTCTGGATACACCCGGGGTATATTTCGCTTCGTAATCGAAGAATTCTTTGCTGCTGATGATTTCGGTTACAGGCAGTACGGTAAATGCACCATTTGATCTGTAGAGACCACAGGTGATCTCTCTGCCTTTCACAAACTCTTCTATAAGGATCTGTACATCTTCATTAAAGGCTTTTTCAATAGCCGGCGCCAGTTCTTCTGCCGTGTTCACTTTGGACATCCCGATGCTGCTGCCACCTTCTGCCGGTTTCACAAACACGGGCAGTTTCAGTTCCTGGAGGATAGCCTGGATATCAAAAGGCTGATCTTTGAAAATATGTACTGATTTTGAAACATTTACAACACCAAGAGAAGCGACTACCTTGTTACAGTAGCTCTTGTTGAATGTCAGGGCCGACGTAACCATTCCACAGCTGGTGAATGGAATGCCAAGCATTTCAAAATATCCCTGCAGACGGCCATCTTCACCCGGCGTACCATGTATACCGATGAAAACAGCGTCGAATATCACCTTATTCCCATTGATAGTCAATGTAAAATCGTTCCTGTCTACTGCGATCAGCTGACCATCGGAACCTGTGTAGTTCCATCCATCGCGGGTAACAGAGATCTTATAGACATTATACTTGCTGCTGTCAAGATGTTTCTCTATTACGGCTGCACTTTGAACTGAAATTACATATTCACCGGAGTATCCACCGGCTACCAGGGCGATGTTCTTTTTCATATATAATTTAATAATAAGCGGATAAAGTTAATAGAAAAATGGTGGATGTGAACTTTTTTTAGGTTAAAAGAAAAGGGAAGAAAGTTTTGATCCTTTCTTCCCTTCAGGTTCCGGCATGCGTTCCGATGATTATCGATGACCAGTTACCGGTTAGTTCCTTAAGCTTCCTGTATGATAATATTACATATGTAATTTTTCTTTCTTAGCCAGCAGATCATCTACTGTTTCCTGGTACATTTCGTCAGGAACACAGCAATCTACCGGACAAACAGCCGCACACTGAGGCTCTTCATGGAAGCCCTGGCATTCTGTACATTTGTTTGGAACGATGTAATAACTGTCTACAGCAATTGGCGCATTACGCTGGTCAGCATCGATAGTAGAGCCGTCCATCATCACGAAACCGCCTTTAATAGAGGTACCATCAGCCATCGCCCATTCAACACCACCCTCATAAATAGCGTTATTAGGACATTCAGGTTCACAAGCACCACAATTAATACATTCGTCTGTTATCTTGATTGCCATAGTATAAACTTTTTGTTTAAGTAGTAAGCCATTAATTTTGCAGACAAAAATAGAATATCTAGGTTTAAAAAGTTAATTATTTATATAGAGATTCATGAGCAGTATAGAAAAAGTAGCAGCCCTTGTACGTTTGGGTCAGTACCTGTCAGGCGACGATCCTGCGTTACAGGCTGTGAAAGACAGGGCATTTCAGGCTAACGGATGGTTTACCCACGAATTCATAGACCTATCCCTGCAAAATATTTGCCGCTATTATCTGGACGAAACCCGGCTTAACAGCTGGCTCGCGGGTTATCCTGCTCCGGCGGTCAATCCCCGTTCAGTCGGTATCGTAGCAGCCGGTAATATTCCGCTGGTAGGTTTCCATGACTGGTTATGCGGCTTCCTGAGCGGCCATCAGGTACGCCTGAAACTGTCTACCAAAGATGTTGTGCTGATGCAGCATGTCATTGATAAGATCAGCGAATGGTATCCGCAATATGCAAAGCAGACACTTGTACAGGAAATGCTGAAGAATTGTGATGCCTATATTGCGACAGGTAGCAACAACTCCGCACGGTACTTTGAATATTACTTTGCACAATATCCGCATATCATCCGTCGCAACCGTACCTCCGTGGCAATCCTGGACGGAACGGAAACAGCAGAGGAACTGGAAGCACTGGCAGATGATGTCATGCTGTATTTCGGACTGGGATGCAGAAACGTAACAAAGATCTTCGTACCGGATGAATATAATTTCGAAGCCCTGATCAAAGGACTGCGGAAGTATACCTATCTCGCAGATCATCATAAGTACAAGAATAACTACGATTATAACCTTGCCCTGATCCTGCTGAACAGCGGACTATACATGGCAAACGACAATATCATTTTACAGGAATCTGCTTCCCTTTTCTCTCCGCTCAGCGTACTACATTACAGCCATTATGCAGATAAAAAAGTGCTGACCGAAGAACTGAAAGCCAATAATGACCTGCAATGTATCGTAGGACATGGCTTTACTCCTTTCGGTACCGCACAACAACCCAGCCTTTCCGATTTCGCGGATGGAGTGGACACCATGCAGTTCCTGACAAGTTTATAAGTGTATTTCTTTCCTCTTATTGATACGGGCAGCTCCTGACAGGCAAGCTGCCCGTAGTCATTTAGCCCATCCAGCCACCAGCAACTGTAATAATGACGGTTTTTGTTATTTAAACAGACACAATCTTGTCATGTTAAGCAACAATTTGTCAGTCCCGGCGTTAAGATCATATTAACTATTCATATAAAAATGTGTTAAAGTAAAAGAAGTATCTTACTTACAGTGTTACGTCCCCTTAAATTTGTGTCAGAAGGCATGTAAATTGTTATTCATTCCTTATACAACATTCAAAATTTAAACAACGAAACATATGAAATTCCGGCAAATTGCGGCAACTGTTCTTATCAGCGCGGCCACTGCTGTTGCCAGCATCTATGCGTACAACAGGTTCCAACCCCGGCAGACAGGCCCATACCAAAATGGATCCCAGGATATCCCTGTCAATTACGCCCGTTACATGCCAGGGGCTGAAGTGAAAAATGCCACACCTCCAACTGATTTCAGCCAGGCAGCAAAAGTTGCTGTTCCCGGTGTAGTGCACATTAAGACGAAAATTAATCCAAGGCAGGTTAGCAATAACCTCCAGCGAAGAAGAAGCGTTTTACAGGACCTTTTCGGAGATGATTTCTTCGGAGATGAATTCCAGGGTGAAGGTGGCGGCCGTAAATATTACGTCCCAGGTCAGATGGCCTCCGGTTCCGGCGTACTGATCTCTGATGACGGTTATATTATCACTAACAACCACGTGGTAGACGACGCTGATGAAATAGCAGTGACGCTGAATGACTATAAGACTTATAAGGCAAAAGTCATTGGTACTGACCCGAACACCGACCTGGCGGTCATCAAGATAGACGCGAAGAACCTCCCTTATCTGCTGTATGGTAACTCTGATGATATAGAGATCGGACAGTGGGTACTGGCAGTAGGTTATCCGTTAAATCTGGAAACAACAGTGACCGCAGGTATCGTGAGTGCAAAAGCACGTACCATCGGTATCAACAAACAGGTAAGAAGAAATGCGATTGAATCCTTCATCCAGACAGATGCGGCGGTGAACCAGGGAAATAGTGGTGGTGCATTGATCAACACTTCCGGTGAACTGATTGGTATCAACTCTGCGATTGCTTCTCCAACCGGCGCCTACGCAGGTTACTCCTACGCTATTCCGGTGAACCTGGTGAAGAAAGTTGTGAATGACCTGATGAAGTATGGTAACGTACAACGTGCGTATCTGGGCATCTACTACCAGGATCCAAATAGTATCCCTGAAGAAAGATGGGAAGAAGCTGGTATCAGAAGAGACATCAACGGAGTAGCTGTTACAGGTGTGGTTGAATCCGGATCTGCAGCTGCTGCCGGTATCCAGAAAGGTGATATCATCACAGGTATCAATGGCGTATCTACTCCTTCCATCCCACAGATGACCGAGCAGATCGCACGTTATAAACCCGGTGATAAGATCAGCATCAGCTACCTGCGTGAAGGCAAACAGTTTACCCAATCTACAGTATTGAAAAATGCAGACGGTAATACAGAAATTGTGAAGAGCAGCGTACTGGATGCACTGGGTGCAGATCTCATTACACTGAATAAAGCGGATGCAGCGAAAGTAGGCGTACGTGGTGGTGTATATGTAGATAACATCAGTAGCGGTATTCTCAAGAAACAGACGAATATGAAGCGTTCGTTCATCATATTGAAAGCCGGCGGACAGCCAGTGAATTCAATTGAAGATCTGAAGAAGATACTCGATAAAGAGAAGAAAGTCCAGATGGAAGGTGTATACCCGGAACTGAATGGCGTATACTATTACAACATCGATCTGGCCAACGGACAGGAGTTCTAAGATTTCATATAGGTTTATAGGTTAAGGATGGAGAGTCCCGGGGTAATGACCGGGACTTTCTTTTTTGTATAGAAACACAAAAAGACGCCACTACAGCGCCAGTATTAAAGTGTACAGTTTAAATATCTCCTGCTTATAAATTGATGACGCCTTTCAGCTGTGCGAAGAATTCATCTTTCTTACGGGAAGAAATAGGAATGTTTTTCTGATCGCTCATGACAACGGCAGTACCGAGACCCTTGATGATCTTTACGATATGGTGAATATTGATAAGGAAAGACTTGTGCACACGATAGAAGCCCTTGTCAGACAGCATCTCTTCGTATTCCTTCAGGGATTTAGAGATCAGGTGAGACACGTTGTTGATCAGCTGTATTTTGGTATAGCTGTCAAATGCTTCGCAATAGATAATATCTTTCAGATCGATGACGTTGTAACCATCATTCACAGGAATGACTATCTTGGAGAAAGCGTTATCATTGTTCTTAACGTAATCCTTCAGGATAGAAGCAAGTTCGTTGAGGCGTCCTTTTTTGCTCTTCTTTACTTTTTCCAAAGCATCTTCCACCTCACTAACCTTGATAGGTTTGAGCAGATAGTCTAATGCAGCAAATTTGATCGCCTGCAATGCATATTCCTGAAAGGCTGTAATGAAGATGACTTCGAAATTCAGGACAGGGAACATTTCCAGTAACTGGAAACCATTATGGGGCGGCATTTCAATATCCAGAAACAGTACGTCGATCTGGGTATTTTTAATCATTTCCGCCGCGTCATGAATGTTCTGCGCCTCTCCCGCTACCGTAACATCTTTACAGTAATTCTCCAGAATATTTCGCAAAATATGGATGTTGCGGACTTCATCGTCTACGATCGCAGCTTTAATATTACTCATAACATCTTAACAATGGGAATCAGTATTTCAACCAGGGTACCCTCCTTATTGCCGAAACCAGACTTAAATTTATCAATTATTTCTAACTTTCCAACATTTCCATTAAAAGATTTTATAATCTGCAACCTTTCCCTAATCACACTCAAAGCGGTGGATTCGTGCTTTATCAGACGGCCACTTTTGATCTCATTGGCACGTTCCCAACCTATCCCATCGTCGTCCACGGAGCAGTATAACATATCCTCCCGGAGCACCAGTTTCATTTCCAGTCTGCCGCTGCCGTTTTTAGGCGCCAGTCCATGTTTAATAGCATTTTCCACAATGGGTTGAATAATCATAGGAGGTATATAGATCGTATAATCTTTCAGGTCATCCTGTAAAATAAACTGGTAAGTGAACACATTCGCAAACCGGATCTTTTCCAGCTCGATATACCGGGTCAGGAAAGCGATCTCTTCTTCCAGGGAAATATGCGACTTCCTGGAATTGTTCAGCATCTGCCGCATCAGGGTGGCAAAGTCTGCCAGGAAGTTGAGCGCCTGTTTCTCTTCTTTTTCCATGATCAGGTGTTGCACTGAATTCAGGGAGTTGAAGATAAAGTGAGGGTTCATCTGATTGGTCAGGGCTTTGGCTTCCAGTTCAGCAATCCGCCGGTTGTACTCAGTCTTCCGCATTTCTGCCCGCTGGATCCTTCTGATCACATCTCTCAGTACGAAAGCTACCAGTGTCAGTCCGAGGAGAATGAGTATCCCTCTCGCCCACCACTGCTGGTACCACCGTGGTAGTATCGTTACCGTGATGCTTACCGGCTGGCTCCAGTTGCTCCTGTATTTTCTGGCCCTGATCTGCAACTGATACGTATCTGGTTGCAGGTCGGGGAAAGGTACGATATTGGACATTGTCGTGATCCATCCGCTGGAGGTATCGCTGGAAAAGTTGTACTGGTACTCAACGAGGTCAGGCAGATCATAGGCGATCGCCCCGAATTCTACCTCAAAAGACGCCTTACGCTGATACAGCAGCACAAACTGTTTCCCTGGCAGATAGGTGCTGTCACCGTAACGTACATGATTCAGGTAAATAGCTGGTGGTACTGTGTCCAGAGGCATCTTATCATCCTGGAAATAACTGAGGCCGTTGGATGTGGCTATATATAAGATACCCTGCTGGTAATACACCCCACGGGTATCATCACTCATCAGGCCATCATTCGAAGTAATATTCCGGATCAGTGACTGGGTTTTGACATCAATGACAGAAACACCCTTGTTGGTCGAAACATACAGCCGGCCGATACCATCATAATACAGCTGCTGGCAGATATCGCTGACCAGTTTATCCGCAGTACTCAGATGTTTGATCACTTTGTTGTTGTGGAGTACGTACAAGCCATTGTCGCTGGTGCCGATCCAGAGGTTACCATCAATCCACTTCAGATCTTTAATACTCCTGTGCAGGGCAGAATCTTCTCCGGGTATACGTAAGGTGCGTAATGCATCATTCCCGTACAGCAAACCGGCATTTGTACCTACATAATAAGCAGAATCATTAATACTGGTAATAGAAGTAATCAGGTCATCCTCCACCCCTACGCTATAATCATCTGTGATCACCTGGTCTTTGGTCACTAGCCTAACCTTGCCTCCGGGAGCGATATCTACATCTTTTAATGTCTTTATAGGTTTCAGCAGCGATGCTTTCTGTTTGAGTGTATTGAAAACGAAAAGACCGTTGTCTGCCCCAATGAGCATTTCATTGGGCTTATAGGGCAGTATACTGACAATACTATTACGCCCGCTGGTGGTATCGAGGTTAAACTGACGTATCTTATTATTCTTGTCGATAGTATTAAGTACCCCCGCATTCTGGCCTACCAGCAGCGTTCCGGTATTCGGGTCTTTGGCAATACTGAAAATGGAGTGCGAGTACAGTCCGTTGGTATTGTCCAGGTAATTGAAGTAAAAATTCTTGTAGGGGATATTGTATACACCGTCTCCGAACGTAGTGATCCAGATGTTGCCATCCCGATCTTTCAGCAATGAGGTGATATAGTGGTTCTGCAGTAATTTGACCGGTTTTCTTTCTCCCTTAAAAAACCCTTTCAGATAATACAGGGCACGGGGTGTACCGATCCAGAGGTTGTCATTGTCGACACAGATATTACTGATCTCTTCCCGGATACCCCAGTCATCACCATTAAAAAAGCAGATAGCTTCCTTGTTGCTGTAGGTATAAAGATTATTGTCAACAATGATCACGGGATAAGAACGGGCTCTTTCTGCAGCTGCACGTTCCATCGGAAAATTACAGGCGCTGAGAATATGTTGATCCGGGTTGTAACTGTCTCTGAGGTTGACCATATTAAAGTATGGCTGCAAGGGCTTGAAGATGGTATCGTTCCGGAGAAAATAGAAAAGGTCCGTACGTTGCGCACCTAGTTTATCGTAGGTGGTCTTTCTGCCGCTATACTGGATGATCCTGTTGTCTGTATTAAGGAACCAGATAAAGCCGGCATAATCTTCAAACATGAACTGCATGTACTGTCCGCGGGCATCCACGTGCAGGGACGAGTCATTCTGTCCGGTGTGAATAGTAGAATTCCAGTAGAAAGAGGGTTGTCCGTTAAGCGTTGAAAACCAGACACGCCCTTTGGAATCCGCAGAGAGTTTTACGACGTCATTGTCGGTGAGGCCGTCTTTTTTAGAATAATTGCGAAAGCGTTTTCCGTCAAATTTACTGACGCCGGTGGGGGTAGCAAACCAGATAAATCCTTCCTTATCCTGTACTGCCGCATAGACAGTGGCATTCGCCAGGCCATCCTTTACGTTATAGTTACGGATCATCAGTCCCTGAGCAACAGCATGGTAACCTGTACTCAGGACCATTAACATCCACCATAAGAATATATAACGGACCTTAGGCATCAAGACTGGTCGGATTTTGATTAAAAAACCGGCAGTACCACCTGACTATGGGTACTGCCGGCATGTCTTTTAATAAGCACGTGCAAAAAGAACACGCTGAGTAGACGGTTTACCTGTAAGGATACAGGTACCAGCCTCCTGTTTATTGTTCAAAGGAATGCAACGGATGGTTGCTTTTGTAAGTTCCTTGATTTTTTCTTCCGTTTCGGTTGTACCGTCCCAGTGTGCGGAAATGAAACCAGCTTTTTCATCCAGCAGACGTTCGAATTCTTCCATCGTGTTAGCAGGAGTGATATGCTCATCTCTGAATGTCAGCGCTTTGTTATACATCTGCGACTGAATTTCTTCCAGTAATGCGCTGATACGTTCAGCCAGTCCGTCCAGTGACAGACTTTCTTTGGTTTTCGTATCGCGGCGGGCTACTTCTGCTACGTTGTTTTCCAGGTCGCGTGCGCCCAGAGCGATACGTACAGGTACGCCTTTCATTTCATATTCTGCAAATTTCCATCCTGGACGGGCATTGTCAGAATCGTCATATTTCACACGGATACCAAGCTTTTTCAGTCCGGAGATGATTTCGTCCACTTTTGCATCGATCTTGCTCTTCTGCTCTTCACCTTTATAGATAGGCACGATCACAACCTGTAATGGCGCGATACGTGGAGGCAGTACCAGACCGTCGTCATCACTGTGCGCCATAACCAGTGCACCGATCAAACGGGTGGAAACCCCCCAGGAGGTAGCCCATACATATTCCTGTTTATTCTCTTTGTTGGAGAATTTCACATCGAATGCTTTAGCGAAGTTCTGTCCCAGGAAGTGAGAAGTACCTGCCTGCAGCGCCTTACCATCCTGCATGAGGGCCTCGATACAATAAGTATCCAGCGCACCGGCAAAACGTTCAGCGGGAGATTTAACCCCTCTTACTACCGGCAGTGCCATATAGTTTTCAGCGAAGTCAGCATATACCTCCAGCATCTGCCTGGTTTCAGCGATCGCTTCTTCGGCGGTTGCGTGGGCAGTATGACCTTCCTGCCACAGGAACTCTGCGGTACGCAGGAACAGTCGGGTACGCATTTCCCAGCGTACGACGTTCGCCCACTGGTTAATCAGCAGCGGCAGGTCACGGTATGACTGAATCCAGTCTTTATATGTATTCCAGATAATCGTTTCAGAAGTCGGACGAACGATCAGTTCTTCCTCCAGTTTTGCTTCAGGATCTACCACTAGTCCTTTTACATTCGGATCAGGATTCTGCATCAGGCGGTGGTGAGTCACAACCGCACATTCTTTGGCAAAACCATCTACGTGCTCAGCTTCTTTGCTAAGAAAGCTTTTGGGTATGAATAAGGGGAAATAAGCGTTCTGATGTCCTGTCTCTTTAAATTTAGCGTCCAGCACGTCTCTCATGCCTTCCCACAATCCAAAACCGTATGGCTTTATTACCATACAACCTCTCACAGCAGAATAATCCGCTAATCCGCCTTTAATAATCAAATCATTGTACCATTGTGAATAATCTTCAGAACGGGCTGTGATCTCTTTACTCATATGATAATTGAAATATTTATAATCTTGTCTGGTACAATATATTAATTTGGCTTAATATTTGCACTAAATATATTACCAAAAGGTAAAATGTCACAAACCTACATGAAAATCAGAAACGTGCAAACAATTTGATAAAATATTATGAGTGGTTAGATATTATTGTAGCATTAACCTTTCTTTGAGTTAAAATAGTGTAAATTTACTATAGAAATCAGGCTAAAAAATTCCGACAATGAAATCAATTCCATACCTTGCTTTGTTGGCTACGCTTATATTAGGCGGTTGCTCCTCAGCATACAAAACTACGCAAACGCCGGATGACGTTTACTACTCTCCGCGAGTGAAACCCGACTACGGAGGCAACAATAATCGCAACGATGATAACGTTGCTTATGCAGATACAAATGGTGACGGTACCTATGTTACATATGACGATGAGGATCAGGGTGATTACTCCCGTCGTATAGACATGTTCAACCGCAACTATAAAGGTTCTTATTACGATTACTATTCTCCGAACGTATACTCTTCAGGTTTCTACGGTAGTCCATACTACGGTGGCGGCTGGGGTATGAACAGCTACTATGGTTATGGTGGCTGGGGCGGTGGAATGGGTTATCCATACTACGGTTCCTACTGGGGTCCTTCTCTGAGCATCGGCATTGGCTACGGCTGGGGCGGTGGCTGGGGTTACAACCCATGGAACAGCTGGGGTTATTATAGCCCTTGGTACGGTGGTGGTTACTACGGTGGCGGATACTATGGTTATCCAGGCTATTGGGGTGGTCACGGCGGATACTACGGTTATTCCTCCCCTGGTCGTCGTACACGCGGAAGCTTCGGTTCTTCCTACCCTACCAGAGTGGTAGGTGGTACTACTCCTAACCCGGGTGGCCGCACAGGCAGAACTGATTACACACCTTCCAGAAGAACTGTCGGAACAAATCCTGGTGGTCGTGTTGTAACCGGTGATTCCAACAGTGGTGGCAGAACCAGCCGCGATGGTAGCTACACACCAAGAAGATCGTTCACACCTTCAACGGGTGAACGTCCGGTAGGTAATGACGGTGGTGGTCGCAGCAGCGGCTCATATAACCCTCCGACAAGATCCTATCAGCCTTCACAGCAGCCACAACGTTCTTATACGCCGGCTCCATCTTATAATCCGCCTACCAGATCAGTTGGCGGTGGAGGTGGAGGTTCTATCGGCGGCGGCGGTGGTGGCCGTGGCGGAAGGGGCAGAAACTAATCTCACAAATGATTTGATCATTGATATTCTAAACTGTACCCTGGTCTAAAAGCCAGGGTATTTTTTAACCCTTACCCTTTAATTCTACTATATGATTAAAAGAATGGTGGTTGCCATTGCATTGACAGGAACATGCGTTTCCGTTCATGCGCAAAATATAGACGACGCTTTAAGATTCAGCACCAGTTCACCTTCAGGTACGACAAGGGGTCAGTCAATAGGTAGTGCGCTGGGAGCGCTGGGCGGTGAACCGTCTTCTATGTATGTTAACCCTGCTTCCGTAGGCTTTTTCAGAACAAACGATTTCTCCTTCACAGTAGGCCTTCAGAATATTAACAACAAAGGTACTTACCTGGGTACGACCGACAGCGACAACAAGTTTATCCCACTGGTCTCCAATATCTCCATGATATTCGGTGGCCGCAGGAAAAAACCTGACAGCAAATGGCAGAACTTCAGCTTCGGTCTGGGACTGAACCGTACACAGAATTACAACGAAAGAACTTATTATACCGGTGAGAACAAGAGTTCTTCCCTCTCCCTGAACTACTACCTGGATGCAGAAGCAGCAGGTGTAACTAATCCTGACGATCAGCTGGGTGGCGAGCACACCATCGGTTCATTGGCACATACTTCTGCGCTTGCGTATCAGACAGGTCTGATATCTCCTTACCTGGATAGTAATGACCAGCCGGACGGATCTTTCTACTCTGCAGCACAGGCGACAGACAGAAGCATCTTTGTTAAACAGGAAAACATCATCAATGCCAGAGGCGGTTCCAATGAAATCTCATTCGCTTTCGGCGCTAACTATGATGATAAGATGTACCTCGGTGGTAGCATCAATATTCCGAATATTACCTACAAACATGACAGGACCTGGAAGGAGACAAATATGAACACCACTCCGACAGACCTGAATAGCTTTGAAGTAACTGAATCACTGAAATCAGAAGGAACCGGTATCAACCTGAAAATAGGCGGTATCTTTAAACCGATCAGATCACTCAACCTCGGCGCTACTTTCCACAGCCCGTCCTGGATGACATTCACTGATACTTATAGAACAGACATGACGACTTCCACCAAAACACTGGGCGTACGTACTTTCTCTTCTATAGATACTTATGACGGATTCTCTGACGAATCCAAATACTCACTCAGAACACCATGGAAAGGCGTATTAAGTGCAACTTACCTGTTCAGTCCTTCAGCAGATACCAGAAAGCCAACCGGCTTCCTCTCCTTCGACTATGAGTATATGGATTACACATCTATGAGACTCCGTTTCCGTAATGACCAGTCTACCGACAAAGAAGATTCAGATGCACGTAATGAGGCAATTAAAGCGACTTACAAAGGCGTTTCAAACATCCGTGTAGGTGGTGAACTGAAATTGCATGTAATTGCCTTCAGATTGGGTTATTCATTATACGCCAGTCCTTATAAGAATGGCGCTATCGACGGTAAGCGTGAGTACTATACCGGCGGTATCGGTTACAGAAACCGTGGTTTCTATATGGATCTGGGTCTGGTATGGGGTAACAATACCCGTTCTAATCAGCCGTACGTGCTGGCTTCCAACGCTGCTCCTGATGATCATTATACTACTCCGGCAGCTGCCTCTATTAAGAGCCAGTCTACCAACGTTAATGCGACTTTCGGGTGGAAGTTCTAAATCAATTAGGAATTAAGAATAGGAATGATATAAATAAGGCGCTTCAAGTTAATTGAAGCGCCTTTCTATTTTAAGACAAATATTAATTAAGTAATTATTGAAGCCAATTTCATCTTCGTCTGCCTTGTCCCACTAATTCCTAATTGTTAATTCCTAATTGCCTGACCACGTCAGGCAGCAGCCCCTCCCCTCCTTCATACCACTTAAAACCAGTATCCTTCCTAAACCAGGTCAACTGTCTCTTAGCATACTGACGGGTATGAATAATGATCTGTTCAACTGCTTCATCCCAGGATATTTTCCCATCCAGGTAATCAAACACTTCTTTATACCCCACTGTCTGCAAAGCATTATGTGTACGATAAGGCAATACAGCGCGTACTTCTTCCAGTAAGCCTTCCGCTACCATCATATGTACTCTGCGGGCTATATTATCGTGCAGCCGCTCCTTAGGTAAGGTAATGGCGGTTTTAATGATATTAAAATCCCTTTTTACCACATTGCCTGTCCGGAAGCTGTTAATAGACTGCCCCGTAGCATACAGCACTTCTAATGCCCGCATTAAACGATGTGGATTCTGTGTTTCTGCATTGGCATAGAAGCCGGGATCTTTCTCCTGTACCTCTTGTTGCAGCCAGCTCATTCCTTCCTGCTCATAACGGGTCTGAATAGACGTGCGGATACCGGGAGGGATAACGGGCATGTTATCCATGCCTTCACAAAAAGCTTTAATATAAAGCCCTGTACCACCGCACATAACGGCGACATCATTATCTTTCCAGATTTCTGCTGCATAATTCAGGGCCAGCTGTTCATACAGACCAGCATTGACTTCTTCCTGTATCGAGTGAGAATTGATAAAATAGTGGGGAACGGTCTGTAATTCCTGGACACTGGGTTTAGCAGTACCAATACTTATTTCCTGGTAACATTGCCGGGAATCCGCAGAGATAACGGCCGTATTAAAGTGTTGGGCCACTTCTATTGCTTTGGCGGTTTTGCCCGATGCGGTGGGGCCTGCGACTATAATAATAGACTTCAACAAATTCTCAATTAAGAATTAGGAATTAAAAATTAAGAATTAAGAATGCTGTGAATAGTGCAATAATTCTTAATCCTTAATTTTTAATTCTTAATTGATTTAATACATATCGTCGGTGCCCTGATCTTCACCGCCGTCATCTTCTGCGTCGGTATTATCTTCCTCACCTTCTTCACCAAAGCCGTCTTCGCTCATACCCTCTTTATTGAGGTCATATTTCTCCTCCATTTCAACGAGTTTATCGCCTACGAGACCTTTGGTACCATACTGGCTTGGTGCGAGACCTTCTTTCCTGGTGCAGAAAGGATAGGCAACCTTTGAGTTTTCGTCTTTTGACACACCGATCAGCTCTACAAGGAACGTCCAGTTTTTCGCATAGTCATACAGGTATATGAACTTCTGGTTGGGCGTTTTTACAGCTGCGGCGATAGGCGTTTCTTCCATCAGGAGCGGTTCAACCTTACGTGCAGCGCCATCCTGTTCAAGAATGATCTCTCTGCCCCGTTGCCAGTTATCATTGCTACGGAAAAAAGTCGCTTTATGTTTATTGTCAAATTCGAATGACTGTAAAATAGTTTGATGAAATTGTAAAAATGTCTGGTCCGGTTTAATGGAAATATCCCTGTACACACTTTCATCTTCTTCCCAGTAAACTCTGAATTTCAAAACAGGCATGACAATAAAGGATTTTATTAATAATCTGGTATTTCAGGATTAAGTGATATGTGCAAACATCACACCCAATCCTGAAAAAGGGCAATGTTAACATTAATTAACACTACTAAATTAACATTTTTATTTAACTGGTGTCAAATCCATTGATTTGGCTTTTTCAAGCAGGAATGCATAAGCAGCATCGTAGCTATTGGGAATCACCCCATCCAGGATCGCTTCACGAATGGCATTTTTAAGGTCACCCACCACTCTTGACGGCGACAGCCCAAAAGTTTCCATGATCATTTCTCCGGTTACCGGGGGTTGCCAGTTACGAATACGGTCACTTTCCTCCACTTCTTTCAGCCGTTGACGTACCAGTTCAAAATTCTCCAGGTAACGTTTCACTTTTGCCTTATTCTTGGAGGTGATATCCGCTTCACAGAGCATCATCAGTCCTTCGATATCATCACCTGCATCAAAGAGCAATCTGCGTATAGCAGAGTCGGTTATATTTTCTTTTGTAACGCTGATGGGGCGCAGGTGCAATTCTACCAGTTTCTTTACCAGCCGCATATCCTCATGCAGGGGTAGTTTCATTTTGGTAAATATGCGGGTCACCATCTTTCCTCCTACTGCATCGTGTCCGTGGAATGTCCAGCCGTGTCCCTGTTCAAAACGTTTGGTGGCCGGTTTACCTATGTCATGTAACAGGGCAGCCCAACGCAGCCAGAGGTCTTTGGTATTGCGGGCGATGTTATCTACTACCTGCAAGGTATGATAAAAGTTGTCTTTATGGCCTTTGCCATCTACTGTTTCCACGCCTACCAGGTCTACCATCTGCGGCAGTATGATCTTCATAATGCCGGCTTTATAGAGCAGATCCAGTCCTACGGAAGGAACAGGAGACAACATAATCTTGTTGAATTCATCTGTAATACGCTCCTGGGAGATGATCTTGATACGTTCCGCGTTTTCCTTAATCCCTTTGAAGGATTCTTCAGAGATCGTAAACTGTAACTGTGAGGCAAAACGGATGGCACGCATCATACGGAGCGGATCGTCAATAAACGTCTGCGCCGGTTCCAGGGGTGTTCTGATAATTTTCGCTTCCAGGTCTGCAATACCTCCAAAAGGGTCTACCAGGCTGCCATAGTCGGCTTCGTTGAGGCTGATAGCCAGGGCATTGATGGTAAAGTCCCTGCGTAACTGGTCATCTCTGAGCGTACCTGGTTCTACATCAGGATTACGGGACTCATGGCGGTAACTTTCTTTTCTGGCGCCAACAAATTCAATTTCAAGGTCGTTCCATTTTACCTGGGCAGTACCATAAGTTTTGAAGAAACTCACTTTGGCATTGTCAAAGTATCCGGCCACTTTATGTGCAAGGGCAATACCGTCCCCCACGCATACCACATCCATATCTTTGGTACGTCTGTTCAGTATTTTATCCCGCACAAAGCCGCCGATCAGGTAGCAGGCAACTCCCAGTTCGTGGGCTGCTAATGCTATCTGTTCTAACACTTTCCGTTCCTGTAAGGTACAGGGAATATCTATAGGCTTTCTACTGATCATAAACGAATAAAACGGCAAAAGTAAGTTTTTTTATCTGATCACCTGAACACTGCCATCTTTCAGCAGCTTGATAATCCTGGAAGCCTGTGCGGGCGTAGTATCATCCTGTCTGTAAGACACCACATAGTCCACACCGTTGATGATTTCAGGCGATACTTCTGCAAAAGTTGCCGGTGATGGCTGTCCGCTGAGATTCGCAGAAGTAGAAACCAACGGTTTCCGTAGACGTTTGATCAGATGGCGGCAGAAAGTATCTTTTACGATACGGATCGCTACGGTACCGTCGCTGTTGATCACATTCGGAGCGAGGTCAAGGGCGCCTTCATAAATGACGGTTGTAGGTCTGTCAAATCCTGCAAGGATATCTGCGATCTCCGGACTGGGATGCGCCACGTATTTCAGCAGGTCCCTTACATCAGCCAGCAGAATCACAAGGCTTTTTGCCTCGGGCCGGTCTTTGAGCGTAAATACCTTTTTTACGGCCGCTTCGTCGGTCGCATCACAACCTATACCCCAGATTGTATCTGTAGGGTACAGGATCAATCCTCCGCTACGTAACACCTGCAGAGAGGCGCTTATATCATTTTCAAATTCAATCATAACTTATAAACTTTCGTAGACCTTCATTACACCTGCCGCACATTTTTCACGGCTGAATAACTGGGCATGTGCCCAACCTTTTGTTCTCATTGTTGCTGCGAATGACGGCTCTCGCAGTATTTTCCGCATGGCATCCGCAATCGTCGGCGGTTGCAAAGGATTCACATAGAGTGCTGCATCTCCACCCGTTTCACCAAAGCAGGAACCGGCGGAGGTAATAACCGGCGTACGGCTCCAGAGCGCTTCCAGAATAGGAATACCAAAACCTTCAAAGATAGAAGGATATATCAATGCTTCCGCACCCTGATACAATAAAGGCAGATCTGCATCCGCCAGACGGGCCTTTTCATTAAGCCAGATGATTCGGTCAGCTATACCATGCCGCTCCACAAATGCTTTTACTTTCTTTTTATAGCTGCTGCCACCACCCAGTACAACCAGCGGAAGATCTACATCGCCTTTCAGTTGCAGCATGGCATGAATAATACCCATCAGATTCTTACGTTCGATGATGGAACCTACATAAAGAAAGTAGGACTCCGGCAGACCGTACTGCGCTTTCATCTGCCGGATCTGGCTTTCATCGTGTGTTACGGCGAAAGATTCATCACAGCTCTGATAGACAACTTCTATTTTTTCAGCCGGTATTTTATAGTAGTGAATGATATCCTGTTTTGTTTGTTCACTGATAGCGATGATCTTATCTGCGTACTGGCAGGCATATTTGGCCTTGCGCCGGTAGGTCTGCACATCGATGGGATTATATTGTCCGGGATAGCGTTCGAAGATCAGATCGTGCATAGTTACGACACTTTTCACGCCGCTGGTATGTATACCAAAAGGAATTTCGTGACTCAGTCCGTGGTAAATATCAATGCTTTTTGCTGCGAGTTCTCCCACGACGTATTTACTGCGCCATGCACTGCGAAACCAGCGGTGCAGGCGTTTTTCAGGTAATACAGATTCCATGTTGGAGAAAGCGGCCGTCTGATAAAGCGTAGTCAGCTTAGGTGCATAGAGATAATAACTGTGCTGCGGAAAGTAGGTAGCCAGAGAACTTATCAATGTGCGACTATAGTTCCCCAGTCCGGTATTATTCTGGTAAGCCCGCTTTGCGTCGAAGGCAATATTCATAGCATTATTTAAAGGGAAGTAAAGGTAAGGAATCGCTGCCAGCTTGCAACTACTAACATGTTTTCCTTATGTTTGCAGAAAATTTCAACGATGGAGCTACAAGAATTAATAAAAGCGGCCTGGAATGATCGTGCGTTGCTACAGGAGTCACAATACAGTGATGCAGTAAAATGCGTGATCGAGGCTGTAGACAAAGGCAAAACAAGAGTCGCTGAACCTGGAGAGAACGGTTGGAAAGTGAATGAGTGGGTTAAGCAGGCCATTCTGATGTATTTCGGCATTCAGTCAATGGAGACCATAGAAGTAGGACCATTCGAGTTCTATGACAAAATGAAGCTGAAATCCCGTTACAAGGATCTGGGTGTACGTGTTGTACCTCATGCAGTTGCCCGTTACGGTGCTTTTATTGCTAAGGGAGCGATCCTGATGCCATCTTATGTAAACATCGGCGCTTACGTTGACGAAGGTACCATGGTGGATACCTGGGCGACAGTAGGCTCATGCGCACAAATCGGTAAGCACGTTCACCTGAGCGGTGGCGTTGGTATCGGTGGCGTACTGGAACCTCTGCAGGCTAGTCCGGTAATCATTGAAGACGGTTGCTTTATCGGCTCCCGTTGTATCGTTGTAGAAGGCGTAGTCGTAGAGAAAGAAGCGGTACTGGGTGCTAACGTAGTATTAACCCAGAGCACCAAAATCATCGACGTAAGCGGTCCGGAACCAATTGAGTACAAAGGCCGTGTACCAGCACGCAGCGTGGTAATTCCAGGTACTTATACCAAGAAATTCCCTGCCGGCGAATACCAGGTTTCCTGTGCACTGATCATCGGTCAGCGTAAAGCATCTACAGACCTGAAAACCAGTCTGAACGACACCCTGAGAGAATTTAACGTAGCTGTATAAGCTATCTGAAAATATGGAAAAAAGCCGCTTCCTTCATCGGAAGCGGCTTTTTTTATGTCCCTGTAAGTAGTTTTTCTCATTCCCCTGTCCTATTACGTAGCAGATTGAAAACCCGGTTTCCACGAGCACTTTATCCACGTTAGCAATACCCTTCACTCATAAAACATGAAAAACATGAAAATTCCACCGATTGCGGCATTACTCCTGGCCCTTACTATGGCCAGCTGCGGAAAAAAGGAGATCAGTAGCATAGAAAAGCTGTCCACCAAAACGACTACCAAAGGTCTGATGACCGTCAATTCCGTACAACCCGTACGCTCAGAAGCCCTGTTAGCCATGCAGTGCTATAACAATGCATTTTACAATCAATATGGCACCTATGGCTCGTCTTTCAAAGCCTATTACTATTCTGACGTCAACCGTACCGGTAGAATGGATTTCTGGCGACAGGCAGAAGCGATTGAAACCTTAATAGACGCCTACAACGTCAACAATGACGCTGATCTCCGTAACAAAATGGTCTACCTCTATAACGGTATGCGTGATGCCTACGGCCTACTCTGGACCTCCAATACCTTCAATGACGATGTCATTTGGGGCGCTCTTATGTGTGTACGGGCCTTTCTTATCACCAACGACGGTGGGATGAAGGATATGGCTAAAAACAACTTTGACATGGTCTGGAACCGTGCCTGGGATACCAACCTTGGCGGCGGACTATGGTGGACGACTGCCAAGGCCACTAAAAATGCCTGTGTAAATGCGCCTGCCGCCATCTGCGCAATGTATCTCTACCAGGTAACCGGCGATGTCAATTACCGGGATAAAGCGAAAATGATCACCGACTGGATGATCAGCCGTCTGTACGTATCCGCCACCGGTGAAGTCAAAGGTGCAATCAATGCTGCCGGTACCATCACCGAAGGCTCCCGTACCTATACACAAGGGACATTTATCGGCGCCTGCAGTATGCTGCACAACGCCTATCCTTCCTCTAATTTTAAAGCCATGGGAATGAAGGCCATGGACTACACGAAAAATAATATGTGCAACGCACAGGGACTCATGCCTGATGAGTATGACTGCGACGACTGCCAGGGATTTAAAGCCATCTTCGCCCGTTGGGCCTGCAGATTTGTGAAAGATCATAATTTGCAGACGAATTACGCCACCTGGTTGAATTACAACGCCGCAGAGGCATGGAACTACAGAAATTCGAACGGTTTGATGTGGGGTCAATGGTGGCGAAGAACACCGGATACCTACGTAAATTCATTTGAGACCACTTGTGGAGTCGCAATGATGAATGGCGTCTGGGTGTTCTAGTGTTTATACTATAGTTATCTTACGTTAGTGTTCCGTTTATAACGGAGCACTAACGTAAGATAACTATAGTATAAAGCTTGTGTAAGTATCTTTAAAGAAAAATTTGGCAGATTGGAATAAATGTCTACCTTTGCAATCCCTAACACGGAACAAGGATGCCCAGATGGCGAAATTGGTAGACGCACTGTGTTCAGGTCGCAGCGCTCGCAAGGGTGTGCTGGTTCGAATCCAGTTCTGGGCACGTAATGGCTCTGTAATCAATTGATTTACAGGGCCATTTTTAGTTTGTGCTTGTCAATAAATCACAGGTTTTAACCCTTTCTACCACTATTATTGACAAGCAATTGACAAGCAGCATGCCAAGCAGAATTTGTCGTACCTCTCCCCTTTATCTTACCAAAACGGTCAGCAACAAAATTTCAAGACCCGTTCATATCGAGCGGTAAAAATTGACATCCCATTGACAGGTTCAAAATGGTAAATCTGTCAGAACTGACATCCATGCAGGAAAAATTTCGAAAAATACTTTATCCACCCTTATTTTCACTTATTCCCGTTTATTCTAATTACCAGGTTTAAATGGGTCTTAAACGCTGCAACAAAAGACAAATAATTTCAGGATAATCCTACGGAAGATGTTTCTGCTATTACAAATCCAAGTACAGATCTAAAAGAAAATTTGGAAGTAGAAGAGTATTTATCTTTATTAAAAACGCATGTTTAAATGAGGAGGTTCGATATGCATTCATATTTTGTTGCTATACAGGGCTTAGATGGGTTGATGTTGACCGAATTTGGGATAATGATATAATAGAAGATATACTTACTACTCGAATAATACAAAAAGAAAACTGGACATCCGGTAACATTGACCCTCCATCCTATAGCCCAGGCGATAATCAAAATACAAAGGAAAAAACGAGGTAGTATATCTGGAAACAAGAAGCTCTTCCAAATTCCAGGGCGAAATGGCTGTAATAAAATTCTTGAGGCATGGATAAAAACAGCAGGTATAGAAAAGCATATTACCGGGTCCTGCGCCCGTCTATCTTTTTCAATTTTACTTAGGGATGCCCTTGTAGATGATGCCACGATCGCAACATTATTTGAAATAGTCAAGACTTAATCTGACAGTAAGGGATTAACTTTAAGTAACCACACTTCGAATTAATCCCCTTTAAAACTGTCAGATATGAAAAGTAATGACAAGTTAATCAAAACGAAGTTAGGTCTGCTGAAATTAGCAGAAAACTTAGGTAACGTATCCCGTGCTTCTAAAGTGATGGGTTACAGCCGAGACAGCTTCTATCGCATCAAAGAGATGTATGATACAGGCGGAGAGTTGGCCTTGCAAGAGATAAGCCGCTCTAAACCCATTCTTAAAAACCGAGTTGAACCATTTGTTGAAGAAGCCGTAGTAAAATTGGCTTGTGATTATCCTGCCTTTGGTCAGCAACGGGTGAGTAATGAACTTCGTAAACAAGGCATATTTATCTCTGCAGGCGGTGTGCGTAGTGTTTGGCAAAGGCACGACCTGGAGGTATTTGATAAGAGATTAAAGTCCCTTGAAGCCAAGATTGCTCAGGATGGTATTATTCTCACGGAAGCTCAAATGATGGCTCTTGAACGGAAAAAGGAGAAAAGAGAGGCTTACGGAGAAATAGAAACAGAACATCCTGGTTACCTTGGAGCCCAGGATACTTATTACGTTGGAAGTATTAAAGGCGTTGGAAGAATTTATCAACAGACATTTATCGACACCTATTCCCGCATCGCTTTTGCAAAAGTTTACGACCGAAAAAATGCAATCGTAGCTGCTGATATTCTTAATGATCGAGTACTTCCATTCTTCGAAGATCAAGATGTTCCTATGCTTCGTATTTTGACAGACCGAGGATCAGAATATAAAGGTAAATACGAGCATCATGAATATGAGCTATATCTTACTATAGAGGGCATAGAACACTCTAAAACACAGGTGCGCAGCCCTCAGTCAAACGGGATCTGTGAGCGGCTTAACAGGACAATAAAAGAGGAGTTTTACGTTATTGCATTCCGTAAGACGATTTACACTACGTTAGAGCAACTACAGGCTGATTTAGATAACTGGCTTACTTACTACAACAACGAGCGACCTCACAGCGGAAAATACTGTTATGGTAAAACTCCCATGGAGACTTTTATTGCAACTAAACACCTGGCAAAAGAAAAACAATTAAATCAGTTATCTTTAGCTATCAATTAATCGTACAAAATCCCTTGTACTGTCAGATCAAGTACTGACTATTACACATTATTAGGACCTACAACAACAAAGCAGGTTAATAAGACCTACAGAAGGCACAGGCTTAAAGACCAACTTTCTACCATTATGAAATTGCCATCAGTTGATATAAATAAATATTTTCTCCATCTTCCGGAAGGAGAATCAGAATCATAAACTTAAAAGAAGGTGTTTCAAAAGTAAATTTTCCCTGATCATAACCCAGTTACTGATTGAACGGAATTTCACCTAAATGATGATTACTTGTGAGACACCTTCTTTTTAATTATTTTTCTGTATCCACCTGTGAGAGCGAAAACCAATTTCCGGAATCATCTGAGAACAACGCCTCATAAGCATAAAACTCCTTTGTAGGTGGTTTCTTAAACACTACTCCTTTTGCCTTCATCTCCTCATACGTTGCCATCAAATCATTGCAGGTAAATACCGCTGCACCAAACGTACCCTTTTGAATCAGCTGCCGCATCATCGCCACAGACTCATTGTCAAACATACCACCTTCCGCTACAAGAAAAAGGGTGATTTCCAGCTCCGGCTGTTCCGGTGGTGTCACAGTCAACCAACGGCCATCTTTACCCATCGGCACATCAGTGTGTACCCTAAAACCTAACTTATTGACATAAAAATCATATGCACGATCCTGATCAAGAACGTACACGCACATGTGCGTTACTTTTGTAATCATTACTTAGCGTTTTAAGCGAATTAACGACTTTTATTACATGGTGGTTTCTTCAAAATTGCTAATAAAACAACCGGGGATATATTTCAACGGCTGCTGCTGCTGTTCGGCCCGGTAAGCAATAAATGCAGTAGGCGTCATCCCAAATGCTTGTTTAAACTTACCGCTAAATGTACTAAGACTCTCAAAACCAATAGACACACACACATCAGATACTGGCATACCTCTTGTCAATAACTGCCTTGCCTTTTCCAGCCTTACAGCAATCAGGTACTGATGGGGTGTGCGGCCATACATCTTCTTAAACAACCGGATAAAATGAAATTTTGAAAAATACGCTTCATCAGAAATTTGATCAAGGTCAATAGGTTCGGCACTGTTATTATCAATAAACAACTTTGCCTGTACAATACGCTTATATAAGTAGAATCCCGGGGCCATGATTTAAAGGTACAAAAAAAGCCGTACCCTGATAGGATACGGCTTTTTAAAAATTTCATACCATCAACCTTATGGATAGATATTTGAATTACTGGAATTAGCACATAATCTGAGAAAGAAAATATCTTAAAAGTGGAAGAATCCGATTTTAAGATACTTTCTTTTATTGCCACCCGTTCCATAAAAGCTAATAGGATCATATTTTATAAAAAAATCTAAACATAAGGCGCATTACAACAGCTTGTATAATAAAAAAGAGGGTGTCTCATAAATCAATGAGGCCCCCTCTTTTAAGTTTATGAATTCAGCAATTTTTTTACCGTCTTTTTTTTGTTGCAATTCCACAAGAAGAAAATTGGTATAAGAGAGGGGAAGTATTACAATGTAAAACAAGTTCGCAGTATTCTACAAATATTTGAGATGCCGGGTGTAAAGGAGGAAAATTTTTAACGTATTCATTATTCTTTAATTTAAGGACGAACCAGGTTTTGCAAAATGAGATGACTCTTTTGGCCTGGAATAGGAAGACTATGTCTTATGACATAGCCTTCCTAACTTGACTATCCCATTTTAAAAATTATCAGTTTCTACCAGCCATTACTCCACCATCAACATCCCAGACCGCACCTGTAACCCATGCTGCTTCATCAGAAAGCAGGAATACGATTGTATTAGCTACATCAACTGAGCGACCAACTCTACCGAGTGGATGAAAGCTATTAAAGCCCTGCAAAGTTTCTTCAATCTTATTCTTATCTATGAACGAACCATAGATAGGAGTTACTACTACAGCGGGAGAAACCGCATTTACACGAATATTTGCATCTGCTAGTTCCATTGCCAGATGTTGAGTGAGGCTATGCAAACCAGCTTTGGCCATAGAATATGCTGAGGAAGGAGTTGCTTTAATAGCCTGTTTAGCCCACATAGAGCCTATATTGACAATTGAACCTCCACCATTGATCTTCATTATGTGCGCCGCTGCCTGTGTAATAAAGAAGAATGCCTTATTAAAATCGTGGTAAATATTGTAATCAGCTTCAGTGTAATCCAGGAAAGATTTGGGGTTAAAATATCCTGCTGCATTTACCAGGTATTTTAGACCTGATAGCTCAGCTGCTAGTTTACCGTTGAAAGTATTTACTTCATCTTGTTTGGAAAGATCGAGGGCATAGATTCTTACTTTGCCCAATTTAGATAGCTCCTGTTTGACTTCCTGGAGTTTTATTTCACTCCTTCCAATGATAGCTACTTCAACTCCTTTATGCAACAATAATTCAGCTGTTGCTTTTCCCATACCAGTTGTACCGCCGACAATTAATGCTTGTTCCATTGTATTGAATTAATTTACTATAATCAATTTTGACAGTACAAAGGTGAATTATTCCGATAAGTATGAAAATGGACAAGCATGAAAAGAAATGGTAATTTCAGGCAAACAGTGAAATCCGGATCTGCTAGCGCCTATAATAGCAGGGTACTATTGTATTAATTACCCAAAAATAAGGTAAACCAATATCTTTTACAATCTGCTTACTCAGGGCGACACTATAACATAATGGCCGGCGATAGCAATTAAAAAAGGTTAAGGATACTAATTTATTCAAACATTATTAATAATCCTCCATTAATATATATTTTATCTTTTTTTGATGTAAAAAAATATCAGGCAGTTACTTATAACATGCCTGATATCTTGAATAGTTCAATACTGCCTTATTCTACTCCATAAACAAATTCATAAGAACGTTTAATTTCCGGGTTCAGGCTGTTTCCTATAGGACACATCTTTGTCGCTGCATCCTCCAGAATTTGTTTTTCCGCAGCATTGTAATCCCCTTTTCTAATAAAGCATTTAATATCTATTGTATCTAATCTACTCATATCAGGCATTGGCGAAAATCTAATCTCCGTTCTCGCTTCTGAAAGATTAAATCCATTTTGGCCCGCTATCATATCCATCACACTCATCATACAAGTCCCATAACCACCTACTAAAAAATTCATAGGCCTGAAATTTTCGGAATCGGCATTTAATGCTTCAGTATTTAATGGAGACACAATTGATGATTTGCCATTTCCAAGATACCTTGATTCTACTGTCGGCTGCATATTTGTTCTGTTTAAGTTATTATTGACTATAATCCTGACATATCAATCACAAACCGGTATTTCACATCACCTTTAAGCATTCTTTCAAAAGCAGTATTAATATAATCCGGCTGTATGACTTCAACATCTGCTGTAATATTATGCGTTGCACAGTAATCAAGCATTTCCTGTGTTTCTTCTATTCCACCAATAAAAGATCCAACTACCTTCCTTCTGCGAAAGATTAGCAAACCAGGATGAATAGGCGTTATTTCAGGTGGTACTCCCAATAAAACCAATGTTCCATCTTTCCTTAACAGATTTAAATACTTATTATAATCATGTCTGGCAGACACTGTATCTATAACAAAATCAAAACTTCCTATTTCCATTTTGGACCGGGCTTCATCATCTGTGTGAACAAAATTGTGAGCACCCAGTTCAAAAGCACTTTCTTTCTTAGATACACCACTGCTCAATACAGTAACAATGGCCCCAAATGACCGGGCAAATTTCACCGCCATGTGGCCTAACCCTCCCAATCCGAGTATAGCTACCTTATGTCCTATGCCAATCTGATTATGTTTTATTGCTGAATAAGTAGTAATCCCTGCACACAGAAGAGGTGCAACCGCTGGCAATAGAAGTTTTTCTGAAACTTTCAGAATATATTTTTCTTTTACTACAATGCAATTTGAATAGCCACCTTTCGTCGTACTACCATCAGGAAGGACTCCATTATGTGTAGGCATCATACCATTATCACAAAAGTGTTCTTCGTGATTTACACAATTGACACAATGTCCGCAGGAATTGATAAAGTATCCTACACCTACCAAATCGCCTATTATAAAATTTCTTACCTGACTACCGATTGAATGTACACGTCCAATAATTTCATGTCCTGGAACAAATGGGTATTTCGTACGCCCATATTCATTCTTTGATTGATGAATATCTGCATGGCATATACCACAGTACAATATGTCAATTAATACTTCCTCAACACCAGGTTCCTTTCTTTCAAAAGTGAAAGGAACTAATGGATCTGTATCATTCGTTGCTGCATATCCTTTAGAGATAATTAATTTTCCCATTTTTATCAGTATCTTACAAAGATCATCTATGCAATTTGGATAAGAAATGGTGAAATCGGAAAATGACTGGTATATTTTAGAAGAAAGTGGGTTAGAATGGAACACTCGCTTATCTTATTCAAAAGAAAATTATTACCATCCCTGAAATATAAGAATATGAAATTAATACTTACTTTGGCCCTGATGAGCAGTCTCATCTTTGAAGTTAAAGGTCATATTAACCGCAAAATTTTAAATTATTCAATCCTGGCAGCTGATAGTACTATAACTCCCGAACTGCCATTGAAGGATATTAAAGGAAACAATATTTCATTAAGTGCCTTTAAAGGAAAAATAGTTTTCATAAATTTCTGGGCTACATGGTGTTCGCCATGTGTTGCCGAAATGGCTACAATCAATAAATTGAAACAATCTTTTAATAACAACGACAGCATCGTATTTCTGCTTGTAGATATTGAAGAAGACATTCAAAAAGCAAACGCTTTTTTGATAAATAATAAATATGACCTGGATGTATATGAATATGCAGCAAAAAGACTTTTACCGGAAGAATTTCTGGGTAATGGAATACCAGTAAGCGTTGTGCTCGATAGGAAGGGGAATATCCGCTTGCGCTTTGACGGCCCTAAGGACTATACATCTACCCAGATTAAAAAATCCTTGACTGATCTTATTGAGAAAGGTGAATAATTTTGAACAAAAACAGATCAGTAGAAAATATAAATACATTCTGCTGATTACCTTACTCATCTTTTATATTTATAGTTAATTTCACAGGTGCCGGAACTGCAACCACCTTTTACGGTAAGACTAAAAACAACCATCAGTCCTCCCAATACAATAATTTGCCATTGTTGATCAATTATTCCGGAAATTGTAAAATAAGCCCCTATTACTAATTTAACAATAGTTGCCTTCGCTGGTCTTTTAAAATATTTAAACATTTTCTTTTTTATACAAAGATGATGTAAAACTTAGGTAATGAAAAGGGAGTATTTAGAGAAAAAATGGTAATTAATTGAAGTTAACATTACCTTAGATAAAAAAAGAGACTATCTAAAATAGTCTCTTTTCTGTTATCATCTATTATAAGCTGGAGTAACCCTATGCTACCGTATAGATCCTGACATCAGGATTAGCCTTCAGATAAGGTTTCAATGCAGTTACCACATCCTGATTAAATAACTCGGTTTGAAGATATGCCGATGCATTTTCAACAGTGTCAAATTCATGCAAAACCTGGACATCCTCTTCACGAATTAATAATTCCTTGGCTTTCGCACCTTGGACATTATCTAAAAATGCTGCTTTGTATTTGTTATAAACACCGGCTGCGTTTGCTCTGTCTGCTGCATCAATCTGCATAGAGATTTGCAAATATGCTTTACTCATGTTAATTAAGTTTTAATACGCTGTAAAATTCGTATTAATGCCCTTATTTTAAAATGGACAATACTGAAAAGCAATGGTAATTTTAAGCAATGGTCTTCCGGAAATCCGAAGGAGACATCTTTGTATGCTTCTTAAAGTACTTTACAAAATAAGATGGATCATCAAAGCCCATTCGAAAGCCGATCTGATTAATATTAAGGTTGGAATGTACAAGCAAACGCTGGGCTTCAAGAATAATTCGTTCCTGAATCATTTGAGAAGGTGTTTTATTTACCTGTTGATTGGTGAGGTCCGAAAGTGTACGTGTGGAAATATTTAATTTACGTGCATATTCATTAATTGTTAGTCCTTCTTTATAATGTTCTTCAACTAAATTGAAAAACTTAACCAGTTGTATACGTTTATCATCTGCAGTAAAAGAATCTGGTTGCTGAATATTATATGCATTTTTACTTCGTTGTACCAATATCAGCACTGACTTCAGGTAGGCCCGGATTATTTCATTTCTCCCAAAAGGATTACTCTCAGCTAATTCTCCTTTCAGTTGTTGAATATTGATATCCAATTTTGAAATGGTTGAAGTATCAACCCTGCAATACGGCTGCTGGTATGGATTGTTGAATAAATTACATTTTAAGAAGAAATCCGTTTCATCATCCTGTCCCAGAAAAGTTTCATTGAAATGTAACAAAAAACCTTCGTATTCAATATTCTTATCAAAATAATGAACCTGATTTTTTGCTATAAAAAAAATCATCTGGTCATTCACTTCATGACTTATAAAGTCAACATAATGTTTACCCATTCCAGTTTTAAACCATATAATCTGGTAATAGCTATGAATATGTGGCCTTGTTGTATTATTGCTATTTCTATTCAGATAGGTTTTTAGATCATGAATCACAAACTGGTCTTCACCTGGCTGGTGCCGGTTGAGATGATATTCTTCAATATTGCTATGCTGTTCTTTTGACATATTGCTGCAAAATGAATCAAATTTACTTAAAGATAACGGCTACTTCTCCGCTTGCTTAAAGTTACCATGTTTTTGCCTAAAAGTACAATATCAGCTAACCACTGAGTTTTACCTTCGTGGCATGTCTGAACATATTATTATCGTTGGTGGGGGCTTAAGTGGTTTATCACTAGCCTGGTACTTAACTAAAAAAAACAAAACAGTTACTATACTTGAAGCAACCACCAGGTTAGGTGGCAGGATAGAAACAATAGCTGGGAAAACAGGAACACCACTTGAGTTAGGTGCGACATGGTTTTCAGATATGCATAGCAAATTAAAAGAATTAATTGATGAGTTAGGCCTGGATACCTTCCCGCAGTTTTCCGGCGGCATTTCCCTATTTCAAACCAAGTCCTTTGAGCCCCCACAGCAATTTTTTATTACTGCTGCTGAACAACCATCCTATAGAATTGCAGGAGGTACATACAAGCTAATTGAAGCATTATTAAATAAATTAAAAGGACAAACCATTATTACTGATAATGCTGTCACAAAAATAGACGCCGGGCAATATCCCATAAATATTACTACGAATAATGGGGAAGTTTACACTGGGGATAAAGTCGTGTTATGTATGCCCCCTCAGCTAATAGGTGACCAAATCAATATCTTGCCCAAACTATCCGGGGAACTGTCTTCACTGCTGTCCACAGTTCATACCTGGATGGCAGGTTCAGTAAAATTTGTACTGGAATATAATCACCCCTTCTGGCGAAATAGTGGCTATTCCGGCATGCTATTCAGCCATGCCGGTATTGTTACAGAAATGTATGATCATACAAATTTTGAAGAAAATAAGTTTGGCTTTACTGGATTTCTAAATGGAGGAGCCGCCGGATATGAATATTCAATACGGAAACAACTCGTACTGGAGCAATTATCCGGCCTGCTTGGCAATAAAGCGATGGAGCCACTTTCTTATAATGATAAAATTTGGTCTGACAAATTTACAATAACCTCACCACAGGTCATCCGATACCCTCATCAGCATAACGGACATGAACTGTTGCAGTCGGGTTATATGGACGGAAGATTGTTCTTTGGAGGTTCTGAAACATCCTCTAATTGTCCTGGATATATGGAAGGTGCAGTCGTAGCCGCACATCGCGTGGCGACGAATATTAATTAGACGAAATATCTTAATATTTAAACATGACATTTGAAGAATACTATACCTACTTTGAAAGTATCATCAATCACGATCCATCTACACTAGTTACTCCTTATGACAAACAGGAATACATAGATTATACAAGGCTCAACTGGAGCCGGATGAACCGGTGGTTAAAAAAGGGCCAATTATCTGATGAGCTCCTGGAAATTGTCAAAAAAATCTGTATACCTCAAACCTGGATTGTTATAACAGAGCCATGGTGTGGTGATGCTGCACACAGTATACCATTTATAAAAATGATAAGTGATACTAATCCACTTATAAATGTTTTATATGAATTAAGAGATAGTGAACCGTATAGGATTAACAGCTATCTTACTAAGGGGAGCAAGTCTATTCCTAAGGTTATTTATAGAAGTGATAAAGAAGCTGATGTGATGGTATGGGGGCCGCGCCCTTTGAAATGCCAGCTTATGTATGATCAACTTTTGGCTAATCAGGCACCATTTGAAGAAATAAAAACAGCACTTCAACATTGGTATAATACTAATAAAGGCGTAGATATTCAGCAGGAGCTGGCAATACAGTTAAGCAAAAAGCTGTAGTGCTATAGCAAAAACAGCAAAGGCTACCGATTAAGGTAACCTTCACAATTAAAAACCTCTCGTACAAGGGTAATTATTAACCAGCATTACGCTAAAGGAAGAATTCACTAACGCCAATTTTAAAAAAAGGAAATTTTTAATGAAATACATAATCTGGTTTACAATATCCAACCGATTGATTTTTAAAATCCTTATTTCTGTTCCACAGTTATATGCTCTCCAATGCGCTTAATAATTTCCGTTCCTGGATAAACACCAGTATGCTTCCATACGATCTCATTATTTTTAAAAAGTATGGTTGTTGGAATACTACGAATACCAAACTTTCCTGATAACTGCGCATATTCATCTACATCTATACGCTCGTAATTAATTCGCTCACCATAATGTGCTGCTGCCTGGTCCAGGTTTGGCTTCATAGCATGGCAGGGACCACACCACGTAGCGAAAAAATTTATTAAGGTTGGTTTCTCTGATTTAATAATCTCTAATACGTCCATAATGTTGATTTAAAATTATCAGATGCAAAGTTGAGTAAACCTTCATTTTAAAAAAATGGAGATAACAGAAAACAAATGGTAATAACAGGTAGCCAGGTAGTTAAAAGGATGGTAATTTTGAGAAAAATCATGGTTACTTTCAGCATATCAACTCCTGGATTGGGGCAAATTTTTCCTTATAATATTACCTTTGTTATATAAGATATAGCATGTAATTATGGATAGCGAAAAGGCAAATGTTATTACCGAATATCATCTGAATAATCATGAACCAGATAAACCCCAGTTTGCAGTTTATGACATGAAAGACTATCTAAAGGGGCATCATTGTTCAGTTTCAAAACCACATATTCATAGTTTTTACCAGATCATCTGGTTTCAATCCGGTCAGGGAAAACATTTTGTGGATTTTGAAGTATATGATGTGTTTGAAAATGCGATGTTTTTTATTGCTCCCAATCAAGTACATTATTTTGATGAAAACTCCGATTATGAAGGTATATTAATACATTTTAATGAGCCATATCTATTACCGGATGCCAGTGAGTTTTCCTTCTTTTTAAAATGCAGTTTATTTAACAATCCATACCAGCAGCCAGCCTGTTGTATTGGTAGTGGCATTAAGCACCAACTTGAAAAGTATATTGGTTTAATTAAGGAAGAATTGGAAGGTGCATTGTCATTTGGCAAAGATGAATTGATAAGAATATATCTAATGGCATTTCTGGTACAGACACAGCGATGCAAGTATGAATTTGAAAAAAGAACCGGCAAGCCGCTTTTTACGGTTGACGAAAAAAGAATGCAGGTAATTAAATTTGTTAATCTTATTAACGAAAATTACACCAAAGGTCTTTCGATCGTTGAATATGCTAAATTTATGAGCATATCATCCCGTACCCTTTCTGACCTGATTGGTTTGGTGCTCAACAAAACACCGTTACAAATGATTCAGGAAAGAATCATTCTGGAAGCAAAACGTTTATTATTACATTCAAGTTTAAATGTCAATCAAATTGGATATAGATTAGGATTTGATGACCCATCCTATTTTGTAAAATACTTCAGAAGGCAAACAGGTTTTTCGCCAACTGATTTTCGCAAATCCATAATGTGACCTTATAACTTAAAATTACCAGCTCTTTTCAGTTATTTCCATTTTCAGGCATGCTATTAAAGCTCAAATTTGTAGTGTATACGCTGTTACACAATACCGGTGTTAATCTGGCTTAATGCCGGTTAATTTTAAAATTATTTCTTTAAAACTCATATTATGTCAAATGTAATTTCAACTGCTTATCAGGGAAAATTCAAAGCCACTACAGAAGCACCCCTGAATGACAACCCTATAACAGTAAATGCTGTTCAATTTTCTCCGGTAGATCTGTTAATCAGCGCCTATGGCAGCTGTTTATTAGGGACCATTGACTACGTAGCTCAAACGAAACTTTTTGAAGTAAACAATTCAAAAAGTGAAATTACCTATGAAATGAGTACGACAGGAAGTGGCGTTGGGAAAATTAATATCAAACTGTTCTTTAAAGATGATTATTCGGCAGAACAGCGGGAAGTAATTGAAAATGCAGCAAAGAAGCAATGTCATGTGGGTAATACGATTGATGCCAGAATTGAAAAAGAATTTCAATTTATCTACAGCCATAGCTAATTTAATTTCTACATGAGAATGTTGAGATTGAAATAATTGGTTTTTGCACCTTGAATGGCATACGGAGTACTTCCGTATGCCATTTGCTAATATAATTTTTACCAATGGAATATGATTACTTAATTATAGGTGGTGGATTAAGTGGCCTTACTTTAGCTTATTTGTTAAAAAAAAAGGGAATTAACGCACTAATCCTGGAAGGGGCCGATAGAACAGGTGGCAGAATCAAAACAGTTAACGGTACTTTAGGTACACCGATGGAGTTAGGAGCCACCTGGTTCTCAGATGCACATATCAACTTAATAGAACTATTAGATGAATTGGGCCTTCATAAGTTTCCGCAATATAATACAGGTCTTTCCTTGTTCTATACCCGGCCAGATCAACCACCCCAGCAATTTTATGTACCAGAAGAAACATCTCCTTCCTATCGGCTGGCAGGTGGTACGCAGAACCTCATTAAAAACCTCATGGGGAAGCTGGAAAAAAATACTATACAACTTAACACAAAAGTCAGTAAAATTTCTGCTAAAAACGAATACCTATATGCGGAGACAACAGACAATAGAATTTATAAAGCCCGGTATATATTTTTATGTTTACCACCACAACTCGCAGGATCCGATATAAAATTTGAGCCTTCATTACCTGAAAACCTACTTTCAATTATGCCCAGGATACAAACGTGGATGGCAGGGTCCATTAAATTTATACTTGAGTATGATCAACAATTCTGGAGAAAGGCGGGTTTTTCAGGCATGATTTATAGCAATGCTGGTATTATAACAGAAATGTATGACCATACAAATTATGAAGGTAATAAATTTGGGTTTACCGGATTTTTGCACGAAGAGGCGCAACAATTTAGTCAGGAAGAACGTAAAAAGATGGTCCTGGAACAAGTAGCTCACAACTATGGAGATCGGGCGTTATATCCGTTATTATACGAAGATAAAATCTGGACAGGTAAATTTTTACTTTCAGGTAATCCAATTATCAGGTTACGGCATTTAAATAATGGACATCCATTACTACAATCCCGATATATGGATGACCGCCTTTTTTTCTGTGCAACAGAAAGTTCACCTCATTATCCTGGCTATATGGAAGGGGCTGTTATGGTAGCGAAAAATATAATGAAAACATTGGGAGTATAATCACTTTAAATATGAGAGGCTGTATAATACACAGCCTCTCATATATTCATTGTATTCTTGGTTGCGTACCTGTTTTTCTAATGCTATTAATAACCATGGTAGTTAGCGAAATAACCAGCAAAGGAATGACAGCCAGATTAACTCCCTTCCACCCATAAGCATTTAGAAGGTTACCAGCGGAAAAGCCAGAAGCACTGATAACGGTAAATACAAAGAAGTCGTGCATTGCCTGGGTTTTTGCTTTCTCCTGTGGCCGATATGCCTGCGTAAGTAATGTTGTACCACCTATAAACATAAAATTCCAGCCAATTCCTAACAAAATAAGACCAGAAACAAAATGCATAAAATCGGTACCTGATATTGCAAATGACACATGTATAAATAATATAATAATACCGGTGATGATGATTCTATGTACACCGAATCTTTTTATCAGCGTACCGGTAAAAAATGATGGTACGAACATACCCAAGACATGCCATTGTATCACCATAGCTGCATCATCACTGTTGTGTCCGGAATGATGCATTGCCAATGGAGTGGCCGTCATTACCATATTCATTACCGAATAACCCACTGCAGATGAAATCAGTGCACTAATTGTAAGCCTGTTGAAAACTATCTCCCTCAGAGACCTGGCTGGTTGTAAATCCTCCACTATATTTTGCAATGAAACCTTTGGCTGTTGTATATTAAATATGATAGCCAACGCACATACACTCAAAATCGCTATAGATAAATAACAGTAAGCAAATGGTACTGGTCCTACATGCTGTGTAAATCTGGCAAGGTTAGGCCCGGCTATAGCTGCCACTACCCCTCCAGCAAGTACAAACGAGATTGCTTTCCCTTTATTCTCATCTGTTACTGCATCAGCAGCTGCAAATCGGTAATATTGAGAAAACCCCTGATAAAATCCGATCATCATGTTAGCCATAACAAATAGCGGGAAAGAACCCCTAACGATTGCATAAGATGCTAATAACCCACCACTAAGACCAAATGCAATACCTGACATAAATCCCTTTCGCTGACCAATTTTCTTTATAATAAAGGAAGCTGGAATCATCATCATAGCTGTCCCTAATGACATCATGCCAATAGGTAATGTTGCCAAACTTTTATTCGATGCAAGGTTCAGCCCCACCATGCCTGATATAGTAAAAACTATAATTGATGAAGTTTGGAAAAGTGATTGAGCAATTGATAAAATAATAACTTTATTCCATTGTGTTTTCATGCCACTGAACGATAATTTAATTTGAAATTTGATGCATTACTTATATAGTATATGGGATGGTCAAAAGGCCACCCATAATTAGGTGACCTCTCTCTTATAACTAAATAGGCATTAGACATTCAAATGATATACTTTTTTTATTTCGATGCAAAGTTGACGAAAGATGAAGAATAAATTGATGTACATTATTGCAAACAAATGGTAAGTTTCAGTATTTACAGAATTTACTGCAATTGATTAGTATTGAAGGCGGATTGGCAGGCTGTTATATTTATGATAGCAAAAAACCTTTTTACTTATATTTGTTGGGATAGGTAGAATGAGTTAGGAAGCATTTAGAACTGGTAATCTTCCTCCGAGTTCTAAATCTTTGACAAGCAATCTCTGCAACTAATTGATATTCAGAGTCCGAACCGTTCCAGTTCTGGGCACAAACGCAAAACGCCGGAGATAATATCTCCGGCGTTTTTGATTTAGGCTTTATTATTATCTATTACGTACTTATTCATTTAAAATGTGGGCGTTGAGATAGTAAATATAATGAGATGAGCGTGAATACACTTACTTATTATATTAAGTATAGACAACAGGCAAATTGACCTAACGCCACAACTCCATCCTTTATTTAAATAGAAATATTCATTTCCCTCTTTTTTTTGAAGCGTAAACTTTTTTACATCTACAATTGTTTATGAATAGCATATTTTATATGCTGTAAGTACCCCTTAACGGCAGACAGTTTAAAATTAGATAAAAGTGTTAATTTTAAACTAATCTGTTCATCATGAAAAAAACAAGATTTACAGAATCCCAGATTGTTTCTATCCTTAAACAACAAGAATCCGGGATACCGACCAAAGAGATCTGCCGACAACACGGCATTTCAGAAGCGACTTTCTATAATTGGAAGAGTCGTTATGGAGGTATGGAAGCCTCAGATGTAAGGCGTTTGAAAGATCTAGAAGAAGAAAATGCGCGTCTGAAAAGGATGTATGCTGATGTATCCCTGGATAATCAACTTCTTAAAGATCTCTTCACAAAAAAAGGCTGGGCCCTGCCACCCAAAGACAAATAGCGCATGAGCTGGTTAGTGAAGAAGGTATTTCTGTGAGTAGGGCCTGTAGACTTGTATCCTTTCCACGATCTCAATTCTATTACAATAGCCGTAAGAATGATAATGCAGTTATTATTGCATTGCAGGAATTGGCTTTTAAGCATCCTAATTACGGCTTCAGGAAGCTATCCTCTTATTTGCGGAGGGCAGGCCATAAATGGAATCATAAACGGATTTACCGTGTTTATAGGCTATTAAAACTCAACAAACGTAGGAAAGGGAAAAGACGATTACCCGCCCGGATAAAGCAACCACTGATCAGGCAACAAATGATTAACGTTAGTTGGAGTATGGATTTTATGAGTGATAGTATGACTGGTAATAGACGCTTCCGGACTTTTAATGTAATGGATGACTGTTCAAGAGAAGCATTGGCTATTGAGATCGATACATCCCTATCTGCCAAGAGGGTTACGCGGGTACTGGACCGAATATTGACAACACGTGGTAAGCCGAATAGTATACGAGTAGATAATGGACCGGAGTTCACTTCTACAAAGTTTTGCCTATGGTGCAAAACGAATAATATCATCGTTCAATACATCCAGCCAGGTAAGCCAATGCAAAACGGATATATAGAAAGGTTTAACCGTCTATATCGTGAGGCTGTTCTTGATGCATACTTATTTTTTGACCTTAACCAGGTACGAGAGTTAACAGAGGAGTGGCTGGAAGAATACAATCAGCGTAGACCACATGAAGCATTAAATAATCTTACCCCAGAAGAGTGGAAAAACATGGTTCTTGAAGAAACGATTCTCCAGAAGAATACTGTTTGCTAAACGGGGTACTTACACTTCCACAAAAAGTATGGAAGGCCTGCCTTCGGCAGGAATTAAGTTTTGTCAAAGCGGGTGGTCAAGATACCGTTCTGCTGGTCAGCATCTCCGGAATACACAAATGTTTAGGATCCTTATGAAAACTGCTAAAATTTCAATAATTTTTAAAGGACATATTTTTTCGTTCAGCATAATAAAAATTTTCGACTTTTATTATTGCAATTAATCAAACAAGCTATTTTCCATTCCCTCAATTGTAGGAAGTTGCGTTTTTAAATTTTCCGGAATAATTTCGGATAATTCAAATGCACTCACACCAATAGGTTTATTTAGGTCGCGAAGTGAATATTCGACTTCTATTTTATCTTTCATTCTACATAAAATGATACCAATTGATGGGCTATCAGTTGAATGTCTCAATTGGCTATCTACAGCAGATAAGTAAAAATTCAGTTTGCCGGCATACTCTGGTTTAAATTTACCTGCTTTTAATTCTATTACTACAAAACATCGAAGATGAAGATGATAAAAAAGCAAATCCAAAATAATCGGCTTCATTTATCTCCAATTTGTATTGACGACCAACAAATGCAAACCCCTTTCCGAGTTCAAGCATAAAATCTGTTATCTTTTGGGTCAATGCCTGTTCGATTTCACGTTCTTGTGCATCATCTTCCAATCCCAGAAAATCAAAATGATATGGATCTTTAATATTTTCGAGCGCTAAATCCGATTGTGGTTTGGGAAGCGCCACTTCAAAATTATGGTCAGACTTACCTAATCTTAAATGGTAATTTCTACTAATATTTGTCTCAAGGGTATCACGAGACCATCCGTTCTTATGGGTGGCATTTGCATAAACAATGGCGATATCTATATCTTTTACCTTGGAAATCAATAGCCTTTGATATGACCACGGTAATTGTGCCACAGGCTGTGGCACAAATTCAAACTGTTGGGAGAAGAACAAATACCACTGCCGTATTGTATATAAATTCCTTCGAGAAAACCCATTGATTTGAGGAAAACTCAATTTCAAGTCAATTGCAAGTTGTTGAAGAAAGTTATCTCCCCACTTGAAATCTTTCTGTCGTGCTACAATTTCACTTCCCAACTCCCAGTATAGTTCAATCAGAGCAACGTTGAAATTTTGAGCTGCTCTTAATTGTGCCTGTTGAACTTTGTATTTGATTTGTGAAAGCCACGCTTGATATTCCTTATTCAAAAATAGTCATACAATTGGATGAATCCTGCAAAATTACTCCCCTGTTGACTCCGGTAAGTTAATCCGATGTTAAACTTTAAATAAAGTATCAAACAACTAAGTCTAAATAATTAATCTCTTAATAATCAACACAATTTGGTTCCGGGTAGAGCGGATCGTTACCTCCCCGCTCCCCCACAGATCCGTGCGAGCAGCTTTCCTGCACACGGTTCCTCTGTTTACGGCTTCGCTAATTGATAACTGTGATAGACCTTCGGTCTTATAAGGGGTATCCATTCCATAGTTAGCTTTGCTATCTTAGCCCATGTCCAGACACGTTTGCCTCCTCGATGGTTTAGCCATTTATAGAGCAGGCATTTAGTCCGGTTATAGTACGTATGCAGCTTCCTGATATTGAATGTTATACCATAATAGCCATAATGGCCACGTAGCTTCTGGTTCAGTGCTTCTATAAGTTCAGCTATGGGTAGCTTATGTCGATAGAACTTGATCCAGTCACTTAGCCGTTTCAAAGCTCCATTCAATTTCTTACTGCTTGTTTTACGCTTAAGGATACGCTTTCCATTTCGGCTTTTACTTATATAATGAGTAAAACCTAAGAAGTCAAACGTGGTACGGGGATGACCTTCTCCATCATCGTCCAGGTCTATTAATCTGGTCTTGTCTGGATGCAGGGTCAGCCCATATTTACTTAATCGTTTGGGTAGAACTTTCATCACTCGCAATGCATCTTCCTTGTTGGTAAATCCCAACAAAAAGTCATCTGCATAACGGATCATAAAGCTGTCATCCTTTAGTAATCGCTGGATTTGCTCTTTGAACCAGGTATCCAGTACATAGTGCAGGTAAATGTTACTCAGTAACGGTGATATACTACCTCCCTGAGGAGTACCTTCTGTAGGATACACTACCTGACCGTTCTCAAGTATACCTGCCTTCAGCCACTTGTCTATCATTTTCCTTATCACACCATCTTTTATCTTCAGGTCAAGGAACTCTCGCAGGCAGCCATGGTTGATGCTACCAAAGTAGTTTTGCATGTCTGCGTCTATAATATAACGCATCCGGTTCATGCTCACTTCTCTGGACAGTGCTTCTACTGCCTGGTGTTGGGATTTGCCGGGCCTAAATCCATACGATTCATGATAGAATATCCCTTCATATATTGGTGTCAGTACACGCGATACAGCCGTCTGCAACAGCTTATCTTCCACTGTTGGAAGACCTACGCGGACGTAGCTTTCCATCTCCTTTAGGTATAAATACCCGCCGGATGTTGGGTGCACGGTAGTTACCGCTTCTAAAGGCCGTCAATAACTTTGGGATTCTCTCATTCCTTTGTTTATTGTAGTCAGTCCATTTCTCTGCATCTACTCCGCTTGATCCCTTCTTATTCAGGGAATCGAAGCAGTCATGCAATAGCCCGATGTCAATAAACTCGTGCAGGTTTGTCAGCGCTTCTCCCGGATACTTCCTTGCCCGGGCCGCTATCTGCATCTCTACTGTTAACACTTCTTTCATGTCTCTGGTACATTTAGTGTTGCTAAGATGCTAGTTCCGTAAACAGACATCCCCCTTCCCTACTGAGTGGCTTTCATAGAGCTGATTTCCCACCCTTCTAACGGTACTATGAGGATGCTAAGACTGCCTTCGTCCTTCTCCTTACCTTCGATCTCTCTCGGCGCGGATACCTCCCGATATCGCCTTTTCTTGGCGCTTAACAAGGTGACGATATAAACCTTGGAAGCCTGGATTATTCTTGCTCGGTCAATCCATTAACAACCGACTTTCGTTTGGAGACGTTAGGCTCTCCTGTGTTCCCGTATTACCCCTGTCTGCCTTTGATATGTTCTTAGACCCCGGTCGAATCACCCCCACTCGTCTATAACGCAGGTTTGATGTTGCCTTAGCTTTTCGAACAACTAAAGCTTCAACGTCTAGGACAGTTTCGAGGCTCAATAGCATACCTTCAGCAGTCGCTGTCTACGCTTCGTGCCATCATCTCTAATGACTACGCAAGACTCGCTTCCGGTGGTTGACTAGACCTTGTCGGACAGGATTAAATACCTGCCGGGTAATTTCGAGGTGTTTCATTTATAAATCCCCACCTCACGGACTTTGCACAGCGCAATCGATAATCTACCGCTACTGGGCACTAAAGCGGAAAGGTCGGAGATATCTCCGACCTTTTGCTTTTTATAGTCGTCTGAGCCCGCTCTGGGCATGGTTATGGATCAAGTTGAAAAGGATCAAGTTGAAAACTTGGGGGATTAGATCAAAAGCTGTTGTTTTGCTGTATAAATCAACATTTTGGATCAGAATTACCGCCAGTTAATACAATTAATGCTTCCAGAAGGCATCTTGGAATACTTCGAGTTAGCCAATACCACAAAGGATTCTAAAGAAATTAATATCTTCCTGGAAGAGAAAAATATTGTCCCAGAGGAATACAAAGATCAATCACTGCACTCAAAGAGTTTTCTACCAGAAATACAAGTACAGGACATTCCCATACGTGGTCATAAGGTTGCCTTATGCATTAAGCATAGGCGCTGGGAAGTACAGTCAACCGGAGAAATAGTAACCAGAAACTGGACACTGGTAAGATCAGGAGCACGAATTACAACGGAATTCGTGCTTTTTTTAAAAGGAATATTCGGATAATTATCCCATCAGCCCTGTCATACCATAACATAGCACTCAAACATTTTGAAGATATAACGAGGGCACCTGGAGAGTTTTGTCCATAAAAAAAGTGGTGATCAAGGGATACATTTTTTGAAAAAAAAGTTGGCGATCGCCGTGGATTGAAGCTTAATCTGGATGGGGCATTTAAAGGATTTTTTGATTAAAATGATATGGCAGAAAATATTGAAATTTTATTAGAACATGTTTCAATCGAAAGGACTATTACATTCCTTTCAGCTTTGGCGAATAGAAGTAATTTATTGTTCCTTCGTGGTACATCTATCGACGCTGATATTACAGATAAATTGCCGTCTTCACTTGAACTGAAGCAGCTTATGGATAGCTCAACGGGCGATTCATTTTATTTTAGGTTTTCCGATTTTAAATTACTTGAATTGTGACTTCCCTATGGTGGAATTCAAATATACAAGTATAGTAATATCTACGATTTAAGTATTGACTTTCCTGAAAGTTATTTTGATCAATCAAAATTTTCAATCGTGGGTTTACAATGCGCTGTAAGAGTATTGGCAGATGAGCTTAATGCAAAGCTGTATTGCTGCGGATATGAACCAGTCCTTAATTTGGACACTCGTTTTTTTACGGACGACAAATTAGGCCCATTAGTATTTAACATAGAAAAATAGAATTGGATCTCGATTCTGATGATTTTTCAAAGCTAAAGTGTGCTTATCTCTTTAACTGTAGAAGTTAAAACTCAATCTGACAGTAAGCGATTAATTGAGTAGTGGTATTCCTAGCTTATTTGCATAAATTTATAGAAATCCTTTGTTTATGCCATCTTTATTAAGTAATCCTCCTACCCAAATGCGGTTATTAATCATACTATTGCTCCTCTTTCCTGCTGGGTTGTATGCTCAAAAAGACAGGATCGACACATTTATCGAGAATGCCATGACAAGGCAACAGATAGTCGGCCTGGCGGTGGGCGTAATAAAAAACGGAAAAGTTATAAAAGCGAAGGGGTATGGACAGGCAAACCTGGAACTAAATACCCCGGTTACGACGAAAACGGTGTTTAAACTAGGCTCTGTGAGTAAACATCTAATCGCGGTGGCTATCATGAAAATGACACAGGAAGGTAAATTGAAGTTAGATGACCCGGTGACGAAGTTTTATCCGGATGCACCATCGCATTGGTCTGCAATCACTATCCGGCATCTGTTGAATCATACATCCGGTCTGGTAAGGGAATCTCCTATTTTCGACGGTATGGCTGCGCAACCAGATTCCTTACTTATCAGGGCCGCTTATAAGGATTCACTGGTTTTTCCTACAGGTAGCAAATGGCAGTATTGTAACCTGGGATATTTTATATTGGCTGACATTATCAGGCAAACAGATAAACGAAGTTTTTCTGAGTACATGCAGAAAGAGATCTTCAAAAAAAATGGATTGCTGACAACACAGGTAACGTCACTGGATAATCTTGTTTATAACAGGGCAGGCGGGTATGTACGTCTTGGTGGAGATACCATCACTAATGCGTTGAATTACGTAGCTTTGAGACCTAGTGGTGCGTTTCTATCGACTATTGATGATATGTTGAAATGGGAGATGCTGATACAGGAAGGAAAGATACTTTCAAAAGAAAGATGGCTGCAGATGTGGCAGGACCTGGCAAAAACAAATGACATTGATAAGAGCTATGGTTATGGGTGGTATGTTACCAGGTATAAGAACCGGAAGACAGTTTTTCATGGTGGTTCGTTACCTGGGTTCAGGTCTCAGTATTTCAGGTTCCCTGATGAGCGCACCGCGATTATCATACTTACAAATTCAGAACCGAGTAATCCAGCGATTATTGCACAAGGTATAGCAGATATTATTTTATAAGCCAATTGTTAACTCATTACTGCATCGGCAAGTACCTGTGGCACTTGCTGGGTACATTGTTATAGTCAGCTTTGTCTTTAAAACAGTTAAAACGAGGCTCATCTATTCAATTTGTACTCGGGCATCGGAAATTTATGCACTCAGTCTATTTATCCAGCACTATTTTCAAAGCTGCAAGATCTTGTACTCCCCAGGCTCCGCCAGCTTGCTTACCACAAGACTTACAATGGCCCGTATATTTAATTATCAGCTCGTCGATGGAAAGATAATAATCTATGTCCTCCATCGCCACAGTGGCAGGCCAGCAATTTTTACAATATCCCCGTGTTAATATACTCTCTAAAAAATAATTAAAGTCCATTTTGAGAATAGTCTCAATTTCAGCAGGTAATAGTCTCAGGTGATGCTTGGTATAACGCTTTGTTTTTTTAATATCTGACAGTGTTAATCCAGGTGCCGGTTCAAGTCGCAAAGTCTTAGTCCACAATTTAAAACTTGTACCTTTCCTTTCATAATTGATCACATTAGCATAGGTAAGTCCTATTTTTAAAGTAAGATCAAATACCTGCATACAATCACCATAAGGGTATGCATCTTCCCTATACGCACTTATTCCACTATTCTTCTTATTCCAATAAACAAAATATTTCTCAACATCACTAATCTGCACATTTAAATCTGTACAGAACCGCTGCAAATCAAAACCGTGACTTTCATCTTCATCAATAGGATCGAACGTTGATATCAATCTTCCCTTGTCAAAAGTATATAATACCCATTTATCGCCATCATGTATATGAAATGTATAAACTGGTGCCTGCAAATGCTGAGAAAGCTGCGCTGAAAATGAGAGAAACTCTGTAAAATGTGAAGGATACGTAATGACTGTTTTGTTGTCACTGGATGAAACAGCACAAAAGTTATCATCACTCCAGTTCACATCTGCTGCTTGAATCCCGCCACCATTTGCTAATGCATAATCTCTGATTTCCGAGATTAATTCCTGTTGATGATTATTCTGAACAATAGAATACGTAAGAAATAGTCCCATAGGTTTAAGATATAAATTAAGTTCGATAGAAATAACAATATGCTAAAATAGTTTAGTCCGTTGATAAATAATTTATTTAAAATTGCACCTCAGAAAAATATCCTTATGCTTAAAAAAGAAATCCACTTGCGGTTGTTGTCAAGTTTGGATTCGCATTGTTGAGTTGTAGCGTCCTGTTTGTAGCCTGTAACAAAGAAGTACAAAACGCTGAGAAAATTGTATCACAATCTGAGGAAGTAGAGACCCTAAAGTCATTTTTATGTGGAAAGATTAAAGTCTCAGAAGCTAAGATCCAATATATAGACTCCAGCAAAGAGTTTATCATTGGTGGTGATGCTATTATGTCACTGCAGTCAGCGCGTGAACACTATGAGAAAAGCAATCAGCAAAATGGAGAGGAAAGTAATCTCCGTCAACGTATTGGTGATTCGATATTATCATGCAGGCTTAGGAGATCACTATTATACTACGGATTTTAGCATATTTGGAAACGGAAGAGATGGTTGGGCTTATCAATGGGTACAATGTTATGTATACGCTACACAGGTACCAGGTACGCGCCCGCTGTATAGATACTACAATTCACAAAATCAGGTATACTTTTATACAACCAACTGGAACGAATTGGGAAGTGGAGCACTTGGCTATGCTTTCCCGACGATAGTCGCATACGTTTATTAATCCTATAATCAGTACATGCTGTGCTGGTCAGATGTTACCAATTACTATATAAATCAGGAAGCCGTCTCACTACTATTGAGACGGCTTCTTTGCTATAACAGCTTTGCGGAATATGAAAGCATCTCCTTACGTTTTCTATTTTCAACAACTCCGGCTGATAAATATTCGTGCAGGTAATCTACCTGCTGATCTTTTTCAATACCTTAATAATATTTTATTTAGAAGGATCTGTACTCATTTTGCACAATTCGATCATTTGAAAAGCGAATTGCATCAACGACCCTAAACGCTAAACAATCATATAGATTGAAAATAATACATAAATTTATTATTTTAAGCCTTTAATGCCTCCATATTGAAACCTATTATATACTCTATTAGAAAAGACAATCCCCTTATATGGGTAAAATTCCTAGTGATTCTCCTTGTGATTTTCTATTCATGGTCTATTGCAGGAACACTCATTATACTAGACGATTATATACACTGTAAAGATTGTCATTTAAATCTCTACTTGTTCCTGAAATTCTTTTCACTATTCTACATCCCCTTGGCCTTCTATAAACTGTCTAAACCAAAGAAACTGTGGGGCTGGATCTACATTTATGTGGAACAACTGTTCTCTCTGGTCATTCACATAGGCATGGTATACAGTTATTTCAAAAATAATGGTAGCATCGACGGTTTTCTGATACCGGTGATGATAAGGGGATTTTTTGCATACTGCTTATGCATAGATCCGTTAGCGGACTATTTTGGCGCCTATATTGGATATAGACAAATAGCCAGAACGGTTATCATTCCTCTTGCAGTGATCTATATTTTGACAATGTACTTCTTCTGATACCATTCGTACTCGTTATGGCTGCTCAATACTTTTGAAACAGCCACTCAGACAATTAAATCAATACTACTTGCAGACAGAAACAGCATCGAAAGCTACCGTCTGCATCTTAGATGCCGCGTTGTCCTTATGACGCTCCCCCCAACCATGTAACTGCATACAGATGGGTGTGAGTTCATGACCGATAGCCGTTAGTGTATACTCCACTTTGGGCGGTACTTCCGCATACACCTTTCGCACCACCAAACCATCTGCCTCTAATTCGCGTAGCTGTAATGTCAACATTCGTTCAGTGATGTTGGGTGTGTTCTTCTTCAGTTCATTATAGCGCTTAGCCCCTGAACTTAGCTCCATCAAAATCAGCAGTTTCCATCTCCCGCCGACCAACTGCAAAGCATAGGTAAGACTACAATCCAGGAAGAGCTGTCTGTTTAAATTATTGGTAGAAGTAGCTTTAATTTTAGCCATTACGAACATTTTTGTACGTACCGGACATTCGGTTGGTAACAGTACAAATTTACTGTATTGCTGCTAAACTTGCAGAAAATCCAAAATAATGGAAATAAAAACAAGACAAAAAAAAGGCGTACGGTTCCATCAGGCTGGTGGACCAGAAGTATTAAAAGTTGAACATGTCGATGTACCTGCCCCCGGACCACAGGAAGTGCGGCTCCAGGTGAAAGCAATCGGCTTAAACCGTATCGACTCATTCTTCAGAAGCGGTTACTTTTCCGAACAACCTATCTTCCCTTCACTCTTAGGCTTTGAAGCTTCCGGCGTTATCGAGTCTGTTGGCGACCAGGTAAAAGATTTCGCTCCGGGAGATGTTGTGAGCGTTATCGCAAAATTTTCCAATCATGATTATGGTACATACGGAGATCTTATTATACTGCCGGCAGCCAGCCTGGAGAAACACCCATCTAATCTGACTTTCGAAGAGGCTGCAGCATTATGGGTAAGTTACCTTGCTGCCTATGGCATGTTGGTGGATAGTGCAAACCTGAAGCCTGGCCAGTATGTGCTGTACAATGCAGCATCCAGTAACACAGGACACGCTATCACTCAAACCATCAAACTGTTAGGTGGTATTCCCATTGCATTAACTAGCACTCCATCAAAGAAACGGGCCATTTCAGATCTCGGCGTGCAACACATTATTGTAACAACTGAACAGCATATATCAGAAGAAGTCCTCAAAATAACCAACGGTAAAGGTGCAGATGTAATCCTGGATGCTGTCGGAGGCAAACAGTTTGAACTCCTTATCAACGCAGCTGCAAATTATGCGAAGGTGTTTGCATACGGCGCGCTCGATCTGGAACCAGGACCATGGCCTATGCTGGGAGTCGTACTAAAAAAGATCTCTATTACCGGTTATGATATGACCGATACATTGATGGACGCAAAGAAAATCAACGCAGCGATCGCCTTTGTAAAAACCGGCGTTCAGCATGAGAAGCTTAAACCGGTCATCGGACCCAAGTTTTCACTAACTGAGGTAGTGGAAGCCCATCGCACATTAGAACGCAATCAACATATTGGTAAGATAGTTCTCATACCTGAAGGCGTCTAAATATAAAAGAAGGTGTCTACTATGTTGAAAAACAACATCAAGATAGAAAAGAATAATAAAGGGCTGGTTCAAAAGAACCAGCCCTTTATTATTCCTACAAAACAATCTTCTCTGAGCAAACATTATTATGCAAGTCGCGCAGCCCCCTTCACTCTTCCAATTAATAAGTGGAAAAAATATTTATTCTTATACCGTGTCGCACCATTATTATATCGATTCGCGCCTCACATCCACCTCAGACTTACGAGATACTTCTCTCCCTGAAGGTAAATCGGGATGTCAGACTTATTAACATTCATATTGAATGAAATTATACGATTTATGAAATCAATCCAAAATTACAGGATTTATACAGCATTGATAATCTTCATAAGCTCATTTCACGTATCCTCTAATACTGAATATTAAAAAAACAAACACCATAATAACTATTAAGTTCCTAATCCAGAAACAACAATATCTATTCATTTTGATACATAATCAAATCTTTATACATTTGCACCTCCTAAATATAATATCTATGAAATTTGTTAAACTCGGATCTGTGCTGTTGATAATGTCATGTATCACACTGCTAACTGCCTGTAAGAAAGATGATAAACCTTCACCAGGCCAAACCAACCCTCCAGGAGAAACACCGGACGATACCACACCTAAAGTTAATTTACTGACTAAAGTGCAGTATTTCAAACCGCTTAGTGACACCGCCGCCAATCCTGAAAAAGCTCCTCTGTATCTTGACTCGCTTATTTATAATGAGAAAAAAGAGTTGGTAAAAATAATAGAAGGCTCCTTTAGTAATCCCAGTCGTATTGATACATTTATCTATAACGACGCCGGAAAACTGTCTACCGTATTACTGGGCATAAATAATCCGGAACCCACATTCTCCTTCAATCTGCAATATATCAACAACCGCCTGGACAGCATTATCATCATTGAACATGTATCAATGATGGGTACCGGCAGAAATCAATTGAAAGTAACTTATGATACCAATGATAAAGTCGCATCAGTGACATCATCATTTGGTAGTTTACATCCCTCGCTCCTTTTTATTCATACGGTAAAATATACAAGAGAGAGTTCAGGAAGCGTAAAATCAATCGCGCTGCAATTGGAGTATAAAGAGGGAGGAACAAATATAACACGTCGGACAATCACCCCTTCAACAGATGTTTCTCCTGCTAATGCATCATTGAATGCAATGCCTGAAGGATATCGCTTATTGATGGCTCAGAGAGAAGATATGACGCTGTGCCCTATGATTGGCGGACAAGCATTATTTAACTTCCTCTCTCCTGACGACAAGATGTTCGGTAATGGAACAATCCGTGCTGATTACATCACTAATATTGAATCTTCCGAAGATTTCACTTATACCTCTCCGGCAGTATTCAACACAGACAACACCATAAGAACCTTTCAATATATTGAGTCTGGCTCACGTGGCGTTAACGAAGTGTACGGCATAAGATTTCATTACAACAAACAATAATCATAATATAGTCACTCAATACGAGACATCTCAGCTTAGTTAAACATCGTTTACAATGAGAACTGAATTGGGACTATACACTATACTAAAAAGCGGGCCTATGCATATGTATAGGCCCGCTTTTTAGCTATTAGATAGAGCGCTAAATGTACACTGCCGTAAGGTCAAAAGAAATACATAAATGCACTAATACGACCATTAATCCGGCGCATAAACATCCCTTGCCACAATACACTTATTGCGACAATAATTTATAAAAAGCCCTATTCATCTATTAGTGATGAGTCTGCGGGTGTAACAACTTGAAAAGCTCCTGCTGAAGATCTTCGTTCTTTAATTTATTCAATTGCTCTGTTTCAATCTCATAAAAGCCTGTCTTCTTACCTAAGGTTCCAATAACGAAGGAATGTCCGGCTTGCGCGGGTTCGCCGGTTTGGGGGTGCTTCTTTGAAAGCGTTACAACAACATCTTTGAATTTTGACATACTATAAATATAACATAAAATCTAATATCCCGATTGATTTACAACGTTTTATTTACGTCCAAACTATCCTATTATCAGGAACACAACTTATCATCCACATATCCGACTTTCATTCATCTGATGTCCACCCATAATCATGAACAACTGATTCCCAAAAGACTATAAAAGCAAACGCCGGGAGATGTGATACCTCCGGCGCCTGCCTGTTTAATGCCTGATAGCCGCTCTATTTTGCCAGCTGTCTAAGCTGATATACATCATGAGGCAACCCATAATCGTCAAAAACCTCTTTACGGTTAATGAAACCAGGATCTTGCGCCACAGCCTCCGCTGCTGCCAGCAATGCTTTCTTTCTTATAGGCGTTATGTTCTCTAATGCAGTTTTCTCTTTAAACAATACAGCGAATATCGTCCGGAGATAAGTGAGCTGTTGCTGCCAGTTCAGCGTGGGCAAGGTAGCAATCATTGGCTCTACATTGTTTCCAATGTTTCCGGACGGGATTTACGCAATACGATCAGTATGTATTCCTCTATATCGTAGATACCTCCAATGAAAAGAATCATATTAACATAATCCTCTTCAATATCTTCATGATTTGTCAGTACTTGCAGCAACTCCGACAACCAGGCATCTGCTGCTTCTTTCCTTTTCAGCGATGTCAGTTGCACTGCCATCACAAAGCGGACAAAGGCATTCGTCTCAGTAGTGAAAGCCTTAGCGAAAGTATTGATCAGCTTATCGCTCTCCTGTCTGACGGCATAAAAATCAGATAATGAATAAACAGCGTATCCCCTTCTTTCGCTGGTATGCGTAGTATTTTGCCATTCCGTCATCAGGAATTGCTCCGTTGCCGTACTGCCGGTATATGCCAGGATATACTTTGCCATACGGGCAGTATCCGAAACTTCACTCACTGCCATCTGCAACAGACGGGCTTCTAGTGACTTAATGGTATGAATCAGTTCTTCATAGAGATCTTCATCCTCGCTGATATAGGTCAGATCCAGTACATCATATAAATGTCTGTACAGCCTCATCTGCACTGCCGGTAAGTGATCATAATGCGGCACCATGCGCGCCAGTATAACCGATACCTTGTAAGTAGATTCGTACACACTTCCCTGGTGCTCTATCTCCATCCAGATAATCCTCGCGCCCATATCTGCCATCGCCTGATCTTCGGAGAGCAACCCTTTAATACCAAGCGGTAGCTTTTGGCCGCCTCCCATGGCTGTCCGTATCGTTTCCCAGTCTATTTTATCCAGTTCGGTCTGCAGATAGGCGGGTACTTCCTGCTCCTCCAATCGCTGCATAATATTAAACTGGTTGTAGTAACGGTTGAATTTTGCTACAATAATATCCCAGTCAGTATTGTTTGTCTTTGCCTTATAGTCTGCCGATACAGCCATAAATGCATTCCACTTTGTCAGTTTGTAACGTTCATTATCATCCATTGTAACTGATATCTGCCGCTGCTCCTTCCCTGCCACCGATATAGCTTCCCTCCATCATATTCATGATTTTCAATGACCGCACCGGCTGTACTATACTGTCTCGTCGTAAGCAGGTTGCCATCCAGGTTCCATTCAAAAATATTCGCCGATAAAACCAGGTATACGAACATCAACGTTGCCCATTACCCAATAAGGAGCTGCAAACTGGTTTCTTACAAAATGAGCACGCACAGGCACATTGGCCGGTTTTGCAGGCAGTGGATCTCCATCAGAACTAACAGGATTATGTTCTCTGTCAAAATATCGTTGCGCCTCGTAAATTGCTTCTTCTATATAGTCAAATTCTGCTATCCATACGTTAGCAGCTTTGTCCGCACCACCAGGAGGAAATGGTTCGATAGTAGGGTGATCGCTTTTTATCATACGAACAGTACCCAGGAATTTCGATCCCCCGTACCAGTTGCTTTCTTCTGCCAGTGTACCATCGGGGTGAAAACGTTGCACATGGTATGGCGGAGTACCATCACCATATTCAATTGTTACCCAAGATATCCTTGCTCATGCCATTTTCGCCAGAGGCCGGTTCTTTGGTCTTTTTCATTTGTTTCTCCGAGGAGCCATTCTTTGTCCTGTTCATTATAAAATGCTCCTTCGGGAATGTGTGCGGGTTTTTCCATTTTATTTGAGGTGATGGTTTTAACGCCGCCAATATATTAAATTTCAAACTACATTATAATATAAAAGCTATAATAATCCCCTTTCAATAAGGATTCCCACCCATCTACATAGCTTAACAGAGATTTTATTAAAAATTCTTCATCTTTGGGAAAATCCAATTTATAAATGAATCACTATCGATTGCTCTTGTTATTACTCCTTGGTAACATTACCCAGCTCGTATCTGCTCAGAATAAAGTTTTGCTTAAAATTTCAATGGATCCCGGCAAGACCTACAAAACCCAGATGACGACCATCATGGATATGGAAATGACAGTTAAAGGCGATTCTGCTATCATCAACCAGTTAAATGCCAGTGGTATGCAACTCCCTATTGTGATGCATATGAAACAACAGTTCGCGAACACAACAAAGACTGGTCAGCAACGGGCAGATAAAAAAACGCCGCTGACAATGACGTTTGATCAGATGAGCATGAGCCAGTCTGTTAGCGGACAAGAAACTGTTCAAAACGAAAACCCTTTCGCAGATGCTGTCATTGAAGGAACCACCAACGGGGATGGAAAAATCTCCATTGACACCATCAAAGGAGAACTGGACGACGCCTTGAAAATGTCCCTCCGACAGATGGTGAATAACCTGCAGCAAAGTATTAAATTTCCTACGGAAGAGCTGAAAATCGGCGATTCATTCGATATGGAAGTACCCATGAACCTTCCGATTCCGCAGGCGGAAATGAAAATGATGCTCGTTACAAAGTATACACTGAAAGAAATTAAAGATCGTAAAGCGATCTTTGATCTGAAACAGAACATTACCATGGACATGAGTATGGTGCAGAACGATAATAAAGGAAATGGCGCTGGCACTGGTGCTGGTACTGGTAACGGTACCATGATATTCGATATCAATAAAAAAATTGCAGAACAATCTGACTCCAACATTCAGTTCCAGTTTGAATTTGACGTATCCGGTCTGACCATGAGTGCAACCTGCAACGGTAAAACAACCGTGAAATGTACCGTTGAATAAGCAATTAAGTCTGCAACCTTTATAACCCGATATCAAAATAAAACCTGCTCTATGAGCAGGTTTTATTTTGATGCACATAGCATCTCCCTCCAGAAAAGCCACTGTTCTATAAGTATATTATCTGACTAAACATTTCCATAGCTGTTAGACTGTCCGCCGTCAATTGCGATAGTCTGACCATTTACATAACTACAATCCTCACTGAGCAGGAATACCACCAACTTACCCACTTCCTCCGGCAAACCAAGTCTTTTAGTAGGATTCGCCTGTGCATATTCAGCCTCCGCTTTCTTCGGATCTGCCGGATTTACCTGCTTAAATGCCTCTGCTACCATTGGTGTCAGAATAGCTCCCGGGGCAATTGCGTTCGTCAGTATCCCGTATCTGCCATATTCCAGTGATGCATTTTTAGTAACACCAGCCACTGCGTGTTTGGTTGCCACATAAGCCGTCTGATTCATTACGCCCCTTATACCGCCTACAGAAGCAACATTCACGATCCTTCCATATCCCTGTTGCTGCATCACGGGAATCACATACCTGAGGCCATAATACACACCCATCAGGTTAATATCGACCACTTTTCTGAATACATCCAGGTCGTACTCAATCAATGGCGCCTGTCTGCCTTCAATACCTGCATTATTATAAAATCCGTCAATCGTACCAAACGCATTCACGGTCTCATCTACATACCTTTTCACCGCTGCCTCATCAGAAACATCTGCAACCAGTGTGATGATTTTTGTATCCGGGTACTGTTCCAGGATCACAGTTTTCGCTTTCTCCAGCGATTCCCCGTTATAATCCACAAGAGATAATTTTGCTCCATTCTTAGCTGCCTCTAATGCTGCTGCATAACCAAGACCCATAGCCGCACCTGTAATAACAATTGCCTTATCTTTTAAACGTCCCATCTATCTATGTTTTAATGTGTGAAACAAAAGCCGTCAGACGGCTAACAGATAAGCCATTCCCCGTTCCCGGAGAACCGCTCCCCATAGATCTAAGTTCCCGGAAAAGTGGCGGTAAATGCAGCACAATCTGTACATGCATTAGCACAATCTGAACATTATTAGTTGGCTGTAATTACACACGAAAACGAAGGCTCTCCTTTTCCCTGAATTCTTCTGGTGTGATCCCTGTATGCTTTTTGAAGAATCGTGCGAAATAAGACTGGTCGGCAAAACCAAGTTGATAGGCAATTTCCTTGATAGGTAAGTTACCATGAAACAATTCACGTTTTGCTTCAATAAGCAAAAGCTGATATAACAACTGACTGATGGTCATCCCCGTTTTTTCCCGTAGAATCTCATTGATCCGTTTTGGAGTTAACCCAATCTGCTGCGCATAAAAACTGGCAGACCTTTCTTCTGTATAATGCGTTTCCAACAGTTGAAACAATTGAATAATGCGGCTGTCTTCGCCTGCCGGCAGGGATAACTGATGACTGGCGAAACGATACAGCTGCCACAAAAAGGCGGTTGTATATTTCAGCAACAGCTTAAGCTCATTATGCCCTTTATTCTCCAGGACTATCAGATTAAACAGATTCACTAAGGCCTCGTGCATCTGATCCGGAATGAGGATCCCCTCATTCGAAAAGGGCAGGAACAGTTGTCGGAGAAATGGCTCTTCTATCCGATGAAAGAACGATGCAGCAAAAACAATTGTCTTCGCCTTGGGTAACACTTCAGATGGGATAGAATGCACCTGGTTCCGCCCTATCAGATAAACCGTATTTTCCCTGATAGGATAAGATTCAAAATCAATAAAATGAACACCACTGTCCTCAGTGAACCAGACAATCGCATAAAAGTCAATCCGGTGACTGGGCCAGTGTTCTCCAAATGCGGTACGCTGATCAGATGCCAGAAATGGCAATGCCGGTAAAGTATGCAAAGGAATATTACGGGAATTCTTCATTGATGGCCATGTTCGCCTCCTAAGGTACATTAAGCCCTCGACAAATGGGGCGTCATCAACATAAAACCCTCCTTATTGTAACACTTCCGTCAGCTTATCCAGCATCTTGCCCCACGCAGCTTTGGATTGTGCTGCAAAATCCTCCCATTTGCGGGACATTTCATGGGTTAGCGTAAGTTCACATCCGTCAATGATGGAAGCTATCTCTATTATAACCTCTGACGTATCAGATCCTTCCTCCTCTATCTGCCAGGTGAATACCAGACGCCGCGGATATGCGATCTCTACATATTTACCGATATGATTGATTAATTCGCCCTGCCGGCGAACAAGATAAGAGAAACTTCCTCCCTCCCATGGCTCATTGCTCAGACTGACAATCTCTTCATCGCGCAACTGAGGACCAAACATAAACTTCCCCACCATTTCCGTACTGAGGAATGCATCAAAAACGCGTTCAGGCGATACAGAAAACAAAGCGGTAGCAACAGCCTGTACTGGTAATCTGGTAGTCATAAACCTTATTTTTTGACATAGTAACAATAAGGAGAACGCACTAATTTAAATATTTGTTTTTGAAAGGAGTCGCATAATTAATTGCTTCATTTTCGTTGAGTTCGCTCTGCTAGCAGTGCTTCATTCCCAACATCGCCGTTATAGAAGCAAAAAAGCCAGCGATAATATCCCTGGCCTTTTTGTCATGATTTATCTATATTCCTTATTTTTCAGAATATAATGGTATTCATACTTTCTGTGAAACAGCCGGACACTATTAAACTGTATGCTTTTGATATAGATAGATGCTTTCATATGTCCCCTTGAATGAACGGTGCCTGATGTGCGGCTTTTTACTTTTGTCCCAAGATGCCAAGATGGGTAAATTTAAATCCTTCTGACCTTTTCAAACCATAACCGAACAATCTATCCAGACTGCTGTGTCCCAATAATATAAGCCCTACCATTTCCACATATGGCTGCTGGATGAATAGTCCGATTCCCCATACGATAACCGCCACAAGTTGATGATGAAAGAGATTATAAACAAATGCACCGACCTTATTATTGACAACATATCCGATCATCCCCATATCCGGCGCTAAAAATAGCAATATCCAGGCCCACCAGGCAAAATGCACAGGTAGCAGATTAAGTAAGACAACTGACAGTATAAAAGGAACGATTGCTTCTGCTTGTAAGAGATATTTCATAGTGTTCTATATTTTGATAGCACAAAGATCGAACACCGGTCAACTTACAAACGTTAACAAAAGATAATAAAAACAGGCCCAACTATTTTTTTATGACACGCTTACGGATACGACTCAGACTCACCGGTGTGATACCGAGATAGTTAGCAATATAATGTTGGGGAATCCGCTCGACGATCTTTTGTTTATTACTCTCTAACAACTCCAGATAGCGCTCTTCAGGACTCAGAATGAGTAATCCTGCCATCCGTTCTTCCAATCCGATGGCCAGGTACTCCGCAACAAGCCTCCCAAACCGCTCCCACTTGGGAGATTGCTCATAAAGGGATTGCAGATGTTTATAGGAAAAAGCGAGCAGCCGGCTATCTGTCAGTGCCTCGATGGTCAACCTGGACGGTGTAGCGGTTATAGCACTGATATAAGAACTGACAAAGTGATGCTCAAAGTAGAAGTAGGTTGTTTTCTCCTCACCGTCACGGATATAATAATGCCGCATATTGCCCTCCAGCACGATTCCGAAATCCTGTTCCCTTTGTCCTTCGTCAATCCATTTCTCCCCTCTTTCCAATGAGCGGTATCGGATATGTGGTGTCAGTAATGCCCATTCTTCATCCGTTATTTTTAAGAAGCGTTGTATTGCGTTTCTTAAAACATCTAGGTCTTTTGCTTCCATTATGTGCAGAAAATTATACAATTATCCACCTATTCAGATAACCCTTTACGGATTGCCTGCAAATAAGTTTTCTTATTAGACTTACTGAATGTGATCGTCCGGCATTTATTGAACTGAACAAATGCTTTTAATGCCTGGACCAGTTTCTCAATTACGCTTTTATCAAGATTAACAGCTTCAAAATGAAGATTGTGTACGATCAGTTCCTTTTGCTTACGATCCGCCTTGGCATCCATCCTGGCTATAAAGGTCTCCCCGGCAAGTATAGGTAGTGAAAAATAACCATACAGGCGCTTGGGTGCTGGCACAAAACATTCAATCTGGTAATCAAAATTGAAGAAGTCTTTTAAACGATTACGGAAAACATTTAACACATCAAACGGAGAAAGGATAAATACTTCATTGGATAACTCTATATTCGTTTTCTGACCGGGCAGCATATAGAACGGCCCTTTAAGACCTTCCACCGTCACACTTTTCAATTCGTCAGCCTTCGCCATCTTCTCAAGCTCCTTTTTAACCAGATTTCCTTTCACACGGCGGGCACGCCAGGCTATTTCCCTGGCGGATGAAATACCAAGCGCTCCCAGGGTACGCCGGATAACGAAACGGGCATATTCTTCATCGGTGGGTACACTTATATCTGTCTCCTGTGGCACCAGGTTAAGCGGCAGGTCATAGACTTTCTGAAAGGCTTTCGTCCGACTGATCATCAGACTCCCGTTAAAATATAACCTTTCAAGCGCCACCTTTGCAGGGCGCCAGTCCCACCAGCCAGAACTCGCTTCCAGGCGATCATTTTCAAAGTCTCCTACCTTAACAGGCCCATCACGCTCTACCTGATCGATAATCTGTTTCATCAGCTTTTGCTCAGCCTGGGTAAACGGTTTACTCTGCGCTTTAAAAGCCTCCTTTACGGGCAGTGAAAACCGGAAGTCATGCATAGGCAGAAAACCGGCGTCTGATGTCATATATTCAAAAACACGGCCGTCTTCACAAAGATCTGATAACCACTCCAGCTGATAATCAGGGATACGCGCCGCCATTACATGATGATGGGCACGCTCCACGACAAAGTTCGTATCCAGTTGTACGAACCCTAAATGATCAATTACTTTAAAAACAGCCTCAGCCCCAGTCCCGAACTGTGCTTTCCGGGCAAGACCGGCGGCTTCAAGAATGATCTTTCGCGCCTGTTGTTTTGTAAGAACAATAGATTCCATTATACTAAAATAAACAGTATTTGCATTACAAGATAATCAACAATCTGCCACAGACACACTATATAACGATACTGAGTCCTGTCAACCTACCTCCTCCCATCCTCTCCTTATACCTATCTGACATTTGGCCGGAAAAAACTTTCATTCTACTTTCGCAAATATGAGTTACTATATACGCATTCTCGGGACGGAAAATCCGGATATTCATTTAGATGACATTTTAGAAGCACTGGATCAGGACGGGCTTAACGCTCAACTGGATGCGCTTAAAAATGAGAAGCCCGAAAAATGGACGCATATCGAATTAAAGAACGAAGATAATAAACGCTTAGCCGTCATTGAAAGAGATGCGGTCACAGCAGAAGGGATGGGCAAAGAAGAACTGGATGAATTCAGGGCAAGTATCCTTGATTTTCAGCCAGCCAGCGCCGCCAAATGGCTGAATGACTTCTTTGACCGTGTACAGGTTATTTATGCCTTCAGATTATTACCGATGGCTATGGAAGATGATAATTACGATATTATCACCACTGTCCAGACTTGCATATGGGAAAAAGTAAAGGGCATTTTACAGGCTGACGAAGAAGGATTTACCAACGAAGAAGGCTATCATATTTTATGGCAGTTCCCTGATGACGCTGATGGTGAATGGAACTGTGCGGTATTAAATGCCGATGGTAAATGGGAGAACTTCTCCATGGACCTGGCTAACAAAGAGCAACAGAAAGCTTTTAAACAAGGTCAGGTTCCTGCAGGGGCCCAAAAGCGCTAAGTTAGATGAAAGCCGTAATTGTAAAGATTGAACGTACCTGTTCTGCCTTCCCTACGCAATATGAAGGCACACTGGATAATGGTAAAATGTTCTACTTTCGGTTTAGATGGGGAGAACTTTGCATCTCTGAATCTATCAGCCCTACAGAAGATATAGATGATGCAATTATCGGTACAGTCGTTTTAGAAATTCAAACTGATGACGATTGGAATGGCGTAATGTCACCTGAACAGGTAGTATCCTACCTGTCCCCGATTTATCAGCTTTCCGCAGAGATCAGGAACGAAATATTTAATCCCATAATATGAACGAAGAACAATACGGCATCGACATTGAAAATGCACATAAAAAAGCAATAGCACTCATTCCTGAAGATTTCTTCTGGAGCAACTTTGACGAATGCGCACCGTTCGGATCAGACGAAGGTGATACCGCATTAGCAGAATACCGTGACTGGCGCTTGGAAAACCCCAGTACGCCTACCATAGAATGTCTGAAATGGGTAATAGAAAGTATAGGAGAAATACAACTGGAAGATTATAACGAGCAACTGCTGGATCGCGAAAAAATAAAAGCAGGCATCCTGGATAAGGATTTCGATGACGATTACTATTTCTATACGTTAGACGTTTCAGTTATTGCCACGGGATTCGCTCAACTGGTAGATGAAGGCACTATTGCAGCAGAAAACAAACCAGTTATTCAGGTTGCAATTGATCGTCAGATCATCTGGGCAGAGCTTATCGAAAACAGGGAACATGCTGACAGATATATCGCCAACCTGAATGTGCTTAGCAGAGTACTGAAAGCAGCCTAAAATGGCTTTCAATACTCAAAGTTTCATTGAAAAATTGATCCGCTTAGGATTATAGATATCAGGAGTAGTTCTGACACCTATATTCCTAAGCGGACTTCATATGATGACAACACCTCATGATGGACAGTAATAAACGCCGGATCCTTCTCCCCCAATTCAGTCAATGCCCGTAATGCATGACCAATCACAGGTATCACCTCCATCATTTCAAAATACCCTGGTGTAAATAATGTCGAACAGATCGCTCCCATCAATGCCTGCTGATGTGTCAACGCACATGATGGCAACGCCATGATCAAGGACCTGATATGCTTTGCCAATGCAGTTCCATTCGTATTATATAGTAAATCTATCAGATATTGAGGTGCACCATTCTCCCCTATGAAAGGTTGCATATCTTCAAGCGCAGCGATGATTTTACCCTCACTGCCCAAAATATCCATGATATAAGTCACCCAGCTATCCTGTGCATTATCATCTGCGTTTCTAACCAGGTTGATTGCAATTATCGCCTGTAGCAAAACATCCGTCTCTAGTTGAAATGCAGACGCCAGATAAGTATCCATTTCATTCAGCTCGTCTGCTAATTCATACCACCTGCCCAAACAAAATAGCGCATAAGCCCTTCGCTCTCTCGCATGATTTATATCCTGCCATTCACGCCGTAATAAAGTAGCGGTTTCCGGCAGGTTTTTACCGACATGTATCAGTATATATTGAGCCTGACTTGCAGTTAGGCGGTCTTCGACGCCAGCCCGTTGATATAGCCGGGGAATTAAAAATGCCATGGAAGATACCATGTCCTCATATCCATCCCTGCGAATATTCGGCTGTATCATTATCTCATATAAAAAACCGAATAAACGTTCCGTTACAACTGGCTTATCTATGCAATACGGCAGCATACGTGCTATTATTGTTGCCGTTGTATAGGTCGCTTCAAAAACATCTTCCTGATACACGATCTTCCACCAGATCCGCGTCGCAGCTGCAGCAGCGATTTCATCATCTCCGGATAATAATCCGTTTATTTCCGCAGGCAATTCTTCTCCTTGTCTATTGGATGTTTCAATATGATCCCAGTCAATATTATCCAGTTCCTTTTGCAGATAGTCTGGTACAGGCAATGATTTTATACTGTTTACTATAAGATGCTGCTCATATTCCCCGCGGAAGTTCAGGATAATCGCATCTAAGTAAGCGGCAATAGTTGGATGTTCCGGATCAGACGTCCATGTGGGTATAAATAATTCCATCTTTCTTCCTCATTAACAAACGCTTCTTTTTCCAGTCGCATCGTCAATAAGCATGCTCCCGCCTCATCATACATGAACCAGTTGCCGGTACCATCGTTATTGGAAATGTAGTCTATCAGTGTAACGCCATCAGGATAAAAATACTTCACGCTAACCGGCACCTGTTTTGCATCATCTGGTATACGAACGATCTCATAGACCAGTATGTTATTGTAATATCTTCGGGTAATGAAGTTGGCTATATATTGCTGGCGGACAGAATAAAGCAGCGTTTCTCCTGTATCATAAAACAACTGTCTGTAGTCATTCTTGTTGTACGCATAATGTCTGCTCTGGCGGACCACCAGCGGTTCAATATCCTGATAATATTCATAGCTGATCTTTTCAGGTACAACAGCTGCCGTGAATAGCTCCTCCGGCATACCAGTATACTGATCATAGTGCCTTTTCAACAGCAAATTACCCTCCATGTCCCACTCGGCATATTCACCGATATACCTGTTCTTCCAGGGATCAAATTCACTCATTACCCAATGTGACAGGAGCTGCTTTGAACCATCTGCATCCACGAAATAAGCACGGGTAGGAACAGATAAAGGACGTGCAGGTAAAGGAGCGCCTTTTTCACTGACAGGCTGATGTTCCCTGTCAAAATAACGCCGGGCATTATATGCAGTTCCTTCTGCTGCATAATCATATTCTATACTCCATACCCCCGCATTTTCATAGCCACCAGGAAAATATTCGGGGGTAACATGCTCACTTTTAATCCAGCGATAACAACCTATCCATTTGTTTTCGCCACACCAATACCCTTGCTGCGCAAGTGTACCATCAGGATGAAAGCGCTTGTTTAAAAAAGGAGGAGTACCATCACCATAGTCGGTCGTTCCACAGCGATGCCCATCTGTATGCCAGGCTACCCATATACCGGTTTTATCTCCCTGATCATTTTGCACTCCCAGCATCCATTCTTTCCATGCTGTATTCCAGATGGCAGCGGAAGGAATATCTTTATGTTTTTCCATCGAATACTATTGGACTGTATACACAACTTATGAATAAAATATAAAATTCTCTAATATTCGCTAAAACAGTCATAATGATAGCATAGAAAAAGCAGGGTATGCAACAAACAGGAAACCCGCACTATGGAGTGGGCCAAAAGCCAGATGCTTCTGATCACACCGTAGTGCGGGTTTACCGTTTCATATATCTTCTGCTGCTGTTTGCTGAAATAGCCTGTTTGCCGGAGTAGCGGACAACTATCTTACCAAAGACAAAACATAATCATTGTCCGCATTCGCTGCTGCTATAAAACTCTTCAGGTCAGTAAATTCCCTTGCCAGATGCTCACGGGTAAATGCTCTGTCCTCCTCACCTTCCTCGATCCAGACATTATCAGGGTAAATACGGTTTTCGTTCAGTTCGTTTGCGTCGTACAGCTTATGAAACTGTTCAATCGATATATTACTTAATACAGCGTGCATATCCGCAACATCATCTGTATCGTTATAATAGATAGCAGTACTTTCAAAGTCAATATCATCTGACAACATCTCCAGTTCATCCAGATCAATCTCCTTACCTATATACGTTTCAGGATAAAATATCTGCTCCAGCAAAGAAACAGCGTCTTCATCCTGCTCCTTAGATAAAACAAATTTCAATCCTTCAAAAGTTTGCGGAAAAACAATATTTTCTTTGGAGATATCCAGTATAACAGTTCCTTCCGGATTTGCCTTCATTACCTCAAAACTCTCCTGCGATATACGATATAACGTTATGCTCTGACTCATACTACAAATTTTGGGGAGCAAAACTACGGAAAAAATCTTTTGATACTTTTACCGCCTTCCTCTCCTACCGTCCTTTTTTTCTTTTCCTTTACCTGTATTATTTGCTGCGCCAGCCGGCTTTCCCCTACGGGACGTCGTAGATTTTTGTGCAGGATGCTCCTTTTTCCAGGATTTCTCTGTCGCTTTGCCAGTTTGAGGTTTACTATCTTTATCTGCAGGTTTATGCTTATGCGTCGAAGACTTATTTTTAGGCGTAAAAGCAGGTTCCTGCTGTTCCCTGTGCTTAGCTGGCGCTGCTGCACGATTATGACCCGCAGAAGGCTTATTTTTGGGCATAAAAGCAGGTTCCTGCTCTTCTCTGTGCTTAGCTGGTGCTGCTACACGCTTATGACCCGTAGCGGGCTTATTCTTCGGTGTAGAACCAGTTCTGAGATGCTCCTTCTCCTCAACAGGTTTCGCTGTCTTCCTACGTGCTCCAGATGGTTTACTTTCACCACTAACCTTCGTGGAATCTGCCACACTTTCCTTTATAAATGCGATTTCAGCCTCACTGAGATAGCGCCATTTACCCAGGGGCAGTTTGTCGAGCCGTACATTCATAATACGCACACGCTGCAAACCAACTACCGTATAGCCAAGGTATTCACACATGCGCCTGATCTGCCGGTTAAGCCCCTGCGTCAGGGTGATACGAAAGGTCTGACGCCCCGTCATCTGCACCTTACAAGGGAGGGTCCGGGTATCCAGAATAGGTACTCCCTGCGACATCTGATGCAAAAAGTTAGTATCGATAGGTTTGTTCACCCTTACGACATATTCTTTCTCATGATTGTTAGCAGCCCTTAGTATCTTATTGATGATATCACCATCGTTAGTAAGGAAAATCAGTCCTTCAGAGTCCTTATCGAGACGACCGATCGGGAATATTCGCTGTGGATAATTCACAAAACTGATAATATTATCCTTGATGTGCAATTCTGTGGTCGTAGTGATACCAGGCGGCTTGTTGAGCGCCAGGTATACCCGTTTCTCTTTTTTGGCAGCAGTGATAAGGCTGCCATCTACCTCTACAGTGTCTCCCGGCTTGTAACGGTTACCCAAAGCAGCCGGCCGGTCATTCAATAATACCCGTCCTGAGGTGATGAGATTGTCTGCCTCACGACGTGAACAATATCCGGTATCACTGATAAACTTGTTTAAACTGATTGATTGGTCCAATGATCTCTTATTTTAAAATGGCGGGCGACTGCCTTCCGGGCACAAAGGTCGTTAATTGAAGGGAAAAAAGCGCCTTACCAGATCCCTTTCTCTGACAATGGACCACAGCAGGAAAACAAGACCCGAAAGCCAGTTTAATTATGCTGATCAAGATATTGCACATAATATTTAGTAACAATACATCAATCTCTCCAAATAACCGGCTGATTACAAATAAGATTTGGTGCTTAAAAGGACAGTCCCGGGGGGAGCAAAATGGGAAAAACCACGCTATCCGATAAGACACAGCCTCTTTGTATTATGTACTGTATCTTTGCCCCGGAAACAACAGCATATGGAAACGGGGAATAAATCAAAAGATCCTTTACACGGAATAACGCTTGAAAAAATCATCACACAACTCGTAGACAGCTACGGATGGGATGAACTGGGATATCAGATCCGGATCAATTGCTTTATCAGCAATCCTTCTATACAATCCAGCTTAAAATTTCTGCGGAAGACACCCTGGGCAAGAACAAAGGTGGAAGACTTCTATAAAAACGCCCTGCAGGAGGGGAAACTAAAATAATCTGTACGGATCAGTCCCGTAACCATTTATTCATCTGAGGGTACAAACTGGCATCAGCAGCAGCCATACCTACACTCTTCAACATTAACATGCCAATATATTCGTTCTTGTCACAACTCTCCATGATACTGGCACTACCACCTCTATAGCCGTCTTTGTGGAAAACAAAGGCCGGATCTATGTCAAGATGCATACAGGCAGCGTAAGACCAGGCAATAGCCATTACTTCTTCCGCTTCCCTGTCTTTTCTCTTAATGATCCCTCCTTCTGATAAACGCCCACGATCCGCAGCTGAGACAACCGCTATATGGCCGGCCTCATGCAGAATATCCCCGGGATACTGCAAAGCTTCCTTATCAATTACCAGTGTACCATTTTCAATCAGAAACCCTGGTAAGAAGCTATCGTGGCTGATACTCCGAAAGAAAGTCGGAATACCAACATGATTGAGAAAGGCGACACATTTATCAAAAATGACCGTTTTTTCCTGTTCGTTATATGCCATAGCGGTGAAAGGTACGAATACAAAAGCACAACACCCGTCTAAAACGGGAAAATGTACAAATGACAATATATCCGTTATACCTGCTTTTTATACGTTGCAACGTCATTTACCCCGTCAGACCAGCGGGAATTAAATTAGGTAGGCGAAATAATAATCCATACCTTTAAGAAGATCAAATGTTTGAGTTTCATCATTACTGGTAAACACATTTCCTTTATAGCCTTCTTTTACCACCTACGTTATTTCAATCGAACATTGCTCAAATTTAATTTTCACGAGATCGATATTTCATATATCTAATCCGAGTCCTTACTATTTTCCTTTTCCTGTCATTAAAAGTTTAAACTATGACCATAAGTGATATATACGCAAGGTTATATAGCAGAGCCTATTATGAGAAAACCGGACAACATAAATTCAGGTTTTCAGACAAAGCGCTCCTGCTGGACCGTCGTGCCACTATTCCTATCGCAATCCATATGCTGGATGGCGTCTTCTATCTCCAGGTTTCAAAACAAATAGCGAATGAGAGCCTGTTCCGCCTGGAAATGACAGAAGAGGAAATCATGCTGTATAGCACCAATGGCGACAGTCCGTTGTGGATCCTTGAATAACACGCTTATCCGCTAAAACAAACATTCCCCAATAATATCATACCCACTTATGTTATTATAACATACAGATCCCCAACGACTTTTAAAATGGCCTGGACCATTTAAGACAATGCTTCTTCTAATTAATAAAATGTATACTAATGCTCAGTCACACTGAAAATCTCCTGAACACTTTTGATGAAACGGCACACCTGTTTGCCAACTCCATCTACACTGAGTTCATCTTCTCCATTAAAGACGTGGACAGACTAAAAAATGAAAACACTTTCCAACTGTGGACAAGAAAATATACAGGTAAGCTAAAGCAACTTCTGGAAGGACAGGCAATGGAATATATCTCGACAAACAGAGACCTGGCAACGATTGACTGGTTCCACAAAAAACTGGTCAACATGATCCGGCTGCATCTCCAGGAGTTTTCATACCGGGCACAGTATGTGTCCTAATGATATACTCCCGGCTATCTGCTAATATACATCTTCAATAAACTGCACTTATCAAACGTCTGCTCACTAAACATACAGCTCCCTTAACTACAATTAGTTACCTTTGCCTATTGCAGGGCGAACGCATATCGCCCTTCTCAACAAACGTAAACCATGAATACGATCAGCTTTAAGGCAACAGTAGCTTCCGCGGAAAAAAATGAACAAGATCAGTTCTTTATGATAGGACTGGCTGACGATGAATACGATTTCGAAAATTATATCCTGCTTCAGCAATCATTCTCCTTCAGTGAACAGGATAAGCAAACAGGTATGGATGGACACTATTTCGAGATAAACGGACAGGAAAATGCGGCCTACAAGGTTTGCACACAGGTCATCTTAGAAAAGGATGCGATCACCTTCGTTTTGGATACAAACATAACAGGAGACCTGGAAAAAGTAGTGGTAGACATTTCCGAAGTCGAAGCAGAAGAAGGGTTTAACGAATACCTGCAGGCAATAATGGGAGATCGCCTGGTAGATAACACGCATTAGTTATCCTTAGTGCCGCGCCCCCAACAGTGCTGTAGGCGCATAACCGAAATGCTTCTTGAATGCAAATGAAAAGTGTGAAAGGTTCTCAAAACCCACTTCATAACAAACATCAATAGGCTTCCTTTTTTTCTCTAATAGGTGATAATGCGCCAGTTCCAGGCGCTTCTTCGTCAGCCACTTCTGTGGAGTGGTGTCAAATGCCTTCTTAAAATCTCTTTTAAAGGTAGTCAGACTTCTCCCCGTCAGATAGCCAAATCGCTCCATTGGCATGTTGAACATAAAGTTCTTCTCCATGTAATCCGTCAGGTTGATCTTGCCAGGTTCCTCAAAATTCGCCAGCATATTATCCAGGTCCGGATCTATAGACCGTAGTATACTAACGGCTTCCGTAATCTTTAAATTCGCAATATTTTCAGGCAACTCCGTCATATCAAAATAAGGAATGAGCGATGACAGACAACTTTGCAGCAACGGATGATTGTTATAATGCCGGATCTTCTGTTCTGCAACCGTCTTCGACTTCACCTGGATCTTATCGTAGAAGTTGCGCAGCCAGTCTGTCGTCAGGTGCATAACAACCGTCTGATGCGGCAAACCATCTTTAGGATAATTGATAATCGTAGCTAACTGGTTCCTCGGTATGAGAAAAATATCTCCCTTCTGAAACATATACGTTCCTTCTGCCTGCACAATTTTCGTCTCCCCGGAGATAAACCAGATAAGCATGTGATGCTCAAATATGATATCCGATTTGAAGAACTTGTCCTGGTAGCAGGACAACTTAATGTCGTCTGTAATGTATTTAGCCTGATATTCCATGTGCTAAAGTTTTATACCGGCGTTCCTCCATATTGAAGAAGCACATAACAAATGTAGTGGATCTGTTATGATTTAACTTTGTTTATAAGACCAACTTTACTTTGTTCGGAGGACCGTCTCCCCCTCTGAATATATAATTTGCCTGACAATCTCTATCTCCTGAACCGCTCAACAAAGACAACAAGGACAGCAACCAGCTGCTATTTTAAGCAATAGGCTGCCTTCATCGCTCCTGATAGTAACGATCCACATAAGCCACACAACCGCAAAAGCGAATAATATGGCAGCGCTATTGCATTAAGAAATCAAATCCGTCGGAGTATATCCGAAATGCTTTTTAAAAGCGTAGGAGAAATGAGACAGGTTTTCAAATCCAACCTGGAAATACACATCTGCAGGTCGCAGCTTTTTCTCTGTAAAATGAACATAGGCGAGCTCCAGTCTTTTCTGCGTAAGCCACCTTTGTGGTGAAATATCGAATGCCTTTTTAAAGTCACGCTTAAACGTACTAAGACTCCTGCCGGTCAGATAGCTGAAACGTTCCAGGGGCATATTGAACATGTAATTCCGCTCCATAAAGTCGACAAGATCCATCCTTCCCGGTAACTCAAAGTTGGTCAGCTCTCCATCGATATCCGCATCAATCAGCCGCAATATGCTGATAGCTTCTGTAATTTTTATGGTAGCAATGTCCTCCGGAAGTTCCTTCAGCTCAAAGTATGGGAGCAACGAAGCAAAACAGCTCTCCAGTAACGGATGATGTTGAAAGCGCCTGATCTTACCGGAACTGCTGACCGAAGCCTTTATATTTAATCCGGCATAAAACGCACGGAGTCTGACGGTTGAAAGATGCATGACAACCGTTTTATGTGGTTGATGATTGGTGGGATAATTGATGATCGTAGCCGGCTGATTGCGGGGAATCAGAAAAATGTCTCCTGCTTTAAATGTATAACAGGTATCAGCCTGAACGATCCTCGTTTCTCCGGCAATAAACCAGACCAGCATATGATGATCAAACATGATTTTTGTTTTGGACAACTTATCCACGTAACTGGAAACTTTGATATCTGGTGTTAAGTACACCGACTGATGTTCCATATCCTGCATGTTTTCGGATTAGCAATGCACCTTAAAGCCTAAGATGTCATACATCGCTTGCTTATTTGACGTCAAATGCAATACCCGTCATCTTTTCGCTCATTACCCACAGTCTTTTTGCACTATGTTCATCCAGTGAATACTGCATAACCCCGCTCTGGTGAAATTTAGCATTGCTCTCAACAGCAGGATCAAAAGATAATAACTCAGCCACATCGCCATCTTCACAGTATACGCCGCCGAGGTCATTGAGTAGCGGACTGGTTGCTGCCCATACTGTAGTGGCAGCTCCCTGTGGGATTGTTTTCAGTGAAGCCAATACCTCAGGACGCATGTCGCCGTTTTCATCGAGGAAACCCATTTGCTGAAAAAGCGCTACAGGAGCCTCACGCGCTAATTCAGTACCACCAATAGATCCGGGATGTACAGCATATGCGCGTACATGATAGTCCCTGGCACGGTTATCCAGTTCCAGGGCAAACAGGTTGCTGGCTGTTTTGGATTGACCATAAGCCGCCAGTGTTTCATAATCCCGGTGTTCGAAATTCGGATCGTTAAAATCGATATTACCCATGTGATGACCTAGAGAAGATACATTCACCACACGTGCGCCATTTGCCCGTTTAAGCGCAGGCCAGAGTTTTGCCGTCAGATGAAACTGACCGATGTAATTCGTAACAAACTGAGACTCTATGCCACGCGCATCTTTTCGTAAAGGCACCCACATAATACCGGCATTGTTTATAAGCAGATGTAAAGGTCTGCCGGAGTGAAGGAACTTATCAGCAAAGGCATCAATAGAGCCAGGATCCATAAAATCCATCGCTTCGATCTCTACCCGTTGAATACCTTCCAGGTTCTTTCTGGCCTTATCAACATCCCTCGCCGGAACGATCACGGTAGCGCCGGCTGCTGCCAGTGTTCTTGTAGTTTCCACACCAATACCTGCATTACCGCCTGTCACGATAACAATCTTACCTGTCAGATCTATGCCGCTGATAACATCTGAAGCAGTGGACTGAGCGTTAAAACCTGTGCCGAGTGGATGCTGAAGTGCTCCCTGATTGTTGTTCTGTATCATTGTATTTTTGTTTTGTGATACAAAAGTAGAACACCCCTCGTCAGCCGGCTTTGTTTGAAAGCCCTAATTCACTTTGTTTTCTGGACCCATCAAAAACTGGCTACTAGTATGATCCGTTTGAATGCGTATACCATTGGTGAAGTAGGATAATGTTGTGCTATTCTTTCCTTAAATACACGCACAAACGTTGATTGCAAAGGCTCTTCCAGCTTTTCCATATAAGGCACCAACGCAGATCCTGATATAAACTCATACAGTGTTTCGATAGATTGAGCGACTATCGGATAGACCTTCTGATACACGGTCACCTCTCTCGCCCCATTACCAAACAGCAGCGTCGTATAGTCATCAAGTGACAGGACCGGCGAATTTCGGATAACATCCTTTAAAACATCATAAAAGGGACTTTCATGTACCAGTTTATAGAGAAGCTGGTTCAGCACGTTTTCCGGCTGTGATGGCATCTGCACCGCCAATTGTCCACCGGGCAATAATTTAGAAATAACCTGAGGAAAAAGAACGGGATGATCTTCCACCCACTGCAAGGAAGCATTTGCAACAATGACATCCCATTTTTCGGATAATGCCAGCTGCGCTTCTACTGACCGCTGCGCAAAGGAAATATTCTCCTGCTGTGGAGCCTTGGCCAGCATTTCAGCAGAACTATCAATACCAAGCACCTGGCACTCCGGGAATTTATCTGCCAGTACTTTTGTCAACGCTCCCGTTCCACAGCCCAGATCGATCATACGCATACCCGGTGCTGCATGAATATGGCTGATAAGGTCATGGAAAGGAGCAGCTCTTTTTTCCTTAAACTGGTTATACACATCAGGATTCCAGGGCATATTGATCGGTTTTATTAAAGATAAATGTTTATTAAAATCATCCGGCCACAGGCAGGTCGAAAATCCCCCCTTACAATGTCGCATACGACCTCTATCAATGCCAACTTTTCCAATCACCTTTGTGTTATCAACGTCAAGCAATAAACCAGGTGGAGCAGCGACCACTCAAAAAACGGGCGAAGCCGAAAAGCCAGACGAGTAGGAACAAAAATACATCTTATGTCAAATAATTCTGTTTCACTACACAGGGTGCTCAAAACCTCTCCTGAAAAAGTATACCGTGCATTCACGGAAGCCGCTGCATTCGCTTCATGGCTGCCTCCTTATGGGTTTATCTGCATCGTCCATGAAATGAATGTAAAAACCGGCGGCACTTTCAAAATGTCCTTCCGGAATTTTACAACAGGCAATAGTCATTCATTCGGCGGAGAATATGTAGAACTCAAACCCAATGAATTTTTAAAATACACGGATAAATTTGACGACCCTAACCTGCCAGGAGAAATGACTACTTCTGTCTGGTTGAAGAAAACAATCGCAGGTACAGATATCAAAATTACCCAGGAAGGGATTCCCGCTGCCATCCCCGCAGAGATGTGTTACCTGGGCTGGCAGGAGTCACTGGAAAAGTTGGCTAAATTAGTAGAGCCGGAAATACCAGACGCCTGATATCGCCGACAATTAATATGCTCCAAAGTATAAAGCCGCATCAATCATAATGATATATGCGGCTTTATGCTTTGGAGCCATACACTCTGGCTTACTGAACTTACGCATACCGGCCAACGACAATATTATTTTCTGAAAATATTCGTTCACAATATTATCTTTAAAGGTATGGCTAACCTGAAGATCTCTTTTTTCATCGCATTCCTTGTGGCCGGTATTGCTTCCAGAAGCCTGGCACAACAACCCTCCGTATTTCTTGCAGATCCCACAATCTTTAAGGATAAAGGGCACTTTTACTTATATGGGACCGGCAGTAATCAGGGATTTCCTGTATATGTATCAGCAGACCTGAAAACCTGGAAATCAGTAGAAGGTGTAGCTGACGACCTGGCTTTGCGGCGCGGCGACGCATTTGGTAACGGTGGCTTCTGGGCGCCTCAGATCATTACTTATAAAGGCATTTATTATATGGCATACACTGCCGACGAACACATAGCGATCGCTAAAGCATCCAGTCCGGCAGGGCCCTTTAAACAGGATTCTCTCGTAGCCCTCAGCGGAACAGGCAAACAGATCGATCCATTCCTCTTCTTTGATGATGATGGGAAAATATACCTTTATCATGTCAAATTACAGAACGGCAACCGCATCTTTGTTACAGAGATGAAACCTGATCTGTCTGACGTCGTAGCCGGCACGGCAAAAGAATGCATATCGGGTACAGCAGGATGGGAAAATACAGCCGCATCAGACTGGCCTGTCACAGAAGGACCTACGATATTAAAACATAAGAAAACTTATTACCTGATCTATTCTGCAAATGATTTCCGGAATAAAGACTATGCGGTAGGATACGCAACATCGACATCTCCCTACGGACCATGGAAAAAATATGACGGCAACCCGGTCATCAGCAGACATAACATCGGACATAGCGGCAGTGGTCACGGAGACGTATTCACTGACAGCAGGCATAACATATACTACGTACTACATACACATAACTCGGAAGAAAAAGTATCACCACGTGCTACAGGTTTATTGAAACTGTCTTTCAAAGATGTAAAAGGAGGACCGGCAGTCCTGGTAGCGGATACAGCTTCATTCCGTTGGTTACAGAAAAAATAGTACCCAACGGCTTAGTCATACATCAGTTGGCTATTCCTGAAGATCGCAGTCCATTTGCTGACAAAAGCAGCCGAAAGTTCTTTTTCCTTTACCGCTACAAAAAGCACATGAAATGCTTTCTTACCCTGCACCAGATAAAAAAGCTGGGATTCAGGGTGAGGGTCGTTGGGAAAACCTGGTGCTTCTGCTTTAAATAAAGCCCATTTTTGATTAGACTGGTTTACTTCCTTTAATATAGTTACTTTAGTGAGTGCACTCTCTTTCCGGCTTGCCTCAGCGAAAGTTTGTACCGCTTTGTGGATGCTTTCTACAGCCTGGTCTTTTATAGCAGATTGATACACCATGATTTTCCAGTTTGCCGCTGTTTCGTTCACAGGTAACCATTGTATCATATAAGTGGAAGAATCACTTGCTTCATACGCTTTTTGCCAGGACTTTATCTCCGGAAATGCTACTTTAACAAATTCCCGTCTGCTCGCAATACCTGTTTTAAATGTCTTCCCTATATATTGAAAAAGCGGCTTCGTCTTTACCTCAAGTGTCCGGTCACTCGTAGCAGTATATATGTACGCCTTACCACTATCACAAACCAGAAATACAGTAGAAAACACCGGATTATTACTTTTTGGCGTTTTGTGATATTCATTCAGCCAAAAGACCTGCTGACCACTATTAACGGTTCTTCCAGAATCTATTAACTGAAATTCACTGGCAACTTCGATAGCATTCAACAGTTTATCTTTAGCATCATCGATACCGGCGACTGCGTCATCCACTATATTAACATTAATGTTCTCGCGAATTTTCCCTGAGGAATCCGGCGACCAGGCCATCAGCTTTATTGAGGGTAATTCAGTCGCCACCTTATAGGTCCAACCTGATGGTATACCTATAGAAAAACCATTGACAGAATCCCTGAAATGAAACAGTGACTGTCCATGCGCAGCCATGCTACAGCATAAAGTAAAAAGAAACACAGAAAAAGCTACACTACGCATACTTAATAAATGGTTCGGGATGTATAAAAATAAGAATTCATCATTCTATAGTACCTTTAGTCAGCGCCATCAACTTTTCAATCATCAGTTCGTCAACTTACACTGTATGGAAACATCCAACACACACAATGAACGTATCGCTAAAATGACCTTCTCCTCCGTCTACCCCATGTACATCGCCAAGGTGGAGAAAAAAGGCAGAACAAAAGAAGAATTAGACCAGGTCATAACATGGCTGACAGGTTTCGATGACAGTCAGCTGCTGGAACTGATAAACGAAAAAGTCACCTTTGACACTTTTTTCCAACGCGCTTCCCTCCACCCTAACGCTCATCTTATTACCGGCATGATCTGCGGATATCGCATAGAAGAGATCGAAAATCCATTAACGCAGAAAGTCCGGTACCTGGATAAGTTGGTCGACGAATTAGCAAAGGGCAGGAAAATGGAAAAGATCCTCCGCAGCTAAAGAGAGGCATTACTCCACTCCTTTCACCAGCATCCGCAGCGTATATACGGACTCTGATGCCGTTATAAACAGCGTCTTCCGGTCTTTACCGCCAAAACACACATTACCTGTCCAGTTGGCTGATACCGGTATATTGCCCAGCTTCTTCCCTTTGTTGTCGTATATAGTCACGCCTCTTCCGGTAATATACAGATTGCCTTCGCTATCCAGCGTCATACCATCAGATCCTTGTGGCACAAACTCCTGGCGGTCCTGCAGACTACCATCCTGCCCGATCGCATAACGATAAGTCTTATTTGCCTGAATATCGGCTACATACAGATATTTACCATCCGGTGTCCCAACAATGCCATTCGGTTTTACTACACTGTCCTCAACGATCACCGGCTGCCTCTTTCCCTGTGGCAGATAATACACCTTCTGGCCCGGAATATCAGGCTGTATACGATCCCAATAGTCGCGCTGGTAATAAGGATCCGTGAAGTAAATTCCCCCTTTAGGATCTATCCACAGGTCATTAGGTCCGTTCAGACGTTTGCCTTCGAAATCGCTCAGCAACACTGTTACCTTTTTATCCGGACGAATGGACCACAACTCATCTTTTTCATCTGCACAGGAGATCAGATTACCCTGCCGGTCAAAATAAAGTCCATTTGAGCGCCCCGTCTTATCCATAAATAAAGACAGTTTGCCATGTATATCATACTTCCAGATCTTGTCATTAGGCTGGTCAGTAAAGTAAATATCTCCCCGCTTATTAACAGCTGGTCCTTCAGAAAACGCAAATACGCCATCCACCTTTTTTAATGCTGCCCCCGGGGCAACTACCCGGAGTGTAGATAACTGCTGTCCAACGACTGTATGAATTGTCGCGGTTAACATGAAACCCAATAACGTGAAAACACAAATCCTGTTCATATGTTTATTTTATAAAAAACTATTAGCTATACTTCAGACCCATCGCTTCTTAGCCGGGCATCCCCTTCCTTTCCCTTTTCAGGCACTTTCACTATACGCTCAATAATAAAGAAAAAGTTTGGGGAGCGGAAAATATTTTAATCCCGCATCGCCAACACGCCCCATAAACAGGACAGTGTAGGATGCAGGATGTACAATAACAATTATATTACACTTTTAATCAATTTCACGTTTATTGGATGAAGAAATTACTCAGTGTGGTAGCGCTCTGCCTTCTTTTGCTACCCGACTTCAGCTATGCACAATCCGCTGTGTATGCCTCGCAGAGCAGGCCATGGAATGCCAATTGGATTGCGCCACAGAATGAGTCCGGCAACAATTATGGGGTCTACTATTTCAGGAAAAAAATTGATCTCCCTGCAAAACCGTCCAGCTTCATTATCCATGTATCAGCCGATAACCGCTATAAGTTATATGTTAATGGCATATTGGTCTCTTTAGGGCCCGCCCGTGGTGATACCTATTACTGGAATTATGAAACGGTAGATCTCGCTCCCTACCTGACTGCCGGTAAAAATATTGTGGCAGCCCTCGTCTTTAATGAGGCCGAAAACCGTCCTGAAGCACAGATTTCAGTGAGAACGGCTTTTATCTTACAAGGAAAGGGACCGGAAGAAGAAATCTTAAATACCAATAATTCCTGGAAATATACACGCGACAACGGCTATCAGCCGATTACCGGCTTCTTTGCCGCCAGTACCGGCGAATTCGTAGATATGAACCAATCCGTTAAAGACTGGACAAGTCTCGATTTTAATGACCACAACTGGCCTGCCGCCGCTCACCTGTTCCAGGGACATATCAAGGGCGATGGGGATGGTTTAGCCTGGATGCTGGTACCCTCCTCTTTACCACAGATGGAACTGACGCAGCAACGATTACCGCTTGTCAGGAAGACAACCGGTATTACACTGCCCGAAACTTTCCCTGCTTCGAAAACAGCCATTACCATTCCTGCTGATACAACAGTATCCTTTATCCTGGACCAGACTTTCCTGACCAATGCCTATATTAACCTGCACTTCAGTAAGGGTAAAAATGCCGGCATATCCATGCGTTATGCTGAATCCCTTTATGATGATGCGGCAAAGTATGGCGACCGTAAAGGCAACCGCAATGATGTGGATGGTAAAGACTTCAAAGGCAGAAAAGACAGCCTGGTATCAGCCGGCGATATGGGACAGTCTTATACGACGCTATACTGGAGAACCTTCCGTTATATCCTGGTGACAATACATACGCAGCAGGAGCCATTGATAATAGACGACATCTCCGGTGTATTTACCGGCTATCCCTTTACATTTAACGCAGCTTTTAATACACAGGATAATGAGTTAAAACAGATATTGGATATCGGCTGGCGTACTGCCCGTCTATGCGCTATGGAGACCTATTTCGATTGTCCTTATTATGAACAGTTGCAGTACATAGGCGATACGCGTATACAGGCGCTGATCAGCTACTACAACAGCGGTGACGACAGACTGGCACGCAATGCCATCGACCTGATGGATCATTCCCGTATTACTGAAGGCGCCACACAAAGCCGCTGGCCAACCCGTAGCACGCAGATTATATCCACCTTCTCCTTATGGTATATCGGTATGTTACACGATTTCTGGATGTACAGACCTGACAGTAGTTTTATCCGAAGTAAACTGACAGGAGAACGTGCCGTACTCGACTTTTTTAGCCGCTACCAGGGCCAGGACGGTTCCTTGAGAAGTACTCCTTACTGGAACTTCATAGACTGGGTCGGTGGCAAAGGATGGAACTTTGCCATGCCGCCTAAAGGCGCAGACGGAGCATCCGCGATCCTTGATCTGCAATTACTGATGGCCTACCAATGGGCAGCCGAACTCGAAGCCAGCATGGGGATGCCCGCATATGTCGCTTTGTACAAAAGCAAGGCAGCCCTGCTAAAAACAACCATCCGGAACAAATACTGGAATGCCGGCAGAAAACTATTCGCAGATACTGACGAAAAAGACGTCTATTCACAACACGCCAATGCACTCGCTATATTGGCGGGTGTAGCCAATCAGCAGGACCTGTCTGACATCTGCCAGCAACTGCTGACGGATAAATCCCTCACACAATGCACCATCTATTTCAAATATTACCTGCACCTGGCACTGGCCAAAGGTGGCCTTGGTAATGATTACATCAAATGGCTGGATGTATGGCGGGACAATATCAAAATGGGATTAACCACCTGGGCCGAAATATCCGATCTGCCCAACAGCCGTTCCGACTGCCACGCATGGGGCGCCAGTCCTAACATCGAATTCTTCCGGATGATCCTGGGCATCGACACCGACGGACCAGGCTTCCGCAAAATAAAAATAACGCCGCACCTGGGAGATTTGAAGAATATCAGCGGAGAGATCCCGCATCCAAACGGAAAGGTCGCTGCTACTTATACTTTCGACAGGAATAAGTGGAAAATAAAAATCCACTTACCGGCGAAAACTACCGGCACCCTGCTATGGAAAAACAAAAAGTATCCGCTTAAAACCGGAGAGAATTTATTAGAGATCTAAAGCTACATACAGCCCACCTGATTACACGATACACCCGCTCCTGTAGCGGGTGTATTGTTGTATAACTACCTCTCCCATCCTTTCTGATACCATACAATACCCCTAAAGAAGAACGCAGGATCTTTATGTTTCTGGATCTGAACTCCTCTACCACCATTGCAGAAACACTGGGTGATAAAAGATATCACGCATTCCTGAAAGATATATTCACGGACATCACCAATCCTATCCTGGACAAGAAAGGAGAGATCTACCAATACGTAAGTGATGAAGTCATTGTAGCATGGCCATTTCGCCGCACAAACTTTAGGTCCGATCAAACTAAAAGGAAAACAAAAAGAAATGCAACGGGTCGCTGTGAAATGGAAAAGTTGAACCCTGCTTATTGTCTCTTATCAGCGTTGCCCCTTCTTATTCGCTTTTCAGACTTTTTACAGGATTAGCCAATGCCGCTTTTACCGACTGAAAACTAACGGTACATACAGCAATCAACACCACCAATCCGCCTCCCCAGCCAAAAAGAGACCAGCTCAGAGAAATACGTTATGGATAGTTTTCCAACCATTTACTAGCTGCCAGCCATGCTAAAGGAATGGCAATGAGCAACGCGATCATCACCAGCTTTACAAACTCCATCGACAAAATAGTAGCAATGCTTTGCACAGATGCGCCCAACACTTTCCTGATGCCAATTTCTTTAATACGCTTTTCCGCCGCTAACACGGACAAACCAAACAAACCAATACAGGATATAAAAATGGTCAGTATCGCACCGAATAAGATAATCTGCTTCCACCTGGCCTCAGACTCATAGCTCCGCTGGTTCACCTCATTTTTAAAGATAGGGGCGTAAGGACTGAAAGGAAAAAACTGTTTGAATTGCTGCTGAATATATGCCAGACTACGCGTAGCCGAACGAGGACTGATCCTGATATAAAATGTGCCATAAGGATTCGCATTGTTCATGGTAAACAACTGCGGAGCTATTTTATTGTTAAGCGCCGCATAATGATAGTCCTTTACTACACCGATCACCTCAAAAGTCTTATTGTTCTGAAAATTAAAAACAATCTGTCTGCCAATCGGATCTTTCCATCCCGCCTCTTTTACAAAAGCCTCGTTTACCAATACCGCATGCGCAGAATCGCCCGGATGCGTAACAGAAAAATTCCTTCCTTGTACCAAGGGGATCTTTAAGGTCGCTAAATAAGATTCATCTACCGTCTCCCATGCAAACCTGATGGAAGAATCGTTCTCCAGCTGCGCCATCGTTGCCCAGGAACCACCATTCTTCGGAGCTACAGACACAATATCAGGATACTTCAGCAACTCTGATTTGAACACAGCAGCATCCTGGTGCGTCATATTTCCCTTATCCAACAGAACGATATCATGATCGTCATACCCTAAATCGGCCTTAACAAGATAATTAAACTGGGAATAAATTGTAAAAGTGCCAATGATCAGAAATGAGGCAAGTGTAAACTGCAACACCACCAGCGACTGCTGTAAATATCCTTTCCCTTTTAAACGGAACCTGCTATAAAGCGTTTCTACTGGACTATACCCTGATAATACCAGCGCCGGATAAAAGCCAGCCAGTAAACCAGTCAGCAGAAAGAGCGCAATATATCCTGTGATCAGCCGGGCATCTACGAGATAACCAATGGCCAGTTTCTTATTAGCGAGTTCATTAAAGACGGGCAGAATCAGTTGCGCTAATGCAATAGCCAGCACAAAAGCAATGCCGCATAAGATAAAAGATTCGCCCAGGAATTGTATGATCAACTGTCTTCTGTCGCTTCCAATTGCTTTACGGATACCAATCTCCTTTACCCTTCTTACAGAACGGGCCACCGTCAGATTTACGAAATTAATACTGGCGATCAGCAGCACGAAAAGCGCCAGTCCGGAAAGGATATAAGCATAGATCGGATTACTGGCTTTCTCCAGACCATTCTGCGCCGGAAACGTTGTACTCATATGTATGTCGGCAAAAGGCTGCAAAGCATAAGTACCCATATCACCGCCTTTTTCACCACCAAATTTTAAGGTCATCGCATCAAACGCCCCCCGGGCATCCTTTTCATAAAATCGCTGCATTTGTGTGGAAACGGTCACCGGATTAACACGTTCTTCCAGCTCAACAAAAGTGTTAAGAAAATAACTAAACCAGTTATCATTGTTCTGCATGTCGGCCTCGGCCTGCCGGATAGGCAACAGTATTTTATATTGGATAGATGAATTCTGTGGACAGTTCTCCGTTACAGCTGTCACTTCGTAAGACACAAATGTTTTACCCTCCGCCAGTGTCAGCACTTTACCCACAGCATCTGCAGTACCAAATTGCTTTTCTGCTTCATCCTTTGTCAGTACAACAGTATGTGGTTGCTGCAAACAGGTGTTCGCATCACCACGGAGCAGGGGAAAAGAAAATAGTGAGAAGAAATTAGCATCTACAAAAAATACATTCCTGCTTTCAATATCCCCGTCCTTCTTAAAGTCTACCCGTCCATCCTGCACACGCACAAATGACTTAATCCCGGCGACATGTTGGGTGAACCTGGGGCCTTGTAACAAACCAGTACTGGAAAACTTGCGCGCTTCCCCCCGTTGAAAGAACTAAGCGTTATCCTGTAGATACGCGCACTTTTGTCATGAAAGCGGTCAAAACTGACCTCATCTTTCACATAAAGCAGGATCAGCATCGCACAGGTTAGACCAATGGTCAGCCCGGCAATATTGATAAAAGAATAAACTTTATTATGGGCCAGATTACGGAGGGCAATAGTGAAATAGTTCTTAAACATAGGAGACAGTTGGAACATCAAGCTACGTCAATGCCTATGCCAAATCAAAAAATACTGATTTGCAACCTGTTAAAGGATATAATTTTAGGAAAACTGTCCGTTTGAGGACAACAGATGTACGAGGCCGGCCATTCCGGTAGCTGAAACAGGTATTTAGGGGAATAGATGCACGTTTGCCGTGACGAGGTCGTAAAGCCTTTCTATCAGCAAATCCCGCTGTTCTTTATACATCTGCTCGCATTGTCTGTAAATATCACTTTCGTCCAGCTCCCGTGCTGCTTTTATATAATTTTCATGATTCCCGGTAATCTCATACTTTTTATAAAGTAAATCCGCCAATTCCTGTGTTTGTCTCAGTGCGTCAGCCAATGCAGAAAGGCCCAACACGGTCTCCAGCTGGTTAGTAATCACCTCCAGTTCGAAAGACAATGCCACATCCAATCCTTCATAGTCTGCATACAGTAGCCATTCATTAAGCGTCAGCAGGCAATATACCTCCTTGGGAAAAGCGGTAAGCTGTTTAAAATCCAGCCAACTACCCTTGTATACATCATTTTGACCCAGAACTGCAAACCTGACCTGATCCACGGCTTCCGCTTTATGCTTATACCGCCTCAAAATGCGCTCTGTCAAAGTAAAACGCTCTTCATCAATACGCTTTACCGTAGCATCAATATCAAAGTTATTGCTGATCAGATGTCGCTGAATGACATCCTCGGGCAAACCAATTTTGCGGACCAGGGTTTGTAAAATATCCTCCCTGAATAGGAGCTCTGCTTTGTTGATGTCTCCGCCTGCGTTTTCAAGCAATTTCAATCCGGATGATAAACCTACAGGAATCCGCTGCCGTAAAAGACTTAATTGCTGTTTACTTGTTTCGTTCATTTGCTGATCTGTTCAATATCCGATATTAACTGAACAGGAAATGCTCCTGGTAATATCCATAAAGCGAATATCACCTTTTATTCCAATACAGTAAAGCAGCCATGAAGTATATTGCTATAGTTTGGTAACTTCTTTCAATCAATATTATCACTGGCATACCATTCGGCATATGAAGTATGCGTCTCATATAACTTTAGCCTGCAAAGGGTTACCCCGTCCGGCAGCTGCGCAATAATACGTCCGGCGAAATCCAGCACCATATTCTCACAGGTCGGTTGCCAGGGTGTCCATACAATCCGGGCAAACAATTCATTATCCACTCCACCCAGAGACAATACACTTCCTTCTTTTAACATCAACGCATGATCCAGCGGCGCAATAATTTCCTCTTGCACAATCGCTTTCAGATCACCAAAATCCAACACCATACCTTCACTGCTGCGCCCTGGCGTATTATCCGGCTGCCCCTTGATCGTCACTTCCAGTTGATAGGAATGTCCGTGAATATGCCTGCAAAGTCCTTTATAACCGGAAAGCGCATGCGCCATCTCAAACCTGAATATCTTGGTGAGTCGTACAATCTGTTTCATGAGGAGGGCAAAAGTATCCTGCCTGTTGATAATGACCACTGATCCCGATCAAACAGCAGGCTGATAAACATCATACACCAATTACACTTCCAATCTATATACTTTTTGCACTAGCTTTACCACCTTTCTATATCCCATTATTGTATCAATCTTATAAGATGGACGAAAGAAGACGACAGATCTTGCAGGAAATAAAACACCAATGCCAGGAATATAACAGCAATGAATTTGAATACTACTTCGAAATATGGGGCCTTAACTGGTATCCCTGGCAACTGGAAGTCTCTCCGGAACAAACCATTCAACTCTCCATCAATGATTTGTTAACAGAAGACCTGCAATATCTGGAAGATGCCGGTGAGATCTTCCTTGTCAAAAAATATGAACCGCATGAGGTAGCAAATGAAACCGAATTTGGAAGAAAAAGATACCGCATCAATAACAATAAAACTACACCTTAAACAATCGCCCATTTAATTCAGACAACAGCTTCCGAACCAACCGAAAACGTGGTCGGCATAGACACCACATATTTTAGGGAACAAGTCAGCATTCTACATCGTTTTAGCAAATAGACCTGATCACAGGCAGCTCAGTCTGGCATTTCTCCGCCTTCCATATCTTATCTTACAGTTCCAAAAACATCACTCGGTAACTTTACTTAAAATAATTTTGAGAAACCGATTAGTTGCAAGTATATTTGCAACCGAATGGTTTCAATAAAAACTAATAACTATGAAAGCGAAAGTTCTTTTTGTTTTATGCTTACTGACAGGTCTGATGTTCCTCAATGCAGGCCTGGACAAATTCTTCCACTATATGCCTGTTCCCAAGGATATGCCTGAGAAAATGGTAAAAGCAGGCATGGCATTCATGGAGATCGGCTGGCTCATGCCACTGGTAGGCGCCGTAGAAGCTATTGGCGGCATACTGCTGATATTCAAAAGGACCAGAGCACTTGGAGCCATTGTTATTCTTCCTATACTGGTCGGTATCCTGCTGACCAATATCACCATGGCCCCTTCCGGTTTACCTATCGTACTGATAATAATCGCTGTTATCACCTGGGTCATCATCGAAAACTGGCACAAATACCTGCCAATGGTCAAAAAATAATAAAAGACTGTCAATCACCGTCATCCATAAAAGAACAATAAATGAAACACAACCTGCAATTCGATTTTATTGCTGATAAACAGAAAAATACCCTGACCATCAGACGCGAATTCCTGGCCGACCGGCAATTAGTGTGGGATTGTTATACGAAAAGCGAATTGCTTGACCAATGGTTTGCCCCAGCCCCGCTATCAACAAAAACAAAATCCATGGATTTTCGCGAAGGCGGTCACTGGCACTACGCAATGATAGATCCCAATGGCACCGAATATTGGGGATATACCGACTACGTGAAGATCCATCCTATCGATTATTACACCTCCCTGGATGCGTTCTGTAATGCAGAAGGTGAAATCAATGAAGCACTGCCGCGTGCTGAATGGTTAGTGACCTTCACTGATAAAGGAGAAAATGCACTGGTAGAAACAGTCGTGACCTATAAATCGCTCTCTGATCTGGAAACCGTTATACAGATGGGCATAGAACAGGGACTGACCGCAACACTGGAAAAACTGGATGAACTCTTGTTACGCCTGCGTAAATAAACGAGTATCACTTGATTGTTAATATGCTTAAATAAAGAGGCTGCGTAATATACGTTTACGCAGCCTCTTTTATTCGTATATCTTACCTGATTATTTCCATCCGATATGCATGATATTTACATTTTCCTTCCTTGAAGAAGTTACTGCAATCCCGCTTCCTTTACCGGCGCCAGGCATAAAAGTAAATCCTTCTAATTCATCCTCCCTATTGTCAATATCCACTACTTTCACCACTTTCTGTTTACCCATTGCAATGCTCTCCGCGAGATCCACGTATGTAAACCGCCATTTCCGTCCTTCTATCTGGTTCTGTATCAATACCAACCACCCTTGCTCCGGCATCCAGTGAACATTCTGTACCCATGCCGTACAGGTATATTTCTTATACAATACCCCTTTATCTGACGTTCGTCTTGCGTTCTTTAACGCAGCATGATCGTACAACCGTACCTCATTACCTTTATCTCCATAATCTGCTGTAGCAATATACCACTTCTTATTATATTCCACATATTCCGGCCTTGTACCCTGAATACAGGCGTCATCCTCGATTGTATTAATCAGATTACCATCCAGTGTACCCGTCCGCTGTAACCCTTCCCAATCCACACAGTAAATCACTGCACGCCAGCGGCTGCCTTCCTTATTCAGCCGGATACTGTTTCCGATAAAGAAAGGCGCCCCTTCATGATAAGCAAAACCTGTAGGATGATTGATGACATCCGTATCATGTAGTGTCAGCTTCATCTCTTTGTTGGCATAAACAAGGCTGTCTCCCTGCAGTCTGTACTCTCTGATTACGCCAACTTCACGATCCCCATACAGAAAATATTTCCCCTGCTGATTAGACACTCCCTGACAAGCACCCAGCGAATCCACAGTATAAGCATGTTGGATGTGCATAGTCGGGCCACTCTTTGTCAAGGGCAATAAGGAGCATAGCAGTGCCGCTATGCCGGTAGTTATAAATTTCATAATTGATCTCTTTGTATTGATGCTCGTCTGACAATAGGTTAACCAACTTCCATAGATGAAGCGGATGAATACTTAAACCTCTTCCAGTGCAAAAGGCAACTTACGGATCCTCTTTCCTGTAAGATCAAAAATCGCATTACATAATGCAGGCGCAAAAGCCGGCAAACCTGGTTCACCTACACCTCCCGGATTTTCATTATTCTCCATAATATGTACGGCTATTGCAGGCACCTCATAAATACGCGGCATAGGATAAGTATTGAAGTTCTTCTCAACAGCCTTTCCTACTTTAAAATGAGTCGCATGATGTACTGCCGCTCCCAGGCCCATAACAATACTTCCCTCTACCTGCGCCCGGATGATATCAGGATTGACATACCAGCCACAATCTATAACAGCAAACACCTTATCAATCTTAACACCCTTATCTTTGGCATAAGACACCTTCACGACCTGTCCTACCCGACTACCAAAACATTCCGTAATAGCGACGCCCCAACCTGCGTTCCGTTCCCGTGTATTCCACTTGCTGAAGGCAGCCAGTTGATCGATCATCGCCTGATAACGCGCAGAATTAAGATGTCGTTTCCTGAATACCAGAGGGTCCTCCTGGGCAAGATGCGCCAGTTCATCGATAAAACTCTCACTGGCAAATAAATCCACATTTGCGCCAGGTGCACGCCACCACATAGTTGGTATTGGCGACCGGGTAGAGATCCCTCCAAAACTATAATGTGGTATCGTTTTATAGTAATCTTCCGCCAGCCCAGCCGAATTTCCACCATTAACTGGTAACGCCTCCGGTGTCGAATCCTGCAACTGCCCAGGCCCTATATATTGCGAAGCAGAAACAATCTGTAATGCGCCAATCTTTTTATCCATTGTCACACCTCCCCTGCACCGGTACACCGCACCGGCACGAAAAGGCCCCATCGTCATGTCATCTTCTCTCGTACAAAGCAACTGCACCGGCGCCTTTATTTCCTTTGATATAAGCGCCGCTTCCAGCGGATAGTCTGTAAATGCTTTACGCCCGAAACCACCGCCTAAAAACGTCATATGTACATGAACATTTTCAACGGGAATATGCAAGTGTTCACTCAGACTAGCCTGTATCCAGTTCGCTTCCTGTATCGGCCCCCAGATTGTTATACTATTCTCCTTTACGTCTGCCGTACAATTCACAGGCTCCATACAGCTATGCGATTGATACGGCGCTTCATAAATGGCTTCAAAACCGGCACTCGTTTCCTTTAATGCAATATCAAAAGCAGCCGATGGCGGCAGCTTATACAGATCTTCCCGCATCCTTGTATACAACTGCTCAGAATCAAGGTGCTCAAATCCTTCATCATCCCATTCCACCTTCAACATTTTCCGCCCCTGCATGGCTGCCCAGGAAGAATTGGCCACAACAGCTACGCCTTCAAACAATAATCCGAACACATCCCGCTTTACTTTCAGCACATGCGTTACACCATGTACCGCCCTTACAGCTGTATCATTAAAACTTTTTACTTTTCCCCTGAACCGTGGATTACGTTCCACCACTGCATACAACATCCCCGGCAACTTTTTATCCATACCAAATATGGCGCTGCCATTCGTTTTCAGCAGGGTATCATTCCTATGCAAAGGTTTACCTATGATTTTATAATCCTTACGGGCTTTTAATGTAACATCCGCTGGTGGAGTCAACTGTGAAGCCGCTTTTACCAGCTGCCCATACCCTAACGCTCTCCCCGTTGCACGATGTATCACCTGTCCATTCTCTGCATAACACGCCTTTACCTCCACCTTCCATTGTTGCGCAGCGGCCTGAATCAGCATCTCCCGGGCGGAAGCGCCAACGCGTAATAACTGCTGATACCAGCCACGAATGGAAAAACTACCTTCCTGCGGCTGCGGACCATACTTTTTAGGATCAGCCGCCGGCGAACGTACAGATACCTGATCCATACTTACTTCCAGTTCTTCTGCAATGATTTGTGGTATCGCCTGCCAGGTACCCTGTCCCATCTCCGAACGGTGATTACAGATGGTCACCCTCCCTGTACTGTCAATTGATATCCAGTACATCAATTCCGTCACCGCATGGGCTACCTCGCTGGCACTGATAATTTTACTACCATTTCTTCCCAATGCAGGCCAGCAAAGCCCGATTGTTAAAGCGACTCCGGACATACCGGTATTACGCAGGAAAGTTCTCCGGGAAAGACGTCTATGCTCCGCCATCAGAAACATGATTTACAAGCCTAAAAAACAGGACTAATCGCCCATTAAATTAGTCATTCACACACAACCTGGCAACCCTGATTGACGAGCTGTCAACTATACTATACCAACGGTCATTCTTAAACGGCCATCTTCTGTCCCATTTACCTGCACTTACATCACATATTCACCCGGGAATCTGATAATCTGCCGACATTGTTGCTTAAAAAGCCTCATGAGACAACTATTCCTCCTCGTCCTCCTGCTACCATTAATAGCATCCGCCCAAACGCCTAAGCAGCTGGTTTCTTTCGGACAACCCGACAGCATTTACTCTGACATTCTCAAAGAAAAAAGGGAGCTTTGGATCTATAGCCCCAATAGTGACACCAGTTTCTTTGCAAAAGCAGCCTACCCGGTACTATATGTATTGGATGGGGACGCTCATTTCTCCTACCTCCAGACCATAATCCGGCAAATGAGCGAGAACGGCGTTACTGCCCTCCCGCAAATGATCATCGTTGGCATCGCCAGTACAAACGGTAATCGTATGCACGACCTTACTCCTACTGTTGATCCTAAAATGCCCGGTTCTGGTGGCGGTGAACAGTTTACCGCCTTCATCGAAAAAGAACTCATCCCCTATATTGATAATAAATATCCTACCGCCCCTTACAGGGTCTATTCCGGTCATTCCCTGGGAGGACTGATGGTTATTAATACCCTCCTCCATCATCCGTCCCTGTTTAACGCCTATATCGCCTCAGATCCGAGCATTTCCTGGAATGATAGCCGCATCCTTCAGGCCCTCGACAGTTTACTGGAACACCAGGACTTCAACAACAAACGTTTCTATCTGGCCATTGCCCATACAATGAATGCAAGCCTTGATACCATTCAGGTAAAAAAAGATAACACGATGGGCTCCATACATACCAGCGCCATCCTGCAACTGGCCAGTAAACTCAAACAACATCCCCGCAATCATCTCAACTGGGCCTATAACTATTACCCCAACGACTACCACAATTCCATTCCGCTGATTGCCCAGTACGACGGTCTGCGGACAATCTTCCGCGCTTACTGGTTTCCCACTTACCTCTACCCGGATAAGTCAGGAAATACAGACTCATTACGCGCACTGATTACCACACACTACAAAACACTCAGCAAAGAAATGGGATACAATGTGCTTCCATACGAATGGGAATTCAATAGTTTGGGCTACCACCATTTATCCATAAAGAATTACGCAAAATCACAAATGTTCTTTGAGCTCAACATCGCATATTTCCCGGCAAGCTACAATACCTATGATAGCATGGGCGATTATTACATGGAAAAAGGAGACTCAGCCCAGGCGGTCATTTACTGGAAAAAATCCTTGGCGCTAAGACACGTGCAACGTGTACAGGAAAAAGTAGATAAGGTTGCTTTATCCACAAGATAACTTATGGTATATAAATAGCACGCAGGGAGGGATTACCGCATAAAAAGCAGTAAATTTAATAACCCGTTAGCCACTGTATTTAACCTGTAATATGGCCCCGCTGATTGCTTACAACGCACCTTTTTTCACCAAGGGATAGCCGAAAACCTTTAAAAAAGAGTAGGCATTTATTTCCTCCTAAATAACCGTCCATGAAAAAGAAAACAAAGAAAAAACTGAACATCAGTAAATTGAAGATCGCACGACTGAGTGAAACCGCCGAAAAGAAAATGCAGGCTGTCACCATTCCTCCTAACACATTCTGGTGTACTACTACCGGGCTATAATGCCATCAATACGATCATCCGGCATTGACATTACCGGATGATCGCTTTCCGCATAATATTTCCTCTGACATTTTGCGCATTAACTATCTTTGCGGCTCCCTAAAACCTTTGAAATTATTATGCGCCTTATCTATGCATCCCTGTTAGCTTTTTGCCTGCTGATACCCGATATACTATCTGCCCAAGCCCCATCCATGAACGAAACAATAATGGCGACTTTTGAGAAAGTATTAAGGAAAAAGCGGGACGAATGGTCTAAAAGCAACTTCAACAGTATTATTCTCGTACCGGATGCCGGCCTTAAACAGGCAGTCGTATTCAGTCAGCTAAAAACCACCAGCTTTGACAGTATTGCCCTGCTCCTGACCGCACAGGACAAAGCCCGGAAGTTCCTGTATTTCTCTCCGGCCCCCGTAGATACAGTTATGAATAATGGAGAAGTACAGATTAAATTCCCTACAGGCGGTTTTTCTTATATAGAAGAAAAAGAACTGGCCAACAACCTCACGTTTAAAGGGGATACCATCATCTACAAAACAGACAGCGCCAAATCTGTAAAATACCCTGGTTCTTATGGCATCCGTATAATGGACGACAAGGAAGTCACCCGTAGTATCAACAGCCGCTTATCTTATGCCTGGTATCTGCCCGAAGATTATGAATACCTCTCCTATACCTGTAATAAAAAAGGTTACTGGCAACGAAAAGGCAGTCTGATTCATTTTGTAGGCGATTTTGATGAAAATAATTTCCTCTTTGATATCCGTTTCCGGAAAAAACATGCACAACCCACCATACTACAAGGCAGGAAAGTTGATTTCACAAAGACGATCCAGGTAAATGGTGATCACGTCGACGTCTTTATAAACGATGCCCAAAAAGAAGATGGGGACATTATCTCGCTTAACCTGAATGGTGAATGGATCATAAAAGGATTGGTGGTATCAAAAGCCGGTGCGAAGATTGTTGTACCCTTGATACATAAAAAGAACTACCTCGTCATGCACGCGGAAAACCTGGGATCAATTCCGCCTAACACAGCCTCCATGCAGATCAACGACGGCGCCAAAGTACACCAGATTATCCTTAATTCCGACGCAGGGAAAAGCGAGGGTATTCTGTTCACCCGACCTTAATCACTCAACTATCATACATAGATATACCAGCAGGGGCCACTGATACAATTGTATCAGTGGCCCCTGCTGGTATATCTATGTATCACTTACGCTTTATTTACTATAGGCAGCAAAAGCTTCCAGGTATTTGGTAATATATTCTTCTTTACGCTTCAGCCGGTACTGCATAACAAACCGTGGATGTTCCAACGGAACAATCGTTTTAAAAAACTGTTCCTTGGCATTCAGTTGTTGCAGGAAAGCAGCATTCTTTCCCGTTCCAAAACAATAACACACATCTGTATCAATACCAAAAGCCAGTTGTTCACGGATACTGCTCACCATAAAGTCATACACCGCATTTGTCAGGGCTTTGCTATCGTAGTAGTTATAATTAACCTCCGAACCGTCCGCTTTCACAGATGTAAATCCCAGCGGAGAAACAGAAGCAAAATAAAAATCCTTATAAAAGGCTGTTGGTCCGCCGTAAGCACTGATAACATCATACACAAACACCGAGGAAGGTTCATGCGTCTTCACCCCTTCAATACCAATATCAAGCACCTCTGTCAACCGCTTTGTATCAGTAAAAGGAATACCTGTTGCTCCGGATCCCAGTCTGCCAGGATTAATTCCCATTATCATACGGCGTTGATGATGATCGCCATAATATTTACGGTAAAATTGCCGCATAATATCCATTACCTGCGGCTGTTCACGAAACGGATTCATGATCCGGATGCCGGGAGGCAGTATACCCGTATAATGCAGATGACTGTTGAATGCAATAACCTGTTCGGCAAATGTATGCATCATGATTACATTAGATGTGATCAGCTATTTACTTTTGTAACATTCTTCCTGTCATTTTCCATCGCAGACAAAAGGTTCTTGCCATGACATTGACTGTAAGGCTTCGAACTCTTACAATAACACGGTGTACCAGACTTACCGCCTTCTCTTATGTAAAGTTCTATATTATCACACAAGGTATTATAGTGATTATACACATTACCCGTATAGGTATTGAAGTGAATGTTATCATCATCCACACGTGTAGAAAACTGCCTCAGAAAGTCCTTCATCTCAGATAACAGGATGAAATGTTCTATCAGGGGATTACTACCAATACCCACTCTCACATTACTGATATACTTCCCTTCATAGGCATACCTGTCATCAGGAATAAACAACAGTTGTTCCGGTGCTCCGAGATGCGGCGTAACATCAATCAGATGCCCATCTTCATCCTCCCACACAGCATGGTGCTCTCCCTCACAGATAAAATCACCCAACCATACCGCCCAGCCATACACCAGGTTTCCACCATCTTTAGCCATTTTCTGCTGTACATTAACATAACAGTGCCCTGCCTTTGCCGCCGGATCAGGCTGTACAGGAATCATCTCATGCATATATGCTGCCCCAATCCGGTCTATCAGTTGCTGAACCGGTATCGTAATCTCAATTGGACTTATCATACTATTAAATAAACGCTGTAATTATCAATAATCTCCTGCCTCTCCCTCGATCCCCGATATTCATCCCCCCTCACAAATCCAATCTTCATCCTCCACCACCAATCCCCAATATTCATCATCCCCATCAATCCAGATCAATTATCATCAATCTCCACCTACACTCCTAAATCGTCACCCCTCCATTACCCATACTGACCGCGGGAATAAGCGAAGGCTTTCAGATGATAAAGCGGACCTTAGCCCGTCCCCTGCACAAAGCTAAAGCCCCAGCAAAGCCTCAACCCACAGTCCTTCACCAACCGCCCAATCCACCTACTTAACGGGCGTCAGTCCGCGGCATCATCTGAAACCGCAGCGTATCCCCCACGTCCCTCCCTACCACCAAAAAGTCCGCGGCATCATGTGGAACCGCAGCGTATCCCAACGTCCCTCCCCCTGACAGACATCAATCAGCGGCCTGAAACCGCAGCGAACATGTAAAATCGGGCGCAAAGATACAACTTAATCCCCCTTAAAACGGCTTTCATCACAAGCCCCCCTTATTTACCTGACACAGTCAACCTAACACACCAAAGACAAAAAAACACCACAAAAATGTTAATATTCAATCAAATAAATAAGCACTACCAAAGAAAAGATAGATTTATAACACCACACCTTCCAACCACCCCCAAATGGCACAAAAACATAAAAATCATACACTTAAATATACCAATTACTCACTCCACCAACTCCCATTCCTACCATATTCTTGGAACAATACTGTAAGAGTTAGTATATTTATGCCCATGAACTATACTATGAGTAATCTGGCTGCGATGACTGGGCTGTCCTCAACAGCTACAATCATCATACACACATCACTCTTTAAAAATCGACCAACCGGTACCGCGGCACGCTTTCTATCCGCAACCGGCGCTCAACGTTATTCAGCAGAGGAATAATAACCGGGAATCCCCGGATAAGGACAATGCATGCAGAAAAACCATCTACAAGCAGCAGTTGTCAGGTGCAACAATCTAAAATAATCAATATCGTTAATAAGGTTTAACATGGCTGAAGACGCAAAGCAGGAGAAAGAAATACTCGCTGAACTGAAAAAAGATTTCCCGCTGACTAAAGAGTCGCTGAAAGAAATCGATCTAAGTCAATTTTCTTCACTCCACAGAAGTGAGCATTTCAGAGTGACTTATGCCTGGAAATTCACCAGCTTTTTACAACGGGTTTACTTTGTAAAGTACCGCAATTCACACAAAACCACGACAACACCCTCACAGGCAGATCTGACACTTCCTGCTGATACCACAGTGAAGTACGCAGGTATCTACGTAAAGTTCGATCAGCCAATGCCCGATTTTATTATCAGGGCAAATACACAGGGTGATAAATTCCTGAACCTGTATTTCCCGAATTCTGTTAAAGTGAAAACAGTACCGGCCTTTAATCACAAATATATTTTGGAATCCGAAGAGGCAGGCACGATAGAACAGGTAATAGGTGTCGAATTGTTTAACACCATGTTGAATGCAGGAGATGTGAATGTGGAGGTAAAAGACAATAAATGCTTCATCTATGGCTTAAAGCCATTTGGCTACAATTATGCCAGATTGCTGATCAGTATAGCCGAAGACGTCATAAAAAGAAATGTCGGACAACCAGACATGGTGACAGAATAAATAAAGTGGTTTAAGCCGGAGAAACCTTCTCCGGTTTTTTATTGCCCACTTTTGCAGCCTCAATGCTGCTTGCTCAACATATTATCGATGACACTATATAAGGTCTTTAAGGAAAACGGCTTATTCAACACAGCATCAGCCCCACTCTCCACTACAGAATCTTTCGAATAAGTCTGCGCAGAAAATAAAATCACCCATAATTGATCAGATAATTGACTCTCCTTTAGCCGGCGACAGATCTTACGTCCATCATAACCGCCGAGAAAAATATCCATGAGCAGTAAAACAGGTTGATGTAAGGCGATATTCTTTTCCAGGTCAGCGGGATCCCGCAGAGCAATTACCTCCATTTGTTTTCTCCTTAGCACCAACGACACAGCCTCAAGGATGCCTTCATTGTCGTCTAGTACAATTATCTTTTGCATAAATAAGGATATATTCTCTTAATGGCTTAATCTGGATGTAACAGCTATAACATAGCTACAGTAAACATTCGCAGGCTCTCTACGGATTATTTAAAGATAGAGATACGAATCAAAATAAACAAAAAAAACATATAGCACAGCCTGTATAAGTATATGATTTTCAATAATGATACAACGGCACTTCATTTACATTTCTTTAATTTTAACCAGACTGGAGCATTTCCTATCTTGCATCATCAAATGCAGACCCGATCTGCCTTAAACCCAACCTTATGAAACGTATAAGCTTATTGACATGTGCCATCGCGCTGCTTTTTGTTACCTGTAAGAAAGACGACCATCTTTCCCCTGTTCCCGACGAATTCAAAGCCCTCGTAGGCCGATGGAAACTGGTCGCAACCTATGATTATATCAATGACGACCAACCAATCCTCTGGACGCCCACTACGGGAGAGAAAGAGATGACACTTAACGCAAATGGCAGTATGACGGGAGATTATTACAGACATGATTACAATGCCTTCAAAGTCGGTACCAACTACAATTACGTACGACCATTCGACAGTGTAATATTTGTATACCAACATAATGGTACCCCAAAAGATACGATGAGATACATCATACGAAAACTAGACGCTGATACCCTGACACTGAACGGATTCTGCATCGAATTATGCGGACAAAAATATGCCAGGATTAAGCAGTAATCACAACATATAACAATCACACATATAATATCTCCTGAGCACAGCCGGCGCTATAAATTATAACGCCAGCTGTGCTTTTTTAATAGACATCCTCCACAAAATCAGCATAAATTCCTCATTTTTAATTTTAACTTTATTCCCCTTAATCAGCCGGAAACAACCTGATTCCACATTTTCATATTCATTAACCAGAACCACATGTATCGGACTAAAAAGTATCTTGCTCTACTGCTTTCGTTTGTTTGTCTGTCAATGTGTGCCACGCTCCACGCTCAGTCCACAACAGGCCCTGTTATCGCAGGCGACCTGGCAGATCCATCCATCATAAAAGTCGACAGCGTCTACTATGCAACAGGTACCTCCTCAGAATGGGCGCCTTATTATCCTGTCTACAAGTCGTCTAACCTGAAAGACTGGCGACAGACAGGCTACGTGTTTGACAAAGCACCGGATTGGACAGTAGGCTCCTTCTGGGCGCCGGAATATTATCAAATAGGCGACACCTATTACATGTATTATACCGCCAGACGAAAGTCGGACAACCAATCCTTTATCGGTGTCGCAACATCCCGCTACCCCGATCATGGATTTATTGACCATGGCGTCATCATCGAACATGGAAAAGAAGCCATCGATGCTTTTATCTACGATGACAATGGCCAACGATATATCACATTTAAGGCATACGGACTGGAAAACAGACCCATTGAAATACTTGGGTATAAATTGTCTGCCGACGGACTGAAAACGGAAGGCGAAGCATTCACCTTACTGAAAGATGATAACCGCGCAGGCATGGAAGGACAAAGCATCCTGAAAAAAGATAATTATTATTATCTCTTTTACTCTGCCGGCAATTGCTGCGGCGGTGGATGTACCTATTCTGTAAACGTCGCCCGCTCCACCAGCTTCAAAGGCCCTTATGAATACTTTACAGGCAACCCTGTCCTCAGTGAAAACGACAGCTGGAAATGTATGGGACACGGTACCTTCGTTACCGCTGATGATAATCAGACCTACTACCTGCACCATGCGTACAATAAGAAAAGCACCGTGTTCACAGGGCGAGAAGCACTCCTCTCCCGGTTATCCTGGCAAACACCTTCTGGCTGGCCCGCACTGAAAACAGTCGATATCAGCACAACAACACCGGTAGATCTTTACGATCCGTTTGATGGAAAAAAAACAGAGAAATACTGGCAATGGGACTTCCGCCACTCTACCCCTTCCATACAACAACAGAAAGGAACGCTTCGCTTATCAGGTGTAGCAACAAAAGAAAATCCAGCCGGTATCGTACTGACAGTAAGACCAACTGCCGATAACTTTGAAATGTCCACCAGCGTAACGAATCACAACAAAGCCCTCAAGGGACTGGTCATCTATGGGGACGCAAACGCCGCCATTGGTATCGGTGTAGAAGGAGACAGTGTAAAAGTCTGGAAAACTGAAAACAAACAACGTATCACCATAAAGGCAGCCGCTGTGCCGTCCTCCGCTATCGGACTGAAAATAGCCATGTCTGGCGGCAGCAACTGCGAGTTCTTTTATCAAACGGACGACGCTACCTGGATACCGCTGGCTACCGGCTTAGCAACAGGATCTTTAGCGCAATGGGACAGAAGTCCACGACTGGGTCTGCAATACAGCGGCAATAAAAACGAAAACGCGCAGTTTGCCTTCTTCAGATTGCACAACAAATAATATTAAAAGAGGCTGTCTCAACATATTGAGCAGCCTCTTTCACTTAACTATCTGACAAAAGCTTTTTTTCTCAGTCCTACTAATTCCTGCCGGCCATCTGTTTCTCGCCAATATAGCCACACTGATTCCCTGGTTAAGCAATAACTCTGCGGTTGCCCTGCCCATGCCTGTGGTACCTCCTGCTATTAATGCTTCTTTCATTTTTAATATGCTTTTTGCCTTGTAAAAAGTAAAATATTTACAAGGCAAAATTCTGACTTCACACGCCTTCTGAAAATGGACAGACGGGAAAACAAGTGGTAAATTCAGGAAACAGCCTTCCTGAACTCCGACGGAGAAATAATCGTATGTTTCTTAAAATACTTGACAAAATAAGAAGGATCATCAAAACCCAGTCTGTAACCAATCTGGTTGATATTAAGACTGGAATGAAGCAACAAACGTTTCGCCTCCAGGATAATCCGCTCCTGGATCATTAATGAGGGCGTTTTATTCAGCAGCTGACTGGTCAGGTCAGATAAAGTCCTGGAAGAGATATGCATCAGCCGGGCATACTCTGCCACCGATAGCCCCTTCATATAATTATCGTCAATAAAATTCACAAACTGCACCAGTTGCAACCTTTTCTCGTCTACCATAAACGGCGTCTTTCCTTCCGTCTGCTCAAAAGCATTCTTCCGGCGCTGTACCTGTACCAGGAACGCCTTCAGGTAGATCTTCAATAACTCTTCCCGGCCAAACTCCTCTCCATCTTCCAGCTCACGGCGGATCTGTTGTATATAGCTTTCCAATACGGTTTCAATGCCCTTGCCTATACAACAGGATGGCTGCCGATAAGGATTATTGAACAGACTGCATTTCAGAAAATAGGCCACCTCATTACTATCCTGCACTAGAAAAGATTCATTAAAATGGATCAGCATCCCCTTATAATCACTGCTACTGTCAAAATAATGGACCTGATTCATTGCAATGAAGAATATCGCATTATCAAACACCTCATATTCCTGGAAATCAACAAAGTGTTTGCCGTTACCAGACTGAAACCAGATAATCTGATAAAAACTGTGTATATGCGGTCTGGAGGCATTACCATGATGCTGCTGCAAATATTCTTGCAGATCATGAATGGCAAATTGCGGTTTTTGAGGTTGGTGCTGATGCAGATGATATTCACTGATAATATTTGCCTTCTCCTTAGCCATATGGTAGATATTCAATTCTAAATTACAAAGATCCCTCACCCTGACCATAATTTGCCGATAATTACCATGAATTCTCCGGTAAGTACAATACTAAACCAACTACGATTGTACATCTTTACAAGATGAAAACGGATAAAAGGATTGTCATTATCGGAGCCGGACTCAGTGGTCTTACCCTGGCCTATACATTAAAGAAGAAAGGAATTAACGCAACCATACTGGAAGCTGCTGACAGACCCGGAGGCAGGATCCATACGCAGATAGGCGTAGCAGGCACTCCACTGGAGCTGGGCGCCACCTGGTTCTCCGACCAGCATCCACAAATGATAGCACTATTACAGGAACTGCATCTGCAAAAGTTCCCGCAATTCTCCGAAGGTATTTCCCTGTTTCTAACCAAATCATTTGAACCACCGCAACAGTTCTTTATACCAGCAGGCGAAGCGCCTTCTTACAGAATAACCGGAGGAACGGAACAACTCATAAAAACATTACAGACCCAAATACCGGCAGATCGGCTGTTATTAAATACAAAGGTCACGGCAATAAAAGAAAGGCCGGAAAACCTGCTCATAATAACAGAAAATGGGAATGAATTCGAGGCTGATATTGTGATAAGTTGTATGCCCCCTAAGACGGCGGTATCATTGATAGAATTCTCTCCTGCGCTGCCAGAAGATGTCCGATCGATACTACATCGTGTACAAACCTGGATGGCCGGCGCTATAAAATTCGTCCTGGAATTCGAATCTCCATTCTGGCGGAAAAAAGGCTTTTCCGGCATGTTGTTCAGCCATACCGGCATCATCTCCGAAATGTATGATCATACAAATGCAACAGAAAACAGATTTGGATTTACAGGTTTCCTGAACGGCGCTACCGCTGTTTATAGCCAGGAAGAAAGAAAAGTATATGTAATAAAACAGCTGCAGGATCTCCTGGGAGAGGATGTCCTGCGTATGACGGCCTACTATGACAAAGTATGGGTGGATGAAGACCTGCTCTACAGCAATTCACCCGATTTCCGGCCACACCAGTACAACGGTCATCCGGTGCTACACGAAGCATATCTGAACAACAGGTTCTATTTCTGCGGCACAGAAACAGCCGCCTTACATCCTGGTTATATGGAAGGAGCCGTACTATCAGCGATAACAGTAGCAGAAAAGCTAAACATGCAATAAGGAACATAACTTCGACCTATTCCTGCTCATCCAGTTTTTCCCGGACAGTTTTATAAACAGCTTCCATCAGTTCATTCGCCGGCATACGTTTTGCATCACGCGATATTGATATTGTTGACCAGTCCCAATCCTATTTCAAGGTTCTTCGGAATAGGCAGGAAACATGCTCCAGAAACTGGAATGATAAAATACACAGGCATTTACATCCTGAGAAAGATATATTTTCTTGGGAAACCGGGTATTCGTCTCGTTCGTCTCCACTCTTGCCTCTTTTTCATCTTTGGAAACAGTAAAAACGAACTTTACCATGAAGAATACAACAGCACCGCCCAGCACGAGCAGACCAAGCCCCGCGATAATAGTCATAACGCCTGGTACCTTAGTTGCCAGCCAACACCCTATATAACAACACAATACAGCAAAAGCTACAGATGCAGCCAGTAAAATCAGGTAGGTTATCAGAAATAACACGATAGTGCTGATAACTTTAATCGCCTGTTTACGAAATCCGACAGAGGGTTGTAACTTCTCTGCATAAACATTCACAGGACCTGTGGGGATATAACAATTCCTTCATATGGTATAGTACGTCTTAGAACAATGGATTAGATATAACAAAAAAGCCGGCATTCACATGCCGGCCTTAACACAAATATTCACCTTACTTCACATCCGGATCAAAGTCCAATGATACGGAGTTCATACAAAACCTTTTATACGTGGGTGCGGGACCGTCATCAAAGATATGCCCCAGGTGAGAGTTACATCTGGCACACTCTACTTCGATACGATGCATACCATACGAGTTATCATCCTTATAGATCACGCTGTTCTCCCGCACTGGTTCAAAGAAACTCGGCCAGCCACAACTGCTTGCAAATTTCGCATCAGATCTGAACAGTTTATTACCGCACACCGCACAGTAGTAAGTACCTTTCGCTTCACTATCCCAGTATTCACCGGTAAAGGCGCGCTCAGTACCCTGCTCCCTGGATACGTTATAGAGATCCGAAGGCAGAATCTTCTTCCATTCTGCATTGCTTACATTCAGATGGCTCGTGTCAGTACGTGAGTAGTATGGGTTGTTTTCCTTGTTCATATCTTTCTTCTTTTGTGCATTCCCCTGACAGGCTGATAGCAGCAGGGAAACGAATACAATGATAAATCCTGCTTTCATGTTTATATGATTTAATCAAACATCATTCCTGTTTTAATTTTCCCTTGAAAGCCGCTCTAAACTTGTCTCTCTTAGGTTTGATCACGAACTGACAATACGGCGCCTTTGAATTGGATGCGTAATAGTTCTGGTGATAATCCTCCGCTTTGTAGAATTGCTTATATGGAGTCACTTCCGTTACGATCGGGTCATCATACGCCTTTTCATCATCCAGCCTTTTGATATAATACTGTGCCAGTTTGTGCTGTTCTTCATTATGATAGAAGATAGCTGAGCGGTACTGGGTACCTTCATCATTTCCCTGGCGGTTCAACGTAGTAGGATTATGCGCTACAAAGAAAGCCGCAAGTAATTCATCATAAGATATCTTCGATGGGTCGTAGACGATATTACATGCCTCCGCATGCCCTGTTGTACCCGTACATACCAGTTCATAACTCGGATTAGGCACTTTACCACCTGTAAAACCAGACTCCACACTAATGACACCTTCCAGCTGTTTAAACTGCTCTTCCACACACCAGAAGCAACCCGCCGCAAAGGTAGCGGTATCGGCCTTGTTACCCGTATGTTTTGCCTCCCCGGCCTTTTCCATTTCTTTAAAAGTCCCGCTTTTGCTGATATCCGGATGTGACTGCGCACATGCCATAAAAGGAGCAAAAAATAACAGGAAAAAATAACTACCCATCTGCCTGATCAATGTTTTCATCTTTTTAACTTTTTAAATCCAAAAATTTTCAGACCATCCGGTTTTTACTTTGCAGCCACTGGTCGTTGTACTGCACTTTCCTTACCCCAGCCCAGTAATCGATCTGCGTTCACATATCCGATCTGCCGGGATACAATCTTTCCCTCCGCATTCACTAGTAATAGAGTGGGATACGCCCTTACCTTCCATTGCTCTGCCAGGGTCTCCCCTTCTCCTTTTTCCGCATCTACACTATAACTGATAAAATGCTGATTAAAATAGGTAGCAACACCTTCATCCTTAAATGTAGTCGACTTCAGCAACCTGCAGGGACCACACCAGGTCGTATTGACATCTACAAATATGAGTTTACCGCTTTTAGCAGCCTGCGCAGTCACTTCCTTCCAGCTACCATTTGTGAAATTGATCTCCTGCGCAAACACTCCACTATTAAATACGAGAAACAGCACACTGGTGATCAAAATTTTACTGCTTAATCTAAATTTTAACATGATACTAACTTTTTAATGACTCCTGACAGACGCCGGCATATGCCCATCCTGATAAGAACACCGTTAGCCATTATCTCGCCGGATATTTACAACAAATATAATTGTACCTATCCGCAACGACCATGACAGATTTTCCCTTTTTAATGCCTGTTTTTCCCTTTTCTCCACCACTGCTTCCTTCAACCCGTCCAGCAATAACCGCGATGATTACCATCACATTCCTGTCAATCCAACCTGCCCCAACACGACAAAGCGGCCCCTCATCATGAAGGACCGCTCCGCCTGCAACACACAGATAATACTTACTTCAGATCATCTATAGATGCACCAAAGTTAATATGCAGCACATTCCCGTTCGCCAGCACCAATGCCGGTACAGATTTCACACCAGCCGCATCAGCATCCTTCACTTTTCCCTTCTCTGTACCCAGATGCACCACCTCTACCTGCTCAGCCAGTATTAATTGCAAAATATCCTGTTCAGCACTCACACAAACCGGACAACCCGCATGATAAAAAACTGCTTTTCCCATTTTACTTAATTTTAAAATTTAGATATGATGTTTAAATAATTCACCTTCATCATTCGCCTTATAATTCGCTCCCATAACTCTCCCCCTCCATTCGCTCCCATAACTCGCCCCGATAACTCACTGCCATAATTCGCTCCCTAAAATCGCTCCCATCATTCACTCCCATCATTCGCTCTCACACTCCCCCTCCCAATTACCCTCAACCACCCTACCGCCCACCTTAGGCGCTTTTGCTGCGGTTTCAGATGCCTACGCGGACCTTAGCCCGTCCCCTGCATCCAGCTACCCTCCCCCAAAGTCTCCACCGCACAGCCCAACTCCCACCGCCCAATCCTCTTAAAAACGGGCGTCAGTCCGCTAGGTATCTGAACCACAGCAAAAGCAGCCACCCCAAACTCCCTCCACCACCCTTAAAAACAACTATCAATCCACAGCAAAGACAAACTCTTCCACAAAACTACCGTACATTTGGCCCATCAATCTGATACAGTTTTCACAAAAACAACTAGTCCAGATGCTAAGACCCTGGCAATTAGAAATACAACTCGACACTACCGCCGACAAAGCAATCTACCTCCAGATCGCCGACGCGATTATCAAAGACATTCACTCCGGCCGACTAAAAGCCGGCGATGCCCTCCCCGGCAGCAGAAACCTCGCGCAACTACTACATGTCAACAGAAACACCGTAGTAGAAGCATTCAACGTACTGATCAATGAAGAATGGGTCGTATCCCGCGAACGCAAAGGCATCTTCGTATCTGCAGTACTCCCAGCCCTTATCCCGAAAAAAGACAGTAACCACCCGCCGGCAGAGAAATCAGCAAAAGCACAAGGTCATCATATCAATTTCGACGACGGCCATCCAGACAGTAAAATCGCACCTATCACCGAACTCGCCAGAGCCTACCGCCAGATCTTCAACCAGAAAGCCCGCTGGCAGATGATGGGTTATGGCGATGAATATGGCGATACCGACTTCCGGAAAGCTATTGTCCAGATGCTGAACCAACAGAGAGGACTAGACACCCATGAACACGCTATATGCATTACAAGGGGCAGTCAGATGGCCATGTACCTGGCCACCCAATGCCTGATAGAAAAAGGAGATTATGTAATGGTAGAAAATCCGGGCTATAAACCCGCCTGGCAAACAGTAGCAAACGCAGGAGCCAAACTCCTGCCTGTCAGCGTGGACAAAGACGGACTGATCATAGAGGAAGTGATCGCTCACCTGCAGGCCCGTAAAAAGATCAAAGCGATCTATACCACGCCGCACCGGCAATATCCCACGACCGTGACCCTCAGCCTGCAACGAAGACTGGAACTGGTGAAATTATCCAACGAATACGGATTCACTATCATTGAAGACGACTATGACAATGAATTCTGCTTCGGATACCGCCCTGTCCTCCCGATTTCCAGTTTCCCTGAACTGAAGAACTATATCTATATCGGCACCATGAGTAAAGTCGTAGCCCCTGCATTACGCATCGGCTATCTCGTCAGCAATAATCCGGAATTGATCGAAAAAGTAGGAACACTGCGAAAGATCATCGATGTACAGGGAGATACAATCATGGAACAGGCCGTACTGCAACTGATCAAAGACGGCACTATAAAAAGGCATATCAGAAAAGCCACCCATCACTACAAAGCCAAAAGAGACTTCACTGCAGCACTGCTGGAAAAACAAATAGGTGATAAAGTGAGTTATACACTTCCTGAAGGCGGACTTGCCTTCTGGCTGACCCCGGAAAAAGATATCAACTGGACTGAGGTATTGGACAAACTAAAAGTCAAAGGCGTCAGCATCATCCCTCCCGACACTTATAGCATCGATCAACCTGTCAACGGTCTCAGACTGAGCTATGGGTCACTTTCAGAAGAACAGTTGACCGAAGGGATCACCCTACTGGGTAAGTATCTCTGATGCTGCCAGATTGACCTGATTTACGCGTCATAGGGAGATCCAGTATAGATGCGTCGTATATACGCCGTATATAAAGCATGTATATATCGTATCAAGCCTATTTTTCAGAAAATGAGGGGCATTCAGGACAATCAAACCATAACATTATAATAGTCAACACAAAACACATACACTAGCTTATAACTACGGGCCAATTTACTTCCGGAATTCCGAAACTACGAGCACAAAACACTGTCAAAGTGACGTAGTTTTCCCGAATGAGAAATACCAGGGAAACACGCTATACGTTGCATAGAAGAATAATTTACCTTGCAGTGGAAAAGATCCATTTCTGTTAACTACCCACAAACGAACTTATGAAAAGAGTATTCATCGCCATCTTATTACTGGCCACCAGTTTTGTGGCAGTACAGGCACAGGAAACAACAGCTGAACATCAGAAAGTAATTGCCGAATTTATCAGCAACGTAAAACAACAAAACAAGGAAGCACTGGCTGCTAAAGTAGCATTCCCCCTAAGAAGAGATGCACCTATCCCACCGGTAAAAACAAAGGAAGAATTCCTGGAGAGATATAACGAGATCTTTGATGAATCACTCATAAAAGCAATCGTCAATTCCAAACCAGATAAAGACTGGATAGCAATGGGATGGCGTGGCATAATGCTTGAACACGGTAAAGTATGGCTGGATGATAATGGTAAACTGATTGCAGTGAATTATCAATCCACTATTGAAAAAAGAAAACAAGCCGCACTGATCTCCAGCGATAAAAAAGAACTGGACAAATCAGTCAGAAAATATAAACGACCGGTGTACCTGCTGGAAACACAAAAGTTCCGCATCAGGATCGATAATATGGGAAAAGACCAGTATCGCTATTCTTCCTGGAAATTACAAAGCAAGATGAATGAGACGCCTGACCTCGTAATAGATGGTGGCAAAGTTGTCTTTGAAGGTACAGGTGGTAATCATTACTACGAATTCGTCAACAATGGCTACACCTACGAATGCGTATTCACCGTATTAGGCGAAAAAGAGGCTCCGCCAGCCCTTGTAAAGATCACCAAAGACGGTAAAGAACTGCTGTCGCAAAATGCCACTATCATCAGATAGCAATCAGAACTTAAAAAATTATAAAAAAAACGTCCTGCCAACAGCGGACGCTTTTTTATTCATACCACAAAACGGAACGCACATTTATTGTGACTTCTCCCATCTCCTGTATGGCTATCACCTAATTCTTAATTCTTTTCCGTACTTTCGCTCCTGCAAATGGTTGCCCGCACTCCGGGCATTAAAAGGGAATCCGGTGCAAAACCGGAGCTATCCCCGTAGCTGTAACCTGAGTATCATTTCGGTTCTCTCTTTGCCACTGTCTCGCCTCAGGCGGACGGGAAGGCCACCGGAACATCAGGGAGCCAGAAGACCTGCCCCTTGCAACTTCATTCAAGCGCTTTCGGGTGAAAGGCGAAGAGTGTAGCCTGTAAAGGTTCTATATTCTTTTCTGGTGTTTATTTACCCCCTTTGCGCATACTGCATTAGCTGTCGTGTGTGTGATGTGATTGTTATATGTATGCTCCTGTGCCACTATCTGTAGCAAACAGGCATACATATACGCCATGTTACATGTACACCGCAATTGTTGCCGTGTGTAATGTGATTGTTGATTCGTACGCCCGCCTATGCTGCTAACAACAGCTGACAGGCATACGTATGACCATATCACATACATACCGTGTGTGTAAGAGATGATTGATACGTATTCCCACCTATGCCGTTATCAACAGTAGACAGGCATACGTATGACTACATTTCAAACTCGGTCGCATCATTGAATGAAGGGTATGGATGTGCTTAATCACTCAACCCTTTATATGAAAATCAAACATTACCTGCTCGTACTCGTAGCACTACTGCCTTTACTGCACGCATGCAGAAAAGATGAAACAGAACAACTGTCCCTGCCCGCTATCGCAGCTAACAATGCCATCGCTGCTACCGGTTTCGCGAACGGCTTCTTTATCGCCAATGAAGGCTGGTACGGACACGGTTCCGGTGACCTGCACTTCTACGACTACAGTGCCGATACCCTGCGACTCAACATTTACGCAGCCGCAAACCCCGGCAAAACATTAGGTGGCGCTACCAGTACTTTACAGTTCGCCACTACGTTCAGAAACAAAATGTACATCGTTGTCAAAGCTGGCGGTCCGCTGGTTGTAACAGACGCTAACACCATGGTGGAAACAGCCCGGCTGACGACTATGCCCGACAATGACGGACACGCCTTCCTCGGACTTGACAGTACCAAAGGCTTACTCACCACCAGCGGTGGCGTATATCCGATTGCCCTCCCCGGACTCACTGCCGGCGCCAAACTGCCTGGTATCAGCAGCTATAGCGGCGATATGATCAAAGCAGGCAATTATATCTTTGTACATGCACAAACAGAAGGTATCGTCGCCTACAACGCTTCCTCACTCACAGTAGCACGTTCCTTCGGTACGGCAAACCTTTGTTTTGCACTGGGTAAAGACGGCGCAGTATATGCCGCTAACACAGACTCCCTGATCCGTATCAACTCCACTACCCTGGCACGTAGCGCCGTTAAACTGCCATTCTCCACACCATCTCCATGGGGGGCATGGCGCCATTCCGCGATTACGTCTTCTACGACAGACAGCAGCATTTTTATCGTACGTAACAATGGCTTCATGGGTGGCACCACGCTCTATCGTTACGTTATCGGTAACACCGCTTCACTGTCTACACCGTTCATTACACTGCCATCCGGACAATACTTCTACGGCGCAGGTACTGCCTACGACAAGAGTAACAATACACTCGTCGTAACCACCGTCAATGGGCCATTTACCGGTAGCGTTAACACGGTCCTCCGCTACAACGCAAGCACTGGTGCACTGATTAACTCAAATGTCTTCAATGGCTGGTACTTCCCTGCCATGCCCGTATTTCATTAACTCATAAACCCTCCGTGTTTCTTCATCACCTGATAGAAGAGACACGGAGTCATTTACCATTTAACAAAAAAGATTATCATGCGAAAAATTCTACTCGCTGCAACAGCGATTACGCTTATCATCAGCAGTTGTTCGAAAGATGAAGATGTACAACAACCGCCTGCCGAAGCGCCTAAAATCACCATTACCACTCCCGACGGCGGTTTCGCGGTGGATAACAGGAAATGGTTCAAAGTAAACCCCGCCGTAGTAAGCGATTCCGTCTCTACCACCTACACCTGGGTATTGAATAATGATACCATCAGTACAGCAAAAAATCTGCTGTATGCATTCGGTGATGCAGGCACCTTTACGCTCACCTTTACCGCAAAAAATAACGCCGGCAGCACACAGCAACAGATTACTGTAAAAGTGACGGGAAAGACGTACACAGGCGCTGTAACGGTGTTTGATTACTTCCCCGCGCCAGGACAGTTCACCAACGGTCTGCCTCCCTGGGAAGAAGGTAACACAGATAAAGAAATGATCGCAAAAGCGCAGGAACAGCTGAATACAAATGGCATGATCTCCCTCGGTGGCTTCGGCGGTTATGTTGTACTCGGAACAGATCATACGATCATCAGCAAAAAAGAGGAATATGATTTCCTCCTGAAAAGTAATGCCTTTCCTAACTGGTCTGAAGCCGGTATCGTGATGGTGGCTATAGATGCCAATGGCAACGGACTACCCGATGATGAATGGTACGAGATCGCTGGCTCCGATTATAACAGCCCCGAGACGACACACGGCTATCAGATCACCTATTACAAACCGGACGAAAACAAAGAACAGAAACCCGATGGTATGTACATGCTCGATACTACCTATATCCGGTGGAAAGATAACCGGGGCAAATCAGGATTTCTCTCTAAAAACGTATTCAATACAGCCCCTTATTATCCGCAATGGAAAGGCGACAGCATTTCCTTCACCGGCACATTGCTCACCAGCAACAACATAGAAGACCAGTCAGGAAACGGTACTTACTTCGTTAGTAAACCCTTTGCCTGGGGCTATGCAGATAATGTAGGCGACGCCGAAGAAAATGCAGCTATCAAGATCAGTTGGGCGGTCGACAAAAACGGTAATACTGTAGACCTCCCAGGTGTTGACTTCATAAAAGTATATACCGGTATGCGCGCAGAAGCAGGCTGGTTAGGTGAGATATCCACAGAAGTAACAGGATTGCTGGACCTCCACATGAAAAAATAAAAACAAGACATACTTACCATGTCCTTATCTGACCCCGGGCCGTTCAATAAATGAACGGCTTTTTTTATCTTGATATCCTGTCCGGATGACACTTTTATAACACATTTTCAACATATGTACAAAACGCATTACTTTTCCAAAGAAGTTATTACATTTGTTACATAGTAATGTAGTGCCGCAACGCCAAAACTAACTATTCAGGCCCCAGGCTTTCGTCAAAAATCAACCAGTATTAGTATATCATGTGAAATGACCTTTCGCATCTTTCATCCTGAAACCAAGATTCCCTGTCAGCAACGATCCGACGAATCGGAAAAGACAGTCACCAAAGGTGAAATGAGCTTTCACTCCTTTCTTCGTAAAACGGAGAATCCCTGTCCATAACGACCAGACAAATCGCCAAAGACAGTCTATCAGGTGAAGTGATCTTTCACACGCATCTTCGTAAACGAAGATTTCCCGTCAGCAAAGACCAGGTAAATCAGAAAAGACACTATATGACTTAAATACATGCAACAGCTCCAGGCTTCATTCCCCGCTACACGCAGGGAAAAAGCTGACTTATCTTATACTTTTATAACCTCCAATTATCTCCCATGAAAAACAAGCACAGTCGAATCCCTGCAAGCGGGATCTTCGCGTTACTCATGTCCGCCGTATGCTGGTTCGCGACCATCCAGGTATGTTCCGCACAACAGATCGATCCGGCGCAAAGCATGAAAAAACACGTTCCTTATACACTTAAAATCAACAAAGGATCCTGGTGGGTAGGCGGTGGCCTCGGCCTGACCGGCTCCGTTGTGCCCATGGGACAGTACATCGGAACAGCAGCCCAGCTATCAGCCAGAGCTGGTTACCATTTTATCGATAAAATGTCTATCGGTTTCAGCGTAACAGGTGGTCTCAGCGTCGCCAGCAAGAAAAGCGCCGGCGTGTACAACAGGGGAGTCAACCTACTCGTTGGGCCTATAGCCCAATACATCATCCCGGTAACCAAATCCTTCTTCCTGCAACCGATTATCGGAGCAACCTGGGGTCCCATGAATATCAAATCCATGGTGTCTCCTGCCGGAGCAGAAGAAGCCTACGTCAAAGTAAAAGGACATGCCTTCTGCGAACTGGCTGGAATAGGCCCGTATTTTGAAGTAATACCAGGAATAGCGAGCTTTGGAGCACAGTTCCTTGTTTCATCTATTCAGCAGACCACCAACGTATATACCGACGGTGGTGATAAGGTGCCCGGTACCGAAATAAAAGACCGGAAAACCGGACCTGCCCTGATGATGGAATTCAGGTTGCACTTATAACAACAGAAAAAGCGGCAGTAATAGTTTATGACAGTCAACAGCGATCAGTTTTATTCCCGGTTACCGGTCAACCGTATTCCACTAAGCGAATTACTCACGGAAGACCACCTCTTCTACAAAATACCGGAAGACTGGTTCGTGATTGTCACCGACATCAAAGGATCCACTGCCGTGGTACAAAGCGGACAACACGAAACCGTCAACCTGGTTGCTACAGGAAGTATCGTTGCCGTACTGAACATCAGTTTTAAAGCCAATATTACCGTACCTTTTTTCTTCGGAGGTGATGGAGCGACCTTCATTATCCCTCCCTCAGTAAAAGATGCGGCCATCAAAGCCCTCCTGCTGTATAAAAAGAATACGCAGGAGAGCTTTGATATCAACCTCCGGATCGGCGTCGTAGCCGTAAATGATATTTATGCCGCCGGTCATACACTCAGGGTCAGTAAATTCAATAGCAGCGGTAACTTTCATATTCCGGTTGTCCTGGGCAACGGACTGAACTATGCCGAAAGACTGATCAAAGGAGAAGACTACCTCCTCCCCGGCGACCTCCTGGCAGATGATGAAGTTGACCTCAGTGGAATGCAATGCCGCTGGGATAAGATCAAACCACCGGAAAGCAATTATGAGGTCGTATCACTGATCGTAATGGCCACCAAACCCGAAGAACAGGCCAGCGCCTTCCGGCAGGTCATTACACATATCGACGCTATTTACGGCGCCCCTGAAAAAAGACAGCCAATCTCTATCCCGCAACTACGCCTGAAAACCACCTTCGCAGAGCTGGGTCTCGAACTACGCGCCCGATTCGGCCGCAAACGACTATTCAAACTGATCCAGTCATGGTTTACTACATTTTTAGGCTATATCTACTTCCGCACCAGGCAAGGTAAGTCCTACCTCACACGCCTCGTCGAAATGTCAGACACGCTGGTCATTGACGGCAAAATCAATACCGTGATCACCGGTACCGAAACCCAGCGCCTCCAGCTCGTAAAACACCTTAATCAACTGGAAGAAGCCGGCAGGATCTTTTATGCTTTCTACGTCAGCAAAGAGTCCGTCATGTCCTGTTATGTACGCGACTTCAAACAGGAACATATCCACTTCGTAGATGGCGCGGAAGGCGGCTACACAAAAGCGGCCGGTGTATTGAAGCTCAAAATTGTCCACCTCTCCCACTAATCCGCCCGGTTCACGACCGCAAATGCCTGACTAGCTGGAATTAGCCATATCTTTGGCTAAAGAGCATTATATTTCATAAGTCAATTATTTACAGTGACTAACAAGCGTTCATTTAAAGTGTCGCCGCTCATTATCTGGGTCAGTTCCATCTTTCTAGGAATACTGGCATCTGTACCCAAAATAGCGGAACACCATTTCAATACAAAAGAAGCCGTAGTCAATTCTGCGGTCACCGCCATCTTCGCATTGGTCGTATGGTATTACAATATCTATACACTACCTACCTATTCCAGAAAGGATATCTATAAAGGCATTTCCCTGACACGCCTCATGGGAAGCCTGGTCTTCGGTATGGCAGTCATGCTGCTGCTCGCATTTATCCAGCAATTGCTCATATCCACCCTCAGTTTCGGACCGGTGATGCTCATGATCGAAGTCAGAGGTATCCTGATCAACCTGATGTTCTATATGTTCCTCCACCTGCTCTACCAGAACTACCACAACCAACGGGTAAGCATAGAACTGGAACGCAGTAAATCCGATAACCTGGGCGCACAGTATGAACTCCTCAAACAGCAGATCAATCCTCACTTCCTGTTCAACAGTCTGAACACACTAAAAACAATGATCGAAGTGAACGATAAACAATCTGTTGACTTCGTATTGAAGCTCTCTGAATTCTACCGGTTCACACTGGAAAGTCGTAAACTGGACCTTATACAGCTTTCAGAAGAACTGGACATCATCTCTGCCTATATGTTCCTCCTGAAAGCCAGATTCGAAGATGGTATCCGCATGAGAAACGACATTCCTGCAAAATACCAGCACACCATGATCCCTCCGTTCACGTTACAGCTGCTCATAGAAAACTGTGTAAAGCACAACGTGGTATCACTGGAAGAACCACTGGAAATAAGACTGTATGTGGAAAAGGACTTTATCGTAATAGAAAACGATCTGCAGCCTAAAATGGACCCCGCAGAAACTTCCCTGCATGTAGGACTCAATAACGTCCATGAAAGGTATCATCACCTGCTGGACAAAGACATTGTTGTAGAAGAAACTGATAAAATTTTCAAGGTAAAACTACCAGTAATCTATGAATATACTGATCATCGAAGATGAGATCAAAGCAGCTACCTCGCTGGCTACACTGATCGGCAAAATAAAGCCGGAAGCCCGTATCGTAGCACAACTGCAAAGCGTAAAAAGCAGCGTCGCCTGGTTGTCAGAACATGAACAACCAGACCTGATCTTCATGGATATACAGCTGTCCGACGGACTAAGTTTCAACATCTTCAAAACAGCTAAAGTATCCGCACCCGTGGTATTCTGTACCGCATATGACGAATATACCCTGGAAGCATTCAAGGCAAACGGCGTTGACTATGTACTGAAACCTTTCTCTCAGCAGGACATTGAAAACGCCTTTAAAAAGGTAGACGAACTGAAGAACTTTTTTCAGCAGAATCCCCTCCCGCAGTTAAACGATCTGCTGGCGAAAGTCGCAGGTACCGCCGGTAAGAAAAACTTCCTGGTCTTTAAGCAGAACAAATACCTCAATATCGCAACCGATACAATCGCCTTTTTCTATATCAAACACGAAGCGACCATGATCAAAACCTTTGATCAGCAGGAATACAGCATAAACCAGTCGCTCGATCAGATCTATAGTCTGCTGGCGCCGGAACAGTTCTTCCGGCTGAACAGACAATACCTTGTCAATTTCCATGCAGTAAAAGAAGTAGAACACTACTTTGCGCGAAAACTGCTGGTTACCCTAAGCATTCCAACACCTGAGAAATTATTGGTCAATAAGGAAAAAGTACAGAACTTCCTGACCTGGATGGAGAACCGGTAAGTATTAATTATGACAACAACACTTTCTCCCGAAATCACAAACCCGGTTGACGGCAGTTTGGGTTTCCGGATCAAACATTTCACCAGTGACGCCGACTTTAATGAAGTACAGAAAATCGGCCTCTTTTCTATTATATGGATTCTGGAAGGTAACGGCTCCCTGAAGGCCGACTTCACGTCTTATGACCTGAAACCAGGCACAATGCTGTTCTTTATGCCCTTCCAGCCTTTCCAGATCACAGGAACGGACATCAAGGGCGTAATCCTTAATTTCCATCATGACTTCTTCTGCATTATCAAACATCACCGGGAAGTAGCCTGCGACGGTATCCTGTTCAATAACATCGATCAGTCGCCCATCGTGAATATTCCTGTGAATGAAGCGCCTATGCTGGAACAGGTACTGGATCAGATCCAGCAGGAATTGCAGGTAGCCGGACTGGCGCAACATGACCTGATCACCTCCTACCTGAAAATACTGCTGATCAACGTTACGCGCATTAAGATGGCCCAATCCACAGAACAGGCGCCTTTCAGTGAAAAAAGTACCGAATCGGTGCTGCTCCATTCCTTTAAAACTTACATCGAACAGTACTTCAGGGAAAAACACAGTCCCGGCGATTACGCCGAACTGCTGAATACCTCTGTTAAGAACCTGGGAAGAGTGGTGAAGGAATATAATCAGAAAACGCCGACCGATCTGATCGCAACCCGCATCATCGTGGAAGCCAAACGTGAACTGTACCTGACCGATAAAGCCATCAAGGAAATCGCGTATGATCTTGGTTTTAAAGATGAATATCATTTCAGCAGGTACTTTAAGAATATCACGCAAACTTCTCCGCAGACATATAGAAACTCTCTGAAAAAAGCCTGGGGATAAAAATGTGTAAAGGCCGTAATAACGGCCTTTACTTTTTGGCAGATGTCTGTCTTTGATGGTAACCCTCTACACTTATTTTCCCTCAGCCGCCTCAATAATCACTTTCGCCACTTCCGCCGGTTTAGACATAAATATTACATGACTGCCTTTTACTTCTGTTACTTTCGCACCTGAACGTTTGTACATATTACGCTCTACATCAGGTACGATACTTTTATCTTCAGTAGCCACAATCGCATAACTTGGTTTTGTTCTCCACGCAGCGTCAGTTACCGGTGTACCGAAACTGGCAGCAGCGATAGGTTGCTGGGAAGCATACATAAAATCAGTTTCTGCTGTAGGCAGGTCTCCCGCAAAACCATCATGGAATTTAGCCTTGTCATAATATACAAATCCTTTATCGTCCGGAGCCAGGATACCGTTTTCAGGCGCCGCTGGTGCTGATTTTACCCACTGAATCGTATTTTCTCCCTTATCAGGCTGGAATGCAGCCACATATACAAGAGAAGCCACTTTATCGTGTGTACCCGCCTGGGTAATCACAGTACCACCCCAGGAGTGCCCCACCAGTACCACAGGACCATCCTGTTTATCTAACACATTCTTGGTAGCTGTTACGTCATTTTCCAGAGAGGTCAGCGGATTCTGTACAATGGACACATGATACCCCTTCTTCACCAGTATCTCATACACTTTCTTCCATCCTGAACCATCGGCAAACGCGCCATGAACGATTACAATATTTTTAGCTGTTTTTTTCTGGGCAAGTGCAGCAGATGCTGCGAAAAGGTTCATTACTACCATTACTACCGCGAGCAGTGCGCCATTGATATACCATTTTGTTGTTGCAGATGTTGTCATTGTTTTGTGTTTTTGTGTGATACAAAATTGCATCAAAGTGACCTGCGGAAGAATGACGGTATTTCCATACCTGATGGATAATTTTCCCGGACAATAAAAAACCGGCACCTTTTAAAGATGCCGGCTGCTCATTAAATAATGTTGCTGCTATTCGCAGGAAGCCATCCAGTCTACTACGACTGCCCCTCTTACCACATTAGCGCCATACGCAGTACTCAAACAGGTAGTTGTCCTGAATGTACCCGGAGCCAATGTATAAGAGAAAGTCTCACCACCGCAGGCCTGTACCTGTACAACCGCAGTATCCGTACCCGGATTGGCTAAAAATGCCTGTCTGCAGGGAAAAGGATCCGCACTGGTGTTAGTGGAGGCCACAGCTTGTCTGGTAGCTGAAGAAGAAGCAGGGATAAATGTGGCACTTGACACAGCGCCGAAAACAAGCACTAATAATGCTTTCATGGTAAAGGAATTGTGGGTTAAAAAAACTGTTTAAAATATACGGTTAACACGTACCCGAATATACGACCAAGTACTGTTGTTAGGATGTTAAATCTACCAGCAGAACTTATTATTGAGGGTTGCTACCTAATACGAAAATGCCTTGTAAAACACATCTACATGTGTTACAAGGCATTAAATTTTTCAAGGGCCGACCATTTAGCATGGGGAATCGGGGGTGTAGTTGCAGTAGCCACTTTTTCATCAAGTAGCTTTTTCACGCTTTCAATGATAAAGTCCATCTTAGCGCTTTCATTCTCTACACTTTGCAAATAAAGAGGATGCGACTGCCTGATCAGATTTAATAAACTGGCTTTCCGTAAAAACGCGTAAGGATGACTTTCTTTGGCGGCTATCGCCGTAAGGGCTAGTACGCTTCCATCGTAAGTAGCCAGTTTATCCACGAAGTCGGGATCATTCAACAGGAATAGCAGGTGTTGAATCAACTCTGCCATCACAAAAAAGAGAAGCGCCCCTTTTACAGATGCAGTAAATGTTCTTTGCTTCTCACCCATCATCATCACAACCTGAAATGCGGCAAAATCCGCAAGCAGTTCCTCTTGTTGTGCATAGTAAATGCGTTCAAACTGATCATACGTTAATTTGTCATTATCTGGCAGGACACTTGCAAGGTGTCGCTCATAGAACTGCCACATTTGTTCGTAACGTTTGTCAAACGGATGTTTACCATGCACCCCGTTACTATGCCACCAATCGATATGAAAACACTCATGTTCCAGCACAAAAAGTATAAAATCCTGCCTGAGTACATGCCTTATGGAAAAATCTTCTTCGCTGGTTGCACCCACCGGACCAGGCAATGTACTATATCCCTCGATAATATATTGCCAGATAACCTCCGCCAGGTAATCGAGCGTTTCTTTATTAGCTTCAATATGCTGTTTCAATTCATCTCCCTCCAACTCACAGTATCTGCCATCTTCCAGTTTTTCATAGAAAAGAAATGCGAGTTCGTTAGCATAATGACTGGCAACATTCAGTAATCCGTCTTCAAGTATAATACCACTCTCGGTTTCACCTGGTAGCGCAATTGCATTAAATAGTCCCGTAGGAGCCGTTGCCAGGATTATATTAGATAGCCCTTTTTGTGTGCGCCCTGTTTTCTCATTACAGTACCTGACGGTATCCTGTAGCCATGTGTATAGATACGGATGCTGATAAGGCAGTCCAGGAACATCATCCACAAATCTTTTTGAGAGATCCGTTTCGAGATAGTGAAGAGAAGGATCACGTGCAAGTAGTTCTTCTTCGGAACGTAGATAGCCAGGATTATCGACATTAAATTGCCGGATCCTTTCCTGCTCTCTTTTGTAAAATGACTGCACATCATAATACGTCATTCCACTTGCAGCAAATGCCTCCTCCTGTAAAAGCGTAATAGCTTCTCTGGTTGTAATCGTATTGTTCATAAATATTATTCTTCAGGAATAGCGTTCATGTAAGGTGCCAGTACCCAGGCATTTCTATCCGGCACCCCATGTTCCAGGTGTTTAAATGAATCCCCCTGTTCTTTGAGTTGGTGCAGCCTTACGCTAAGTGGTCCATTCCCCCCGACAATTTTCAGATTGATCGCTCCCGTCAATTTCACTGCTGAAGCATTGTCGGATCTACCCTCCAGGAATTCATCCACCGCATTGGCTTCCCCTTCGATAGACATATTAAGATCTTTGGAAATCACCAATACAAATCTTCCCGCTGTCCTGACAGAGGTCACTACAAACCAGGACCTGTCCCATCGCTCTTCAGCAGCAATAAGCCTTGCCGTCTTTTGCAATTCCAGAAAAGTATTTACCTGTACTTCCCTGGCAGACAATAACACACCATTGTTTTTCTTAAACTGATAATTCAGATTGACGATATCCTTTTGGTTACTGCGTTCCACATCGTAGTCCGACCGGACCGAAACCTCCCCCAATTCATTGGCTTTAGCCTTGATCTCCGTATCGGAAATGTAGTCCCTGATATTCCCGATCCGTTCAAAACAATTGTCCCTGATAACGCCGAAATCGCCCAATGCGACGATATCCCCTGGCTGCCAGATGGCGTATTCCCGTAACATTTTCCAGATAGTGTGACCGTAATTCTTTTTCATATATTTTCTGCAATGGAATTATCTGATACCGGTATAATCGTGCGGATGTTGGTTGGTAAAGCTGATCCATATACAGCAGACATCTCATACAGGATCATGCCAATTGTCTTTTTAAATGCTGATAATGTATAGCCCATCTGGCTGTTACTGGTATAGGCAGTCATCCTAATAAATCCATCGCTGACGGCATACAGGGCATCCGTTTGTTGTTGCAGCCTGCTGTATGGGTCTATCTCGATGTCTTTCTCCATAAGAAATGCCACAATATCTGCCACCGTATCTTTTATGTTTTGAGGTGGCTGCGTGCCCCACGGGGCAAATAAGGCGTACTGTGCATCCAAATATCCCAGTATAAGGTTCGCCATCGTCTCCTGACGATGATCGGAAGGACCTGCAGGCACATTCGCCTTGCTTTTCCCTTTGAGCAGGTCCTGCATCAGTTGTTCATGAATACCCTTCCATGATGCCAGTATTTCAGCAGAATATTCCCTCCCTTCATGTTGATTGATCATTGCTGCGTGATGTGCACAAAGCCAGATGCCATTCCCGATTGCATCTTCTCCCGCAATGCCCGCTTTGTCATATCTGATGTCTCCTGCTTTCGTCCCCCTGATCAGACAAGCTTGTCCAGCTGGACGCGTATCTGCATGTCCGGCAAGTGAAGACCCCGATGTAAGCTGATAACATTCGGGGTAGCAGCAAAGATGCGCGGCACGATAACATAATTCATCAATAGTCGCCTGAGAAAAGGGCGACCTTGACGCAACCGGATCGGAAATAACCCCGGCGTCAGTAAGAGGTGCTATAACAATATGTTCAATGCTGTCCTGGTACGTTTCAATATATCTGTCCAGTATTTTCTCCAGATAGGGATGATTAGCCCGGGGTAATTCTCCGTTCTCCTCATACAATAACCGCCTTAATGACGACTCGCCGGGAAAATGCTTCGTTCCGATATTCCTATACAGGTTATTGTCAATGTTGATCAGCACCTCTTTAATAAAATCACGCAGGGATGCCGCAAGTTTATCCCGGGAGTCCCCTTTTTTAAGTACAGAACAGATACGCAATATTTTCTCCTTTCGTACCTCGTCGATAATGATTTTAGCTTTCACGTGGGCGATTTCCAATTATTAATGATAAGCTGACCGGTCAAATCCGGCCAGTGCTGGTCAGAACTGGTCTATTTTTTCTAAACATTCCGGGGTGTCGTTACTTTGAAATCAGAAAGAAGGATGGCACCTGATCATATACTTCGCTTGCTAAGTTAACAATTTATATGTTTTGGTGCGGCGCCCGTTCTTCAACTACAAACAGCGGCTGTGAAAAGTGTGTAGCGTTGCGACTTATCAGGGGATAGACAGTCCGGCAGGCCAACCGGATAGCAACACCTCACACAGCCTCAAATCTCCCCGATTATTTCTTCATCAGCAGCGGCATGAAGCCGTTACATCAAACTGTCCTTGCCGGACAGACCGGGACCGCCATGCCGCTGCTTTCTAAAACGCAAAAAAATGAACTTCAAACTGATATTGGCCTTTGTTGCCATAATGACCACTCTCATGACCTCCTGCCAGAAAGGAGATGTAATGCCTGCTCCTGCCAATCAGGGAACCGAAAGAGCCGAAACATTCGCTAATGCACGGCGTGGGGGTGATGATGATGACGATCCCATCATCATGCACAAAGTAGTAAGAAGCAACGGAACGCCTATTCCGCTGGCTGACGTAAAAATGATCGATGAGAACGAAACAGACAGTATCCAGCTGTCTACCAACCTCGCCGGTGAATGCACATTCACCTTGCCAGGAAATGGAATCTTTCACCTCAAAATAAACAGTTCCGGCTACCAGGAGATCGATACGATGATCAATGTGGTGGACTCCTTCAGCGTAAGAGTGAATGAGCTGATCGAACAATAGTATCTTTTGTTCGCAGCACAACGCCCCGGGACTTGCTTCCGGGGCGTTTGTCTATTCCTGTTTACCTTGCGTAATTTTCTTAAGGCGACTCAACACATTAAACTTGTACTTTTTACCCATCGGCACTTCATTCCTGTTCACAATAAGCGTATCATGTCTTATACTATCAATACGATGAATATTGACATAAAATGACCGGTTGGTTTGTACGATCCACGGACAGGCAAGTTGAGCAACCACCTTATTCGACGGAAGCGAGATAGTATACTCTTTATTCATAGCACAATACATAACCGTAGACATTCCGTCTGCTTTCAGATATAGAATATCGGCAAATAATACCTTCACATACTGATTATGCAGGTAAATAAAAATACCATCCGAAACCCGGTCGTCCATTGGCTTAGGAGTAGCCGGATTACCCGCTGCAACAGGTTGATGAATGGCCATCTCAACAGCCTGTAAGAGCGCTATATCAGTATATGGCTTGCTGAGATAATTCTGTGGGAAAGCGATCATCGCATGTTGAAATACATTGGTATCCTGCTGCTCCGTTACAAAAATAATGGGACTGTCATATTGCTTGCGGATAATACTGGCCGCAGAGATTCCATCAATTTTACCATCAAGTCCGATATCCATTAATATAAGATCCGGCTCATAAGTATCCAGTGCATTAATAGCCTGCTCCCCGGATGTAACGACCATACAATCGTAATTCTTCCTGCTAAGTGTAAGCGTCATACTGGTACTTACAATAATTTCATCTTCAACAATAAGTATCTTTTTCTTTTCCATAACCTGGGGATTAAACATTGCTAAAACGAATGCGATGAATAGTGATCTCATTTTCACGACAAGACAGCCAGGACGCTTTAAGTTGCTTCACCAGCATATCTACTAATAACAAACCAAGTCCGCTGCTTTGCATCCTGGCAGCCTGCACATCCCAGGCCAACCCGTCATCACTGATAAGCAGAAGGTAGCCCTCCCCTTCTTGTCGCATTTGCACACGGATAGATAAATGACCGGCAACAGCAGGTTGACTGTATTTGTAGATATTCGTCAGCAATTCATTCGTAATAAGCCCTAAGGGAATCGCCAGATCTTCATCTAACAGGATGTCATCCACACCTGATATAACAGATGCCTGCCGCCCGTGGCCATGAAACGCCAGCTCCACATTCTTTACTATCTCACTAATAAAAGCTTGCATATTGATATTACCGGTATAAGCCTGCCGGTATAGCAGATTATGAACAATACTGATAGACTGTACACGACTTTTACCCGCTTCAATCAGCGCGCGCTCCTTAGGAGAATCTACTGTAGCAGTCTGCAGATTCATAATATCTGAAATGATCTGTAGATTATTCTTCACACGGTGGTTGAGTTCTTTCATCAGCAACTCTGTGCGTTCACGGGCTTTTTTTCTGAGTTTGCCGGAAAGAAATAAAAGGTATGAGACCACCAGCAGTAATAAGATAATGGTCCCCAGTAATAACAGGAATCTGTGCTGCATACCGATCTGCTGTTGCTGAATAATAGCATTCTTCCCTGCCAGTTCCAATTGCTGCTCTTTTTCTTCTACCCTGAAACGCGCATCCATGGATGCTATGGCCGTAGACATATCAGTATTGAACAGGCTATCTTTTAAACCCAATGCTATCCCTGACTGTATTAAAGCATTAGCATAATCTTTCTCCTGCAAATAGATTTCTTTCAGCAGCAAGGTATTTTTCAGTCGTTGGTTCACATAGATAGATGCATCCGCAATTTTTGCCACATACAACGCCAGTTCCTTTGCTTTGGCGGTTTCCTGACGAGCCACATAAATGCGGATAAGACGGTTCGCAGATGTCATCCAGCCGTCTTTGTCCTTGTTTTCATCCCGCATACCTAATGCTTCCTGCTCATATTGTTCGGCCATGGTGTATTGTTCCATGCCAATATAAGCTTCCACGATATTATCAATAGTAGTGACCACCGATCGCTTCGAACCCGCTTTCCTCTTTATTTCCAAAGCCTGCAGATAATATTGCAATGCACGTGCATATTCTCCTGTCTCCTTATACACGTTCCCTATATTGTTCAATGAACTCCCGATACCCGTACTGTCATTCAGCCCTCGCCGGATCGTCATTGCCCTGTTGTGGTACTGTAATGACTCACCGGGCCGGTGCAGATCCTTCATGGTATTCCCAAGCGTATTATATGCAGTGGCCAGGTCTGCTGAGGTTTTCATCTTCTCCATCATACCGGCTGCATCCATGGAAATACTGAATGCCTTCTCATAAGCGCCAATATTCTTATAAGCGATTCCCGTATTGACATTACCCTGAACGACACGCAAAGTATCGCCGATATGTCTGAATAGTTTACCTGCCTGCTCAAAATAAATAATCGCACTGTCGTACGCCGACCTCTCAATCATAATAGAGCCTATGTTATTAAGCCCCATACCCTGATTCTCCTCATCACCCGCATTTGCCGCCAATGTAACCACCTGCCGATAGGTAGACAACGCTTCATCTGTACTATCCATTTTCAGATATACGACGCCTCTTGTACGCAGACTTTCAAGCTGTCCGGAAACATCCCCTTGTTGTTTCGCAAATGCATATGCCCGCCGGATCGCAGAAAGCCGTACAGCGAACTTTTCCTTTTCGTTGTTTGCTGTTGACATTAACAGTTTAAAAGACTCACAATTGATCGGAACGTCTGTTTTAGTATCACGGCAGGCTAATAATGAAAGTGATAACAAGGCGAGGGTCCGGGGTAAAGACATAAAGGGGTAGTTTACGGCAAGATATGTAAAAAGTTGAAACGGCAGACTCCGCGATTAGCTATTTTTTTAATTCTACACGTAATGTAATACATTGAAAATAAGACAGATATATCCACTTCATATAGAAGCACTTTGCTCCTCACAAGTTAGATCCCCCATCTTCAAAAGGTCAAATAAGCTATTCGGCAGGTGCAGAGAACGATATCAAAGCAATTATTCCATATTGCAGTGAGCAAATTTTTAACTCCAAACACCTGATATTCCCAGGTAGAATAATTGTGATATCGATTTTCAGCAGCAGCGGAGATAAGAGGTTGCACTGTAACTGACATCTGATTTATTACCAAACCGAAATCTTTTTATGCTGATCCAGTTGCTCAACGGTCTTTTCTGGGGTTCGCTGATTGCATTGATAGCCCTTGGTCTTTGCATGATATATGGACAACTGGGAATTATCAACCTCGCCCATGGCGAATGTTATATGCTCGGAGCAGTCATCGCATTTTATGTTATCAGTATCACAGGGTCCTTTTGGTTGTCATTAATTATCGCGCCGGCACTGGTGACGATCCTGGGCTTACTGATAGAGAGATTTGTGCTGCGAAAGATAGAACGGGACATCTCTGCAACCCTCATTGCTACCTACGCGGTTTCTCTTTGTCTGCAATATATCGTATTATATTTCTTTGGAGGAGCCCCACAACGGATCGCAGATCCCATCGGCATTATATTCAATCTGGGCGGTACAGGGTATCCGGCTTACAGGATATTCATTATTATCATGGCTTGTATCCTGTTTGCAGGGTTTACCTACTTTCTTAACTATACCAGGTATGGATTATGGGTGAAAGGCGCAGGACAGGACCCATACCTGGCGAAGGTATCAGGCGTTCCTATAAAAAGTATTTATTTAATCACGTTTGGTTTAAGTAGCGGCTTTGCCGCATTAGCCGGCGTACTGGCTGCTCCGATCACCGCCGTTGAATTCAGAATGGGGACAGATATCATTGTGCTTGCCTTCATGGCAGTCATCATCGGAGGCTTTGGAAGTCTGCAGGGCACATTTATAGCCTCCGTCATCATCGGCATTATTGAATGTGAACTGACCTCCATTATGGAAGCTGCATATGCAAAAGTGCTGCTCCTGCTACTAACCTGCCTGTTTATCTTTTTCAGACCTGAAGGCCTCTTCGTAGTTCCCAAATCAGCAAGACGATTATAAAATGCATACAGTCAGAACCTATATTCCATTTTTTCTGTTGTTCATTCCGTTGACAGCTGGTGCATTTGCCAATGCATATTTCCAGTCATTTATCATGGAAATATTTATCTGGTCACTATTCGCGATGTCATTCAACATCATTTATGGCTATACAGGGCTGTTGAGTTTTGGCGTCTCTCTTTTTTTTGGCGCAGGCTGTTACGGCTTTGCCCTATCGCTGATACACTGGCAACTTTCAATCCCGGGCGCCCTCCTTTTTGCTATTGCACTGACAACCGCTTTGGCCACCCTGACAGGTTTGCTCGTCCTTAAAATCAGAAGTCACTATTTTGTAATCGTATCAGTATTGCTTACATTGATACCGTTCTACCTCGCCAATCATTTCCCACAGATTACAGGAGGAGACGATGGCATTTCAGTTCAGTTATCAGATAAGCTTATTCCTGGTACAGGTCTGTCCCCCTATAACCCCAGGCATATGTATTGGACGGTTTGTTCACTTGCCATCCTCGTCCTTTTCCTTTGTTACAGATTTCTGAAATCTCCGGTCGGCCTTATCTTAAAAGGTCTGCGCGAGAACGAAGTACGTGCACAGTTTTTAGGCTACAATACACATAGGTACCAGTTCCTGGCGTATATCGTCAGTGCTGTTCTTGCCGGCATTGCCGGCAGCTTATATGTGCTCGCATTCAAGTATACCAGCAGCATCTTCTTTCTCTGGAGTTTATCCGGGGAGGCTATCATCTGGACAATATCCGGTGGAAGAGGTACTTTCCTCGGACCTTTTATCGGCACTGCCGGATTCCTTTTATTTAAAGACGAATTGAGCAGCCGGGTTGAATATTATCCGCTGATAGTAGGCATCTGCCTGATCCTCCTGATCAGGTACCGAAAGAATGGTCTCATGGGCATGATCCCCCTACCCCCCGGATGGATAAACAATTACGCCGGAAAAAGACAGCTGACACAGCCAGCCACCACCGCCCCTCCATCACCATCCAATAATACAGGATTGCATTTTATTCTTTCCACAGATGACCTGGGCATTTCCTTCGATGGCATGAAAGCCGTTAAAGGAGTAACACTGGAACTCTCCTGCCGTGAAATAAAAATAAAAACAAATACACCCTCCGGTACGGAATGGTTTCTTAAAGAGAACAATAATGAACATTTCCCCTGCCTGACGATGATAGGATTAAACGGCGCCGGCAAAACAACCTTATTCAATATCCTGAGTGGTGTGTATACCAAGGCGCATGGCCAGATGAAATTGCTGAACGAAGAGCTGTTTGTCAAAGAAAAAGGCTATTCAAAAATCAAATACAGTCAACACGAGATCGTTGAAAAAGGACTGACAAGAACCTTTCAGCAGGTACAACTATTCCCCGAACTGACAGTACTTGAAAATTTTCAGATTGCCGCGCAGGCAAAGATCAATAAATGGGATTATAGCACTGACAGAGAACAGGCAGCACAGCGTCTTACAATCGTCGAAGAAATCATTTCACTGGTCAATCTGACGGAAGAAAAATACACAGCAGCACAACATCTTTCCTACGGCAGACAAAAAATGCTCGACATAGGACTCTCTATTGCATCTGGCGGTCAGATATTATTACTGGACGAACCAACGGCAGGTGTAAGCCCACATGAAATAGTACTCATAACGAATCTCCTGTTAAGATTGTCATCAACACATACGCTCATTTTGATAGAGCACGACCTGGAGGTGGTACGAAAACTGGGCTTCACCACCTGCTTTATGGCAGATGGTGAGATTATAGCAGCTGGTCCCCCTGATCAGATCTTTCAGTTAAACTATGTAAAAGAGAAGTTCTATGCCTCCTGAGAATGTCTTATTACTTGCAGAAAATATCTCCGCAGGATATGAAAAATTAAAGATCCTGGATGATGTCTCTTTTACAGTTGGCAGCGGACAACTGCTGGCATTGATAGGAAGAAACGGAGCAGGTAAATCGACCTTGTTCAATGTCATTGCCGGCATCACCGATAAATGGGAAGGCCGCGTTGTCATAAATCAGCTGGACATCACCAACAGAACTTCTCATTTTATCTACCAGCATGGTATTTCTTATATGCCGCAGGGAGGCAGGATCTTCAACCAGCTGACAGTGCTGGAAAATCTTCTTTTCAATGTAAAAGGAAATACCATCAGGAAGCAAAATATAGTAGCAGTCATAGAAAAGGTGATCGCCCAACATGCACCCGTCTTATGGGAACATTTCAGGAACAGGATATTACCCAGGATGAACAGGAACGCCGGTTGCCTCAGTGGTGGTGAACGCCAGGCAGTATCATTGATCCGGACAATCATCAACGACAGCCCCGTTTATTTCTTTGATGAACCCACCAGCGGACTCTCACTACCTGTAATGACAGAACTGCAAAAACTATTGCATGAAAAATCGAAAGCAGGATGCGCCATCGTGTTTATCGAACAAAAGATTAACTGGTCTCTGAGCATGTGTAATAAGGTAATGGTAATGCAAAGAGGCCGGCTCGTATACACAGGCGAACCTGATTACCTCCTCAACAACGAAACAGTATTATCCGGCCTGCTGGGCGCAGTTCCGGAGAATCAACCTAACAACAAAATCCTCCATATATGAACAAAAACTTAACCCGGAAAGAATTTATTACCCAGTCCTCCACACTGACGGGTGGACTTCTTCTGAGCACCATTTTGGGGACAACGTTCAGAAGCTGTATTGGTGGACAGGAAAATGGTCCCATCATAGTCGGCCACCAGGCAGATCTTACCGGCGGTATTTCTTCCTGGGGCTACTGGATCCATAAGGCTGCGGTTGCAGCAGTTGACGAAATCAATAAGGTAGGAGGCATCAATGACAGACAACTTAAATTAGTGGTAGAAGACACGGAAACCAACCCGACGGTAGGGCAAAGGAAATTCAGAAAATTGGTCAATGACCATCGCGCGGACTTTGTCATAGGATCAGTCCATTCAGGTGTGATGATGGCCACCGTTCCGCTCGCCAAAGAATTGAAGACACTATATATGCCCATTGCCATGGCATGTGAGGCAACATCAGAAAAAGGTAACCGGTACATATACCGGATGGAAAGTGAAGTATGCACCCAGGCGCAGGCCAGCACTGAATGGATGGTGAAACAACTGGCAAAAAAATGGACAATTGTTGTTGCCGACTATTCATGGGGATGGTCACACGAAGAAATGTTCTCCCATGACATTGCCAAAAAGGGTGGAGAGGTACTGGCAAAAATCCGTGTACCTGTAGGCACAAAAGACTTTTCACCACACTTGAGTAAAATACCCAAAGACACAGAAGGCATCTATTTCATTTTCTTCGGAGCAGACAGCACCGGCTTTATTCAGCAACTGTATGAACATGGATACCGCAAACAGAAATTCACAATGATATGTACGCTGGAAGCGATTGATGTAGCCTCTCTCGGTGCAGCAGTAGAAGGAATGTATCTCGTCGAATATTTCCCCAGACAATTACAATACGCAGATAATGCATTTAATAAAAAACTCAGATCCCTGGTGAATGTAGACAACGAAGGATATGAGATCGGCAACCGTCAACGGGTACTGGCTGGCTCCCACTACTGGGCATCTTTCCAGCATATCAACCTGGTGGCAGAAATAATGAAGAAAATTGAATATAAGAACAAAAAAGAGGATACGAACAGACTCATTGAAGCACTGGAAGACACCACTTCCATTAAACAATCTTACGCCTATCCACAAGGCGATATGATATTAAGACCACAGGATCATCAGGGCTTCCATAAACACTGGATGTCAAAAGTGGTGAATGGAAAATTAGAAGTGCAGTTTGCAATTGAGCCATCGCAGGTGCTGTATAATACTACAGTAGATTTTACAAAAGAAACTTTTTAATCTTATGGCAAATAAAATTGACAACAAAGAGTCGTATGTGGAATCCGGGATAGGAACGAAAACTACCTTAATTGCGTTGATTTGTTTGATCATGGGGGTAGTTGCATATTTAATAGGGCATGAGCTTGAGCCAAACCTGATTTACTCCGGAACTATCATTAAAGTACCTGATGCCAATGACACCGTAAGACTGGAACAAGACCCTACAAATGGACACGGTCTATCGATGTTATTTTACCACATTGCCGTCATCCTGGCAACAGCTGCAATAGTGGATCTGATTTATAAAGTCTCCTACAAAAAGGATTTCAATGAAAAAGTAGAGTCCATTTTATCCAGGTATGTACCCTCATTTGATAGTTATTACAGGCATCGTGTCTTAGGCATCTATGACGAACTACCCAGTATACGGGAGCTGATCGCCAATTCAAAAAAGGAAATCGTAATCATCCAGACCTACATTCCCGGACTGGATAATTATTACCAGGATTTCATACGCGCCTTCGCGCATAACTCGAACCTGAAGCTGAAATTATATCTACTAAATCCCGAATCCCCCATCACCGTATTCAGATCAGAAGGAATAACTCCTCTGAACGCCGCTGCCGGGGAAATTGATAAGGATCTTGTAAAAGAAAAGATAAAAACCAATAGAGATACAATAAAAACACTGTTCAATGAGATAAAAACCAGGCATCATTGCAATGCCGATAACCTGATCGCCATGCAATATGACTTAATGCCGCTCTTCTCCATGTATAAATTTGATGACGAAGTATACATTGGCTTTTACAGATATGGATATGAAGCCATTCACAGTACGCAGGTAAAATTGGATTTCACAGCTGGCATCGGATTACAGCAGTTCCAGGAGCACCTTGATTATCTGGACGCCCACCCTTCAACCAAACCTTTCATCACCCATGGAAAACACGTTTCAGAAACTATCAATACAAACGGGAGTATTATACACTAATGCCGATAGAACCCCCAATTATTCCATTATCGGGGTCAGCGGCAATAAAATCTCCTTGCCGCCCGGTGTTGCTTATTTCGGAATCGTTTATCAGGGACATATCACAGTGACTGATAAATTCGGTACCTGTACACTCAGCGCCGGAATGAGCTTTGTCGTATCAGAAGGAGAAGTGGATGCGTCCAGACTACCCGACGGACAAGGCATCATTATCCGGATGGAAAACTACAAAGGACTCAGGCAATTTTGCGGCCCTATCGAAGATGAGGGCCGCTTAAAATATCTCGACAATTGTTATGATACCATCATCGTATCGCCCGCAAAATCAGGCGATCCCTGTCTGAATCACTTACATATTCCCAAACAGGTAAAACAAACACCGCATACACATCCTTCAGACCGTGTCGGCATTGTCATTAAAGGACAAGCCGAATGCATACTGAAGAATGAAACAACAATGTTACAGCCCGGACACCTGTGGGTAATTCCGCCCGATTGCCTGCATTCATTCAATACATACAATGAAGCCATAGACCTTATCACCTGGCATCCGGATAGCGATTTTGGCCCTACAGACGATAATCATCCGATGATTAACCGGACAGTACCTGTTAACAAATAAAACAATCATAGCAAACGATATCCCGTCACACTACACCACTGCACCAAATCCATCATGCCTGATTATTTACTGTTTCGGGTACCAGTCACGCAGACGTACTTCTATTGCCTTAGATCCCGCATTCACCTTCTCTTTAAATGCATTAACATCACTCAGTCCTTTCTGACCACGGTAATGATACGGATATACAATCTTGGGTTTAAACGCCAGCACAGCATCTGCAGCTTCCGGTACATCCATCGTGTAAGGCAGGTTCATACACACAAACGCTACACTGATGTTTCTTAATGAACGCATTTCCGGTATGCCCTGGGTATCACCGGAAAGATAGATACGCGTACCTCCTGCAGTCAGTATATAACCATTTCCTCTTCCCTTCGGATGTTTGGAATCAGGTGTTTCAGGAAGATTATACATCGGGATCGCATTGATCGTAATACCATTCTGTGTTGTAACGCCGAAGTTCTTTAACACAATCACTGAAGGTTTATAAGAAGCAGGCAGTTTATCAGCTACCGCCTGCGGCACAATCAGCTTTGTTTTAGCTGCCTTCAATGTCGCAATAGCCGATGAATCAAAGTGATCGCCATGTATATCCGTGATCAGGATGAAGTCAGGCGCCGCCAGTCCCTTAAACAGTTCTTTTTTACCCGCCGGATCAGCATAGATAACGTTGCCGGCTACCGTAAATACAACGCTCGCATGTTCAACAGGTTGAATCACCAATGGTCCTTTCCCTGTCCTGATCGTATCTGGTGTACTGAGTTGCGCGTTTGCATTTCCTATAAATGCAGCAAGGCAGAAAGCCAATATTCTGAATTTCATAATGATGGTGTTGAGTGTTGGAAGAAACAATGATACGATATTAAGGAAAGTATCCAAAACCGCACTTCATATTATGCGAATTCTTATATTTATAAATATTGAAAAGCCCGGTAGCATAACTCAAAATATCCTTTTAGAGAACGATTCTCACCCTTAAAATAGAGGTCATGGCTATGGCATGGTGACAGCTATGCTGATCTATGACATGAATGGAAAACAGGTGGCCACTATATTCAGGGAACATCTCGCTGCCGGCAGCTACAACAGATCGTTCTCTGCCGCGCACCTGCCAGGTGGAGTCTATATTATGAAACTAATACACAACAATGAGCATGTGACGAAGAAAGTGATCATGAAATAATCTTACAAAAGCAAACGCCCGGCAATAATTACCGGGCGTTTCACTATTATCGGATAAATACTTTCCAAAGTATAAAACCAGCCATCATCATGATCGTTTGCACGATCCATATAATCCTGCCTCTGTCCTCATGCTGATACAGAAACACCCTGGAGCCAATATCTCCAAACAATGCCAACAACAGCGCTGGCAGGAAAAGGATTCTCATCCAGATAGCCTCTATTGCTCCGCCAGGCCTCAACAACGGCAGTACAATGATAGTAGTCAGCAATATTGTAATAAATAAACAGGGAGTAAGAATAAAAAACCAGTCTCTCTTCCGCTTCGGAGGAATCTCTTGTTCCATAGGTAAGGATATTTGCAGCAATATACACATTGTCCTGATAAAGTTCTCCCCAAAAAACAGTACCTTACTGTAAACAGCCCCCCCATGACAACCAAAGAATCTTTCTCACTCAACGGAGAACAACTGCTCAAAAAAGTAAAGGAACTCATTGCGGAAGGCAATGTCAGAAAAATCACCATCACTGATAAAGCAGGCAAAGAATTAATGACATTCCCGCTCACCATCGGCGTAGTAGGTCTGCTCGTAGCGCCTGTACTGGCAGCAGTAGGCGCACTGGCAGCGCTCGTCGGAGAATGTACCATCACAGTAGAAAGAGAAGAAACTCCCAAAGAGGAATAATCATTCACTATCCGGCAGCTGCTTACGGATGATCTGCTGTTGCTGCTTACGTTCTTTTCTATTTTGCATGGACTTCATTTTCCCTGTCCATCGGGGTTTATCTGAATCAAAATACATCTCCGCTTCAGTTATTTTACTTCCCTGCCTGATCATCAGTCCATTCAGATGACAGGTATCATAGCCGCAACCATGTTTTGAATAGACGCCAAAGTTTCTATGCTTCAGTCGCTTACGCGCCAGTATTTTTTGCTGATCTCTTCTGAGATCATCCCATAATTGCCTTCTCTCCGGCTTGCGCACATCCATGCCCAGTGTTGATACGTCCAGGTAAGTGTCTGGATCTTTTACCTGTAAGAAATCATAAAATTTATGGAAATACTGATTCGCATAATCTCTTACAGCAATCTTTTCTTCAATAGAAAGCCGTTCATTCTCGGTAAGCGAGCGGTACAAACCCAGTGTATTGAAGTCTGTATACTTTTTGTGATGATCAATGTAGTAGAAATACTCTTTTAGCGTAAGCTGCTTAAATTGCTTATCAATTTTCATATCGATATCAAAGATTATCTCAAAGTAAAAATAAGTATAGGCAAGAGAATGATCTCTCCTATCCAAAGATATAACACTTTTCTTTTCTCCTTTCTCGTCATCATTCTCATGCCTACAGCAAAACCGGCTATTTCAGGTCTACTTTCTTTCCGGTTTTCACCGCCAGATAGATCGCATCTATGATCTTCAGATCACGCACCCCTTCCTCCCCGCTCACATCCACTACCGGCTGCTTACCATGCAGAATAATATCCGACATCTCTTCCATCTGCACTGTCTGATGCACGACCACAGGTTGATCCAGCTCCCCTTTATGCGTACGCCCTTTAATAGGACCATACCCCGTAGAAGGCAGCATTTCCGCAAACCCCTTATCTCCGTTCAGGAAGAACCTGTCCAGGTTGTTCATACTGTAGGTGGACAAACAGGACGCCACTGCCCCACTGGGAAAACCCAGCTGGAACTGAATGGTTTCGTCCACTCCCTCTTTGAATTTCTGCGGATCGGTTTTCGTCTCCTGTGCCGTCACCCACACCGGTTCCTCTCCAATCATATAACGGGCTCCATTCAACGCATAGATACCAATATCCATCATCGAACCACCACCTGCTAATTTTTTGTTCAGACGCCACTGATTAGGATCACCCGACTTGAAACCACACAATCCCTGAAAGAAGAGTATCTTCCCGAACTCCCCTGCTTTCCGCATCCGGATCACTTCCAGTGTATGCGGTTCAAAGTGCATACGATACCCTACCAGCAATTTCACATTATTCTTCTTACAGGCATCCACCATTTCCTGCCCTTCTTTGGCGTTCAGGGCCATTGGCTTTTCACAGATCGCATGTTTGCCCGCATTCGCCACCCTGATCACCTGGTCGTGGTGCAGCGCATTGGGTGTGATCACATACACCGCATCGATATCCGGATTATCCTTGATCTTGTCGAAGTTCTCGTAGTTATAACAGTTCTTCTCAGGGATACCATACTTCTCCTGCCAGGTTTTGATCTTGGAAGGCGTTCCACTGATAACACCTACCAGTTTAGCCTTTTTACAGGATTGCATGGCCTCTGCCACACGGGTGCCATAACCACCCAGTCCCATAATAGCCACCCGCAATACAGGGCCGTCATATGGCTTTTCTGTCAGATCTGGTATGCCTGCCATTCCCAGGCGGGGTATAACGGTCAATGCAATAGCGGAAGCAGTAATTTTGTGCAAAAAGTGTCTTCTTGTGTTTTTCATAACAAGGGCTGGGTTTTAAAAAAGATGAGTACAAGTAAGATATTCATAAATTCAGGCTTCAGCAACCCGTTCATGTAAAACTCAATGCACAATTTTCATACCCGGACATGCCGCTGAAATCGGACACGCCCTATATCAAAAGCGGACAGTTCTATGAGCAAATACGCACTAAATAACTCATTATCAACACCCTTACAAATTGGCATTCCTTTGGGTTCCTGTGAAACGTATATTTAAAGGATCATTTCCCCTAAATGAAAACACATGTTTAAGTATTATTATAAGATAGCCACACGCAATCTCTGGAGGAATAAGGGCTTTTCCGCCATTACCATTATGGGACTGGCTATCGGACTAGCCACCTGCCTGTTGATCGCGCTTTTTGTAATAGATGAAATGCGCTATGATGCTTATAATAAGGATGCCAACCGTATTTATCGTATCAATGCCGACTTCCTGGTGAATGGCAGCGCATTCCGGGAAAGATATGCACCTTCCCAGTTTGGCCCTGTACTAAAACAGGATTATCCGCAGATTGAGGAGTATGTACGCCTCGCTCAACAAAGCAACATACTGGTGAAAAAAGGGCAACAGACCCTGCTGGAAAACAATGTCTGTTATGCCGACTCCAGCATCTTTGACATGTTCGACCTGAAAATGATTGCCGGCGATCCACTAACGGCCCTGCGCAATCCTAACTCCATGGTCATCTCCGAAAGCATGGCAAAGAAATACTTCAATTCCATTGATGTCGTAGGGAAAATCCTGGAAACAGATAATATCTACACCTATACCGTCACAGGCGTCATCAAAGACGTACCGGCACAGGCGCACCTGCACTTTGACTTCCTCAGGGCAATGTCCGGTCGGGAAGACAGCAGAAAGACAGAATGGATGTCCGATAACTTCACGACCTATGTACGGCTGCGTCCGGGTATCACAGAAACACAACTGAATGGCTACCTGCGTCAGGCTACCAAAAAGTATATGGAACAGGATCTCCGCCGCCTTACCGGCAGCGGTATGGAGGACCTGGAAAAGAAAGGCGGACATTTTGGATACAAAGCAATTGCCCTGAGAAAAATACATCTCTACTCTGACCTTTCCAGCGAACAGGAAACCTCCGGCAACATACAGTACGTATACATCTTTATCATTACCGCCATCATCATCCTGCTGATCGCCTGTATTAACTTCATGAACCTTTCTACAGCCCGTTCTGCAGGAAGAGCCAAAGAAGTCGGATTACGGAAAGTAATGGGCTCCGAACGCGGTACCCTCATTATACAGTTCCTCGCCGAATCTGTAATCACCAGTTTCTGTGCCATGCTGATCGCCATCGTCATCGCCGCACTACTGGTACCCTACCTGAATGACCTCTCCGGCAAATCGCTGGCCATTACACCACTTGCACTCACCTGGATACTACCGCTCTTACTGGTCATCGTCGTTGTAGTCGGTTTGCTCGCAGGTAGTTATCCGGCTTTCTTCCTGTCGTCCTTTGAACCGGTGAAAGTATTGAAAGGTAAACTGGCCTCCGGCTTTAAAAACAGCTGGCTACGCAATAGCCTGGTTATATTCCAGTTTGCCGCAGCCATCCTGCTCCTGGTAGGTACCCTGGTCATCTACAATCAACTGAGCTATATCCGTAATAAACAACTGGGTTATGACCGTCAGCAGGTATTAGTCCTGGACAATACACAGGCTTTGTGGATCCATGCAAAAGGGTTTAAAGAAGAGGTACAGAAACTGCCGGGAATAACTGCAGGTACCATGACCCGCAGTCTGCCGACCGAAACAAGTCACGATACCAATATCTTTTCAAAAGATGCCGCCAGAAGCGAAGGCCAGGTATTAGGTATCAACGAATGGTACATCGATACAGACTACTTCCCTACACTTGGTATGCACATGGCCAGTGGCAGGAATTTTTCTCCGGATATGCCGACTGATTCCAATACGCTTATCCTCAATGAAACAGCAGCCAGACTCTTAGGCTTTAATGATATCACAGACAAATATCTCTACAGGGGTAACCAGAAAATGCAGGTGATTGGTGTGGTCAAAGATTTCAATGCCGGTTCTTTACGCGATAAGATCCCGCCAGCTGTCTTTACACTGGGAGAATACACGTCCAGGATGGCATTCCGCATCAATACCAATAACATCCAGGCAACGATTAAAAAAATTGAAGAACTCTATCACGCAAGGCCATCCATGCAGGGTCAGCCCTTCCATTATTCCTTCATGGATGATGATTTTAATCGCCTGTACCAGTCGGAAGACCGCACCGGTAAGATCTTTATTTCCTTTGCGATTCTCGCCATTCTTATTGCGTCCCTGGGTGTATTCGGATTGATCACCTATGCGGCAGAACAACGTAAAAAAGAGATTGGTATCCGCAAGGTATTGGGGGCTTCTGTTTCCAGTATTGTAGCAATGCTTTCTGCGGATTTTGTCAAACTCATTGCATTTGCAGCTGTCATCGCAGTGCCACTCTCCTGGTTACTGATGAATAAGTGGTTGCAGAGCTTCGCCTACCGGATCAATATCAACTGGGTAGTCTTTGTATTATCCATTTTACTGATGGTCATCGTCACACTGGCGACTGTCAGTATCAAAGCCATCAGGGCAGCCACGATCAATCCTGTGAAGAGTTTACGTTCGGAATAAACGAAATAATATAAAGGGCCGTCCACATTACAGCGGAACGGCCCTTCCTCCATATATGCAGTCTTAATTCTGCAAAGTCCACTGACCACTCTCAAAATTAGCCGGAACATTAGTGCATTGCGCCAGACCGCTTTGATTCTCCAGGTTCAGGTAAGTATTCTGCCACTCATTTCTCAAACGGGTATAACCATTGTAACTTTCCAGGGCCCAGTAACTGCTGTAAAAGGTATCAGGCACATTAGAACTTTCCACATAGTTATACAGGTGCTCGATGTTCAGGTAATTGCCGGTAGCCGCATTCTTAAAGCGGATATGCCCGTTTACCGTTTCCTGTATCCAGCGATACTGATTACCCGTATTGCTGGTATTATATCTTACCTGTCCGTTCTGTTCATACAGGTAAGTGTTCAGCCACCTGTTTTTGATCAGTACTCCCGTAGCAGGCGGATTACCCGGATTGTTGCCACCACTGATACTGTTCAATAGGTTCTCGGCATTTCCCACCTGCAAATTCGCCAGGTAAGAGAATACCTGGTTCAGCTGCTGCTGTATACTGCCATTACCCGAATATTGCTTTCTGTATTGATAGAGACGGTAGATCACCTCCAGTTCATGCTGACCATAAGGTACCCCCAGTTTCTGCTGCATAACGGTCAGGAAAGAATAACCAAACTCCTCTGTAGGTTCGATAATAGTACCTTCCCCATAGTCATTCCAGGTAGCAAACTGTATGATCTTCACACTGGAAGCCAACGCCTTATCCAGCATGGTAGAGAAGGTAGAAGTGCCATTGTGTGCAATCTGCCAGGTAGGGCCATCAGCACCGCCTGCCTGATAAAAAGATTTAAACCCAGGATATACCACACCGATAGACAGCGGGAAGCTGGCTGCCTGTGTGTAGTAACGGTCTACTACACCCGGATGCTCCTGGTAGATCCAGGGGAATTCTCCACCGGCATTGTTCGCCCCTACTTCATTGGTAAAGCCAAACAACGGAATGATCTTAGGACGCGGATTAATCCCATTCAGCATGGTATTCCACTCTGAAGGCTGATGAAAGGTGATAGGTCCGAAGTTCAGTACAACAGGCTCATTACTGCTGTTACGCAGGTAATTACCCTGATTGAAATAGTTATTCTGCATGTATACGAAATCGCCATTGGCATTCGCAGCCATACCCGGATCCCAGTTTCTGTCTTCGTGTACGATGGAGAATTGTAAACCGACAGCATTCAGTTTACTGATCAGCGCATTGGAATTAGCCAGATTATCCGGGTAATCATACCGCTGTCTGGTACCCGGCCAGTCAATGAATACACCATCTGCACCGGCATACTTCATCAGCAGGAGCTGATATTCGATGATGTCCGGATCAGCGGAAGCATAAGGCCCCGTCTTAGGATAAAAATAAGCGGCAATCTGTCTTTTACCATTGACGATAATGTCAGGATTCTGGTTGTTCATTTTCCAGTGATAACCCCAGGCGCCTCTGGATGCAGGTGTTTCAAACCAGGGCATCCAATGAATAAAGATCTTCTTGCTGGTCGTTTTGGTGACTGGTACAACGGCTTTCAGATCAGCTTTCAGACGTGGAGTGACAGGTTCGAGTGACGATTTGTTACACGCGAACAACAGAAGGGCACACAAGGCCCATAATAGCGTTCTCATTTGAGGGAAATTTGATGAATAAATAAATGGTTCTTTTGAGAATTGGAATGATATGGCTTTTCCGCGGTGAAAATACTTATCAGGTGTCAACCACGGTGAGAGTATATGAAAAATATAGAAGAAAAAAGAAGGACGGAAGTCTGAAAATATTAATAATCAAAACATTAAAAGCAAAACCCTCTTCACAAAATATAGGCTCAATCAATTAGGAATCAGGAATTACGAATGGGGAATTAAGCCGTTTGATTGTGCTTATTCCTAATTTGTAATTCCTGATTCCTGATTGCAATAAACTAATGTCTTTTACGTTTCAGGAAAGCCGCTTACAAAAACCTCAACGAACTGCCACTTGGGATATGTGTTGCTTTGACGGCAGGAAATTTTGCCGCTAACCATTTCGCCATAAACTCCGATCCTGGTTCTTCGCTGACGACATGTCCCAACACCACCAATGATAATTTTTTACCTGCTGCCCGTGCATCGCGTACGTACTCTGCCGTTTCCCATTCTGCTATTTCACCACAGACAAGTACGTCAGGTTGTGTATCGATCATGTTCTGTATCTGTCTTCTGCCACCGGCTGCTCCCGGCATCAGTAACACCCGTTTGCAGGACTGTGCAGGATCACCGATATACCTGACTGCTTCTATATTCAGTTTCTTTTTCAGATCAGCGATCAGCGCTTTCAATGTCATCGCAGGTGCGAGATGATAGATCAGGTGATTGCCCTCTTCGAATTGCTCCCAGCCCAACTGTTCACTCAATCCTTTTCGCACACCATCCGGCCGGATGCTATGTACATAATCGTGATTACGCCATACTACAATATTGTGTTGTTGAAGGAGCTCAGCCTTATAACGGTATACATCATCTTTTTGCAGCCAGTCTGTTTCATCCGCATGATTGTAGAAGGCAGGTTCATGGGCAATGATAAAGTTGGCCTTTAATGCAATGGCTTTTTTAATCACTTCCACTGTAGGAAACATGGTTGTAACAATACCGGTTACTACGACATCCCGGTTGCCCGATTTTAATGTATCTACGGTATTGGAAAATGGTCCGCCGGGTACTTCTTTGATAAAGGCATCCATGATCTGTCCGACAGTGATCTTTTCCTGTACCGGTATAAATCCTGCTACCATGGCAGTCAGCGGAGATGCCAATACGATAGCCGAGCCTGCGGCTGTTATTTGTGTAAGGAATGTACGTCTGTTGATGGAGGTGTTGTTTTCACGTGGCATATTAGCAAATTTAACGGTAGGAAAATTAAGGATTAAAAATTAGGAATTAAGAATTAGGAATTCCTTATTCCCGGCTAACTTGCTCCGTTAAGTCCCCCAAACAAAAAGCGCCTGTATCATCTCATGATACAGACGCCTTTTATTCCTCCGAAAGAAAATTGCCAGATAATTCCTAATTCTTAATTCCTAATTCCTAATTACATCAGTATCTCAACGACAACACCCTCAATCCCACCTCTCTTCCGGTCTGCGCACCTACTTCGCTGTCAAACTGGTAATGTATCCCGCCATAGATTCTCGATATGGAAGCTTCATCGATCATCTGCTGGAAATTACCAAAAGAACGCGGTGCAAATCCTTCCGCTACTTTCTGGTTGTCAGTGAATGTATACGCGTTACCGAAATATTCTGCCAGTACTGTACCGGCTGCACCTGTAAAGGAAGCATGGCCGGAAGTATAGGAAGGGAATGGTGGTGTCGCGATCAATGAACCCCAGCCGGCATTGATATGACGCTGGATGTAAGTAACAGGACGCAGCAGGTTGTATTTGTACTTGTATTTCCAGCAAACGATACCTGCATCGTTTACGCTGATACCCGCCTGTGCGAAGAGTGTAGCGCTTTGGGTGAGGTTCAGTCCTTCGTCTGTCACCAATTGCGCAGTAATGGCTAGTAAATGTCCCGGAGGTGTAAAGGTACCACCACCGTCTGCCCAGTAAAGTGCAGTGGTATTTTCTTCAGGCGTCAGTGTATTCACTTTGTTATACACATAGTAAGCCGCCTTGTAGAAAGCAGATGCGGTATCTGTAGAAAACACCGGATGCTGAACAGGCGCTGTTTCAGGATAACGGGGTTTAACCAGCAGCCGGTTATTACCCCAGTAAGGCAACAATGCACGCTGAAAAGCAGGCGGTGTAGGCACCCAGAATGCCGGTCCGACAGGAGGTATATAATCAGTCGGGAACCCATTCAGGTAACCGTCTTTACCACCGTCAGTGGCTGACCATGCGTAGATGGCCGCAGAGATCTGTTTACCAAAGTTCACCGAACGGTTAACTTCATCCTGGTCACACCCTCCGGAGAGGTTCACCAGGTTCAGGCTATCCTGCGCTTTGATAATAGCCGCATTGGCAGCATTTACGTTAGGGTACAAACGGGTAATAATGTCAGCCATGGCGCTGTTGGCTGCTATTTCCCAATTGTATCGCTTCCCTCTTTCAGGGCGGGGTATGTTGTACAAACCGTTGAGTTGTCCGCTGAGCGAATGACCATTGCGATCACTCCATACAACGGCTTCATGCAGGGCAATACCGGTATAAGCCAGTGCTCTCGCAGCAACTGGAGGTGTGAAACCAGGAGTCTCCTTAATAAGTTTAAATTCCAGCTGATACCAGGAAACGGGAATGGAGGCACCAGCGGGTGTTCTTGCCGACTGGTCGGCGACAGCAATCGTGTTTTCAGGGGAAGGTGCCTGTTCTTCTTTGTTACATGCAGCAACAATGAGGGAAATAAAGAGGAAAATGCACCACGAACGTACAGCATAAATGGTCATATTTTGGGAGTTTAAGAGGCTGTAATTTACAGCCTATGAGGGAAATGAGGCGGCAGTCAGATAGAGATAAAGCGAACAAAATCACTGTTTTTTTGTAGCATTCCATTGAAAAAAAACGTACCTTAGCAGCATTGTTTTTGACGTTATAGAAGTATACCCCAACAAAAGAATGTTTAGGAATCCCCATAAACCACAACCCCTTTATTTCACCAAATACCCCATTCCAATATTATGGAAGCACTCAAACTTATCAGAATCAATAGTACAGGTCCACTGGTAGAAAGCTGGCAGTTTTTTCTCATCGGACAACATCTTTACTTCGGCGAAGCCGATGGTGTTTTTTCCCGTGAAGTACAGCAGGCGACCATCACCTTTCAGCAAAAGCACAACCTCCAGCCCGATGGCGTAGTAGGCAACAAAACATACGGCGTTGCGATGCAGCTGGGCTTCGATGGCATCCTGGACGAAAGGGACGATAAATCAGGTCCTGATTTCCCCAAATCGCCATCTTTCAAACCATTGGTTTCAAATGATGAAAGAGCCGCTGTATTCGGTCGCTTTTCTTTTGTATCAGATCCGGTACCCGGCAACCCCGAAAACATCCGTATCACTGACAACTGGGCCACTGAAAATATCAAGATGGTATCTATCCCCCAGCTGATCAACATCAAAGGATCAGACAGGGTACAGTTTCACCGGAAGGCAGAAGGACAGCTGATCAGCCTCTGGCAGGACTGGGAAGATGCCGGCTTATTACCGCTGGTATTAACCTGGGCGGGATCATTTGTACCAAGATTCATCAGAGGTAGCAGAAAAACACTCAGTAACCACTCATTCGGTTCAGCTTTCGATATCAATGTGGCCTGGAACCCGCTGGGCGCCGTACCTGCACTCGTCGGACAAAAAGGATCTGTCCGCGAACTCGTACAGATCGCCAACAAGAATGGTTTCTACTGGGGCGGACATTTCACCCGTAAAGACGGTATGCACTTCGAAGTGGCACAGATAAAGTAACAGCATATTCATATGAAAAGAAGGCCTTCCTGACGTCAGGAAGGCCCTCTTTTCATATGAATATACGATTATGGTCAATATAGTCCTTAATGCCCTTAAAATGCCTTAAAACACGTTTTCACTCACAAGCGGATTATACTGTAAACAATCAGCAGTCAGTTACTTTATCTTAGCAATACTCAGCACCGGTTCTTTCCCCATTATACTATACTTATGCTTCGTTGATGCTCCGAAAAAGACGTAGCATCAAGGTAAGATAATTATAGTCTGACTACTATTTTGTCCTCAAATGAGGGTAAATCTTTCCGTAAATGATATGGCCATATTCCTCCGGCTGACGAACTTACACATGGCAGAATAATCTTACCCCAGTTCCCTCCATCCAAAGACCCGAAGTATGGACCGCTCGTTAATCATTAAGCACTATGCATATGGAATACAACAGGCTCGCTGATGTAAAGCGCTTACAGTTTATTATCCACACCCTGAAACAACATCTCCCCGAAGGCGCCACCGTATTGGACGTAGGCTGCGGCAACGGCATCATTGCCAGAGGACTTGGAGAAGAAGGCTTCCAGGTATACGGCATCGATGTGAGTCATAAGGCTGTCGAAAAAGCCCGTTCACTGACCCATATGCCCCATGTTACCTTTGACGTCATCAGTGCAGAAGCGCTTGTCGCTGATGGCAACCGCTATCATGCCGTGATCTGTAGCGAAGTACTGGAACACCTGAATCATCCTGAGAAATTGCTGGATGTATTATTCCAGTCTCTCACCGACGAAGGTGTATTGATCGTAACAGTACCTAACGGTATGGGACCCAGAGAAGTACTGGTCACAAAACCCGTTATTGCCCTCCGGCAAAAAGATAATTGGTTATGGAAATGTTTATTGAAACTCAAGACAATAATGGGATATAAAGGCACGACTGTACAATCAGATGCCGATGACCTCACACATGTGCAGTTTTTCAGCAAACAATCACTGGAAAATCTGGCCAGGAAAACACGGTTTAAAATTGTGCGTTTCGGCAAAACAAATTTTATTGACGATGTTTTTCCTTTTTCTTTTTTTACAAAAAAGATAAGAATTCTTCAAAAATGGGACGGCGCTCTTGCCGAAGTACTTCCATATCAACTCACTGGAAGTTTCGTAACAGTATGGGAGAAAAATCTGCCTGCCGGACAAGCAGTACTGATAGCAGAAAAAAGCTGATCCAGCTGGCATTTTGAGGTGCATTCTCATGGTTTTTATGTAAATTTGTATTACCTATACCCGTAATATAATCTATGAAAACCTTCAGTGTACTATTCAACATACTGAAAACCATCTCCGTATCTTTATTGATCATGCTACCATTTACAGCGGGGTCACAATCGATGCCGATTTATTTGCAGAATCCATCATTCGAAGGACAACCTACAATGAATGGTATACCAGCACCCTGGTACCAACGTTCTGTAAATCTGATAGCATACACACTACCGCTTGGATCGAACAATGAGATACCCCCTTCAGATGGTAAGACATATGCCGCTTTGCTCGCAGCATCAGAGAATAATACATCTGCCGGTCATGCTGTATGGACTTCTATCGGACAACAATTATCACATCCCATCGAAGCAGGTAAAGCCTATCTCATATCTTTTGATATGGCCTTGATGCCCGAAGATGATAAGAGTGATCAGACAGCTGCTACCTCTACTGCTTTAGCAATACTGGGCTCCAGTTCTGAACAGGATATAGGAGAACGCATCTGGTACTCAGGTATTTACTACGACAGAAAATGGGGAAGAATCACAGCTGTACTGAAACCGAAAAAGACATACGCACATCTTCGCTTTGAACCTTACGTAACTGACTATGACGACACTTGTTATGTCGTCACATTCCTCGACAATATCTCCATGATCGAAGAAACACTCAACTTCGATACCTATGCAGAGAATACCTGTTATGGACACAGTCAGGGGAAGGTATCAGTACAGATGCATACCATGGATAAAGACAATTACGTATTTCGCTGGATGCCCGGAGGTTATACAACACCGGAAGTCTCTCAGCTACCGGCAGGCAAATACACGGTGACCGTCACCAATACCACGAAAGGTAATTCCAGGTCGGAAACCGTAGAGGTCAAACAATGGGATATCAACATCAATCCCATCGTAACACCTATCAGTTGTAACGGAGAATCGGATGCCGCTATCAATGCAAATGCAAGTGGTAGTAAAGCGCCTTATAAATATGCCCTGGTCAACCAGTTTCCTGAACAGGATTCCCCTGTATTCAGTAACCTGCGCGCCAATTATTATACACTGCAGGTAACCGATAGTATGGGTTGTAATAAGATGCAGAGCATCAACATCCCTAACCCTCTGGTACTCCAGGTAAAAGACGCCAGTACGAAGTCGCTTTCCTGCAGCAGCGTAAGAGACGGTCAGATCATTATCACCATGAGCGGTGGTACTACGCCTTATCATTACAGCATATCTGATACAGCTACGCAACTGGAAAACCGCTTCCGTCGACTGGACGCTGGTAGTTATCATTACAAAGTTGCCGATGACCATAATTGTACTGTTGAAGGCAATATTACAGTAGAAAGAGGGATGAATGATTGTGCAGTGTATATGCCTTCCGCATTCAGTCCGAATGGCGATGGTAAAAACGATCTGTTCAAAGCACGTGTACAGGACGACGTCACCGACTTCCGCCTGAGCATCTTCGGCAGATGGGGACAACTCGTATACGAGAGCAGTGATCCGGAAGCCGGGTGGAATGGTAAAATGCGCGGCGCTGATCTGCCATCAGGCACCTATATCTGGAGTGTGATCTACACAGATAGTAAGAAGCAACCCATGAAACAACAAGGTACCGTAACCATGTTTAAATAAAATAGCAGGGGCCGATCTAAGATCAGCCCCTGTTCATTTACATCCCTCCTTCAGGAGGTGCTTTAATGCCTCGCTGTTAATAAAGCCCCTTTATAAAAAGATACTCCTTTTCCTCCCTGATACGAACCTTTGTAATCGTTGTATCCTTTCGTAGCAGCAATGTCCTTGAATATATAAATACAAGCTGGCGGGCAATAACTGCCACTAACAAAAGACCTGCTATCACAAATACAGTACTTGTCATAATTGTCATTTTTAATCACTTTACAGCTAATATATACTTCGATAATTCATCCAGGTCATCTGCGGAAAGTCTGTCACCAAAAGCCGGCATCTGCGGATAATCCGGACGTTTCTTCCCGGGGTTCCTGATCCATTCTTTCAGCTTATCTGCCTGCCCCTTATATATCTCCACCATTTCAAGCATAGGAGGGCCGACTAATTTTGTATCCTTCTGATGACACGCACTACAATTCATCTTAAACAAGGCCGCTCCTTTTGCAACAGCTCCCAATGATGTATCGATTGCTAATGCTACATTTTCTTCCTGTGGATGTGCACGCGCTTCTGCTGACAATCGTCTGAACTCTTCTGTTTTTGCCGCCATCAATTGCTGGTGTGGCGCCAGTGCATTCGCCCTGTATATCTGTCTGCCACTGCCCATAAACAAAACAGTCATACTTAAAGCCAGTACCACTTTACCAAAGTGCCGATCTATTTTATCCTCCGGACCATTAATCGCCTTCCATATCCATATCATAGCAGGAATGGCAAGCCCTGCACCCGACAGTATCACCGCTATCAGGTTCCAGCCAAGTCCTTTTGAGGGTAAGGTAAATAAGACGATCGGACCAATGAGAAACTGTGCTCCCGAAGCTGCAAGCGTCAATGAATACGCCTTTTTTTTGATGGCATACCTGGTAAGATGTGTATAATAGGTTTCAAAGGGATAGTTCTTACGACCCGTATACCAGAAGACAAATAAACCGGTCACCCCCAATGAAGCGAAGATAAAATGTAAATAACGGGGAAAGACATTTGGTAACACCAGCGCACTTAAAAAGCCGCCCACAGTCCCCCACTTTTCAGGGAACAACATCAGGTTAATATTCACCAGGAATATCAGGGGTATAAAAAGAAAAATGAGTACTGCAGCCCCGACAATAGCGATATGTAATGCTTTATTATCTGATAATTTATACCAGCTGTATTTATGCAGATAAGTCAGCAGAAAAGCGATCGTGACCAGCGGAATAACCGATATCCACATCAATCCCGTCAGGGCATTTGCTGAATAAAAATATACGCTGTAGAGGGTATTGATGCTTAACAAAGGCGCTACTCCCAATACTACTGCAAGACTCTTATTCACCGTGATCGTCTTCGCCATTTCATAGGCAAACTTATCATAATCCTTATCCTTCAGTCCTTTGATCTCCGCCCATAAAGTCAGCAGAGATCCACCCACCATCAGGTTCACAAAAACAATATGTGCAAGAAAAGAAATGACCAGTATCGTCACGAGCAACCACTGTGGCAATGGCAGATCTAAAGGTATATCTTTCGGTACAGGCGTCGTTGCCGGCAATATATTTAACATACTAAAGTTCAATTTGAAATAATATTATTGTAAGCGATCAGTTAGCGGAGGTAGTGTCTTTTTTTGTAAGCAGTGCTGCTTTCTCCTGTTGCTGTTTTTCTAATAAAATTCTGGCAGCATTAACATCATTCATACTGTTGACCGTAACGCCTTCCGTCTGCGCACCTTCCAACACCTCCCCTGTCTGTTGTACATACTTTATATAGGCGACCAATGCCTGCAATTCATCCCGATTACCCGGAAACGGCGGCATATAAGTACGGGCATTATGCATATTCGGAATGTAACCTGCCATAGAATTTTCATCCAGCGGTTTACCAAATCCATACATCCGCTCAAAAACATACACAATAGAATTCACCCCCTGTGTAGTATGACAGCGGCTACACGATAACATAAATACATTTCTGCCAGCTGCGATCTTATTTTCTGCGGTAACTGTCGGCGTACTGGTATAGGTGGCATATTTAAGGATACCATCTCTTTTATACAGCGGATAATCTTCCTCTTTTAACAGGTTACTGTACATATATCCACCGATGACATAAGGCTTTCTGATAAATTCCCTGACGCGCTCAAAGATGCCCAGGAATCCAAATACGGTCAGACAGCAAAAAAGTGCAAAAGGAAATCTCACCAGGGAGGATTTAATCAAACCAGTAACAGATAATAAGACAACAAGAAATATAGCACCACCGATTACATAGCGGAGCAGGTCATAATATTGTGAGAAGTCCATAGTGCCCACAGCCGTACTCATATTGGCAGTCATAGCTGAGGGCATTACACCATAATAGTAAACAGCACCGGCAAGTGATAATGGCGCCCAGCAAAGTATCCAGGCAGATGCAGAGCGGATGGCACGTTTCCGGATGCTGGTCCCGTTCTCTGTAAATAAAGTGATCAGCATTAATCCGAATACACCGCCCACCACCATGGCAGTCGGCGTACGGAAAAGTAGTTGTGGAATATAAATGGGATTGGTAAATCCGTTCAACAGACTATGATGTGTATTCCAGTTCCCCGGGTCCATCATAAACCCTAAAATAGACACAATAATAACCATTGTGATCCATGAGAATATAGACAGGAACCATCCGAAGCGGATATGTCGTAGTTTTGATGTAAGCGATTTATTGGCATTCTCCCAGCTGAGAAAGTAAATCAATATTAACACCACTTCTGTTACAAACACTATCCACTCTGTAAACCAGGCCCAGTAAAATACACGTATCAGACTACCGATTGAAGCCGGACTTACCAATGCCACGGAAAACCAGATCCCCACACCTGTCATGGCTCCCAGCGTAGTAGTAATGATAAAACCTACCTTCATCATTTTCCAGGCCAGCTTATCCCATGACAGATCAGTAATCTCCATTGCATGACTGTTCTTTACACCCTTTTGCTCCAGCCAGGTTACAAGCGGTATAAATCCTACAGCCAGTCCGTGATTAATAATTACATGTATGATAGCGATCATCGCTATCAGGAAACGATCATTCAACCAGTCCAGGTGAAATAATGGAAAATCCATGCTATATTGACTTTTAGACCACAAAGGTCGCAATAAGCCAGGGCTGGTTTGTTATGATGAAACGGACAACTCTTACAACTTTTGATACTGTTCATTCTGCGAATCAATCCTGATATTTACATTTTCAACACTCACTCTTCCATTCACAATCATTCTTAAAAGAAAAAAGATCAATAGTACCGTGAAAAGAAATAGTGTAATGCGGTTGATAAAATGAATATATCCGACAACAGGTACTTTAGATTCAATATTTTTCATGTTTACTGAGTTTGAGTTTGATTTTGCGAAAATTCTCCGGCGTCACACCGGTCTCTTTTTTATAGAATGTGTTAAAATAAGAAGCGCTCTCAAATCCGATCTCATAGGCAATCTCGGCTACTGACAACTGTGTATGATGCAATAAACGCTGTGCTTCTTTGATGGTCCGCGCTCTTATCAGGTTGCCACTTGTAGTATGGCAATACTCATGGCATAGCTTATTCAGATAATTCGTGGTGATGTGCAACTGCTCGGAGTAGAAAGACGGATTTCTATGCACCGAAAAATATTGCTCTACCAATTGTTCAAACCGGATCATCTTGGCATGTTTGATGCTTTTCTCTTCCTTACCGGATAAGCGGTAAAAACTACGATCCAGCTGATGTAGCAAAATATTCAGGAAAGACCGTAACAGATCTTCGCTGCTTTCCATCTCAGCTGTAAACTCTTCAATGACCTGGTTAAGAAAATAATTCCAGGCGCCTGCCTTTTCAGTACTGACTCTGAAAACAGCAACTGCACGTTGTACAAGAAACTGAAACCGGTACAGTACATTGTTATTGTATCGCAATGAAAAAAAGCTGTCATTGAAACAAACGACGTATCCGGAAGCCTGACTGATCATCCGCATACTGAATACGGCATTCGGTCTGACACAAACCACCTTCGGTCCATCCAGTAAAACCCTCTCATTATCGATTATCAGCTCTCCTGCCGCCTTCCAGATATATATAAGCATATAATAGGATGGCCTGTGCGGGTATTCTATAAAAGGATAATTCTCCGACACAGCAGAGAGGCTTCCTATCCAGAAATCGCTGATATGTGAATTAAAAACACTGAGAGGGCAAACTGAAATAGTTTCCCTTTTCATAAAATGACTACGAGTGATGATGAAGAAAATGAGATTTCAACCGAAGCCACAGGCTACAGTCTTACACACCCGATAACACAGCAGGCATCGGGCACAACGGATAGAGAATATCATCCGATAGGAGGCCGGAGAATAGATCCTGCAACACCAGTCAACAGTGCGGTATCGGTTACAGGATAACAACATGGTTTTGCTGTAACGGGGCAAAGGAACAATTCAATGGCGATATCATTCATACAGAGCGTGACGACGGAGGGCTTTAATTCCACCTCTTTCTTCTCCCTTTCCTGTTCATTATCCAGTTGCTTTTGCAGGAAACAGGCACCTCTGCAGACGGGTATAAGATCAAATCTGTTAATACAAAGGTTCTTCGCAATAAAATTCCGTTGCAGATGAAATAAGCCTATCAGCCAGACGTTTGCCGTTGTCTGAACGAATAACACTAAAATGAGCAATATGACTGCTGGCTTTTTCAAATGACGTCTACCTGCTTTCGGTTAGCAATTTCGAAATATCTTTAATGAGTCTTTTTGTTTCCACGCTGTCCGTTCCATCATACACCCCTCTGATATGTTTGTATTTATCCACCAGCAATAAACCTCCGCTATGCGTGAAACCACCTTCCGCTGTACTGTCAGGATAAGCTGTAGCATAATACGAAGCTGCCAGTTTGTAAATAGTATCAGCCGGCGCCGTCACAAAATGCCATTTCGGCGAACTGACACCGATGGACGTAGCAAACTGTTTCAAACGAGGAATAGTATCATATTCAGGATCTATTGTATGCGAAAGGAATCCGACGTGATCGTCATTTTCAAATGCGTGATAGACCTTCAACATTTCCCTTGTCATTTTCGGACAAATAGTCGGGCAGGAAAGAAAAATAAAATCAGCGACATACACACGACCGGAAAAACTATCGCCTGTTACATGGGCGCTATCCTGATCCGTAAGATGAAATGTGGGAATGGAGGGATAAACCGTATCTCTTTTACCCGTAACCGGGTTGGTCGTCAGCGTCCTTTCACCAAGTATGGGCAGTTGGCCGGATTGGTTATTGCAGGCCGACAATCCGATTACCGCCAGACAAACAACTATACCTTTCAATAGATCCTTTCGCTTCATGTTATTCAGTTAGCACCTTGCTGTGAATGCAGATAGCTATTCCGGACTTACATCCGTATCTGAAAAATCAGATATAAATAGCCTTTATATTTTTTGTAAAACTACCACTTATTATTACAAATGGAATAGCACTATTCCACTTCCGACAGGGAATTGATTTAGTTATTCTGGAACAGTATTTAGAAAAACGTGACTGCCCCATTTTTACGATCCGTTCAGGGCCACATTCCCGCCATGATAGGTGTGCAATTGGTTTCAGGTATACACACCAGATAAATATCCGATCTCATACCAGTAAATTTTTCCGACCGGATCCGTCCCGGTTGCAGTTAAATAACGTAACTTAATCACTGTTAATCATTTAACCTGTATGCAACTGGTAGTATTCGCAGCTCTTCATTTTGAGCTAGATGCTTGTCCGGCGGACGACAAGCCCCAAACTACGGCCCCTTTTGAGTTACTACTGCAACTGATACGAACAAAACAGGTAGCCGTAGCGCCCGCATCCACACATGAAAATACAGATGGTACAGTCCCCCCTGTTACCATCAGTCCATCCATGATGCGTTACCTCGATCATGTCACGGAACCCATACAAGGCGGTCAACTACCCGGATATGCCTTACAGCATATTGGCATCGAACTGCTGACGGAATACCAGGAAAAGCAGGTATCTGCCCTAAGTGCTGAAACGGCTTTGGATACAACGATGATGCTGATCAGAAATGAAGTGATGTTATATCCGAATATTCATGTGCATAGTTTGCGGTCACTTGCCAAGAAGCATTTTATCAACGAAAAGTCATTAAGCAGGACCTTTGTAAAAACCTTCGGTATTAAGATCAGCGACTTTATCCTGGAACAGGTCATGCAGCGTGCAAAGTACCTGCTGGAGAATACGGATATGACCGTTGCGGATATCGCAGAGGAACTGGGATATAGTAATGATTATAACTTCTCAAGAACGTTTAAGAACATGTATAGTGTATATCCGGCGATATTTCGCAAGAAGGAGCCGTTGTGAGTACAGCCTGCGGGCAGCTGCTTTATTAGCCTCTTGGCAGGTATACGGTCATACATGCAGAGACGCCTGACCTTATATACTATATACTTCGTAGAATGCCTGTTTGCTGACAGGGCTATACCAGAGGTATTTAAAATAACCTTCCTCTACCGATCCTCTTTTGTAACATACCACCTTGGGCAACAATACCGGCTTCCACCAGTCAGGTGTATACATGCCTGAAAGACCGGGATCATCATTATGCTCAGCCAGCTTTAATCCGTCCTTTTCAACGATGGTCTTGATCATCGGTTTGTCACAGGTAAAAGTCATCAACACGGTATAATCGATGCCCATAAAATCACCATAGGTATACAGCTGCTTCACCTCACTACCCGCCCTGATACCGAAAGATTCCTGGAAACGCTTCTTATTATTGTCGGTATCCGGCTGATCAGCATCATAAGCAGGAATAACATTGTCAATGCGCTCTTTTATACCCTGTTTCGCCTGGTTCAGTTTGTATTTGGCAAAGGCTTTGCTTTGGCTGATACCTTCTTTCGTAGTTGATTTCGCCTGATTAATTCCTTCCTTCAAACTTTCCCTGGCATCTTTGATGTCAGTATTTGCCTCATCAATCCCTTCCGCAACTGTCTCTTTAGATTCACTGATCAAGGCTTGGCCTTTCTCCTTTACTCTTCCGCAGGAAAAAATAGTCATTGAAAACAGGGCCAATAGCAAGCAGGCAGACGGATACTTTATCATATAAATGCAATCTACTCTTTTTCCTCCTGCAAAAACCGGCTCAGCTGTTTTACAAACTGATACCCTTTACAATTTGTAAAATACACATACCAGTACCGGGAGAATAGCGGCAGAAAAAAGGCTGATTTTAGCCAAAACACCAACTGGTACTATATTTGCCTGTGAATAATAAAGGAAGTATTAAAACACCACTATATATGCGCACTGAAAGATTGTCAGGATTGTTCACACTGTTATATTGTCTGTGGCTGGCGGTAGCCCTGAGCGCCTGTACTTACAAGGCTGCTCCCCGGGGGAATCCGCATGGATTGCCACCGGGACAGGCTAAAAAGATAACAGGGTCAAAATCGGCTAAACCTTATGCTCCTGGTCAGCAGAAAAAATACTAAGATTAAAAAGGTTGTACCGGGGTAACCGGTACAACCTCACACTTTATCTGGGTTTTTCAATCGCATCATAAACCAGTCCGGCGGCTATCGCATAGACCGCATGATGCAATACGTCAATACCAATCGTTTTAGGGTCTTCTTCAGTAACAGGCGGCGCTACTTTCAGTCCGGGCAGCATCACCAGAGACGCCCCCCATATGCTTGCAAAATGTGCAAGTGTAGCCGTCCATCCCTTCAGTCCGGTAAGTCCCAGTAAACCTCTTGCTACGCCCCATGTAGTACCATACGCCCAGTGTATCTCCTGGGATACCTTCTGCTCTTTCTCTTCGGAAACAGCGTCCACATCCAATACTTTTGAAGCAGCCTCCACAGGTGTTTTACTCGGTGGCCGTTTAGTTATTTTCATTTCTATCATCTGTGAAATCGTAATAGCCGCAGTTCCTGCCAGTCCGGCCAGCAGCCCTACCCCGATAGCAGTACCCAACGCAGCAAATGCGGACTCCTGCTTCCTGTGCGAACAGCTCTTCATGACATATCTTTTTAGGGTGATGAAATACAGGCGGATACAATACAGCCGTATGCCGTACTATATCATGCCGTATATCGGCGGACTAAAAACATGCCGGGATAAATAGCTGGAGAGCGCCTCCGCTAAGCGGAAAAGGATGCACCATAATTGGTACATAATGACGAGTGATAACAACGAATAATGTTGGCTTAGCCCCTCTGCTGATACACACTCATGATATTACCGGCGGGGTCACGGAATTTGGCAGTGAGCTCACCCGGATGTGCACCGACGCCAACTGTAATGACGCCTCCGTTGGCAGTGATTTTTTCCAGTATACTGTCCATATCGTCGATCATGATATGGATCGTGAGACCTTCGCCGTTATGAGGCGGAAGCCCTTCAATGAAAGTACCGCTGACTTCCATTACACCATCATCAAAGGCAACGGAGCCATCTCCTCTGGTCCTGATAGTCCATCCAAATGTCTTTTCGTAAAATGTAGCCGAAGCATTCACATCAATAGCCGGCATTTCAATATAACAGATCTTTCCGTGGCCCAGGGTGGGGTGCTCAGTATTTGCCATGGTTGTACGGATTATGAATTGTTACCCGAAAGTAGGATTGTTTCGTCTCATTTGTGCGGCCCTCACAAATTTTTTTGGGATATTTGAATAGTAATTGCAGTACATGGTGAAAAAAAGCATATTGTTTACTATCCTGCTATCCGGCTTTAGTGTGGCTGCCCAGACCAGAAAACCACTGACCGAACGCCAACGGCTTGAAATAGTCAAAAAAGAGATAGTAACAGAAGGGATCTTGTTATACAGAAGGGAAATGGCCGCCCTGATAGGTGGACAGATCTTCTGGGGAACAACCTATAAAGATCCTTCATTTGTAGGTGGTTATATTACCTACATTAAAAATGATTCCACACGCTGTATTTTTTACTCTTCCGGTGATACCCCCAGGGTGATCGGCACTTTTATCATTGACAAGCAATCATCCCCGGAAACAGTAGTCAGTTCCATGGCAGAGCGGGACCTCTCTCCTACAGAAAAAGAACTGTATGCGCTGCGCAAACAAGCAGAACATGCCATGCAGACAGACACCCTCTTCAGGTATTTTTCAAATGTTCAATACCATCTGATACCGATTATTGCCGGTGGAAAAAGAAAAGTATATATGCTGACCCAACCCAAAGATGGCGGTACGATGATGCTGGGAAATGATTATCTGCTGACCTACAACGTAAAACATCAGTTAACAGACTCCAGACAGTTACATAAACATATCAATACGCTAAGCTTTGTAAGAGGAAATGCACTGGATACCACCTTTACCGGCGGCGCACACTCCCATATCGATGAAGCGGACCAGTTTATAACCGCCACAGATGTTTGTACATTAATGCTGTATAGTGTCGATCCCTTCTGGAAACAGCATTATGTGATATCAACACGCTATGTGAATGTATGGGACTTCCGGAAAAAAGAACTGATGATATATACCCGCGAGGAATGGGAACAGCTATATGGTAATTAGTCCTCTATCACCTGTCCAGCCACTGTTTGAACAAAGGCACCTTCTCCCTGCTGATCAGGACTTCTCTTTCCAGATCGCGTTTCAGCACCACACGCAACTTACTGGTAGAATAAGTCTGTATTTTATCAATACTGTCCGCATGAATAATATGCTGCCGGTTAACACGGAAGAATACCTGCGGATCCAGTTGCTCTTCCAGTTCCTCCAGGGTAAGGCTGATGGGTAATTGCGTACGGTCCTTCAGTACCAGATGGGTACCAGCGATACTATAGTAAATAAAGTCAATATCTGTAACAGGAATAGTTCTGTATTCATCGCGGAAAGGAATCATGAAGCGGGTTCTATAGGTTGCTTCCTTTTTACTGAGCAGGTCCAGGAGGTGCTTCATCAATTCTTCGGTATCGGGTGGTTGTTTTACCGCTTTTACTTTATTGAGTGCTTGTTGCAGGTCATCTCTTTCTACAGGTTTGAGCAGGTAATCAAGGCTATTGACCTTAAAAGCGCGCACCGCGTATTCATCATAAGCGGTCACAAAGATTACCGGACAAGCGAATTTTACTTTGGGGAAGATATCAAAGCTTAGTCCGTCGGAAATACGGATATCCATCAGTACCACATCCGGATGTGGATGTGCTGCAAACCAGGCTACACTTTCTGTAATGGTATCAAGTACGGCGATGACTTCGATGTCAGGATCGACATCTGTCAGCATTTTCTTCAAACGTGTGATATTTGGTTTTTCATCTTCTATAATTACTACCCTCATAAATAAGCTTTTTTTAGAAATCAACCAAAGGCAGGCGTACCTGGAATGCAGATTGTGTATCATTGACCGCTACTTCCCTTTCAAAGAGCAATGCATAACGTTTCCGGATGTTTTCCAGTCCGAGTCCTGTGGATGGCAGTGTATGCTGTATCAGTTGAATATTGTTTTTAACGATCAGGTCATCTCCTTCATCGTAGATAGTGATATATAGTGGTTGCTGTGCGGAGGCAATATTATGTTTGATCGCATTTTCGATCAGCAGTTGTAAGGTAATAGGCGGAATACCTTTGTCTTTATTGGCGTCGGAGACATTTACGCTGATATTAACGTTACTGCCATGCCGGATATCGATCAGGAAGATATAAGCGGCAATGAAATTCAATTCCTGATTAAGACTGATCACATCGCTGTTCAGGTTTGCGATCATATAGCGATAGACCCTGGAAAGTTTTTCCAGGAAGGAGGTAGCCAAAGCAGGATCTTCTTCTATCAATGCGGAGAGCGTACTGAAGTTATTAAAAAGGAAATGCGGATCAAGTTGTAGTTTAAGTGATTGTAACTGGGCCTGCATAGCGGTCTCCTTTAGCTGAGCGGCATCCAGTTGTAACTGTGCGGCTTCCAGCATGGAGTTTTTCCAGCGTTTCAAAAAATAGTTCCCTGTATGCACGGCGCTGATTAAGATGGAGACAAGACTACACACGACGAAAAACTGCCAGGTATCGACCTTACTAAAAAGCTCTTGTACTTCAGGTGGGGGCGGGAATAAAAGCATGGATATGTAGTCTAACACATTCAGTGCAATAAACACAGCCACTAGTACTACGATGGTCTGGGTAATACTGCGTTTCAGCGGTTGTCGCTCCCATGGCATCCATTTATCCATCCAGCGGGCAGTAGCGAGACTGATTTCTGCGATCATCCAGGAGATAATGAGTGCGATAAAGAGTTCGACCAGTTGTCTGCCGCCAGAGAGGCGTGAAACATATTCCCAGTATCTGCTGAACGGATTAATGATGTATGATACAAACACGTATAGGAGGAACCCCAAAGGGATGACGAATGCCCGGTAGTATTTGTTGAAGAATTTATCCTTGTCTGCCATTTATGTAGAATTAAGAATTAAAAATTAAAAATGAAGATTGGTGCTTTTCCGAATACCTTAATTCTTAATTTTTAACTCTTAATTCTAAATGAAGATAGCCATTTTCGGCACAAGCCTTTTATTTCCAGCCACCACCCAGTGCGCGGTAGAGGTCGACGGTGGCATTGAGCTGATCGCGTTTGACAGCTGCCAGGTCCAGTTCACTTTGCAGGGCATTACTCTGGGCGGTGATCACTTCAAGATAATTGGCCATACCGTTTTGAAACAGCAGGCTGGCGTCGTGCGTAGCAATTTCCAATCGATCCACACGTTGCTGTGTAAAAATGTACTGCTCTTTCAGCTTGTCCATTTTTGCCAGCGCATCACTTACTTCCTGTACAGCCGTTGTTACAGAGCGCCTAAACTCAATCACGCTCTTTTCCCAATCGATTTTAGCTGTTTCCCATTCTGTTCTTAATTGCCTGCGTCTGAATACAGGTTGTGTGATGCTGCCGCCTACTGTTTCAAAAAGGCTGCCCGGAATATTTAACCAGTTATCGATCTTAAATGAATTCACTCCTACCCCGGCAGTAATATTGAGGGCCGGATACATCGCTGCTTCTGCTACGCCTGCACGTGCATTGGCGACTTTTACCGCCATTTCGGCTGCACGTACATCGGGTCTGCGGGACAGCAGACTGGCAGGAACACCTGCGGCAAGCGTTGTATCAGCTGTAAGGTCCTGCAGTCGGTTCCTGACTATACCGCCGGGCATTTCGCCTGTCAGCGTTTTCAATGCATTTTCCTGTATAGCAATCTGCTGTTCTATCTGCGGAATAAGTGCCAGGGATACACGGAGCTGGGCTTCGATCTGCTCAACGGCGAGATTGGTCGCCATACCCGAACTGTATTGCAGACGTACAATACGCAGGGTACTATCGGTCAGTTGCATGTTTCTGTAAGCCACCTCCTTCTGTGTATCCAGCATCAGCAGATTATAATATGCCTGCGCCACATCACTGATCACTCTTGTTCTTACCGCTTTGGAGGCTTCCGTGGATTGCAGGTAGGTAGCCAGCGCAGCTTCTTTCAAACGGCTGATCTTTCCCCAGGCTACTACCTCCCAGCTCAGGTTCAGACCAGCATTATAGTCATCCATATAGCGGGTACCGATGAACTGTTCTGACAGAGAGCCATTCAGGCTGTTTTTAGAGGGCCAGTTACGGGTCCCCTGTACACTAAGGTTCAGGTCCGGTAATCTGCCTGATCGGGCAGATTTAAGAGACGCACCGGCCGATTCAATATTCTTCAGTGCTACCTGTACGTCGAAATTCTTTGCCACAGCACTATCGATCAATCTCAGCAACGCGGCGTCTTTGATGAAAGACGATACAGGCAATACGGCAATGTTATTGGTATCTGCGGATGCCTCTCCGCGGAACTGCGCAGGCATATCCACGGATGGTCTGGCGAACTCCTTCCCTACTTTACAGGATGCTATAACAGCAATACCTGCAAAACCTATGATATATAAGTACTTGTTCATTGTTGACGATTAGTGTTGCATTTGAGTATGGTGCAATAACTTTACGTGGTCTGCTGACTGATCCACAGGCGGTTTACGGGATACCTTTTCCTGCAGATACTGGAATACCACGAAGAGTACCGGAATGATAAAAACACCCAGTATAACGCCGGTCAGCATACCTCCTGCGGTACTGATACTGATGGAATGGTTTCCTTCTGCGGAAGGCCCTTTTACTGTCATCAGCGGCAACAGACCAGCCACAAATGCCAGGGAAGTCATGATGATAGGTCTTAATCGCAGTTTCGCTGCTTCTATTGCGGCAGCTACCAGGGTCTTACCCCCCTTTCTGCGTTGTACGGCAAATTCTACGATCAGGATCGCATTCTTTGCCAGGAGACCAATCAGCATGACCAATCCCACCTGTACATAGATATTGTTATCAATACCCACTGCCCGTATTGCAAGGAATACACCGAGGATACCTGTCGGAATCGACAACAGTACAGCCAGCGGAAGGATATAACTTTCATACTGGGCTGCCAGCAGGAAGTATACAAAGACGAGGGCCAGTGCGAAGATGATCACCATCTGGTTACCCGAGAGTTTCTCTTCCCGGCTCAGACCCGTCCATTCGAAGCTATAACCGGCAGGCAGTTTACTCGCTGCCAGTTTCTCTACCGCATTGATCGCATCACCAGTACTGTAACCTGGCTTAGGAATCGCATTCACAGAAATGGAGTTATACAGGTTGTAACGGTTCATGGTTTCCGGTCCATATACTCTTTTCAGTTTGATGATACTATTCACCGGTACCATTGCTCCCTGGTCATTCTTCACATACATGCCTTCCAGGCTTTCCGGAGCACTACGGGTCTCCGGACTAGCCTGTACCATCACACGGTAGTATTTTCCGAAGAGATTAAAATCAGACGCCTGACGGCTACCGTAATTGGTCTGCAGGTTACTCAGCAGGTCACTGATACTTACTCCCAGCTGTTTTGCTTTCACCGCATCTACCTCCAGCTGGTATTGCGGAAAATCGGAACGGAACATGGTAAATGCAACGGCGATCTCCGGTTGCTGCATCATTTCCCCGATGAACTTATTCGCAGTTTCACTGAATTTATCTATCGATCCGCCGGTACGGTCCTGCAACATCAGTTCCAGACCATTGAAGGTACCGAAGCCCGGTACTGTCGGGAAAGTGAAGATGTTGAAAGTACCTTCCTTGATACTGGCCAGTTTCTCATTAATAACCCCTACCAGCATATTGATATCCTGGATCTGTCCACGTTCCTGGATAGGTTTCAGCTTCATAAAGCCCAGGGCATAAGCAGGACCGGAACTGTTACTTAACAGGTTGAAACCGGAGATGGTCGTGGCGGATTCCACTGCCGGAATAGTACGAAACAGACTATCTGCACGTTTGAGTACATCCGTGGTACGGTCCAGACCTGCACCTGCAGGCAGAGAAAGGGACATTGCCACAAAGCTGGCGTCTTCATTGGGAATAAACCCTTTCGGCGTCGTATTCATCAGCCATACGGATACACCGGTGATAACGGCAAGTGCTGTCAATCCGATCCATTTAAAGCGGACCAGTGATTTTACACCACGGGTATATTTATTGGTCACCGCATTGAAGCCGGTATTGAAGGCGGCAAAGAAGCGTTTCCCAAAACCTTTCTTTTCGTGACCATTCGCATGGTTATTCTTCAGAATGAGTGCACATAAGGCAGGACTCAGCGTCAATGCGTTGAAGGCAGAGATCAGGATGGCAATAGCCAGTGTAAAAGCGAACTGGCGATAGAACACCCCTGTCGGACCTTCCATAAAACCTACGGGCAGGAATACCGCTGTCATCACAAGTGTAATAGACACGATCGCACCGGAGATTTCACTCAGGGCAGAAACGGTAGCTGCACGGGCACTCAGGTGTGAGCGTTCCATTTTACCATGTACTGCTTCCACGACAACGATCGCATCATCCACCACTATACCGATAGCCAGTACAAGTGCGAAGAGGGTCAACATATTGATGGAGAAGCCCAACATCTGCAAAAAGAAAAACGTTCCCACCAGTGATACGGGCACCGCAATGGCTGGTATCAGTGTGGAACGGAAATCCTGTAAAAAGATGAACACGATCACGAATACCAGGATAAATGCCTCTATCAGGGTATGCTTTACCTGTTCGATAGAGACGTCCAGCTGTTCTTTGGTACTCATGGTCACATGGTACTTAATGCCTTTAGGGAAGCTGGCAGCAGCTTTCTTCATTACCGCTTCCACAGCCAGCTGAATCGCATTGGCATTGGATCCGTTTGTCTGGAATACGGCCATGGTGACAGCATCCTTACCATTCAGTTTATTATCGGTTGTATAGTTGGCAGCACCTAATTCGATACGGGCCAGGTCTTTCAGGTAAAGCACAGATCCGTCAGTTCCTGCGCGTACAACGATGTTTTCAAACTGTTCCTGTTTATTGAACTTACCAGTATAGTTGATCACGTATGATAAGGGCTCATGGCTGCCTTCACCGAACTTACCCGGTGCAGCTTCCAGGCTCTGATCCTGTATAGCGTTGAGTACTTCAGTGGAGGTGACGTTATGTGCAGACAACTGCGCGGGATCCAGCCAGATACGCATGGAATAGTCTTTGGCGCCGAAGATCTGTACCTGTCCTACCCCGGGAATACGTTTCAGTTCGGGTACTACGTTGATCTTTGTATAGTTCTGCAGGAAGGTCTCGTTATAAGTCGCCTTATTTTCGCTAAACAGATCCAGTACCATGATCATACCGTTCTGTTGCTTTGTAGTAGCAACACCTGCCTGCACAACTTCTGCCGGCAGCTGGCTGGTCACCTGTGCTACACGGTTCTGTACGTTTACTGCCGCCTGATCGGGATCGGTACCCAGTTTGAAGAATACGGAGATAGTGGCCGTACCGTCATTGCTGGCGGTGGACTGTATATACGTCATGTTTTCCACACCGTTTACCGCTTCTTCAATGGGCGTTACTACGGAACGTAGTACGGTAGCGGCGTTACCACCAGGAAATGTAGCAGTGACTACTACACTGGGCGGAGCGATATCGGGGAACTGTGTTACCGGCAAACGGCTTAGTCCCACCAATCCTAATATTACGAGGATGACCGACAATACTGTAGCCAGTACGGGTCGTTGAATGATTTTATTAAGCATAGATGATGAGGCTTATGGCTTGTTATTTCTTTGCGGCAGGTTTGATCACAGCACCTTCGGTGATGGTTTCCATGCCTGCAGTTATGATCCTGTCTCCTGTTTTCACACCGTCTACTACGATGAAATGATCCTTGCTGCTACCGGCGGTAACAATGGGTTGTCTTTTCACTGTATTGCTGTCGGTAAGCTGGTATACGAACAGTTTATCCTGCATTTCCATGGTAGCGGATTGTGGTACCAGTACAACACCGGCATTAAGTTGCTCTATGCGCACCTTACCGGTATTACCGGACCTCAGTACGCTGGCAGGATTAGGGAAGGTAGCACGGAGACTGATAGCGGCGGTCGTTCTGTTAAACTGTCCGTCTACCATTTCAATACGACCTTTCTCTGAGAAATCATCCCCATTAGACAATACAAGTGTCACCGGACGCATACGTTGCAGCTGTTGTTGCAAAGTAGAACCGGCAGCGCCTTTACTAAAACGGATAAAGTCATTTTCACTCATAGAGAAATAAGCATAGATCCTGCTGATATCTGAAAGGGTGGTCAGCGGAGCTGCATCTGAACTATTTACCAGGTTTCCTACCCGTTTAGGGATCCTGCCTATATAACCGCTTACAGGCGCTTTAATGAGCGTAAAACCCACATTCACCTGTGCAGCTGCGACAGCAGCTTTGGCCTGTGCAACATTGGCACTGGCGGTCTGCAGGTTTGTCTGGGCTGTCTTCAGCTGTATATCGGATACCACTTTATTATCTGCCAGCGGTTTCATTTTATCTACTTCCAGCGCCGCATTTGATTCTGCCGACTGCATTGCGCGCAGCGAAGCCTGATCTCTTTCCAGCTGCGCCTGATAGGGCCTGTCATTGATCTTAAACAGTGGCTGACCTGCCGTCACGAAACTGCCTTCTTCTACGAATACTTTTTCCAGATATCCCTCCACCTGTGTGCGTACGTCCACGTTTTCCTTTCCTTCCAGGTTAGCAGCGTATTCGCGCGAGGTAAGTGCTGTAGTGGTATCGAGTGTCAACACCGGCAATTCAGGAACGGGCATTGATTGAGCTGCCCCTTCATTTGCTTTACCGGACTGACAGGCATTCAGGACGATCCATGTCACGAAAGAGGCCAGTAGCGCCGGCATTCTATTGTTACTCATGTTCTTGATTAAGGCAGGTTTTTTCAGGTTGCCGGGGCGAAGGTCGGAGGGATAGGGGGAGCGGTAAGAGGAGAAGTGAGTGAAGTGGAAAAAATCGGGAATGAACTGGAAAGAATTAAGAATTAGGAATTAAGAATTAGGAATTAAGAACAATTAGCTTCCTCCAAAACTAAAAGCGCGTTTCTATAATTGAAACGCGCTTGTGTATAATTCCTAATTCCTAATTCTTAATTCCTAATTGAATTGACTAGTATCCGATGGTAAAACGGGTCTTATGATGTGCTGGTGTTTCCAGTTCATTGATCATAGCTACTGCATAATCCTCCACTGAAATATTACTTTCTCCTTTTGCATCTACGATCAGATCATCTTTGCCTAATCTGTAATTAGCGGTACGCTGACCAGGAGCGATATTACCTGCCGGAGAGAAGAACGCCCAATCCAGGGAAGTTTCTGATTTTAACTGGTTGTGATACACTTCCGCAAGACCTTTTACACCAGGCATGATTGCTTCCGGCAATACGCCTGTATCCATAACGGTTACACCCGGTTTCACGAAGAGGGAACCTGCGCCGCCTACTACCAGCAGACGCTGTACACCAGCATTCTTTACGGCTCCGATGATGGATTTGTAACCATTCAAAGTATCGTTGTAAATATCAGGATTTGTCCAGCCCGGATTATAAGAGCTGATCACTGCATCTGCACCTTTGATAATATCAGTCAGTGCGGCAGCATCCTGTACATCAGCGGCTACTACCTCCAGTTTATCATGCTTCACTGTTACTTTTTCGGGGTGACGCACAACTGCTTTCACCTGATGGCCTCTTGAGAGGGCCTCGTTCAATATAGCTGAGCCTACAAATCCACTGGCTCCGATTAATATGATATTTGCCATTTCTACGATTTTTGTGATACAAAGATCCTGATACTACAGCATTGGGGAAAGGTAAATTTAAGCCTTTCGATGATACTTTTCCGACCTGTCGGCACACAGCAGAGGCAGCTTTTCTTATGAGCCGGTCAGCTTCTCTCTGAACTCTACAGGGGTATGCTGACTATGTTTGCGGAAATACTTGATGAAGTTCGTAGGCTCAAGAAATCCCAACTGATACGCGATTTCCTTGATCGTATCGGTAGAGTGTACCAGCAGTCTTTTTGCTTCCAGGAGGATACGGTCATCGATCATCTGTTTGGATGTTTTTCCTAGTATCCGGGAAGTGGCCTGGTTCAGGCGTTTTTCTGTTACGCTCAACTCTCCTGCATAAAAGCTGACCTGTTTGTGTACACGGTAATGTGTTTCCAGCAGATCACGGAATAACAGGATATAATCCAGATCGGGACCTTTTTTGATCTCTTTGAAGTCCTGTGTACGTCTTTCCCTTTCTGCGTGTAAGAGGAAGTTGTGCAGGAGGTTTTTGAGGATCTTTCCCTGGTAGGGATCGGCAGCTTTCTGTACCTCTGTTTCCATCAGCGCAAACATGGCGCTAAAGACAGAAGACCCGGCGGGTAGTCTGATGGCTGATACGCCAAAGAGATCATTAAAGAGGATAGATTCTTTCAGGAGGCGGACGTCTGCTTCGGTAGAGCCAAAGAATGCATCAGTAAAGAGAATGCCTTTACCTTTTACGTCTGCATCATTATCGTAAAAGTGGACGATGTCTTTATTAAGGAAGAGCAGCATATTATCTTCAACAGGTACCGGTTCGAAGTCCACCATATGATCGAAACCACCTTTCTTAAACCAGAGGATATGATAGAAAGCGGCACGATGCGGCGCAGTCAGGACTATTTTATTATTCTGATAAAGATCTCCCAGGGAGATCAGTTCGAACTCCACGGGCAATCCTTCCTTGAACTGGTAACTGGCGATATCTGTATTAGCGTGACGGATCATGCGGTGCTATTGTATGGGCAATCTCGGTAGTTTTAGGGAGATAACAAAGTATGGATAAACCGGCTGGACCAGTTCTTTTTGTACGATCTGCACCAGTATCGCCAATTGACAGCTTATTAGTTTTGTACAATCACTTATCAGAAATATCAACAACATGCACATACACTTTGTGATTCACGAAGTATTTGAAGGACCGGGGGCATTTATCGACTGGGCAAAAAACAGGGGACACTCCATCGGCTATTCCAGTGTTTATGCCGGGGAGACCTTACCTGATACCATAGACAGGATTGATCTGCTGGTAGTGATGGGAGGACCGCAAAGTCCGGGCACGACAACATTAGAATGTCCTTATTTTGATGCGGAAGCGGAGATGACACTGATCAGGAATTGTATCAATGCAGGTAAAGCAGTGGTGGGAGTTTGCCTGGGAGCACAGTTGATCGGACAAGCATTAGGCGCTGCCGTTGAGCAAAGTCCGCAGAAAGAAATCGGCGTATTTCCCATTCAGCTGACAGCAGCCGGTAAGCACGATAGCAAATCTGCACATATCCCGGTGGGTTGTGAAGTAGGACACTGGCATAATGATATGCCGGGGCTGACACCCGAAAGCAAAGTGCTGGCCTATAGTGATGGTTGTCCGCGACAGATAATAGCCTATACGGAGCTGGTGTATGGCTTACAATGTCATATGGAGTTTAACACCGCGCTGATAGAATTGCTGATCAAACATGCCGGAGAGGAGTTGTTGAATAAAGGCCGGCATCTCTTCGTACAGGATGCGGAGACCTTACGTGCATATGACTTTACCGCGATGAACAAACAACTGTTCACTTTCCTGGATGCCTTAACAAGTGGCTATACAAATCAACAATAGTTCTCCTTACGACGGCCGGAGTTGCTCCGGCTGTTTACTTTTCTGCTTCACTTTCATTCCAGATCTCTTTTCCAATCACGCGATTTCCAAAGATGGCAGTACCTACACGAACGATATCAGCGCCTTCCGCTATCGCCATATCGAGATCCTGGGACATACCCATTGATAATTTGAACTGATCACTATTTTCAATACCAGCTGCGATAAGCTGTTCCCTGGTCTGCCGGAGCAAGGTGAGTGACGGGCGCATTTTTTCTCTGTCTACATCAAGGAGACCGATGGTCATCAAGCCTTTAACCTGTAGTGTATCCAGTGATTTCAACTCTCGGATAAAACCGGCTACGTCAGCAGGCTGCAAACCGAATTTACTTTCTTCATAAGAAGTATTTACCTGGATAAAAACGTCGAGATTTCTCCCCTCCTGTTGCAGTCGTTTGTCCAGTTCCTGTGCGATAGATAGCCTGTCGAGGGACTGGACACAGGAAACGTATTTCAGGACATCTTTTACCTTGTTATGTTGCAGGTGACCAATAAAGTGTCTTTCAACAGAAAGATCAGAAAGGGCTTCGTGTTTATCACGGAACTCCTGTACTTTATTCTCTCCGATCAGCCGTTCACCAGCTTCGATAGCGATGCGGATGTATTCAGGAAAAACTGTTTTGGTAGCCAATAAAAGCCGGACATCTGCCGGATTCCTGCCGGATTTTTCACAGGCGTGTGCGATGCGGTTGTGAACGGTATGAAGGTTATTGATGATGGTTTCTTTCATGGTTTGCTATTGATTAAAGAGCAAAAGTAGATGGAGTTGGAAAATGCCGGCTAATCCAGGTTGGAGATTTGTAGGTGGTCCAGGGAGTCTGAATTTTTCAAAATTATTTTCCGGAAAGATTTGGCATTTTAAATAATCATCGTAATATTGCGATAGATTTATGGGAGCAACAAAAACAACTTTATTCACAAAAGAGCAGAATGAGATAGCCAATATGGCAAAGGCGCTGGCACATCCGGCCCGCATAGCCATCTTACAATATCTTGTAAAGAAGAACTCCTGTGTTTGTGGAGATCTGGTGGAGGAATTGGGATTAGCCCAGGCTACGACTTCCCAGCATTTGAAGGAGCTGAAGCTGGCGGGTATTATACAGGGGAATATAGAGGGCGCGAGTGTTTGTTATTGTATCAATCCGGTGGTATGGAAGGAGTATAAAGCATTGTTTAATAGTTTCTTCGGGGATGTTACCCTGGAAGGTGCGAAATGCTGTTGATTTTTTTTGCCTTAATTCATCGCAATATTGCAATAATACAATAAACTAATTATCATGTCTACAGAACAGGAAAAGAAAGACCTGGTCAGGCAGAAGTATGGTGAGATTGCCTTACAGGATAAAACAGGTAATCAGGCATCCTGCTGTGGCGCCAGTGCTTGTTCCAGTGAGGTGTACAACATCATGAGCGATGATTACACCGCTCTTGAGGGCTATCATGCAGAGGCAGACCTCGGTCTGGGTTGTGGTTTACCTACACAGTTCGCACGTATAAAAACCGGGGATACGGTCATTGACCTGGGTAGTGGCGCCGGGAATGACTGTTTTATCGCACGGCATGAAACGGGAGAAAGCGGGAAGGTAATCGGTATCGACTTCACCCCTGCCATGATTGAGCGGGCAAGGATTAATGCAGCGACACGGGGATATAATAACGTTGAGTTCAGACAGGGTGATATCGAGAAGATGCCTGTAACGGCCGATATAGCAGATGTGGTGGTCAGCAATTGTGTGCTTAACCTGGTGCCTGATAAAGAAAATGTATTCAAAGAGATCTTCCGTGTATTAAAACCAGGGGGACATTTCAGTATCTCGGACATTGTACTGGAAGGCGTCTTACCCACTAGCATCCAGCAGGCGGCTGAAATGTATGCAGGTTGCGTATCAGGAGCTATACAGAAAGAGGCATATTTGCATCTGATCAGTAGTAATCAGTTCACCAATATAACGATACAAAAAGAAAAGGCCATTTTTATACCGGACGATATATTATCTGCTTATCTCTCTTCCAGCGAAATAGATCAGTTCAGGAACAGTAATACAGGCATCTACAGCATTACTGTATATGCAGAAAAACCAGCGGCGACGTGTTGCGCACCTGGTTGCTGCGATTAATCATTTTACCTGCAATTAAACATATATGAAAAGAATTCTGGTGCTCTGTACCGGCAACAGCTGTCGTAGTCAGTTAGCAGAAGGCTACCTGAGACATTTTGCAAAAAACAAGGCCGAGATCTATAGTGCCGGCGTGGAAACACATGGCGTTAATCCCCGTGCCATTGCCACCATGCAGGAAGATGGGATAGATATTTCGGGACATACCTCCAACAATATGGAAGAATACAGGGACATTGATTTTGACTATGTCATCACTGTCTGTGATAATGCAAAAGAACGCTGTCCTTATTTTCCGGGTAAAGCGCTCAAGTTTCATTATAACTTCCCGGATCCGGCAAAAGCTACTGGCAGTGAAGAGGTTATTATGGAACAATTCAGACTGGTACGGAAACAGATAAAGCAATATTGCAGCGATTTCATTCAGCAACATATTTCCTGATCAATGTCTGCAAACAACTGTTATCCTGCACATGAGCGGAAGCGACTTGGTTTCCTGGACCGCTTTCTTACTTTATGGATCTTTGTAGCTATGGCAATAGGTGTTGGTATCGGTTATTTTATTCCCGGAACAGACACATTTATACATTCATTCTCTTCGGGGACCACCAATATCCCGTTGGCTACAGGACTTATTCTGATGATGTATCCGCCACTGGCAAAAGTTAAATATGAACAGATAGGAAGAGTGTTTGGCAATGTGAGGGTATTAAGTGTCTCGCTGTTGCTCAACTGGGTGGTAGGTCCGATATTAATGTTTGCACTCGCGCTGCTGTTTCTGCATAATTACCCGGAGTATATGACCGGACTGATATTAATAGGATTGGCGCGCTGTATTGCAATGGTCATTGTATGGAATGAACTTGCGGATGGAAGCAGGGAATATGCGGCAGGACTTGTTGCACTGAACAGTATTTTCCAGGTGCTTTTATATAGTGTCTATGCTTATTTCTTTCTAACGGTGTTACCTCCGGTGTTCGGATATCAGGGATTGGCTATCCACATCTCTATCGGACAGATAGCGGAGAGTGTGGCTATTTATCTGGGTATTCCTTTCGCAGCTGGTATTATAAGCAGATACCTGCTTTTACAGTTAAAAGGCGAAGTATGGTATCAACAGAAGTTTATACCGGCGATCTCTCCTATTACCCTGATTGCCTTATTATTTACAATCATACTCATGTTCAGTCTCAAAGGCGCATTGATAGTGCAGATACCTGGCGATGTACTGCGTATTGCCTTACCACTGGTTATCTATTTTGCCATCATGTTTCTGCTCAGTTTTTTCGCAGGAAAATTCATGGGGGCGAATTATTCGGAAAATGCAGCCATCTCATTTACAGCAACAGGTAATAACTTTGAGTTAGCGATAGCGGTTGCTATAGGAGTATTTGGTATCAATTCAGGACAAGCATTTGCCGGTGTAATCGGTCCGCTGGTAGAAGTACCCGCATTGATCGCGCTCGTAAATATTGCATTCAGATTACGCAGGAGGTATTATCCGGCGCAATAGTGACAAAAGGAGAGCTACGCGGCTCTCCTTCGTTTTAATACTTCGAAGATAGACGGCGCTCCGAAATACAACCAGATGGCCAATACAGGGTCACAGATAGCGCAACCCAATGAAGAAGTCGGCACCATAGGTATGATTGGCTGCCCATATAAATGATGGAGAATGTCATATACGGTATGCACTATCCAACCGGCAGCCAGGTATTTATAGTTTCTGAGTCCTTTAAAAGCCAGGTATACCATAATAATTCCCAGTGGAAATTCATAAAACCCTAATCCCCCACTCCAATATACAGCTCCTGCGCCGGCAATAGCAAGTGCATTTATAATCTGTCTGTTAGGCTCTTTCACCAGAGACATAATGCTGATGCAGAGTAATCCGATGCTGATAGGACCGATAGCCGTTGTGAGTATCAATGCGATGTTCATCCTGATATTGTTTTTGACAGGACGAAGTTGACGATTGGGCAAAGATATTTTCAGGATGGATCGATCAATAATCAGGACGTTTCGATTATGATCGGATACAGTCCTTATTTTACGGCTTCAAGTACCCGGGCCCGGGAAATAGTTCTAAATGGCGCACCACCCAGCATCCATGAAAGTCGGCAGCAACATCATCTTCTATAAATCAGTGCCGGACTTACAGGCTAGTGGGCCCATTTCTCCGTCTGCTATAGGATAGCTTTACAATTGTTTATCTTGCTATAGTACATTACCCCTGCACAGGTTATTCAAATCCTTCTGAAAAGAAATCTTTCGGACTAATACCTAATCCATCTATTATTTTCAGCAGGGTCCTCATTCTGATATCGTCAAACGCTCCTGATTCGTACTTGGACATACCAGCGCGGGAAATTTCGATATCATAAGCGAATAACTCATAAGAATTAAATCCCTGCTGTTTACGCAAAGCCTTAATTCTTTTGCTTAGTTTCTCTATGAAATCGTCATGATCAAAATGCCCTAACGTAGCCTTCTTTCGTTCCTCTTTGCGTTTATTTTTAGCCATTCTGCAATTAATATAATATCCATATTTTAAATAACCCTATTTATTAGGGTATAAATAAATATGTATATCATAATAGCCTATTTTCAGATGTTTATACTTATCTTTGCAGCGGAACTATGCTTGCTGAGCTTCGGCGTAGCGCATATAACCGTTTCCGGTATTTAGGCCCGAAGCATACCCAATAATTTTATAACTGGTCTCTCAACAGAACGCTCAGGTTACAGCGATGAAAATCGCCCCAAAAGGCATCAGTAAGATGAGATAACTATTAAAGATCCAATGATATGCAAAACAATCAATTAAAATCCAAAACCAATCCAACGGCCATTAACGTACTTAATGATTTTCATGCAACAATGACACATCTTCCGATCGTTCTACGAGACAGGATCTGTGAAGAATGTAACTGGAGTGTCCCTACCTATTACCGCAAATGCAGAGCGGGCGTCAGAGGGGAAAAGGCATATAGTAAAGCGGAGGAACAGATGATCATAAAGGTTTATATAGAGACATTAAAAGGGGCTTTTGACCACGCAGAGAAGTATAAAAATATTCAGTCCTCTAATTAAGTTCGTCGTACCTTTTTTTAATTTCCATACCGGATTCCGGATTGCATGTATGACTATACAAAGGCACCCGCGTGTGCTTTATTGCCCGTCCTCTTCACAGGCAGCGGACGGGCAATTTCTTTTTAAGATATAGCTAACAGATAATACAGATCAGCCATTCAATCGCTACCTGAAACATACTTCATACACGAAGTATATACGGAGTATCTCCATACGACGTGTAACTCTGCACATCATTGTTTATACACCACCATAACAATACACCCCTATCTAAAAACCTTATCATCTCTTCCCCAGCCGATAGATATTATAGATAGACAGGTCTGCTTATTACTCTTAATATTTATTTAATTTCGCGCCATCAAAGGGAAACGCAAAGAACCAGTTGTATCAGTAAACTACGTTTAGATGAATCAAGACAAAACGAGATTACATTCCGGTATCATTCCTTTGATGGCTATTTCCGGAGGTGTTATGATAGCTAACATCTATTATAACCAGCCCATTCTTAAAGAAATTGGCGCTTCTATTAACACCAGCGAAGCTGCTATAGGCAGGATCGCAATGCTTTCACAGCTGGGATTCGGTCTCGGCATGTTTTTCCTGCTTCCGCTCGGTGACAAGCTAAAGCGCAAGCGCCTGATAATCTTCCTTGCTGCATGTCTTGCGCTGACCCTGACAGGATTTGCATTTGCCAGTACGCCCGCCCAGGTGTATGTCCTCAGCTTTTTTATCGGCTTGTTTTCCACTCCTGCACAGATCATTTTACCCATGGCAGCGACCTTAGACAGTACGAACCGCGGGAAAACGGTAGGCCGGGTCTTTAGCGGTATCCTGGTAGGTATTCTGGGCGCCAGGGTATTGAGCGGGTTAATATCCGAGTGGCTGGGATGGCGGTATGTTTATGGCATTTCCGCGATGATGGTGAGCAGTGTCGCTATCCTGCTAAAGCTTTTCCTTCCGGATGTAGCGCCTAAGTTTAAAGGCAACTACTTTAAACTATTACAATCCACCTTATCGCTTATCAGAGAGTACAGGTTATTAAGACAGGCTGCCCTACTGGGATCCCTCACATTTGGCGTCTTTTGTTCCTTCTGGACCACGCTCACATTCCACCTGGTATCTGCACCGCTGCATTATTCACCGGGTACCATTGGCAGTTTTGGCCTCATTGCCATCGGCGGAGCCCTTGTTGCCCCCTATTTTGGTAAACTTGCCGATAAGGGAAACACTTACAAATCTTTGTTGATCACAGTTGGGCTTGTTATTGGCAGTGTTATACTGATCAAAATCTTTCCCTATTCTTTTGTTGCGCTGATCGTTTGTATTTTCTTCCTTGACATTGGCGTACAGGCCACACAGATCACAAATTTCGCCAGGATATATAGTCTGCATGAACATGCACACAGCCGGTTAAATACCATTTACATGACCACCTATTTTATCGGAGCTGCCATAGGTACCTATTTTGGATTACTTTCCTGGAAGACCGGCGGGTGGAACCTGTCCACCTGGCAGATGTTACTATGGGGTACCGCGGCATTAGCTGTAGTTATTATTTCAGAACGAGTGAATGCAAAACACCTTAATCGGACACTCGTAGCGGAAGAGACCAGGGATTTTTCCCCGCCAAATGTCGTAAATTCATGATGATGGATGACATAAAAACCTTTTCACTCTCCAGACATAGCCGATTATTCTCTGTTCCTGACACGAGCAGAGAATATCTGTTTGTCAGATCAGGTCAGCATCCATACCATGAAGAGCCCTACCGGGCAGAAAGTTATGCGATCGTATTTATCAGGGAAGGCGGTGTAAGGCTCAATACCGGACTGGTATCATGGGATGTGCACGCACCGGCTATTATTACGCTTGGTCCTTCGGTTGTCCGTTTTTTCACAAAAAGCAGCGACCAGCTGAATATGGATGTTATATTCTTCAAAGACACTTTTCAGCTCGAGAATCACGCAGACGTCTTTTTCCTCTCGCGGTATGAATTTTTCGACAACAATGACCTTCATGTACTGCCGCTGAAAGAGCCCTATGTCGCGAAATTCAGTAAGATATATGAACTGCTGGAGATGACACAGGACGCCGGCAGTTATGCCCAGCGTTTAATCATCCGCAGTTACATCTTTGCGCTTATATTTGAAATTGATGCCTGTCGCAGGATCTCTGTTTCGAATGTCCCCGCTTCGCAGGAACCAGATCCCTTATTTACAAAATTTAAACAGTTGCTCAGGCGTCACTATATCCAGGAGCATAAACTTGACTTTTATGCCCGCGAACTTCATTTAACGCCAAAGTCGCTTTCAGCGGCTATTAAAAAGCAATCCGGGCAATCTGCAGGGAAATGGATTGATGACGCCATCGCACTGGAGGCGAAAGTATTACTCCAGAACAAAACTCTTACAGTAGCGCAGATAAGTAATATGCTGAACTTCTCAGAGCAGTCCGTTTTCGGAAAGTTCTTCCGCACCAATACTGGTATGTCTCCTCTTGAATACCGCAAAAAATTCAACTAATCCCCAACGCTTACATCTCCTGACTGTCCACATCAGCCATTTCGACGAACATTGAGGCATTTCCATCCAATTTACCGCATGATTAAATCAGACATTTGTGTTGTCGAAATCAATGAACCGTTGAAAAATGATCATACAACGAATCAGTGACCTAACCTGTACTAACGGCAAACACACAGGTCAGCCGCCAATTCCGGCGCTGTTTTGACACGTGTCATTTAGCAACCCATCACGCATATTATATATATCACTACAGCTCGCAGCGCAGCGACTGAAGGTGGATATCTTTTGCCTTATCACACCGGCCCCCGGGGCGATAACAATGATGAATGATGCTACATGTACAGATAGAAATGAATTTAAAACAATGAAAAATGCGTATCAAACATACAAACACAGGATACAGCTGTTTGTTATTAAGCTGTCTGTCTGCTGCCATCTTACTGATGCATATCACAATCGCAAACGGGCAAACAGCAAATAACAATACTTATAAAATCAGCCTTAACGAAGCAGTCGAATTTGCAAAGATCCAGAACAAGCTTGTTCAGGCAGCGAATTTTGAAGAAACTGCCATGAGTGAAGACAAAAAGGACGTATACAAAGCAGTATTGCCGGATATCCGTGTAAATGGCTCCTATCAAAGATTCAGCGGTCTCACATTGTTCAACGATGGTCTTCGTCATGCCAATACGGAAGCACGAAGGCCCACATCAACTTCAGCAGCCTTGGGTATTGAGGCATTATTCAACATCTATAGTGGTGGCAAGCAGAAAGCCCTGCAGCGTGAATATACCTTCCGTGAAAAGCTGGAACAGTTAAATACAAAAGATCAGTCGGGGATTATCGCGTATCAGACTGCCGCCCAATACCTCGAACTAGTCAGACTGAATGAACAGGAAAAGTTCATCCACGAACAGGTAAAACGGGCAGCTGTAAGAGTAAAAGATATTCATGCACTTTACGACAACCAGAAAGTAACCAGGAGTGATGTGCTACGTGCGGAGGTAAACCTATCAAACGTACGGCTTTCCCTGGAACAGAATGAAAATGACATTGCAATCGCCAATCAGAAGCTGGTGGTACTGATGAATGTACCGGACGCCATACACATCATACCACTCGATTCTGCGGGTATGTTAAAGCCCGACATTCATTCGCTGTTACCGATCGCTGATGCTGCGGAAACATCCTCCTATAGTGTACTAAAAGCCGCTAAAAACGTCGAAATACAAAAGGAAAAGGTAAAAGGTGTTCGGAGTAATAATAAACCAAATCTGAGCTTCTATTCCGGCTATGGTATCAATTACCCAAACTATTTATTCTTCCCTCCTGTTGACCAAGCGTATGCGATTGGCTTCGCAGGATTGAAAGCACAGTATAGTATTTCATCGGTCTATCATAATAAAAGCAGGATAGCAGCCGCTAAACTCCGGGTTAAAGAACTCGAACTGCGACAACAGGCATCTGCAGATAATATACGGTCAGAAGCCAAAGCGTATTATGCAAAATATGCAGAAGCATTATCACGGATCACGGTTAATGAGCATTCTGTCCAACAAACGGAAGTCAATTACCGGATCGTCAACAATAAGTATTTAAACCAGTTAGCCTTACTGACTGATCTGCTGGATGCAGACAATCTGTACCAGGAATCACAATTCAACCTGGTGAAAGCACAAACTGAAGCACTCGTCATTTACTATCGCCTGCTTTATACCAGTGGCAATTTATAATCTATAACAGGGAAAAAAATGAAAGCAACAAAGACCCAAATACACCCGGGCAATATTGTCTTAACAATCATTGCCGCAGGGCTTCTCTTTGCGGGAATATACTATATCACCAGGTACTGGCGGTACAGTCAGCAATACGAAGAAACCAATGACGCACAGGTCGAATCCTACATCAACCCGGTTTCTGCACGTGCCGGGGGCTATATTCAGCGTGTATGCTTTGAAGAACATCAGTTGGTCAAAGAAGGCGATACGCTCGTCATACTGGACGACAGAGAATATCGCGCACAGCTACAGGTTGCCGAAGCCGCCACTGAAGATGCACATGCCCAGCTAACCGTACTTACGGCCAATATTGCAGCAGCTGTAACCAGCACCAGGGTCAATCAGGACCAGATAAAAGGCGCAGCGGCTAAATATGTACAACAGCAACTCGATATCAAACGGTATACGAACCTGGTGAAAGAAGAAGCAGCTACAGGTGCGGAGCTCGAGCAGGTGAAGGCAAGATACGATGTTGCAGAGAGTGACTACAGCGCTGCCAGGAATAGCCTGAAAACGAATGAAGCGCGTATCGCAGAATTGAGAACACATTTTGCACTCCTGCAGGCTGATATTAAACGAAAAAAAGCAGCACTGGAGCTGGCCCGTCTTAATCTTTCCTACACGGTCATCCGTGCGCCCTACTCAGGACGACTGGGACGGAAAAATATACTGGAAGGGCAGCAAATACAACCAGGCCAGCCATTGGTAAGCATTATCAATGAAAAACAAAAGTGGATCACTGCCAATTACAAAGAGACACAGGTAGCGGATATGTATGTGGGACAATCAGTGGAAATAAGGGTCGATGCAATAGATGGAAAAGTATTTCCGGGCAGGATCATGGCAATTGCCGGTTCAACAGGCGCACGGTTTTCATTATTGCCACCAGATAACTCGACAGGAAACTTTGTCAAGATCATCCAGCGTGTTCCCGTAAAGATCGCGTTTGAAGGCCCCGGCACGGGCAATGTGGTCGCAGGTATGAATGTCACTGTTGCTGTTAAAAAAAGAGCCTGATCATGAAACCAGCATATTTTAAACCCTGGGTACAGGATTGGGACTGGGGTATACGGATCGCGTTACTATTGCTTCTCCTCTCCTCGTTGATGCAGCTTGGCGTGTTTGCATTAACAGGTAGCTACATCATCGCCTATCTGGGTGCACAGCCGGAAGACATCTCCTTTTGTCTGCTATCTACATATGCAGGCATCGTTGCCTCCATACCTATGCAATTCCGTTTCATACGGCACTTTGAAATCCGCAATTACCTCGCTACCAACGTTATACTGGCAATGCTGCTCAACTGGCTTTGTGTTGGTTGCCAGGATATCAATTTACTGTTATTCATCAGATTCCTGCAGGGTGTTCTTACCGGGGGGATATGTGTCAGCACGCTGATACTGATCTTTTCGCGGGTACCCAGCCACCGTGCACAACTGATGGGTGCAGCTGTATTCTATCCGACCATTCTCGGGAATATAATAGTGGCTGCGCTGATAGCCGCCATATTCATTGACCTATCAGAGTGGAAGGCTAGTTATTATTGCCTGATGGCTATACAGCTACTGACTTTACTAATCGTGATAACAATGTTGCAGCGACATTCCGGACACCGGAAAATTCCGCTGTATCAGATTGACTGGGCCGGATTCATCTTATTTGCATTTAGTTTACTTACGCTGGCCTATACTTTTATTTACGGCTCGAAATATTATTGGTTTAATGACAAACGTATCTGTTACAGTAGTTGTATGGCAGGGATAGGTACCATTCTGTTCCTGTACAGACAAAGTCTACTGAAACGACCGCTGATCCATCCCGGCGTATTTAAGTCCCTCTATTTCTTAACAGGACTTTGTTTACTGGGACTTTACTATGGAGGCAAGGACAGTATCAATCTGGTCTATAACTATGCATTCAGTACACTTAAATGGACTCCGTTACAAGTGGCGACGCTTGGCTTTTGCAATATTGCAGGCGTTGTTTCTTTTGCCATATTTTCAACCCGGCTGATCATGTTCAGGAAACATCATTTCCAGGTCTTCCTTGTAACAGGATTCAGTTTAATGGCATTATTCAATCTCTGGATGTGGTATATAATGACGCCTGATCTGTCTTTCACAGATCTACTGTTCCCCATATTTATCCAGGGCGCTGCATCGGGGTTGTTATTTGTTCCTATTATTATATACATTCTTACATCCGCACCCGGATTCAGCGGGACCAGTGGTATCGTACTGGCAGCCTGTACAAGGTTCACCGCAACACTCCAATCTATAGCAGGACTCTATAATCTTCAGTTATACCATAACCAGTATTTTAAAGAGAGCTTTCTCAGTTCCCTGACAGCAGACAATCCCACTACAACAAGCCGGCTGAACATCTATCAGTCATTGTATACCTCGAAAGGATTTTCCACTGAGCAGGGATCATACATCGCAAAGACGATCATCTGGCAAAACCTGGGGCAACAAAGTCAGTTACTGACCAACCGGGCTGTCTTCATGACCTTTGCACTGTTGATGTTGGCTATCGCCATACTCTCACTGATTATCCCTGCTATCAGTAAAACATGGAACTACTGGAGCAGATGTTATTCAACGAAATAAGCATTATCTATAAAACAATAACGATGGGACTCATAGCATCTCTACCAGAAATAGAACAACAAGCGACATCAATTTTTGTTATACACGAAAAATGCGAAAAGCAGATTCCGCTTCACCAACATTCCAAAAGTCAGCTATTTTATGTAGACGGAGGGATCGCCTACATCCGGCTGGCGGATCAATTACTGGTAATCCCCTCGCGCCACTATTGCTGGATACCGGCAGGTATTCCACATAGTCTTACTATCGGACAAAACGGGACGCATCTCCGATCTATTCTCTTCACTACCAAAGGAGAAAACAAACATGCATTTTATAATGACGTGGGAATATATCCTATCAATGATCTATTAATCGAAATGATGCGATACACAGAGCAATGGCAGGGACACATCCTGCCAGATGATGAACGTTTTATGTTTTTACAATCTATAAAATCCATTCTACCTAAAATAAGTATCAGGCACCTACCGATTGCCTTGCCATATACAGAAAATAAGCGTATGCTACAGATCATATCCTACATAGAAGAGAATATATCCGATAAACATACGCTTGAAACAATCAGCAAACGTTTTGGACTAAGTGACAGAACTTTGTCAAGGTTTTTCAAAGACACATTAAAAATATCTTTCTTACAGTATCTCAAATTGCTCCGTATGGTGAAGGCATTTGAACTTATCCAGCAAAAAGCGCACTCACTTAGTGAGATCGCCTACCTTACCGGGTATCAGAGCCTGGCGTCCTTCAGCTATACTTTTTACCAGGTGACCAATATGCGGCCCTCAGAATTCGCTCATCTCAACAGCATGGTTTAAACACTGTATTTAAAATTTGTCAGCCGGCAACCAGCGTAGATCCAAACGTAAACAAACTCTCCGGCGCCGGCTGACGCATACAAATTTACGAACAGCCTACCCTTTGAATGATCCATCTCCGGCCAATTATTAGACGATTTGCGCCAATATTGTCAAAACCCGTTCTGTTCATATCTAAATTTAAATCGGTAATACTGTCATTTACTATCACTGGCCGGAAAGCACTAAATTCTGGCGCAAATTGTCTGATTCTTCGATATAAAGTTCCCTAGCTTTGCTGTGCGTTTCCCGATGCAGGAGTAAATGCCTGACTTCAATGATACACTGGTACAGATGTTAGAAATTCATCCGGCCAGTATTCAACGAAGGTCAGGCTATCCTGTTTTATATCAGCTGATTTAAAGTAACCATATGGACAATTATCTACAGGATATTATTACTGAAAATCTGACGGTCCTATTCTGTGGGATCAATCCAGGATTAAAGTCTGCCGTCCAAGGGCATCATTTCTCCGGACGTAGCAACAGATTCTGGAAAGTATTGCATCAGGCAGGTTTTACGCCTCATGAGATAGACCCAACACTCGACAGCACGATCCTTGATTTTGGTTATGGTTTGACAACAGCCGTAGAACGTGCTACAGTCCGGGCAGATGAATTATCCAAAGCTGAATTTGATCAATCCTTTGAGACATTCAAGCGTAAGATAGAGCAATACAAACCTACTTATCTGGCCTTTCTTGGGAAGGCTGCTTATATGGCTTTCTCAGAAAAAAAGAACGTTCAGTGGGGCTTGCAGGAAGAACCGCTCTGTAATGCAATTGTATGGGTATTACCTAATACCAGCGGATTAAACCGGGGTTTCACATTATCAATGCTGATCGATCATTTTCAGGCATTACACAATCATATCGGCTACCTTTTTTGACCCACTTCCTCAAACCTTTGGCGCGTTCCAGCTAATCCAACCCCTCATTTAGGTCTACCTTTATGTATGAAATGTGACGTTTTAAATCATCATCATCATGGACCGTTTTACATATCTTAATGACGGGAATGCAACATATATCAATACACTCTACGACACATACAGACATGATCCCGCATCAGTAGAGTCTGGATGGCGTAAGTTTTTTGAAGGGTTTGATCTCGGCTTCTCCCGGGAAGCCACAAATATCTCCGATACAGTAGCTAGTCCGTCTGTCAATCCGGCAATATCTTCCAATGAAATAAAAGTGCTTCAGCTTATTGAAGACTATCGTAACAGAGGGCATCTGTTTTCGAAAACCAATCCTGTAAGAGAACGAAGAAAACATCTCCCAGGAAAAGAACTGACATCTTTCGGCCTGGCCGACAGTGATCTGGACACAGTTTTTAATGCTGGAAATGAGCTTGGTCTCAGGCCAGGCACATTAAGACAGATCCGCCGGTTACTGGAGGAAGTCTACTGTGGATCTACCGGCATAGAATATAAGTACCTCAATGATCCTGTAAGGGTAAAGTGGTTTCAGGCGAGGATTGAAATCCCCGGAAATAAACCTCCATTCTCATCAACAGAGAAAAAGCGCATTCTCTGCAAACTAAATCAGGCTGTTGTATTTGAGAGCTTCCTGGCAACAAAATTTATCGGACAAAAGCGTTTCTCCCTGGAAGGTGCAGAAGGGCTCATTCCTGCAATGGATCTCCTTATTCAAAAGTGCGCCAGCAATGGTGTAGAGGAAATCGTTATCGGAATGGGACACCGCGGCCGGTTAAATGTGCTGGCAAATTTGATGGAGAAACCATACGAAGCAATCTTCAGGGAATTTCTGGGCAAGAAAAATGAGCAGGACACCATGATAAGTGGTGATGTGAAATACCATCTGGGATATTCGAATGATGTAGCCACATCAGATGGAAAAACAGTGCATCTCAGCCTGAGCCCCAATCCCTCCCATCTTGAAGCTGTCAATGCCGTTGTGGAAGGTATGACCCGCTCTAAAGCTGACTACAAATATAATGGCGACCATTCAAAGATCTTACCGATACTTTTACATGGTGATGCCTCCATTACCGGTCAGGGAGTCGTGTATGAAGTATTACAGATGGAAAAGCTGAAGGGATATCATACAGGCGGCACTATTCATCTGGTTATTAATAATCAGGTAGGTTTTACAACAGACTATAAAGACAGCCGTTCGAGTATCTATTGTACAGATCTGGCTAAAATAACCGGAGCACCGGTTTTTCATGTGAATGGAGACGATGCGGAAGCTTTGGTACATGTAACCAGATTGGCGCTGGACTATCGTCAGACCTTTCACGGGGATGTATTCATTGACATTCTATGTTATAGAAAATATGGACACAATGAATCAGATGAACCAAAATTTACACAGCCGGTTTTATATAAAGCAATTGATCAACATCCTAATCCACGGGATATTTATATCCGGCAACTCATTGCTGAAAAAAGTATCGATGTAACACTTCCCGGTGAAATCGAGACTTCTTTCAGAAAGCAGCTACAAGCGTCACTGGACGAAGCCAGGCAGGATGGCAACACGCCTTCTGCGTCATCCGCTTTCCAGGGGGTATGGCAAGGTCTGCGCAGGGCAAAGGACAAAGATTTCAGTCAGTCGCCTGATACAGCTATAACGGAAGCATCCTTACTGCGTATCGGCAATGGCATCACCACATTACCGAAGGGAAAAATATTCTTAAAAAAAGTTGAGAAACTGTTCGAGCACCGGCATAAGATGGTCAATGAGACAAAGGTTTTTGATTGGGCAATGGCCGAATTATTAGCCTATGGTTCTTTGTTACAGGAAAACCATACCGTTCGTTTGACGGGTGAGGACGTAAAGCGGGGAACATTCTCACATCGACATGCAACAGTAACAGATACCGAATCAGAAGAAGAGATCATACCACTCAATTGCCTGGGAACTACAACAAAATTTGATATCCATAATTCATTACTATCCGAATACGGTGTACTGGGATTTGAATACGGGTATGCATCTGCCAATCCGCATGCGTTGGTCTTATGGGAAGCGCAATTCGGCGACTTTCTCAATACCGGACAGGTAATAGTTGACCAATATATTGCCAGTGCTGAAACGAAATGGCAATTGGGCAACGGACTTGTCATGCTACTACCACATGGTCATGAAGGACAGGGGCCAGAGCACACTTCGGCCAGAATTGAACGCTTCCTGGAACTCTGTGCTAATAACAATATCCAATTAGTTAATTGTACAACTCCTGCCAATTTCTTCCACGTACTACGCCGTCAGTTAAAACGTGACTTTCGTATCCCGCTGATAATTTTCACGCCTAAAAGTCTTTTAAGGCATCCGCTGTGTGTCTCCCCGGTCAGTGCATTTACAACCGGAAGATTCCAGGAACTGATTGATGACACACATGCAAGCGGCCAGGATGTAAAACGTGTATTGTTCTGCTCAGGAAAGATCTACTACGATCTGTTTCAAAAGCGTCAGGAGACCGGGCGTAATGATGTGGCGATCGTTCGTATTGAGCAGTTATATCCGATGCCATTTACACAGATGCAAAGTATCAGGGACAAATATACTGACGCAAAGGAATTTATCTGGGTACAGGAAGAACCTGAAAATATGGGCCCCTGGCCTTATCTCTGCCGTAAATTCTATAAACATCATATGCAGCTGCATGTTATTTCCAGGCCTGAATCAGGCAGCACGGCAACGGGTTACGCAATGCGGCATGCCAATGAACAGGAAACTCTTCTCAACCGGGCCTTTGAAAAAGATGTTAATAACTACAATAAATAATTTTTGTAACCACATTATATTTTAATCGAAGATTTTATGACGAACAGGATAGTGATCAACTTCTGTATTGGTACAGAACAGGACCGTCGTACCCTATCATTTATCGGTAAGGCTACTATAAAGGAAAAGTTCAATGGTAGGGTTTCGGAACCGGCAATAACAGCATATATCGAGCATCACTACAGCGATCATACATTGCGTGGTGAATTGAATAACATTTCCAATCAGGTACTGGTCGCTTTCGTGGATGGCGAGGTGGCAGGATATGCGCGGATCACTACAAAAGGTGAACGACCGGAAATACTCCAGGGGAAAAGTGTAGCTCGTATTGCTGACTTTTCAGTATTGGAAAGATTCCATGAAACCGCTGTCAGAAAGCTCTTATTCGAAAAGTGTCTCTGTATTTGCAAAACCCGGCAGACCGTCTGGATAAGTGAACACGAAGGTGCTGCCGACCTGACGCTGTTTACAGACTATGGATTCATAAAGAACACAACTATAAGCGGCGTTAATGAACTGGGCATACCATTGGTCTATCTGATAAAAGAATAATAGGTAGTACCAGTTTAACCAGTAAAACAATAATCTGCATCAGGCGAATAATGACAGGTATGGAAAGTACACATTCAAAAGAAGACAAAACAACTTCTCAGCAGCAAATAAAAACAATACCAGGATCGGTTGCCATTATGGAGGCGCTGATAGCAGAAGAGACCGAGGTTATCTTCGGTGTGCCTGGCGGCGCCAACATCGCTATGTATGATGCGCTGTTTGACTATGACCAGCAATTGAAACACATCCTCGTAAGACATGAACAAGGCGGTATTCATGCGGCACAGGGATATGCGCGTGCATCTGGAAAAATAGGCGTCGTATTCGTCACCAGCGGGCCAGGCGCTACTAATCTTATCACGGGAATCGCAGATGCGATGATCGATAGTACACCGGTGGTGTGTATCACCGGACAGGTGTTTGCGCATCTGCTTGGTTCGGACGCCTTTCAGGAAACTGACATCATCAATATCTCGACGCCGGTCACCAAATGGAACTACCAGATCACTGATGCTGCGGAGATCCCATCCGTACTGGCAAAGGCATTTTACATCGCCCGTAGTGGCCGTCCGGGGCCTGTATTGATTGACATCACCAAGAATGCGCAGCTACAGCTTTTTGAATATACAGGATATGAAAAGTGTGACCATATCCGGAGTTACAGACCCAAGCCAGTCATTCGGGAGAAAGACATTCAGTCAGCTGCCGCCCTGATTAACCACGCTGAAAAACCATTTGTTATCTGGGGCCAGGGTGTTATACTAGGCGACGCAGTTACTGAGTTTAAGACCTTTATAGAAAAGAGCGGTATTCCGGCCGCATGGACGGTATTAGGTGCAGGAGTTATCTCTTCAGATCATCCGCTGAATATGGGTATGCTCGGTATGCATGGCAACTATGCGCCAAATGTGCTTACCAATGAATGTGACCTGTTGATCGCCATCGGCATGCGCTTCGATGACCGGGTAACCGGCCGGCTGGATAAATATGCCAGACAGGCTAAAGTGATCCATCTGGAGATCGATCCGGCGGAAATCAATAAAAATATAAAGTCCACCGTATCTGTACTGGGTGACTGTAAAGAGACATTACCACTGCTGACTGCTTCAATCAACAGGAAAGATCACGGCACATGGATAGAGAAATTCAACAAACTCTACCAGGAGGAATATGATACTGTTATTCAGCCTGAGCTGCATCCGACGGCCGGCGAACTGACCATGGGAGAAGTGATAAATATACTGAATGAATTTACGTCAGGAGATGCGATCGTTGTCTCTGACGTGGGACAAAATCAGATGGCAGCTATCCGTTATGCGAAATTCAACCATACCAGAAGTAATATTACCAGTGGAGGCCTGGGAACAATGGGATTCTCACTGCCCGCGGCCCTGGGCGCCAGGTATGGCGCACCAGATAAGACAGTACTGGCGATCGTTGGCGATGGTGGTTTTCAGATGAATATTCAGGAACTGGGTACCATCATGCAGCATTCACTGGATATCAAGATCATTATCCTCAATAATCAGTTTTTAGGCATGGTACGCCAATGGCAGGAGCTTTTTAACGACCGTCGGTATGCGTTCTCCGACATGGAGAACCCGGACTTTGTGGCGCTTGCTGCTGCTTATCGTATTTCGGGGCAACGTGTATCTGAGCGGGAGCGCCTGCGGCATGCCATTGCGGAAATGTTCCATCACAAAGGTCCTTATCTCCTGGAAGTGATGGTCGGTAAAGAAAACAATATTTTCCCCATGGTGCCTCAGGGAGCCAGCATCAGTGAAATAAGATTAAAATAGCAGAAACAGTACGAGCCATAAGAGGTATATGGCTCGTACTGATATTATAATCTGATCTTCAGCCCTCCATTCACCACAAAGCCATCCAGCGGGGCATAAATGTCCCTGAAAACAGGATTGCTTACCGTACCTCTATAGATACTATCGAACTTCGTCTGACGGGTATCCGTAAAATTCTCAAAGTTGATAAACAGGGAAAACCGCTCCCATAATTTCTCCGCCATAAATCCACAGGTCCAGTATGCTTTCCCGGCACTACCATCGTTCAGGGTCTGTTTGCTGTAGTAGTAAGCTTCCAGCCCGATCTTCCACTTATCTTCCACTTCATACATCAGTACATTATTCAGGCGATGACGGGCTGTCAGTGGGTTCACCCGCTTTGTTGTGCCTTCATGCAGTGTCGCATCTGTAAAGGTATACCCGACAAACAATTTGAAGTCTTCATATCCCAGTTTTATGTTCATCTCCCATCCTTTTGTATCAATATAGCCATTGGCATTCACCAGGGCATACAGATTACTACCGCTCGTTTGCAGCAATAACGGATCATTGATACGGGTATAGAAGAAAAGCTGGTTGATACTAAAGGTGAACTTATCCAGGAAGGCAGTCCGGTAATTCACATCCACATTAGCACCCAGGGATTTCTCCAATTTGTTATCCTGAGAATTAATGGGCAACACATACCGATATTGCAGGCGTTCGCTTTCTTCTGTAAAGATCGTAGGCGTCTTATATCCCAGTCCGCCGCCTAAACGGGAGCTAAGCTTTTCAGAAAGATGAAACAATGCGGAGATACGCGGGAGAAAAGCCAGGCCATAATCAATTACATAATCGCCTCTGACACCGGTTTCCACTTGCAGCCAGTCGGCCGCTTTCCAGGTATTCTGCACAAATGCGCCGGCAGTCTGCTGTGTATAATTCCGCTTTTCGAAATTATCTTTCGGATACTCCAGGAACTGATCAGTATAAAAATTCAACCCGGTGACCCAATCCAGTGTCTCACTGTTTTTATGGTAGTTCACTTCGGAATAAGTAGACCATTGTTTACCATCGAATATATAATCGGGTATGGTAATGGTCCGTTTAAAATTACTCACGGCATTCTTAACAGACAGACTGCTGGTTTGATTAAACTGATGATCCAGTGAGAACTGTGTAGCAACACGTGTGGTCTTATTCTGTTCGAAATAACGATGTACGTTATCCCCATTGCCTTTTATATAAGCCAGATCCCCACCCATACGGTCTTCAAAAGTCGTATTGGCCCCGATCATCAGCTGCGTCTTAGGACTAACATAAACAAACAGCTTTGGATTGAACACATAGCGACTGGTTTTAGGAATCGCCGTAAAGCCGGTTTCTGAGGGATCGTAGGGCCTGCTGCTGTTTCGGGAAGCAAATACTGTCCAACCAACTTTCTCTAGTTTCCGGGCGTAAAAACCATTTATGTCAAGTCCTCCGGCAGATGTTCCATTAATCAGAAAACGGAGCTCCCGTTCTTCCCTCGGTACCTTGGAAATCAGGTTCACCAATCCGGCAATAGCACCGCCGCCATATAAGGTAGAAGAAGCACCCTTGATCACCTCTACCTGCTTCAGGTCCAGCGGTGGGGTCTGTAACAATCCCAGTCCGCCGGAAAAACCCGCATACAAAGGGAAGCCATCTTTCAGCATCTGGGTATAACGGCCGTCAAGTCCCTGAATACGAATACTGGAATTAGCAGACGTCGCCGACACCTGCTGGGTTTGTATACCCGTGCTTTCATTGAGCATCATACGGATATCTCCCGGTTTCATATTCCCCTTTTCCTCTAACTCCTCCCCGCCGATCAATTCTACCCTGGTAGGGATATTCCGGATCGTTCTTGTACTACGCGTGGAACTGATCACTACTTCTTCCATTTCTTCCTCTGCCTGTACAAGCAATATAATAAGCGTATCGTTGCTATAGGGAAAAGAGATGTTGTCGGTATAGGTTTCGAAACCAACAAAACTGACCTTGAGCGGGTATGTACCGGCTGGTATATTATTGAGGATGACGAGGCCATTGGCATTCGTCCTGACGTTTTTATTGATACCTGACAGTGTAATAGTGGCAGCTGGTAAAGCGGCTTTGGTTTCCGCGTTTTTAACCACAGCGGTCAATGTATGCTGCGCTGTGCACAAGCCGGCCGTGCAAAGCAGCATGATCGTAAATATAAGTCTCATGTTGTAGCTGGAATATTTAAGCAATAGCAATGATGGCACAAGGCATAACCTTGTACTATTCTAACATTCTTGTATTCGCTTAAACCTGTTTGGGCGGTTGCCAGATGGCGGAAAAGAAATCCCTTAATTGCGGTTCGATATACTGACTATGCAGTTCCTTGTCAGAAGGTAAAGAGACCGGCTTTATCGTATAAGATTCCGGTATTACTACGCCATGGCATACGCCACAGGCAAAAAAGGGAGAACAGGGAGATACGGGTTTATGATCTTTGGGGGATTCCTGTTCATGAGATGAAGTGGTATATGTTATCACATCACTACAGCAGTCATCATCGGCATCACAGTGGATGCCTGATAAGACCAGGACATATAGTGAAAATATATAAACGAACCATTTCATCCGGACAAAGATAGACATTAAAAATGTTTTAAAAAGAACGTATAAGGTAGTATTTTACTACTGATGCAGCACACCAAGCCGCTATCAACAATATTACCACGCATGAAAATAACAACTGCTTTTCTGCTACTATCATTCACCTGCCTGTCTGCCATTGCCCGGCAACAACCCACTCCCTTCTCGCTAAGAGTTGACCTGCTGCAAAACCCATCACAGGTATATGAACACGGCATCATGACGAATGTACCTCTGGAACAGGCAGTGCTATCCGGAGACAGCTTCCGGTTCTGCCAGGTAAACAGCCGCTATCCCATGTTCTCCTGGGTATTGCCAGCTCAATATCAATCCGCCTGTCAGATCCTCGTAGCCAGTAACAAACAACTACTGCTGAAGGACTCCGCAGATGTATGGAATTCAGGTAAAATAAGCGGCAACAACAGCACAAGTGTTTTATATAGCGGTCCGGCACTACAGGCATCTATGATCTATTACTGGAAAGTACGTACCTGGGACCAACATGGCAAGCCGGGTAAGTATGCTGCTATGCAGACATTCTCTACAGGGAAAACACTGGACGATTATCGCCTGCCATCCTTTGTGCTGATTAAAACGCTTCAGCAGGCATTGAAAACCAACAACCCTGATACACATCATGTATTGTATGATTTTGGTAAAGATGCTTTCAGTCAGATAAAGCTATCTGTCAACGCAGCCAACAACAATGATACACTGGTTGTACACCTCGGAGAAGCTCTTACCGCAGATGGACATGTCAATCAACAGCCTCCTGGTTCCGTACGCTACAAAATGATAAAGATACCTTTGCAACAGGGGCTACATACCTACCAGCCTGTCATCGCGCCAGATGCACGGAATACTAAAAAGAATGCCGTGTTAATGCCTGCCGACATCGGTGAGGTACTTCCCTTCCGTTATGTTGAAATAGCCAGGGGCAATTATACCATAGGCAGCGTGTACCGGTATATGGTGAGCAGTCCGTTTGATGATGCAGCGACTACCTTTAAGAGCGCACACAAAGGGCTCAATCAAATATGGGATCTCTGTAAATACACCATCAAAGCGACATCTTTTTCCGGCTATTATGTTGACGGTGACAGAGAACGTATTCCTTATGAAGCAGATGCATTGATCAACCAGCTCTCCCACTATATCAGTGATGCGGAATTTACAATTGCAAAGCGTACGCTGGATTACCTGATCTATCATCCGACCTGGCCTACTGAATGGTCTTTGCAGAATGTCCTCATTGCATGGAATGACTATCTCTATTCCGGTGACCTGCGCCTGGCTAAAAAGCTATACCCGGATCTTAAAGCTAAATTGTTGAGCGCCCTCGCCCGGGAAGATGGCTTGATCAGTACGCGTACTGGTAAACAAACACCGGCATTCCTTCAGTCTATTCATTATGCATCCTTTGATGCCAATGCACAATTAAAAGATATTGTAGACTGGCCACCGCCTAAATTCGGTGGTACTGATATTATGGGAGAAACCGACGGCTTTGTCTTTGCGGATTATAATGCGGTCGTTAACGCCTATTACTATGCAGGACTGGAAGCAATGGCGAAGCTGGCAAAAGCGATCGGGAATAATGCTGATACGGAGTACTATACGCATGAAGCAGCCAGGGTACGATCCGCTTTTCAAGCGGTATTCTTTGATAAACAAACCAACATCGTTGTAGACGGAGAAGGTATTCCGCATAGTTCTCTACATGCCAATTTCTTTGCACTGGCCTTCGGTCTGGTACCTGGTGATAAAGTAGCCGGTGTATTATCTTTTATACGTTCCCGTGGTATGGCCTGTAGCGTATACGGCGCACAGTTCCTGCTGGATGGATTGTATAAAGCGAAAGATGCTGATTATGCACTGCAACTGCTGACATCCACAGAGAAAAGAAGCTGGTTTAACATGCTCCGGGAAGGAGCAACGATGACAATGGAAGCCTGGGGACAGTCATATAAACCCAACCAGGACTGGGGCCATGCATGGGGTGCTGCACCGGCCAACTGTATTGTCAGGTATATCGCAGGTATTCAGCCCATCACACCTGGTTTTGAAGAAGTGGAGATCAGACCTCAGGGGGTATTACCTGGTCCCCTCCAACTAAGCTACAAAACAATACGCGGTACGATTGAAGAAGAGATGGAAAGTACGCCCACCAGATACAGCCTGCAGCTCACCTTACCGGGTAATATGACGGCTCATGTCTATCTGCCTTTTCCTACGGATAAAGCAAGCATCCGCCTGGATGGGATGCTGATTAAAGCCGCTTATAAAGGCGCCTGTTACGAAATACACAATGTTGCTCCTGGCAGACATCGCTTCGAAGTATCCAAAGGCCGCTAGCCAATGATCTGTCCGCTTCCCGGTATTGTTCATATAAATGGTTTGCGATTTGATATCGTATCTTTAATTACCTGAACTCACATGTGAATTGATCCATACACTCATTTTTAAATCCTTTAACTTTCCAACGTCATGAAACCTAAAAAAATCTGGGCCAATTATGCGGTAAGCGATCTGGAACGCACCTCGCAGTTTTATACTAAACTTGGCTTTAAGCCCAATGGTCCGCATACATCCAAAGAACTGGTAAGTTTCTTCTTTAGTGATGAGGACTTCATTATCCACTTTTTTCTGAAAGACATCCTGGAACCTAATATCAAAGGCAAGATGTCCGACGCACATACCGCCAATGAGATCGTATTCACGATTTCTGCGGAGAGCAAAGAAGAGATGGATAATTGGGCGAAGGAAGTAGAACCCGCCGGTGGCAAAATTGTCTCTCCTCCTGAAGCCTTTGGGAAAGGATACTATGGTTTTATCTTTACCGACCCTGATGGCCATAAATTCAACGTCTTCCATATGTAGGCCATCCGGCCAGACTACTTTTGGCTACAACTAACGCACTTTCAGATACAGACAGCAGTCCCGGGTAAGCGACCTTTAGACCTGCAATAAAACCAGGATAAATGAAAGTAACGCTTATTACAGGGGCTTCTGTTGGTATCGGAGAAGCCATCGCCAGACAGATCGCCCAGCAAAAGGAAAATCTGGTACTGGTAGCCAGAAGTGAACAGGCACTACAGTTGCTGTGTAAAACACTCACGCAACAATTCGGCATCAAAGCCGATTATATCACAGCAGATCTCTGCAAACCGGAAAGTGCGGAATTTATCTACCAGACCTGCAAAGAAAGAGGATATGAAGTGGAGTCTCTTATTAACAATGCCGGGATGGGTTCAGGCGGCGAACTGATCATGCGCGACCTGCAGCATGAACTGAATATGATGCTGCTAAATATGAACGCGATGGTGAGTCTGACGCACTTTTTCCTCAAAGATATGGCGGTCAGGAAACGGGGTACAATTGTCAATATCGGCTCTTTACTCTCCTTTATACCGGCTCCTTATATGGCTGTCTATTGCGCTACAAAAGCGTTCGTCCGTTCTTTCTCCCGGGCTTTGTATGAAGAAGCCAAACCGCATGGTGTGCATGTCCTGCTGTTTTGCCCCGGACTAACCGACAGCAATTTTATCCAGGGTTCCGCTGTAGATGAGAAAACAGCCAATGCGCTTACTGCCGGCGTTCGTGCACAAACACCTGAACAGGTGGCCACAGAATTTATTAAAGCTTATAAAGAAAAACGGAAATTTGCCATCTCCGGCGGCTTTAACCGTTTTGGTGCGAAAATATTAAGTATACTGTCTGATGCAACGATAGCGGGTCAGACGGCAAAGACTTACCGGAAAAGGATGTTGTAATAAGACTAAATCCAACAACGTGAAAAAGAAGGCGATTCCTCATATTCATATCGGCACATTGAACACGTATAATGAATTACTGGGTTTCCCCAAACCGAGAAACCCTTTATTCAGTATACAGCGTTTTGAAGACTTTCCGCTGTTAGCGGCGGATGGTCCTATCAAATTAACCATGGACTTTTACCAGATCACTTTTAAAAAGAATTGTGGTAACAAGATCATATATGGTCAGTCCCTATACGATTTTGATGAAGGGGTATTGTCCTTCTTCTCTCCCAAGCAGGTAGTTATTAAAGAACCGGATCAGATAGCTCCTACCGGGTTTATTGTCCTGATACATCCGGAATACCTGCGAGGGCATGCACTGGAAAGTAAGATCAAAAACTATGGTTTCTTTGATTATGCCGTGAATGAAGCACTGATATTATCAGCTGAAGAGGAAGACTTTATTCAGCACATTTTCATACAGCTGGAGAAAGAGTTTAACAGGGCGATAGATCACCTGAGTCAGGATGTTATTTTATCGAACCTGGATCTGTTACTCACGTACAGCAACCGTTTCTATACCCGGCAGTTTATTACCCGGAAACAGCATTATAACAGTCTGCTGGTAAAATTCGAAGCGTTGTTGGATGAATTATTTGCTGAAAGCACCCTGGCAGAAAAGGGGCTACCCAATGTGACGGATATCGCCGCTGCTTTCCATCTATCCTCGCGCTATTTCAGTGATCTGATCAAGGAACACACCGGACGAACCACGCAGCAGCATATTCACGATAAACTGATTGATAAAGCAAAAGAAATGTTGTCAGCCACTAACCTGTCTGTCAGTGAAATTGCCTATCAACTGGGTTTCCAGCATTCCCAGTCATTCAGTAAACTGTTCAAAGCCAAGACTGATCAGTCTCCGTTGACATTCAGAGCAGGGTTTAATTAGGTCTCCCTACAGGTTATTTCTTTGCATAATGTGCCCGTATACGGGTGATTGTCTCCCTGGACATCCCCAGATAAGAAGCCAGCATGTGCAGGGGTACCCTGTTAAAGATATCCGGATATTCGGCTATGAACGACTTATAGCGCTCCTCCGGACTATGTCCGATCTGGTGATAGATCCGCTGCTGACTGGCATTAAAGCTATTAGATTGGAGTTTTTCTGTCAGCACCCTGAGATTGGGTATTCTTTCCAGCAGGTATTGAAAATCATCCTTCAGGCAAAGTATCAGTTCAGTGTCTTCCAGTGCCTGAATATTAAATGCGGAGGGGGTACCATTGCTATAGCTCTCCGGTTCATAGGCCCACCAGTTCTCTATGACAAATTTTAAGGTATGCTCCTTCCCTTCTTCATCCACACGATAAGTACGCAGGCAACCTTTTACTACAAATCCGCTATGCCGGCAGATCTCTCCCTCCTGTAACAGGTGTTCTTTCTTCTTTAAATAACGGCTAGTGTAATATTGTTCTATAAGCCCCAGTTCCTGCGGCGTAAGGTATGTTCTTTCTTTAAGGTATGTGCTTAATGCGGTAAACATACTGTTAGTCCCTTGTACATTGCCCTGGTGGAACAGGCGAATATTTTGCGTCAAATGACTTTTTTCTTGATGCCGGCAGCCAGGAACTTTGTTATCTCAAAACTAAAGAAGAAATGAAGAACAAACAAATCACAGCCATAGACCAGGAGGCAACAGTCCGTTACAGTGTATACAAAGCTTTTCAGGTAAGCGTACAACATGCCGTTGCGTACGTATCATTCAACAACCCACCGATGAATGTACTGGATGCTACCATGATGCTTGACCTGGCGGCATTCGCCGAAGCCGTGCAGGCAGATGATACCTTGAAAGTAATCGTCTTTCAGAGTGCAGATTCCGACTACTTCATTGCGCATGGAGATATGAACTATATCGTGGATCCTTCTTCTTTTGCAGGATTAGTAGATCCGGCGAAGATGGACCCGCTTATCAATCCGATGCAGCAGCTGCATGAAAAAATCAGCCAGTTGCCACAGGCGACCATTGCCATCATTGATGGTTTTGTACGCGGCGGCGGACATGAATTTGCGCAAGCCTGCGATATGCGTTTTGCTTCACTGGAAAAAGCGAAGATCGCACAACCGGAAGCCATGATGGGTATTATCCCCGGTGGTGGTGGTACACAATATCTTACCCGCAGAATCGGAAGAGCCAGGACATTGGAGCTGGTATTGGGCGCAGAATTGCTGGACGCTAAAACAGCGGAATTGTATGGTGTGGTAAACCGGGCCTTACCACAGGACCAATTATATACTTATGTAGAGACCCTGGCTACCAGGATTGCCGGATTACCTGCTGGCGTAGCCGCTGGCGCAAAAAAAGCCGTGGATGCTGCTAATGGTGACCGCTATGAAGGTCTGGCAACAGAGAATAAGCTATGTATGGATCTTTTCCTGAGACCGGAAACCGTCCAACTGGCCAAAGTAGCATTAGCTGCCGGAGCACAGACGAGAGAAGGGGAAAGAGATCTGGAGGGTATTATGAATAGTCTGTAAACTAAAGCAGAGGCAGTATAAGCTGCCTCTGCGTGTTTATAATGTTTTCAGGTTAATACTTATCCCAATAATAAGTCAGCAGTTTAATGAAGGAATACAATGTTGCGGCTGCCAGTACGGCTATTGCCAGCAGACTGATACCATCATACCCTTGATGGGCGACAACATAACCGTAACTCCATATAAGCAGGATAGCATGGAGAATCAGTAAAGCGATCAGCTGATTTTTACGGGACTTCATTTTCTGTATGAATGACATAGGCAAGATACTTAACGTGTGATTGTTGAGAATAAAGGTTACAACAATATACGTTTTTGGCGGGTACCCTGTCTGCTCATAAATACTGGTCCCATAAAAACCATGACACCACTGATCCGGGCCGATATTACTCAATCATTCATCCCCTTTCCTTCCAGGATCTGCGGTATACATCTTTCCACCCTGCTCATTCTCGTTTTGGATTGTTTGGCACCGGAGAAATAAAAGATATATGCTTTCTGCCGTCCCTGGGTCAATGCAAAGAAGGCTTTCTTCAAGTCAGCATTTGCTGCTAATTGCTGTTGAAACTCTTCCGGGATATCCAGTTCGGTACTTTTCTTTACTTCCACTTTCAGACCGGCTCTTTCTACTTCTATTGCTTCATAGATATAAGCGCTGATTACCGGCGCTAATTTTGTGATCTCCTTTACGCTGGTGAACCTTAGTTGCCTGCCGACCTCTGTATTTTCTCCGGTCTTAACGAGTACGCTTTCCGGATCGCTCAATAAAACGCCTTTGAAGAACAGCAATGCACAGTAATCCTTAAAACCCTGGATGATCACAAGGTTGGTATTGCCGTACTTGTAACAGGGCTTCCCCCATTTCAGTTCTTCAGTCAACTCAGTGGCAAGAATGATCTTTCTCAACTTTTCAGACTCATCCCGCCATTGTGTAAGTTCGCTTAAATATGCATCCACTTCAGGGTTCATGTCATATCGTTTTAATACAGGTGTCAGACGAAGATAGCGACTTCTGTTGATTGTTACAGCCAATCGCCTTCTTCCGAAGCCTTCCATATACCGTCGATAGTAGCCTGTATACTTTCTGCGAGGAATGCCAGTAGCTTCAGGCGTTTGTTGGAAGCCGGTGCAAACTTACCTCCTGCCTCAGCGCCATATTGCAGCGTATCAAACCATACTTCTCCTTCACAGTCCCCGTTTGTAACAAGGTAAAGTGCATTCTGTGCATGGGAATAGCCCAGGAGAATACATCCGTCTGTAAATTGAACCCCGGTCGGTAGCTTAAAAGGTGCTTTTATTTTTCCACCAACGGCAGGGAAAGGTTTTGCGATTTGTTTATAATCCGACTTAGGCAGATCGCTCAGCGCAGGAACACCATCGTTTCCATAATAAACACCTTCTCCGCCGCTACCTATCTCCAGGAGATAAGCCCGTCTCTCCCTCCTGCTCTTTATTGCGTAATTCATACGGACAGTCACCATCCGTTGTTTGATCAGATTCAATGCAGCAGCATGTTGCTGTATGAGCGGATGTTCAGGATGCCGGAAGCTGTCCGTCACTTTTTGCATCTCCTCCTGTACTGCCTGCTGATATACCTTTTCTTCTTCTTTCGCGGCACTTTTTGCTTGCTTCCCCCAGGCGAGATATGCAGGATCCTTTTTGAGATCCTGGAAATCGGGATCTTTCGGATCTTTCTTCAGCGCTGCTGCTACTATTTTGTAGGCTTCGGCTGTCTTACCTAATTTTAACAGCAAACGCGTTTTTGTATCTTCCAGGTATTTATGTCTATTAGGATCATAGATCTTAAATCCTCTTTCCAATAATGCGAGCGCTTCTTCCAGTTTAACAGGATCTTCTTCATCCAAACAAGAAAACCAGCCGACCTGATTGGCATATATTGCCATCATGTCTTCCTGCCAGTGTGCGAAATAAGATCCTTCAGGAAAGATTGTTATACATTTCTTTCCCTGCGCAAGTGTCAGGGGTCTATATTGCGCTTTCACCTTTTCATCCCTGGCGTAATTAGTCACATAATTCAGCACCCAGAACTTTTTATCTTCCAATATTATCTGTACAGTAGATTGATATAATACAGTAGTGTTTCTGGTTGCCGATAAGTAGTCAGGCCGTTTTCTTTGGTAACAAATTCTACAGGTTCGTCATCTGCATCAGCCAGATTAATCATCAGAGCCGGCTGACGGGTAGATTGTAATGCGTCTTCACTGAATGTAAGCGGAAACAAGGCAAGCATTTCATCCAGCACGGCAATAGCGTGTTTTACTTCCTCCTCATTCCAGCGATTTTCAGCTATCATTATTTATATCCATTGATCAGTTTTTCTGCGTTTATATACAGGTGTTTCAGACGATTTATTTTCTCTGCGTTGGTCATGATGGTAATACTAATCAGGGTTATTATTTATTCCTTCTTTTTATTAATAAGATTGCTGGATACACCAGCAATCATTGAAATTCCGTTTCAGCAGGTCCTGTTTCCTGATCCAGAAATACAATCTGCCCATATCTGCCCAACGCATACCATTCGCAGCTTCATTACTATCTACCTGCAAGAGTAATATCCAATCCTTTTCCCCTTCTCTCAATGCAGCATTCTCTGGCTCCTCGTATGCTTCTTTCCTGTCGGGATAAAACCCATTAGTCACCATCTGGCAAAGCCCCTCCATTTCCCCCTGCATATTATCTGCCCTTCCCAGGGATTTATTGATATTGCCGTTCAGCCATACTTTATCTCCGTAGACGTCTCTTTCCTCCTTACTTAAAAAAGAAAAATGCTTTCCCCATTTGAAAGGCATGGATATATGCAACTCTCCTTTCAGGCGGCAGGGTTTATATTTCCCAAAATCTTCCAGTCCTTCGGGGAAGGGGGTCCGTATCAATTCCTCTCTGGGCCCGTCAAAATAAAGTACCCTGAACAGTTGTTTTTCTTCCAGCGAATAACCGCCCATCTCCTGATAAGGATCATAGAATACGAATATATATCCTGTATCAGGCAGTACATTATAAGTATCAAAAGGTTTTATTTCAGAGCAATCCAACTGGGCAATAAATGACAATGGGTTTTCATAAAAATCATTGGGCCATTCAATTGCTGCCGGCAGATCAGGGATACCACCCATTTTTGAGACACCAGGTATTTCTGCGGATTCGTCTTCCAGCGATGTGAGGTAATAACGGATGGAGTCATGCATCAATGTCTCAAACTGCGGGGTTATATTGGTCGAGGTTATTGGCGGTCAATGCCGCGTAAAAGGTTTTCTTGTCCATAGTATGGTTTACAATGGGCGACAAGATACAGTACTTTTTATTTCTTACTAGTACTTATATGGGAACTTTTTTGGGATAGCCGGGATCATATCGCATGAATGGCCTTGCTGTGCTTTGCCATCCCCGATGCAAAGAACCCACCACATCTGTCAATCATGCTACAGCTTTTGCATGCCTCATGGTAAACATTCTTCCAGTCAGAAATTGACTTCCTGGTATAGTCCCATATTTCAGACGGTGTGACACATAGCTGTGAGTTGAAAAGCTGAGGAGCATTCATCCCCTCAGCTCTCTGTAAAGCCTATACTAAATTAATTACCAGGGACTCACCTTGCTCTCTTCCTGGATATCCTTGCTAAAATATTGACCGGTCGGCCCATCACTCTCCAGCATCGCATATTGCGCCACAAACTCAGCGGCACTTGTTACGGTACCTGTACCGGTATGACGGTTGAAGTCAGTTGCGGTATGTCCCGGATCCACTACATTCACTTTAAATCCTTTTTCCTGTAACTCTGAAGCCAACGTGATCGTGTAGGCATTCAAAGCAGTTTTAGATGGACCATAGCTGGCCGTCTTGTATTTATAGTAAATCCATTCCGGATCATTGTGTAATGTCAGTGAGGCCAGTCCGGAAGTGACATTTACGATAACAGGTGATTGACTCTTGTACAGCAATTCCAGGAAGGTCTGTATAACATTGATGGTACCGAAGAAGTTGGTATCAAATACCTTCCGGATACTTTCTATCGGAGCAGCTACGGCTGTCTGGGGGAAATCACCCAGGATACCGGCATTATTCACCAGTATATCCAGATGTCCGGACTGTTCTGCGATAAAAGCTTTTGCCTGTTCAACAGAGGCAGGATCTGTCACGTCTATCTGTACCGGGGTAATGGATTGTAAACCCTGTGCGTTTAAGCTGGCAACTGCTGCCTTTCCATTTTCTACGTCCCGGCTACCGAGGTAAACCTGGTAACCTTGTCCTGCCAGTATGCGGACTGTTTCAAAACCAATACTTTTATTTGCCCCTGTAACTAATGCTATTTTCATCTCAACTATTTTTTGTGCTTTAGAAATTTGTATGTCGTCATTCATTTTTGACGATTCAAAGGTGGGACTCTTCCCTTTCATATCATTTGCCATTTGGCAAATAGTGCACAGGAGATTTTCATTATATGGCAGTGGTTACGGGTGATCAGTCTTCCCGGATACGGACTTTAAACAACAAAATCTACATATTATCATCTTTTTCCTGGCAATTGTTAGGTTCCCGGGAGACCTCCATCTAATGCATTTCTTATTGTTAATTCTTCGTACTATACCGTTATTATCCCGTAACTATGCCGTTACCGCTACGTTCATAAACGGAGTAATAACGGCGTAGTTACGGGATACCTTCGTTGTACATCGAAGAACAGGCAAATAAGCCACTGATATCCATATCCTTAGGCTGTTTTTGATCGAAGAACCGTCATAACGAGATGACTACCAATTACTTCCAGGCCATCACCACTGACGTACCAATGCACTGTACACGCTTTCAGGTATCCAGAGGTGATACACTACCTATCAACATACATTAAATAATTGCATTCGGCATTGTATATTTATCCCGATTTTAAAAAACACAGATTGAAAAAACCTATATGGATCATCCCAAATCCTACACAACCATTGACGATGCACGTATCATGACGCTGCAGGAAGCCCTGGAACAATACAAAACGCCTGGTGTGTCGACATTTATGCTCGAAGGCTTAACGGGTAACTTCTATGTCTTTGACAATGATGCGCATTTCGAAAGTCTCGATCTTGACAAAATGTTCTATACCCAAGATCGCTGCGGGGTACTTTTCCGCGGAAATCTTACAATTGACGGTTTACTCACGCAACCGGAAACGGATTATGGTCCTTTCACACTGGTACTGGGTAACGTCTCTGCGAAGAACATCTTCATGGGCGGCGGCTATATGCGTATTGAGGGCAATGTGACCGTTGAACAAACCTTATATGCCGGCTGCTATAACCATGGCATGTCTGACATTAATGGAGATATCTCCGCAGAAGTGATTCTCTCTTCCGATCATAGTTTCAACTTCCACTCAGACAAGGTGAAAAGAGGCGTCTGGTTGTCGGATATTGAACTGAAGGACGCACCGGCACATGAGCCTGCGGATGTGCTGAATAAAGGCTATTGGAGCAAAGCTGAGGAAAGTGTACAGACAGGCAATATATTGAAGGCAATGGCAAAAGGGACTTCTATCCTGAAGCCTGATTCCGCTGCTTCACCGGTTTTGAAAAGACTGGAAAAAGCCCTGTTGTCAAAGAACAAACGGGCCGACCTGTCGAAGATGAAACTCAAAAGTCTGCCAAAAGAGTTGTTCGCACTTAAGGAGATACAGCAGCTGAATCTGTCTAATAATCCGCTGGAAAGTCTTGATGACGAACTGGCTACTATGGACCAGGTGACTACCATTGATCTGGCAGACTGCTACCTGCAGGAAGTGCCGGAAGTATTGTCCAGGATGCCCGGACTTGAATCACTGAATCTTTCTTATAATAATATCAGTACGGTTCCGGATGCTTTTGCTGCTTTACAGGGTCTTAAAAAACTGTCGTTGTTCAATTGTCAGTTAACAGCGATTCCAGCCGTTTTAAAAGATCTTCCTGCCCTGGAAGTACTGAACGTCGATTATCAGAAAGAAGACGCCTTATTGACCCTGGATAGTGGCTTCCAGTCACTGAAGGAATTACACCTGAGAGGCAAGTTATTGACAGTACTTCCTAAACTGGAACACCTGGTTATAGCAGGTTTTGGTACAAGGGAATTACCGGAAGCTGTGATGGGGTGTAAAAAACTGAAGAAACTGGATATCGCTAATGCGGGCAGTCTGGCAGGCTTACAGGATAATTTCTCCGTATTTCAGCAGCTGGAAGAGATCTCATTCAATCTACATGATGGTTTTCTGAATGTAAAGGTACTGGCTACATTACCCAGGCTGAAAACGGTGAATGTACGGTACTCCGGCCATACGTCGCGTAAGCGTTTCCTTGAATTACTGGAGGTACCGCAATGGTCAGTATTGTGTGTGCAGGGTTCCCTTGATGATTCAACGTTGCAGAAGGAGATACTGAACCGTCCGAATCTGAAGAAACTGGAAACACGTTCCAGTTTCGGTACAGAGGTCGTTGATATTGCGGAAGCCAGGAAATGGCTGAAAATAACGATATAAGCTATCCTCTATAAGGAAAATACCGGCCGCTTAATGCGAGCCGGTATTTTTTTTGATCCATTCGGATATGGTGTGCAGGACTTCAGGAGCGAAATCCTCTTTTAGCTGTGATGGTTCACTGTTCGTACATTCCTTACAATGCTGAAACAGGTGATTTAAACCTGGTGCTTTCAGCGTTGTGACATTTTTATTGTCCGCAGTATGTTGCGTGATATAAGCCAGACTGCTTTCTGCATCGACCATAATATCCTTGTCTCCGTTAATGGCCAGGAAAGGCACTTTTATCTTTTCGAGAAAAGGCGCAGGGTCAAAGCGTACATGATAACGGTACCAGGGGCCGGTAGCCATCATGACATATGACTCCATCGGAAAAAAGAAACGGCCTTTGTCAGCAGGATCCTGTGGATGGGCCACCATATAGGCACTGTCTGCCGCCTGCCAGATCTTATATGCATTCCGCATGTGCGCTTCCAATGCCGGTGATTGTGCGTATGCATATACCGTATCAAACATCACCTCGTTGATACTGTTAAAGCGATATTTCTTTTGTTCTGAAATAGGTGCTTTATGCACAATCATCTCATTCTGTTTTTTCAGTGCCTGCAATCCTGGTGTAGCCAGTCCCGCGAGCGAGATGATAAACGCCACATCCCGGCTTTCTGAAGCCGCAATATACGCCGCTGCACCGCCTTCACTATGACCGATCAATCCCACCTTATGCGGATTGATGCCTTTATACCCCATCAGCCAGTGCAGCCCGGTTAATGCATCATTTGCAAAATCGGCGGTAGTGGCATCTTCATATTCACCACCGGTGGCTCCCACGCCTCTGTCATCTACTCTCAGTACAGCTATCCCATTCCTGGACAGATAATCTGCAATGACGAAAAACATCTTATGCCCTGCCATCGTACCATCTCTGTCCTGCTTACCTGTACCGGATAACAGTACCACTGCCGGACAAGGCTTCTTTGTATGTGGCATCGTCAGTGTAGCACCAAAATGCACCGTACTGTCTGCATTATAGTAATCGACATTTACAGACTGATACGGCGTATCTGCAGGAAGCGGCTGCGACCCTGGATGAAAGAAAGAAGGCAGCGTCAGTAGTAATGTATGTAAGAAACTCATGGTGTTAAAATTGCAGGAATGCAGTAAACTGCGCTCCATCATATCTCTTTACTTTTTTATTATCAACCATCATTTTGCTTCGCGGGCCAGTGATACCATGGTGCTGATTTCATCTGCCAGCGCACTCGGACTACCATAGTAGCCTACCTGTGCAAAACGGATGTTACCCTTTCCATCAATCACTACCTTGAAAGGTATACCAGAAGTCTGGATGGCTTTAGCATATCCGGCATAAGCGTCTTCACCCTTGTCAAACAGCACTTTGAACGGATATTTTTTCTGCGCGATAAAAGATTTCACTTTAGTTCTGTAGTCCGCGTCTCTCTCCTGCGTATCTACAAAGAAGAACACAACAGAAGTATCGTTTTTAAAACGCTCCTGCGCCATCTGCATACCTGGCATCGCTGCTTTACAAGGACCGCACCAGGTAGCCCAGAAGTCCAGTACCACTACCTTACCGGCCAGTGAAGACAGAGATACCGGTTTTCCATCCATCAGGTCAAGAGAGAAAGGAATAGCAGGACGATTAATCATTGCCTTCTGCACATCTTCTACCAACAGTTCCATAGTGTGCGCATCTTTCAGAGAAGACAACCACGCATCAAATCCATCGGCATTTTTATGTGTGTTCAAGTATTCTTTTTTCAGTAATTCAAAGATGCGGGCAGATGCCTGATTCAGTCGTACGCTGTTATGCAGTACTTCAGAAAGCTCTTTATTTTTACCAGCTTTCAGCAAGAGTTCTGCCTGTAATTCGTTCAGTTTCGCCCGGCTATACTGATATCGTTCCTGGGCATGGTTAGCCAGTTGCATCGCTTCTTTATCACGGCCCGTCTCATGCAATATCTGGGCATGTGTGATCTGATCATTTGCAAATATTCTGTCACACTCTTCCGCCCATTGTTCAGGAGAGTAATAGAAGTACTCCTTCGGGCGATGTGCCTTCAGGTATTCCACTCTTTCCATGATAGCAACTGCAACAGGATAGACCTGTTTTGCAGTCAGTGTTTTCCAGTCTTCGTATGGTATTTCCACCAGCTTATAGTATGCCTGGGCCATTGCACTGACAGGCGCCTTTGCTGCATAACGCGGCAGTAAAGTGCTGTCATTCTTCGCGATGTAGTTAGCGAAAATAGTTTTGTACACACGGTCAAAACTGATATCAGCCAGTTTATCCAGGGTGGCATCCGGTGTATAATCCAGTACGAATTGTTCCGCCATCGCGAAGTTCTTCCTAGGATCGTGTTCACGTATGAATGCCTGATACGCATCCTGCTTACTGAGGATGCCTTTAGGATAGCGCTGGCGCATTACAGTACGGACAGAGTCCGCTTTGCCTTTGTTTTTCAGATAACGCTCTGCAATAACAGCGATCTCATACATTTCCTTTTCTGTCTGATCAGGAAGACTCATGAGATAAGCAGCCGCACGCCGGATGCGTGGTAAGGTATCCGTAGGACCGCCTTGTGGCATCGTCATATTGGCATAGGCGATGATAAAAGGATACGCCAGCGCACGGGAAGCACCCTGCTGATAGCCGATTTCCTGGTTTAACCAGAAATAATAAGCCGTATCACTGATCTGGAAATTCCTGTAATAACCCGGAATCCCCATTCCATATCTTTCGGCACGGAGCATACCATACCCTGCGTAAGCACCTTTGTATTGTCTGCCGGGTTGTGCATTCATGATCACATAACCCGCATCATCGTTGCTGTCAGTCACCTCTCCTGCTCTGAATTTAAAGGCGATCAGACCGACAGTGGAGTCCAGCCGTACATCTGCCTCATAAACACCCTTTACAGCCTGTTTTAAGCGTAGGTCAACTACTGACCAGTGGTAAAGTGTGTCAAAGTAATATGCGACCGCCTTTACCGGTTTGCCTGTCTTTAACAGGGTACTATCAGGACGGTAGGTCACATGCACCTTATCTCCCAGCTTGGGTCTCTCGGGTGACAGCTCAAATTTCTGCTGCGCACCTGCACTTACGGCGGTCATGGAAGCCAGCATCAGCAGCGCAATTCCAGATAATTTCATTGATTTCCTTTTTATGATTCATTGATACTGATCACGGATTCTGTTGAATCTCCGGGTTCAGATTGATGTAGTATTGTGCTATCGGGAATACATATCTGTTACTCGTAGGGTCTAGTCTATAAGTGGCGCCCTGCCAGGTGCGGGTATATGTTTTTCTGAACAGAGGATCGTCCTTCAGGCGACGCTGGTCAAACCATGGCAGCATCCGGCAGAAGAATTCACGGCGACGCTCCTGGATGACTTTTACGATAGCATCATTCACATCGGTCGCTGTCAACACTACATAGTCAGCTGCCTGGAAACGCTTCTCCCGCAGTTTATTTACCAGTTCCATTGCAGCACCGGCATTGTTATTCCTGGCGAGGCTTTCTGCCTTGATCAACATCATCTCCGGTACGGATGTACCAATACTACGGTTCTCGTAGTTGATCCTTTCGTAAGAGAAGAAGCGGCCTGTATAACCAGCTCCCAGCATGGAAGGCGCATCAGCGGTAAACAACTGATAACGCATATCCTTCGTACCCAACAGATCCAGCAGTTCCTGGCTTAAACGCATCGTAGTAGGCGCCCAGGCGAAGGAAGTACCTGCAATTTTACTCAGGATGGTCTCCGGATTATTTCTGCGTAAAGGCACTGCACCGGCAGTCAGGTCCAGCAAAGTAGATTTAACAGCCAATGCACTGTCTGCATACGTACCTGCCGCAGGATAGTTACCCATCAGCAGATACATCCTTGCCAGCAATGACCAGGCAGCCGCTTTCCCAGGCAGTGTATTGTATTGTGTAGTCCGTGGCAATGACAGCGCAGCAGTTTTCAGATCTGCTTCAATACGGCTATATACAGCGGCAACAGTTGCACGGTTCAGTGGCTGGTCCAGAGAAGGCGTGACCAGCAATGGTACGCCCGGATCCGCAGCAGCAGTACCGGCATTGTATGGTTTACCGTATTCATTCACCAGGTTCAGATAAGCATCTGCACGATGGGTCAGTGCTTCTGCCATCAACTCCGCTTTCTCTTCCGCAGTACCGTCTGTTACACCGGGTACTTCATCCAGGATCACGTTACAGTTGTAAATACGTCCATAATAAGTGTCCCAGTCTCTGTCCCTGTCAAGCGTATTTTCATAGATCGGCGTGCGCCAGGTATACGTATTTCTGAAGAAAGCACTGCTGATCGTATTGTTGATGGCTACCTGCTGTGTGCTGTCCGTAATCTCTATATCCTGAGATGCGAGATCCGGCAGATAAGCACCGTATTCATAGGTATCTGTATAATTAAGCAGATAGCGGTAATTGCTGATCTGACCAGGAATCAGCGATCCCTGGGTTTTGATATCTGTATATTTTGAACAACCTGCGGTCAGGATCATCGTACCCAGTACCGCTGCTGCTATATTGATCATTTTCATCATCCCGATTTTTCAGTTGTTATAAACCAATGTTGATCATCAGACTGTAATTCGTCGTTGGCGGCAGGTGCATCACCGTGCTGCTCAATGCCGGAACGAAATCCGGATCCAGTCCTACGTCGTTCTTTTTCCATATCAGTCCCAGGTTGCGTACAACGCCACTTACCTTGATATTCTTTGCAAATACTTTTCCCGCAAAGGCTTCCGGCAACTGGTATCCCAGTGATAATTCACGGAAACGGATGTAATCACCCGGCTGCACATTTACATCTGAGAAAGCATAACGGAAAGCTGCCAGTGGAGAATAAGCATTACCCACAACAGGTACTACTGTCTTTTCTTCATCACCTGGTTGCTGCCAGCGATCAGCAATATCAGCACTCAGGCTGTAACTGAATGTTCTTGTACTTGGATAATTAGATACTGCTGGTTTCAGGAATACATTGCCGAAGCTATAAGTGATCAGCGCATACATTGACCAGTTTTTATAACGGAAGGTGTTATTCACAGAACCGTAGTACGGTGCAGAACGACGACCGGTATATTTCAACGCATCCACACTGGTCACGTTCTGAGACGGCAGTAACTTCTCTCCTTTTTCATTGTAGATCTGTGTGAGACCGGTGCTGCTCAGACCCGCATTCTTATATACCCATACACCATCAGAAGGATAACCATTCAGGACGGTATTAGATAAACTGGAATACAGGGAGGTAGTTGGTCCGAAGCGGTTATCTGTTACTTTATTACTGTTGTAAGAAAATGTCAGACCAACGCTCCATCCGAAGCTTTTGCTGTCTATTACGGCACCATTGACAGCGATATCTATACCACGGTTGGACATCGTCACGCCATTTCTGCTGAGTGTATTATTAGCCCCCACATAAGTCGGATTTATTTCCAGCGGATAAATGATATCTTTTCCCTTTTTGTTATAGACTTCAAACATACCACTCAGTCGTCCATTGAACAGGGAGTAGTCGATACCTAAGTTGGTCACGTAAGTGCTTTCCCAACGGAGGGCAGGATTGGCGTAAGCAGTGATGGTCGCATATGGCAGCCCTGTCTGAAAATCAGAAGTACCTATACCGATATTTGTAAAGGGACGCAGTTCACGGTTGATGTTACCATTCACACCGTAAGTAGCACGTAAGGTCAGATTGCTGATCCAGCTCAGCTGTCTCATGAAATCTTCCCGTGTGATATTCCAGCTTGCACCGGCAGACCAGAAAGGCTTTGCCCTGAATTTCCTGTCGAGACCAAAGTTGTTATAGTCGTCGTAACGCACACTGGCAGAAAAGGTATACCTGCTCATGAGGGTGTAGGCCGCATTACCGAAGTAGGAAAGAAAACGGTTCCTGCGGTCTGTCTGAGAAGGAGCACCCGCAAATACAGAACTATAGAAGATCGTTGAATAAGGGGTCAGGTAATCCACATTCTGCGAGATACCAGTTTCAGGATTATAACCGTACAGCGTGAACGTGGAGGAACCCGCATTTGTTTCGCGTATTTCCGCACCAGCCAGCGCATTCAGTTCGTGGATGCTACCAAAACCTCTGTTAAAGGAGAACTGACCTCTGAGACTATGGTTATCCTGTGTGGTATAGTTGTTTGAAAAGATCGCGCCTTCCGGTACGTTCTTTCTGAGCTGACCATTCTGCATCACTGTACCCTGGTTGAAAATATTACGTGTGTAAAATGATTTCACATCATTCAATACTTCGTTTTTGAAGTTCACACGTTCCACGGCATAGGAACCGTTAAATGTCAGTCCTTTGTAGATCGGAATATTAAGACTCAGGTTACCGGAATAGTTGTTATCGGATGCACTGTTATTGACCAGTTTGAGTTCGTCGATATAGTTGTATGACCAATCTTTATACCCCATTGCGGTCAATGAATCAGCATAGTGTTCGCCTATACCATAGTAATACCTTGTAGGATTACCATTGCCATCTGCGATGGAGTTGTAAGGCAGGAATGTATTCGCACCGTTCAGCAATGCGCCGGCGCCTTTACCATTCTGCTTGTAGTTAAAGAAAGATCCTTTGAGGCTTAAAGCCAGGGTGATCTTTTTAATGATCTTCAGTTCCTGGTTGGCTGTGAGTGTGATCCTTTCGCCTACGCTGCCGACAGTACTCGGACTCTCTTTTGCATAAGAGCCGGATACGAAATAGGTATGCACATCGGAGCCACCGCTGATAGACAGGTTATAGTTCTGACTGGTGGCACGCTGTAACAGGTAGTCTTCTATCTGACCATAGTTATTGATGGATCCCAGGCGGGTAACAGCGGCATCATATTCTGCCTGGGTGATCCTGCCACTACGCAGCTGATAAGCCAGGTCAGTACCTTCGTTGACAAAATATTTAACACCGGAGGTATAGGGATTATAGGTGGAAGCATTGATCACGCCTTTGTCTACCAGTTCTTTCTCATAAGCAAGTACCTGACTGGAATTCATCAATGGCAGATAACTTACAGCTGGCCTGGCCTGTGTGCCGAAACCTGCGGAGAAGTTCACAGCCGGCTGACGCATTCTGCCTTTCTTTGTTGTTACTACGATCACACCATTAGCTGCACGGGCGCCCCAGATAGAGGCTGCTGCTGCATCACGCAGGAAAGTGATCTGTTCAATATCATTCGGATTGAAGGTCTTCAGGTCCATTTCAGTAGGGAAACCATCAATTACGACCAATGGCATACTTTCACTTCTGATGGTGGTTGTACCACGGATATTCACACCATAGTCATTACGGCCGATCGTTCTTGTATTACTATTAATGGCGGGTGTCACGTTATCATACACAAAACTGTTATCACCGGAAGTGACCTGCAGCTGTAAGCCGGGCACCTGTCCTTCGAGACGTTGTAATACGTTGGCAGTAGGTACTTTCTCCAGTTCTTTTGCTGTCACGACTCCGAAAGATCCGGTGGCACGTTCTTTAGGCAGATTCACATAACCGGTAGAGACTACTTCAACAGGCTTCAGATAACCGGTTTTATCTTTCAGTTTTACGTCGTAATAAGTCGTTCTGGAGAGTTGTAATTCCTGTGTTTCATAGGCTACACAGGAGATCTGCAGACTACGCGTATTCAAAGGCACTTTTAGCTTGAATTCACCCTGCGCATTCGTCAGTGTCATGACATTCGTACCAGGCACTCTTACGGTAGCGGAGGTGATAGGCGCTGCGTTGTCGTCAGTCACGACGCCAAACAGGAAGCGCGTATTATCCTGTTCACCGTCACCGTTACCGATCTCTATCTGTATTGACCGTACAGGCTGGCCGGGAGCTGCCTGTGAAGGGGCAGCTTCTTCCGGAGCCATCTGATTGGTTTTTGATCTTTCTTTGTCTCTGGCAGCTGCATCAGGTTGTTTAGCAAATACGGCATATTGTGTATTGCTTAGTTTTCTGAATTGCAGGTGATAAGGTTTCAGAATAACATCAAGATATCCTTCCACGTTTTTAAAACTGGCGTCCGGCAGCACCTTAGCGGTCTTATTAGCTACCAGTTCATCTTCATAGATAAAGGATACATGGAACCTGGAAGAGGCGTTTTTAAGCGCTTCTTTCAGCGAAATTCCCGGTTGATTTTGGCGGGTTACGGCAGCAAATATCTGCAAGCTGCATAAGAGCAGACAGCAGAAGGCCGCAACCTTTTTCAGATTGATCATGCCTGTTGTGATTTTGAATTAAAAACTTGTCCCCTTTCTTGTCAGATTGTTAGTTGGGTGTGATTATGATGGTTGATTCTCCCTGTTGTGATACATCTGCATGTAGTATCAAAGCAAGCGCATTAATTAATACCTGTTTATCCTTCATGTCTATTTCCCCGCTGATCTTCTTCTGAAGCAGGGAAGTGTCGTTCAGCCGGATATTATAACCCCAGTCATCTTCCAGCCTTGCGAAGAGATCAGCTACGCTGGTTTGTTCCAGTTGCAGTTTCTGTTCCTGCCAGCTGGTGTAGTTAGCGACCGGTACTACTTTTTTCTCCAGTCTTTTCTGATTGAATGTGGCCAGTTCTCCGGGGCTGGACAGGAGTTGCTCTTTCCCGTCGGCCGCCACCATGACCTTTCCTGTAGTCAGCATTACATCACTGATCCCTCTGCGGCTGCGCACGTTGAATGATGTACCAAGGACCTGTACATCGATATCGCCGCTGTGCACTTCAAAGCGTTGAGAGGCATTGTTACTGGCTACCGGTTTTACGTCAAAGAAGGCTTCCCCTTCCACCCAGACTTCCCTGGGTGATCCGGCTTTCCATTGTTCACTATATCGTAAGCTTGAATTACCATTCAGTTTTACCTGTGTGCCATCTGGCAGCAAAACGCCTTTTACCTCTCCGTAACCGGAAGCGATACTCACTTCTCTGGTTACCGGGCGAAATATCAGCCATACGGCGATAGCTGCTACGGCTACAGCGGCTGCAGCTGTCCATACCGGTCGTATCGTACGCAGGATGGAACGACGTGGCATGGCCAGTTGAGTATCTGGCAAAGCTGCCTGGATACGCTTCCAGTTATCTTCCTGCTGTTGCGCGGAAGGCTTGTCAGCCAATGCATACATACTACGTGCGATCTCACCGGCACGGGCGATATCGGCAGTTTTATGCGGATAAGTCAACAGGAATTGCTCCCAGAACTGGTTACCAGCAGCATCAGGGAACCTTACCCATTCCAGGAAGTAAGGATCTGCGGCCAGTTGGATGGCAGTAAAGCTGGCATAGTAATGAACGGAGCGTTTCATCCTTTAAGATTCGATTTTGGTAAGCGTTTGTATATAAAAGAAGACATTACACTAAAAGTGCCCCACGTTTTTTAACTTTTTTTCAGTTTTTTTTGAAACAGGCAGAGAAACTTGCAATGAGTGGGGAAAGGGGAAGAGCTATATAGCTAATTATCAATTCCTTAATAAGGAAAGCAACAATAAGAGGGCTGGTCCTTCCATAATTTCTTTCAGGGAAGCCAGGGCACGGGCAGAGAGCTTATAGGTGGCCCTGACCTGCATGTCCATAATCTCTGCGATCTCTTCGAAAGAACGGCCTTCAAAGAAGCGGAACCAGATAATCTCTCTTTGCCGGCTGGTCAGTTTGGAAAGCGCCTGGCGGATCTGGGCAGATAGTATAGCGGCCTCCTCTCCTTCAATAAAACGGGCATCAAAACCCAGTTCAAACGAGAAGGACAGGTCATCTTCCTGGTAGGAGGTATTTTGTTGTTCTTTGATAAGACGGAACAGGTGGTTACGGAAAGATTTGAAGATATAGAGATTGAACATGGAAGTCACGGAGAGACGTTCCCGGTATTTCCAGATGGAGATGAATGTTTCCTGTACGGCATCTTCTACCAGGTGGGTATCCCCGGTAAATTTCTTACCATAGCTGTATAAAGCTTCATTATACTTTTTATATAATGCTTCCAGGCCTTTTACATCACTATTTCTGACCGCATCCCATAATAATTGTTCACCTGACAAACCGTACAGTTTTTAAATTTACAGTACCCTGACGTATAAATGTACTATACATATCAGATATTACCAAAGTGAGTAAAGCCGGAATAGATTCCGGCTGTCAGGTGACCAATACCGTTTCAGGATGTTCAGGACAACAACTGGTGGATCTGCAGATATTGAATAAGCATGATGGTCTTCGCATCCTTAATTTCACCGCTGCGTACCATTTCCAGGACTTTTTCGAATGGTAGTTCCAATACTTCGATATTTTCCTGCTCGTGCTCCAGTCCGCCGCCATCACCGATTTTCATATGTGGTTTATATTCCGCCACGAAGAAATAAAGGATCTCCGTTACTGAACCGGGCGACATATATGCTTCAAATACCTTCTGCACGTTTTCAATCCTGTAGCCTGTTTCTTCTTCTGTTTCTCTGCGGATGCAGTCTTCCGCATTGTCTTTGTCCAGCAGACCGGCACAGGCTTCTATCAGCATCCCGTCCGGATTACCATTGATATAAGTCGGAAGTCTGAACTGACGGGTGAGAATAACGGTTTTACGTTCTTTATTATACAGCAGTATGGTGGCGCCGTTTCCTCTGTCATAGGCTTCACGGGATTGCACTTCTTTGCGTCCGTCGGCCATTGTGTATTCGTAGGTAACTTTCTTCAGTATATACCAGTTATCAGAGAGGATCTTGGTATCCAGGATCTCAACGTGTTTAATCATTGCGTATTATTTATAACTTCCTTATGCAGGAATGATGTAGTTGTGGTTTAAACCCTGAATTTATCAAAAGACCGCCAGTATTTGTCTTTAAAAACAGTTAAGTTCATGCTAATATTATGCCCGTGCTGATCATTCAGCTGATCAAAGACTTTGCATGTTTTGCGGAAATCGCGGCAGGCCATATAGACCTTGCGTTTACTACCACCGGTTTGCCGGCCGATATTTAAATAGCCTTCCAGGTCCGGCAGTTTAGCAGCCATTTCGTCCTCGATCGTATCCATCAGCTGATAAGTAGGTTTATCAGGCATACCGTTGGTCTGCTCCCCATTATATTCCATGGTAAAATCAATGATCCAGGGGTGAGAAGCTTTCCCTTCCCATTCCAGCAGGGTGCTGTTAACGATCATCACCAATGGGCGGCCATCTTCCAGTTCGCCGTTGAGGGAAGCATACATATCTTCCTTAACATTATGCCGTACAGCGTCATACTTTTCCACAAACTCCTTCTGTCGCCATTTCAGGTAGCCTTCCAGTTTCTCGATAGCGATCAGCTCCTGCTCCGCTTCAACGGGCCCTTTTACGGCGAGGGAATCGATGATTGTAATGGCGTTTAATTCGCCCAGATAGTTATCAAGATAGTTATATACCCCCAGGGTGATATCCCGGCTATTTTCAGTGTTAAAATCCTTATGGATGATTGTGATCTGGATTTCATCAGGATAGTCAGCGTCTTCTTCCGGATAAAAGGAAAGACTGGCTGTATCATATTTATACCCACCCATTTCGATGACGAAATTGCTGATATCTGTCGGTGGTTTAGAAGCAGTGAATTTCCAGCCGGGCATGAAGGGTGCGGCAGCGACCAGTTCTTCCACAAAATAGATGTTCCGGAAGTTACCTTCTGCGGTAAATACCAGTTCGACGGTATTGTTGTCGCTCATACCTGCCAGCAGATAGATGCCGCTTCTCAGTTCCTGCAGTTTGGAAAAGATCGGATCAAGGAAATCTTCATCCACCCGCTGACCGGTCCTGACAGCATTACGAAATCCTTTTTCCTTTGGCTGGAACCATTTCCAGAAATCAGCATAGCTTCCGATCGGCTTTTCTTTCGTGGAAAACAGTCCTTTTAGTTGTTTTATCAGCTTCATACGTAGTACAAAGTTACCCAATACTATGTAACATTTCGCCGGCCCCGACAGTCTTATGGAGATTTCTCCTTAAATAAGTCAGTTATACAGGTAACGAACGATCCCCAGCGGGAAAAGCAGACTGGCAGACAGGAAACAGGTGTGCATAAAAAAAGCCGGGCTGGAGAACCAGCACCGGCGATTTGCATTCATCACTCAAAACCTTTATTTATCATCTCCCTTCAGGGATTTGTCTATCTCTCTGATCAGGTTAGTTTTATGCGCCTGATTTAGTGCTCCCGGCACATTGCTGATCATGAGTTCATTTTTAATAGCCTGCAGATGGGTTCTTGCATACAGACTGGCATCACTCCTTTCCAGATTGTTCAACAGCTTGCCTTCTTTTAGTCTGGAGGTATTGATCGCCATTACCAGTTTTTCAACATACATGCGTTGTACTCCCCTGTAGTACGTATCTTTTACCGGATCGCCCGCCAGCGGTTTCCAGACAGCTTTTTTCACATCATTCAGGTATTCTGTAACAGTATACTGCTCTTTACCGTTGGTATAGCGCTGTACCAGGTTGTACATCATTCCTGCATTGAGGATGGTGGTCATCATGTTATTCTGCATGGTCATGATTTCATCCATCTCAAATATATTCAGCCGGGTGGTGATGCTCTTGTCATACAACCACAATGGGGGTTCCATGAGGTTACGACCGATGAAGCTGATCGCTTCCTTCACCCTGGCCTTCGGCAGCTTCTCGTATACATCGCCTGGCTGTTCGGCACTCTTGCGGGTAACGTACTGTCCGCCGATATACTTCATTACATGATACAGGTACTTGGTGTACTGCTTTACCACGCCTTTATAGATCCGCTCCAGGTTATCATCCATATCCCCGTCTTCCGCCGTCCACTTCACCAGTTCCGGTACTACCCTTTTCAGGTTTTTGATACCGTATTCATTGGCTACCATCACATCATCTCCCAGGTCTTCCGTCTGGCTTCTCGGATCTTCTCCTTTGCCTTCACCACCAAACCACAGGCGTGGATTAGCCGCCAGACTGTCTACGACCCATTTGTTGAGTATTTTACTATCCTGATACTCATCACTGGTATTGAAGATCTGTTTGTAACCCCACTGTATTGCCCATTTATCATAAGCGCCGATACGGGGATACAACCCTGCTTTACCGATATTATCTTCCGGTTGTGCCACGTAGTTGAAACGTGCATAGTCCATGATGGATACGGTATGACCATTGGCTTCTACCCAGGCTTTATCACGAAGTTTCTCTACCGGCGTCTGACTGCTGGCGCCCATGTTATGACGCAGACCGATCGTGTGTCCTATTTCATGAGAGGATACGAAGCGGATCAGGTCTCCCATCAGTTCGTCGTCAAATACCATTTTACGGGCGCGCGCATCATTTGGTCCTACCTGTATCATGTACCAGTCATGGATCAGTTTCATGACGTTGTGATACCATCCTACATGGCTTTCTATGATCTCACCGCTACGGGGATCACTGATCCTCGGACCATACGCATTCGGAATAGGAGACGCCAGGTAACGTATTACAGAAAATCTTGCATCTTCCAGGCTCATGGTAGTATCTCCTTCCGGCCATTCCTTTGCAACGATAGCGTTTTTGAAACCTGCCTGTTCGAATGCCTTCTGCCAGTCATTCACCCCGGCGATCAGGTAAGGACGCCATTTCTTCGGTGTAGCCGGATCGATATAGTAAACGATCTGTTTAACTGGTTCTACCAGCTCTCCGCGTTTGTATTTCTCCAGGTCTTCCGGTTTAGGTTCCAGGCGATAACGCTGAATCAGGTATTTCTCCTGTGACACCTGTGCATCTTCATCAAAAAGGATATACTTACTGGCCATAAAACCAACCCTTTCATCGAATAAGCGCTTACGCATCGGCTCTTTCGGCAACAATACCATAGAGACGTTCATCTCCAGGGTAACAGCGCCTGACAAAGCCGCAGCCGGAATAGCAGCGCCTGAAGTCGTGTAGGTACGGGTAGTACGTACCTCGATATTGATCGGATATGCATTCACACTGGTAATAAAGGAACGGTCATCTGCAATACTGCCCAGTTTCATATCGTTCTTTACCGCTGCATCTATGGATAATGCACTGTTGTCCTTTTTCAGGAAATCAGTGACATCGATCACCATATTGCCATTGGCACTATTGACGGTTTTGATATCGAAGGCGGCTGTAATGGGTTTTATTGCGGATGACTGCACGGCTTTAGCCAATGCCTGATTTTCATCTTTCACCCTCACAGAAAACACATCCACCCGCATGAGGAGTTTGTTACCCTGTCCTTTTTCAAAATAGATGGTACGTTCATTGGCCTTTTCACCAGCATATACCCCGGAGAGTTCCGGTGTACCGACAAAACGGGTAACCACCAGGATATCCCTTTTTAACAGGGAATCAGGTATTTCAAAGTAGTACTTGTTATCTACCAGGTGAACGGTAAACATCCCCTGACGGGTAATGGCGTCTTTGGTAATAACTTTCTCATAAGCCATGTTTTTGCTCACCTTTGCAGAATCTCCGGCCGGCTTGCTTTTGTCCTGAGCATGGGCCGCCATTACCATCGTGAGTAATGACAGCCCCATCGTAATTCTCTTCATGTTGGAATTGATATAATTAATTTAGATCTTCTTACCAGGGAAGCTTTTCATTTGTATTAAGAGTTAGTTTAGGATTCTGCTTCAATACATCCTGTGCAAACGGAATGATGTACATATATGAATTAGGGGGCAGTTTATATTCTACCTGTGGCACAGTCGTATTGACCAGCGGGAATTTATGCACTACCGTTTTTGCATATTCCGGTTCGAGATTCAGTCTGCGCAGGTCCCAGAAGCGATGAAAGCCGAACAGGAGTTCTTTCCTTCTTTCGCTGATGAGGATATCCATCGTTTCCTTTACAGTAGCTGGCGTTTCCAGGTGAGCTTCCTGTGCATCGGTGATACGTTTGGCACGCAGGTCATTAATCAGTGTCATCGCTTCGGTAAGACTTCCTTTACGGGCATAACATTCAGCCAGCATTAACAGCACTTCCGGCGTTTTCATACCCACAGTCACTGTAAAGAAGTCTGTAAATTTCACCTGCCAGTAAGCAGTATTTGAGCCAATATCCAGGTATGTACGGTTGGTGGTGTTAAAGAACATAGTAAACCTCGTGTCAGTAGGACCGAACAGTGCTCTTAACTCAGGACTAATAATAAATGTGTATCCTAAGTTTAACTCATTACGACCCGTCATGTATGTATAACTAAGTACTTCCGGATTATTGCCGGCTGCGATTGGATTCAAGGTGGGGCCGCCTGCTGCTTTCAATGCTACAAGGTCAAGCAGCTTGTTATTGTACGACAATGACTGCTGCGCCGCAGCGATACATTTATCCCATTCTCTTTTGAAGAGATGTACCTTCGCTTTCAGCGCCCATGCAAATGCGAGAGATGGATGGTATACATCCACAGGCGTTACCTGCAGATATGGAATAGATTCGTCAAGATCTTTTTCTATGAAAGCATACACTTCCGCTACTGATGATTTCGATGGTTTCGCTTCCAGATCATACTTATCCATGATGCAGATACCGCCGTCATTGGCTGCCGTTTCCGGCACATATGGACGGCCAAATGTATTCAGGACAACAAAATGATCAAATGCACGCTGAACTCTCGCTTCGGCCTTTGCCAGCTTCTTGAGATTTTCATCTCCCTCGCTGCCATCAACAAGCGTAATGATCATATTCCATCTGTTAATGTACTTATATGCCTGATTATACAGGGAGGAAGCGCTCAGCCTGTTGACGCGATTTTCAGTAGTATCAGCAGTGAAGTTAATAATATCCATGTTTTTGATGATACCGATCACATTGGACTCTTTCATCCACTGATCGTCTACCAGGTACTGGAAGTTATTAATCGGATATCCTCTGTTGGGGAGGCTTACCATATTATAAAAGTCCTGCGTAGTTTCCACTACCAGTTGTCCCTTCGGAACGATGTCAAGATATTTATTGCACGATGTAAGAATGGCAATAACGAGAATATATGCGAAGTGATAAATACCTGATTTCATACGCTAATGTTTTAATAATTAGAAACTAACCGCTGCACCGAACAGGAATGAACGCGATGTAGGCAGATTTCTGGTCCCACTGTTAAGGCTTGCTGTTTCCGGGTCAAGATCGTCCCCGGCTTTACTCCACATCCACAGGTTATTCGCCTGTGCAGTGAACTTTACCTGTTTAGCGAATATGTTTTTGCACAGGTATTGGGGCAAGGTATAGGATAAGTAAAGATTACGTAGCTTGACAGAAGTAGCGCTCACCACCTGAATATCTGAATAACGCCAGTAAGAAGACAGTGTAGTAGCATAACTTCTGAGGACATCAGGGTAGTCCAGTTCCAGTCTCGGATTACCATTCGGAACTTCATCTTTATAGCGATTAGCCAGTTCGCGGTTCTGCTGGGTAGTACCCGAAAAGTCCATACGATCTCTTCTCATCTGATGGCCACCATAGAAAGCAAACATAGCACCCAGTTCTACGCCTTTATAGCGGAAACTCTGACGGAATGAGCCGTTGAACTTAGGGATCAGTGTACCTACTCTGATTATCGCAGCAGGACCATTTACCTGTTTAACGTCTGTAGGATTCCCATTTGCATCGAAAATCACATTAGGCTGGCCGTTCTCATCCAGTATATACGGGTATCCATTGATAGTTCCGCCATATCTGTAAGCGTATACGGAGTTAAACGGTGTATTGGGATAATAGTAGTTTGACGGAGACGATATATATGAATATCCGGTTGTCGCGGCATTGCTTACCTTTTCTATCCTGTTCCTGTTAAAGGCGATCACGAATGACGACACGGCCCCGAAATCTTTTTTATTCAGCCATTCTGAAGAAAGATTGAGTTCGATACCACGATTAGACATCGCACCGTTGTTGATGCTGAGGGAGCTGGTACCTACCGTAGGGTCAAGCGTGCTTGTAGCAATCAGGTCTGAGCTGTATTTTCTGTAGTAATCAATACTACCTCTCAGCAGGTTATTCCATATAGTAAAATCTGTACCGAAGTTGAGCGTCGCCGTTTTTTCCCAGCGTAACTTCGGGTTAGGCAATGCAAGGATGTCTGTATACTGTAATTCAGTGAACAGGTTATCACTTCTCAGTCTGGCGGTGATATATGGAGATGAGGTCTGATCGACGTTACCATTCACACCATAAGTCACGCGCACTTTCAGGAAGTCAAGCCAGCTGATATTTTTCAGGAATGCTTCATTTGTTGCGTTCCATCCTGCACCGACTGACCACAGCGGGCGGTTCCTGTATTTCGGATCTGTACCAAACAGGTCGGTCTGATCTATCCTTGCACTGGCAGTGACGTTATAACGTCGGTCAAAGGTATAACCGATATTACCATAGTAAGATGCAAATCTGTGGCGTACCTCTGTTTTATTCTTTCCCGGTTGATAACCAAGTGTAGTTGTACCAAACAGGTAACTATTGATCCCCGATTCACCAAGGCGGTACCAATCCACCTGTTGGGAAGTCAATGTAACAGGATCATATCCGTACCGCAGGTCGCTTACAGATACCGGTGTGCGGGACTGTCTCATTTCAAAACCGCCAATGGCATTGAAATCATGCGTTCTGCCATTGACATTAAATGACCTGTCGAAATCAAGCTGCTGGCGGAAGGTAAAGTTGTCCGCCTGCTGATTCATCTGGTAAAGACGTCCGCTAAAGGGAATTTCGTGTGTATAAATGTTAGTCGTTGCATTATAGCTTGTCATTGCGTTGTAGAGATACCTCATGCGGTAATCATCCTTTCCTGCAAAACTCTCCTGTTCATTCCGCGACGTTTCGTACTGGAACTTCAGGCTGTATTTCAATCCCGCAAACAACTTAGCGCCTATATCTGCAAATGTACGCAAACGCAGTTGCTGTGATTTACTCCTGCTATTATCCAGTTCATCGAGCAGATTGAAACTGAAAGATTTAAATTGTGTATTGCCCTTTAGTTGATCAATGACAGTACCATTTACGTAATCAGAGCTACTAAAACCGTCTCTGAATGATACATAGTCAGCATAAACGCGATTCCCATTTTCATCTACGATGCGACTATAGCGAGGTTGTGTCTTATAGTCAGTATAGAGATTCTCCGATGCTATTACTTTCGAATAAGCACCGTTTGCACCGAATGTTGCCGTCAGCCAGGGAAGCGGACTAAAGCTTGATTTCAGATAAATGTTCAGGTTCTCGTCGGTGTTATTGCGTATGAGCTGGTTGTTACCATCGTAGTTAATGGAAAAATACGTATTGCTCTTGTCACTGCCTGTACCAAGTGAAATATTAAAACGTTTCCGCACCTGGTTCTGCCATACATTATCATGAAACTGCTGATAATAGTCGTAGCTTTTCAATTGCTCGATGGCAGCGTCTCTTTCATGTGTACTGATCTCGCCAATGCTTTCCTTTCTGTACAGATTGTACAATGGAGAAAAGTATCTACTCGTGTTTCCGCCAACGCTACCATAGTAGTTAAATAATTCCTGCGCATTTGCATACCGGCGTAATTCACCTGCATAGATATCCCTTTCATAATCAACCATCTGCCCGGAAGTAGCGTAATGCATCTTACTAAGGTCAGGACGCTCTGTTACAAAGTAATCTGCATTTACTGAGAGACTGACCCCTCCTCTTTTACCTTTCTTTGTATTAATCACAATGACGCCATTTGCGGCACGCGCACCATAAATGGACGCTGCAGCAGCATCTTTGAGTACGGTAATAGACTCGACATCATAAGGGTTGATCATATCCAGGGTATTTTCAGTAAGCAGTCCGTCGAGTACTATCAGCGGATACGTACCTACACTTCCTGAAAATGTACTCAATCCCCTGACCATTGGCTCACCTTTGTAAAGACTCAGGCCCGCTACCTTACCTTCAACAGCGGCACCCAGGTCTGTATTGATCTGGGCATTGAGCGCTTTATTGTCAACAGTTCCATAAGCACCGGTAGAACGTTCTTTTGGCAATTCCTGATAACCGGTATTCGTAACAGCGATCTCCTCGAGTGATTTCACAGCGAGTTTCATGGTAATAGTCAGTACCAGACTGCCATCATCACCCATGGTAGCGTCGACATTCTTTACCATGACCCTGTTACAGCACATCTGCAATGGGATGTTAAGAGATTCGAACCCTACACTGGAGATAGCCAGCACAGCATCAGCAGGTATACCCGTTAACTTGAAATAACCGGATTCACTACTGCTGGTACCGAAAAGTGAGCCTTTCACTTTTACAGAGACACCCGGCAGGAACTGTCCTTTGTCATCTTTTATGAAACCACTTACTACTGGCAGAATGACTGCCGCTTTCTCAACAGCAGCTTCATTGACTGCCGGACGCGCAGGCGTGGTACGCTTTGTAATAAAGATGGTCTTATCTTCCAGGGAATAGCCCAATGACCTTTCTGCCAGGACTTTGTCCAGGAAGGCGGTCAGCGGCATATTGCTGGCACGCACCGTTACAGGTGTAGTCTTCTTTACCAGATCCGGATTGTAGAGTACCACGTAGCCGGTTTGCTGTTTAACAATGCTGAAGATTGTCGTAAGCGGGACATTGTTCCCGGAATAGTTGATGACCTGTGACCAGCCGCTGGCACTAACTTGCATCAGAAATGCAAACATGAATAGAACATTCAGTTTCACTGTCTTCACTGTTTGTGGTGATAACCGGAAAGACTGCCGTCTGGCACAGGACATGGCACGCCCCTTCCGGTTACATAAAGCGTAAAAAAACATACTTTTGTAACGGTTTCTGGTTGATAATGACAAATAAGTGGTATCGGACCTACTTGCTGTTAAATTACTCGGACCTGAGACTTTGCCGGGAGTGCTGGAACACTTCCGGTTTTTTCTTTTGGTACTTTGATATTAAGGATAGATAATAATTTTTCGTCCCTCTATTTTAAAATTGACCCCCATCGCAGCTAGTCCTTTGGTCACCTGCTGCAAGTTTAGATTTCTTTGCATTTCACCGGTAAAAGCAATGTCCGGCACTTCTCCTTTAAAAACGATTTCCACATCGTACCATCTTGACAACTGGCGCATGACTTCACGCAGGTCGGCTCTGCCATTGAAAACAAACAGTCCGTTCTTCCAGGAAGTAGCTTCTTCCAGGTCGGCATGTTTATCAACGGCGATGTGATCTGCGATAATAGCGGCCTGCTGACCGGGGACCAGTGTTACAGTGTTTGTGCTTGCGCTGACCTTTACAGCGCCTTCGAGCAAGGTAGTACGGATACTTTCTTCATCTTCATAAGCATTAATATTAAAATGTGTTCCAAGCACTTCTATCGTGCTTTTTTGGTTGACCACAACCCTGAACGGTATTCTCTTTCCTTTGGCATCTGTTTTTTTAGCGATCTCGAAATAGCCTTCTCCTGATAGATAAACAGTGCGTTCTTCCTGTGCAAAAGCAGCAGGAAATTTAATAGCCGAAGCGGCATTCAGCCATACTTTACTACCATCGGGCAATGCCAGTGCAAATTGTCTTCCCCGAGGCGTGGTAAGCGTATTCAGTGCTGTATTGTTATGTGACTGTGCGTCTCCATCAACGATCAGCGCTCCCCCTTTTTTGCTGATATTCTCATCTGTATTTCCGATAACGCCGTCGGCCTGGTTATCCAGTACGACCTGTTTTCCATTGGCAAGTGTCAGTACAGCGCCATCATGCCCCGGCTGTATTTCTGCTACATTTACCTGTTGTGGTGACACAGACTGGTGTTCGCGCGTAAAGAAATAAATGCTACCAGCCACTACCAATGCCAGTACGGCTGCGGCTGCGCCATAGATATAACGGCGAACAGGCATTTGTCTGGTACGGGAAGATACGATCGAGTCAAATACAGTATCCAGTTGTTCTTCACTGATATGCGTAGCTGCAGGCGCTGTCATTGCCAGCTCTTCCAGTTGCGCCACTACAAGCTCCCTATCATCTCCCTGTAAGAGAAATGATCTCAGTTCGCTGGACTCTGCAACAGTTGCAGTACCTGCATAGTATTGATTGATAAGATATTTGATCCGCTCTTCGCGTGTATCTTCTGCCATATTTTGGTTGTGGTTGAAAAGAGGTAAAGAGGCTCCTTTGCAATTAATAACGTTTGAGAAAAGACGAGGGACTATCCAGTTTGAAAAAAAACTTAAAAAAAGAGGCGGGTAGCATCGTTCATGAACTGGCGAACAGCCTTTAAAGCGGTCACCAGCTGGTTTTTAACGGTATTTTCAGAAATATTGAGGTGCTGGGAAATTTCCTGGTGACTGAGCCCTTTTAATCTTGATAACCGGAAAATGGTGCGGCGCTGGGGAGGTAAACTGTCGATGGCCTCGTGTAAAAGATGGTTGCTTTGTACGCCCTCTATATAGTCGGCTACATTATTGGCAGAAGGTTCACCGGGAGAGGCTGACAACAGATTAAAATATTTTGCTTCATGAGCGGCTTTCCTCATATAATCAAAGGAGAGGTTGGCAGCAACACGAAAGAGCCAGGGGGCAGAATATCCTTTTTCTCCAAGAGCAGCGCGGTTTTCCCACAAACGGGCAAACGTCTCCTGCACAATTTCTTCTGTGACAGGGTCGGACTTTACAGCCTTGAGCACGAAACCATATAATTGCCTGTAATAGTGGTAATAAACCTTACGGAATGCAATCTCATTTCCTTCCCCAATCTGCCTGAATAAAAAAATTTCATTATCTAATGGAGGAACCATGACCGCATAAAAGTAATTGTTTTCGGCAGAAAATTATAGCACTGGCTTCCGCAGGAAATGTTGTATTATACCAGTCATATTCTACAAATTCTCGTTATATGCAAAAATCAGGTCTCTTATTTACGATGCTCCTATCGGGCGCCCTTTACAGCTATGGGCAGCAGTCCATCAATAAATACCCGGACTGGGCGATAGGGCCCTTTGTCAGACCCACAGGCGTCAACCCGATCATCTCACCCGATTCCACGACCCATTTTTACGATCCTATGCAAAAAAAGCTACTGGACTGGGAAAGCAATGACACCTTCAATCCGGCCGCTGCCGTAAAGGATAACAAGGTCTATGTCATGTACAGGGCTGAAGACAAATCCGGTGTAGGAATAGGCGCCCGTACCTCGCGTATCGGACTGGCGGAAAGTTCCAATGGCATCACCATGAGACGTACCGGCAAACCGGTACTGTTCCCGGATATGGACGATCAGCAGGAATTTGAATGGACAGGCGGTTGTGAAGATCCACGGGTAGCAGTGACGGAAGACGGCACGTATCTGATGTTATATACACAATGGAACAAGAAAGTGCCACGCCTTGGTGCGGCTACCTCCAAAGACCTGGTACACTGGAAAAAGCATGGTCCGATCTTCCAGGATGCCTACAATGGTAAGTTCCATGATATTGCTTCCAAATCAGCCTCCGTATTGACCACACTCAAAAACGGTGAGCTGCGTATTGCAAAATACAAAGGTAAATACTGGATGTACTGGGGAGAAAACCATGTATATGCGGCTACCTCCGAAAACCTTGTCGATTGGACACCATTGGTGGACGCAAATGGTGCATTAAAGGAACTGGCTTCTCCACGAAAAGGATATTTTGATAGTCACCTGACGGAATGCGGTCCTCCGGCTATACTGACCAGCAAAGGCATTGTACTCCTGTATAATGGTAAGAACCGCTCAGGGGCAGATGGAGATATTAATTATACCGCCAATTCTTATTGCGCAGGACAGATGTTGTTCAGTGCAGCAGATCCATCCAAACTGATCAGCAGACTGAATAAACCATTTATGGTACCAGCAGAGTCGTTTGAGAAAAGCGGACAGTATCCGGCAGGGACGGTGTTTATTGAAGGCTTAGTGTATTATAAGGGAAAGTATTTCCTGTATTATGGTTGTGCGGATTCAAGAGTAGCAGTAGCGGTGTATACGCCTTCGGCGAATTAGGAATTAACAATTAAAAATTAAGAATTGATTGATAATAATGCTGAAACTGATAAAGAGGATGTATTAAAATAAACGACCATTCTCAGAATTGCTGAAATGACCACCTGATTCCATCAGGTATTCAAATAAAAAGAGGCTGCTCAAGTGTTGGCAGCCTCTTTTTATTTATCTAAGGTATAATTTGCCACAACTCTGCATCGTATTGGTTCTCGTACCACTGTTGCAATTTCGTTCCAGGCGTCTGATTACTGTTAGGTACATCAATTGCCAGCAGGCTCCTGCGGTTGATCAGTTTGAAATAGCCGTTGCCCATATCCTGTACCCGCCAGTGTTGAGCGATATTGCCATTGTCTGTCCACTGAATTAGGATATTCCCTGCACTTGTTGAACCACCCGCGTTATCGAGGTTTAAGCCGGAAGCCACGTTGGTGATCTTATAATAACCGTTCCCCAGACTGGTAAATGTCCATTTCTGTGCGTTGGTGTTGTTGTCTGTCCATTGTTGTATCTGGAGCCCAGCGGTATTACTTGCGTTAGGCACATCAATACACTGGGAGGTGACTTTAGACTTGATCCTGTACACACCATTGGCAACAGGCATTGCATATTCAGGACCGGTTGAAGGAGAAGGTATCGGAATCCCTTTTTCAATCGGATAGCCGAAGAAAGGAATATCTCCATCCCAGGCGAATTGCTGCGCCATCACTCTTCTATCCCAGCCAGCGCCGTCATAGTTAGCAGCATGGTACACGATCCATGACTGGATACCATCAGGCGATTTTACAAACGAGGCATGACCAGGACCAAATACGTTTCCGAATCGTGAGAAGGCGGCAGAAGAGGGTTTGGTCCAGGAGGACTTAGCCATCAGGTTGCCGTTTGTGCAGGTAAGACGCCCCAGGCAGTAATCGTTGGTCCAGCTACCGCTTGCAGAGTAGATAATATTCACGGTACTGCCACTGATCAATGGTGTGGGACCTTCGTTGACAGTAGGCGAACCGACCTGTTCCCAGCCATAATCAGGTCTTGAGATCTCTACCCTTTCGCCAGAAATTGTGTAAGGATTGCTCATTCTGGCGATGTAGATGTACTGGGAAACATTGGTGGTACCTTCCCAACCAGACCAGACAAAGTATTGTTGTCCGTTAAAGTCGAAAGGAGAACCGTCTATCGCCCAGCGATCGGTAGTAGGAGTAAGTTTCGCTTTGTAAGCATAACCGCCGTTTAAAGGATCGTTGGCATCAGTGCCACCTTCCAATACGTGCATACGGTGATTGGCATTATCGCCATTGTCCGCAGCGAAATAAACATACCATCTTCCGCTACGGTAATGCAGCTCGGGCGCCCATAAGTTAGAGGAATAGAGCGTGCCTCCCGGCGGCGTAAAGATGTAGCTTTTCTGCTGTTGTAATAAGTTCTGCAAGGTAGCAGATTTCGCAATCCACAGGCGGCCTCCGTCAGAGCCGCAATAGTAATAATAAGCGCCCACACGGATGACCCATGGATCATAATAGCTACCATTGTCAATAGAGGGTAATGCGTTGGTAAAAATGGGAGATGCAGCAAGAGCAGTGAGACCTTTGAAGGCAGCAGCGCCATTCAGCCGGTCCTGTTTATCTTCTGCTTTTTTACAACCCGGACCTGATAAGAGCAGCATTAACGCGGAAAGGCATAACAAATGAAGTTTTTTCATCTTCGCTAATTTGAGGGTTTATATATGGTTGTTAAAAAATAACGTGGATTACGGACACTAAAATACACCAGTCAGCAAGGGACCTTCCTGCTGATAACGGGTCTTGTTTGTAAGGAGAGCGGAAATGTGTAACAGTAATACGTGTGAAAATAACAGCAATTTCTGACATTTTGTATTTATCGATGAATAATGTCAATCTTTTACCGGAAACGAAAGGAACATGAACAATTGTTCACGTTTTCACTGTAGTATATTTTGCGTTGACTTTACTAAATTGACCTTGCTAAATTGAAAAAGTGCAGATTACCGACGATCCAAATAGCATGTTCAGGGAGATCATCAACGCAGGTGGAGATACAGATACCAATGCGGCTATTGCAGGTCAGATCGCAGGTACTTTAGTGGGGTTAACCGGCATTCCCCCGGAGCTTAGAGAACAATTACACGCTTTACCTGAATACGAATGGATGCGGGGCATTATCAACAGCACCCGTCTTCAATTAAGAAACCGGACTCTCTAAGCCCGGTTTCTTACTTTTCCCCTATGGATTTACCAACTCATCATACGGCAGATTAAAACTGCCATCTTTCACTTCTATCGCCGCACCGGCGCTATTTCTGATTGTTCCCCCGAAAGTACCCCTGATACCTTTATCACTTATTGACTCAATATTTAAAGTAAAATTATCGCCGTCTGTTAATGTATTATACACCAATGTGCCACTATTCGTCTGGATGGCATAACGAGAGATCATCTCCTCTTCCAAAGCGCTTTCATACTTACCCGCACCAATATTTCCTCCTACCCTCCATAGTTCAATGTCATATGATGGCGGGAACGGACTACCATCTGTAGGATACCTGGCTTCATGACCACTTATTACAATATGTTCCCAGCGGCCATCATTACCACCGCCCTGAAACTTTGCAGTGTGTGTGAAATCAAGCGCCTTTCCGTTGAAAGTTGCTTTGAAATAATAGTCGTTACTTTCACCTGGTCCTGCATCATCATCATCTTTAGAACACGCAGAAAAAGAAACGAGGGCAACAAATACACATACGAGCATCCCAAACAGGCCCGTAATTTTTCTAAAAGACATAGTTAAACTTTTTGTTCAGAATTGCTGTAAGCGTAAAAATAACACAGGAGTAGTTTTCCGGAAATACCCGGAACCAGGTATTTTATCGCCCGTACGCTCAGACGGCCGTTCTTCCCAGGTAATAAATAATTAACACACCTCCACGATAGTGCTGAATATCTTTATGCCGGTATTATACTCCTGTCAGTAAATCAGAAATAATGAAAAAGGGATTAGTATTTATGATGTTATTGCTGTTGACACACAGCATCTTTGCCCAACAGGCACAACACGTGGTTTTGATCACAATTGACGGCTTCCGTCCTAACTTTTATATGGATAGCACCTGGAAGACACCGCATCTGCGTGAAATAGCTAAAAACGGCGTTTATGCGAAAGGTGTTAACAGTGTGTTTCCTTCTATGACCTATCCTTCACATACTTCGATTGTTACAGGCGTATGGCCGGTAAAACATGGTATTTACTACAACAATCAATTCAATCCGAATGGCCCTTCCAATGAGCCGTACTGGCAGGACAGTTCCATCAAAGTACCTACCGTATGGAGCGTTGCACAACAAAAAGGACTGAAAGTAGCGGCACTCCTCTGGCCGGTATCCGCCAATGCACCTGTGATGTATAATATTCCTGATATCGGCGGACTGGGCGACAGTGTGCGTGAGGTGTATTCAAAGCCAGCCGGCTTTATCGCTGATCTGAAAAAGAATGTATTTGATAATACCGACCGCATCGAATGGGGAAAAGATCATAACATCGCTAAGATCGCTTCTTATGTGATCAAAAAAGATCAGCCTAACCTGATGACCATCCACTTCTTTTCTGTGGATCATTATCAACATGAACAGGGTCGTGAAGGCGACAAAGTACGCGCTGCCATCGCTGATGCAGACAGCAGTGTAGGGATCATTATCGATGCGCTGAAAGAAGCAGGTATCTGGGAAAACACAGTACTCATCGTTACCGGCGACCACGGTTTCCTGGATGTAAAAACAAGTGTAAACCCCAATGTATGGCTGGCCAAAGCAGGACTGATCAATGATGTAAAAACAAACGACTGGAAAGCGCAATTCTGCTCAGTGGGCGGTTCCAGCTACCTGTACCTGAAAGACAAAAACGATACAAAAACACTGAAACAGGTGACCGATCTGCTGGCGGGATTATCTCCGGAAGAGAAAAAGCTGTTTCGTATCATTGATCGCAAACAGATCGATAAAGTAGGCGGCAACCCGGAAGTGGGATTAGCGCTGAGCGGAGAAAACGGCGCTTCTTTCGGGAATGCAGTGAAAGGCGATGCTGTGAAACCAGGCCATGGCGGTTCACATGGTTACTATCCTGATTTCCAGGAAATACGTACCGGCTTTGTAGCCTGTGGAGCAGGTATAAAAAAAGGTGGAATGATTGCCGGGATGAATCTGAGAGATATTACGCCTGCATTGGCGAAATTACTACAGCTGTCAATGAAGACGGACGGTAATATACCAGCGAATCTGCTGGAGAAATAAATAATATATTTGTATACATAAGGGAGGCGTCCGCAACTAGTGAACGCCTCCTTTATACATTTTACAAAGACGCGTCTTTCAATAAATATTAGTAGATTTATTTTCCAAAATGCATATTCAGCAAAGGTAGCCTCCTAAAGCCTCTGGGATTGTTCAGCGCTACATTATACAGACCCAATTGCACCCCCTTCAGCTTATTCGTTTTATTGTATCCACCAATGGCAAATCCACTGTGTGCTTTTGTATTGTTCAGGAACGCTACAGAAACACCCCTTACCTCTCCGACATCTATTCTAAAGACCCCGACCGCCATCCCATTGATCCTGCCGCCAATCGTATCTGCCGGTGTTCTCCTCATAATCAGAAAAGCTGTACCTAATCCATTAAGGGTGCCTCCAAACATCATAAAGCCCAATCCATAACCATTGAGTTTATCAAAGGCATTCAACAGACCAGTCAGGGCAACACCATTTTCAATATTTATTCCAACGCCAACCGGTGCAATCATAAGTCCATTGCTTTTATGCTGCGCCCCTCCCGTCAGCATGAGCGAAAGACCATTACTGGTATGCAGACTATCCTCCCCTAAGCTGAAAAAACAGACATCCAGTATGTTGGTCTGCTTTACATTTTTGTTGATGAGATTAAATCTAAAACCGGTATAAACAGGTGCATTTCCAAAACAGATACCTGCTCTTTTCGCTCCCAGACTGAAGTATTTTCCAGGTAGCGAATCCGTCCGGCCAAACAAGAATACCGGGTATAAACAAACAGCTAACAGTACAAGGAATAAGGATTTAACCATAGATAGGGAATAATACCAAACTTAATCACTTTAAGCAGCATTTCAAAACATTATGCAGGCTTCGCTAAGGCTATACGTATCAAATAATTATGACAATAATAAAGGTCTTAAACACGACAATCGTATCTAAGACCTTCTATTTAATGAGCTTGCACAAACGTTAATTGTTGTTTCACTGCGCCCAGATGATAAGCCGCGTGTGGTACCAAAGCAAGTACACCCTGTACGAAGAAAGGATTAGACCAATCCGTCACACCCTTAATTGCCACTACCAGTTTGTCATATGCCTCCAGCAAATCCTGCTGCAACTTCGTCCACTCCGCTTCATCTACTTCACGGATCTGCCAGCTTTCCTCCCAGTTCCCTTCAGGCTTTTTCCCTTTAAAAAACGCCAGTGCAAAATAGATGCTCCAGCGCAGATGCTCTGTATGCGCCGCAATAGTAGACCCGCCTTCTACAATAGGAGTAGACGCCTGTTGGGCATTAATGGTTTTAACAGCGGCTGTAAAGCCCTGACCCGGCTTGGCGTCAATAACCCAGGAATGTTCACCGCCTGTGCCTATGTACAGCTCATGTAATAAATCTAAGAAGGGTTTCAGAATGGACTCCATAACAATGGTTTTAGTTCACCTACCCGCATCAAATTTATTGCCAGCAGGTACCGTTTGTCGCCCTTATTTTGAAATAGATAAGTTTATAGAAAGTTGGTTAAAATACTACCAAATTTATGCATATCAGTGCTTGCGCTTGCTCGTCGTAGATTCGTCGCTATACCGTCGCCTGTTCGTCCCCAATATTCGCAAGCTACATTAAAACCACCAACAACATAATTATCAATCAGTTATCCTTAAATACACGTCTCCGGAGTAATACTTTTTTAACCATCTGCTTACTGCTTCAGTTCCTGTAAAAACTGCGTCGGCGTCTTCCCGAATTCCTTCTTAAACGCTTTCGTGAAATAAGACTGCGTCTGTATCCCTATCCGTAAAATCACCTCCGACAGTGGTACATCCTCATGCGACATGATATACGCTGCTTTCTTTAAACGAATGGTACGTACGAAATCACCGGTGGACTGTCCCGTCAGCTGCTTGATCTTCTGATACAGGTTCGTTTTACTCATCCCCATACTACTGCACAGCACACTGATATCAAAATCCGGATCCATCAGATGCTCCTCTATCTTTTCCAGCAGTGTATCCATGAACTCTTTATCCTTTGTGGATGTCACCAGTTCTTTCGCTTCATAATAATAATCCTTCAGGAATCTTTCCCTTGCCTTCCGGCGTTGTTCCAGCGTATTCCTGATCGTGATCAGTAACAACTCAATACTCAAAGGTTTGCCAAAATAAAAATCAGCTCCCGAAGCGGCTCCTTCAATATTGGAAGACAATGCCGTCTTAGCTGTCAGCATGATAAACGGAATATGACTCGTCTCCAGGTTATCCTTTACCAGCTTACAAAAAGCAATACCGTCCAGTACCGGCATCATCACATCACTGATGATAATATCCGGCATCTCTGCCTTTGCTTTTTCAAAACCCATTTGTCCGTCGGACGCCTCTATAATACGATACGTCGGCAACAATGCCCCCTTCAAAAACTCCCGTAACTCACTGTTATCATCCACCACGAGTATCGTGGCCAATGATGCCTGCGAATGACCAGTGTCCTCCTCCACTTCACTTACACCATTCTCCACCGGCTGCGTCAACGTATATCGTTGATTGGAGATCAGACTTTCCAGTTGCCGTGCTGTCTTTGCCGGATCTCCCATCCATCGCTCTCCCTCCGCATAATCTTCCTTCTGATAAGGGATCGATATGATAAACTCCGTCCCCTGCTTCCGCTCACTGTATACGTGTATACTGCCCTTATGCAGGAAAGTGAGACTCTTCACAAATGCCAGTCCGATACCCGAACCCAGGTGATTTTCATTCACCCTGAAATATCTTTCAAACAAATGCTCGATCGATTCTTTCGAAATACCGATACCATTATCCACCACCCTGATATGCAGGTAAGCATCTGTCTTATACTCATTTTGCACCGCCAGTTCATGCGGAAAGGAAGGCTTTATCTCTTCCAGCGAACTACGCATTTCCAGGGTAATCACTCCGCCCGCAGGCGTATATTTAAATGCATTACTCAGCAGATTGTAAATGATCTTCTCCAGTACCTGATTATCAAACCAGGCTTCTTCTGGTGGTTGCACCGTATTTACGGTAAACCGGATCTGCTTTTCAACCGCCCATTCCCTGAACTCCTCCGCGATCTCTTCCAGGAATAAAGCCGGATTAGCCGGCATCACTTTCAACTGCAGTACACCTGACTCTACTTTCCTGAAATCCATCACCTCATTCACCAGGTCCAGCAAACGATACGCATTCTTCTGCATCAGTTTGAAATAATGCAGCTGACCATTGTCTTTTGCATCTCTGATCATCTTCTCCAAGGGACCCAGTATCAATGTCAGCGGTGTACGGAACTCATGGGATATATTCGTAAAGAATTGCAGTTTCAACTGGTGTACTTCTTCCTTTTTCTTCTCGCTGATCTTCTTTAATTCAGACGCTCTTCTGAAAGCCAGGATCCGGTATACTGCATACAGAATGGCAGCAGAAAGCAGTAAGATGAACCACCAGGTTCTCCAGAACGGCGGTTCAATCACCACCACCACAGACGTACCTTTTTCATTCCATACGCCATCACTATTCGAAGCTTTTACATGAAACACATAGGTACCAGGATTCAGATTTGTATAAGCGGCCTTGCGCTCATTCCCCACATAATTCCAGTCCTTATCCCAACCATCAAGTTTATATGCATACTGGTTATTGCCGGGAGCGGTATAATCCAATGTGGCGAAGCTGAACGAAAAAGAAGACTGCCGGTAGTCAAACCTGATCTTATCCGTCACACTCACATCCTGTAACAATGGCGAACCCTTCATACCAGGTAACATGCGCTGATTAGCGACCTGCAAATCGGTCAGATAAACTGGCGGCAGATAATTATTCGTGCGAATCTCCCCCGGGTAGAATGCGTTAAAACCGTTGATGCCGCCAAATAACATCAGACCGTCCTTTGTCTGCAGATAGGCATTCGCTTCAAATTCCAACCCCTGTAACCCATCTCCCGTATTATACTGTTTATATTGATGCTGATCCGGATGATAACAGGTGATACCATTCGAAGTAGAGATCCAGAAATTACCCGCCTTATCTTCTGTCATACCTTTGATAAAGGCTGTCCCTAATCCGGCTTCATTTGTATACAAGGCGAAACTATCTGCCGTCTCATTATACAGGTACAATCCTGATTGTCCGGCCCACAACCTTCCCTGGGAGTCCGTAAACAACACCCGCAGATCCGGCTTTTTCTCTCCTGCAATAAAATACCAGGATATCTTTCCGCTCGCGGGATCATAACAATTCAATCCACCATCATCTGTTCCGATCCAGATCCGCCCTTTTTTATCTTCTGTCATGGACACTGCATTATTACCAGACAGACGGGTATTCCCCGTCCCGGTAAAACGGGTGAACTGCTGACGATTACGATCATAGATACTCACCCCGCCATAATAAGTAGCTATCCACAACTGGCCCCTGCTATCTTCCAGTACCTTCTGTACATAATTGGAAGGAATACTCTGCGGGTCAGCCGGATTATTAACAAATCGGGTAAAGCTCTCCGTGCCGGGGTGATACAGGTTCAGGCCTCCGCCCCAGGTACCTACCCAGAGATTGCCCGTCCGGTCTTCCGTAATACTCAGCACCTCATTCGATCCGATCGTGTTCTTATTAAAAGCGTCATATTGATAATGCCGGAAGGTCTGGCTGTTGCGATCCATCAGATTCAGTCCGCCGCCATCAGTTCCTATCCAGATCCTCCCCTTCCCATCCTCACAAAAAGCCTTCACGTCATTGTAACTCAGACTATTCTGTTTCACCTGCTGCTGGTAGAGCCTGAACTTCTCTGCACCTGGCACATATATATTGATACCCCCCCGGTGCGTGCCTATCCATATAATTCCCTGTTTGTCTTCAAAGAGCGCAGACACGGTACGTTGTGACAAACTCCGGGGATATTCCGGTTCATTCTGATAATGATAGAAGGAATTACTTTCCGGGTTCAGCAGGTTCAATCCGCCGTTAACGCCTCCTATCCAGATGTTCCCCTGACGGTCGGGAAGGATCGCCCGGATCTGGTTAGTGGATATACTGCCTTGTTCCTGTTCCCGGTGACTATACAGCTGGTAGGTACCACTATCAGGATGATAACAGAGGAGACCATCTTCTTCCGTGCCTAACCATAGATTGTCCTGATGATCATTCCGGATGGTCCGGATAGCCTGCCTTCTCCCATTATAAGGAGACGCTTCGATCAATTGATACCTTGTACGGTCAAACTCTACCAATCCCATCCCCGTTGCCAGCCAGAAACGGCCTTTGGCATCTTCACAGAAGGCATTCACCCGATCGTCAGAAAACTGCCCTGATTCACCTCCGCTATGTCTGAAACTGGAAAAGGTACCCGACTCCCGTTTATACAAATTCAGTCCTCCGCCATAGGTACCAATCCATAAACGGCGTTGCGCGTCTTCATAAATACAGGTCACCTGGTTATTGCTCAACACCCCCTGCCCCCCTGGCCGGGTGCGAAAACGGGTAAAACTGTTCTTCCCGGCATCAAACCGGTTCAGACCATTCTGGGTACCGACCCAGATGACGCCTTCTCTGTCTTCATAGATACACCTGATATAATTATCACTGATACTGGTACTGTCTGCAGCATTATATCGATACACAACGATCTGATAACCATCATATTTATTTAGACCGTCCCTGGTACCAAACCACATAAAGCCCCGGCTATCCTGGAAAATCGTCTCAATCGTACTATTTGACAGTCCCTGTTCATTGGTCAGGTGACGAAAATGAAGGACCGGTGCCTGGGAAAATACCGGCGCAACAGACAACAATAAGACGCCCAGTAAGGCACAGCGAAAGAACGCTGCGTAACGTGTCAGGCAATGAGCAGAAAAGCGGAAATACGCCCGGGATAAAGCGTGGAACATACACACAGCGTCAAAATTAGATCAATAGAACCAAAAAAATGTCAGATAGAATAACAGCCCCGAGGCCATCTATTTTACTTTGCAAACCTAAAATACGGCCAAAATAAAAAATGCCACGATGAAAATTACAAAAAGGGGATTCCACGGTATCATCTATCTTATTGTTGCCTTGTTAGCCGGACTGTCAGCATCAGCCCAGCAAACTGTCAGGGGGATACTCCGGTCTGCCACCGGAGAAGCTATTCCGGGAGCAACTATTGCAGTAAAAAAAGCAGGCACCGTCGCCATTGCCGATTCGGCTGGCCATTTTTCCATCAAAGCACTGACAGGCGATACCCTTGTCGTAAGCTTTGTAGGTTTTAAAAGGCAGGAAATCAGGGTACCTTCCGCCGGCTCCTTAAACATCATTCTCCAGGAGTCCGTATCAACGCTCAGCGACGTCGTCGTGATCGGATACGGTACCCGGGCACAGAAAGACCTGACCGGCTCCATCGCTACCGTCAGTTCGAAGGACTTCCAGCAGGGCGCCATCACTACCCCCGATCAACTGGTAACCGGTAAAGTCGCCGGCGTAGTCATTACGCCCAACAGCGGCGCGCCGGGTGCAGGTGGTACTATCCGTATCAGAGGGGGTACCTCCCTTAATGCGAGTAATAACCCGCTGATTGTGGTAGACGGGGTACCGCTGACCAGCGAAGGGGTCTCTGGCGTCGCCAACCCACTCAGTCTGATCAACCCGAACGATATTGAGTCGTTTAACATCCTCAAAGACGCCTCCGCTACCGCCATCTATGGTAACAGAGCCTCCAACGGGGTGATCATCATTACGACCAAAAGCGGCTCTTCCGGCAAACTGAAAGTCACTTTCAATACCGTCCTGTCCGAATCCATCAGAAGAAACGAAATCGGCGTCCTGAACGGCGACGAATTCCGTCACCTGATCGCCCAAAAGGGTAACGACGAAGAAAAAGCACTTGTAGGCACCGCCAACACCGACTGGCAGGACCAGATCTTTCAGAAAGCCTTTGGAGGGGACTATAACCTCGGGCTCTCCGGTGGTATCAAAAAACTGCCCTATCGACTGTCCATCGGTCATACCTACCAGGATGGTATCCTGAAAACCAGCAACATCAAACGGACTTCCGCTTCCCTGAACCTGAATCCATCTTTCTTCGACAACACCTTAAAGGTCACTATCAACCTGAAAGGCGTTTACCAGAAATCCCGGTTTGCCAATGAAGGTGCTATCGGGGCAGCCATCGGATTCGATCCTACCCAGCCGGTATATGCCAGCAATAAGTATGGTAATTTCTTCGAATGGCTGAACGCTTCTACCGGTATTCCTATCGAACTGGCCACCAAAAACCCACTGGGTCAGCTATTGTTGAATTCCAGCCTCAGCGATGTATACAGAAGCATCGGCAATATCAAAGTGGACTATAAACTACCTTTCCTGCCTGCGCTGACAGCCACCGCCAATGCCGGCTATGATATCTCTAAAACGGAAGGAAACGGCTTTGTACCGGCTTATGCCGCCCTCTCCTACCAGCGGGGTGGTTCCATGACGGAATACTCCCAACGGAGAAAAGACAAACTCTTTGATTTCTATCTGACCTATAACAAGGAACTGAAAGAACTGGCCAGTAAGTTTGATGTCACTGCCGGTTACTCCTACCAGGATTTCTTCAGAGGTAGCCCTGCCTACCCGGTAAGAAACGCCAACGGTGATGTGATCAATATTCCTGTGGCAGATTCCAGCCGCAATACACTGGTCTCTTTCTTCGCCCGCGCTAACTATAGCTTACTGGATCGCTACCTGCTGACAGCCTCCTTCCGACGGGATGGTTCTTCCCGTTTCGGTCCAGCCAATCACTGGGGTGACTTTTCCTCCATCGCACTGGCCTGGCGGATTAAAGAGGAAAGCTTCCTGAAAAACGCCCATCTCTTCTCCGACCTGAAAGTACGTGTAGGTTACGGTGTCACCGGTAATCAGGATATCGGTCTGGCATATCCTTTCCTGCCCATTTATACCCAGGGAGCTAATAATGTACAATATCCTTTCGGCAACGGTGCTTACTACACCTACCGTGCAGAAGCCTATGACCCGAATATCAGATGGGAACAGACTGCCGCCTGGAATGCTGGTCTGGACTATGGCTTCCTGAACAACAGGATAACTGGTACCCTCGATTTCTATTATAAAAAGACCAAAGACCTGCTGGCTGATATTCCTACCGCTGCCGGTGCGAATCTCAGTAACCACGTGCTGACCAACGTCGGTAATATTGAAAGTAAAGGTGTTGAACTCGCTATCAATGCCACCATCATCGAAAAGCAGCGACTGAACTGGAAAGCCGGTTTCAATATCAGCTACAACCAGAACAAAATCCTGAAACTGTCCAATGTCTCCGATTCCAGCTCTGAAGGTATCCTCACAGGCGGTATCTCCGGCGGTACAGGCAACAGTATCCAGATCAACACCGTTGGCTATTCACCACAAACCTTCTATGTCTATAAACAGGTGTATGGCCCCGATGGCCGTCCGGTAGAAGGCGTCTATGAGAAACCCGGCGAAGGCAGCAACATGTTCTACAGATATAAATCAGCGAACCCTAAACTGACCATGGGCTTTACCTCCCAGTTCAATTACGATCACTGGGACCTCTCCTTCGTATTACGCAGTAACATCGGCAACTATGTATACAACAACATCCGCTCTGCCGGTGGTGCTTACAATAGTATAAGGACATCCATGGGCTACATGGGTAACGTAAACAGGGACTATCTGAATGCGGGTTTCAGCAACAGCCAGTATTCATCCGACTACTATGTGGAAAACGCTTCTTTCCTGCGGATGGACAATTTATCCCTGGGTTACAACTTCGGAAAGATCCTGCGGAATACAGCTTCTCTGCGTGTAAATGCCATCGTGCAGAATGTATTTGTCGTTACAAAATACAGCGGACTCGATCCGGAGATCTTCAGTGGTATTGACAACAATCCTTATCCAAAACCACGCATCTATTCTCTCGGTATCAACATCGCTTATTAACCTTGAAAAGAAGGAACATGACTATCAAATCACTATCAATCATAACCGCCTGTGCCGCTATTATGGCGACCACAGCCTCCTGTACCAAAGACCTGAACCGGTTGCCTTATGTACAGGAAACATCTGAAACTGTATATAAAGATCCTGTAAAGATCAAAGGCGTACTGGCAAAACTATATGGCAGTCTTTGTCTCAGCGGACAACACTACGAAGACAACAGTCTTTCCGATATCGTTACTGACAATACCGGCACCAACGTGTTTCTGCGTAACTACTGGCAATTGCAGGAACTCACTACTGACGAAGCAGTCATCGGCTGGAATGACGGCGACCTGCTGAGTTTTCACAACCTGAACTTTACACCTGATGGTAAATATGTAAAAGTGCTTTACGACCGTATCTTCTTCGGTGTCGCTGCCTGCAATGAATTCCTGCGGCAGACCACAGAAGAGAAAATGAGCAGTTTTCCTGCGGATGTAGCAGCCGATATACAAGAATACCGCAACGAAGCACGCTTCCTGCGTGCCTTCTATTACTGGACAGCGATCGACATGTATGGCAAAGTTCCCTTCGTCACAGAAGCCGATCCTGTAGGCGCATTCCAACCAAAACAGATCTCAAGAGCAGAACTGTTCACTTACCTGGAAACAGAATTAAAAGCGCTGGAAACACTCCTGCCTGAGCCACGCACCAATGAATACGGTCGCGTAGACAAAGGCGCTGCCTGGATGCTGCTCGCCAAACTTTATCTCAATGCAAAAGTATATACCGGCACAGAGAAGAACAGCGAGACAATCACTTACTGTAACAAACTGATGACGAATAGTCCGTATTCACTTGCACCAGACTATTCCCAATTATTCAAAACAGACAACGATAAAACAACTGAGATCATCTTCCCGATCCTGGCTGATGGTGTGACTTCACAGTCTTATGGTAATACCACCTTTATCGTATTAGGTTCTATCGGTGGTGCTATGAATGTAGCCGACTATGGCGTATCTACCGCCTGGGGCGGTATGCGAACGACAAGAGCTATTGTAGACCTCTTCCCTGATCCTTTTGGTACGGTAGATAAACGCGCCATGTTTTATGCCACCGGACAAAACCTCGACATCAGCGATATCGCCAGTTTCAATGACGGCTATGCAGTGCCGAAGTTTAAAAACATCAGCTCTACCGGTCAACCGGGATCCGATCCTACCAGGAGATTCACAGATACCGACTTTCCGATGTTCCGTTTAGGAGATGCTTACCTGATGTATGCAGAAGCAGTGGTGCGCGGCGGCAGTGGCGGCTCTGTCGCAGAAGCCGTAAACTATGTCAACCTGTTACGTCGCAGAGCATACGGCAATAACAACGGTGATATCAGCGCAACACAACTCACCCTGGATTTCATACTCGCAGAAAGAGGCAGAGAACTGTATTGGGAAGCAAAAAGAAGGACTGACCTGGTGCGCTTTGCCAGACTCACCAGCGGCAGCTATCTATGGCCTTTCAAAGGAGGTGTTGCCGCAGGTACGGGTGTACAGGACAAGTACAATGTGTTCCCGATTCCCACGACAGACAGGATCGCCAATCCTAACCTTGTCCAGAATGATGGCTATTAATACATCCACCTGTAAAATGATTGTATGAAAAGAATCTTTGCTTATCTCTTACTCACCCTCCTTTTTACTGCCTGTAAAAAGGACGAAATAAAATCAGTGTACACGCTTCCGGCAGGCACACCTTCATTCACCAGCACCATTACATCTGTCGTACTGGATAGTACACACCGTGACGATATAGCGGTTCACTTCGCATGGTCCGCACTTAGTTACGGCATCCGTGCTGACGTCACTTATTCGCTTGAATTTGACACCAGCAACTCCATGAGCCATGCGGTTACATTTGTAATGAATGCAGATACCGCTAAACATTACACTGTCGCAGAACTGAATGCCATCGCATTACAAACAGGACTGGAAGGTAATAGGGCTGCGCCGCTCTATGTACGCATGAAAGGGGAAGTCCGTCAGAATGGTACGGCTACCAATCCATCCACGATTCCGGTTACTTACTCCGCTATTCTGGCCATCACCGTCACCGCTTATGCACCGGGTAATGTAGCCCTCCTGTGGGTACCCGGAGAATACCAGGGCTGGAATGCAGCCACCGCTCCTACCATCGCAGATGCAGGCGGTAAAGGAGCTTATGAAGGCTATATCTATTTCCCGGACAATGCCAGTGGCAATTACACCTTCAAGATCACAACGTCGCCCAACTGGAACGATCCGGCATGGGGTTATGAAAGCACAACCAAGATGGTAAAAGGTGGTGGTAATCTCTACACCCCTGGCAAAGGTTATTTCCTGGTAAAAGCCAATGTCAATTCCAGGGACTGGAGCACAACACTTACTACCTGGTCGCTCGTAGGAGATGCAGTTGCCAGTGACTGGGAAACAGATATTCCCATGACATTCGACGCTGCCTCCGGCACATGGATCGCCAACTCAGTAGCGATCAAAGGCGCCGGTGGATTCAAGTTCAGGGCCAATAAAGGTTGGACGCTCAACTACGGTCCGACCGACGGTAAACTGGTACAGGATGGTGGTAATATCTCTGCACCCGGCGGTGTGGCAGGCAATTACAAAGTAGTCCTGAACCTGAGTCAGGCGGGCAACTACACCTATACGCTCACGAAGTTATAAATCAAACACCGGACATGAAAAAACTGATAATAGCAACTAGCCTGCTCTTAGCGGCAGCAATGGGTTGCAAAAAATATGAAATGCCGGGCAATACGCCAGCTACCAATCCTATCCTGGAGAAAATGGTACGCGGCGCAGACGTTAGCTGGCTTACAGAAATGGAAGCCGCAGGTATGAAATTTTACGATACTACCGGCAAACAAACCGACGGCATGCAGTTGATGAAAAACGTCAACATGAACGCTATCCGTCTGCGCATATGGGTCAATCCTTCCGGTGGGTACAATAACCTCGCTGATGTATTAGCCAAAGCAGCACGCGCACATGCACTCGGTATGCAATTACTGATAGATTTCCACTACAGCGATTCATGGGCGGATCCCGGGCAACAAACCACTCCTGCGGCCTGGAGCAACCAGGATATCACAGCACTGCAAACATCCGTCTATAACCATACACATGAAGTACTGACCGCCCTGAAAGCAAAAGGTATCATCCCTGTATGGGTGCAGGTCGGCAACGAAACCAACAATGGTATGTTATGGCCTCTAGGCAAGGCATCCGAACACATGGATAACTTTGCCCTGCTGATCAACGCCGGTTATAAAGCCGTAAAGGAAATCGACAGCCATATCAAAGTCATTGTTCATCTTTCAAACGGATATGACAACGGACTCTATAAATGGATGTTCGACGGCCTCACAGCCAATAAAGCCAACTTCGACATTATTGGTATGTCTCTTTACCCTGCTACGGTAGAATGGCAGACGCCTAATCAGCAATGCGAAGCCAACATGCGCGATATGGTATCCCGTTACAACAAAGAGATCATGCTCTGCGAAATAGGGATGCCCGCCACATCACCGGTTGCCACCAATTACTTTATCCGTGACCTTTACACAAGAATCCATAACTTACCGGATGGCAAAGGCCTCGGACTCTTCTATTGGGAACCACAGGCATATAACAGATGGCAGAACTACCTGCTCGGCGCATTTGACAATACCGGCAAGCCTACATTCGCGATAGACGCCTTCAGATAATTAACAATTAAGAATTAAGAGTTAAGAATTGGGGGTTCCAATAAAAACAATCTGCCTTTTATAGGACTTTACAAATATGTGATCATTGGTAGTATTAGGACCAGATGTACGATTCTTAATTCTTAATTCTTAATTCTTAATTCTTAATTCTTAATTCTTAATTCTTAATTCTTAATTCTTAATTCTTAATTCTTAATTCTTAATTCTTAATTCTTAATTCTTAATTCTTAATTCTTAATTCTTAATTCTTAATTCTTAATTCTTAATTCTTAATTCTTAATTCTTAATTCCTAATTCCTAATTCCACTCAATTTAGGATAATGAAAAAAACGACCCTTTTACTACTAACACTCCTACTCACCTGTCAGGCCCTGGCCCAGCAACCGCTGGTCTATGTGGACAAAACCGGCGTATTACGTTATACAAAAGACCAGAAAGAAGCTGTTTTCTTCGGCGTGAATTACACAGCGCCCTTCGCATATGGATACCGTTCACACAAAGCAGTAGCCGCCGATCTGAAAAAGGCAATAGATGATGATGTTTATCACCTTGCCCGCCTGGGCGTAGATGCTTTCCGTGTGCATGTCTGGGACACAGAAATCACAGACGCACAAGGCAATCTGCTCACAAATGACCACCTTGATCTCTTTGACTATCTCATCAGCAAACTGAAAGAAAGAAAGATCAAAATACTGCTGACGCCTATTGCCTTTTGGGGAAACGGTTATCCGGAGAAAGATGAAAATACCGGCAGTTTCTCTTACCGCTATGGTAAGGAAAAAGCACTGGTGAATGATACTGCAATCCGTGCACAGGAGAATTATGTAAAACAGTTCTTCGTACATGTCAACCCTTATACCGGCTTGACCTATAAGAACGATCCTGATATCATTGCAACAGAGATTAACAATGAACCGCATCACAGCGGGCCACAGGAAGGCGCCACAAATTATGTCAACAGACTCGCAGTCGCTATCAGAACCACCGGCTGGAAAAAACCTGTCTTCTACAATATCAGTGAGTCGCCTTACTATGCCGCCGCCGTTGCAAAAGCCAATATCGATGGTGTAAGTTTTCAATGGTACCCGACAGGACTGGTGGCTAACCGTACCTTACAGGGTAACCTGCTGCCGAATGTCGATCATTACAGCATCCCCTTCGACACCATTCCGGCCTTTCACAACAAAGCCAGAATGGTGTATGAATTTGACGCGGGAGATGTACTGCAACCTGTCATGTACCCCGCCATGGCCCGCAGTTTCAGAACTGCCGGCTTTCAATGGGCCACACAATTTGCGTATGACCCGATGGCGACGGCTTATGCCAATACAGAATACCAGACACATTACCTCAATATGATCTATACGCCCGAAAAGGCGATCAGTCTACTGATAGCGGGCAAGGTATTTCATCAGTTGCCGCGTAATAAAAACTATGGTACCTATCCGGCGGATACCCTCTTCGGTTCCACACGACTGAGTTATGCACAACAACTCAGCGAGTGGAACACTAAGACGGAGTTTTATTACACCAGTCACACCAACACCGCCCCGCTTAACAGCACCGCACTGGAACATCTTGCCGGTACCGGTAATTCTTCTGTTGTACAATACAGCGGCACAGGCGCGTATTTCCTCGACAAAATAGCAGCAGGTAACTGGCGACTGGAAATCATGCCCGACGTCATTCCCCTGAGCGATCCTTTTGAAAAAGCATCGCTGGCAAAAGAAGTACGCCGGGTACAATGGAATAACCAATCCATCAGTATCAACCTGCCCGACCTGGGCGAAGCATTCAGCATCACACCAGTCAATACAGGTAATCATCACCAGCCACAGGTATCAGGTAACTCCTGCACAGTATATCCTGGTACTTATCTGCTGACCAGCAAAGGAACAACCGCAGCAGCAACCAACAGTACTGTCAATGGCATCATCGCTTTACAGGAATTTGCCGCTCCGCAACCGGTACGTACCACACTGGCAGTCTTCCACCAGCCACTGACGGAAATATCAGCGGATCAACCGGCAACTGTCACCGCTACCATTACGGGTATCGATGCCAATGCGAAGGTATGGCTGGAAGGGAATCGTCTCGGCGGACAGTGGTTCAAAGCTGATATGCATCCAACAGGTGTAGCTGCTTATTCGGCCACACTCTCTCCCGAAATACTGCAACCTGGATTGCTGCAATACAGACTGGTCATACAACAAGGCGATCATTACACCAGCTTCCCCGGCCAGCATGAAGGTGATCCTCACGCATGGGATAACTACCAGCGCGATACCTGGCAGACTTTTGTCGCAGCGCCTAATACCGCTCTGTCACTACTCAATGTGACTGACAACAAAGATCTCATCACCATTCCTGCCTACACACAAGATGCTTATACGGCAGGCAGTAGCTCCGGTCAACTGGCACTCCGCATCGCAGGACAAGGAAAGGGCTCAGATACCATCACCGGTGTTAGCAGAGCAGTCGACGTACATATCAAAGACAGGGCATCCGAACTGAAAGCCTATAATACCATCGTGATCCGTGCTAGGGTACAGGGAGTCGCAAATACCCAAGCCCGGATAGCACTGGTCACGGCTGATGCCAGCGCTTTTGCGACTACGTTCCCACTCAAAGATGCATACAGCGACATCGAAGTTCCCTTGCGTAGTTTATCTGCGGATAAGGCTTTATTACTGCCAAGGCCTTACCCCGGCTTTATGCCCTTATGGTTTAAAGCAGCAGCGGACAAGGCTTTCGATATCCCACAGCTCGACAAAATAGAACTCACCAACATACCCACTGCGGACACCACACCATATACCATAGAAGTAGAATCCGTCTGGTTAAAAGTTAAATAGCGTATGAACAAGTGTAAAATAGCATTACTGGCAATGGTACTCATGAGTGTAAAAGGGATGTCCCAGGCACGTCAGGAATACCTATTGGAGAAGAACTGGAAGTTTGCCAAAGGCGAGCATCCGCAGGCCTTAAATGAGGCGTTTAATGATAAAAGCTGGGAGACAGTCCGCATACCGCACGATTGGGCTATAAAAGGCCCGTTTGACGGCAATAACGATTTACAAAAAGTACAGATCGTACAGAACGGTGAACAGGAAGCAACAATGAAGGCAGGCCGTACAGGTGGTCTGCCGTTCATTGGCGCGGGCTGGTACCGTTTGTCCTTCTCCGTCCCGGAATTCCGCGCAGGCAAAAAGGCGGTCCTTCTTTTTGACGGCGCCATGAGCAACGCAGTAGTATATGTTAATGGTAAAAAAGTGGGTAACTGGCCCTATGGCTATAACTCCTTCTCTTTTGACATTACCTCCTTCCTGCATACAAAAGCGCAGAACACACTCGCCGTACGGCTGGAAAACTTCGAACAGGCTTCCCGCTGGTATCCCGGCGCAGGACTGTACCGCAACGTACACCTGATCGTCACCAACGATACGCACGTGCCTGTCTGGGGTACTTATCTCACCACCCCGACAATCACACAGGAAAATGCAGCAGTACAACTCCTGACCACCATCGACAGAAGTAATAAACAATCTACACTCAGCGTAAAGACCCGTCTGCTCGATGCTGCCGGTAAAGTGGTAGCTACTGCCGTTACGCCTTTAAAAGCAGACAGCAGCACCGTCACACAGCAATTCTCCATAGCGCATCCCGTACTATGGTCTCCGGAGACCCCCGTCATGTACAAAGCCGTCACACAGGTATATGAAGGAACACAGCTAAAAGACCAATATGAGACGCCCTTCGGTATCCGTACCATCGAATACAAGGCCGGTAAAGGTTTCTTGCTGAATGGTCAGCCGAGAAAGTTCAGGGGCGTTTGCAATCACCATGACCTCGGTCCGCTAGGCGCTGCTATCAACACCGCCGCTTTACGCAGACAGATCCGCCTGCTCAAAGATATGGGCTGCGACGCGATCCGTACATCGCACAACATGCCCGCACCAGAACTCGTAACACTTTGTGATGAAATGGGCATCATGCTGATGGTAGAGTCTTTTGACGAATGGAAAGCACCAAAAGTGAAGAATGGTTACAGCTTTTATTTCGATGATTGGGTCGAAAAGGATTTACTGAATATGCTGCATCACTACCGGAATAATCCTTCCAATATCATGTGGAGCATCGGCAATGAAGTACCTGATCAAAGCTCCGCCAATGGGAAAGACATCGCACGCCGCCTGCAGGACATCTGTCACCGCGAAGACCCTACCCGTCCGGTAACGGCAGGTATGGACCGTTTTGACGATGCTATCAATAAAGGCTTCGCCGCTGTACTCGATATACCGGGCTTTAATTACAAACCTGCCCGTTATCCGGAAGCCCACAGTAAACTCCCACAGGGTTTTCTCATGGGTTCAGAAACGGCGTCTACCGTAAGTTCCAGGGGGATTTATAAATTCCCGGTGGGTTTCTACAAAGGAAAAATGTACGATGACAACCAATGTTCATCCTATGACTTCGAAGTCTGCTCCTGGTCACAGGTGCCTGATGACGAATTCGTACAACAGGAAGACCTCGGCTACACCATGGGTGAATTCGTATGGACCGGTTTCGACTATCTCGGCGAACCTACCCCCTATGATTCCAAATGGCCTTCGCACAGCTCCTATTTCGGCATCTTCGACCTGGCAGGTATTCCAAAAGACCGTTTCTACCTGTATAGAAGTCACTGGAACAAACAACAACCCACTTTACACCTCCTGCCTCACTGGACATGGCCAGGCAGAGAAGGACAGGTCACACCTGTATTCTGCTATACCAGTTATCCTTCAGCAGAACTCTTTGTCAATGGGAAAAGCATGGGAAAATTAAGCAAAGACACTTCCACGCACCAAAGCCGCTACCGCCTGATGTGGAATGACGTGGTCTATCAGCCAGGTACCATCCGTGTAGTGGCTTATGATAATACCGGTAAAGCCGTTGCAGAAGACAGCGTATCGACAGCCGGCACACCACATCATATCCAGCTGGAAGCGGACAATAACGTGTTAACCGCCGATGGGAAAGACCTGTCTTATATTACAGCTAGTGTAGTAGATGCAAAAGGGAATCTTTGTCCTGCCGCCACAAACTTATTGCAGTTTGAAATAACAGGTGCAGGTAGCTTTAAAGCAGTTGCCAATGGCGATCCTACCTGCCTGGAAGCCTTTCATTTACCGCAGATGAAAGCATTTAGTGGTAAACTCGTATTTATTGTTCAATCGGGAGAAAAAACAGGCGTTGTAAAAGCGCTTGTAAAATCAGATGGCTTGCAATCTGCCAGTTGTACAATACATGTTAAATAAAAGGAAAAGGCCGCTCTCTGAGGAAGCGGCCTTTTCCTTTATATCACTCATTTATACATAAAGAGCATATCCGTCGGATACCTGTGTGTCTGATACCAGAACAACATGTTACCACTGTGGTCGTAATAGTAAAACTTCGTATAATCCCATACACTGTTTTCCTGTGAATCCAGGATAGCAAAATCACCATTGGTCCTGTTCACTTCTATTCTGACAGGCGTATACCGCATATCCGGAGGCTTAGTATAACTAACAGCCTGCCATCCACCGGAAACAGTATTATATATCCTCAGCGGCTGAAATGCGTTTATTACCCACAAAGAATCCCCCCGGGTGGCCATACCATCTATAGCTGCACCATACCCCAGATCGGTGACAATATTTGTCGTTGGATTAATGCTGATAAGACCTGCAGGTGGCTGTACAGGACCATAGTAATCAGCCGTCAGATGAACATACACATTGCCGTCATTACCGGTTTTCGCCTTTATCGGCTGATTCAGGAATTTCAGGGTTGTATCTAAGGTAAAAGACGGTATGTCTATCACCGGCAGCCTGAAAGTATCTTCCGGCTCGTAATCACCATGCAGAACGTTCACATAAAGGCTGTTACCACTGACAGCCATGTCCATCTGTTCACCTCCAGTAAATAAACTACCATCAATAGTCAGGGAACTCGTGTCAATTCGCCGCACAAAGCCGTCAGCACAGGAAATAAATACTTTACCCGCAGCAGACGCTATGTATGAAGGACCAACATAAGGAGCATCTCCATCGGGAAAAGGAATACGTGCCTGCGAAACAAGTGTGACCGCATCCAGCACCTCTACTGCACGTGCATATGTAACAGTAACATAGATTTTGCTGCCATAACGCTCCATATCAGTCGGGTAAGGGCCGATATTATACCCGTTTGCAGAGAAAAAACGATCCGGATCATAAGTGCCGGTGTTAAAATCATAATAACCAATCGACCCACCGGGGACTTGCTCCTGGTCCATACTGAGCACATATATGCCATTCAGACCAACAGAATCAGCGGAAGGATTTTGATTAATACCCAGCGTGTTTTTCCTTAATAAAGAGGAAGGCTCAACCTGCGGTTTATCACACGCATAGAATGAACATAACAACATAACAAAGCTGACGTACAGAAAGCTGGCTTTTTTCATAGCAACTATATTTGAGGGTTTTAAATGACAAGGGGAAAACAAATCAGGGTTAATATATGCTACACGGTTTCTCTGCTAAATGTAATAAAAAAACCGCCTCAGTTACCCGAGGCGGCCCTAATTTATTTCCCTACCGGACTGATCTTATTTCGCCAGTGCCGGATTATACAACTTCGTATTCGCTTCTTTCATCTTATCCACCGGGAACTTATCCACTTTACGGTCATAAGTCATAAAACCATTGATCTCACCTTCCACATCGGTTGTCTGTGTATATACCGCCGCAGATAAACCTAACGGGATCAGCTGCGAGATCCTTTGCGTAAATTCATTATAACGTTTGAACATATCATCAGAGGTCTTGAATGACTGATAGCCCCAGTTCTTGTTTTGCTGCCAGGTATGTCCTTCTACCGGTAAACCTAATCCGCCAAACTCTCCCAATACCAGGATCTGTTTTTCGCCAAACAGCTCCGGACTTGGCATCGCTGGATGCGGATAATTATGCAGATCCAGGATATGACCAGTGATGTAGAAGTTACCACCACTCGCGCTGTTCACCAGTCTGGATGGATCTTTCTTCATAGTCCACTCTGTGATCTCAACCGTTTTGAACTGACCCCATGCTTCGTTGAATGGAATCCATACTACGATACTCGGATAGTTGTGCAAAGCGTCCATGATGGCATTCCACTCTTTACGGTAATAGCCTTCTGATGCAGCGCTACGGTCTTTGTCCGTCTGATGATCATAGATACCCGGACGGTTTTCCCATCCATTACCTCTGTCACCGCTTGGCATATCCTGCCATAACAGGATACCTGCTTTATCGCAATAGGTATAATATGTTGCCGGCTCCACTTTAATGTGTTTTCGGATCATATTAAAGCCCATTTTTTTCAGCTGATCGATGTCGTATACCATTGCCTCATATGTAGGCGGCGTATACAGACCGTCAGGCCACCAGCCCTGATCCAGTGGACCATACTGGAACAAGAACTCATTATTCAGCATCATACGCTGTACGCCTTTCGCATCTTTCGCCATGGAAATCTTACGCATCGCGAAATAGCTCTTGATTTCATCTACTGGTTTATTATTGCGCAGCAGCGTTACTTTCAGGTTGTACAGATACGGATTGGAAGGAGACCATAATTTCTCGTTGGACATCGTAATAACCGCCGCATCTTTTGCACCCGCCTCCTGCTGGGCAATCACCTTATCGCCTTCCAGCACTTCAATTTTCAGCTTATCGCCATCCTGCACATTCTGTACATCCGCAGACAGTGTAAGGGTGTGTTTATCCACATCAGGCGTTTGTTTGGTAGAGGCGATGTATGTCTTCGGAACCGCTTCCAGCCATACCGTTTGCCAGATACCTGTTACAGGTGTATACCAGATACCTTCTGGCTTTACGACCTGTTTACCCGCGGGCTGCGGACCGTCATCTGTCGGGTCCCACACGCGTACTGTCACTTCCTGTTTACCACCTTTCTTCAGGAAAGAAGTAATGTTAAAGCTGAAAGGATCATAACCACCTTCGTGTTTACCTACGCTGGCGCCATTCACAAAAACCTCTGTTTGCCAGTCCACAGCACCGAAATGCAGCAGTACTTCCTTGTTCTTCATAGAAGCAGGAATACTGATAGTGGTTTTATACCACAACAAACTGTCTTTTCCAACATTGCGGCCTACGCCTGACAATGCTGACTCCACAGCAAAAGGAACAAGGATGCTTCCATCATAAGTAGATGGTTGCGGTTGAGACTTACCTGTAATTGCATAACTCCAGAGACCATTGAGATTTTGCCAGTTATTACTTCTAACCAGCATCGGACGTGGATACTCGGGCAAAGGTGCTTTAGGATCTACCTTCTCAGCCCATTGGGTTACAATTCTGTCTTTGATCAGATGCCACTGTTGCTGCTGGGCATTTGCTGCCGTAGCGAGACACACAGACGACAGCAGACAGGATACTAGTTTTTTCATACATGATAGATTGTAGAGGCTAAATTTAATCAAATGTTTTAAAAAGTACTAGTCACTGATGCACAGGCAGTTCTATTTAAACTCTATTAACAATTCACATTTCTCCTGATATTACCGTACTTTGATGTAAATACCTACCCCTATGCGCAGATTCCTTTTCCACGTAACCCTGCTCCTCTTATGTGTTGTCCGGATATCAGCCCAACAGCCTTCTCCGGAAGATTATAAAGTATATACAGCAGTATTCATAGAAGATGTAGAAGAACGTAAGGACAAGATCAGTAGTGTAACTATAATAAAGAAACTGGAAACGGATATCGATGATACATGGCTGATAGACATGCTTAAAGATGGTCAGCAAGACCAACTAGGGCCCAATCTTATAATGCCCGGTAATGAAAAACTAACAGTGCCTATTGATACAGCCTACTGGAACCTTGTTCTTTTATTTCACAATACACATCGCCAGGGAAAGCTATCAGCACAGGAATTTCATATCAAAGAAAAAATTGATCTCGCCAACAGTCTTCCCATACGGCCTAACCATATAGACAAAGACTGGAAACACTATTACGATGCACATCCTCTCTCCGCAGGCATTTACGCTTTTTCAGACGTATATTATTCTGCCGATGGAAAAACAGCTGTTGTTTATCATTCCATACACTGCCATGGTCTTTGCGGACATGGTCATATCACTGTACTGGAAAAAAAAGAACATGACTGGAAAATAAAGTTCGCAGTAAGACTATGGTCTATTTAAAATAAAAAGGGAGGCCCCTTACATACTGGTAGCCTCCCTGCTATTGTGTATTTTTATTTTATCTTCGGCAACACCTCCGCCACCACACCGTTTTCCTTCACCGTCAACTTCCGTTCCTTCTCAAACTCAAACACCAGGTCACGGTCTTTATCAAAGAAAACATCCTCTTTCTCCGCATACAGCCGATATACCTTGTCTTTAATCGTCATCACCAATGCACCTTTCTCTATTGTAATCTGTAACATACCTACATTCGGTCCCTGGTACGTTCCCACATATGCCGACAATACCTTTTCAGGCAATACAATTTCTTTCCGTTTATTCTGATAAGTAGCAGGACCATGATCATAACTCAATAAATTCTTCATCTTCCATAGGCCATCTCCTTTTAACCAGAGATGCGTAAAGGAGGCATGTCCATCCAGTTGCGGCCCTTTTCCTGATTCCAGAATATAAAACACATGTTCACCGGTTAATACGGCCCCATAAATCGCGTTATCTTTCCTCAGCGGAAATACTTTATAAGAGCCGGGTACCGGCTCTCTTTTAAGATGCCAGTTACGGTTACTACACAGATTCTTACTGAATGATCTGACAAGCGCAGGCAACCCGATAGTCGGTCCTCCCTTATCATGATAAAATTCTACATCCGCAGTAAAAAATGAGCCCATAGCGCTGGTATCGCAACGATTGTACGCATCCCAGAACAGGCTATCCTGCCGGATGATCAGCACAGATAATTCGGCATCCGTCTGTTGGGCCGATAGCATATTACAACAGAGTAAAAGCAAAAACGTGAGAATTGTCTTCATGGTTCGGGGTATATTTTATACTGTACAAAATAACACAATGCCGCCGCTTTACCAATATGCTGAAAATCTCGCCGCCGTTTTTTATCTTGGTAAAAACGCCTGCTTATCATGAAACGATACCTGCTTTTCTTCCTGCTGCTGCCAGCGCTAACATTTGCACAACAGGACCGTAAACTGGAAAAAGGACTAAGAGCAATCATTACCGGCTTCCAGGGCGATGTAGGCATTTATGTCAGAAACCTGAAAACAGGACGGTATGTGGATATCAACGCCGACACCATCTTCCCTACCGCCAGTATCGTAAAGGTCCCTATCCTGGTTGGTGTATTTGATAAGATAGAAAAAGGGGAACTCTCCTACCATCAGCCGCTGATGTATCGTGATTCCATTAAATACGGTGGCTCCGGATTAATGCAATTCTTCAAAGACAGCACGGAGACTGACCTGAGCGTATTAGTCGCCTTAATGATGGCCTACAGCGATAACACCACCTCTCTCTGGAATCAGGCATTGGCAGGGGGCGGACAGCGCATCAATGAACTCATGGCCCAATATGGACTCAATAATACCCGCGTAAATTCTCGTACGCCTGGCCGGGAAGCGATAAGAAATGTATATGGCTGGGGAATGACCACACCACGCGAAATGTCAGAACTGCTTGTCAAGATCCGCAAGGGAGAAGTGATCAGTGAGAATGCCTCTTCCCGGATGTACAGACTGATGACACACGGTTATTATGATGAAGTGGGACTGTCGCAGATCCCTCCTTATACACAAGCCGCCCACAAATCAGGCTCCGTGGATGCATCCAGATCAGAAGTTATCCTGGTCAATGCCCCGCACGGTGAATATGTGTTCTATGTTGGTACTAAAAACAACAAAGACCAACGCTGGACCAATGAAAACGAAGCAGAAAACCTGATCAGAAAAGTCTCAGCTTATCTCTGGGATTACTACGAACATCACTAAAGTCTCCATATGTCCAATACTGTTAATGTTTTGCCCTCCTTCTTTTTCGAAATGCGGGTTACGGCTATTCCCAGACCAAAGAACACCTTAAATCCATGTTGATTTATTACTACACTAACATGCAGTCAATTATTTGTAAACAAAATAGCTCCCTTATTGTAACAAGGGAGCTATATCTGACAGAATCATTTACCAGCCGGATCAGTTCCAGTCAGTAGGTGATTTACCGAATTTCTTTTTGAAAGAATTTGAAAAATGCGCAAGACTCTCAAAGCCCAGATCCAGATAAATAGCAGACGGCTTCTTGCTCTTTTTTTCTATCAGGTGACGCGCCTCTGTCAATCGCTTATCCTGTAACCAATGCCTCGGCGCCATGCCAAATGCCGTCTTAAAATCCCGCTTGAAAGCAGCAAGACTTCTCCCGGTAAGCTCTGCAAACTTCGTAACCGGCACATTAAAGTAAAAGTTACTCAGCATGAACTTTTTCAGGTCAATCTTATGGGGTTCCGAAAAATCGAACAAAAGATCCCTAAGCGCCGGCATCGCATGTAAAAGCAATGCCACCGCCTCCTTTACCTTTAGAATCCCGATAGCAGGAGGAATATTTGCCTCCCGGTTACGCGCATAAGGTATCACTGATTCGAAATACCCCTTCAGGAAATCATTCACCGGCACAAGAACATTACGCGGACCGGTATAAGGTTGATCCACCGTTATCCTTTCTTCAAGGGCTGCTTTTCTCAGCAAATCCTCCTGCAGCGTGATGACAATCGTTTGATAGTTCTCACCTGGCAATGGCGTCTTTGTGATCTGACCCAGCTGATTCTTACCGATCAGCAGCATTTGCCCTTTTTGCAATAAAATTTTCTGCTGGGCTGTTTCCAGGGTAAACTGTCCGGATACCTGTAATACCAGCACATTATGCTCCAGAAACGCAACATCTTCCTTGCGCTGACTGGATAGATAAGAGTAAAATAATACCCCGGGAATAATGACGACTGGATTCTCCATGTCCATAAAGTTATGAAAGCTGAACGTCTTCTGCTACAATCAGTTAACGTTGCAGATAAGTACTACCGAGAATCGCTCCGGGGGCGAAATCTGTATTTAACTGATTGATCTCTGCCGCTGTAAAGGAAATCTCCATCGCCTGCATATTTTCTGGCAGTCTGGATCTGCGGCTCATACTCACTAAAGGCATAATATGCTCACCCTGTCTGTTTACCCAGGCAATAGCCAGTTGTGTCGGTGTACAACCTTTCTCCCGCGCCAGCTGCTTCAACAGCTCTACCTTCTCCAGATTTTTAATCAGGTTATCCCCCTGAAAACGGGTGAAATGGGACAGATAAGTATCCGCCGGAAGTGGCGCCTTCATTTCGCCGGTCAGCAAGCCCTCCGCTGTATTAGCGAAAGCCACCACGCCAATGCCCAGTTCCTTCGCCGTCGGAAGCAGCTCGCTTTCTATCTGACGATCAGCCAGTGAATACCCTATTTCCAGCGCGCTCACCGGATAAACCGCATTGGCTTTCTTCAGCTGATCTGCTGTGATTTCAGAAACACCCAGGTGACGTACTTTCCCTTCCTTGATCAGGTCAGCCACAGTACCGATAACATCTTCCACCGGCACACTATCATTGAGCCTGCAGGGTTGGTAAAGATCGATGGTCTCTACGCCTAAACGCACCAGTGAATAATTTATAAAGTTCTTAATAGCTATCGGACGTATATCCAGCCCTATCAGCTGTCTGTTATGGAATATAGCGCCAAATTTCACACTGATAAACGCATCATCCCGTCTGCCCTTGATCGCCTTTCCTACTAACAGCTCATTGTGTCCGCTGCCATAAAAGTCACCGGTATTCAAAAAATTGATTCCTCTGTCCAATGCCTCCTGGATGGTGGCGATACTTTCTGCTTCATCATTAGTACGCGGTCCCCAGGTTGCTGACATACGCATACAGCCCAAGCCCAGTTTAGACACAAGCGGACCATTATTACCCAATGCTATTTTTTCAATTGTTGCCATTGTTATTGATTTAATACAACAAAGGTGAAGCTTTAAAAGCCCCACCGATTGCCCCAATAGCTCAATTTATTTGCCTGTATGGCTCACTTTTCTGAAGGTAACTGCCAGAACGCCCGATTGTTATTGGTATGATAATTAATGACATTTGTATTCCCTCTTACAGACGTCTCAAACATATCTACCGCAGGATCTTTACTGCCCACAGGCAACAACTCCACATACTGCAACAACTTACCTGCTGAGCGTGTCTGAGAATCATACGCGCTGTTTACCGGGCATATCAGCCGGTACATATGTTCCGCCATAAATGTATACAGGTATTGTTCTTTCTTTGTCGGCGTCTGGTGATAATTAGCGCCCGCATTCAGGTACATCGGCTTCCCGTTGACCAGTCGCTCCCGCACTTCTTCCACACTCAGGAAATTCCCCTAGCATACTACTGATAAAACGATCACCACTTACCAGACACTCACCTACTTTGAAGAAAAGCTCTCTGCGAATCATTTCGCCCGCGCACACCGTTCGTTCATTATCTCCTTTGACCACATTAGCTCCTACGCTGCTACACAGATAGAGATAGGCCCGCACAGTATCCCTATCGGAGCTTCCTATGCCCGTGACCTCATGAAAAAACTACAGGCATAGCCACGCAGTCATCGACTGACTACATGCGACTATGCCTGTTATAATGCATATAATAATGATCAACATTCTGAATAATCAGAAGAAAACTTTCCATTGATAGCATACAGCTTATCAATACGGATCTCTGTCTGGTCTTCCAGCTTCAGCCATTGCAGGCCATCCCGCTCAAAGACGCTTTCAATAAGGCCATTAGCGCGGGTAACACCGTTATCTTCGTATAAAATGCCTACCTTCTGTTTGCTCTCAAAAAGCTCCATTACATATGGATAAAACGTACCGCCAACCGGAATCGTATCTTTCTTGTCCATGGTGATTGTTTTTATATACACAAATTTACCTATTAAAGATCGCATAACCAATCTATCCGGAAATTGTACAAATCAAGCGTAGATATGTATAAGTCCGCGCACGTCCGGCGTCGGAAATTTGCGTCGTCATTAAAGCAATCACAAATGAAAAAGACAGTATTTATCACCGGCGCCTCTTCCGGTTTTGGCAAAGAAACAGTGCTAAAGTTTCATAACGAAGGCTGGAACGTAATAGCAACAATGCGCAACCCTGAAAAATATACCGAATTGTCAGCGCTCGAGAATGTGTGGATCACCCAACTGGACGTTACAGATAAGGCGGGTATTACACAGGCAGTTGCCCGCGGACTCGAAAAATTTGGCCGTATCGACGTACTCGTCAATAACGCTGGTTATGGTGCTATAGGATCAATTGAAGCAGCTTCAGATGAAATCATCCGTCGCCAGTTTGAAGTCAACCTTTTCGGCGTAATCGATGTTACCAAGGCAGTATTACCCGCCATGCGCAAACAGCAGGAAGGTGTCGTCATCAATATCTCTTCCATGGGTGGCCGTATTACCATTCCTTTCGGCGCACTGTACAATGCAACTAAATTCGCCCTGGAAGGACTGACAGAAGCTATGCAATATGAACTGAACCCGCTCGGTATAAAACTCAAACTTATTGAGCCCGGCAGCTATCGCACAAACTTCAATGGCAGTTCGATGGACTTCTTCGGCGCAGGTGATATTGCAGACTATCAGCCTTTCTTTGAGAAATTTACCGCCATCGCTAAAAGCCCCGGCAGAGGTAATGCCAATATCACAGAAGTCAGCGATGCCATCTACCTGGCAGCAACAGATAATACGGAACAGTTACGCTATGTGGTAGGCGCCGATGCGGCGAATATGATTAACTACAAACTGGAAAAAGGAGATGTGGCCTTTAAACAGTTGGTATCCGGACACTTTGGTATATAATTCTCTGACGTATCTTTAGGTTATGCAAAACAGCTATGTAGATATCAACACGATCAGTGAATTGCATACATTCTATGGATGTGGCAAACCACAACATCCGCTGATCACCGTTATCGACCTGCTGGCGGTGAACAGGGAAAATATTCCCGCTGATGGATCCTTCTATCGCCTGGGCTTCTACAGTATTTTTTGCAAGCAGTTCAAAGGGATCCTGAAATACGGCAGGTCACATTATGATTTCAGCGAAGGTTCACTGATGTTCACGGCTCCGCACCAGGTAACCGCCACCAGCAAGAATATGCAGATAGAAGAAGGCTGGGGACTGTTCTTCCATCCCGATCTTATTAACAACACCGCCCTTGGCAGAAAGATAAATGACTATAGCTTTTTTCACTATGCTGTAAACGAAGCGCTGCATTTGTCAGAAGAGGAAAAACGCACAATTGGTGAATGCGTTAATAACATCAGGAAAGAATATGCACAAAACATCGACAAACATACCCAGGGACTCATTCAAAGTAACCTGGAACTGCTGCTGAACTACTGCAACAGGTTCTATGATCGCCAGTTCTTCACACGGGCCCATATCAGCAATGATACCGTCGAACGTTTCGAACACCTGCTGAAAGACTATTTCTCACAGGAATCTTTAATCGAAGCAGGTCTGCCGGACGTAAAATACTTCGCGAGCCGTTTGCACCTTTCGCCCAATTACCTCTCCGATCTGCTTAATAAATACACCGGTAAAACAACGCAGGAACACATTCACCTGCAATTAGTAGACCGGGCTAAAACACTGCTCTGGAGCTCCGATAAACCAATCAGCGAAATCGCCTACGATCTGGGATTTGAGCATCCATCTCATTTTACAAAGATCTTCAAAAATAAGACAGGACAATCGCCGAAAGCTTTCAGGACAATTAGGAATTAGGAATTAAGAATTAAGAATTAAGAATTAGGAATTAAGAATTAGGAATTAAGAATTAGGAATTGCAGAAACAGACTGTCATAAATCAATAAACAGACTATTATTCATAGCTGAACAATAACACACCTGGTTATATAAAAGAGCGGCACTCTACCAGGAAAGCCGCTTCTTTTATATAGCATTAAGACAATTATCAATTAAAGAAAGCTCTTGGACTAGAAAACACCTCACTTAATACCATACGAAGCCAATAATAAATCAATTCTTAATTCTTAATTCTTAATTCCTAATTTCTATCATGGGTACAGCACCTGTGCAGCCTGGATATCTTTTGTAGACAATACGGTTGCACCGCTGCCACACTGACCGCCATTCATCAATGAAGACGCATCCGTACCACCTACACCAGGAACGGCAGTAGCACTTGATTCACCGATTGCTGACCAGTTCGTATGTCTGAAAGACACATTATGTCCCATCTCATGACAGATGGTACGTGCACGCTGTGCAAAACTGTTACCGGCAATATAGGCTTTGTTGATACGGATCGTACCACCTGCACGACCACCGGAAGGGAATGTACCGGAACCGCATACGCCACTGCCCAGATTACTGTCAATGATAATCACATCATAGGAAGAACCAGTAGTCACTGTCCAGTTGATAGAACAACCCGAAATAGCATTCCACTGGCTGATAGCAGAGTTAATCTCTGATGTCATGGAAGTCATGGAAGCATCAATGCGCAGACGGATGTTTGTCACATTGGTCGCAGATACCAGACTACCGGTATAATACTGTTCAGTTTTAGGCTTACCGGAAGGTATCTCCATGTCTTTAGGGAAGACGATATCTCCTTCGGCAATAAACTCTTTTGCATTTTCGACAACCGCATTGTCAGGGAATCCCAGATCGCGGATGTAAGCGCGTACTTTAGCGGCGTTATCATACTCTGTTTGTGGCGTCTCACCGGGACCTTCGGCTGACTTTTTACAGGCTGCAAAACAAATAGTCAGGAGGAGCAGCAGCGGAAGAAACATGTTTTTCATGTTGTTGCATTTAGGTTTTTAAAGTGAAAGATTAGGGTAATAAAAAAGCATTATATGGGCGCAGAACATCATCACCATGCTTACTACATAGGATACCACAGGAAAAGTTATTGAATAGCTACAGCGTTCACTTAAACGTCGGTATACATTAGGCTCTCAAAAAAAAGTTCTGCGAATTTGATTGACTCGATTTAGATCAGGCTGACAGATTTAGATTCGGGCTCTATCAATGTTACAACTATTTATTCAGCAAAGAAAGATATTTAATTGGGCGGCTGAGAAGAAATGTCAGTCAAATTATCTAAGTCGCCGCCCACGGATGTAGTGCAGAAAAAAATGGGCCATACCTCGCTGAAGAGACTGGCCCATTACATGAATACATTTTATTAAATTTTATTTTTGTTTCACTACCCGCACAAACTTTCCACTTTCATATTCTCTTATAGCCTCTTCATTACCATTGTCATCATATTCAATATTCAAACCGTGTTCTATCCCATTAATAAAGGTTCTTTTAAGCCACAATTTTCCATTCTGGTAACCAATTGATTCGCCATTAGATAAATAGTTTTCACAATTCACCACATAACTATAAAATGAAAATCTGCTGTTTTCTTCTTTAAAATCATAATCATAAAAAATACCATTCCCGTTAATTAATGTTTCCTTTCTGTTTTCGTCAAAACAAATCAGGTATTCACTCAATTTGTTGAAGCGTTCATTCTCAATTTTTTTAAGTGTGTGGTAACTTCTGATCTGTCCATCATCAAAATATCTCTTGATGTGAATTTTTTCCGTTTCGTCCTCCCAATATTGCGCTTTTATGATGCCGGTATCATAAAATCTATCTTTGAATACCATATTGGAATTATAGCTGTCTTTTACTATTTTTTTCGTATGTGATTCTAATTGCCCGTTCGGATAGTATTTCAGTGTATGTTCCATGTTCTTAACAGTATCATCACTTCTTGTCTCCTCGTATGGCAGCCCTTCTTTAAATTTCTTTTCAGCAACCTGCTTACCCTTACGATAGACTATCTCCTCCACTTTCACATCGTCCACATATTTTTCATATTTCCCTTCCGGCACGCCTTTCTTTACTTCTAAAACTTCTAAAATATTACCAGTCCTGTACTCCAACCGGCCGGTATATTTTTTATCTATTGGTTTAATAAACTGCTCCTGATGCTCTCTGATGAAAGCCTCAACATCCTTATATAATTGTGCGTTTATTTTGAAATAAGGAATGTTGTTTTGATTAATAGTGCTGAGCCTTCCTTTCAGATAACGGAAATACACCTTTTCAACCAGCTCATAATATTTTTTATTGGGCAATAGCTTTAAGCCGTTTAAAACCGGCGGGAAATATTTATCATAGCCATTGTCGATAAATTGGCTGAAACCGCCATTTGTCACCTGACCATCTAAATACCACCAGAAGAACAGCAACTTTTGTTCAGGTGATGTTATAGCAATCGCTTCTGTCAGGTCTAACTGGTTTTGCTCCAGATATTCAGCGACCATTTTTGACAACGGACTTAATACCGCCCAGTTAAAATCCATATTATGCAATCTGTAATAATCAACCGGCGATATCTCTGGTCTGATCTGGTTTTCCGGGTCTGTTTTACTATAAAGATCACCGTTTAAATGTTCTTCAATTAATTGTTTGTCCTCAGTTGATAGTTTGTTATTAGTCTTCATGGAATAAAATCTATTTGGTTATTCGGACACTTGCTGCCATTGGGAAGTAATAAATATACACATTTATTATAATGCAATAATCATAAAAGCGGACGATCCCTTCTGCAAGAAGAATCGTCCGCTTTTATTTTCACAGCAGCACCTTGCCACTGAATTCTTAATTCCTAATTCCTAATTCCTAATTCCTAATTAAACTAACACCCCGCCACCATCAACAGTCAGCACCTGCCCTGTCGCAAATGCCTGCTTCATCATATACACAAATGTCTGCGCAATATCTTCCGATACACCCACTCTCTTCACCAGCAATGCATTCCCAAGCGTCGTAAAAATATTTTCTCTGTCTGCCTCCGGCATACCATTCCACAAATTGGTTCTCACTACGCCAGGCGCAACCAGGTTCACTCTCACAGTCGCCAGTTCTACTGCCATAGCGCGGGTGAACCCTTCCATGGCCATACAGATACTGGATGCTACGCCCCATCCTGCATTCGGACGCTGACCTGAATTACCACCGGTAAGATTGATAGAACCACCTTTTCTGATATGCGGAGCCGCATATTTTACAGCAGCAAAAGCACCCCAGTAACGTACATTAAAAAATCGCTGTGCATCCGCGATGTTGGTTTTGTTGATCTCCTGTAAAGTCAGGTTCTCGCCTGCTGTATAAATCAGGTGATCAAAGCTCCCCGCCCCTTCAAAGAAAGCGCGGATGTTTTCTTCATGTGACAGGTCAACGGCATACCCTTCGCTACCAGCCGGCAATTGTTTCAGCGCCTCGTTAATACGCTGCTGATTACCTGATACGATAACTACCTTTGCGCCTTCTTCCGCAGCGGCAATAGCTGTTGCCAATCCTATACCGGAACTTGCTCCCAGTATAATCACCCGCTGACCTTCCAATGTCTGTTTCTTAGTCTGTTTTTCCATGATTATTCGTTTGATATGTCAAAGGTCGCCCCGGCAGAATTCCAGACACTGAACAAATGGTAAAAAAGGAATAACTGCATCAAATTGCAGATATTTGCTACATGGACAGCCAGCTATTCAATTATCTTCAACCAGGCAATACCTTTTCTGCAACAGAACAGGCGGAGATCCTGCATACCTTTGATCGTAAGACCTTCAAAGAAGGAGAAGTGCTGTTCCATTCGGGAAATGTTTGCAGACAATTGTTTTTTATCTGCAAAGGCGTGCTCAGGATATTGGTACAGGGAGACAATGGTAACGACGTGACCTACTTTTTCGTGAATGAAAATCACTTTTGTACCATCCTTAACAGCTTTATGACCCAGACACTCGCACATGAATCAATCGTAGCAGCCTGTGAACTGGAAGTGATGATGATTGACAGAGCCGCACTGCTGGACCTTTATAAGACATATCCCCTGCTGAAACCCCTGATAGATGCACGTATACAACAAGCCTTACTGGAAAAAATCAACACCCGTAATGCCTACCTGGGCCTCGATTCCACAGCCCGCTATCAGCTCTTCCTGGAAAAACAACCGGATATCGCCAGAAGGGTACAATTGAGCGACGTCGCCTCTTATCTGGGTATCACCCCGCAATCCCTCAGCAGGATCAGGCGCAATAAGGTTTTATAGGCTGTCTGTCCCTCCCAGGTGACCGTTCATCTAAAATGAAATGTTAATATTTCACGTATTCTTGATTATCTTTTTTAGCTGCCTTAGCTTAGCCCATAATGAGTAATTCTACCCTTTTACTAAAAACGGTCCTGTTTTTTATACTGGTGCTGGCAGGCGGAATCGCCACAGCGCAGGTACGGGTATACGGTACAGTATACGATCGTTCCGGCCGTTTTGGTATGCCCTATGTCAGCGTTATGAGTTCCAGTGGCGGCGGTACCGTTACCGACTCCCTGGGTCGCTATAGCCTCAATATGGCCCCTGCCGATTCCCTCAGCTTCTCCTACCAGGGAAAAGCCACCATGAAAATTCCGGTAGCGGAAATCCCGCGTAACCGTCCTTTCGATACAAAAATACACGTAGACGTTACGACCCTGCCTACTGTTATCGTGGAAGAAAAAAGAAGAACTTATCAGATGGATTCCATCGCCAACCGTATGGAATATCAGAAGGTATTTAACTTCAGTCCGGAATATATCAGCACCGGCAGTACGGTCGTAGGCTTCAACCTCGACGCCCTGCTCTCCATGCGGAAGATCAAAAGAATGGAACGATTCAGAGATCACCTGATAGAACTGGAACAGGAAGATTACGTCAATCACCGTTTCAATAAAGCCCTGGTAAAAAAACTGACCGGAATCAGCGATTCCACCGCCCTGGAAGCCTTTATGCAACGCTATCGCCCCAGCTACTACCAGATCCTTGAATACGATACAGAATACGATTACTTCAGATACATCAAAGACCTCGCCCGCTATTTCAGATATGACTGGAAACGCGAGCATCCCGAAAGCAAATAGGCTTTTTTAGTACGTCCGCCGCAGGCATGTACGCATATATAGGAGATAGTCCCTATATTTATATATAAATTACAGGGACTCAAGAATAACTCCGACAGATATGAAATGGCTTACGAACCTCCTGGCCAGGTTATACGCTACTTATGCATTGATCGTCTTTATCTGCACTATGCTGATCATGCTGCTGCCTATGTGGCTGGTCTCATTACTTCCTGGACCCAGGAATATCCGTTATTTCATGACCCTCGGACGGGCCTGGATGCATGTATACATGCCATTGATCTTTTGTCCGGTAAGGGTGAAAGGCAAAGCATACTTCGATTCCGATCAGCCCTACATCATCGTGTGTAACCACAATTCCATGATGGACGTTCCCACCACTACCTACGCCATTCCTGCTGCCAGCAAGAGCCTGGCCAAAGAAGAAATGAAGAAGGCGCCTATCTTCGGTATCATGTATAAGGTAGGTTCCGTGCTGGTGAACAGGCATGATCCGGAAAGCCGGAAACGTAGCGTAGCAGAAATGAAAGAAGTGCTCAGCGACGGCGTACACATGCTGTTATACCCGGAAGGTACGCGTAACAAAACCGACGATCCGCTGAAATCTTTCTACGACGGCGCATTTACACTGGCCATCGAAACCCACAAACCGATCCTGCCGGCCGTTATTTTTAATACGCGTAAGATTATGCCGCCGGGGAAAGTATTTTATGCCCTTCCGCACGCAATAGATATTCATTTTCTGGCGCCGGTGGATACGACAGCACTGACATCCGCTGATCTGGAATCATTAAAAGAAAGGGTGTTTAAAACGATGTGGGAGCATATCGAACAACACTGGAAACAAAAAGCATAAACTGCATCATTAAAAGGCACAAGCCGTCTATATAAAAACGAAGAAGGCGCATATGATATGCGCCTTCTTCGTTTTTATATCTTTCACTAACCGCGTAACTACAAATCGTAGAACGTTCGCGATCGGTTGATCCTCAGATCTCTTAGAATACCTGACTTCGGACTGATCGTAATACTGAACTGACGATATGTACCGATTGGCACCAGGTTGATCGACATCTGCCAGCAGTGCAGATCACGGGAAATATACATATTGGTATAAGCCAGCTTCTGCTCGTTAAAGTTATAACCACTGGTTACACCGATCTTCCATTTTGGCGTCAGACTGAAATCACCGTTAAAGCTAAGGTACTGGTTGAAAGTATTTACAACGCCACCCGAGTCAACAAGGATCTGTTTGGAATAAGTCATACTATAAGACAGATCCAGCTTCCATGGAATATCGAAATCCACATATTCACCCGGATTTCTTCTTACCTGCTCCAGCTGACGCTGTTGTGCCTGGAAAGCCGCATCTGTACTCTGTTCGTTTTCTATATTATTGATCTGCTGTTCTTTATCTTTTGCTTTCTTGTCCTGCGACTGGAATGAGGTACTCATAGCGATGCTCGCATTTGTCAGGCGCCCAAGGCTCAGTTTACCGGTGTTCCATACATAGTTATCCAGTCTTCTGCCACGTGAGTTTACCTCGTACGGATCAATACTACCGCTGGCTGTAATGTTCAGTTTATCAAACAGGTTGGTACGCGCATAGATACTGAACGGGGCCAGTTTAAAGCTGTCTGCCAGCAGGTTATAGGATGTATTGATACCAAAACCATCCAGCAGCTTGATCTTCTTCTCATGGTTGGCAGAGGTATCCTTTTTAGAGAAGACCTTCATTTCCAGGTTGTTATCTAATCCGAAGGAGATCGATCCGGCCCGCCCGTCTGAAGGTACACCCACCGAAGAACTGAGGAAGTAAGATTGTCTTAAAGTTTCCCCTTCTCTGTTATACTGCAGATAATAATAAGCGTCTTTGGCCAGGTCAGGCTGGTAACTCATACTGATCGTAGGGCGCATCACGTGTCGGATGGCCTTGATCTTGGAAGTCTTGCTGAACTGATACATACCATACACAGCAGTGGACAGTGAAATACTGGCACTTGCCTGTCTGGCGGTATAAAACCCGGATTCGTACGTTGTATCGATGCCACCCAGGGAGTCAATGCTGACACGCTTTCCGGGATTCCAGGTCCTGATTGTCTTTTTGGTAAACCAGTATTCTGAATAACTCACACCCGGTGACAGGGTAAAGTTCTTGAACACCGGAATGGAGAATGAAATAGGCAGGGAGTGCTTCACACCTGACTGCAACGCATCAAACATCTTCGACTTACCAAACACAGAATCCTTAAAGGTCACACTGTTATTCAGGGTACCATTATACCCTATCCCCAGTTTATGATACCATTTCGCTTTGCCTATCACTTCTTTTGGCTGGAAAGGATAGATAGTATTCATGGTAAATGTGGCTGACGGGAATGCGATGTTCACGTCACGGGTGGTCAGGTTCTGTGAGTGTGAAAGGCTGGAGGTAAAGTTGAAAGGCTTACCCTGCCAGGTCTTTGAAAAGTTGATGGATGATGATAAAGTATTGGTCACGCGCGAAGCATAGTCAAATACGTTATAGGTATTGAACTTTGCCGTACCGAAGTTCACATTCGCACCGAAGGTGATACCCGGACGGGCCTTGCTGTCCATACTATGATTCCAGGTAAAACGGAAGTCACGGGATTTGGTGAACTCTGATTTTACTGCCGGATCACCGAAACGGGTATTGGCAATACTCAGGGTAAAACCACCATTATAATGATAACGCTTGCGGTAAGTAGGACTGGCCATTAACTGCCAGCTACCATAAGAATAGATCTCACCACGCAGGGTCATATCAAAATTATCACCCAGACCTATATAATAACCACCGTTCTGTAAACCCATCCCCTTTTGTGCATTCACGATATAACTCGGCACCAGGATACCTGATTGTTGTCCGTGTGTGATCGGGAATATGGCAAAAGGTATAAATAAAGGCGTTGGGACACCCTCGATCTCAAGATTTGCAGGACCGGATATAACCAGTTTATCAGGAATTACCTTGATTTTATTAGCCCTGAACTGGAAGTGAGGCGTATCCAGATTACAGGTAGTATAACCGTTTTTGTAACCAAAGATGCTGTTGTCAGGTTCGCGTTTGGTCTGCTCACTCAACACAAATCCTTCCCCATACTGTGAACGCGTATGGATGATCTTTGCACGATGTGTTGCGATATTCACTCTCAGGGTATCTGAGTCGAAAGCCTGTCCATTATCTTCCAGTTGCGGGCGTCCATAAGGTTTACCGGCAGTATCGGTCGCTGTGGTAGCTTCCATAATACCCGTAGCCTGGTTATAGGTCATACGCTCTGCATTCAGTGTCGTTTTCTGATATTTGGTATTGGCAGTACCATAGAAATAGAAACGTTTATCCGGTACGAGGAGGACGATAGAGTCTTTTGCCTTATAAGTAATAGGCGCTTCCAGACTATCTTTCGATACCTTTGGTAAATCCAGACTATCCGTACCGGTATTCTCGTCAGGGAAACCTTCTTCGGTCGCCTTCGGCTCCTCAGTACTAACCGGCGCCTCTTTCTGAGGCAGTTTGTTAGTATCAGGAACGACAGGTTTCGTATCCGGTTTTGGTACGGTATCTGTGAAACTTTTGTTAAAACGTCCTCCGGCATTTGGCGCGGGAGTTGCTACTGCGTTTATTATAAAAGGAATGGCAATTAATATACCTGCAAAAGTCAGGTATATCCGTCGCAAAAACTTTTTATAATTATTTTTGTAATTCAGGTGCATGTGTTAAGCGGGCACAAACCTACAAGATTTTATACAAATTATTATCAATTGTAAAACGAAAATGAGCGCCAGGCCAAACAAAGCATCCAGTCATTTATCGAAGGACAAAATACGAACGACAATCCAAGGAACAAAGCGGACGCTGCGCTCCCTGAACAATTTAACAGAATACTAACGCCCATTAAATTATATAAAAACTGAATCATGCGCTGGAACCGATTTTGGATATTTTTCGGATGTGCCATCTTCCTGGGGACTATCCTACTTTACGCGACGAACCGACCTCTTATTGGCAAAAAACAAAATCCTCCGCTCAGGACCATCATTATCGATCCAGGCCATAGTGCGCAGACACCTGGCGCCCGTGGCAAGTTTTCTACCGAAGAAGGTGTAGTGCTGGACGTGGCCCTGAAACTGGGGAAGATCATCGAGGAAAACATGAAGGACGTACGTGTAGTATATACGCGTAAGACCAGGAACGCCCTGGGCTCCACCCTCCGTGCCGACCTGAATGAAAGAGCGATTATCGCCAACAGGGAAAAAGGAGACCTTTTTATTTCAATTCACTGTAACTCAGCAGGTCCTACCCGTAGAGTGACCGGCTACAAAACCGTCTATATCAAGAAAGGTAAAAAGAAAGTGCCCGTAAAAAGAGCCATCTATGCTACCTCACCAAGCACCGCCCAGGGTACCGAAACCTATGTATGGGCTACCGGTAAGAACAATGCCAAAACAGAATCACTGAAAGAAAGCTCCGTAATCATGCTGGACGCCAACTCGGAAGATGCGAATTCCGTATTGGATATGTCTGATCCTGAAACCTTTATATTATTAAATACCCTTCGTAACGCCTATTTCGACCAGAGCCTTCGCCTGTCTACCCTCATTGAAGACGAATTCACCAATGTAGGCCGTATCAGCCGTGGCGCCCGTCAGCGTGATGAAAAAGGTATCTGGGTCCTCCAGGCTACCGCCATGCCAAGCGTACTGGTGGAACTGGGCTTTATCAGCAATCCGGAAGAAGAAGACTACCTGAACTCCGACAAAGGACAACAGGAAGCCGCTGCCTGTATCTTCAAAGCCATCAAACGTTATAAAGATGAACTGGGCCGTTACAGCGCGCCCGAAGACAGGCAGTCTGCCGCTCCCGCTTCCTCCGAACAGTCCACTCCTGTCAGCTACCGCTCCCCTAAATCCAGGAGCAATGATGCCCGGAATGCGGTAGCAGCCACAAAAACAAAGACCCCGGCGGCAGTTGCATCCAGCTCAAAGAACAAAACAGCTACCCGTCAGGTAGCTGTCCGGAAAGAACCGGAAGCGCCCGCCTATAAATATGATATCCAGCTGCTCGTCAGTGACAAAAAGTACACCCGGGACGCCGCTATCTTTAATAAACTAAGGGGAACCATCCGAAAAGAACAGCTGGTCGCCAACAGTAAAAAGATCAATAAGTATAAATATATATGGGGCAGTTTCCGGTCCCAGGCAGAAGTCAATGCTGCTTTGCGTCAGGCAAAGCAGCTTGGCTTCCGGAAAGCGGTCCTGGTAGGACAGAGCAGTACCAAAGGCCAGCTGGCAGCAGCCGGATCTGCTCCCGCTGCTATCCCTTCTATTCCTAAAGTCAGCTTTAAATATGATATACAGCTGGTCGTTACCGATAAAAAATATACCCGCAGCGCTCCCGTCTTCAAAGACTTACGCGGCACGATCGTCCGGGTGTCAGTCGTCATCAACCGCAAAACCCTTAATAAATATACCTGGGTGAACTTCAAAACCGAAAAAGAAGCCAACATCGCACTCAGCAAAGCAAAAAAAGCAGGCTTCTGGAACGCCACCGTAGTAACCGCAGATAATAACCGTATCGCCAGCAGATAAACCACTCCAACCTAGCCAATACACCACACACATTCCCGTTACCTGACCCGCCCCAAGATCTCCTTTAACAATATATTAGATTAATTTCTCCCGAAAAGCTGCATATTTGCCTGCCGTCATCGAAAACGGTATCAGATTTGGTATAGACGCCCGGCATCCGGATTGTGATTGCCCGCAACCTTTTTTGATTATTTTTGTAGCAACGTATAACGTATTCTATGCTTAAAGTATCTAACGAAACCAAAGTAGGCGTCCTTGCAGCTATATCAATTGCATTGCTGATTTTGGGTTTTAATTTGTTAAAGGGAAAAAGCCTTTTTTCAACCAGTAAGAAAATTTACGCCGTATATACCCAGGTAAATGGCCTTCAACCATCCGCAACCGTTCAGGTGAACGGACTCGTGGTAGGTAGCGTGTCTAACCTGGAAATCATGGATAAGAACGCCGGAAGGATCCTGGTGGAACTGCGTATCACCAAAAAGATCGACATCCCGCAAAACTCAGTGGCACGCATCTCCAGCGACCTGTTAGGTACCAAAACCGTACAGATCGACTTCGGTAACGCCAATGCCTATCTGCAAAGCGGCGATACCATCTATGCCGCTGTCGATGGTTCCATCACCGACGCACTCAAAGAACAACTGAACCCGCTCGTGAAAAAACTTGAAGGTACCCTGGGTTCCGTAGACTCCGTTCTGCTCACCGTCAATTCCATCTTCGATCCGTCTACAAAAGGTAACCTGCGTGAAGCCATCGCTCACCTGAATACCACCATGAACAACTTTACCCGTACCTCCGCCTCTTTAAATGGTATGCTGGACCCTCAGCACGGAAATGTAAAGGCGACGTTCGACAACCTGGAAGCACTGACCGCTAATCTTAAAAACAATAACGATAAAATCACCGCCATACTTGGTAACGCAGAAAAAACAACTGCCGCCCTCGCAAACGGTGAACTCGATAAAACACTGGTGCAATTACATCAGCTGTCCACACGCCTGAACGAAACAATTACCAAATTAAATAGTACCGACGGTTCCGTAGGCCTCATGCTGAACGACAAGCAGGTATATAATAATCTGCAAAACTCACTCAGTAACCTGAACAAACTGCTGGAAGATCTGCGCGTGAATCCAAAACGTTACGTACACTTCTCCCTGTTCGGTAAAAAAGCGAAAGTACAGCCCATACCATCTGACACCGCGAAGGCACTATAATCTTGAAAATGCAGCACTTAGCAAAATGCGGGCTTCTCCTTGCCGGACTATTTCTGGGAGGCATCTTCACTGCCAGGGCGCAGGAAGCAGAACCTTCGCAGAAAGACACCACACAGGTTATTCATATCATTCAGTCCGATAAACTGAATGTACTCACAAAAGACAGCGTACAGCTGAACAGGTTTATCGGTAATGCCATTTTCCGTCAGGGAAATACTTTATTCTATTGCGATAGTGCATTGATCAACAGAAAAGAAAATGTGCTGGATGCTTATGGTCATATACATATTAATCAGGCCGATAGTATTCACATCTATGGCGAATACCTTCACTACGAAGGAAATACCCGCCTGGCCACCCTGCGCGATAATGCCCGGCTGACCGACGGTAAAGTCACCCTCTCCGGTCCGGAACTCCTCTACGACATGAATGCCCGTATCGGCACTTATGTAAAAGGAGGTAAACTGGTCAACGGTAAAAGTGTACTCACCAGCCAGGAAGGTTATTATTACGCAGATACCAAAGACGTATACTTTAACTACAACGTATTGCTGGTCGATCCGCAATACACCCTCACTACCGATACTTTATTATATAACACCGCCACCAAAATAGCCACTATCCTGGCGCCCACCACCATCAACGATGGCAAGAGCGTCATGTACACGACTTCCGGTGAATATAATACCGAAACAGGCGAGGGTAATTTCGACAGCCGGCCTACCATCGAGGATAGTACCGCTACCATCACCGCCGACAGGATCACGATGGATAAACGTACCGGTCTGGCTTACGCCGTGGGAAACATGATCTACCGCGATACCGCGCAGAAAATGACCCTGCTCTCCAACTATGGTACCGTAAATCAGATAGAGAAAACCGTCCTGGCCACCCAGCATCCGCTGATGATCCTGGAAAGGGAGAAAGATACCCTCTTCCTCGCGGCAGATAGTCTCTATTCCGGTATCGTTAAGAAAGACACGAATACAGTCATTGTAAAAGTCACCGCCGACACCGTGAAGCCCGTAACCCGTGGCCGCCGCTCCCTGCCAGTGCAGAAAGTGAGTCCGCCGGTCATACCAGACTCGGTCAAAGCAGCACTGCCAGACTCAATACCGGACATTCCATCCGATACTTCCGCATTCGCCAGAAGATTACAGAACGCCATAGATCCCGAAAATGCTAAAAAGCAAGCAGTTATGGTCGCTCCGCCCGGACCTGATACAATTCCGAAACTACCGGACGCACTGGCCAAACTGGTCGACAGTACCAAAGCGCTCAAACCGGATAGTATCGTATTGTCCAAAGACTCCGTCTTAATCGCCTTCAAAGAAAAAGCGGCCGCACTGGCAAAAGATACCAGTAAACTGCCGCATCCGGCAGGCATCGTACTGGCGAAAGATTCTATCGGCATCATGAAGGCAAAAGCCTTGTCTATACCAAATGATACCAGCGGCATGGCCAAAGCCCTGACACTGCCTGCTGATACCAGCGCACAGAAACAGGATACTACCGAAATCCGGTTCATCAGAGCCTGGCACAATGTGCGTATCTATTCTGACTCCCTCCAGGGAGTAGCAGATAGCTTGTATTATTCCGGCAAAGATTCTATCTTCCGTTTCTACAGAAACCCGGTATTATGGGCCAATGAAACACAGCTGAGCGGAGACACGATCTTTATGTATACCAAAAACCAGAAGGCAGACAAACTGCTGCTGGACCAGAACGGACTACTCGTAAAAGAAGCAGGACGTAATATGTATAACCAGATCAAGGGAAACCAGATCACCGGTTACTTTGCCGGACAAGCCATTGACTGGATGCACGTGGACGGTAACGCCGAAAGCATCTACTACGTTCAGGACGACGACAGCGCCTATGTGAGTGTGAACCGGACCCTGAGTGGTGTCATCAATATCTATTTCAGAGAAGGACAACTGCATACAATCTCATTCATCAAAGATCCGGAAGGGACGATGTATCCTTTCGGACAGCGCCCGATGGACCAGATGAAACTGGAAAACTTCCACTGGGACATTAAACGCAGACCAAAGAGCAAGTATGAATTGTTCGGTACTGCCGGAGATGTAAAGAAAAAGGAAGAGGAGGCGCCTAAAAAAGAAGACGACGAGTTTTGATAAAAAGATTATTATCACCCATCTACGAATTTTTACATGATAGCCGTGCAGTAGGGATTGTATTGATCATTTGCACCGCTGTTTCTTTAATACTGGCCAACTCTCCCTGGCAGCAATCCTACCTTGCCTGGTGGGATACTGCAGTACATATACCTATCCCGGCCCTGCACCTCCCGCATACACTGTTGCATTGGATCAACGACGGACTGATGGTGCCCTTCTTCTTCCTGGTCGGCATGGAAATAAAAAGAGAAGTGACTATCGGTGAATTATCTTCCCTCCGCCAGTCCTTATTGCCCATTATCGCTGCGCTGGGAGGAATGCTTTGTCCCGCAATCATCTTCGCACTTTTCAATGGAAATACGCCATTTGCCAATGGTTGGGGAATACCAATGGCGACAGACATCGCTTTTTCTCTGGGTATCCTTTCTCTGTTAGGTGACCGTGTACCTTTGTCTCTTAAAATATTTCTTACTGCCCTCGCCATCATCGATGACCTGGGAGCCATTGTAACAATTGCTATCTTTTATAGCGCTGGTATACAAACCGGCTATCTGATCGCAGCTGCCGGTGTAATGGGAGTACTTATCCTCCTGAATGTATTTAAAGTACGCCGCTTATGGTGCTATTTTATACCCGGCCTGATATTATGGTATTGTATATATAATTCCGGCATTCATGCGACGATAGCAGGTGTATTACTTGCCAGTTGCATGCCTCTTTCAAAAATATCCCGTTTGATACACTGGCTGCATGACCCCGTAAACTTTGTCATCATGCCGGTTTTTGCCTTATCCAACACTGCGATTGTTTTTCCGCCCGACATATGGCAGGCATTTACCAGCTCTATCAGTTATGGCATACTGGCCGGACTGGTGATCGGGAAACCATTAGGTATCTTCCTCTTTTCGTTCCTGGCTACCCGTCTGCGACTGGCGACCCTGCCGGATGGCGCCAACTGGCCGCAGATGCTTGGTATAGGCATGATCGCGGGCATCGGATTTACCATGTCCATATTTATTGCTACCCTGGCCTATACGGAAGCCGATTGGCAGATCACTTCTAAAATAGCCATCATAGCGGCTTCCCTCTTTTCGGGGCTAATTGGATATGTCTTTCTCAGACGATCTGCATAACCTTTATTTACTATAGCAATAATAATAATCTGTATCTTGGCATCGTTATTGCGAAGCAATGCAATAATTTATGAAGCGTCTGTTCATAACCCTGCTACTTGGAGTGTGTATTCAAACTGTGAATGCACAAACAAAAGGTAATCCGCAATTAGGATTACGTCTTGGCCTGCCATTCGGCGCTACCGCACGTTATTTTTTTAGCGATGCCAATGCTGTTGAAGGTATAGCCGGCGTTTATTCCGGGACTTTTACCGTGACCGGTCTCTATGAACGCCATTTCGATCTCTCTCCGCAAACGACGGAAGGTCTGGGATGGTTTATCGGAGGCGGCGCACATATGGGCTCCCGCAAAACGGATGGGAATATGAAATTTATAGCAGGCGTGGATGGCATAGGAGGAATGGATTATACCTTCCCTTCACTGCCGCTGAACCTGAGTCTTGACTGGAAACCGGCTATTCACTTCAACACCTCTTCCGATCTCACGGATTTTGCGTTATCCGTACGATATACCTTCGGAAGGTAAGAGAGGAAAAACCTATTAAGCATTCTTTTAAACAGTTATAATTATGAAACAAATTGTGTTACTATTTGGCTTGATCACATTAATGACAGTGACGGCAAATGCACAAAAGAGACGCAGCAGCTCCGGAGATTTTGGCTACGAAAACGCAGTAGGTTTAAGAGTAAACCCATGGCTGGTAGGTGGAACCATTAAACACTTCTTTACTGGTCCTCACGCAATTGAAGGTCTGGTAACTACCAACGTTAGCAACAGAAGGAACGTAACCTTCACCGGTCTGTATGAATACCATATCGCCCCATTCCCTAAACCAGAATTTCACCTGTACTTCGGTGGTGGTGCACACGTAGGTGTTTACGATCGCCGCGATTACGACTATGACAATTACTGGAGACATGGCGACGGTACTTACGTAAGCGCTGGTCTGGACGGTATCGTAGGTCTGGAATACAAATTCAAAAACATTCCGCTGGTAGTGAGCGCTGACCTGAAACCATATTTCAACTTCAACGGTGGTACTCACTTCGTAGGAGAAGAAATCGGTGGTGCATCAGTTAGGTATACTTTCTAATCGCTCCCTTTACAGTAACAATATCAGGCGACCATACCGCAGTGCGGTATGGTCGTTTTTTTTTGCTTATATTTATAAGCTATGCCTTGCGGCAGATAATAACCATGAAAATATTCACAGCACAACAGATTCGCGAAGCAGACGCTTACACGATCAGGCAAACCCCCATCAGCAGCCTGGATCTTATGGAGAAAGCGGCCATCGCCTGCACTGCCTGGATCTGCCGGCATTACAGCGAGTATACCCCTGTGTATGTATACTGCGGACTGGGCAACAACGGTGGCGACGGACTCGCTATCACCCGCCTGCTCCGCAACCGTGGTTATGACGCACATGCCTACGTACTGCATCACAGCTCCAAAGCCTCTGCCGATCATACGGCTAACCGTAATGCGTTACAACAACAATATCCTTCGGCCATACATGATATCCCGGAGAATGGTTTGTTGCCACAGCCTGATGCACAAGCCCTTATTGTAGACGCTATACTGGGCACAGGACTGAGCCGTCCCGTCGAAGGCTGGACCGCAGCCGTCATCGGACAACTCAATGATCTGAAGGCCGCGCATGAAGTAGTTGCCATAGACATTCCTTCGGGTTTGCAGGCAGACGCTTCTTCGCTCAACACTACCGTTATCAGGGCAGATCATACCCTTAGCTTTGAATTCTATAAACTGGCCTTCCTCCTGCCGGAAAACGCAACATTTGTAGGAGATATCTGCATCCTGCCGATAGATCTTTCACCCGATTATATTGCGCAGACGCCCTCCCGTTTCCATATCACAGATGCACTTCAGATAAAAAATATCTACCGTCCGCGGAAACCCTTCTCCCATAAAGGCACATTCGGACATGCCCTGTTGATCGCAGGCAGCGAAGGAAAGATGGGCGCGGCCGTACTCAGCGCCAAAGCCTGTCTCCGTACAGGCGTCGGACTCCTCTCCTGTCACATACCCGGATGTGGATATGATATCATACAAATATCCAGCCCCGGCGCCATGTGTTTCATCGACGAACAAAAAGACCATAGCTCCAGCTTCCATACGCATATTCCCAATGCGGAAGCCGCCGCTAAATATAAAACGATCGGTATCGGCCCCGGACTCGGCACTGCCGCAGGTACCTGCTGGGCCTTCGAAAAACTACTGGAGCACTTTCATCAGCCAATGGTCATTGATGCCGACGCATTGAACATCTTAGGGTCTTCGCCAGCCATGCTGGATAAAATACCCCCAGGATCGCTTCTGACGCCACATCCGAAGGAATTTGAACGGCTGTTCGGTAAAACAGCCAATGATGTGGAACGACTGGAATTACTCTCAGCAAATGCCGTTAAAAGAAAACTAAACATCCTGCTGAAAGGCCGCTATACTGCGATGGCTTTCCCGGATGGCTCCATCTGGTTCAATACCACCGGCAACCCAGGTATGGCCACAGGTGGCAGTGGTGATGTACTCACCGGCATACTCACTTCCCTGCTGGCGCAGGGCTACACTCCCAGGGAGGCGATGCTCATGGGCGTCTGGCTGCATGGACTCTCCGGCGACCACGCCGCAGCAGAACGTTCAGAAGAAGCCATGATAGCGGAAGATATTGTTGAGTTCCTTGGAAAAAGCTTCCTGGAACTGCGCAGACGGCTATCCTGTTAACCCCTTTTTTGCCCCGTTTCCCGCGCCAAAACCCCATGATAAATACTCGATAAAAGGTTATATTTATAGGAATTGTTAAAATCACGTATATGAATATCGTTTACCTCGTTCCATGTTTTGGATTACTAGCCTTGTTATTTACTGCTATCCGAAGTTCCTGGGTATCCCGCCAGGACGCCGGCAATGAAAAAATGAAAGAGATCGCCCAGCACATTGCAGAAGGAGCGATGGCATTTCTCAAAGCTGAATACAAGATCCTTACTTACTTTGTTATTATTGCCGCTCTCCTCCTCGGTTATATGGGCGCAACAAACCACAATTCTGACTGGATTATCTCCATTGCCTTTGTTATCGGCGCCGTGTTCTCTGCTACTGCAGGTTTCATCGGAATGAAGATAGCAACCAAAGCGAACGTACGCACTGCGCAGGCAGCACGTACCAGTCTATCCAACGCACTGAAAGTATCCTTCACAGGTGGTTCAGTAATGGGAATGGGTGTAGCCGGTCTGGCCGTGTTAGGTCTCGGCGGACTGTTCATCCTCCTCAGAGCATATTTCGGCGCGAGCGCCAATTCAGAAGAAATGATTAAAACCATCGAAGTGCTGACCGGCTTCTCGCTTGGTGCGGAAAGTATCGCCCTGTTTGCACGTGTAGGTGGTGGTATCTATACAAAAGCAGCCGACGTAGGCGCTGACCTCGTAGGTAAAGTGGAAGCCGGCATCCCTGAGGATGATCCGCGCAACCCTGCCACCATTGCCGATAACGTAGGCGATAACGTAGGAGACGTAGCCGGTATGGGCGCTGACCTTTTCGGTTCATACGTTGCTACCGTACTCGCCACCATGGTGCTTGGCAGTGAAGTAACCTCCCGCGATAACTTCGGCGGCGTTGCTCCTATCATTTTACCAATGCTGATCGCAGGTATTGGTATCGTATTCTCAATTATAGCCACCTTCTTCGTCAGAATATCTGAAAATGCAGGACTGAATACCAGCGTTGTACAAAGGGCGCTGAATATGGGTAACTGGGGCTCTATCGTACTCTCAGCAATTGCCAGTGCAGCACTCGTATATTATATTCTGCCTGCTGAATCCATCTACCTCAAACGTGACTACGTAGAAGATGGCACCGGCGTACTGAAAGAAAACGTAAAAGCCATCACCCAGAACGGTGTTGTAGGCGCTATTTTCGTAGGTCTGGCAGTAGGTACCCTCATGAGTATCATCACCGAATACTACACCGCCATGGGCAAACGTCCGGTACTGTCTATTATCCGTCAGTCATCCACCGGTCATGCCACAAACGTCATTGCTGGTCTGGCAGTTGGTATGGAATCCACCTTGCTGCCGATCATCGTACTCGCAGCGGGTATTTATGGTTCTTATGCCTGTGCAGGTCTGTATGGCGTAGCTATCGCAGCAGCCGGTATGATGGCGACTACAGCGATGCAGCTGGCCATTGACGCATTCGGTCCTATTGCCGATAACGCAGGTGGTATCGCTGAAATGAGCGAACTGCCAAAAGAAGTACGTGAAAAAACAGACATCCTCGACGCAGTAGGTAACACCACTGCCGCTACCGGAAAGGGTTTTGCTATCGCTTCCGCAGCACTGACTGCACTGGCCCTCTTTGCCGCATTCGTAGGCGTGGCCCGCATCAGTGGTATCGATATCTATCATGCAGATGTACTGGCCGGTCTCTTTATCGGCGCCATGATCCCCTTTATCTTCTCCTCCCTCGCCATCCGCGCTGTAGGTGAAGCCGCTATGAGCATGGTAGAAGAAGTACGCCGCCAGTTCAAAGAAATCCCGGGCATCATGGAAGGTACCGGCAAACCTGAATACGATAAATGTGTGGCGATCTCCACCCAGGCCTCCATCAAAAAGATGATGCTGCCAGGTAGTATCGCGATCCTCACCCCTATCGTCGTTGGTTTCATCTTCGGCCCCGAAGTATTAGGCGGCTTCCTCGCCGGTGCAACCGTAAGTGGTGTACTAATGGGAATGTTCCAGAACAATGCCGGCGGCGCCTGGGATAACGCCAAAAAATCATTTGAAAAAGGCGTTGAGATCAAAGGTGAGATCTACTACAAAAAGTCAGAACCACACAAAGCATCCGTAACCGGCGACACCGTAGGCGATCCATTCAAAGATACCTCCGGTCCATCCATGAATATCCTGATCAAACTGATGTCTATCGTATCCCTGGTCATCGCTCCTACCCTCGCTGAAATCCACGGTAAAACAACTGTCGTTGCAGCGAAGAAGTCAGCCCCCACCGAACAGGTAGCGCAGACACAGGCACAAACACAGGAAACAGTTAAAACACCGGTATTAGCCAAAAAGAATTAAGAATTAAGAATTAAGAATTAAGAATTAAGAAGTAAGAAGTAAGAATTAAGAATTAAGAAGTAAGAATAATAAACAATCTTTTTTCCACTCATAACAAAATGGGGACCGGTATAACCGGTCCCCATTTTAACTTATATAAGAAAACAGTATCACACTAACCACCACCACCCCATTTTCCTCTGATCAGGCTTTTACAGCGGAGGTTTCAGATGCCTACGCGGACCTTAGCCCGTCCCCTGCATCCAGCTACCCTCCCCCAAAGCCCCACCGCACAGCCCGACTCCCACGCCCAATCCTCTTAAAAACGGGCGTCAGTCCGCCAGGTATCTGAAACCACAGCAGCAGCAGCCACCCCACACTTCCCTTCCACCATCCAATACCCTTCAATCCGAAAACCAGAAAATCAGCCTGATACCACCACCCAGATATAGCCACACAACATCCATCCTTCGTTCATCCTCCAAAAGAAAACGAAGCATCAACGTAAGATAACTACTATCAAACCCTTATCTTACTCGGACTAACCCCAAATTTCTTTTTGAAAGCTACACTAAAATGCTGGACAGAAGAAAACCCCAGCTCATCCGCAATTTCAGTCATACTCGACTGCTGACGGCTAATCATATTTCTCGCATATTCCATGCGATGATCATTCAAATAACCGAACACCGAATTATCAAACAACTGACGGAAACCATTCTTCAGTTTAAACTCATTCAGCCCTGCCATCCTGGACAATTCAGGCAAAGATGGCGGATGCTGTATATTCTTCAATAACAACTCCTTCGCATAATGCAATTTCTCCCTGTCCGACGGCGTCAATCCCACGGAAACACTCCGCACATTCTCCACCCGCTCATACTGCTCACATTGCAACGCCAGCAATTCCAACACCTTAGACTGCAAGTAAAGCTTTTTAATCCCGCCATTAAATTTACACTGACGGATTTCCTCCAGCACCATCATCATCCGCGTAGTAATCGGCGGATTCACCTTCCTGTTGAGGTAGATCATCTTATCGCCAGCTACTTTATCCGCCAGCTGCTCCAACACCCGTCCATTATTCGCGGCCAGCTCCAGGAACCGCTCCTTCGAAAAACTCAGCCCGATCATTTCAAAATCCCGCTGTTTCTCCACATCAATATTCTCCTCCACCGTAGGATTATAAAAAAGATTGTGTTCCAGCGACTTATATCTACGTTTAGCATAAACCCCTTCTTGTCCCGGACCGGAGTCAAACTCTCCGTTCAGCACAAACATCAACGATATAGTGGAAATTTGTTCAGTAGCAGTGATATGGAGGTTCTGATGAACGTTGGCGCCTCCGATAGCTATATGATACCCGTCAAAGTATATTTCCTGAAAATCTATTTCGACAAAATCCAGATTCAACGTCTGCTTATCCTCTATCAGGGAAACAGAACGCATCTTGTCCAGCGGAAACTCCTGCTGGTCATTATAAATTAGCTCACTGGCGTCATTTCTGATCTGGATGTCCATAAAAATCCTTTAAATATAAATTTTAATCCTTTTCGTGTAACAGCTATACGGACAAACACCTGCACTTTTGCACAAAAATATTCCATAACGTTCAATAATTATAGTCATGGTGGTCGGAATATTCCGTACAAATATATGTACCCAACAGGATAAGCTTACAATAATTAACGCGATACGTACCCGGTTTGACAGTGACTGCACCATCGACATTGAAGATTGCGACAAAGTAATGCGCATTGTACCCGGATCCTTATCCGTGGCCGAAAACGACATCATACAGTTTGTCGGGAATATGGGCTTTCGCTGCGAATTGCTCGATTAATTTATATATTTTAAAAAAATTTAAGGACACGCTAGGGGTAATCTCATATCACCACGTCATATATGCGTAACAAAAATGTTATAGCCAGCTATCCGCTACTAAACAATACAAGTACCTTATATGAAGACAAGATTACTTATGCTGCTGGGCATATGCCTGCTGCTTATGCAGGTAAGCTATGTACATGCGCAACAACGATACACGATCAGTGGTTATGTAAAAGACCAGCAAAATGGTGAAAGCCTTATCGGCATCACTGTAGCAAAGGCAGGCACCAGCCTGGGCACTGTAACCAATGAATATGGATTTTACTCCCTGACACTCCCCGCAGGCGATCATGAGATCCAGTTCTCTTATATCGGTTATGGGACAATCAAAATGAATGTTTCGCTGAAAGCTAATAAGACGCTGGACATGAAACTGGAGAAATCCAGTTCTCAGTTAAGCACCATCACGGTAAGCGGTAATAAACAAGAGAAAGCAGTTAATACACTGACGACGAGTCTGAACAGACTGGACATCGCGCAGATGAAAAAGATGCCCACCTTTATGGGTGAAGTCGATGTACTGCGTTCTATCCAGACCTTACCAGGTGTAAACACAGTAGGTGAAGGCGCGAATGGTTTTAACGTACGTGGTGGAGCCGCTGACGAAAACCTCATTCTGCTGGATGAAGCCCCTGTATACAACTCTACCCATATGCTCGGCTTCTTCTCTGTATTCAATCCGGATGCAGTAAAAACCATCAATCTCATTAAAGGCGGTTTTCCGGCTGAATACGGCGGTCGTACTTCTTCTGTACTGGATATACGCATGAAGGACGGAAACAACCAGAAATTCAATGTAAATGGCGGTATAAGCAATGTATTCAGCAGAGTGGCAGTAGAAGGCCCGCTGAAGAAAGATGAATCTTCCTTCATCATTGCAGCCCGTCGTTCTTATATCGATATCCTTATGAAACCTTTCCTGAAAGGGGACATGAAAGATACCAAACTGAATTTCTACGATCTGACTGCAAAGGTGAACTACAAACTGAACAAGAACAATACGCTCTTCGCCAGTGGTTACCTGGGCCGCGACGTATTCGGATTCGGTACGCAGGTGAATATGAACTGGGGTAATAAAACAGCGACTGTACGCTGGAACCATGTGTTCACCAACAAAACATTCCTGAACCTGACTACTTTCTATAGTAATTACGACTATACCCTGGATTTCAATAATGAAAGTCAGAAAGGCGCGGGGGAAGAGTCACAGCGTTACAAATGGACGTCGAACATCATCAACTATGGTGTGAAACCAGCCTTTACTTACTACATTAATACACACAATAGCGTACACTTCGGTCTGCAGGGACTCTACTATACCTTCAAACCAGGTACGGGTACCGGTGTGGAAGGCGATGAAACTTCTGTAAAAGAACTCACGCAGCAGCATGGTCTGGAAGCAGCCGCTTACCTGGATCATGAGTGGAAACCAAGCGACAAATTCGGCGTACAGTATGGTGTGCGTTTGTCTTCTTACCAATATCTCGGTAAAGGAACGGCCTACTATTACAACGATACCACACCAGGTATCCGCAGAACACTGACCGGCACAAAACAATATGGCGCCAACGAACTGATCAAAGCGTACAGTTACCTGGAACCAAGGATCACTGCCCGTTATGCACTGACGCCGAACCATGCCGTGAAAGCATCTTATGCACGTACGACACAGTTCATGCACCAGTTGTCCAACACCGCTTCTCCGACGCCGCTGGATATCTGGACGCCAAGTACCAACAATATCAAACCACAGGTAGCGGATCAGTATACGATCGGATATGTATATGATGCTCCTTCCGGCGTCTTCGAAATCTCCGGTGAAGCGTTCTACAAGAACATGGAAAATCAGCTAGATTATATCGACAATGCCAACCTGGAACTGAACCAGCAGATCGAAGCAGACCTCCTGCAATCACACAGCCGTTCTTATGGTCTGGAACTGATGGCGAAGAAAGAAGTAGGTAAGACGACCGGATGGGTGAGTTACACACTGTCCCGTTCCGAAAGACAAACAACCGGTATCAGCAAAGATGAATGGTTCCTGAACCGTTACGACCGTACACATAACCTGAACCTGGTTATCACACACGAGTTATCAAAACGCACCTCTCTTTCCGCCAACTGGGTATATGCGTCAGGAACACCGGCTACTTTTGCCGACAGCCGTCTGGAATTCCAGGACTGGGATATTCCTTACAACAGTACTGACAAACGTAACAACTACAGACTGCCTTCTTTCCACCGCCTGGATATGTCGTTAACGTTAAAAGGAAAACAACTCCGTCGCTGGAAAGGAGAATGGGTATTCTCACTCTACAATGTATACGGCCGCAGAAATGCCTACACCGTGTACTTCAGACAGAACGAAGATGATCCATCCAAAAAAGAAGCGGTTCGTCTTTCCATCATAGGTTCTATCATCCCTGGTATCACCTATAACTTCAAATTCTAAAATATCCGCAAAACACAATACAGATGAAAAAGATCAGACTCAGCATATTACTGGTGATAGCAGCCGCCTTTACAGCCTGCGAGGACGTAGTGGATATTGATGTCGCAAAAGGTACTTCTTACCCGGTACTCGATGCCTGGATCACCACAGAACCAGGTGTACAGAAGATCAGATTTACGAAGTCAGTGGCATATACAGATCAGACGCCGTCGCCGGTAATCGGAGATGCAGTAATCACACTCTTCGATGAAACAGCGAATAAATCATACCCATTCACTTTTAAGGATGGTAACTACACCTACGATCCGGGAGACAATGAAACCATCGGCGTAACAGGACATGCCTACAGACTGAAAGTAGAATACGGAACAGAAGTATTTGAAGCGATAGATACCATCAAAAGAAATACGGTGATCGATTCTATCTCCTACAAGTTCCAGACAAAAGAAGAAAACTTTGTTTCTGAAGATGGTTATGTGGCGAAGTTCCATGCAAAAGACATCGAAGGCGGCGTGGATTACTACTGGATGCGCTCTTACAGAAATGATCTGCAACATAAGGTAGGCGATGCATTCTCTGTGGATGGTTATTTCGACCAGAGCGTAAAAGATGGTTCTTCTTTCATTCTGCCGATACAGGAAGCAGTGACCGACTTTGATAAGCCTTTCCAGAAAAATGAAAAAGTGATCGTAAAACTGCGCTCACTTACCTATCAGAGCCATTTCTTCGTGACACAGGTAGAAGAACAGATCAACTCCGGCGGCCTGTTTGCGAAGGTGCTGGAAAATGTAAAAAGTAATGTTATCAATAAAACAACCGGTGGTAAAACAAGGATCCTCGGTTGGTTCGGTACATCAGCAGTAAGCAGCAAAGAACGCGTAATAGAATAAATCTCTCAATATTATAACAGCCGGCTAAGAGCCTGTCTCTTAGCCGGCATTCTTCCCAACAACACTAATACAATTTTATGAAAAAGATTCTGGCAGCACTCCTGGTGCTCGCGGCACAGCAGACGTTTGCACAATCCAATCAGGAAACATTATTTTCTGCGAAAAAAAATGGCAAAAAAACAACTATAGGGGCATATGGGGTGCCTGCAGCCAAATTTACACCCATCGATGGTAAATTTGGATTGCTGACAGGTGGTTACGGTGGTGTACTACTGAACGGTAAAATCATGCTGGGTGCGGGCGCTTATTCGCTGATAAATAACGTGGAAACGCCAACACTGAATACCGCAGGGTACAAGGATTATGTAAATCTCTGGTACACCGGTTTTGTGGCTGAATATATCCACAATTCAGACAAACTGGTACACTGGACGGCAGGTGCATTATTAGGTGGTGGCGGTGTAGGTCGCCGGGACAAAAACAAATGGGATAATGACGATTGGGATCACAACAACGTGTATGACCAGAGCGGTTTCTTCGTTGCTGAACCTTTCGCTAATCTGGAAGTCAATATCACCAAATTCCTGCGTCTGGATGTGGGAGCATCCTACCGTTACATTGCCGGTTCCAGCACAGCCGGTATCACAGATGGCAAGATAGGCGGTCCATCTTTAAATATCGGTCTGAAAGCCGGTAAGTTCTAACATTGCTTCCCAATATGTTTTCTACAAGGCATTGTTGCCCATTTCGCTGAACGATTTCATGCAGAAATGAGCAACATGCCTTTTTTTAATTAGGAATTAGGGAATTAGGAATTAGGAATTGAAATGCAGCGAAGATTTACGTGGATGACATATTGAATAATTAATTGCTGATACCTAAAACTAAAGTCAGTTCATTACGGCCCTTTCTCAAATTTAACCCCCAAGATAAGCTACTCCCAAAAATTCGTAATTCGTAATTCGTAATTCGTAATTCGTAATTCGTAATTCGTAATTATTATCCCAATTCCCTCAGCTATCAATATCTCAATTGTCCGCCTATTCCCCCATAATTCCTAATCTTAATTCCTAATTCCTAATTCGTAATTATTATCCCAATTCCCTCAGCTATCAATATCTCAATTGTCCGCCTATTCCCCCCATAATTCTTAATTCTTAATTCCTAATTCCTAATTTTTTTAAAAAAAACTCCCCTCATGTTTGGCAATTACGAAACTTGTCGTACATTTGTTTACGAAGATATTCGTAGATCATATAATCATTGAAAACAAATGAGTACCGCAAAAAATTACAAGCCTACAGAAAGTGAACTGGAGATCCTGGGAGTATTATGGGAAAAAGGCGCAGGTACTGTGAGGGAAGTGCATGAGATATTAGAGAAAAGCAAAGACGCCGGTTATACAACTACCCTTAAACTGATGCAGATCATGCATGAGAAAGGGTTGCTCAAAAGGGACACCAGCAGCAAGACGCATGTCTATGAAGCTGCGATTTCCCAGGAAAGTACACAACAACAGTTACTGACTAAAATGATCGATACAGTGTTTAACGGATCTGCCACCCAACTGGTGATGCAGGCACTGGGTAATCACCGTTCCTCACAGGAGGAACTGGATAGGATCAAACAGTACCTGAATGAAATAGAGCAACAACAGAAAAAGTAAACCCGGCGCTCCTGACGCATCTAATACCACTATCATGACTGCACAACTCCCCTTCACTGCAGATGTGATCCAGGCTTTCGGCTGGGCACTTCTGCACTCATTCTGGCAGGCCTTCTTCATTTTTGCCTGTTTACGTCTCGTACTGTTTCTGTGGCCTCAGGCGGGTTCCAGCATAAAATATAACCTGTCATACATTTCACTGGCAGGCATTTTTACCTGGTTTTCCGTGACCCTCTGGCAACAGATAGAGGGAGTGAGAAGAGTACATGCAGCCGCCCAGTTCATGATAGAAACCGGTATCAGACAGTCTTCCGCTGTGGAAGTACCGGTCATCTATAAAAGTCAGTCACAACTCACAACGCTGTTTCCCACACTGGAAATGTGGTTTCCGGTACTGGTCGCCATTTACGTGGCCGGCGTGGCAGTCATGACGATAAAATTATCCGCTGATCTCGTGCAACTGCAACAGATCAGAAAAAAACAGGTGTTCCCCATTGATGAAGTATGGGAAAAACACATGACCAAACTGAAAAGTCAGCTCCGTATTCCCCGCAAGGTGAAACTGCTGATATCGCAGTACATCCAGGTACCCGTGATGATAGGTTTCCTCAAACCCGTTATCCTGCTACCGGTAGCCATGTTCAACAATCTCACGGCAGAACAGCTCGAAGCCATTCTGCTCCATGAACTGGCACACATCAAACGCAATGATTATCTATTGAATATCTTCCAGTCAATCGTTGAAACCATTCTCTTTTTTAATCCTTTTATATGGTGGATCTCTAAAAATATCCGCCTGGAAAGGGAACACTGCTGCGATGATCTTGTACTAAAAAATCAGGTACAACCGCTGCATTACGCTAAAGCCCTGGTCGCGTTAGAAGAATACCGGTTAACAGTCAACTCGCTCGCCATGGCAGCAGCCGACAACAAACAACATTTATTTCACCGTATCAAACGTATCATGGAAATGAAAACTAAAAATATTAACTATACGCAAAAGTTATTAGCTGTCATGATCATTGCCGTCGGCCTTGTATCCATTGCCTGGTTAAACCCTCCGCATAAAGAAAAACAGGCGGACAAGCAGCAGGCCGCTGATAACAATATCATCCCGGCTCCCCTGGCCCCTGCTACTGGTCACCCGATTGTATTCCATGCAGCCAATATCAACACCCTCCTGACTGACACCGTTCCTGCTACCAGGGAAGAACGTGAAAAGGAACGCGACAGGGTGTTAATGGAAAACTATAACACCAGCATGGAAGCTGCCAAAAAAGCGATGGAAAATGTGGATTGGAGCAAGATGAACGCAGAAGTGGCCAATGCCATGAAAAATGTGGACTGGCAGAAGATCAACGACGAAGTAAAGCAGGCGATGAAGAATATTGACTGGGATCAGATCAACAAAGAAGTATCACAGGCCATGAAAAATGTTGACTGGAAACAGGTAAACAAAGATATGACCAACGCCATAAAAGAGATCAACTGGGATGAAATGCGCCAGGCACTAAGAAGCAGTATGAAAGAAGCAGCTGCACAAGGTGTGAAAATAGACCCGGATATGATGCAGGAACAAATCCGCAAAGGCATGGAAAGCGCTAAACTGGCATTGGCGATGGCAACGTCCGACGAAATGCGCCAGACTATACAGAAAAGTATAGACGAATCCCAGAAAATGCTCAACAGCAAAGAAATGAAAGAAATGATGGAGAAAACCCGTCAGGAAATCATCAATGCCCAGCAGGAAATTGAACAGTCCCAACAGCAAATCGAACAGACGCAGCAAAAGATCAAAGATGACGCAGCAGCTGCCAACGAAAAGGTTTCCAGTAAGTACAAAACACTGATCAAAAAAATGGCAGATGATAAACTCATAGACGCCGACGGCACATTCACCATCGAAAAGAAAGACGATGTATTAACCATCAACGGTGTGCGCCAGTCAGACGATGTACTGAAAAAATACGCTGACCTTATCGGCAGTGTTGACGAACTATCTGTCAAAGGCAAAAAAGGAAGCCTGAAAATCAACGCAAACGAACACTAAACATACTTTTTTCCGCCATTACATGCGCTACTGCCGTTCATATAGCAGTAGCGCTTTTTTTATACGATTCCCCCGTATCTTTAGGTATCAAACCTCACTTTACATATGAGAATAGCTGTTACATTGCTGGCATTGGTTTTTACCATACAAAGCCAGGCACAGGAAACAAACAGATCCCTGGAAGAAATTAAGATCATCAGGAATAACCCCTACACGCCTGTAAAAAATCAGGCCAACACCGGTACCTGCTGGTGTTTCTCCACCACCTCGATGATCGAATCTGCCTGCCTCCATGAAGGACAACAGGCACTGGACCTTTCCGAAATGTTCACCGTACGCAACATCTATCGCGAAAAAGCTGAAAATTATATCCACAGACAAGGTTTTACCCGTTTTGATGAAGGCGGACTGGGACATGATGTCTTACATGCCATTGCTGCATACGGTGTCGTTCCGGAGGATGCCTACAGTGGGCTAAAAGAAGGCCAGGCATGGCATGATCACGCGGAGATGGTCGGACAACTGCGTGCTTACCTTGACAGCATCCTGAAGCTTAGCAGACCCATTCCTACGAACTGGGAAGACGGCTTCAATGCTATTATGGATAAATACCTCGGTACTGTACCTGCCAACTTCACCTATAAAGGACGGTCTTACACAGCTAAAACCTTCGCAAAAGAAGTCGTAAAATTCAATGCGGATGACTATGTTAGTCTGACGTCCTTTACACATCACCCCTTCTACAGCTCTTTCATCATCGAAGTACCTGACAACGTCTCTAACGGCGCTTACTATAACATCCCGCTGAAAGAACTGATCGATATTGCTAAAACAGCTGTTGAAAAAGGTTATACCGTATTATGGGACGCTGATGTAAGCAACCATGGTTTTATGGTAGGAAAAGGATATGCATTACGCCCGCTTGCCGATTCACTCACCCGTGGCGCCCTGATCAATCCTGATGTGGAAGAGAAAGATTATTCACAGGAAGAACGTCAGCAGTTATTCGACGAACTCGTTACAGAAGATGACCACCTGATGCACATTACCGGCATCGGTAAAACAGGGAAAGGCAAGGAATTCTTCATCGTGAAAAATTCATACGGTAGTCAATCCGGTCCTTTTGATGGTTTCATTAAAGTATCAATACCCTATTTCGCGATCAATACGATTACGATCATTGTTCCGAAAGCCGCACTGGAAAAGTCCCTCAGCGGTAAACTGGCAGTAAAATAAGTAAGCGGATAACGCAGTAAAAGCTGCCGGTCCCTTGCAGATCACTATACATAAACGGATCAATACAGATCCTGACCATGAAAAAGGGCAGCCTTGTGAAATCACAAGACTGCCCTTTTTCATGGTCATTTGTTTGAGGGAAACAGCGTATTAAAAATGCTACATACAATATCCCTATCAGGGAAAATCCTTTATATGGTGTCTGCTCACAACAATGACTTACTATCAGTCACTGCCGCTGCAGATCATTATTATTTCAATGGGCCTGAGGAAGGCATACCACCCAAATTTCTTTACCTCACCACCTCAAACGCCTTATAATTTTGCAAAGGCGCCACCGTAATCACCAGTTCAGTGACCTTTGCAAAAGGCGGCCCCTGCCGGCACCAGGCTATAAATGACTCCATAGTGTGTTCATCTCCTTCCGCAGTAATAAACACATTACCGTCAGGTAAATTCTTTACCTCGCCTGTGATACCGAGATCATCGGCAGTATGCTTGGCACTGGCTCTGAAATATACGCCCTGTACCCTGCCTTTCACCAGGATTTCCTTATGTATCTTTTCCATATAAGCGGCTTAATAGTGGATGTGTAATGACCATAATGACCTTACTATCCAAAACTACAAACAGCCTGGTAAAAGGAAAAATTAAAATCAGCAGTACAGCTGAAGGGCTTACTTGCATCATCTCACCAGTACACCAACACAGCCTGCCAGCAAAATATGTACTGCCATAAAACATAAAGGGAAACCAAGATCCACTCACTTCGCCCGTACAGGCACAACAAGACCAGCTATCAGTACACTCACCTGTCAGCACAATGGAATACGCGCAATAAAAAAAACGAAATCAGGTTAACAAACAGCGAATAAAAGCCAATAAGGAAAAAAGTTGCATAGGTTATGCTGCGTAATTAAACAGGTTAATATCCTGCTGAACCGCTTCATCTCCAAATATGAATTCTTTTACAGGCTCGTAGTGACCACCACTTGCCGGCTTACGTAACAGCATAAAGCTCTTACATTGAAAACTCCGTACAAAAACCTGATTGTAAAAATGATCATACACTTTATCAAATTCAGGTGTACTGATAGCCCTGGCAATAGTGATATGCGGCTTGAATGATCCCGGCTTTATATCAAACTCATGTAGTATTTTCTTATGTAGCTCAACGAGAGGTTTGGGATTCGCTACATTAACATAGATCGTTCGTTTATCCGGTCCGTGTTCAAAATGGTCAAACTTTGAGGTATATAACGTGAAGCCTGATTGTCTTCTGGCGATATCATCCAGCATATGAACGAAATCTTCCTGGAATCTCTCAGGGAATACAGATCTGAAAAGACTGATATGCGCCTTGGAAAAGCGACTACCGTACATTCCCAGTTCCTGGGCAACTAACTGCTTTAATGCCGTTACATCATTGGCAATACTAGTACCTGGACTTACTACCAACAAGTAATCAAACAATGGTTCCTGTTCAAATGCAAGTGTGTTATCTGTATGCATAACCAAGTAGTTTTTAAATTAAGATGTACTGGTTACTTGAATATTGACAATACAAATATACTAACTTTCTACTGAAATACTAATATTTTTAGCATTTTATACTAATTAATTTCGTTTGCCAACATATCAACCTGATTACAAACAACTTAAAGCGAAAACAAACTGCTTATTTTTTTAGTACGAGACGGTAAAACACACCCTTTTACCCCAAAACACCTCTAAAAACAATCCTTAATTCTTAATCCTTAATTCTTAATCCTTAATTCTTAATCCTTAATTCTTAATTCCTAATTCTTAATTCCTAATTCTTAATTCCTAATTCCTAATTAAAAAAAGCGGACCATCCGGCCCGCTTCCCCAATATATTTTCTGATTAGCTTATCCCAGATGACTAACGATAGCCAGGAAATCAGCAGCTACCAATGAAGCACCGCCGATCAGACCACCATCCACATCAGGACAAGCAAACAGTTCACCTGCATTAGAAGGTTTTGCACTACCACCATACTGGATAGTCAGGCGTAAAGCCGCTTCTCTGCCATATTTAGCAGCGATCTGTCCTCTGATGAAAGCGTGCATATCCTGGGCCTGCGCAGCGCTCGCTGTCAGACCAGTACCGATTGCCCAGATTGGCTCATAAGCGATAACGACATCTTTCAGCTGCTCTTCAGTCAGGTGATACAGGCTCTCTTCCAGCTGTTTTGCAACATATTCGTTCTGTGTTTCAGCTTTCCTTACTTCCAGTGGTTCACCGCAACAGAAGATTGGTTTGATGCCGTTTGCCAGCGCCAGATCAATTTTCTTTGCCAGTACAGCATTGCTTTCCTGGAAATATTCCCTTCTCTCAGAGTGACCCAGTATTACATAGTCAACACCAATAGAAGCCAGCATTTCTGCAGATACCTCACCAGTATATGCACCAGATTTCTCAGATGCACAGTTCTGAGCTGCCACATAAAAACCAGGCGTATTTTTCAATAATGCCTTTGCTTTCAACAGGTATGGAAAAGGGGTGGCGACTACCACTTCCTGTCCTTCCTTCAAACGCAGGCCAGCCTGCAAAATGTCATTGATCAGCTGTTCTGCCTGTCCGATGGTCAGGTTCATTTTCCAGTTTCCAGCAACGATTTTTTTTCTCATGTCTATCGCTATATTGATTTTTAAAAAGGTTTATTAATCATCTGAAAGCTTTGCAAACAAAACTTCCAGTACCTGTTTGTCTGTCTCCGTCATCTCCTGCCCTTTAAAGCGCATCCAGGTCTCGATATCGCGTAAAGCCTGCGCAATACGGTAACGTTCTGTTTTCCCCGCGCCACCCCATGAAAAGGAAGGCACAAATTTAGGCGGAAAATCGCCCCCGAATATATTACAGGAGGCGCCGATCACCGTACCCGTATTCAGCATCGTACCAATGCCACAACGGCTGTAATCTCCCATCAGCAATCCACATTTGTTACCTGCCGGCTCCGCCTGCTGCAAAGCCTCCACCCAGACTCTTACCACACTCCCATTGTTCTTCAGATTAGAACAGGTCGCATTAGCACCCAGGTTACACCATTCCCCGATCACCGCATCTCCCAGGTAACCGTCATGCCCTTTATTAGAATAACCGAACATTATCACATTCTTGATCTCTCCCCCTCCTACACTGCCAGGTCCCAGCGTCGTCGCCCCATATACCTTAGTGCCCATTTTCAGCACCGCCTTCTCTCCCATCGCCAGCGGCCCTCTTACCAGACAACCTTCCATAACCTCCGCATTCCTTCCGATATAAATAGGTCCGGTCAGCGCATTCAGGATACTGTGCTCTACCACCGCCCCCTCCTCCAGGAAGATCTGCTCCGCACCACTCACCTTATTCGTATCACTGAGAGGCGCCGATACCCTTCCGGCAGTCAGCAGGTCAAAATCACTGCGAAGCGCCTTATCATTCAACAAAAAGAAATCCCAGGGCCTCCTCACCGCCGATATTTCGCCAAGATACTCTTTTCGTTCTATAGGTGCTGCATCAGGTTGATCTCCCGGCATCACCTTAGCAATGAATTCATCCGACTTATAAAGTCCCTGACCAGGCTGCAATGCAGCAATAGCCTGTACCAATGCCTTATCTGGCAGCACATTTCCTGCAATCAGGACTGCCGGCATGGTCTCATCTCTTTTAAGCGGGTATTTTTGTTGTAAATAAGGGACGGTGAAGTGACTGATAGCGGTATTCAGCCAATGCTCCCATTTCTCGCGGATCGTCAGAATACCTATACGGCAGGCTGCCACCGGTCTTGTATGCGTGAAGGGATATAACAGCTCTCGGGCGGGCGTGTCTAAAAGAATGTAATTCCGCTTCATAGGGGATAAAAATAAAAAATCCCATCGAAAATGCCGATGGGATTCTTGAAAATATTTTAGAGGCCTGATTAGGCTTTCTTAGCGTAACGTTTGTTGAATTTGTCGATACGTCCTGCTGTATCCACCAATACGTTCTTACCAGTATAGAAAGGGTGAGAAGTATTAGAAATTTCCAGCTTAATTACCGGGTACTCGTTACCATCTTCCCAGGTGATAGTTTCTTTGGAAGGAGCGGTAGAACGGCTTAAAAAGCTAGTACCGTTTGACATATCTTTGAATACTACAAATCTGTAGCTTTCTGGATGGATTCCCTGTTTCATCTGAATGTTAATTTTCTTTTTGTTACCAGATGCAACCCCGCATATTCATTCTTCTGATGCATGATGAATGCCATGCTTGGTTTCATACCAATATTATTAGACAGGGTGCAAAGGTAAAATAATTTTTCAAAAACACAAACTGAAGACTAAATATTTTAGCTCTTCATATTTATATACTGTAAAGGAATACCTAAGTTCGCTTCCTTCGTCTTCTGTATAACCTCCTGTAAATCATCGATCTTTTTACCGGTCACCCTTACAATATCGTCCATAATGGCCGCCTGTACCTTAGCCCCGGAATCTTTGATCAATTTAACCAGCTTCTTGGCATCTTCCTGTTTGATACCATTTCTGATAGGAACGTCTTTTTTAACCACCTTTCCGCTCTGGTAATGCTCCTTACTCAGATCGAAAATGTTACCGTCCAGCCCCTGCCGCATCGTACGACTGATCAGGACGTCAATTACCTGGCCCAGCTTCATATCGCTGTCTACCTCGATGGTCAGGCCCAGTTCCTTCTTATTCAATTCAATAGTAACATGCGAATCTTTAAAGTCGTACCTGTTGGTAATCTCCTTTTTAACGGTGTTTATCGCATTATCAAGTGTCTGTGTATCCACTTTGCTAACAATATCAAAGGATGGCATGCTGAAATATTTTAATAATCTACTAATTACGTAAGGGCTACAAATATAAATCAATACTGGCTTATATAAAAAAACCCCGGGACAATACCCGGGGTGTGTTAACGGAATGCCTCCCGTTAACAGGCTGCATTGTATCTGCTACAAGCAGCCAACAACTATCTTTAGTCAACTTTAGTGATCTTCGCCATGCCAGAAGAGGACTGGTTGATCACCGGTGACCCTTTATAACGGATCTTACCCATACCGGCAACACTCACATCCAGCTTCTTCTCCACAGCAATGTCCAGTTTACCGGTACCGGAAATAGAGACCTTCGCGTCGGAAGACTGCAATTCCAGTGCTTCCACATCAGCAGTACCTGAGATCTCATATTTGGTGGATGGAATATGTCCTTTCAGGTTCAGGTGACTGGAACCAGACACTTCTACTGCCAGGTTGCTGGCATCCAGCTCCAGCTCTGTATTGGTAGAACCACTGAAAGAGAATTTCACACTATTTCCCTTCAGTTTGCCTTTGCTGTAAAATCCGCCGCTACCGCTGGAATTTAATTCTTCCAGCTGATCCAGGGTCACATATATATTGATGGTTTTAGATGGCTTGATATCATATCCTCTTTTTGTACCGATCTCCAGATCATTCCCTCTCAGCTTCGTCTCGATATATGGCAGCAGGTTATCATCTGCTTCAATTCTGATATCGTTTTTAGCACCAGGCGTGATATACACGTTATAGGAACCTGAAGTGCTGATACTCCTGAATGGTCCTTCCGTACGGGCTTCTGATTTAATGTTACCGCTCCCCTTTACTTTTTCATTGAGGACATTAAAGGCAGATGCGGTGATAGTGAACAGCAATAGTGCTACTGGCAGTACCCAGTTTAAACGTAATGTTTTCATACATGAGATTTAACGATGAAGGATTTTTTGCTGATTGTGTTAATTAACGGCTTTCAAAGCTGATATCACTGTACACGCCGTTCACCGTAACGGTGGCAGATCTGTCGTCTGCGTTGGACGTGGAAGCCGAGTATATTAATTGTGAATTCTTCTTAATGCTGGATACATTCTTCAGGGAAATTTCGCCTGTTCTGACATCCCCGTTGTTCAGCTGCGCTTTTATTTGCAGACCGAGTCGTCGTGGTACACCCAGCTTTACATCGGTGTACGTCAGTTGCAGCTCAGCACTCTTAAAACCTGTTCCCAACGCTTTTACAGACAGATCGCCATACACCAGTTTTGAATTGATATCTGACTGAACCTCTGCAAAACGAAAATCAGTATAAGTGTTTCTGCCATTGAATGAACCAACCTTGTTGACGTTGTATTCATCATAGTTGCCGTTGGTAGCCAATCGGGTCACTGTACCCAGGTTGTATTCACAATAATTGGAACGCGTGGTCAGTGAAGCGATCATATCGCTTTTAAGATTGGAATAGTTAGCCCTGATATTCACCGTCTCCGCTTTACCAATACGGCCACGGTCACAGTAATTCATATTCAGTTCCAGCGTTCTCTCCGCTTCCTTGATATCATAATTGCAATAGTTCATTTTGATAGACGCCGGGAACGACAACACATCTGTGATCACATCCCCGAAGTTGTTGTCCAGCACCAGCTGCGCCAGTCGCTCAGGAACATACATCTCATAGTCGATGTTCACATAATCCTTTGAATCTTTTTTGCCCCCCCAGGAGAACCATTTGCTGCCGGAAGATGACGGATTATACACCGTTTGCAGACTCGCACTATTACCGGAATTATTCTGCGCAATGTCTACCATATTCACGATGGAGGTCGCTTCCTCTACGCTTTTACCGAAACCTGTGATAGTAATGGTCGCCTTTACTTCATTTTTATTCCAGGTATGCACAATGATCTTACCATACTTGTTACTAACACTTAACGTAGTACCAGGATTCGTGCTGAATTCTTTTACAATAACCTTTTTAAATTCACTGTCCCCTTTCTTACCGTAGGTGAGTATAGGTAGCAATAACAATAACAGGATACTAAATTTCTCTTTCATAATTAGATTGCTTTTGGCTTACGGGCTGTTTTTCTCTCAGCTCTTCTAATATTTTATCAAGCAGGTCCAGCTTCATCTGGTAATAGCGGACCATCGCTGCTTTAATTCTTTCATTGCCTGGATTCTGGATCAGTTCCGCTTCCAGCATCTGATAGGTCTCATTACGCAACTCCAGTTCCTTACGACCTACGCTATCCAGTCCTAATACAGAATTCGGATAACTTTTAATTGTCTGCAAGCGCTGCTCTATCTGCGAAGTATAATACATCTTCGCTTCCTGCATTTCAGGAGCTACGTTGATCAGGTGCTGCGATTGCTTCATCTGCAGGAACTGATAGATCATGACGCTGTTCACCAGCAATACGAGAATAGCAGCTGCTTTCAACCAGTGACGGCCGATCATTTGAATCACCCTGTTTTTGCGGGGTGGATTAAGCTGCTGTTCCAGGCTAGCCCATACTCCCGGACCAGGACCGGCTGCTTCAAATTCCTGACGATGCTGTCGGACAAAATCTTCAAAACTACTTTCTGACATCAGCGTATTGATTTTCTCTGTTTTATGATCTGTCTCACTTTATCTTTTGCACGCATATACTGTGTTTTCACTGTTGACTCAGAAATGTCCAGCATGGAAGCAATTTCTTTATGTGAGTACTCTTCAAATATGTACAAGTTAAGAACGGTACGATAGCCGTGAGGCAAAACGTGTATCGCCTCCTTTATCGCAGCTACCGTCCAGGCAAAATCTGATTCGTCTACGATTGTTTCTTCTTCTACGTCTATATTGTCTACTTCTTCAAAATATACTTTCTTTCTACGCAGGTGGCTCAGACAATGGTTCACAACTATTCGTTTGATCCATGCTGTGACGCTGCCCGCGTTTTCAAGCCGTTCTATATTTTTAAACACCTGCATAAAAGCCTCCTGCAAGGTATCTTCGGCATCTGCCGGATTCCCCGTCATACGCAGACAGATGTTATACATTGCAGCAGAATATGCATTGTATAACTCACGGAATGCGAGCGTGTCTCCTTTCTTACACCGGGACACCAGGTGGTCTGTTATGGATGTATTGTTCAAGTTGTTGGCTGATGCTTGCATTATAAAGACAATATTTTAGAAAAAGGTTGCACGGAAAGAGAATATTTTTAAAAACAAACAACACAGAAGGCCACAATCAACTAATAATCAGCTTATAATAAATTAAGAATTAACAATTAAGAATTAAGAATTAACAATTAAACCTCCCCTTCGCTGCATTCCAATTTTTAATTCTTAATTCCTAATTCCTAATTAAAAAGAAGGACGCAACCCAAGAATAGGTCGCGTCCCTTCCATCCTTATATATATACCTAAAAACAGGTCAGATTAGTTACCGTCTTTCACACGACCCTGTTCATCTTCCAGGCCGGTTTTACGGTTGCGGGCAGCTTTGATATTGGTGTTACCGAAGCGGTAGTTAAAGGTCAGACGCACCTGACGACTTTCCCATTTGCTGGTCACACCGGTGTAACGGCCACCATTTTCGAAACTTCCACGGAAGCGCTGAATATTGAATACATCATTTACATTCAGTTTCAGACTTCCCTTTTTGTGCAGGATCTGTTTGGATACACCCAGATCAACGGCGCACATATGTTTCATTCTGAACAGTCCTTCATCAGCGATCTGCGGAGACAGATAGAATACGCTTACTTCAGCACTCAGGTCTTTCGGTAAAGTAAACGTCTGTTGCGTACGTCCCATGAATCCACCACTGGAAATATTCACTGACTGGTTATCCACAATCGTCTGGAACTTGTTGTAGTAAGCAGACAGATAAGTAAAGCTGCTCCACCATTTTGTGATCGTGATCGGGAAAGAGATATTCAGATTGACGATATCAGATTTTGCTACGTTCAGGTATTTGTAACGGATATTCAATGTATCTCCGGATACTACATCCTTGTCAGCTTCCACGATCTGTGTGATCTTGTCTTTTGTATGCGTATAACCGACAGAGGTAGTCAGGAAATGTTTGAATGTATGCGTGAACTCAACACTGTTTGCATAAGATGGTTTCAGATAAGGGTTACCTGAGATCAGTGTATATCTGTCCAGATAGATCTGAAACGGATTCAGGTCTTCGTAGTCAGGACGCTGTAAACGGCGGCTGTAAGACAATCCCAGCTGATGATCCTTATGTATGTCATAGCTTACGAATATACTTGGAAACAGATTGAAATAACTGGTATCCGTCACCTGGTTCATTGTGATAGAATTACCTTCTATATTGCTCTGCTCAGCACGCAGCCCTAACTGTACATTCACCTTTTTAAACTGTTTCTGGAAATTGACATAAGCAGCGTTCACATTCTCTTTATAGATAAAGTGGTTGGAACGGTTCTTATCATATACCCAGTTGCCACTACGCAGTGAATCAAATTTTGCGTCATTGTCAGTCTTTACGAAACTCAGTTTGAAACCGGCTTCCAGCTTGGCCTGGTTACGCAGCGGATGTACGTAATCAGCCTTAATGGTTTTGATGTCGATGCTGTTTGGCTGACTGTTACGGGAGGTATCGCCACGCATATAATTTTTACCGGCAGAATCCCAGATAGTAGAGAAGATATCGTTACCACGTTCTTCACTGTTACGGGCATAGTCCAGGTCGATATTCAGTTCTTTACCCGTTGTATCCAGGATGGCTTTATAATTCACATTGTATGCCCATCTTCTCCAGGTACCGTCTGCATTGGTATGTGTTTTCAGGGTAGAATCCACACGCTGTCCGTCGCCGATCTTAGTAAGCGCATCCGCAGGTTCTGTATTGCTTCTGAATCCTGCATCTACCATGACACCGATTGTATTATTCTTGTTGATGAAGTAGTCCATCCCCACTTTCACACCGTGATAATCCGATTTCCTTTTCCGTTCATTGTCCTGATCGAATACAGTAGGTCTTCCTTCAGTAGTACCGGTACGGTATAAACCAAGGTGCTGCTGGTTTTCACGGTGATTGTAGTTGTAAGATCCGAAGAGGTTGAACTTTTCATTACGATGGTTCAGGTTCAGCGCACCACCATATTTGGGTGTCAGACCATAAGCTCCAAACAGTGATACGTTACCGTTGGACCCCACCATTTTATTCTTTTTCAGCTTAATGTTGATGATCCCGGAGTTGCCAGCTGCGTCGTATTTGGCGGAAGGATTGGTGATCAGTTCGATTTGCTCAATATTGCTACTGGGCATGCTTTTAAGCAGCTGCGCAACGTCCTGGGAACTCATATTTGTAAGCTTGCCATCAATCATGATAACAACGCCACTTTTACCTTTTAAACTAATATTATCGTCTTTGTCGATAGATACACCAGGCGACTTTTCCAGTGCTTCCATAGCGGTACCACCAGCGCCGATGATGCTGTTTTCAACATTTACAATCATTTTATCAGCCCGCTGCTCAATAAAAGGTTTCTTGGCAGTGACATTTACTTCTTTCAGATTCTTGGCGTCTGCACCCAGTGTCAGTGTTTCCATAGATACCGGTGCGCTGCCTTTTACTTCAAAAGGTTTGCTGTAAGCTTTCGTCATGCCTACGTAAGCAGCGGCAATCAGGTACTTACCTTGTTTTATCTGTTCAAATTCGTACTGGCCATTGATGTCTGCAATAGCACCTTTTACCAGGGAAGAATCTTTTGCTTTCAGTAAAGTAATAGTGGCAAATTCCACAGGCTTTGCACCTGTTTGTAATACCCGGCCAGTAACCCGGGCTGTTTCAATCTGCTGTGCCTGAATGGTATTTATGCTACAGATAGTTAAAAAAGAGGCCAACAATGTAGTGGTCGATTTCATATAAGGAGGATTTAAATTTATTATAGGCTTTATTCTAATTGTTTATTGCTATAGAACCGTTCTTAGTACAGATCCTTTCTTAAACAACTACAGTGTAAAGGTAGGTAGTTTGCATTGCATAGTACATAGTTTTACACAAACGGTATCCTGCCAGGGATGATTGGTAAAAGTTCAATAAAAGGGTCAGGAACCTATAATAAAGACGACTCAGTGATGGTTTCGTTGCAGTCGGGCGATATATTCATAAAAAAAGGCGCTGCCTGCCGGCAACGCCTCTATAATAAGGTGGTGATAATCATGCTGATGCCCACTTGATACGTTCCAGGATTTCGGGCAATTCCGCCTGGATCTTTTCAAATAATACCCGCTCTTCTTTCCTGATATGTTCTTCCAGGCTGCGGGCCAGGAGGTCCATGGCGGCAATCATATCATTATTTTCGGCCAGGGCACTGTACATACGGGAGATCTGCTGGTGCTCCCGTATCAGCTCCTGTATCAGCTGATCGATTTCCGGGTGATGTCCGGTACACATTTCAAAGAGATATTCCTCTTTCTGTATGTGTGGTACCATCACCTCCTGGAATACTTTTACGATATAGGCCAGCTTGGCATTTGTTTCAAGAGGAAAACCCTCATAAGCGGCGGCATCATTTTTCAGATACCGGCAAACGAACAGTAAACGTTGATGTTCCTGTGATAACGGAATCAGGACCGGATGACGTTGCATATTATCAGATAGCTGGTTTTGCTGCTTTATGTATTTTGCGGCAATACCAGATCAACACTGCGCCACCGATTACCATTAATGAAGAGATGATTTCAGCCTGTGTAGGATGAAAACCGAAAATATCATATTTCGTGTTCACCCTGATTTTCTCAATAAAGAAACGTTCAACGCCGTTCATTATCAGATAAATACCAAAAAGCATACCCGGTACAGTTACCTTTTTACGCAGCGCAAATAATACGGCGAACAGGATCAGACAGGTAATGATCTCATATAAAGCAGTAGGATAAACGGATACCGGCAATACACTGCAATATTTTCCAGCGCAACCGGCCATCTGTACACCCTCATTAATAACGTTATGTGGATAACCATATGCAAATAACCAGTCAGGCAGGAAACTCAGACCGGCAGGTTTCGTGAAAGCTGCATGTGGAATATGTTCAAGACTACCATATTGTCTGACAAAGAACTGCTCACTCGCCTTCACCATCTCCTGAAACTTCGCCGGGTCAGCGGGTACAATTTTGCCTGCTGCATCGGTAACGTAGGCACTATTATAAATACCCCAGTCACCGTCTCCGGAGAAATGACATCCCATACGACCAACACCATAAGCCAGCATCAATGAGGGAGCAGCACTGTCTATCAGTTGCCATACATTGATGTTTTTCTTGATCGCATAGCGTATAATAACATAAGAAGCGACGATCAGTCCTCCATAGAAGGTGAGACCACTGAAGGAAAACAAAGCACCGATAGGGTCTTTGACGAAATCGCCCCAGTTTTCCAGGTTGTGAAATATCTTGGCGCCCAGCAATCCCGCCACAGCAGCCATTACAATAATGTCCGGCACACGCTGGTGCGGCATAATCGTAACGATTTCCTCTTTAATCTCAGGCGCATGATTTTTTTTAGCTTCCCTGTATTTAAAATATCCCAGGATAGCTCCCAGTACAACACCTCCTAACAGGCTTCCCTGTATAGAAAATACATAGGCCTGTACATCCTGCACCGTTTCGTCCCATTCAGTGGCTAAACCAAGCAGTTTATATCCTAACACAAAACCAAGCAATGCATGCACAAGCACCTCTGTCATGTTAAAAGGCTTCGCAATAATTGCTTTCCCTTTTATCCCTGTCAGCAAACCAAGTTGCTCTCGTCTTTTTAATTCTATGGTCAACACATAGGCCGCCACAAGAAAAGCGATGGCAACAAAGAAACCGAAAGTTTGTAAAAGCTTTAGCAGCGGGATATTCAGACCAAAAAGGTCTTTAAAAGCGTAATATAGATTAGGATACATAGCCAAAAAAAATTGGTGATCTGAATTTTCCTATGAACAAAGCCGAATTAGTCAAATGGAAAATCAAACCACCAAAGTAAGCTGTAAAAATTACAAATTCCAAATCATAATCCCTTTTTCTATTGTGTAAATAATATATTAACAAGCAACAGCAGAAAGGATTACAATCTGGAATAAGTTTTTAGCAGTATTGCGCAAACGCGTCAGCCAGGTTCGCTGCAATCATCTGTGCAGGACGACCTTCAATCATGTGACGCTCAATAAAATGCACCAGCTGACCATCTTTAAATAAAGCGATCGCAGGAGAAGACGGAGGATAAGGTAACAGGTGAGAACGAAGCTGCTGAACCGCTGCCAGATCAAAACCCGCAAAGCTGGTTGTTAATCTGTCTGGTTTCTTTTCACTGTGCGCAACGGCCATCAGCACACCAGGACGTGCACTACCTGCAGAGCAACCGCAAACTGAATTGATCATCACAAGGGTTGTTCCCTCTTGCTTTAATATCTCATCCACTTTCTCAGGTGTAAGCAGTTCTTGAAAACCATTATCTGTCAATTCTGCCTTCATGGGCATTACTAGTTCTGCTGGATACATATAACTACAATTTTTTTTGTTCGATAGTTTCCACAAAGTTAAGCATTCAGCAGATTAAATAGAAAAACTTGAATGAATATGACCATATGTCATGGCAAAACAATACAAACGGACAAAAAGTCCGGTCAATAACGGTGTTTCATAGCATTTTAGCAGGTTTTATGCCATGGTATCCTGTTTGCTTATACCTAATCGTTCAAATTTTAAAACAAACTCAAAAAATTATAATCATGACATTCGTAAAATTCAACCAGGCTCCAGCAGTAAAATCTTTCGGTGGTTTAGTAGAAGATATCTTCAACCACAATGGCTTTAGCAGATTTTTGAAAGATGACGTTCACACCAACGACTTCTACGGTGCTTACCCACCAGTGAACATCACAGAAAATAAAGAAGGATACCAGGTAGATCTGCTTGTACCAGGTTTAGCAAAAGAAGATTTCAAGATCAATCTTGAAAACAAAGTATTGACTATCAGTGCAGAGAAAGCTGCTGAAACCAAAGATGAAAATCAGAAACAATTACGCAGAGAGTTCAGCTTCCGTTCATTCAAACGTTCCTTTACCTTAAATGAACAGGTGGATGCTGAAAAGATCCAGGCGAAATACGAAAATGGTATACTGAAATTGCAGCTGGCGAAGAAAGAAAAAGTGCAGGATGCAGCAAAAGCAATTGTAGTTGAATAAGTAGAAAGGTTGGATAACGTGTGAAATCCCCTCCCTCCCGGAGGGGATTTTTTTTATAATTCCATGGCATAGCTACCCAATAATTCACACAAACGTTTAAGGGCGGAAATACTTTTTAAAGATAATTTGCTCATATAACCGTATGGCTATGCCGCAGTTGATCAAAAAAATATACAAAGTTGCTTTAAAGACGTACCAAAACCTGGAAAATGCGGTGATTGGCAACGTCTTACACATTACGACGGACTCAAAAGACCGTTGTAATGCGAGGCTGCTTTTTGATTATCTGTTCTTCCATTTACTGTTATTAATACCAAAATACCTGATCGGGCTTTATACACATAATACAACGGAACTGTTATTAAGCACTGCATTCCTGATCACCCTGGTCACCTGTATGTTATTGGTAAGAAAAGGCGCTCCCGTAAAAACGATCAGTATCCTTGCCGCCTTCCTTACCTTAATCCTCCCGGCCGCCTGTTCTTTCTTAAATAACCAGGACCTTTCACCCAGATATTCTATGATCTGGATTGTAAGTATCCTGTTCTGTTACATCGCTACCAATATAACAGCCACCCTGGCATTAGGCGCTGTATTGTGCGGTTACCTCAGTCTGGTAGCCTGGATCCAGGTCAACCACATCCCCGTATTCAGCACAGCCGGGTTTAGTCCGGAACAAAGCCTGATCTTTAATCCGATCCTCACCGCATTCTATATATTATTCTTAATCAGGGTACTGGGTGCACATTATAAGAACATCTTCATCACAGAACGTGAACGCACCCTGCAAAAACAGAAACAACACTCTTCCCTGCTGAGTCAACATCTTACAAAACAATTCATTATACTGAAAGGATTGTCGCGCTCCGGGAAGTCCAAATACATGGATGGCAACAAAGAACTGCTGGAAGCCTGCCTGGTTGAAATTGAAAAACAGTGTGAAACGGCCATCAGCTACCTCGACAATGGCACGGGTACAGAAAATTAAAACGGCTAGGTTCGCCGCTTACACTTCTGTGTAAGACGTTTTCTAAAATGGTAAATAACTGTTAAAAAAATTACAACTTTCGGGTATTTCCCACCTCTCAGACGCACCCTATCTTTGCAATGTAAACAAACAGGGTCCTATTCTCCCTATACACCGACTGAGTCCTTCTTTCTCCCTATACACCACAACCTTTTATCCCTTCTTGGTCTTATTTTCCTTTATGCTTAGATGGTAAACCTATGCCGTGAACGGCTCTTCTGCATAAGGGGAGCCTATTTTTTTCATATAACGGATAATCATACAAAAAAGAAACCCCGCGAGAAATCGCGGGGCATTTCAGTGGATTACTAACCCATTTTTTTAATAACCCAAAATCTTTAACATACTCTGGGCAGTTTGCTCCTTGGCATACAGCCAGTCTTTCAGCTGCCCGTTTTTGTCATATCCGATGATCACATGTTTAGGCGAAGGGATCAGACAGTGTTTGATACCGCCATATCCACTTAACTGGTCCTGGTAAGCACCGGTATGGAAGAAACCAATGTATAATGGCTCCTCTCCGGCAAGCTTCGGCAGGAACACCGCATTAATGTGCTCTTCTGAAGTGTAAAAGTCATATCCGTCACAGGTCAGCCCTCCAAGATGGACCTCCTGGTATTCCTGATCCCATTTATTAATGGGTAACATCAGGAACTTTTCCCCGATACCCCAGGTATCAGGCAGGGTGGTGATAAAGGAACTGTCAATCATATACCAGTTCTCTCTATCGTTCTGCATCTTTTCACCCACAACGCTATAGATTACAGCGCCGCTCTCTCCCACTGTGAAAGATCCAAATTCAGTGTAGATATCCGGAACGGGTACCTTATTCTTCTTACAAATACTCTTGATGTTGGCAACAATCTCATTTACAATGTAATTGTAGTCATAGTCAAAACCAAGGGAGTGTTTAATAGGAAATCCACCACCTACGTTAATGCTATCCAGCTCAGGGCAGATTTTCTTTAACTGACAGTACAGGTTCACCACACGGTTAAACTGGCTCCAGTAATAGATATCATCTTTAATACCCTTGTTCATGAAAAAATGCAGCATTTTCAGCTCAAATTTTTCATTTCCCTTCAGCTTATCCACGTAAAACTCCAGCACATCACGGGAGCGGATGCCTAATCTGGATGTGTAAAAATCAAAGGTAGGTTCCTCTTCCGCCGCAATACGCAGCCCCAGCTTCACCTTATCCTTTGTACGAATGAATTTTTTGTAATCCTCCAGCTCCTCTTTGTTATCCAGTACAGGAATCACATTGCGGAAACCTGAGTTGATCAGACGGGAAATAGCTTTTGTATATGGCTTGGTCTTGTAACCATTGCATATCACAAAAGTATCCTTGTTGATCTTTTTCCTTTCGTACAACTTCGTGACGATGTCTATGTCATACGCGAAGGAAGTCTCGATATGAATACCATGCTTTAGCGTTTCCTCCATGATAAAGGAGAAATGCGAACTCTTGGTGCAATAACAGTAGTAATAGTTCCCGTCGTACCTGTTCTTCTTAATTGCATCCTGGAACATTTTCTTCGCCTTATTAATCTGCATACCGATTTTCGGCAGATAAGTCAGCTTGAAAGGTGTCCCATACTTGTCTATCAAAGCCTTGATATCCACTCCATTAAACTCCAGGTAGTTATCCTGAACGTCAAAACCTTCCTGTGGGAATTCGAAGGTTTGGTGCACGAGATCTGTGTAGGTACTGTTCATTTAAACCTATAAGACATTTTAAGGATTAGTAAAAGCTATCACAACCCTCGCTGGAAAACTCCTGGTTTATGCACCTACGTCAGTTCGAAGCCCAGCAAAATTGGTTGCAAAGCTAAATATTTTGTGTTATTGGCTGGGTAAAAAGTTTCATTTTTTTTTAAACGGTTAAATATTACGCTAAAATATTACGTTTCAACTTTTTATCACGTAATGTATGTAATATTTTACCCCTATTTAATTAGCTCCAGGCTACGTTTTCCCTCACAGAAAATCAGGTCCAGAATGCTCAGATCAGGCAGGAAACCAACGCGGTCCTGGAATACCTGGGTATACCGAACCGTGTCTTCCTCCACTTCCTTCTCTTCCGGCCGGATGATATCCCTCATATCGTTTATGCCAGCCACCTCATATGTCTTATGATATTCATCTGTAAAACTAACCGGCGTATTCACGCCAATGATCTTGTTGGCCCACTCAAAGCAAAGCATATTCCAGTCCAGCAGAAATGATACCGGTTTTTCATACAAAAGGCCCATTTCGTCCTCATAATATTCAAACCATGGAGAACGACGGTAAGCAGACACAAGGGTTTTCCAGTGCAACGCCTGCCAACGCTCATCATTGCTGATCCTTACATCCTTCGTTACCGTCCGCTGATTCTTTCCACGGGATAATGGAACGCTTAATAAAATGCGTCCGTTCGGTCCGGCGATATAACAACGGTTACGATAACTTAACTTCTGGTAGTGTTCAAACTTTTCCAGGAGCAGATGATCGTAGTTAATTAAAGTTTTGTAAAAGGAAATATTTGGAAAATACTGTGTTTCAATGAGTAGTGTCTTCTTGTGTGCATCAGCTGCCATGTCGTCAAAATTGGTATTTAATAGCTAAACCTGTATGTTTCAATCAATTAAAAAGCTTGTCCCAAATTCTTTGATAAGCTGTGCTAAATAGCTGACTCACAGCTCATAGAAGCATAATATATATGCTACTCGCTTTAGTATTGTTGCTTTTTAACTAAGTACGCAGGAAGCCGCAAATTTACTAAACTATTTAGTAGCTTTCTTTGTTCATTTTCCAGGGACCGTAATACTTCAAGTAAAATATTAACCCATGGTTTTAAAGAGGTTAAAACTTTCCTAATTCCTTCTCCTCACTTTTGACATCTCTACCCTTTGGTGTAGGTTTGTCAAAAATCTTTCATGAAGTTTTTCAGACTCGGCATTATCATCTTAACGATCTGGGGCGTAGCGAGTTCATGTGAGAAAGCCAAAGATCTTGAATTTGTAAGAGTGGCAGGCATCAACTTCGACAACCTCGGCTTTTCTAAAAGTATTGTCCGGTTGACCCTGGCATATTACAATCCTAACAATTTTAAACTCAAATTGAAGGACGCATCTTTTGATCTTTTTATGGACGACAACCTGGTCGGCCATTCTCTACAGGATACCATGATCGCAATCCCGGCAAAAGACACCTTTTACTTCCCCGTAAAGTTGGAAGTAAATATGGAAAACGTCTTTAAAAATGCTTTAGGCGCCCTCATGAATAAAGAGGTGACCATCAAGGCAACCGGCAATTGTAAAGTAGGCAAAGGCGGCGTATACCTGCCATTCCCTATCAAATGCGAAACAAAACAGCCAATCAAGTTTTTCTGATCATAACCGTGTAAAACTAAAAAGGCCTCGTTGCAATGCAACCGAGGCCTTTTCTTTTGAATACGTTTGTCAGCTTAATTAGTGCTTCTTATCACTGTGGCCGCCATCTTCCGGCTTCTTACAGCAGGTGGGCAGTTTAGTGTAAGCTTCTTCATTTGCAGTGACATTGTCTGCGTCGTACCCCGCATTTGCGATAGCAGTTTTTACGTTCTCTATATTCGTACGATCACTGAAGAACTTTACAGTAGTGATGCCTTTTTTGAAGTCTACTTTGGAAGACTGAACGCCTTCTTCTCTTGACAGGTATCTCTCAATGCGATTTTTACATTGCTCGCACTGCACAGTAGGGGTATTCACCTTGGCAGTTACCAATGTACCTTTTTTAGTCTGGGCCATTGTAACACCGATACCCGTAAATAATAATACCAATACTAATTTGATGATACGCATAATTTTCTTTTTACAGACCCTAATATAACGAATACTTATTAACTGAAAAGTTGATTTGGGAAGAACGGTTTAAACAGCTGGTGCTGCATTCCACTTATCCGGCGCACTCCTCCATGCTTCCAGCGTAGCCTGCTCGTCAGCCGATACCATTCCCTTTTCAACTGCCAGCTCAATCAATGCACTGTAGTTGCTCAGTGAATAGTAAGGTACTTTCGCCTCTTCGAATGCCTTAACCGCAATATCAAATCCGTAGTTGAAAATAGAAACCATACCAATTACCTCACCACCGGCTGCACGGATCGCATTCACTGCCTCCAGACTACTCTTACCGGTAGAAATAAGGTCTTCTACCACCACGACAGGCTGACCCGGCTGTAATACACCCTCGATCAGGTTGCCCATACCGTGTTCCTTCGCCTTCGCTCTTACATATATAAAAGGCAGCTTCAGCTGATCTGCCACCAGGGCGCCCAATGGAATACCACCGGTAGCCACGCCGGCTAATACCGCCGCATCCTGGAACGTTTCAAATACCACATTGCACAACTCAGACTTTACATAGTCGCGCACATAAGGATAAGATAATATCTTACGGTTGTCGCAGTAAATAGGAGATTTCCAGCCAGATGCCCATGTGAATGGCTCTGACGGACGCAATTTTACCGCCTGTATCTGTAGCAGTTTCTCTGCCACCTGTTTTTCGCTGATCTTACTCATAGTAAGCAAAAATAGTTAATTACAGATTACATTTGCGCCATGCAAACAGATACAGTTATTTATCTCAATGAACGTCCGCTGCTGATCACGGCTACCCATCAGGGAATCCCTGAAATATACAAAGATGCAACTTTGTATACGGAGCCGGACGCTGCTACTATAGAATCGGTATTACAGGCCCTAGAGACAGGCAAATCTGAATCTGCCATTTTCATCCATCCGGATACGCCTGCCCTGCTGGAACAGGTAAAAGGATACTTTCACGTGCTGGTAGCTGCCGGCGGCCTGATCACCAACCAGGAAGAAGAAGTATTACTGATGTTCCGCCGTGGTAAATGGGATCTGCCAAAAGGCAAACAGGATCCGGGAGAAAACCTGGAAACAGCCGCCCTCAGAGAAGTGGCCGAAGAAACAGGACTACATAACGTCACACTGGAGCATAAAATCGGGGAAACCTTCCATTTCTATACCTGGAAAGAAAAGAGAACGCTGAAACACACTTACTGGTATAAAATGAAATTCACCGGCACAGAACTGACCGTTCCGCAGATAGAAGAAGATATTGTCGATATACAGTGGATTAAACCGGAGCACCTGGGTAAATACCTGAAGTTCTCCTATCAGAATATTATAGACGTCTTCGCAAAAGATGGCTATGCAGTATAATAATTAAAGCTTAATGCCTGTAGGGGCATTAAGCTTTTTTATCTCTTACAGCCACCGTTAAGCGGCTGATACATACCAGTTTATTGTCATCGTCACAAATCCGGATATCCCATACATGCGTTGTTGACCCGATATGTAATGGTCTTGCGATCGCATGTACATACCCTTCAGATACCCCCTTGAGATGGTTTGCATTGATATCCAGTCCCACACAGATCTGTTTCTTCGGATCAATGATCAATGAAGAAGCCACACTACCCACCGTCTCCGCCAGCGCCGCAGATGCACCGCCATGTAAAAGACCGAATGGCTGCTTTGTCTGATTATTCACCGGCATGATCATTCGCAGATAATCAGGACCGATTTCTGTGAATTCCATGCCCAGGTGGCCGGACAAAGTATTATTACCATATTCGTTCAGCTGGTCGAGGGAGATATCCAGAGAATGCCATATTGGTTTCATGGGTAATGACGCATTAAAAGTGAAAAAAGGTTATGCTTTGAGCTGCCTGATAATATTGGCCGGCAACAGCTGGGAAGCATCGCCGCCATAACGCAGCACATCCCTCACCAGCGAAGAAGCCAGTGTGGAATAACGGGGCGAACAGCTCAGAAAAATAGTCTCGATATTTTCATCCATCATCCTGTTCACATCAGCGATCGCTTTCTCATATTCGAAGTCGCCAATGCTGCGGATGCCGCGCAAAATAAACTGCGCGCCGATCTCTTTACAGGTGTTCACTGTCAGTCCTTCATAAGAGATCACTCTTACCTTCGGCCTGTCGCTATAGATCTCACGGATCCATTGTATACGCTGTTCCAGGGGGAACATCGGCGTCTTGGCAGCATTCACGCCAACACCTACTACTATTTCATCGAAAAGGTCCAGCGAACGGTCTATAACATCCGTATGCCCAAGCGTGATCGGATCAAAAGTGCCCGGGAATAAGCAAATACGTTTCATGCCTGTTTATTTTTTCAGCTCCTCCCTGTTAATGAAGATCGAAAAGATGGTAGTACCATAGTTACGTTCACTACGGTAATATGAATAATTCTTGTAGTTATTACGAGGGGTATGTTCCAGCACAAACCAACCTTCCGGCTCCAGCAACTGTCTTTCGAAAACAATCAGCGGCAACTGGTCAATGGTGGTCAGCGCGTAAGGCGGACCCGCAAAAATAAAGTTGAATTTCTCCGTACACTGTTCAAGGTATCTGAACACATCCATACGCTGCAACTTCACGGGTACTTCCAGTGATTTGGCCGTCTTCTGTATGAAGTCCGCCATATTCGGATCTTTCTCCACAATAGTCAGGTCGGTCACGCCCCTGGACGCCAGCTCATAACTGATACTGCCTGTTCCTCCGAAAATATCCAGTGTTTTCAGTCCGCTGAACTCCAGATTATTCTCAAGGATATTAAATAGTCCGCCCTTCGCAATATCTGTCGTGGGACGGGTATGCGGCATATTTGCTGGCGGCTGAAACCGCAATCCTCCCTTCTCGCCTCCGATTATACGCATAATGCCATCGCATAAAGATTGTTAAAATAATAGCCCGGAATCTCCTCCATTTTCGGGATGTACCAGAAGCCCGGCAGGCGAGGCATCCATTCCAGTTTCGGAATGAATCGGCGTAATTCCTCATGTATCTGTGAATCAGATGTTACCGCCCCTCCTACTTTCACCTTCACCAGCTGTTCGTCGAGACCCGTCTGACGCAGTATATTCACCAGGTGATACACTACATCCAGACCCGTCTGACTGGACACATCCTGCTGAATCAGCAGTTTACCAAACCTGAAAATGGTCAGCGAGAACTTATGTTGCTGAATATCAACATAAGCAACGCCATTCAGTTCCAGGAAGTCGTTATCAAACCGGTAAGACTTCAGCAATCCCGAATTAGCGTGGATCACCTTATCCGTCGAAAATTCCTTTCTTAAAAAGCCCATCACATCCTTATCCACTGAGTAGATATTAACCAGCTGCTGATCTGTCAATACATCCGCCAGCACCAGTTCCTGGGTCTGTTCAGGGTAAATGACATGCAGGTAATCTTTCTTCAGAGATGGATTATAGTGCTGTTCGGGCACCAATGTACTGTTTACGCCGTCAAAGGCCAGCTGCACCAGGTTGAAATTGGTGAATAGCAGCTTGTCTGCATCGAATATCTGTTCAATCATCTGCAGATCTGCGGTGGCAGTCTTCTGCGGTAGAAAATGATAGGATTTCAATGCCAGGAACTTTTTCGCGGCCGGATTATACACTACGTAACTGAAGGTCCCTTTACCGATTAGAACAAGCAGCTGGCAGGAAGTAAGATCCGTCTCTAGCAGAGATGCATCATCCGCAGCAAAGGCAGGATGAATTTTATAGGACACAGACATTATTAATACATTAGATATGGCACAATAATACTCAAAAAACGTGACTTTTGCAGCTATGCAGTTCGAAGTAAGTACGCGGCAAATAATAAAAATTGCTGCCCCTATATGCCTGGCTCTCATTATTCCACAGATAAATCACATGACAAATACCGCTTTCCTGGGTCGTCTGGGGGAGTTTCAGCTGGCGGCCAACGGCATCGCCGGTATTTATTATCTCGTGATGTATATGGTAGCTTATGGATTGAATAATGGTCTGCAGGTCCTGATCGCCCGCCGGGCAGGTCAGCTGAATACAGAAGGAATCGGCCGCCTCTTCTCCAATGGCCTGCTGCTCGGCCTGTGTTCTTCCTTCCTGGTCATCGCCATTACCCTGCTCCTGGCGCCCTGGTTCTTCTCAAAAAGTCTTCATAATCAACAGATATACGCAGCCGCATTGTCCTTTATCCGCATCCGCATCTGGGGGCTCCCCTTCCTGATGATGCTAAGTATGGCCAATGCCTTCTACATCGGCAGCGGTAATTCCAAAGTACTGGCAGTGACTTCTTTATGCCAGGAAGTTGTCAATATTTTCTTTGATTATACCCTGATATTCGGCAAACTGGGATTACCTGCCCTCGGATTAAACGGTGCTGCAGTCGCCTCTGTCATTGCAGAAGGCACGGGTATGACCGTCGCATATACGATCCTCTTTGGTATGGGATTTCACAAACGCTTCCTGCTGTTTAAATACCTCAGACCCTCCTGGACAATTATGCGTAGTATCCTGACCATTTCTGCACCACTGATCGTGCAATTCCTGTTCAGTATCGGCAGCTGGTTTATCTTCTTCATTTTTATTGAGCATCTGGGCGAGCGCCCCCTGGCTATTTCCAATATGCTTAGAAGTATCTTCGGATTCTTTGGCGTCTTTACCTGGTCCCTGGCCGCAACCTGTAACACCATGGTCAGTAATATCATTGGTCAGGGAAAAACGGCGCAGGTATTCGGGGTGATCCGTAAAATTGTCACGATCAGTTTACTATGTGCAGTAACGGTGTGCATACTGGTAAACCTTTTCCCATACAATATCCTGCGGATCTACACAACGGATATGCAGCTGATAGGAGATGCCATTCCCTCCGTCCGTATTATTACCCTGAGCACCCTCCTGATGGCAATATCCGGGGTCGTATTGAGTGCGGTGACAGGTACCGGCAATACAAAGATCAATCTCGGTATTGAATTCGCCGCAGTAGTGGGTTACCTGTTATATTGCAATATTGTAGTGGAACAATGGCGCAGCCCTTTATATGTAGCCTGGCTGGCCGATTTCTTCTACTGGACCATCATCTTTGTACTTTGCTTCTTCTATCTGCGAAGCGAAAAATGGAAATCTAAGTCTATCTGAAATTACTCCATGCTTTCCAGCATCTTTCTGCAGTTGGACTTGATACCCGGATCATCCTGGTATACCGGACGCAGGGTCACAGCTTTCCGCAACACTTCGATGGACTTTTCCAGTTCTTCCTTGTCTTTATAAGCTTTGGCGAGATCCTGGTAGTTGACCAGCAGGGAGGGATCCAGTTTACGACATTTTTCAAAACTGGTGATCGCATTGTCCAGTGAACCTTCCGGTAAACCGCCGAACAGCATTTTTGCTGCCGCCTTTTCCAGTGCGTTCATATTCGCCATATCATAACTGAGTTTGCCCAGTACATAATAGGCTTTCGCGTAGGTAGGGTTAAACTTGATGGCCAGTTCAGCAAATCTTTTTACTTCTTTATAAGCGGCGACCTTTTCCTTCGCGCCCTGGGTGGTCGCAACACGACCCAGTGCTACCGCCATCGCATAATTAGCTTCCGCATTCTCCGGCGCTATTTTGATCGCCTGATCTGCATAACTTTTTGCTTCGGTATAATTACGTGTTTTCTCGTCCTTTTCGGTAGCTCTGCTGCCTTCGCGGGCACTGAGTTCACTGGCGCCTGTCAGTGCGGCAATGTTATCAGGTTGTACTTTGAGCGCATCTTTGTAAAGAGACAAGGCGGCTGGCTCTTTCATTTGTTTTTCCAGTTGTCTCGCCTGGTCAACCATCTCGTCAGCACTTTGCGCATATGTAAATGCAGATACCAGGAATAAAGCAGCAGATGTAAATACCTTATAAAACATAGGGCGGAATTTTACACATATTAAATTAACTAAATTTAACGCTTTATCGACAGATAACCCATACCGTATATGTATTTATCTGTACATACAGAAGAAATCTCCTTGTTTTAATAATTCTTTTCGAGCGTTACAATGGAATTACGAATAGGAGCCCCCATCGGAGGGTTCATTTTTTTAAGGGATATAACCGAGCGCTGGATTTCAGGATATTTCTCCTTCACCGCCCCGCTGATATTATATACAACCTGTTCCAGCAGGGGTTGCGGAACGGCCATGATCTTCTTCACGATATTGTAAAGTCCCTGATAATTAACCGTTTCAGCAATACTGTCAATATGATGTGTACCAGGAATAGTCACAAAGATGTCTACGACAAATTCATTGCCTATCACCCGTTCTTCCGGATATAAACCATGAAATGCACGAAAAGTAGCTTGTTCTAGTCCAACGGTAAGCATGAGAGGAAATTAAAAATTAAGAATTAAGGATTAAGAATTTTAATCCCTGTAGAAGGAAGAGTCTACATTTCGAACTTAAATCCAGACCTTCACTTTAACATCAGCATTGTTGACTGCCAACACCATAACGCAGTCCCCCCATGGCAATTGACTAAAGAAAAAAGGAACTAAGAATCAGGCAATTGATTTCTCAATTCTTAATTCTTAATTCCTAATTCTTAATTGTTTATATGCCCTGGGCTGATAAATAACGTTCTGCGTCTAACGCGGCCATACAACCACTACCCGCAGCTGTTACTGCCTGACGATAGATCTTATCCTGTACATCGCCACAAGCGAATATACCTTCCAGGTTAGTACGGGAAGACCCTGGTACGGTTTTGATATAATCCTGTTCGTCCAGCTCCAGGTAATCTTTGAAGATAGCGGAGTTTGGCTGGTGACCGATCGCCACAAAGAAAGCGCTTACCGGAACGGTAGTTTCTTCATTTTTGGCAGTGTTCAGCAGTTTTACTGCTTCCACTTTATTTTCACCCAGTACTTCCTGGGTTTCAGTATTCCAGTATACGATGATGTTGGAAGTTTTCAGTACACGGTCCTGCATTACTTTGGAAGCGCGCATTTCATGACGGCGAACGATCATATGAACGTTGCTGCACATTTTAGACAGGTACAGTGCTTCTTCGGCAGCGGTATCACCAGCACCTACGATAGCTACTTCTTTACCACGGAAGAAGAACCCGTCACAAACAGCGCAGGCAGATACACCGCTACCGTTCAGACGTTGTTCGGAAGGCATTCCCAGCCATTTGGCAGAAGCGCCTGTCGCGATGATGATAGCATCTGCCGTCATCACTTTGGATTCGTCGATCGTTACTTTATATGGTTTGCTGCTGAAGTCTACGGATGTAGCCAGACCAAAGCGGATATCAGCGCCCATACGGGTCGCCTGCTTTTCAAAGTCAACCATCATTTCAGGTCCCTGAACACCTTCCGGGTAACCTGGATAGTTTTCTACTTCTGTCGTGATGGTCAGCTGACCGCCCGGTTGAATACCCTGGTAAAGTACAGGTTTAAGATTTGCTCTTGCGGCATATATAGCGGCAGTGTAGCCTGCCGGTCCGGAACCTATTATCAATAAATGTACATGTTCCTGTTGGTTAGTTTCCATGCTTACTATGTAATATTAATAAGGTATAATGATCGTTTATGAATGTCCGTATTCGTTACCGGCTCACATGACAGGTACACGAACCACGCCCAACCATATAGTTTGCAAAAATACGTTTCCCCATAAAATAAAAAACACCGGCTATAAAATTACAGCCGGTGCATCTATATAAAAGTTATAGATCTATGATTTGAATAGCAACCAAATGCTTATCCTCTTCTCCTCCATCTTAATATGGGGATTAACCCAGGTAAGATTTCAGTGCTCCGCTGTAGCGGGCTTTTTGCAGCCTTTTGATGGCGCGTTCCTTGATTTGACGAATTCTTTCCTTTGTCAGGTCGTATTTCTGACCGATTTGTTCGATCGTTGCTCCATTCTCTCCATCCAGACCAAAGTATGCGTTTACGATCTCCGCTTCACGAGGGCTGAGTGATTTCAGCACACGACGGATCTCTTCACGCAGTGAATCACGCATCACATCATCATCAGTGATATCGCCACCTTCCAGCAGGTCCCCCATTGCCACATCTTCTGCTTCGTGAACCGGAGCATCCAATGACATGTGACGGGTATTGCTTTGGAAGATATTGTTGATCTCTGATTCAGACATTTCCAGGATCTCTGCTAACTCTTCTGTTGAAGGTTCTCTTTCATTCTCCTGTTCAAATGCCATGTAGGCTTTGTTAGCTTTATTGTAAGTGCCGATTTTATTCTGCGGCAGACGAACCAGACGGCCCTGTTCTGCTAAAGCCTGTAGTATGGATTGACGAATCCACCAAACAGCATAAGAAATGAATTTGAACCCTTTCGTTTCATCGAATCTCTGCGCAGCCTTGATCAACCCTAAATTGCCCTCGTTAATGAGGTCGCTGAGGCTTAAGCCCTGGTGTTGATATTGCTTTGCTACTGATACTACGAAACGAAGGTTTCCTGTAGTTAAACGTTCAAGAGCCTTCTGGTCACCCATCTTAATGCGCTGCGCCAAAACGGTCTCTTCCTCAGGTGTTAACAAAGGGATCTTTGAAATCTCCTGCAGGTATTTTTCTACCGCCTGCGAATCACGGTTTGTGATCTGGGTGGCAATTTTAAGTTGCCTCATATTGAAAGTTTATTAGTTTATAAATTGAATAACATCAAAAGAATTTTTTTGTTGAGATATTTTAAATAATTATCTTACAACCTATTCCACTCCTCTAACATTATCGTTTTAACAAATTAGCCTGCAAAGATCGTGCTAATATCCCACACCTCCAAATACTTTTCAAGCCATCAATTTGCTATAACAAAGTACTCTATATAAACGATATTTAATAACCCTTTATTAGGTATTTTTACGGCTTTAGTTAAATTTTAACAATTGAAAAATAATCAACTTCAGATTATTAACTTCACTAATTTATTATTCGATACATTGCAAATTCTTCAATGATGATTATTGATTTCAGGAGCGATACTTTCACAAAGCCAACTCCCGGAATGCTTAAAGCGATGACTGAAGCAGCCACCGGTGATGATGTATTTGGCGAAGACCCTAGCATAAACGAGCTTGAAGCCATGATGGCAGCATATTTTGGCAAAGAAGCTGCCATGTACTGCCCTTCCGGCACGATGAGCAACCAGATTGCAATCAAAGTACATACCCAGCCGGGTGATGAGGTGATTTGCAGTGATGTAGCCCATGTATATATATATGAAGGCGGAGGTATCGCTTTTAATGCCGGCGCACAGGTGCGGGCGCTCGAAGGCGACCGTGGTATGATCACCGCTGCACAGGTAGCTGCTGCCATCAATCCTGACGATGTGCACAAAGCCACTACCAGCCTGGTTTGCCTGGAAAACACCTCCAATCGCGGAGGCGGCTGTTGCTATGATGTAGAAGAGATCACCAGGATCAAAAATGTATGCCGCGATAATCACCTGAAACTACACCTGGACGGCGCAAGACTGTTCAACGCGCTCGTAGCAACCGGGGAAAATCCGAAGACATTCGGGGAACTGTTCGATACCATTTCCGTCTGCCTCAACAAAGGCATGGGCTGCCCGATGGGCTCCGTCCTGCTGGGGAGCACTGCATTTATCAAATCTGCCCGCAGGGTGAGAAAAAAATTAGGCGGTGGATTACGACAGGCTGGCTATATGGCAGCAACCGGACTTTATGCCATGGAACATCACATTGCCAGATTGGCAGAAGACCATCTGAACGCCAAGCAGATCGCTAAGTACCTGTTGCAGAAAACCTTCGTCGGACATATGCTGCCGGTAGAAACTAATATTCTCATCTTTGATGTACAGGACGACTGGACGCCTAAACTATTCACCGACTATATGAAACAGGAAGGCATCCTTGTCACACCAATTTCCGATACACAGATCCGTATGGTCCTTCACCTGGATATTACACCGGAAATGGTGGAAAAAACATGTGCCGTCATTGCGCACATGGAATAGCCAATTCCAAAAACTGGCATTATTTCCAGCAAATAGTACGCTATCCGCATAATTCTTAATTCTTAATTCCTAATTCCTAATTTAATAAAAGGGCTGTCCGCTTTACGGCGAACAGCTCCTTCTCCTTGTTCTTAATTCAGCCACGCTGTTACCTGCCGGTAATCACGGAGATCAATCCCTTTGCTATGCGCCTCAGTGAGCAATCGTCCGGATACGGCAATGATTTTAAATTTAATTTCAGTACTGCATAAGAAGCTACCATCTTTCGGAGATAGGCTGGCAAAGGTGATTCGGTTAATAATAATACATTACGGGGTTATCTGTCGGCAATAGTTGCTGAAAGCTGATCAAAACTAGCCTGCCCCGCCGGCAGACACAACCGGGATTGTATACCCGGCCGCATTTTTTTTGTAAGCGGTCGTTTTACTCTGAAAAGTGAAGAAAGGGGACTCTCCTCCCTAAAACGAAGATGATTCTAATCGGTTATTCTCTTATTTTTGCACACTTATATAAATGATATATCGCAAGCATGGAACTTTCTAAAAATTTTACGCCTGCTGCTGCTGAAGGCAAATGGTACCAGCACTGGATGGACAAAGGTTATTTCCGTAGTAAACCGGACAACCGTCCCCCCTTTACCATTGTGATCCCTCCTCCTAACGTCACCGGTGTGCTGCACATGGGACATACCCTGAACGAGACCGTCCAGGATATCCTGGTGCGCCGTGCACGTATGAGCGGATACAATACCTGCTGGGTCCCTGGTTCTGACCATGCGTCCATCGCAACAGAGGCAAAAGTGGTGAACATGCTCAAAACCGAAAAAGGGATTGAGAAATCACAGCTTACCCGTGAAGAGTTCCTCAAATATGCATTTGAGTGGAAAGATAAATATGGTGGCATCATTTATAACCAGATCAAAAAACTGGGATGCTCCTGCGACTGGGACAGGGTAACCTTTACCATGGACGACCATTACTATCAGGCAGTTATCAAAGTATTCGTTGATCTGTATGGTAAAGGACTGATCTATCGCGGCGCCCGTATGATCAACTGGGACCCGAAAGCAAAAACAGCCCTGAGTGACGAGGAAGTACAGTACAAAGACATCAACGGTAAACTGTACCACGTTCAATACGCTATCACCGATTCTGAAAATAATCTTACCGGCGAAAGCATCACCATCGCTACGCAACGTCCTGAAACCATCATGGGCGATACCGCTATCTGCGTAAACCCTGATGATGACCGCTATAAACACCTGGCAGGTCACTTTGCCATCGTACCACTGGTTAACCGCAGAGTACCTATCATCTTCGATACTTACGTAGATAAAGAATTCGGTACCGGCGCCCTGAAAGTGACGCCTGCTCACGATATCAATGACTATAACCTGGGTCTGAAACACAACCTGGAAGTAGTTGATACCCTGAACGATGATGGTACCCTCAGCCCTGCTGCCGGCGTATTCATCGGTGAAGACCGCTTCAAAGCCCGTAAAAAGGTGATCGCTGCACTCGACGAACAAGGCATCCTCGTTAAAGAACAGGAATACACCACCCGTCTCGGCTACAGTGAGCGCAATCCTGATACTGTGGTAGAACCGCGTATCAGTACCCAGTGGTTCGTGAAGATGGCAGAACTGGCTAAACCTGCCCTGGACGCAGTAGTAGACGGAAACGTAAAGATCCACCCGGGCGACCGTTTCCTCGCTACCTACAAATACTGGATGGAGAACGTAAAAGACTGGTGTATCTCCCGCCAACTCTGGTGGGGACAGCAGATCCCCGCTTTCTATGCACCTGATGGCACATTCGAAGTAGCGCAGAACGTAGATACCGCCATCGCCCAGTTCAAAGCGAAAGGCGCTACCTACACAGCCGCTGACCTTCGTCAGGACGAAGACTGTCTGGATACCTGGTTCTCTTCCTGGTTATGGCCAATGGAAGTATTCAATGGTATCTCCCAGCCAGACAATGAAGAAATCAATTACTACTACCCCACCAACGTACTGGTAACCGGACAGGATATCATCTTCTTCTGGGTAGCCCGTATGATCATGGCAGGTCAGGAATACAGAAACGAAAAGCCATTCAGTGATGTATACTTCACTGGTATGGTAAGAGATAAACAAGGTCGTAAAATGAGTAAACAGCTGGGTAACTCCCCCGATCTGCTGGAACTCATTGATAAATACGGTGCTGATGCCGTTCGTTATGGCATCATGATTTCTTCTCCTGCAGGTAATGACCTGCTGTTTGATGACGCAGCACTGGAACTGGGTAGTAAATTCAGCAACAAGATCTGGAACGCCCTGAAACTGGTGAAAATGTGGGAAGCGAATACTGCCGGCGATGCCAATGCCGCGGTTGACCATTTCGCAGTAAGATGGTTCGAAAGCAGACTCAATGAAGTAAAAGTACAGCTGGCGGAAGAGTTTGCGGACTTTAAGCTGAATGAAGCCCTGAAAACAGTACGTAGCCTGATCTGGGATGATTTCTGTAGCTGGTACCTGGAATGGGTAAAACCTGGTTTCGAACAACCTTGCGATGCAGGTATCTATGCGAAAACCGTTTACTTCTTCGAAGAACTGATGCAGTTACTGCACCCATTCATGCCATTTGTGACAGAAGAAGTTTATCAGTTACTGAAAGAACGTGCAGCTGGCGATGACCTGATCATCAGACAGTATAGCGCTCCTGGTACGATTGATGCCAATATGCTTGCAGAAGGCGAACTGGCTAAAGAAGTGATCACCAGCATCCGTGACTCACGTAACAAACATCAGATCAAGCCAAAAGAAGAAATTGTACTGCATATCGATACCCTGCAGGAAGCCGCCTTCAAACAGATCGAAGGTATGCTCTCCAAACAGGTAAACGCGAAAGCAATCAACTACACCAAAGAACCGGTAGCTGGCTGTATCACATTGGTAGTGCAGAAAGACAAATTCTACCTGGGTACGGAAACCGTTGTAAATACCACCGCCCAGAAAGAAGAGCTGGAGAAAGACCTGGCTTATCTGCAAGGCTTCCTGGTATCAGTTGAGAAAAAACTGAGCAACGAAAAGTTTGTTCAGAATGCAAAACCGGAAGCGGTAGAGATAGAACGAAATAAGAAGAAAGACGCTGAGGCAAAAATTGCCGCCATTACGGAAAGTTTGAAATCACTATAATTTTCAATATCGCCCGGACGTTAACTACTCCGGGCGATTGCTTATATCCCTGTTTATACTATGCGTAAATGTTATTTGATTTCGGGAATCCTTTTATTCATGGCCAGTATGCCAGTATTGGCGCAGACTGCAAAGCCAAAGAAACCTGCTGTTAAGAAACCTGCAACCGCTGCTACTGGTAAAACAGCCACTACTACCACCCGCTTCCGTAGCACCTGGGGCATTTTCCTGCCAGATACGCTTCCACGCCCGGAAATTATCAAACTGCTTGATTCTCCGCTCGTAGTAAGGGACGAAAAGAATAACAAATATCCTGTGGTATCCTTCCAGTTCACCTACGAAAGAAAGGAACCCTATCTGAACGATACAACCGGTAAACCCGGCTTCTATTCCGAATTTGTCGGAGACGACTTCAAAGGCGACAGACTCCCTGCCTTCTGGGTAGAGCGCATCAAAGAGATGCTTGAGAGAAATGAAGTATTTTACTTCGATAACATCATCATCAACTATACCGGCGATAAACTGTACAGAGCGCCTAAACTTCGTTTCAACGTTCGTTAATAGCTGAACAGCTGCTGCAATGGCAGAATGAATGAGAACCTTTGTGTTGCGTTATCAATAGGATCCTTGTCAAACAGGTGACTATACCGCAAACCAAAGGTGAAAGGCACTTCATTGCCCACTTTTGTGTCGAAGAACAGCTCTCCACCCGTAGATTTATACTCCGTATTTATCTTCCTGATAAAATTATAGGCCCTGCTGTAGTCATAGAAAACATTCGCCCTGATACGCATGAAATAGAGGATCTGTGCAAATCCCCAGTCCGGATAAACGATCGGGAAATGATAATTCGCTCCCAGCTTATACACATGCTCATAGAATGGCTCATTGTATCCCCTGGAATAGGCAAAGTTGTCTGTGAAAGAGTAATTACGGGAAGTATCCCGCTGCTGCCATGCACCCTGTAACACAAGACTATGACTCGGCAGGATACCCGGCAGATACAGGTCCAGTCTGGCGAACAACTGCTCCGCAAATACATTGGTGAGCGAGCGGTTATACTGTAAAGCGATGTATTGTCCGAAATGAGAATAAATATGCTGCCTGGCCCTGAGCCGCTGGTTATTAAACACCAGGGTATTGCCAATATACTGCACACTCGGATGCGTAAAACGGAAAGCCCCCTGCGGGATGCGCTCCAGGTAGTGATACATGGACGACACTGACAGACTACGACTATACAAACCGGAAGACAGGTTCAGCGGAATCGTAAAACCGCCGTGTACATCCATTTCCTTCCAGTATAAACGTCCCTTACCGGTAAAGAGATCGGAACGGTTGAAGGTATACTTCGCTCCTGCCTGCAAATACGGGAACAATGCGCCATAAATGAAATCGCCGGTAAAACCGGAACTCCCCTCATTACGGTTGTAGGTATATCCGATAGCTGTCGTAGCCGTATTCAGGATATTATCTCCGTATAAAGTCACGCTATAATCAGGATCATCAAAAGTAGGCAGCCAGCTATGAAAGTTAAACAGACGGCTGCTTTTCTCATATTTCGTTACGGTATACTCCTCATGCGGCGCTTTCTCCAATATGCTGCCACCTTCCTGAAAATCCGGCCGTAACCAGGCACTATGATAATTACGTCCTGTATCTATCGGCTGCCATTCTTTCGGCGCCAGCGGTGCTGCATACAGCGCATATCCTTTTGTACCGAATGCGCTGTAGATGACCTGCTGGGAACTGTTATCAACCGCTGCATGTAACACGCCATTGGAATGCGCGGTTACCTGCCAGATCTTTTTATCAGATAACGTCAGTGCGTATACGTTATCTACGTCTTTGTAAGCAGCGGTATAATATACCGTATCCTGGCCAACCGATGGAATACCCAATACCGTAAAGGAGAAAGGTGTCAGCAGTTCCCGTTCTCCCGTCTTCACTGACTGACGTAACATCGCCATCTCTCCCTGGTTATTACGCACATTGCTGATCACCCATTGTTCATCCGCAGAGAACTTCGGATAAGTATAATACCAGTTATCAGGGTTCGGTAAAGAATCGATCAATGCACCTGTCCGTGCATCCAGTATCTGCAAACCGTATCGTTGTGATGTCAGTGTGGATACGACCACAATACGTTTACCATCTGCAGAAATATCAGGAGAGAAATACCGTGTTGTATGTGTGAGGGTCGCCGTCTTTCCGGTAGACATATCATATGTCTTTACGACGGAATAATCCTTCCAGGACCAGCGGGGATGGAAACGGGCTTCCGTCCATACCAGACGACCATTGCGATAACTGAAATAGTCGTCGAAGTTCATACCCGGACGGGTCACCAGCTTTTGATGCCCACTGCTATCCAACAGGTAAAAACCAGCCAGCTGCTGATAGGAGTCTTTGTAGATCAGCCATTCTCCCGGCTTCACCGGATAAATGTATTTATAGTTGGTAACGGTATGAGGTACTTCCAGTAAAGCTTTCCCAGGTTTACGCTGTTCCTTTGCATAGTTATTCCACAATGGCTGATACTCTTTCAGCATGGCATGATAGAAACCGGCGGAATTGGTGCCTGTACGTTTCTTCAGACTACGGGATAAAGGATAAAAAAGCCCCCGGTAACGTACCGCGTCAGTAGTAACGTCTTTCCAGAAAGTACGGCCATAATGTTCACGGCCATACATACTCATCAAATATCCTAAAGGGTAATGGTTCGGCGTAAAGTCCACGTAAGAACCATTCCTGATCTTCATGTAACTGTAATCGCGATGTTCCAGGGATAAAGCCCTGAAGCCGTCGAAGAAAGCAGGCAAACGGCCCCTGCCCTGCAAACTCAGCGCTGTTTCCATGGTCACAGCATCTCCTTCCCAGAACCAATTGGGCACGGCAGTACTGGCAAAACCTGCCATTCCCAGCTCTCCCATCACATAATAAGCAACCCGGGTCAGTCCCTGATTGAAATTACGGTATTGTAATACGTGACGGTATTCATGAATCGCCAGCTGGTCTTCCCATTTCAATGATCCGAGATCTGCGGAAGCCGGCGGCGGTGTGAGATAAAATTCAGAACGGAAAGGGCCCATGGCGACATAACCATTGGATTCCAATGTCTGGTTCTGTAATACAATACTGACTTTTTTATTCCTGTCTCCGATGGATGTACGGGTATACCTGTCAATATAGTGAATAAGGTTAGCCACACGTTGTCCCTGCTGCTCCAGGCCGGCAGGAAATATCACACGAGCGGTATCGGTATTGATCTGATGCCATTTCACGGAAGGTGGATTACCTCCAAATGATTGCGCCATTAAGGCAAAGGGGAACAATAATAAAAGTAGGCAGGAGATAGTTTTCATATCAATTGCAGGTATATCAAACAAGATACGTTAGAAATTAGGAATTACGAATTAGGAATTAGGAATTGAGGCTGCCAATGAGAAAAGGTAGTATCTGAAATTTAGCTACATGTTATAACGATATAGTGGATATTCATTCACCAACATCAGGCATGTATATCGCTTAAATAAATGGGGACTTTATTGCTGCTTGTGGACATCGGCACAAATCAATTGATCAAAAAAAATCAGGAATTACGAATCAGTCAATTATTATTCAATTCCTAATTCGTAATTCCTAATTCCTAATTGAATCAGCATTCCGGAAGGCTGATAGGTATATTTACGGCCAATCCGCCGTCAGAAGTTTCCTTGTATTTACTATTCATATCCAATGCGGTATCCCACATGGTTTTCACGACTGCATCGAGTGATACTTTCGCCAGTTCGGGGTTGCTCTGCAAAGCCAGCTGTGAAGCGGTGATCGCCTTGATAGCCCCCATGGTATTTCTTTCAATGCAGGGTACCTGTACGAGTCCGCCGATAGGATCACAGGTCAGTCCCAGGTGATGTTCCATCGCTATTTCTGCTGCCATGAGCACCTGGCGCTGAGAACCGCCGAGACATTCGGTGAGTGCGGCTGCCGCCATGGCGGAAGATACGCCGATCTCTGCCTGGCAACCACCCATGGCTGCGGAGATGGTAGAACGTTTTTTGAAGATGCTGCCGATTTCGGAAGCGGTGAGTATAAACTGCATGATCTTCTCGTCCTGGTAGCCATCGCAGAAGGCAATAAAGTATTGCAATACTGCAGGAATTACACCGGCGGCGCCATTGGTAGGCGCAGTTACGACGCGGCCGAAAGAGGCATTTTCCTCATTGACCGCCAATGCGAAACAACTTACCCAGTCCAGCGTATAAGCGAAGTGGTTACCACCCTCCCTGATCGCGGCAATCCAGGAGTCGTAATCGTTATAAGCACGTCCTTTTAATAATTTCTTGTTCAGCGCGGCTGCACGTCTGGCTACCCGGAGTCCGCCGGGCAGTTCACCTGCTGTATGCGAACCACGGTAGATACATTCCTTCATCACCCGCCAGATATTCATAACACCAGCTTTGGTGGCTGCTTCCGGTCTCCATGCCTGTTCATTTTCCATCACCAGTTCAGAGATGGAATACCCTGTTTTGATACACCATTGCAGTAACTGACGGGCGGTATCTATCGGGAAGGGCAGGTCTACCTGTGTGCCACTACCGGATGCTTCCCCTTCCTTTACGACAAATCCGCCACCGATAGAATAATAGGTAGCAGCCTGTTGCTCTCCGTCTGCAAAAGTGACCAGGAAAGTCAGTGCATTGGGATGGAAAGGCAGTGATTCTTCGAACAGGAAAGAGATATCCTGTAAGGGGTCAAATGCAATACGGTGCGTACCGCCGAGCATCATTTCCTTATTTCGGCGGATATCATCCATTTTGCTGTTAATCTGATTCACATCAAATGTAACAGGGTCATCACCACAAAGACCTAGCTGCACCGCGATATCCGTACCGTGGCCATGACCAGTCTTGGCTAATGAGCCATATAACAAAACGCTGACGTGTTCAATGGAATTGAGTTTTCGTCCTGTAGCCTGAATTTCTTGCAGGAACTGCAGGGCCGCCCGCCATGGGCCTAACGTGTGTGAGCTGGAAGGACCTACGCCTATCTTAAAAATATCAAAAACCGATATACATTCGTGTGCCACGACATAGAATTTGAACAAATGTAAGCGGATTTTGCATACCGCCTCTTTATATATAGGCGTATTACAATATCATTACAGGGCGCGACTGCATAGTACGCCAGTACCAGACTCGTGTAATAAAATTGTAAGGTAGCTGTAGACAATTAAGAATTAAGAATTAAGAATTAAGAATTGAAATGCGGCGGAGATGGGCTGGCATAAAAGGAAGGGCATTTACAATGTAAATGTTAATTAGTCAATATGTTAGTCTGAACAACATGAGTAGTCAGCAATTCTTAATTCCTAATTCCTAATTCCTAATTAAAAAAGCCTGCTCCATTACAGAACAGGCTTCTCAGTGTAAAGTACAAATTATTGCTATTGTATCGGGTTGGTCAGATCTACCAGTTCGATATCAAATATCAACGGAGAGTTTGCCGGAATGCCATCTTTTGCCTGCGCACCGTATCCGTAATAAGAAGGAATATATACCCTGATCTTACCGCCTTTGGAGATTCTTGTCAGTGCAAATTGCCAGCCTACAATCACGCTTCCTGCCATAAACTCACGTGTGGTGGTACCTGTGGTAGCATCAAACACAACATCATTCAGCAGTTTACCGGTATATAAAACCTTTACTTTAGTCGTGTTGTATTTCACGCTGTCTACCCCATTACCCGGTACGGAAATATTGTAGAAAATACCACTGATAGAATCCTGTATAGCTGTCAGGTTTTTAGCTTTCAGGTAAGCCTTGATAGAGTCAACATCCTTATTGAACTGAGGAGTCGGGTCATAAGGTTCAGTTTTGTCTTTGCTGCAGGCTGCAAAAAAAACCATCATCATCGCTGCTCCGATAAAAAGCAGGTGTCTCATGCGAAATCTTTTCATGAAGTGCTCGAATTTATAATATTGATAATTAATTACGGGTGAGTTATTTAAAGTCTACCAGTTCCATATCACAGACAAGAACGGTATTCGCAGGTATAATATTACCTACAGCGATATTACCAAAGCCTAGTGGAGAAGGAATGATCAGGAATATTTTCCCTCCTTTTCCTATTTTCTGTAATCCTACCTGCCAGCCCACGATATGATCTTTCAGGGCACGACCGTCAAAGTTAGTACTCCCAAAAGAAGCATCCAGGATAGAATCTTTCAGGTTACGGCGTACGTAACTCAGTGTAGGGACAGAATTCAGGTTCATAAAGGCGCGCTGATCGCCCGGATTCTCTATTTTATAATAAATTCCGCTGAAGTCGTGCTCCAGTCTCAGATTATTGGCGCTGATATATTGTTGAATAGCAATATCCTGTTCTCTCATTGTTCTTTCGTAGTCACCGACATCGTTGTAGGCTTCAGACTGTTCATCTTTTGAACAACCGGTTATCAGGACAAGTGATAATAAAAGACTAAAAGCGGCGCGTAAATATGCGTTCATACAGTTATAACGGAGATAATACCCTAAAGTTACAGTAAGCGCACAAAAAAGGAAAGGGTATCTGCCAGATGACAGATACCCTTTCACTTATATTTTTGGATACTATATTAATAGTCCATACCCATTCCGTGACCGCCGTGAGGAGCTGGTGCAGCAGATTTAGGTTCTGGTTTGTCAGCGATTACACACTCAGTGGTCAACAGCATACCTGCGATAGAGGCAGCGTTTTCCAGTGCGATACGCGTAACCTTAGCAGGGTCGATAACACCAGCAGCCAGCAGGTTTTCGTATACTTCAGTGCGGGCGTTGAAGCCGAAATCACCTTTACCTTCTTTTACTTTCTGTACTACGATAGAACCTTCGATACCAGCGTTAGCAGTGATCTGACGCAGTGGCTCTTCGATAGCGCGTTTAACGATCGCAACACCTGTCTGTTCGTCAGCATTGTCACCTTTGAGTGTATCCAGGCTTTCGATAGCGCGGATGTAAGCCACACCACCACCAGGAACGATACCTTCTTCAACAGCAGCGCGGGTAGCGTGCAGGGCATCATCAACGCGATCTTTCTTTTCTTTCATTTCTACTTCGGTAGCAGCACCTACGTACAGTACAGCCACACCACCGCTCAGTTTAGCAAGACGTTCCTGCAGTTTTTCGCGATCATAGTCAGAAGTAGTTACTTCGATCTGTGCTTTGATCTGGTTGATACGAGCCTGAATGGCATCTTTCTCGCCTCTACCACCAACAACAGTAGTGTTGTCTTTATCGATAGTTACGGATTCAGCGCGACCGAGGTAGCTCAGGTCAGCATTCTCCAGTTTGTAACCTTGTTCTTCGCTGATTACAACGCCACCTGTCAGGGTTGCGATATCCTGCAGCATTTCTTTTCTTCTGTCACCGAAACCTGGTGCTTTTACTGCTGCAACTTTCAGCTGACCACGCAGTTTGTTCACAACCAGTGTAGCCAGTGCTTCACCTTCCAGATCTTCAGAGATGATCAGCAGCTGCTGGCCGTTCTGAACGATTTTTTCCAGGATGTGCAGGATGTCCTTCAGGGTGCTGATCTTTTTGTCGTAGATCAGGATGTAAGGGTTCTGCAGCTCAGCGTGCATTTTTTCGCTGTTGGTGATGAAGTACGGAGACAGGTAACCGCGATCGAACTGCATACCTTCTACTACTTCTACAGTAGTATCAGTACCTTTCGCTTCTTCAACGGTGATAACGCCATCTTTGGTTACTTTATTCATCGCTTCAGCGATCAGTTTACCGATCTCAAAATCGTTGTTAGCGGAGATCGCAGCAACCTGTTCGATTTTTTTGTTGTCGTTACCAACAGTTTCAGCCTGTTTAGCCAGGTTTTCGATAACTACTTTAACAGCTTTATCGATACCACGTTTCAGGTCCATTGGGTTAGCGCCGGCAGCAACGTTTTTCAGGCCTTCGCCGATGATAGACTGTGCCAGAACGGTAGCAGTAGTTGTACCGTCACCTGCGATGTCAGCGGTTTTAGAAGCAACTTCTTTTACCATCTGAGCACCCATATTTTCAATTGGATCTTCCAGTTCGATTTCTTTAGCAACGCTAACACCATCTTTAGTTAAAGAAGGAGCACCGAATTTCTTTTCGATTACAACGTTACGACCTTTAGGACCCAGGGTTACTTTCACTGCATCTGCCAGGGTATCTACGCCCTTCTTCATTTTGTTACGGGCGTCTGTACTAAAAAATATCTGTTTTGCCATAATAGCTTTGTGTTTTTCTGTTGAGTGTTTGGTTTTGTCCGTCAGTTCAGTGTGATTGATTAAACAATCGCTAAAATGTCAGATTCACGCATGATTAAGTAGTCGCCACCTTCAATGCTGATCTCAGTACCGGAGTATTTACCATATAATACGGTATCTCCCACCTTTACAGTTACCGGCTCGTCTTTCTTACCAGGACCTGCTGCAACTACAGTACCTCTCTGTGGTTTTTCTTTTGCAGTATCTGGGATGATGATACCACCAGCTGTTTTCTCTTCAGCTGCTGCGGGTTTTACGATCACCCTGTCAGCTAAGGGTTTAATACTTAAATCTTGTGCCATATAATTATACTTTTTAAAAAGGTAATATGAAGGTTTATTGTGCTCTTGGCACTTCGATAATTGTGCCAAGGCATTTTTCTGGTCAAATTTTCAGTCACCGAAGATAGGCATATTGCCTACACTGACAAAAATGCCATTTTTTCAGAAAAAACCTGACAGAATCAATGTGCAAATCCTAAACTACCGACATATCTTCCTTACTTCTGCCGCACAAACGCAGCAAATTGTCATATTTCTCCTGTCTCACCGGCAGAAAAATATCATTATTACATGAATATCAATCAGATAGACATAAACCACCTCGTAAAAGCTACCTAATTATGAATTGCCAATACCTATTTGGTCAAATTTTCCATAGCTTTGCGCCCTCATACAGTTCTTGATTATAAGATGATTAGCAGAAGAAATATCCGGGTGAAGGTCATGCAGACCCTTTATGCGCTCGAAACGATGGAACCGGGTGCGATTAAGCCGGGCACGGCCACCAGTTTGCTGAACGAAAAACTGGACCAGACAAGTCAGCTCTTTACATACATGTTATACTGCCTCACGCAGGTAGCACAATATGCAGAAATTGACGCTCAGACCCGCGCTTCCAAACACCTTCCCTCAGCAGCCGACCTGCAGGTCAACACCAAAATAGCGGGAAATGAGTTCATTTTCCAGATCATCAATGACAAAGGTTTTCAGGTGAACCTGGAACAATGGAAGCTCAAACACCTTCCGGAACCAGACCTGATCAGAAAACTGTACAACACGCTCACAGCCACAGACATTTACCAGCAATACACCCAGGAGCCAGGCCGCAGCAAAGCGACCGAAAAGGAGATCATGGAGTATGTATACAAAGAGATCCTTATTAAAAATGAGCTGTTCCTGCAGCACATGGAAGATAGCTTCCTGCACTGGAGCGACGACGCCGAAATGATGGACCTCCTGGTAGCCAATTACATGCACAAACCGCACCTCTTCAATTTTCTTCAGCTGATCAGCCGGGAGAAACTGGAGTATGCACGTGAACTGCTGCTGACCGTACTTGATAAGAAAGAATATTGCCTGGAGCTGATTAAGCCAAAATTACAGAACTGGGATCCTGAACGTATCGCCGCAGTGGATATGCTGTTAATGGAGATGGGTGTATGTGAGTTCCTGTATTTCCCAACCATACCTACCAAGGTGACAATCAATGAATACATTGATCTGGCGAAGGCATACAGTACTCCTCAGAGTGGTCAGTTCGTAAATGGTATTCTGGATAATATCCTGAAAGACCTGGATCAGGCCAATCAGATAAAGAAGGTCGACCGTACAAAAAAATAGCTATTTTTGGGTCGAACCCGATACAATTATGAAAAAGATATTCTTCTACCTGATCGCCGGCAGCCTTTTGGCAGGCGCCTGTAATAGCTCAGATGCCGGCAAAAAAGCAGCCCAGGAAACAAGCGCTGCCGCCGACACTTCAAAAGGTACGCCTGTGATCGCCTTTGATGAAATGGTCCATAACTTCGGTAACATTACAGAAGGCGAAAGAGTGGAATATTCCTTCAAATTCACAAATACCGGAAACGGAGACCTGCTGATAACAGATGCTACCTCCAGTTGCGGTTGTACCGTTCCGGACTGGCCGAAAGAACCAATCAAGCCAGGAAAGAGCAGCTACATGAAAGTGGTGTTCAACAGCGCAGGTAAAGATGGATATACTGAAAAAGAAATCATTATCAGGGCCAATACAAAGCCTGAACAGGTACAGGGACCAAAAATCCAGTGTACGATAATGAAACAGAAATCATAACAAACTAACAACAAATAACAACTTAATACGATGTACACTAACATGCTGAACGTTCTACTGATGGGTGGTGGTGCAGCTGGTGCTCAAGGTGGCGCTGGCTTCCAGTTTATATTTATCGGGGGTATGATCCTGGTAATGTGGTTATTCATGATCCGTCCTCAGACTAAGAAAGCAAAACTGCAAAAAGACTTTATCAGCAATCTGCGCGAAGGCGACAAAATCGTTACTATCGCAGGTATCCATGGCAAGGTTAAAAAGATCAACGACAATAATACCCTCCAGATCGAGGTAAGCCCGGGTACTTACTTTACAGTTGAACGCTCTGCGATCAGCATGGAGTATACCTCTGCTCAGCAGAAAGCTGCCGAGACACCTGCAAAATAATTTGCTGTCTTCCGACAGTAAGTCCCAAATTCCCTCGCGGAGTTTGGGATTTTTTTTGGAATTTGGTGCTATGTTAAAAATCGGTATTACAGGCGGAATAGGCTCGGGGAAAAGTACAGTGGCCAGGATCTTTGCCCTGCTGGGCGTTCCTGTTTACTATGCAGATGATGCTGCCAAAACTATTATGCAGACAGATGAACTGCTGATACAACAGGTGAAAGAACATTTCGGAGAACATATCTATAGTGCCGGTAATGTCCTTGACAGAGCAGCCCTCGGGAAAATTGTATTCAACGATAAAGATAAGCTGGAACTGCTCAACTCCCTCGTACACCCCGCTACCATCCGTCATAGCGATGAATGGGCCGACCGACAAACCGCCCCTTACGTACTAAAAGAAGCCGCCCTCCTCTTTGAATCAGGCTCTTTTCAATTTCTCGATAAATGCATCGGCGTATCCGCTCCCCAGCCCCTACGTATACACCGTGTCATGAAACGTGACAATATCGGCCGTGCCGATGTACTCGCCCGGATGTATAAACAGATCGATGATAATATCAAGATGAAATTGTGCGACTATGTCATTAAAAATGATGAACAGGAAATGGTCATCCCGCAAGTGCTGGCCTTGCACGGGCAACTGTTGGAGCTAGCAGGGAGGAATTAAGAATTAAGAATTAAGAATTAGGAATTAGGAATTAGGAATTAAGAATTAAGAATTAAGAATTAAGAATTAGCTGTTTAGAGGGGAGTTCGCAATAATTGTTTCCCGCTGAAAGCGTCAAATAAATTACAAATCGGAAATGCAGCAGAGAGTTGTGGATATCTGAGTTTGAGTAAATGAAGATAATAAGTTGTGGCGGATGTTTGCAAAGAGATTTAGACAGGAATTAAGAATTATCGTAAAGATCTTCGCGATAATTCTTAATTCTTAATTTTTAATTCTTAATTACAAGTAATTAACCCAATTAACATAACCATACGATTTCATGGGGAAAACCATTACACAAGGCAGTAACAATAAGAACAAAGTAACTCCCGTACTATTGCTGGAGTTGCAATCCAATCACCCCGAACCGGTGAAGATCAGTGCAGGGATGTTGAAAGAAGATGCGGCCGGACGTACCTGTCAGCGTGTGCCTCTGAGTGATAAAAAATCATTATCTATCTTCAATACACTGCCGGCAGGCGTACAACACCTGCTGCAACCCTGTACGCAGGAAGCTATGGTCTACAAAGAACTACAGCTGAAAGAGAAGTTCCGCGACAATCCCGTAAAAGAACTTACCCAGCAGCAGTTTATACAGGAAGGCCTGCAACAGTACCTCTACCATACATTACAGCAACTACGGCCACTAACGCCCGTATTGCCCTGGTATACCATGATCACGGACGATAGTATGCTCATGAAACATACGCGTCCGGTAACAGTCAGCAACTTCACCCCTATCCTCTCCTTCGAACTGAAACGTACGACTACCGGCGCTTTGCGCATGGTGGCCATCGTCACTATCAACGGACAGGTAGCGCCACTCTCCGGTTTTGAACATTACGGATTCCTGCTACGCAGAGAAGGTGAATTGTTTATCCTCGCTCCCGCTGCCGCCGCTATACTGGAACAATTTCCTGCCGGCGTAAAAGAAATCCCTGCTGCAGAAGAAACCACATTCATCCAGGAGGTACTGCCTGCTTTAAGTGAACAATACACCGTGGACAAAAGCATCCTCTTACAAAAAGAAGTCATCGATACAGCACCGGAATGCAACATCTGGCTGAGTGAACTGAATAAGTCTTTTCTCGTACTGACTCCGCAATGGCAATACGGCAATTTCTCCATTGAAGACAGCAGCGAACCTGTGGTACTCCGGGCAGAAGGCGATATACAGTACGAGATACGGCGACACATGGAGGCAGAAAAAGAAATGATCGCCTTCATCCGTAGTCTGCATACACGTTTTGCACAACAGCGTAACGGTTATTTCTATCTGCCTTTCGCAGACGCAGAGAAAAGCCAGTGGCTCGTTAAATGCTATCGCAAGCTGACAGATAAGAACATTGGCGTATACGGCATGGATCAGCTGAAGCACTTCCGTTATAACACCAATATACCTGTAATGGATGTGCGCTGGCACAGTGATGATAAAGATACTTTCGATCTTGAAATAGATATACACTACGGCGATATTCCCGTTGCCCTCACCGATATACAAAAAGCCTTACAACACCGGCAACCACACCTCTTACTGAAAGACGGAACCATCGGTGTCATCCCCGATGAATGGCTGCATAAACATGATCTGCTGTGGAAACTCGGACAGGTCAATAAAGACAGACTGAAATTATCACGCCTGCATTTTACTGTCGCCCAGGAAATGCTGGAAAACAGAGAAACGCCGGTACAGGAAAATACACTGGAGAAACTACGCCGTTTACAGGCACACTCCGCCGGACAATTCCCTGTCCCTACAGCCGTACAGGCCACACTTCGTAATTATCAGCAGGCAGGATTTGAGTGGATGTGTTTGCTGGATGCAATGCGCTGGGGTGGCTGCCTGGCAGATGATATGGGTCTTGGTAAAACCTTACAGACCATCACCTTTTTGCAACACCTCGCAGAAAAATACCCGGGCGAAACACACCTGGTGATATGTCCAACCTCATTGATCTATAACTGGCAGGCCGAATTGCAGAAATTTGCACCCGGTTTGCGCTACACGGTGTACCATGGTGGTAACAGACAATATGACGCCGCTGCCTGGAAACAACAACAACTGATCATCACCAGTTATGGTACCGTGCGTAGTGATGCCGCAATCTTCAACAATCATATATTCGGTTATGTCGTACTGGATGAAAGTCAGGTGATCAAGAATCCTTCTTCACAAACGACCAAAGCACTACAGGTACTGCAATGCCGCAACAGACTTATATTGAGCGGTACTCCTATCCAGAATAACACCATGGATCTTTATGCGCAAATGAACTTTGCGAATCCCGGACTGTTAGGTAATCAGGCGTTCTTTAAGTCAGAATTTGCCATGCCGATTGACAAATATGCCGACGCAGAAAAGGCAGGCCGGCTGCGCAGATTAATCTATCCCTTCCTGCTGCGACGTACCAAAGAACAAATTGCACAGGATTTGCCGGATAAGACTGAGATCATTATGTGGTGTGAGATGGGCGAAGAACAGCGGAAATCGTACAACCGCATACGCGATATGTACAAGGAAAAGCTGCTCAAACAGATCAACGAATCGGGAATGGCTGCCAGTACTATTTACGTACTGGAAGGTCTGACCCGGCTACGACAGATCTGTAATGCGCCGCAATTAGTGGAACAGGAATCGCATGTAACCAGTTCTGTCAAACTGGATGAACTGATGCGCGAAATCAGTGAGAATACCGGCGCACATAAAGTACTGGTCTTTTCACAATTCACCGGCATGTTACAGCTGATCGCGAAATCCATGGAAGGTGAAGGTCTTCCCTTCCTCTACCTGGATGGCAGCACCAAAGCTGAGAACAGACAACAACTGGTGCAGCAATTCCAGACAGACGAGCAGGTGAGGGTGTTTCTGATCAGTCTGAAAGCAGGGGGTGTCGGATTGACATTAACCGCCGCTGATTATGTCTACCTCGTAGACCCATGGTGGAACCCGGCAGCAGAACAACAGGCGATTGACCGTACCCACCGTATCGGTCAGCAGAATAAAGTTTTTGCCTATAAAATGATCTGTAAAGACAGTGTCGAAGAAAAAATACTGGCACTCCAGGAAAGAAAGAAAATGATTGCCGATGACCTGATCAGTGAGGATACCGGCTTCGTGAAAAAGCTGACAGAAGACGATGTTGCTTTCCTGTTCAGTTAACAGACTGTTCGGCCACAGTCATTGCCTGTTCACCCGGAGACGGTTCATTTCCGGCGAACAGGTTTGACCTTACAGACTAATTTTTGAATATTTGCGTCATGTTAAAGATCTACAAACTGCCTATTATCACATTGATCGTGAGTCTGCTGACTATTCCCTCGTCAGCGGTGTTTGCACAGACCCAACGAATGCCTGAAGGATTTGATATCCATAAGGGAGTGAACATCAGTCACTGGTTATCGCAGTCCGGTGGCCGTAATGGAGTAGCCCAGAACGAGTATTTCACAGAAAAAGACGTGGCCCTGCTGGCATCCAAAGGGTTTGACCATATCCGCATCCCCGTAGAAGAAGCGGAATTATGGGACTACAAAGAAGAAAAATACAAAGACGCATTCGTCCTGCTGCACAAAGCAATAGGATGGTGTAAACAATACCATATACGGGCGATTGTAGACATGCACATCCTTCGTAGCCATCATTTTGATGGTAAAAAGAACCGCCTCTGGGAGGAATCTGCTTCACAGGAACGTTTCCTGCAATGCTGGAGAGAACTGAGTGGAGAACTGAAGAAATACCCGACTGACCTGGTAGCTTATGAATTACTGAATGAGCCGGTAGCTGACAGCGCATCCCAATGGAATGATCTGTTGGCTCGTGGTGTTGGGCTGATCAGGGAACTAGAGCCCAAACGCGTGATCATTGTAGGTAGTAACCGCTATCAGTCTTACGCGACTTTTCCGCTGCTGAAGATACCGGCAAATGATAAGCGGATCATCCTGAGCTTCCATTACTACAATCCATTCTTCTTTACACATTACAAAGCCAGCTGGACAGCCCACAAGGATTTCAGCGGTCCCGTACACTATCCCGGTGCGACTATCTCCCAGAAGGAGATGGCCCAGCAACCGGCTACCATCCGCAATATACTGGCCGGCGCCACCGAAGAGTATAATGCAGACGTCATCGAACAACAGATCATGACCGCCGTTAAAGTGGCACAGAAACTGAAGTTACCCCTGTATTGCGGGGAGTTTGGCTGTCTGAGCAGCGTATACCGTAAAGACCGGTTACATTGGTACAAAGACGTAAAGAAAGCACTGGATAAAAACAATATCTCCTGGAGTGTCTGGGATTACAAGGGCAGCTTTGGTATAATACAGGACAATGGTGAAGAAGATGATAAGCTGATTAAGCTGCTGACCAGAGATTAAGATAAAAACAAACGATATTAAATACTAACCCAAACCCGGTTCCGGGACTATCAGTAAGCCAGCGGCTTGTAGATAGTCCCGGTTTTTTGTCTTATGACGCCGAAGTACCAAAATTCCACGTTATAGCAACGTTTGTCCGCCGGCCGGCATCTCACACGTTCTTGCATTACGCTTCTCTTCACTCCCCCTAATGTACGTTTACAGCCCCGTTTTCCGATAGGAATACCTTCCTTATTAATTATCCATTTCCTGCCAGATATACCAGATTTCAAGCGGAAAAGCTGGTTTCTGATCATTTTTGAAGCATACCTGCGGAGCATCAGTACTTCCTTATAGACTGATCCCTGGGCAACCACTATTGCTAACCGCTGCATCATTGAGTTAATATCCTGTCAACCTGCTCTCCCACTATTTGCCGAAATAAAATTCTAAAATCTTGTCAATCAATAAATTATTTTTCCATACCCTTTCCCGGTCAAACCTTCCCTTACAAAACCTGCTCAGGTCCTGATCCTGATTCTTCGAAAGGAGAGCCCAAGCCCTTGTCAGGCTAACCAATTCTTAATTCTTAATTCCTAATTCCTAATTGTCACCCTGTCTAAAAGAAAAAGCCCTTCGGTTAAACCGAAGGGCTCTTCATATCAAACATTTTAGTTGAACACTTATTTACTAGCTGTAGCGGCAGCTTCTTTTACAGGAAGTGCTTCGCTTTCGTTAGCCAGCTGGTTGTTCTTATCGAAGTCAACCAGGACTGGCGCAGCTACGAAGATAGAGGAATAAGTACCAGTGATTACACCGATCAGCATTGCGAATGCGAAACCGCGGGTTACTTCACCACCGAAGATAAACAGGATCAGGATGGTCAGGAACACTGTCAGTGAAGTCATCACAGTACGGCTCAATGTATCGTTGATCGCTTTGTTGATGATCTGGTCTCTGCTTGCACCCTTCATAGTACCTGTACGGAAGTATTCGCGGATACGGTCGAACACGATCACGGTATCATTCATTGAGAAACCGATCACGGTCAGAATCGCCGCAATGAAGTGCTGGTCAACTTCCAGTGCGAACGGAACGATATCGCGGCAGTAAGAGAATACAGCCAGTGTTACCATCACGTCATGCAACAGGGAGAAGATAGTACCGATAGAATATTGCCATTTGCTGAAACGCAGCAGGATATACAGGAAGATCACGATCAGGGACAATACAGTTGCTTTAATCGCACCTGCACGTAAGTCATCAGAGATGGTCGGAGATACTGTCTGAGATGCTACGATGAACCTTGGAGAAGAGAATGCTTCTAAAGTCAGCCCTGGTTCGTAGAATTTCTTCAGTCCGTCGAACATTTTCTGCGTTACTTCTTTGTCTACCGCTTCGCTTTGTTCTTCGATTTTGTAGTTGGTAGTGATGCTCAGCTGGTTACTGTTACCGATTGTTTTCACATAAGGCTCGGTACCGAATTCGTGTTCGAGTGCATCACGTACATCGTCCGCTTTCATTGGTTGTTCGAAACGGATGGTGTAGTTACGACCACCGTCGAAGTCAACACCGTGACGGAAACCGTGGAAGAAGGAAGATGCACCTAAAGCGATCATTACGAATGATACGATGTAAGCGTATTTTCTTTTACCTACGAAGTCGAAAGCAGCGTGTTTGAATATTTTACGGGAAACTGGTGTAAAGTATTCGAAGTGTCTTTTCTTGTTAGTCCACCAGTCAGTAACGATACGGGAGATCATGATACCACAGAACAGAGACAGCAGCAAGCCGAGGATCTGAGTGGTAGCGAAGCCCAGTACCGGACCAAGACCGAAGTAGAACAGGATAATCGCTGTGAGCAGGGAGGTGATGTGACCATCCAGTACAGGAGCGTAAGAACGTTTGTAACCGTCTTCTACTGCCTGCTGGTAAGTCTTACCGCGGCTCAGTTCATCTTTAATACGTTCGAATATGATTACGTTCGTATCCACAGCCATACCGATGGTGAGTACCAGACCCGCGATACCAGGCATTGTCAGCGTAGCGCCGAGGGAAGCGAGGATACCGAAAGTGAACAGCAGGTTCAGGATCAGGGCGATGTTTGCTACCCAGCCAGCTGTATTATAATATACCAGCATCAGTACGAAGATCACTACGAAAGAGATCAGGAAAGATTTAGCACCCGCAGCGATGGATTCAGCACCCAGGGTTGGCCCGACGATCTGTTCCTGAACGATTTTAGCAGGAGCTGGCATTTTACCTGATTTCAGGATGTTTGCCAGGTCATTTGCTTCTTCCAGGGTAAAGCTACCGGAGATAGAAGAACGGCCACCTGCGATTTCACCCTGAATGGATGGAGCAGAGTAAACGATATTATCCAGTACAACGGCAACGTAGTTCAGAGAAGCAACATTAGAAGGATCAGTAGGAGCCAGTTCGCCGGTCAGTTTTTTCCATTCTTTAGCACCAACCTGGTCCATCGTCATGGAAATTTCAGGGCGACCGCTCTGGTCATAATCCTGTTTAGCGTCGATCACTCTTTCGCCACTTACACGTGGAGTAGGGTTGATCGGGTTTACTCTGATAGCGTAAACAGGCAGTGGAGCACGCTTGTTTTCTTTATCTTCTGCACCGTATACGAATACCAGATCTTTAGGCAGTACATTTCTTACTGAAGGGATCTCGGTATAACGTCTGAAGGTAGCAGTATCAGAAGGCAGGATGTGGCCAACGATCGGACCGAAAGCAACACCTTGTCTTGGATCATATCTTGGGAAGAAGATGCTGAAGAAAGGCTCAGCTTTAGCCAGCTCAGCTCTGCGCTCGGCGTCTGATTTCAGGGAATCAGCTTTACCTGCTTTAGCGCTGTCTTTACCATCCAGGATAGCGGCAAGGCTACCGGTAGTGGAAGTATCAGCACCAGCTTTTGCTACAGCGGCTGTATCTTTTTTAGTAGAATCAGTTGCAGCTTTCGGAGCAACGCCTACAGCAGCTTTGATCGCTTCGTTCATTGGCTGAATAACACCAGCGATGAACTGCTCGTCATTTTTATATACTTCACGGAATTCCAGGTTTGCACTGGCCTGCAGGTATTTTCTCACACGCTCAGGATTATCAACACCGGCCAGCTCTACAGAGATGATACCTTTGTTTTCATCCAGGCTGATGTTTGGAGAAGCCACACCGAATTTATCGATACGTTTCTGCAATACGAGGTAAGTATTTTTGATAGCTGCACCTGCCTCACGACGGATCACATCTAATACTTTTGAATTGCTTGTATTAAAGTCGATATCTTTCTGATAAGCGTTGGCAAAAATGGTAGAAAGACGGCCCTGTGGCTGTACTTCTTCATATGCCTGCCCGAACAATGTTACAAAATCTGACTGACTGGTTTTCTTACGCTGTACAGCAAGTTCCAGGGCTTTGTTGAAAGCCGCGTCACGGGATTGACCGCTTAATGCACGGATCACATCCTCCACACTCACGTCAAGAACGACGTTCATACCACCCTGAAGGTCAAGCCCCAGGTTCAGCTCTTTTTCTTTGGCTTTGTCATAGGTTACGTACCAAGGAAAACCCGCCATTTCTTTGTTGCTGGTGCTATCCAGGATCCTTTGTCTTCTCTCTTTCACCAGTTCTGCCAGTGAATCCGAATAAACAGCCTGCAGCTCTTTATTTCCAGGATACTGCTGCTCCGCAGATGGAAGTGATTTTGTAACGTCACTCTGGGCTTGCGCAGCAACTTTTTTCTCGTAATTACGTACCAGGAACGTAAACGACAAATAATACACAGAGATAAGGATCAATGCACCGGCAAAAAATCTAACCAGTCCTTTAAGTTGCATATTGTTTCGGGTTTATAAAAATTTTTTAAGAGTTGCAAAGATAGAATTTAAATTGATATATTAAAGCCGATCAAAGGTAGAAAAGGAAAAAGGTGGAAATAATTGATATTCAGTTAATAAACCCTTACTTTTTCTTTAAAAAACTATTCTTTAACTATGCTCCGGTGTATTTATCTATGGTTGATGCTACTCTTTGCAGCCTGCAATACTAATAAAAATATGGGAACAAGACATTATCAATCTCAGGACCCTTTTTTGGACACTCTTTTAGCATCCCATTCCACACAGCTGGGCCCGATATATCAGTATCCACAGGCATTTGGTTTACAGATCATTTATACAAGAATAGACAGAGACGCTGCCAACCGGCCGCATTTTACTGACTATTATTATCATATCGACGCCAACAGCTACTTCTACCCTGCTTCTACCGTCAAGTTACCCGCTACCGCACTCGCGCTTGAAAAACTGAACGACCTTGCCATCGCAGGACTCGACCGGCACACGCCTATGTATACCGACAGCCTGGAAGGAATCAGTCCGGCCGTATTAACAGATAGCTCCGCAGCTGATGGTCAGCCTTCTGTTGAGCAATATATTAAAAAAATACTATTAGTGAGTGATAATGATGCATTTAATCGTTTATATGAGTTTATCGGACAGGAGACCTTTAATAAACGATTGTGGGAGAAGGGCTTCGGTAATACACAGATACTGCACCGGGTAGGTGTCAGCGGACTCAGTCCGGAACAGAACCGGCACACCAATGCCGTCACCTTCCGCAAAGCCGGTAAGGTCTTATACCAGCAACCAGCTGCTTACAGTCAGCTGCAGTTTTCCCCACGGCACGACAGCATAGGACACGCCTATTATAATAAAGAACACCAACTTATAAATAGCCCCATGGACGCCTCTCAGAAGAACAGGCTTCCCCTGGCCGACCTCCATGAAATACTGCGTCGTATAATTTTTCCGGAAGCTGTAACAAAAACCAGTCGTTTCCGTTTAAAGGAAGAAGATTACAGTTTTTTATATCATTGCATGTCAGCGCAACCGGAAGAATCAGCACATCCCCCCTACGATACCACGGAATTCCACCATAATTATGTGAAATTCCTTTTATTCGGGGGTACGCCACATAACAGACCGGACGCAGACCTGCGAAGTTTTAATAAACCCGGCTGGGCTTATGGATTTCTGACTGATGCAGCCTATATAGCGGATTTCACACATCAGGTAGAATTCATGTTGTCAGCCACTGTATATGTTAATAAGGACGGTATTTTAAACGACGAGCATTATCAGTTTGAAGAAACAGGGAAACCATTTTTGAAAGCGTTAGGACAGGTTATATACGAATATGAACTGCAACGTAAAAGAAAACATCTTCCGGACCTGTCCAGATTCAGGTCTGATTACACCAGAATCGAATAATCTTTATAAAAACTCAATTGCACTAAAAGATAGCACAATGACAACTACAAAAATCCGTGTGTGGGCATTACTGGCCCTTGTGACCTTGGTAACAGCTTTAAGCTCCTGTCTGAAAACTGATCCGGTTACGCCTTCAAGACCCCAGGCAGGTGTTTCTATTATTAATGGTATTCTGACCACCAGCAATATGGACTTTTATGACAATTCACAGAAAGTGAATCAGAATCCATTGACCACAGGTTTCCTGTTTGCCGGTTATGTCATCTATGGCGGTCCGCGTACTTTCACCTTTAAGAAAGCCGGTCAGACAGACGATTATGCAAAAGTAACCAGCGTATTTGATTCACTGACCTACAATACCATCATCGCATACGGCGACTCTACCAATCCTATCATGAGAGCAGTTGAAGATGATTTCAATACCGCCAAAGAAAACTTCGTGAACTTCCGCTTCTTCCACCTGAGCCCGAATATTCCGGCAGTTGACCTGTATATCGACAACCAGAAGGTAGACAGCAATCGTGTATATGTTGGTAATGGCGGATTTGACTTCTCTTTCAGACAGCCTAAAAACTCACTGTTCTCTAATAATATCAAAGTGAAACTGGCAGGTACGGACTCCGTACTGGTTGAAAATACCGCTCCTACCCTGAGCTTCACGCCTAATAAAGTGTACACCATCGTAATGTCCGGCGACAAAGCATTCAGCGATGTGAAGAAACTGAAGGTGAATAACCTGTACAGCCTGTACTAATCAATAATTACGTTTATCCACATAGCAGCAGCCGGGGTCAATGATCAAATTGACCCTGGCTGCTTTTTTAATGCAGTGCATTCCCGTAAACCAGGCTTCTCCATTATAGCTTTCCATTATTTGTGCTAGGACACTTGCAAATTTATTGTAGGTTTGTCCCAGTTAACCCTATAAAACTGTTATTGTTTATGAAGCAAATGGAACTCGCCGAAAGGCTGTCGAGGATATCCGAGCCTCAAACGATTAAGATGGCTAAATTAAGCCGTGAGCTGAAAGCCCAGGGTATAGACATTGTAGATCTGAGCATAGGAGAACCTGACTTTGATACACCTGCCCACATCAGGGAGGCTGCTAAGAAAGCTATCGACGATGGCTTTACACATTATACACCTGTTGCCGGTATTCCTGACCTGCGCCAGGCGGTCGTGCATAAGCTGAAGCGTGATAACGGACTGGAATACACGCCTGAACAGATCATTGTATCCACAGGCGCGAAACAGAGCATTGCCAACACCGTATTGAGCGTTATTAATCCCGGTGATGAAGTGATCATCCCTACGCCTTACTGGGTTACTTATTCTGAACTGGTAAAACTGTGTCAGGGTGAGGTCGTATTCGTTCCATGCAGCATCGAAAACAAATACAAGATCACGCCTGCACAGCTGGAAGCGGCTATCACGCCGAAAACAAAACTGTTCATGTTCTCCTCTCCCTGCAACCCCACCGGTTCAGTATACAGCAAGGAAGAACTGAAAGCGCTGGCAGACGTATTCGCAAAATATCCCCAGATCTACGTCATGGCAGATGAGATCTATGAATATATCAACTATGTTGGTAAGCATGAAAGCATCGCCCAGTTTGAAGGTATGCAGGAACGCACCATCATCATCAACGGTCTGAGTAAAGGTTTTGCGATGACCGGATGGCGTATCGGTTATCTGGCCGCTCCGAAAGCAGTTGCAAAAGCTGCGGAGAATATCCAGAGCCAGTTCACTTCCGCCACCAGCTCTATTACCCAGAAAGCCGGCGTAGCCGCACTGACCGGGGATCTCAGCACGGCGCATGCCATGCTGGAAGAGTTCAGAAAAAGACGTGCTTTTGTATTTGAACAACTGAGCAGCACACCAGGTCTGCAACTGATAGAACCGGATGGCGCCTTCTATATGTTCCCCGATGTAAGCGCCTTCTTTGGCAAATCTTACGAAGGAACTGTGATCAGTAACGCAGACGATATGTGTATGTACCTGCTGCACAAAGTGCATGTATCTACCGTAACCGGCGCTGCATTTGAACAGCCGAACTGTATCCGCCTCTCCTATGCAACTTCCATGGCAAAACTGGAAGAAGGTATGAAACGGCTGAAAGCAGGATTAGCACAACTCAGCTAATGCTGCCCGTATATAACTATAGTCAGGCTATAGTTATCCTTCATTGATCCTACCTTGAAAACGTAGGATTCAACGAAAGATAACTATAGCCTGACTCTTTTTTATGCACGACTATTTTAGCTGTAACCTTTGCATATTAATTCATTTTCATATATTTGCGTCAGTAATAATCAATCCGAATGGACTTCTCAAATCGTACCTTACTCTTTATTCTGCTGGCTGCCGGCGCAATTTACATCGCGTATACCATGGTAAAAGACACCATCCGTAAACCAAAAGACGCCACACCTGCTCCCGCTCCTGATGCTGCAGCAAAAACACCTGTAGACAAAAGCATCCTGCCCCTGCAACTCGCCGCTTACGAGCGCCTGGTGTTACTGGTAGAACGTATCAATCTGCAAAACATGATCAGCCGCATTTTCCAGCCGGGCTTAACCGCTATAGATATGCAGGTAGGGCTGATACAGACCATTAAAGCAGAATTTGAACATAATATAGCGCAGCAGATCTACGTATCTCCTACAGCCTGGGAAGCTGTAAAAACGCTGAAAGAACAGACTATTACCATCGTTAACCAGGTAGCCAGTCAACTGCCTCCTGAAGCGACTGCAATGGATCTGAACAAACAAATACTCGAAGTATTCTTGCAGGCGGAAACATCTCCTTCCGAACTGACCTCACAGATATTAAATGCAGAAGCTAAACGGTTATTTTAACCGTTTACTTCTTTACCATTTCCACCCGCTGTGGCCGGATCACCTCATACAACAGATAGCCTCTGCCATTGAAATGAATATATCTTGGCGGAGAACGGAACCAGGGCTCTCCCGGTACCTTCACATGGGCCTGTATATGCAGGTGCGGCTCTGAACTGAACCCCGAATTACCCACACATCCCAAAGGATCTCCCTGTTTTACGATATCTCCCTCTTTTACAATCACACTTCCCTGCTTCAGATGCGCCAGGAAAACATAGCTGTTCTCCGTTTCGATCAACACCTGGTTGGTATTGTGCGGACCTCTGGCCATATTCGGCGGAATATTGTCCGGGTCGTCTCCCACCGCTTTTGCGATACGGCCGTCACACGGACTGTATAAGGTATCGCCAAAGATTTCATAATCTTCCAGCTTCGGACTGAAAATCTTATTCGCCCTGCTACCATCCGGCTTTAATTTCACGATATCCATGGCGTATATCGCACCACGCAGACTAAAATGAAACAGGTTCGTCGGCAGTCCTTTACCGCCCTGTAAGACAAAATAACGACCCGTCTTCAGCGGAAATGCCAGATCAATTGTCCTTGCCTTCCCGGTGGTGCCGGTAAAATAAAGGATCGATAAAGTGATAAAAAGGGCTGAAAAGAACACATTGCCGACATATCGCCAGGTACGGGGGGCCGGTTTGTCTTTCTTTTTGCGGAAAAGGACACCCAGCAAGGTTAGCAATAAACAGATGCCAAAACCCCATTTGGCATCCACAGTAAGGTAAATCCAGGTTCCATAGAGATAAATAAATACGCCGAGGGATAAACCTAAAAGCAATACGGACCAGCTATGCTGCAGCCCCCTCCCGGAGGCCCTGAAAACAAAGAAAATACTGAGCAAGGCCAGGGCAAATGTGAGTAATAACAATACGTAAATAAACATAGCTTATCAGAAAAAACTTTTTGCAAATTATCAATAATTTGAGCTCCACGGCAATAACGTAATAATTATGTAACATTGCTCTTACTACTACATTTATTCCACGAAAAACACATTATGGAAAATATCATCAAAACAGATGCCGGTATCCCAATTGCATCAGTATATACGGAAACTGTGCCCATGCAGGAGTCGCCCGGCGAATTCCCGTTTACAAGAGGCGTGCATGCTTCCATGTACCGGGATAAACTGTGGACGATGCGGCAGTATGCAGGCTTTAGCACGGCAGAAGCATCCAACGAACGTTATCATTATCTCTTACAACAGGGCGTAATGGGCCTCAGTGTGGCCTTTGATCTGCCTACACAGATCGGTTATGACTCTGATCACCCCATGTCAGAAGGGGAAGTCGGCAAAGTAGGTGTCGCCATTGACAGCATAGAGGATATAGAACGCCTGTTCAAAGGCATACAACTGGAAGAGATCTCCACCTCCATGACCATCAATGCTACCGGATTTATACTACTCGCTTTATATATCGCACTGGCCAAAAAACAGGGGGCGGACCTGAAAAAGTTATCCGGCACTATTCAGAATGATATTCTCAAAGAATATGCGGCCCGTGGTACCTTTATCTATCCCCCAAAACCTTCCATGCGGCTGATCACCGATATCTTTGATTATTGCAGCCGGGAAGTGCCTAAATGGAATACGATTTCCATCTCCGGGTACCATATCCGCGAAGCAGGCGCCAATGCCGTACAGGAACTGGCCTTCACCCTTGCCAACGGAAAAGCCTACTTACAGGCGGCTCTGGATCGCGGACTGGATATCAATGTATTTGCCCGCCGCCTGTCATTCTTCTTCAATGCACATAATCACCTGTTTGAGGAAGTCGCCAAATTCCGCGCTGCCAGACGGATGTGGGCACATATTACCAAAGGGATGGGTGCTACAGACCCCAAAGCGCAGATGCTGCGTTTTCATACACAAACCGGTGGTAGTACGCTCACCGCGCAACAACCACACAACAATATCGTACGGGTGACCGTACAAACGCTCGCAGCCACATTAGGCGGTACGCAGTCGCTGCATACCAATGGTTATGATGAAGCACTCTCCCTGCCAACAGAAGCAGCGGCCCGTATTGCATTACGTACACAACAGATCGTAGGTTATGAAAGCGGGATTGCAGATACGGTCGATCCGCTGGCAGGATCTTTCTATGTGGAAACACTGACCAACGAGGTGGAATCCCGGGCCTGGGAACTGATAGAAAGGATCGATGTCATGGGAGGCGCCGTAGCCGCTATCGAACAGGGTTTCATGCAGGACGAGATTGCACGTAGTGCGTATCGTTATCAACAGGAAATTGAGTCGGGAGAAAAAGTGATCGTTGGTGTGAATAAGTTCGCCGTCAAAGAAAATGCAACGGAAGAAGTATTCCGTATTGATGATAGTATCAGACAGGTACAAACGGAGCGCCTGCAGGCATTACGGGCAAAAAGGGACAACTCGGCAGTAGCGGCCCTTTTACAGCGTCTGGAAACAGCGGCACATACTACGGAAAACCTCATGCCGATTGTAGTGGAAGCAGTAGAACAGTATTGCACACTCGGAGAGATCGCGGATACGCTGAGAAAGGTATGGGGAGAGCATAAGGGTATATAGTGTACTAATTATCAATTCGTTCTCAATTGTCATCCGTAATTCGTAATTGTATTGTATTTTCGGGCCATGTCTTCGATTTATTATAAAGCCTGTCCGATATGCGGATCAGGCAATATACACAAAGTACTTGCGGCCAAAGATCATACAGTATCGGGCGAAACATTTGACATTTTTCATTGCGGACATTGCAGCGGACGTTTTACCCAGCATGTTCCCGGCAGTGCAGAGATTGGCCGTTACTATCAATCACAGGAATACATTTCACATTCCGAGACTAAAAAAGGCTTAATCAATCGTTTATATCACAGCGTGAGGAAGATCACCATGCGCTCCAAGCAGAACTGGGTAAAGGCTGCCACTGGTCTTAAACAGGGTTCTCTGCTGGATATTGGTTGCGGCACAGGCGCTTTCCTTCACTATATGAAACAGTTAAACTGGGACATAACAGGACTGGAACCGGATGATACCGCAAGGAGTAATGCAAAGACGCTCTATGGTATCGAACCGCTGCCCTCTTCAGAACTATTCCATCTCCCGGCACAACAATATGACGCCATCACCATGTGGCATGTACTGGAACACGTACATTCACTGCATGACTACCTGCGACAGATCAGGACATTACTGAAACCGGAAGGTGCGCTGATCATTGCCGTTCCTAACTACACCTCTCCTGATGCAGAGCATTACAAAGAGTTGTGGGCAGCCTATGACGTACCTCGTCACCTGTATCATTTCTCTCCTTCTTCTATGGAGGAATTACTGAAACAACATAAGATCAGGATCGTGCGGAAACATCCGATGGTGTTTGACGGATTTTATGTCAGTCTGTTGAGCGAGAAATATAAAACAGGCGGAAATGGCCTGATTAAAGGCTTCTGGAACGGATTCAGGTCTTACAGAAAAGGACTGAAGAATGTAGACAGATGTAGTTCTGTGGTCTACGAATGTAAGGCAGATTAAAGATAGAAGTTGTTAGTCAAGACAATTAGGAATTAAGAATTAAGAATTAAGAATTAAGAATTAAGAATTAAGAATTAATTAGAATAGTTTTTCGTAGAATTAAATGAAAGCAGCTATAATAATGTACAGTTATTATAGCTGCTTTTTTTATTAGGGACGATAGCCATAACAGTGATGCTGTCAGCGGGCTATCGTCATTTGCTCATGCATCAGCTAATAAGGGATCTTATTAATTAATACAGATAGTTGAGTGCTACGATATCATTTGCGTTGAAGGTGCGGTTGCCGCCATTAGAACAGGCCAGCATCCAGGAGTTAGCGCTGTTACCGCTGGGTGTACCCGGAATCAGGATAGCGCCGATACCTGCTGAACCTTCGTTGGTAGCAGTACCGCCACAGCTGAGCGCACGGTTGAAGTAGTCCGTATGACGGAAGCCGATACAGTGACCGATTTCATGCTGAATAACAGAACCGACATACAGCACATTCGGATTGCTGCCATATGCTGCGGAGTTGGTATTCATAAGAATAGAGTTGTACGGATTACCGGAACTGGTTGGGAAACCGGAAGAACCGAGTGTGATAAAACCACCACTTGGTCCCTGGTTAAAACCGGAAATGGTAATGTTGGCAGTACCGCTGGTGATACGTCTGAAAGTCAGCGTAAGACCCAGTCTGTTATAACGCGCGATAGCGGTATCCGTACCGGCTACGAAAGCGCTACCCAGGCTGGATGCAACCCTTACAGTTATTTGACGTGGGAGACCGGTCACCACATAATTGGTGCGGTATTGCTCTTCTTTGGCAGTGGTTAGAAAAGGACTGTTTGCTTTGGTGTTCAGGTCTGCATCACTCAGCAGGATATCTCCTTCCACGAGATATTTACCATCGAATTTGCGGACGTCGGCAGTGCTGAAACCAAGTGCACTGATCTTATCCAAGGTAGCTTGTGATACACCGGCCTGATTAACCGATGCAGAGGGTGTGGTATCCTTTTTACAGGAAACAATGCAGATAGCGGCTCCTGCCAGCAGGCATGCGAGTGCTGTTAATGTGTGTTTGCTCATACATTTTAAGATTTGGGTGCTGATAAAATGAAGATATTATTAGCTGATCAGCTGATGACAGATGTTGTGGGATCTACGTTTGCTATGGGCACAACTGTATAACAGCTGGCGGCAGACAGCAAAGTGTTTTCCCTGCCTTTATAGCAGGCAAACGCAGATAAGTTATTCCAATGGAATAAATACATTGTTCATCAGTAGATATAGCTAACCTGACAGATAATTACTTAACTCATGCTTTGGTTTTTTGTCATTGCAAGACACGCAGATACTAGCGGTTTATCGCGTCATTGCCGGATTTTCAATTAATAAATAATTCTGGTTAACTCCGGGTGTTCCGGAAGTAGATTTTCTATTGACTTAGTGCTCGTGTTTAGATTTCTGTTGCTCGACGTTCAATATTACAACATTCCATGATTCTCAGAAAAAAAAAGTCGGGGCTAAGAAAAAGAATAGAGAATGACGCAGAGAGCCTGAAGAGAAATATGCAGAAAGCAGTGGATAAAGGCGAAATGATAGATAGGATGGACAAATCGTTATCACATCGCCTCTTTGATTTAAGTTTTATCGGGTTGGTGAGTTGCAGGCAGGGGATACGCGGCGGTTTCAGATGGTGTCGCGGACTGGCGCCCGTTAAGTACATGATTGAGCATTGGTAGTGGGCTATGGATTGTGCCTTTGGGGTGCTTTAGCTGTATGCAGGGGACGGGCTGAGGTCCGCTTTGCCATCTGAAAACCTTCGCTTAATTCCTGCGTTTCTTTTGGCTTTTGGGTGGTGGTGAGTTATTGGATGTATAGGATGCACTTTGAAACGTAATTCCTAATTCTTAATTCCTAATTCCTAATTGAAAAAGAAAGAGCGTACCTCACGGTACGCTCTTTCTTTTTATAAACTCATTTAAATACTTCAGATTACAGGTGAATCGCTTCGCCGTAAGCCACTTCTATCGCGTCTTTTACAGATTCGCTCATAGTTGGGTGCGGGTGAATTGAATCCAGTACTTCCTGGTAAGTAGTCTCCAGTTTACGTGCAGTTACTGTCTGCGCGATAATTTCTGTAACGTTAGCACCGATCATGTGGGTACCTAACCACTCGCCGTATTTAGCGTCGAAGATTACTTTTACGAAACCTTCAGTAGCGCCGGCAGCAGTTGCTTTACCAGAAGCAGAGAATGGGAATTTACCTACTTTCACTTCGTAACCAGCTTCTTTTGCTGCTTTCTCAGTGTAACCTACAGAAGCGATTTCAGGTGCACAATAAGTACAACCAGGAATGTTCATGTAGTCGATAGGCTCAGGTTTGTGCGCATATTTCTTCTCTCCGTAAGCAATTGCTTCCACGCAGATGATACCTTCTTTAGAAGCAACGTGTGCGAGTGCCTGACCAGGAACCATGTCACCGATAGCGAAAACGCCAGGTACGTTGGTCTGGTAGTATTTATCTACAGTTACTCTGCCTTTGTCAGTTTTGATACCCAGTGCTTCGAGGCCCAGGTTTTCGATATTAGCAGCGATACCTACAGCGCTCAGTACTACGTCAGCTTCCAGGAATACTTCACCGGTAGCAGTTTTCACTTTTGCTTTCACGCCTTCACCATTTGCTTCAACAGCTTCAACGGATGCATTGGTCATGACTTCGATACCTTTCTTCTTGTAGATTTTCTCCAGTTCTTTAGAGATATCTTCGTCTTCCACCGGAACGATACGCGGCATGAACTCAACGATGGTTACTTTAGTACCCAGGGTTGCGTAGAAATAAGCGAATTCAACACCGATTGCGCCTGAACCTACAACGATCATGGATTTAGGCTGTTTTGGCAATACCATTGCTTCACGATAGCCAATTACCTTCTTACCATCTATTTTCAGGTTTGGCAGTTCGCGGGCACGAGCACCGGTTGCCAGGATAATGTATTTAGCATCATGTACGGTCGCCTTACCATCCTTATCAGTTACTTCTACCTGCGTTTTGGATTTCAGCTTACCGTTACCTACCAGTACGTCGATCTTGTTTTTCTTCATCAGGAACTGAACGCCCTTACTCATCTTGTCAGCCACGCCACGACTACGCTTAATTACGGCATCAAAGTCAGCGGTACTTTCGCCTGCGTTAATTCCATAATTTTTGGCGTGCTGTATATATTCCATCACCTGTGCGGACTTCAATAATGCTTTCGTGGGAATACAGCCCCAGTTCAAACAAATACCGCCCAGGCTCTCTCTTTCAACGATTGCCGTCTTAAATCCCAGCTGAGAAGCACGGATAGCAGCCACATATCCACCAGGGCCACTACCAATTACGATTACGTCGTATGCCATATTGCTTAATTTTAATTTAAACTTGCCAAAGGTAACAATAAAATGTAAAAAGCCCGGCCAAAAATAGCCAGGCTTTTCTCGTCTTCGGTCGCGAAGACCCATCAATATTTTAGCGGAGGTCAACCACCTCTACACCAGGGTATTTCTTAGGATCGAAGCTAAAGGTAGCGTCGGTCACACTTCCGTTTGGTGTGAAGTTGGTGATCTCGTATGTATAATGATTGCCGTTTTTCTCGTAAACCTTCATCTTAGCGATGTTCTGGCCTTTCTTATCGATAGAAACGATCACTTTGAATACGTTCTTTGATTTATCTGTAGGTGTCATTTCGATGTTCTGGAGTACTTTTCCTTTTTCGGTAGTTTCTCCATCCAGGCGGTACAGATAATCTTTATCGTAGAAATTGGTGAACAGTTTAGCTGGCGACAGGGAAGTGCTGTTAGGGTCTACATTGTTGATTGTTACCTCGTTAGCATCTTTTGTGTATGTCCAGGTCGTTTTGTTATCACTGATCAGTTCCTGACCATCCAGGTTCACTTTATATTTGGCTCCTTTCAGGTAAACGGTACCTTTCTTAGAGTCAGTTACACTGTTATTAGCGCCTTCTACTTTCAAAACAAAATTAGCGACTACTGATTTTAACTGGGCAAACTTCTTGCTCACCCCGTCGAGTATTGCTTTTGCTTTTGGATCGTTTTTACCCAGACTGCCCACTGGCGTCTTGGTCTGAGCCATGCCATTCACTACAATTCCGCCCGTCAACATGGCCAGTAATAAAATTCTCTTCATTTTTCGTAAGTTTTGTTTCTTGCTGTTAGTTTGACAAATGTTGTGCCGATAGGTTTATTTCTAAAGTTAATATAAAGCCAAAAGTACGACTATCAGCCGAGATCGTTCAGAATCTCCTCTAAATCAGCCTCTGTCTTCACATTTACCTCTCTCGCCTTACTACCCAGGTTCGGTCCGACAATGCCCGCTGCTTCCAGCTGGTCCATCAGGCGGCCTGCACGGTTATAACCCAGTTTCATACGGCGTTGCAGCAGTGAAGTAGACCCTTGCTGGTTCTGTACAATCACGCGGGCAGCTTCTTCGAAGAGCGGATCTCGGTCCTGCAGACTGATCTCTTTTCCTTCCATGTCCTTGTCATCCACATATTCCGGCAACAGATAGGCTTCCGGATAGGAACGCTGTTCACCGATATATTCTGCCACTCTTTCCACTTCCGGGGTATCGACGAAAGCACACTGGAGACGTACCAGTTCCCCGTTAAAGGACACCAGCATGTCACCCTGACCAATTAGCTGTTCGGCGCCGCCGGTATCCAGGATGGTACGGGAGTCGATCTTGGACGATACCTTGAACGCGATACGGGCCGGGAAGTTGGCTTTGATGGTACCGGTGATGATATTTACGGAAGGACGCTGTGTTGCAATGATCAGGTGGATACCTACCGCACGGGCCAGCTGTGCCAGGCGGGCAATCGGCATTTCCACCTCTTTACCTGCCGTCATAATCAGATCGGCGAACTCGTCCACCACCAGTACGACAAATGGAAGGTAGCGGTGGCCACGCTGCGGATTCAGTCTGCGCTGAACGAATTTATTATTGTATTCCTTGATGTTACGGGTACCCGCCTCTTTCAGGAGGTCGTAGCGGAGGTCCATCTCAATACAAAGGGCATTCAGAGTATGGATCACCTTTTTGGTATCTGTAATAATGGCATCCTCTTCCCCCGGCAGTTTGGCCAGGAAGTGCTTTTCAATCAGCTTATAGAGGGAAAGCTCCACTTTCTTCGGATCGACCAGTACAAACTTCAGCTGGGAAGGATGCTTTTTATAGAGCAGGGAAACCAATAACGTATTGATACCCACGGATTTACCCTGACCGGTCGCACCTGCCATCAGCAAGTGCGGCATTTTTGCCAGATCCGCTATAAAGTTCTCGTTATCAATCTTTTTACCGATAGCAATCGGCAGGTCCATGGTACTTTGCTGGAACTTCTCAGAAGCGATCAGGTTTCTCAGCGACACCATACTTTTCTTCACATTAGGCACCTCAATACCAATGGTACCTTTACCCGGAATTGGCGCGATGATACGGATACCCAGTGCTGACAAACTGAGGGCGATATCATCTTCCAGGTTTTTGATACGGGAGATACGCACCCCGGCGGCCGGTACGATTTCGTACAGGGTCACGGTCGGACCTACAGTAGCGCTGATCTTCTGGATAGCGATATCGTAGTTCTTCAGGGTATTGATAATCTGGTCTTTGTTTCTGTCCAGTTCTCCGGCATCCTGTACGATCTTTTCGGTATTGTGGCTGTCCAGCAATTCCAGCGTAGGATATTTATAATCGCGCAGGTCGAGGGTTGGTTCATAAGGGTCCAGCTGTACTGCGGGTCTTTTGGGCGCCTCTTCTGCTTCGTCTTCATTTTCTTCTACAGAAGGTTTGATTTCCCAGGCGACATCTTCTGCATTTGGTTTCTTGTTACGGCGTGCGTTTGTTTGCTCGACGGTTTCTTCGATATATAACAATGGTCCCGGATCTTCTTCCTCTTCTTCCAGTTCTTCTTCCATCTCTTCTTCTTCCACTTCTTCCGGTACATGCGTATGTGCCGGCGGGATCAGGGTGATAGAAGCGCTGCCCCGTTCAATGAGCTGCATTTCCGGCAGTTCATCTTCTTCATCCGGCGGCGGGATAACTGCTACATTTGACTCCTTCAGTGTATTCGTACGTCTGTTTTCTTTTTCCTTCTCTTTCTCTTTTGCGTTGTTTTTAGCGGCAGTGGCATTGTTCGACATCGGCGTCACTGCTATCACCGCAGGTTCCGGTGTAGCCGCCGGTGCTACAGCAGGCTTGGGTTTTGATTTGAGCCGTTGTTCCAGCCATTTGAAATCGAGGTTGTATTTCCAGATCAGCCAGGACAATCCGGCTACCAACAACAACAAAGCCGCTCCTGCCCTTCCGAGGAAACCAATCATCCAATGATTGACAGTATCCCCCATTGCGCCTCCCCATGGGAAGTCGGAAAAGGAGGACACAAAAGCGGCGGTTGTACTGATGAACAGCAAACCGAAAAGAATGTATTTGAGATTTCGCCACACACGGAATACCCTGCGGCCTACTACGAAGTTGACGCCGAGGATAAAGAACAGGTAGCAAAACAGGTAAGATGCGATACCAAAACCTTTATAGAAGAACCAATGAGAGACGAAGGCCCCTAACCTCCCCAGGAGGTTTTCCACCCTTACGCTATCCATATCCATCAGCAGAATGCTGGCAGAATAACGAAATACCTTATCCTGGTCTTCTTCCCAGGTAAAGAGATAAGATGTAAATGCGATAAAACAGTAGAGCGATAACAACAAGCAGATCACCCCTAAAACTTTATGGGTTCTCTCGTCCTTGACTAATTCTTTTACTTTTACCTCTGCTTCTTTGTCCTGCTTTAGTACGTTGGGGTCACTGCTTCGAGGTTTCTTACTCTCCGGTTTTTCTGTTTTCAGTTTATTTTTAGACATACGTTATAGCCGTCCCAAAAGTACGGACGCTTAATCATATTTAAGAAATTAATTCTTGGTTAGCGATTATGAATTAAGAATTAAAAATTAAGAATTAAGAATTGGCGTCTTCAGGACTCCTCGGTGAGTTAAGAAGTCGCTATGCTCATATTATCAATTAGAACAGTAATGCTTTTCTAACCACAGGACACAGTAAGCGGCAAATTCTTAATTATTAATTGTTAATTCCTAATTACTAAAAGGGCGCGCAAGCGCCTTCTAGTACAACAACTGTACCCATCTTGTGATAAACTCCAATACGGCAGGGTTTATTGTCTCGTCAATGGTGGCATATTCTTCGGCGCTACAGGTGTTACAACGCTGAAAAAGGTGGTTCAGACCAGCGAATGTGCGTATAGTAACGAATTGATTACCACCTTTTATCAGACCGCTTTCGATGCCTTTCAGGTTGGAAGTGGCTTCATTGAAGATGTCTTCTGAACCGTTAATGGCCAGGACAGGAGATTTTATTTTTGAGAGATAAGCAGCAGGATCGTATTGTAACAGGGACAAAGCTTCCGCTTTTGTGTCTACCGCGTAGGTAGTTTCTATAAAGTGTTGTCTGCCAACTGTATTGGTGCTGTCGCCAAAATGGTTATAGATAGCTGTCAGTTCGGCGGATGCTTTACGCTGTCTTTCGGCAGGGTGATTGGTCAGTGCCAGCACATTCAGGTAGCGCTGATAGCTGCTGACATATCCTTCCACATAAGCTTCTTTTTCACCGTATGCCAGGGCCGTCTGTACAAGACGGCGATTGTATGCCTCGCGACCATCCAGACCCGGAGAGGCCATGTTGATGACGAATGCGATATTGGAATCTGCGGCAGCCACGATCTGTGCGACTGCGCCTCCTTCGGCGTAACCGAGTAATCCGATAGCGGCAGTATCCGCGAGTTTATTTTTGCGCAACCAGGAAACGGCGGCTTTTACATCTTCTGCAAAATTGAAGATACCGGAAGAGTCATAATTGCCGGTGCTCTCTCCTATTCCACGATCATCGAGACGCAGGGTAGCGATGCCGTGTTTTACCAGGTAATCGGTCAGTACCGCGAAAGGACGGTGATCCAGTATTTCGTTGTCACGGTTTTGTTGTCCGGCGCCGGAGATCAGTACGATCACCGGAAAGGGTGCGTTTACGCCGGGATGACTAAAGCTGCCGCTGAGCAGGACTTTGTCTACCGGATCAACAAATTTAACCTCTTCAACATCATACACCGTATTGGGAGAAGGGTCCTGGAAACGGGTCACGGTCAGGTCTTTCACATCATCGCGGGAGAAGTTGAGGGTCGTTTTATTACCCACCTGCTCGAAGGCGCCTTCGAAGCGGCTTCTGATAGAGTTCCAGTTACCGCTGTATTTAAGACTGATCTTGTTGATGGCAAAATTCAGGTATCCGTTTTTGTACCAGATAGTGTCCAGTGCAATATCATCCTTTGCGATGTCAGGGCTTTTCAGGACGCCTTTGAGCTGATAACCGACACCACGTGAGAGCTGTAGCTGCAAACGTTGTTTCTGACCCTGTGGAGTGGTGAAAACGCCGTACCAGTTGCCGTTCATGTCCTGTGCAGTCACTGTTCCTGTAATAAAAAGGCAAATGATAATCAGATATCTGAGCATGGTTTGAGCTTTGTGTTTTTGGTGATCCGGTATGCAGCAATTATCGTGCTGTCAAGTGTTGAGCGGATGTTAAAATTACAGGGGCTAAACCTTTGCGGTCAGCCCCTGGATAGTGTCGTTTATTGTAGCAATGTGTGGTATTTGTATCAACGAACTTACTTCTTCAGTAAGGCCAGGATGAGACAAACCCAGCCGGCGATAAAGAAGAGTCCACCGATAGGCGTCACAATACCGATCTTGCTGAGACCTACGGTTTCCGTAGCTTTCAGCATGGTCAGGATGTAGAGCGAGCCGGAGAACAGTATTACGCCGATAAAGAAGCAGCGGCCGGCCCATTCGAGCAAACCACCAGCGGCAGGCGACAGGTGAGCAAAGAGGATACCTACTGCCAGGAGGGCGAAGGTATGATAGAACTGATAAGTAACGCCTGTCTGAAATGTGCCGACTGTTTCCGGTGGTACAAGCTCTTTCAGCTTATGTGCGCCGAAAGCGCCCAATGTTACGGCCAGCGCACCTAATACCGATGCGATGATGAGAAATCCCTTATGCATTGATAGATTGATGTTTGTTATGTGATAATAGTATTGCCTGGTGTTGTGCTGCTTTTAAAGCCTTGTTTTCATTGCTGAAAACTGTGCGATATTAGTGCTTTCCAGGCAGGGGGACTATGACATTAGTCAGGATATCCGGTAAGGCTCACTGTGATGGGACTACTGGAAATTACGGTTGTGGTATTTTGAAACTGTATGGTATCCTGTCAAGCCGGTCCCGGCTATACTGTTATGTAATTGCACCCGTTTATCCGCAGTGATCTGCTACCTTTTCCGTACTTACAAACGTAGCTTCAGGAGTGCTACGGATGCGCATAGCAAAGGCTTTGCAGGAAACTGACCAGACCTGGGTACTGCTTTCACTTATGCTTTGATATCAGCCAGTCTTTGTGTGAAAGAGTCGAGGTTGATCGTTTCAGATTCCGCGATGGTGATCTGTGCCTGTTCGTAGAACGGAATACGTTCTGCGAGTTTCTTTTCAACGAAACCAAGCAGTTCATCATCATCGAGATCCTGGATCAGGGGACGTTTAGACTTTTTACGTTTGAGGCGGTCCACGATCAGGGATAATTTGGGATTGAGCCAGATGGTAGCGCCGTTCTCGTTCATGATGTCCATGTTATCCTGGAAGCAGGGAGCACCGCCGCCACAGGATATTACAAAGCTTTCATTGCGGGATAGTTCTTTCAGCCAGTAGTTTTCCTGCTGACGAAAATAATCTTCTCCTTTAGTCGCAAAGATATCGCTGATGGACATTGCTTCTGATTCGACGATTACATCATCCAGATCATAGAAGGGCAGTGACAGGTGTTCTGCCAGCTGTTTTCCCCAGTAAGTTTTGCCGGCGCCCATAAAGCCGAGTAAGAAAATTTTCAAAATACCAGTTTTTAAACATTAATGTCCTGAAGCTGCGTTCTCTGCTATGGTGGGAACTGTGAGATCTTCGACGTCGTTTGTCCAGGTCAGACACAGTTCATTTTCCATGAGATATTGCAAATATAACCGTGCATTTTTATCCGCTTTGTTAAAATTGCACGTAAGGAAGCCTCTAGGCTGAAAAATAAAGGGTGCAAGTTGCATATTTTCTCTAAAATCAACCCCTCCAAGTCCATACCACTTATAAACAGCCTCTTTCGCGCTCCAGCAGATCGTCTTATGGGGCAGGGCGTTCACGGGATCAATAAAAGCACGCTCTTCCGGCGATAAAAACTTGTGGGAGACTGCTTCTATTTTAGGTTTTACATCTTCAATATCAATACCTACAGCGCCGTTACTGCTGACGATGGCAGCGATATTATCCCCGCAATGGGAGATGGAAAAATGCAGACTGTTGCTTTCCAGGTAAGGCTTCCGGCTCTGCATGATCTGTATGCTGGAGAGCGGAAAACCCGGGAATAATTCCTGGAGCAGGTAGCGCCCTGCAAAATGCTGCAATCGCTTATGCGGATGGTGTATCGCAGGAGAGATATTCACCTTCTCCCGGAAAAAAGCCTCTTCCTCTTCTATTCTCCACACCCCCAACCGGCAGCCGGGGTTTATTTGTATGGTACGTATTAATGGCATATCTTGCCAAATTAATGCAAAAAGCTGAATGCAGAATGCATTAAACTAACTACTCATTAAGACAACAAAACCAATTACACCCGATCTATGATCCTGTCAGACAAAAGGATATTGGAGGAAATTGAAAAAGGCACCATCGTTATTTCGCCTTATGACCGGAAATATCTCGGCACCAACTCTTACGACGTACATCTGGGCAAATACCTGGCAACTTACAAAGACAGAATACTGGACGCCCGTGCACACAACGAGATCGAGCATTTTGAAATACCGGAAGAAGGGTATGTGCTGCAACCAGGTACGCTTTATCTTGGTGTAACCCTCGAATACACTGAAACCCACGCCCATGTGCCATTCCTGGAAGGTAAATCCAGCACCGGCCGCCTGGGTATCGACATTCACGCAACTGCCGGTAAAGGCGATGTAGGCTTCTGTAATACCTGGACACTGGAAATCTCCTGTGCACAGCCTGTACGTGTGTATGCAGGTATGCCGATCGGACAGCTGATCTATTTTGTAGTAGAAGGCGATGTGGAAACTTTCTACAACCAAAAAGGGAACGCCAAATATAATGGCCGCACGATCAAGCCGGTAGAAAGCATGATGTGGAAAAATCAGTTCTAAGATAATACTGTTAATATAGTATCAGAAAATAATGGTTAAAGGCCTTACGGAGTACCCGTGAGGCCTTTAACTTTTTACCTTATTAATTGACTGATAATCTTTTATATAATTTTCCGGTATTCCCGGAAAGGTCTTCATACTTTATACACGACGCATACAGGGAGTATATACGACGCATACATGCTTTAGCTATGCCGGAGCTCCCCTTCCCTGCTAATACTTTTTTATCTCCTGAAAAATGTAAAAGGGCCGTACGCTACTGCGAACGGCCCTTTTAAAGGTTAAATTACCCGGCGCTTGCAACCGGCGTATAGTCCCCCCGATTATTTCAATGAATTGATCCAGGCAGCGATTTTCAAACCATCGGCACGAGGTACCTGTGGCATTGGCGGCATTTCTGTCGCGTAATCAGGCCAGTTCTGCGGCTTAGGATTAGCGAGCAGTTTCAGGATCTGTTCGTTAGAATATTTACGTTTTGCTACATCCACGAAAGCCGGACCTACCTGACGTTTGCTTGCATTGTGACAAGCTACGCAGGTATATTTTGCCAGCAGTGGTTTCACCTCGTCGTAAGTAGGTACTTTGGCAACAGCAGGAGCGGCAGCAGCAGCTGTTTTTGCAGCAGCAGTGGTTCCTTTAGCAGCGTCTTTAGCAGCTGTTTTCGCTTTTTCAGCGGCAGCAGCAGCCTGTACTTTCGCAGAGTTGAAAGTACTTGCCTGGCTTAAAGGCAGTTTTTCGCCGTCAGGGAAGTTGTGGATAGTATAGTAACCGGTTGGGTGTACCAGTGAATAAGAATTGTCTTTTTCACGCACGCCCTCCAGGGTGATATTATGCACATAATCCTTACGCAGACTGTCTACGATGATTCTTGCTTTCAATCCGTCTTCAGATACTTTCACACCTTTTACCGGACATTTTGCAATATTCACCATAGGGCTACCGTATACAGAGTGGTATTTATAAGTAAAGCTTTCTACAGAGTAAGAAGCCAGGTCTTCCGCTGATTTCTTATTTACCGGTAAAGTAAACTCGATTTCAAAACCGTCCGGCATTGCCTTGATCGTTTTCATTTCGAAAGGCATTTTCTCGTTCCATACCAGGCGTTGCAGACCTTCGTTTGCTTCACCGGCAGAACCCCAACCACGGTTGGTTTCACCTACGAATAAGGTTGAACCGTCTTTAGACCATGCCATACGCAGTACACCTGACTGGAAACCGTTACGCAGATCGAAAGACACACCCTGGTATTCACCCTTTACTTTCTCCATTACGACACGCATGATCTTACTCTGACCCTGATCACCTACCAGCAACTGGCCGGCGAAAGGACCGAAAGAACCTTCAGGGATCTGTACGATCTCAGAGTTAGAGATACCCTGGATACCGTGTGGCAGTACAACTGCCGGCAGGCGAAGTTCAGGGATATTCTTCTTTACATCCATCAGTGTTACGAATGGAGCAGTGGTGCTGTTCTCAGGTTTGGTATAATTACCGTTTGCATCTTTCGGACGACCTTCATCCACAAAAGAATAGAACTTTTCTGTAGTCAGCTTCACCGGAGAGTTAGGCTGATTTGTCCAGCGTAAACCTGCAGGATGACCGATGAAATCACCTTGTTTTACCTGCCATACACCACCGGAACCGAACCAGTCACCCTGGTTATCGGTATAGAACAATTCACCGTTGATCATACCCAGACCACAAGGAGAACGGAAACCTGTAGCATAAGGTTCCATATGACCATCAGGGAAGATGTGCATCATCCAGCCTCTCCATGGAACACGGCTTTCACCTCTCCACCATTCCTGGTTACCGAAAGCTACGTTGCCGGATACGAAGAAGGAGCCATCAGGCGCCAGTTTCGGACCGAAGCTATACTCATGGTAGTGACCAGACAGCGGCCATGCAAATACAGTTTCGTATACATCTGCCTTGCCGTCCATGTTGGTATCTTCCAGTTTGGTCAGTTCACCACGCTGTGCGCAGTAGAAAGCACCATCTTTCCATACCAGACCGAGGATCTCGTGCAAACCGCTGGCAAACTTACGGAAGTAAGGTTTGCGGCTGGTCGGGTTTTCCACGATATATACCTCACCACGACGGGTAGATACACCTAAGTTACCGTTAGGTAATACGGTCAGACCGCCTACTTCCAGCAAAGTACCTTCAGGAGAAGATACCTTCAGGATCTTATAAAAGTCTTCTTCTTTAGGCGTTTCCTGGGCACGTACCCCGGAAGTAACACCCGTCGCCGCAGCTATCAGCAGCGAGTACAGGGTGGTCTTTTTTATGATTGCCTTATAAATGTTTTTCATTGTAATAGTCGAAAGGAATTAGAAAAGGATGGAATAACTCAGTTTACTGCGAACAGGGATGATGAGTTCTTTTACGCCTGCACCGTCACGGATAACAGGTTTCTCACCACCTGCATCTTCGAGCTGCAGGTAATACGATTTACCATCTATTACATACAAATCTTTGGAAGGATTTTCTATCGCAGCACCTTCCGCCAGTTTAGCGTATAGTCCTTCAACAGGAGCAGCTACTGACAGTTCACGGTGAATACCACGACCTTCGCTCAGCACACGTACCACATCCGATACGGAAGTACCGTATACCTGGTAGCGGAAAGTAGGCAGATCGTTTTCATCCAGTACATATCCTTTTGGACGGAAACCGGAACCGGTGGTATCTGTCGTCCAGGCAGCCTGCGGAGAAGCGAGTTTACCCAGTGTGAAGTAAGATTTACCCAGGAACTGTACTGCACCACGCGGACGGGAGCAGCCATTACCTCTTTCATGCCACATTGGGGTAGCATCGAGGAATTCGCCACGCCATACCTGCGCAATCATACCTTTATCCAGGTCGTAAGTGTAATGTACTTTTTCAGGAGAGCCTACAGAGATCGCGTGAACGATACGGTAATTATCTTTTACATCCATGAAGCTGCGCAGTAAAGTGTTTACCGGTGCATCTACCAGGATAGGATCTACCCCTCTGTCTCTTTCGTTTGACGGACGGGAAACATCTGGTTTGTTGATCACGATATTGCGGAAAGCAACCGCGCCATGGTCACCCTGAAGGCGTAAAGGACCGGTTGCTTTTTCATCGCCACCACCAATAGCGCCACGGGTTGGGCCCATCAGTTCTACGTTTTCCTGGATGGTCACACCATTCAGTTCTACCAGCAGCATACGCGCATTTGCGATCTTTTTGCCCGTAGCGTCAAAACGGGGAGCAATAAAGGAGATCTTTATATGCTGCCAGGTACCTGGCGCTTTGCTGGCATTTACACGTGGCGCGTGGCCATCGTATCCCTGCAGACCATTCGGACGACTATCATCCCAACGCTCATAGATACCACCATTATCACCTGCTTTAGGCGCTTTGGTACCCCAGCTGTCCAGCAACTGGATCTCATACCTGCCCTGCAGATAAATACCAGAGTTTGAACCTGGCGCCATCATGTAGTCCAGCTCAATATCTGCATCGCCAAATTCAGCGCTGGAGAAAAGGTCTTTTCCCGGATGTTTTTTATCCGGCATGTTAAATAATACTCCTGTACCAGCTACAGCGTCCAGTACGTGCGGATTGTCCAGTTTTGCGGAGGCATCACTGGTGATACTCCAGCTCTGGCCGGGCTCGCGGAAAGCGGATAGGTCCTGCAATGGCAGTTTGCCTGTCTGCGCAGCAGCAGAATGGGCTACGGTCATCCCCACACCACAGAGACACAAGATGCCCATCAGAGACCGGCTTGCATGATTCTTCGATCTAAGTAACATAACGTTATAATAAATTAAGTCAAAAGAGGAATAATAGAATGTTGAGACCTTTTGACGAGGCGCTAATATAGAGATAGTTTATCGCGAACACAAACCAAATGCTAAGAAAATGGGATGAACGGAAATATTTTATGGCTGAAATCTTTAACGGATTGTTAACTCTTTTCATATCTTCGCGCATTCAAAGGCGCTGTTCCTCCCAGGCGCTTTCAAAATCACACAACTTTATGTACAAAATCTTTACAGCAGCCCTTTGTCTGTTAACGCTTGGCGTCTCCGCACAGCAATTCAGCGGCACAGTCTACGACCGGGAGAGAAACCCCTTACAGGACGTCACTATTTACAACCAGCGTACCGGTACCCATACGCATACCAATGAAGTGGGCGTATTCCGTTTGAAGGACGCCCAAACCGGCGACTCTCTGAAAGTTTCGCGGATGGCTTTTAAAACACAGCTAATCGTTTTAAAAGAGGCGAACCAGCGTGTTATCCTCGCGCCATCTGACCTGCAACTGAACGAAGTAGCCATCACCACTTCACTGAAACACCTCAACATCATTTCAGACATTGATCTGAAAACCAATCCCGTGAAGTCTTCACAGGAACTGCTACGCAAAGTACCGGGCCTGTTCATCGGCCAACATGCCGGTGGCGGCAAAGCAGAACAGATCTTCCTGCGCGGTTTTGACATCGACCACGGAACCGATATCAACATCAGTGTGGACGGTATGCCGGTGAATATGGTCAGTCATGCACATGGTCAGGGTTATGCAGACCTCCACTTCCTGATACCGGAGACCATCGAAAACATCGACTTTGATAAAGGGCCTTATCATGCGGATAAGGGCAACCTCGCCACTGCCGGTTATGTCGCTTTCAAAACAAGGGAAAGATTAGATCACAGCAGTATCACTGTTGAAGGGGGTAAATTCAATACCTATCGCACCATGGGCATGTTCAACCTTGTTAATGATAATAAGCAGTCCGCCTATGTGGCAGCTGATTACCAGATGACAGACGGATATTTCATTTCTCCGCAGAACTTCAACCGTATTAACCTGATCGGCAAATACACGGCTTATCTCGATAACAATGATAAAGTGTCAGTAGCTGTTTCTCATTTCAACAGTAAATGGGACGCCAGCGGACAGATTCCACAACGTGCAGTAGATGCAGGTATCATCACACGCTTTGGAGCAATCGATAATACGGAAGGTGGTAATACCGGACGTACCAATGTGAATCTTCAATACCTGAAGCATATCGACGCAAATACGTTCATCAAAAATACCGCCTACTACAGCCGTTATCATTTTGAACTCTATTCCAATTTCACCTTCTTCCTGGAAGATCCCGTGAATGGCGATCAGCTCAGACAAAAAGAAAACAGGAGCATCTTCGGATTTGAATCGGAACTGAATAAAACCGTGTACGTAGGAGACAACACCATCGAACTGAAAGGCGCTGTCGGCTTACGCAATGATGATGTCAATGATATTGAACTATCCCACACCGTCAACAGGAAAACAACGCTGGAGCAGCTGAAACTGGGTGATATCAATGAAACGAACCTGTATGCGTATGTCAGCGCAGATTATAAATTAGGTAAATGGTTGATCAATCCGGCGGTACGTGTCGATCATTTCAAATTTGATTATGTGGATAAACTGGCTGCTACTTATGCAACACAGTCGCAAGGGAAATCTATCGTGAGTCCAAAGCTGAACTTCCTCTATAATCCGAGCGACAAAATCCAGTACTTCCTGAAATTAGGAAAGGGATTTCATAGCAATGATACCCGCGTTGTAGTCGAACAGAAAGGTTTATCCACATTACCGGCCGCCTATGGCGCAGATCTGGGTTTGATCTGGAAACCGGTCTCCAAACTGGTAGTGAATACAGCTGTGTGGTACCTTTATCTGCAACAGGAATTTGTGTATGTGGGAGACGCGGGTATCGTAGAACCCAGTGGAAAAACCAGCCGTAAAGGAATCGATGTCGGCGCCCGTTATCAGCTGGGTAAATGGATCTTTATCAATGGCGACTTTACTTATACACACGGTCGTGCAACGGAAGAAGCAAAAGGAGAAAACTATATTCCTTTAGCTCCGGTGGTCACAGCTGCAGGTGGTGTTAGTCTGCATCATCCTTCCGGCATCAATGCAGGGATCAATACCCGTTACCTGGGACATCGTCCGGCAAATGAAGATAACAGCATTGTCGCGAAAGGATATTGTATAACTGATGCAAATGTCAGCTATCAGTATAAGCAGTTTACAATTGGCGTCATTACAGAGAATATCTTTAATACGGCATGGAATGAGACGCAGTTTGCGACGGAGAGCAGGTTGAAGGACGAAGCTGCGCCGGTGACGGAGATACATTTTACTCCGGGGACGCCGTTTAATGTGAGGGCGACGTTGAGTTATAAGTTTTAGTTTGTTAAGCAATAGGAATATGGAAAGGGCGATTCTCACGAACCGCCCTTTTCCCTTAAACCCTTTTCCATACTAATTAAAGGAGGCCCTGAAATCCTGTGGAGAAACCTTTGTTTTTGCCTTGAATAACTTACTGAAAGAAGCCAGGTGTTCAAATCCCAGTTCATAAGCAATCTCACTAACAGAAAGATTTGTCGTGGATAACTTCTGCTTAGCGATATCGATTAATTTATTGTGTAAGTGTTGTTGTGTATTCTGTCCGGTCAATGACTTTAACAAACTACTCAGGTATCCAGGGGATATATTCAGTCTTTCTGCGATATATCTGACAGAAGGCAAGCCTTCATTGGTTATCGCCGGACTTTCAAAATAATCATTTAAAAGATCTTCCAGCCGTGAGAGTATCTGATGACTGGCAATTCTGCGCGTCATAAACTGACGTTGATAAAACCGTTCCGAATAGATCAGCAATAAATCCAGCTGGGCAATGAGCACGGCATGGCTTAGACGGTCCATATTGCCGCTATATTCATTTTTGATGTGCTGCACGATGTCGTTGATAATGGTTTCCTCTTTTCCTGAAAGAAATAATGCCTCGTTGACAGCATAGTCAAAGTACGCATATTGTCTGATTGTTTTTGCCAGAGCTGTGTTCCATAGAAGATCGGGATGGAAAGCCAGTATCCATCCCGAAGTTTCTGAAAACGAACCGTCACCGGTTTCCAGCCTTAACACCTGTCCTGGTGATGTAAAAAACATAACACCATCATTGAAATCATAGGACTGCTGACCGTAGTTCACTTTATACGGAAAGTTCCGCTTCAGCGATATCGAATAGAAATCATTGATCAATGTAAATGCACTGTTAGGTGCATACAACAGGTCTCTGACGTCGATCAGGCTGATCAGGGGATTTTCTGGCTGCGGCAATCCTCTGAACTGATGGAACTCAGCGATGCTTTTAAAATGATATGGCTGGCCTTTTGACATGATTCTTTATTTTTTTTCAGAAAAATAAACAGTCCCCTGCAGGTCTTCCATCAACGTCGCATGTTGCGGATGCCAGCCGAAGAAGGCTTGTGTCTGCTGTGAGGAAGCCGCGCAATTTAATCCGGCAAAATGGGAAAACCATCCAAAGTAATCCGGTGCTGCTTCCCGCGACTTACTTTCTGTCGGCAGATTTAACCGCTTTCCGATTGCGGTAGCGATGTCTTTAAAGTAAAGCCCTTCTTCTGTAATGGCATGAACGACGGTGCCGGCTGGATATTCTTTCTCTACTATTAATCTGTATAAACGCGCCGTATCCAGCACATGTACAGCGGGCCAACGGTTGAGGCCATCATCCTTATAGGCGGTATACCCTTTTTCTGTTGCAAGTCGCATCATAATTGGTACTAACCCACTACGGTCCCCTTCTCCATGTACGGTAGTCGGTAAACGTACAACAGCGACTTTTATTCCTTTTGCGACCAGTTCACCGGCAGCCAGTTCGGAGGCGACTCTTGGATTATGGCTGGCTGGAGAAGGCTTATCATCTTCTGTCAGCAGTCTGTCCACCGAAGTTAGCACACCGATAGCGGAAGTGATAATAAAGGGCTTCCTTGTCCCTGCTAACACACCACCCATTGCTTCAATTGCTTTACGATCAAGTTCGCAATTTTCTGCAAATTTTGAGAAGTCGTGATTGAAACCTGTATGGATCACTCCGTCAACATTCGCAACGGCCGTCAACAGGCTTTCAGGGTCTGCCAGGTCTCCAAGATGCACATCAGCACCCAAGGCAGTGATTTTTTTCGCGGCTGCTTCAGAACGGGCCAGTCCCAGGACATGATGCCCGGCGTTAATTAATTCTTTTACGACTGCGGACCCCACAAATCCGGAGGCTCCTGTTACAAATACACGCATGATGATTGCTTTTTGATATAGCAAAGTTGAGTAAGATCTGCGTGTGCTATTTAACCGTTTTAACTATTGCTTTAGCCGAAATGGATATTATGGGTAGATCCCGACACGGTGTGTACGCACAAGATCCGGCGTAACAGCCGTTGCACTGGCAAGTTTCAAGGTGATCTTCTTTGAAGGCAATTGCGGCATATGGCAGTCGATACAATTATCCTTTAACATCACACCTGCGGATGCCTTCACTGTACACGTATCATGTGTAGCATGGCAATTGAGACAACGTTGTGAGAACGTAGCCATATCATGTCTCTCGTTGATATGTACGTTGTGACAGGAGCTACAATCAAGTTGTGCGGACATCTTAAAGCATTTGCTGGCAGTCAGCAGACCGTATTGGTTACCGTGTACATCCAGTCCGCCGGCAGTATCTACATCATAATTCGGCACTGAAAAGTCGTCAAGTCTTTGTCCGACCGTAAATGAAAAAGCAGGCTGTAATTGCTTCCTTAAGCCGGAGTGACACAAAGCACAGGCATCGAGACGTTGCTGTCTTGACAGCTGTTTGGTACTGATGATACTATTGGCTGCCTTTTCATCCGGATGCTGTGTGTGAAAAGCCACATGTGCAGCTGCCGGGCCATGGCATCTTTCACAGTCGATACCATATAGGATAGATTTCTTATTGAAACTGGTACTCCCGTCTTTCTTTACCTGTGCTGCAGCATAACTGGCATGACATTCCAGGCAGGTAGCAGGGATAGGTCTGTAAAAACGGATGTAATTCAGCGGATATCCCGGACTATTGCACCAGTCATTAGCAGGAGCGTAATAAGAGACGGGTAACTGATACAGGTTATTTTTATCCCAATAGAGATATGTCTGTCCCTTTCTGCCTGAGCCGATGACCAGACCGAAAGCGCGTTGTTCTGTAGGAATACCATTCATGTAGGCGGTCTGCAAGAAAAGATCTTTCTTCTTTTCCAGTACCAATACCATCCACTGATTATACACAAATTCATTTTTGCCGGCAGCAAAGCTGCCTTTGATATGCGCATCATCGGGTAAAGCGGAACTAAGATAGTGGGCCGTATGACGTGTATCATTGAAGATATCGCGATGACAGGATTTACAGGCTTCCGAACCGGCAAATGCGGGCATTTCCTGTGGTACAGCAGGAGGACGCCATGCAGAGCAGATGATACTGCCGATCCAGATGAAAGAAAGGAGCAGCAGGAATATCAGACCTTTCATTGTTACCGTATATGATAGATAACAATAAAAAGGCCGGTAAAGTTATACCGGCCCTTGTCTATTTTTAGCGTACGTGATACACTACCTCGTGTGCTTCCGTGAGATCAGGAATTTCGAGTTTTCCGATCAGCTTATGCATGACCGGAGCAGGAACAATCGCCTCTCTCCCGCCGTTCTGCCGGAATAGCTCCTTATGGGGTACCTCAACGTATATCACAGTGACATGCGCGTCATATTGTAAGCAAAGTGCGATCAACTGTTCCCGCATCTGGTGCGTGGTATTGGTCGCATTCCATACAAAAGAACGCTTGTTGCGCAGGCATACTCTGGCCTGTTCTTTGGCTACCTGTACAACAGTGCCGTTCCCACTTTTATCCGTCGGACTGATCTTCATTTTTACGCGGATATCATCCAGCGAAACGATCTCCCAATCCGGCTGTTTAAAATGTTGCATTACATAAGTATCCTTACCGGCGCCGGGCAGACCGCTCATGATCACCACTTTCACGGCAGGTGAATGGTAAGGCACATAACCGGGGGCACTATCTCCTCTATGCAGATAATGCATACGCGCGTCTGCGTTTTCAAATGGCCAGGCAGTCCCCCAGCATTGATGCTCTTTACAATATTCCTCAAAGCAATCAATGCGGTATAACATGTCTTCTTTATCCGCTGCAATACGGCCCAGCATATCCGCGCGGGCCAGCAATGCCAGATGGGCTGTATTTACCTGCAACGATGCCTGGATAATGGTATGCAAAGGATCTCTTCTTTCCAGTAGCCATAAAGGCAGACTGTGAAACCTTACCAGTTTGGCAATCTGCTCCCGTATGTGAAAAGGCGTCGCTATTTCCCGGTACAATATCTGGCGTGCGGTCCCTTCTCCCCTGCGGGCATGACCGGCAGAAGTGATATGTCCGTCGGACTCAATAATCGTTGTGCTGCGTTTCTCCACATCGTGCAGCAATGCCGCTGCCCAGAGTATTTCCTGGTCCTGTGCAGACAATACCTGATAAGCGCCCTGCTCCTGCAATGCTTCCAGCACTAGCTGTGTGTGTATTGCCACATTGCCTTCCGCATGATGTACCGGATCCTGCGGGACATGTTGCATATCACGCACCCAGTCGTAACGTTCTTCCAGGTGTGCCCATGATTTATTATCGGTGATGGTCCACATAATTACCTCCTTCATATTTAAGGGCTGCTCTGCGCCAGTTGCGCGTCCAGTGCACATCTGTTTTCACGTGCCCTTTTCTTACATATTTAAATACATTTTCTGCGAATGCAGACACAGGAAATCCTGCGGCATTACGCGTAACAACTCCTTCCATTGTTGCTGGCGCACCAGTAGCAGCATCATGTGCATCGAAGCTGCCAGTGCCTTTTACAATGGTCAGAATCTCATTTTCGAAGTCTGCTTTATGTTGTGGCGCTGTCAATTGTCTGATAACAGGCACCGTCGGCAGGTCAAGCATGGCTGCGTAAAAGCAGGTTTCTTCCCAGCTAAGCCAGTGACCGTTTTCTCTGACAGCGAATACATAAAAATGATGATCAAGTTGACCGTAAGCGATAGAATGTACCGCATACAGGTTTTCCAGAAATATTTCCAGGCTGCCCAGGTCATGTTTTATCAGTTGCCAGTAACGGCGCAGACTCTCTGTTCACGGAGATGTTGTGGGCGCTACATGTGAGCGTGCAAATACACCATAGCGGGACAGGCAATTATTTTCGCCGTCCAGTTTTTCCGTGTGTATCAGCTGAGGGATGGCTGTAATGTGTTGCCAATAATCATGCTGTATACGGTCATCGCTGGTCGTACCAGGCGAGAACGGAAAATGATAGGTACGGCCATATTTCTCAGAAATAGCCATATCGGGGTGGTTTTAATAAGCAAGAAATTCACAGGCCAGTCCTGCAGGACGCAGGTGGCGGATTCAAGATTTAATATGCCTGTGATATTACATGACGCAAGGTTTGTCTGTTTTTTATAATTGGATGCGAAGGTAAGTATTTTCGTTAAATTACATTTATGAGAAACTCACTATTCTTCAGTTTGCTGGTGATAAGCATACCAGCGATGATGTCATGTGGAGGTTCCTCCTCCCACCAGTCTACAAAAGACAGCACGGCCACAGATACCCTGGCTTTATCAGCAGATTCCATTTTTAATATCGTGGAAGAACAAACCTTCCAGTATTTCTGGGATGGTGCAGAACCCGTTAGTGGTATGGCAAGGGAACGTTATCATGTAGACGGTAATTATCCGGAGAATGACATGAATGTAGTGACCTCCGGTGGTAGTGGTTTTGGTGTGATGGCTTTACTCGTGGGTATTGAAAGAGGATATATCAGCAGAGAACAGGGGCTGGAACGGTTGATGAAGATCGTTTCGTTCCTGGAGAAGGCGGACAGATTTCACGGCGCATGGCCACACTGGTTGTATGGAGAGACAGGAAAAGTGAAGCCATTCGGACAAAAAGACAATGGCGGAGATCTCGTAGAGACCTCTTTTATGATACAAGGGCTGCTTTGCGTCAGACAATATTTTGCCAATGGCAACGAACAGGAAAAAGCGCTGGCTGCCAGGATTGATCAGTTATGGAAAGCGGTAGAGTTTAGCTGGTATAGAAACGGCAAAAATGTGCTCTACTGGCACTGGTCGCCTAATTATAAATGGCAGATGAACTTCCCCGTGACCGGTTATAATGAATGCCTGATCATGTATATATTGGCAGCGGCCTCTCCTACACATGGTATTCCTGCAGAGGTATATCATGAAGGATGGGCGAAAAGCGGCGCTATAAAGGATAGTATCAACGCCTATGGACATACGTTGAAATTATCGCACAACTTTGCGAAAGAATACGGCGGACCTTTATTCTGGTCCCACTATTCTTACCTCGGACTGGATCCCCATGGACTAAAAGACCGCTATGCGGATTACTGGGAAAATAATCTCAACCATGTACTGATCAACAGAGAATGGTGTATACAGAATCCGAAGCATTATAAGGGCTACGGTCCCGACAGCTGGGGATTAACTGCCAGCTATTCTGTAAAAGGATATGCAGCACATGCACCCGGCGAAAACAATGACCTGGGTGTCATATCTCCCACGGCGGCACTGTCTTCAATGCCTTATACACCGGAGTATTCCAAACAGGCCATGGTACACTGGTACAATGATATGCGGACGAAAATCTTTGGAAAATATGGCTTTTACGATGCCTTCAGTGAAACAGAGAACTGGTATCCACAGCAGTACCTGGCAATAGATCAGGGACCTATCGTTGTGATGATGGAGAACTATCGTAGCGGTCTGCTATGGAAACTATTCATGAGTTGTCCTGAAGTACAGGCCGGCCTGAAGAAACTTGATTTCCAGAGCCCTTACCTGAAGTGAGTTTTGATAAGACACGCTCACGCAATTTGAGGAAAGGCTTTTCCACCATGATATTCAGGAGGAATGCCGCCGACACACATGTTGCAATACAGATCACAAAAGAGAGATTGCCGTCAGCCGTTATCCCCATCTTTTCTAAGGCTAACTGTGTGAGATGGATAATGCCTTTATGAGAAAGGTAAATACCATATGACAACATCGCCAATGTAGTGGTGAAAGCCAGTTTTCTTTTATACAGGAAACTACTTTCACTGACTGCGCCGGCAACAATACAACCATACCCCAGGGCGATCAGCGGGAAACCGAAGATAGAAGCGCCAAAACTCATAGGATCTTCACAAAGGAACCATGCACTTACGAGCAGGATCAATCCGATCAGCAGCAATTTATTACCCAGGGAAGTGATCTTCTCTTTTACAGCAGGCAGGAAAGCAAATACCGCTGCTATAGCTACGCCCGTCAGCAGCCCATCGAGACGGGTAAAAGTGGGATAGTACATCCACATATACCAGGTGACCCATGCATCATCTCTCTCCAATGCTGGTGCTACAATCGTATGCCAGGAGAAAAGACGGATGGCAAATCCACCGATAAAGATCAGTCCTATCAGCCAGGGACCTACTTTCAGTGCCTTCCAACGCACCAGCATGATCAGTAATAAGGGCAGGATAAAATAGAACTGTTCCTCAATACAAAGCGACCAGGCATGTGAGAAAGTCCCGCGGTCTTTCAGGTGCAGACCTATATTCTGCGTAAAAGTGAGATACTTCCAGAGCGGCGCCATGGCTTCTTTCTCACGGAATACCGGCAGAAAAACATACAGTGCCAGGACAGTCAGATAAGCCGGAATGATCCTGAAAAAACGTTTGAGAAAAAACTCCCGGAAGGAGATCGTTTCATGACGGTTGATCTGCGCAAACAGTTGTGAAGAAATCAGATAACCGCTGAGTACGAAGAACAGGTCAACGCCTGTCCATCCGAAGCCGCCGATAGTATCAATCCAGTCGGGATGTTTGAAAATACGGAAATGGTACAGAAATACGAAGGTGATTGCGAAGGCGCGCAAATGGTCTAATCCGGTAAAGTGTTTACCAGGGGCGGATACTTGTGACATTAAAATGAGTGGCTGCGGATTTTGGGCGGCAGGGATATAAAATTACGCAGTTCTGCACATCTGCAAAAAGTCCCTTTATGAGTGGTTATAAAAGCGTGGAATGCGGTCAATGTTCAGTAGGAATGCTGAGGGCGTTAACGGCATGTATTTTGTTTCTGTCATATCAATCCAAACCATACAACATGAAACGGAAAAGACTATTCTCTGTGGCAGTGGGATTGTTGCTGATGGGGGCAAGTTGTGTTCCACCCCATCATGGTCCTCCGCGTCCACCCAAACCACCAAGACCACCGAAGCCGCCACATGGCGCTGTTCAATTCAATATTCCGGACACCACGTTCCAGAGAGCCGTTATGGCCTGAGCCGTGGTGTCCGGCTTTTTTATTATTTCTTCTTCATGCCCTGTTTCTGTAGTTGTCTTAAAACGGCTTCCAGTTTTACCGGATCGTTTACATACGGAGACAGGTCATACAATTCTACTTTCCTGAAATCAACGGGATGGCTTTCGCTCTGCAGGGAGATAGAACCCTCTCTCAGCGGACGTCCTGCTGCTACCAGCGTGCTATCCGCATCTTCCACGTTACCACCACCGGTCTGCGGTTTATTATACACGATTACGGTATCATTAAACACGAAATGTTTAATGACGGAATCGCCCAGTACCAGTGCACCTGCCCGCACCCACTGTTCACCATCATAAGTTTTTGAAGTCGAAGAGATACAATGTTCTGTGATCAGTTTTCCATTCATCACTACGTTTGTACCTGGTGTACAGAGGTTAGACGTAGAACGGGGATCCGTGCCATTTCCTCCTAACAGCTGTTCTTCCAGGGAGATCGGGAAATCCTGGTTTTTACCCATGCTGGCAGCCGACTGTCCCTGTAGCATGATACCACTGTTGCGCAGCGCCCATCCGGGACCACCGGCTACCTGTTCGCCGACAAAGCGGTATTCCACCACAACCACATAGGCGGAATAGTTCTTATTATAAAAGATATGACCGTATTGCTCATTAAAGTTGGTGTACTGGTCATAGCGTACTTTCAGCAATCCGTCTTCTACGCGGAAGGTGTTTCCATAGTTATCATTCAGATCATGGCCTTTAATCTTGATATCCCAGCCTGTCAGGTCCTTTCCATTGAAAAGCTGAACCCAACCCTTATTCGCCTTTTTTTGCGCCATTCCTGAGAGTGTGAGCAGCAGCAGCCCGCACGTGAATAGTTTTTTCATACGTCAGTTTATTTATCGCCTTAAGATAGGGAGTAAAATGCAAATATTACAGAACCACTCCGCTCAGTCAGCTGTTATTATGCTGAGTCGTGCAGTGTAACTAGTTGGCATGTAATTAGGATTACTCACTCCAAAGCATATTTATGAGATTATTTACTACACTGCTGTTACTCACAGGCTTTATGGCAAAAGCGCAGTCAGAGGACTGGCAACAGCCGTTAAAAGCGGAGATCAGGCAACTGGAAGCGACCAGTGATTTCGATACCTGGCAACAGGGTGCAGAGAAACTAGGCAAGCTGGCAGCGGCACATCCGGAGGAATGGCTGTTACAATACTACACCGGCTGGGCGTATACGCAGTCGTCTTTCCGGGCGCCAAAGGGACAGGCAGATCCTACCACGGAGAAAGCTGAACCTTTTGTGAAAAAAGCACTGGATCTGCAACCTGAAAATACAGAAACACTGACACTGATGGCTTACTGGCTATCCGCCCGTATCAATGCCAACAATTCCAGGGGAGTTACGCTTGGCGGAGACAGCCGTAATTATTCCGATAAGGCCATTGCAGCCGATAGCGCTAATCCCCGGGCTTATCTGATGAAAGCCCTTATCATTTACCATACTCCAGCCCTGTTTGGTGGCGGTAAAAAGAAGGCTGCACCTATTGCAGAAGAAGCAGGACAACGTTTTGCCGTTTTTAAGCCGAAAGACGAGCTTTCTCCCAGATGGGGAAAAGAGATCTTTCATGAACTGGAAGAACGGATGCAAGGCCGTGAGAATGAGAAAGAGAATAAGTAATATATCAATAAGACAGGCATATTGGAGATCAGGTAGATAGGATGGGCAATTTTATACGCAGTTTCCACAATCGTACGGCATTATAAACAACTGATTTTCAATTCATTTTCATTCAAGCAAGATTTTCGCTTTATCTGAATTTACAAAAACCCATTGTTTATGAATACATACAGAAGTTTAAACGGACACGGCGAGCCCCGCGCTACATGGCTCTATGAGCAGTCGAATGTCCTGAATGTAAGCAGGCAGGGGCGTATTGCATCTGTTGTCGGCGGCGCGTTGCTGACGGCTTCAGGTATCAACAATATTACGAAACATCCTTTCAGAAGTCTGCTGAGACTGATAGCCGGTGGTTATCTGCTGTACAGAGGCATATCAGGAAATTGTCCTGTATCCGCTTATGCCGGCAGAAGAATGAGTGACAGACACAACAGCACCGTTAACGTACGGGCTAAATTCATTGTAGACAAACCACGGGATGAGGTGTATGCCTTCTGGCGCAGACTGGAAAACCTTCCTCATTTCATGCGTCATCTGGCATCTATCACAGAGCACGATGACTATCACTCTCACTGGATCGTAAAAGGTCCCGGCGGAATAGGTACACTGGAATGGGATGCCGAGATCATCAAGGATGAAGAAGGCGCCCTCATCGGCTGGCGTTCTGCACCAGGCTCTAATATTGCCACCGCAGGTAAGGTAACATTCTCAGATGCACTAGACGGTGGTACAGAAATAGAAGTAGTGATCGCCTATCGTCCACCCGCAGGATATGTCGGTACCGGACTTGCCTGGTTGCTGAACAGCGCTTTTCACAGGATGGTAGAAAAAGATGTGATGCGTTTCAAACATTATGTAGAAACCGGAGAGATTACTGCCTGACTGGCCTGATATTTGAAAAAATTAAGTACACTTTATTTGTTACACCTTAAAAAAATCATTTTTATGAGCACTGCGAAAATTTTATGTGGCGCATTGGCTGGTGTCGCGGCAGGATTGGCTATCGGATTATTAACTGCTCCTGATAGCGGTGAAGAAACAAGAAGAAAGATCAGAAAATCCGCCCATCAGTTGCAGGGCCGCGTAAAGAAAATATTGGGCAAAGGCGCAGATGGATTAACTGAGTTGAAATATATTTTCGAACACGAGGTAACAGGTCTGAAAGACGACGTGAAGGAGCGAATCCTGACATTACTGGACGAGTCTATTGAAACATTCAACAGCTTTAAGAAAGAAGCAAAAGAAGCTGTATAACTACTGACAACGGATGACCAGCAATAAAAGAAAAGAGGCGGTACAGCTATAACTGTTACCGCCTCCTTTTTTATCAGGTTAGTAGTATCCGATTTATGATTTTTCTTCCAGCAGACTGTTTACCAGATTATTGAAATCTTTCTTGAAAGTTTCATAGTGTTCACCTGTACCCGGACCAGAGAATCCGGTGTGTACTTCTCTTACATTTCCTTTTTTATCGATGAAGATAGTTGTCGGGAAACCTTTGATCTTAGTGATCTGTGGAATGGTTTTTTCCGTTCTTTCCGGATCGCTGACAGTAACGCCTGTAATCAATACAGGATAATTCACATCAAACCTTTTCAGGAAACCCTGCAACGCTTTCTGTGATTTTGCAAAATCAGTCGTACGCTCGTAAGACAGGCCGATCACTTCTACGCCACGTGCCTTATTCGATTTATACCATTCTGACAGGAAACCTGTTTCGTCCATACAGTTTGGACACCAGGAACCCATGATCGTGATCACCACTACTTTATTTTCGAAGCGTTTGTCGCTGAAACTTACTTTCTTACCATTGATATCCGGGAAAGAGAAATTCGGGCGGCCACTACCTGGTTTTGCAGCAGCCAGTGAAGTTTCATCCGGCAGTGCAGCCTTATCATCCTTCACAGCGGTCCATTCCTCTTTTCCGTCACCAATACCAGCATAAAACACCCCGTTTTCCAGGAAATTGTCTTTTACCAGGGCGGTGAAATAGTACGCGTGCGAACCGTCAAAAGTGGAGAGTTTCAGTGTATCACCGTCTACAATACCTTCCAGGAAACGGTAATCACCGGTAGATGTCAGGAAAGTACCATGTACGGTATTGCCTTGCTGTCTGAATTCACCTACCGCAAAGGAAGAATCGCTCTTTCCCGGAGAAGTGAACCAGGTAGACCAACGGCCTGTTACATTACCTTTGGCAGGTGTATGTTGTTCAAAACGTTGTTTTACGTTGTGTGCGGCTGTAAATGGAATGCTCACGTCCCTGTCTGCCAGGTGACGTATCCAGCTACCCTGGATCTGACCTCCTTTAGTGAAAGAAGCCCTGAACTCGGAGTCAAAAAAAGGCATTTTGATAAATACGGAATCGCCCTGGACTTTCACATCATCCACCAGCAGGCGGTCGTTGGCGTTCAGTACGTAGATCAGTTTTTTGCGTGCGCTATCCTTTACTTCGAAGTTGAAAACGATATCCGCGCCGTCTTTTCTATGCAGACTGGCTTGCCAGACGCCTGGCTCCAGATCCCATTTTTCCAGTTGTGTGCCGAAGATAAATGCCGGAAGGCATAATAAAAGCCAAATTTTCTTCATATTAAAGTTTACGTCAATTGTGGTATTCGTCAAATATCCTACAATATTAGTAGAGTATAGCAACTTTAACAAAAGTTATTTTATTAATTGCTCCACCAGCTCGATGCGGCGGCCGTCAGGATCCTTTACCACAGCGGCATATCCCCATTCCGTACTGGCAGGCGCCTGCACGGTTTCCACTCCCAGTTCTTCCAGGCGCTGAAGGGTGTTATTCAGATTTTCCACGGTAAATCCCAGTCGGGTGGTGGTATCGGGTTCAGTTGTGCCTTTTGGTAAAGGGTAGATTTCAAAGGTCAGTCCGTCCAGCGTGGCTGCATAGTGATAAGGTCCGTTGCCATGGCGATGCGATTCGAATGTAATGCCTATTGTGCTGTAGAATCTGACCTGTTCTTCCTGTCTGCTGGTCTTAATAACTACCAGGTTTAATTGTATCATAATTCCTAAACTTCCTTAAAGTGCCTTCCTAAAGTAAAAAACATATTCAGTAAATGCAAACTATGCACACATAGATTTACCTTTGAGATGGCGGATAAAGCAAATTTCTACATAGTTATCAAGCCTTTAAAGCCAGGTCATGAAAAAATATAAGTTAGCCTTTTCTATTATCGGCAGTATATCTCCACAGATGGCGGCCAAAACTTTCCTTCATTTTTTCAGTAAACCGCCTAAGAGAAGCTTCCGCTCTCACCATCTGAATCTCAGACAGGCAGCAACGGAAAGTAATACTGCACTGACAGCCTATGCATTCAGCAAACAACAGATCAATGTAAAGACATATACCTGGGGCAAGAGTGGCCGGAAAATCCTGTTGCTCCACGGTTGGGGAGGCAGTGCGCTGGATTTCGGGCATATTGTCAACACACTGGTCGCAAATGGATACCAGGTGATTTCTTTCGATCAACCCGCACATGGGTTTTCCAAAGGCAAAAACAGTAATCTGATTCAGTGGATGCATGTTATCAGGGCCTTCCTGGAACTGTACCCTGATATTTATGGTATTATCGGACATTCTTTCGGCGGACTGGCCGCAACCCTGACACTGGCCAGGGAGCAGGTACATATGCCTAAACTCATCATTATCGCAGCGTCTATTTCGGCGCCGGCCATCTTTGATGACGCATATGACCAGATGGGACTTGGTCCCAAAGTGAGAAAAGCAATCCCGGGCATCGTACAGAAGACCTTACAGGATAATATCTCCACCATGGATATGCACCAGCAGTTCTCTTCCGTAAAGACCGATGGCATGTTATTCATCTACGATGAAAATGATGAGATCATTTCTCCGGAGCAGTCCCGGTATTTCCTGACAAAACATCCGGATGTAGAAGGATTCAGGATAAAAGGAGAAGGACATTACAGGATCATCCGGGATCCGCAGGTACTGGAAAAGATCATTGACTATCTAGCTGCCACTGTAGCCGCAAAGGATGACCTGGTAGCCACCCAACGGTTTAGCGTAAAAGGCGACTTCGATGGCGATGGGATTGGGACACCATAATCGTTCATCCTGACCGTCCCCAAAAAATATTTTAGGATTTCTGTCACGTTTTGATTTTCCAGCTTGTCATATTACCGTACACGATCTTAATCACACAAAAAACGCACTGATATGACACAGAGAATCTCTTTACAGGAAATGCCGGCAGCACTCATGACTTCATTAGGGAAGATCGGCGCTTATCTGAAAACCTGTAATATTGATCAGAAATTATTATCACTCCTGTATTACAGGGCATCGCAAATCAATGGCTGCGCCTGTTGCCTCGATATTCACCATAAAGAATCCATCCATTATGGCGATACACAGGTACGCCTGCATGGCGTCATTGCCTGGAGAGAATCGCCTTATTATGATGCAAAGGAACGCGCGGCCCTGGCATTCACAGAAGCGCTCACCAATGCGAATCAGCAGGATATTGACGATACTATTTATGATGCATTGACCGAGCATTTTACTACTGAAGAAATCACGGAACTGACCATGGCAATCGCGACTGTCAATACCTGGAACAGGCTGAACAAAACCTTCAGAACGACGCCCGGTCATTATAAAGTAGGCCAGTACGCTTAATAAAACTGTTTATTTTCAGCAACGATCACACGGTATATTATGTTGAAAGATTATCAATACACACTGTTTCCATACGCATATAATATTCTTGGTTCTGCGGAGGATGCAAAAGACACCATACAGGATGTATTATCCAATTATGTGACTGCAAACAGAGAAGGCATCGAGAATGAAAAAGCATACCTGGTACGTAGTGTTATCAACCAGTCGATCAATGCAAAGAAAAAGCGTAAAACTGTAAACTACGAAGATGTATGGTTACCGGAACCGGTAGCTACAGAAGAGGCAGACAAAGCGCTGCATCTGCGGGATATCGGTTCCTACACAATGCTTATACTGATGGAAGAACTCAACCCCAAAGAAAGGGCTGTCTTTATACTGAAAGAAGGCTTTGGCTATTCTCATGACGAGATAGCCGATGTACTTTCCGGTTCGGTGGAACAATCCCGTAAACTGCTCAGTCGTGCAAAGGCGAAGCTGGACGCGCGCAGACAGGGAGCGCCGATGAACAACAAGACTGTCTCAGCCGCCCTGCTCGATCAGTACCTGCACGCTATCCGTAAAGGAGATACGCAAAGACTGGAAAATATGCTGTCGCAGGATATCGTATTCTATGCTGACGGTGGCAGCAAACTGAATGTAGCCCGGAAGATCTGTACCGGTTTGCAGGATGTATCCGAACTGCTTGTATATACATACAATAAATACCAGCGTGAATTTGAATTTGAATTTACCTTGATCAATCACCAGCCGGCCTTGCTGTTTTACCTGGGTGAAAAACTGTATGGATGTCAGGTATTCACTATTTCTCCGGAGGATAATAAAATCCTGCAGATATCCACTGTATTAGATCCGGATAAGTTAAAAAACATAGGGAAATAAAATCCAATTAAGAATTAAGAATTAAGAATTAAGAATTAAGAATTGGAATGCAGCGGAGATCTTCGCGGTAATTCTTAATTCTTAATTCCTAATTCCTAATTTCCCATCTAGTATCTTGCGCCGAAAAGCATACTGCCGATACGTACCATGGTACTACCTTCTTCCAGGGCGATAGTGTAGTCTCCGCTCATGCCTACAGATAGTTCCGTCAAGGCGTCTGTATCGGAGAAAAAGCGTTGCTTCATGTTTTGTTGCAGTGCATGCAGATGTCGGAATTCATTACGTACCTGCTGCATGTCATCTGTATTTGTTGCCATTCCCATAAGACCCGCGATCCGGATATTTGCAAAGCGTGCTTCCTGTTGTTTATATGCTTCCAGCAGTTCCAGCAACTCCTTTTCATCCAGACCGAATTTTGTCTCTTCGGTAGCAATATGCACCTGCAGGAGACAACGGATCATACGGTTATGCTTAGCCGCTTGTTTACTGATTTCTTCCAGTAGTTTCAGACTATCCACCGCGTGCACCATACTAACGAAAGGCGCGATGTATTTTACTTTATTGGATTGCAGGTGTCCGATGAAATGCCATTCGATATCAGCAGGCAGCAAGGGTTGTTTCTCCTGCAATTCCTGTACATAATTTTCTCCGAAGATACGCTGACCGGCATCATACAGCGCCTGTATATCTGAGGCTGGTTTGATCTTGGATACAGCTACCAGCTTTGCATTATATGGCTTTAGCTGTTCGTTTATTTTCTGAAAAGCGGGTAAATTAACTGACATAGCGCAAAAGTATCGCAATCAGGAGCGAATTGCAAATAAGTTGGTCAGCCGCCGACTGGTGAAAAGACAAAGGACACGTACTGGCATACTTCAGGCTACTCAGGTATAAATGCTTTATATGGGGATGTCAGGAAAACTATAGTACAAACAAAAACATCCCGGGAAGCGATGCCCGGGACGTTAAGATTGTTCTGGTGTCAGTAATTAACCTAAAATCGCTCTGCCGATTACGATACGCTGTACTTCGCTGGTGCCTTCATAGATCTGTGTGATCTTCGCGTCACGCATGAGGCGTTCCACATGGTACTCTTTCACATAACCGTAACCACCGTGTACCTGTACCGCTTCTGTGGTCACCCACATAGCAGTTTCCGATGAAAATACTTTTGCCATAGAACCGCTGAGGGTATAGTCCAGATGCAGGTCTTTCTCTCTGGCTGCTTTCAGGCATAACAGTCTGGAAGCTTCTATACGGGTAGCCATATCCGCCAGTTTGAACTGAATGGCCTGGTGCTGACTGATCTCTTTACCAAAGGCTTTTCTTTCCTTCGCGTATTTAACGGCCAGTTCATAAGCGCCGCTGGCGATGCCCAATGCCTGGGAAGCAATACCGATACGACCGCCTGCCAGTGTTTTCATGGCGAATTTGAAGCCGAAACCGTCCTCTCCTATCCTGTTCTCTTTCGGCACTTTTACGTCCTGAAACATAATACTATGCGTATCACTACCGCGGATACCCATTTTATTCTCTTTTGCGCCCACGACAACACCCGGCGAGTTCTTTTCGATGATCAGGGCATTGATCCCTTTACTGCCTTTTTCGACGTGGGTCTGTGCGATAACCAGGTATACGCTGGCACTACTTCCATTGGTGATCCAGTTTTTGGTACCGTTTACCAGGTAATGATCACCTTTATCTTCTGCTTTGGTGCGTTGAGAGGTCGCGTCGGAACCTGCTTCCGGTTCACTCAAAAGGAATGCGCCGGTAATCTCCCCTTTGGCCAGGGGAACGAGATATTGCTGCTTTTGCTCTTCGGTACCGTAGGTTTCCAGTCCCCAGCAAACGAGTGAGTTATTCACACTCATACATACGGAGGTGGAGGCATCTATTTTGGAGATCTCTTCCATGGCCAGCACATAGGATACGGTATCCAGTCCGGCGCCACCATATTTCGGGTCTACCATCATACCCAGAAAGCCTAATTCACCCAGTTTTTTGATCTGTTCTGCGGGGTAGATCTGCTTTTCGTCACGTTCTATTACGCCGGGGAGCAATTCATTGACGGCGAAATCACGGGCCGCCTTTTGTATCATGAGGTGTTCTTCAGTAAGTTGAAAATCCATGGAATCGTGTTTTACGTGTTTTACGGGTTTTATGACTTATCAGTTTTTCAAAGCTATTTTTTAATAGTCATGTAAAAAAATGGGGGCTTTAAAATTCATTGTTATCCATCATTCTATGCAAAACATTAAAGATTATTTGAAGATACAGCGTCCTTATTGCAATTGTTTTAGCTTTTACCGCAAGTGGATATACGCCTCGACAATAGGCTGCGGCAACCATTCTGTTAAAATCGTGTAGCTTGTAGCAGGATAACTTTCTTTTATGAAAAATATCAAGATCATTGAGGTGAAATCGGAGATTGGGGCTGGTACCCGCGGGGCCAGTCTGGGAGTAGAAGCCATCAAAATAGCTGCCCTGGATTTTATGAGCAACTTCTTTGTGCACTTCCCTACCGAAGCCATAGAGACAGAAAACAAGCTGCTGTTTGAACCGATTGAATCTCCCTATGCCAAACGTATCAAAGGTACCCTGACCTTATATGAAAGGATCAGTAAGAGCATTTGCGAGACGGTAAAAACAAACTGGTTTCCCGTTGTATTGTCGGGTGACCACAGTACTGCCGGGGCGACTATCGCCGGACTGAAAATGGCCCGTCCGAAAGCCAAACTGGGTGCTATCTGGATCGATGCCCACGCCGACCTGCACACCCCTTATACAACGCCTTCCGGTAATATGCACGGTATGCCTGTCGCCATCTCCATCGCGGAGGACAACCTGGAGTGTAAAGTCCATGATGTAGATGCCAATACCATCAAAACCTGGGATGCACTTAAAAATCTTGGCGGAATCGCCCCTAAGATCTTACCTGAAGATATTGTCTTCATCTCCCTGAGAGATTACGAAAAAGAAGAAGAGCACCTGATCAAGTCATACGGCATGAAAGTCATCTCTACCAATGAGGTACGCCGTAAAGGTCCTGAACAGGTGGCCCGTTCCGTCTTCCGTTATCTCAGCGACTGTGAATACATTTATGTTTCTTTTGATGTGGATAGCCTGGATTCTTCTATATCCAAAGGAACCGGTACCCCGGTGACCAACGGCCTGCGGGAACGTGAAGTGGAAGATCTGATCTCAAAATTCATGCAGCACCGGAAAGTCTGCTGTTTTGAGATTACAGAGGTAAATCCTACGCTTGATAAAGAGAACTTAATGGCGGAAATCGCCTTTAACATACTACAGCGCAGCGTCAACGTACTATTATTGAATTAAGAATTAAGAATTAAGAATTAAGAATTAAGAATTAAGAATTAAGAATTTTCTTCAATAGTCCTTAAAATAAGCAAAAGGCCTCCACCAATAGTGGAAGCCTTTTGCTTTATTTATATACGCAACGATCTTCGCTGCATTTCAATTATTAATTCCTAATTGTTAATTCCTAATTCTTTCTTACGGGTTATTCTTCATCTTGATCAGGTTAGCAACCAGTCCTGTCCATCCTGTCTGATGAGCAGCACCCAGTCCTTTCCCGTTATCGCCATGGAAATATTCATGGAATTGTATCAGGTCATTGAAATGAGGGTCTGTCTGTAGCTTTTCATTCGCCCCAAACACCGCTCTTCTGCCATTTTCATCTTTCAGGAATATTTTTAGCAGCCTTTCCGCCAGTTTGGTCCCTACTTCTTTCAGGGAATAGTAGTTGCCACTGCGGGTAGGATATTCGATCCTGAAATCGTCTGAATAGAAATAATGGAATTTGCGCAGACTTTCAATCATCAAAAAGTTCATCTGCATCCATACCGGCCCTCTCCAGTTGGAGTTACCACCGTAGGTATAACTATCGCTTTCACCAGGCAGGTAACTCACCCGCAGCTCTACCCCATCCTTACAGAATACAAAAGGGTCGTGTTCGTATTGTTTAGAAAGGGAGCGCACGCCGTATTCACTCAGGAACTCAGTTTCATCCAGCATTCTGCTAAGCAGTCTTTTCATACGATGACCGCGGAGAAGACTGAGCAGGTGTTTATTGCCCTGACCTTCCTCATTCCAGCGGGATACCAGTTGTGCGAGATCGGGTCGGTGGCGCAGGAACCAGGACATGCGTTTTTCGAAAGCCGGGTTGTTTTTCAGGGTTTCTGTAGAGATCACCTCTACGGCGAACAAGGGTATCAGACCGACCATACTTCTGAGCCGGAGACGTTCCACCTTATTATCGGCAGTGCGGATCTGGTCATAGTAGAATTCGTCCTTGTCATCCCACAGACCGTTTTCCACATCCCCCATGCTGGCCATGGCGCCGGCAATGTACAGGAAGTGTTCAAAGAATTTGGTGGCCATTCCTGTATAGACCTTATTATAGCTGGCCAGTTCCAGGGCGATATGCAGCATATTGAGGGCATAGATGGCCATCCAGCTGGTCGCATCAGCCTGTTCCTGCCTGATACCACTGGGAAGTGGCATACTGCGGTCGAAGGCGCCGACATTATCCAGTCCGAGGAAACCTCCTTCAAAAATATTACTGCCACTACTATCCTTCCTGTTGACCCACCAGGTAAAGTTGATCATCAGTTTATGAAAGACCGTTTCCAGGAACTCGTAATCTTTTCGTCCGGTGATCGCGGCATCCTGCTTAAACACCCGGTAGGTAGCCCCGGCATGTACAGGCGGGTTTACATCCCCGAAAGCCCATTCATAAGCCGGAAATTCCCCGGAGGGGTTCATATACCATTCCTCTGTCAGGAGGCGTAACTGCTGTTTGGCGAAATCCGGGTCGACCATGGCCAGGGTTACGCAGTGAAATGCGAGGTCCCAGGCGGCGTACCAGGGGAATTCCCATTTATCGGGTACAGAGATGATATCTTCGTTATTGAGCTGTTTCCAGTTTTTATTACGTCCGTTGAGTCTGTCAGGCGGTGGCGGCGGACCGGCAGGATCGCCATCCATCCATTGCTGTACTTTATAGGAGTAGAACTGCTTATTCCACAACATACCGGCCAGCGCCTGGCGCTGTACCATTTTTTCGTCTTCACTTTTGATGGTCGTCTGCAGATCGCTGTAGAACTCGTCTGCTTCCGCGAGGCGGGTCTGGAAAATGTTGTCAAAGTCGGCAAAAGGAGCGTCTGACTTTTTGTTGGTCAGTCGCAGGCGTACGGTAGCCAGACTTTTAGCCGGTACAAAGAAGTTATAGTGAACAGCCGCTTTGGTGCCTTTCTTTTCCGGGTTGATGGTATTGGCGTCATGCAGCAGGTAGTCATTGATCCCATCTTTCGGGTAGAGCGTATTGCTGTCTACATTATACAGGCGGCGGTTGTTGGTTTCATTTTCACAATATAATATATCGCCTTCCCCTTCCTGGTAGAGGTATTGAATGTCGACTTTCTCGTGAGAGATGCGCACAGCCTTATCTCCTTCTGCCCAGAGGGCCGGTTTATAGGGATGTCTGCCCCATACCCAGGTATTTCTGAACCATACAGTAGGCAGCAGGTGGAGGTCTGCGGCTTCGTGGCCCCGGTTATGGGCCGTAATGCTGATCAGAATATCGTCCGGACCGGCTTTGGCATATTCAACAGAGACGTCAAAGTATTTGTCATCGTTAAAGATGCCGGTATCGAGCAATTCAAATTCTTCCTCCTGTTTGCTTCTGCGGGCATTTTCGTCGATGAGGCGCTGATAAGGGTATTCCCGCTGAGGGTACTTATACAGCATTTTCATATAGGAGTGTGTGGGCGTGGCATCGAGGTAATAGTACAGTTCTTTTACGTCTTCGCCGTGATTGCCCTGGGCGTTGGTGAGGCCAAAGAAGCGCTCTTTCAGAATGGGATCTTTCCCGTTCCAGAGTCCGAGCGAGAAACACAACAACTGCTTTTCATCAGATATACCGGCGATGCCGTCTTCTCCCCATCTCCAGGCTTTACTACGGGCCATATCGTGCGTGGTATAGTCCCAGGAATTACCGTCCGCACTATAATCTTCCCTGACGGTTCCCCATTGACGATCACTCACATAAGATCCCCATTTCTTCCATCCATTCTGCTGTAATCTCTGTTGTTCCTTATTCATAATTTATCTGATCTTGAAATAAGCAATTAGCCAGCCGACTACTTCACTGTAGCTGCGGATGCCTTTTTCCTGATTGTTCGCTTTAAGATACTGGTCATAGATCATGGCCGTATAATCATCCACAGGACTGCGGTATTGGTCATAGAAGTCCCTGATCTGCCGCATATCGGCCCTTATACCTGGCACAGCCTTCCGCCAGAGCTCCCCGGCGAGGGTGGTATCCTGCCGGCGTAATTGTCTGACACTATACATAAACATCTCAAAGTTAGCGGCATATCTGAAATGAATATCAGGCGAATTCCCTGCCACAAGATAGCCAACAAAGTTTGCTTCTTCCTCCGGGGCGTATCCCAGCTGGTGTGCTACTTCATGACAAATGGTGAATGGCTGGAGGAATCCGGGCGTCGTAACATTGACATGGGCTTCGCCGGTGAAGGGGTTCAGATAACCACCCACCCCCATATAATTGATCCAGTGACCGTATAAAGAAGGTTTGATACAGGGGCTGTTATAACGTAGTCCGGGCCATTTTTCCACGGCTGCCTCATAGGCATTTATGGCCTGACTGAACATGGCGGCACTGTCAGCACCCGGGTGAGTAGCGTGAACGGTATCCCCCAGGGCGCTTTTATACTGATTTACCTGTTGCAACAAAGTATCGGTCAGCCGGTATAACTGATCGGCATTATATTCATTGACTTCCAGGGAGAGATCACTTTCCAGGGAATTCCTGTCGTAGTTGTATCCCCAGAATAACATAAATATCAGATAGACAGATAATAATGCCTGAATCCCCTGTAGAAACTGTATTCCTAAAAGCTTCCATTGCTTTTTTAAAATTTTATAACATATCTTTAACAGGTAAATGACCGAAGTAATAATCCAGGCGGCATAAATTACGTCGCCGATACTGAAAGGAACTTTCCCCAGTACCTTCCGGAGTAGTAAACTGATCCAAACGTATAACCTATGAAAATAAAACTCAGCAAACCTATGGCTGAATGCGAAAAGAGTGTGCAGCAACAAGATGCAAACCACGGTGATCAGTATACGTATACCAATGCCCTTTACCTTTATTTTAAAATCCATATCAACCTGCTAAAGAATGACCGATGAAATATTAATGGGTGAGCTGAATTAATGGGTGAGCTGACATCTGCACTTTCCTGTCAGTCGGGAATGAAAATACACATTAATTACGCAGAAAAAATACCCGGAGGAGATATAAATGAAGTTTTTAAGCTGAATACGGACAATGGTCTGCTATTCCTTAAAATGAATGACGCGCATAACTATCCTGACATGTTTGAACGGGAGTTCATGGGACTGGAGACCTTATCCGCGACAAATACCCTGTCTGTACCACGCCCGCTGGCTACCGGCCGTTCGGGTGGTAAAGTATTCCTGGTAACGGAATTTATGGAGAAAGGCCGTATCAATCCGGACTTCTGGGAGAACTTTGGCGCCAATCTGTCACGTATGCACCGGCATACGCAGCAGCATTTTGGTTTACCACAGGCAAACTATATAGGCAATATCAAACAATATAATACACCTTACAGCAGCTGGTCTGTTTTCTATGCTTTCAACCGTCTGCAGCCGCTGACGAGAGAAGCGTATGATCGTCAGGTGATCGATAAACAGATGGTAACCCAGATGGAGACCTTGTGGAGACATCTGCCACAGATCTTTCCGGACGAACAGCCATCCCTGTTACATGGCGATTTCTGGTCGGGCAATTATATGGTGGGAAGTGATGGCAGGGCCTGTGTATACGATCCTGCTGTTTATTACGGCAACCGGGAAATGGATCTGGCCACAGCGAGACTGTTTGGCGGATTTGACACCCGTTTCTTCTTCAGCTATCAAACAATGTATCCACTGGCAGAAGGTTGGCAGCAACGTATAGGGATCTGTCAGCTGTATCCGTTATTAGTGCATCTGCTGTTATTTGGCGGCAGCTATTATAACAGTGTGAAGGACATTCTGGACAATTTCAATTAGGAATTACGAATTAGGAATTACGAATTGGAGGGAAGATCGTTTAGATGGTAATATTGCCTGAAGCATATTCGGGATAGATGATAATAGAAAGAGGGCGTCCGCTGTTGGTGAACGCCCTCTTTCTATTAAAACGATTAATCTGTCAATTTATGTTGGAGCCTATAACTTCACCATTGATGCTATAATAGCACAATTCTTAATTCCCAATTCCTAATTCCTAATTGACTACTGCATATGTTTCATCCGCTCGTACTCCTGTTCTATAATAGGATAGAATTTGTCCAGGTCGCGCGAGATACCTGCAAATACCGCTTCCACCTCTTCCGGCGGCGTGGCCGCATTGGTGTTCAGCGTATTTTCCAGCTGCTGCATTTTACTGGTAATCCAGGTGAGGCCCACCATAGCGAAGTTAGGCTTCAGCTTATGTACCTGGAATTTGAGTTGTTCCCAGTCGCGGTCTTCGACCAGCTTTTTGATCTTCACCACTTCTTCCAGGATCGTTTTGAGAAAGATCTCAAAAAGGTCGGCGGCGTAAGAGATATTGTTCTCGTATAAAGTATTCAGGTACTTTACATCCAGCTCGTTATGGAACTCAAATCCGGAAATGTTTGTAGGCTCTTCCATTATTAATTCTGTTTCGTCATCATTCAGATACTTATTCAATACCTGCAATAATTGGTCTGGTGTATAAGGTTTCGTTAAAATATCGGTGATCCCTGCCTGTCTGGCCTGTGTAAAAGTACTCTCCATGGCCAGGGCGGTGGTCGCAACGAGCGGCGTGGCTACGTTGGGTTTAGATTCGTCCTGTCTGATCTTTACGGCCAGTTCGAGACCATTAAGACCCGGAATACGAATATCGAGTAAAATCAGGTCATATAAACGGGAATCCAGAAAATAGAGTGCATCCGGCCCGTTGGTCGCGAGCTGGTGCTGGATATTATATTTTTCCAGCAGACTGATAATATACCGGAGGTTCATGGGGTTATCCTCGATCACCAGTACTTTGGCTACTGAAAAGTTGGGTTGCCTTTTCATATGTCCTGACCTTGCATTAGAAACGAAGGGTTTTCGGGTATCAATAAAGGGCAGTGTAAAAGAAAAACAGGTGCTGAAGCCGTCGGCTTCTTCGACAACGATGCTGCCGCCCTGTAGTTCAACCAACTGTTTGGATATGGCTAATCCCAATCCTGTGCCACCATAATTTTCCCGGATCTCCTGTTCTGCCTGTTTGTAGTTCTGGAAGATCAGTTCCAGTTTATCTTTCTGAATGCCGATACCGGTATCGCATACCTGAAAGGTCACCCAACATTTATCTTCCTGCCAGGAATCCAGTTGCACGTTAATGGCTATTTCACCTTCCCGTGTGAATTTCTCTGCATTACCTAACAAGTTCATAAGTATTTGGTTCAGCAGCATATCATCTCCTACCAGCCAGGTCTTCAGCTGCGGATCGATAGATGCGGAAATACTGACCGGCCGCTGGCCTATTTTCAGTTCAAATGTATGGCGGAGGGACTGGACCAGTTCGGTGAGATTGAACTCCCGCTGGTTAACCTGCAATTCACCGGCTTCGATCTTGGAAAGGTCCAGGATATCGGAAATCAGGCCCATGAGGATACCTGAAGAGTGTTTCAGTATATTAATATAGTCCCGTTGCTTGGGATCGAGATTTGTTTCTTCCAGCAGGTGCGTCATTCCGACGATGACGTTCAGGGGGGTCCGGATTTCATGGCTCATACTGGCCAGGAATTCTTTCTGAGCGCCCCTGGCTTCTTCTGCCTGCCGGCGGGCCAGGTCCAGTTGCGAACGGGGCATTTTATGGCGGGAAACGTCGACAATCTGCCAGACGCTGCCCATAAAACGGCGTTTTTCTATTAAAGGATTGTAGCTGACTTCATATATGCGTCCGTCGCGAAGAATGATCTCCCACCCGAAATAAGGTTTCTTTTTCAGCCGGAGATCCCGCATTTTTTGCTCAAAGTCTTCCACGTGTTCGACCATCCGGCTGAAATAGCGGATAATAGCGGTGTAGGACATACCGAAGATGTGCATCGCCTCCTGACCGGCATTCTGTTCGAAGACGGAATTGACCCAGATAACCCGGTGATTTCCATCGGTTACGAGTACACCCGCATTACTATTTTGTAGCAATACGCTGATGGGAAGTGAAAATATAGCGAGATTGTCCGCAGATAAACTACGGGCAGTGGGATGTTTTCTCGTACCTTTGATCCGGGCTTTGGCCATTCTTTATAGGACTGGTTGGAAGTTGGCGCGTAAGTTTGGCGCTCCTGTACATAAATTTATACAGTATACAATATATAAATATTATGTTGGGAATCACAAAATTAGGAAATTTTTGCAATTGGAAATATTTGGTTACCTTTGCATCCCTCTAAAAGTGAGGATTTTATTATGAAAGCACTCCGTCAATTTGATATTGCCTTTGTGGGACTGAAGCCCGGAGAGCATACATTTGAGTACCAAATTACGGATAGTTTCTTTGAAGACTACGGCCCGCAGGATTTCAGCAACTGCAAGGCAACTGTAAAGTTGCTCTTAGACAAGAAAAATAATTTTTTCCTGTTGAAGTTTGAAATCGGCGGAACTGTTACTGTGAATTGCGACCGTTGCGGACAGCCATTCGATTTACAATTATGGGATGATTTTGAACATGTTGTAAAATTGGTAAACAATCCGGACGAGCTAAATGAGGAGGATGATACAGATGTTTCCTTTATATCTTTAACGGAATCTCATCTGAATGTGGCTGACTGGATCTATGAGTTTATCAATCTCAGTATCCCTATGCAGCGTATTCACCCGGCTGACAGTAAAGGACAAAGCGGCTGTGATCCAAAGATTCTTGATATGCTGGACCAAATGAACCGGCAGGCTAACGAAAAAGAGAATCCGATCTGGAAAGGTCTGGATAAATTTCGTGAGAACTAAAACATTCAGTGTACGTCGAAGGCGGAGATTGATACTAACTTTATTAAACTTAAACACGGACAATTAAAACTTAAATAAGATGCCAAATCCGAAACGCAGACATTCTCAGCAAAGATCAGCTAAGAGAAGGACGCATTACAAGGCCTTTGCGGATACTTTAAGCACTGATAGCGCAACTGGTGAAGTGCACCTGAGACATCGTGCTCACTGGGTAGAGAACAAACTGTACTACAGAGGAAAAGTAGTATTGGAAAAACAAAGCAGCACTAAATAATTTTACTATTTTTACCCCCGACCAAACAGACAAACCTAAACGTTCATGAGAATCGGGCTTGATATGATGGGTGGCGACTTCGCCCCTCTCGAAGCAGTAAAAGGAGTAAAATTATTTTTCGACACTGTTGCTACTGATGCGCACCTGGTAATGATCGGTGACGAGGCAGCTCTGGCGCCCTTGTTAGCAGAAGCACAGTTAGACCAATCAAAATATTCAGTTGTTCATTCATCTCAGGTAATTGGGATGAATGAACATCCTACCAAGGCACTGAAGGAAAAACCGCAGTCCTCTATTGGCATCGGCTTCCATCTCTTACAGAGCGGCAAGATCGATGCATTTATCAGTGCCGGTAACACCGGCGCTATGATGGTTGGTACTTTTTACTCCATCAAAGCAATAGAAGGTGTACAACGGCCAACTATATCCACTCCCGTTCCAAGGGAAGATGGATCTTTCGGGCTTCTGCTGGATGTTGGTATCAACGCTGATTGTAAACCAGAGAATCTGGTACAGTTTGCTGTCCTCGGCTCCCTTTATTCCAAACACATCCTGGGAATCAACGATCCAACCGTGGGTCTGTTGAATATCGGTGAAGAAGAAGGAAAAGGAAACCTCCTGGCACAGGCAACTTACCCGCTACTCAAGGAACATCCGCAACTGAACTTCGTCGGCAATGTGGAAGGACGCGACGTCCTCACCAACAAAGCAGATGTGATTGTGTGTGAAGGTTTTACCGGAAACGTAGTTTTGAAAATGGCTGAATCATTCCATGATATTGCATTAAGACGCAACATCAACGATGATTACATGAAAAAGTTCGATTTTGAAAGCTATGGTGGTACTCCCGTACTGGGCGTGTCAAGACCGGTAATTATTGGTCATGGTATCTCTAAAGGCGTAGCCTTTAAAAACATGATCTCACTGGCTCAACAGATGATTCAAACGAAGCTGCTGGATAAAATCCGCGAAAGCTTTGTGAAATAATTTACATCCTATCGAAAATGAAAGGTATTGATACCGTCTCTTTTTATAAGAGGCGGTATTTTTTTGTCAATTAGGAATTAGGAATTAACAATTAAGAATTGAAATGCAGCGGAGACAGACAACATAATAAAGAGAAAGGGGCTTCTCCCCCACAGGAAAAGCCCCTTTCTCTTTATTCTATAAGTCTCAATTAATCAATATGTTAAACTGAAGGATATAGCTCGCAATAATTCCTAATTCTTAATTCTTAATTCTTAATTCTTAATTCTTAATTCCTAATTGACTTTACACCTTTTCCAACGGTAGCCTCACATAAAACGTCGTACCCACGGTCAACTGCGTTTCAAACCAGATCTCTCCCCTCGCCTGCTCTACGATGTTTTTACACATCGCCAGTCCGAGGCCGGTACCGGAGTTTTTAGTGGTAAAATTCGGTACGAAGATCTTAGGCTGTATTTCCGGTGGAATCCCCTCTCCATTGTCTTCTACACTCACAACGACCCAACCTTCCTCCTGCTCTGTCATGGCAATCGTCACATTTCCTTCCCTTCCTTCCGGTAATGCCTGTACCGCGTTTTGCAAAAGATTGGTAAACAATCGATTCATCTGCGTTTTATCGGCAAATACATAAAAAGCCTTCCCTGGTGGCGGGAAATGCATACTGAAATTGTCGTGGATCTGGTAAAGATCTCTCAGCGAATGCAGCACCTCATTCAATAACAATACCTCGCTGTTAGCCTCGTCAATACGCGAAAATGCCGAGAAATCGGATGCGATATTCGCCAGGTGCTCTATCTGTTCCACCAGTGTATGCGCCACGTTTTTAGACAACTGCTTTACGTTTGGTGCGTCATTGTCGATGGCCCGTTGCAGGTATTGTATACTGAGCTTCATCGGCGTCAGCGGATTCTTAATCTCATGGGCTACCTGTCTCGCCATCTCTCTCCAGGCCCCTTCCCTTTCACTCTTTGCCAGGCGGGCGGCGCTGACCTCCAGTTTACGCACCATTTTATTGTATTCCTTCACCAATGCCCCGATCTCGTCATCCTTTTCCCATTCAATCTCGTCATTCTGCTGTCCAAGGTTCACGTGCCGCAGCTTTTCTGTTACCAGCGAGAAGGATTTGGTAATGGAATTCGTGATCAGCAATGCCAGTAAACCCGCAATCAGGAAGATAAAGGCATTGAAATTAATCAGGGCGACCAGGAAGTTGGAGATCTGCTGATTCAACTCCGTCTGGGTCGCGAAATAAGGCACATTCAGATAGGCAAAGATCTCCCCGGTACTGCTCCGTAAAGGCTTATAACCGGAAAGGTATTTCATGCCGCCAATCTTCTCCTTCTGTATCCACTGGATCTTTGGTTCGCGATAAAGCTGCAGAAAGGCATCCGGATTGATCTTCCTGGATAATAATCCTTTCTCTGTGATCAATGGCTGTGTAGTGACCTGCAAATTGCCATCCCGGTCATAGATATTGATGTCCAGGGCTCTTTCATCTGCTATTTCTGCCATCTCTGCTGTCAGCCCTGCCTGGAATATCGGATCATACAGATCCTCCAGGTCATCGAACATACGCTGGTTTTCGAATACCTTTTCCACATCGCGGGACACCTCATTAATCGTACGGCTCAATCGCTCTTTATTCTCTCTTTCAGAACGGTCGATGAAGAAGAGGATCGTCGTCAGACCCAGGATGATAAAGGCAAATACAACGATAAAGATGATCGTACCATGCACCTTTTTACGGATGCTGATATTGATCAACGTTTTCAGATTACCGATACGCATTCTCGCTTTTACCATCAGATCCAGCACCCTGTAAATCGCGATGATCAACAGGAAAAGACAGAACATCCACGCAAACAGGGTGATGAATTCCACAAAACTTCTGCTTTCCTTCACCACGATCACCACTTTGTCCTTTGATGCCTTATAGATCAGGCGGGAGAAGCCTTTATGATAATCCAGTGTGATCTCATCTTTGGGTATATCTGATGCGTATAATTTGACCGGGAAAGCATAATCGTTGTTATTACTCACCAGTTCTCCCTGGTCATAAATCGCGTAGGAATAAGCAGTGGAAGATTCTTTCTCCGGATCATAAATATCTCCGTCTACCAGCAGTTCAGGATACAGTCGCTGGGTATTGACAACCGCAGGCGTCAGTTCGTATATGAGATAGCCTGCAGGTGCATTATTCCGGTAGAAATCTTTACGACCGATATAGCTGTAATCGTTATAACTGCGTTCGTTGTAATACAACTCATTTCCGATCAGTTCTGAGCCCATCAGCATACGCCGGCTGAGCGTCGGAAATGAAGAGGTATCTCCACCGTAAAGGGGTTCGAAATACTCGTTAAAAGGATAAAAACTAACATTAAATCTGGCCAGGTATCCCTTGAAATATTTCTGTTTCAGTTCGTCCATTATGCCCCGCTGGGTTGATCTGCCTGCACTGCTTTGCTGGAAAAACGTTTGCAAAAGCTCGTCTTCTTCCATCTGCCGCGTCACATCGGTGAGCAGCATTTCTACGTACGGGTCTTTTTGTTTGGATAATTCCACGGCCATGCGTTCCCGCAGACTAACCTCCTTTTTGTCGTTGTAATATACGAGTACAGCAGACGTAGTGATCGTCAGCAGGAAGAGCCAGAAGAGAAATGGAACAGTGGCCAGACTGTTCTCAAAGCGGTAGGATAACACATCCAGCAGCACCACATAGATGATCAGCCAGATGACCATGGCTACCGAATAGTAGATATCCGGGTTCTGTACACGGAAAGCCAGCCAGACGATACCGACAATACCCAGGAACAGATATTTGGTACGGTGGCGGAAGTTCGTCAGCTCATTCAGCAGATAGTTGATGATCTGTGAGAAAAACAGGAAGCTGAATGAGATAAATCCAAGTATGATGAAGCCGATAATACTGTATTCATTCAGACTGAAAGGATTCGCCACGTCAAACGAGATTCTTGAGTCAATTACAAGACTCTGAATGAGTTGTGACAGGAATTCTCCTACCAGGTACATAATGAAACTGGCCAGGATGATCACCACACGTTGCTGACCGCGATTAGTCACCCGTGGCGCCTTGATGGTCTTTACGTGTTCACGGAAGAACAGTAATAACCAGAACCCGAGTAATACGTTGAGTAAAAGGTCGCCCAATGAGCGGAACACTTCATCCTTCGCATAGATCAGCGGTGTAAATATGTTGAGTGAACGCAGGTTGAATGGAAACGGGTAAAGATAACTCAGCGTCCGACAGACGATGATAATGGTAAACAGGAAAAAGAAGCCATACAACGGATTCTTCTGCCGGGCCAGTGTAGTGGCAAAGAGATTAACAAATATCAGCACACAGATACAACCGAGTACGCGCAGTATGACACTGAGCAGATTAGGCGGTCCCGTATCCAGTGTACGATCGTAATAGAGATAGAAAAGGATCAGGTTTTGCCCGTTCAATACCGGTATACCGGGCGGTTTCAGGTGAATGGTATATTCCATTCCCAGGGCCGGTTTATCAAAGAAATGATCGACAAGATAGTTGTTACTGAGGTTGTATTCCATCATAACGGGTATAGCCGCCATCAGGTAACGTTCGTGTCCGGCCTGTTGTGGCTGCACCTTTTTACAGATCACCTCATAGTAGCCGTTTTTCAGTTTGAGGAAACGGATACCCGGTTGCAGGGGCGCCTGCCATTCATCCGGTAATACGAGGTTGGTGCTCCAGTATACCAGCCAGCGGCTGGCCGTGCTGCTATCATATGCAAAGACATAGAAGCTTTGTTTGGAGAGCAGTTTTTCCTCTTTCTCGTCATGATCCCGCGCGAAAATATGTTCTATCAGCGTGCTATCTGTTGACAGTTCCTGAAAGGCGTCTTCCCTTTCCCTGATACTTTTCTCCAGACTGCGTTTTACCCCCTGCGGAGAGGAATAGTAAGACCAGTAATTGCTGAAAAGGAAAGAAAAAGTGAATAACCAGGCAGCGATGATCAGGAGATAGCCATGGCGGATGAAAAAAATCCTTATTTCTTTGATATCCAGCAAGTTCTTTATTTTTCTGATTTTTTCACTTCGTTCCAGAGTGCATCCATCTCTGTGAGGGACATTTCATCGAGGGCTTTGCCCTGCGCTGTCGCCATCTGTTCCATCTGCTGAAAACGGCGGATGAATTTCTTGTTCGTGCGTTCCAGGGCGTTCTCTGCATCGACTTTCAGGAAACGGGAATAATTGACCAGGGAGAACATCACATCCCCGAATTCGTCCTCCATCCTGTCCGGCTGCCCCAGCTGTACAACCTCGTGGAGCTCGTCCATTTCCTCTTTCAGTTTATCCCATACCTGTTCGGCGTCGTCCCACTCAAATCCAACCTTCTGGGCTTTAGACTGTAGACGCATGGCTTTTACCAGGGCCGGCAGGGATACGGGTACGCCACTGAGCACGGAAGTCTTGCCTTCTTTCAGTTTCAGCTTTTCCCAGTTCTGTTTCACCTCTTCTTCCGTTTCCACTTTCACATCTCCATAGATGTGCGGGTGACGGTAAATGAGCTTTTCGCAGATGCCGTTGATGACATCATCCATGGTAAATTGTTGTTGCTCCTTACCGATTTTGGCATAGAAAACGATGTGCAGCAGCAGGTCGCCCAGTTCTTCCTTGATGGATTTCCAATCCTGGTCAGTGATTGCGTCTGTGAGTTCGTACAATTCTTCGATAGTCTGCTGACGGAGCGTCTGAATGGTCTGCTTCCTGTCCCAGGGGCATTTTTCACGCAGATCATCCATGATTTCCAGCAGGCGGTTAAAGGCCGAATTATTTTCCATCTGTCAAATATAAAGAATTCCCGCAGGGGGACGTCTGTATGGGATTTATGTTAATTTCTTTTTGTTGAGAGATAGGGCATTTTAGTTACATTTGCCGCCGGTTTTGGTTAACCGGAAAACGATTAATTTTTAGTTCATGAATAGCAAACACATTGCGCTAATTTCAGCGGAGCTGAACATCTCAGCGCGACAAGCGGAGAACACCATGAATTTGCTGGCGGAAGGGTCGACCGTTCCGTTCATCAGCCGCTACCGTAAAGAAGTAACCGGTAGTCTGGATGAGGTACAGATCGGAAAGATCGAGGACCTGCAAAAACGCTACAAGGAAGTGGATGAACGCCGCGCTTTCATTATCAAAACCATTACAGATCAGGAGAAAATGACACCTGAGCTGCTTGGCAAAATTGAAGGCACCTGGGCACTCACCGAACTGGAAGATATTTATCTGCCTTATAAACCGAAACGTAAGACCAGAGGTACACAGGCAATTGAGAAAGGTCTGGAACCACTGGCTAAACTGCTGTTCGAACAGCAGGAAGCTGCGCCGCTGACCGCTGCGGAAGGATTCCTGAACGAACAGGTAGCTTCTACCGACGAGGCACTGAAAGGCGCCCGTGATATCATGGCAGAGTGGATCAATGAAAATGCCGAGGTACGTGACAAACTGCGTAAGCTCTTCACCCATACTTCCGTGCTGACATCCAAAGTAATAGAAGGAAAAGAAGAAGAAGGCGCCAAATACAAAGACTATTTCGATTTCAGCGAAGAGATCCACGCGATCCCTTCTCACAGAGCCCTGGCGATCCTCCGTGGAGAATCTGAAGGCTTCCTGTATGCAACGATCAATCCGGCAGAAGAAGATGCATCTGAGATCATCAACAAACAATTTGTAACCGGCAATAACGAAAGCAGCAAACAGGTAGAAAAAGCAGCCGCTGATGCTTACAAACGCCTGTTGCGCCCATCCCTGGAAAACGAATTCCGTGCGCTGACCAAAGAGAAATCTGATGCAGAGGCCATCGAGGTATTCGCAGAAAACCTCCGTCAGTTACTGCTGGCGGCACCCCTGGGACCTAAGGCAGTAATTGCGATTGATCCGGGTTACAGAACTGGTTGTAAAGTGGTAGCACTGGATAACCAGGGTAACATGCTGGACAATGACGTTATTTATCCACTGGAAAAGAACTATAAAAGAGATGATGCTGAAGCCCTGCTGAAAAAATGGGTTGACAAATATGACACTGCCGCTATTGCCGTGGGTAATGGTACTGCAGGTCGTGAAACGGAGGAGTTCGTAAAGAAACTTGACTTTGGTAAAAAAGTGAACGTATTCATGGTAAACGAGAGCGGTGCTTCCGTTTATTCTGCTTCTGAAGTGGCAAGGGAAGAATTTCCTGACTTTGATGTAACCGTTCGTGGTGCCGTATCTATCGGCCGCAGACTGATCGATCCGCTGGCTGAACTGGTGAAAATCGATCCGAAAGCGATCGGTGTAGGTCAGTACCAGCACGATGTGAACCAATCCAGCCTGAAACAGAGCCTGGACAGAGTGGTTATAAGCTGCGTGAATAATGTAGGCGTAAACCTGAATACAGCGTCAAAACACCTGCTGGCGTATGTATCCGGTCTGGGACCTTCCCTGGCGGAAAACATCGTGAAATACCGCAAAGAAAACGGTGCATTCAAAAACCGTACGCAGCTGAAGAAAGTAACCCGCCTGGGTGATAAAGCATTCGAACAATGTGCGGGCTTCTTACGTATCGAAAATGGTGATAACCCGCTGGATAACTCCGCAGTACACCCTGAGCGTTATTCCCTGATCGAAAACATGGCTGCCAAACAGTCCTGTACTGTTCAGGACCTGATGGCGAAAGAGGAACTGCGTAAGAAAATTAATGCGAAAGAATATGTAAGCGAAGAAGTTGGTCTGCTGACCCTGGAAGATATCCTGAAAGAGCTGGACAAACCAAGCCGTGACCCTCGTGACGAGATCGCTATCTTTGAATATGCCGAAGGTATTCACAAAATGGAAGACCTGAAAGTAGGTATGACACTGCCAGGCGTAGTGACCAACATTACCAACTTCGGTGCATTTGTGGATATCGGGGTAAAACAGGACGGTCTGGTACACATATCTCACCTGAGCAACCGCTTTATCAGCAACCCTAACGAAGCGGTAAAACTGAACCAGAAAGTAACAGTTACTGTACTGGAGGTGGATCCTTCCCGTAAGCGTATTTCTCTGTCTATGAAAGACAATGAAGCGCCACAGGCAGGCAGCGGACAGCGCAGAGAAAGAAGAGAAGGTGGTAACAACAACAACAGCAACAGTAGTAACAGGAATGCCAAACAGGGTGCACCAGCGCCGCTGAATGATTTCCAGGCGAAACTGGCTGAGCTGAAGAAGAAGTTCAACTAAACATTTGAAGCAATAATATAAAAAAAGCTGTTCGCCGAAGGCGCAACAGCTTTTTTTATACCGGTAAGGCAGATATGATCCTGTATCAGTTCATGGAAGGAAATTTCATTTTCCAGCGTCTCAGCTTTTCCGGGAAAGCAGAATCGCTTCTTTCGCTGAATAGTTTCACGACACCATTGACGGCAATACCGATGTAGACAACGTCCCGGCGCATATCAACCGCCAGTGCCGCTTCATCTGCTCCACAATAGTGGCGGCGGCATCCCTGGTTATACAATACTTCATTTTCCAGTTCGACCGGTGGTGTCACATCAAAGCGTTCTGCAAAAAGAGGGTCCTGTTTTTCTTTTTCCAGTAGTGCCTTAATACGGGACTTCAGCGGCTCTTTCTGCAACATGCCTGTCTCAGCAATATATTTCCCTTCAAACGCTTCAAATGATTGCCATGACGCGACCTGAGTGGGTTCAATAGTGTCTGCGATGGTCATCATGGTGTCTGTGGTGGGCGGAGGCGCAGCTCCTGTTTGCTGGCTGTCTTTATTAGCAGCCGGTTCTTTGCATCCTAGAATACAGGCAGCTACAACATATACTGCTGCCAGATGTTTGTTCATGGTCATGGTCTCAATTACGAATTGCTACTGCGCATTACAATGAAACTGCCTGAGCATGATTCGGCTCGTAATACGCAGCTTTATTTTCCTTTAAAAACAGGTGATCTCTTATCAACAAAAGCCTGCATGCCTTCTTTCTGATCTTCAGAGGCAAACAGCAGATAAAAGTTTTTACGTTCAAAATGTAGTCCTTCTTCGAGGGAGCTATCAAATGCTTTCAGTACAGATTCTTTAGCCATCTTTACTGCCAACGGACTAAGCGCAGCTACTTCAGTCGCCAGCCGGATGGCTTCCTGCAGGAAAAGTTCCACCGGTATTACCCGGTTGATAAGACCTGCACGTGCAGCTTCTTGTGCAGTGATAAAGCGACCTGTCAATACCATTTCCATGGCCAGGGCTTTACCTACGGCGCGGGTCAGGCGTTGTGTACCACCTGCGCCAGGCATGACGCCAATTTTTATTTCCGGCTGTCCGAACCGCGCTGTTTCACTGGCTACTATCATATCGCATAGCATCACCAGCTCACATCCCCCTCCCAGCGCGAAGCCGCTTACTGCCGCAATCAACGGCTTTTTAGTTTTTTTTATTGTGTCCCAGGTGCTGAACTGGTCAATGTTATACATGTCCATGGCAGTTTTCCCCGCCATCTGTTTGATATCCGCGCCTGCAGCGAATGCTTTTTCATTACCGCTGATGACGATTGCACGAACATTGTCATCCGCATCCAACATTTTTAATGCATCCCTGAGCTCAATCATCAGTTCAAGGTTCAGTGCATTGAGTTCTTTGGGGCGGTTTAACTGTATATGAGCCACATATGGGGCTACCTGCCGGTGTATGATTATAAATTGTGGTTGCATTCCCTAATTTACGTATTTAATAGCGTGATAGTTGCCATAAATCCGATAAAAACGATCAGCAATGTCACCAGGTAGGTAAGCGTCAGCAGGAAGCCTTTCAGCACCGATTTCCCCCATGACTGACCATAGGTATTTTTCAACGCGATGATCAGATATGCAAATATAACCAACAGCCCTATACTTGTGACGGCCTCTGTATGAAACAGGCGGTCCAATGCAGCACAGAAAAGGTAAAAGATAAAAAAGAAAACATGGAGATGAATGGAGAAAATGGCGTGATCTGCATAGAACCATTTCTTTTTGTCGTACATCCATCGCAGATAGAGTGCAAAGAGTGGCAGCAGCACAAACATCATTTTAGGATAATTGTGATGGAAGATCTCCTCCTGTGCTTCTGCCGCATGTTTACTTTCTTCGTCACTATCCGTCACACCATTGGCAGCACTAAAATAATATCTGGCCATTTTACGTTCTAAGAGACCGTCCCTGTACTCATCGGGTAATGTTGACTGAAAGGAGTCATATTTTTCCCTGGATTCGAAGGTATAGAGCCTTCTGAACCAGTTCTCTGTAGAGAGGTCGCCGGCTTTTAAGGAATCCGGCAGACTGGCAAAAGACTCCCTGGCTTTCTCCCGGTTGGCGTCCAGTTGCGCTTTGGTTTCCTGATCAATTTTCACCTTATCTTCTTTCGGCGTCAGCGCGAAATATAACAGGAAGAATAGAAATGAGGAAAAAATATACAGCTTGATGGGTTGTACAAATCTGACACGCTTACCGGCCGTATATTCTTTGGTAATATGTCCGGGGCGGGTGAATAAATACTTGAAAGTCAATGCGGTTTTGGAATCATAATGGACAATATCTGCCGCAAATTCCTTTACCAGGTGACCGAAAGTTTCGTGGGGTATAATGTTTTCCTGTCCGCAGTTCGTACAATACCTGCCGGGTACATCCGTCCCACAATTCAGACAGTTTGTTTCAATTCTGAGTGGCTGTGTTTTCAAAGCGGTTTGACTGGTTGATAGGTGGTTGATAGGTTATAGATGGTAAATATAAAAATTATCTTTACAGAAATGAACTGTCGAATGTTCCTGAATCATTATTTTTGTATCTAATATGTACACGAGAAGAACCATTTTTTTGCTTGTTATGGCATTTTTTGGGTTAAACTTGTCTGTTTCCGCCCAATTTTATTACCAGGACATCGTTAATACTGCCCGTACCGAGGCAAATATGGCCCTGCTAAAGGAGAATAAGATAGTTGCCCAGGTTGTGCAAAGCTTTGACGAGGATCGCAACAGCGACAATGATTTCCGGTGTACGCGGGAGCTGTCACCTAACTTCCGCCAGATCCGCTCTGTAACAGTATCCCGGTCTACAGGATATTCAGCAATGACCTCTTATTTCAACACAAAAGGAAAGCTGACCAAAACAATTGATAGTACCAGGAATATCATTACTACCGTGATCTACATGCGTAATACCAATGATACCAGCGGTAAGATCCAGGAAGTATACCTGACTTCCTACGAACCCAAGACCAAGTATAAATTCACGGAGACCCGTCGCTATCAATATGACCAACAGGGTCGTTTATCTCAAATGATTCATTTTCATGGAGATAGAATAGAGGATTCCACCACTGTCAGCTTTACGCTGGACTCTCTCGGACAGGTATCCGAAGAGATTGAAAGTGGCAAAGGGTCCAAAGGCCGCCGTATTTACTACAAATACAATGACCAGGGACTGCTGAGCGACATCGTGCGTTACTCTCCCACCCGTAAAAAGATGCTGCCTGATTATATCTTCGATTATGACGCACAGAACCGTCTCGGGGCAATGACCACGGTGAACGGAGAAACAGCCACCTATACCATCTGGAGATACTCCTATGATGAAAAGGGGTTGCCTACACAGGAAGAGTGTTACGGAAAGAAAAAAGAACTATTAGGAACAGTCCGGTATAAGTACCGTAAATATTAAATAAAACGGCCGCATCATGATACGATGCGGCCGTTTTATTTAGTATCGTAATATCGGATCTGACAATTGGTACAATAAAAAGTACGCCGTTTCGTGGTTCCTATATAAGCTTTCTGAAATGGAATATGACAGCGGGGACAGATCTTCTTTGTATGCGCCAGCCAGTGCTCTTTGAGCTTATATTCCTTCTTCCAGTGCAGGAAGTCAAAGCTATAATTCACCACCTCTTTCACCAGCTCACGTTTCTTTTTTAGCGGCAGATCCCCGACTTTGGTCTCCGGGTGCACCCTGATACGGAAAAGAACTTCATTTTTGATGATATTACCGGAACCGGCAAAAATATCCTGGTTCAGCAAGGCGTCAGCCACCAGCATCTCAGGTACCTCTTTCAGTTTTGCCATGGCTTTTTTGGGGTCCCAGGCTTCATTCATGACGTCGCCGCTCCAGTCATAGACCTCATCCAGCGATTCGTCTATGATCCTGACAGCACAGGTATAGAAATTCAGTTCCCCTTTCGCAAATTGGAGATGTAAGGTAGGATTACTGTTTTTTTTCTCATTGATCCGGTAGGTGCCGAACATCAGCAAATGGATCCTCACGGTAAATCCTTTAAAACAGATCAGGAAGTGTTTGCCCCAGCTTTTGAAGGCAATGATCTTTTTATTGCGGAGTCTTTCAAGGTCAATCTTTGCATATCCGGCCACATCAATGACCTCCTTTCCCCTGAAAGATAGCACCTCTTCTCTTAGTATAACAATGGACGGACCTTCTGGCATATGATACTATTATACAGGAACTGTATACAAGATCTGCGCCAGCGGATCATCAGGCATCTCCCTGTTGCAGGCTATACAGATCAAAATGGTCGTAAAGGGCTGCTAATCTTTCCAGGTGAGCAGTATTATGGGTATCAAAGTTCTCTTTCTGTACAACGAGGATATAACCGCCATCTGCCCGTTTTTCTATTACTTCGAATGGCGCCTGCTTTATTTTCTCTTCTCCCACTGCCTTTACCTGCGCTTCATTCCAATAGTTAAACCAATAGATAGCCGGTGGGATTTCCAGCGGATTAAACAATTCCGGTGAGATCACACGACCGATCCGGGCCGTCAGCTGTTCAGGTGTTTCCAATACGATTTCCGGTGTGGAGATCTCTTCATCTATTTCGACTTCACCATAAAAAGAAGCAAAGGAAATAAGCGTTTCAAGATCTGTATCATATACGGCCGCATAGGTAGCCTTATAGGCGTCTATAGCAGCCACAAAGAAATCATGGAAAGTATCGTAGGAGAAATGTCCCTGTGGTTGCAATAATGGCCTGCCACCATTAAAGGTAAAGGCAGCCGTATCTTCATGAGTATATTCAAACGGGTCCGTATGTACGAGTGAGAACAAAGGATGTTCTCTGTCGGTGAACAGGATCACGTCTTTATCATAATCGCCTTTATCCCAGAATTGCTCCAGATCGGCAAAAGCCTTCTCCAGTGCTGCGGGAGAAGTATATTCGTTATAGGCGTTCCCGTCATAGATATACTGCAGCCTGGTGGCTTCACTATGATCATTACAAGTCTGTACAAGGTCAAGAAAACGTGGCAGCGAATCTGCTTCTTTCTGGCGGAACAGTTGTAAGGTGCTTACGTGTAACGACATTGGGCAACGGGGTTGTTTGTTGTAAATCTAACCAAAAAGTGCATACAAAAAAGAGCGTACAGAAAACTTAACATTGACATCCGGGGACGTATATGTGCAGTATAATAAACGACCTTTGCTGTGTGATGAAACCCGTTTTTTTTACCTTGTATTGATCGTACTTAACCTATGGTCAACTATCATTCATGCTTCGATCAACAACGAAAGATGAACGAAGGATGAATAATAGCAGACTATAGATTGACCAATAAATAGCCGGATATAAAACGAAAGTGAAGTATACGTAAAAGGATGTCTTTTTTAAGCGATCAGCAAGCAGAAAATCGCCAAATATCACCGGTTATAATACCAGCTGTTCATACAACCTGGCCAATGCCTGCGGCAGATCGCTACAGAAGCCCGGATGCACCTTACCAGCCTGCACGACAGTGCTACGGGTAGCAGTCAGCCAGCGGAAACGGGACGCCAGATCCAGCTGTCCGATAGGTCCTGCCTCTTTACCTCCTTTACAAATGCATTCAAATGCCTGGAGGTATGATTTTACCTCTTCAATATCTGTTTCAGGAGAGAATGCCCGCAGCCGTTCTTCATTCAGCGTAATGATCGCCTGTAAGAATCTCTGTTGTTTAGAATAGAGAATGACACCGGCATTGAGAAACTCTTCCCGTTCCACTCTCGGCATAACGCGGATTACGGCGTACTCAAATAAGTGTTTTTCTTGCATTTTGCGCTTCATTTACGAATGTTCCGGCATTGGCTATCCGGGTGATTAAAAAACGGGCATATACCTCTCTGATCTCTTCCGGCGTACCATGGTGCGATAAGGTCAGCAGCCATTCATCCGGCACTACGGCTACGATGGCACGGATCTGTTCTTCTGTCAGTATAGCACGGAAAGCAGCGTCTACTTTCTCCAGTTCTGCAGCCTGTGGTAACAGCACATGATCTTTTACCTGTACGAAAGGACGTTTGGCCTGTTCTTCCCAGTTATCCCAGGAATGATGGAAATACAGGGATGCGCCATGATCGATCAGCCACAGTTCCCGGTGCCACATCAGCATATTGGTATTACGGGGTGTACGGTCTACGTTGGTCAGCAGGCAATCCAGCCATACGATCTGAGAAGCCGTCAGCGGGTCTATTACAGCGACGGTAGGGTCGTAGGTAATGGCGCCTGAGAGATAATGCAGTGCCAGATTTAAGCCTACACTGGCCTTCAGCAGGTCCTGTATTTCTTCGTCCGGTTCTGTACGTCCGAAGGCGGTATCCAGATTTGCAAACACGATCTCCGGTATCTTCATGCCCAGCGTACGGGCTACTTCTCCTCCTATCAGTTCGGCGATCAGGGCTTTGACTCCTTGTCCGGCGCCACGAAATTTCAGTACATACAGGAATCCATCATCAGCTTCGGCAATGGCAGGCAGGGAACCTCCTTCCCGCAGAGGCGTCACATACCTGGTCACATTGACCGTTCTAAGGTCGGGTTGTTTAATACTCATTGATTCATTATTTATACAAATGGCAACCGGCAGTTATTGCTACTGCCGGTTATCAAAGTGGCGTGAAATTAAGCCTATTTAAGATGACGTGCAAGATATGCGGCGGTACGGCTGTTTCTGTCTTTGGCTACAGTAGCCGGCGTTCCGCTGGCCACTACTTTACCTCCTTCCTCTCCTGCACCGGGCCCGATATCAATGACCCAGTCACTGCCTGCCAGTACACGCATGTTATGTTCTACTGCGATGACGGTGTTACCGGCATCTACGAGACGGTTCAGCTGCGACATGAGCTTTTCCACATCAGCAGGATGTAAACCCGTGGTGGGTTCATCCAGTATGTAGAGTGCATTACCACGCCCCATACGTTGCAGTTCAGTGGCCAGTTTAATACGCTGTGCTTCGCCTCCGGATAATTCTGTCGCCGGTTGCCCAAGGCGGAGATACCCCAATCCCACTTCCCGTAATACGTGCAGGGAATGATGGATCGTCGCTTCATCACTAAAGAATTCCCAGGCATCATTTACGGTCATCTGCAACACATCGGCGATGGATTTCTCCCGGTATTTAATCTCCAGTGTTTTGGCATTATATCTCGATCCTTCGCAAACAGGACAAGGTGCATATACGCTGGGCAGGAATAACAATTCAACCATAACGAAACCTTCTCCGTTACAGTTTTCACAACGTCCTTTGGCGATATTAAAAGAGAACCTGCCTGCGTCATAACGACGCGCTTTGGCTTGTTTGGTGGATGCAAAAAGTTTACGCACATGATCAAACAATCCGGTGTAAGTAGCGAGATTAGATCTTGGTGTACGACCAATAGGCTGCTGATCAACCAGCACCAGTCGTTTAATATGCTCCATTCCCCCTGCGATATGGCCTTCCAGCGTTGTGGGGGCTTCCTGTTCCAGCAGATCGGCGTTTTCTTCGTCAGCACTGTGCTGCTGACCGAGCTTTCCTAATACCAGCTCTACGAGCGCCTGACTGACCAGACTGGATTTACCGGAACCGGATATACCGGTAACTGTCGTGAATACGCCCAATGGGAAATCCACGGACAACTGGTGCAGGTTATTACGGGTAATATCCCGCAGTTGCAGGGTCCCTTTAGGGGTACGCGGCTTATGAGAGATAGCAGTATTTTCTTCAAAGAGATATTTACGGGTAACAGATTGCGCAGCGTTTGCCAGTCCTGCCGGCGGACCACTGTAGAGTATTTGTCCGCCATGCTCACCGGCCGCCGGACCAACATCCACAATCCAATCTGCGTGTCTGATCACATCCAGCTGGTGTTCTACCACAAAGAGGGAGTTACCGGCCGTTTTCAAACGATCGAGCGCTTTTAATAAAGCCTCTGTATCGGCGGGGTGTAAACCAGCAGAAGGTTCATCCAGTACATATACGACTCCAAACAGATTAGAGCGTACCTGTGTAGCCAACCGGAGACGTTGCAATTCACCAGGAGATAAAGTGGGTGTGCTGCGTTCCAGGGTGAGGTATCCTAATCCCAGTTCCATCAGTACTTCCAGGCGAGCTGCCAGATCGACCGCAATACGTTGTGTGACGATCGCCTTTTCCGGGTGATCATGATCGGCGCGCAATGGCGTTTTGTTACTCGCATAAGGCTTAACCGTACTATACAAGCGGGCCAATGCCAGTCTTGACATTTCAGTAATATCAAGACCTGCGAATTTTACGGAAAGCGATTCTTTCCGCAGCCGTTTACCATCGCAGGTAGGGCAAGCGGTACTGAGCATATACTGGGTAACCCGCTTTTTCATCATGGCACTCTGCGTGTTGGCGAAGGTGTGCATCACGTAGCGTTTCGCACTCATGAAGGTGCCCATATAATTCGGCTCTTCTTTTCTTTTGAGGGCACGTTTTACCTCTTCAGGCGAATAGCCCGGGTAAACGGGAACGACAGGCTGATCGTCCGTGAACAGGATCCAGTTACGGTCCTTTTTAGACAACTCTTTCCACGGCGTATCCACATCATAACCAAGCGTGGTGAGAATATCGCGCAGGTTCTGTCCCTGCCAGGCAGTAGGCCAGGCGGCAACAGCCCTTTCCCGGATGGTCAGTGTATCATCAGGCACCATAGACTGTTCTGTGACGTCATAGATACGACCTAATCCATGACATTGCGGACAAGCGCCTTCGGCAGTATTAGGAGAAAATGCTTCCGCATAAATAATAGCCTGTCCGGGCGGATAATCACCTGCACGGGAGTACAGCATACGCAGCAGATTGGATAAGGTAGTCACACTACCTACAGAAGAACGCGTGGTAGGCGTACCCCGTTGTTGTTGCAGGGCGACTGCCGGCGGCAGCCCATCAATTTCATCTACTTCCGGAACGGGCATCTGGTGAAACAATCGGCGGGCATAGGGAGAAACCGATTCGAGGTACCGGCGCTGGGCTTCTGCATATAAAGTCCCAAAAGCCAGTGAAGACTTTCCCGAACCGGATACACCCGTAAATACAACGAGAGCATCCCTGGGGATCTGCAGGTCTACATTTTTAAGATTATGTTCCCTGGCGCCCCTTACCTGTACAAAACCACTCATGGGAGAGCGGTCAGGCTGTAAAGATTTATCTGACATGCCTGAACCGCACAAAGATTATGCCCCTGTACAGAATGTCAGGTTATTTCTGGAAGCGGGTTTTCAGGTAATCGTAGATCTGTTTTTCTTCGGTGCTTTCTCCTTTATAGAGCTGGATATATCGTTTGTAATAACGGGTGGCCATGGCTTCATTTTTCAGATGCGCGTCATAGATACGCCCGATACTATACTGTTTCAGCGGCTGATGGAACATGTAATAAGCGGTATCCAGACTGGCAATAGCCGGCTTATATTGTTTCATGGCTTCGTAGTTAATGGCCATACCGGTATAGTAGTTATCCAGGCTGACGGATTTCGCCATGTCGATGCAGGTCTGCAACAGGTCGTTACTTTCCTGGTATTTGCCCAGTTGCGTATAGGACATAGCGGCGTAGTACATGATATTTTCCGAACTGGACATGCGGAGGGCGAGGTAATCATGTACGGCGATACAGTCTTTAAATCTGTTAAGATTGAATGCGGCTGCGGCCACATAAAGGAATGCGTTGGGAGATGCGACATTGAGTGTTTTGAGCTTATCCCCTATCGTTACGGTGCGTTTATAATCTTTCAGGAGAAAAGATACACGGGCGCCTGTCATCAGAATAACGGCGCTGCCGGAATCTTTAGCGAAGTAGGTATTGAGCAGTGTATCTGACATACCTAAGCGTTTCCTGTCGATCCATTCTTCTGCCAGTCTGGCTACTACTCTGGCGTCTGTAGGATTCAGGTCATAAGCTTTTGTCAGCCATACAAATGCCGAGTCAGACTGCCGGGCGGTAAACCCTGCCATGCCTAATTGTTTCCATGCGGCGGCGCTCTGCGGACGTAGCTGAACGATCCTTTTATAGTGTTCAATAGCAGAAAACGGTTGTTCCTGTTGCATATGCATGGAAGCGATGTATTGATGGGCGGTGATATGATTACTGTCCAGCTGTAATACCCGCTGATACTGGTTAATGGCATCGGAGAGCCTGCCGGCCTGGTAATAGGTATAGGCGAGCAGGGAGACGTGTTGCAGATTGTTACTATCAATACCGGGTTGAAGGTAGGCAATGGCCTCATCGTATTGCAGGTTCTGGAGGTATTCCATAACACGGTTTCTGTCGATGGTGGATTGTGCCGCCAGTCTGTCTGTCATTGTGCATAAGAAAAGCAGGCATAGTATAGATTGCAGGTAATTCATCTTATCGCATTTAAGGTTAAAACTAAATATTTAGTTTTAAAAAGAAAAATTTAGTTGATTGTATGAATAAGGGAGGTTATTGGGGATTTTTACGGCAAAAGGCGGTATGGGGTTGCAGACTGTCGTTCTTTGAAGTTACTTGCTATTGGGCCTGGGAGAAGAGATTGGGGCGTTGGAGATGGATGAACCCCCGGTTTCATGGGCTCGACAGACTTCAAAGAACTAAGGCCAGCAAGCTCCATCTGCCTTTGCCTGTTTCCAGGCGGGCAATTAATTTTCCAGGCTAAATATAAACCGGCCCGGAAGCGCGTTTTAAACGAACCGGAACCGGCAGTAATGTCATAATTACATAGATGATTACATAGCTGGTTGTTGCTCGTGGATCGTCCATTGCTGCAATTTTGAATTATTCTTCTTTGCGAGCAGGATTTTTGCATTGACGGTACCGTTATTGTCGGCTGGGGTGAGATATAGATCGGATCCTTTCACCCGGATGAGGTAGGTGCCTTTATCAACAGGTATGAATTCGTACTGCTGACTGGACTTACCTGCTGTCATGGGCTGTTCTTCGAGCGTAGTACCTGCGGATGGCTTTTCATCAACAGGTTGCATGGTTTTGCCGGAAAAGAGGTTTTTAAGCTCATAGGTGTCCCCGTTTACCTGGTGGAAGTCCCAGGTGACACATTTCCAGTTCACCGGTGTATAAGCAACGATAGGCGTCCCATTTCTTGTATCAGCATCTTTTATCCGGAGATAGATGCCGGTCTGAACATTCTGAATGGCGAAAGTACCTTTGATAGTCTGTGCGAAGGCGTTCACAGCAATAATATTAAGCATGGCCGTGACCCATAAAGTGTGGAGATTTTTCATACAATGACGTTGAGAGTATAAAAGTTCGACATACTGGCGGACAGTGCCAAATTAAATATTATTTGTCCGAGGCAACCAAATGGGTGATATATCCGTATTAATAGATTAGAAGCCCCATAGAAATCAATAAAAACTCACGTATATGAAGAGAAGCAGCTGGATACTCGTTCTGTTCTTTTGTGCATGTGTCATGTCATGCAGTAACAATGATGATAACAATCCTACGCCGACAATCAATCCGGATGCGCCGACGACGGGTACCTGGCGGGTGACATTGTTTACCGACAGCGGTAAAGATGAAACCAGCGATTTCAGTGGTTATACTTTCACATTTGACAGTAATGGAACGGCTGTGGCGACAAAAAGCGGGACAAGCAAAAATGGCAGTTGGAGTGCCAGCAGCAGTTCGAAAAAATTTAACTTAAATTTTGGAGTTAAATCCGACGCCAATAAACCCCTCGGAGAACTGACAGATGATTGGGAAATTATTTCCCTGAGTGCCACTGAAATCAAGCTGAAGGACGATAACGACGACAGTGGAGAATACCTGACCTTTAACCAGAACTAAAAATAAGAGGCCCTATTCCTATTCGGGAACAGGCTATCTGTAAAAACAGTAGCCTGTTTTTGTATGTATGGACTAATTTTTGGGGTAACCACAAAAAACCCAAAACTTTATGCATATTATATTAGGCGCGTCAGGACGGGTCGGTTCTGGCATAGTATCCCATCTTATCCAACGCAGAGAGTCTGTTAAAGGTATTATCAGAGATGCAAAGAAAGCCCCCCAACTGAAAGCACTCGGCGCAGATGTAGCCATCGCTGACGCCAATGATCTTCCCGCACTGGTGGCTGCTTTTCAGGATGGCAGTACGCTTTTTGCCATTACCCCCGAGACACATCATGAAAGGAATGTGATAGGAGAAACAATCGATATTCTGGACAACTACAGGAAAGCGCTGGCTAACTCCCCTATCAAGCGACTTGTAGGTCTGTCCTCTATTGGCGCGCAATATGAAACAGGTACAGGTAACCTGGTAATGTCCTATCTGCTGGAGCACGCTTTTACTGCTATGCCTGTCAAACAGACATTTGTACGCCCTTCCTATTATTTCAGTAACTGGATGATGTACCTGGAATCAGTACAGGAGAAAGGCATTTTACCAACATTTTTCCCGGTAGACCTTGCACTTCCAATGGTATCGCCTGAAGAAGTGGCAGCATTTGTTGCCAATGTTATACAAAAAGAGGACGAAGATGGGAAAATATATGAACTCACTGGTCCTGCGATGTATAGCAGCAATGATGTGGCAGCTGCATTTTCAGCCGCATTAGGTAAGGAGGTAAAGGCAGTACAGATCCGCAGAGAAGACTGGGAAAGTACCTTACATGGTATCGGATTTACACCGGATGCTATCAGAAACTTCGTTGAAATGACACAGGCTGTCATCTCCGGTAAGGCAGCACCAGAAAAAAAAGGCACAATACAGGTCGAATTGAAAACGACGCTGGAAGCGTATGTAAAAGCACATATCCCTGCACAGGCAACTGTGACTCCCGTTACGAAAACGACTAAAACAAGAAAGAAAACAGCTGGCAAAAAAGCTGCAGCCTGATAAGCACAATCTTCTTTCTTCGTAGCCAACCAACTTTCAATGTCTCCATCTGTATGCTTGTAAACCACCTGTGCTAACGGGTAAGGGGAGTGTCATGTCTCCTGTATTCTGACAAGTGATGACCAACATAAATGTATCATCAGGAAAAGATGCAATTTCACTTTTCCTGATGATGCTTATCAATGAAAAAGGTCGTCCGATGACGACCTTTCTTGTATTATCTGTAAAAAAACTTACATCCTCCATCTCCTTCCATTTCGCCTCTGTAGTTATCTGTGTACTGGACCTGTGTAAGTCTGCCGTCAGCATTCAACACCGCATCAATGTTATACTTATAGTCCGGCCACTGATAAGGATACAGCTCCTCCGGCGTACTACCTGCTTTAAAGGTTCCGCTATTGAATAGGTTATCATCCGGGTTCAGGAATTGATGAAAATAGAGATTATTAGCAACGACAGACAGCAAAACGGCCTTTTTTCTGATAGCAAGCACCATCAGGTAAGCTGCAGGTAGCTTTTTCATAGCCATTGCAACAGGCGATGCTTCTCCGGAGGTATAAATACGTCTTACAGCTGTTCCTATCTCTGGATTATACTGACCGGTAAGAGAATCCAGTTTTCCGTTTGCCCCTCTGTGATAGCTCCATCTGGTGTAATCATAAGGAACCGTTTCTCCGGCTTCCAAAACATTCATGAGAATCCCGGTCAGTTTTCCGTTACTATTGTAAGACATACGGAACCCCATGAGATTACCGGGAAAACCACCCCGCAAGGTATCTGTCACCGTCAAGCTATCAAGCCGGTTATTCACATAATGAAAGTAATAATATGCCTTTGTTTGTGCGACATCAAAAGATACAATCTTCGCCAGTGAACCATCACTATTATAACTGAAATTATACTGTACTGACAAAGAAGTTGCGGTAGATGCATCTACCTGTGTAAGTAAGCCATTTTTGTAATAAAACTTGTCTGTCAACAATACATTATCACTTACCGCCAGATCTTTGTGGTAGGTAACAGTCGTCAACGTAGGTGTATCTTCAGGAGTTTGCCCATCAACAGGGCTGGAGTTATCATCTTTTTTACAGCCAGCAGAAAATAAGGTTGCTGATACAACCAGCAATGTAAATGACAATCTGATATAATTCATAGACATAAGTTAGGGCGGCAAATATAACTATTACAGTTTATCTTTCTTTCGCTGTTGTTCGTCTATCTCTCCTTCCACAGGATCATCCTTGAGCAATTTTTTCCGGTCTTTACGGTTCCTGATAATGACAAATGCGATCAGCGCAATAGCGAAGAAAATAACAATAACCACCTGGGTAACGTTAATGTGCTGCATAAGTGGGTAACAGTTGTTTCAGACAATATAACTGATAAATGTCTGACGACAATGTTATGCTTATATGACCAACAGCAGGCTTTGCTACCAGTTTATTCCCTGCCTCCTATGTAAAATGGGGCATCTATGATGTAACTTCATTACAGACCCTCATTAATACCTTATGCCATGTATTCATTCATTGTCAGCCTTTGTTGCCTGCTAAGCACCTCCGCTTTTGCACAACTTCCCACACACACCCTTCATGAACAGCAAATGAACAAGATCTTTCACGAAGAGGTCATCCCTTATCTCAAGACCTGCGACAGTACACCAGACTGGAACACCTTCGGTAAACGCCTGATCAGTCTCTATGGCGATACCGGCGAGGAGGTACTGTTGCTCAGTCAGACGATATACAGTATGCAACAGGATGACTGGGCCAATTTCTCAACCGCCATCATCCCTTACGCTAAAAAATATGGTCTCAGCATCCCTGCGAAGCAACGGTATGCATTTAGCGATTATATGAGCCGTAACGCCCGGTTATTATATCAGTCGGGCCACAAAGAAGAAGGCATCCGCTGGCAGATCCTGGCGCTCCCTTTAGCCAGAGAAGCCGATCACAAAGAGATGCTGGACACGATTGAGCGGATGAAAAAGGGGGATTAAAGCAGCATACTGACAACATGTACATTTTTGACTTAAAAATTGACAGCATTTCTGAAAAAATTTCAGTGTAATCACCCGTGGCACTGAGTTTGAACATCCTATTGCACAAAGGTTGGCCAACCTGAAATGAAGTTAAATACTGTTATTTGTTAACTAATTTAAAAGGAGGTTAATTATGTCACTCGTTAAAAGAACTGCAACCACTCTTCCAGGATTCCCATCCCTGTTTGATGACTTTTTCAGCCGTGAATTCTTTAACTGGGGCAACAACAATTTTTCATCCACAAGCACGACTGTACCATCTGTGAACATTAAGGAAACGGCTGACAGTTATGAGGTGGAAGTAGCCGCCCCTGGTATGGACAAAAAAGACTTTAATATTACGCTTGACGGCAATACCCTTACCATTTCCTCTGCTAAGCAGCAGACACAGGAGAAAAAAGATGCTAATTATACCAGGCGTGAGTTCAGCTACCAGTCCTTCCAGCGTAGTTTTGAACTGCCAAAGAACGTGGTGGATGAGGATAAGATAAACGCCCGCTATGATAATGGCCTGTTACATCTGGTGATTCCTAAAAAGGAAGACGCTAAACAAAAGGCGCCAAGGATGATAGAAATTGGCTGATCGGACATGGGTTATAATTTTCAGGCTGCCCGACACATTTAGGGCAGCCTTTTTATTTCAAATGAGCTATTCCAAAATAAATTCAAAAAAATTTGGATAACTATTTGGTTAATTAGAAACAATCCTTATCTTTGCAATCCCAACGAAAAAACAATGGTTCTTTTGAAGGGAAAAAGTTCTTAGAATAAGCGGAAGTAGCTCATTTGGTAGAGCACGACCTTGCCAAGGTCGGGGTGGCCGGTTCGAGCCCGGTCTTCCGCTCAGTACAAGATTTCCAAATTGCTGAGCAGTTTGGATTTTTTGTTTACAGGATACCTAGGTGGTGGAATTGGTAGACACGCCGGACTTAAAATCCTGTGAGCCGCAACGCTCGTACGGGTTCAACTCCCGTCCTGGGTACAGAATCGTAGCCTGCTTGAAATTCAAGCAGGCTATTTTTTTTGTGTTCATTTAAACCCTGCGCCAGATAAGCACTAAAACGGATGAACTCGTTTATTTTTGGGGTTAGATATATATGCTGTTTAGCATCATAATATATTCCGTCCGGAAACAATGTCCTTTGAAGTTTCCTTTTATTCTCTAAATCGTTTGAAACCCACACCAGCCGAATATTGCTAAGTTTAGTTAAAGAATTTTTCAATAAACTATCTAGGTTAGATATTTTAAAATCCTCCTTTTCCAATTCCTTGCTTATACGGGCTATTTGTTCTCTTAAATGATCGCTTGTTAGTTCATATGTTTCTCGATCAACTTCTCCAAGTCCATGACGAATTTTCAGGTTCTTTAATTGTTTCTCTAAGGTTGAGAGCTGAGATTTCAAATTGTCGTCATCCGTTTGGTCTTGGGTAAAATAGTCATACAGCTTTGTAAGCTGTAAAGTAACAAGTGGGATTATTGATGACGGAATAGTGAGACTGTCCAACAAGTCCAGGAATAGGTCATTAGCGCCCTTCTTTAACGCTTTAGGCGTTGTGTGAGCGTTAAGACAAACTCCACGGCATTTGCCACACCGATAATAATTTAGCCTCTTCTTTTTCACCTCATAGCCAACCATATAGCCTTTACAGGAATCGCATTTTAAAAGCCGGGTCAAAGGGCGTGCATCTTCTTCCTTCTTATGCTGATATCCTGATGGATTTCCTTCTAAAATCTGCTGGACTTTCTTAAAATCACTCTGGCTTAGGAGAGGCTCCCATTTCCCCATAACTGGCTCTTCAATCATTTTTGAAATTAAAACACCGCAGTAAAAAGGGTTGCGCCATATATTTGACAGCTTTTGAGCACGTATTTTTAAGCCCCTAGCCTCTAGTTTTTCTAAAATCTGCACGTCACTATAATGACCCGATAATTTCCATTGAAAAGCCTCGCGAAGCAATTCACCGTCCTTGTTGATTTCAATTCGTTGCGTGAGACTTAAAAACTTTTCATTGCTGACTTTAGGCCCATAATGATCGTATCCAATTGGAGAATTGCCGAAACGCTTTCCTTCCCTTAAATAAGCCTGCATAAAGGGGATAATGATTTCCTTTTTTTCGAGGTTCTCTTTATAGGCTTGAAAAAGACTGTCATAAATGGCGGCTTTGCCGCGTTCCGTTACGGTTGAAATGCCACTACATACCTCAATCAGATGGACACGTAATTCCTCAACAAGTCTATTCACAAGTCCTATCGCGTTTCCACCTGACCGTGAAAAACGGCTCATTTTATAAACAAGGATCGCATAAGGCTTTTTCCTACTGGCGGTCACCTTCTCGATTAAACGGCTGAACTCTTTACGGGTAAAATCGTCTTTAGCACTTTCGTAAGTACCTCCAAATTCTTCCGCAATCTCGAATTTATTCAATTGCGCATAACGGCGGTTCGCCTCTATTTGGCGTGTGACACTTGCATTATTTTGATATTGTTCTTTTGTACTAACGCGGGTGTATGACCAAACTTCGTAATTCGGTTTTTCGATTGTCTTTTTGGGAATAAATCGCGTGAAATAATTAAGATCATTTGTTTTCATGACAATGGGAGTTATACAAGATTAATGACACGTCGTAGACGAACGAAATTAAGGCTATTTTTTTGTCTTGCGATAAACCTCTAAAACACTCATGTGTATCAATGTCCTCAATAGTAAGTTTTAAGTCGGTTATTCTTCTTCTCTTTTCCATCTTATTTAGGGACTTATTATTTAACGGTCGCGGCCTCTATCGCCTTTCTCATTAAGTTGTTTCGTAATTGTTTCTTGCATGACAAGTTTCTCTCTTTCTTTGGTATGACGCTTATCCATTAAAGCCGCCAGCTTGCCATCAGCCCCCCATTCCTCGGAATATTTTTCTCGTCCTTTGATGATTTCGTCTTGAACGTCTTTGGTTGCATTGGGAAACTTTCCATCGAACTGTTTTAAGAGTGCAACCTCCTTTTCTTTAATGGGTTGCCATGCTTCATACGCACTAGCCGCCAGTGCTTGCCGCTGTGTCTCTTGCGCTTTCAACAGAGCAAGCATTGCTATACTTTCAGTGGACATTTTGATTTGTTTTTGTTAGACTATTGATATGAATAAAATGAGTGTGAATGACAATCGTATCGCGCACGCCCTATACCAAGGGAAAGGCGATCATTTGCCTTATGCCGCATCAGCGCATTATTTAATCAATAAATACATTTCCGCCTACTGGAAGCATGACAAGAACGATCTTGATTTCATTAGCATGGAATTGACGCTGTGCGGTTATTTGGAAATGCCCGCGACCTGTGCTATTTCGCGCAAGCTTAAACTAAAATGGATTGCTCGGGTTCTCAATATTTCACCCATTCTCTTGCACAACGACCCGAGCCTCCCATTTTAATTACTGTCCACGATCCCTTTCGTTGGGTTTATCAAGGCCGATCGTTATTCGCCGTCTAATCCGCTCCCGTTCGAAAAAGATTTTTGTTTCTTTTTCCTGAGCGTCTTTTAATTTCTCACTTCGCCATCCGTCAATACCCCACTCTTGTTGCCAGTCCTTTTGCGCCTTATCAAGTATACGGTTAACACTTCGGGGCACTTTCTCCGTCATATAAGCGAAGACCTTTAGCACTTCCGTTCTGTCATGATGAAGCTGCCCCCAGCTTTGTTGATAGGCTTGCTGAAACTCATTCCATTCAGCATCATGTTTTTGTTCTAATTCCTCCCATGTCATAACTGTTCGTTTAATTAATTACGGCCTGCGCCTCTTTCTGGCTTTTTTTCTTGCGCGGTGCTGATCTCCTGACTGAGTTGTTGGCTCCTGAAGTATTTATCGACCTCTCTCTGATGTGCGACACGCATGTTTTTAAACTTGTTGCCATACATGCCCCATTCCTGTTGCGATGCATCCTTGTCTCTGGCCAACTTATCTTTGAGATTGTCCGGTAAGGTTTCCTCCTTGCATTTCATATGCTGTAAAAGCATGTCTTTGTCAGCTTTAAGCTGCTCTTGGCTTTGTTTGTATCCGTTGAGATAGTCTTTATAGTCTTTTGCGTGTCGTTCGACGATTTCTTCCCAATTCATAAAAAAGTGATTTGATTAAATTAACGTCCTTGTTGTTTGTCTTTAGCTTTTTCGTGCTGCTCCATCTGTTCTTTCAGTTCCCTTATACGCTTCTCTCGTGGCGTTTCCTTTGTATCGTTTTGCTGTCTTTCTCGTATAGATGCGATGACTTGTTTGTCATGCGGTAATTGCAACCCTTTTAATCGTTCCCGCATATCCTTCGTCTTTACTTTGGTTTCCCGCACTAAATCAAAGGAACGCCCTGCTTTATTAATGATAACCATCGGGCGACGACCTTCACTACGACAAACTGTGTAACCGTATTGACCGACTGCCTTGATAAAGGCTTTCCCTGACGGATGAAGCGCCCATAATTCAGCGAGTAACTTATTCAGTTCCGGACGCTCAATGTTCTTATCAGGCGTCCTATTCTGGCTGAATTCATTCTCCATTCGCTTTCTGGCTCTATCTTGTGCGTAACGAGAATATTTGTTCGAGATCATCTTTCCTGTGCCGTGAGAATACCGTTCCCACGCGACGTGCATATGAATACGGCCCTTTTTCTCGTGCATGACCATGATGCGTTTCTGACCTTTAAAGCCTGTTTCCTCTTCCATGATCTCAGCGGCTCGGAGCCAATCATCGGCGGTCATCTTCTTATCCTCTCCAGGGCGGGGATTGATCTGCACATGATAAAGCCCTTTGTCAGTTCTCGTTAGCTCACTGGTGAACGACATTTCCAGCAATGACTTGCGCAAATCATAAAGATGGCTTGTCCCTCGAATATCAAAGAGTCTTACCGTGTCATTCTCGCCTTTGCGTAAAAGATAGCTTGCAAGCTGTCCGCCATTACCGCGAATTCTCCCCTTCACTATCATGGATAGCGGTTTGTTCTAACGCCTGTACGATCTTGGCCGTCGTTTGCCTTATCTCTTCCAATGCCGCGGCAATAAGATCTTCTTTGACGGATACTGAATAAGACGTCTTGTTATCGGCATTCATGATCTTCGCGATTTGATTGATATTCGAGCCGTTTTTTCCCAATTCGGACAGGAGATGTAGTAATACTTCCCGTTCAGGGGTTGCCACTTTGAGCCGTGGCCTTTTGGACAACGTGCGGAACTTCACGAAATCGGTGATGTTCATTCCTGCATGTTTGGCAAACTCGCGCAGGGTGTTTTTGTCTTCCTCTGTTGTGCGAAGCTGAATGAGGACACGTTTTTCCTTCGGCTTCGGGTTTTGTGTTTCTGACATACGTCATGATTTTTCTTTTGGGGGGTCAAGGGGGGATGGCAAACCATCCCCCCTTGCAAAGACAAGGTTTGCATGACAAACCACGTCTTTGCGCATGCCTGCGTTATGCAGGGATAGCCCCTCTTTTTAAAAATGAATGTTCCTTAAGTGTTCTTTTCTATCCTTTGTAATAAGGATTAGGGTCGGCTGGTAAATCCATTGTGTAATATGGATGCTTGGGAATCTGTGCCGGTGAAAGCTGGTCGATAACCGAGTAAATGACCTCGCCTGATGTGCGCCGTAGTTCATCATTAGTCACCAGAGGTCGGGCCGTTGCTCCTTTCAGTTCTCCTTTTTCGTCATATTCAGGAACGGACGTCTGGCCGAACATTGTTGAAATGTATTCTGCTGAAAAATTGTCCGATATATTAAAGAAATGTCTCACGGAAGAATTTGCGATGAAATTTTCCCAATTATCCCCGTATATCTTCTTGATCTGAACAAGGGTCTGGAAGATCGACCACACATGAATACCAAATCCCGCATAAGCGCCTAGAGCCATATCAATCTCGCTATGGTAGCCAAAAGCATAGGCTTCATCTAATAGGAAACAAACGTCTTTCTTAGGGTTACGGATAACCGAACGCATAAGAGAAATCACCACCAACCGCAGCCAAGCATTGTGACTTTTAAGGCGATCAAATGGAATACACACATAAACAGTTACGTTGCCAGAAGCCAAATCTTCCGCTTTAAAATCCGTGGACGCTTTCAACGCTTCCCGTAAAGCAGGCGATTTAATAAAATCGGTGTGTTTTTGCGCCGATGACATGACAGACCCGTATTCTTTATCGGACATTTTCATGAGACTAATAATCTCATTCGCCGTTGCTCTAACGATTTCTCCAGCGTTCGGGTCATTATTCAACGACATATCAGCCAGAAGTTCTATCCATTTGTCATTCTCTAGCCGAAGCCATTGCCAGAGGGTTCCTAAGTGGCGCTCGTCTTCGGGCGCTGTCGTTACAAGATGCAGCAACAACCCTGAGATAAAGGTTCTGGCGCGAAGGCTCCAATGTGAATTTTCACTATCGGGATCTGCGGGGATAATGGCTTCTGCCAACATTTCCACATCATCGGCCATGTTGAGCCAATCGTTTTTGAGAAGATCGAGCGGGTTGTAAGAAACCCCATTTAAACCTAGTAATTGCCACGGATTGAGAACAACAACCTTGCGGCCTGCGGCGAGCTGTGCAGATTTGGAAATAGCCAAAAGCTCCCCTTTAGGATCAATAACAACCCATGAACCTTTGAATAAATGTGGCATCAGAAGGTTTTGTAAAATGAGGTTCACACCCTTACCGCCCCTCGTTCCCGCCACAGACAACAAATGACCGGGCTTGTTGTAGTATGTACCTTGTCCGATATAAAACCCTTTGGGCGCTTCATAAGGCTGTAACTCTTCAGGCTTTGCAAAACGCGCCGTACCGTGTCGCTTGGTATCAGCGGCGTATTTTGCTGCCTTCAAACGCCATCTTTGAAACCATAGAAAGACAGCAACGGTGAGAACAATATTAATTCCGGTGAAAGCATAGATATAGAAAGAATTATGGTCTACCGCCTCTCCGAAAATCAGATAAAAAAAAGAATGCATATAGCTCGCGAAGAAAAACAGGCTCCCCCATATTGAGATAGCGCCTATTATCATTCCAAGACTTACAATAGGCGGTAAGTCGTGAAGACGAGGATGTTCCCCCTCCATGAAGCGCTTATAGCCTTTTTTATAAAAGATCAGCGCCCCGAGCAGGGTAATAGGCGTCAAGGTCACACCTACGAACATTAAAAAGAGTTTCATGACTCCTTCTGAATCCGTTTCCTTGTCGAAAAAGTCAACGACTTCCTTTTGGCTTATATTCAATAAGCCCTTTGATCGTTCATTCTGCATGACGATATAAATTAGAATGTTAGTGAATGTGTTTGAGAAATTGGGGCAGAACCGCCCCGAAAGCATGATAATAAAGCGATACCGTTTAACGGTAAAACGCACCTATATAGGGTTAGAGTGAATAGCCCACGTACTCGGCCGAGATTTACTACCGTGGGACTATTAAGGGGCAAACTTAGGCCCGCATGCTACTTACCTTTGAGTTTTTCAAGGGCAGCATGACGGTCGGTGTATTTGGTCTTATCAATATATACACTACCCTGACTTTCGGAGAATCTAACCTCCTTTACCTTATCCGCCTCTTTTGCTGCTTTGATGATCGCCTCGCGATCTGGCTTATTCAAGCTCATACATGGTTGATTTTAGTTATTAGATATTTGTTTCAATTTTTAAGAGTTCGTTTTCAAAATAATCGTAGCTACTTCGATCTATATTTTGATAACGTTCCCATTCGATTACAAATATCAGACCCCCTCAACACATTTAGTCATTCCAGTTTTTCCGGGAATGACAGGAAAAAATAACAGCATTACAGGAAAAACCGGAATGACGTTTATTCAAGAAAATTCGGTACAACGTTCCATGAATTGATCGTCATCTGCTAAAACTTCTATCTCACTAATTAGCCATCTGCCGTACTCAAAACGAAGTGTTATCAACGCAAATCCAGTGTTATCATAAGAAATAGAATTACATGGTGCTATAATTGCGTTCAAGAACATAGAATACTCCTGTATGACCATGTTCGCCACCTTTTGAAAACTATTGTTATATAAATGTTTCTTATCTATATTTAAAAAATCAAATGGCTCTGTCTCATTCCATGAATTTCCATTCCAATTAAAGCAATTATTCACAATAGAATAAACACAACTTATCTTATAATTAATGTCTCTCAAATAGTTTTCCAATACACGGCCGAACCATAGTTTCTCTTTGTCAGAAATGTCAGAATAGTCAATTATATATCCTTTTTCACGATAACTAATCCCGCATTTAACTTTTCTGTGTTTATAATAGATCGGAATTTTCTTTATGTTAGTTATAGAATCAACTATTGAAAATGAATTTTCAAAGTTTTGTAAACTTCCTGCCCAAATACTGTGGGACTGAAACCTTGGTGACACTAGGTGCCAAGCATCAATATAATTACGTGAAGAAATTGCATTAAAAAACGTGTTAATCACCTTTTCAAGAGGCTGGATATTTATCCCCTTCCAACTAGTAAGAGTGTCTAAAAATGTATTATCCAATTTATCATCACTTAGTTTTTTTTCAATAATTCCTTCTTTTATCTCTTCAACTCCATTGGGAAATTCATTCTTCATGAAAACGTTAAGTAGTGTGGAATAATTCTTTTCCCATTTTGCGTGGAGATCAAAATCTAATTCAGGAAAGTCGGCGATTTTGGTTACATTTCCAAAAAGAAGATATTTCAAGGCTAATGTAAAATTTTTTCTATCGACAGTTACAGGATAAAGCGGATAGTCATATTCAATATGGAATTTAGCTCCTTCTTCATATTTTTTGTAAAAATATTGGGGGTTTTTGACATCAAATAGAGACTTTGTTATTGGAGTTTTTTTGTCTTCTCCAAGTACATTCCATATCCTTTCTTCTTCCTCTGTTGCCTCTGAATCTTCTTTCAAATTTGGTTTTACAAATTCTTCAAAAAATTTCCTTCTTAGTTGCTTATAAAAAGATACAAAAATGCTAGCGGGAACGGTAGGTTTATCTCCTTTTTTCACTTTCTTTTTTAAATATAACAAAAAATGACATTTTAGGTTTAAGGAACTGGGTCATTATTCTCAGGAGCCATTTTTTCTACAAAGGATTTTCCACATTTTAAGAGTTTTTCCTTTTCCTTGAGAAATTTCTCTGTATTGGCACCAATCATATGCCTCGTATCCGGAATGATTTTATTTTTTCCCCATATAATATCATTAAGCCCTAATACAACATCTTCCACACAATCCGAATACCCTTGATCCCGTTCGGAATTATTTTGCTTCCCATACTCTAGGAACCTTTGTTTCTCTCCAAGAAACTTTTCTGTATTTGTAGCAATCATCTGTTTAGAATCTGGGCGATACTTATGCTTACCCCATATCACATCATTAAGTCCTGAAATTATATCTTCCAAACATTTCAAATACCCCTCTACTCGTTCGAGGCTGGTTTGTTTAGCATACATAGAAATATTATCAGGGGTTATTCCTTCTTTACGGGTTTCCAGTAGCTCTCCGTTAGCGGCAAAGATTTTAAGAATGATCATCACATATCTCCAATAATTTTAATTAACATATCATAACCGCTAGATCAAGCCCAAAACGGTTAATATCCGCATAACCGATCTTATCGGGAAGATGTCTGTCGCCTATCACTGTCATTCTTTGTTTTCAGTTGCGGGCTTCCAGCCAAACAGTATATACAGCCTCTCCCTGTCATAAAAGTACGCACCGCATTCTGCACAGTTTGAACAAAACGGTGCCGCTAACGACGACCTCAAGGTAACAAACCCCAATAGGTGTACAGATGCTATTTCTTGATACTGAAGAAATCATTTTCCTTACTGGAAGGAAGAAGAGAAACGCCCAAGTTATCGCACTCCGTTCTATGGGTATTGAACACAAAACAAGGCCCGACGGCACCGTAATTGTGTCACGTTCTCATATTCAAAAATTGCTTGACGGTGATTCCGTAAAACGTAGAATCATTAAGGAAATCCAGCCGTATTGGGGTGCAATCAATGCCAAAACCACGCAAGCCTGAAAACCGTGGATTACCTAAAGGCTGGACTTTCCAACACGGGGCCTTTTACTATCGCGTCCCTCGTGGGCTTGTGCATTTGTGGGATGGCAAAAAGTTTTTCCGTTTGGGTGAAACTTTGTCGGAAGCATATGAAACATGGGCTACGAGAATGGCCGATCAGGCGGAAAAGCCCAGAAACATAGGGGAAATGCTTGATCGCTATGCTTTGGAAGTAATACCAAAGAAAGCTCCAGCGACACAGCGGCGGGAACAAAGGGATGTGAAAAACCTAAAGGCGGTATTTGAAAAGATACCTCTTACGGCATTTAAGCCAATTCACGCATATGAATATTACGACCGACGTAGTAAGCCGACTTTCACAATGGATGGAATAAGAAAGGTAAAGCATGGCGGTGCGTCTACAGCCCGTCATGAAATAGGCACGTTATCACACGCTTTTACGAAAGCGATCCGTTGGGGATGTATTGAAGCGCACCCATTCAAAGGGCAATTAGAACTTGAAGGATCGCAGCCACGAACACGATATATCGAGGATTGGGAAATCGTTGAGTGTCTATCCTTAAAACCTGTACATAAAAAGGACTGCACGAACGCGATTAAGGCAATGATTAAGCTTCGATTGCTTACAGGTATGCCCAAACCCGATGTTCTCCTATTGCAACCTGATCTCCATTTCAAAGACGATGGGATACACAATGTCCGTCAAAAGACCCGCAAGAAGGTCGGCAAGACAACAATTTATGTCTGGACACCAGAACTGCGACAAGCCGTGCAGGAGGCGCTTGACGCACGTCCTACACAAGTATCGACATTCCTTTTTTGTACCAGACGAGGGCAATGCTATTGGGATCATAAAAAGGGTGAAGCCAGCGGTTGGGAATCCAATTGGCAGCGTTTCATGAAGCGCGTTATTAAAGAAACAAAAGTAACGGAAACATTCACACAACATGATTTGAGGGCTAAATGTGCCAGTGATGCACCTTCACTTGCACATGCTCAATCACTTCTTGCTCATGTTGACGCACGAACGACTAATCGGATTTATCGCCGTAAAGCAGAAGTTGTAAAACCAATCAGTTTAAATCTTAATTCGGCCAATGATACAAACGTGATCTTTGATACAGTCGAGAAAAAAAACATGACGGAAGTGCTTGAAAAATGGTGGCTCGGGCGTGATTTGAACACGCGACCAAGGGATTATGATGAGTTAATCATCTCCTTGCTTTATCAAATACTTTCAAAGCTTTAAACTAATTACATAAATTTTATAAATAGACAAATCACGTCAATTACTGGTTGAAACGGTCAGAATCCCTTCTGTAGAAAAATACAGCTATTAAGGAAAATCTTCGTCATGCTCAGAATGACTCAAAGCCGTTCTGCGGAACAGGCTAAGGATTACCACAATGATGCCCTTTTAAAATCCGATTACTATTTGAATGACCAAGAATTACGCGGGTCGTTCAATGGTCGGTTGGCGAAGCGTATCGGCATAAATGGCCCTACGGACAAATTCATCTTCGACGCTCTTTGCGAAAACATCAACCCGATAACCTTAAAGCCCCTTACCTCGCGCAAAAGCAAAGTGCGGACGGTCGGCTATGATCTGACGTTCTGTTGTCCGAAGTCGGTTAGCCTCCTTCATGCCTTCGCAAAAAATGATTCGATCCTAACCGTGTTCCGTAATGCCGTTCATCGCACGATGAGAGACATAGAGAAAGACGTGCAAACCCGTGTCAGGAAAAAAGGAAAGGATGAGAACCGTATCACGAGCGAATTACTTTATGCCGATTTTGTCCACCAGACCTCCAGAGCCGTAAATCGGGAAATGCCAGACCCATTTTTGCATTGCCATTGCTACACCTTTAACGCCACATATGACCCTATCGAAAAGCAATTCAAGGCGGTTCAGTTTCGCGACACGATGCGCGACCTTCCCTATTATGAAGCACTCTTTCATAAGCGGTTAGCCGACGGCTTGATGAAATTGGGGTACAAGATACGCCCAACAAAAAGCTCTTTTGAGGTGGTCGGTGTAGATCCGAAACTGATTCGTCTGTTCTCCAAGCGTACCAACGAAATCGAACAGATCGCCAAAGAGAAGAATATTACGGATGCCAAGGAACTCGACAAGATCGGGGCGCGGAGCCGTGCCAAAAAGCAAAAAGGGTTATCGATGGATGACCTTAGAACCGATTGGGAAAGACAAATAAAGACGCTCAACCTGCCGAGCGTCAATACGTCTATCGTTTCCGTTCAAGAAAGCACGTCGAATGCTCTCACCGCCGATGAATGTATCGATCATTCGTTACTGCATCATTTTGAAAGAAATTCCGTCGTCCAAGATCGCAAGATCCTCGCCAAAGCCTACAAGTTCGGAATCGATGAAAAGAATGTTTCGATTACGCAAATAAACACAGCGTTTAAGAAGCATCCCAATATTATCAACGTTAAGCAGGATAATCGCGTGTTGTGTACGTTGGACAGCGTTTTGCGTGAAGAAACACGCATGGTCAAACTTGCCCATGACGGCAAAGACACGTTTGCGCCTCTCTATATTTCCGCACCTACCTTATCTCTAAAGGGAGAGCAAGGACGTGCGGCCCGCCATGTTCTGACGACAAAAGATAAAGTGTCGATCATCATGGGCGGTGCGGGTACGGGTAAAACGATCCTTATGCAAGAAACCGTTTCAATGATCGAAAAGACAGGGAAAAAGGTCATCGTCGTCGCCCCGACGGCGAAAGCTTCACGCGATGTCTTAAAAAAGGAAGGTTTTGCGGATGCCCAAACCGTCGCCAAATTGCTTGCCTCTCCTGAACTGCAAAAATATTTGCAGGATCAAATCTTATGGGTTGATGAATCGGGATTGTTAGGCACAAAAGACATGACGGCCCTTTTAGAGCTTGCAACCACGTTTAACACGCGCGTCATCTTAAGCGGCGACGTGCGCCAACATGCAGCCGTCGCCTATGGGGATTCCCTACGTATTTTGATGGATGCGGGAATCGTTCCCGTAACGGTCAACAAGATTCATCGTCAGCGTAAACAACCCTATCGTGACGCGGTATACGATTTATCAAAAGGCCATGTAATGGCGGCATTCGGCAAGATGGAGCGAATGGGGGCAATCAAAACCTGTGATGAAAATTACGCTTCCCTTACCAATGACTATATGACGGCTATCGGTCAGGGTAAAACCGTTCTTGTCGTATCGCCTACCCATGCGCAAGGCGAAACGGTGACGAAAGCTATTCGTCAGACATTACGCCATGCTGGAAAGCTACACGGAAAAGAAAAGCCCTTTACCCGCCTTGTCAACCTGAACTTAACCGAAGCGGAAAAAGCGGATAGCCGATATTTTGATTCAGGTCAGATTTTGCAATTCAATCAGAATTGTAAAGGAATCACGCACGGTACAACCTTGTCCATCATGCAAGTAGAGGGCAAATGTCTCGTCATGAAAGACGAAAAAGGGAAAAACGTTACCGCTTCGCTCAATGATCTAAAGGGTTTCGAGGTCTATCGCAAAGAGAAAATCGACCTCTTAAAAGGCGACGTCATTACCGTGACACGCAACGGTGTTGATAAGAAAAAACAATCGTTAAACAACGGACAGGTTTTAGAAGTGGTTTCAACTGCCAAAGGTGATATTATAGCCCGACACCCTGACACCAAAGCCCTTTATACCTTACCTCAACAATTCGGGCATCTGGCTTATGCATACTGCGTTACGAGTCATGCAAGCCAAGGCATGACGGTGGATGAAGTCTTTATTTCGCAACCAGCATCAACCTTTGCAGCCGCTTCTATGCAACAATTCTATGTAAGTGCATCACGTGGACGTGATTGCTTACATGTTTATACTGACAATAAGGAAGCTTTGCTTGATCGTATTTCTCAGTCTGGTGAGCGTATGAGTGCATTGGAACTTATAAAGAGTTTTCCATCATTCACGCCTTGTTAAACATTCGAAAGAATATCCCTCCAGCATTTGACAAACCATTCTTTGTGCCTGAACTACTAAAAACTTGATGGCCCAAAATGGTAGCTATATTCAACATGTTTCAACATCAATCTGTCTATGCATTTAACTTCTAAAAGACCGTTCTCAATCGGCCTTCCAAAAATAGCAATATTCTTGATTGTCTGATCTGATGAAGACACTTGATTAAAATAGGATGGGTAAATTATTCCATCCAGTTTGTTTTTAGATGCAGAGAGAGCGATCTCTCTTAGAATTTCATAAGAATGACTTGGTGCCCTAAATAAGAAATGAATTGCCATGCTTATGCTTTCAAACTCAGTTCCCTCCTCAGTTATAGACTCTGACAAATCCAAAACATTTATCGGCTTGCTTAGTGCCAATTTAGCGAGATAAAGTTCATCTTCGATTGTGACGCGCGACTCATGTATGCATATATCCAAATCTTGAGACGCATAAAAAACTGGTAAGCTCTGTGAATCAAATCTACCACGACCTAGATATTGATCGGGTGGGCTATCATATTCATTAAAATTACTTGGCACATTGGGATTTTTCCGTAGCCTATAAAAATTCGTTCCTGCCGATAAGTTTATTGTCGGAAATTCCGTCAATACTCTGCTTATCACCGTGGGTCTTGTATTATCGTCTTGAAGCGCTTTTAAAGGCTCTATTTAACCAACCTTCCATAATCTTGGGCCGTAATGAAAAAATCCTACCTTAAGTTTTTCTGATATAAGTTCTAAATCGTCTTTTAACCATTCAGGAACAGACAAATCTGACGATTTGTAATGATATTCATTAAATTGAATTGCATTTGAAGCACCATACTGAGTCCGAAAGGTTGAACCGTATACAAAAAATGTATTTGCCAGATCATAAAGCTCATTATAACCAAGCTTTTTACCCAAAACATCTTGGCAGTTAGGACAGGGTTGGGGATTATCATTCCCAATTTTGATTGCATCCAAACATAGACCTTCGTCTTTAAAACAATTTGAGCAAACTAGTATTTCGTCGATTTCAGGGGTCATATATAATACTTTAGTGTTCCAAATATATAAAATAGATATTTATAAAAAGCGCCCGCATGCGGGCGCTTTTATTGCGGTTAGCCGATCAAGTAGGCTGGAGTCCTTGTAGAAAGTCAACAGCTTTTGACGCTTCCGACGCTGCGGTCAGCAAACAATGCTTATTGTCTTTCAGTACATTCAGCCAATAGTCGATATAAGCCGCCGTATTGCTTTTCTCTGCGACATTAATCCCAAATTCAGCGCACATAAAAGCGGCTCCTAATTCGGCGACAAGTTCCTCCGTCGCATAAACATTGTCTCCGAATTTCCGATCAATGCGTTTCGAATTTCCCGTCCAGTGGGTCAATTCATGAAGAAGTGCAGAATAATATCCTTCGGTTGCGGTACAATGTTCCGTATTATTAAAGGCTTCTTTGTAAGGCATCGTGATTTTGTCATCATCACGATCGTAGAATGCACCAAAGCCAAGGTTTTCGATGACTGCAGATGTATTAGTCACAAATTTATCAACTTGCTCGATGCGTTCGACAAGCGATGTGTCATTCAAAAGGTTCGGATTTTCTGCGGCGGAATCATAGCTTGCCAGCTGACAGCGGTTGAAGACGACCGATTGTTTGAGAAAAGGTATTTTCTTTAATTCGCCATCCTCTTCTTTTTCGAGTGTATCGAAGTAAACGATCATCGTACCCTTCTCACCTTTACGAACGGCTTCCTTCTTGTCCTGCCATTGCAGAAAACTGCCCCATTCATCAGTAAGAAATTCGTTATTAAATGCAGACGTCCAGAGAAGAAGAATGTTCACGCCACGGTATTTCTTCCCCGTGGTTAAATTCTTGGGCAACGCCATAAGACGGTTTTCGGCGCCATTCCACGGCTTTTGCCAAGGGATAACGCCCTTCTCCAATTGCTGAATAATGGTGTCGGTTACTTGTTGATGAATATCACGGCGATTAAATGTTGTTTGGGGTGCTTGGATCATTGAATGCCTTTCTGCGTGTGGTTGATGGATACGGAGCGCCCATGGCCGTCGGTAAGCGACCGTCCGGCAAAAATTTTGGGCAGGGCGAGGAAGTCCCAAAGGGACGGAGAAAATTCTTGTTGGAAACGAGGGAGCGTTGACGGCAAGCTCCGTGACCATCCGTCAACGCCGCAGCAAGAAAGAGGTAATGCGCCTTCTCACCTAACCGAAATAATCAGCCTACTATTCAGGAAGCCCGACCTTTACCATATGCCATGCATTGACATCCTTATAAGGCGCATACAGGCTATTCATGGGCTTGTGCGACAATCCGTCTTCGGTTGCAAAGAAGGTGTCGAGATTAGTGATTGCTTCTTTTCCTTCTTGGTCGTTGCTCATCCATGTGAATGCCTGGCGATAGCCATAGCCTTTTATATATGGTGTGGCTTTGGCTAAATTGCGAAGGCCGTTCAAAACGATTGTATCGCCTTCTAATTTCCGTCCGTTTCGCTGCTGGATGATGGCACTTAGATAATCAAGCCAATCAATAAAGATGTGGATTGTATTAGGTTTTGGAATCTTCCCGCGAATAAACGTCAGATATTGAGGACTGCAACAACCTTTAAAATATTTATTCCTTAATACATGGCCGCCTTTGTCATTTTTGAAACCAAGTGCAAAAATGCTTTTGCATTTCACACGGCTGTACACGTTGACTTCTTTTAAATAGCGGTCTGCTAAAGATGAAGGAATACCTCGCGATTCAAGAAATTCTATTAAAGCGGGATGCTCGATTTTCTTCTGGTCAGTGACATTCAGTTTCAAATCGTCCTGCTGAATATCAATGTTGGCAATTGGCTTGATAGCAGGCAAAAGACCAAACATATTGCCAATCCATCGCAGGGCATCAAATTCGGTGCTACCTAATCCTGAACGCTGCAAATGCTTACAGACGAACTGAAGGACGCCACCCCTCTCACCTGTGTCTTCGTCATTCCAGCAGTTTTCGTGCAGATCGATACGAAAATCTGCTTTTTCGTCACGGCGAAAGGGATTGTTATAATAAAGATCATACTCGGATATTCTGACGGGCTTTAAATTGAGCTTGTCTAAAATTAGGGCAAGGGATATGCTTTTCGCATGTTCAATGTTCATTGCGATCTCCAGAGGATAATAATGTGATGTTGAGCTACTGAGAGAGGGAGCCGTTACAGCGGCTTGCCTCTCTTCTTTTTAGAAAGTTTGTTCGCTTCTACGGAAGTTTTCCAATTCGGCATGCTCGTAAAAGGCTTCTCTGCCAATGATTGTATAACGAAGGTTCTTTCGCTTCTCCGCCCACTTATGAAGCGTTGTTACGCTACGGTGAACATAGGCGGCGGCTTGTGGTCGATTAAATAAACGGAGTGATAGGCACTTAGGGGTTGTCATACTGGGTTCTCCTTATTTCGGTTATAATTAATCACGTAACAAAATTACGCGGTGGAGTGTGGGCGGCCTTGATACGGGACAAGCCAGTTTAAAGTCAAAAGAAAACGGAAAATGATAACGATATGTGTATGACCGTATGCAGCAAACGCTGTAAACATATGAAAAGTTAAACCGAGGAAGGCGCTGCCGCCGCGCCTTCCTCCTTCTCCATCCCGGCGGGGTTCCAAACAATGGAAAATAGAAACCCCTCACGATTGGCGGGGTCAAATTTTTTTGCGGGCTGAACCAATTTCAGACAATCTCCTTCCTCAACTCCTCCAAGTGCTGTTTAAGTTCATGTATAAGTTTCTCACCCTGCTCGATCGCGGCTTTCTTTTCAATATTACTCAATTCAGGATAAGAATTGCGGGGTGCATGTTTATCCGTGTTAGGTCGCATGTTCCGATAGTAAGTCGGCACTGAACAAGAGCATTCTTTGCGAAACCTTTCGCGGAATGTAATGGGGGCTTTGGTCAATAAGTCGTGAATGCTGCGTAAAACGTTTGTCTTCTTCATGATTTGAGGGGGACTTTCGGGTGTATTATAAATTAGGTGTATAAAAAATTATCTATAAGCTTTTATTCGGAACATGCCGTCATCATCATAGCCCATTTCGCCAATCATCTGAACAGGCCCAAGAAATCGGCGAGGTAAATTCAACGTCGTCAGAAAACGATATACGTATATGCTTTTGTAGGCCATCCGGAGCGCAACTTTATCGTGCCTATTCTCGGCAGCATGATAAATCGCCCGTAGCATAAGGACGTTCTTTTCGCCATGACGGCGGATCAGAGCAAATTCGTTTCCGAAAATATCAATGAAGATATCGTCTATCTCACGTAGATAAAAAACACGCTCGATGGGAAACGTCTCGCAATCGCCGTCATCAAAGACAACCCTTACCTTACTAAAACCGACAATTGCGATAACATAGCCGACATGACCGAAACGAGGATGATAACGGTAGCGCCCATCATGTTCGATAGCCGCCCAATAGGTGTTGTGTTTGATGATGACGTATTTTTCCAGCAGTGTGTGAAGTTCTGCTTTGCTGGCTCTCATAATCTGACACCGTTCTATCTATCAGCGTAAAGATGCGCCCACACTTTCAATGTTCGCCCATTTTCCAATGAAAAGATGCGTTGGATATTGAAAGAAGACCCGTAAGCGGATTTCCCGTAGTCGGATATATCCCATGTGCCGACGGTATAAGGATCGCAACTGAACACATAACAGGAAAACGTCAATCGTTGCGGATTAGATAAAAGCGTCCAAGTTCCGAAGTCAGGGATGTAACTATTTAATGGAAATCGGCAAATGTGAGTTTCTGTTTTATCGCCAATTGTCGGCCCTGTGGAGAATTGTATCATTTCATCACTGCTCAACGCTTCCCGCGTAAACGTTGAATCGATTTTACCATCAGCGCTGTAATAAGTGCGCTCTACCTTCATGATTGTCCAATCTTTATTGGCTGATCCTGTTAAATCCGCTATAGTCATCTTATTTACCGTTGGATCATCGTCCTTGTCATCTTTTTTAGAACAAGTCGCAAAACAAAAGAGGCTGACCACGGCGCAGGCGGTCAAAGCATTTAAGGCTCGTTTCATATGGTTGATCGATTAGTTTTATAGACATGTGTGCAAAGGGGGCAAGGTCTTCGGCGTCCGAATCCTTCGTCAAAGCAATAGAGATACCGGGGAACGTAAAATTTGATTCGATCTGTAAGTAGATCCAAAATTTCATCGGCCTGCTCAATAATACAATCCCTGTCCGTGTCGGTGAAAGGCATTGTCGATGCTTTTACTTTTTTTGCGTAGACTGCATCGGTGAAGTTACATTTGTCCATGACCGTTTGTTTGAAACGATTATGCGCATGTGCCAAAATGTTATCCAGGTCACGCAAGATATTATCCACGCTGATTTGAAACTGTAATTGTCTATAGTAAAAGAAACGCTCGTCATCGTCCCGTTGCTCATAAATGATTTGATGAAAATTAAACGGCGCATTCAGGAAGGACAAAAAATGATAGGCAAAAATGTTTTTACTCGCCAGACGCAGCGCATCCGGTTCGCGTCCTTCGACAACCGCATTCGACACTGCGAGATTATCTTCAACAGCTTTTATACCGTATTTTCTCCGCACTGCATCTTGGATATAAAGCGTTTCTTCTAAAATCCGATATGTATCCAGGCGAAAATAAAACACGTTCACCAACGGAATGAAAGCGATGTCATCCCTTTCAAACTTCACCTTTGCAGTCCCTTCAATGATATCGAGAAAAATACCGACCTGACCGAGACGCGGGTGTACTTGCAGTGTATGCGTGCCGTTTTCATATCGAAAAAAATGCATATGCGCATAAAAGGTATTATGACGTACAATCACATAGCGGCCGATTAGCATCGATAATTGGGGTTTTGATGGTTCAAGAAACCACGACATTAGCATTAACACGAATTAGATGTTTCGGTGAAAGATGGGGTATCGTCATTGATTGAGAGTTCCTTGATCCTGTTCAGAAGGTTATACACAGTATTTCGGTGCCACTTTGCACGATGGCGGCGGAATGTATGAATATGACGACGGTTTAATTCGGCAGCCAGGGCGCGAATTGTTTTAAATCCCTGCGCAATTAGCTCTTCTATGATCGGTATCATTTTTTTGGCGAAATCATCTGCCGCCTGTTTATTCTTTTGCGCGAGGTCCTTACACGCTACACCAAACCGAATACCACGCCGTTTGGCCGCTTGCATTGCAGAGCTTGTGCGCTTGCTGATAATGTCACCTTCTTTTTCGGCCTCAATCGCGTCTTCTAACAATTGAAGTTTAGTTGCGTTGGGCTTATCAGCGGCAATAATTTTTACAGGGCTTTCGAGAAGTCGCGCCACGAAAAAGGCATGACGCGCCAAGCGGTCTATCTTGGCTATAATCAAAATAGCGCCTATTTTCTTGCAGTAACGTAAGGCGCTTTTGAGGATAGGGCGCTTATCATTCTTTCCGCTATCTACTTCGAAAAATTCACGCGCTACAAAAAAGTCAATGACGCGCCGAAGCAAGCATACATCGCCTTGCTGCGCTTGCATTCCAAAACCATCTTTACCTTGATCGTCTGTCGATACTCGAAAATATGTTACAGCGGGGGTAATCATCTCCGTGGCTCCTTGTCCATCAATAAGGGAACCCTTATTTTGCGCTTATAAACTTAAATATCGAATAATGGTTTAAATCAAAACCGATTGATGTGAAGCGTTTTTTAAAAGCGAGAGTAAAGGAAATAGCGGCTTTTTTGTCCACGGGAGAGGGTTCCTTCACATATGGCCAAATTTTTTTGAAAAATTCTTGTCATTCCAAGAATATGTGGGTCATAGGAAATTGCAGGAAATTGCGGAACCACCTATAAATTTTGATAACACACTGCCTTATTTCATCAAACAAATGTTTCCCATTGTTTGGGAACCCCGCCGGGATGGGTCGCAGGGAATGGCGCGGCGGCAGCGCCTTCCCCGTGTGTATCTATTTTCTAATTGAAAACATTATCAAAGTCATTCTGCGTCATCTATGAATATCGGTTGGCAAAGTATCAAATAAAGATTTTACAAAATTTAATGCCTCTTCATTCTCCCCAAGTAATTTTATAACGGCACTCTCATAATTAGCTCGTGAGGTAAATTGCAAGCTTCTCACAATTGCATTAATAGCTCCAGTTTCACGTATTGGATATCTTTTAAGAATTGAAAGTAAGTCGTTTGCTGCTAAGAAGTCATTAAGTCGTGTTTCTTCATCTTGAATAGCCGTAACGACATCAATATTTATTACTACGGGTATCGCCGCGACTATTGTAGCTCTAGTGGGCAAATTTTTGAAGATTTCTTCACGGACAGCTCTTTCAGAGATTCTTTGGCTTAAATGTCTAATTTGTGCACGAACCGCATCTAGTGCCGTTGTTTCAGCTTGCTTTAAGTATATTGCTGGATCTCCTGCTAACATAGCAGCTTGACGTTCAGCAATGCGACGCTGAATCTCAGGATGATAATATATGGCCTCCACCGAATAAAATGGCAGAGCATACACGCCTTGTGTTTTTAATTGATCTATATCAGCCTGCATACGACCATCACCATCAATAATGCCAAAGGCTTTTACCCAATGAATATTCTCTTCCTGTCGAATTGCAGTAACGAATTTCTCTACGTCACGACAGCTTTCTTTCGGAACGATTGAAACTTCAGGGAAAACTAAACTATAGAGAGGCGTATCAAGACTTTGTGACGTACCTTCTATAAAGAGCATCTTCCGTCTTGAACCAAGAATATCTTCCTTAGTTTGTTCATCAATTGTAGTATTTGATGGAAGTATATCAGCATCCCAAGCGCGAACGCTATCTCCTTGAAATTCACAACCACGAATAAGCATTATATTTGCATTATCACTATTGATCGGCAGCATTATATCATGTGTCGAAACTATAAAAGCGCAATCTGGTCGCTTTGCTATAAGCAAAGACAATAAAGGAGATGATATAGAGTGATGTAAGTGCCTTTCAGGTTCGTCAATCAGAATAAGAGACTCTTTTTGTGCTGTAAGAACCGAGGCTATAATAATAAGTGCATTTCTTTCTCCGTCGGACAGTTTATTTATTGCATATGATGGCCCCCCTGACTTGGAAGCTACGATTTGACCATCTTCTAATATAGATATTACGATTGGCAAATTAGATAGTCTTAATAATTCATTTATAGTCTTGACAGGTGGCTGTAGCTCCTCCTTAAATTTTGCAGCCTCATCTAAATTCCCTTCCTCAAAAGCTTTGGCAATTATTCTTGCGCGATTATTTTCAGCAGCCACTAAATCATATAAAGCAATATTTATACGTACTTCAGGCTGGTATTCCGTCCAAGCGGAATCCACTGAAATGTCTTGGTTACGTTGCGCACCCAGTGAGCTTAATCGAGAAGCTGCTGTGATGGATACTGAGCTATTGGTAAACCAATTCTGTCTATGAGCAGATATTCTTAATGTTGTATTAGGAAAATGTGCATAGAAAAGCTGCATTAGGCGAGATTTACCAACGCCATTCGGCCCAAGAACGTATAAAATCTCTCCAACTGAAAGATTTACTACAAAATTGGGATTGTCTGATTGAGGAATGGGAAGAGAGAAAGGCATACGGAAACTTTTCAAAAATGAACTAATAATTAAATAAATTATACATTATATGTGTAATAAATTATACTTAAATAAAATCATCTATTCTATTGTCGTGAAGCGAAGAATTAGGTACTCATTCTGACAATTAGTCATATATTAAAGTTATCAAATATTATCAAATCTTGAATAAACTGGTTAGACAATTGTCCTTCTCTCGGTACGAATTATAAAAGCCTTTCAAGTGTGAACTTGGAAGGCTTTTTTGTTTACTGCGACTACGCTTGCAATAACTATTACACAATCGCTTTAAAATCTCTTACCGAAGATGAACTTAAGGTGTAAGTACCCCGTTTAGCAAACAGTATTCTTCTGGAGAATCGTTTCTTCAAGAACCATGTTTTTCCACTCTTCTGGGGTAAGATTATTTAATGCTTCATGTGGTCTACGCTGATTGTATTCTTCCAGCCACTCCTCTGTTAACTCTCGTACCTGGTTAAGGTCAAAAAATAAGTATGCATCAAGAACAGCCTCACGATATAGACGGTTAAACCTTTCTATATATCCGTTTTGCATTGGCTTACCTGGCTGGATGTATTGAACGATGATATTATTCGTTTTGCACCATAGGCAAAACTTTGTAGAAGTGAACTCCGGTCCATTATCTACTCGTATACTATTCGGCTTACCACGTGTTGTCAATATTCGGTCCAGTACCCGCGTAACCCTCTTGGCAGATAGGGATGTATCGATCTCAATAGCCAATGCTTCTCTTGAACAGTCATCCATTACATTAAAAGTCCGGAAGCGTCTATTACCAGTCATACTATCACTCATAAAATCCATACTCCAACTAACGTTAATCATTTGTTGCCTGATCAGTGGTTGCTTTATCCGGGCGGGTAATCGTCTTTTCCCTTTCCTACGTTTGTTGAGTTTTAATAGCCTATAAACACGGTAAATCCGTTTATGATTCCATTTATGGCCTGCCCTCCGCAAATAAGAGGATAGCTTCCTGAAGCCGTAATTAGGATGCTTAAAAGCCAATTCCTGCAATGCAATAATAACTGCATTATCATTCTTACGGCTATTGTAATAGAATTGAGATCGTGGAAAGGATACAAGTCTACAGGCCCTACTCACAGAAATACCTTCTTCACTAACCAGCTCATGCGCTATTTGTCTTTGGGTGGCAGGGCCCAGCCTTTTTTGTGAAGAGATCTTTAAGAAGTTGATTATCCAGGGATACATCAGCATACATCCTTTTCAGACGCGCATTTTCTTCTTCTAGATCTTTCAAACGCCTTACATCTGAGGCTTCCATACCTCCATAACGACTCTTCCAATTATAGAAAGTCGCTTCTGAAATGCCGTGTTGTCGGCAGATCTCTTTGGTCGGTATCCCGGATTCTTGTTGTTTAAGGATAGAAACAATCTGGGATTCTGTAAATCTTGTTTTTTTCATGATGAACAGATTAGTTTAAAATTGACACTTTTATCTAATTTTAAACTGTCTGCCGTTAAGGGGTACTTACAGCTTATCTAAAATATCGCTTATAGTAGGATATACTTCAGGATCATTTCTTTTTTTTCGAGGAGGAGGACCTTCTAAGTAGCTACGCTTAATTGCAATTTCAAATACTAATTTTGAATTCATTAAAACTTCCTCACTACCCGTGAAATGATTTAACGCTTTATAAAATTCAACAATGTAAAATGAGCCGTTATCTGTGGGGAAAACATAAGTTTCGCTATACTCATTTTGGGCTCCTGGGGCGTACGGATAAGACATCTTGCTTAAGTAGAAATTACTTTGACGCAGAATTATTAGAATTAGTTCTCACTTTTTTCAATTGGTCAATAATGCCAGAATGTACTATGACACCCTGCATACCATTCATTCTCCTTTCTCTATCAGCAGATATAGCCTGAACTTTTAATGGAAAGGATTGACCAACAACTGAGATCTTTTTGTTAACAACTTTTTTCATAGTACTCAAAAATAACTATTTTTTAGGACATGACCATATCACACTTATATCCGACCCAAATTTTCAAACCATGAGCTCAAACACTTGAACCTTTCGTCTTCGTTAGAATTACCCGCAAATTTAAAATACAAAAAACTCATAATAAACTAGTTAAATATAATTTTTGGGGGTATAATTTCTCTGATTAAGACTCATAATACTTTATTTCCTTCAATTCCAGTACTCATCTCCTAAATCAAGTAGAAAGTTTATTTAAAATCGAATTCTAGTACCTACAGTACAACAACAATGTATTTTTTAAACCAAATATTGATAAAGTGTATCATTTTAGTGTTTTTCCACCTGAAACGGTAATGAAACTTCTTTGAATGAGAGTCAACATATCATAATATTGAGCAATTCGCTGAAAACAATTAAATCCTGTAACACTTGGTTCGCTAATTGTCCCGTTCTGGGTACATTTTAAAAGCCTTTCAAGTGAAAACTTGGGAGGCTTTTTTGTTTGATATCATTTCTGCATACGTGCTTTTTAATTTGTGGAACGGTGTCCCACAAGTTGAAAAATAGCCCAATAACTCGCAGCAGATTCACAATTACTATGCAACTAAATTCTCAATTTCTGAGGCGGCAATGATAAATATTTAAACAAAGATTAAACACTTTATGCTAAAGCTATTCGTTGAAAACCATTAACTCCTGTAACAATGGCTTCCCACCCTGGAAGAAGCCATGCTGGTGATGAAAGGTAAAGTGATGGTCAACCTGGATAAGAGTTACAACTGTCTGGAGGAGACCTATGCCGTACTTGAAAAAACAGGTACTGTGGATCAGGGTATATTGAAAGGTCAGATAGCACCGGCAGTGCTGCAAACGGAACACGCTGCTGTTATTGCGAAAGCATTGTACATGCCTATTATCAGTCTGGATGATAGTAACGCTGCTGCTAATATTCATGAATGCCTGAACCAATTACATCCCGCAGCATTTGAATTTGTTTTCAAAAAAGATACTGCTGCAATTTTGTCCAATCTCCCTAAAAAGAATTGCAGGATTTGGGTAAACTCCCTGTGGAGTAGCCTGAATGGAGGACATTATGATGATATGGCTTTTGACGATGGGAATACAAAAGATAGCTGGGATTGGCTCTTATCAAAAGGGTTTACAATCTTTCAGACAGACAGACCAGCCACACTGTTGGCCTATCTCCAAAAAAAAGGGTTGCACAAATAGTGCAACCTTTTCCTGGGGCCGGTTTTGTTCCACTAAAACCGAATATTTTTTATCACTTTCGCTAATAACTCTGCAATAATCTCACACCCTTTATCTGAGGGATGTATACCATCATAAGTCACATCTACTGCTTTTAACGGATAAGGATATTTATCTCCCACAGTATATGGTATGTTGATATAATCAGGATAAGCATATTCTTTGTATTCACGCGTTTGCGGATCTCTGAGGTATTTAAACTTCACGGCCTGGCTGATCTCCAGTCTTGGCTCACTGTAAAGGTCCACGATCTCCATATTTTCTGCTTTTCCGATTGCCTTCACCACATTCACAAAAGCCTCCAGACTCTGTCCCTCCTGATCTTTATAAGATCCCCAGCTATTAACCTTGTTATTAAGAATGTAAACAAAATCCCCACGCTGCATAGGCGTCATCAGTATAATATGCGCTTTAGGATTGAGGCTACGTAACCTGTCAATAATCACTCTGAAAGCCCCACTCACAGTACCGATACCCGTGTTGTTGGTGTAATCATCCAAAGTACCGGGTTTTACTCCTAGCCACCAGTCATTCGTACCGAGAAATATCGTATATACATCTGAAGGTTTCAGATCGAATTGATCTATTTTGTAGGCAATTTCAACACTTGTCCAGTAATTGTGGCCATGATTGATATATGTCAGACCTGGTACCAGTTCCGTAGTTCTGGTTATCCAACCTTTTTCAACCCGGTTATCACTCTCCTCAAGGTGGTCATTTAAATAAGTAAAGGAATCGCCAATTGCTGTCCAGGTAATTCCTTTCATTGGCATAAAGGAGCCTAGTACCACTGGTAACAGCAGTAATAATAGTCTACGAACTTTCATCATATCTATGTTTATAACATATATACGAAAAACGATGTGTTTGGTTTCCAAGTTCGTTCTGCTAACTATACCCCCATTTTATTTGCTATAATATCAGGCATTTACGTACTATGTTAACAACAAAATCGGGGGTATTACGCTGTAAACTACCGGGTCAGATCTCCCGATTATTCCTAATTATAAAAAAATTAACATTCTCTGACATAACAACACCACACATAACCAGATAATTTATTGACAACCACAAAAACGCTTAAATTCGTACTTCCATTAACGTAGGTAGACTTCGGCTTTGCTTTTGAATTTATAAAGTCCATATTTGTATCGCCAAAACAGCCAATATTCAAAAATACAATGCGTACATTCTTAATTATCATATTGACCATCTGGACATCTGGCTGTCACGCGCAGACAAGAAAACCGCAAGCTTTTAAGAAGACAACGTATAGCTACATATACAGTGAATTATACCAGCAAACAACTGATACGATAGCAACTGAAGAAGAACCAATTGATATCTATTTCTTCTGTGACCATCTTAAATTGCCTTACCGTCTGCCCAAAAAGTTGACAGACAAACAATATGCAGGCAAGACAATTTCGGACAATAATCCCCATGCCGGAAGTAACGTTCAAAGTAATTGGTCAAATACTTATTCTTATGATAGTATCGGGCGGTTAACAAACTTTTCCTATTCCAGCTGTATTGCCTGTTCCAGCTTCCCTTTCAGTTATGCTATTACCTATAACGGCAAAGGACAGATAGCAAGCATTGTTAATAAACTCGGCTTAAAAGAAAGGTTTGAATTCCAGTATAATGTCGCGGGTGACATTATAAAATTAGCCAAATATTCCTCTGAATTGTTAGAAATAGAGATTACATCAATTCATTGATTCATTATTCAATTATCTTGCTTATTTGACTATTTGTTCCTCCTTTTTAAGGTTACAAAGCCACTTTGGCTTCCTTATTTATGATTGATAGTCTTTTTCCTAAAACCTCGCCTTCCCCCTTACCGCTTCCTTTTCCCATCTTTTCTGTATCCCGAATAATCCAATCCAATAAGGTACAAAAAGAGGAAACATGATCCCAACAAACAAACCTCTTATCCCTGCACTTAACACCATGAATATTATAAATGCCAACCACAAAAGACCAATACCCAGATTAAAACGAATGGCTCTTCTTCTTTCCAGCCACACAACGACTCCCATCAGCATACAGAGTATACCTGGTATAAATTGCCCTATATTAGTTCCTGTACGGAAAGCAGTAGCGTACCGGGGATCATAGGCCATCGTATCATTTGTATCAAATGCTGTTGCCAATGAGACCGCATAGCACAACATAATAAAACCGAAAACCATCACTGCCCACATATAGGTCGTTAACCATTTAGGCATAAGATCCCGCCGACGGGGCATAAGCTGACTTTCAAACTCTTTGTCGAAAATTGTCTCTGATTGATTCATAGTATATTTTTAATACTACCTTACTTGTCCACTCAAAGTTCCCACTTTAGGATTCAAGGCATCCTGGTATACTATTTCAAAAGTCACTTCACTGTAGACAGGCATATTACCTATTTTTGCAGGATTCCAGTCCCCGCTCGTCTTTTGGATTTGCCTGATAAACTCATTACTATGTTCTTCTGCAATCCCATTGACAATATTAATACGTTCTATTTCGCCCCGGTCTGTAACTACGAATTTGGCCAGGAATGTCGCCGCATGTTTAACCGGATAGACAGCATACAACTTACCGAATATCATGTTATAAAGCGATTGCTCTTTTTTATAACGAGGTGTAAGATACCTGTTGGCGACATAAAGCGTATGACCATTAAAACCAGCCGTTGTATCAGGTCGCTGACGTTCACTATACACCGTTTCAGATACAAAACGGTATGGGCTACGGTTCACTTCATAAAATACCAGCGAAGTATCCGTCAGCTCTTCAACAATGTAGCTGGAATTTCCGATAGTCAGAACCGGATCATTAAACGACCAATAGTAGATACTTCCATTCCAGGCAGCGCTACTACCCATAAGGAGCTTTTCTTTCGTAAAAGTATATCGGCCGTAGTAGGTATTGGGTTCCTCCTGCGGCGCAGAAAGATGTTCAATCGAAGTCCTGATCCATGTCTTTTGCAAAGCTTTGTTTCGTGATTGCGACTGAACCAACAAAGGGGATACCGATAATATCATTAAGGCAATTAATACTTTATTACGCCTTAGACATGCTAATTTCATAATGCAATTAATTTAATACACTTCCAATATCACCGTCTCCTTCTTATTAAACAAAAACTTCTCCCCCACTCCCTTATTCAACAACAACTTCGCCAACGGCGCCTGCGGAGAAAGAAAGAACACTAACTGCCCATCTACCTCCTGCTTCCCAAGTCCTGTCCCAATAAAAAACGAATGCTCCGCACATCTCACAAAAGCGCCTGCCTGGGCCTTCGTATACAGCACATTCACATGTATCTTCTGCAACTGATCCAGGTCCTTTATATTCTCCGCCTGTTGCCGGGAATACATATCCTTTTCCAGGTGCCCCATTGCTCTCCCTGTCTCATACTTATCACCTGCCGAACTTTTCTCTTCCCCATTAGCCGCTGCCTGTGCATTGTCAATCGCCGCTTTGGTCATGGCAATACGCTCCGTGATCTGCAACTCTCCTGCTTTCTTTAAACTGTTTTTAAAAGCAATCATTTCCTGGTTTGTCATAAACAGGTCTATTTCCGGACCTTCCAGATACTAACTGGTCCTTAGATAATTTTGATATTCTTTTGATAACACCGTCCCTACTTTGAAATACATATCCGGATATTCGTTTTCATATTCCTTTTCTAATACAGCTTCATTAAAATAAGCCTTCAGTTCTTCGTTTGTATGTCTACTCCAGTCTGTTTTCTTTTGCGCATGTTTACCTCTGTCTTCCGTTGCATAAATAAACGGAAACGAAAACTCTCTTTGTATTGACAGTTTACCAGCTTTTATCTCAGCTTCTGAGTCATTGATGAGGGTGTGAATTGACGCATCTCCTGATACCGACAGACAAGTACTTTTCTTCATTCCTTTCCCTTTGATAAAAAACACCTCGGCTACCTCCAAATTACCGCTGATCTGCGCCAGATTGTCTTTATGATCAGGATACCGCGTCCACATATTTTTTGTCTCCACATTTCCTGCAATCAGACCTTCACGAAAACTTAATACCTGACACCTGACATTTCCCAATACCACCGGCTGAGACAAACGCAGATCATCTCTTTCAGCAATGTATTTGTAATATACACCCCAAAAAATTTCATCGAACACATTGAGGGCCTCCGTCTCTATATCTCCATCGTAAACAGGAAAAAGACTTTCATCAAATATTCCCTTGTCTTTCGATTTTTCGTACAATACTTCCAGCTTATTACCTGCTGGCAACATCTCTTTTAAATCCTTGTAAGCTATAATCTTTAACTTATTTTCGTTGATCATTGTTGTATGTGCTTAATGAATATAGGGGTTTTATACTGGCATATTCAGAGGATGAAAATATAAGTTTTGTAGGAGAAATCATGCTTTATAGTCATCAATATTGTTAAATTTTGTCCCCTTGAGCTAAAAAATTTTCAAATAGGTATTCCATATTTATCTTCACTTACCAGATAAATACCTATGTTCAAGTTTAGCTATACCGTCAGACTATACCTTATCTCCTTATTCTTTTTCTTTGGTTTGCAAACATTTGCGCAATCTTCCTTCCAGTTGAAAGAGGGTCGCGGAACTAAAACCTGTGTCGCCTGCGAGGCTGTGCTAAAAGAAAAACCCGATGAGGTGCTTTATGGTATCCAGCTCGATGGAGATGATATCATTTTCAGCACCAATAGCATTGCCTGGTTTTACAAACTCTTCAATCAGCCAGGTATGGGTATGACAGTAGACCTCATTGCCCGCAGCCGTTACAGTTGTAATACAGCTCCACCGCAGCATGATCTTACCAATGGTTTCGTCATTAAACCCCTCTATCGCGATGAATTACTTAAAAAAGCCGACACTATAGGAGGAAACGTAGAAATTAAAATAGGCAAAGTGCCTGTTCATCTCCGGAATGAAATATTGGAAGGCAATCTTGTAATCATTAACAATGGAAACCTCTGTACCTACTGGCAATCGGTAAATATTGACCGCGGCAGCCTGGATCTGTTACCAATGGGTTTTTATACAGATACCCTGTTCCAAATGGACATGACCGACCACTCAGATACGGCTGCGCGCATCCTCTATACTGTTAAAAAGACGATTACTGTTCCTTTTAAAAAAGGGACTGCCGCGTTTCAAACAGAGGACTTACTCCTGCTACGGAAGACATTGGGTGCAGGCAATTATAGCGTACGACACCTTGAATTACGTGCCTATTCCTCGGTAGATGGTCCGGAGGAGGTCAACCGCCAGCTGATGCAAAAACGTGCTACAGCCGTACAGAATGCTATTACTGGCATTGCTCCCGGCAAATTCGCTGCTACCATCATTCCCGCGGAAAACTGGATTGAGTTTAACCGTGATGTGCTTCCAAAACTGCCACAACTCACAGGACTATCCAAGAAAGCAGTTAAACAACAACTACAGGACAAAACACTGTTAAGTCAGATAGAACCGATCCTCGCCACACACCGGAAAGCCGTCATTACCGTCTGGCTGGATAACAACACCCGTGTAGGCGATCTGACTAATGAAGCGCTTGTCCCTGCCTTTAATGCATCTGTGAAAGAAAAGAGATTAGCTGACAGCCGAAGGATAGTCAAAGAAATTGCCGTGCGTATTGCCGAAAACAGACTACCCGATTATTACATCGATATGTTGAAAGTACCCACTTCAATAGACTACGATGACCTGTTATCTGACCTGGCAGTGTACCGGTATAATCTCGGACAGATTTTTGAAACAGATGCATTAGAAACGCTCTATGACCTCAGGAAACACACACCAGCCGATCCTTATCTGAACTACAATATCTGTGTACTTGAACTGAACGCGTTGAAATACGGTAATTTTCCAGATATCAGTACGGAGAAACTGGCAATAACCATCAACTCACTGGGTAAACTGGGTATACATCCATCGCTTGTTAAACGTATGCTGCTCAATTATCAAATCGTACTGGCCGGCCAATATATGCGGCGTTCACAATATGATGAAAAAGATCAAGCGGTTGAATATATCAATGAAGCTTTTGAAACGCTGACACTCAATGACCAGGAACGCTATTCACTCGCCAAATTCTTTACCGAATACGGACGCAAAGACCTTGCTATGAGTATCATTCTTCCCCGTGTAAGTCAACTCGACACTTCCGAGGATATTATCTTTTACTTCATTAATCTCTGTTTCTTCGACAGCACTTACTATGAAAGCGCGCCTTTCTCTAATGCCGTATTAAACGCTGCAAACATTAACAGGGCCCGGTTCTGTCAGTTCTTCCAACCCGCCGAAAATGGGGGCGCCAGCATTCAGTTACTGGAAACGGAAATACTGCGGAAATATCATTGTGATAACTGTCCGCAATAATAAACAGGAGATTAGGTAATACATGTACTGTACGAGAATAGCGGACCAGTCACCAAACTCTACAAATAGTAACACAAATAAAATAGCCTGCCGGTGTTGACTACCAGCAGGCTATAATAATTATCCTACCTTATGCGTAATAATAATATTTTCTGATATCACGCTCTTCCAGTCTGCCTTCATTATCCACATAGCTGATCACAAATTCCAGTTGCGATTGTTCATTGTATTCATTACGATACACCATTTTGCTTAATACCTCATTGAACTCAACATGCCAATACGCTACTGCCATTTCTTTGTTCATATGATCATACGTCTTCACGGTCTTTGTTTGAATATCCATACCAAGCCTGTCCATGTATTGCTTATCAAAATGAGCGATCTCGTATTCCATGTGTGTTTCCCTTAACATGGCATATAATGCCTCCATATCATAATATCCGGTAATAAAATCCGCATTCGAAGTAAATGATCCGAGCTCTGTCACCACATTCCCATCCCAGATATTTTCATCCACTTTATACAGTATCATACGACCATCATATCGTCCATAATACTCGGTCTTCAGTAACTTTTTATCATCATAGTAAAAGTACTTCCGCTGCTGGGCAAGGTATTGTGCGTCCTTATACTTATGTACAATCTGCTCTTCTGTCAACAGCTTGCTTTCACCATAGAGATAGATCACCTGCTCTGCAAACTGTTCATCCCGGAATGTGGTTTTTGATTCCAATACTCCATACTGATAAGTAAACACACTTCTGAGTACTGTCCCTTCTTCAGATACGCTTTTCTCAGCTACTTTAAGTCCGTCACGATACTCGTAACTCGCACTCGTTTTGATATTATGCCGGACGCTATGTGATTGCTCATATATCAGCATCCCCTTTTCATATTTTTCTTCACGGATATGCCATGCTTCATCCAACTTATGCCAGTTGCCTGTTCCCAATAACTGCCGCCCCTTTAAAAGGAAAGCATCGTAAGTGCTGGTCCCGTGCTGGTACCTCGCGATACGGAGATGTTGTTCCGAATAATCATAAACCTGTAAAGTTCCTCCGTCATTCTCCTCACTCTTGATCTTTTCGGCTATTGCAATGATCTGCCCTTCTTCATTGTAAAATGTTTCTTTTATGGCAGTAGTATCCGCATCCCGGTAAATTTCCTTCCAAAGGCGCATCTGGTATATATTTTATTACAATATAATAAAATATACATTGCAGGAGAAAGTGAGTACAGAAATAGGGCTTGGCACCTATACCGGCCTTTAGGCGTAATCTCCCTGCGGAATGGGCTCTTCTATCAGCACAGCCCCATTTTTATCCAGATATGTACACACCATCCTTTCCGTATCGATCACCCATTTTTCCACACCTGCATTCGCTGCCTGCTGACAGAAAGTGAGAAAATCCGTCTGCCCTTGCTGATGAATGGCAATCGTATGCCGCAAAGCTGCTGCTGAAGAACTGCTGTTGATCTCTTGGGGATCATAGATCGGTATGCTCTCTACCTGGTGGTTATCATCCCCGTAGTAAACGGTAGTACCATCCTGTACCAGGTATTCATAACGCCGCAGTCCCATTCCTTTAATTTCCTGTACATAGCGGGGAAAATCTGCGCCCGTTTTAACTTTTGCGTGTGCCGCTTTTAATTGCTGTAATGTAAACATATGTGAATGATTGTGCAGCAAAATTATCCATCCCGGGCCTTTCTTACGTGAAACGTTTACGATCTTTTGAAAATCTTCCCCCATTTTTTCAAACCGCCACTCTCTTTCTTATCCTGCCCCAACAAATAAGCATACGGCTGCATCACAGGTATATGATCAAAAATCACCTTCATCATGCCCATCAATGGAATCGCCATCACCATGCCTGGAATGCCCCACAACAATTCCCCCGCTACTAATCCGACAATTGTCGCCATCGGATTGATGTCTACACCAGAACCTACTACCAGCGGCTCTAACAGGTAAGACTGAATAAACTGTACCAGTCCATAAGTGATCAGAATGCCTGTTACCAGCGTCATGTCTCCACCCTGTACCAAAGACATCAACAAGGTTAATGCTGTTCCCGTAAGATTACCTACGAATGGAATGATCTCCAGCAGGCCACAAAGAATGGCGAAAAAGAAAGCATTCTTTACACCGACAATAGTAAATCCAATGCCATACATCACCCACAGGAAGATGATCATCAACAACAAGCCCTTCAGATATTGCTGTGCTGTTTCCTGCGTCTTATGCATACAAGCCACTGCCTTTTCTTTTTCACTATGTGGCACCAAACGCACGATAAATCCCTTGATACGCCCCCTGAAAAAAGTAAATAAAAACACGTATACCAATACCAGCAAAAAATCAGTCAGAAAACCGCCAAATCCGCTGATAATACCTGTCAACACCGAACTGGCCTTACCAGCGGAAGATTCCTGCTGTTCTTTGAGCATTTGCGCCTGTTTCTCCTGACTAATCCCGTATTCAGTACTTAACCATCCCCTTAACTGCTGATACTTTTCCATCATTTGTTGCTCCAGCTGTGAGGCATTCTCTGCAATGTCTGATACCTGCCAGCTCACAAATAATACCACCAGCACCAGGAATCCAACAAAAAGTAATAAAGACAACAGGATGGCCACTGCGTTATTTATACCTTTTGTACACAACCACTTACTGACGGGCAATAACAACATAGCTAAAAGTCCGGCAAATGCGATAGGAACAAAGAAGGGTTTCCCATAAACCAGGATCAGCACAACCAGTGTTAATATCATCAGAATAGCAGCAGCATTGATAGCTTTTGTACGGTAAATCATAATGGGTAAGCATCAGTTAATACCATATCAGTCGCAACAACGATGCCATGCACTTTTACCCGTTTGTCAGTCCGGACAATATAGCCGATACGGATGAGGCAGGCTTACCATTATTCTCTGAAACATTGTAGCTTAGTTGAAAATAATCATCTTGAAAACCATTATCACCTTATTAAAATTCCTGCTGCTGAGTGAGTACCCCTCCGGCTCTGCCATCAGTTACTATAAAGACCAGCTGTATATCATCGGCGATGATGCCAGTACACTCCTGGTACTCGACAGTAATTATCACGAGGTACGTACTGTTCCCTTCTTTCATTATAATGAAAAACGGATCCCCAAAGCGCAAAAAGCAGATCTTGAAACAGCTGTCATAATCGGTAAAGACGGGCAGAAAAACCTGCTTGCGTTGGGATCTGCGGCCACCAGGGAAAGAGAACAGATCATACTATACCCTCTTGATACTACGGATAGTCAGCCAACCTATATTTCTTCCACTTCCTTTATCCAACGCCTGCAACAAATACCTGAAATTAATATTGAAGGCGCCACCCTGGCAGGCCAACACCTGATTCTGAGCAACCGTGGCAACGAAAGTAATCCCATCAATCACCTTATTATCACGACACCCGATTTCTGGCAATATCCCGAAAAGGCGCCTCTCCACATTTCAGCCATCAACATTCCTTTTGCGCTTCCAGGATTTGCCGGCATCTCGGAATTGTGTTATATAGAACAGGAAGACCTGTTATTGGTCCTGCTCTCCAGTGAAGCAACCGGAAATGCCTACGATGACGGTGCCATTGGCGATAGCTATATTGCATGGGTGACCCATTTCAATGAAAAACTAAACATCAGAGATATATGTCTTGACGGTATCACTAACCTGTCGGAAATTGATCCGGCCTTCAAAGGCGAAAAAATGGAAGGCATCTGCATCGCTGCTGTAAAAAACAATGAATGGTACCTCCACCTTGTTGCAGATAATGACAAAGGCGCAAGCAAAATATTTTATATAAAAATGGCGCCGGATCAATTGCATCCATATAAAAAAAAATGAATTGCCGAAGTACCCCGGAATCAGGCTGAGTACATATTTTCCTATTGCTGACATACTATTGCTGTTTTGTTACGATTGTAAATTACGCCCTATTCTGAGACGAATCAGAACAATGTGCACCGGACGCATTTTCGTGTACACAGGACGCAAAAGCGTGTGCATGGGAAACCTAAAAAGGACTCACTCTTCGTATTATCGGCTCATTATCCCGGAACTACGCCGTTCATGCTTCGTTGGCGAACGAAGCATGAACGGCGTAGTTCCGGGATAATGTCCTTGTAATAGGACAAACAACATTATCACAGGCTATTGATATTATTCAAACATCTCCTTATCTTACCTGCACAACCTAATCCACAACCCGTTATGAAAAAGTGTATATCTACATTCGTTGTATGTTGTTTCATTGTATTAAATATATCAGCACAAAATACCAGCTGTAACTGCCTCAGTAACCTTGATACCGTTATCAGTAATACAAGCGCCAACTATGCCGGTTTTCCTGATAAAACCAGTGGCAATAAAACTACTGCCTATCACAATATGGTCAACGCCCTGCATAAACGTGCCAATGGCATCACTGATCCTGTTACATGTTTTGCCATCATTAAAGACTACGTAGCCTGGTTTAAAGACCGGCATTTTGATTTCTCCTATGCCACCGATAGTACACAATGGCGCTTATCCACATTCAACGAAGCACAGCTCAGAAAATCATTGCTTAAAAAACGTCAACCACTGGAAGGCATCTGGACCAATCCTGATAGCACTCTGCAAATAGCCATCAGACAAACACCCAGCGGAAACTATGAAGGCATTGTCATCAAGAGTCTTGACAAAAAAATTCCCGTCGGTTTAGTCTATTGTACCATTAACAAAACTACCCGTGGCTATTCCTATGAAAAATACAACTACCTCACAATGGACTATCCTGCTCAGCTACAAGGGGGTGTATTAAGACTCTGGAATGCAGAACTCTGGGGAAAAGTATATCCCAAAGAAATGAATGCAACAGAGCAAACAGAGTTGGCCACATGGAAGAACTACAACTTCGGCTTAGATTTTAAACAACTGGATCAGCAAACCGCATATCTGAAAATACCTACCTTCAGCAGGGACAATCTTGTTCAAAAACTGATCAGCGATAATGACTCCATCATCCGTCATACAAAATATCTGATCGTTGATCTGAGAAATAACGGTGGAGGTAACACAGGATGGGCTTATCTTTTACCCTACCTGATGACACAACCGATCGGTCAGGGGAATAATTATCTTCGGCTCTCTCCCAAAAACACACAACGGGTATTGGCAGAAATAAAACCTCTGGTAGAAAATCCTATTCAGGATGAACTAAAGAAATACTATACACCTTCACTTGTACAACAGTACCAACAGATATATAAAGAAATGCCGCTTGCGAAAACAGCATTTTACACCATTCCATCCGTCACAATACCGCTTGATTCCATTACACCTCATCCAGTTCTGATAGCACTGGTTTTTGATGAACTATGTGGAAGTTCAACAGAGTACTTTTTTCAGGTGTCAAAGCAAAGCAAAAAGATAATACGCTATGGCACATCTACGCTTGGCATGATGGATTATGCAGGTATGCCTCAAAGTACACCACTTCCGTTTAAAGGCTATTACCTGGCAATACCGGATACGAAATCCAGCTGGACAGATACAGCGCCTATTGATGCCACCGGATTGCAACCAGAAAAAGATTTAAGCAAAATACCTCAGACTGAATGGGTTGATTTTATCCGGAGAGACTTAAAGCAGTATTAACATTTTTTATATAGAAAATCCCGATTTTCAGTTATATCTTTCGCCCCGTTATGTATATATCTTTGTAGCATAATTAATAAACGAATGCCCCAGCATTTATTAGTTATAACTGAAAACCATGAACTTACCATTTATTGAAATCATTGAGTGGACCGAGAAAGACCCTAATCTGCTCATGTGGAAATTTCCGCACCGGGATGCAGACATTAAAAACGGCGCAAAACTGATTGTTCGTGAATCCGAAAAAGCACTTTTGTTAAGTGAAGGTAAACTGGCCGACGTATTCGAAGCCGGTACGCATACACTGAGTACAGAAAACATTCCCCTCTTAAGCAGACTGAAAGGATGGAAATATGGCTTTCAGGCCCCGTTTAAAGTAGATGTCTATTATCTCTCTGCCAAACAATTTGTCAACCTCAAATGGGGTACCCCTGCTCCGATCATGTTGTCGGATGCACAGTTCGGCCAGGTCCGTGTAAGAGCCTTCGGTAGTTACAATGTACGCATTGCCGATACGGCGAAGTTCTTCCGGGAATATGCCGGCACCCTCCCCTGGTTGTCTGTAATGGATCTGCAAAACAAACTGAGAGATTTTATCGCGCCTAAATTCGGTGAAGCATTAGCCAACGCGCATATCCAGGTACTCGATATTGCAGGCAATCTAACTGACCTGAACAATAAGATAAAACCACTCATTCAGCCTTATTTTGAAGCCTTTGGCATCGAAGTAACAGCGTTTGTTGTCAGCAGTGTCAACCTGCCCGATGAAGTGGCCAAACATTTTGACACCATGACCAACATGAACATGGTGAAGGATATGGATACTTATCTGAAATTCAATCAGGCTAACGCTGTTGGTCAAACGGGAACAGCACTCAACGATGCCGCCCAGCAAGGCGCTGCCATGGCCTATATGATGAGTGCCATGAATGCGCAGAAAACAGACGCAAAACCCGCAGACGATCTTGAATCTAAGTTGAAACAGCTCAAAACGCTGCACGACAACGGACTGATCGATGCAGAAGAATATAAAGCAAAAAAAGCCGACATCTTATCCAAACTATAAGAGGATGGAGAATGACAATAAAAAGCCGTCGTTCATAGAACGTATGAAGCAGCGCGCCGTATCACAGGAACCTTATAGTGGAAAAGCCGAAGACTTTAACCCAGGCACCAATCAAGCCGCCTGCCCCAACTGCGGTGCAGGACGTGCCAAACAGGACGGACTGACACATTGCGCCTACTGCGGACATACTTTCATTAACACAACGCTCAGCGACGGACACTACATTAAAGGATCTGATAATTCTACAATTTAGTTATGGGTTTATTTAACCGCGGACAATCACAGGACGACAAACTCCAAACCGAAACCATTAAAAGTGAACTGGCAGCGCTTGAATCAAGACTGGACAATTTCCTTGCAAAACTGAATGACCGTATCGACCTTTTGATCGCCGGTTTCATCGCTGAAGCCCCTGCTATCATGGCGACTGACGACCGTTTCGGACAAGCCTATTACCGCTTCTCTTCCGGCATTAAAGGACAGGCCACCAATATGCGGGAGAAAGTAAGAGAAGTAATGGAAACACAGATAGAGCCTGCTTACAGCCGTTATTCGGATATACTGTCTGCCGGTTCTGATGCCTATCGTCTCGTACACGAATGGCGTCACCGTTGCGCTGAAAAAGCCAATAACTGGGAAGACGAGCTGCAACACCGGATGGACGCCGCCACCGAACAGGTAGAAAGAAAGAACTATGAGCCGATCTTCCTGGACATGGTGAATCAATACATGCAGCAATGTAAATCCGTCCTTTGTACACAATGCGGAGACAACCTGCAGATCGCACAGGTATACTATCATAGTGCTTATGTCAACTGCCCCTCCTGTAATACGCAGAACATCTTCGAACCTGGTGTGATCGCCCGCGACCTGGAACAGAACGCCCGTAAACTGGCAGAACAGCGTAGCAAACATTTCATGGATGCACACGAACAGAAAAGAGCGGAAGAAGAAGCACTCTATCAACAGATGCATAACCTGCAACTGAAAATGAGCTTCCAGGAACTGCAGGCGAAAAGTGGTCCGCTCTATGCACAACTACTTGCGCTGAACAATCAACGCGTGGCAGCAGAAGACGAAATACCCGCACAGCTGGATAAATATTACAGGAACATCTTTGATGAACTGAACGGCTTACTCCCCGACCTGAAAGAACATCACGAAAAATTCTTCATATCGCTGCAGAATAACTACAAGCAATATGATGGTAAACGTAGCATAAATCTTTAGTAAAATATAAAAAACAACAGAACCATGAGTCAGAACAACCCCCTTTTCGAACCTATTCACGGTATCAGCTTATTCGATTATTCCGCAGCCAACGCAAAACTGGCAAACGGTGTAGCTGTTGATACGATCTGTGCTGCTCTCGGAGTAGAAATTCCGGTATGGGAAGACGCAAGCCAGGGATGGACACAGCGTATGCAGGAAGATTCCGACTTCATCGTAATCACGCAGATGGGTACTTACTTTGCACAGGCTGGCGAACACCCTAAATTAGGTGGTCTGCAACCTGCTGGTGGCGCAGGTAATGCTGCTAATCTGCAAAGACTGGCGACAGACCGTTACTTCTACGAAGAACTGTGTGGCGCACGTACCGCAGCATATGAAGCAGGTCTGGACGGCGCACAATGGATACAGACGAACTACGGTATCTCGCTGGGCGACTTCCAGGAAGTAGCTATGCAGTGGATGCAGTTACAATCTTCTCTGAGCGATGAAGAAATCCTGGAGTACACCAACTATATGGACGCGAAAAGACAGGAATACGCCAGAAAATTTGCCGATGAAAATGGCGGCAATATCGCTGATGATGTTGACTTCTAATCACATTAAAAAAGCCTTTCAGCATTACACTGAAAGGCTTTTATTTTTATATACACAACCAACTAATAAACTTCATCATTCCGCTCCTGCACAAATGCAGGATGTCCATTGATCCATCCATGTACGCCGCCACACGTCACCTCATACCAGATCCATTTCTTACCATCTGTTACCACCTCCTGCATGTTCGCGCCCATAAATCCCAGCACCGCGTTTTCAGGGATCACCAGTATCGATGGTAAAGTAGAATCCGGCCATTCATACATCGGTACATCCGCTACCGCCAGTAGTTTCAGATCTCCTCTTAAAGGCACGGAAGGTACATTAAACCGGATCTTATTCCGTGGATACAATTGTAACATATCAGCCGCATCCTTGATCAGATGTGCGATCCGCAGGTCCTCCGCCCCTTCCGGCAATGTGATCAGCTTAAAATAATTACGTCCGTTTCTGCTGAAGGAAAAGAAGGTACTATCTTTTCTCAGCACATTATAGATATGCGTATCACCATATGCCAGTTCACTGACGATCGGATAATCGGCAAAGAAATACATATTACCTATCCCCGCAGCAGCCCCGCCATCTTCAAAAAGCGTATAGCTCATTTCAACCGGATGCCCGTTTTCATGATAAAGCGTTGCATTCAGCGTATCCCTGCCAGCCACCGGCGGCATACTGGCATTTGACAGCTGTAAAGACGATTCAGCAATCAACCCTATCAAACCATCAATTACATACATTTCCCCCTGCAATGAATCAGGCTCCGCTATCATATCTGCTGTGGCAGTAATACTGTCAATGGCCACCGCGGCACTGTCAGTCATGATGCTGTCAGTCGGAGAGGGACTACTTGCCTGGGTGATACAACCGGCAGCTAAAAATACACCTAAAGTACTCAGGATAAATATGTTGACATCTTTTATCCATTTCATGACATAGAGTTATATTATTTATTTCTCAAATATAACTCTATTTCTTTTCTATCACCATATTCACCACACTCATTGGTGGTAAAGATACCTTCACCCCTCCTGTCGCACTGCCTCCGTAAGGGATCAGCGCCGCATAATTATCCGGCCCTCCGGATACGCCCGTCGGTCCTGCACCATTTACAAATACCTTCCGTGAAAAACCAGTCACTCCCTCCCCTCCTGTCAACACATACCAGTAGAAACGGGCCCCGGGAAGAAAATTCTTAAAATTCACCGTCACATTACGTGTAATATTTGCCCTGTTCACCAATGTCAATCCCACCTCTCCGGAACTGAATGTTGACGCATAGGCACTGATACTCGAATTACTATCTGTTACAGTTGCATTAATTCCTCTGTCTCCCAGGAATTTCTGAAAGAAATACTGGTAATAAAAAGCGGGTCTGGGCGTCCATTTTGTCTCACCTGAAAGCGATTCTCCCTGACTGAATAATCCATGGTCATTACCGTTCTCCCATGCATTTGCCAGGTCCCAGCGACTGGACATACCAAATTTATTACGGATCAGCTCTCCCCATACCATCACCGCGTGCATACCTGCCACCTGCGATACCATCTGCTGAGAACCTACAGCAAATATGTTCCACTCCGTCAGCGCAACAGGTTTTGCCGCCACGCTATTCGCAGTAAAAGAACCATTGACATGATCATAAATAGCTTTCGTGACAGTAGCGGCAGAAGCCAGTATTTCCTGCGGATTTGAATTCGTATTATAAGGGGTGAAATAACTATGAACGATATAAAAATCAGCTGTAGCGCCTACCTGTTGTAATACGCCGGCATTCCATTTTTTATCGGTATCGGTCGCCCAGATGGCCGGCTCATGCTCCAGCAACTGAGCGCCGATGTAAATGGTCTTTCCTGTTTCTGCTGCTGCCTTACGCATAGAGTCAGCAAATACCTTGTAATGACGGCCATATAACTCTCCGCTGATCACCTGTGGCTGCCCATCCTTATTCTGCGTTACATCTATTCTGTAACCGGCCTGCCAGGTGCCATTACTTTCATTACCGATCTCCCAGTAACGGGTACGTCCGTTGTCATACCTTACCCAGTCTGCCGCCAGGTGTGCCGCAGCAGCAACCGGATTCGCAGCAGTACTATATCTGGCGTAGCCATAATTCACCGTAATCATTCCCTCATTCCCCGTTTGCTGTAACATACTGTAATAGTTGTTGACAGACAATGTCCAGTCAGCCGTATTGTTACCATACCAATACCCGGGATCTGTCTTGTTTCCATCTGCATCTGTCAGCTGTACAGGTGCATCCGCAGGCGGTATACCTACCTGTCCGTTCCAGAAATACACACTGCTGATATTCCCTCCGGGAAAGCGGATAATACCCGTACGCAGATTAGTCAGATGTCCTATCAGTTTCGGCTGATTCACCATCTGGCTCATATAGGGATTGCTGTTATTGCCAAACAGCGCAGGAGAAATCTTCGTAGTGATCGTCGATGCATCCACCGTAACGAGATACGGGGCAGATCCAGGCAATGCGGCTTCCGTGAAAGTGCCTGCCTTAAAAGTCTTTGGCGCCCATGACGACATAAAGAAGCCTATACTGGACGCCAGTGCAGGATCTTCAGGTACTATCACCGTAGTACCGGAGGTGTCCGTCTCTTCTCCCTCGTATGGTTCACCACTGTTTTTGTTGCAGGCCGTACACAACAATATTTCCGAACATAAAAAAAACAGGACCAATATGCGCTTCATTCTTAAATACGTATTAATAAGTTTGTGCTATAACAGGTCCGCAGTAAAACTACTGCAGACCTGTCATTGATATTACTATCTGATCTTCACTATCCTGAAATTGTCATATGCAGCATTGTAGACGTCTACAGGTGCATCTTCTGTAATGAAGCGATAACCAAAAGCTACCACACCACCTGCTTTCAACAGGTCGCCCATTGTCTGTGCACCCGCACCGGTACCTTCTTTACCATCTGCCACTGTTTTGAAAGCAGACAAAGGCACCGTTATCGTCTGCCACGCGCCTTTCGTTTCAAACTTTGCACCGGCAGCGCCTGACCATGGCATATAGCGATACGCATAATTATCTCCGAAACGCAACACATTTACACCAGCCGTCCAGGGCTCTTTTGTGCTGATCTCAAACTTCAATGCATAACTGGAAGCCTGCTCCGTCATGATCGCAGCCGTGAACATCGGTACATCATTGAAGTTACCCGAACGGTTACCATTCCACCATGCGCCATCATTCACACCTACGCCACCGAAAATGTTCTGTAAATAGCCTCCTCTTGTACCGGGGAACAAAGTGGCATCTGTCGTTCTGTTAGCGCCCCAGTAAGCCCAGTTAAAAACAGCCTTCTCACCTGTCTCCCCGTCAGCCGTCAGATTACTGATCACATTTCCGCTCTCATGATCATTCAGCGGACCATCCGAGACAGCCGTACCATATTTCGCCTGTATGACCAGTCTCCCGGTATCATCCCCCAGCGCCGGCATGATCATCCCTACCCTGGTTCCTGCATCGTCTGCGATAAAATCGGTTACTTCTCTACCTCCAGGAAACACGATTTTGTCGATCAGCCATAAGCTGGAACCATAAATGATAAGGGAATCTCCTGCCAGCGCATTTTCATTCGATATGGCGACAATCGATGGAGGAGGAATTTCCAGGGTGAATGAATAACTTGTTTCACCATGACTGGTGATGATATGGATGGTATTGGGTACATCCGGATCTGTAGCCTCTGTAGGCGCATTATCCGGGATCGTGACTATCAGGTGCGTACGGGTATTGTAAGTGGGATTAAAGTACGCCGCTTGCCCGTTAAAAGCTATTTTAACGATACCATCAAGGTTTTGTCCTGTGATCAGGATTAAAGTACCAGGCAGAGTCCCGGCGAAAGTACTGTCTGTCTTGCTGGCATCCAGCAGACTGACACCTGTCACGACAGGCGGCGCACCACTGCTGCCGTCGTCCTTGGAACAGGCAGCGCAAAACACAGTGAACAGGATCAATAAATACAACGGCAACCTGTTCATATAACGGATAAACGTGAATATATTACGGGTCATGATCAGTCAGTTTTAATTAGAATTGATAAGGTACCGGGGGCTTCCTTAAATTAGGTGCAGCAGTCAGTTCAGCCGCCGGCAACGGCAACAGGAAATTGCTCTGAGTCACATTGTAGAATGCCGGCACATCAGAAGTGATCGTCCAGGAAGTCGCATTCGTAGCAGCATTGGCAGCAACACGATAAGTACCCCTGTCCTGCGCATTAATCAGCGAAATCGCTTTCGCAGGATCATAGTAATACAACCTCACGAGATCATACCAGGCCTGTCCTTCCATAGCTAACTCCAGTCTTCTTTCAATATAAATATCATCCCAGGTAAGCACCGTCTTTTCAGGTACACCCGCTCTTTTTCTCACCTTATTGAAGTACAGCAATGCCTGTGCATTAGTAGTAGAAGCAGACTTCCCCAGCAATGCTTCCGCATAGATCAGGTATACATCCGCAAGTCGTAACATATAGGTATTAATCTCTGTATGCTGCTGCGTCACCTTACCATCATTATCTTCCGGACGGCCCACCACATATTTCTTCACCCATGCCCTTGCATTGTATCGCTCCGTACCCACGTAGTTCCAGGGCACCTGCAATTCCTGTATGATCTTCTTGCCGGGATTATTGGGATCATCTACCGACTGATGGATATAGGAATAATGATCACCAGGGAACATGAACGTTCCCTTACGACGCTTATCATCTATCCTGTATAATTTCAGCTGATCTAAGGATGCCCCGAGATCTCCTCCCCAACCATCACCGAATCCTGTTATTTCGGAACCATAGGCCAGGAATGCCTGCACACTGTTCTGTGTCCCCCAGTCGCCATCATACTTCCATTGTAAGGCAAACAGGCTCTCTGAATTATTGTTGTTCTTCACCAGGAAGAGGTCTTCGTAATTATCCATCAATGCCGCACCACTGTTCATAATCACATCATTGGCATACCAGGCGGCACTGTCCAGATCTGTCTGATTCTTTGAACCGGAAATACCGGCGCGTGTCAGGTACATTTTCGCCAGCATCCCTTCCGCCGCCCACTTTGTCAGACGCCCCTTCTGCATCGGTGCAGCCGGAAGATTTTCTGCGGCAAAACGGATGTCACGGATGATAAATTCCCATACAGATGCTATAGTATTACGGCTGATAGAAGTATCTGTCAGCAATACTTTATTATCTGCGATGATCGGCACTGCTCCCCAGTTCTGTACCAGGTAAGAATAAGCCACACCACGCATAAAACGGCCTTCTGCAATACCTGCCTGTTTCACATTCTCAGGTACCGTCGGCGCTGTATAAGTAACCAGGTTGCTGATAATCTGATTGGCCTGTGCCACCACATTGAAAAAAGAAGTCCAGGAACTATATACTTCCGGTGTAACATCCGTCGTCTGCATACGGATATTATCCACCTGGTAGGAACCCGACATCAATATGCCCGCTCTGCCATCTCCGATACCATGAGAAGCTTTATCGTTATAAGCAAACCATACAATGTTGTACAGCGGGGCCGTTCCGGCGAGTATCTGATCAGTCGTCTGATAGAAGTTCACATCTACGATAGCGTCTTCCGGTGGCCTGTTCAGGAAGTCTTTACTACAACCTGCGGCGAAAAGCGTACAGGCAAGGGCGATCAGATATATATGATAGTTTGTCTTTTTCATACTGTCAGTTTTAAAGCTCATTAAAAATCAACCGCCACACTTGCGCTATACAAGCGGGTCAATGGATAGCGACCGGCATCCACACCAATCAGCTGACTGCTCAGCTGCACTTCCTTACCGAGATAAGAACCTACTTCAGGATCGTATCCTTTGTATTTGGTGAAAGTGGCCAGGTTCTGTACACCTGCGATCAGGCGGATGTTTTTAACGACAGACTGTTGTCTCAGTAATGCATGTGGAATGTTATATCCTAACTGTACATTCTTAATGCGGATATAAGATCCGTCTTCTACATAGAGGTTCGTAAAACGGTTGCCGTTACCGTTTACATCTGTGCCTACAATCCTGGGTACATTGGCGCCGGGATTCTCTAAGATGGTCTTACCACCTACATCTCCGACGCGTGCATAATTAAATGATTCCTGTAACAAGTTCCGGCCGAGATTGATATTATTCGGATTCGTATTCTCAAAACGGAGATAATTGAAGATGTCATTGCCCTGTGCAGCGGTCATCAATACACTCAGGTCAAATCCTTTCCATGAAAAAGTATTTGTCAAACCAAAAGTCAGCTTTGGCCAGGGGTTACCGATAAATGTCTGATCACGTGAATCGATGATATTATCCCCATTCAGGTCTTTGTATTTGATATCGCCCACCCATACGCCACCGTCTTTAGCCACAGGTAAACGGGTACCGTCAGATTGTGCAGGAATAGCGCTGCTGTTGATTTCATCGACAGACTGAAACAGTCCTTCTGCGACATAACCATAGAACTGCCAGGGCGCATCGCCGATCACAGAACGGGAGGTAAAGTTATTCATGAACCAGGCAGACCTTGACAGGAAAGCAGCATCAGAATAGAACTTCGTGATCTTTGTTTTGAAAGAAGAGATATTGAAATTGGTCCTCCAGCTGAAACCCTGTTTGTTATCTATATTAACCGTATTCAGTGTAATACCAAAACCTTTGTTCTGCATCGCCCCGATATTTACAATTGGAGCATTGATAGCGCCTTCTCCCTGTGTACCCATATAGGCAGGCAATGGATTAGGCATCAGCAGGTTGTCAGTTTTCTTGATATAGAAATCACCTTCCAGTTGTATACGGTCTTTTAATACACTCATGTTAAAACCGATGTTCTTTGTTTCGGTGGATTCCCATTTGAGTCCGGAGTTACCATACTGTCCGGTACGGAAACCTGCGCCCCATGGCGTAGTCACAGAAGTCAGGGAAGAGAACTGTGCACCACCGCTACCATTGTTACCGGTCGTACCATATTCTGCACGGATCTTCAGTTCGTTGATAAAGGGTAATGATTTCATAAATTCCTCCCCTGTCAGACGCCAGGCTACCGATACAGAAGGAAAATATCCCCATCTGTCATCTGCACCAAAGTTGGAGGAACCATCTGCTCTGCCAGCCAGTTGGACGATATACTTGTTATCGTACGTGTAGTTAACACGGCCGAGATAAGATTCAAGTGCACCCGATCCTTTGTAACTACCCGTTGTTTGTCCTAAGGCATTACCCAGGTTGAGAGAAGGGATACTGTTGCTGGCGAATCCTACACGCTGTGCAGAGAAACCCTGATAGTTCCATGCCTGTGCCTCGTGGCTCACCATCACACTGAAACTATGCTTACCGATATCACGGGAGTATTGCAGTAATTCGTTCAGGTTCCAGTAGAAGTTCTTTCCGTTGGATACTGCGAGCGAAGCTTTCTCATTGACATTATAACCTAACTGATAGGTAGGAATAAACTTGCTGCCATCTGTATATTCGAAATTCCCGTTAAAGCTGGTGCGGAAGGTCAGTCCTTTTATGATCGAGATTTCGGCAGTAGCGCCGCCCAGTCCACCGGTACGTTTATAATCATTGCTCACAAGACTGGCGATTGCAACAGGATTCAGCGGCGCATATTTCGCATTGGAACCATACTCATTTTCCGTAGCACCGCCCCAGCTGCCATCTGCATTTTTCACGGGAATATTAGGGGCCAGGTTAATGGCATTTCTGATTACGTCTTCACTGGTAGACGCCAGTTTTTCCTTCGTCTGATAGAAGTTCAGGGACGTACTCAGCTTCAGCCATTTGAAAGCCTGGTTATCCAGGTTCAGGCGGAAAGAGTAACGGTTGAAATCAGAACCGATTGCCACCCCTTCCTGGTCAAAATACTCGCCTGACATATAATAGGTGGTATTGCTGGCGCCTCCGCTGATATTCACCTGGTGCTTCTGTAATGAAGCAGTACGGAACAGGGCATCCTGCCAGTTCGTCCCCTTCCCTAACACACCGGGATTCTGAAATTCCGGTGTAGGGGTACGGTTCAGCAACTGGGCTATTTCATTGTTCATGATGGCAAACTGTTGCAATGTCATGGTATTGACTGCCTCCGGTTTGTCCTGCAGCGAATAGAGATAGTTATAAGACAGTTTCATCTGTCCGGACTTCCCTCTTTTGGTAGTCACCAGGATCACCCCATTGGTGGCCCGGGAACCATATACCGCAGTGGCAGAAGGTCCTTGCAGTATCTCTAAGGACTCTATATCCGAAGGATTGATCCCTGCCAGCGGATTAACAGAACTGGTCGCTCCATAAGACACCGTAGCCGGTTGCATCTGTACCCCATCGATGACATACAGCGGTTCATTGGTACCGCTGAGGGTATTAACACCACGGATATTCACGGAGATACCACCACCCGGTTGCCCGGAGTTTTGTGTAACATACACACCGGCGGCACGGCCCTGTATAGCCTGGTCGATGGTGGTATTGATGGTACGGTTGACTTCTGTGGAGGTAATGGAGACCTGCGCACTGCTCTGGTCTGTTTTCTTCATTTTACCATACCCGACGACCACCACGTCATTCAGTTTGCGGTAATCTTCCTGCATCACTACATTCACAGTGGCGGAATTACCTACCTTGAATTCCCGGGTAATGAAACCCATGGAGGCAATATTAATTACCTCTCCCGGAGCAGCCGGGATACTAAAATTCCCTGCCCCGTCAGTTGTGGTCATTCTTTTTGTCCCTTTAATAGTAATTGAAGCCCCCGGAACAGGTGTGCCTGTTTCTCCGGCGGTAACGCTGCCGGAGATCTTTCGTCCCGGGTCAGACTGGGTTTGTGCTTGCGCAGGCATAGTGACAGCCCAAAAGAAAATCATTACCCATACCGTCAGGTACGATTTTCCAGTAATACTGGCTCGTTTCATAGCGTGGAAGAATTAAGTTTTTAGATTAATGCGCGATTCGTTTGATTTTGGTCATCATTGCTCATATCGTGTTCCCCTTGTAGGATAAAAGTATCATCCCTCCGGGAGAAAGAGGGCTGTAGAATGTTTATTAAATAGGATAAAATGTTGCAGGAGGGGTATCAAATGTTGCTTTACGGGCATCATTTATTGCAATACCTACTTTCGGGCCGCGGTTGCATAGGCAGAGGGCAGCATATTATAAGCCATTTTGAAGTACTTGGCGAAGTATTTCGGGTTGTTGAATCCTACCTCATAGGCGACCTCGGTAACGTTCATTTCGGTTTTAGATAATAACTGTGCAGCCCTTTTGATACGGATCATACGTATAAACTCTACCGGCGTCTGACCGGTCAGGTTGAAAATACGACGATACAGGGAGACCCGGTTCATATAAAGTTCCCGGCTAAGTTCTTCTACGGAGAACCCGGCATTGGACAGATTCTGTTCTACTATTTCCAGCACCCGACGGAGGAACTTCTCATTAGGGGATGCCTCATTTTCAGCGTTTTGCAGTTCCGGCAGACTCACCTGATGTTTCGCCGGCAATGGTCTGGCCAGCAGATTACGTACCCTGGATAACATGATCTCAAAATTGAAAGGTTTTACCAGGTAATCGGCTGCCCCGGCTTCCAGTCCGCGGAGCTGTTCCTGTTCTCCGGCAGCTGCCGTTACCAGGATGACAGGGATATGTTTGGTCCGCGGGTCATTTTTGATCTTCCTGCACAGGTCAATTCCGTTCATGCCCGACATATTCACATCACTCATGACCAGATCCGGATGCCCTGACAGGGTTTTCTGCCAGCCGGCAATACCATCTGCTCCTTCTATAATATGATAACAGTCTTTCAGGTTCTCCTTCAGGTAAAAACGGAAGTCTTCATTGTCTTCTATCAGGAGGACGGTTTGCCGTTGGGTATCGGTGGCCAGCTCCTCTTCTGACAGTTCTTCCGGCAGCTCTTCCGCGAACAGGGGATCTTCTGTCAATAGCTGGTCTTTTACGCCTTCCTGCGGCTCGTCTGCCACCTCCGGCTGTTCACAGGTCTCTAAAGGCAGTCTTACCGTAAAACAGCTGCCTTTATTCACCTCGCTCTCTACGGTGATCGTTCCATTATTCAGTTTCACAAATTCACGGGTAATAGCTAGTCCGATACCACTCCCCCTGTTCATCAACCCTCCCGGCATATCACTCTGGAAAAACTGTTCAAATACCTTTTCATGTCTTTCCTCAGGGATGCCGATACCGGTATCTCTTACTTTCATTTCCAGCCAGGTCTTCTCTTGTTCATCTTTATTACTGTTTACCTCCACATGCACCGCTCCGCCGCTTGGCGTAAACTTAAAAGCATTGGACAGGAGATTAAACAGGATCCTTTCTATTTTATCATTGTCGAAATAGGTATAGACATGCGGAGCATTGCTTTTATAGGAGAAGAGGATCTGTTTCCTTTCTGCCAGATCAGCGAATGAAAAAGTTACTTCCCGGATAAACACAGCTATATCGCCCCAGGTAGGGTTTAAACGCAGCTCCTGCATTTCCATCTTCCGGAAATCCATTAGTTGATTCACCAGTATCAATAATCGTTTTGCATTCCGGTAGATCAGCTGGAACTTACCTTTCTCTTTTTGTTCACCGCTTTGCTGCATAATCTCTTCCAGTGGTGACAGGATCAGGGAGACCGGTGTTCTGAACTCATGACTAAGGTTTGTAAACAGACGGATCTTCATCATATCCATTTCATGCATACGCCTGGCTTCCTGTCTTTCCTGTTCCAGTGTAAAGCGCTTATGCGCCCTTCTGATCACACTACGGCGCAGCAGTAATAATATGGCCACGGTCAAAAGTACATAGATGATATAGGCCAGCGGCGTTTTCCAGAAAGGCGGTTTTACAATAATCTTCAGTGAAATGCCCTCTTCATTCCAAAAACCATCTTCATTGGCCGCCTTCACCTGTAAGGTATAAGTACCGGGATTGATATTGGTATAGGTAATACGCCGGGTGCTGCCATCTGCGATCAACCAGTTATCATTAAACTGATCCAGGCGATACGCATATTTATTCTTCTCCGTATTGATAAAATTCAGTGCGGCAAATTCAAGCGAAAAATCGTTTTCATTATGTTTAAGCACAATTTCTTTGGTGACAGATAAGGCTTCCGGCAACAATACCCTGTCATGCACTTTTGCATTGACTTCAATATTACGGTCGAATAAACGGAGTCCGGTAAATACCACATCAGGACGTGTATTATTCCGTGGCAGAGAAGAAGGATCAAACAGGTTAAACCCATCAGCACCACCGAAGATAAGTTCGCCGGTACTGAGTTTAAATGCCGCATTCACATTGAATGCCTTGCTTTGCAAACCGTCTTTATCATCGTAATTCCGACAGCTGATGCTGAGTCCTTCCGGGCCATCCTTTACCGCGATCCGGCTAAGTCCGTTGGAAGTACTCGCCCATAGATACCCTTCATTATCCTCCAGCATGGTGATGATGTTATTATCCGGCAGACCGTCCTTCACCGTAAACGATCTGAATTGCTGTACTTTTTCATCAAATACATTCAGACCGGCACGGGTACCTGCCCACATATGCCCTCGTTTGTCATAGAGCAGCGAACTGACATTATCATTACTCAGTTGATGGGTGGAACTGAGATAGTGTACAAAGACGCCTTTTGAATTATCCAGCACGTCAATACCATAGGCAGTGGCGATCCACAGGTTCCCCCTGTTGTCTTCTGCGAATCCGGAGATATAATTGGAATGAACGGATGCCGGCATATTGACATTGTTGTGATAGAAGATGCCATTACCAGGATCAAACCGGTCCAGTCCTCCGCCCAGGGTACCTACCCAGAAATTGTTCCGCTGATCACGGTATATCTTCCAGACGGACTTATTCGCCAGACTATTCGGATCATCCTCCTCATGGCGATAATGGTTAAAACGTCCGTTGCTGTAGAAGTCCATTCCTCCGAAATAATAACCGATCCAGAGATCATTGTAGTTATTCACATAGAGACTGACGATCACATCTTTGCTGATGCTGTTATCATTGGAAGGATCATGCTGAAAGCGTTTGAAGGTCTGATTGACACGGTCGAAGTAAATCAGTCCGCCGCCATTCGTACCAATCCAGATATTCCCTTTTTCATCTTCTGCAAAGCAATTGACATCATTATAACTCAGGCTGTTATTATCAGCATGGCTATGCTTATACAAGGGAAATTTCACCATATTCTCAGTGAAATAACTAAGTCCTCTTTTGTAGGTGCCACACCAGATAATGCCGAAATTATCTTTGTAGAGTGCATAGACGGCATTCTCTGCAATGGTCTTCAGATCGCCTTCTTTATTCACAAGAAAGCGGGACTTAAAATTGTTATTCTTATCAATCAGGTTAATTCCTCCGTGATCTGTACCAATCCAGATGAAATGTTTATCGTCTTCCACAATACTATTGACAATATCATTGTTCAAAGCCCCTGTTTTACTGGATAGCATTTTCACTTTACCATCCGTCCGGTTCAGATAAGCCACCCCGAAATCACTTCCCGGCATATACACCCACATATCCTTTGCTGCGTCTATGAAGATGCGCAGGGCTAAGGGAGGTTTACCGATGTATTTCCTGATATTGGAATTGCGATAGATAATCTTATTACTGGCAATGTCCAGTTTTTCCACATCTCCGTTCAGATAAAGGATAACCAGCAGCTTGTCTCCTTCCCCCTGCAGATCGGCAATAGCCGCATTGGCCCTATCCGGCAGTAATATTTTAGTGGTACGGCCGGTGCTGTCTGTTTTGTATAACCGGGCATCATTATAAGCGATCCACCAGTTGCGGCCTGTTTGTGCGACACTGGTGATGCCGTATTCAGACAAACCTTTTTTCTTCAGCCAGGTAGTCGCATCGGAGAACTGTTCTGTGACCGGATTATAGAAATTGTCCCCGTTCCTTGTTCTGATAAAAAGCTGATTATTCGGTGCGGGATAGATACCGGTGATGTAGTCGTCGTTAATAACGCCAGGTTCTGCACTATGCCGGAATGTTTTAAACGCATAACCGTCATAACGGTTTAATCCGCTCATGGTACCAAACCACATAAATCCCCTGGCATCTTTATAAATGGAATTTACCTGGTTATTGGATAAACCATTGTTCACATCTAAAGAAGAGAACTGGTAGGATGGCTGTGCATAGGCATAGCTTACCAGCAATAACAGTGGAAGCAGCAAATTTTTCATTAACATGGAATACGACTCAGTGCGTTATATTAAAAATAAGCTTTTTAGATCATACATGAGCCGCTTTTTTGCGGAGGGAGTGTCAGAGAGACACAACATGTTTGCTTTTTGTTAATATCTGTATACAGGGAATATTTCCCATTTAATTCCCCGCTAATCCACTTTTCCTTTATCATCAATAAACCCAACCCGGTCATTATCCAAAATTCTAAAAGGAGACTTTGTGCTGCGCCGTGACAAAGTGTAAGGTCAGTAGGAAAGAGATAATAAGTAATTGCTTCACAAATAAGTATTTAGATCAGGACCAATTAAATGGTATAAATATGTATTGTCCTTTCATTATCAGCTTCCTCTATAATTTAAAGTTTTTTTTTGCATCTTACCCAACCCTTTCCCCTTCCCCGGGGGTATTACCTATATCACTGAAACTAATTAATATTGACAAATGAGACGAATGAGACGCATATGTTTACCTATACTACTCGCTGTAACAGTCTCCTGTAGCACCACAAAGCTGGCTGTACCTGACCAGTTCAGCAGCGTATCCACCCGTTATCCCGTTAAAGGAGCACAAGGCTGGATGGTGAATCAGCACCTGAGCTTTGGGGATTATTCTACTTCCCGCATCAAAAGAGGCTGGCATATCAAGTCTAGCGTCCGTTATAACAATGTCTGGATTCCTGCGCCGGAAGTACTGGGAAATATATTCGGAGCGGAAATGATGGAAGAAGGGAAGCATGAAAAGGCTAAGATCAGGTATACCCTGACCAATACCCATAACAGCGCAGAGATTTTCGGTTCAGAGTTTTACGATAGTCATGATGTCGTATTAAACGCCGGCCGCATCCCCGTCATCGGGGGCGAATATTCCACCCTGCTCAATTCCAGTTATATCTATACGGCAGCCATCGTGCCCAACGACACCAGCGGCACAGGACTCTGGTCTTTACTGATGGCCCGGAACTATGATATCCGGAAAGACACTTCACACCGCATTTTCGATGCACCTTATGTGGAAGAAGAGGGGTATGCGACCAATGGCAGGGATACCGTTAAGATAAGGACGCTTAACCTCAATACCTTTATGAATAAAAACGGGAAAGTATCCAATACCCTGCTGGGCGCCAGAATACTTTCCGGTTATGAACTGAGCACGGAAGACGGCGTTGTCGGCATCATCGACTCCATGGATAAAGCGATCTGGCTGTACAATGACCAGGAAGAAAAACTCAAGTTCATCCTTTCGGCCATGGGAACCGCCATCTTGTTAAAGCAAATAGAACGCCAGTAAGCAAACCGCATTATCTGAATAACATTGCAAAGCCAGGAGCAGGACATATCACTCCTTATTGAAGGCTGCCTTGCCAATAACCGCAAGGCGCAGGAACAGCTTTACCGGCTGTTCTACAGCTTTGCTATGTCTATCGCGATGCGTTATGCAAGAAGTGAAGCAGATGCGGCAGATATCATGAGCCATGCATTTGTGAAGATCTTCAAAAGTATGCACACCTATGATGCAACAAAAGGGACCATGTATGCATGGATCAAACGGATTGTCGCCAATGAAGGCATAGATTATATTAAAAGTCAGAATAAGTTCAACCCTATCGAACTGGAAGATGCTATGGCGCCGTCTATCGATAACTCCGTTATCGCCAGGCTGGAAGCTGAAGATATCATGGCTACCATTAAAAAACTACCACCTGCCACCCACGCGGTGTTTATACTATATGTCATGGAGGGGCATACCCACAAAGAAATAGCCGTCAAACTAAACATCAGCGAAGGCACCAGTAAATGGCACCTGAGCGAAGCCAGAAAAATACTTAAACAAACATTACAGTTACAAACTGGATGAACCAAAAAGAAACATATGAAATCATTATCGCCCAAAAGCTGGAACAGCTGCCTGTTCCTGCTATGGAAGACGCTATCTGGGACCGGATAAGCGCACAGCTGGACATTGAAATGCCGCAGACAACACCTTCTGACAATACCCTTCCTGATAACAACGCATTCCTGAATATTGCCACACTTTTTGTACTGATCACCGCACTTTCCTGCTACCTCTTTATCAACTTTTTCCATCAAACGCCTGAACCGGTAACACCACCACCTGTCAGCACCCCCGCTACAACAACAAAAGACAGCATATGGCATGAACTACCGCCGCCGGCACTGGTACAACCGCCGCTGCCGGATAAGCAGACCATTGAAAAGAAAACGTCTATACAACCGGATACAGTAAATACAGTTCGCCCTGCCATCGTAACACCTGCGATAGATAGTGTAGCCACAGATCCACCGGAACAGCTCATTCCACCACCTGTTATCATACCCGTTCCGCCGGCAACGGATACAACACCGAAAAAGAAGTCCAGAGGTGTGAAGGGACTCAGTGATGAAGATTACAGGATAGCCCCTAAAAAACATTAACACACACTGTTCAGGGAAGTGACCACTTTATATTTTCCGGATTGGACTTGCCGGTAAATCATCTATGTCGAGGTGAGCAACTAATAAAAAAAGGCGCCGGCATGATCCGACGCCTTCAACTATGACACCCGATTAATGTACTATCTGGTACAATATCGTATACTAAAAAACTATTTCACATTCCTTGTCAGAAAATCATCGATCAGGGAAGTGATCACAGTACCATCTTCTTCCAGTGCGAAGTGACCGGTATCCAGTAAATGTAATTCTGCATCTGGCAGATCTTTCAGATAAGCTTTTGCACCACTGGCAGGGAAGATTTCATCGTTAGCGCCCCAGGTGATCAGGGTTGGCGGCTGATATTTGCGGAAGAATTCCTGCCATTCAGGATAGCGTTTAGGATTGCTGCTATAAGAGTAGAATAAAGCCAGTTGTATGTCTACGTTACCGGGGCGGTCCAGTTTACTCTGATCGTGTACCCAGGTATCCGGACTGATCTTAGCGGCGTCTCTTACACCTGTCAGGTACTGCCATTTTGTAAAATCCAGCTGTGAAGTGGCTTTCATACCATTGATGTGTGCTTCATTCTGCGGGTCAGCCCAGAAAGCCCTGATAGGATCCCAGAAAGGAGATAAACCTTCTTCATATGCATTACCATTCTGTACGAGTAAAGCCTGTACGCGTTCAGGGTGTCTGGTGGCAATACGATAACCGACAGGTGCGCCATAGTCCATTACATACAGACTGTATTTTGTCAGTCCCTTTGCCGTAATAAACTGGTCTACGATATCAGCCAGGTGATCGAAAGTATATTCGAATTCAGCCACCAGTGGCATACTACTGTTACCAAAACCAGGATAGTCAGGAGCAATCAGGTGATATTTTCCAGACAATGCTGTAATGAGGTTGCGGAACATGAAGGAAGAAGTCGGATATCCATGCAGCAGCAGGATGGTCGGATTCTTTGGCGAACCTGCCTCACGGTAGAAAATCTCCTGTCCTTCGATAGTCAGTGTTTTATACTCAACATTGCTGATGTCTACGCCTTGTGTAGCAGACGGTGTAGTTGTTGCGTGTGCCATTTTGATAAGTATTAAGTTGAATGTAATTGTTTATGATAATTGTGTACTATACAGTACAATATTGGGTAAAAAAATTTAATTCAATACCTGGAGACTCATTTCAAGCATCTCTCTCAGGTCTTCATGATCCGGGTTACTTCTTCTGGTAATATTCACACCATTCCACAGATTGATCAGGTATTTACCAATCACCTCGGGTCTTGCTGTATTCTTTATAGCCTTTTCTTCCTGTGCTTTTCTGATCACGGCAGTGAAGATATGCTCTGTTCTTGTCAGCAGTTCCGCTGCTACGAGTTTTGTATCCTTATCGCCATCTGATAACTGCACCAGTGCATTCCCCAGATAACAACCTTTCATGATCTTCGCCGTCGGATCATCTGCCAGCGACATAAAGAAATCCCTGATGAACTGTACCTGGTCTTTACTGGCCGCCAGATCACGGGATAACTGTTTGTCATAAGTATCGGAAAACTGCTTCAGGGATTTCTCATATAACTCCTTTTTACCGCCTTTAAAGGCCAGGTAAAAACTTCCCTTTCCGATACCCATTGCAGCCAGTAATTCATCTGCAGACGCAGCCTCATATCCTTTTTTCCAGAATACGTCGACCGCCTTCTCCACTACCTCTTTCTCGTCAAATATTTTTGGTCTGCCTGCCATGTTTCCTGTTGTTTACGATGTAAAGATACAAAACTGTACTATTCAGTACAAAATATCTTTTGCTTTTTTCTTTGGAGAATTTTTTTTACTTATTATACAGCGGTGGGGGATGATATTTCTGCCGGAAATGAGAGAACGCCAGGTAGTTGTTTCATGAGATCAAGCATAGATGCGTCGTATATGCGTCGTGTCAACCATATATTTTGGCCTTACAGGGGCCATTCAGGACAAAACGGCTCTATCTGTCTGCTAATATGACTACAAACCAACATAACTCATTATTAAACAATAGATAAGCCATAAACAATGCATCAACCGTATTTATAGTAATAGTTGATGCATTATTTATGGCTTATCCATGCAATATCGTCTGATTAAACCGATATCACAATCCTTCCGCCTGGGCAACCAGCTGAAGGAAAATATCCGCTGAAGACCTGTTCTCAGCTCCCGCTGACGCCTGACCAGCCCACATGTTCGTGAACTCCTTCCTGTCAGCCTGCTGCGCTTTAGCCCTCAAACCGGCCGTTATGCTATTTTGTATAGGGTATGGAGGGATCTTCAATCCTGAGGCTTCTACTGTGTCCATAAACTGATTTCTGATACCCCTTGCCCACCGTCCGGAGAAAGCGCGGGTAAGGGCGCTATCAGTCACCTGTGCCTTCGGAAGGGCTGTTTTATAGGAGGCAATGGCCAGACTCTCCTGACTGGCAATAAAAGCCGTCCCGATCTGCACCGCTTTTGCCCCCAGCTGGAATGCAGCCCTGATGGTACTGCCGCCTCTGATCCCTCCTGCTGCAATAACAGGGATCTTTACATGAGCTACTATCTCCGGTACCAGGACAAACGTACCCACCATCGGTAAAGGTTCATCATCCAGGAAACTCCCCCTGTGTCCACCCGCTTCAATGCCCTGTGCAACCACAGCATCCGCACCTGCCTTTTCTACCAGTACCGCCTCCTGTACGGAAGTAGCAGTACCCACCAGCACAATCCCTTTTTGCTTTAATGCAGTCATACTTTCCGCATCCGGAATGCCGAAGGTAAAACTGACGACAGGGATGGCTTCCGCTATGAGGATATCGATCTGTTCTTTGTAACTGTAAAACCGGAGTGCATCCAGTGACAAACGTTCAAAACCCAGCTGATTCTCCTTTGAAAATGCTTCCAGGAAATCCTGCATTGCTTCCGCATCTGCGCGACTATAGTCAGGTACACCATTCGTAAAAAGATTAACGGCAAACGGCTTAGCTGTCAGTGATTTTGTCTTACGGATAAGTTCCCTCGTCCTGTCCGGAGATAAACCTCCTACGGGCAGAGAACCCAGGCCGCCTTTTTCTGCAACGGCTGCCACCATCTCCGGCGTCGTAATGCCCAGCATCGGGGCCTGGATAATGGGGTAGTCAATATTGAGTAAGGCTGACAATTCATTTTTCCATTCCATCATTCGATCTTTTTGGACCTTACAAATTTAAGTCAAAAAGAGATCGGCCTGTTAATCCTCTCTGTACAGTACCATACCTGCATGATACAGTATACCTTCCCGGAAATCACCGTCAGCAGTGAAACCAGTATCATCTTTATAGTCAATGTGATCGCCGGTGATAATATAACTACCCTGATACGCACTTTTCTTATTGCCTCTTGCCTCATCATAGCGTCCGTTGGGTAACAGCTCATGCCGGATATAACCATCCCTGGTCACCCACATACCTACATATTTATTTGCGTTGTCCATGCGTTGTTGATTAATTGTGAATTTCTTTGCTGTTGTAACTTTCTCCTTTTGTATCGGCGCCGTCACTCATTTGCATTTTCAATGCGAGATGAATCAACTGCGTGACATAATTCCTTAACAGATCATACTTATACCTGTAATCAGAGGGCCACTCTTCCAACATGCGGACGAATATATCCGCTACTACTTTATCCTGTTCTTTTGTCAGTGCCTGTACCGGTTTTCCACCGGCCATAAACATGGGAAGCGCATTGATCTTCTCCTGCATCTGTGTCGTAAAGAACGGGGCGCTGAACACGCAGCAGAATCCCGTTTTATCCGCCTCCAATGATTCCCATGTATACGGCGCATGTGGATTGAAAAACACCAGTGTGGTTGCTGATCCCGCCATACTATTATCAGTATAGTGGGAGCGCTTACTTCCTCTTATCAGTCCTATCTTATAATAATCCATGCATTGTTTCGTCCATCCTGTCTTGTACTGCCACACATCCTCCAGCCTGAATACGCCGAAAAGTCCTGTCTGTTGCTCCGGATGCACGTGTTGTTTTTTAAACACACGCCGGCAGTACGTCATTATCCGTTTGATATTCGTCGTCAGACAAACCACTATCACGATTGATAAAAGGAAGCCCATACGCTACGCTTCAATCGCTGTAGAGACAGTCAGTTCCTTCCAGGTTTCCAGTTCATTTCTCAATGCATCCAGTTTCTTACCTGCAAGTTCATACGCATCAGTACCAAGGAAAAAGTGTAAAGGCGGGTTTTCCACGTCCGTGATCTTAATTACCGCTGCTGCTGCTTTCTCAGGATCGCCCGGCTGATTGCCATCTATTGATTGCTGATGTGCACGTTGTGATTCACGCACATTGGCATATGCGTCAATAGGATGCTTTGGTATCACCAGTGAATCGGAAGCGAGGAAGTTTGTTCTGAAATAACCAGGAGAAACAATGGTAGCGTGAATACCAAAAGGTTTTACTTCAGTAGCTAATGCTTCTGTCAGTCCGTTTACTGCAAACTTAGTAGCGCAGTAAATGCCAAAACCAGGAAAATCACCAACCAGTCCGCCGATAGAAGAGAAGTTAATAATATGGCCGGAACCCTGCGTTCTCAGATAAGGCAATGCTTTCCTTACAACGTTTAATAAACCGAAGACATTCACGTCAAAATTCTGACGGCCTTCTGCATCTGATAATTCTTCCAGACCGCCTACCAGTCCGTAACCTGCATTGTTTACTACTACATCTACACGTCCGAATTTATTGACGGTAGCAGCGATGGCATCTTCTACACTTTTCTCAGATGTAAGATCTACTGCCAGGGGCAGGAAATTATCATCTTCACCTACCGCTTTATTCAGTTCTGCAAGGTTTCTTGTGGTTGCTGCTACAGGAACACCTTTTGCGAGTAATTGCTTTACTATAGAGAGCCCAAATCCTTTTGAAGCGCCGGTTACAAACCAGACTTTTTGTTGTTTCATACTTTGTTTCTTTTGTTGTTGATACAAAGCTACAGCAACAAAAGCCCGTCGTCATTACACCATTCAAAGCGATAATTGTATCTTTCAAACAGCGCCCTGTTTTTAGATATTTCTGAAGGCGGTAGGGGTCGTATCAACCTGTCTGCGGAAGAACTTATTAAAATGTGCAGGCTCTTCAAAACCAAGCGCATAGCTGATTTCAGAGATATTCCAGTCGGTATGTTTCAATAAGGACTTTGCTTCGCTGGCCAGCCTTTCAAATATATGCTCTGTAGTCGTACGGCCGGTTGTTTCTTTAATTGCACGGTTTAAATGATTCACATGCACAGACAGATGTCGTGCAAAATCATTGGCAGAACGCAGCTCAAAACGCTGATGGGGTGACTCGATAGGAAACTGGCGTTCCAGCAGTTCTGTAAAGACGGATGTAATACGCGTCTTTGCATCGCTCTGCTGATACAGTTTTTCTGAAGGAGACAGCTTCAAGGCATAATGAATGATCTCCATCACATAGTTGTTCAGCAGATCATATTTATATACATAGTCAGACCGGATCTCTTCCATCATCTTTTCAAAGATGTTTGTTACCTGCTGATCCTGTATATCATTCAGGAAATATGCTGGTTTTCCGCCCTGTGCAAACATGGGAAAATCAGTCATACTACCGCGGATCCTTTCTGTGAAAAAACCTTCCTTGAAAATACAGAAGAAGCCACTTAGTTCCGGCGCCAGCGATTGCCAGGTATAAGGTACATTCGGATTGAAAAACATCAGGGTAGTACCTGATACTTCGATGCTTTTATCTGCATAATGATAAAAACCATGTCCCCTGGATAAGCCTATTTTATAAAATGTCTTACGGCTGTAACGAGGTGGCGTGGTTCCCATATGATTCTCCAGACTGAATACATTGAAATGCCCGGTTTCCTTGCTCAGGTTGGCTGGCACTTCTTTGATCTTATTCTGATAAAAATCTTCGAGTGTTTCTGTCAGCATGCTTGCTTTTATTAAATGCGATATATTAAACTTGAGATATGATCTTGCGGGGAAATACCTGTCTTAAAAACGGCCATACTTTTTCATACAATGCAAAATTAAGAGCTTGTTTCGGGTCATTCATTACGATAAACAAAGGATTACTTATAAAATTCAAACAATTTGCTTTCCCTGAATAGCAAGTTTCGGGTTTTCCCGCCCTTCCTCCTGCGCTACTTTTACAGAAAAAAAATGATGAAAAACGTCGCAGAACGCCTGCATAGCAAGGATTGGCAGCAGATCAGTGATGATATGCATGAGTGTGGTTACTCCCTGATAAAGGGCTTATTAACCATAGAGGAATGCCAGGAACTGATTGAATTGTATAATGACAAAGCGTCTTACCGTAAAACGATCTCCATGGAACGGTACCGTTTCGGCGCCGGAGAATATAAATACTTCCGGTACCCGTTACCGGATCTGATCACGACTGTAAGGGAAACGGTCTATCCTTATCTGGCAACCATTGCTAATAAATGGATGGAAGTCCTCCAGTCCAGTCATCGCTTTCCTTCCGCCCATTCCACGTTAAGAGAACAATGCAGCGAAAAAGGACAGGACAAACCAACCGTCCTCATCCTGAAATATGGCGCCGGTGGTTTTAATACCCTACACCAGGATTTATACGGCGATATATGGTTTCCCATGCAGGCCGTCCTCTTCCTGAATGAACCCGGTGAGGACTATAATGGAGGTGAATTTGTCCTGACAGAACAGATTCCCCGCGCACAGTCCAAAGCCAGCGTGATATCCGCTCATAAAGGCGACATGTTATTATTTACGACCAACTTCCGGCCTGTAAAAGGCACCAGGGGATATTACAGGGTGAATATGAAACATGGGGTCAGTCCTTTACATAGTGGGAACAGGCATACATTGGGTATCATTTTTCATGATGCACAGACCTGAGTATAGCTGCCGGATGGATTATCTTCAGTGAAAGACAAACAAAAAGGGACTTCAGCTTTGAAGTCCCTTTACTTATACTCCTTATGGAGCAATTATTTAAATCTCAACGACGATATTACCAGTTTCACCTCTGCGCACGATCAGGGTCAGTGCCTGATCTGCTGTCTGCAGATGAAAGTGACGCGGATCCAGCAATGGCAGTATCTGTCCTGCTTCCGCCATTCTTGTTGCTTCTCTTAAAATAGCGCCATGGTGCTCTCTGCCCATTCCTGTCAGCATTGGCAGTAAGGTGAAGACACCGGAATAAGTAGCTGCTTTGGATGATAATGGCGCCAGACTGTGAGAGCCCCATCCCAGGGAACTGATCACATGGCCATTATTCTGCTTTACAGCCTCAAAAGAAGCGTCTAAGGTGGCGCCGCCTACTGTATCGAAGACGATGTCAAAACCAGCGCCACGGGTGTATTTATTCACATAATCCGCTACACTTACGGTATCTGCATCGATATGTGTTGCACCAAACCACTCAATGATCGCTTGTTTATCATCTGTGTCAGTTGCGTAAACATCCGCACCAAATGCACGGGCGATCTGAATCGCCATTTGTCCGATACCACCGGAACCACCATGTATCAGTACTTTCTGTCCTTCTTCGATCTTTGCCTTGTCTACCAGGCCTTCCCATGCGGTCACAAAACCAAAAGGTATTGCAGCTGCTTCACGCATGGTAAGATTAGCTGGTTTCCGGGCGATCAGTTCTGCGTCTACGGCTACATACTCTGCCAGAGAGCCCTGTAAACCTGCCACGCCACCTGTCATGCCATATACCTTATCACCAGGCGCATAACTTGTTACACCCTCTCCTACTTCTACAACCACACCTGCCATGTCAATACCCAGTACTGCCGGCAATGGCTGCTTTGCGTGCTCCGCTTCTCCAGCTTTAATTTTTGCATCCAGTGGATTTACACCACTCGCCTTTACTCTTATCAGAACCTCTCCAAAATCCGGTCTTGGCCTGTCTATTACGCGATATACGAACGGGGCGCCATAATCCTCAAGGACTAGTGCACGCATGTGCTCACTACTCATAGTTAGTCGGTTAATCTTTTATTGTGCTGTTTATTATCTTAATAGTAAAGGACACACGACGAATTATTCACAGTCATTGACTAAATAGGTAAATAATGCTACCTGCCGGATATAGAACTGTCAGCTTCCTAATAGATTTTGTCTATGCTAAAAGTGTTCCATTCTGCAAACTACTGACAAACAATACATTTCCCAAACGTCAACTTGACATTCTGAAGATATTTCGTGCATTTCTGACAATTTCGCGATATATAACATATAGAAAAGATGACTATCTTACCTGCATGAAACGCCTGCTCTCCTGCATCATATTCGTAAGCGCTGCCACACTGGTTTTCGCGCAATCTAAAAACACCAGGAACACTACCTATTTTCCCGCAAAAGATAACTGGCAGCATCGCGCGCCGGCAGCTCTCGGATTAGATGCTGCAAAACTGGCAGCTGCCATACAGTTTGCAAAAGATAATGAAACAAAAGCGCCCCGCAATATGGAAGTAGCACAGGCGCTCAGTTTCGGAAAAGAACCGTTCAGCAATGGCGTTGGACCGTTTTCCACACGTGGCGATGCCACTGGTGTAATTATTTATAAAGGCTATATCGTGGCAGAATGGGGAGAGACATTCAGAGTGGATATGACACACAGTGTGACAAAAAGTTTTCTGTCAGTCGTAGTAGGATTGGCCGTAGACAAAGGTCTTATCCATAGCGTACAGGATACTGTAGCCAATTATGTACCACCAATAGAAGTGTATAATCCTGCAGCGATCGGCCCTGGCGCCGAACAACTGGGACAACCACAATTACTTAACCCTTTCGCAGGGACGCACAATAGTACCCTGACATGGGATGTCATGTTACGACAGACGAGCGACTGGGAAGGAACATTATGGGGAAAACCTGATTGGGCTGACAGACCGGAAGGCAATGCCGCTGACTGGATGAACAGGAAACGGAACAAGCCCGGTACAGTATGGAAATATAACGACGTACGGGTAAACGCCCTTGCGCTGGCCGCTACCAGCGTCTGGCGCAAACCATTACCGCAGATACTCAAAACGAATATTATGGACGAAATAGGCGCCTCTGACACCTGGAGATGGAACGGCTACCGTAATTCCTGGATAGTACTGGATGGCAGCCCCGTACAGTCAGTAAGCGGCGGCGGACATTGGGGAGGCGGTATGTTCATCCATGCCTATGACATGGCGCGTTTTGGTCTGCTGACATTACACAGGGGTAACTGGAACGGAAAACAGCTGATTTCCGAACAGTGGGTGAAACAATCTCTTACACCCACTACGGCCAAACCGACCTATGGATATATGAACTGGTTCCTGAATACAGGAAAAGAATTATTGCCCGGCGCCCCCGCAGATGCCTTTGTCCATATAGGTAATGGCACAAATTTCATCTACGTAGATCCTGGTCATGATCTCGTTGCAGTGGTGAGATGGATAGAAAATAAATCGATGGACGAGATGGTCAGACACATACTGGCCGCCATCCCACAGTAGCCCTGGTTAGCAGGCCGCTGCTTCCCGCGTCAGTAATTTACTGAAGTTGATACGGGCAATCCGGAAATTACGCCATTCCTGGCTGGTACATTCCAGAGGAGAAATCTTACCGATGAGCGCTTCCAGTTGCTCAAAGAGTGCCTTTTTGTTGGACGCTATTTCTGCTGCTGCAAATACAATCGCCTCTACTGCTGTGTCGTTAATCGCCTGCTTTACCTGCTCAATGATGGACAAAGCCTGTTCACTTGTTCTCATAATTTGTCGATACATTTTCGCCGCAAATATACCGTTCCCTCTCTAACCATCCAACATATTGTGGAGAAGATTCATATATTTATTAAAAACGTTATATTTGCTGATACATCAATCCTGTACTTTATGAAAACCGTATATTTTCTCCCTGTCCTGCTGATCAGCTTATGGTGCAAGGCACAGGACGGTCTCTATCCCTATGCTGAAAAAGGGAAATGGGGACTTACCAACAAGAAACATGCAGTCGTACTTGAACCACAATTTGACAGTATTCAGCTGTTCCAGGGAGATTATGCCCGTGTGGAAAATAACAGAAAGGTAGGATTGATCAATGGCTCCGGCAAGATCATCTACCCTTGTACATACAATGATATGCCAATCGTTGCTCCGAATGGGATGGCCGTTGCAAAAACCATCAAAGGTTATATCCTGCTGGACCCGGCAACCGGCAAACAGAAAGGATCCCTGGTATTCGATGAAATACCTAGTATCAATCCGCTTTCCAAAGCCACCAATCTCCTTGTTGTTAAGAAAGAAGGTACTATCGGTCTCGTAGATATGAACACCGGTAACCTGGTGAATAAAACACTCAAATTTGATGATGGCGAATTCTTTGAAGAACCATCACTCAAAAATTTCCTGATCGTTGCACTGGATGGTAAATACGGTGTAATAGAAACATCCAATGGCAAAGAAGTGATCCCTGCTACTTACGGAGAGATCAAAAGTGCTACCGATGGTTCACAGGACCTGATCAAGGCCATTACAGACGACGAACGTGTAGTATACTTTGATGCCAGTGGTAAAGTCGCTCCTGCTTCAGTAGCCAAAGCGGCACAAAAAGTCGAGGAAAGCACTAACCATGACGCTGCCGCCCTTGAAGGTTCCGAAGAGAAAAAAGATATGCGTATCTACAAAATCCCGGGTGGTAAATGGAGAGTAGTAATTGAGATCGGTGAATTCCAACGTCCGGGCAGAGCACTGGACAGCGTTGAATTCAATGGCTACTCAACACTGGAATACCTGTCTTACCGCGAAGCACAACCTATCCCTGGTATGATCAAAGCCGTGAAAGACAACAACACAGGCGTGATCGATCTGAAAGGTAATGTGATCGTTCCATTGATCTATGATGATGTGAAATACAGAGAAGATAACTTTGGTCACTATGCCTTCATCGAAACAAGGGTAGGTAACCGCGTAGGGATCATTCCTGTCGAAACCATGAAGGAACTGAAAAAGCCCGTACTGGCACAGGTGATCGATGAAGATGTTAACCGTAAGGCATTACTGGTACAAACTGCCGGTGGTACAAGAGGATACATGGACAAAACTACAGGCGAGATCTATATTCCCGGATACAGAGACTAATCATCTTATCATACAGAATAAAAAAGGTACTGTCGGCTGACAGTACCTTTTTTATTCTTCGTTTTCCAGTAATGCATTCACCAATGCTTTCCACTGGAGTTTCGAAATACCAATCGCTCCTGCAGCCCCGATCACTGCATTACGCATCTTATCTATCGTATCTTCTGTATCGGTGTTAGGCATTTCATTCCTGCCGTAAACAGTTGCCGTTACAATATTTTCATCTCTCGTCACTACAAAAGAACTGGTCGCTTCCTCCTTCAGGAAATGTGCCGTACCGGCATGCTTTTGCTGCGGATGGCCTGAAGGACGTGCCCGTATAAAAAACAATTGCTGATGCTCGCTCAGCTGTATTTCCTCTACCTGTTCTATGGATACCCAGTCATAACCTTTTCCCGCAGTATTGCCGGGACCAGGTATATCAATACGTATAAACAAACCCGCATTGGCAGTTTCATCAATCTCCTCCCCCAGCTTATCTACCAGTTGAAATGATGAAGATAAAGCTCCACACAATTTTCCCCATTCATTCACGTGCTGTAATCTTTTCACGGCACGCTGAAAAACAGCAATAGCGGCCTGTTCATTGCCGTTCTCTCTTTCTGCTGATGTTTCCGTTTCTTCTCCCGTATACTGCACGGGGATAAAGGGCGCTGAAATATGATCTGGCATACAATTGAATTTATATAAGATAACTAAAATTTTATGCCAGAACAAACACAGCTTATATGGATAAAAAAAATACCGTCATCTTAACCATTAACTGCGGCTCTTCCAGTCTGAAATTTGCCTTGTTTGATTACAGTTCCCTAGCACTGATCAGCAAAGGAAATATACAGAACATCGGTGCTGAGAGCAGCATTCATATTGAAGACGCCGCCGGTCATGAAGAACGGGCTATGCAAGCGGTGCCTGATCTGGAAACAGCGATACAATTACTCACCGGACTGCTGGAAGACAGTTACGCACCTTATACGATCCATGCGATCGGGCACCGGATTGTACAGGGCGGCAAAGAACATTACTTACCCGAGTTAATTACCCCCGCCCTCCTGGATGCATTCGAATCACTGATACCACTCGCGCAGGGCCACCTTCCGGCTGAAATCACCGCCATACGCGCCTTTGCATCCGCCTATCCGGCGGTGCCGCAGATAGCCTGTTTTGATACCGCCTTTCACAAAGACATGCCCTTCACAGCAAAATATTTTGCCATTCCCCGTCACCTGTGGGAGGATGGTATTATCAGATACGGTTTTCATGGCCTTTCGTATGAGTACATTTATCAACAACTACAGCAATCGTCACCACAGGAAGCCAGGGGAAAAATCATCATCGCGCATCTGGGCAACGGAGCCAGCATGGCCGCTATACGCGATGGTAAAAGTATAGATACCACTATGGGCCTGACGCCCACCGGCGGCCTCGTCATGAGTACCCGCTCTGGTGACCTCGATCCCGGTGTCATACTCTACTTACTAAAAGAAAAACAATTCCTCAGCGAGAGGGCTTTAAATGAGCTGCTCAACAAACAATCAGGTCTAAAAGGCGTATCCGGCACCGTAGCTGATATCCAGACCCTGCTGGAAAAAGAAAACACCGATCCCAAAGCAGCAGAGGCAGTACAACTGTTCTGTTATCAGGCGAAAAAATACATCGGTGCTTTAACAGCAGCTACAGAAGGTATAGACACATTGATATTTACCGGTGGCATCGGTTTACACGCCCCGCTGATAAGAGAAAGGATCTGTGCCGGTCTCGGATACCTGGGTATACAAACAGATGCGGCACTGAATAATGATAACCGTGACATCATCTCTCCGGAAGGCGCTCCGGTGAAAGTCAGGGTAATGGCTACAAATGAAGAGCTCATTATTGCACAACACACACAGCAATGTTTGCACACACATTAAATCAGACGACATGGCAACACTCACTAACGAACAAGTACATAACATACAGGCTTACTGGGAAGCATCCAATTATCTCGCAGCAGCACAGATCTATCTGCAGGATAATCCATTGCTGAAAGATCCGCTGCTGACCGGCCACATCAAACCAAGGCTCTTAGGTCACTGGGGGACTTCTCCAGGTTTGAACTTTATTTATGTGCATCTTAACAGACTCATTAAATCCAGCGATGCAGATATCCTGTTCATCTGTGGGCCCGGACACGGCGCACCAGCAGTTCTTGCACAGACCTGGCTGGAAGGGACCTATACGGAGACCTATCCTGAAATTACACAGGATGAAAAAGGAATGAGACAGTTCTTCCGGCAATTCTCCACACCTGGAGGTATTCCCAGTCATGTGAGTGCACATACACCCGGGTCTGTTCATGAAGGCGGTGAACTAGGCTATTCCCTGGCACACGCAGCAGGTGCGGTAATGGATAATCCCCATCTCATAGCAGCCTGCGTAGTTGGTGACGGAGAAGCTGAAACCGGTCCGCTGGCAGGTAGCTGGAAACAGAACTGTTTCCTCAATCCTGCACGCGATGGAGCTGTATTACCAATACTGCATCTCAACGGTTATAAAATATCCGGTCCTACAGTAATGGGGCGTATGCCGGATGATGCACTCGCCACCTTATTTAACGGATACGGTTACGCGCCTTTATTTGTACGCGCGGCAGATACGATCGGCACACATCAGGAAATGGCCATGGCGCTCGACACAGCTTATGAACGAATTAGAGCAATACAGCAATATGCCAGAGATGGAAAGAAAACAGACGAACGTACCTTATGGCCGCTCATTATACTCCGTTCCCCTAAAGGCTGGACAGGTCCTGTCATGTGGAAAGGTAAACCGGTAGAAGGAACGTTCCGCTCCCACCAGGTACCACTGCCCGATGTCAGGGAAGATCAGGACCAGCTGGCCCTGCTGGAACAATGGTTACGCAGTTATACACCGGAAAAACACTTTACAGCAAATGGCGCTCCACAGGCTGCACTGAAGGCCCTCGCTCCCATTGGTGACAAACGTATGAGCGCTACGCCATACGCCAATGGCGGCAAAGATGCGCAAGCGCTGGTGATGCCGGATTTCAAAAACTATGCGGTAACCGTGAATGCTCCTGGTGTTATTATTGCCGAAGGCACACGTGAACTGGGAAAGATGCTACGCGATATTTTCGAACTGAATGAACAGCAGCAAAACTTCCGTGTGTTCTGTCCTGATGAAACGACTTCCAACAGACTGAACGCGGTGTTTGAAGTCACTAAGCGCTGCTTTATGGAGCACCTGATTGATATAGATGATCATTTATCCCCTGATGGCAGGGTCATGGAAGTATTGAGCGAACATCTCTGTCAGGGCTGGCTGGAAGGTTATCTGCTGACCGGCAGACACGGTGTTTTCCCTTGTTATGAAGCCTTTATCACCATTATCGACTCCATGTTTAATCAACATGCAAAATGGTTGAAAACATGCCGGGAAATCCCCTGGAGAAAAGACCTTCCCTCGCTGAATTACCTGCTGACTTCTCATAGCTGGCGACAGGATCACAATGGATATAGTCATCAGGGACCAGGTTTTATTGATACCGTCGCCAATAAGAAAAGCAACGTTATCCGTATCTATCTGCCCCCTGACGCAAACTGTCTGCTGTCTGTCATGGATCACTGCCTGAAAAGCAGGAACTATGTCAATCTGGTGGTAGCAGGTAAGCAACCTGCCCTGCAATGGCTTAATGTGGAAGACGCAGCGAAACATTGCGCACAGGGTGCTTCTGTGTGGGAATGGGCCAGTAATGACAATGGTCAGCAACCTGATGTTGTACTCGCCTGTGCCGGAGATGTGCCTACACTTGAAATTATCGCAGCAGCATGGTTACTTAGGAAGCATTTACCTGACTTAAAAGTAAGAGTTGTGAATGTAGTGGACCTGATGTCGCTCTCTCCGAAAGATTACCATCCGCATGGACTGGAGGCTGCATTATTTACCTCACTTTTCACGGACGATACACCCGTAGTATTTGCCTTTCATGGGTATGTAAGGATTGTACATGACCTCGTACATGGACGGCCGCATCCGGCAAGATTCCACCTGAGAGGATTCATGGAAGAAGGCACGACCACTACCCCGTTTGATATGGTCGTGCTCAATAAAATGAGCCGCTTCCATCTGGCCATTGCCGCCATCCAGCGGACAGAAAGACAGCTGGAAAAAGCAGACGAAGTGATCGGCTATTTTGAAGATAAACTGAGTATGCACAACATCTACATCAGGGAATGCCTGGAAGATATGCCTGATATCAGTAACTGGAAATGGAGTGATGAATAAAGTGGACCGGTATTAAAAAAATAACACCGGAATAGGACTATTCCGGTGTGCTGCTTAAACCTACAACTGTTACATTATCTGTAATCAAATATTTTTACTGCAACAAAAGTACGGGAGCATTTTTGCACGGCTGCTGTACGAAGTCTGGAATTTATTGGACAAATCACGGTTTTTTCATTTTGGGGTGTTTTTCAAGGGTATTATAAGGTTTATTTTAAATAAAAACACCGACCTAAGATTAGGTCGGCGGCTTATAAACCTACAACTGTTACACTGTTAGTAACAAAGCGTTTATGAATATTGTCCAAAACAGTTAAATATTTAACTATTAGGACAAAAAAAGGCTATTCTAGTTCAAGATTGCCTTGGATCACCTGCAAAGATTTAGTGACGTTTTTCAGGTAATCAACAGAAAGTCCTTTACTGGCTTTTTCATGCAATTCTTCCACTATCGGAGCCAGCAGATCGGTAATCTTATGGCCTGCTTCTGTCAGGTGAATGATCTTATTTCTTCTGTCTCCCGGATCCTCCACCCTACGCACCAATCCTCTTTTAGAAAGGTTGTCCAGCAGGTAAGTAATGCTTGTTTTGTCTTTATTCAGCAGATTGGCAATTTCCTGCTGATTGATCTCTCCTTTTTCCGACAGCGTATTGATCACCTGCAACATTTCAAAGGTCAGATCGATGTTCTGTTCCCGGAGCCTTCGCTGCACGAAATGCCGCATAGCATCCCTGAGATTCGATACAACGGTGCCCAGTGCTTTGAGATGAATAATATTGTCGGGTGTTTTCACTATGCTAAATTACGGCTATTAGTTAAACCTACAACTATTTTTTTGACCTTAGAAATATCTCGCGCAACGCGTATTATCCACTTTGTTATTGTGCGGAAACAAGATCCCAATAGACAGCTCATGCGAGCCCCGCTGGTACCTGGACATACCATTTGTTGTAAGATCATAAGAATATCCCAGGCGCATATTATCTGACACAAATACCTCCACCATTGCGCTGATCGCACTGCCTTTATACAGCTCGTCCGGTAAAGCCGGTTTCCCCCAAAGATTCACACCTGCCCGATACGATGCCCCTACCCACATGCGCTCCTGTAACAGCATGAATACATTGAGATCAATATTCGTCGGCCCTTTCAGGTCCTCTTTAATCATGACAGAGGGCTTCAGCTTAACATCATCAGACAGATACACCACCGTTCCTCCGCTGAGATAAAAATGGCGGGATTTGCGTAAAGTAGAATACAAGGTGCCATTGCCGAAATAGATCTTTCCCCCCGTATACGCAGAGAAAAGATCCATGACAGAAAACCCGATAAATGTTCTGTAAGTATTGTAGTAAATACCAAACCGTGCATCCGGCGCCAGTGTACTTTGTTTACCAAGCGTCAATGCAGGATCGTCTGCATCTACATATTTCCGCGAACTGCCATCTACCGCATACTGTGTCGCGCCGATCCCCAGCCCGAAACATAAACGACGGTCATTCTCCAATGGGATACGATAAGCATAGAAACCATATAAGGATATTGACTCCTGTGGGCCCAGGCGATCCCAGGTTATCTGTGTGCCAAGACCTACCTTTTTGGTGTATACATCAGTTACTCCATCTAAAGCGATTGCACCCGTCTGCGGCGCTCCCTGAAAACCTGCCCATTGCTGACGATAAGCGCTGTGCAGATACAACTCCTCCCTGTATCCTGCGTAAGCAGGATTCACACTCAAGCCGTTAAACACATACTGACTAAACTGCACATCCTGCTGCGCCTGCGTCGAGCAAGTCAGCAGCAGCAAAAAGATGAACAGTAAAAGGCCATTCTTCATAACACTATTTTTGGATCAGTTCTATGTATCCTTTATATACTTTTGCGGTACGTGACATATTAATCTTCAGCACATAATAGTAGATGCCCGAAGAGAGTCCCACACCGCCCCAGTTATTAGAATAGTTGAGCGCATGGTATACCATACTGCCCCAGCGATTATATATTTCCAACACGGAACCAGGATATTGCTCAATACCTCTCACCACGAAATAATCATTCTTACCATCGCCATTTGCCGTCACCACATTCGGAATAAACAGATCAGGGGAGATCTCTAAAGGCTGGATAGCAGCCTCGTTATTGCTCAGATCGGGATCTGTTTCACGACCGGAAATAGTAGCTGAATTTTCCAGCATACCACCATATATGATACGTGAGGTAAATGACAATTGCATCGGCTTATTTACATACAGCGTATCTATATTCCACACCACCTGATGCGTACGTGTATTGAAGAACACACGGCCGCCAGTTGCTGTCATATTTGTGATTTCATCCAGCATACCTGAAATATCATCGGTCACGATCACTTGTGAAGCATGGTCCAGACCTTTATTGTTAACTGTCAGTGTAAAGGTCACCGGATCACCTACAGTTGGTGATTTTGCGATCGTCACACTTTTGATAATAGAAAGGTCAGCAGAAGTACTGTTGTTGTAGTCTATGTATTTTACACAATTCCCTTTACTGGAAGGATCAGTTACTGTCACCATGATCCTGCCTGTTCCAACTGCGCCGGATGATAAAGTACTGAAGCCGCCTTTTCCATCTGTATGCGTCGTAGTGATACTACCATCCGGATAGGTGACCAGGATATCTGCACCCGACATAGCGGTGCCGGTAATTCTCAATAAACCGCCCTCCTGCTTTACAGGATCATTCACTAAAAACACCGGGAACAGTTCTGTAAGCGGCATTCTCATTGTTGAAAAACAACCATTCTGGTCTGTTACTGTAACGGAGTAATTACCGGCCGGCAGATTTGTAATTTTATTTCCTGTGGCCCCTGTACTCCATGCAACTCGGTAAGGCGGTGTACCACCTGTCGCGGATAAAGTCAATGAACCGGAATTATCGCCATGACAGGTAATGTCTTTTGGAAGAATGATCAATGCAATATCTAATGGCGCAGGCACTTTTACTGTTGAAACAGCAGATACACAGCTCTTTTCATTCATCACCTGCACACTATAATCACCTCCCCTCAGACCGGCAAATGTATTCTCATCTACCCAGGCTCCACCATTTAATCTATACTTATAACCGGCGCCCGGCACTGGTATGGTAATACTGCCATCAATGCTACTGTTACAGGTAGCGCTCTTTGTTGTTGTGGTAAACACCGGCATCGGCGGTACTTCTATTGTGAAGTCTCTTTGATTACGGCAACCGTTTAGCGTTGTTACTTCATAGGTAATGACCGCTGTACCCGGCCTGACTCCATGAATATGTCCCGTAGCGCCTATCTCCAGGATATTTGCATCATTGCTGCTCCATACACCTCCCGGAGTGATACACTGCAGATCAGTACCCTGATTGTCGATACACACCATGTTCTTGCCGCTGATCGGCGCTACTACCGGAGGCCCTTCCACGACAATCTGCGAGGTAACGGTATTGTCGCATTTGCCGTTATTGAAGCTATAAATAACTGTATAATTGCCCGGTGCACTTGTAGCAAGATCTATCACACCGGAATGGCTATCAATCTTTAATCCTGCATCCGCAGCAAACGTACCACCTGTTGTACCTGTCACAGCAACACTCGCAGTACCTACTGTACAAAATACAGGCTTATCGTATGCAATGCTTGCCTGTGGTAACGGACTGACAATAACATTCCTGCTGATCGTGTTCTCACAACCATAATTGTCTCTGATCGCATATACCACTTCAACCGTATCAGCAGTAATTCCCTTTAATAAACCGGTAGCGTCTATCGTCGCAATAGATGAATTATCTGTCATCCAGGTACCACCTGCAATTGTATTCTGTAATAAAAGTTGCGCTCCTTCACAAACTTCCGAAGCGCCGCTGATAGCAGGAACAACAGGCAACTCGTGAATATTTACACTGGTAGTGGTTGTATTGGTACACTGTCCATTACTGAATGTATAGGTGATGGTATGTATACCTGCTGTACTGTTTTCGAGATCAATTGTTCCTGTTGCAGCATCAATCACCAGCCCACTGTTCGAGGAGTAAGTACCACCCGTGGTACCAGTCTGATTGACAGTGGCGGTTCCTGATTTACAGAGATCTGGTGTATAATTGATCACCGCTTCCGGTAACTTATTTACAGTAACGGTATCCGTCATCCCCGATGCTGTACAGCCACGCGCATCCGTCGCTGTAGCGATATACACAAAACTGCTGTCTTCCAATCTGGGCGCAGCTGTAGTCTGTTGCAGCTGATCATCTGTAATCGCACTGCCTGCCTGCGGAATAGCGGTCCATGTAAAAGTATAAGGACCAGGTGTATTGCTGGCGGTGGCAGACAGGTTCAGTGTGGTACCCGGACAAACAGCTTTACTGTCAGCCAAAGCGATCATATCTGGCAAAGCATATACCTGCAAGGTTTTGATAGCTGTTGCGTTACACCCTGTTACATCTGTCACGGTATAGGTAATGTCAGTGTATCCTGCACTAAGCGCCCTGATCTTTCCATCCGTATCTACTGTCGCAGCAACAGGATTACTGGTCGTCCATATACCGTCTGGCGTACCATTTGAAATGGTAGCCGATGTCCCTTCACAAATACCTGTTGTAGCAGGAATCATCGTACTGGCAGGCAATATACCCGCCATGGGAATCACCGCGATATCATCCAGCGCGAGATCGTTCCCGTTGATACCAGCGGTATTGTTCTGCAGGAAAATATCAGCAGTATTAGCGGGTGCGATAAAAGTAAATGTATATTCCGTCCAGCTGCTGTTGTTGATTGCCCCGGTACTGAATGTCACGATACTGCTTCTGTCAGTAGCGATCATGCCGGCCAGTATATCCGGTTTCACAGGAGCAGCCGGATTTGTATTAGCAGCCCAGAACCGTAATTTATAAGGTTGTCCGATTAATAAATTAGTCAGGCGTTTCCAATAAAAATATTCCCGGTGAAAACCTGCTTTCACTAATAACATGTTGCCGGTGCCTGTTGTGTGATCTGTCAGCGAACCACTTTTATCAGTAGCCCGAATAGTATAGTAGCCGTCGCTGATATCATTGCTGCTGTAGTAGTGATATGAGGTTCCTGTAAAGGGTGCGGCTATGCCAAAATCTTCTGTCGATATCACACCACATGCCTGCGATATAGCCAGGGGATCGAGTAATGCCAGTTGGGCAATCACATGTACGGTCTCTCCTGCGGAAACATCAATCGTAGTATTTGTTATACCAGGTATATTTGTAGAATTTGCCCCCGGATCATATATCGTAAATCCTACGAGATTCCAACCCGCAGGTACCACAGATGACAAGTTATAAGCACCTGCATTCACGGGCAATACAATCGCATTTCCCTTTGCTGCGATCCGTTCATCGTCTATCCAGATACCATTTTCTGTACGGCTGAAAAGTATGCCACTGCTGGCAGGAACACTTGATGCACACCAGACCTGTTGTGCTGCCGTAATGTGACTAAAAACGGTATATCGCGTTATATCAGCTACCCAGTTACTGCCATTCCAGCGATAACCATTGGCATAGATAGTACCGTTGTCACCAAAAGCGACATCTGTAGTACCAGGCGCTCCCAGATCAAGCGCTGTTCCTCCGGCAAAAGGAAGCGTGAATACATTACCACTGCCGGCGTTGTAATAAACGATGTCACCAGAAGAAGGTAAAATGTCCAGTCGGGTGGCATTGGTACCTGGTCCTGCCAACAGACTCCAGTCGTCTGTATAAGGTGCTGCTATTGCATTATTTTTCCAGAGGGTACCATCTGCTGTCACGATTGCAATACGGCCCTCACCATAACTGATGTCAGTTGCTTTCAGACCTGCATGTGCAGCAGAAGAATAAATAAGTTGTTGATTACTACCATCCATAAGGTATGCATCACCGTTAGCATCAATACTGACAAACTGTCCGGGACCAGCTCCGTCTAATGCTATGCCGTTCCATGTGGTCAATATCCATTCACTGCTACCGGCCAGGCGATGATAGATCTGTGTATTGGTCAATGCAACCCATAACTCGCCGTTCCCCAGACCAGCAGCAGTCGTACCGTGACTTGCACCGATATCGCTGATAGCGTCTGTAGTAAAGGGTTGATCATTCAGGTAATAATCGGGTATGGTAGTCGGACCTCCGTTTACAGCGAATTGAAAATCAGGAGATGAAGCTTCGTTTAACGTGCTTAGGTGTACGTAGATGTATCCGTTCTGTGCTGTGGCTGATGAGACAAAAGATAGTACGATCAGTAAGATTTTCAATAATCTAATGGCAATTCGGTTCATAGGTTCTTTGGGAACTACAGGCGACTGTAGGTGGTAATCCACTTATTATACATCAATCCGGTACGTAATTTAGATATATTTATGATATAAATATAATATGAAGGTAAAATAATATACCTTCCATCGTTACGGTATACACGAAATCATTGACTTTTATTGTGTTCCGTTTTTGCAGTCAGTTGACAACCGGATTAAAAAAAAATGTAAATTAAGGGATACGGCCTGTAAACGGACCGGCCTGAATATTGCAGATTAATGATAAGTCCTTATTAGCGAACATAAACACTTTAAACATTCCATGATGAAAACGCTCGCGCTTCTTTTCTTTTCAATGATCATTGCCACTGGCAGTCTGTTGGCACAAAGCAATACAGCAGATAAGATATTAGGTACCTGGCTGAATGAGGAAAAAGACGGTAAGATAGAGATCTATAAATCTGGTAATAAATACTTTGGCAAGCTGGTATGGGGTAAAAACATGTATGAACCGGATGGCAGTTCCCGTACGGATATCAAAAACCCCGACACCAAATTACGCAGCCGCAAATTGCAGGACCTGGTAATACTGACCAATTTTTCTTATGATGATGATGAATGGGAAGGAGGAAAGATATATGACCCCAAGAGCGGAAAAACATATAGTTGTGTAATGAAATTTAAGGGTGCTTCCTTACAGATCAGGGGATATATAGGTATCTCGATGCTTGGTCGTACAACGATCTGGACCCGTGGATGATAAATAAACAATAAACCGGACAGATTGCGGAAAGCGGCTTTATCCAAAGTCACTTTCCGCAATCTGCCGGTCAAACCCTGTTGGCGTAGGTTTGTTGATAAAAGCGTTGTGTCCTTATTATTACTTCTTGAAATTGAATGATCTTGAGATATTGAATCCGAAGAAAATATCTCCTTTACCCCAACTACCATTCGTCCTGGACAGATAATAGGGTCCGATCATACCATTTGAATTGGTAAAGACCAGCTGGAACACGTGTCCTCCTGTTTCAATGTCTACTCCGAGGGAAAGTGAATTATATACTTTCGTAGATACTACCTGGTCAGGTAACAGATAACTGTACTCTGCGGTGACACTCATTCTCTTTGTAAACTTCATCCTTCCTCCTGCCGTAATGGCAAACAAGTCATTATTATCTTCCGGTGTAGCGACCAGGTTGTAATGTGTCCAGGATGGAGCCAGTTGCAGCGACAGGTTCCGTGAAAACTTCCGGGCTATGAGTAACTGAGAAGTATAACTGGTACGGAAACGGGAATTGAGATAAGGTTTATCCGTATATCGCTGTGTATAGTGAGTCACGAGTTCATACAGACTAAGTGAAATGGGCATAGCGCCCTTACCTGTGGATTGTTGCAATATCTTATACTTGATATTTCCATCAAATGCCTTGTCTACAGAACTTCTGCCCACACCTGCAGATAACCTGTCGGTGAAGCCGTAATCCAGACCAAAGCGGATAGAAGCATTATCCAGTCCAAACAGTTCATACGCACCTTCATTCAGTTTTCCGAAACGGTGCATGATCAGGAATTGTAAGCTTTGTTTACCAGGCGATTCTACCGTAGGAACATTGATCAGCTGAGTAGCTTTGAACGTACCCGTAACTACATGGGACTGATCCGATGCATTCTGGGATTCATCCAACATTTTCAGCAGACTGGTATCCTGTGCGAAGACAGCTACATTTCCAAGTAATAAATACAATATGATATAACAGGCGATCTTTTGCATATTCAAACTATTTTGCCGGCTGACATACCGCTACTATCTGTATGTTGATTTGTGACGCAATTTTGTCTTTAACCAGCGATGGTATTTTAATGTTGTAATCAGATGGTTTCACAGCAAAGGCAGCTTTAGCCGTCATCTTTCCTTCCTCGATCTGTAATTCGGCAGGCAGATTCTGAACCTGCTGCGTCACACCGTGAATGGTTAGCTGTCCGTTGACCTGTACTTTATAAGTACCAGGTTTGTTTGCAACGTCCCCGCTAAAGGTGCCTGTAAACTGTGCCTTAGGAAACTTTTCGCTCTCCACATAATTCTCATTATAATGTTCCTGCATCAGCTCTTTGGCAAACAGAAAATTGCGTTGCAATAATGTGAAAGCAAGCGACTTTTTCGTGAGATCGACAGCTGCAAATGCCTGATTATTTTGTGCTTTAATATCTTCCAGCGGTGTCTTCGAATAAAAACTGACATTTCCGTTTCTGGTCATATATGTCTGTGCCTTCATCGGCAGATATAACAGACAGGCCAGCACAATAAAGCATATGGTTTTCATATCCGTATTTTTTAATTGTTCTGTGCTCCGCGCGCAATCCACGCTTTGATCTTATTGATATTACAATCTGACAGTTTAGCTCCGCCCTGTGGCATTGCAGGATATCCGGCTGCATGTGTGATCGTGCCTACAAGGTTACCGTTGTCTGCCTGTGTTTTTACAGAAGCATAACTACCCAGGGAAACGCCGCCACTCACATTACCATTACCATGACAGCTGTAACAGTTAGCCTGGAGGATGGGCAATACGTCAGCTGCATATTTCATATTAACTGTATCGCAGGTATTTCCGCCACCACCGTTGCCACCGCCATTACCAGGAGGATTTGTGATGTCTTGTTCGTTACTTTTTGAACAGGACACAATGAGGGCGCTGCATGCAATAGCCACTGCTATTAAAGAGAAAAACACTTTTTTCATAGTCTGAGTTGTTACTTGTTATTTATAATAGTTGCGTCAACAATGCTTACATCCATCAGTAGCCCTGTGCACATTCCTTTAATCAATACTGATTGTCCAACTTTTGGTAGTTGTACTTCTTCTCCCGGCGCTATACTGCAGTTCACACCGCCCATACCATCTACCTGTCCTGCCAGCAATACAGAAACTGATGTCCCTGTCTTTTGTACATCTGTAACTGTACCGGCTACTTCTACCACTTTATTCACATAATTGGTATTCGCGAGCTGCTCATTCTTTGAAAACTCCTCATACAGTTTCAGCGCGGTAATATGCTTATCCGTGTGCGCCGCGGCGGCGGAAGTTCTCGGCTTATTATACAGGTAATACCCTGTTCCCGCTGCTATCAGGCAAAGCAATGCCCCAGCGAGAATGATCAATTTTCTTCGCGTCATGTCGTTGCTTATTAAAATGCTGTTCTTATCTCAGGCGTAAAGGCCGGGTCAGGCCAATATTCATACCTACACTTGTCACAGGCAGATCGCCAATACCGATACCTCTGGAAGGTATCTTAATATATGGTTCTACCCGCAGTGTGCCTAAAACACCGACTGGCCGTTCGTAACCAACGCCCAGGTGTATAATAGAGAACCAGTCTGCAGTTGTCTTTCTGTAGGTCCAATTCCTCTCTCCATACTGGCCATAGTATTTGTAACTATAATCGTACTTCTGTTTTTTCATAATGTACGATGACATGCCTGCGTTTGCATACCAGCTGCTCTTTTCACCTGTTGCAAAAGTGAAGCGCACATTCACAGGGATTTCATACATATTACACCATCCATCCACATTAATCAGGTCCATATCCGCGGGCCATGGTGTTTTTGTCGTATTAAAATATTCTCCGGTAGAATAATAGAATTTACGTTCGTACAACACACCTGTTTCTACTGCCAGTTTTTTACCAAAACGGTAACCGGCGAGTAGTCCCACATTATATCCAACATTAGAAGTACGCTGGAACTTTACCGTCGTAAGATCCGGACTGAATAGCAGTCCATAATACAGCCCCTTTTTCAATGAAGCAGGTTCCCGTTTAACTTTTGTCGCACTCGCCGCTGCACTGCTGTCTGCTAATGCACCGACCGGTATATTGAGCTTTCTATCCACATGTAAGAGACTTGTCTGCGGTGGTGTATGTTTTACTGTGGCGCCATTAATATGTTCAATACTCAGCGGACTTACAATGACAGCAGTTATCCCCGGCCTGGCAGCAGGATAACTGCTGTTGTTGGGGATATCCTGTGTTTCGCCTGTGCGTACAGGTATATTCCCATTCTTCCTGTTCTCGATGGACTGTTCACTGTCCGCTGCGGACGGGCGTTTATCGCGTCCTGCAACATTTGCTGCAACCTTCCGGCCTTTCTGCGAAGCTACACGTTCACGCGTGTTCAGTTGATCATCTTCTTCAATAGTAGATCTGTTTCCTTTTACAATACCAATGTTGTTGCTTGCTGATGGCTTATTGTCTGTTGAAGATTTAGTAACTCCGATTGCTGTTTTATCCGTGTTTACGGCATTTGCCTTTCCGGCTGCCATTAACGGAGCACTGTCTGCTGTCACTCTCTTGTCACTATTGCCTTTGTTTTTCTTTCCTGTCTTCACGATCGGAATATCAACTACAGTACTCTCCTGATTTGTCTTTCCGGTCGTAGCGTCTGAAGCAGTAGCAGTTTTATCCACATTTCCTTTCCTTACATTTTCAGCCGCAACAGTTGCAGGTTTAGCAATGCCTTCGTTTGATCTGCCAGTATTGCTGGTAGCAGGTGTATTGGTTTTATCCTTGTTGTCGACTGTTGAGGAAGATGATCCTTCTCTGTTAGCTGATGTATTCGGAATAACAGCGCCTTCGCCCTTATTCTTCTTCTCAGTTGTTGACGCAGGTAATTCTTCTCCGACATTAGATGTATTCGGAATAACAGTGACTTCGCCTGTATGCTTTTTTTCAGCTGTTGATGCTGTACCGGCATCCTTATGCTTTCCTGTTGTATTGTCAGCAGTAATAATGTCCTTTTCGTTATGAATTGCCTGTCTGTTTTGCTTAGTTGCAGAGGTGTTATCATCTGCTGTTCCTACCTGTGCTGTCTTATCTGCTGTAAGACCTTCTCTGCCGGACTCCTTACGGTTACCGGTAAATAATCCGCTTACTATTACTGTCAACAACAGGATCGTTCCCAGGAACCATAAACCGGGTCTGAACCACCAGCGATCCTTTAACCTGCGTGTAGCGGTCCCCTGCTGATTATTATCAGCCTGCTGCAACCTATTCTGCATAGCTTCCCAGTCACCACCACCTGTATTCAGGGGATAGTCTGAGGCCGCATTGCGGAATAGTTCGTCCATATCGTCATCTAGGAGCTGCATACGTCAATTTCAGGTATATCTGTGTTTAATTTTTTTTGCAAATAAGCTCTTGCCTTTGCCAGGTTGGACTTAGACGTGCCGATACTGATATTCAGTTTGTCGGCAATTTCCTGGTGGGAGAATCCATCAATTACATACATATTGAATACCACCTGATAGGAAGGTGGTAATTCCTTTATCAGTATGATCAACTCCTTGTAGTATAGTTTCTGTTCTGCTGATTGTCCCACGTCCGGTACTTCCCATACTTCTTCCGGTATACCGCCGATCTCCGGTATCATATTTTTCCGCCTGAGTTCATCAATTGCTGTATTCACCATAATACGTTTGATCCACCCCATCAACATTTTTTCCTGGTCTTCGGTATCCTCGCAACTGAATTTGTCAAAACGGGTAAACACCTTCACAAAACCATCATTTACAACGTCTGCGGCATTTTCGTACCTGTAAATATACCGGAACACAATTTTAAAAGCATAGCCATAGTATTGCTCATACAATAACTTCTGGCATCTGGGCTGTTTATGAATGCACCCCTGTATTATGGTAGAAAGTTGTTCCAATGTTTTGTCAATAGGCTCACATATGTCCTTACCTTATAAATACGGAAGCTGTAGAGAAAGGTTGCCTCGGGTGAAAAATATTTTTCAAATAAGATTCCATAAGTACGTAAATTATTAATAATCAATCTATTTTAGACGAATTTTCTGAGAGTAAATAAAGGCTGTAGGCATCAGAGTGCTTTTCCAGGTATATAAAGGTGGTCTGATTAGTTCAAATGACCCAAAATCATACATATTCTCAATTTCCGGTATAAGTTGCTCCCCATGTCATAACGCTTCCTTTGTATCCCCGAGACTACTATATACATTCCTCTCCCCCGAAAATCCCCTGATTTCCTTCTCACTCACAAATTTTCCTTAAAAATAAGCTTATTCTATTCTACCTGCTGTTTCCAGGCGCCAATAGCAGCCGTATCGGCTTTACTAACAGATACTTTCCCCTCGTGGGACAACTCTACCTGCTGACCGGCGGGAATGGACAATCTTTTATTACCTGCTTGTAAGTGAACAGCGGCCTCCATAGCTGTGATGATTAACCTGGCAGGTGTCGGATAGGTCTGGATATTAAACGATGTACCAGTGACATCAGCAGAGAGCTGATGTGCGCGGATATGGAAAGGACGGTCATTATCCCCGTTTACCTGGAAACTGGCTTCACCATTTACCTCTACATCCCTGTCAGTGACTGTATAGGATGCAGGGTACTTTACCGCACTTCCCTTGTTCAGCCAGACCTGTGTGCCATCAGGTAAAGTATCTTTCGACTTATGATCGGACGCAGCAGACAACGTACGAAAGGAAGCTGACTTTTCTGACCGCATAAAGATCAGATAGATACCCGGACCAACGATCAGGAATACCAATGCAGCTGCTGCATAAAGATAATTCAGCCTTTCGGAATAGATCTTCCGGATGGCAGGCGTACTGTCTGCCGGTATGGGCCGGTCTATCGCCGTCGCCTTAGATATCATCGGCGTCCAATGTTCATTATAAGACCTGACGGCAGGAGGATTTCCCTCCAGCAACCTTGTCTTTTCCACTACCCAGTTATTATGACGGGACGATACACTGCTATGCGCAACGTCCTTCAGACATTGCCTGACTGACTGATGTACGGCGTTAATCGCACCTGTAACTGTATCTACCGACAGATTCATAGCTGTTGCTATCCGGGCAGGCGGCATCGCTTTCAGGCGATGCATCTCATAGATCAGCCTCCGCTGTTCAGGTAAGGACATGATGGTGTCATGTATCAGTGTCTGATAAGCTTTATAATGCTGTACTTCCGGAGGCAGCTCTTCCTCATATTGCGGTACTGGCAATAGTTCATCTGCTGCCGTATCCTGCAGGTAGCTATAACACTCATGCAATGATACAGAGCGCAGATATGCATCCATGTCTTTTACATGAGGCAGCTTGTCTCTGTGTAACCAGATAATGATAAAAGTTTCCTGTAATACTGCCAGTATGCAATGGCCATCCCCTCTAAGTACAATGGCTATATCAGCTTCCACTATTGGCGCCACCGCCCTGAAGAAACGGGCAAACGAAGTTTCATTGCCATCGGCAATGCTTTGCAGCAGTTCTGTATCATAATAGTTTATCTCCTGCATAACGCGGATGATCTTAAAAGGAATATACGAAATATATACCAGCCGATCAAAATCACGCTATCGTCCCTTTAAAAACATTCATTTCTTTAGCCTACACCAAACATCCATCTTCTTTAGCGCATACAAAGCATTCACCTTCCTTAACGCAGACAAAGCATGCATCTTGCTTAACATATACCAGGCATTCACCTTCCTCAACGCATACAAAGCATTCACCTTCCTCAACGTATACAAAGCATTCACCTTCCTTAACGCAGACAAAGCATGCATCTTGCTTAACGTATACCAGGTCTTCCTCTTACCTTATTGGGTATAATACCCGCCGCTACACTTTCTGCCAATGATCTTATGATAATAGGAGAAGATGCCCCTGTCTGGAAATAAAGCATCCGGCTATGCACGACCAGCTCATCGCCAAAATAAACATATCCCACAATCAATGCCATCAGCACTGCTACAAAGGAAAAGACATAAAACTGTACGGTTTGATAGTTAACTCTCTTGGTTCCTGTTATACCGGAATACTCTCCGATCTGTAATAACTGTACGGCAAGCGCTCCCAGCATACAAAAGTATACCGGCGACTGAAGAAAATTCATAACAAACAATGGTTTACCCAATAAATTAATAACTTCCGTTCCATTATAATACTAATACGACAGCTAAAAAAAGCGTCTTTTTCGCATACAACATCTTCCACACCTTCATGTTAGTGCAGCAATTTGCTTATGCCCGATATCAGATTGAACTAATCAATCCTGTCGGCTAATATGCCAAGAAACAAGCGCCAATACGGTGTTTTTTTCTCATACACCTTACGCGATGTAAAAACCAGGTCTCCTTTTTTACGCTTGGAACGGGATTCTACAAAATCACAGGAAGCGGCAAGAATGCTTACCACATCATCCAGTGGAATCTGAGTTTCCGCCGCTATCTCCCGCGAGGTTTTCCAAAAGTAATCGCCACTCGCCTCAAACAAAGCCAGCATTTGCTGCTTTTTCATTTCCATGATAACATTTGCACTTCCCTTTACAGCACGTTTGTTGTCAGTTACAACATCTTTACCTTTAACTAAAGCATTCTTGTTTTCAAACACTGCATCCATAAAAAATTGTATTATATCAATGAATAAATAATTACCTATTTATAAAATAGCTTCCCCTGCAAGCACCATAAACCATAGCTTTGCACACTATTATCACTAACATGTATTTTGAAAATAAAGTAGTCTGGATCATAGGCGCATCCTCCGGTATAGGAGCCGCACTGGCTAAACAATTAGCCAGAGAAAAAGCATTACTGATCATTACGGCACGGAATATTGACAAACTGCAATCACTGGCTAACGAACTTACGCAGCTGACAGCCTGCGTAGTGCTTCCGGCGGACATAGCCCGCCGGGACACGCTACACAGTATAGTGGAAGACTCTCTCCGGCAATTCGGGCATATCGACATCCTCATTCACTCAGCTGGCATCGGACAACGTTCAATGGCAACAGGTACCAGTCTCGCCGTCTATGACCAGCTCATGGAAGTCAATTTCTTTGCCCCGCTGACAATCACACAATACCTCCTGCCCCACTTTAAACAAAGCGGTAAAGGACATATAGTAGCTGTCAGCAGCATGTCCGGACTAATGGGTTTCCCCGGCCGCAGTGGATATGTGGCCTCCAAACACGCATTAAAAGGATACTTTGAAACTTTGCAGGTAGAACACGACATACCTGACTTTTATATAACTATTGTAAGCCCCGGCAGAATCAATACTCCACTCCCCTTATCTGCCCTCACGGCAGATGGTCAACCTTACAATAAAATGGATCATGCACAACTCAATGGTATTCCTGTGGAAATATGTGCAGCTAAGATCTGTGGCGCCATCATCCGCAAAAAGAAACACATCTTCATCGCCAGAAAGGAGCGCTACCTCTACTGGTTAAGAATATTATTCCCCGCCGCCTACTACCACATCGCCAGAAAAGCAGGTGTAAAAGAACGTAACGAAGATACCGCCTGACTACTTTCCCAACTGCTCCGCACAAAAATATTACTTTCCTCATATCTTCCTTACAACCCACACAAAATGAATAACATTGAACAATATGAAAAAAGAGAGAACAATAATGAATAACCTGAGCGCTACACACTACCCAGCCGCCTCAAACCCTTCATCATCCTGAATCCCGCCAGTTTTATAATACTTCGCAAGCGATCGTGCCAGCTCCGCCGGCGGCAATATCACATCTGGTTCATCTCCCGTAATAACCGATAACGGCATCCCCTTAAACACCGCCGACGCCGGCTCCTGTACAAATACAATCCCTCCCACGCCCTCTATCGCCTTCGCCCCCTCTAAACCATCTGTCCCCATACCGGTCAGAATAATACCAATCGCCTTATTACCCGCATACGCCGCCAGTGACGTAAAAAATATATCCACCGCATAATTCACCACCTGTGTCGTAGTACGTGGTATCAAACGTAAAACCCCTTCCCTGATCAATAAAAACTTTCCCTCTGGCAACAGATAAATATGATCCGGCTTGATATCCATATCCTGCAATACCCTTATAATCGGCAGTTTTGTATGTGATTGCAATAACTTGTCAAGTATACTCACATAATTCCTCGATAAATGCTGCACCACCACAAAAGCAATACCCGTCCGCTCCGGCACGTTCGCAAAAAATGTCTTCAATACATCCAGACAGCCCGCAGAACATCCCAGTCCTGCTATAAAAAAATCCGGTTTCACCATGTTTCTTAAAGCTTTTAAAAATCCATCTTCAAATTTCAGGCTAAAACATTTTACATGAGACTGCTGCACGCACTGGTAAGGTCTTTGCTCTGATATCAACATGACCCGAAAATCTTCGGATATAAAGCCTTCGGCAGGTAAACGGACCCGATTCCCCGCTACCTTGTCTCCCATGCTGGCCACATTGGTTGATCATCCTGTGGATACACCCGGCTGGCTGTATGAAGTAAAATGGGATGGCTATCGCGCAATTGCCCTGCTGAACAAAGGCGGCATTCAACTGATCTCCCGTAACAACAAATCATTCGACGAGAAATTCTACCCCGTCTTCCATGCACTGGAAGCCTGGAAGATTAACGCCATCCTTGACGGTGAAATAGTCGTGCTGACCCCAGATGGTATCTCCCGCTTCGCTGATCTTCAGAACTGGCGGAGTGAGGCCGACGGTGAACTGATCTACTATGTATTCGATCTTTTGTGGCTGAATGGGTACGATCTTACACAACTTCCCCTCATTCAGCGACGGGAGCTACTGGAAAGCCTGTTTCCTGCGCCTGATATCATCCGGCTCAGCACCGCCTTCAGAGATACCTCCTCAGCAGAATTTCTTTCCGCGGCCAAGTCACTCGGACTGGAAGGCATCATTGCCAAAAAAGAAGACAGTATTTATCATACAGGTCTCCGTAGCCGGGATTGGTTAAAGATTAAAATCAATAAACGACATGAAGTCGTCATTGGCGGTTATACGCGTAATGAAAACTCTTCCAAACCATTTAGCTCTTTGCTCGTAGGTGTATTTGAAAAGGGCAAGTTTCAGTATACGGGAAAGATAGGCACCGGCTTTACCAGCGCCCAACAAAAGGAAATGCTGCAGGCATTCAAACCCCTGATCAGAAAAACATCTCCTTTCAGTACTGTACCTGATATCAACAAACCTTCCCGCTTCCGTCCGAACCCGCCAAAGGCAACAGCCGTCTGGCTAAGTCCTCAACTGGTATGTGAAGTGAGTTATGCCGAAATCACGGCTGATGGTGTCATGCGTCACCCCTCTTTCGAAGGTATGCGTATAGACAAGACGGCAAAAGAAGTGGGAAAAGAAGAAGCCATGCCTGTCGCCAAGGTTGTAAAAGAAGCGGCTGGCGCTATCTCGCAACAAATGCTGACACCTGTTGTTGGTGGTGACCGCAAAACACTATTGAACCCCTCTGAAGCCACTCAGGTACGAAAAGTCAGCAAACATGAACTGAAATTCTCCAATCTTAATAAAGTCTTCTGGCCGGAAGAAAAGTATACCAAACGGGATATGCTGAATTACTACTATCAGGTAGCGCCTTACATATTGCCTTACCTGAAAGACCGGCCACAATCGCTTAACAGATTTCCAAACGGTATTAAAGGCAAAAGCTTCTATCAGAAAGATGTAACGGGTAAAGCGCCTGACTGGATCAAAACCTTCCCCTATCATACCAATGATGGAGAAGACAAAAACTTTATGGTACCCACTGATGAAGCCAGTCTGCTCTACATGGCCAATCTGGGTGCTATCGAAATGAATCCCTGGAACAGTAAGATCAGTAAACCTGATTATCCTGATTGGTGTATTATTGATCTGGATCCAACAGAAAAGAATACCTTTGAGCAGGTAATCAGAACCGCACAGGTTACAAAAGAGATATTAGACAGCATTAAAGTTCCAGGCTATTGCAAAACATCCGGCTCTACCGGCATACATATCTACATTCCTTTAAACGCAAAATATACATACGAAGATTGTCAGTTGTTCGGCAAATGGATTGCCTCCCAGGTACATCAGCAACTTCCTTCTTTTACAAGTATTGAACGCATGACGCAGAACAGAAAGGGCAAAATATATGTTGATTATCTACAGAACAGGCCAAAGGCTACGCTTGCAGCCCCTTACTCCCTGCGCCCAAAACCAGGTGCAACGGTCTCCATGCCGCTACATTGGGACGAAGTAAAGAAGGGACTTAAAATGAAAGACTTCAATATTACCAACGCCATCGCCCGTATCAGCGAAATGGGGGACATCTTTAAACCGGTACTTGGCAAAGGGATTGATATGAAAAAAATACTACGGTCTATACGGCCGTAATCATTAATCATTTATTTACTAACCTTTAAATTCCACACTATGGCAAAGTATTCAAAAAAGAGCCAGGACAAGGTAGAAGAGAACATGAAAGAAATGAAACAAGGTAAACTGAAAAGCGGCAGAAGCGGTAAGAAAGTAACCAACCCCAAACAAGCCATCGCCATAGGTTTATCTGAAGCCCGTAAATCCGGTGCAAAAGTTCCTAAGAAAGCGGCTGCTAAAAAAGCTGCGCCTAAAAAGAAAGCTGCCGCAAAGAAAGCGACGCCTAAAAAAGCGGCTGCTAAAAAGGCTGCTCCTAAGAAAGCGGCCGCTAAAAAAGCTGCGCCTAAAAAAGCAGCTGCTAAGAAAGCTGCTCCCAAAAAGGCCGCCGCTAAGAAAGCTGCTCCTAAAAAGAAAGCGGCTGCTAAGAAAGCCGCTCCTAAGAAAAAGGCTGCGGCTAAAAAAGCAACGCCAAAGAAAAGAGCAGCTAAGAAATAACATCAACGCTCTCCCAGCCAGGATAAAAACTGAGGAGTCTTTTCCTTGCTGACCGTAATCACTTCCCTGAAAGACACGTTCAGATTAACGCATAACTTGCGCGATAAGTAATGTGACGCATCTTTTATGGCTTTACGGTTCACAAGAAACTGCCTGTTCACACGGAAGAAAACATCTCCGCACAGCTGCTCAGCCTCCTCCAGTGATTTCTTGAGATAATAATGCTGACGATCGAAAGTCATCAGGCATAAAGTCTCTTTTTCAATATAAAACAACACAATGCTATCCAGTCTTACAGGCACGATCTTATCCTTGTAATGGACAAGTATGGCCGCTGGTTTGGGCGCATGTTCAAATACAGCGTCCAGCGCATTGCCGGCGCCGGTTTCTTTTACAGCAAAACTGCGACGCAGGGTATTATATTTCCTGAGTGCATCCGCAATAGTGGCATCAGTAAATGGTTTCAGAATATATTCAATACCATTCGCCTTAAATGCCTGCAAAGCATATTCGTCATACGCTGTGCAAAAGATGATCGGCGCCGTTACTTCTACAGTCCTGTAAATATCAAAACTCTCCCCGTCTCCCAACTGTATATCGCTGAAGATCAGATCTGGCATTTCGTGCGTTCTGAAATAAGCGACTGCCTCTTTGACTGACTTCAGCATAGCTGTCACCTGTACCGTATCATCCAGTTTCAGTATACTCTCGCGCAGGTCCTCTGCTGTCAACGCTTCATCCTCTATGATGACTACCTGCATGTTGCAAAATTTTAATTTTTACGGTGAATGTTTTCCCGTCATCCTCAATCAGGATATCCTCTCCGGTCAACATCCGGTAACGTTCTGTAAGATTCATCAGTCCACTGCCGGTAGATACCTCCGTCTGATGTTTGATCTGTAAATTATTCACCACTTTCAGATATTCCCCCTCCTGTATCACAGCAAGATAAAGCGGATCTTCCACCGTCAGTACATTATGTTTGATCGCATTCTCCAGTAAAGGCTGCAGCGAAAACGCCGGTAACCATTTGTTCGATAATGACTGCTGATCTACGCTTATCTCAAACCGCAACGCCTCTCCCACCCGCATCTTCTGCATTTCCAGGTAATCGGAGCTCAATTTCAGTTCATCTTTCAATGAAATAATATCCCGCTGCCCCTTGGAAATACTTGCTCTCAGAAAATCAGACAGATGAATCAGGTATTCTTCCGCCTTTTCCGGGTGACGACGGATCAGCGACTTCAACGTATTCAATGCATTAAACAGGAAATGCGGATGGATCTGCTGCCGTAATAACTGGTTAATAGCCTCCGTATTCGCAAATTTCAGCCGGGCATTTTCCAGCTCCGTATGGTTTTTCGCATGTAACAGGGTGATATAATTATGAAGAATAAACACCAGGACATTCACCACCAGACCATGCAGCAGGAACAACATCGGCCAGATCATCTTATTTCTGACCTGATCATACCAGTCCGGTATCAGGTAGGTATGCAGACTCGAATACAATATTCCCCTGAATAACAAATAATTAAATAACGCGGCTCCTGTGAAACTCAGGATGATTCTGATTATCTTGTAGTTGCGGGAACCATATTGTAATCGGGGAGCCAACAATAACATAAGCCCTAAATTGTACATCCCCATGAAAAAAATCACGATGTACATCAACGCAGACTTCAACAGGACTGTATTCAGGGCATATTCTTTGGCAGACGAAGTTAGCCCCACCAGAATGGCAATACATAAAGGTGCGATCAGGCTCACGCGTACAAGGCTTCTGACAGGTATATTTTTCATGTGCTTCAGACTGCAAATTACACACTACAAACCGGACGGCTCAACTTTTCCCTGTCCGATTCAGCGGTAAATTTGTCTGTTTCAGCCCGACTACTTTTTGCATATCAGATAATTATTATTTGTTTCGCACTAAATTTTAAACCGGATGAAATCAAAATTGTTGCTGATTGCTGTCTCGCTGATGGCCCTGCAAGCCACGGCACAGCAGAAACACACAATTAGCGGAACCATTAAATCCAAAGCCAAAGGCGAAACCCTGATCGGCGCTACCGTGAGAGTCAGCGGTGGCGGAGGAACCACCACAAACGAATACGGGTTTTACTCCATCACCATCACAGATGGCAAACACAAGCTCGAATTTACCTCTATGGGCCTTCAGACAAACAGCCTGGAGTTTACCCTGCGGAAAGACACTACCATTAACATATCCCTGGAAGACGAATCGGTTTCCCTGGGCGCTGTAACTGTTACCGGCACCAGCACAAAAAGAAGCCTCGCCGCCCCTCAGATGGGTCTGGAGAAGCTGACAGCCAAGGAGATGAAGAATGTACCCGTCCTCCTCGGTGAAAGAGACGCTATTAAAGTTATCCAGTTACTGCCCGGTATCAAGTCAGCCGGTGATGGTAACGCAGGTATGTACGTACGTGGCGGCGCTGCCGACCAGAACCTGATCCTCCTGGATGAAGCGCCGGTATACAACGCGTCTCACCTGCTGGGTTTCTTCTCCACATTCAACTCAGACGCGATCAAGGATATCGCGGTATATAAAGGCGGTATGCCTGCCCAATATGGCGGCCGACTGTCCTCCGTACTGGATATCAAGATGAATGATGGTAATAACCAGGATTTTGGCGTAAGTGGCGGTATCGGCCTCATCTCAGCCAAACTGAACGTGGAAGGTCCTATCCAGAAGGATAAATCCTCCTTCCTCGTCACAGGCCGCAGAACATATGCAGATGTGTTCCTGAAATTGTCCAATGATTCCAGTATCAATAACAATAAACTCTACTTCTACGATATCAATGCCAAGTTGAACTATGAACTGGGCGACAAGGACAAACTGTACCTCTCCGGCTACTTCGGAAAGGATAAACTGGGTGTAGGCGATCTCTTCGGTCTGTCATGGGGTAATACCACCGGTACCCTCCGCTGGAACCACATTTTCAGTAACAAATTGTTCTCCAACACCTCCCTGATATACAGTAACTACGATTATACAGTATCTATCAACAGTGGTTCGGTGAATGCAGATATCTACTCCAAAATCAGGGATTATAACCTGAAACAGGAGTTCCAATGGTATCCTTCTTCCAGCCATAACATCCGTTTTGGTTTCAACAGTATCTATCACACCATCACACCGGGTCAGGTAACTACCTCTGAAACTTCTCAGATCAATGCCAGATCGCTGGAAGACCGCTACTCCTGGGAGAATGCCGTATATGCGACTGACAGCTGGAAAATGTCTGAAGCGCTCAGCATGACCTATGGTCTGCGTGTCTCTTCTTTCAGCGTACTGGGTAAAGGTGATTTCTTCAACATTGACCAGGATGGTAAAATACTGGATACCCTGCACTACAAAAAAGGCGATTTCGTAAAAACTTATGTCAACCTGGAACCAAGACTGGCCATCAGCTACAAACTGAATGCTACCTCTTCCGTGAAAGGTTCATATGTACGTAATACACAGAACCTGCACCTGATCTCCAACAGTACAACCAGCAGTCCGACCGATAAATGGGTGGCCAGCACAAATATTATCAAACCGGAGATCTCTGATCAGTTCTCCGTTGGCTACTACAAAGACCTCTTTGGTGGCGACTATGAACTGACGGTTGAAACCTACTACAAATCATTGCAGAACCAGATCGATTACCGGGATGGCGCCAATGTGAACTCTGTCAGCAATGCGATCGAATCTGAACTGCTGTTTGGTAAAGGACGCGCTTATGGTATCGAATGGCTGTTCAAAAAGAGAGTAGGTAAATTCAATGGTTGGGTGAGCTACACGCTGTCCAAGACCGAAAGAAAGATCGATGGTATCAATAACAACGAATGGTACAATGCCCGTCAGGACAGAACACATGACATTGCGATCGTAGCCATATACCAGCTGAGCCCTAAATGGACCCTCTCTGCTAACTGGATCTATTATACAGGTGATGCAGTGACCTATCCATCCGGTAAATACAATGTTGACGGACAAACCGTTTACTACTACACCGGCCGTAACGCTTACCGTATGCCAAACTATCACCGTCTGGACCTCGGCGCTACCTTACAGCTGAAGAAACGTAAACGCTGGTCTTCCGAACTGGCTTTCAGTCTCTATAATGCCTATGGCAGAGAGAATGCATATACCATCACATTTGAAGACAGCAAGGATGATCCGACTAAAACAGTGGCTAAACAGACTGCATTATTCAAATTCATTCCTTCTATCTCTTACAACTTTAAGTTCTAATCACCATGCGTAACAGTTTAATATATACATTACTAGGCTCGGCGCTGTTGTTGGGCACAGCCTGTGAAAAAGAGATCGATCTCAACCTGAACGGTAACGACGACAAGTTAGTGATCGAAGGTGTACTGACTGACAGCAAAGGCGCATGTAGCGTAAAGATCAGCCGTACCAAAACGTTCGGTTCAAATAATGATTTCAACGGTGTATCCGGTGCAAAAGTGCAGATCTGGACTGGTACAGATACCACCCTGCTGACTGAAACAAGTGAAACAGGTGTTTACATCGCTTCTGAACTGTCAGGCGTAAGCGGCACCACTTACGGATTGCTGGTGACCCTCGACGGAGAGCAATACACGGCTACTTCCCGTATGCCATCAAAAGTTCCTTTTGATGCATTATCAACTGTTGAAGAAGATCTGTTTGGCGACATGACCAAAATCGCCAATGTCAACTTCAGAGATCCTGCAGCAGAAACAAATTACTATCGTTTCCGTCAGTATATCAATGGTAAAATGATCAAGAGTTACTGGGTAAGAAATGATGATCTGACCAATGGTAATGAGATCAACGCACGTCTTTACATCCTGGGGCAGGATGATGACGACGAAACGCTGAAGATCCACTCTAAAGATGAAGTGACCGTGGATATGATGAACATCGATGCAGATGTATACAAGTACTTCTTCAGTTTGAGCAACAGTGCTACCGGTGAAAGCAATTCCGCTACACCAGCGAATCCTGTCAGCAATATCAAGGGAAATGCGATTGGCTATTTCAGTGCGCATACCCAGGAAACGAAGACGATTATCGTGCCCTGACAACGCAACATAGCAACTGAAAAAAGCCGGATCTTCATGGTCCGGCTTTTCTTTTTCCCGATCCGACCCTGATTCCCCGGTGAATATGCCTACTTTTACCCGGCATGAAAAATCAGCTTCCTTTCTATTCTCTGGAGCCATCCAATATTGGCGGTCTGATCATCGAAGATATCCCGGAGGATATTTCATATGCCACTATGCCCCATCAGGATGATCATTACCTGGTCATGATAATGATGGAAGGCGTCGGAACAATGGAGATGGAAGGTGAAGTATTTCATTGCACGGCCCCTGCCATGATGGTGATCAAACCCCTGCAGGTACATTTTGCGCATGAGGTACATCAGGCAAAAGGATGGATCATTTCCACAGCGCCTTTTCTGCTACCGGATACACTGGCAATTGCCTTTCAGAGTCTGCAGATCAAGCAGCAATATGCCTCCCTCCGGGACGCCGGAGATCTGATACAGATGGTCCTTACCTTACAGGCTACTTTCAATACAAGCGCCTGTCCTGCGCGTTATAAACCGGCTGTTATAAAAGGACTGAGCGACGCCCTTTTTCACCGGATATTGCCGGAATTTGAATGTATCCTGGAAAACAGCGCCCAGAACATCCGCCAGGCTGCCGCCATCACCCGTCAGTTTATGCAACTGTTGCAACAGGAAAGCGCTGCACAGACACCTGCTTTTTTTGCACAGCAGATGCATATCACACCGGCTCACCTGAATGACTGTGTCAGGGAAACCACCGGTTATCCACTGACCTACTGGCGACAGTACGCCATGCTCAATGCAGCCAAACGCCTGTTATACTACACGGATAAACCTGTCAAGACCATTGCCTGGGAACTGGGTTATGAAGATCATACCTATTTTTCCCGCCTGTTCCGCAAACTGACCGGCGATACCCCGGGCAACTTCAGGAGTAAATTCCACGAATAGTCCAATACCTTCCTTCCCAATTCCAATTCCTGCCCTTTTTTCCTGCCTTTCTTTGCTACAAAAAAGAAAGATGAACACTTTACTTATAAGAAGCAGTAAGGTCATTAAAATGGCTGGAAACCGCATAAAAAAGGAAGTCCCAACTGTGAAGGCATGGAACAAACAGGAGATGGCGCTTCAGTTTAAAAGAGTCAATACCAGCTGTATCAATATCATCCGGGAGGGCTTACTGGCCATCGCGCCGGATATTCCCTGGTCTGAGGCTGAATTTGATACCCGTCAGCAGAAAGCCACCTCCCTGGGCGACCGTTACTGGGTATGCGACCCGCTGGACGGCGCTATTCATTTCCTGCAGGGATTATCTCCCTGGTGTATATCCCTGGCTTTGATTGAAAACGGACTGGCCGTATTTTCCGTGATCTATGATGCTGTAAGAGATGAATTATTTACCGCCATGCGGGGACAGGGCGCCTGGATGAATGGAGAAAAGCTGGCGGTGAATATACGTAACAGACTCAGCGATGCGATCCTGGTAACAGCCCATCCTAATCAGCCGGATAAGGAGGAAAAAGACGTCCGGCAGCTCCTTGAGACAATGGGAATCCTGCTGCCAAAAGCAGGCGCCGTGCGGATGACGGGTACCTCCTCTTTACAGCTGGCCTATGTGGCTGCTGGCCGGATAGATGCTTTCTGGGAATCCGGAGATGACGCCTATGACTGGCTGGCCGGCGCACTGCTGGTGGAAGAGGCCGGTGGCGTTGTCAGAACGATGGAAGGGCTTCCCTATTCTCTGCAAACGGACACAGGCATACTGGCAGGCAATGAAACAATGGCAGATCTTGTGGGTGATGAGATCGCCCGGGTACTCTTCTCTGATCGCCGGGTAATGGCCTGATATTCTCTTACATTTTCTTATCCTTCGTTAATCTTTCGTTCATCCAACGAAGGATTAATGAAGGATATTAAGTACCTGAGCGTTATCAAAGCGAATGCTTACTCAATATAGGCAAATTGTCCTGTTTTCCGGCGCATTCCATGCGCAATTTCTCCCCTTTCAATATCTCTCTCCGCGAACTTCCACAACCTCAGCAAACAGAACAGTAACATCTTTTTTAATCTGTTTTTTTTGATAAAATAATTCACAATATGTCCCGGAATATTTATTTTCGCATTGACCATGTATCTTTAATTGAATAGTTATAAACGTTAATCCGGCACTTGAATTTTAGTAACTATGGAAAAACCTGCCGCTTGCTGAAGCAGTTAATCCGGTCCCCAATTTCCATGTACACTTTCATTTGCTGTCCATAAAAATTTCATTACTAATACCATATTAATCAAGCAAAACCTCAAGGATATGTCATTTAAAGCAGTTATGCGTATAGACGGAGAAGAACTTAATGTATTGGATTGCCATTTTTCTTTCGCCCAGCACACTGACCATAACGGAAAACCAGCTGCCCGTCCGACAGGAGGCGCTGTAACCGTACTGGTAGAATCAGATGGTAACACAAACCTCTTCGACTGGATGGTATCCAACACGCAGACCAAAAGTGGCAGCATTGTTTTTTACCGCCGGGACGCCATGTCAAAAATGAAGGAATTAAAATTCACCGATGCCTACTGTGTAGAATATGAAGAGCATTTCAAAGCAGCAGGCGACGTTCCCATGCAGATCAAAATGGTACTGTCAGCCAGAGAAGTACAACTCGGCAGTTCCACGTTTAAGAACCCCTGGCCACAGTCCTGATAAGGACCCTGCCGGCTGTTTTGTTACCCCGATATATCATGTGATCACTGAATAAAACATTGTACTCATGGCCCTGAAAAAATTCCCTGCTTTCAGTACATTATGGAGCAGTTATCCACACGATTCCCAGGCACCGGCGGGAAGTGCACATGCTATGCCTTGTGATGAAAAGGATAAGAACGGATTCTATCACTATGAAAATCAGTGTGCCATCCGTATGTCCCATTGCCTCATCAAAGCCGGGATCACCCTGTCAAATTACACAGATCCGAAATGTAAACATGGCTATGCCAGAGGCGCAGAAAGTCTCGCCACCTGGTTATGGCGCAACTTTGGTAAACCATTACAGGTAACGTGCAGCAATGCCGTCCAGAAAAATGCCTTTCTCGCAAACCAGTACTGGTCGAAAAATGGCATCATTTTTTTTAAAGACTTCTATGGTACCAGTAACACAGGGGACCACATCGATCTCCTGTATCATGTCAACACACAGATCATGACAGCCACCGGCGATTATACCAATGACAGTCGCGTAAAAGAGATCTGGTTCTGGGAAGTAAACTGACACTGTATGAAAATATGCTATCTGATATGTCTTTCACTATTCTACATCGCCACCGGCGTTTGTGCACAAAGCCAGACCGGTAAAGTGGCCGTGAAAGATGCCGTGTGGATGCCTAAGCAATACCTGGAAGCACGTAAAGCACATCCTCCGCAGGATACATTCTGGAAAACAGTCGACTTCACAAAATACCTCAGTCCGGTGAGTGCACTGCGCACCAGGACCATCAATCAGCAACAGGAAGTCAGCGTTTATACCTATGGTGCAGAAAATTTCCCCATCGCTGTAAAAGGGACAAATCACGCCGGACAACGAAAAGAATGGCTGCTGGATAAGCCTATTTTTACCGGTGGACAATCAACGTTATACGACAGTGTACATTTTAGTCTGATCTGCCATAATAACGATCCGCAGGATCTCTGGGTAGGTCTTTCCTATCCGGATGGCCGCAGAGATTCCATTCAGATGGGCGTCGTGCCTAAAGAAGAAAAAGATGCTCCCTTGTGGATGCATTCCAATAACTACCTCTCCTACTATTTCAAAGGCAAACAGTTTGACGTATACGATGATAAAGGCGCTTTACTGTACAATGATGTAGTAACTGACACAAACGGCATTATTAACGGATTACCCGGTTATAAATCCTGGAATATCACATCATCCAATATGTTCCAGGTTACAGCCGAGAAACAGGGAGCCACCAGTATCTCCAGTTTTAATGTCAGCTTCAAAGGAGAAAATATTGCGCTTCAACCACAACAGGTGGAAGGAGAACTGAACAGACCATTGTTACTAAAGGAAAAACATAATAAAAATTAAGGCGCCGGCAGCAGACGATCCCCTTTTATGATCCCTCGCTGCCAACGCTGCATTTTCAAATTTTTATATTATGGCACTGAATACAAGTACCTCATTCTCCATAGCCGGACAACAGTTTCAGACCTTCAATACGATCGAACTGAGACAGTATCTGGACGACCATCATGAGTTTGAAATATATGTGAGTTATGACTGGTTTGAAAAACTAGGCGGCGGCATCTCCGGCGCTGCGAATAAATTCCTGGGAGAAGAAATTGAAATCACCGTTGCTCCTGCCGAGCAATTACCTGGTGTGAAAGACCTGATCTTTAAAGGTATCGTTACAAATATCACCACAGGAAAAATGGGCGATGGCACACATGGACATTGTATCATCCGTGGACATAGCCCTAGTATACTGCTGGATGATGATCCGCATATTACTTTCTTCGAAAATAAATCAGTGTCTGATATCGTATCTGCCACGGTGAAGAGCTATCCGCCCAATGTGCTGAAAACAGCCATTAATCCGGAAACAAAAGAGACGCAGAAATATGTAGTACAGTACAAGGAAACTTCCTACGAATTCATCCGCCGGTTGTCAGAACGCCATGGAGAATGGTTCTTCTATGATGGTCAGCAACTGGTATTTGGCAAATATTCTCCGCAGAAAGCAGCATTGACCCACCAGGTAGATCTGCTGGAATTTAATATCGCCTTATCGGTAAAACCTAACAATGCCAAACTGAATGGCTACGATTACCGGCAGGACAAAGTGGTAGAAGATACCACACAGTCAAAAGAAACCGGTAAACTGAATGCTTATTCACAACACGCCAGTGATATCAGCAGTAAGCTATACAGCCGGGAAGGTTTGTATAAGATGAACTATCCGTTTAACAGCAGCGCTAAAGCACAACTGGATAAACTGACCACCTTACAGAAAAAGGGCAAACTCGCCAAGATGGTCACCATCAAAGGCAGCAGTACCAATCCTTCCTTCCGCATCGGCGATACTGTCAGCATCAAAGAATCCGCTATGGGTACAGAACAACACCATGGCGAATTTATGATCACCAATATCAGACACTACTGTGGGGCCAATGGCAGCTACCATAATATGTTTGAGGGTATTCCTGCAGATGTGGCCACCCCACATATCAACCTCGCAAATATTCCTTACACAGAACCACAATCGGCTATTGTCACTGAAAATAACGATCCGAAAGGACTCGGTCGTATACGTGTTCGTTTCCGCTGGATGCAACAGGGACAAACACCATGGATCAGAGTCGTATCCGCTTCAGGTGGCGGTGATAAAGGGATGTTCATCATGCCGGAAGTAGGGGAAGAAGTCATCACCGAATTTGAAGGCGGAAATCCGGAACAACCATTTGTCATCGGAGCCACATACAATGGCGGTGCTAAGAGCAGCTATGGTAATTCAGGGAATGACATGAAAGCCCTGAAGACCAGAAGTGGTAATACCATCCTTCTGAATGATGCAGCGGGTAGTATTACGGTAACGGATAAAAATGGCAGCAGCATGGCCATGGATGGCGCCGGTAATATCACGGTGAGTTCCCAGACATTGATCACAGTAAAAACTGAAGATCATATCGTGGTGGAAGCGCCGAATAAAATTGAGTTCAAATCCAAAGAAATTCACATCGTCGGTACAGAGAAAGTATTCATTGGTGAAGAGAATGCCAGCATCCTGGTAGATAATGCTGCCAACAATATTGAAAGCGGCGCGAAAACCATTACATCTGCGGCAGAATCGGCCAATACCGTTTCCAGTGGATCTAATCTCTATATCGACACCAAGAACTTCTACGCTGCAGGTGAAAATGTGGTGAATATTGACAGTAGCAAAGGCAACGTCAAAGTAAACGGAAAAGTGACCACGGATATCGTTGGCGGTATGCTGAACCTGAACTGTTAATTAATCACTATGAATGAACACAATCCTATAGCGCAACTGGTCAATAAGATACAGCAGCAATGGCGGGAGAAAACAACAGGGAAACCATCCCTGCGATTTGTACGGTTCATGATCAAACCGGAGGAAGCACGTGTCTATGAAGGTTTCTGCAAACTGGAATCTTCTGAACATGGAAGTCTGCCGGAAGTCTTTGTTACCCACCTCACTTCCTTTGAAGATGAAGATACGTTCAGCGCAGCCCTGATCAGGGACTGGCTGGATACCTACGATAAAAGTACCGAACTGCTGGCGCAATTGCAGCAGCAGGCGTCCTTTCAATGGGATCCGACTCCTTACAGAGAGGCGCTGAAAAAACAACAGGGTTACCAGATGGATGATACCCTGTTATCATTGCTGCAGAGCTTTAAACAGGCATTGCCACAGGAACGGAAAGAGCTGGTATTAGCATTGATCCCCCGGCAGGTCAGCAGTACCAAAGACATGAAGAACTGGATCAGTAACCTGCTCAAAAAAGGCATTCCCGCAGGGGTAAAATTACTGGCCATAGATCATGCAGGTGCTGATCACTTTGCCCTGCAGGACAGGTATTTTCCTGATATGCTGCTAAGCATCCATATTCCGATGGACCTGCATAGCGCCATCAAAAAACTATCTGCCGCCGGTAATCCCAATGACCCGGAAATCATGCTGCGCAAATGTGTATTTGAGATGGGCGCAGCCATGAAAGATAAGGATGTGAAACGCCTGCATCGCTGGGGCCAACAGGCACTGGATGCTACACAACGTAGTGGAAACAAAGGACTGTTTGCCACTGCACATATCATGTATGCAGGTATGCTGTTTCACTTTAAAAAAGACCCTAAAATACCGGAACTGCTGGAACGCGGACACCGTATATCCAAACAGGGTTTCCAACAGGGAGACGGCGCCTGTCTGCCGCTGATGGTTCAGTTCTACGGCTACCATGGCGCTTATGCACAGATACGCCGCCGCTTTACGGAAGCGATCAACTGGTTTATACAACAGGCCGAACTGGCTGAACAACATAAATTCTCACAACAGGCATTGAATGCCTGGTACCAGGCTGCTGAACTCTGCAGAAGGAAAGACAGCAGCCGCTATTATGATGTACTGGAAAAAGGCTATCTGGCTGGATGGCATCTGCCGGACGACGAAATCACTGCTTCCATCTACATCTATCTGTTGCGGGACTACTATGATTATGCACATGCAAACAGGAAACAAGATATCGTAAGGGACATAGACGAAAGAATGGGCCGCCTCTTCGGCGAAGACTGGAAAGCCGACGTAGACAATATCCGCAAGAAAAGAGAACCATTGATCCTGCCATTAGAAATGGAAGAACCCGAGGCATTATAGCCTCTCAAAAATAATTACATATGCTGGTCAGCAATAAACATTTCATCCCCGTCATCGGGCTTGATATCCACATTGTTATCCTGCTTGGATTTCCCATTCCACTGCCCCACCCCTACATCGGGTTCGTCATCGACCCCATGGATTACATTCCTTTTCTGGGTGCTACCACCAAAGTAAATCATGTACCCCGCGGTGTCAGCGATACCAGTGGCATCATTGTTATCCTCTTTCATATTCCCATGGGTGGTCCCTGGCTGCTGGCGCCAATGATCGGACATGATTCCGTTAACTTCTTTGGCAGCAAGACAGTAAAAGCAGAAGGCAGGCTATTAAGTCCGACAGGACATATGCTGATGACCTGTAACGATATCGGTATTCCACTGTCCTTACAGCCGGGAAAGAAACTGAAGCCCATCCCCAGCATGTATCTGCCTACCTCATTTTCTATTCCGCTTTCCTTCGGAAAACCAGTGATGGTGGGCGGACCATACATCCCCGACTGGGCAGGCGTACTCATGAACCTGATCACTTCCTTCGGATTTGGCGCACTGATGAAAGGCGTAGGGAAATTGGGCAAGAAAGCCGTTACTAAATTTAATCACGCATTAAAAGGAAAAATAGGCAGTAATAAACTCAGTAAAAACCTGTGTAAAATGGGTTTTGAACCGGTGGACCTGGTACAGGGTATTGTGGTCAATGAAGGCGTAGACTTTGAACTACCCGGCCCTATTCCCTTGAAATGGGAAAGATCCTGGAATAGTGATAGTCCGCATAAAGGCTTACTCGGACACGCCACACATCTGAGTTATGACATGCGCGTCGAAGAGTTTATACAGGAAGATGCCACCGTCGTATTACTTGGTGATGGCAGAAGTGCTGTCTTCGATCTGCTGATTGCTGTCGATAATAGTGATTATAACCGCCACGAGCGACTGACACTCAAACGGACAGACATTGATGAATACCAGTTATACAATCATGAAAACGGGTTGTATTATACCTTCCGGAAGACCTATGAAGGTGCACATCAATATCATCTGTCTGCCATCCATAATAAAGCACAGTTTATCATCAGCTTCCATTATAACCACCGGGGTAGTCTGGTACGGGTGATAGACAGCGTTGGCAGACACCTGCATGTCAGCAGTGATGCAGCAGGACGTATCACGGGTGTAAGCGTTCATCATCATGGACAGGAAAAACGCCTGATCTCCTATGGATATAATGATGAAGGTGACCTGATTGCCGTAACAGATGCATTAGAACAAACCATGCATATCACTTACGCCAATCACCTGATGATTAAAAAGACAGATCGTAACGGACAATCTTTTTACTGGGCGTATGATAAAAAACACCGCTGTATTCATACCTGGGGAGATGATGGTTTGCTGGAAGGTTATATCGAATATTACCCTGAAGACGGGTTTAATATTGTAACGAACTCACTCGATCAGCAAACGACCTATTACTACACGCCTGATTATGTCGTACACCAGATCAAAGACCCGCTGGGCCATTCCACGTTCACGGAGTATACACCTGACTTCGAAATATACAGAGAGATCAATGAAGAGGGCGATATGACAGGGTATAGTTATGATGAAGAGGGACGCGTGACAGCGGTCGTTTACCCTGATGCCAGTATTTCCACACATAGCTATGATGAAAATGGCTATATGGCAGTATCAACGGATGCCCAGGGCAATAGTACTTCTTATGTGTATTATCAGGATAATGGATTACTGCATTCGCTTACTTCCGCAGATGGTTCACTGGAATTATTTGAATACAATGAAAGAAACCTGCTCAGTAAAGTAACCGACTTCAGAGGCGGCACTACCTTGTTTGCCTATGATGAAGATTGTAACCTCACCACACTTACCTTACCGGAGGGAGGTACTACCAGCTGGGCTTATGATGCATGGGGACAGTGTATTAAAGCAGTGAACCCTTTAGAACAGGAACAACTGTTCCGTTACGACAAGCTGGGGCGCGTGATTGAAATACTGGCGGCTGACGGCAATCGTACCGAATTACAATATGATGCCTACGATGACGTCACCAGGATGACAGACAAACAACGGGATATCAGGTATACTTATACTCCCCTGGGTAGTCTGAAATCAAGAGAGGAAAACAATACCGCCGTTCGTTTCATCCATGACACGGAAGACCTGCTCTGTTCCATTATAAATGAGCACGGAGAGACATTCCGGTTCAGACGTGACATGCGCGGAGATATTATCGGAGAAACACGTTTTGACGGATTAAACAAACACTATAAGCGGGATGCAGCAGGAAAGCTGATACATTCGCATTATGACAGCGGAAAATATACCGATTATGAGTACAATGCGATCGGTTTGCTGACACGCATTGAACAAAGTGACGGTAGCTGGGAAATCTATAGCTATGACCGCAATGGTCATGTTACAGAAGCCACCAATGAAAACAGCAGCGTAAAATTTGTAAGAGATGCCCTGGGCAGGATTGTAGAAGAATGGCAGGACGGCCACCAGGTCATGAGTGTATATGACAAACAGGGCCGGCGTACCGCCATCAGCAGTGCCATTGGCGCGGATATTAAGGTACAAAGAGATCAGACGGGCTACCTGACCGGTATGCACGTGCAGACAGCTGGTAATATCAATCCCTGGGTCATGCACATTGAGCGTAACCTGATGGGCCTTGAGATTGAAAGAAACCTGCCAGGTGGCGTAAAAAGCAAACGTTCCTATCATCAGTCCGGACTGATCGCTACACACACCGTGAGCAGCGGCGCGAATATTACCCGTAGCCGGCATTATCGCTGGGATGTGAACGACAGACTTAAAAGTATTGTCAACGCCCTGGAAAGTGGCAATGGGATCAAATACGGGCATGATGATTTCGGCAACCTGGCCTGGGCGCAATATGAAGACGGACAGTTTGATTATCGCCTGCCTGATAAGACGGGCAATCTGTATAAAACCACAGAAAGAAAAGACCGGAAATACACCAGTGGTGGTCAGTTGAAGGAAACAGCCGATGCCAGGTATTCCTATGATGCGGAAGGAAACCTCACAGAAAAACTGATGCGTGACCTTTCCTTATGGAAATATGAGTGGTATGGTAATGGCATGTTGAAAAAAGTGATACGTCCGGACCGCCGCGAAGTACAGTTTGAATATGATGCTCTGGGAAGAAGGACGGCCAAGATATTCGGACAACAGATAACACGCTGGGTATGGAATGGCGGTAAACCTTTGCACGAATGGCATTATAATGTAGCGGAGCGCCCGGTGACGGTGATCGATGACACAGGCAATGTATACAGAGATCCTGAACCGGTACCTGTGGAAAACCTGACTACCTGGGTATTCGATCCTGAATCACATCTGTTGCTGGCAAAGATCTGTGGAGGCGTAAGTTATTCGATCATTACAGATCATATTGGGACTCCCTGTCAGGCATATGACGAAGAAGGAAACATTGTCTGGTCCTGTGAATTGGATATTTATGGAAAGGTACGTAAGTTAGCAGGGCCTATCGATTTCATACCGTTCCGTTATCAGGGACAGTATGAAGATGTAGAAACCGGACTCTATTACAACAGATACCGGTATTACAGCCCCGACGAAGGCATATATATCAGTCAGGACCCCTTAGCGCCGCTGGCTGGTTTACGGTTCTATAGTTATGTAACAGACCCGAATGCATGGGTTGATCTGTTGGGATTAGTGGCCGGCCCTGCCGGATTGCCCGATTCACCCGGTATTTATATTCTCACCAATGGTAAACAATCTTATGTAGGTAGTTCAGGTATTGGCGAGCAGGGTATGCGGTCGCGTATATCAGATCTGCGGCATGCGAATGCCCAGGATTTACTGGAGATGGACGGTACAAAAGTGCAGTATGTGAAAGTTGATCTTGGGGATTGTACAGACCCCAGCGAACGAAACAACATACTGAGGTATTATGAACAAAGGGAGTTTGATAAACAGGCGAAGAAAACCGGTATGACGATGCTGAATGATCCTAACAAACGGATACAGTCAGCCAAGAAAAAAGCGGCCGCAGAAGCACTTATTAAAAAATATAATGTAAAAGCATCTAAACGAAGAGTTACCGTTAAGTGTAAATAATCATTCACATATGGAAAAGAAAGAGAGCATCATCGTAACAAGAAAAAGCGACTACTTTACTTCGAAAAGAAAAGTCTATTGCATAGGCAGTAAGGAAAAAGCGGAGGTATATAAGGAAGACGGTGCTACTATCCTTTCGTGGACCCAGGCCCCTGATCCGGCTGAATATGACCAGATCAGCGAATTGAGGTTATTGCCCACTAAATCACAGTTGAGTAAACTCAAGTTTCCAGACTATGTGAAGGACCTGGAACATTTACATTTCCTCGAAATACCTTTACCTTTCCTGTCTGTTATCACACAAGATGACCTTCCCGGCGGACTGAAAGCGCTGACCATCAGCAATGACGGAGAACACGAAGAATGGGTTACTAAAAAGCTGCCTGAATGGCCAGGAATCGTATTACCTCACCTGAAGGCCCTCTTTTTCTTTAGCGCCTTTACATCCAAGGAACTGCCTTCATTGCTGAATATATCCCAGGAACATTTCCCCGCTTTGAAATACCTGGCTTGCAGGATGGACAAAAAAGGGAACATCCTGAAAGATATCGCTAAGTTTTCCACATTAGATCATCTGGAGGTTGAGTTTGCGTGGAATACAGATCTTATTGACCACATCAACAGCCCGTTAAAAGCATTGTCGATCATCGGTGCAGAGAAAAATTTCAATGTAAATGATCTCAGTAAGTTGCAAGAACTGCAAACAGTGTGGCTGAATGGTATTAAAGCACCGATTGATTGTACTGTATTTACCACCTTACCGGATTTGCTGGAAGTCAATGTGCTCAATTCTAAAAAAATAGAACATCCGGAAGCACTGCTGGATTGCAAAAAATTAAAGAGTTTATTTTTCCTCAATTGCGGGCAGCCATTTAAAAAAATCAAAGACCAGTTCCTGCCGGAAAACTTTGAGCAACTAAGGATTAAACATGCCTGATAACATATCAAGGATTGAAACAATACCCGCACCTGCTGTCAGCCGGAATGAACTATAAGAGAATACAACTATATAACATCGCGATGGCAAGCGAAGCACAAATAAAACGCCCGTTGCAGAAAAGCTGCAACGGGCGTTTGCTATAAGGTTACTTGTAATTTATTTCACCGGCATATAACTATAGATGCTGTACTTTCCTTCCAGCATACCTGTCACTTCTTCTTTAAATCTGGCATTATCAGCCTCTCCGCCACCCCAGAACTCACGGCCGAGCAGGAAGTCATTAAAATAGGCTTTCCAGTCGCTATAACGGGCCTGTGCTACCTGTGGCGCTTTCATCAGCCATGCCATTGCTTCGCCCCTGTTAAAATAACCTGCCTGGTAGGCTACGCATATATTATTAATATACCGCGCCAGGTCCCACGCCTTGATACCGGCACTGCTGAAGGAAGTATAATGATCTTTAATAAACTGTATACCTGCAAGGTCTTCCTTTGTCAGTTTGTATTTATTAAGATCGAGCGTATTCAGATCGGCAGATGCACCACCGTTTTCGTCCAGTACTTTACGATATTGGGCATATTGTGCCTGATGACCTTCATCCAGTAACCAGGTCAGGGATTTTTCCAGTCCGGCTACATTATGAATATCCCAGTACTCCGCCAGTGTAGCTTTCGCATCTTTTTCACCTGCAGCATCTCCCGGTTTAAAAGGGAAAATGAAATAACGGCTGTAGGCTGCCTGCATTTCTTTTGAGAAATCCGCTGTTCCCGGTTCACTCTTTACAGCTGGCTTGATCAGTCCATCGAAGGTATGGGTAGGCCCGCCATAACCATGTACAAAATAAACACCTGCCAGCATGAACGGATACAGTTCATCATTCTTAATGGTCACTGTTTCCGCAGCGGCTATTGTCTGTTCCTTTTTTTCCTCCTTACCGGCATTACTGCTGTCGCACCCCGCTGTGCTCAGGGCCAGGAGGCCGACAGCAGCGATGATTTTTGTATACATTCCTTTCATGTGGTATTTATTTAATAAACAAAGAAGCATCAAATATAGAACTTTTCAAATTTTATAAAATATCAGCTATGATAATCAACGACTTAATAAATACCCTACAAAACCTGTAGGGTATTAAGAAAATATCCCTATATTTGTGTTGTTAATAACAGGCAATCACATAAATAAATCAAGTTTATATGCCTAATGCTATCAAGAGAACGATTGAATGTACAATGACTGTAGCGCTGAACGTCTGTTGCTGCTGTAACTGATTCCCGGCTGGCCCTTCAAACCGGCAACGTTTCTAAAAATCATTACAACCATTCATTAATCACTGTCCACCAACCATCCCTTAAAACTTATTTTATGTCTAACAACATCAACAGATACGCAGATTTCTTCCCCGAATATGAACTTGAGTATGTGAAAAAGTCTTTCAAGGACAGAACCCCGGTCAGCCCTTTACATGCTGGCGACAGACTGCCTTCTTTTAACATCAACAGAAAAAATATCATTGCCACTTCCGATATATTAAAATCAGTGAATGGTGTACAGCCTGTAGAACAGTTGCTGGACCGTCCGCTGGTACTCGTTTTCCACTCTATCCACTGGAATGGTTACGGTGAAAAACTGCTGGAAGACCTGAAAGATATCTATGCAGATATCCGCGTAATGGGCGGACAGCTGTTACTGGTAACCGCAGAAGAAAAGAAATATTTTGACTATGCGACGGCCTCTTTGCAACTTCCTTTCGCCAGCATCTGGGATCAGCAGTTTCAGATAGCGCGTAAAGCAGGTAACTACTCCCCTTCTGATCCGATCTGGGACAGACTGTCCGGAGTAAATGAAGATGTGCCTACACCCGCTGTTTATGTACTGACACCATCACTGAAAATAGCTTACAGCTCAGTGGATCTGTACATGGAACAATCCCTGAACAAAAGAGATGTATTGTCCGCAGTATATGATGCGAGTCACCAGGATTCACACGGTATCGCGATCTAAAGATATTGAGCATATAAAATACGAAGGCCCGTTCCTCGTAAAGAGAACGGGCCTTCGTATTTTTATTTGTATCTTGAAGGATGCATACTAACCCGGAACAACCCATGTCTGAAGAAAAAGAACCCGCTTCCTGGTCCACCGTTATCTGGATGCTTGTTATCTCCCTGATCGGCTTCGGCTTTGCGATCACCCGTTTTATTCAGTTCACACAACAGGAACATCCGTTAAGAGGGCTTCGCCTGACCCGTATAGAGCTCTATATTTACCGCGCTACGGGTCAGTGGGGTGTTATTATTATTTTCATCATTATGGGCATTTTCGGCCTGTATAATGCCATTAAAGCCTTCAGATCGATCCGTTCCAGGCAACAGTAACTTCCGGCGGTTTTACATAGTCCTGGTAATAATTCTCTATTTCTTCGTTTGTCAGGTCTTTTATGAAGGTCACTACCCGGTAACGTTGGGCGTAGTACCGGCCATATTGCAGGATCCACTCTTTCATTTTCGTCGGACTGAAATTCATCATGATCTCTCCTCTTTCAGAATTCTCCGGCCATACCCGTAAAGGCTGCGGAGAATCAAAATTGCCCGGGTGATTCATAATCAGGATACCGGCCTGTCCTTTCTCTGTACGTCCTGTTATCTTGATCCAGCGGGCGCGGGTACTGTCTGCATCTTTCCTTGTTTTTCCTTCAGAGGTCAGTACAGCACTGGTAGCGGCGGTCCATGCCTCCATTGTACGTAAACCAAAGCCGCCGCCATAACGGTATTGTAATAAAGTGATACCGGCGGTATCTGCACAGTTCAGGGTACTGGCAAAATCCCATACAAAACGGGAGGTATCCGTTCCGCAATTTAATGCCTTGATCACCCATTCTTCATTGAGGGCTGTCACTTCTTTACCACCTGAAAAAGCAATATGATCCTGTAAAACAGTAAAACCACAGGCTACAGGCCCCTGTACCCTTCCAGCCACTCCTTTAAAACGTACGGTGCCCTCCTTTTTCTGCAGGTTCCAGAAGTCGGTTTCTTTGCCTTTAAAAGAAGTATGCGTCCAGGGATTCCAGATTCCTACATGATGCCAGTGTCCTTTTGGGTGGATATTAGTGATGACCTGCCCGTCAGGCGCCCAAAGGGGATGAATAAAGCCGCTACGGCGATATACCGTATCGACGCCGGCCGGAGGCTCCATGATAGCGTAATTGTATTGTAACAGTTTCCTGCTGCCCTGGCGTAGTAAAAAAGCGCCCGCAGTATCTTTTAGCTGCATCACATTGCCGGCAGCAACAGATTGGCCTTTGACCAGTTCGTATACACGGGTACTGCCTGCCGGTGTAATCCCTGCCAGGATCCAGTACAGATTGTCGTCCAATAGCTGAAAAGGCACAGGGGAACGCTTATTACCGCGTACTTCCTGCAACTGAAGGGAGTCCGGCCCTGACTGGTAAGCGTTTTTCAAAGCCGTATACACAGCGGTATTGAGACGCGGGGAAGTACCTGCTTTTACGCTGATACGCGCCAGAACCTGTGCATGGGCAGACAGGGTTGCAAGCAATAGCAGGAGCGTCGGTGTACGCCACTTACATTCGTTTTTCATAACAGTGATTGTTTGAGGGTAATGGGTTTTTATCTTAATAAGGCGCCGGTACCGGGCCTGTCAGCATAGATGATACGACCGTCTACGATCTTCACACCATCAGCGGTGTCTTCTGCCAGCAAAAGCGGGCCATCCATATCCACATAATCCAGATACGGTAACAGGTGTGCTACCGCAGAAGTACCCACCGTACTTTCATTCATACTACCGGTCATGACCTGCATACCCAGTTGTTTGGCTTCCGCAATCATGCGACGGGCAGGCGTGATACCACCACATTTGGTGAGTTTGATATTGATACCATGAAACAGGCCCTTACACAAGGCAACGTCTGCTTCCGTAATACAGCTTTCATCCGCAATCAGCGGTAAGGCGGATTGTTCATACACCTGTTTCATCCCATCTATATCAGCTGCCGGCATGGGTTGTTCTATGAACTCAACACCCAATGACTTAAACGCAGCCGCATTACGCAGGGTTTCTTCCACTCCCCAGGCGCAATTGGCGTCTACACGAAAGATCGCATTGGTATGCTTTCTCAGTGCTTCAATGATAGCAATATCCTCTTTGGTTCCCAGTTTAATCTTGTAAATGGGCCATGGAAACTCCTTCAGTTTGCTGACCATATTCTCCACCGTATCTATGCCAATCGTATAGTCTGTCATGGGATTATGAGAGATGTCGAGCCCCCATACCTCATATAGCTTCTTCCCTTGTTTTTTGGCATAAAGGTCATGCGCTGCCAGATCAATGGCGCAGAGGGCAAAGAGATTGTCTTTAAACAAAGGGAACAGCGTCTTCCACAGTTCCTCCGGTGTATCGAGTGTATATCCTTCTATCAGGTCTCTGTGTGCATTGATATCTTCCATCAGACGCGGCACTGTCATATTGTAGTATGAGTTGTCGGCCGTTTCTCCCAGTCCGCTAAAACCATCCTGTTCCAGTTTAACGACCAGTAATGGCTGTACATCTTTGGATTTACGCGAAATGGTGAATGTATGTTTAAACTTTAGTTCAAATGGGTATAGTGTCAATTGCATACCACAAAATAAAAATAAAGCGCCATAAAAAAAGGGGTTAAAACTTCCCGGACGTTTATTATCATTGTAGCAGCTTACGTTTTTCAGGTGTTATATAAAATCGTCATTTGCCGATCAACCAACCATACGACGAGAGAGAGCTGCTTCTACGTCTGGAAGCTGACGACAAATCAGCATTCGACACGATCTATTATCGTTACGAGCAAAAGCTAAAACTATATCTGTTCCCTTTTACAGGAGGGGATAGTCACCTCGTTGACACCATTCTCCAGGACGTGTTTGTAAAGCTATGGCTGAAAAGAAAGGAACTCAGCGGCGTAGCCGTACTGGAGTTTTACCTGCAACGCATGGCTAAAAACAGGCTGCTGGATCATCTGAAACTTCGTGATATCAGGGAAAAGCACGCCAGGACCTATGCCGATCTCCAGACCGATGCAGGAGATCATATCAGCGAACAGCTACAACTAAAGGAATATCTCTCTATCGCCAGAGAAGGCATCGCACAACTCCCCTTGCGCCGTCGTATTATCTTCTCGATGAATGTATTGGAAGGCTGGTCTATCGACGAGATTGCCACCCACTTACAGGTATCAAAAGATGTGGTCAAAAAACAGCTGCAACTGGCCAAAACATTCGTCAGAGATTATATATCAAAAAACGGGGATCTTCCCGGAGCTATCTGTCTTGCCATCCTGCTGTTACCAGCTTTTTAAATTTTTTTTCGTCCCCCATCCCTTTTACTTTTCGACATTCGTCTTATATAGTGTATATGATCAACAAAGCGGAGATATTAGCCAGATTTGCCCGTAATGAGGTAAGCGCAGCAGAGCGCGCAGCCTTTCATGCATGGGTGCAGACATGCTCTGCTGCTGAGGTGGAAGCCCTGATGGATGAATATGGAGAAATACTTGTCCATATCGAGCCGGCGCCTGCAACTGCGGATGAAACGCTTTTAGCGGCCATACACCAGGAAATTGCGACACAGGAAGCAAGGCAGCCAGGGCCGCTTATACGCCGCATAGCTCTGCGCAGATGGAGCCAGGCTGCTGCCGTAGCCCTATTGCTGGGAGTAGGCATTTATTTCTGGAAAACACGCCAGAGGCAGTCGGTACAAGCACCGGTGGTTGTAGTCAATAAGGATATTGCGCCCGGTAAGGAAGGCGCATTACTTACGCTGGGCGATGGTTCCGTCATAACACTGGATAGCGCACATACCGGACAGATCGCTCAGCAGGGCGGCGCTACCGCGCGTATATCAGGCAATAGTCTGGTGTATGACAAAAACGGACGGGAAAACGTATATAATACCATGCGTACACCGAATGGAAGACAGTTTCAGCTGGTACTGCCGGACGGTACAAAAGTATGGCTGAATGCAGCCAGCTCCATCCGCTATCCTACCCTGTTTGCAGGAAAGGAAAGGCTTGTGACGGTAACAGGAGAAGCTTACTTTGAAGTAGCCGCCAATGCGGATATGCCTTTCAGGGTAAACGTGAATGACAAGGCAGAAATAGAAGTGCTTGGTACAGATTTCAATGTGAATGCTTACAATAATGAAGCAACAATCAGTACGACCCTGGTGTCGGGCTCCGTACGTATATTATCAGAGAGGAATAAAGGAGTAATTATCAAACCTGGCCAACAGGCACAAATCACCATTGCAGCTGCCAGACAGGGTAATCAACACAATACAGGAATTGAAGTGGTTAGTACAGATGTGGAAAAAGCAGTCGCCTGGAAAAATGGCTTGTTCTATTTCGACAACATGACATTACCGGAAGCCATGCGTCAGTTAGAACGCTGGTATGACATCCGCGTCGTATATGAAAAAGAAGTACCGGATATCAAGCTAACGGGAAAAATGACAAAACAGGTAACGCTCGGAGGATTACTGGTCGTGCTGGAAGAACTGGGCGTACACTCCAAACTGGAAGCGAACACGCTGACGATAACAGCAAAATAATATGCACCACTCGTCGTAAGCAGGCCATCCATGCAGTGAACAGCGACAGAACGGACAATGCCGGTATCAGGATCAAAGCAGGTAGTATACTGACCGCTTTTATATAAACAAGAATCAGCCTTTAATAGAAAAACCGTCACGGGGGCAACCGCGACGGTCAGGTATTCAGTTGATTCGAAAAACGGTTCCCTAACCACTTTTTTAACAACCAAATCGTTGCAATTTATGCAAAAAAAATGTGTGTTCCGCATACCGCGGAGCTATTGCCCGTCTGCGCGTCCGGGGGGATGGCGGGGTATCAACATCAACCAAATCAGGAGGGTCATGAGATTAACCGGCGTGCTACTTTTTGTAGCTTTTTTCACAGCCTATGGGAACGGAGTCGCACAGCGTGTTACTATTTCCGGCAAAGCCTTCACATTAAGACAGGTATTTACCGTCATCGAAAAACAAACAGGGTATGTGGTGCTCACCAACAATGAATTGTCTTCACAAAGCAAGACCTTTTCGCTGTCTGCTACTGACATGCCCCTGAAAACATTTCTCGACAAGCTGTCAGTCGATCAGTCCCTGAAATACATTATACAGGACAAGACCATCGTGTTATCCCGCAATACCTCTCCTTCGCCAAACACTGCTACCATAATGATCCTGGCACCGGAGAAACCTTCGCTTTCCGGTCAGTTGCTGGATGAGAAAACCAGGGAACCTGTCATCGGTGTCACCATCCGTATGAAGCATTCCGGTCAGGGGACTACTTCAGATGCCTCAGGACGTTTCTTCCTGCGTGACCTGACAGAAGATGCAGTGCTGATCGTGTCTTCCGTAGGTTACGCCCCTTCAGAAGTACCTTATAAAAAGGTAGCCGCATTACCGGCAGGAGATACTTATACTGCGAATGGTATCAGGATTTTCAAGCTGAATACCGGCGGCATTGTCATCTATCTTGCCAGAAGTACCAGCAACCTTGATGAAAGTGTGGTAGTAGCATATGGTACCACTACACAACGTTTCAATACAGGTAGTGTTGTCAGTGTGAAAGCAGAAGAGATAGAAAAACAGCCGGTCAGCAATGTACTGGCAGCATTGGAAGGGCATGTAGCCGGACTGTTTATCTCTCAGTCCAACGGCGCTCCCGGTAGCCAGATGAAAATATCTATCCGTGAGCAACAATCTATCACCAGTGGTAAGCTCCCATTGTTTATCATCGATGGTGTGCCTTTTGTAGAAACCCCTATCAACACTGTTGGCGGTTCTACCTATCAGTCCAATGGCGCCACCGGATATATCGACCCGATGAACTCCATCAATCCGGCTGATATCGAAAGCATCTCCGTACTGAAAGATGGTGACGCGACTGCCATCTACGGTTCAAGAGGTGCGAATGGTGTTGTGCTGATCACCACTAAAAAAGGCAAAGCAGGTGATACGCGATTTGATGTGAATGCGTATACCGGCGCCGGCAGAGTGACTAATATGGTATCTATGATGAATCTGCAACAGTATCTGGCGATGCGTCGTACGGCCTTTGCTAACGACAACGTACAACCAGATAACTCTAATGCACCTGATCTTACACTTTGGGATACGAATAAGGAAACAGATTTTCTGAAAAAATATATTGGCAATACTGCACATCAGACAGAGATCACCGGCGCTCTTTCCGGTGGTAGCCCCTATCTGCGGTATCGCTTTTCAAATACCTGGCGGCATGAATCAACTGTATTTCCGGGCGACTGGGGCTACAACCGTTATGCCTCCCATCTCAGTGTAGATAATACTTCGCGTAACGGTAAGTTTGCCGTTACCGCAACAGCGTTGTACACCAAAGAATCTAACAATCAGGTAGCCACTGATCTTACCTCCACAGTTGTCAAACTATCTCCTAACTATCCGTTGTTTAACAATGATGGTACCTTAAACTGGACAGGTGGCTTTACCAATCCGGAGTCCTATCTGATAAAATCCTCCAGATTCAAATCGGATAATCTGCTGGCGAATGCAGCCTTACGTTATACAATCATTCCGGGATTAAATGCAAAGGTCAGTGTAGGTTATAACAAGATTTCACAGTCTAACGATAATTATCAGCCCAGAGCGTCCCTGAACCCCAACAGTGGTTCAGGACAATCTATGGCCTCTTATTCATCCAACTACATAGAAAGTTACATCGTAGAGCCGCAGCTGGACTATACAAGAGCACTCGGACGCGGCCGTTTGAATGTACTATTAGGTGGCACCTGGCAGCAATCCAATTATGCACAGCCTTATTATGTTACAGCAACCGGTTTCTCCAATGACAGACTGATGAGCTCCTGGGTGGCGGCATCTACGATCACTTTCAAAAGCAGCAGCTTTACAGAATACAAATATGTTTCGGCATTTGGCCGTCTGAACTATGTGCTGAATGATCGTTACCTGTTCAACTTCACTGGTCGAAGGGACGGTTCTTCAAGATTCGGTCCGGGACGCCAGTTTGGTAACTTTGGTTCCGTTGGCGCAGGTTGGATATTCAGCAGTGAACCCTGGATGAAAACAGCACTTCCATGGTTGAGTTATGGTAAAATCAGAGGAAGCTATGGTACCATTGGTAACGACCAGATCAGGGATTACGGCTACCTGTCTACTTATGGTAACGTATTTTATAACTATGGAGGGCCCGGCATTTATCCGGTTCGTAGCGCAAATCCCGATTACGGATGGGAGTCAAATCGTAAGGTAGACATTGCGCTTGAAACAGGTTTACTGAAGGACCATATTCTGTTTACCGCCTCCTGGTTTTCTAGCCGCACAGGCAATCAGCTGGTGAATATTCCCTTGTCTTCACAGTCCGGTTTCTCATCTTATACCGGCAATATGCCTGCGCTGTTACAAAGCTCAGGATGGGAATTCGAACTGAAGACCACTAATGTCAGTTTGCAAAAATTCTCCTGGAACAGTTCCTTTAATATCACTTTTCCGCGCAACAAACTCCTGTCATTTCCAGGACTGTCCAGTACTGCTTACGCTTATGTCTTTATCGTCGGAGAACCCATCGGCAATGATAACGGCTATCATTACACAGGACTACAGGATGGTATAGCGACTGTGGAAGACCTGAATAAGGATGGCAAATTCACACAAGGCCTGCACCAGACCATGAATGGCGACTATAACATCATTGCCCGCGCCAGTCCTGACTTTTATGGCGGATTCAGTAATACGTTCCGGTATGGGAAGTTCCAGCTGGATGTTTTTATGCAGTTCGCCAAACAGACCAAACCTGACTTCCGCGGCGCAACAAGAGGGTTCCCTGGCGGACTGGCCAACCAGGATGCAGATATCATTACAGACGGATTTAAGCCAACTGTAACAGTAGGCGGACCGGCAGCAAATGCTTATCAGAATTATTATCTCTATTCTGATGGGGTATATTCAAATGCCGCTTTTGTACGACTGAAAAATGTCAATCTCAGTTATGAATTACCTGCTTCATGGGCAGCAGCTGCCAGACTGAAATCAGCAGGCGCTTTTATCAGGGCGCAGAACCTCTTTACCATCACCAGTTATTTCGGCTTTGATCCTGAGACAGGAGGTAGCGTATTGCCACCGCTGAAACAGATAGCAGCCGGTATTCATTGCTCACTTTAAACATCCGGGAATGAAAAAACAGCTTTCTATATATACTTACATCTTACTATTTGCCGGCGCCGTTATGACCAGTTGTAAAAAGCTGATCGAGATAGATGCGCCGGCCGATCAACTGGTGACCAGCAGCGTCTTTCTGGATACACTTACGGCAGATGCAGCTCTTTTGGGTATGTATTCCAGAGCGGCCAATCCCAATCCGGGCACGGATATGGCCACTGCAACCAGTATGTTCAACAGTATGTCTGCTGATGAAACATACTGTTACATTTATAACTTCTATGATGATTTTACAAATAACGCCCTGACGCCACAGCTCTATTATGTAGATGGCTTATGGAGTACTTTGTACAATAACATTTTCACGGCTAATTCAGTCATTACAGGACTCAGTGACTCTCCACTTCCGGAAGGTTATAAAACGCGCTGTACCGCTGAAGCTAAGTTCATGCGCGCATTGAGCTACTTCTACCTGGTAAATGAGTTTGGTGCAGCGCCATTGGTCATGTCTACAGATGTGCATAATACTACCAGACAACCACGCGACAGCGTCAATGTTGTATACGATCAGATAGAGAAAGACCTCACCGAGGCACAACAGGCACTTCCTGCTACCCTGGACCTGTATGGCGGTAAAAGGATACGTGCGACTACCTGGGCAGCGAACGCCCTGCTGGCGAGAGTATATCTCTACAGGGGCAAATGGCAGCAGGCAGAAAACATGGCCACTACCGTCATCAATAATCCAGGTTTATTCCGCATGAAAGAAGACCTGAGCCAGGTTTTCCTGGCGAACAGTGAAGAAGGCATATTACAATTCGTGAATGGTATCACCAGTTCCTGGCTGGCCAATAACTTTGTACCATTCGCAGCCAGTCCGACGCCAAAGTTCGTGCTGAAAGATGGGCTATATACCGCCTTCGAAACCGGCGACAAACGTAAAGACAACTGGGTAGGCATTAAAACATATGGTGGTGTAGACTACCCTTATCCTGCTAAATACAGGTATATGTCAGGCGTGGGTGCAGTGGAACACATGCAGGTATTACGCCTGTCAGAGCAATACCTGATCCGTGCGGAAGCCAGAATGCGCCGGCAGAAATTTAACGAAGCAGCTACAGATATCAATACTGTCCGTGCAAGAGCAGGACTTTCACAGACAACGGCTACAGATGCGTCTTCTTTGACGACAGCCATTGAGCATGAGCGTAGAATAGAATTTTTCTGCGAATGGGGACAGCGCTGGCTGGACCTGAAACGTTGGCCTGGAGTAGCGAATACCAGCATTACACGGGCAGATGAAGTATTATCTGCACTAAAGGGTAACCAGTGGCAGGCAACCGATGTTTTTTATCCTATCCCGCAGTCACAAATCAATGCCAATTTAAACCTTAGTCAAAACCCAGGATACTGATCATTAAAAAATTCAATTGTTTACCATGCGTTCTCACTTATTCAAACATACGCTCCCTGTTATCACCCTGCTGATAGGATCATTCTCAGCAAAAGCACAGTCAGGAGCAGGTCCATTTATATTGAAAGGACAGGTAGCTGCTAATAAATACCCGGCAGTACTTTATCTCGACTATGAGGTTGGTGATAAGAACTGGGTACATGATTCTGTCACACTGAAAGATGGACACTTCAAATTCACCGGCAAGCTGAAAAGACCGGTATCGGCCAGACTGATATTTAAAAACCAACCGGGTTACCGCTACTTTTACCTCCAACCAGGCACAGTAGAAGTGAATACCAGCGGCTCACTGGATAGCGCTATTGTCAGCGGTAGTCCAAATACCGCCATACAGGACAAGTACGCAAAGCTCCGGGAAAGTTACTCCGCTGTCTTCGCAGGATTTCGTAACAGGTCCTTTTTCAACCGGGGTAACCAGGATACCCTGGATGCTGTAAAAGCAGCGCGGGCTATCGTTGAAAAACAATATACCAGTACGCTGGCGGACTTTATCAGGCAACATGCCGATACTTACGCTGCCTGGGATATTGTCTATAACTGCCATATCGCATTGGATCCGGACTTTATAACGCCCTTGTTTGACGCCTTGAGTCCGAGACTTAAAAATGCGCCTGAAGGCAAGGAACTGGCTACGCAGATCGCCAATGTCAGAAGAGTAATGGAGGGTGCTCCTGCGCCTGATTTTATACAGTCAGATGTGAAAGGAAATCAGATCAGCCTGTCTTCTTTTCGTGGTAAATATGTGCTGGTAGATTTCTGGGCCAGCTGGTGCGGCGTTTGCCGCATGGAGAACCCGAATGTACTGCGGGCCTATAATGTTTTTAAAGATAGGGGGTTCACGGTATTAGGCGTATCGCTCGACGATTCAACGCAACATCAGAAATGGCTGAAGGCAATTGAAGAAGATAATATGCCCTGGCAGCAGGTATCAGATCTGAAAGGCAGGAATAATATGGCGGCTGTACAGTATGGCATCAGGGGGATTCCTCAGAACGTGCTGATTGATCCTAATGGCGTTATAGTAGGCAAAAACCTGCGGGATAAAGAACTGATGAACAAGCTGATCGAAATCTTTGATAAGGGCTATAATATGCGCATGGAAGGCGATATCAAGGGTTTTAAAGACAGCATTATGATCTTCAGCTATAACAGGGACAATACGCAGGTGCATGATACGGTACCCGTTCAAAACGGACAGTTTAACTGGCTGGCATTGATGAAGGAACCACAGGCGGTACAGGCGATCAGTCTGCCAGGGCATCACATGCTACGGTTCTATTCTGATATCGGATACCTGCAATTCTCGGCAAAAGCCGATTCACTGGCAGCATTTACCCTGAAAGGTTCTGCATTACAGGATGAGGCGAACTTTTTCAAGGCTTCTGTAAAGACCATTACCGATCAACAGACGGAGGTGGTCATGAAATACTACGCTGCGACAAGTAAAGAGGCACAACGGCCTTACAAAGCGCAAATGAAGACCTTACAGGAAGAATATAACGACCGTGTTAAGCAATACATTCAGACCAATTTTTACAGTCTGTATGCCTTGCAAATGGTAAAAGACATGGCGGAGAATCTTGCCGGCCCTGAATATGGGGAAGTCAACCCGCTCTTTATGTTATTGCCGGAAGTAGTACGCGGAACACCGACCGGGAAAATAGTGGCAGAAAAGATGCCTGTTATAAAAAGACAGGCCATCGGCGAAGCAGTGACTAATTTCTCCCAGATTGATAGTACCGGCAAAAATATATCTATCGCTGATTTCAAAGGCAAGTATGTACTGGTAGATTTCTGGGCCAGCTGGTGTGGCCCTTGTCGTGCAGAAAACCCGAATGTATTGAAAGCATATGATGCCTTCAAGGCCAAAGGATTTACGGTAGTAGGCATTTCCCTGGATACGGATGCGTTTAAATGGAAGAAAGCCATCCATGATGACCATATGCCATGGACGCAGTTATCTGACCTGAAAGGCTGGAAAAATGAGGTCGCACAATACTATGGTGTACGTGGTATTCCCTGGAATATGCTGGTAGGTCCGGATGGTAAGATCATCGCTAAAGGACTCAGAGATGAAGAATTAATGAGCAAGTTGTCAGAGCTCATGCAATAATCCACGTTTCTCTTTTTTAGTAGTCATAAACCAACTGTTAAACAGCCGTTCTGCCTTTGGTAGACGGCTGTTTCTTTTATAGATCGTTTATAATGCAAGAAGCCGTCCACCAAAGGCAGACGGCTTCTCTATCCTAAATATCCCTAAGCTATTTGCTTACTTTACTTCTTCGAATTCAGCATCGGTTACGCCTTCGTTGCCGGCAGCGCTACCTTGTGGCTGACCTTCTGCACCTGCACCACCGTTAGCCTGTGCTTCCTGTGTTGCTTTGTACAGTTCTTCAGAAGCTGCAGTCCATGCGTTGTTCATTTCTGTAACAGCTGCATCTACCTGAGCGACATCACCGCTCTTCTGTGCTTCTTTCAGTTTGTTCAGGGCAGTTTCGATTGTGCTCTTCTTATCCGCAGGGATCTTGTCACCGTATTCTTTCAGCTGTTTTTCAGTCTGGAAGATCAGGCTATCTGCCTGGTTCAGTTTCTCGATCTTTTCGCGTGCTTCTTTATCTGAAGACTCGTTTGCTTTCGCTTCTGCCTTCATTTTTTCGATCTCTTCTTTGCTCAGACCACTACCTGCTTCGATACGGATGTTCTGTGTTTTACCAGTTCCTTTATCTTTTGCAGTTACGTGCAGGATACCATTCGCATCGATGTCGAAGATAACTTCTACCTGAGGTACACCGCGTGGTGCTGGTGGGATACCATCCAGGATGAAGCGCCCCAGTGTACGGTTCTGGCTTGCTAAAGGACGCTCACCTTGTAGTACGTGGATCTCAACGCTTGGCTGGTTATCAGCAGCAGTAGAGAATGTTTCTGATTTCTTGCTTGGAATTGTTGTGTTAGACTCGATCAGTTTAGTGAACACACCACCCATGGTTTCGATACCCAGAGAAAGCGGGGTAACGTCCAGCAGCAATACGTCTTTTACTTCACCAGTCAGTACACCACCCTGGATAGCAGCACCGATAGCTACTACTTCATCCGGGTTTACACTTCTGTTCGGTTTTTTACCGAAGAATTTTTCTACCACTTCCTGGATCTTAGGGATACGGGTAGAACCACCTACCAGGATCACTTCGTCGATTTCAGAAGGGTTCATGCCGGCATCTTTCAGCGCTTTACGGCAAGGTTCCAGTGTTCTTTCCACCAGGTTATCTGCCAGTTGCTCGAATTTAGGACGGCTCAGTTTTTTCACCAGGTGTTTAGGCACGCCATCAACAGCAGTGATATAAGGCAGGTTGATTTCAGTTTCCTGAGAAGAAGACAGTTCGATCTTCGCTTTCTCTGCTGCTTCTTTCAGACGCTGCCATGCCATTGGATCTTTATGCAGGTCAACCGCTTCATCTTTCTTGAATTCGTCAGCCAGCCAGTCCATGATCACTTTATCGAAGTCATCACCACCTAAGTGTGTATCACCATTGGTAGATTTTACTTCAAATACACCATCACCCAGTTCGAGCACGGAGATATCGAATGTACCACCACCTAAGTCGAATACGGCGATTTTGCTATCAGCGTGTTTTTTATCCAGACCATAAGCCAGTGCAGCAGCAGTTGGCTCGTTAATGATACGGCGTACTGTCAGACCAGCGATCTCACCGGCTTCTTTAGTAGCCTGACGCTGTGCGTCATTGAAGTAAGCAGGCACAGTGATAACTGCTTCAGTTACTTCCTGACCCAGATAATCTTCCGCAGTTTTCTTCATTTTCTGAAGAATCATTGCTGAAATTTCCTGCGGAGTATATAATCTACCATCAATATCGATACGTGTAGTGTTGTTTTCGCCACGTGCTACTTTGTAGCTCCAGTGAGGAATTTCATTGGATAATTCGTCAAAATGACGACCCATGAAACGTTTCACTGACATAATAGTGTTTACCGGGTTAGTGATTGCCTGACGTTTAGCAGGATCACCTACCTTTCTTTCACCATTTTTTAAGAAACCCACAACGGAGGGCGTAGTTCTGCGTCCTTCATCATTGGCAATTACTACCGGTTCGTTACCTTCCATAACGGCAACGCATGAGTTGGTAGTACCTAAGTCAATACCTATTATCTTTCCCATAATTATAAATATTCTCGCTTGTAGTTGTAGATAGATTTTTTGTCTCCGACATAGCAAATGTCAATGATTATGCCAATGGACCTGTCATGCAATTATGTCAGTTTACGATGTCAGTTAACCGCCAAATACCGGTAAAAGCGAGCAGGCGACTGAACAATTTTCATGAAAAAAGGTTTGTAAGGTAACCCACGGCACTAACCATGCCCGGGCGAGTAATGCAAATTTCAATTTTATATCTAACCCTGAACAATTATGAAAAACTCCTCTTTTTTCCGGGCAGCCTGTATGGTAGCCCTTTTCACCCCCTTATGCAGTATAGCCCAGACTTCTGTAACGGGCCCTATTTTTACGGATGGCCCTGGTTACCGCCGCTTTTCGATAGGCGTAAACGGGGGATTGCTGGCTCCGGTAGCACCGACGGGTGGCAGCAACGATTTTACAAAATGGAAAGCCCAGGCCGGTTATGGCGCTTATGTAAAGTACCAGATATTACATTCGCTGGGTATCCAGGCCAACTATACAGGTGGCAAGCTGGCAGGCAATAATGACCGCAAGTTGGGGAATGACAAGACGCCCGACCGGGAAGTTAACTCCTTCGAAACCAGTCTGAAGTGGTCAGCCGGCCTAAGTGCCGTCGTCAACGTGGCCACTATCAACTGGATGTATAAAAAGAATGCCGTGCAGATTTATGTATCTGCGGGTGGCGGCCTGGCCGGCTATTCTCCGAAGATCAGTTCACAGGTGGAAGGCGGTAACATGATAGAATATAAAAACGACGGTATTATTAAAGAATTTTATGTACCCATCGGCGCGGGTCTGAAATTCAAACTCTCAGAGTCCGTTAACCTGGATCTGGGATATACCATGCATTACGTGGATGGCGACAACCTGGATGGTTATAATTATGGTCCCGACAGGGATAAATTCTCTTACGGTTATGCAGGTCTCGAATTTCCGCTGGGTAAAAGAACTAAGCCAGCACTCAACTGGCAAAACCCGGCCAGGGTCATGTATGATGAACTGGCACAACAGAAAGCCAATCTGCAGTCCGAACTGGAAGCCTCCCGTGCATTAAACACCAAATTAACCGCTGATGTGGATAAGTTGATGGCAGATGCTGACAGCGATGGCGTATCGGACTATTTTGATAAATGTCCGGGTACAGCTGCCGGTACCAAAGTAGATGGCAGTGGCTGTGAATTACCTAAGGACACAATGCCTAAACAGGTGATTACCAAAGTAACGATTACAGAAGACGACCGCCGCCTGATCAAAGACGCGATTCAGAACCTGGAGTTCGAATTTGCCAAGTCCAGCATCAAAGCCAGCTCCTACCCTTCACTGGATAGGGTAGCAGAAATGCTACGGACCAAAGGTTTCAGTCTGAAACTGGGCGGTCATACTGACAATGTAGGTAATGCCACCAAGAATATGGCGTTGTCTAAGGACAGGGCTGAATCTGTGAAACAATACCTTGTTGAGCATGGGGCAAATCCGTCAAAAATCGAAGCCGTAGGCTATGGCGCCAATCAGCCGATCGCCAGCAACAAAACAGCTGCAGGCAGACAGAAAAACAGAAGGGTGGAATTCACCATATATTAAAAAATATGGGCATAGATTTTGCTCAGCTTGGCAAATTCTCTATAAGACTAATATGAAAAAACTCATCTTTTCTGTAATGCTGGCAGCTTGTGCGGCATTTACAGCCAATGCCCAGACACTGTCTTTTGGTGTTAAAGGCGGTCTGACCATATCGAAGCTGACTCAGTTTGACGACGCAAAAGTTCGTCCGTCTATTTTCGCAGGTGGTTTTGCTAACATCGCTTTCAATGAGAGCATGTCATTACAGCCTGAATTGCTGTTTTCCGGCCAGGGGACAAAGTACGAACCCCTGAACCAGAAGATCACCTATCGCCTCAACTACATCAACATACCGGTGATGTTCCAGTACCGTATTGTGCCGGAATTCTACCTGGAAGCAGGTCCGCAGGTGGGCTTCGCGGTTTCAGGTAAAACACATGCCGGTAAAGTGACCGTAGATATTAGTGATAACACCAAAGCGGTGGATTTCGGACTGGGTTTCGGTCTGGGATACCAGTTTCCGGTAGGTGTGGGTATCGCTGCCCGTTACATGTTCGGACTGACCAACGTGTTTGAAAACAGTTTTGAAAACAATAAGAACTCCGTCGCACAGATCGGTATGTTCTACACATTCAAACATCAGCATACGTCTTCAAAAAAGCGTAAAAGATAATCTCTCCGAAAGGGCCGGCTTTATAAAGCCGGCCCTTTTTCTTTATTATATTATTGCCTCCTTCCTCTCCCCCGCCAGATTTTTTATACCTTTGATGTTACTTTTTGCATTAACCGTTTATCAGCATGAGTGTTGTACAATCCATAAAATCTGCTGCTGCCGCAGCAATTAAAGCGCTTTTTGACCAGACAATTCCTGCAAAGGACATTGCCATCAATACTACTAAACCTGAATTCGAAGGTGAATACACCATCCTGGTATTCCCTTTCACTAAATTCAGTCGCTTAAAACCCGAAGAAACTGCTGATCGACTGGGTAAATACCTGCAGGAACATAATCCTGACCTCGTAGCAGGATACAATGTGATCAAAGGTTTTCTGAATATCCAGGTCAACGAACAATACTGGGCGCAATACCTTCAGCAACACTTCAATAACCGCAATATCGGTAAGAAGCCATCCAATGGTAAGAAAGTGATGGTGGAATACTCTTCTCCCAATACTAACAAACCTTTGCACCTGGGTCACCTGCGTAATAACTTCCTGGGTTATGCCGTATCTGAGATACTGAAAGCCAATGGCTATGAAGTGATCAAAGCCAACCTGGTAAATGACAGAGGTATTCACATCTGTAAGTCCATGCTGGCATGGCAGCTGTTTGCCCATGGCGATACCCCGGAATCAACCGGTATCAAAGGCGATCACCTGGTGGGCGACTACTATGTGAAGTTTGAATCTATTCTGAAAGAACAGACAGAACCTATTATTGCCCGTGCGTTAGAACATGATTATAAAGACTTTGAAGGGGCGGATAAAGAACGCATGGAAAAACTGGTAACTGTTTTCCATAAACCTGAAATTCAGGCTGACCAGGAGAAACTGGATAAGCTGAATGACGAAATCAAGGAACTGTCTCGTAAGCAGACAGAGATCATGCAGCAAGCGAAAATCATGCTGCAGCAGTGGGAAGCCGGTAATCCTGAAGTAAGAGCGCTCTGGGCGACCATGAACGGCTGGGTATACAAAGGTTTTGATCAGACTTACAAACGTCTGGGCATCGACTTTGACAAAATGTACTACGAAAGCGAGACCTATCTGCTGGGTAAAGACCTGGTAGAAGAAGGTCTGGCAAAAGGTATATTGTTCAAAAAAGAGGACAACTCCGTATGGATTGACCTCACTGCCGACGGCCTGGATGAAAAGCTCTTACTGCGTGGCGATGGTACCTCCGTATATATGACGCAGGACCTCGGTACTGCCCGTCTGAAATACGCTGACTACCAGATGGACCAGAGCCTGTATGTAGTAGCAGATGAACAGAACTATCACTTTAAAGTACTGCAACTGATCCTTCAGAAATTACAGGAGCCTTGCGCTGATGGTATTTATCACCTGTCTTATGGCATGGTGGAACTGCCAAGCGGTCGTATGAAAAGCCGTGAAGGTACCGTGGTTGATGCAGACGACCTGATAGTAGAGATGATCAACACAGCGGAAGAGCAGACCAAAGCATCCGGTAAACTGGATGACATGAGTGAAGATGCACTGGGATTATTATACAATATGATCGGTCTCGGTGGTCTTAAATTCTTCCTGTTACGTGTAGATCCGAAAAAGAAGATGGTATTCGATCCGAAAGAGTCTATCAGTCTGCAGGGATTCACCAGTACCTTCGTACAATACGCACATGCACGTATTAAATCCATTCTGCGTGATGTAGCACCAGACGTAGATAAACTGGAAGGTTACTGTCATAAGGGCAGCCTTACCACACTGGAGAAAGAGCTGATCGTACTTAACGAACAGTATGACAATGTGTTGGAAGAAGCAGCCAAAGAAATGAGTCCGTCTGTTATTGCAAACTATGCCTACCAGCTGGCACAGACCTTCAACTCTTTCTATGCGGAGAAGAAAGATGGTATACCTGTTCATTCTGTAAAGCAGGCAGAAACACCTGAAAAGCAGAAACTGCGTTTACAGATCATCAAGCTGACCGCAACGACTATTGCAAAGAGCATGAAATTACTGGGTATTGACGTACCGGAAAGAATGTAATTACCAGCTTAGTATAAAAAGGGAAAGCGTCCGCCGATGGTGGACGCTTTCCCTTTTTATATGAAGTTATTATTGAACAACCTGTAATGCCTTATCACACAAGGCTTCTCCTTTTGCTATCTCCCCTTTACCAATATACGATTTACCCAACAGGAACATGGCGAATGCGTTTGCAGGCTGTATCCGCAGTAAACGATCCCAGTAAATGACAGCAGCCACATATTCACCCACAAGATAATAATGATGCGCCAGTGCCTGTAAAGCCCGGGTATCGTCCTGACGTAATTCGAGACAGGTATTCAGATGTTGTATCCCTTTCCCTGTCTCTTTGATATGCAGATATGCCGTCCCGAGTGTAAGACAATAATCCGCATCCTGCCGGCGTCCCTTTTTTGTGGCTGTTTCAAATGCATGTACAGCAGCACGGAAGTCTTTTGTATTGAAATAAAGTACGCCAATGGCATACCAGGCAGCAGGCCGGTCATCTTCCAGCCGCAGGTATTCCCTGTACCAGGTAATACTTTCCGGATACACCTCTTCCAGCACGGAAATTTCCGCCAGCTGCAGATAAGCTGACGCATAACCACTGTCACGACGTAAAATTTCTTTAAAGCACTTCTTTGCAGCATCAAGTTCACCGGCATGCCGGTAACTGATACCTTCTTTGTAAAGACTCTTTAATTTATTTCCAGGAAAAGCCATAACAACTTGCGCAAATAGGATAGCCCATAACAAAGGACATAAGATACGGATATTCAGCATAGGGCATCATACGGACCACAACAAATATAGCAAATTTATTGCATATCCTCTGCTGTGAATGCCAGGGGAAGAAGATGTCTGATTGTAGGGATAACAAATACTTTTCCGGTCTGCCCGCCCATAATGATCCTGATGGCCTGTTGCTGACGGCCTTCATACTCCAAAAGGGTCTGACGGCAGATGCCACAGGGAGATATCGGGGCGTCATTACTGCCATTCGGGTTATGGTAACTGACAGCAATTGTGAGAATAGGTACCCCGGGATACAGCGATGCAGCTGTAGACAGGGCCACTCTTTCAGCACAGATACCGGCAGGAAAAGAGGCGTTTTCCTGGTTGGTCCCCCTTACAACAATGCCATTGGCCAGTAATATAGCAGCACCTACATAGAAATTAGAATATGGAGCATAAGCCTGGGCGGTCACTTCACGGGCTTCTTCCAGTAAACGCAGATCGGCAGTGGGTAAGGCTGCACTGTCAGGAAAAGTATGGTATTCGAAAGAGTGTTTGCGGATGTCCATGGCTAATTAACAATTAAGAATTAAGAATTAGGAATTTAGGAATAAAATGCCGTTCATGGTAGTTATTGCCTGACTTATTTTGTAATGGAATGATACGCAAAAGGGCGTCTCAACGATTGAAACGCCCTTTTTTATAATTTGAGAATTAATTTTCAAGTCATCCACACAACTCTTCGCCGCATTCCTAATTTTTAATTCTTAATTCCTAATTCCTAATTGTTACTTGATTGTTTTAAACAACCTGTTCCATCTAATGCTGCCATGTCCATAGCTCATCCATATCAACCATGCCTTACCTACAATGTGGTCTTCAGGAACAAAACCCCAGAAGCGGGAATCCAGCGAGTTATCACGGTTGTCACCCATCATCCAGTAGTAGTTCATCTTGAAGGTGTAGCTGTCAGCTGGTTTGTCATTGATATAGAACTGACCGTTTTTAGCTTCCAGTTTATTGCCTTCGTATACGCTGATGATACGATCGTAAAAAGCGATATTGGTGCTGTCGATATGAACAGTTACGCCTTTCTTCGGAATGTACAGCGGACCGAAGTTATGTTCTGTCCATTTGTAGTGAGCGGTATCATGCGGGAAGACCTGAATCTCCTGCGTGGCAGCTCTTACATAAGGTTTTACTTCTTTTACAACCGGCCATGTGCTCAGCATGTTAGCCATGCCAGGGGTCAGGTCATAACGGAAGAGCGCAGAATCAAACACACCGGCAGGATTCGGATCAATATCCAGTTCATCCAGACGGGTTGGATTCAGCGGGTCGCCGGTGGTTTTTACCCAGTAACGACGCTCACTTTCAGGTGGGATAGGCGCCTGTACGCTATTGATGTAAACAACACCTTCTTTGATTGACAGGGTGTCGCCCGGGACAGCCATACAACGCTTGATGTAGTTTTCACGTTTATCAACAGGACGGGAAGTAACATGGTTCTGTTCCCATACATTATCACGTCCGTAATATCTTATCAGCTGATAGTAGCTCTGTTCCTGTTGTTCCAGGGCCACGGTATCGCCTTCGGGGAAGTTAAATACAACGACATCATAACGCTCAACATCTGAGAAGCCTGGCAGACGTCTGTATTTCCATTGTACGGCTTCAGAATAAGCTTTGCTGTACTTGGTAAATGGCAGCGTGTGGTGGGTAAACGGAACAGCCAGCGGCGTCATAGGAATACGTGGACCATAACTGATCTTGCTGACAAACAGAAAGTCGTTTACCAGTAAGGTCTTTTCCATAGATGGGGTTGGGATTGTGTACGCCTCAAAAATAAAAGTGCGTATCAAGGTAGCAGCGATGATCGCGAAAATCGCAGCATCAAACCACTCTCTTACGGCAGATTTCTTCTTCTTTGGCTGACCCTCTTTATTTCTTCTCCAAAAAGCCAGGTTCATTAAGATTCGTTTAAGATATTTTAAAGATCAAATATAAGATACTGTGTGCTGCAAGCTAAATAATAGTAATCAAAAGTTTTGCTAAAATAAGTGGATTAGGTTGATTTAATAAACTTTTTTACATGTAAGGCCCTTGAAATCGATGCCTTTCCGTATGGGCCAGGGTTATGATATTGCAGCCATTGGTCATCCGGAAGACAGTACAGGAGCGGCTCAGCCCAGCTCCTGACTCAATATCCGGCTGATTTCGGCCGCCCGGTTATAGACCATGAAATGCCCGCCATCAGGAATCGTATAATCAGCCTTAATGAAACGGAGCGGAAAAGCCTTATCCCGGCCGCCATGAATATGCACAATGGAAGCAGGTATAAAGTCATTAGACCAGTGTACGATCACCCGGATCCCCCAGCGGAGGTAGCCATAAGCCGTTTTCTTCATATAGTCTGTCAGCAACGCGACCTCCTCCTCCGTCTCCGCATTCAGGAACAGTTTCACGACGCCCTTTCTGCGGGTAAAGATGATGGAATCAGGCAGGCGAAGCAATGCCAGCAGTCCTGTTTTCTTCACCCAGCCCAGATATGGCGGTCTTTCACTGGTCTGTTTGATACTACTGATCAGGATCACTTTACTGACAGGACGCTGACGGGCGATTTCCACAGCCAGCATACCACCAAATGAGACGCCTATCAGGGTCACGTTTTCGTGTTCAATCCTTTCGGCCATGCGGGCCGCATATTCCGGAAAACTTTCTTCTGGCGAGGGTGTCAGCCACTCAAGGTAGTGGACAGTATATCCTGCGGGATAATGCAGGTTTTTGAAGATTCTTTCGTCTGCTCCCATGCCACTGAGCAGGTACAGGTGTCTTTCCATGATAGTTTAGGAAAAAATGAGCGGGGAAAAACAAAGGCTGTCCCTTGCAGAACAGCCTTTATATATTATGCGTTTACTTTCTTCTTGTCTCTCGCCGGCAATACGTAGTCAAACACATCTTCAGGTGTAATCGTTTTCCCGGAAAGGATTACCAGTCGGGCTACCACGTTACCCAGTTCACGGATATTTCCGGACCAGTTATGTTGCTGCAAAGCCTTCATGGCTTCCTTATCGATCGATTTCCTGGCCATACCATACTCCTGGCAGGCGCTGTCAAGAAAATGTTCTACCAGTGCAGGAATATCTTCCCGACGATCATTCAGGGACGGTACATGGATCAGGATCACACTAAGGCGATGGTAAAGATCCAGACGGAAGTTTTTGTCTTCCACTTCCTTCAGCAGGTCTTTATTGGTCGCCGCTACCACACGCACATCAACACTGATCTCTTTGTCGCCACCTACACGGGTGATCTTACCTTCCTGCAGGGCTCTCAGTACTTTCGCCTGTGCGCTGAGGCTCATATCGCCAATCTCGTCCAGGAACAGTGTACCACCATTCGCCTGTTCAAATTTACCGATACGCTGTTTTACAGCAGATGTAAAGGAACCTTTTTCATGACCAAAGAGTTCGCTTTCAATAAGTTCGCTCGGGATAGCCGCACAGTTCACTTCCACGATAGGGCCGGAAGCACGGTTGCTCAGCTCATGAAGCCAGCGGGCTACCAGTTCCTTACCTACCCCGTTTTCACCGGTTACCAGTACGCGGGCATCAGTTGGCGCCACCTTTTCAATCGTTTCTTTTATTTTCAGGATGGGCGCTGAGGTCCCGATCATTTCCTGGGTTTTGTTCACTTTCCGGCGCAGGGTCTTGGTTTCTGTCACCAGGTTGGTCTTATCCATGGCGTTACGCAGGGTAATCAGCAACCTGTTAAGATCCGGCGGTTTGGAGATATAGTCGTATGCGCCTTTTTTAACTGCTTCTACGGCCGTATCGATATTGCCGTGACCTGATACCATGATAATGGGCACATCCGTATTGATTTCCCTGGCTTTTTCCAGGAATTCCAGCCCGTCCATTTTGGGCATTTTTATATCACAGAGTACGGCGTCGTACTGCTTATCCTTGAACAATTTGAAGCCTTCAGCACCATCTGCTGCTTCCTCTACTTTGTATCCTTCATAACTCAGGATTTCGGATAGCGTTTTACGTATGCTTTTCTCATCATCAATTATCAGAATGCTGGCCATATCATTATTTTAGTGAACAACGAACAAAATTACGGCAAAATACTTGATCGTAGACAAGATAACAAATGCTGTTAAACCCGGTTATTTGTCTACAGTCCTTATGGACTTTCGACATTAATACGTAATTTCAATGATCGTTTTCCCTCAATCCTGTAATTCACTTGGATATGCAACAACTTTTAGAAGAATTAAGGCGGAGACACCAGTTGGCTGCGGCTACTGCTTATCCTCCTACCAGTGCGGTGAACGACTTTGCCAACAACTTTATAAACTGGCTTTTTCCGGAATACACCGGAAAAGTGATGTCTGATATTGTATTACTGGAAGAATACGCGCATATGTTGCAGGGTGAACTGCAGCATATGTTGTCGCCGATGCAACAGCAACTGCCTGCTCCTGCAGAAGAACTAAGCCGTCAGTTCATGGACCAGGCAGCCGTTATCTATGACGCCTTACAGAAAGATGCAGAAGCTATCTATAAAGGCGATCCTGCGGCCACCTGCATGTATGAAGTCATCAGGGCTTATCCGGGCTTTTATGCCATCGCATTCTACCGTATTGCACACGCGCTTCATCAGCTGAAGATACCGCTGTTGCCCCGTATGATCACAGAACGGGCGCATAGCTGTACAGGCATCGATATACATCCGGCAGCGGTTATCGCGCCGTATTTCTGCATCGACCATGGTACCGGCATCGTCATCGGAGAAACGACCGTCATCGGCTCCAATGTCAAACTATATCAGGGTGTGACACTGGGCGCATTGAGCGTGGACAAGGACATGGCCCGCAGCAAACGCCATCCTACCATTGAAGATCATGTTATTATATATGCCGGCGCCACCATTCTGGGCGGCGATACCGTGGTAGGACACCATAGCATTATTGGTGGTAATGTATGGCTTATTAAAAGTACTGCCCCCTTCAGCCGGATCTATTACCGGGCTGACGGCAGTGTTAACGTAGTAGAAAATAGTTATTAAATGCATTCGATATTAGATCTTGTTGGTAATACCCCAATGGTGGCGCTTAAAAGTATCAGCGCCAATCCGGATGTTACTATTTATGCAAAACTGGAAGGAAATAACCCGGGAGGAAGTGTGAAGGACAGAGCCGCCTATGGTATGATCAAAGGCGCATTAGACAGAGGAGAGATCAAACCGGGTATCAAACTGATCGAGGCCACCAGCGGTAATACAGGTATTGCCCTGGCCATGATCGCCAGCCTTTTTGGTGTGGAAATAGAACTGGTCATGCCGGAAGACGCTACCAGGGAAAGGGTGCTGACTATGGAAGCCTTCGGCGCGAAAGTGGTACTGACTCCCAAAGATGCCTCTATGGAAGGATCCATCGATTATGCCAATGAGCAGGTGGCAAAGGGGGGTTATCATATGCTGAACCAGTTTGCCAATCCGGACAACTACGGTATGCACTACAAAACTACCGGCCCGGAAATATGGCGGGATACCCACCATGGCGTTACACACTTTGTCAGCGCAATGGGTACCACCGGCACTATTATGGGGGTATCCAAATACCTGAAAGAGCAAAACAACGATATACAGATCGTAGGTTGTCAGCCGACTGACGGCAGTAAGATCCCGGGTATCCGGAAATGGCCGGAAGCCTATCTGCCTAAGATCTTTGACCGCTCCAGGGTAGACCGTATCATGGATATTTCTGAGGAAGAAGCAAAAGCCATGACCCGCCGGCTGGCAAAAGATGAAGGCATCTTCTGTGGTATGAGCAGCGGCGGCGCAGTATCTGCGGCAGAACGCATCTCCAGAGAACTGGACAAAGGGGTGCTGGTGTGTATTATTTGTGACAGAGGAGATAGGTATTTATCGTCTGACCTGTTTGGGAATTAGGAATTAAGAATTAAGAATTAAGAATTAAGAATTAAGAATTAAGAATTAAGAATTAAGAATTGAAATGCAGCGGAGATCGCTGCGGATCATCATAAAACACAAAAAAGAAAGCGGCATTTTAATAAAGTGCCGTTTTCTTTTTGCTAAAGACTCCTGGAGCAATTCTTAATTTTTAATTCTTAATTCTTAATTGAAATTACATAAAAGCGCAAGGCCGTCCTGATAATCAGAACGGCCTTGCGCTTTTATGTAATTTCCTTACTTCTTCATGTACATTACTTCTTTCACCAGTTTCACGGTGCGTTCAACGTCTGGCAGGTAACCCTTTACCAGGTTCGGCGCATAGTGCATTGGTGCATCAGCTGCAGTGATACGACGGATCGGAGCATCCAGGTAGTCGAAACCTTCCTTCTGGATACGGTAAGAGATCTCAGAAGAAACGCTGGCGAATGGCCACTGTTCTTCAACGATCACCAGACGGTTGGTTTTCTTAACAGATTCCAGGATAGTGAACCAGTCCAGCGGACGGATCGTACGCAGGTCGATTACTTCAGCCTCGATACCTTCTTTAGCCAGTTCTTCAGCAGCACTCAGCGCAACTTTCATCATTTTGTTGAAAGAAACGATGGTTACGTCTTTACCAGCACGTTTGATATCTGCTTTACCGATTGGAATGATGTATTCTTCTTCAGGAACATCACCCATATCGCCATAACCTACCTCGCTTTCCATGAAAACAACCGGATCGTTATCACGGATAGCTGCTTTCAGGAGACCTTTACCATCATATGGGTTAGATACTGATATAACTTTTAAACCCGGGATGTTCGCATAGTAGCTTTCGAAGGCAGTGGAGTGCTGTGCACCCAGCTGACCTGCGGAACCGTTCGGTCCACGGAAAACGATAGGACAACCTACCTGTCCACCACTCATTGCCAGCATTTTAGAAGCTGTATTCAGGATCTGGTCCAGTGCCAGTACGGCGAAGTTCCAAGTCATAAATTCAACGATCGGGCGAAGACCATTCTGTGCTGCACCAACAGCGATAGCAGTGAAACCCAGCTCGGCGATGGGAGTATCTATTACTCTCTTAGGGCCAAACTCATCCAGCATTCCCTGGCTAACTTTGTAGGCTCCATTGTATTCTGCTACTTCCTCTCCCATCAGGAAAACGCGATCGTCACGGCGCATTTCTTCCTGCATGGCTTCTCGTAAGGCTTGTCTGAAAGCTATCTGACGCATGCTGTTACTCTTAAAGTTTGAAAGTTAATTGCCTCATTTATATTAAGGCAGGGGCAAAATTATCGTTTGTTGTTGAAAAAGCAAAGGAAAAGTTCGAAGGAAGGCCTTTCAGATTTTAAATACTATATATAAAATATTGTATATATTAGCAGGAACACTGCCTGTTATAAGTTAATATCCTATCCTATGTTTACGATCACAGTCCTTTGTATCTGTTTTCTGGCGGCCATCTCGTTTAAGATCAAAAAGGTAAAAGCACCTTTAATCACCGGTCTGATCTGGTATTTTCACCTGGCCATGTGCGTATTTTCCATCCTGTGCGTCCTCCTGCTGATCAGCGGTTATGGATTCAAGGGCACCTATACGGAAAGAGTATTTTTCACTTTATATGGCGGCTCCGGCATCCTGTTATATGGCCTGACACCCAAAGAAGTATCCGGAAAATGGGTCTATCTGTGTTCTTTTTACGGTTTTCCCTTTGTGCTGCTCTTTGGTCTGCTGCTCCCTCCATTACGGATCCTTACCATGATCACCGGTATGGGACTACTGTCTGACGGAGACCTGAAACGCTACCAGATTGATGATGATTATGCCATACAGACCAAATCCATAGATATCGTATCCCGTTATCCCAGCTATAGCCTGATCGAAGATAAATACTGGCTGTTTGAAAAGATCTCCGGCGATGTGATCAAACCGGAAGGGCAACCGGCAGCTTTTAAATCAGAGAGAGCAGGAGCGGATAGCGTAAGGTTGTTTATTAGTTTAGTGGATGAGGTGGATAATAGAAAGAAGTTAGATACGACGATCTCGCTGAGGAATTAAGAATTAAGAATTAAGAATTAAGAATTAAGAATTAAGAATTAGTGCGAAGATCAGTATGGATAAAATATTGATATCCAAATGAATTTGATCATAAAAAGAGAAAGGCGTCCTCAACTAGTAGGACGCCTTTCTCTTTTTATAGTTTTATGCCGCTGTTGACAATATTCTGTTTATCAGAACTTTGCCCGGCAGCAATTCTTAATTCTTAATTCCTAATTCCTAATTCTTAATTGCCTCAATCACGATCGCACTCGCTCCTCCTCCCCCGTTACAAATACCAGCCACGCCATAACGGGCATTATGCTGATTGAGGATAGAACTGAGCGTTACCACAATACGTGCGCCGCTACAGCCAATAGGATGACCCAGCGAAACGGCTCCTCCCCATACATTCACTTTATCCTCAGGAATACCCAGATCCCGTTCATTTGCAATCGGTACGCAGGAAAATGCCTCGTTGATTTCCACAAAGTCCATATCCGCTACCGTCAGTTTTGCCTTTTCCAGTGCTTTGGTTACCGCTTTTACCGGTGTGGTAGTAAACCATTCAGGCGCCTGAGAAGCATCCGCAAAGCTAATGATCTTCGCCAGTGGCTTCAGACCCAGTTCTTTCAGTTTCTCGCCGCTTACCAGTAATACCGCGGCAGCACCATCATTCAGATTAGAAGCATTGGCAGCAGTGATCGTACCATCTTTCTGGAAAGTAGGCTTGAGCGTAGGGATCTTATCGAAGTTCACTTTTTTATAATCCTCGTCTTCCGCTACTGTAACCACCTGTTTGCCAGGCACTTCAACAGGCACTATCTCATTTTTGAAATATCCTTTTTCGGTAGCCTCGGCAGACCTTTTATAACTCTGGATAGCGTAAGCATCCTGCTCTTCACGGGTGATCTTATATTCTGTCACACAAAGCTCTGCTGCGTTGCCCATGTGAAAATCCTTGTAAGGATCCCACAGACCATCCCTGATAATGCCGTCAGTCACAGCGCCATGTCCCAGTCTATAGCCATTACGGGCTTTATCCAGATAATAAGGTACATTACTCATACTTTCCATACCGCCGGCCACAACTACGTCATTATCACCGGAAAGGATGCTTTGTGCGCCTAACATAATGGCTTTCATACCAGAAGCGCAAACTTTATTGACAGTCGTACAAGGAACATTGTTCGGAATACCAGCGTAAATACTCGCCTGATTGGCAGGAGCCTGTCCAAGGTTGGCACTGAGCACATTCCCCATATATACCTCGTTGACCGCAGTTGCCGGTACACCCGCTTTTTCAAGTACTGCTTTCATAACGATAGATCCCAGTTGTGTCGCAGACAGGGCTGACAGTGCGCCGTTAAAAGAACCAATGGGGGTACGCACTGCTGAAACTATAAATACTTCTTTCATCCGTATAAATTTAAGTCTCGCCAGGTGGCGGGGCTGTTAAGATTGTTTGGTTTTCACCAAATATAACGGAATTTCAGAAACGGTAGCCCAGCTTAAACCCAAATGCGAACTGCGGATTGAATCCATCTTCGTCAATGCGGAAAAAGGGACGTCCCCACGATTCAGTATAATATGATTCATTGGGCGTCGTACGACGATGCCGTAATCCGACACCAACGTACATATCCATTACAACACGTCCCTTTGCGCCAAAATAACGCTGTAAACCTATATTAGCTGATCCCGCATAAACGCTCTTCTCATATTTTTGCGGTAGAGGCTCAACATTCGGATACGGCATTACATAGTGAATATCTTCGTAGCTGGTCTTTTTATAAGTGCCCATCAGACTCAGATAGAAACTACGGTGCTGATTGCGCCACCACGATGGAAAGATCTTTATCTCCGGTCTGATACGAAAACCTCGTCTGTCCTCTTCATAGCTGTCATAAAACGTGTACAAAACGGCTGTAACTTCTGCTCCGATGGCGACGCTTTCAGACAAACGGTATTCCAGTCCCCAGGTAGGTCCACCTTCCGGCTCTGTTAATGAACTGAGCGTCGTATTTAATAGGACGCCCTTCTGACTGTATGTCTTTTTATCCCCGGTTTTCTCTTCTTTTTTCTCCTGTGCGAATGCAATACCAGCGATAAACAGTATAGAAATTGCTAACAGTACATGTTTTTTCATAAGGAAATATTTGGGGGGGGGAATGTTATATCAGAAGCGATAACCTATTTTCAATCCTACAGGAAAAGCGCCATCCCATATGTTATTCCTGTCAGGCGCATCATCGAAGTTATAATTCCTGTCTTCCAGATAACTGTTCGGTGGCACCGGCCTGTCATAGGTAAACTTCCTGTATTTCAACCCAAGACCTACATATGCTTCAAACACGATCCGGTGATTGTTGCCAAAGAAGGTCTGGAAACCAACCTTGCTATCTGTTCCGAACATTTCTTTGGTCTTGCCATAAGTGGATAGTTGTTCGTAGTCGGCACTTCCATCTCTGGGATCAACGTTCATTTTTACGATACGCTCTTCATAGAAACTAACTTTCCTGTAAAAGAAATCCTGTGAAAAGAATAAGCGATGTTTGCCGTGTTTTCCTGAAAGGTAATACCTGATCTCAGGACGCACATAATACCCTTTAGCTTTCGGTGTAAACTGTCCACGCATATCATACAGTTTCTTTTCGTCGATGAAGATCCAGCCGCCTTCCACCAGAACGCCCCAATCTGGGCGAAAACGATATTCAATAGCAGCTGAGATACCACCATCAGGATGATGCAGGGTCAGCAGATTGCTGCTCACTCTCCATCCTGTCAGAATAGAATCAGGGAGCGGCCTGGCTTTCTTTTCATCTCTTGCATCATTGTGTGTTCTATGTGCATATGATACGAGATGTGTGGTAATGCCAGGTTCACCACCCTTATCTTCAGGTTTCTTTTTATTTTGACCCATTGCAGCTATCGCAATGAGCAAACAGACAAATACAGTGTATAGGTGCTTCATTAATAAACGAGTTTTGAGATAACCTTAATAGCAGCCGGAGAGCTGATATCATAACAGTCTATGCTTATATTACTACGGCAATACAGCTGTGTACCACGAATCACTAAATCTATATATGGCACAGCTTCTTTATCTGCCAGACGCGTAAGAGCAGGCGCCGAAGAAACATCCACCACACTGATACCTTTTGGTGTTGCAGCATACAGATAATTACCCGACAATGCCAGCGCATAGGTTGAGTCAAAAGGCAGCGCACCCTTGGCAACAATGCGATAGTCATCTTCAATATCGCTTACTGTCAACGTAGTGGAAGAAACTGGATAACACAGTCGCTTTGCCGGGTTAGGTGCAGCATAGATATGACGGCCAGCAGGCAACATCGCATAACAGGAACTTAAATTGGTCAGCATCGTCCTGTATTGTATAATCAATGGATCACTGATATCGTACAATGAACCACCTGTTCCTCTGACATCGGTTGTAATTAACATGTCATTAAATGCATACAGACTATCCATTACTTCACCGGTCTGATACCTCGATTGCTGTACCGGGGCCAGTGGTTGTGTAACAGAATAGGACACGATATCTGTGTTGTCAGCCAGATAAATATGCCCTTTATTGCCCACTATACCGGCGCTCAGGCGAGGGCGCTGTTCGCCATATCCATCATAATATCTGAATTGCGTGCGGCATTTGGGATCATTCACCTTTGTCAGGTGCCAGCCGATCACGGTACCCTTTGTAGGGACAGGGCATTCGAAATATACGTTGCGGAAAGGCGGGAAATCCTTCTGGGTCCAGACCCTGGACACACGCGCTACATGCGTTACGGAGGGCAGTTCCTTCAGCGGGACCACTATCAGGTCATTATAATTATCTGCATACAGATAATCGCCCTCTATCAGGGCTTTCTGAAAACCGGGAATACGCAGAAATCCGGTCTTCACGGGGTGCGCAGGATCCTGATAAGAAATGATATGCAATCCGGAGTCACTTTCCTCCTGGAGGATATAAGTGCCGTAGGTATACAATTTTCCAGCGTTCCGTATGGCTCTAGCTGGTTGATAGCTGATCTGCCGGAGATTGGGATTATTGTCGTAAACAGGCACGTAAGCATCCACGTAACCACGTTCCCAGCGATCGTCCAAACATCCCCCCAACAAAAAACAAGTAATTAACAGTACATAGGTCAGTAATAGGCGGGCCATTATAGGTATTTTACAATTAAGCGGACAGAGATAACCGGAAGTTACACGTGAAGGGTTAAAAAAAAGTTAAGGCCCGCCAATAGAAAAGCCGTCCGTCACAAGACGAACGGCCTCCATTCTCTGAACATACCCGTTTCTTCCGCCAGAAACGGCCACTATTTTTACCAGCCCGGATTATTAGGCAATACAGCCGCATTCAGGGACACCTCACGCTGCGGTACCGGCCACAGATAATCACGTGGTACCTGGAAACTACGTTGTTCCGCCAGTACATGTTTACCATAATCATCCTTCCTGTTCGCATCGAAGTTGTTCAGGATACCGTATGCCGGTCCTGCCATCACCGTTTCTGCGATCTTCCAGCGACGGATATCAAACAGACGGTTGTCTTCCAGCGGGAACTCTACTCTTCTTTCTCTTCTCACCGCTTCCCGCAGGGCTACCTGTCCGCTCACCTTCGCAGCTGTCAGAACAGGCATCATTACATCAGTTCTTTGTCTTACCTGGTTGATAGCGTCATATACGGACTGATCAATCTGGTTGGCTTCAATTTTAGCTTCCGCATAATTGAGCAGCACTTCTGCATAACGCATTAACACCACGTCGTTGTAGGAGTTATTATCCCAGTTACCCTGAATATCGCGAGGGACATATTTCTTGTAGTAATAACCAGTGAAAGATGCGTTTCCTTTGCCCAATGCATCCAGACTATTCAGTTTGGTCACATCGATGGTTACGTCATTCACCTGTACCCCTGGCACTACCACGGTCATTTTCAGACGTGGGTCGCGATTATCAAACGGATGTGCCGGGTCATAGGTAGCTGACTTGTCGATTGTCAGACCGTCTGTACACTCATAGGCATCTACCAGTGATTGCAATGGCGTAATCTCTGACCATCCACCCAGTGAAGGTCCGCCAACCCAGGTAGCCATCGCATTAGGCTGTGTGTTTTTCACATAGCGTGCAGAGAAGATGATCTCATGGCTGTTTTTGTTGGTACCATCAAAAAGACTCAGGTAATTTGGATCGATGATGTAAGTACCCAGGGTCATCGCAGCCTGTGCTGCCGTAGCCGCTTCTGCATATTGTCCTTCATAAAGTAATACACGGGATTTCAATGCCAGCGCTGCACCACGGGTGGCGCGGCCTTCCTCTCCTGCATCATATGATACCGGTAAAGCAGCACTGATCTCGTCCAGTTCTTTCACGATAAATGCTGCTACATCTGCACGGGAAGTACGCTTCATCACAAACTCGCTGGTTGGCGAAATAGTAGTTCTTAATACCACATCTCCATACAACCCGATCAGCTGCTGATAAGCATAAGCTCTGATAAAGCGGGCCTCTCCTTTCAGTCGGGTCAGCATGGCTTCAGATAATGCTTTATCTCTGTCAATATTTTCCAGTACATCATTACAGGAAGCGATCATCTTGTAAAAGTTGCTCCAGAAGTTGTCGAACATGCCGGTACTGATAGAAGCACTACCATTTCCCACATAGATCGCATCGCTGGGCCAGTTACTCCAGGCATAGCTATCGTCTGTCACACAGGAGATAAACATGCGGTTATCCACATCCCCCAGGCGACGGTAGCAGTTATTGACAGCGTTGATCGCATCATCTTCTGTCAACCAAAACGTTTCCCGGCTCACAGCATCCTGCGGCTGTTCGTCCAGTACTTTTTTACAGGCTGACACCGATGCCAGACCTGCCAGTGCGAGTATTATTGATAATTTCTTCATGGCTGCTTAGTTTAGAATTGCACATTTAATCCAAAAGTGAACGTCTTCACCTGCGGGTAGTATCTGCTATCATTCGGAGATTCCGGATCGATGTCACTTGCAAGAGAAGAGAAGGTCAGCAGATTCTGGCCACTCACATAAAGACGGCATCTGTCAAAGCCTGCACGTTTCATGATTTGAGAAGGCAATGTATAACCCAGCTGTACACTTTTCAGACGTACATACGCGCCGCTTTTTACCCAGTAAGAAGAAGACTGATAGTTTTGCAGTGTGCTTACAAGTCTTGGGAAATCTGCACCGGTATTGGCTGGCGTCCAGCTGTTCAGGTGTTCTTCTCTGAAGTTACCATCAGTATTGGTTGGCGCTCTTTCAATCGGTAAGGTGTGGATATCTACTTTACCTACTCCCTGGAAGAAAGCGGTAAAGTCAAAGTTCTTATAGTCTGCCCCCAGATTAATACCATAAGTATATCTTGGAATATTGCTACCCAGGTATACCATATCGCCACCTTTATCAACAGCACCTTCTTTTACCTGTTTGTCGCCATTCTGGTCTTTGTAAATCAGGTCGCCTGCACCTGTAGTCGGGAATGGCTGTGTTGCATGTCCTGCTACCTGTGCTGCATTCTGGAAGATACCTTCTACCTGGTAACCATAGAAGCTACCGATCGAATTGCCGGTTACAAGCCCTGTATAGATGTAGTTATTGTCCCTTGAGATAGCGTCTGTGTTCTTAATATCAATGATCCTGTTACGTACGTCAGACAGATTAGCGCCTACGTTATAGTTCAGTTCACCGATCTTACCACGGTAGTTCAGTGCGATTTCCCATCCTTTGTTTCTCACTTTACCTGCATTCTGCGCGGAAGGATCCAGACCAATGGAAGGAGCGATCGGCAGGAACAACAGGATGTCGTTGGTGTTCTTCACATAATAGTCAAAGGTAAAATCCAGGTTTTTGAAGATCGTACCATCCACACCTACATCGGTCATCACAGTGGTTTCCCAGGTCAGTCCGGAGTTAGGATAGATCGTGATACCCGCAGTTGGTTTCAGTACACCACCGAAAGGATAGCTGTTGTAATAATATTGTGACTGGTAAGGGTAGTTAGTGGTCAGTTTATCTCTGTCCAGGATCACGTCATTCCCCAGTTTACCCCATGAACCACGCAGTTTCAGGTTATTGATAAAGGATACTTCTTTCATGAATTCTTCACCGGAAATACGCCATCCTGCGGAGAAAGACGGGAACAGCCCCCATTTCTGTCCTTCAGAGAAGCGGGAAGAACCATCACGACGAAGGTTTGCTTCAAACAGGTATTTATCATCAAAAGAGTAGTTCAATCTGCCAAAGAAAGACACCAGCGAGTAGGCAACTGCGTTACCTTCTGTAATCTGTCCGTTCTGTTCACCCGCATCAATCTGATTCAGTCCGCCAGCCAGATTTACCCTGTAGCCGCTGAGATCATCGGTGGTTTCTGTAAGGCGGGAAGCACCACCTAATACGGTAAAGTTATGTTTACCAAAGTTCTGGGTGTATTCAGCCAATCCCTGATAGTTACGGAACCAATAGCCCTGATAAGCTTTCTTCACGGAGTTTTGTCCGAGTGGCAGCGGATCCTGGTTCGTGCCTGGATCTTTGAAATAGATCAGTGTTTTCTCACGAGTGCTGTTATAATCGGATCTGTAGTTAACGGATGTAAGACCGGTCAGTTTTAAACCTTTTACCAGGTTGTAAGTAGCTTTGAAGTTACCCGTAAACAGGTTGCTTTTGTACTGATACAGGCCACCTTCTTCCTGCAGGCGGATCGGGTTCTGTCCACCTCTGATCACCGGCCATGTGCCATCTGCATATTTGGTCGGATACAGCGGGTTAATAATAGCTGCCTGTCCGAACTGATACCATGCCGAACCGGAAGCGCCCTGTGGCTCCTGTCTGTCGCCAAGACGTGCCGCGATATCAGCGTTGAAGGTCAGTTTCTTTGTGACATTGATATCTGTATTCAGACGTACTGTGATACGATTGAAATCCATGTTTTTGATCAGACCCGTCTGATCGAAATAATTGGTAGAGAAGCGATATTTCACGTCTTCTGTACCACCGCTGATACCCAGACTATGTTCCTGTTGAAAACCGCTACCGGTCAGGATAGCATCCAGCCAGTAATTATCCGGATTAACGAAATTATCACGATTAGGATTATCGTATGCAGCGATCTGCGCAGCTGTATAGGAGGCAGAACCACCTGAATTAGAGGCAGTCAGATTCGCCAGATTCATAAAATCTTTCGCGCCTACATATTTCGCCAGACGTGCAGGCGTCTGCCATGCGAAGTAGTTGGAATAGGTAACCTTGGGTTTACCGGATGCACCTCTTTTCGTGGTGATCAGGATCACGCCATTAGCAGCTCTTACACCATAGATAGCAGAGGAAGCAGCATCTTTCAGTACGGACATGGAAGCGATATCATTTGCATCGATATCGTTCATGTTCATCTGCACACCATCTACCAGTACCAATGGATCAGTACTATTCATCGTACCGACACCACGGATACGTACGGTACCCTGGTCTACACCCGGCTGCCCACTGATAGTAGTCACTGTTACACCGGAAGCAACACCCTGGAGTGCAGAGGACACCTGTCCTACTGGTTTCCAGTTCAGGTCTTTCCCATCCACCGCAGCGATTGCGCCGGTCACGTTTATTTTCTTCTGTGTACCATAAGCGACTACCACCACTTCATTCATAGCAGTAACGTCAGCTGTCAGTTTTACAGCGAAAGATGTACGATTGCCTACTTTTAATTCCTGTTTGGTATAACCGATAAAGGAAAATTCGAGTACGGCATTTTCATCAGGTACCTGTAAAGACCAGGAGCCATCAGTGCCAGTACTTGTACCATTAGAAGTACCTTTTACAAGTACGGTTACACCCGGTATCGGCTGACCTTTGTCATCAGTTACAGTACCTCTTACAGGGATTGCCGCAGGTGCTGCTACTGCCAGTGTTTCCGCCAGCTGTGCAGATGTATTTTCACCGGCAGGAACGGGTGCATCGGCAGGTTCATCATCCTGAGAAAATACGATATAGAAACTGTCACCCATCTTCTTATAGCGAAGCTTATTGGGACCGGTGATGTTTTTCAATTCTTCTTCCAGTGAAGATTGTTTTGTGTTTTCCACATGTGACAACTGCAATTTTGCGAGATTGCTTTTGTACATGAAGTGCACATTATATTTTACTTCAAGCCCATCCAGCACATTTTTCAATGACTTTGTCTGTGATCTTTCAAGAGGGCGTAGGGGTTTTCCCAGCGAGGCCAGGTCCTGCCCTTCTGCTGGCATATGGCAATAGCATGCCATGCCCATAGCAGCCATAAAGGCACTAATGAACTTGTTCATGAGATTTAAATTTGAGTGATTACCTCTGCTGCGGTCACTGCCTGCCGTTGTACACCAGCCAGCAGTTTTTACTGCATTTTGTTTTTACTATTTAGTTTCCTTCTCAATAATGACACTGTTGTCAACATGGCTCACCTTCAGGTGAAATAGTTGCGAAAGCCCTCCCAGCAACATATCAATCTGTTGTCCCGGTACAGTTCCTGTGAATCGTTGCTGTAACAAAGCAGCATCTCTGATCTCTACAGTTACGCCATAGGTGTCTTCTAACAATTGTGCCAGTTCCGCGAAGCTGGCGTTTTCAAAATGAAGATTGTTTGTTTTCCAGGATGAATAGCTTTGTGCGTTGGTGTTCTTCCTGACTTTTGTGCGCACCTGTTCTTTGTATTCAACAAGATCTCCCGGTTGCATAATGATCGCATCTTCCGGTGTTCTACTGTTGTGCAGCTTTACCTTTCCGCTGTTCAGCACTACCTGCATACGACCATGACGATCTACGAGGTTAAAGCTGGTACCCAGTACTTCCACATCCATTTCACTGGCGGTGTGTACCATAAATGAGCGGGGAACAGCAGATGGTTTGATGGAGAAAAAAGCCTCTCCTTCTACCCATACTTCACGATTACTGTTACCATCCCATTTACCGGCATAGCGTAAGGTACTGTTGCCATTCAGTGTCACGACCGACTGATCGGGCAATACGACAGTACGTACTTCTCCGTAAGCTGTTTGAAAAACAGTAGCGCGATGACTACCGAACATTCTCCATCCGCCATAGACGAGCAGTATCGAGCCCGATAACATGGCAGCCACTTTGAGACCTGTAAACCGGCGGTTCCGGCGATGCCGTAACTGTTCCTGACCTGTAGTATCCAGTATGCGCTGGTAAAGGTCTGCCGCCTGTGATGTAGACATAAGCATATCTGGTTTTTCACTATCCAGTTCCTGCGTCATGGCAGTTTCCAGATATTCCCGTCCTTCGGGCGTGGTAAACCATTCCAGTACTCTTTCGTATTCTTCAGGAGTACATTGGTTGTGCTCATACTTATGTAGCAGACTTTGGTCGAATAGCTCCATAATGTGGATTACAGTGATAAAATCAACGAGTAAATAGTTACGTCTGTATAATACTACACCTGGGAAAATGAAAAGTATTATACCGGCAGAAAAAAAATTTAAAAAAAGATAACAAGGAGAATAACCAGGCCGAAGAGGGTACTCATCATGATCTTGAGGACGTGGCGCAGGGCTTTGCTGGCCTGGGCATATTGAAATTTGACGGTATTGATGGACAAACCGAGTTTTTCCGCTACTTCTTCATTACTCAGTCCTTCATAGGAACGGAGGCGGAAGATCTTTTTCTTCTGGGCAGACAAACTTTCAACGGCGCGTTCTACCACCTTTCTGTAATCATTCAATATAACGGTGGATTCCGTGTCACGATGATCAGCAGCAGCATTGTATAATAGTTCGTATTGTTTGGAAAGGCTACGTTTATGATCCCGGATAAGGTTCAGTACATGAAATTTCAGGCATTTAAAGAGAAAATTACGAACGCCCTGTACCGGATCAAGTTCTTCCCGGTGTACCCAGACTTTTACAAAAGCTTCATGCACAGCATCTTCAGCAGCCGTATCGCTTTTCAGGTATTTATAGGCAGTACCATACAGTAACTGATGATAGGTAGCGTATAATTCCTCAAAAGCGGTATGATCACTATTGCGCAGGCGTGCTGCCAGCCGTTGGTCGTTATTAATAAAATGCGTTAACACAAATCTGTCCCCTCTTGGTAGTGCTGTTTTGGTTTTCAAAAACGTGTTAACCGAAATTAGGATATGCTGTTCTTTAAAAGGCATGTTAAATTACCACATTAAGGTACTTTTTTACCATATGTAATTTTTAGGCGGAATATTTAAGCTGATTTACTATCAGTTAGGCCAGTTTCCCTCCTGAAATAAGGAAGGTGGTGCTATCAGCGCAATAACAGGCTCAGATATTCGGGACAAGTTATAGATAAGCCGTAGATAACCCGTAGATAAGGGGTTATCTCCCATATACAGATGATATACAACGCCTTAAAAGAAATAGTAGCAATGGGCTTAAAATATTATCAGTCCCCCTGGTTTTGGAATAAGAACCGATTCCTGCCCGGTGAATTTTGCTTAATTTGCTGTCTGAATTTTTAACGCCATTGATTTCACAGAATACCATACAACAGATACTCAGCCGGATTGACATTGTGGAGATAGTAGGCAATTTCGTGAAACTGAAAAAGCGCGGCGCCAACTATCTGGGACTTTGTCCGTTCCATAATGAGAAGAGCCCTTCCTTCACTGTTACTCCCAGCAAGGAGATATTCAAGTGTTTTGGTTGCGGACAGAGCGGGAATGCCATTAAGTTCATCATGGAGCATGAGAAGTATTCTTATGTGGAAGCACTGCGCTGGCTGGCGCAGAAATATGATGTTCCGATTGAAGAAACAGAGGTAAGTCCGGAAGTCAGACAGCAGCAGCTGATGGCTGACAGCCTCTACATCATCAATAATTTCGCACGCGAATACTTTTCCAATACCCTTTTCAATACAGAAGAAGGTCAGAATGTCGGGCTAAGTTACTTTGAGGAACGCGGTTTTACACAGGAGACCATCCGCAAGTTTCAGCTGGGTTACAGTCTGAACACCTGGGATGCTTTTACTAAAACCGCCCTTGCCAAAGGTTATAATCTTGATTACCTTCAGAAAACAGGGCTGGTCACCGTCAGGAATGAGCAACCCGGCGATAACTACCGTGGTCGTGTGATCTTCCCCATCCATAACCAGAGCGGAAAGGTATTGGGATTTGGCGCCCGTATCCTGGTTAAAAACGACCGTGCGCCGAAGTATGTCAACTCACCAGAGAACGAGATCTACGTTAAAAACCGGGTACTGTATGGTACTTACTTTGCCCGGCACGCGATTGATAAACTGAATGAGTGTCTGCTCGTAGAAGGTTATACGGACGTCGTCTCCCTGCATCAGGCGGGTATTGAGAACGTGGTGGCGTCCAGCGGCACCTCCCTTACGCAGCACCAGCTCAGGCTCATTAAGAAATATACCAACAACCTCACCATCCTTTTTGACGGGGACAATGCGGGCGTAAAAGCGGCATTGAGAGGCCTGGATATGGCCATCGAGGAAGGCCTGAACGTAAAACTCGTTTTAATCCCCGATAAGGAGGATCCGGACAGTTACGTACAGAAGATAGGTGCAGACGCTTTTCGTGAGTTTATTGCCAATAATAAGCAGGATTTCGTACTGTTCAAGCTACAGATCTCCATGCAGGAGGCAGGCAATGACAGTAGCCGTAAATCACAGCTGGTAAATGAGATCGCGGAGACCATTTCCAAGATCGATAAAACGGAGGACTTCACCAGGCAACAGGATTACATCCGTCAGTGTAGTCAGTTGCTGAAGATCGACGAACAGGGGCTTATTAACCTGGTCAATAAATTCATCCGCGAGCGTTTCCAGAAGAAAGAGCAGCAATTCAACCGGGAGAACAATAATAATAACAATGCTGCTCCTGCCATGGACGACGATCTGTCTCCGGAGGCCATTGCCGCTATGGAGGCGATGGAAAATGGCGGGGAACCGGCAGTTAACTTCTTCAATCCGGATGAAAAGCAGGAAAGAGAATTAGTGAAGATACTCCTGCGTTTTGGCGACAAACCTTTCAGTGAGGAAGATCAGAGTACGGTGGCAGATTACATTTTCCACCTTCCCTATGATTTTGAATCACTGGCGGATAATGAAATGGTGAAACGTATACTGCGGGAATACAAAGTGATGTATGACCAGGATAGTCTGCCGGATAAAAAATGGTTCCTCTATCACAATGATCAGGAAGTGGCAACGCTGGTAGTGGCTATTATGGAAGATAAGGAAGCTGAGCTTAGCACTGCCTGGAAAGATAAGTTTGAGATTGATACCGTGTATGGTGATAATGCTTATCTGAAAGATACTATCTCTACTACGAATTACCTGATTTTAAGAAAGATCCGGAAGATGATCATGGAGAATCAGCAGGAGATGGAGCGATCTACTGTATTTGAAGACCAGATCAAATGTATCGAGATGCACAAGCACCTGAAAGTACTGGAAAACGAACTGACACAGGGACTGGGAACGGTTATTTTCAGATAAGTTTTCCCGACTGGTATCATATAAAGCGAATGGCCTGGCTATGTAGTCAGGCCATTCGCTTTATACGATATTACTTTGTCAAAGTAATGAAATTGATTAATGTTCTCTTTCCCACACCTGGAAGGTCAGGGCATGCGCATGTTTTTCATCTTTTTCATGCCTTTCATTCTTTACCAGTTTCCATCCTCTCGGATCGAATTCAGGGAAATAGGTATCTCCTTGTACTGTCGCATGTACACGCGTCAGGTAAACTCTGTCTACTATAGATAAAGCCATTTTGAAGATCTCACCACCACCGGTCACGAAGATTTCTTCTGTACCAAAGGTTTTAGCCTTTTCGATACCTGCTTCCAGGGAAGGCACGATGTGCAGTCCTTCGGCAGTATAGTCTTTCTGACGGGTGATCATGATATTAGGTCTTCCCGGCAATACTCTTCCCAGTTCTTCGAAAGACTTACGACCCATTACGATAGGTTTCCCCATCGTTGTATCCTTAAAGTATTTCATATCAACCGGTAAATGCCAGGGCAGGTGATTATTGATCCCTATTACATTATTTTCAGAAGCCGCAACGATTATAGAAAGTGTCAAGCAGTAAACATTTAGAATTAATAAAGTGATATCTCCGGTCCTCTTATATGGCTACAGGCGCCTTGATATGAGGGTGATGCTGATAGTTCAGCAGTTCAAAGTCTTCAAATTTGAAGCCGAATATATCTTTTACCGCCGGATTAATCTTCAGTACAGGCAGTTCAAATGGCTGACGGCTGAGTTGCAGTTTCGCCTGTTCCATGTGATTGCTATATAGGTGTACGTCTCCGAAAGTATGTACAAAATCGCCTGGTTCCAGATCACATACCTGCGCCATCATCATCGTGAGGATTGCATAGGAAGCGATATTGAAAGGTACGCCGAGGAATACGTCCGCACTACGCTGATACAGCTGACAGCTCAGACGGCCTTCTGCCACGTAGAACTGGAACAGACAGTGGCAGGGACTCAGCGCCATATCTGGCAGGTCGCCCACGTTCCAGGCATTCACGATGATCCTGCGGGAATCAGGGTTATTCTTGATCGTTTTTACTGCTTCTGTGATCTGATCGATCACTTTGCCGTCTTTGGTTTCCCAACTACGCCATTGTTTACCATAAACTGGTCCCAGGTCTCCATTTTCATCTGCCCATTCATCCCATATGCTCACACCATGATCTTTCAGGTATTTGATATTGGTATCACCGTTCAGAAACCATAATAATTCATATATGATGGATTTCAGGTGCACCTTTTTGGTGGTGACCATGGGGAAGCCTTCCTGTAAGTTAAATCTGAGCTGGGCGCCAAAGCAGCTGGTTGTGCCTGTACCGGTACGGTCTGTTTTCACACTGCCTTGATCTATAATATGTTGGAGTAGTTTAAGGTATTGTTCCATGGAACAAAGTAACGAAAATTTTGCCTTTACCTTATTTTACGCGGACATATTTGGTCGAACAAAAGTCAAGACAATATGTGTTGTCGAGGAATAATGTATCTTTTGTCAACCGGTGAATAATAAAATTACCGATCTGCGCCTGTGGTTGTGAAGCTTTATACAGGTTTAACAGGGTATCCCTGGAGTCGCTGTCAGGATGTATGATATTTAACTGGTAGGTATCATATATCATCTGTGTCGAGACAAATAAGCCATTAAAAGAAAAGGTAATATGGTCTTTCTCTGTAACAGGTTCCCATCGCAATGGTCCACCGGTAACTGTCAGAAAAGATACGGCTTCCCATTCGCCCTGCAAGTTGGCTACTGTTTTTGGTAGTAAAGCATCATCTACCTGATGTTCGTTCTTATCTTTTTTACAGGCAATAAAGGCTAGGGTCATAGCAACAGCCATGAACAGTACAGCATTTTTCATAACATTAATATTTATCTGATTTTATGGAAATTCGTGCCTCACCCTAATCAACGCTTCTGGTTGAATTAAAAAAGCGTCTCACAACAGTTGTATATACTGTCATGAAACGCTCTTCATATTGGAAAGTTACAACGTCTGATAAAATTCCTAAATACCTCTGCGCTTTCTCTCCTTGCGGATAAGACCTAATTCTCTGCCTACCTGACCGGAGATAGAGGTATTTTCCTGTGCACGGCGGAGGAGGTACGGCATTACGTCTTTTACCGGACCATAAGGCAGGTATTTGGATACATGATAACCGGCATGTGCCAGGTTAAAGGTGATGTTATCGCTCATACCCAGGAGCTGGGAAAAGCTGACATGTGGGTGATTGTGTGGCAGTTCCTGCTGGTGTAACAGACTAGCAGCCAGCATACTGCTTTGTTCATTATGTGTACCGACAAATACAGCCAGCTTATCAAGACGCTCCATACAGAAGGTCACAGCGGCATTGTAGTCACGGTCGGTAGCTTCTTTATCCGGCTGGATCGGAGAAGGGTAGCCCATCTCTTCCGCACGTTTACGCTCTTTTTCCATGTAAGCGCCTCTTACCAGTTTAGCTCCGAGCAGGTAGCCCTGCTGCTGTGCCTTCTCGAAAGAACGTTTAAGAAAGGCCAGTCTGTCGTGGCGGTACATCTGGAAAGTATTATATACAATGGCATTCGTTGTATTGAACTGTGCCATCAGTTCTTCAGTCAGGTCATCTACCGGCTGCTGGATCCAGGATTCTTCCGCATCAATCAGCAGACCCACCTTATGTTTAGCGGCAGTCGCGGCGATCGTTTGTATACGCTGGCGTACCCTTGCATACTCTGCTGCCTCTTCAGGCGTCAGGGTTTCGTTGGCATGGAGTTTTTCCAGCAGACTAAAGCGGGCAAAGCCGGTCACTTTAATAGCGATAAAAGGAATGTTGGGATTACCTGCGGCATATTCGATCGCGCGAACGAACTCAGGTACCGCATGGTCATAGTTTTCCTCCCCTTCCATGGCTTCAACACCATAATCCAGTGCTACACCAACGTGGAATTTACCCAGTGAGCTGGCTGTAGCAGCAGCCTCCTGGAGGTTTTCGCCTCCGCAGAACTGGCTGAAGATGGTGCTACGGATCAGTCCCTTAATAGGTAATCCGATTTTCAGGGCAAACGGTGTCACCGCTGCTCCCACTTTCACCAGCCAGGGCTTACCTATATTGGTAAACAGGAAGTCAGCTTTTTTTAATGCTTTGTCTGTCTTTGATTCAAAAGCTATGGCGGTATTCTCGAATGATAATGATAGCTGCTTTTCCATGGGCCGCAAAGTTATCGTACGGCGGGATTTCAGCAAAAATGATCTGGGAACTATAACAATTCGATTACAATCGTTTCGAAAACATCTAACGAAAATCTCTCTTTCTTAGAGAAATCATCCAAGAAATTACCCTTATTTAAACTCAATAAAGCTACCTTCCTATATTTTTTCTTTAATTTTATATCTTCATCAAAATCAGTATTCCCAGTGCCTTCCAATCAGCAGCATTCTTTAACCCGCCGGACAGCGGGCTTTTTCGTACTTATTATACTTTGTTCAGGGACGTTTCTGTTTTCCTGTAAACAAGGCAAAAAAACAGTTTTAGGTGGATTTCAGGAAGCCGGGGTACAATATACCACTTATGAGGGCGCCATCGGAGAACGCAAGAAAGTCACTTTACCAGGCGGAATAAGCGTTATTTTAAATAGTCATTCCCGTCTGCTTGTACCACCGGATTTCACGACAAACCATACTCTTTTACTGGACGGGGAGGCTTATTTTGATACGACAGCATTCCCGCTGACTGTCAAGACCAATATCCTGGTAATGACGGCAAAGACACCTGCAGCTTTTAAGATCCGTTGTTTTGAAGCGCAGCAGGGCGCGACAGCTTATGTTTTAAAAGGAGAAGTAGAAGTGAAGAAGTCTTACCATTCCAAAACAGATACCCTGCCGGAGTCATTAGCTATCGGCAATATGGTACTGGCGAACAAAGAGATCGATCTCATGGAAAAAGAGACGTACCATCCGGTAGATATGGAAACCTGGTTACAGGATAAACTGGTTTTCCATGATGAACCGTTTATGAATGCGGTAAGGAAGCTGGAAGAATGGTATAGTACAGAGATTTATGTGGATGGAGATCCTTCACATGCGGGTGGTGTGAATGGCGAGTTTCAGGGAATGACTTTGAAGAGTGTGCTGGAGAAGATGAAAGAGACAGCGAAGTTTAGTTTTGATGTGAAGAAGAATAAGGTGATGATTGAGTTTTAATATTTAGCACCACCGATAGGTAAATGCATGCTTTGATATAGGTTATTGAGAACGATTTGTCTTCTGTGATAACCGGGATATCAAAGCATGCATTTTTCGTTTTATAGCATCAAAAAAACAACCTCATCAAATTTGAATAAATCTTTATCCGGGATTAATAACATTCCCGGACTCGCAAAGAGCTGCCCGACTTTTTGCAATTGCCAGATTTCTCTTCGCAAGTGTTACTAAACGATCGGGAATAGGGCACTTTTCAAGACTAGCCTTAGCTTGTTCAAATTTCTTTTTAAAAAACGGATCATCAGAATAGTCTCTCATGTTATTGTCAATAGTAAATTGAGGCTTGGGAAAAGTGTAATCATTTTTTCTTTTTGATGTAGCCAATTTCATAACTTCTCTTTTTAGTTATAGTGATCATTTAATATCTAAAGCACTTTGTTACTTTCTGACAGCAGACAGCGCCTGATAATTTCTATTCCGCTGAAATGGTTCCCAGTCATCATTAATTTTCCCTTCTATAAAAAAAAAACTTAGTGACCATTTCCCAGTTAGAATTTATAGTCATTTGATACAAACGCGTTCGCGCCGCTGTACTTCCTCCTCCATAAATAAGACAACCAGGATTCTCCTCTGTAAAATCCATAATCGTACCGGCAACTGTTGACAATACTTTATTCTTATCATTATTATACCTGTCGATCACACATTATCCCTGCGCTATCGTCCCAATCGCCGAAGCAAAGATTATATGCCAGTGCCCCATCATTATCGTTATAAAGTTCCTGTAGTTAACAATTTTCTTTATCCGCCCATTCGGACCTTCACTATGAAATTCAAAAAATCCGGTGGTCTGGTTAACTGAACAATGGTATGTATCTAAATTCATGACTGCAAAATAATGCATCCACCATCACGACAATGATGCCGGGCAAACATGCATAAAAGTGAATAAAAAACCTATTAGGAGAAAAAAAGTGAACAAACTGACAAATCGAACAAATATGCTTTCAAACAAGCCATAGCAAAGCATTTAAGCGAAACACTACTCCCCTCTTCCAAATGCAAACATCGAATGCACCTTCTCTTTTTTACCCTGAATAATATCAGTCAATATCTTCGCAGCAATCTGGCTGAACGTAATACCATTCCCACCAAAACCCAGTGCAAAAAAGGTACGCGGCATAGCAGGATAATTACCAATAAAGGGAAGTCCATCTCCGGTAGTAATAAAAGTACCTGTCCATTCAAATGCAGGTATAAAAGGTATATGCGGGAACTTCTTTTCAAAATCGCGTTTAAGCGCAGCAGCTTTTTTATGGATCAGTTTATCACGACGGGAAGGATTATAAAATTCTTCATCTCGTCCTCCAATTAGCAGCCGCTTGTCCATCGTAGGACGCATGTACAGATAAGGATCTTTCGTTTCCCATATCAGACAGTCATTATACCAGCAGCAGTCCTCGCCGGCTACACTTTCACTTACGACCGCATAAGTGGAACGTAGTTCAATCAATGGTTCTTTGATGTATTGGGAGGCTTCGTATCCTGTAGCAATAATCAGATATTTTGCCTTGATGTCATAGCCTTCCGATGTGTTGGCGATAACGCCATTACGCGTGTGACGAATACCCGTGACACCTGTTTTATCAAAAACTTCCATCCCCTTGCCGATATTATACTGATGCAGGGAATGTGTCAGCATATAGGCATCTGTCTGGGCGGCAACAGCTGAATAAATAGCGCCAGGTGCATCAAATCCCATGTTCTTTCTGACCATTTCATCATCCCAGTAATCCACTTCGAAACCAGCTGCTTTCCGCGCAGCAAACTCCTTCCGGATCAAGCCAAGGTCTTTCTTGTAGGAAGCGACAAAGAGACTTTGTTTGCGGTCAAACCAGGGCGCCTTTATCTTTTTACAGATCTTCTCCAATGCGAAGATAGCTTCGTAACAAAGATGATAAGCGTTAACAGCGTTCTTCTCTCCTATTTTCGCTGACAGCTCTGTCAAGGGGATATCGATCTCATATTGCAACAGGGAAGTGCTTGCACAGGTACTTCCCAGCCCGATTGTACGCGCATCCACAACCGTAGCAGGTATACCAGCCTCCGTCAGATAAAAAGCCGCTAATGCGCCTGAAATGCCTCCTCCTATGATCAAGACGTCAGTACTAAGATCACGATTCAGACGGGGGTAGTTAAACGGCAGACCATATCTGACCAATGAATAAGGATATCCGGATTGAAGATCCAAGGGGAACAAGTTTAGTTAACAGAAAGCAGGCAATTATTGTACCCGGGGTATCTGGCTAAAATAAAAACGGAGGCATATCTATACGACATACCTCCGTTTTCTTCAATTCATCTCAGGCGTCAGCTGATTTCTGCGCCTACTTTCTTCAGCAACTCCAGCGTCTTGCGAACACCTTCCTCTTCAGAGAGCCTGGTGCCTTCATACTCGATTCCGATATGACCTGTATAACCGGCGTCCTTCACTATTTTTAGCATCTTGCGATAGTCTGTTTCGATACAGTTACCTTCTGCGTCAAAGTCGTGCGTTTTAGCGCTTACTCCTTTTGCAAAGGGCATCAGTTCTGTTACACCCTCGTAACGATCATACTCTTCCAGGCATTTTGTAGCAGCCCAGCCCTGTGGTGTATTATCCACAGGTTTGGTACGATTCAGGCAAAAGTTACCGAAGTCGGGTAAGGTACCGCAGTTCGGCATATTCACCTGTTTCATTACATTGGATAACCATTTACCATTGGAGGAGCTGCCTCCATGGTTTTCCACGATCACGCTGATATTGTGTGTATTGGCAAAGCCGGATAATTTAGCCAATGACTCAATCACCGCTTTGGATACATCATCTGGTTTGCCCTCTCCCGCTGCATTTACGCGGATAGCATGACAACCCAGATATTCAGCTGCTTCTACCCATTTGTAGTGATTTTCCACAGCTTTCGTTCTTTTCTTCACGTCCAGATCTCCCATCTCACCTTCTCCGTCAATCATAATGAGTACACTACGCACACCATTGTCGCTGCAACGCTTCTTGAGATCTGCCAGGTATGCCTTATCGGTAGCTTTATCTTTAAAGAACTGATTCACATACTCAACTGCCTCGATACCAAAGTCATTCTTTGCTTTTGCGGGGAAGTCAAGGTGATTCAGCTTACCGGAAAATAAAGCGTCATGAAAGGACCATTCTGCCAGAGAGATCTTAAAGAACAGCTCCTTCGCCGCAGCAGCGCCAGAGGTGCCTGCTACGTTGGTACTGTCTTTGCTTTCCTTTGTGGAAGCGCCGTTGTTGCAGGCGGCCAGGACAGAAGGCAAGAGGCCTGCTCCCATTGTATACAATGCCATTTGCCTGAGAAATTCCCTACGGTGTTTAGGATTGTTCATATACGTGGTTTTGTATAACAAAATACAATTTATGGGTCAAAGTGAGTAACCTAATAAAAAAAACCGTAAAAAATTACCTTAAAAGAATAGTTTTTTCACATTTTGTGATTATCTTGATAGCCACTTAACTTGTAATTCCCGTTTGTCTTTATGTAATATTCCACTCAAATAATGTGCGACGCATTGTTTTCAGCACATTATACGTGATAAACTAAAGCCGTTCCGTTTCCAGCGGGACGGCTTTGTCATTCAGTTCCACCTCCACCGGTGGATGCCTGTGCCACCAGGATGCCAGCAGTGAGCCGGTTACATTCATCAACGGACCAAATACAGCAGGCGCCAGGCCGACAGTAGCAATCTTACCCATGTTTTTAGCAATGGCCGTTGCCAGTCCGCCGTTCTGCATACCTACCTCTATCGCTATTGTACGGCAATCCTGTTCATTCATCCTGATCAGGCGGCATAACCAGTATCCCAGCCCATACCCGGACAGGTTATGTATCAATGAAGATAGGATCAGCAATACCCCTACATCCAGCAGACTCTCCCGTCCTTTAGCCGTAATAATGACAATTATAAAAGCGATCGCCGACATCGAGATCTTCGGCATGATGTTATCCAGCCATTTCAGTTTGCCGCTAAGGAAATGATTAAATACCAGTCCTCCCGCTACCGGAAGTATTACGATCTTGCAGATATCCCACATCATCGCTGTTACACTGATATCCACATAGCTGCCTGCCAGCCAGCGCATCAGGAAAGGCGTCACAAAAGGCGCCAGCATAGTGGAAACAGCTGTCAGGGTGACTGACAATGCAAGATTCGCTTTCGCCAGATAAGAGATCACATTAGAAGCCATCCCACAAGGCACGGTACCTATCAACACTACACCTGCCGCTATCTCCGGCGGGAACTTAAACAGATGCGCCAGGAACCAGCCGACGAAAGGCATAATGGTGAAATGGCAAACCACACCTGTAAATACGCCCATCGGCATTTTAATAACGCCATAAAAATCACGTACGCTCATGGCTGTTCCCATACCAAACATGATGATCTGTATCAGTGGCGTGATCAGCTTCGACAAGTCAAAACCACCCACAGTCAGAAAGTATTGAGGATAATACATAGCGGTTGTCACTGCCGCGAATATGGTCAGCGTATATACAAAACCGCGCGTCTGTTCACGTCTGGAGCAGATAATAGCCAGTACGATCCAGCACGCAATGATGAAAGGCCCGGCAAAGGGAGGTATTGTACTCATAAGTGGAAACATTAATCAATCATAGTTATTAATCAGACTACCAGGTCCGCTTCTCTAACATTTTGTCGAGTGCCTGACGAGTCATAGGTTGTTGTCCCTGTTGTTTGTGCTGCCAGTCCAGGAAGGCTTGTCTGATCGCATCCGGCCAGTTATTGTCAAGCTCACCGGGCGTATACTTACCTGCCTTCAGCATCTCAAAACTGAACTTATCTTTTACCTGGATAAAAGCAGCGATCCCTATCACCTTTTCTGCAAGATGCGCCGGTACGAATACCACCCCTTCACTGGAGGTTAAGACAAGATCACCAGGTAATACCACCGCACGACCGATACGCACCGGCACATTCAAACCCGATAACATTACATTCTTCAGAAAAGAAGGATCCCAGTCTCTTACCAATGCATTGAATCCTTCAATTTCTTTCAGTCCTTCCAGGTCTCTTGCAGCAGCATCGAATACCACGCCGTTACCAGATCGGGCATAGATAGCATTCCCCAGTGTAGAACCTATCAAAGTACCGTCCGCAATCTTCCCGAAACCATCTGCCACATACACATCACCTTTGCTCAATTGCTGTATAGGCCAGGAATTACTATTACCTTTAAAACCTTTCTGCTGTCCTCTCTCCTTCACATGTGCTTCAACATCCGGACGTGCAGGAATAAACATCGCTGTTACTGCACGTCCTATGATAGGTTTGTTATCATAAATCATTTTCCATCCTCCATCAAACTGACAGTGATAGCCCTCTCCTTCCAGTATGGTCCAGACATCGTCCAGACTCACCGTACGCGCCTGTTCTATGATGGCGTCGGGTATTTTGGGTCTACCATCAGGAAAACGTTCTCCTTTCCAGTCAGCAGTCAGGAATACCAGTTCCTCCTTTGGAATTGTTTGTGCACGGAGAAAAAATGGGACCAGCAATAATGGGAAGAAGTGGAACAATTTCATTCAATTAAGAATTAAAAATTAAGAATTAAGAATTGGTTGCAAGGGAATGACGATTCCATTCAGGAGAGGTTACTTATGCTGTGCTGCTAATCCGTTGAGATCATATACTATCTTACCGGCACGAACGGTTAATTCACACAGTAATTTACTGTCGCCTTCCATACGGGTGTTCGCATCTGTAAAACCGAATTTACCATTTTCCACGCGGAGCAAGGCAATATCAGCAATACTGTGCTCAGACAAACTACCCAGTTCCTCGTGGCGGATTACTTTCGCCGCTTCTGATGTAGTAGCCTTTACCAGTTCAGGTACAGACATCCCCATATTCAGGAATTTAGACATCACGTTCAGCAGGTCTTTCATATCACCGTTCATACTACCAGTGTGGATATCTGTGCTGATCGTGTTAGGAAAGAATCCTGCTTTTAATGCAGGTACAGCCTGTGAATAACTGAAACTGGTGCCGCCATGTCCGACGTCGAAAATGATGCCCTTTTTACGGGCTTCAAATACGAACGGACGAAGTTTACCATTATCATCCACAATTGACATACGCCCCTTTACTTTTGCATAAGCATGGGTAAAAATATCACCGGGACGCAGGTGCTGCATAAAGAGTTCCTCCAGTGACAAAGGCGGATTACTTCCTCCGAAATCGATCATTACAGGCGTTCCTGTCACTTTACCCGCTTCAACCGCACGATCTACCGGCGCCCACTCTGCCCCCTCATAATGGGCTACTTTTACGCCGACTACCCACTGTTTATAACGACGTATCGTCAGCGCTGTCATCTTCCCATCCATATCGGAGAGATCCTGTTCATAGGGACCGCCCTGCATACCACCGCCTACGATATTGATAAATGCCAGTACACGGGTTTTGGAATGCATGATCGTCTGATTCAGGAACTGCTCAAAATTCCGCCAGCCGGAACTGCCGGCATCTACTACCGTAGTAACGCCACAACGAAAGGTAAAACCATCCGGTGCGATCGCATCGTAACTGTTATTAAGATAGCGATTCGGTGTAGTACCGATAAAGTTGTGTGTGTGAATATCTATCAGACCAGGCGTGACATATAATCCTTTTGCATCGACCACGTTCTTTGCAGTAGCCGCATCAATATTGGCAGCTACTTTTGCAATCGTATCATTTAACAATGCAATATCCATCACTGCATCGATACCATTCTTCGGATCAAGAACATGCCCGCCTTTGATCAGCAATGTATATTGCTGCGCGTGAGCATTGACAAATAAAAGGCTCCCTGATACCAGGAGTACCAGGTATTGGATAATGCGCTTCATCTAATTACTTTTTAATGTTGAGACCTGAATGGAGAGTGGTTTCCGTATATACTCACCGTGAAAGCATACAAATTAAAAACAGGGCAGAGCCGATAACGTTAGAGCTTATTGTTACCAGCCCTGCTTGCTCCTGTTAGGTGACTAAACACACCATTTATCAACCATGCGCTTCTGACAGTGCTTTTTCTGTCAGTACTTTTTTTAGTTGTGTTGCTACTATTTTTTCCTGTCCTGGCACCAGCATCCAGGTTGTCACATTGAAAGTATGCTGGTTCGCGCCATCGGCCACTTCTATGGAAGGATTGCCACTACGCAGTTTCTCCCTGACCTCTGCGGCCGTTGCCGGGATCTTCTTGGGATCCCAGGAAATATGTAATGTCGGGATATGATTCGCGACCGGCGGCACCACTACTTTGGTTTCCACACCAGATACAGACTTTACCGCATCGCTGATCAACTTGATCTGCGCTTCCCACATTTTCCACTCCTTATCATGATCTGTACCGAGATAGGTTTCCAGCGCAACGAGCATACCAAGAATCTCTTCTTTATTCACCTTCAGTCCTCTTCCTATGGTATTACCACGCGGCGGCGCACTGAGTCTTCCTGCTTCAATGTATTTCTTTCTGCCCAAGAGCAGTCCCGCGCTCTGCGGACCACGTATGCCTTTACCACCGGAGAAACATACCAGATCATAACCCATAGCGGTATATTTAAACAGGTTTTCAACCGGAGGCACATCAGCCGCGCAATCTATCATCGTTGGAATACCATGAGCCTGAGCAATCCTGAGGTATTCTTCCACCTGTATCTTACCATCGAAGTTGTTCGCATTCAGGAAATACATCAAAGCCGTCTTGTCACTGATCGTCTTTTCCAGTTCTTCTTTTGTTTCGATATAAATCACTTTCAGCCCTACGTTCTTCAAAGCATGTGCATAAGCGATATCATGCGCTTTCTGCATAATGACTTCCGTCTTCATACCGCTGCCTTCCAGGAAAGGCAGCTGTGCCACCTTCTTTTCATCCATACCGGTCAGTACACCTGCTGCCCCTAAGGTCATAGCTGCGGCTGCACCGGAAGTAACCGTTGCATATTCACAACGGAGCAATTTTGCGATACGCTGTCCAACCTTATCCTGCAATTCATCCAGCAGCACATATTCTTTGGAGGCGTAATTGATCGCGCTCATTACTTCGTCCCGCATCAGGGAACCCGTCATGAAGGTATATGTACCGGCCGCATTGATAAACGTACGGATACCCAGTTCTTTGAAATAGTCTTTTGCACCTGCTGCCGCTTGTGCTGATCCGTCAGTTAAGGGCAATAGTTTAGCGCTGCCTGCAAATGCACCGAATACGGGTATTGCAGACATATTTTTCAATAAGTCTCTGCGTTTCATATGTAAAAAGAAAAGAGTAAAAAAAAGCGTTTCTTTAGAGGGTAGCGATGCAATCCATCTCTACGAGAGAATCGCCCGGCACACCACCATAAACAGCTACTGTAGTGCGTACAGGAGGGTTACTGCCAAAACGCCCTTTGTATACTTCGTTCATTGCTTTGTAGTCATTCAGGTCGTGCAGGAACACACTTACCTTCAGCACCTTATTCATAGAAGAACCTGCCTTTATCAGTACTTTCTCCATTTCTTTCAGTACGTGGTCTGTATGCGCTTTGATATCGCCTTCAAAGTGAGCGCCGATACCTGCTACGAATACCATGTTGCCATGTACTCTGAAGCTGGAGAACAACGGTACATCCTGGTCATATACAATTTCGCCCTGTGGCGCACTGTCGGGTAATGCCGGAGCGGCGGCTTTTGCGATGGCGTTGATACCTGTTATACCAGCCAGCGTGGCTGCCATCTTCTTTAATACGGATCTTCTCTGGTTTTGCATGATTTCGGTATTAGTTATTTTTATCCCACCATACGCGGGTTGTCATAAGATTCGCTCCCTGACGGCTGATAGCTTCAGCCAGGCTTTCACTGTTCACACTTTCTTCAGAAGGTGGATACAGCAGGCGACGTGGAATAGTACCACCCGTTGTATTACCAGCTACATTCACCGGTGTCAGTGCTGGATAACCGGTACGACGCCAGTTGGCATGTATCTCCTGTTCGTCCAGGAATAACGCTACCCATTTCTCCTGACCAATCATTGCTTTCATCGCTTCTGCGCTACCTGTCAGCGGATGTGCCGCCTGATAAGCGGTAATCTTTTCCGATGCAATCACCCCTCCGCTACCGAACAATGCCCAGTTACGCATAGAAGCGCCTATTGCATTGGAGAAAGCAGTAGCAGCGTTTCCTTCCCACCATCCCTGTACAGCAGCTTCTGCCAGCAGCAGATTTACTTCAGCAGCACTGATGATAATAAACGGTGCATTGTATTGTAAAATAGTAGCCGGATTAGGCTCGGAAAGGCTTGGAAAATCAGTTGGTTTATTCAGCAAACCATTGGGCATTCCCTTCTGCAAAGCTGTACTGGTGTCTGCTTTACCATTGTTCCATACGATTGCTATTACATTCAGACGGGGATCTTTATTCGTTTTCAGCACATCGATGAAGGTCTGCGCCAGCTTACCACCTTCGGTATTGCTGTTACCGTTCGCTACTGCATAGTCATTGGACAACATACTGGCAGCAGCCGGATTACGGTTGATCGCCTGTGAACCATCTACATATTTCATGGTAGCGATATCTGCATCTGTTGTAACCACACCGCCATCAATCGCTTTCTTCACCCAGGTTTGCGCTACAGCAGGAGATTTTCTGGAGATACGCATACCCAGACGTAACATCAGGGAATAAGCGAATTTCTTCCATCTTGTTACATCACCGGAATAGATAAAATCACCCGCACCGAAAGTAGCTGTAGCAGGATTCAGTTTTGCGGCCGCTTCATCCAGCTCTTTCAGCATATCGTTATAGATAGCTTCCTGTGTATCATATGCCGGTGTGAAATCATTCTCCGTATACCCTTTTACTGCCGCGGAATAAGGAATATCCCCATAGAGATCAGTAAGGCGGTGCATGATATACACACGGAAGATACGTGCGATGGCATGTTTATTCACATCTGCAGGCGCATCAGGATTCAATGCATTGATCGTAGTACCGATTTCGTTTACCGCTGTAGTATATCCGGTTGTGAAATAATCATAAGGATAAGTACCCTGCTGGAAATAATATTTATCACCGATACCTGGTACATCTTTATAAGTAGCGAAATGCTGCATAGAGCCACCACAAGCCAGTACATCAGTAGCGAAGTAACTGTTACCAAACGCATCCAGTAAAGCCTTACTGAACATATATTCAGGCTGTACAGTAGTAGATGCATCCGGGTTGATGTTCATTTCTTCGAATCCTTTATCACAGGATTGAAAAGTCAGCATAGAAGCGACTGCTGTATATATGAGAAAGTTAAAGCGCATTTTCATCCGTAGTAGTTTTAAGAGATTAGAATTTCACCATCAGGTTAGCACCAAAGCTTCTTGTACGAGGCATACCAAATGCTTCGAAACCTTGTGCATTGCCGTTTGTGTAGCTGGATTCCGGATCGAAGTTGTCGGTCTTCTTGTAAAGGATCAGCAGGTTACGTGCTACGAAAGACAAGGAAGCACTCTGTACGATTTTGAGTTTCGCTACCGGAATCTGGTAGCTGAATACCACCTGGCGTAATTTCACAAAGCTGCCGTCATACAGGAAATGATCCGTGTAGTTCTTCGTGTTATCGTAGTAAAGACGCAGATTGGCTACCGGAATCGTGTTATGATAGTCATTTCCTTTTTCATCCACACCATTCAGTTCAATACCATTTTCTCTGCCTACGAGTGTTTTCTTGTGCAGACCAAAACGGGTCGCATATACATCCGTACCGGAGAATACTTTGTTGCCAAACTTGCCGTCTACCAGGATGTCGAGGGACAGGCGTTTGTAGTTAAACGTGTTGCTCAGACCCATTGTCAGCGGCGGTACACCTCTGCCTAATGCTTTCAGTTCACTTTTCTGCTCATAGCCGGAGGTACTGTTGTAAACGGTCTGTCCTTTTTCATTCTGTACAGTAGTGTAACCCATGATGATACCATAAGGCTGTCCTACTGTGTTGTGTACAAATGCCCAGCTACCTACGCTTGTCGCCATTTGCAGGGTATTCAGACCTGCAGCCAGCTGTTCTACTTTACTGACATTGTAGGCCATGTTGTAGCTCACATTCCAGGAAAAGTCTTTACGTTTGATTGGCGTACCTGTCAGGAGTAATTCAACGCCTTTGTTGGAGAGTTTACCTACGTTCAGTAACGCATTGTTATAACCGGAGGCGGTAGAGATCGCAGTGCTTACGATATCGTCTGTCGTCTGTTTCTTGTAGTACGTCAGGTCAATGCCCAATCTGTTATTCAGGAACTGCGCTTCACCACCAACTTCATATGTAGTAGAGGTCAATGGTTTCAGGGTAGAGTTGGTTACCAGGTTCACTGCATTAGACTGCGTTACCTGCTGTACCGGACGACCCAGGTGACCTCCCTGTAACATCGTATATGTCTGATTCAGGATATATGGATCCGGCGTTGCACCACCTACCTGTGCCCATGAAGCACGCAGTTTTGCAAAGCTGATTGCCTTTGGCATCTTCACCGCATCAGAGAGGATAAAGCTACCACCTACTGAAGGATATAGAATGCTGTTGCTCTGTGGACTCAGTGTGGAGAACCAGTCCTGACGCGCTGTAAAGTTCAGGAAGAAGATGGATTTGTAATCCAGGTCCAGGGAACCAAATACTGAGTTGGTCGCTACTTTACCTCTTGTTGGCGTAGTTGTAGAGGTGGTCAGGTTAGTAGAGCTGTAGAAGAACGGAATGATAAACTGTGTACCTGCAATAGCCGTCTGGTTGGTATTAAAACGACGGGCATTAGCACCTACCAAAGCATTCACGCCGATGTTACCTGCGATCTTGGTGTTGTAACCGGCAGTTACCATAGAGTTAGTTTCAGCTACAGAGTTTCTCAGTTCACTGTATTCACCTGCTGCGCCGGTTGTGTACACAGTACCGGTTGGGATGATACCGATGTAGTTGTAATCAAAAAAGTCACGGCTCACTGTTCCTTTTACGTAGAGATTTTTCAGCAGATCATATTTAACGCTGGCCTGACCGATGAAACGGTTTTTGGTATCGTTGTTTTTAAATCTGTTGACAACAAAATAAGGGTTGGAAGCGTAGGCTGTTTCATTCCACTGGATCTCACGACCGGTTTCATCATAACCCGGATCCATCCAGCGTACGTCAACTGTGTTGGCTACCATATAAACGCCCCAGTTGGGGTTACCGGTGGCATCCCCGGAACTGGGACGGTTGGTTGCATTCTCAACATTATATTGCGCTATAGCTTCTATGCTCAGTTTTTTACCCAGGAAAGCATTCAGGTTCAGGTTCGCAATCTTCTTGTCGAACTTTGAATTTGGAATGATAGCTTTACTGTTGGTATTTGAGAGGGAGAAGCGGAAATTTACTGCTTCGCTACCACCGTTGAAGGCTACTGTATTGGTAAAAGTAGATCCGGTACGGTAGAAGTTTTTGATATTATCTTTCTGTGGAGTATATGAATGCATTTTCCCATCGAAAGCTACATATTCTGTACCATCCATTTTAGTACCCCATGAACGGCGGCCGTAGGTGATCGCCTCTGCCTGTGAAGTCGGCTTCAGACCTTTGTCACCCTGACCATATTCATACTGCCAGTCAGGCAATACAGCAGGCGATTCCAATGTCATGGTTGTATTGTAATCAACACCGATACCTTTACGTGCACGACCTTTTTTAGTGGTAATCACAATCACACCATTTGCAGCACGGGAGCCATACAGCGCCGCAGCAGATCCACCTTTCAGTACACTGATAGTTTCGATATCATCCGGGTTGATACCACCGATACCATCGCCTCTGTCTACGTTTTGTCCGCCACCACCTGTAGTCGGCGCACCACCCGGTGTCGTATTATCGATCGGCATACCATTCACTACATACAGTGGCTGGTTATTACTACCCAATGAGCTGTTACCACGGATGATGACACGGCTGGAACCACCAGGACCGCTCGCCAGACTGGTTGCATTCACACCAGGAATCTTTCCGCTCAATGCATTTGCAACGTTCACTTCACGTGCCTGTGTGAATTCACTACCTTTTACTTCAGATACTGCGTATACCAGGGCTTTCTTTTCCTTTCTGATACCCAATGCCGTCACTACTACTTCAGATAATGATTCATTCGATTCTGCCAGACTGATAGCCAGTGGCGCATCAGCATCGGTTACATTTACTTCTTTCTTAGCAAAACCCATGGAGCTGATCACCAGTACAAAAGGCGGTGTAGCGCCTTTGAGGTTCAGTTCGAAGCTACCATCAGGACCGGCCATAGCTGCCACATTGGAATTACCTTTGAGTACAATGCTTGCACCAGGTACAGGCGAACCATCAGGACCGGTTACTTTACCTTTCAGTTTATCAGCCATCAGACTGTTCACGTTGAGGATAGTGGATGCTGAAGGTGTATATATAGAATATTGTGTTTTATTGACACGCATATAAGCAAGCGCAAAGTCAGACAAGAGCAGGCGTAATGCTGCTTCTGTCTCCATGCTTTCCGCTTTTTCCATTAGTTCTGCTGATATCAGTTTCCCATCCAGTAATCCCTCTTTATAAGCGATACGGACATTTTGAAATTTCTTTAGCTTTATTAAAGCTTCTTTAAGGGACACAGTGGCAGATACGTGTTTTACAGGGATCTTATCAGACTGCCTCATGGCATACATCGAGGGCGTCTGTGCGCTGACAGATATGGCAATACCTGGCAGCAGGGCACAAGAGAGCAGCCCCAAAACGAGATTTTGGTTCAAAATGTTCATAGTTTTTTTTTACGTGTCCTAGTATTCCCGCGTTAAGCGTGTGTTTTTCACACCGTTTACTTTCCTGAAGCGATGACTAATTCCTTCTCTGAAGGCTGTTCAATTCTGACGTTGAGCGTAGTGGTAATTACAGTCAATAGTTCTTCTACATTAGCTACGTTAATATCTCCCTCTATCTTTAGCTTTTTGATGGATTGTTCACTGACCTTTACAGTATAACCGTAATTATCCTGTAATGTCTCTATTATTTCTCCTAAAGTGGCATCGGTAAACGTCAGTGGTACCTGTATCCAACGTCTGATCGATTCTGGTTTGTTTATTTTTTTGGTTAGCAATAAATGATTGTCTGCATACTCGATATAATCTCCAGGCAACATGACCACTGCTTTGGGCGCAGCTGGTCCTTCTTTGAACCCTACCTGTATTTTACCTGTTACCAGTCCTACTTTTGTTTTTCCGTGGCGGCTTCTTACATTAAATGAAGTACCCAGTACTTCGATGGTCAGTCCATTGCTGTGTACCAGGAAACGTTGACCGGGTCTTACATTGGTGGTATCCCTGTTCAGGTGTTTGACATCGAAGAAAGCCTCTCCTTCTATCCATACTTCTCTGGGAGCGATCGTATCCCATTTTTCCTGGAAGGAGATAGAAGAGGTTGCGTTCAATGTCACTACTGAATGATCGGGCAGGGTGATCGTTCTTTTCTCGCCGTATCCTGTAGCGATCATCTCTATGTGTGGCCTGTTCAGCTTACTATAGATCAGGTATCCGCCGGCAGTAGCTACCAATGCGATAGCGGCTGCTCGTACCCAGACATTCATTCTGCGGAAGATACCTGGACGACGGGATTCCTCTGCTGCAATAGTGGCAGTGATCCTGTCCAGCAAATGCGCTTTATTGTCCTTGTTTTCCCAGATTTCCTGCGAACGGTAAGTACGGATCACACTGACTGCAAAATTGAAATTCTCAGCAGCTGAAGGGTACTGTACAGGGAATTCGCTCCAGAACTGTGCTACAAGAACGTCCTGCTCTTTGCCTGACACCCATTTAATGAAGGCGTCATCATCCAGGAAATTCTCCAGTGTATACGTCGTATATTTTTCATTGTTCATCACGATATCCCCTATTTACTACTATTAGACATGACATGGCTGAAATTATCCCTCCGTTACCGGAATTTTTTTAGAAAAATTTCTAAAGAGGAATATCATTATGCTGAGGAAGGTCAGGAAGCATTTATCTGACACTTTATGAAGGTTGTCGAGGGCCTTATATAATAATTTATAAGTGGAGCTCATATTGATGTCCATAATGACGGATATTTCCTCATAGGACATTCCTTCATAAAAACGGAGAAAGATGATTTCCTGCTGACGGGCAGGCAGTGTATTAACAAGTGCGATGACCTGATTTCTGAGTTCCTGTTCTTCCTGGCGGAAAGAGGCATCAGGTATAAAGTTGACAGCAAAGGCTCCCTGTCCGGATGCATTGTCCAGTTCTACAAATTTAGACAGGGATTGTATTTTACGAAACAATGTAGAGCGTAATGCTTTATACAGGTAATTCTTCACGGAGGCTGGATTGCCCAGTCTTGCGCGGGTAGTCCATAGTCTTACAAAAAGATCATGTACTACATCCTGGATCAGATCCGCATCCTGCGTAAATTTGCGGCCGTAATTGTTCAACAATTCATAAAATTCACCGTAGAGCGCAGTAAAAGCGTCCCAATCCCCCTGTTTAAACGCATTCCACCATAACACGTGACTCTCCGATTGCATTAGCAGTTAGTTTATCAAGACGATTCCTAATAATACAAAAAAAATACCGCCCGGTGATAACATTTTCGTTCGTGTCAGATTTTTACGATTATATTTCTTTTATACATGATCCATACTGGTATGAACATCAGGATGACCAGGGTGATCGCCGCTGCAAGGGATGCATTGAACGGAGATAAGAAAGCGCCATATGCGCGGAACATACCGCCGGACATACCTTTAAATATCATAGGAATGGCGCCGGATAAAACATAGGCGGTGATCGCATTACGGCCGAATGCTACGAAAGGAGGCGTGATACTTTTATACTGTTGCACATCGATGAGCCAGTAAGAAAGTGCAAGGCCCATAGCTGCCAGTCCGCCTGTATACAAAACAAAGGAACTTGTCCATAATGATTTATTGATCGGGAAAAAGCCATCCCATATCAGCCCTGCGATAACAGACAGAAAACCTGCTGCAAACAACCAGGACACCTTATCCGCATCCGCCACATCTTTTCTGCGTAACCAGTCGCCGGTCATAATACCCAGCAATCCTGTGGATATCGCAGGCAGTGTACTAAGCAATCCTTCAGGGTCCCAGGTGCGGGCCTGTTTCCAGAGATGCTGCTCTCCCAGTACTGTTCTGTCTATCCAGGCAGCCAGATTGGTTTCCGCTTCCAGGTTGGCCGGACCATACCCGGGTACCGGGACCACTGTCATCAGCAGCCAGTAGATCACCAGGAACGAAATGCAGAGCCATATACGGGGCTTAGTGCCCGTTTTTAAGTATAGTAAGGAAATAACAAGGAAAACGATAGAAATGCGCTGTAATACGCCTAAAATCCTCAGATTATGGAAATCAAAAGAAGGGATCAGACGAAAAGCCAGTCCGATAGCAAAAAGTATCGCCGCACGGCGGATGATATGAATGATCAGTGAGGTATGTCCGCTGACATCAGCCTTCCTGCTGCTCAGCGCAAAAGTAACCGATACACCGACCATAAAGAGGAAGAAAGGAAAAACCAGGTCTGTTGGTGTACAGCCATTCCATTTTGAATGTTCCAGTGGCGGATAGACATACGACCAGCTTCCCGGATTATTCACCAATATCATGGCAGCGACAGTTAATCCGCGGAAGAAGTCGAGCGAAAGGAGCCTTTGTTTCATTGAACGTAAGATTTAGTGCTGGTACCTGTTAAGATAGCAGAATAAATTTTATCACAAAAGCTCCTTCCCCTGATTTTCTCTGAATGCGATAAAAGCTTCTCTTCCGTAGTGGTCTGCCTTACGGGTTGTTTCTGGCAAACGGTATGTTACACTCATTTTTAGTACCATCGCGGTAGCAGTATCCAGGGATACTTTATGTCCGGTAGAAACGAATACAGGACTGATGCCGTTCTGTGTTCTGAGGGCATTGCCAATATGTTCTCCATTGTCTTCTGCAAGTAAAGGACTGACAGCGCCTCTTTCAGCAGCCAGTTCTTCATACTTACCGAATAAGCGGGTTTTACCACATCCCAATGCAGGTACATCTAATAGTACCCCCATATGACAGGCAAGTCCGAAGCGACGGGGATGCGCGATTCCCTGTCCGTCACAGATGACGAGATCTGGCCGGCGTTCCAGTTTCTTCCAGGCTTCCAGCAATACCGGCATTTCCCGGAAAGAAAACAGTCCCGGGATATATGGAAAGGTGACCTGCATACAATGCGTGGCTACTTCCACTACTTCAAGGGTATTGAAATCAAGTAAGACAAAGGCGCCTGCAATGAGGTCGCTTTCCTTGTCATATTCTACATCCACACCGGCAATGAGTTTGATGTGGGCAGGCAGTTCGTCCGTCCGGATCACCTTTGGACGCAACTCTTCCTGTAATTGTATCGCCTCCTGTTCTGTGAGCATCGTGTTCATGATAAATTTCCTTTACTTCCTAAACGTTTCACGGCTGCTGCCTGTAACTTTTGAGTCCGCCAGCGCGTTTAACTGACAATTCCAACCCCCGTGATTAATCAACCAGACTAAACGAAAATGAAACGTATTATTACCATTTGTGCCCTAATATCAGCATTTGCCTGCTCAAAAGACCATAGCAGGACTTTTAAAGGAATAATAACTGAATCGGACAATTGCTGCTCCTCAATGGAAGGGGGTAGAATTTACAAAGTGAATATCGTTGGATCTGACAGTACGGTCACGACGGTATTACCGGCAGACTACAAGCTTGGAGATGCCATTGCATTCAATATGCATATAAATGATACACCTCCTGCAATACTATGTCTTGCCATCTGTACAATGCCAGGTCTTGTGAAGTTATCGGATGTGACAAGAGTAGAGTAACAAACCGTTATTTCTTAATAACGCCATCAAACTTCAATACTTTATTCAGCTCTTCCCTGATCAACTGAGAAAAGGAGGGTTTAAAAACATCAGCTTTACCCGCATCCAGGACATACACAGCAGGATCGTCTTCTTCTGACGCACAATCGAAGAAATAAGAGGAAAGTCCCTGCCACTGGCCGAAGAAGAAGTGACTGTCTTTTATTACAAAGGCGGTGGAGCCCGTGTCTGCCAATGATTTAACAGCATCTTTCCTGTTCTGTGCCAGGTAGGATACTTCACTTGAATAATTTCTCAGAATACGTCCCTTTTTCTTTCCGAATATAGAGATGAACTCCACGTAGGCTAAGGGAAGCTTTACATTATACTGTAACTCTATTGCTTTGATCTCTTCCGCGTTAACTCCTTGAGGATCACCCAGGTTCTTTGGATACTGTTGTAAAAAATCCAGATACTTTGCCATGTGATAATCTGATAATAAAGCATAATATTAATTATTTTTTTCATGGAAACGTAGGATTTTTTCCACGGCCTGTTGCGCCTGGTATCAGACCATATTGCGCATAGCTGCGAATAGTCGTTATAATGGAGAAAGGGTATAACAGGCATACAGCAAAGTAAGCGACGGCACCGCTGTAAATAGGGGTTAAATTGCACCTGTATGCCGTCGGGCACTGAAACAGATGACAATCATCAATGGAGAAAAAGAAGTGAGGGAAAATGGGGTAGCTGGGTCAAATAATGGAAGAAAGGCCATTCGTACTGTCCCTATCCCAAAATAGATGCCAGAATGTAGTACATTCTACACACAATAATCCCGCAACGCCACATGAGTGCGACACATACAAGCCACTAACTACTAGGGCTCAATACATTAAGCAGTGCAGTCAGATTTTATCAACATTCACTGATTTGGCTGATTGGGCGCACCATTGCTGCCCGTATCCCAAACACAAAAGCACGGGGTTTCCTCCGTAAATACAGATACAGTTCGAACCTGGTAGCACTCCACACTACGAAACTGGTATGATTTTACGCGCAATTAATTAGCGTTCACCATTTAAACCAGACAGGATGAAAAAGAATACCAGGGATGTTGCTGTTATCGCAGGAGTAAGCGTCATTGCCGGATCCCGCGCTACACTGGCGCCGGCGTTACTGTTTCCGGAAAATAAAGTACTCACGATGATGGCTGCCGGTGAGGCTTATGTGGATAAATTACCGGGCATCGGCGACAGAATAGCGCCTGCGGGGCTTGTCGGACGAAGCATTTCAGGTGCCATTACCGGTGCTGTAGTGAGTAAGCGCAGACAAAGGAATATGTGGCTGGGAGCGCTTGTAGGAGCCGCAGCAGCCTGCGCCGGAGCTTATGTAACTTATTATGCCCGCAAGAAAATAGGGCAGATCACACGTACTCCCGACCCTGTTGTCGGACTGATAGAAGACGTAGCAATGATCTGTCTCGGCAGCATATTACTCGACGACGACCGAATATAGACTATGTATAAACCTAAGGCCGTCCACCATCGGCGGACGGCCTTCGCTTGTCTGATAATAGCCATCATCATATTTGCAGCTTTTCCCAATCTTACCGAGTCATTCTATCTAAGTCCTTCGACCAGGATTTCCTTTCTACGTTCCTCCTGCACTGTACACCGAATATTACCTCCGGATTATTGTCATTGATATACGAAATACAGATGCATAATCTGCGAGAAAAGCATACGCATTACTGTTGATAATCTCCTTAAAAAGTGCCAGTGCTTAATGAGTAAGTAGGGAATTATTTTTGTCAGTCAGAAAATTAAACACCAACAAAGGAGAAAACATCATTTAACAGGTAACGTAAGATACTTCGTGCAGCAGCTATGGTGAGTAATCAGACAGGCATTAAAAAGGCTTTATCCTTCGTTAATCCTTCATTCAAAATGGAAGGATTAACGAAGGGTAAAGCCTTTCTGATAAGCATTATAAGTAGTACTTATCTTCTTTCATCAAAGATACCGAATTCTGCAATAGCAGGAGCATCTTTGAATTCATCGATCAGTATACGCACTTTACCACCCCATACTCTGTTAAAGCGATGGATCTTCACACGACCGCCACCTTCACCTTGTGTAATTGGTTTCCATACACCGTTTTCGTTGTATTCCAGGCGGTATTTTTTGATATTGCTGCCGTCTTCAACGATGGTGATCATATTGAAGCTTTTATCTTTATCAAAGATGATTTCATACCATGGTTGTTTTACAACCGGGTTGGACTGCCAGCTGCTACCGAAACGGTCGTCATTCGCAAAATCCATGATATTCATATCATTGCTCCAGCTGGAGTTGCTGCGCTGGAATTTAGCAATATTAGAAGAGATGATCGGTGCTTCTGCTGGTGTCAAGGCAGGCATAGCACCTGTGTTTTTCCAGCGCTTTCCTACTTCTTCCAGTGCTTTAACAGCGTTAGGATCGATCAGACCGTCGCGGTTTGGCGCAACGTTCAGGATGAAGTTACACCATGCTTTATTCAGCGGTACCAGGATGTCGTCTACCAGTTTTGCCGGATCTTTTACAGGAGTCGTCGGGAAATCAGATTTCCAGAACCATGCGCTGTTGATTGGCAGGCAGGATAATGCCGGCAGTCTGTTTGCTTCTTTAGAGATGTGCTGACCAGCACCCTGCTCATAAGACTTGATATCGGTGTAAAACAGGGCCTCTGTCGGGTATTTTGCCGCGTTGAGGTCCATTACCAGGCAATTAGGTTGCAGGGTCTTAATAAGGCGATAAACCTCTTCAAATGGTACTTCATCATAAGAGATCCTGGACCATGGAGCATCCCATCCATCGATAATGAGTGCACTGATCTCGCCGTAGTTGGTCAGGAGTTCGGTCAGCTGTGCTTTCACCATATCGATGTGCTGACGGGTAATGTCATGCGGACGCAGTTTGTGGTGGGTATCCAGGATAGAGTAATACAGCATAACTTTCAGTCCTTTGGCCCTGAATGCGTTTACATATTCCCTTACCACATCTTTCTTGTAAGGGCTGTTCATCACATTATAATCTGTCGTCTTGGTATCCCAGATACAGAAGCCGCTATGATGTTTGGTGGTCAGACAGCCATAGCTCATATTAGCTGCTTTCGCGGTGGCTGCCCATTGGTTACAATCCAGTTTTTTAGGATTAAACAGGGATACCGGCGCTTCCGGATCAGGCCAGTCCTGATCAGCGAATGTTGGGATGTTAAAGTGAATAAACATACCGAAACGCAAATCGACAAATTCCTGTTGTAATGTTGCCAGTTGTTTTGCGGTTGATTTCACCTGCGCCTTTAACATGGCCGGCATCGCCAACAGCATGCACAGCGCAAGACGCAAAAAGAATACATTCTTCATAATGTCTGAATACGATTTTTAGATTTTGAGACCCGAGAGTTCGTGGATAAATAAAATTTCTACAGCTACTAAAATAGAACAATCAGATTAGGCTTTTCAGCTATGAGAAGACAATATAATGAATTGCGAATTTCCCATTAGTTGATGTCTTTTAACAATTTAACAGGAATCTACATGAGTGCGCAGCAAAAAGTGGCATGGTGTTGGATTTATGGGCAGTAAAGAGAACAACAGCAAGAGTCATTAAAAACAAACACAATTTATATGAAACTTAGATTCATAGCACTATCATTATCCCTTCCAATTTTCTTATTCTCCTGCGTGAGCACAAAGAAGTTTAAAGCTTCTGAGGCGAAGTACGCGGAACTGTCATCGCAGTATGCAAGCTTACAGGGTAAGCTGGAAGATTGCCAGCGCAGCCTGCGTGATACCGCATCAGCTTTTGAACGCAGCAGAAACGTAAGTGAAGAAAGAGTGGAAGGGCTCAAACAAAATAACAGCACCTTACTTAACCAGTTGAAAGATCTCTCTGTGATCAGTAATTCACAGGCGGAAAGCATTAAGAAATCACTGGATAACATCGGCGCTAAAGACGCTTACATACAGGACCTGCAGTCTGCGATTGCACGTAAAGACTCCCTGAACATGGCACTGGTGATGAACCTGAAAGGTGCTATCGGTAACCTGGATGATAAGGATATTAACATCAAAGTGGAAAAAGGTGTAGTGTATATCGATATCTCTGATAAGATGTTGTTTGAAAGCGGTAGTTACGATGTTACACCAAAAGCGAAGGAAGTACTTGGTAAAGTGGCTAAAGTGCTGTTAAATCAGCCTGATATCGAATTCATGGTAGAAGGTCATACCGACAGCAACCCTTATAAGAAAGGTGTATTACTGGACAACTGGGATCTGAGTGTGAAAAGAGCTACTGCTGTAACAAGGGTATTGCAGAATGATTACAATATTCCGCCAGCTCATATCACTGCGGCAGGTAGAAGTGAATATCTGCCAATCGCCAGCAATGATACGCCAGAAGGACGCGCTACCAACCGTCGTACACGTATCGTGATTCTGCCTCAGCTGGATCAGTTCTTCAAACTGCTGGAGAAAAAACAATAATCATCCATTTCATTATAGCAAGAAAGAGCGTCTCTCTAACGGGGGGCGCTTTTTTTGTGTCAGATAACGACTGACATAGCCGTGCGGGTGTCTGTATCCAGTATCAGGATGCCTTCATTGGTAGCATCCAGCTGCTCCAGGACTGCCCCGGTACTATCCCATACGGCCGACTTGCCGGCACACTGGAAACCGTCCGATTCTCCTACTGCGTTAGATAATAAGACCATCATATCATATTCGCAGCCTATTCTGGACAAACGGTCAAAGGCATTTTCAATGCCACCCGTCGATTTTACGGAACTGGCCAGGTAAAACTGTGCACCACACTTGTAAGCGTCCTCTACATGTTGTGGAACGGATAGCTCGTAGCAAATGGCCAGCGCCACATCTCCGTCTTCTCCCAGCAGACTGAGACTACTTTCTCCGCTGACAAAATAGGGGTCTTCATCTGCATGGAGATATTTCTTTGCATATACATGCCGGCTTTCCTGCGGCTGGAACAGCACCATACTGATCGTAATACCTGCAGCCGTTTTTAAGGGCACTCCTACCCCGATGGTAATCGCTTTTTCATCGCTGATATCCTGAAAGACATTCAGTCTTTCGTCATGCAGTTCTGTGGCCAGTTCTTTTGCCAGGGTAGGTTCATAACCTGTGATAGATAATTCAGGGAAGATGATAGTATCTGCGCCATTGGATACTGCGAGATCGATAATTTTCTTGTGATTTTCGATGTTAGTCAGGATGTCCCCTTTTACCGCTCTTGCCTGCGCTACGCAAAGTTTCATAGTCTAGTGAGTTTTTAAATGGACGCCTAAAAAAATAAAGACTAATCTAATCAATAAATGGTGATCAGACGGCATAAAATTTTAAAGAATATACTTTAAATAATCCGAAATTTGGATAGGAATGCAAGTTCAATTCTCCATAAACAGCGGACGATGCAAGTACAACATCTTTTAGACACGAATGAGGCCCGTTTAAAGGCTGTGATTGAGGCAACCCCGGAATGTATCAAAATTGTAGCCCCGGACGGGACTGTGCAGTTTATGAACAAGGCCGGGCTGTGTATGGTGGATGCTACTGAAGCCCAGACTGTTGAAGGATGCTGCGTATTTGATATTATCGCCGCTGAACACAGGGACCGCTGGATTGAAAACCATAACAGGGTATGCAACGGTGAAAGCCTGAACTGGGAATTTGATCTGATCAGCCTGAACGGTACCCGGCGCCATATGGAAACACACGCCGTTCCGATGCCCAATGGCGATGGCACATTTTCACAACTCGCTGTTACCCGTGATGTTACGGAAAGAAAACGGTCAGAGCAGACGCTAAAGAGACATGACATCATTCTCCGGGGACAAAAATATGCGCTGGAACAGGCTGTACACGGCAAACCTATCAAAGAAGTACTGGAAACCCTGGTAAAAACAGTGGAGGATCAGTCAGATGGTTCTTTAATGGCCTCCATTCTGCTGATAGATCCGGAGGGCAGGCGGATGTTGCATGGTGCATCACCCAGTTTGCCTGCCGGTTACAATGAGGCCGTCAACGGTGTAGAGATCGGCCCGGCTGTGGGTTCCTGCGGAACTGCTGCCTTCAGAGGAGAAGAGATTACCGTACAGAACATTGCCGATGATCCCTTATGGGCCGATTATAAAGAACTGGCCTTATCACATGGTTTGCGCGCCTGCTGGTCCATACCGATCCTCTCTTCGCAGCAGCGCCCTATCGCAACATTTGCACTCTATTATAGCATAGAACAAACACCTGCTCCGGAAGACAGGGAAGCGGTGGAATTACTGGCAAGAACGGCCGGGATCGTGATAGAATGGTACAGGGAGATCGCTGAGCGCAAGGAATTAATGGCCCAATTGGAGACCCGTGTCAGCGAGCGTACCAATGAGCTCAATAACGTCAATGCCGCTTTACAGAGCTCTAATGATACCCTGGAACAGTTTGCACACGTGGCCAGTCATGACCTGAAAGAACCGGTCCGGAAGATCAAGATATTCACATCCAGACTGGAGGATGAAACGGGACATTTACTGAATGAGCGAGGAAAGACTTACCTCCATAAGATCCAGTCATCCGCAGAGCGTATGTCTACCATGATAGAAGGGGTGCTCAACTACTCTGTGCAGAACGGAGCCCCTAAGATCAACGAAAAAATAGACCTGAACATCATCATAGAAGAGATCAGGAATGACCTGGAGGTCGTGATCCAGCAGAAACATGCAGTCGTGAATGCGGGTCCCCTACCGGTCATAGAGGGCGATCGCATACTGATACACCAGTTGTTCTATAATCTGCTGAACAATTCACTGAAGTTCACTACTGAGCAGGAGCGACCTGTCATCACCATTGAAGCGACGCCGGTGCTGCAACACGAGGATGCCAGTTATAATATTCTGATAACGGATAACGGTATCGGCTTTGATCAGCAGCAAAGCGAAAAGATATTCGATACCTTCACCCGCCTGAATTCAAAGGACAAATACGACGGTACGGGCCTCGGACTGGCCTTGTGTAAGAAGATCGTACAACGCCATCATGGGACTATTATGGCGAGCAGTGAAAATGGGAAAGGCGCTACTTTCAGTCTGATATTGCCAGTCGTACAACCCGCATCAGCCGATCTGCAACCCGTATAAAAAACGCGGTCCGGAATAGCAGACTGCCATTCCGGACCGCGGTATAATACCTTGTTTTATTACCCTTTACTCTGTGGATTGGCAGTTGCCAATACCACTTTTGCCCCGATTTCACGGGCTACTTCCATCACTTTTACGACTTCTTCCACCGGCACTGTTCTTTCTGCGTTGATAACAATGGTCGGATCCACTGTTTCACGTCCGAGTGCAGGGATCAGCATCTGTTTCAGGCTTTCGAAAGGCACCTTGTTTGTCCCTACGAAGAATTCCTTTTTATCATTGATGCTGACTACCACCGTTTGTCTTGCTTTCGTATTGCTCTTTGCTTTGGGCAATGTCAGCTTGATCACATTCGGATTGGCCAGCGTAGATACGATCAGGAAGAACAGCAACAGAATGAACAGGATATCATTCAGTGCGCCGTTGTGCAGCTCCAGATGCCGCTTGTTTCTTCTATTGCGTAAATTCATATTTTACAATTACAGATGATCAATGATTTATCTTGTTGGTTCCTGCAAAATATCAATGAACTCTGCTGAAGCGCCTTCCATTTTATTGATCACCTTATCGATCTGTGCATTCAGGAAGCTGTAACCGATGTAGGCTACCAGACCGATGATCAGACCTGTAGCGGAAGTGATCATCTTTACGTAGATACCACCAGCAATCGTGCCCAGGGTGATATCGGACGTGATAGAGATATTAAAGAACGTCTGGATCATACCTGCGATAGTACCCAGGAATCCGAACATCGGAGCGATACCTGCGATAATAGACAGGATCACCAGGTTCTTTTCCATCTTATAGATTTCCAGTTTACCTACATTCTCCATGGATTTCTCGATACTTTCGATAGGTTTACCTATACGTTGTACCCCTTTGTCGATCATACGTGCTATAGGACTGTTGGTGTTTTTTGACAAAGAGCGGGCAGCGGAGATATTGCCATTGGAGATATGATCCCTGATCATGGGCATAAAGTTATCTTCCAGCTTACCGGCTTTGGAGATGGTCAGATATCTTTCCACGAAAGCGAAAACAGCGATCACGGAAAGGATACCTAAAGGTATCATCAGCACACCACCTTTAGCGATCAGGTCGAGTAGTCTGATTTGCTGATCGGCAGCTGCCGCGGTAGCCGCTGTGGCAACGGTGTCTGCCTTTGGCTGTAATAGAGAATCCTGTAATAATGTAACGAGTCCTAAGAGCATGAATAAATTTTTAACCTTGCAAAAGTATATATTTCAAATGCAACAAGGGAGGAAGATACCAATAATATGGTAAACATTTAACGTATGTTCCGGCAAAATATTGCCAATCAACGAACTAATTAGCTACGTTCTTCCCAAACCTGTGCCAGATGGACAATAGTTTGCACGGCTTTTTCCATGTCCTGGATACTCACATACTCATTTTTGCTGTGCAGGGCCATCTCACCAGTGAAGATATTCGGACAGGGTAAACCCATAAAAGAGAGTCTGGAACCGTCTGTTCCGCCACGGATGATCAGCCTTAAAGGCTCTACCCCTGCGCGTCGGATGGCTTCTTCTGCATTAGCTGTTACCTCCGGATGCAGGTCCAGCACTTCTCTCATATTGCGGTATTGCTGTGTAACGGTAAGGGTGGCGCTGGCCTGTGGATAACGGGCCATCACCGTATTCATAATATTACGCAGGAAGGCGGCATGATCTTCCAGTTTAGCCGTTATGAAGTCACGCAGTATAAAATCGATCTCCGCATGTTCTACGATACCGTGTATCCTTACCGGGTGAATAAAGCCCTGACGGTCTTCCGTAGTTTCGGGTGACAGACTGTCTTTCGGAAGCGCATCCACGATTTCGCTGGCTATCTTAATGGCACTCACCAATTTATCCTTGGCTGTACCCGGATGTACGCTAACACCGTTTATGGTGATCTTTGCGCCATCTGCAGAAAAGCTTTCATTCTCCAGTGAACCACGTTCACCACCATCTAATGTATAACCAAACTGCGCACCCAGGCGTTGCATATCCAGTTTTTCCACACCACGCCCTACCTCTTCATCCGGTGTAAACAGGATACGGATATCGCCATGTTTGATTTCAGGATGTGCCAGCAGGAACTGTGCGGCATCCATAATTTCAGCTACACCTGCTTTGTCATCTGCACCTAACAGCGTAGTTCCACTGGCGGTAATAATATCATCTCCTTTTTTAGAAACCAGGTAAGGATGCTCGGTAGCTCTGATCACCGTACCCTCTTCCGGCAAAGCAATATCGCCTCCGTCATACTGACGATGAACAATTGGTTTTACATCTTTACCACTACAATCGCTGGAGGTATCCATGTGAGAACAGAAACAGATAACAGGCACCTGTTTATCTGTATTACCGGGGATCGTGGCAAACACATAACCATGTTCATCCATGATGGCATCTTTGATGCCCATTTCCTGTAACTCGCTGACCAGCAGGCGGCCAAGATCTTTCTGCTTTTCTGTGGAAGGAAAGGTCTTGCTGAGTGGATCTGATTGTGTATCTATCTGTACATAGCGCATAAAGCGCTCAGTTACCGTGTATTTATAATTATTGAACATATTGCAAACGTAAGGAATTTCGGATTCCGGCAAATAAGTACAGCCCGTTTTCTATGTCCGGCAGAAAAAATCACTGTTTAAATCGCAATTCTGATCCAAAACAGTACAATCATCTACATGAAGATCTATATAAGAACAAAACACCAAATAAAAATACTTTATAATAATTTTGTTCCACAATACTAAGTTTGCACAGAAAATAAACAAGGTTACTTATATTGTTGTGGAACTTAAATGCCACTCAATAACTGTTTGCGGTGTTCTTCCGGTAAAAAAGAAGGAATTAAAAAGGAACCGTGTGTAAATCACGGGCTGACGCGCAACTGTAAGTAACCTCCCGGGTTATGGCCGGCATATGTCCATTGTCGGGTACGTCTGCAGACGTACAGACGAGAAGGACGGTCATAACTGTTACAAGCCAGGATACTTGCCACAGACAGATTGATGTATGCTTTCGCGAATATGGAGCAGTCATCAGGTTATCAGCGCCGGCACTCTATTGTTGACATCCCGTCAGCGATCTGCCGCCTGTCCCTGCCCTTCTCATTCCCGTATCGCATACCTGCAGTAAGTCTCCTATTATTTCACTCCTTTAAAAACATGCAAGTATGCAAACCAACATTCTTGGCTATCCGCGTATTGGTAGCAACCGGGAATTGAAGAAGGCCAATGAAGCCTATTGGACCGGAAAGATCTCCCTTGAAAAATTACAGCTTACCGCCAGACAGTTACGCCGACAGAACTGGGAGACATTACATCAGGCAGGAATTGACCTGATTCCTTCAAATGATTTCTCTTATTACGATCAGATACTTGATATGTGTATCATGACCGGCGCTATACCTGCCCGTTTCCAGGCATTAAAGGAAAGTCTTGTTACACCGAGCAGTCCGGAGCTGTATTTCGCGATGGCACGTGGCTATCAGAAAAACGGATTTGATGCAACGGCCATGGAAATGACTAAATGGTTTGATACCAACTATCATTACCTGGTACCTGAATTTGATGCTTCACAGGAATTCAGTCTGCTGTACAATAAATGCCTGGAAGAATTCAAAGAAGCACAGGCGATCGGCATCCATACCAAACCTGTATTGGTAGGTCCTGTCAGCTTCCTGCTCCTGGGAAAAATAAAAGAGGAATCCTTACAGCTGCCAGCCTTGCTGGATAAACTATTACCGGTATACATCCAAGTATTACAATCACTTTACCAGGCAGGCGCTACCTGGATACAGATAGATGAACCTACCCTTGTACTGGACCTGACACCGGCACAACAGGACCTCTTCCTGCAGGCATATGCGAAGATCAGAAAAGCAGTTCCTGCACTGAAACTTCTGCTGACTACCTACTTTGGCGGATTACAGGATAATACAGCCCTGACCACACAGTTGCCGGTAGATGCTTTACATATAGACCTGGTCAGAGCGCCGGAACAACTGGATACTTTACTGGCGGCTTTACCTGCCGGTTTACAACTTTCTGTAGGTGTTGTGAATGGTCGTAACATATGGAAAAACAACTACGATACGTCCCTCCTGCTGATTAATAAGGCGATTGCAGCCCTTGGAAGAGAACGAGTACTCATAGCGACTTCCTGTTCACTGCTGCATACACCTTATGATCTTGAACTGGAAACAGACGAATCCGTACTTACACCACAGATCAAAAACTGGATGGCTTTTGCAAAACAGAAAGTGTATGAAGTGATCGCGTTGAAAGATATTCTGAATGGTCATGATGAATTGCTGCTGCAAACAAACCAGCACACCATGCAGGAAAGAGCAACAGCTGCTATTATTCATAAACCAGCTGTTAAAGCGCGCCTGGCAGCCCTGACGCCTGCAGATGCAGCACGTAAAAGCATATTCACTGCCCGTCAGAAAGCACAGGAAGAAGTATTGCAATTGCCGCTGTTTCCTACAACGACAATCGGCTCTTTTCCGCAAACAGAAGATATCAGAAAGCTACGCGCCGATCTGAAAAAAGGAGATATTACAAAAGAAGGATACGATACAGCTATTCGTAAAGCCATACAGGATTCTGTACAGTTACAGGAAAGCCTGCGCATAGACGTACTGGTACATGGAGAGTTTGAGCGTAATGACATGGTGGAATACTTTGGTGAGCAACTGGAAGGATTTGTATTCACAAAAAACGGCTGGGTACAGAGCTATGGTTCCCGATGCGTAAAACCACCGGTGATATATGGCGATGTGCAACGTAGTACACCGATGACAGTTGAATGGAGCAGTTATGCACAATCGCTGACAAACAAACCGATGAAAGGAATGCTGACAGGCCCTGTTACCATTCTTCAATGGTCTTTTGTAAGAGATGATCAGCCACGTGCTGAAACCACATTACAGATAGCATTGGCTATCCGGGATGAAGTGGTGGATCTTGAACAGGCAGGCATCCGGGTAATACAGGTGGACGAACCTGCTATCAGAGAAGGGCTTCCATTACGTCAGGCGGACTGGCAATCTTACCTGGACTGGGCTGTAAAAGCCTTCCGTGTATCAGTTTCCGGCGTGGAAGATGCCACACAGATACATACGCACATGTGTTATTCAGAATTCAATGATATTATCAGCAATATTGCTGCAATGGACGCAGATGTGATCACCATAGAAACATCGCGTTCACAGATGGAATTGCTGGAAGTATTCTCCACTTTCCATTATCCGTATGAGATCGGACCAGGCGTATATGATATTCACTCACCACGCGTGCCTACCGTAGCTGAAATGACAGAACTGCTGGAAAAGGCTATACAGTTGTTGCCGGCACGGAATATATGGGTGAATCCGGACTGCGGACTTAAAACCCGTAAATGGCCGGAAACAGAGCAGGCATTACGCAACATGGTAGCTGCCGCCCGCAACATGCGTGTAGCGGTTCAGACAATGGTATAAACATTACCAGATAACCATTTATCCATTATTCAAACCAATGAAGTGCGGCAGGATTTCCTGCTGCACTTTTGTATTATCTGCAAGATGCACATAGCCAGCACTTTAGGAATCTATTCCTGTTTACTAGATTATGATTCGTAACTTTAACGCATGGCTTGTCATGAAACCATTACCTGCCCACGCTGCAATGCAGCTTTTGAGTGCCGCGTTGGTTCTATCCTTCGCTGCCAGTGCCAGCAGGTAACGCTGACAGAAGAAGAGCGTGCCTTTATAGGCGAAGCTTATTCCGGATGTTTATGTGCCGGATGTTTGAATGACATGAAAAAGAGTTACAGGCAAACCCGCTTTAAGGAACGCCTGCTGCAATTATTCTCCCTGCGGTTTAAAAGATAAATTAGTAGAACAACGATATGGCATACGAAAAACAGATAGCCGAATCCGTTACACGGATATTCAAAGCGGTATTTCCTAACACAGTGAACCATTATGATACTTTATTTGGCGGTACAGCGATGCAGCTTATGGATGAAGCAGCATTTATAACAGCGACCCGTTTCAGCCGTATGCGTATGGTCACCGTGTCAAGTGACAAGATAGATTTTAAAATGGCGATCCCTCATGGTACGATCATAGAATTAGTAGGAACAGTCGTACATGTAGGTACTACCAGTCTGAAAGTAGAGGTGGATATTTTCGTGGAGCAGATGTACAATACACACCGGGAAAAGGCCATTTCAGGCTCCTTTACTTTTGTTGCGATCGATGATCAGAAACGTCCGACAAAGATTGTACTGACACATGAATAATGTGCTATTATCGCATGACATTAAAAGCAGAAGGCTGATTACCTCTTGGATAATCAGCCTTCTGCTTTAATAATTTAACTTCCCTTCTGAACGACTACTTGATCTCAACCAGTTCGATATCGAAGATCAGGGCTTCACCAGCCAGGGGATGGTTAGCATCCAGTGTAATAGAAGTATCGCCGATAGCAGCAACCTTAACAGGGAATACCTGACCCTGTGGGTTACTCATCTGCAGATCCATACCTACCTGTGGGTTCAGATCAGATGGAATGTTTTCCTTTGGAAATTCCATGATCAACTCATCATTTTTAGGACCATATGCTTCTTCAACTGGGATATTCAAGGTTCTTTTTTCACCAATAGTCATGTCAACAACACCATTGTCGAAGCCTTTAATAACCATACCGGCGCCAACCTTAAATTCCAGCGGGTCTCTGCCTTCGGACGAATCAAAAGTTGTTCCGTTGGTCAGGCGGCCATGATAATGCACACGCACCGTATCTCCGTTTTTAACTGCTTGCATAATAATTTAATTAAAAGTGTTATTGGATAATTACCGCAAGGTAAGAAATTAGTAAATAGGTATTCAATTTAACATTATTCCTCTAAACTACCAATCGTTAATATCTTGCCTGATTTAAACTATTTTTACGGCCTGTATCAGGTCGTCTCAGCGCTTTTTTACTGTTGTGCTACCTTACAAAAACAAATGAAATACAAACTCAGTGCATCGGAAACAGGCGAAGCCGCGCACCTGCACTGACACCATTTTAAAACCATCAGGAAGAAATACTTATTATATGCAGAGTGAGTTAAAGGACCAACAAAATATGAGGATCATTTTTATGGGCACCCCTGATTTCGCAGTGGCTTCGCTCGACATACTGGTGCAAAACGGCTATAACGTGGTGGCTGTGATCACAGCGCCCGATAAACCTGCCGGAAGAGGCTTACAATTACAGCAGAGTGCTGTTAAACAATATGCAGTGTCCAGGAACATTCCGGTATTGCAACCGGAGAAACTGAAGAATCCGGATTTCCTGACGGAATTAAGGGCTTTAAAAGCCGATCTGCAGGTAGTGGTGGCTTTCCGTATGTTACCTGAAGTAGTATGGGATATGCCGCCTTTAGGCACGATCAACGTACATGCTTCGTTGTTGCCTAACTACAGAGGCGCAGCCCCTATCAACTGGGCCATCATCAACGGAGAGAAAGAATCGGGGGTAACCACCTTCAAACTCCAGCATGAAATCGATACAGGCGATATCCTGTTTAGCCAGTCTGTAGTAATCAGAGATGATGAAACTGCCGGTGAACTCCATGACGACCTGATGGCAACGGGCGCAGGTCTGCTGTTAAAAACAGTACAGGCACTGGGTTCCGGCACAGCAGCCGGTACACCACAGGCGCATATCAAAGCGGAAGAAATCAAACATGCACCAAAGATCTTTAAAGAAGATTGTCAGATAAAATGGGAACAACCTGTCGAACAGATCTACAATCTTGTACGTGGTATGAGCCCCTATCCTACTGCATGGACTATGCTTGCCGGAAAGAGCGTAAAGATATTCAAAGCGACCAGGGAACATGCACAGCCTTCTGTTGCCCCGGGTGAAGCAATCAGCGACAACAAAACCTATCTGAAAATAGCGGCGCCGGATGGCTATCTATCCCTACAGGAGATACAGATGGAAGGTAAAAAGCGGATGGATATAGAGGCATTCCTGAGAGGAAACAAGGTCAATTAGGAATTAGGAATTAGGAATTAGGAATCTATAGTGTCCGGTAAAAATATGGGATTAAGTCATAAAAAAAGGAGGCCGAGGCCTCCTTTTTCAGTAAGTTTAAGTTACCACACTAGAACTTACTTATGAGCAAAAGTAAATTTTTTTCCGGACAGCCGATTTTTAATCAACTACTTTCTTTTATACCAACCACGTTGATAGATAAAGTCTGTAGAGAGACAAACGCAGATTACTATTATAAGCATTTTAAGGCTTTTGACCATTTGGTAACAATGCTATTTAGTAGTTTTCATCAGTGTACTTCATTACGAGAGCTTCATACAGGATTGTTAGCCAACCAGCATCGGCTTCACCATTTGGGCATTAAACATACCCCGCGTCGAAGCACTATTTCCGATGCTAACAGGACGCGTCCGGTGGCGTTTTTTGAAAAGCTCTATCATCGTCTATATAACCATCATTATCAAGCGTTTTCCCCGGACAGCCGAAAGAGAAAATCGTTGGTTGACCGGTTATTCATAGTGGACTCGACGACGGTCAGCCTATTTTCTAATGTAATGAAGGGGGCAGGTGTAATTAGAATGGACGGCAGAAAGAAGGGAGGAATAAAGGCGCACGTATTGATGACGGCCAAAACAGAACTACCAAGCTTTACTATTCTGACGGAAGCTGCCAAAAATGATAGAATCATTATGCCACAGTTAGAGCTCTTGCCAGGTTCTATAATAGCCATGGATAGAGCTTATGTGAACTATAAACTCATGAAGGAATGGACTGAAAAAGAGATCACGTGGGTAACTCGTGTAACCAAGAGTATGAAAATAAAATTATTGACACGAAACAGATTAAAAATACTCCATAAAAGAAAAGGTATCTTAAAAGATTGGGTTATTCAACTAGGTAACCCTCTAACAGAGGAGAAAAGTCCTGTACAGACGGCGCGTGTAATCAGCATTTACGATAGAAATACAAAAAAGAAAATACATCTGTTAACAAACAATTTTACTTATACGCCGACAACGATCAGGAAATTGTATCAAAAGCGATGGGCAATCGAAATGCTTTTTAAAAGAATTAAGCAGAACTCTCAATTAAACAATTTTTTAGGTGAAAACAAGAATGCTATAAGTATACAGCTCTGGTGCACGCTAATAAAGGATTTACTGACAAAGATCGTAAAAGACAAGCTGACAGAGAAAGGGAGTAAAAAATGGTCTTTTAGTAACCTAACTGGCTTTCTAAGGTTACATCTTTACACTTATATCCACCTAATGAATTTTCTGGCAGAACCCGAGTATGCACTTTTACAGCATAATAAGGGGCCAGATCAGATAAACCTGCAATTGAAATTATTCTCCTTTTAAAAAAAGAGGGGGGGCTTGCTTTTATAATAGCAGTAAGCCCCTCCCATCTATATTGAGTTTGAAAGGAATAAAGGGGTAATCCCAATTTTAACCGGACACTATAGAATTAGGAATTAGGAATTAGGAATGCAGCGGAGATCGAAATCGAGATTGATTAGTTGAATATATAAAAGATAAAGGCGTCCAGGATGAATGGACGCCTTTATCTTTTATATGTTTAGAGATAGTCAGAATAGTATGGTCTATGGGAGACCTGTCTATCTAAATTACTAATTCTTAATTCCTAATTCTTAATTCCTAATTCCTAATTATTTCTTCTATTCTTCGTAGTTCAGCTGGCAGTAGAATTTCGCCTCGTTTGTACCCAGTGCTTCCAAAGCAGAATCACTAAGTTTAATGATCAGGCCTTCATTCTGCTTGATCTGTGGAATGGCTTCCAGTACTTTAGCATAGATGAACTTACCATTCAGCGGATTGGTCACTTTAATAATCGTACCTCTTGGCGCTGTATTGTGCAAGGCATAATATTTACCGGGGCTGGCGTTACTCTTGAACCATCCGCCCGGGCCTTTTTCAGCAGTCACACTCTTCCCATTGCTTGTCTGCTGGTTATACAGCTGCTCGAAAGAAGATCCTGCACTGGCTGCCGGAGCTGGTTTAGTAGCACCGCTATTGGTAGCAGGAGCCGGCGTTGGTGTGGTAGTAGCTGGTTCTGGCGGCGCCTGCTGATCTGGTTTTGCTACCGGAGGAGCGGGCGTAGTACCTGCCGCAGGCGTAGTCGCTACCGGCGTTGATGGCGCTGGTGTGGACGGCGTCGGCGTTGGTGTCGTAGCTGGTGGTGTGCTTACCGGATGGGTAGCAGGAGCTGGTGTAGTGGATGGATTGCTGGCTACCGGTGCAGAAGCAGGAATACCTGTTCCTTTCAGATAACCGACGATAACGAATCCATCTTTCTGTAAACCATCACCTGTCATATTGTTCCAGCGACGGATATTATCCAGTGATACCTTGTTATGGTTCACACTGAGACGGTACAGGGTTTCTTTTTCCTCTACCTTATGATACACAGGTGTTCCGCCTGCATCTGTTTTCTGTGAAAAATTGGTGTTGTTTAAGGGGATCTTTACAGATTGTCCCAGCTGCAAACCTTGTTCAGCTGAGATATTGTTTTCGCTTGCAATCTCTTTCGGAGACAAACTGTAGGACCTGCCCAGGCTGTAAAGAGTTTCTCCTTTCTTTACAGTGTGCAGTACATACAGATCGGGAGAGGTACCCTGTACCTGGACCCTGTCCTGTGCCTGTACTCCACCGGCAACACATAATACAAGTCCCGCAATTGTCATGAACGTTTTTACCATTACTACGCTGTTTATACCTTTCAGGTAACTAAATTAAAAATTTTTGCCTACACTTCTTTCAGAATACGGAGTTCTTTAGGATAGTAATTGTTGATACGGTTTGGTAATATTTTCGCCCATCCGAGCGCCATCCCTTCATACTTCATCAGCGCCCAGCCTTTCACATCTGTAGTTACCTCAGGGTCTTCTTTTCTCAGATAGCGCAAAGACTGCTCACGGGTCAACGTCACTTGTGGGATTGTATCCCTGATCATATTGCTCATTGCCAGCTGATGATCAGGAATCAGCTCTTTCGCTGCCAGCTGACCTGCTTTTACGCCAGCTTTCCGCAAATATAAGTGCTGTTGTAGTAAAGAAACAACAGACGCCATATTTTCCGGAAATATTAATACCTCTCCCTGATGGTCCATCATAAAGAGGTTGTCCGTATTTTTCAACCATTGTGCGACTTTCTCCTGTTCTTTCTTTGCAACCGGTGTAATGCTATCCCGTTGTTTCTTAGTGGAATACTCGTCACCGGAGGTCTTGCGGAAACAGGTGATAAAGAAGCCTTCACCTTTTACTTTGTCAGGGTAAAAACGATATCCTTCTCCCTGTTGTGGTCCTGCTGTGGTCTTCACAATATGCCAGTCTTCACTGACTGGTATCGCGATATTCTCTACTGAAAAGTTATCCTGTATCCATTCCATGATCTCCTCGTCTTCCTGACGGGAATAAGAGCAGGTAGCATAGATCAGTATCCCGTTCTCTTTTAACGTATTCCACACGTCTGCAAGTATGCGCTGCTGACGCTGACTGCACAACATCACATTTTCAGGCGACCACTCTTCCACCGCTTCCGGTTCACGTCTGAAAAGTCCTGAACCGGAACAGGGCGCATCCACCACCATCACATCAAAGTATCCGGGCAATCTGCCAAAATCACGCGGGTCATTGTTTGTAACAACCACGTTTGCAGCACCCCATTTGCTGATATTATCGCCTAAAAGCGCCGCTCTGCTTTTGATCACCTCATTGGATACCAGCACACTGTCGGCGCTGATTATCGATTGCAGCAGGGTTGATTTACCACCCGGCGCTGCGCAGAGATCCAGTACTTTCAATGGCGCGTCCAGGTCACATACGTGTCGCATTACCTGTTCCACGAACATAGAAGATGCTTCCTGTACATAATAAGCGCCTGCATGGAAAAAAGGATCAAAGGTAAAAGACGGTCTTACCGGCAGATAGTATCCATACTGTGACCATGGCACCCGGCTGACGGTTGTCTCTGTCAGTGATTGCAGCACCTTTTGCACTGCCTGTTCATCCTGTAATTTGTTCGGATTTATCCTGAGAGAAGTGATTTTTTCGCCTGCCTCATGTATACGCAAAAAGGCTGCCAAATCCATGCCTGGCAGTCCTGATAGTGTGTCTGTAAATTTTTTCGGTAAGAAATCCAACCCCTTATTTTTGCAGCAAAATACTGAAAAAACGGGGCATAGCAGTCAGATGGCCATTTATAGGCTGTTCACAATCTCTGCCACCAGCTGTTGCAGTACCTGTTTAGCATCGCCAAACAGCATGGATGTTTTAGGTTGGAAAAAGAGGTCATTTTCAATACCGGCATACCCCGGTTTCATGCTGCGTTTATTGACAATCACGCTTCTGGCATTTTCTACTTCCAGTATCGGCATACCATAGATCGGGCTGGAAGGGTCGCTTTTTGCAGCCGGGTTTACCACGTCATTTGCGCCTAATATCAGTACCACATCCGTCGTATTAAACTGTCCGTTAGCCTGTTCCATCTCCAGCAGTTTGTCATACGGCACGTCTGCTTCAGCCAGCAATACGTTCATATGCCCCGGCATACGGCCGGCCACAGGATGGATAGCATACCTAACTTCCACACCTCTTGCCTCCAGGAGTGTTTCCAGTTCATGACAGGCATGTTGCGCCTGTGCAACAGCCAATCCATAGCCCGGTACGATCATCACTTTATGTGCATAGGCCATTACGACCGCTGTATCTGACAAGCCAATCTCTTTATAAGCGCCCTGTTCCCGGGTAACGCCGCCTGCTTTCGCACCACCAAATGCGCCGATCAACACATTCTTCAGGGAGCGGTTCATTGCTTTACACATCAGGATCGTCAGGATAGTTCCTGCAGAACCTACCAGGATCCCTCCTGTCAGCATCACCGGATTATTATACAGGAAACCGCCACAGGCAGCTGCGACACCAGTAAATGAATTCAACAGGGAAATCACCACCGGCATATCTGCTCCGCCGATAGGCAGCACGAAAAATATACCGTAGACCAGTGACAGCACAAGTACTGTGGCAAATAAGGCCACTGTGGCGGAGGGTAATGTAACGGTCACGAATAGGGTCAGCAGCATGATGACTGCCAATACTGACAGATTAACGATATGCTGTCCCTGGAACGAAATATCTCTGATACGTCCGTTCAGCTTTCCCCATGCAATCACGGATCCCGCAAATGACACAGCACCGATGATCATTCCTGCGAATATAATCCCCAGTTGCCCGTGCACATTTGGTATATCAGCCAGCGTACCCGCCATATATTCAAATTCCACGACAGAGATCAGTGCCGCACAGGCACCTCCCATGCCATTAAACAGACTAACCATTTCAGGCATAGCGGTCATTTTCACTCTTCTGGCAGAAATAAGACCTATCACGCCGCCTACTACCAGACCTGTAATAATCCAGCCGTAATTGTGTAATCCGTGTCCGTTATGTCTGTAAAGGAAAATTGTTCCGAGTATGGCCAGCGCCATTCCTCCCGCAGCAATGGCATTGCCTTTCCTGGCGGTAGCGGGATTACTCAGCATCTTTAATCCGACGATAAATGTGACAGAGCCTATCAGATAGATCAACGATAACATAGTGCAATGATTAGATACAACTATTTGGTCTTTTTCGATTTGAACATCTCAAGCATTCTGTCAGTCACGACAAAGCCACCTACTACGTTTATCGTTCCCAGTATCACTGCCAGAAATCCAAGTATCAGCGCCAGGTAATTTTCATCGCTGGCCTGTCCCATTACGATAATCGCCCCGATGATCACAACGCCGTGGATCGCATTGGCGCCACTCATTAGTGGGGTATGTAATACGGATGGTACGCGGGAGATGACCTCCACGCCAAGGAAGATGGAAAGAATAACAATGTAGGTCAGCTCAAGATGTTGTTCTAAAAAAGAAAAAACAGCTTCCATGATGGGGAATATTGATGTCAGGTAATAACAGATACTTACAGCTTGACGCCTTCGGCCTGCTTCAGCCGTTCATTGGTAATAGCACCGCTATGGGTGATACACGCGCCCTGCACAATGTCATCTGAAAAGTTCAGCACGAGGTCTCCGTTCTTTATCAGTAGCTGCAAAAAATTGTACATATTCTTTGCGTATAATTTACTTGCATCGGAGGGCATAGAAGATGGCAGATTGGAATCACCGATGATCGTGACACCCTGATGTACGACCGTCCTGTTGTTTTCAGTAAGGGACGTATTTCCACCGGTGGCAGCAGCCAGGTCTATAATCACCGAACCCTGTTTCATTCTCTCCAGCATGGCTGTCGGTATCAGTAAAGGGGCTTTACGACCGGGAATCTGTGCAGTCGTGATAACAATATCTGCTTTAGCGACACTATCTGCGATCTTTTCCTGCTGCCGTTGTTTATAATCAGCACTTTGTTCTACAGCGTATCCACCTGCAGCGGATGCATCGGCAGCGCCTTCTACTTCTATAAATCGTGCACCCAGACTCATGACTTCTTCCCTCACAGCGGGACGTGTATCAAACACTTCTACTACTGCACCAAGTCGTCTGGCAGTAGCAATCGCCTGTAAGCCTGCCACACCTGCTCCGAGTATCAGCACTTTTGCGGGTGCAATACTACCTGCTGCGGTCATAAACATTGGGAAATAACGGCTGTAACTGGTCGCAGCGAGCAATACAGCCTTGTAACCGGCAATATTGGCCTGTGAACTCAATACATCCATACTCTGCGCCCTGGTCGTGCGGGGTACACTGTCGAGACTGAAAGCAGTCAGCTGTTTGTCAGCCCATTGCTGCATCAGCGCTGTATTATACAATGGCTGATAAATACCGGCCAGCACCTTCCCTGCCGGGATCATCTTCCAGGACGATTCTTCAGGGATCTGTATGCTGAGGATAATATCTGCCTGTTGCAGGATCTCTCCGGCAGGTTTGATCTGGGCTCCTGCCTGTATATAGGATTCATCGGAGTAATATGCCCGGGTTCCGGCATCCGGTTCAATCCAAACCGTTACTCCCTGTTTTTCTAACTGCTTAACTATCTCCGGCACTAAAGAAACCCTGTTTTCTCCTGGCTGTTCTTTAAGGACGCCTGCAATCATCTAGTGGAATTTATGATCTGAATTTACGGTAGTTTTTCTAAATATAAGGTATCACAACAAGTTGAACAAAAAACTCTCCGGCTCAGCAGAAAAGGCTTGGCAGGATATTAGTGTGCATATCTGCAGAAGACAGTCCAGAATCAGGCTGAGCTTGTTTTTGAAAATCTAAACTTACATTTTATGCCAAAAGATCAAAATGGAAAATTTACCCCGATAAAGGGAAAACCTTCCGGTAATGGAAAGGAGGGATTAGGTTTGAGAAAGTCCATTTCCCCTGATGAGCTGGAAGCAGACCTGGAGATGACGGACAAATACACCGTGGGGCCAGATGAACTGCAGCCAGGCGTCCATATGCGGCATCCCAACAGAGATACTGCTAAAAAAGCTGTGCAGCAACAGAACAATCTCAGAGAAGCGCCCGCTGATAAGACGTTAGATGAAACGTTTGATCAACTCCAGCACAATATTACTGCTACTGAAATTGAAGGCAGAGTCAACAAAAATATCTTTGCGGAACTGGCGGCAGAAAAAGGTAACATATGTATTACACTATATATGCCGACACATGCATCCGGACAGGCAGTAAATGAGCAACAGGATCTGATCTGTTTTAAAAATATATTGCAACAGACACAAAAGCAACTTGAAGAAAAATCAATATCACCATTGCAGATACGCCAGTTGTTACAGCCCGGATATGAGTTACTAAAAGAAGAAATGTTCTGGAAAAATCAACAGGACGGACTGGCCTGCTTTATCACAGAGAACTCTTTCCGCTATCTGCGCCTGCCGTTGACTATGCAGCAACAGATTTACTGCAATCATAGCTTTATGTTAACTCCGCTGCTGCCGGTATTAACCAGTACCGAACAATTTTACTTGCTGACCTTCAGCAAACACAACGCTAAATTGTTTCTCGCCGACGCATTTGGAATGAAAGAAGTACCTGTAGAAGGGATGCCAAATGGTATGGACGATGTTATACACTTTGAAGAAAAAGGCGATCAGCAGTTATTCCGTACAGGAAGCTCTGGTGGTGGTCACGGCGCCAATTATCACGGTATGAATTCCAACCCGGATCATAAAACGGATATCGCAAATTATCTGGAAGAAGTGGACAAAACCATATGGAAAGAAGTGCTGCATAACAAGCACATTCCATTAATCATGGCTGCAGTCGATTATCTCCAGCCTATTTTCAGAAAGGTGACCCGCTATCAGCATGTAGCTGATGAAGCGCTTACTGGAAATTTTGAACATGAGAAAGCGACAAAAATTTACAGGCAGGCCAGAGAGAAAATGCAGCCATTTTTTGAGAAAAGGAAGGAGCAGGCTTTAGATAAATACAATAACGGATCAACCAGTGCATTAACGGCATCCATTCCGGATGATGTTATACCTGCTACCTATTACGGTCAGGTAGATTGTTTATTCGTTGAAAAGAATGCACAACTATGGGGTACCTTCGATGAGAAAGAAAACAGGGTGATTATACACGAAGCGCAACAACCCCAGGACGAATGCCTGCTGAATAACGCCATCACCCAAACCATTCTCCACAATGGCGATGTGTTCATTCTGGAGAAAGACAAAATGCCAGCTGAGAGCAGTATAGCTGCTTCATTGCGCTATGCATAAAATAGAAGACTGACCAGGCCGTTCCTGGTCAGTCTTTCATCTTTTTATTCTCCTTCAGCAGGTGGTTCTGCCTGTTTAATTTTCAGTTGGAAGGTACTGGCTGTCGTGGCCTTAGCTGGCTTCGCAGATAGTGTTACACTCTCTTTGTCTTTCAATGCCTCCGGTAATGTGTAATTGAAACTGATACTATCCGGCTTCCGGTCCGGATCCTCTACAGGGGTATTTTCGATAGTAATGCTGATATCACCTTCGTTTAATTTCGTACCTGTCAGGGTGACCAATGTAGCTTTTCCAACCTCCAGCGGATCTGCTGTCACGCCACTTATTTTCGGCGCTCCGTTTGTTAACTGATCCGGCCTTTCTTCCTTAGGATTGGTACGAAACAGCACATCAAAGATCTCTTTCAGCTTTAATGTGGCCCTGTCTGTGAATAGTCCTGACAACAATGATATCGTCATCAGTCCGTAGATATTAATGTTCGAACTATCATCGCTCATATTCAGAAATCCTCCCCTGAACACAAAATAAATCGCAATGGCCAGTGCTGCTGCCGTGAATGGTTTAACAACATACCAGAGCACCCAGCTCTTCCTGAATTTACCAGCGCCGATAAAGGTGGTAAATGAGGTCGATATGTGTATCATATTACCGAGAAATCCGGCCACACCCACCAGTATCAGTAACAGCGTATTGATATGTATCAGGTCATCTTCACTGCCTTTGTAATAAACAGTCCGGCCCTTTACCTGGGTAAGTGCGGAGTCATCTGTCGCTGCCGTTGCTGATGTTGCTGCTGTGTTGTCAACCGCCGCCTGTGCTCCTGTAGTATCTGTTTCACTACTGTCTTTCTTTGCGGCTGTTGCCGGTATATTTACAACCGGCTTTTGCAGAAGGGAAGTGTCGATGATTGAATCCACCAGACGTATATGAAACCATTTATTAACATACAATGAGGTGGTATTTTCTTTGGGACCGGGTATCCTGTCCGGCCAGTGCGCAATGAGGTAGATTGCGCTGAATAATGTAAAAAAGATGATCAGTAAACCCGCCAGCCATTTTCCTCCGGACGTGATTTCATTGCCATCATTATCCCTGAAGGAAGGAGGTGGAGATTGTGGGGCAGCATTCTGCGTTTCAGCCATAAAAGATGAATTAAAATAGTTGAGAAATATTGCCAGATAAGGCGTTGCGGCATTATGTCTTTATGTGCTCATTTTGTATATGGATATCAACACGACAAATGAAGTATATGGGGTTTGGGGTCTGATTTATTTACACTACAAGTTAACAAAAAACAGGGATAATAAAAAATGTGGGATGCCATAAGACATCCCACCATATCAGCTATTCAAACAGTTCCTGTTCGTTTGTATAATATGTTTTCCGGCTATTCAGTTCTTGTTGCTCAATAACACCTCCGGTCGGACTATGCGTCTTTTTAGGCTGGTGTATTTTCATAAAATCACGTATCTCACCTGCAATGATATCCGGATGTTCCTTACGGATCTGTTTTTCGGCTTCTTTTAACACGTTATGAATTGCTGCATGCAGCGCTTTGACCTTCGTTGCAGGGATCTTATTGGCAATAGAAAACGGGGAAATACCGGCTTCCCATAATATCTCGTCTGCATAGGCATTACCAATACCCCTGATAATATGCTGATCGAGCAGTATTTTCTTGACAGCCGTCTTTTTCTTCGCCAGTTGCTCCTTCAGAAATGTCAATGTGAATTCCTTTGATAATGCATCGGGCGCTGCTGCTGCTTCGGGATTCAGTGAAGGCACTGCTGCTCCTTGAAAGTCCGTCAATGCAAGTCCTTTCCCGTCCTCAAATAACAGCGCTATTACCGTATGTTTATTCGTGTTTTCTTCTTCGAAGTAATACAACTTGCCATGCAGCATCAGGTGCATCCCCAGCACAGCCTCATTTTTAAACCTGAAACGCAGTTCCTTCCCCTCTCTGTAAACGCTCTCCAGCGTCTCACCTTCCAATGCTTTCTTAAAAGCTGCGGGTGTGTCCTTGGCTTTTTTGGTATTCTCCAGTTTAATGACTTTCAATTTTTTACCTGATAATGCTTTATCAAGGTTGTGGCTGAATACCTGCAGATCTGGTAATTCGGGCATATAACTGATTTATTTGGAGAGTGATTGCACTATTGCGGATCCGATAGCGTTGACAAATTTTTTATCTTCCATTCCATCAATTTTCCAACCTTTCTTCATCCGTCTGATAATGCCCATACTGGCATCATTGAGGATAATGTCATATTCTTCACAGAAACCATCATGACAGGTTTGTCCGATAGGAATGGCTTCTCCAAGGTAATGCTTTTCATTATAAGTAAGATCAAGGGGAGCCGGCTCTTTTTCCAGCTGTGCGATAATCTCCTGCAGGAATTCAATCAGATGCTTTCGTTGCGTCTTTCCTGACAGACTCCACTTCTCTTTATCAGCCCGTTTATGCGCCAGCTTCAGCTTCAATCCTGCCATTGAAGTTGTGTAATCATTAGCATTCAACTTGCGTACATTCTGATGTGCCATGATATACCAATGATATTCTGTACCTACCGGCACTCCTGAACCTTCCGGTGCATGCCCTGCCCTTCGTTTGGTCACTGCATACGACAACTCCCAGAGGTCGGGTGTAATCTTTGTTTCTTTCCAGACGCCCGCATCATAGTTCCATTTATGACTCCTGCCTATCTTCATGCCTGTGTACTGCCGTCCTTCAAACTCCTTAAACTCATTATATGTTTTTGACAGGTCTTTTTTAACCGCTTTCTTACGTGGTGGGGTCGCAGCGGCTGCTTTCTTTTTTGCAGTTGTTTTCCTTGTGGCTGTTTTCATAACATCATACTTTAGTCATATCAATCAATGTCTTTGCATTTTCGATGGCGTATCCATGAACGTCATTATTGAAAAACACCCAAACAATATGCCCTTCTTGCTGCCAGTCAAGTACTTTTTGCGCATACTTTTCCAGGGTTCTATGGCTGTAGGATGTTGCATAAGAGCCATCCGGACCATGAAAACGCACATAGATATGCCGGGCGGTGACAAACTCTCCATATGGCCAACGCTTACCAGATTCAGCTATCACAAAAGTGACTTTATACTTTTCAAGTAAGGCGATAGCATTATCTTTCAGCCAGCTGTCATGTCTGGGTTCAATAGCGAAAGTGTAACCTTTGTATTGCTTGAGCACTTCAAAGAAGTGGCTCACTTTATCCTCATGAAATCCCAGTGTGGCCGGCAGCTGAATCAGCACTGGTCCCAGGTGCTTTTGCACGGGATCAAAAACATCGAAGAACCTGGGCAATGTATCTTCAGGATCATTTAGCTTTTTAATATGGGTAATGTAACGGCTGATCTTAGGGCAGAAACGGAATCTGCTGTTCACCGTAGCGGTCCATTTTTCAACAGTAGCAGGCTTAGGAAGATGATAGAAACTGGTATTGATCTCTGCCGTGTGGAAATGACCGGCATAAAAAGAGAGGTAATCTGTCGGTTTGAGGTCTGGCGGGTAGAAGATCTCCCGCCAGTGTTTGTAACTCCATCCGGAGGTTCCGATATGTATTTTACCTGTTGCCATTATAATATGCAACAGAAAAGTATGCCAATGAAGATGAACTCAACAGTATCCTTTCGCCGCCTGTATAATAGCGGGCACCGCCACACCTGTCACATAGTTACCTCCCAGTCTGATGCCAGGATAACGCTGTTCAAAGAAGCGGATCTGTTGTCTGGTCTGTGCATAACCTACATTTAACTGTGGGATCGCCCTGTTCCATTCACTGAAACGTTGCATTTCAGGAGGCGTCGTCAGTCCCAGCAGTTCCATCAGTTCATTTACTACGGTTTGTTGCAGCTTTTCAGGTCCCAGTTGGTCAAACAGCTGTTCCTGTCTTGCGCCACCTACAAACACCGTAAACAATACTTTGCCTGTTGGCACGCGGGAAGGGAATATAGCACTGTTACAGATAGCGCCCAGGAAATGTTTTCCTGCAGCATGTGGCACCAGGAATCCAAAACCCGCCGGTGCTTTCTGCTGGGCTTCCTGTCCGAATCCAAGGTGCAGTACGCCCATACGGGGATAAGGCACCTCGCTGAGATGTGCGGCGAGAGAAGAATCCAGCCCCTGTATTGCAACAGCCGTACTATATGCAGGTGTCGTGAAAATCACACGGGATGCGTTCAACATGGCGGTATTACCGCTCTCTGTATATTGTAAAATATAGTCGTCTGCCCCACGGGTAACGCCTGTTATAGCACAATTGAATCTTATTTTACTGGTAAGCAGGGATTGTAATCTGTTGGTCAGTGTGGCATTACCTCCTTTAAAGGCAATGATCTTACGGCCGCCCATAGCGCCTTTATTCTTCATCAGTCCCTGCGTAACACTACCGTATTTCTTTTCCCACTGTGGCAGCATCGGGAGGACCTCCCCTACTGACATCAGATCAGGATTACCTGCATAAATGCCGGAAAGTACGGGCTCAAACAGGTATTCATTTATTTCCTTTCCAAAGCGGCGGGTCACAAAGGAGGAGACTGTTTCTTCTCCTTCCGGGGCAGCCGCTTTGCGAAATCTTTCTGTGAACAACCGCCATTTAGCGCCGCCACTGATATAGTCCGATTGCAGTATCTTAAACGGATGTGGAGATACGGCATGTAATTTATTATTTCTGACCAGGAAGCGGTTTTTACTGGCAGCAGCTGCTTCCAGCACCTCCTCCTGCAAACCCAGTTGATCGATATAGGCCATGAACTCGGGAGAAGCGGCCAGAGAATTCGGGCCTGCATCCAGTTCGTAACCGTCTATATGTAATGATTTTACAACACCTCCCGCATAGGAAGAGGCTTCCATAATTTCATAGGGAATGCCCTTCTGCTGTAATTCGTAGGCAATACTTAGTCCGGCAATACCGGCGCCGGCAATGATAACGGGTTGTGTTTGCATGGTTGCGGATATTGGTCATAACTGGTCAGGACATCGCTGTCATCCATTTTACCACTGCGCCCACCCATAGCGGATGTACATTCAGACAAGGTATCATGGTAAAGCTGTCGCCACCACTATTTATAAAGGTATGTTTACCTTCCACTGCAATTTCTTCCAGCGTTTCAAGACAGTCCGACACAAATGCAGGACAAGCCACCAGCAAACGCTTCACTCCCTTCTTTGGCAATTCCTCCAGCGTAGCGGCAGTATAAGGTTTCAGCCATTCTTCCCTGCCCAGGCGGGACTGGAAGGTAACGCTCCACTTCTCTCTCGGTATTTTCAGTTTCTCTGCTACCAGTTCGGAGGTAATAAATACCTGGTGACGATAACAGAACTCATGTGCAGGAGAACCGACATGGCAGCAGTCTTCTACCTGCAGACAGTGTTTTCCTGTAATATCTCCTTTTCGTATGTGCCTCTCAGGTACACCATGATAGCTGAATAACAGGTGATCAAAGTCCTGCGACACATAGGGACGCATACTCTCTGCCAGCGCGTTGATATAATCAGGCTCGCTGTAGTAGGGAGGTACGATATTTAAAGTAAACGGATACTTCTTTTTCTTATGTACAGCCTTTGCGTGCTCTACAGCCGTCTCATAAGAAGACATGGCATAGTGCGGATATAAAGGCAACAGGATCACTTCTTTCAGATTGGGATTCTGCTTGAGCAGCTTGTCATATGCGTCTTCCTGAGAAGGATTACCGTAACGCATAGAGATTTCCACAGGCATCTGCAGATCATGCTGTACAGCGTTCTGCAATTGCTTTGTCAATGCGATCAACGGAGAACCCTCTTCCCACCAGATGGATTTATAAGCCTCTGCTGACTTAGGCGCACGCCTTGGCACTATAATACCTTTGATCAGCATTAAGCGGAACAGATACGGATAGTCAATTACCCGTTTATCCATTAAAAACTCATTGAGATAACGCTTAACATCCGGTACTGCCGTAGAATCCGGCGACCCGAGGTTCATCAGAATAATTCCTTTATCAGATTTAGCTTCCATCCTTATACTTAAAATTGTTGCAAATGTAACGGCTTATCCCGCCTGCAAATGTCATACAATTGTTGAAATAATTTAATTATTAACTATAATGTAATAGATAACGTATATCAGTATGTAAACTGACAAAAGTCATTTTTATGCATGTCATTATACCAGCAGTAGAAATGACACACTAATGACAGCCTGCTGCCCTTTCTTGCAGTCTATGCAAGTATTTTTGCACCCGGAAGCTTATAAGAACAAAATGCAGGGTAGTCATTCAAAAGATATAGCCCATTTTCATATCGTTGGTATCAACTATAAGAAAACAGATGCTGCTATAAGAGGATCGTTTGCTATTAACCAGGTACAATATCAGCACTTACTCGAAAGTGCAAAGTCCCTAGACCTGGATGATATTTTTGTACTCTCAACATGCAACAGAACTGAGATCTATGGTTTTGCCAATGATCCACAGCAACTGGTGGAGCTGGTGTGCAATGAAACCGATGGTGATTGCAATCTATTCAGCCAGTTATCTTATGTGAAAACGGGAGAAGAAGCCATTAAACACCTTTATCAGGTAGGCACAGGACTGGACTCACAGATCCTCGGGGATTATGAGATCATCGGTCAGATACGCAATGCAACGAAATTTTCCAAAGCAAATGGTTGTTTCGGCGGATTCCAGGAAAGACTGGTGAACAGCGTATTACAGGTATCCAAGCTTATCAAGAATGAAACAGGTCTCAGCTCCGGTACCGTTTCTGTGGCATTTGCCGCAGTACGCCTGCTGGAACATAAAGTGCCTGATATTCATCAGAAAAAGATATTGCTGGTAGGCGTAGGTAAGATCGGCCGTAATACCTGCAAGAACATGATGGACTATCTTGGCGTGACCAACGTCACATTGGTGAACCGTACTACTGCCGTAGCACAGGAATTTGCCAATCAGCACGGTCTGCGCTATGCGCCATATGAAAATCTTGCAGAAGAATTACAGGCGGCAGATATTATACTCGTAGCCTCTAATGCACCGGAACCAAACGTACTGGCAGAACATTTCCAGCAATCCTCGCGCAAACTGATCATCGACCTGTCTATTCCATTCAACGTAGCGCCGGACGTAAAAGAGCTGTCGCATATTGAGCTCGTGAATGTGGATGAACTGTCTAAGATACAGGATGAGACATTGCAGATGCGTTTGCAGGAAGTGCCGAAAGCACTGTCTATCATCGAGGAGCACATGAACGAGTTCCTCTACTGGTATAAAATGCGTAAACACGCGGTGGTACTGAAAGCCGTAAAAGATAAACTGACGGAAATCCATACCAAGGAGATACAGCAGCAGAAGAACGGTAGTCAGTATAACCTGGAAGATATTGAAGCAGTATCCTCCCGCATCATCCAGAAGATGATCAACCTGATGGCAGGTAAAGTACGCCGCGAAACAGATAAAAGTGACCAATATATCGCCATGATCAATGATATCTTTGAGACCGGCGTTAACCAGGAATAATTCATGAACAGAGAAATAAAGATAGGTACAAGGGACAGCCAGCTCGCACTGTGGCAGGCAAATAAAGTAAAAGGTCTGCTGGAAGCGCAGGGTTACAGTACGGTACTGGTACCTATCAAAAGCGAGGGAGATATCGACCTCGTTACTCCACTTTACGAAATAGGCGTACAGGGCATCTTCACCAAGAGCCTGGATATCGCACTCCTCAACGGCCGTATTGATATTGCCGTTCACTCTCTCAAAGACGTTCCGACACAACTGCCTAAAAATATTATTCAGGCCGCTGTCCTGGAAAGAGGCCCTGTAAAGGACCTGCTGGTATACCGTCAGGATACCGCCTTCCTCGGACAGCCGGAGTATATCGCAAACATTGCTACCAGCAGTGTACGCCGTAAAGCACAGTGGCTGCGTAAATATCCGAAGCACCAGCTGCATAACCTGCGTGGGAATGTGAATACCCGCCTGCAGAAGCTGGCTGCTGAAAACTGGGACGGTGCTATCTTCGCTGCCGCCGGACTGGAAAGAATAGGTGTACGTCCTGCCACTTCTATAGAACTTGACTGGATGCTTCCCGCTCCTGCCCAGGGCGCTGTAGTAGCCGTATGCCGGGAAGATGATGATTTCTGCAGACAGGCATGTGCGCCTTTCAACGACCTGGCTACAGCCCTCTGTACCCGCGTGGAACGCGATTTCCTGCGGACACTGATGGGTGGTTGTACTACGCCGATCAGCGCATATGCGACGATCAGCAATGAAACAGTACACTTCAGCGGAGAACTGTGCAGCCTGGACGGACAACAGCTCTTTACTATTACAGAACAGCTCCCCTTACAGGATGCCGGCGTGATAGGCAGAAGCGCGGCAGAAAAGATCCTCGCACAGGGAGGAGATAAAATTGTTGCTGAGATAAAGAATGCCATCAAATAAAAGATATCGCATATTAAGCACCAGAGCTGTAGACCCGGAACTGGTCAGCAGCGCTGCGGAACAATCTGTAGATATTATCCCGCAGGCTTTCATCCGTACCAGGCCACGGGTTGATGATCGTCTGCTGCAACAGGTACAACAACTGCTAAAGGAAAAGGTAACGGTCGTTTTCACCAGTGTGAATGCGGTCAACGCCATACAAAACCTGTATTTCCGGATCTTGCCGGCAGATGCAGTTACGGAACAGGCCAATATGCCCGGATGGGATGTATATTGCCTGGAAGGCGCTACCAAAGAAGCCCTTTCCCGTACAGCCATTCCCCACAATATTACCGGCACAGCAGCCAATGCAGCCATGCTGGCGCAGACCATTGTCAGGAATGAAGAAAAAGGTCCGCTGGTCTTCTTCTGCGGAGACAGGCGCAGAGACGAACTGCCAGATATACTACGGCAACGGAACATCGGCCTGAACGAAGTGATCGTATACGAGACAACGGAAACGCCGGCCGTCACCGGAGCAACATATGACGGTATCTTCTTTCTCAGTCCCAGCGCTGTACAAAGCTTCTTCTCCGTCAATCACCTTGCGCAGCATACCGTATGTTTTTCAATCGGCCCGACTACAGCGGCAGCACTTGAACAACATACCAACAATAAAATTATTATCAGCACCGGTCAGCGTATGGCTGATATGGTGCAGACAGCAATATTCTATTTTAACAACATCAACTGATACGAATGAGCGCCTTAAAGAATGACCTTTTACTGAGAGCTTTACGCGGAGAAACAACAGAACGTGTTCCTGTGTGGATGATGCGCCAGGCTGGCCGCTACCTGCCTGACTATATCAAACTGCGGGAGAAATACTCCTTCTTTGAACGCTGTATGAACCCCGAACTGGCTACGGAAATCACTGTGATGCCCGTACACCAGGTAGGCGTAGATGCTGCCATCATCTTCTCTGATATTCTCGTAGTGCCACAGGCAATGGGTATGGAAGTACAGCTGATCGAAAAGATCGGTCCTGTATTGCCGGATCCGGTAAAAGGTGCAGCTGATCTTCAGAAACTCTGCGTTCCTGATGTAAAGGACACCCTCAATTACGTATTTGAAGCGTTGGCTTTAACCAAGAAAACACTGGATGGCGCTGTTCCGCTGATCGGTTTTGCAGGTGCACCATGGACATTGCTCTGCTACATGGTACAGGGTAAAGGTTCCAAGACTTTCGATGCGGCTAAAGCATTTTGCTACCAGCAACCGGAAGTAGCACATCAGCTGCTTCAGATGATCACTGATACAACGATCGCTTACCTGAAAGAACAGGTAAAAGCAGGCGCAGACTGCTTACAGTTGTTTGATTCATGGGGTGGTCTGCTCAGTCCTCAGGACTTCGAAAACTTCTCTCTTCAATATATGCGTCAGATCGTGGCTGCACTGAAAGATGTGTGCCCGGTTACCGTATTTGCCAAAGGTGCGTGGTTTGCACTGGAAGAAATGGCGGCTACCGGCGCTAACTGTCTGGGTGTTGACTGGGCTATTCAGCCAGCCCGCGCAAGACAGTTCGCAGGTAATAATGTCACCCTTCAGGGTAACTTCGATCCTGCCAAATTACTGGCTCCGATTCCTGAGATCAAAAAATCAGTAAAAGAAATGCTGACCGGCTTTGGTAAACATCGCTACATTGCGAACCTCGGCCATGGTATCCTGCCAAATGTGCCGGTTGACCACGCAAGAGCATTTATCGATACTGTCAAGGAATTCTAAAGGAAACCAGTTATGAACATTAAAGACAACTTTATTTCCCTTATTCACCGCCTGCAGGACGAGATCTGCACAGCGCTGGAAAATATAGATGGTAAAGCCAGTTTTCGTGAAGACCGTTGGGAACGTCCTGGTGGCGGTGGTGGTAAATCACGCGTGATTGCAGATGGCAACGTATTCGAAAAAGGCGGTGTCAATACCTCTGTTGTACATGGAGAATTGCCCGAACTGATGGCTAAACAGTTTGGTGTAGGCCAGGCTCAGTTCATGGCCTGTGGTATTTCCCTGGTTATTCACCCGGTGAATCCTTTTGTACCGACTGTACACGCCAATTTCCGCTATTTTGAACTGTATGACGATAACGGTACACTGAAAGATTCCTGGTTTGGCGGCGGGGCTGATCTGACGCCTTACTACCTGGATGAACAGGATGGTATACATTTTCACCAGACATTCAAAAATGCCTGTGATCCTTTTGGTACGGAGCTGTATCCGCTGTTTAAAAAGCATTGTGACGAGTACTTTATCAACAAACACCGTAATAATGAAGCCCGCGGTATCGGCGGTATCTTCTACGACTATCAGCGTCCCGGTGAAAAGATGAATGCAGAACAGCTGTTCAACTTTGCCAAAGCCAATGGCGAAGCGTTTATACAGGCTTATCTGCCCATCGTGGAAAAGACGAAAGACATACCATATACAGATGCACAGAAAGACTGGCAGGAATACAGGCGTGGACGCTATGTAGAGTTCAACCTGATTCATGACAGAGGTACTTTGTTTGGTCTGAAAACCAACGGCCGTACGGAATCCATACTTATGAGTCTTCCGCCAAGAGCACGCTGGGAATACGATTACCACCCTGCTGAAGGTAGTCCGGAAGCACAACTGGTGGAATTCCTGAAACCCAGAGAGTGGGCCGTTTAAAACACAATAAAAACACATTTTTATGATACGCAGAAACAGGATATTGAGAACATCTCCCGCCATCCGTGCGATGGTTGCGGAAACGATACTGACGCCCAGCGATTTTATTGCACCGTTGTTCATTGTAGAAGGAGAAAATGTGAAAGAAGAAATTTCTTCTATGCCCGGCTATTTCCGTTATTCACTGGACCTGACAGTGAAAGAAGTGAAAGAGCTCTGGAGCATGGGTATCAAAAGTGTACTGCTCTTTATCAAATGCGCAGATGAACTGAAAGATAATAAAGGTACAGAAGCGGTTAATCCACAAGGTCTGATGCAACGCGCTATCAGAGCGATCAAGGATGCCGTTCCTGAAATAGTGGTAATGACTGACGTAGCGCTGGATCCTTACTCTTCCTTTGGTCATGATGGTATCGTGGAAAACGGAGAGATTGTGAATGACGCTACGGTAGAAGTACTGTCCCGCATGAGCCTCAGCCATGCAGAAGCAGGTGCTGATTTTGTCGCGCCAAGTGATAAAATGGATGGTCGTATCCTTTCCATCCGTAGTATGCTGGAACAACATAGCTTCCATAAGGTAGGTATCATGGCATATAGCGCGAAATACGCTTCCTGCCTGTATGGTCCTTTCCGCGATGCCCTGGATTCAGCTCCGGGCTTCGGCGATAAAAAGACCTATCAGCTGGATTATGCCAATTCCACCCAGGCACTGAAAGAAACCCTGATGGATGTACAGGAAGGCGCTGATATTGTGATGGTAAAACCAGCACTGTACTATCTGGATGTGATTAAAAAGATCAAAGACGAGGTAAATGTACCGGTGAGCGCTTACCATGTAAGCGGAGAATACGCTATGATCAAAGCAGCCGCAAAAATGGGCTGGCTGAATGAAGAAAAAGCTATTATTGAGGCGTTGACCAGCATCAAACGTGCAGGCGCCGATCTGATCGCGACCTATTTCGCAAAAGACGCGGTGCGATTATTGTAATCCGGTACACATGCTTTTCAGTTAAAAATATTTATCACTACCATGTACACGCAAAGCAAAGCATTATTCGAAAAAGCAAAACAGGTTATTCCCGGTGGAGTAAACTCCCCTGTTCGCGCCTTCAAAGGCGTAGGCGGCTCTCCTATCTTCATGAAAAGCGCTAAAGGCGCCTATATGTATGATGTGGACGGGAAACGTTACATTGATTATATCAATTCCTGGGGGCCGATGATCATGGGACATGCCTATGAACCGGTAGTGAAGGCAATTCAGGAATATGCCACTTATTCCACCTCTTTTGGCGCACCTACAGAACTGGAGATCAAAATAGCAGAACTGATCATCAGTATGGTACCGAATATAGAACAGGTGAGAATGGTGAATTCAGGTACGGAAGCCTGTATGTCAGCACTGAGACTGGCCAGAGGTTACACCGGCCGCAATAAATTTATCAAGTTCGAAGGTAACTATCATGGTCATGCAGATCCGTTCCTGGTAAGTGCAGGTAGCGGCGTAGCCACCCTGGACATACAATCTGTACCGGGTGTTACGCAGACCGTAGCCAACGATACGCTTACCGCTCCTTACAATAATTTACCGGCTGTGGAAAAGCTGATAGCAGAAAATCCTGACCAGATTGCCGCTATTATAGTAGAGCCTGTTGCCGGTAACATGGGTTGCATCCTGCCACAGGAAGGCTTCCTGCAGGGTTTGCGTAATCTCTGTGACGAACATAATATCCTGCTGATCTTCGATGAAGTGATGACAGGTTTCAGATTAGCGCGCGGCGGGGCACAGGAACTGTTCGGTATTAAAGCAGATTTGGTTACCTTTGGCAAGATAATTGGCGCAGGTATGCCTGTAGGCGCCTTCGCAGGAAGTAAAGAGATTATGGAACATATAGCCCCTGCGGGAAAAATTTACCAGGCAGGAACATTAAGTGGTAATCCGATTGCCATGATTGCAGGCTATACATTGTTGCAGACGTTAAACGAGAATCCTGATATTTACCGGCAGCTGGCAGAAAAAGCCGCATATCTCGCCGGGGGATTACAATCTGTACTAAGTGCAGCAGGGATTGTACACCAGGTCAACAATCTCGGATCTATGATGAGTGTTCATTTTGCAGAGTATCCTATTATCAATTTTGAGGCTGCTTCAGGCGCCAACAATGAGTTGTTCAAACACTTCTTTCATGCTATGCTGGAACGTGGTATATACCTTCCGCCATCTGCATTTGAAAGCTGGTTCCTCAGCTCAGCCCTGACAACAGAAGATTTAGACGCGACCGTAGATGCTGCCCGTTCAGCTATACAGTCTATACATAGTTAACAATTCAAATCCTGTGCAGAGTGGAAAAACGCCCCGATCATGTGTCGGGGCGTTTTATTTTTACCAATATCTTATTTCTTATGGGAGAATATCCAGGGCAGCAGATTCGGTTCTGCAAACGCATTGTCCCAGCTGTTGTGCCCAACACCCGGATACTCCGTATACTTCACATCCGCTTTCAGTTTCTTCAGGGCCTCATAATAATTCTTTGATCCGAAAGTAGGTACGACATTGTCCTCCGCCCCATGGAAGATCCACATCGGTACTTTTCTGAATTTAACCGCGTTATCCACATTACCGATACCACAGATCGGGAATGCAGCCGCCCACATACCAGGATAGCGTGCCAGTATATCATATGTTCCTATTCCCCCAAGTGATAATCCACCCAGGTACAATCTCCGGCTGTCTACCTTTCCGGCTTTTACCAGACTATCCGTCAGTAATTTCACCAGCAGTCCTGGTGTTGCCTCCGGATCTGTTCCGTCGGAAAAGGACCGTTCAATTGCTTTACCGCTTGCATCACGTTTTACCTTCATACTTGCCCACATGGAATCCGGCGGACATTGCGGGAAGATCACAAAAGTCGGGAACTGCTGACGCAGCGAATCTTTCAGGAAAAGACTGCCACCATGCAGGAGCTGTGCGGCATTATCAGTCCCTCTTTCTCCGGAACCATGCAGAAACATCACAAGCGGATAAGCTTTCTGTGATTCATAATTCAATGGTTTCAGCATCCGGTAGCGCAGGGTATCCCCGTTGTGTACAAAAGTTTCATAACTGAATGCACTGTAGTCGGGGGTAGTCTGAGCCATAGAAGAGAGATAGGTGAACAATAAGAGCGCTAGGGCACGGAATGTTTTCATAAATGGAAGTATTTGGAATTAAATTAAGGATTAAAAATTAAGAATTAAGAATTGAAATGCAGCGGAGATTGGTGTGGATGGTAAAAGAAAGCGGGAGTAGCTATCCCGATAAGATACCTGCTCCCACGCTGAATTTTCTTATGTCAGTTCAAAAGGACGCTATAATTGAACAGGAAAACCATTGTCTCCCAATTCTTAATCCTTAATTCTTAATTTCTGACTTATTAATACTTCAATACAAAGTGCTGTTTGATCTTCATTTCCGGTTTGAAAAACACCAGTCCGATAAAGAACAGATCGATGGTAAAGGTCACTCTCGGATGCTGCTGAATGGTATGCCATGCACTTTCCATATCCGGCGTCCAGTGAATATCATCAAAGATAAACAGAGAATCATCGTGTACTTTCTCCAGGCATTGTTCGAAGTATGCCAGGGTTGGTGCGGAACGATGGTTACCATCAATATAGACATAGTCTAGTCTGGGCATTTCTTTCAACAATGCAGGCAATACGGTATCAAAATTACCCGTATGCTGTTTAATATTACTGAGCTGTAAGGAGGCAAAGTTTTTAGCTGCACGGGCGGCGATATTCGGACAACCTTCAATCGTATGTACGGTTGCGCCAGGTGCTGCCTTGGCCATATAGGAAGTAGACATCCCCATAGAAGTACCTAATTCAAGCAGGTATTCCGGCTGGAAGTACTGTATCAGGCGATAGAACAGCTGACCAAATTTAGCCGGTTTGGCGGCATGGCGGGTAATATCGCTTACTTTACGCTCACGGCCTGCATTGGTAAGAGAACCGGCTCCGAGGTCGGTTACCTGTAATGTTTCCGTACTGGCCAGCAGGGATTTTCTCATTTGCTCTATTTCGCGGAACACAGGCGGTTTCTTCCTGTCGCGTAACACCTTTTCTACCAGGTCAAATACAAATGGAGAATGTACATCATGACGGTTGCCTGCGGTAAAGTAATAATGCAGGTACTTTTTAGCTAATTCCCACTGGAGGCCCAAATTAAACAGTTTAATCAGTTATATATTTTCGCTTTGATCCACCCCCACCGATGCAGGCAATGCTGCATACTGACCCTCAATACTCCGAATCCGTAGATACTGCTGCGTTTGAAATTAATACTTGAGGCTTCCTCAAAGTATTTGGTGGGGCAAGTTACTTCACCTATTTCATAACCTTTCATAAAAATCTGAGATAACATCTCATTATCGAAGATGAAATCATCGTCATTGGCCATATAATCGATGTTTTTCAAGACTTCTCCCGAAAATGCACGGTATCCGGTGTGGTATTCACTGAGCTTTTGTCCGATCAGCAGGTTCTGGGCTAATGTGAGGAAGCGGTTTGCCACGTACTTATAGACAGGCATCCCTCCTCTGAGTGCACCATTTCCCAAAATACGTGAACCAAGCACGACAGGGTACACATCATTTGCAATAATACTACTCATGGCAATAATCAGCTTAGGTGTGTACTGATAATCCGGGTGCAACATAATGACAATGTCTGCTCCGAGTTCCCGGGCCTTGTTATAACAGGATTTCTGGTTTCCTCCATAACCTTTGTTGTTGTCGTGGCGCACAATGTGACTGATTCCCAGTTGCTTTCCTACAGCAACTGTTTCATCCCTACTGGCATCATCAACCAATACGACTTCATCAACAATGTCAAAAGGAATTTCATTGTAGGTTTTCTCTAGTGTCAAAGCGGCGTTGTAGGCAGGCAATACAACCACTATCTTTTTATTATTTATCATGAAAGTGGGTAATTTGCGGCCAAAGTTAACAAAGTAGTTGAAAGACTGCGGGTTTCAACTTATCATAAATTGTTATCTTTGTGTAAACTCGTTTTTTGGCACCATATTTTCATGGACTGTTAAAGAAACGCTAATAAACATAGCATGCAGAAACAATTACAGGTCGCAACTAAAAGCGGACATTCTTTCGTCGGCTTTGTGGACAATGTGTATCCTGGTGTGAATGTTATGTTTTTGTCAAATCAGTCTAAAGATCACGCATTTTAATTCTATGAGATATCTGACACTACTACTGATTTTAATTTCAAGTTTCCATTATGCGCAGGCACAGGAACCGGAAAAACCAAAACCACCTACAACCACAGACGCTGAACTCAGGAATGTGGTGATGCCTCAGGTAAGGACACAAGACACGACCATCCGCCGTATAATGGAGGAGTTGCAGCGTATTAACGACAGCGACAAGCAGAATTCCAATGCTATTCAGGGATTACTGCAGGGCCGTGAAATAGACAACATTACCAAATATGAACTGATCAGGAATAATATCGTATTCGCCAGCGAAACATATTATCTGCTGAATAAAAAGATCATTGACCTGAAGTCTCGTACCACCACTAACAACCTCGACGTATTCATCACTTCACTGAACAACCCTGAAAGTAAAGAACTGGGTTTCTCATTGAGTGATCGTATCGTGGAACTGGTAGAGAAAGTAGTGTTGAAAGGTAAAGCGGATAAAAACGAAAAGAATGGCAAGATCGTGGAGTCTACCAAATCCATCATCGCCAGTCCGATCTTCCAGAGCTTTACTTCCCTGACTCCTCCCCTGGCAATCGCTAACTCTGTGATGAACTTTCTGCACAGCATCAGCGTGAACAACAAGGAGATCAATCAGAATACACTGAAAGAGTTCGAAAAAGAACTGAACAAATATGTAGTGTATTACACCGCATTGAATGATGCAAACCAGAAATTTGAGTATGGTCTGAACTTCAACAAAGATCAGCTGAACTTACTGCAGGACAACCTGTATGATCATATCATGTTCACCGCCAGTGCCCTGAAATTCCAGCTGCCACAGCGTGGTAACAAGTCTATAGGAGAAACACTGAACGACTTCTTCTTCGACTTTAAAAGAGACAAGGTAGTTACCTATTTCAATGACCTGGAAACAAAGTACACCAAGGGCAGAAAGATCGATTACGAAGCATTGCTGCGTGAGAATCCCAATCTGAAAGAAGTGAATAACCAGCTGGAAGATCTCGTATTGCAGACCAAACGTTTTGAGAACCTGTACAATGAGTATTTCACCCTGCTGGATTCTTACTACGGTAAAGTAAACAGCTCCCTGAAAATTGCACAGGATAACGGTCTGGCTGATAAAAACACGATCGACACCAAACAGGCAGAGTTCCGTAACCTGAAAGATGAAGCAGTAAAAGAAATACAGGCTTCCATCAACATCAAGGAACTGTATAACAACACTGACAAGATCAAATACAGATACAGAATATTCTAGTTAAGGCTACTTAACAGTTACGAATGACGGATTACGAATGATCAGGATCATCCCTGGTACTATTTGTAATCCGTCATTTTTTTATGCATACAGGCGTAATCTTGCAGGGGACCATTCCCGCTACAGATCACCGATCGTCATAAATCGTAATTGATAATTCGTAATTTTACCGCATGACCACAGTTCAACTAGAATATATCGTTGCGGTTGATACCTATAGAAGCTTTGTGCTCGCAGCCGAAAAATGCTTCGTTACACAACCCACACTCAGTATGCAGATCCAGAAACTGGAAGACGAGCTGGGGGTCAAGATCTTCGACAGGAGTAAACTGCCTGTGATCCCTACTGAGATAGGCGTGGAAATCGTCACCCAGGCGCGTATCATCCTGAAAGAAAACGGGAAGATCAAAGAGATCATCGGAGAACATAAAAAGGAAGTTCAGGGCATTCTGCGTGTAGGCATTATTCCTACCCTGGCACCCTATCTCCTGCCACGTATCCTGACCGGTTTTATGAAGAAGTATCCTAAGGTAAAACTGGAGATATGGGAATATCCGACAGAACAGATCATACAGCAACTCAAACAGGAACAGCTGGATTGCGGTCTGCTGGCTACCCCCCTCCATAACCCGAACCTGGAAGAACAACCTTTATTCTACGAATCATTCGTGGTATATGCTGCCAAAAACAACAGCCTGTTCGAAAGGAAGTATATCAAACCGGAAGATATTGATGTAAAAGAAGTGTGGTTACTGAATGAAGGCCACTGTATGCGGAACCAGGTGCTGAACATCTGCCGGGATAAATTCACCATGGGAGAATATAAAAACCTGGAGTATAACACGGGTAGCGTAGAGACCCTGAAAAGAATGGTGGACCTGAACGCAGGATATACCATTTTACCGGAATTATCCCTGCAGGATATGTCGGCCCGCCAGATGAATATGGTTCGGTATTTTAAGGCTCCTGAGCCTGTGAGGGAGATAAGTATAGTTACACACCGTTTCTTCATTAAACAGGCGCTAATAGCCGCCTTTAAGAAGGAAATACTGGCCCATGTACCTGACAAGATGAAGATCCAGAAAAACAAACAGGTAGTGGATATTGCCCTGGAGAAATAAACAGCTGAAATATAAAAGAAAAAGCATCCGCCTCAGGTGGATGCTTTTTTCTTTTAGTATGTCGGACCGGTCTTACTTGATCGGTGTATAATACTTCATTGCTTCAGGCATAAGGCGCTGTAATTCAGCTACACGACGTTCATCGCTCGGGTGCGTGCTGGTAATTTCGGGTGGTTTGTTACCGCCGCTCTGAGAAGCCATACGTTGCCAGAAAGGAATTGATTCCTGTGGATTATAACCCGCCATTGCCATGAAGATCACACCCAGGTGGTCAGCTTCCAGCTCATTTTTACGGGAATATGCGAGCATACCCAGGTTACCGCCTACACCAAAAGACTGCAGGAAGATATTCTGTGCAGCAGGGTTACGGTTCAGGGCTACGGAACCAGCTACCTGGATTCCCTGTGCCACTACCTGCTGGCTCATACGCTCGTTACCATGACGTGCGATAGCGTGCGCAATTTCATGTCCCATTACGCAGGCAAGCGCCGTTTCATTCTGTGTAACAGGCAGCAGACCTGTATACACCACTACTTTACCACCCGGCATACACCAGGCGTTCACTTCCTTACTATCTACCAGGTTGAATTCCCATTTGTAGTTGGCAATCTGAGAACCGGCACCATGATCGTTCATGTACTTGGTAACGGCATTCGCGATACGCTGTCCTACTCTTTTTACCATTTCAGCATCCTTACTGGTGGTTGCTGCGACAGTTTTATTCTGAGAAAGAAAACTCTGATATTCCTGGAGGGCCATAGATTGCATGGTGCTTTCAGGGATCAGGTTTAACTGGCTGCGGCCAGTAATAGGTACTTTGGCGCATGCTGTGATCAGCGCCAGGCCCGTACCGAGAAGAAGAAGTTTCTTTTGCATCTGAAATGTTTGTTTTTGACAGTGTTGCACCGTCCAAAGTGTGCTACTAACAGCTATTAAAGCAGTTTTTGATTATCACTTATACGGCATGTAAATACCCTATAACGTAACAATCAAAAACTGCGGAAAGTTAATTATTAATCTTATTCAGTGCAATAGATATGCCAGAAAGGGATGCGGCATACCATGTGTGGCGGAGCTTATTTTTTGTCTCTCCTGTTCCGGAATAAAGGAACTTTGCTCTCGTTACCGTTGATAAGACGGAAAATGTTTTTCTGGTGTGTCAGTACTACCATCAGTGCGACAGCGATGGCAAAAATACGGTAGAATACTTCGGGCTCGTTAAAGATGTACAGGATCAGAATCGGGAAAGCGATACTGGCGGAAATAGAGCTCAGGGATACATATCTTGTCAGGGAAAGGCTCAGCAGAAATACGCCTACGCAGCAGATTGCCACCAGCGGCTGAATAGCCAGTACAAGGCCAAACAGGGTAGCGATACCTTTACCGCCACGGAAGTTTGCCCAGATAGGAAAAATGTGTCCCAGCACTGCTGCCAGTCCGAGGCCGATCTGAAAGTTCACCAGCTGTGTGGTAACCTCTGTCAGGTGCTCAGGATTCTGATAGTAGCCAACGAGATAAGCCAGACGCACGGCCATTACTCCTTTGAGCATATCTACCAGCATCACAAAAGAGCCCGCCTTTGGTCCCAGTACACGGAAGGTATTGGTAGCACCGGCGTTGCCGCTGCCATACTCCCGTATGTCCATACCAAAAACGCCTTTACTCACCCATACCGCGGTAGGTACGGAACCGATCAGATAAGCACAAAATAGTAACAATAATTCTGTCATACAACAAGTTAGGTTTTGCTAAGATAGTAAAATTCGTTCGTTAAAATTAAGAAAACATTAAGAATTTTGTTAACACGAAAATTGTATAGTTTTCAGAATAATATTAGTTAATTTATCTTGAACGGGCCCCAACTATCGTGCTAATAATTTCATTGCCAGCCAATTATTCTTTTCCAGCTGCGTTTCCAGCACCAGTGCATGCTGTCTTGCTGCTTCCAGGATAGCAGTCTCGTCTTCTTTCAGTATTCCACTGAGTAATAAAATCCCGTCTCTTACCAGCAGACGGCGCATATCAGCCATAAATTCCAGCAAAATATTGCGGTTGATGTTAGCAAGCACCACATTATAACTGTTCCTGATATTCTTCAGACTGTCAGCCTGCCATACCTTCACCGGTAATGCATTATTGCTGGCAATATTCTCCTTTGTGTTTTCCACAGACCATTCGTCTATATCAATCGCATCGATCACAGAAGCACCCATCTTACAGGCCAGAATAGCCAGGATGCCTGTACCTGTACCAAAGTCGAATACCTGCTTGCCCCTGAAATCGATATCCTGCATCAGCTTAATGACAGAATAAGTCGTTGCGTGATGCCCCGTTCCGAATGACATCTTCGGCGTGATCATTATCTCGTGCTGTGGCTGCGGATCAAACGGCTCATGAAAAGACGCCCTGATACCACAGAAATCGTCTACCTGTACCGGTTGAAAATTACTCTCCCATACAGCATTCCAGTTCGTCTGTTCTATGCGTTCCTGCGTATATGTTAAGCCGAAACCTGCCGTGAGCTCGTTTGTATCTGCTTCATTAAAATCTTCTGCAGGTATATAAGCCACCAGGATATTGCCCGGCTGTTCCTCAAAACCTTCAAAACCCTTTTCTGCTAACACTGCTACCAGTATGTCTTTCAATTCATCGGTACAGGTCAGGGTGATTGCGATATGTGCCATAGCAACAAAGATATAGAAACTAACTGCATGATACATAGCATACTGACGTCAAACCTGCGCCCATTCCTGTTATTGTAATGTTAATTTGGCCATTTTCAGGGATATAGATACATAAAGTAAGTTTATTATATTTGTGAAATACTTAATGAAACCATACTCATATGAAAACCTTGTTTTTAACAGTGACAATCCTCGTTGCAGCCCTCGCCAGCCAGGCGCAGGAGATCATCAAGTTGTACCCGGATGATACCATGAAAGATTCCATCGTCTACCAGAACAAAACCAGCATCCTTGTGATCAATCGTGTAGATCTTATTAACTACATGAAAGGCATGGACACGTTATTACAGAAACAATGTTACAGCGATAACACCATGTTCCGTAATATACAGTTCAGCCACCTGACCGCACAGGAACTGGAATCACATTTCACTGCCGCACAGGCTTTCCTGGCTGATTCCAATCACACAAATCTTGAGTACAATACTGATAAGTTTGTGCAGTTCTGGACAGAAGATGAGAACATTCTCCTGCCTTATATCGAGGACATGTTATCCAACCTGTTACAGGATGGCCGTATTAAAGTAATCGACAAAAGCACACAGAAATCAGTTCCGCAATACACGATCTTCTGGGAAGACGTAGCAGGAAAGGGTTTCAAAATCTATAAATTACCTACCGGTAAGATCATTTTCAAAGAAAGTAATCACTATATCGAACAGTACGCCGGCACTGGCGCTGGAAGATAATATTCATCACCTGGATAGATAGCGATAGTTAACATAAAAGAGCCTGTATCTCACTGATACAGGCTCTTTTTATTCGGTACCTGATGGAATCAGGTAGTCATGTAAGCAATGCTGAGAACGTTCGTTTATTTTTGATACATTCCCTTTTTATGCATTTATGCATATTTCATTGCTGATCAGATATCAGAGTATTCCACAGGGTACAGAAAAATAATCTCTGACCTGCTCACATTATGTGCATACTCCGGTTTTGCCAGCAATGTTTTCCATTGTGCATCGCTACTGAAAGCTTTCCAGTGTTCATCTCTTGATGCCTTGTTATCAAAAGTAGTCAGGTACATAAGATTAGGCATACGACTGCCACTTAATACATCTGCATAGAATACCGCATTAAAACCCAGTCTTTTGAAGATCCCTACTTCGTCACCTTTGTTAAACATATCTACCTTATTACGGTATAATTTATCCGACGGACTCTCATAACTGCGTAATTCGTATATACGTTCACTTTTGGCGCCCGTCAATGCAGGTAAAGCCATTTTCGGCATTCCTGGAAATGCCTGCAGGATAATCGTTTCCTGGCGTACGAATGTAGGCTGATCCCATGCTGCGTCAATGAAGTCTTTTCCTGCAGCCAGATAAGCACTGTTCTGTAATAGGGTAGCCGGCATATGTAACAGGGTTTCTGTCGAATTGCCCGGGAAAAATACATAGATCCTGCGATCAGCCGCCGTATCGTTTCCTACAGGCTTAAATACGCCTACATGTGCGGCTCCTGCCTTGTGTAAAGCAGGCAGCAGTGCATCCTTCAGATAAGCGTCCATACGTGCTTCCTGTGCGGCATCTTTCAGATGATAGATAAGTATGCTGTAATATTCTTTTTTCGGAGGTGCAGTACACGTAGCCTGTGATAAAGAGGGCAGCAATAAAAGCAGCAGACCGAAAGCCATGGCATGAAAGGCATTCAACGATATATGTGTTGTTTTCACCTGTGTGGAAGTTTTAATGACCTGAAAAATTATGTGCTAATACGGTAGTAAGATACAACATAACAACTCCGGAAGGTAGGCAGTTATATACTCACTTATAAAATAGCTGCAAAAAAGAAGCCGCTCTGTTTTCGTACAGAGCGGCTGTTATATGTTTTAGTCTGTTTGCAAGACTATTCTTCATCGAACATTGGTTCCTGTGGAGTTTCTGTTTCCGGAGGTGTGAAACGAGGACCACGATCGCCACGGCTGTCGCCACCATCACGTGGACCACGACGATCGCCACGGTCACCACCGCGATCTCCGCCACGATCATTACGATCACCACGGAAAGGAGGACGGCCACCACGATCACCACGATCGCCTCTGTCACCTCTATCTCCTCTGTCACCGCGATCACCTCTGTCGCCACGGTCACCTTCAGGTCTTTCTACATAACCTTCTGGTTTTGGCATCAGTACACGACGGCTCAGTTTGAACTTACCGGTCTTAGGATCAGTACCTACCAGTTTCACTTTTACCTTTTCACCTTCAGTCAGTACACCTTCCATTGTTTCCAGGCGTTTCCAGGATACTTCGGAGATGTGCAGCAAACCTTGTTTACCAGGCAGGAACTCAACGAATGCACCGTAAGGCATTACTGACTTAACAGTTGATTCATAAGTTTCACCGATCTCTGGCACGGCTACGATACCTTTGATCCACTCGAGCGCTTTCATCAGCCCTTCTTTTTGTGCAGAGAAGATGCTTACTTCACCGGTTTCACCAACTTCTTCGATGTTGATGTTAGTACCGGTTTCACGCTGAATTTCCTGAATTACTTTACCACCTGGTCCGATCACAGCACCGATGAATTCGCGGTCGATGATCAGTTTCTCCATACGTGGAGCATGTGGTTTTGGTTCCGGACGTGCAGCTGGCATAGCAGTGTACATGGCGTCAATGATGTGAAGACGGCCGCTACGTGCCTGCTCCAGTGCTTTGCGCATTACATCCATGCTCAGACCATCTACCTTGATATCCATCTGGATACCACAGATACCATCACGGGTACCAGTTACTTTGAAGTCCATATCACCCAGGTGATCTTCATCACCGAGGATATCTGTCAGTACTGCCCATTTACCATCGCTGGCACGGGAGATCAGACCCATTGCCACACCGGAAACGTGTTTAGGCAAAGGAACACCTGCGTCCATCAGTGCCAGGGAACCAGCACATACGGTCGCCATAGAAGAGGAACCGTTAGACTCGAGGATATCGGATACTACACGCACGGTATAAGCATATTCGCTTCCTGGCATCATCTGCTTCAGGGAGCGCATTGCCAGGTTACCATGACCTACCTCACGACGGCCGGGACCGCGCATTGGTTTTACTTCACCTGTAGAGAACGGAGGGAAGTTATAGTGGAGTATGAACTTAGTATATTTTGAAGTTGCGGCGCTTTCGCTCAGCAGTTCATCATCCGGTGTACCCAGGGTTACTGTGGTCAGGGACTGGGTTTCACCACGTGTGAACAGTGCAGAACCGTGTGGAGAAGGCAGGATATCTGTTTCCATGGCCAGCGGACGAACCTGGTCCAGGCTACGACCGTCCAGACGAACGGACTGATCCAGGATCATGTTACGAATCACTTCTTTTTCCAGGCTATGAAAATATTTACCTACCAGTGGAGCATCTTCTTCAGGCAGCTCACCCAGGTGTTCTACCAGCTCTTCGCTGATTTTATCGAAAGCATCTGCACGATCGTGTTTTGCAGAAGCGGATTTTGCTACGGCGAGGATACGTTCCTGAGCGAATGCAGCAATTTTTGCTTTCAACTCCTCATTTGCGTATGGCTTTTCGAATTCACGTTTGCCGCTTACCCCGGCTTTCTCACGGAGTTCTTCCTGTGCTTTCACCTGTACGCGGATAGCTTCGTGTGCAACTTCGATAGCTTTGATGATATCTTCCTCACTGCACTCCTTACTTTCACCTTCCACCATCATGATGTTCTTTTCAGTAGCACCAATGATGAAGTCCATGTCTGCTTTTTCCAGCGGAGTACGGTTCGGATTTATAACTAATTGTCCGTCGATGCGGGACACTCTTACTTCGGAAATAATCTCCTGAATAGGCACGTCAGAAACAGCCAGTGCAGCAGAAGCAGCAAGGCAGGCCAGTGCATCCGGCATCACTTCCGGATCGGAAGAGATGAGGCTAACCAGTACCTGTACTTCGCAAAAATAGTCATCAGGGAACAGTGGGCGCAGTGCGCGGTCGATCAAACGTGAAATCAGCACTTCATAATCGGACAGTTTACCCTCGCGTTTAAAGAATGAACCGGGGATACGTCCTGCAGAAGCAAATTTTTCCTGGTAATCAACAGTAAGGGGGAAGAAAGATTGTCCGGGTTTTGGAGTTTTTGCTGCAACAACCGTAGCCAACAGGATACAATTGCCCAGACGAACCGTAACGGCGCCATCTGCCTGGCGGGCTAACTTACCAGTTTCAATGGTCACGATCCGGCCATCTCCTATATCGAAATTAACTGAGATAGGTGTCAGATTCATAAAAAGAGAAGATTAAAATGGTATACCTAAAAAAAAACTATTCCCAACCTTATAAGTTGGGAATAGCGCTATAAAAAAGTTACAACTATTTTCTGAGACCTAATTTCTCAAGCAGTGCACGGTAGCCTGTGAGGTTAGTTTTAGAAAGGTAGGAAAGCAAACGCTTTCTCTGGCCTACCATTTTCATCAAACCGCGGTGTGTAGAAAAGTCCTTTTTGTTTTCTTTCAGGTGACTGGAAATGCTGTTGATACGCTCAGTCAGCAGGGCGATTTGCGCTTCTACAGAGCCGGTATTTTTCTCGCTTCCACCAAATTCTTTAAAAATATTGGCTTTCTTTTCAACAGTTAAGTAAGACATCTTTAATAAATAATAAAATGATAAAGGTTTATTTAGTCGCTATTTTTCCGGGGCAAAGGTAAATCAAATATTGTGAATTAACAATTTCATAAAAATTTTACCTTAAAAGACAGGTCTCCCCAGTTTTGCTACCCGGCAGCCCCTGCTTCTCAAGGCTGAAGTAGATTGGTAATCAAACTGATACAAACTCGTCTTTACCCCTTTATATATTAAATAAGAAAAAAGCCGTGGTCGTTATACAAAGGTAACACTTGCGTGGTCAGTCACCTTGCCATTTTCGGTTCGTAATACCCTGGAAGGGAATTTCTGTAATAATATATAATCATGTGTGGCCATTACAACGGCAGCCCCTTCTTCCCTGCTGATCCTGAACAGCAACTGCATGATGCCGTCAGAAGTTTCCGGGTCCAGGTTACCGGTCGGCTCATCCGCCAGGATCAGTTTAGGAGAATTGAGCATCGCACGGGCGATATCCACACGCTGCTGCTCACCGCCACTCAGTTCATAAGGCATTTTAAAACCTTTTGTGTTCAATCCCACTTTATCCAGCACATCATTGATCTTCTCCTCCATCTTCTTATTGTCCGTCCAACCCGTCGCCTTCAAAGCAAACTTCAGGTTGTCCTGCACCGTCCTGTCCGTCAGTAACTGAAAATCCTGGAACACTACCCCCAGATTACGACGCAGATAAGGCACTTTCTTCCAGTCCATCTTTTTCAGATCAAAACCCACTACTTGACCGGCCCCTTCTTTCAGTGACAGATCTCCGTAAAGCGTTTTCAGCAGACTGGATTTACCGGTTCCCGTACGGCCTATCAGGTATACAAATTCTCCTTTGTTCACCGTAATATTCACGTCAGCAAGGATCAGGGAAGTTCCCTGGTAGATATTCACATTGGATAATTGTATAATCGGTTGTTCTGTCATTTCTGCCGTATGGGTTTAGTCAAAACAAAAATAGCTATTTATAACATATAATGCGGTCAGTATGCAAGGTTCTTTCTTACCACTTCTCTATTTGTTATTGCTCAAATGCCGCTTAGATATTCATTATCCTACGTTCATCTTACGTTCATGAACGTAGGATGAACGTAGGATAATGAATATCTAAGCAATATCAGACCATCAATAAACCCTGTAAATATCGTTTCCCTGCATTAACTAAAAAAATAGTTTGTAAACTAAAAAACTAGTTATACCTTAGGAGCAGTAACTTAATGCTACCGATATGACAGCTGTAAAAACACTTACCAAAGCAGAGGAACAGGTAATGCAGGCGCTCTGGAAAGCAGGACCGGCATTTGTAAAAGACCTGATAGACCTCATGCCGGAACCAAAACCGCATTATAATACGGTATCCACGTTGATCAAAATTTTACAGGACAAAGGTTTTGTAGATTATAAAGCCTTCGGCAAATCCTACCAGTACTTTGCCCTGATCAGTAAAGACGAATATAGCCGCAACACCATGCAGCACTTCGTAAAAGGGTACTTCTCCGGCTCCTTCAGAGACATGGTCTCCTTCTTCGTAAAAGAAAAAGATCTCAGTGTTAACGAACTGGAGCAACTGCTCCAACAAATCAAAAACGCTAAAAAAGAACAACCATGAACGCATTCCTTCCTTACGTTATAAAAATGCTCCTCTGTTCGGGCATCCTGTACGGCTACTATGCCCTCGTACTGAAAAACAATTCATTCCACCGCTGGAACAGAGCCTTTATTCTGCTGGCTGTCATCGCTTCTCTGCTGATACCCACCCTGCAGTTTTCTATGAATACCACCCCTATAACATCGCAGCAGTTAAATATGATCGTTGTCTGTGGGTATGTAGCCGATAATATGCAGAAAGCCGGACTGGATCTCACATCCTGGATACCAGCAGGCATTTACCTGTTCATTACATTACTATTACTGGCCAATATCGCCAGTAACTGGATCCTCGTCAAAAGACTGATACGTAAAGGAGAAAAAACAACCTTTAATGGTTACCAGCTGATTCATCATCCACAGGTAAAATCTACCTTCTCCTTCTTTGGCAGCATATTCTGGGCAGAAGAGGCTACAAAGGATAGTCCGGAAGGCCGTCAGATACTAAAGCACGAACTGGAACACGTACGTGGAGGCCATACGGGAGAAAAGTTGTTCATGCAGCTGGTATGTGCCGTATGCTGGTTCAACCCTTTCTTCTACCTGCTGAGAAAAGAACTGAGCATGGTACATGAATTCCTGGCTGACAAAGCCGCTACGGAAGACAGTGAGGCAGAAGATTATGCCCGCACACTCCTGCAGGTAACCCTGCAAACCAGGTTGCCGCTGATGATTAACACCTTCGGACAAGCGCCTGTCAAACGTCGTATACTCATGTTGTTTACCCAACGTTCAAATTATTCACTCATGAAAAGAATCATCGTTATTCCACTCGTACTGGGACTGGGCTTCGTTATCGGTTGCCAGCGGGACCTGGACCTGAACGCAAAAAATATTGTCGATGTGACAAAATCAATTGCTGTATCCCCGGCAGATCATGAAGTATATTCATTCGTCAGTGATCCTCCTACTTATCCTGGTGGAATGGACGCACTGTCAAAATACCTGGGCAGCAGCATCAGATATCCCAAGAAAGCACAGGACCATGGCACAACGGGCACCATATTCGTCAGCTTTGTGATAGATTCAGAAGGAAATGTGAGCAACGCAAAAACAGTCGGCAATGTACATGGTGACGGATTAGAAGAGGAGTCCATCCGTGTGGTATCTTCCATGCCCAAATGGAATCCTGGTAAGCAGGATGGTCAGGCGGTGTCCGTCGCTTTCACGCTGCCTATCAAATTTGTACTTATGGACTAAATTTCACAAAATACAACTAAAGTAAAAAAAACGGCCTGTCCTTCCGGACGGGCCGCTTCTTTTTATAACAGGAGTTACTATTAATTATAGACAAACTCACCTTTCTCACTGCGTACAGTCACCTGTTTAACAGCGGCAGGTTCTACACGGCCTACGATCTGTGCTTCGATATTAAAGCCCTGGCTGATCTTAATAATATCTGCCGCGATCTCCTCCGGTACATAAAGTTCCATACGGTGCCCCATGTTGAATACCTGGTACATCTCTTTCCATCCGGTACCTGACTGTTCCTGGATCAGCTGGAACAATGGCGGGATCGGGAAGAGGTTATCTTTGATCACATGCAGGTTGTCGATGAAGTGCAAAACTTTTGTCTGCGCACCACCACTACAATGCACCATTCCGTGTATGCGGGAACGATAGGCTTCCAGTATCTTTTTGATCACCGGTGCATAAGTGCGTGTTGGTGATAATACCAGACGACCAGCATCTATCTGACCAAAACCAGGAACATCGATTTTGTCTGTCAGGGCTTTTTTACCACTGAATACCAGATCAGCAGGAATACCCGGGTCGAAGCTTTCAGGATATTTCCCGGCCACTTGTTTATTGAATACGTCATGACGTGCAGAGGTCAGCCCATTGCTACCCATACCGCCGTTGTAAGATTTCTCGTAAGATGACTGTCCGTAGGAAGACAGTCCGACGATCACATCACCCGCCTGTATAGTATGATTAGAGATCACTTCGGATCTTTTCATACGGCAGGTCACAGTTGAATCCACGATAATGGTACGCACCAGGTCACCCACATCTGCGGTTTCGCCACCGGTAGAGTGAATGCTGATACCATGATTACGCAGTTCTTCCAGGATCTCTTCTGTACCGTTGATGATCGCTGCAATTACCTCACCCGGGATCAGCTGTTTGTTACGGCCGATAGTGGAAGAGAGCAGGATATTTTCGGTAGCGCCCACACAAAGCAGATCATCAATATTCATGATGATAGCATCCTGGGCAATGCCTCTCCATACGTCCAGGTTACCTGTTTCTTTCCAGTAAGTATAAGCCAGGGAGGATTTGGTGCCGGCTCCGTCAGCATGCATGATATTGCAATATTCTTCCTGTCCGCCCAGGATATCGGGCACTATTTTACAGAAAGCCTTCGGAAACAGTCCCTTGTCAATATGCTTAATAGCATTGTGCACATCCTCTTTTCCGGCTGAAACGCCGCGCTGCGCGTAGATATTCTGATCCACCAGATAATTTTATTAATTAACAATCTGCTGCAAAAGTAACTGATTAGCTACTTATCTGATATCTAAATGTTGTAATTTGCATAGGATTTTGATCGTTTACAGGCATTTTATGCGGATACACAGGGACCTCACCCATTTGCCAGCTTTGAGGCAGGCGGTTATTACTATCGGAACTTTCGACGGCGTACACAGCGGCCATCGTTATATTATACAGCAATTACAGGAAACGGCAGCCGCCTGTGACGGCGAGACTGTGATTATTACTTTCGATCCGCATCCGCGGGAAGTATTGCAGCCCGGCGGTCCTCCCGTAAAACTGCTGACTACCCTCGATGAAAAGATCGAACTGCTGTCAAAAGAAGGGATAGACCACCTGGTGATCGTTCCTTTTACCCGCGAATTCTCAGAACTCTCAGCCCAGGCTTACCTGGAAGAATTCCTCATAGAGCAGTTCAACCCACATACCATCATCATCGGCTACGACCACCGTTTCGGACATAACCGCGAAGGCGGACTCGAACTACTGGAAGCGGAGCAGAACAGATATGGCTTCCGGCTGATAGAAATACCTCAGCAGGTCGTACATGACCTGGCAGTAAGCTCCACCAAGATCCGTAAAAGTCTGCAGGAGGGCAATATCCAGCTGGCCAATGAATTACTGGGTTATCCCTATTTCGTAGAAGGCACTGTGATTCACGGAGATAAGATGGGTCGTCAACTGGGCTTCCCTACGGCTAATATAGCTGTGTCCGATGTCCGTAAACTCATACCGGTAGAAGGTATTTATGCTATCAGGGTCTATCTGGACAAACAAAGTACCCCTCTGAACGGGGTAATGAGCATAGGCACCCGTCCTACTTTTAACGGCGCTGACCTCCGGGTGGAGGCGCATATCTTTGATTTCAGTGAGGAGATTTATGACAAAGTCATAAGAGTAGAGCTGATCAGCTATATCAGGGCCAACCAGAAGTTTGACAATATCGATGCACTGGTCGCCCAGATGCATAAAGATAGCCAGGAAGCCAGGACAGTGCTGGCATCCTGATCAATACATCAGTTTATACACTAATTCCTTCATCAGTTCACCGTCTTCTACCCCGCTGTCATTGATACCAATGCTGCGGAGGTTATAGGCATGTAATAGCAGAATGGCCTTTTCTGTACCTTCCAGGCCATATTGACGGGCAGCGTTGACATAGTCTTTCACAAAGAAGGGATGGACGCCTATAGCGGCTGCAATCTCCTTTTCTCCCCCTTTTACGCCAAACACCATACTCATTTTACTGAAGAAATTATAAAGGGCAGGCAGTACCATCTGGATAGGACCGGCTTTAGGATTGGCCGCGAAATAACCGATGATGCGCATTACTTTGGAGATATCTTTCTGTCCGAGGGCATTCTGTAGTTCGAACACATTATATTCCTTACTGATACCAACATATTTCTCAATATCATTCTCGTCTATCTTCTTATCGGGCGCGAGGTTAACCAGCAGTTTTTCTATTTCATTGGCCATCCTGGACAGGTCGTTACCGATATGATCAACCAGCAGGATACCTGCTTTCTGAGAAATAGCCCTACCCAGGCTGCTGACAAAGGCATCTACCCAGGCAGGCAACTGGTTATCATACATCTTCTTGGTACTCAACAACACGCCCTTTTCCTTGATCAGTTTAGCCATCTTGCTGCGCCCATCGATCTTACCCTGCTTATGCGCCACCACGAAAACAGTGGAAGACAAGGGATTATCGACATATGCCTCCAGTTTCAGGATATCTTTCATTGACTGGGCTTCTTTCAGTACCACGACCTGTCTTTCGGCAAACATCGGATAACGGCGGCAGGCGTTGATCACCGTACTCCAATCCGTGTCTTTACCATACAGGACGGTCAGGTTAAAACCTCTTTCCGCTTCATCCAGCAGGTGATGTTCTGCATAATTGCTGACCTGATCGATGAAGAAATCTTCTTCCCCTTCCAGCCAGTAGAGAGGGCGGAACTTCTTTTGCTTCCAGTCTTTTATAATATCCTGATATTCCATGCTTTGTTATTTTGTATATACTACGTCTTCTGCTTCCAGCAGAGGTACTCCCTTGAAGCGCATCAGCAGCTGCCCTACGGCTACCACGTCTTTCTGGCAATAACTGGCTATTCTATCCAGGTCATGATCCTGCCAGTATACCCGGCCTACCATACTACCGTCAATATCGTCTTTTGGTGTCGGAATACCCATGATTGCCGTCAGCAGTTTCAGGGAAGTATAATTCTTAAAATCTCCGAAACGCCATAACTGCATGGTATCCAACATAGGCAGCTCCCAGGGTTTGAAGCCGTGTATCTGTAAAGGCAGCGGCAAAGATAGCTGATGAATGACAGATCGCCTGCAAATAAAAGGAATATCAAATTCTTTGATATTGTGCCCGGCAAACTGAAATCGTGGAAACTTCGTATGAAATTTATTTACTAATTCTAAAAAACTGTTTAATAAAACTTTTTCATCGTCACCATGGATGGATTTTATACGAAGCTGATAACGACCATTTTCCACGTAAAAGAAACCCACTGAAATACAAACAATTTTGCCGAATTCGGCATAGATCCCTGCCCGCTCTGCGTATGCTTCTGTCGCGTCCCCTGATTCTGGCAAAGTTTTTGCAATTTTGTCCGTCCAGAGCGACTGCATATTGTCAGGTAAATTATTAAAAGTCGCTACAGCAGGAGTTGTCTCAATATCAAGCAACAGTAACTGATCTAAAGATATATTCGGTAGCACTATTTTGTACGGTTTATATTTTTTTGTAATAAAGTATTTTTAACAATTACATTTGCATAACAAGATTTAACCATATAACAATTAACTATAAAACACAAAAACGACTATGACTGAGAACACTTTTAACAAGCCTGCGGCAGGATCCCCTGGACCTGAAAAACCTAGAAGCCGTAATGGTCTGATATATGGTATTTTGATTGCAGCATTGGCCGGTACCTGGATCTATATGTTGTATGACAAAAATAAAACTACCGATCAAATTGCTCAACAGGCAACACAGATAGATTCCATCTCTACATCAAGAGATGCTTTACAACAGGAATATAATGCCGCAAATGCACGTCTGGATGATCTGATCTCCCAGAACAGTCGCATGGATAGCCTTGTAAAAACAAAAGATAAGGAAATTGCGGACATGAAATCCAGGATTCAGGGTATCCTGTCCAACAAAAACGCAACTTCCAAAGAACTGGCTGAAGCACGTCGCCTGATCGAAACACTGAAAGGAAACATCGAAGGCTATACGGAAACAATCGAACGCCTGGAAGGTGAGAAAATCGTTCTGACCGGCGAACGCGATAATGCCCGTAAAGAAAGAGATGTAGTAACCACTCAGAGAGACAGCCTGGACAAAAAGGTGAACCTGGGTTCCGTATTACACGCATCCAACATTCACCTGCAGCCGATCAACCTGAAAAAGAACGGCAAAGAAGTGGAAACGACCAAGGCTAAACGTGCTGATATGATGCGCGTAACTTTTGACCTGGATGAAAACAGAATCGCTCCAACCGGCGATAAAGAACTGTACGTTTCTATCACTTCTCCTGATGGTTCTCCACTGGCTGTTGAAGCACTGGGTTCCGGCAGATTTACACTGGAAGATGGCACTGAGAAATTATACACTGCCAAGAAAACTGTAAACTATGCTACCGGTCAGAAGCAATCAGTATCTATGGACTGGAAACAGAATTCAGATTTCAAACCAGGCGATTATGCTGTTGAAATCTATCACGATGGTTATAAAATTGGTTCCGGTAAAGTAACGCTGAAAAAAGGCGGACTTTTCTAATAGTCACTTCTGATATATACGTCCCGGATGTCATTTTCCTTACTGGAAACAGACATCCGGGATTTTTTTGTTCGTTTATGAGGACTCCTTTGCAAACACAACCATTTACCCTGCTCCTTTTCTAAATTTGTTAACAATTAGTTATTGCCCTATATTCATATATAAAATCATAATTAATTATTGTTTATTTGCATCCGATTGTATCATGTGAAAACCGGGGATTACATCAGCTTGCATACAATGTTGCCCCTAATGTTATTATAAGGTTGTTAGAATACTAACTGCGCAAAATCAGGTATTTATGGCGGAAAACACTAAACAGGTGTATGTTGTTGACGACGATGAAATATTCCATTTCATTCTGAAAAAGTTGTTCGAGCAACAGGACGATCAGCTCAAGGTGACATCCTTCCTCTGTGCGGAAGATGCGCTGGCCCGTTTACAACAACCTGATAACCAGCGCCTGCCATCCCTGATCATCCTGGATATGAACATGCAACGCATGAATGGCTGGGACTTTATCGAAGCCTACCGTGATATCAAATCCAGCCTGAGTCAGCAGATCCCTATCATCATGTGTTCTTCCTCTATCGATATGCGCGATATGCAGAAAGTAAAACGTACACCAGAGTTGAAGGCTTACATCACCAAGCCCCTGGATTCAGTAAAAATGCAGCAGATCAAAGATTATTTGTCTTAACTTTTATATATACGGGAGCGCCTTTCCCGAAAAAGAAAACGGTTACAATGGAGTGATTCCGCTGTAACCGTTTTTTTGTGGATAACTTACCCTATTCCCTGAAAAAGAACGGGTTACAAAAGACTATACATCCTTTGTAACCCGTTCTTTTTATAATTATGCTTCTGAAGCGCTGATTAAGAAATCGCTACTCTTTCACCATACATCTCTTCTCTCAGTGCTTTCACCCTGTCATCAGCCAGATATTCGTCAAAGCTCATCAGTCTGTCGATAATACCTTTAGGCGTAATCTCGATGATACGATTAGCTACTGACTGCATGAAGGTATGGTCATGGGTAGTGAACAGTACGATACCCTTGAAGTTCATCATACTTTCGTTGAAAGACTGGATAGATTCCAGGTCAAGGTGGTTGGTTGGTTCGTCCAGCACCACTACGTTAGGATCCTGCAGCATCATACGGCTGGTCATACAACGAACTTTCTCACCACCGCTCAATACGCTGGTTTTCTTCATGATCTCGTCACCGCTAAACAGCATTTTACCCAGGAAGCCACGCAGGAACGGCTCATCCACGTCAGTAACGTGTGGTGGCACGAACTGGCGTAACCAGTCCATCAGGTTCAGGGAGGGATCTTTAAAGAACTCGGCGTTATCGTTTGGCAGATAAGCGGAGGTAACGGTAGTACCCCACTCATATTTACCACCATCAGCCTGCTGTTCGCCATTGATGATTTCGAAGAAAGTGGTCAGGGCCAGGTGTTCCTTGGCCAGGAACGCGATCTTATCACCTTTATTCACGGTGAAAGTTACGTTACTGAACAGAGTATTACCTTCAATGGATTTCTCCAGTTTTTCCACATTCAGGATCTGGTTACCTACTTCGCGCTGTTGCTTGAAGATGATACCAGGATATTTACGGTTGGAAGGCTGGATATCTTCGATAACCAGTTTTTCCAGGGCCTTTTTACGGGAAGTCGCCTGTTTACTTTTGGAAGCGTTGGCACTGAATCGGGCAATGAAGTCCATCAGGTCCTTACGTTTATCTTCCATTTTCTTGTTCTTATCGGCGATCTGACGGGCCATCAGCTGTGAAGACTCATACCAGAAGCTATAGTTACCGGAGAAGATCTGGATCTTAGCGCGGTCAACGTCAGCCACATGGGTACAAACCGCATCCAGGAAGTGACGGTCGTGCGATACTACGATCACAATGTTCTCATAATCAGCCAGGAAGTTCTCCAACCAACCGATCGTTTCAACGTCCAGGTGGTTGGTAGGCTCATCCAGCAGCAGTATATCAGGGTTACCAAACAGGGCCTGTGCCAGGAGCACGCGCACTTTCAGGTTACCACTCAGGTCCTTCATCAGGAGACTTTGTACATCTTCTTTTACACCCAGGTCGCCCAGCAATACCCCTGCATCACTTTCGGCAGTGTATCCGCCCATTTCGCCATACTCAGCTTCGAGCTCACCGGCACGCATACCATCCTCTTCGGTAAAATCAGCTTTGGCATAGATCGCATCTCTTTCGTGAGCGATTTCCCACAGCTTCTTGTTACCCATCAGTACTGTGTTCAGTACCGTAACCTCATCAAATTCGAAGTGGTTCTGTTTCAGAACACTCATACGTTCACCCGGAGTGATCTCAACGGTACCCTTGGTAGCGTCGATCTCGCCGGATAATATCTTGAGAAAAGTGGATTTACCGGCTCCGTTAGCGCCTATCACGCCATAACAGTTACCTTTGGTGAAATTGAGGTTAACTTCATCAAACAACACCCTTTTTCCGAAAGAAAGCGATACGTTTTTAACACTGATCATGCTGGCTAAAGAAATTTAAGGCGCAAAGTTACTAAATGTTCCGGGTTTTCCTGTTTTGTGGTTTATTCTTTGTAATAATCTCTCTATGGACGTTTATATGCAACAGGTCAATAAGGACCTCAGAACATGGCAGAAGGCCATGCAGCGCGGCATTAGCCTGCCGGGCAGACTCACCCGCGGGGTCCAGAAAAAGATCAATAAGGTCATTCCTGAGAAGGTACACCGTGCCATGACGGCCGCCATCAAACAAATGACCAGGGGCGTGATCTCAGGCGCCGGCTTTACCAGTCCGGCGCCGGTCTACGAACATGACCTGGCCGTCAGGGAAAGCAGGGTCCGTTCCAGGATTGAATTCTATAAAACAACCGCCGCTACCGAAGGAGCTCTGACCGGCGCCGGTGGTATTCTCTTAGGACTGGCCGATTTCCCCCTCTTTCTGACTATCAAAATGAAAATGCTGTTTGACCTTGCCGCCCTTTACGGCTACAACACAGACGACTATAAAGAGCGGCTATTCATTCTTCACATATTTTTCATCACCTTTTCCACACAGGATTTCCGTAATAAACTCTATCCCCTCATTGCTGACTGGGACAATTACAGCCGGGACCTGCCGGAAGATATCCACGCCTTTGACTGGCGTAACTTCCAGCAGCAATACCGGGATTACCTGGATGTCGCCAAATTGCTGCAATTAATGCCTGTAATCGGCGCAGCTGTAGGCGCTTATGTGAATCACCGGCTGACCGACAAACTGGGTAAGAGCGCTATGAATGCCTACAGACTACGACTGTTGAAACAGTTATGACCGCTTTACTTATCTTTACCTTCCTATCAGGAAATATTATACGAATCGAATAACCTTAACTTAAACTGCATACGTCATGACCAGTTACGATGAAATCTTCGAGAATAACCGTCTCTGGGTAGCCAATAAGACTGCCGGAGACAAGGCTTTTTTTGAAAAGCTGGCAAAGGAACAGAATCCCGATTATCTGTACATTGGTTGCAGCGACAGCCGCGTACCAACCAACGAGATCCTGGGCCTGGATGCCGGAGAAGTATTCGTACACCGCAACATCGCCAACCTCGTTAACAGCGTGGACCTGAACGTGATGTCGGTGATCAATTACGCTGTACGCCATCTCAGCGTAAAACACATCGTTGTCTGCGGTCACTATAACTGCGGAGGCGTAAAAGCCGCTATGCAGTCCGCCGACCTGGGACTTCTGAATCCATGGCTCCGCAACATCCGTGACGTATACCGCCTGCACCGTCAGGAGCTGGACGCTATCGAAGAGCCCAACGCCCGCTTTAACAGACTCGTAGAACTGAACGTACAGGAGCAATGTATCAACGTAATTAAAACAGCCGCTGTACAGCAATCCTATGTAAATAAAGGCTACCCTGTCGTACATGGCTGGGTATACGACCTTTATACCGGTAACCTGATCGATCTCAAAATTGACTTTGAAGGTATCCTGCACAACATCCAGGAAATATACGACCTCACCGGCCAGGGCCTCATGAAAAAAAAGGATGATCAATGACGGGACCTATCGGTGTGTTTGATTCAGGTTACGGCGGACTGACCGTACTCAAAGAGATTGTGGCTACACTGCCGCAATACGACTATATCTATTTTGGTGACAATGCCCGTGCACCCTACGGTAACCGTGGCTTTGACACGATTCATACTTATACGCTGCAATGTGTACAACACCTGTTTGACATGGGTTGTCCGCTGGTGATCCTTGCCTGTAATACGGCTTCTGCACGTGCCCTGCGCACCATCCAGCAGAAAGATCTCCCGCGTATAGCACCCGACCGCCGGGTACTGGGTGTGATCAGACCTACCACAGAAATGGTTGGTACATTGACCCAAAGCGGCGAAGTAGGTATTCTTGCTACCAAAGGTACAGTCGCTTCCGAGTCCTACCCGATAGAGATCAACAAGTTCTTCCCACATGTAAAGGTGCACCAGCTGGCCTGTCCGATGTGGGTACCCATCATAGAAAACGGAGAAGCCGACAGTGAAGGTGCTGACTACTTTGTTAAAAAATACCTGGACCAGATCCTTACCGATGCACCGGATATCGATACGCTGGTACTGGCCTGCACCCACTACCCTATTCTCACTAAGAAGATCAGACAGTTCCTGCCGGGAGGCATTACCCTGCTTTCTCAGGGTAAGATCGTCGCACATGGGCTGAAAGACTATCTCCATCGTCATCCTGAGATGGAAGTGCGTCTTAGTAAGAATGGCGGAAGGAAATATTTCACTACGGATGATCCGGTGATCTTTGAGAAACAGACGGAGATCTTTTTGGGGGAGACGGTGAAGACAGAATACATAGCGCCCTGACGGGCGAATTAGGAATGATCAATTAGGAATTAGGAATTGGTTAGTCTGACGAAATAAGAGGGCCTTTAACTACATACTGATTCAATTTACGAAGGCTAAACTACCTTATAACAGAAAGAGCGTCCACCTTTGGGTGAGACGCTCTTTCTGATAATTCTTAATTCTTAATTCCTAATTCCTAATTGAATTCACTTTCCTTCCAGATCCAACAGGAACGCATATTGTAATGCGACATCTTCCAGCGCTTTAAAACGGCCGGAAGCGCCACCATGACCGGCTTCCATATTGGTATGCATGAGTAGCATATGATTATCCGTTTTCAGTTCACGGAGTTTAGCTACCCATTTCGCAGGCTCCCAATACTGCACCTGTGAATCATGCAGCCCTGTCGTCACCAGCATGTTCGGATAGGCCTGTGCCTTTACATTATCGTAAGGAGAATACGCTTTCATATAGTCGTAGTAATCCTTTTTCTTCGGATTACCCCACTCGTCAAACTCGCCTGTCGTCAAAGGAATACTTTCATCCAGCATCGTAGTGATCACATCTACAAAAGGAACTGCTGCGATTACGCCATTCCACAAGCCCGGACGCATATTCACAATAGCGCCCATCAATAAGCCACCGGCGCTGCCGCCCATTGCATAGAGATGTGAACTGTCAGTGTAATGCGCTTTCACCAGGTATTCGGCACAATCAATGAAGTCGTTAAAGGTGTTCATTTTCCTGAACAGTTTACCGTCTTCATACCATTGTCTGCCCATTTCCTCACCACCTCTGATATGTGCGATGGCATAAGCAAAACCTCTGTCCAGCAAACTTAAACGGTTGCTGTTGAATCCCGGCTCTATGCTATAACCATAGGAACCATATCCGTATAATAACAGCGGCATCTTACCATTCTTCTCGAATCCTTTTTTATACACCAGTGATACCGGTACTTTTACCCCATCTCTCGCAGTCACATACAGACGTTCTGTTACGTAGTTTTTGGGATCATAGCCACCCAGTACTTCCTGTCTTTTACGCAGCTCTGTTTTCTTTGTATCCATGTCATAGTCGTAGGTAGATACCGGCGTCTGCATGGAGGTATAAGAATAACGGAGTGTCTTTGTATCAAATTCAGGATTGATCGAAACAGAAGCTACATAAGCGGGTTCTTCGAACTGCAGGTAGTGGTCTTCTTTTGTCTGGGAGTTGATCACCCGCAGTTGTGTCAGACCATTTTTGCGTTCGCTAAGCACCATATGATGACGGAACAGTTCAATACCTTGTAAAAGTACATCGGCACGATGTGCAATAACCTCTTTCCAGTTCTCACGGGCAGTCTTTTCCAGTCCGCATTCCATTAGTCTGAAGTTCACCGCATCCCAGTTGGTTACAACATAGAATTTATCATCCTGATGATCGATCTCATAAAGATGATCACGTTTGCGTGGTTCGAAAATACGGAAAGCGCCATCAGGTTTAGACGCATCGAGGATGCGGTATTCCGTTGATACAGTGCTGCTGCTCTCTATCATGATGAACTTACCGGATTTAGAACGTTGTACTTCCACATAGAAGGTTTCATCTTTCTCGTTGAAGATCTCCTTATCAGCCTGTACATCCGTTCCTGTTACATGGCGCATCACGCGTTCTTCCCTGAGTGTAACCGGGTTTTTAACTGTATAGAAAAAGGTCTTGTTATCGCCTGCCCAGGCTGCGCTGCCGGAGGTTTCCGGAATAGCATCTGCCAGTACTTCACCTGTCTGCAGGTTCTTGATGTAGATGGTGTATTTACGACGGCTTACCGTGTCTACGCCATAAGCCAGCCACTGTGCATCCGGACTGACTGATATAGCGCCTACCTGGTAGTACTGATGCCCAACCGCCAGTACATTCACGTTGAGGATGATTTCTTCCGTAGCCTCCAGACTGCCTTTTTTACGACAGTAGATAGGATATTCCTTTCCTGTTTCGTAACGGCTGTAATAGTAGTACCCGTTTTTCAGATAAGGCACGCTGGCGTCAGTTTCCATGATACGGCCCCGCATCTCTTCGTACAACTTCTTTCTCAGCTCCTTATGCGGTTCCATGATGGTATCGAGATAGTTATTCTCCGCTGTCAGATAACTGATCACTTCGGGGTCATTCCGGTCGTTCATCCAGTAGTATTTGTCTACCCTGGCGTCTCCGTGAATGGTCATTGTCGTATCTCTCTGTTCCGCTACCGGCGGCTTTATCGTTTTAATTTCGGCTGACATACTTTTCTTATTTTCCTTACAGGCAAACAGGCCCATGCCTGACAACATCATGATAAATGCAGCGGCTTTCCTCATAGGTGATAAATTGAGGCTACGAATGTAATACATATACTGTTACACAATTCTCATTTTTTGCGCATCCCAGTGTACCACTTTTTTACTGAAATAACTTTCATTGGTAACCAATGCAGGACCCGCTGCACGTAAGCCAAAGGTGGCATCCTCCACGACCGCTTTGCCTGTCCGCATAGACTCAAAAAAGTTGATAAAATGGTCTTTACGGGAGTCATAGCCCTGCGGAGCCGCATAGGCGTTTTCAGAGCGCTGGGCAGGTTTACGCAGGTCAGCCGGGTATTTCTCGTTGTATTGCTTCACATAAGCGTCCTGGGTACTCTTGGTAAAGGTATTCCAGGTATCCCATCCACCATAACCGGGCGCCTGGGACAGCTTATGTTTTTTGATCTTAAAATCATCCCAGCCCAGTTCCAGTACGCCTTCTGTACCGATAAAGCGGGTAAATTCTCCTCCCCCGCCGCCATCGGCGAAGTTTACACGTAAGGTCATCTGGAAAGCCGGGTGTGTTTTGGTCTCCGGATAATCGAATATAGCCACTACCACATCCGGTACATCACGTCCGTCCTTCCACTGTACCAGGTTACCGCTGGCGTAGATACGTTCCGGGCCCAGGGAGCCGGTGATAAAATGCAGACCGGAAATAAGGTGTACGAACAGGTCGCCCGGGATACCGGTGCCGTAGGCTTTATAATTGCGCCAGCGGAAGAAGCGTACGGGATCAAAAGGTATTTTGGCGGTATCTTTCAGGAAGGTGTCAAAATCCACATTGGCGGGAGTGGCATCCGGCGGGATGGAGTATTGCCAGGCGCCTAATGCGTCATGACGGTCCATACGCGCTTCCACAACGTTCAGCTGACCTATTTCTCCGGCCTCGTAGCGCTTCTTTGCCTCCAGGAGGGCTATACTGCTTACCCGCTGGCTACCCACCTGAAAAACGGCCTTTGTGCGCTGTTGTGTGGCAATCACTTTATGCCCTTCTTCAATCTGCTGCACCATTGGTTTTTCGCAGTACACGGCTTTCCCTTTTTCCATGGCATCGATAGAGATAGTGTCATGCCAGTGGTCGGGCGTGGCGACGATCACAGCGTCGACATCTTTTCTGTTGAGCAGTTCACGGTAGTCACGGGTCGTGAAAATATCTTTTCCATAAACTTCCTTCACCTTATCAAGATGCCCGGTATAGAGGTCGGCGGCGGCTACAAATTCGACACCGGGTACTTTGAGGGCGGTTTCCACATCCCCGAAGCCCATAATGCCCATACCAATGCATCCGATGCGGATTTTGTCGTTGGCAGAGATGCGGGTGTCAGGTGTCAGCAGATGTACCTGCTCTTTCCCGAATGCGGCCAATGAACCGGCGCCCAGCAAGGCGGCTGTACCTCCGAGGTCACGGAGGAATTTTCTCCTGGAGTTGTCTGTCATAACGTAAAATTTGAGTGCTGAAGGGTTTTAACATAAACAATATACAAAAAAAATCCCCCTCGTTAAGAACGAAGGGGATCATGGTATTCACCAATACAATCTTGACAACTGCTATTTTTCATAGCTGAGACCAGCGGCAATGTACTCGCGGTTCAGACGTGCAATATTTGTCAGGGAAATTTCTTTCGGACATTCCGCTTCACAGGCGCCGGTGTTGGTACAGCTACCAAAACCTTCTTTATCCATCTGAGCGATCATGTTCAGCGCTCTTGATTTCTTTTCAGGCTGACCCTGTGGCAGTAATGCCAGCTGGGATACTTTCGCAGAAACGAACAGCATAGCTGAAGAGTTTTTACAAGCTGCTACACAGGCGCCGCAACCGATACATGCTGCTGCTGCGAATGCTGCGTCAGCTTTATCTTTTGGAACCAGGATATTATTAGCATCCTGTGCATTACCTGTATTTACAGATACATAACCACCTGCTTCGATGATACGGTCAAAAGCACCTCTGTCAACGGTCAGGTCTTTCACTACAGGGAAAGAACCGGCTCTCCATGGCTCAACAGTGATGGTATCGCCATCTTTGAATGCGCGCATGTGCAGCTGACAGGTAGTAGTACCAGCCCAAGGACCGTGTGCACGGCCATTGATATGCATGGAACAGGCTCCGCAGATCCCTTCACGACAGTCGTGGTCGAATGCAACAGGCTCTTTACCTTCATTGATCAGACGCTCATTCAGCACATCAAACATTTCAAGGAATGACATTTCGGAAGAAACACCAGGAACCTGGTAGCTTTCAAAATGTCCCTGTGCGTTTGTATTTTTCTGTCTCCACACTTTAAGTGTGAGATTCATGTTATAATGTTCCATATCTATTGGACTATTACTGTTGTGAATATTATTTATAGCTACGTTGAGTTGGTTTACATTCTACGAACTCAAGTGCTTCTTTGTGCAGCTCAAACTGGCTAGGTCCTTTATATTCCCATGCAGCTACGTAAGCAAAGTTATCGTCATCACGTTGTGCTTCACCGTCTGGTGTCTGAGATTCCTCACGGAAGTGACCTCCGCAGGATTCACGACGGTTTAATGCATCTACGCACATCAGTTCTCCCAGTTCCAGGAAGTCAGCCACACGGCCTGCTTTCTCCAGTTCAGGGTTAAACTCGTTTGCATCGCCAGGGATACGTACATCTTTCCAGAACTCTGCGCGCAATTGCTGAATTTCAACGATTGCCTCTTTCAGACCCTGTTCGTTACGCGCCATACCGCATTTATCCCACATGATCTTGCCCAGTTTCTTGTGGAAGTGGTCTACGGATTTGGTACCCTTGATATTCATCAGCTGATTGATAGTATCCTGTACATGCTTCTCTGCTTCAACGAAAGCAGGGTGGTCAGTTGGGATTGCTTTCGTTCTGATATCATCTGCCAGGTAATTACCCAGTGTGTAAGGAATAACGAAGTAACCATCAGCCAGACCCTGCATCAGTGCGGAAGCACCGAGACGGTTTGCACCGTGGTCAGAGAAGTTAGCTTCACCCAGTGCGTACAGACCAGTGATAGAAGTCATCAGTTCATAGTCCACCCAGAGGCCACCCATTGTATAGTGAACCGCAGGATAGATACGCATTGGCACTTCGTATGGGTTCTCACCGGTGATCTTGGCGTACATATCGAAGAGGTTACCGTATTTCTCAGCAACTACTTCTTTACCCAGTTTAGTTATTTCAGCGACAGAAGCATTGTGCATCTGACGTTTGTTTGCTTCGATTTTACCGTAACGTTCGATCGCAGCAGCGTAGTCGAGGTATACCGCCTGTTTGGAGCTACCTACACCATAACCGGCATCACATCTTTCCTTCGCAGCGCGGGATGCCACGTCACGTGGTACCAGGTTACCGAAGGCCGGATATCTTCTTTCCAGGTAGTAGTCTCTCTCTTCTTCAGGAATATCAGCAGCTTTACGGTTGTCGTTCTGTTTTTTAGGCACCCATATACGACCATCGTTACGCAGTGACTCGGACATCAGGGTCAGTTTAGACTGATGATCTCCGGAAACAGGGATACAGGTCGGGTGAATCTGTGTGTAACAAGGGTTACCGAAGTAAGCACCTTTACGGGTAGCTTTCCAGGCAGCAGTTACGTTAGACCCCATTGCGTTTGTGGACAGGTAGAACACGTTACCATAACCACCTGTACACAGCAGTACAGCATGGCCGAAGTGACGCTCCAGTTTACCGGTGATCAGATCACGGGCAATGATACCACGTGCCTTACCATCTATCGTTACCACTTCAAGCATTTCATGACGGTTGTACATGGTTACGTTACCTAAAGCTACCTGGCGTTCCAGTGCGGAGTATGCGCCTAGCAGCAGCTGCTGACCGGTCTGACCGGCAGCGTAGAAGGTACGCTGTACCTGAGTACCACCGAAAGAGCGGTTGCTGAGTAATCCACCATATTCGCGGGCGAAAGGAACACCTTGAGCCACGCACTGGTCGATGATATTGCCACTCACTTCTGCCAGACGATGCACGTTTGCTTCGCGGGCACGGTAGTCGCCACCTTTTACAGTATCATAAAACAGACGGAACACGGAGTCACCGTCGTTCTGGTAATTCTTTGCAGCGTTGATACCACCCTGCGCAGCAATACTGTGCGCACGGCGTGGGCTATCCTGAAAGCAGAAAGCCTTCACTTTATAGCCTAACTCTCCCAGAGATGCAGCGGCAGAAGCCCCTGCCAGACCGGTACCCACTATGATCACTTCCATGTTGCGCTTGTTAGCCGGGTTTACCAGCTTACAATGGCCTTTATAATCTTCCCATTTCTTGTCTAATGAACCGGCAGGAATTTTTGAGTTCAACATATATCCTTACTTTACTTTACTAAACTAATTTGAAATGAATGCAGAGAGGGATGATGGCAAAACCAACTGGAATGAGCACCCCGAATAACCAAACGCCTACGAAATTGATCAGGCCATTGTACTTTACATGATTCAGACCGAAAGTCTGGAAAGCACTCTTGAATCCGTGGATCAGGTGGAAAGACAGGCCAACCATACCGATTACGTAAACCGCAACCAGCCAGCCCTGTTCGAAAGCAACACGGGTTGCTTCATACAGATCTCTTACAGGGTGGGTTTCACCAGGGTAAGTTTTCTCAACCATTTCACCGTAGTGCATCATCCACCAGAAATCTTTCAGGTGAATACACAGGAACACGAACAGGATGCTACCCATAATAGCCATCTGACGGCTGAACCAGGATGAAGTCTGGTTACCAGGATTGACAGCGTACTTTACAGGACGTGCAGCTCTGTTACGGAATGTGAGTTGAAAAGCAAGAATAGCGTGGATAAGAATAACGATCTTCAATCCCCAGGCGATGAACTGGATCAGGCCGTTGTGGCTCATGAATGCGGCATAAGTGTTAAAAGCTTCGCCCTCATCGTTTTTGAGTAATGCGAGATTACCAGCCAGGTGCACGATTACAAAACTACACAGGAACAGGCCGGTAGCACCCACTAATAATTTTTTACCGATAGAGGTATTAAAGAACTGTGACCACTTCATAAGTTAAATTCTAAGCTTCCTTAAAGATGATATGATAATAATTCGAATATATCGCGCAAATTTAGCGCAGGAAAAATTAAAACCAAATGATATTTCTCAGTTTTTGGTTTCCAATTGAGGGCCAGCTGATTGTTTCTGCCGGCATCAGCTTATGCAGCTGCTGACAATCTACCGGGGCTAACCTGACAGTTAGCGCCCAATCGTTTCTCATACATGGAAATTAAACAAAGAAGGCTACCCTTTGTTCGGGGAGCCTATTCAAGCCGACGCATCATTGTATTGTCGACAAGGGTATAAAGATGTTGCGGCTGGTAAGTACGCCATTTTTCGACTTCCAGCAGGTGAACGTAATTATCCAGGTGTGCTTTCACAAACTCCTGTTTCGTCTGCTCCGGCATATTGAGCGATACGATCCATCCACCTTCATCACGGATATCGTCCCACCACTCCTCATAATAACAATCGTCTGAAGAGTGGAAGTTCATCACATTCTCCGTGATCAGTATAAATTTGTTGATTTTGCTCGCTATCATCACGTCTATCACATCACGTTTGAGGGTCATGATGTCATTTTCGATCGCATCATTCCATTCTCCCAGCACCTCAATTATGGCATAGTTGAACTGATAGTCGGCAAACAGCACCTTTATGTAGAGGGTCCGGGAACCAAACTCATCCCACTGGGGATGTACATAATAATTATATACAGTATTGCTGTAAGTGAACTCACTGTACTCCCTTCCGTAAAAAGGAGATAATTCATCTTCCTCTGCTGTATACAGGTGCCGCCAGTTATAAAAAGGTTCTATATCGTGCATGTCACTCTAACGCTGAAATGTTCGTTTCTACAAATTTCGTCCTAAAATTCAAAAAATAGAAACGTTGCATTTCTGGAAAAATTCGTAACTATATATAGTCTTCAATCGCCTTTCTGACACTACCGGCTTTAAGCAACATGGCTTTTGCCTTTTCATAGTCAGTCAGCGATAATTTCTCCATCAGCATCTTCACGCCTCTATCTACCAGCTTATCATTGCTCAGCTGCATATTGACCATCTTATTATCTTCTACCCGGCCTAACTGGATCATAACAGCCGTTGAGATCATATTCAGTACCAGCTTTTGCGCGGTACCGCTTTTCATACGGGTACTGCCGGTGATAAACTCCGGCCCTACCACTACCTCTACCGGATAGTCCGCAGCTGCCGACAAAGGCGCTTCAGGGTTACAGCAGATACTGCCGGTAATCACACCATTCTCACGGCACTTATTCAGGGCGCCGATCACATATGGGGTCGTACCGCTGGCAGCGATACCTACCACCACGTCTTTAGAAGTGATATCATATGCCTGCAGGTCTTTCCATCCCTGCTCCCGGTCATCCTCTGCAAACTCCACCGCCCGGCGGATAGCGGTATCTCCTCCGGCGATCAGTCCGACCACCAGTCCGTGAGGGACGCCAAATGTAGGGGGGCACTCGGAAGCATCCACAATGCCTAAACGGCCGCTGGTACCTGCACCGAGATAAAACAGGCGGCCGCCTGCCAGCATTTTATCCGCAATGACGGTCACCAGCTTTTCTATCTGGGGTTGCGCCTTTGCAATGGCCTGGGGTACGGTATTATCTTCCTGATTGATGTTGCTGAGGATCTCCTGCACACTCATTTTCTCCAGGTGACGGTAGTGCGACGTCTGCTCTGTTATTCTCTGAAAAGACATTGGTAGTTAATTTGATTATTGATGATATGCCATCAGTCCATCCATAGGACTGCGCAATATCCGGCCCATCTGCAACTCATACAGTTCACACAGTTCATTCAGGATATCCTGGAAATGCCAGGCTATACTTCCGGTGAAGTGCAGTGGGTGTGTCCAGCTTTCGCTGTACTTATAAATATGGCTAAAGAAGAATTCGTTTAAACTGTCTTCCAGGATGTTTTCTACGATGAAATGGCCCCTGTTCTCGCCCAGAAACTGCGCAAAACTAGCCAGGTAGCGGTTAGGAAGCGGTCTGCGGTACACGTTTTCCAGTATCTCCTCATGATTGGTGTTATACTGGGCGTCAAAACGCGCCTTCAGCTCTTCGTCAAAGGAGTTATATAGATAGTATTGCAGGAGTTTTTTACCCAGGTAAGCGCCACTCCCCTCGTCTCCCAGTACATAACCGAGTCCGGGATTGTTCTTCTGAATGGTCTTGCCGTCAAAATAACAGGAATTAGACCCCGTCCCTAGGATACTCGCGATACCCGGCTCTTTCCCACACAAGCCTCTGGCAGCTCCCATCAGGTCGTGGTTCACCTCTATTGCCGCAACAGGCCATACGGCTTTCAGGGCAGATTCCACAATCTCGACACTCTTACGCTGTAAACAACCGGTTCCATAATAATGGACCTCGTCTATCTGCACATCGGGAGGTAGTTGCGGTAGTAACTCTTTCTCCAGCAGCTCTTTGATCTGTGCTGCATTCAGAAAATACGGGCTGATACCGGTTGTCTTGTAACGGCCGGTCTCTCTGGCCCCCAACAGGCACCATTCTGCCTTGGTAGATCCACTATCTGCAATTAGCTGTACTTTCATGACACTTCCGTTGAAGGTTGAGCTTTAATATACTATTTTTGCCACAAGTTAAATAAATAGCGACAAGATACAAGCTTAGCTTTTCGCTGTTTTCAATACATGATTATGTCGAACAGGAAACTGAATGTTTTTTTACCTCTCTTATTTGCGATAGTACTGGCATTGGGAATGTATCTGGGGCACAAAATGCCAGGCGCCAATACAGGGGCGCAGACCTTACTATTCACCCGGCCCAGCCGGGCTCCGCTCCAGGAAGTCATGGATCTGCTGAAAATAAAATACGTAGATACCTTAAAGGTAGACGATCTTCAGGAGGAAGCCATCCAGGGACTGCTGAGCCACCTGGATCCACACTCTATCTACATACCGCCCTCCAATCTGCAAACCGTGAATGAAGACCTCGAAGGTCATTTCTCCGGTATCGGTGTGGAATTCAATATCATCGCTGACACGGTGAACGTAGTATCCGTTGTTTCCGGCGGTCCGTCAGAAACAGCAGGCGTACAAACAGGTGATAAGATCATTAAGGTAAACGACTCCCTGGTGGCAGGCAACAACATCTCCGGCGATAAGATCAGAAAACTGTTACGGGGCCCGAAAAACTCAAAAGTGACAGTTACCATGCTCCGCCAGCAGAAAATGACACCTATTCAGATCATCCGCGGCGATATCCCATTATATAGCATCGACGCCTCTTATATGGTTTCTCCGGAAATCGGCTATATCAAAATCAACAAGTTCGCCGGTACCACCTACCAGGAGTTCATGGACGCCATGCGCAAACTGACCAAGGCGGGTATGACCAAACTGGTGATCGACCTGCGTCAGAATCCGGGCGGTTATCTGGATGCCGCTACCCGTATCGCAGACGAACTGCTGGATGATAACAAACTGATCGTATATACAAAAGGGAAAAGCTACCCGCGTTCGGACTACCGTTGTGAAAAACCAGGGCTGTTTGAAAAAGGCGGACTGACCATCCTGACAGACGAAGGTTCTGCCAGTGCCAGTGAAATTCTCGCAGGTGCCGTACAGGAATGGGACCGTGGCACCATTATCGGTCGCCGTACCTTTGGTAAAGGTCTCGTACAGGAACAGTTTGACCTGAGTAATGGCGGTGCACTACGTCTGACCGTAGCGCGATACTACCTCAACTCCGGCAGAAGCATCCAGAAATCTTACGCGGAAGGTCGTGAAGCTTATGATGATGATATCATGAACCGCTTCAACCATGGTGAATTTGTTAACAGCGATAGCATCCACCAGTTAGATACGATTCAGTTCAAAACTGCCAGCGGCCGTGTTGTATATGGCGGAGGCGGTATCACACCGGACATCTTCATGCCGTTTGACACCAGCCGTTTCTCCAATGTGCTGACCAGCATGTATTCCCGTAGTACATTCAGCAATTTCACTTACCAGTACTTCAGCAGCCATAAAGACGAGTTCAAACGTTATAAGGACGCTACTGATTTCAGCAACCAGTTCCAGGTATCCAATGAACTGTACAATGCTTATAAAGCATTTGCGGTGAAAGACAGTATCCGTGGTGTTGAATCTATCAAACCGCACGATGAAAATGAGATCAAAACACGTCTGAAAGCATTACTGGCCAGACAGATGTGGAGTTATGCAGGTTTTTATGAGTCGCTGAATAAGGATGATGAAATGATGAAAAAGGCGATACAGGTGCTGAATAAAAAATAGAAATTAAGAATTAAAAATTAAGCGTTCCTAAGCCATAAAAGAGAGGGCGTCCGTTGATAGCGGACGCCCTCTCTTTTATGATAATATTTTACTATTCAACACATACGCCTAACAATCGCTTTTACCAGTTCAAGTCAAACTTACTGCCAGTTGAAACCATACTGACAGTGTTGCCATCACACTTCGCACCTATCTCCGCTGCATTCCAACTCTTAATTCTTAATTCTTAATTCCTCCCTGGCAAGTCTTGTCCAAAAAGAAAACCGCCTCGTTTACACGAGACGGCCAATAAATTAATTCTACAAAACAGGATTAGTGTTTTGCTTCTGCAGCAGGAGCAGCAGCAGTAGTATCAGCAGCTGGAGTAGCAGCAGAATCTACAGTTGTAGCAGCAGAATCAACTGGAGCAGCAGCAACTGTATCAGCAGCTGGAGCAGTAGCAGTAGAATCAGCAGAAGTAGTAGATGCACCGCTGTTGCAAGCTACGAAGAACATACCGGCAGCAACTGCGAAGAAGAATAATTTTTTCATGCTTAGTTTGTTTTAAAAGATGCGCAAAGGTATAGTTATTTTTAGTTATGGAACAATACCTGTGCTAAAATTTACTTTTATTTCTTTCTGAAAAACAGTTTCAATGGTACACCCTCAAAATCAAAATTGCTACGCAGCTGATTTTCAAGGTAGTTACGATATGGCTGTTTTACGTCGTCCGGCAGGTTACAGAAGAACGCGAAAGCCGGTGTAAATGTCGGTAGCTGCGTTACATACTTGATTTTGATAGGAATACCTCTTACTACCGGTGGGTGGAAAGATTCGATCGCCTTCAGCATCACTTCGTTCAGTTTTGAAGTCTGTACCTTACGTTTACGGTTATCGTATACACGTAAAGCCTCTTCAATCGCCTTGAAAATACGCTGCTTTTCCACAACGGAGGTGAATATTACCGGTACGTCGCTGAATGGCGCCAGACGTCCTTTCAGGTCTTTCTCATAATCCCGTGCAGAGTTGGTACTCTTATCTTCGATCAGGTCCCATTTATTTACCAGTACTACGAGACCTTTACCTTTACGGCCGGCCAGACTGAAAATACTAAGATCCTGTGCAGTGACACCTTTGGTTGCATCCAGCAGCAGCAGACAAACATCTGCTTCATCCATTGCTTTGATTGCACGGATAACGGAATAGAATTCCAGGTCTTCCTGCACTTTATTTTTACGGCGTAAACCCGCTGTATCAATCAGTACGAAATCTTTCTGGAACATTTTATAGTGTGTGTGGATGGTATCGCGGGTAGTACCCGGAATATCAGACACAATGTTCCTTTCTTCACCGATCAGGGCGTTCAGCAGGGATGATTTACCTACGTTCGGCTGACCGATAATCGCGATTTTAGGCAATGCTTCCGCTGCTTCTATCGCTTCTCTTGTTTCATCATCTTCCGGGATCTGACCGGTAATTTCATCCAACAGTTCACCACTACCGCTACCACTCATGGAAGACATGAAAAATACCTTTTCAAAACCCAGGCTATAGAACTCCGTCGCTTCCAGCTGACGGGTAGCATTATCTACTTTATTCACCACAAGGATCACCGGTTTGGAAGAGCGACGCAGAATATCTGCCATCTCCGCATCCAGGTCGGTAATACCGGTTGCTACATCACACATGAACAGCAGGAGGTTTGCTTCCTCCATAGCTATTTTCACCTGTTTGCGTATCTCACGCTCGAATACATCTTCACTTCTGGATACAAAACCACCGGTATCAATCACGTTGAACGATTTCCCGTTCCAGTCCGCCACACCGTATTGTCTGTCACGCGTAACACCGCTCACGTCATCCACGATGGCTTTACGCTGTTCCAGCAAACGGTTGAAAAGCGTAGATTTCCCTACGTTTGGACGACCGACGATTGCTACTGTAAATCCTGCCATAACTAAATAAAATTAATAACCGTATTCCTTTAAATAAATATCATTATCCCGCCATTTGCCTCTTACCTTCACAAACAGTTCAAGGAACACTTTCTGACCCACAAATTTCTCAATATCCTGGCGGGCCAGTGTACCGATCTTTTTAATGGAAGATCCTTTGTCGCCCAGGATAATCGCTTTCTGCGTTTCACGCGTCACGATAATATCCGCTGAAATTTTGATCAGCGTATTCTTTTCCTGGAACTGTGTTACAGCTACTGCTGTATGATAAGGGATCTCTTCGTCAAAGAGCTGGAATATTTTTTCCCGGACGATTTCGCCTACGAAGAAGCGTGTAGACTTATCTGTTAAGGTATCTTCCGGGTAGAAAGGCTCGCTTTCGGGGAGCATGCCTACGATAGTCTGCAGCAATGCCGGTACACCTTTACCCTGCATCGCTGATATCAGCACTACTTTTTCTGCCTTGCCCCACTCTTCACACTTTTTCACCAGCACATCCAGCTCTTCCTTCATCAGCAGATCTGACTTATTCAGCACCAATATGGTGCGGGCTTTTAGTTTGAGTGATGCAAACAGAGAGAGGTTTTCTTCCAGATTATCCTTCACGTCCATGATTAACATGGCCACGTCGGCGTCTTCCAGGGCAGACTTAACAGCACCCATCATTTTTTCGTGCAGACGATAACGGGGATCAATAATACCGGGCGTATCAGAGAATACGATCTGATATTCCGGTGTTGTCACCACACCCGTAATACGATGTCTTGTTGTCTGGACCTTCGGAGATACAATAGCCAGTTTCTCGCCCACCAGAGCGTTCATCAGGGTACTTTTCCCTGCATTGGCCTTACCGAAGATATTTACAAAACCCGCTTTATGCATGCACTACTAATTTCCTGAACTTCCTGAAATAAAAAAAGCCGAATCAGATTCGGCTTTTTTGTTAGTAGCGAGGAGAGGATTCGAACCCCTGACCTTCGGGTTATGAGCCCGACGAGCTACCTCTGCTCTACCTCGCAATGAGGTTGCAAAGATAGGATTAAAATCATTCCTGCCAAATCTTTTTTAGAAAAAACGCTTTTTACATGCATCAAACAGAGAATAACAACGTAACTTCACCATCCTGTAACCCTTTACTACAAAGGGTTACAGGATATAAAAAACCTTTGTATAAAAGCTGGAAATAAAATCTTCGTTTCATTCATTTCAATCAAAAATACGCTGGTAAAGCCCGCTAATGATATGCACAATATCTTATACGTGTCTATCAGGAACGTATATACTTTGCCTCCAATCTCAGCAAAAAACCACCACACTGCCGTCGGAAGGTCATTGGAATGCGCATTACTGACACTTCATAAACAATTGATGTACAATCATATATACTGATCAAGTCCACCTCATGTCCACCTGTCATCCAGGCATACTTCTCCCCTGCTACCTCCATCAGCCTGGTAAACACTTCCCATCCCTGTAATATGGCCTTATTTCCTCTTTACATAAAGACATATCATTGCCATACTCTTCCATAGCAACGCGTTGAATAACAAGGATCAAAGCCATTATAATGCCCTGATGTGCTAAAGTCACCATAGATATCCGGCTTTTATACTTCTGTTCTCAAACCTTCCCGGGGACAGACTGATTCGTCCTGCTTTCCCTCTCCACAAAGAAAAAGGCTGTCCGCCTACAGCGCAACAGCCTTCTTTCATATCTGCGGTGTTTATCATCTCCTAAAACGGCAGATCATCCGCCGGATCTTCATTCACCATCACAATCTCCTCCACCTCATTTTCCCGCTTACCACCATCACGGCGACTCGTCAACAGCTGCAATTGCAAGACTTTTAAACGCAATACCGACACATTTTCACCCTGGCCGTTCACATAATTATCTGCCGAAGGATTTCCCTCGACAAACACACGGGTACCCGTTTTCAGATAAGGACCCACCTTCTCCTTGTTCCAGAGCGAACAATCTACCCAGGTCGTCCTTTCCTGCAACTCACCATCCCGCGCCTTAAAGCGCTCCGTATGCGCCACGCGAAAGCCTAAAACAGTATGACCATTTACATTCCGCTGAACTGCATCATGTCCCAGATGCCCGATTAATTGTAGCTTAATCATTACAGATTCTAATTATGGTTAACAATAAAAAAGTTCAGGGAGTATTTAATTCTGAAGAGACATGTAGAGGAATGGAAATTATACTATTTCTGTCATTATGAAAAATATTTTCACTTTTTAACGACGACCGCTATAACTTTGTTCCCGGAAACAGGAGTGCGCATCTCGCGCAATAAATTATCAGAACTCCCGGTTTCACCTCGGGGTGCCTTACTATCAGGCTGAGATCAGACCCGTTGAACCTGACCAGGTAATGCTGTTTAGGAAAGGTAAGCGAACAATCTCTTCCTTACCCATTTGTTAAGTTGAAAGCTACAGATTGTAAGCTATTAAACCGTCATAGTCCATGAGACAATTTTTATTCCTTTTGCTGCTCTGCAGCTTAAGTACTGTGCATGCGCAAACTGTGCTGACCGGAGTCGTTACCAACAAATCCAACGGAAAACCGCTGGAAGGTGTTTCCGTAAGTATCCCCTCCACCAACGCTGGTATGCATACCAACGCCAATGGTCAATACCGCTTTACTATTCCGTCTAAAGGTCAGTATACCTTACAGGTGAGCTACCTCGGATACAAACAGTTGACCACGAACATCAACGCGACTGGTAATACCATCCAGACAGATTTTTCGCTGGAAGAAACCGGTCTCTTTGTAAAACCTGTTGAGATCTCCAGTCTCCGTGTGGGAGAACATGCTCCTTTCACACAATCTACCCTGACTGCAGAAGAGATCAAAAAACAGAACCTGGGTCAGGACCTGCCCCTGCTGCTGAATCAGCTCCCAGGCGTAGTAACCAACTCCGACGCTGGTACAGGTATCGGTTATACCGGCATCCGTGTCAGAGGATCTGATATCACGCGTATCAACGTTACTGCCAATGGTATTCCTATCAATGACGCGGAATCACAGGGTACTTTCTTTGTAAATATGCCCGATTTCGCTTCTTCTGTAAGCAGTATACAATTACAACGGGGTGTAGGTACATCTACCAACGGAGCTGGTGCTTTCGGCGCTTCGCTCAATCTCAGCACCAACGATTTCAGAGATAAAGCATACGCAGAAGTTAACAGCAGTGTCGGATCTTACAACTCCTGGAAAAACACCGTAAAAGTAGGCTCCGGATTAATCAATAACCATTTCACCATCGACGCCAGATTATCCAAAATATCTTCTGATGGTTACATGGATCGTGCCTCTTCTGACCTGAAATCTTTCTATACTTCTGCGGCTTATATTTCGAAGAATACCGCTATCCGTCTGAACGTATTTTCCGGTAAGGAAAAAACCTACCAGGCATGGAACGGCGTGCCTCTCGACTCACTGAAGACACACCGTACCTACAATTCCGCAGGCCAAAAATCTGACGGTACTTACTACGACAACGAAACAGACAACTATCAACAGGACCATTACCAGTTATTCCTGAACCAGTCACTGAGCAGTAAACTGGACTTCAACGTGGCTGCACACTACACCCGTGGCAGAGGTTACTACGAACAGTACCGCGAACAGGAAGCCTTTGCTGATTACGGCATCACAGATCCTGTGATCAACGGCGCTCCTGTGACACATACAGATCTCATCAGACAACTCTGGCTGGACAACCACTTCTACGGTGGCATCTTCTCCGTAAACTACAAAGGCGATAAACTGAGCTGGAGCCTGGGTGGCGGATGGAACCGCTATGAAGGCGGTCACTATGGTAAGATCATCTGGGCGCAATACCCGATCGATAAAGACCACAAATACTACGACAACGACGCATTCAAACGCGATCTGAACGTATACTGGAAAGGACAATATAAAATCACTTCCGCATTACGCCTGTTTGCAGACCTGCAATACCGCACCGTACAATACAACATCGACGGATTCGATAAAAATCCTTCCCTGATACAACATAATGATTACAACTTCTTCAATCCGAAAGCAGGTATTTCTTACACGCTGAACGATCGTCAGGAAGTATACGCCTCCTTTGCTGTGGGCAACAAAGAACCTAACCGCGACGACTTCGAAGCAGGTGTAAATAACACCCCTAAACATGAAACACTGCGCGATGTAGAAGCTGGTTATACTTACCGCACCGGTAACATCGTGTTGCAGGCAAATGCCTACTACATGAACTATAAAAACCAGCTGGTACAAACCGGGAAACTGAACGATGTAGGCGCTTATACCCGCACCAACATTCCTAAAAGCTACCGCGCCGGTATCGAATTACAAGGTAGCACCCGCCTGGGCCGCCTGTTTACGCTTTCTGCGAATGCAGCCTTCAGCCGCAACAAGGTGCAGAACTTCCAGTATTTTATCGACAATTTTGACACCGGTGCACAGGATACCGTTGTTTACAACAGCACCAACATCGCCTTCTCCCCTTCTTTTGTAGGCGGTTATAACTTGTCTGCAAGACCAGTGAAGAATCTGGAAGTAAGCCTGATCGGTAAGTATGTCAGCAGACAATACCTCGACAACTCGGAAGTAAAAGAACGCAGCCTGGACGGTTATTATACCAATGACCTGCGCTTCAACTACATCATTCCTCAGCCTCTCTTTAAAGAACTGGGTATTCAGTTCGTGCTGAACAATATCTGGAATAAGAAGTACGCTCCTAACGGATGGACCTATGCATTTAAAGAGGAAGGTGTCGAAAAATCGTCTAACGGATATTATCCGATGGCTGGCACCAATTTCTTTGCCGGCATTAATATAGCCTTCTAAATTAGCCTAAATGGGAAAGGGGCTGTCCGCCAATGGTGGGACAGCCCTTTTTATTTCTCCTCTTCCTGAAAATGAATTTCAGTTACATAGCATATATTTTCACTATATTGCATTAGAAATCATACCTATACCTAAGAAGGGGACAAATTGCATGATACCTCATACCTGGTCGCATAAGACCATAACTGTTCGTACAATTGACAGCACGCTTGCCTATAAGCGTACTGAAGCCAGCACTTCATTGCATATCACCTTTCTACCGGTACAGGCCCTATACACTATATATTTCAAACCCATACCTCATCGTTGCACTTTTCAAACTTTTTAAAATGAAAAAACGATTCCTATTATTCCTGTACACTTTATTTGTTGTACTAACTACCCACGCCCAGTCCAGGGTATTCAAACAGGTTGGCAGTGGTATTTCGACCTCCCTGCACAGCATTATGCAGGATGGAAGTCTCGTCGGTTATATGACATTCACAGAACTGGAAAAAGCCAGTAAGGACTCCTTCAACTACGAGGTCACTATCATGGACGAAAATCTGAACGATATCGGAAAGGTGAAATTCCGTGAACAGAAACTGAACCTGCGCGCCGTAGCGTTTGAACAGGATATCCTTTGTCTCGCATATATCAAGAGCGACGTATTAGGTACAACACCAAAACATAAGATCTCCTACAAGCACGCTGCAAAGAAAGGTTACATATCCTTCTTCGCACAGTTCATTAACCTCCAGGGTGAGATCACAAAAACTTTTGAAAGAAAAGCGGACATAGATATTTATCTGGCACTGAAAGGATACGAAGCAAATGCGCTGCCGTTTAAAGAAGACATTCAGCTGAAAAACATCAGCAATAAAGGTTTTGCTGCCTTTTACGGAGATAAGACTAAAAAGCCTTTATTCACTTTCAATACTGCCGGTGAAAAGATCAGTGAAAGACAGATAAAAGAAGTGGCTGCAAGTTATTATCTGCATACAGCTGGTGATGACATCTACCTGCTGACCCAAAAAGCAGATATGGAATATGGCAGTGGCTATACCCTGTTCGGCTATAGCGGTACGACCAACTCTCCTACGCTGAAACTACAGCTGAAAGATAAAAAGAGACGTATGTTGGACATCCTCGGATTCGGCAATGATCCTGTGACTGGTAAATTGTTTATTTCCGGTATCATTGGTAATACATCTCCTTCTGTTGACCTGGCCGGCGTTAATGCGATCTCCAAAGGACAAATACAAGGTGTTTATAAAATAGATGTGAATGCCGCACATAAAGAAGACGTGAAAACTGTCTATTATTGCTGGGCTGACAGTACAAATAAAGAGATCGACAAAAAGGGGTACATCCAAAGCGCCCAGGGTCATATCGTGCCTCGTCCTTCTTTCAGAGACTATGAAGGCAACACTTATTTTCTAGGAAGCCGCCTGAAAGCAAGGAGCAGTAAAGCAGCTATCATTATAGGCTCCATCACGGCGCCATTGCTGGTCCCTGGTATTATCATGATGTCAACAGGAGCATATGGTGCTTATTCTTTTGATGATGTACTGCTCATGAAAATGGATAAAGACGGCAAGATGAGTTATGTGGACAGTATCGGCACCGACATCCACAAACGGAAGAACTTCCCGCCGACATTTAAAACAGAAGACAATTGTAGCTTCTATCCATTAACCAATCCGGACACAAAGACTTCTTTCCTGATCGTTAAAGCTGCAAAAGATATTATGATCTATAACGTACACGAGAAGAAGATCATGCGTAAGATCGCCAGAACCAATAATACAGTGAAGACAAACATCTACCCTGCAAAAGAGGGTCACATCATTGTCTCTGAATATGACGAAAAGGAGAAATCCACTAAGTTATCTATCGAGGCTATTTAGTAAAGCTATTATAAAAGCGAAAGCCTGAAAGTACATACTTTCAGGCTTTCGCTTTTATAATAGCTTATTGCTTCACAACTTAACTCAACAGCTTCTCTACTGCTGTAGCTACCTTTTTGAAAGGAAATCCGCTGATCACTTCTTCCATCATCCTGTTGACTTCTTCATTACCCGGATTACCAATGCTGCCTTCATGCGTATGCTGCACGGTATGCTCAGGTGCAAAATTACCTTTCTCGATATCCAGTCCTACCTGTTTGTACGCTTCGCGGAATGGAACACCTTCCAGTACCAGGCGGTTTACCACTTCTACGCTGAACAGATAACGGTATTTATCATCATTCAGGATATTCTCTTTGATACGGATATTCTCCAGCATCAGACCCGCCATTTTCAGACAGTCTTTCAATATGCCAAATGCAGGGAAAAGGTTCTCCTTCAGCAACTGCAGGTCACGGTGGTAACCACTTGGCAGGTTGGTGATCATCATTGCAATTTCATTCGGCAGCGCCTGCAGCTTATTGCCATGGGAGCGGATCAGTTCCCATACGTCCGGATTCTTCTTATGCGGCATAATGCTGGAACCAGTGGTGAGTTCATCAGGGAAGCTGATGAAACCAAAGTTCTGGTTCATAAACAGACACGCATCCATTGACATTTTCGCCAGTGTGGAAGCAATACCTGCCAGTGCAAATGAAACGATCTTTTCTGTCTTACCTCGTCCCATCTGTGCATACACCACATTGTAATTCAGATCGTCAAAACCCAGCAGCTGTGTGGTCATGGTACGGTTCAGCGGGAAAGAAGAACCATAACCTGCAGCAGAACCCAATGGGTTTTTATTCACTACTTTATAGGCACTCTGTAACACAGTCAGGTCATCTACCAGGCTTTCTGCATAAGCGCCAAACCATAATCCGAAAGAGGATGGCATAGCGATCTGAAGGTGTGTATATCCTGGTATCAGCTGATCTTTATACTGAATACTTTTCTGTTGTAACAGGTCAAACAGGGTTTTCACCTCTCCCACCAGCACCTCCAGTTCATGACGGAGGAACAGTTTCAGATCCACCAGCACCTGATCGTTACGGGAACGACCGCTGTGAATCTTCTTACCAACTTCTCCCAATCTGCGGGTGAGAAGCAATTCCACCTGTGAATGGATGTCTTCCACACCATCTTCCAGTACAAAATTGCCTTGCTGTATCTCTTTATATATCTGCTTTAATTCCTGCTGGAGGATAGCCAGTTCTTCTGCTGTCAGCAGACCAATACTTTCCAGCATGGTGGTATGTGCCAGTGAACCCAGCACATCGAATGGCGCGAGATAAGCGTCCATTTCACGGTCTTTTCCTACTGTGAACTTGTCCACTTCTGCCAGTGCAGTTTTATCTTTTTGCCATATTTTCATATCTACAAGATTTCTTCGAGTAATTTAATATAACTGTCAATACCCTGACGTACTTCATCAAGGTAAATGTATTCGTCCGCTGTATGTGAACGGGCCGAATCGCCAGGTCCCATTTTGATGGAAGTACCTGGTATCAGTGCCTGATCAGAAGTAGTCGGCGAACCATAAGTTGTTTTGCCATGACGCAGTCCTGCCTGTACAAACGGATGCTCCGGCGGAATACCGGAAGGACGCATACGCAGGGAACGTGGCTTTACATCACACTGTACATTAGCGCGGATGATCTCCAGCACTTCTTCCAGTGTATATTGTTCCGTCACGCGCACATCTACTACAAAGGTACAATCAGCCGGTACGACGTTATGTGCTTTATTGGAAGTATTGATTACTGTCACACTCATTTTAACAGGGCCCAGTGTGTCAGATACCTTTGGAAAATGGAAAGTACGGAACCATTCCAGATCGGGCATTGCTTTATAAAGCGCATTCTCTCCTTCATCACGCGCCGCATGACCAGCTCTACCGGTTACGGTACAATCCAGCACCATCAGTCCTTTTTCGGCAGTTGCCAGCTGTGTCTGCGTAGGTTCTCCTACAATAGCAAATTCAATAGCGGGAAGCTGTGAAAGTATACTTTCAATACCATTTACACCGCTGATCTCTTCTTCTGCTGTTGCCGTCAGTACGATGTTGTAGGCCATATCGCTGCGTTCGTAAAAATGCAGGAAAGTGGCGATCAGACTTACCAGGCATCCACCGGCGTCATTACTGCCCAGGCCATACAGTTTGCCATCAGCTACATCAGGAGAAAAAGGGTCGCGTGTGTATTGCGGGTTAGGCTTAACGGTATCGTGGTGAGAATTAAATACAATTACGGGCTTTGCAGGATCAAAGTGCTTGTTCTTTGCCCAGATATTATTCAGATGTTGCTGATGAGGAATATTCCTTTCTTTGAGAAAATCAGCGATCAGTTGTGCAGTCCCCTGTTCTTCCCTGCTCAGAGAAGGAATGGAGATCAGCCCTTTTAATAATGTTACTGCATCATCATACAGTTTTTGGTTCCACATAGGTTTAGCGTATTAAGGTACCCGCTACTGTGTCTGTGGTGTTGCTCTGTACGTCATCTGCGTGACCTATCAGCACTTCTGCCACACCACTTTCAATAGCTGCGAAAGCATTTTCCAGTTTAGGCAGGATTCCGTCTGTCAGTACGTTATCAGCTTTGAGTTCTTCGTAGATGATACGGTCTATCAGGTTAATGACTGCATTATCATCATTGGCATCGTGCAGTACGCCTTTCTTTTCGAAGCAATAGATCAGTCTTACGCTGTATGTTTCAGATAATGCTATTGCAAGAGAAGAAGCGATCGTGTCTGCATTGGTATTCAGTATCTGTCCTTTGCCATCGTGTGTCAGTGGTGCAAACACAGGTGTCAGACCAGCTTCCAGCAATGCTTTCAGCGGAGCTGCCTGCACATCTGCCGTTTTCACATCTCCGACAAATCCGAAGTCAACCTCTTTCACCGGGCGTTTTACTGCAGGAATAATATTAGCGTCTGCGCCGGTCATACCGATCGCATTACAGCCATTCGCCTGCAATTTAGCCACCAGCTGTTTGTTGACCAGTCCACCATACACCATTGTCACCACGTCGATCGTGGCAGCATCCGTGATACGGCGACCGTTCACGTACTTTGATTCTATGCCCAGCTGATCACCAATGCGGGTGGCAATCTTGCCACCCCCATGGATCAGTATTTTCTTTCCTTCAATGGATGCGAATTTCTGCAGAAATGCCTCCAGCAGGTTTGGATTATCGATGACGTTACCGCCTACTTTTATTACAAACAGATCGATCATACGATATTACATGTTACCTTTTAAGATCTCGCTCAATACAGCCTGCGCAGCCCATACACGGTTAGCCGCTTCCGGGATCACGATAGACTGCGGGCCATCCAGCACTTCATCAGCAATCACCACATTCCTTCTTACAGGCAGGCAGTGCATTACTTTTGCCTGGTTGGTACCTTTCAGTTTGTCGTTAGTCACCATCCAGTTGCTGTCAGTGCAGGTGATCTTACCGTAATCTTTGTAAGATGACCAGTTCTTCACATACACGAAATCAGCGCCTTCCAGGGCTTTCTCCTGGTTGTATTCGATCCGTGCATTGCCGGAGAACTTCGGATCCAGCTCGTATCCTTCCGGATGAGTGATCACGAAATCTGCTTCACCCCAGCCATTGATCCATTGTGCAAAGGAGTTTGGAACTGCCTGCGGCAATGGTTTTACGTGTGGCGCCCATGTCATTACCACTTTCGGTCTGCGTGGCTGCTGCCATTGCTCCTTGATAGTGATCACATCTGTTAAGCTCTGCAAAGGATGCAGGGTAGCGCTCTCCAGACTTACAACAGGTACGCCTGCGTATTTGATGAACTGGTTGATATATTTTTCTTTGTAATCAGCTTCTTTGTCTTTCAGGCCCGGAAAAGTACGGATCGCCATGATGTCGAAGTACTGGCCCATTACGGCTGCCGCTTCTTTCACGTGCTCAGATGTATTTCCGTTCATGATAGCGCCATCATTCATTTCCAGCTGCCAGCCTTCCTTATCGATATTGAATACCACTACCTCCATACCCAGGTTCTTCGCTGCCACCTGCGTACTCAATCGTGTTCGCAGACTGGGATTCAGGAAGATCATCCCCAGTGTTTTGTTCTCACCTAATTTTCTGTCTTTGAAAGGCTGTTTTTTGTAGTCCAGTGCGATATCCACTAAACGCGGGACACTTGGAACATCATCTACGGAAATAAATTGTTTCATTTTTTAGTATGGCTCTGATGATGATTGATGTTAGTTTTTACCTACTTCCTGTTTGAATGCTGTCAGGAACTGATCTGCGTGTTCCATGGTCAATGCCAGGGAAGGCAGCAGTCTGATTACGTTTGGCTTTGCTTCGCCGGTAAAGATCCTGTGCTTAAACAACAATTCTTTTCTCACATGGTTCAGCTCTTCCGGCAGTTCAATACCGATCATCAGCCCTCTGCCTCTTACTTCTTTTACCTGCGGGAATGTCTTCAGCTGTTCGATCAGGTAACCACCTACTTTTGCTGCGTTCTCTACCAGGTTATCCTGCTCGATCACTTCCAGTACTGCCAGTGCAGCGGCACATGCCAGATGATTACCACCAAAAGTGGTACCCAGCAAACCGTAAGATGCCTGGATATGCGGAGCGATGATGATACCACCGATAGGGAAACCATTACCCATACCTTTCGCCATGGTGTAGATGTCAGCATTTACGCCGGCGAAATCATGAGAATAGAATTTACCGCTTCTGCCGTAACCACATTGTACGCTATCTGCAATAAACACGGCATTATGCGCGTCGCACAGACTTCTGATCTTTTGCAGGAAAGAAGCGCTTGCTACCTGGATACCACCTACACCCTGAATACCTTCGATGATAACAGAAGATACTTCGTATTGTTTAAACGCCGCTTCCAGTGCTGCTTCATCCTGCCATGGCAGAAATACCACGTTGTCAGTTTCATTCACAGGCGCTACGATCTTCGGATTGTCGGTTGCAGCTACTGCCAGTGAAGTTCTGCCGTGGAAAGATTTTTTGAATGCAATTATCTTCTTCTTGCCATTGTGGAAAGAAGCCAGTTTCAGTGCATTCTCGTTTGCTTCGGCACCTGAGTTACAAAGAAACAGCTGGTAATCTTCCTTACCGGAAATCTTACCCAGTTTCGCTGCCAGTTCCTGCTGCAAAGGTATTTTGATAGAGTTGGAATAGAATCCTACTTTCTGTAACTGATCTGTTAATCTCTTTACGTAGTGCGGATGTGTATGGCCGATGGAGATCACGGCATGACCACCGTACAGGTCAAGATACTGGTTGCCTTTATCGTCCCATACATTGGAACCGGCCGCCTTTTCTATAGTGATATCGTTGATGGGATATACGTCAAATAATTGCATGGTAGCTCTGATTGTTTCCCGTTTGTAGCGGGAGGATTGTAAAAATTGGCACTTAATCGGGCATAGTTAGAATACGATAGACTTCAGCTTCAAACCAGCAGTTTCATCAAATCCAAACAGAAGGTTCATATTCTGAACCGCCTGTCCTGATGCACCTTTCAGCAGATTATCTTCGATGGAATGAATCACCAGTTTGTTACCTACTTTTTCAAGTTGGATTAAACATTTATTGGTGTTTACGATCTGCTTCAGGTCGATCTGCTTATCACTTACATGTGTAAATGGATGGCCTGCGTAGTAGTCTTTATACAGCTGCTGCGCTTCTTCAAGCGATAAGTCGCTCTGCAGGTAAGAGGTTACCCAGATACCTCTTGGAAAATCTCCGCGAACCGGTACGAAGTTGACGTCTCCGGTAAAGGAAGGCTGCAACAGCTGCAGGCTTCGTCGTATTTCTTTCAGATGCTGATGGCTCAGTACTTTGTAGGTAGAGATGTTATTGGCCCTCCAGGTAAAATGTGAAGTCGCCTGTAAACTCTGTCCTGCACCGGTGGATCCTGTAATACCGGTAGTATGTACTTCCTGCAGCAAACCCGCTTTGGCCAGCGGCAACAATCCTAACTGTATACCTGTTGCAAAACAACCAGGGTTGGCAATATTATTTGCAGTAATGATCTTTTCTCGTTGCATTTCGGGAAGACCGTATACAAACTCGCGGCCCTTTACCGTCTCTCCCAGCCTGAAGTCCTGGCTAAGATCGATGATTTTTATCGATGCTGCGATATCTGTTGCTTCCACGAATTTCTTTGCTTCTCCGTGACCCAGACAAAGAAACAATACATCGATATCGTTGCTCATTTCTCCTGTAAAGGTCAGTTCAGTTTCCCCCAGCAGGTCGGCATGTACTGCGTAAAGGGGATTGCCGGCGTTACTCCGGCTATGTACATAAGAAATCTCTACGTTGGGATGATTCAATAAAAGACGGATCATTTCACCACCGCCATAACCTGCGCCACCTATAATCCCTGCTTTTATCTTTTTGTCATTTGCCATTTTCATCTGTTTTACGCCGCCGGCTATTTGCCCTTGGCACTTTCTGCAACCTGATGCCAGATCATAGTCTGGTTACCGAATATTTTGCTGAAACCTCTTACGTCTTCACCGCTCCAGCCACTGTTCATTTCACCGTATTTACCGAATTTGCTGCTCATCAGATCAAATTCAGATTGAATACCTGTTACCTGGAAGCGATAAGGCTGTAAGGTCACAAATACCTCACCGGTTACATGCCCCTGGCTATTCTGCAGGAATGCTTCGATATCGCGCATGATCGGGTCCATTACCTGACCTTCGTGCAGCCAGTTACCGTAGAACTGAGACAACTGATCTTTCCAGGTCAGCTGCCATTTTGTGAGTACGTGTTTCTCCAGTGCGTGATGCGCTTTGATGATAATAACAGGCGCTGCTGCTTCAAAACCTACACGGCCTTTAATACCGATGATGGTATCACCTACGTGGATGTCGCGGCCGATAGCATATGCACCGGCGATCTCCTGCAGGTGCTGGATCGCTTCTGATGGATGTGAGAAGGTTTTACCGTTCACACCGGTCAGTTCGCCTTTCACAAACTGCAGAGATACTTTTTCAGTACCTTCTTTAGTCAGCTGTGTCGGCCATGCTTCTTCAGGCAGGAAGCCATCGGAGGTCAGTGTTTCCTTACCGCCCACAGATGTACCCCAGATACCTTTATTAATAGAATAAGCTGCTTTTGCGAAATTCATTTCCACACCTTTCGCTTTCAGGTATTCGATCTCTTCTTCACGGCTCAGTTTCAGGTCACGGATCGGAGTGATGATCTCCACGCCTGGTATCATGATGTGGAAGATCATATCGAAACGTACCTGATCGTTACCGGCACCGGTGCTACCGTGCGCTACGGCGTCAGCACCTACTGCTTTCACATGCTCTGCAATAGCCAGGGCCTGTGTAACACGCTCTGCACTTACGCTGAGTGGGTAGGTATTATTCTTCAGCACATTACCAAATACCAGGTATTTGATAGCACTATCATAATAGGAACGTATTGCATCTACGGTCTTATGACTCTTTACTCCCAGGCTATATGCACGTCGTTCAATTTCCTGCAGTTCTTCCGCAGAAAAACCACCGGTATTAACGATTACTGAATGCACTTCATACCCTTTGTCATCTGTCAGGTATTTTACGCAATAGGAAGTATCAAGTCCTCCGCTAAATCCAAGTACTACTTTTTTCATTTATGATAAGATTGTGCTCCTCCACCACACTATCGTATGGGTGACGCGTTATAATAAAAGAATGATCGTTTACAATATGTTGAACAGAAAGAAACGCTTTCTGCTGGATGGCGCTCCGCCACCACTGATGCTATCCTTACCGCTTTTCAGCAGTACGAATCTTTTAAAGCGCAGCCATCTTTCAAACAGCTTGAAATTCTCCTTGAACTTCCTTGCTTTCTTTGCGTGTTTGATCTCCCCATTCGCTGCCACCAGGATCTGCGGCTGAGCAGCGCCTAAAGCATCCGTCTGGATATGCAGGGCAGCCTTTTTCAGCGCTTCTCTTTCAGCCTCTTCTTTCGCCTTCTCCACCGGATCGTACAGCATTGCCGTACACAGACAGTTCTTACGATTCTTACTCGTCAGCACTTCAAAATTGACACAGCTGCGGCAACCTTTCCAGAACTCTTCATCGTCTGTCAGCTCTGAATAAGTCACTGGCTCATAGCCCAGTTCGGAGTTGATCTTCATCACCGCAAGACCGGTAGTCAGACCAAATATTTTCGCATCCGGATACTTCTCTCTGGACAATTCAAATACACGGTGTTTAATAGCCTTTGCCACCCCATGTCCTCTGAATGCAGGGTTGACGATCAATCCTGAGTTGGCCACAAATTTCTCATGTCCCCAGGCCTCTATATAGCAGAAGCCTACCCATTCGCCTTTATCTGTTAATGCTATAACAGCCTTACCCTCCTCCATCTTCAGTTGTACATACTCGGGAGAACGTTTGGCAATACCTGTTCCACGCGCTTTTGCGGAAGCCTCCATCTCATCTGTGATGGTTTTGCCATAATGCTTATCGTCAGTGGTCGCGACCCTGACAATGATATTCGGATTTTCCAATTTTGTCAATTGAAAACGTAAATCAATAAATTAATACCTGGAATCCATTGCTGGATAGAAATAATACCTGCTATGACTGAGAGTTGTCACGAGGTTGCGATAGCGTGCATTATGTAAGCGGACGCTATCAAATACGAGGTCGTCGGGAAAGATATCTAAAGACATTGAACCCAATAGAGTATTCTCCTTCTCTCAGAGAAGGATGATATGCAGAAAGTGTATGGGCCGCAAAGTTTTCCAACTTCAGTTCAGCATTAAATTGTTAAAAACTGTCTTTATTTTAAATCAAACGCAAAGTTATAATATTATTTTTTCTTAGCGGACAAAAAATTCAAGACGGAAAGTTAAATTATCAAATAGGTAGTTGCAAATTACGGGCCAACATAGATTATTTATACTCATATAAAACAGATGTCCCCGCCATTCTGGCGGGGACATCCTGAAAATCAATAGTTTACTTATTTAGTGATAACGCCTAGCTCTGCCACACTGGCCCAATGCTCATTTTCATTGGCAGGCGTAGTGGCCACAAGGCGGATAAATCGTCCTTTTGCAGGAATGTTAAATTTAATTGTCTGCGTCACAGGATTGTTGGCAATGTTCGCAAAGTTTCCATGTGCCACAGGCTGGCCCCAGTTCTCCCCATCCTCACTCACATAAAACTCATAGCCATAGATCGTACCGGAACGTACCGTCTGGTGTCTAGGCGTATACACAAACCCTTTCAGGGTCAATGACTCATTCATATCTATCTGGATCTCATGCGGATATTTTGATGCATCCGGCTGGTAGTTCGTCATCCAGAAGGAATTCGGGTTGCCGTCAATCGCTCTCTCCGGATCGGCACCTGCTGCCTGATCATCTGTATATATCACCTTCCACTTAGCCGGCGCTATATCATAACTAACAGTAGTTGTTGTACTGGCTACCTTTCCTTTCTCCAGGAATGACTTCGCCCTGATAACACCGCCCTTCGGCAGGGGAATCAAACCTGTATATCTAGGTGATTTGAAAGTCGGCTCCCTGCCATCCAGGGTATAATGCAGTTCCGGATCCGGAGAAGAACAGGTAATGCTCACATCGCCGTTCTTGTTACGGTTAATAACAGGTACCGCCAGTAAACCCGGCGCTTTGTACAGCTGTACTTCGCTGATCACCGGACAAGCCAGCGCATCCAGTATCTTCACACGCACCTGCGTAGTGGTCACATCCGGGAAGGACAGAATACGCTTATGTCCGATTGTGGTAGCTGTCGTTACTTCCTTAAACGCCCCTTTCTCCAGCACTTCCACGCTAAACGCCTTCACACGCTGGCCAAGCGGAATATACTCCTGCATCACCAGCCGGTTGAATGTAACCGCCTTCGGGAAAGTCAAAGTGATTGTTCCCTGTAAAGCATTATCCGGCGTAGCCCAGTAAGTGTCATTCTTACCATCGATCAGGTTACGCACATTAACATGTGTATTTCCCTTGCGGGTTTCTGTGGCTGTCACCTTTGCTTTCAGTGCCAGGTTGGTCTTAAAGCTCTCTTCACGCATTCTCCTGAACTCCATCAGACGGGTAGAATCCGCTGAATAGATCAGACCTCTCCGGTCAACCGGCACATTCAACAGCATATTCCCGTTGCGGCCGACAGAACCATAGTAGATATCTAACAGCTGCTGTACGCTTTTTACCTTATCATTGGTAGACGGACTATAAAACCATCCCGGACGGATAGACACATCACATTCAGAAGGTACCCATTTCTCTCCGTTCATATTCCCTTCATTCAGTACAGACTGTGGAGGCGCACCCTTTCCTGGCGAAAAACCAGTCACGTTCAGCGTAGACCAGCTCGTAGTACCTGCAATGCCATCCTCATTACCTACCCAGCGGCAACCCGGTCCCACATCACTGAAAATAACCGCATTCGGCTGGTTCTTATATACCGTACTGTGGAAAAGCGGCCAGTCGTATACCGGCTTCTTACCATTCGGACCTTCTCCGTTAGCACCGTCAAACCATTGTTCAAACACAGGGCCATAGCTGCTCAGCACTTCATTTAATGTATTAGAGAAAACCTGGTTGTACTCCGGTGTACCATAAGCAGGGTGGTTACGGTCCCATGGAGACAGATATACACCAAACTTCAGTCCGTACTCCTTACAGGCGGCGGATAATTCCTTCAGGATATCCCCTTTCCCGTCTTTCCAGGCACTCTCTCTGACCGTATGGGTGCTGTATTTACTTGGCCACAGACAGAAACCATCGTGGTGCTTCGCAGTAATAATAATCGCTTTCATACCGGCGAGTTTCGCGGTACGCGCCCACTGACGGGCATCCAACTGGGAAGGATTGAAGACCTTAGGATCTTCGTCGCCATGTCCCCATTCATTGTCTGTAAAGGTGTTCGGACCAAGGTGGATAAACATGTAATATTCCATATCCTGCCACTCCACCTGTGATTTGGATGGCAGCGCCCCATACGGAGCAATGTCCTGCGCATGAGCAGTGGCCAGCGTGCTGCAAAGCCCGGCCATTAATAAGAACTTTCTCATCTCAAATGTTTGACCTTTCGTGGAACCGGACCGTTTTCCGGACACAATCAGTGGTATAAGACCTGTTATTTAGTTTCGTAAGACCTGCTGTTTCTTTAAGACCTGTTTATGCACACTTTCCGCAGTATCCAACTAAAATAATGTTTAATAAAGGGAATAGTATATACCATGAGAAAATTGATGCAGGGAAAGTCAAAATAAAATAGAAGTTCCCCAACAATTTCTCTATTTTTAGTCACCAGCTACAAATACACCAGCAGTCTTCTTTTAGCAAGAGCTAAAACCAAACAACGCATGAAAAAGCAGCAATTTCACAGGAGAAACTTTCTCAAAACCACTGTGGCCGCAGGTGTAGGATTGACCCTCCTCAATACGCCTGCCCGCCTCTTCGCAGACATCAAAAAGGAAAAAGTAAGAGTAGGATTGATAGGTGTAGGCGCCCGCGGACAAGGGCATCTGGACCTGTGCCTCCATCGGGACGATGTAGATGTTGTGGCCATCTGCGATCCGGATACACAATGGGCAATTCCAAAATCCCGTGAACTGATTACTAAAGCTTATGGCGCTAAAAAGAAAGTAGCCGAATACAGCAACGGTCCCGAAGATTTCCACAATCTTTTAAAACGGGATGATATTGACGCTGTTATCATCGCTACACCGTGGGAATGGCATACCATCCAGGCTATTGCAGCCATGAAAGCAGGTAAAACGCCTGCCGTAGAGGTTTGTGGCGCATCAGATATCCAGGAATGCTGGAACCTGGTGAACACCAGCGAAGATACCGGCGTACCGGTATTTGGTATGGAAAACGTATGCTATCGCCGGGATGTAATGGCCGTACTGAATATGGTGAGACAAGGTCTTTTCGGCGAACTCACACACCTGCAGGGCGGCTATCAGCACGACCTCCGCAAAGTGAAATTCAACAATGGAAAACAACTCTACGGCGGTGGTGTCGAATTTGGCGAAAAAGCCATGTCTGAAGCCAAATGGCGTACAAACCACAGCGTACACCGTAACGGTGACCTCTATCCCACACATGGTCTGGGTCCCGTAGCCAATATGATCAATATCAACCGTGGAAACAGGCTGCTGTCACTGACATCCGTAGCCACCAAATCCAGGGGATTACATAAATACGTTGTGGATAACGGAGGAGAAAATCACCCGAATGCCAAAGTGGAATTCAAACTCGGTGATATTGTGACCACCCTGCTCCGCACCAACAATGGAGAAACTATCATGCTCTCACATGATACCAACTCTCCCCGCCCCTATTCGCTCAACTTCCGCGTACAAGGCACCAATGGCCTGTGGATGGACGATTTCGACTCCATTTATGTAGAAGGTAAAAGCCCTTATGACGAATGGGAAAAAGCAGGTAGTGACAAGGATCCGAACAGTTATATGGGCAAATACGACCATCCGCTGTGGAGACGCTATACCAGCAGTGCTGCAGGCGCAGGACACGGAGGAATGGACTGGTTTGTGATCAATTCCTTTATCGAAAGCGTAAAAAGAGGCGCACCTTATGCGCTGGATGTATATGACCTGGCCACCTGGTATGCGATTACGCCGCTGAGTGAACAGTCTGTAGCCGAAGGAGGTAATGTGCAGTATATACCGGACTTTACAAGAGGAAGGTGGATGAACCGAAAACCGATATTTGCGCTGGACGACCAGTACTAAATAAAAAGGCCCGCCGGATAGCGGGCCTTTTTTATGATCAGTCAGATTATCTTTTACCAACTTTATGTCCTGCCAGTGCGTAGTACAGGATGTAGAGGTAACCTGGTACCATACAATACAGGAAGGCATGTCTGAAGTCCATTCCCTGTACATAAATGAAGCTCTCCGGGTTGTACAGACGGGAGAAGATCTGTGGCAGTATGCCACCACCAACAATACCCATGATCAGGAAAGCAGAACCCAGCTTGGTAAAGCTACCCAGCTTTTCAATCGCCAGCGGGAAAATAGCAGGCCACATCAGTGAATTCGCGAGACCCAGTAAAGCGATGAAAGTAACTGCTACGTAGCCACTGGTCATGAATGCACAGGCTGTGAATAATATACCCAGGATCGCACATATACGCAGACTCATATCCTGAGACAAGTATTTCGGAATAGCGATGATACCTACGACATAACCTACCAGCATGGCTGCCAGCGTAAATGTGGTGAAATATTTAGTTTTGTCAAGGCTCATACCCAGCTCACGGCCATAAGTACCGATCACATCGCCGGCCATTACTTCCACACCCACATACATGAAGATACACAACGCACCCAGCAACAGGTAAGGATACTGGAAAATGCTGTTCCTGCTGTCGGTAACGGTTTTACCTTCATTATCCACAGATTTGTTGTCAGTATCTATTTCCGGAAGAGAAGAACGATTAATTGCTACTGCCAGTCCTACCAGGATCACGGCCAGCACGATATAAGGAAGGATCACCCTGGAAGCCAGGCTGTCCAGTAAACCACTTTTAACCACTGCATCTGTAGTAGCAGCGATCTGTTTTTCCAGCCCTTCTGCATCTTTGAGGATGATAGAAGCCAGGATCAGCGGACTTATCGTACCCGCGATCTTATTACAGATACCCATTATACTGATACGTTTAGCCGCACTTTCAATAGGTCCGATAATGCTCACATAAGGGTTGGAAGCCGTTTGTAACAGAGACATACCCATCCCCTGTATGAAAAGGCCAGCCAGGAAAAGGCCGAAATTACGTGTGTTGGCCGCCGGAATGAAGATCAGGCAACCAGCTGCGATAATCACAAGGCTATAGGCCATACCGTTTTTAAAGCCGGTCTTCTTGATGATGAAAGAAGAAGGGATCGCCAGGAAGAAATATCCCAGGTAAGAAGCAAATGTCACCAGCAAAGCTTCCGCAATGGTCAGCTGACAGGATAACTGCAGAAACGGGATCAACGTAGCATTTACCCACGTGATAAAACCAAGCATGAAATAGAGAACCCCCAGAATAAGGAGCGATTGTACATAGCTGGCCTGTTTTGGCGCAGCAAGCGTAGTTGCGGTGTTAGACATTGTTTCCCCTGTTTTACAAATAATTAAATGATTCTGATTGATCTTTGCGAACTTATGTACTTATTTCTGCATTTCATAGTTAATTACACGGAAATAGCACTTTTGAGTAGATATAAGTTAATTTCCCATCTTAAAAGGCGTAAATAGTACACTTTTAAATTTTTGCCGACGCATTTTAATCAACTTCTATCTAAAATAAATAGAAATTTTACAACATATTAGCTAAAACGTTTTTGCTTCAGGAAAATAGGCATATTTATTTTGAAAATTTAGGAATTCTCGAAAAATAATTTATACATTTATCGCGCAAAAATTACAGTAATTTAACACGTTTATGGCTCAACAAACAAAGCAAAGTACACATCCATCTTTCTTTGTACTGATACTTGTATTTTTTTTCTGGGGCTTCGTGGCTGCTTCAAACAGCATCTTCATCCCCTTTTGTAAAGCGCATTTCCACCTTGGACAACTGGAATCTCAATTAATTGATTTCTCTTTCTACGGCGCTTACTTTATCGGCTCGCTGTTGCTGTATCTCTTCTCAGCACTACGAGGCGTAGATATCTTAAACAAGATCGGTTACCAGAAAGGTATCATTTACGGCCTGCTCATATCAGTAGTAGGTGCAATCGCGTTAATCGCCGCAGTGAACATCGGTAACAAAATGGCTGATTCCACTGCCGCGTTCTATCTTATTCTGGGTGCTTTCTTTATCGTTGCGCTGGGCTTTTCTCTGCAGCAGACTGCAGCTAACCCCTTTGCCATTTTATTAGGCGATCCGGCTAAAGGTACTCACCGTCTTAACCTGGCGGGAGGTATCAACTCCTTTGGTACCACTATCGGACCACTGGTAGTAAGTATTCTTCTTTTTGGTTCTGCGAAAGATGCTTCCGTGTCTGCTGACACTGACATCAGCAAGATCAATACGCTCTACGTCCTGTTGATCGTACTATTCCTTGTTGCCGCAGCTATCTTCTGGTTCTCCAAAATGCCTAAAGGCACATCTGACGAACCATTTGAGCAATCTCCGCGTGCAAGTAAATCCCTGAGCGCTATCACCGGCATGTTCGTCCTGATCATGGTTGGTCTCGTACTCAATGCGATCAAAACTTCTATCGGCGTTGCTGAAACAACTGACCTGGGCCTGCCTTTCTTCCTGATCGGTATCGTAGGTATCCTCGCAATTCTCTTCTATTCCCTGAACAGCGCACGCAAGGATGGTAATGGCTGGGGAGCCATGAGATATCCGCAGCTCATTATGGGTATGATCGCCATCTTCGTGTACGTTGGTGTGGAAGTAACCATCGCCAGCAACATGGGCGCCCTGCTGAAACATCCGGGCTTCCTTACACTGGAAGGTTTATCAGAATCCCAGATCGACCCTTATGTATCCCTCTTCTGGGGTAGTATGATGGTGGGGCGCTGGACAGGTGCTATCACCGTATTCAATGTATCCAAAACCGGTCGTCAGATCCTTTCTGTGATCGTTCCGTTCATTGCTTATGGCGTAGTACTGACAGCAAATCACCTGAAAGGTACAGATGTAAGTGTGCTGTATCCTTATGCAGGTGTACTGGTCGTTCAGATCATCGGCTTCTTCGCCGGTCAGGACAAACCGGCAAAGACCCTCATGATCTTCGCACTGCTTGGTATCATGGCCATGGTGATAGGTCTCTTCACTACCGGTGAAGTAGCGATCTTCTCCTTCGTTGCGGGCGGTCTGTTCTGCTCCGTAATGTGGTCATGCATCTTCGCACTGTCGATCGCTGGTCTGGGCAAATACACCAGCCAGGGTTCTTCCTTCCTGGTACTGATGATCCTCGGTGGTTCACTCGTTCCTCCGGTTCAGGGTGGTCTCGCAGATATCCCTTCTATCGGTATCCATTATTCTTACATTATTCCGGTTGTATGCTTTGCATACCTGGCATTCTTTGCATTCAGAGTTAAAAACATATTAAAATCACAGGGAATAGATTATGAGTCAGCAATTAGCGGTGGGCATTGATATTGGAGGAACCAATACAAAGTTTGGCATAGTAGATCGCAGAGGTAATATTCTGTGTGATGGTCGTATGCTAACGAACCAACACGAAGACGTTCATGGCTTCCTGGATGAGTTGCACGAGCATCTCTCCGTATTGATCGCACAGGTAGGTGGCATTGAAAACATCAGAGGTATCGGTGTAGGTGCACCAAATGGTAACTTTTATACCGGTAACATTGAATATGCTCCAAACCTCCGCTGGAAAGGTATTATACCTTTAGCAAAATTGCTGGGTGAAAAGTTTGGCGTACCGGCTATCCTTACCAATGACGCTAACGCAGCGGCACTCGGTGAATTCCAGTACGGTGCTGCAAGAAGCATGAGAGATTTCATCGTTATCACGCTGGGTACAGGGGTAGGTAGCGGTATTGTTGCCAACGGTCAGCTGATCTATGGTCACGATGGCTTCGCAGGTGAACTCGGTCACTGTATCGTGATCCCTGGTGGCAGATACCATCCTGGTACAGGCGCACACGGTTCCCTGGAAGCATATGCTTCTGCAACCGGTGTAACCAACACTGCCCTGGAATTCCTGGCTAACCGCCCGGATACACAGAGCATCCTGCGTGATCATTCGAAAGAAGAGATCAATTCCAAAGTGATATATGAAGCCGCAATGAAAGGCGATCCGCTGGCAGTAGAAGTATACGAATTCACCGGTAAAATACTCGGTGAGGCCCTGGCCAACTTTGTCATGTTCTCCAGCCCTGAAGCGATCATCCTGTTCGGTGGTCTGACCAAAGCAGGCGACATGATCATGAAACCTGTACGCGAGCATATGGAGAAAAACCTCTTGCCTATCTTCCAGAACAAAGTGAAGCTGGTCTTCTCCGAACTGAAAGAAAGCGATGCGGCTATCCTCGGTGCAAGCGCCCTGGCATGGGAAATGAAAGATTAAACTTTCGACCGGTTTTCCGGTATCATAAATAAAGAATTATGCAAGATCGCAGACATTTCTTAAAAGCAGCGGCCCTCAGTGCCGCTGCTTTATCTTTAGATGGTATTACATCTGAGAAAGCACAGGCAGCTGATGCCTCCAAAGGTAAAGTGACCAAACCGATCGTTGTCTCTACATGGGACTTCGGCCGCGCCGCCAACGAGGCTGCATGGGACGTACTGAAAAAAGGTGGTCGTGCACTCGACGCCGTTGAAGCCGGCGTAAGAGTACCGGAAGCTGACCCTAACAACCATACCGTAGGATACAGCGGGTTCCCTGACCGTGATGGTCGTGTAACCCTCGATGCCTGCATTATGGATGAACTGGGCAATTGTGGCTCTGTAGCTGCACTGGAACACGTGACACACGCTATCTCCGTAGCCCGTGCCGTAATGGAAAAAACACCACACGTGATGCTGGTCGGTGATGGCGCACTCCAGTTCGCCCTTGCCAATGGTTTCAAAAAAGAAAACCTGCTCACACCGGAATCAGAAAAAGCATGGCGCGAATGGCTGAAAAAGTCAGAATACAAGCCGATCATGAACATTGAGAACTCCTCCTATGGTCCTGACAAGGCAACGACTTTCAACCCGCTTAAACTGCCAGGTAACGTCTACAACCACGATACCATCGGTATGGTGGCACTGGATGCTAACGGTAACCTGTCCGGCGCCTGTACGACCAGTGGTATGGCCTTCAAACTGCATGGCCGCGTAGGCGACTCTCCCATCATCGGTGCAGGTCTCTATGTCGACAATGAAGTAGGCGCTGCTACCTCCACCGGTGTTGGTGAAGAAGTGATCCGCGTCGTAGGTAGCTTCCTCGTTGTAGAACTGATGCGTCAAGGTTATTCTCCTGAAGCAGCCTGCAAAGAAGCAGTAACGCGTATCGTAAAGAAGAATAAAGAAAGAGCAAAAGGCTTACAGGTAGGCTTTCTCGCCATCAACAAAAAAGGCGAACACGGCGCATACTGCCTGCAGAAAGGATTTAACTATGCTGTGCTCTCCGAAAAGGAAAGCAACGTCCTGATAGACGGTAAGCACTATTTCTAAGTATAAAAATGGAGAAAAAGATCACGCTTGAGATCTGCGCCGGTTCGGTCGCTTCCTGCATCGCTGCAGAAGAAGGCGGCGCACACCGTATTGAATTATGCGACAATCTGCTGGAAGGTGGCACCACCCCCAGCTATGCAACGATTGCCCTGGCCCGTGAGAAAGTAAAAATAGACCTCTACCCTATTATCCGCCCCCGTGGTGGCGATTTCCTGTACGATGACCTCGAATTCACCCTCATGCAGAAAGACATTAAACTCTGCAAATCCCTGGGATGTAATGGTGTGGTAATCGGTCTGCTGACCACCGATGGTAAAGTGGATAAAGTACGTACCAAAGCCCTGGTTGATCTGGCCTGGCCCATGGGTGTTACCTTCCACCGCGCCTTCGATATGACAGAAGACCCGATGCAGGCACTGGAAGATATCATTGAAGCAGGTTGTGAACGTATACTGACCTCCGGTCAGCGGAATACAGCGGTAGAAGGTATCCCTTTACTGAAAACACTGGTGGAAAAATCTGCCGGACGTATTGCCATTCTCGTAGGCTCCGGTGTACGGGCGCATAATATCGCTGAACTGGTAAAAGAAACAGGCGCTATAGAATTTCATACGACCGCCAAAGCATATGAAGAAAGCGGTATGGTGTACCGTAATCCAAATGTCAGCATGGGCGGTATTCCCGGTGTACCTGAATACGGCATTTCAAAAACACAGGTAAGCGAAGTGAAAAAGATCCTGGCCCTGGCTACTGAAGCCGCCGGTAACTAAACATTTCCCACTTGTCATAAAAGCAAAAAGGGGCGTCTGCTAAATAGCGGACGCCCTTTTTCGTATCGGTTTAGATTTGCTGTTAAGCCCTTACAGATCGTTCTGAATAATGTTACCATTCGCATTGATCTCATCCTGCGGGAACAGGAATTCCCAACGAATATCTCCTGCCGGTACCTGCATCAGACCATTCGTCAAAGTAGTCGTATGGTTGCTGCCGGTCCTGTCAAGTGCCTGGTTCATACGTTTCAGGTCATAGAAACGGAACCCTTCGCCCCACAGTTCAATACGACGGTGTCTCAGGATCTCCTGCAACAGTGCATCGCCTGTGTTAGTGCTTTTTGTATAGTTTGGGTCACGATTCACCATCAGTGTATACAGTGCATCAGCTGCGCCAGCATTGTCATTCAGGCGTGCTTTAGCTTCCGCTTCGATCAGGTACATCTCCGCTGCACGCATCATCGGTACGTCGCCAATGCTGCTGCTGGTAGCGGTCAGGAACTTCTTGTTGATATAAGCCGGACTGATACCACCTGATGGAACAGGCACGTTCTTACCATCCGGACTGAATACCAGTCTGCGTACATCTGTAGCTGACATGGTTTCGTAAAGCGTGCTGTTGATCGCTTTAGGATTCGTTCTGATAGCGCTGGAGTTGAAGTTTGCAGAGATGAACGCAAAGAAGGAATAGAAATAAGTGGTCTGCTCAGAGATCTGGTGACTACCCCACATCCACTCCGCATTGTTATAATCATTGAAACCTTTCAAATAATCTGCATTAGACATCAGTGCTACACCAGCTCTCGCTTCTGCAGCAAATTGTGCTGCTGTCGCCCAGTCCTGCTGTGTCAAAGCAATACGTGCTTTAAAGCCTTTTGCTACCGCTTCGCTGATGTGTGATCTGTTATCGCCTGCATAACCGGCCAGACCTGTCAAAGCTGCATCAATATCTTTGTTGATCTGTGTATATACCTGTGCAACTGTAGATCTTGGCAGTGGCTCAACCGTATTGGTCAGTACCAGCGGTATGCCCAGCTGACTGTTATTACCGTTTGCGTCAAAGCGTTTGCCATACATCTGCACCAGGTTCCAGTAAGACCATGCACGGTAAGCGAATGCCTGTCCTTTAATGATAGCTTTCTCCGCCGGGTCAGCATCTACTGCGTCGATATTGTCGATGATCATGTTTGCGTTTGCAATGATCTTGTAGTAGAAATAGTAAGTGTATTTCAGGAAAGTCGCAGAAGTCGTACGGTGTGTCACCCACTGATACTGTGAGTTGAACCAACCGTTACCGGCTGCTGTCATTACCAGGTCATCACCCAGCATATCATTGTTGAGCATGATACTACCCTGACCACCCTGGTCCTGGTTATCATACTGGATATACAGGGAACGGTGAATACCATTGATAGCCGACCATGCGCCTGCTATATTGCTGAATACTGCGCCGGAAGGATAGGCATCAGTAGGGTTCGTATCCAGATAATCTTTGCTGCAGGAACTGAAAATTAATACCGGTACAGCTATGAGTATATATAATAATTTCTTAGTCATCTTTCTTTCTGTTTTTAGAGTCCAACATTAATACCTACTGTTACCACGCGGGCAGGAGAATACACGTTAGAAGTAACGCCGGTGAATGCCTGTGCTACGTTCATACCCTTACGCGCTGTTTTCAGATACAGGTTCTCACCACTTGCAAAGATGTTTGCATTGCTGATACGCATAGCAGATGTCCATGCTTTAGGCAGGGTGTAACCAAGGCTTACTCTTCTCAGGTTCAAATAAGAAGCACTGGTCAACCAACGGTCGGAAGTACCAGCATTTATATTCGTTGTATTACTGAACTGCAGTTTTGGTACATCAGTAATATCACCCGCTTTCTGCCAGCGTTTAAGCGCATCTACATGCAGTGCAGAACCATAGGTACCACCATGCATCAGACCCATATAAGTCTGGTCATATACTTTACCACCGATCTGGTAGCTCACTACGAAAGACAACTCGAAGTTTTTATAATTGAAGGTATTCGTGATACCACCATATACATCAGGAATTGCAGAACCTGCATAATGGAAACGTGCGTTGCTGATCAGGATAGTAGCAGTATCACCGTTTTTAGTTACGCGGGTATTCCTGTTGTTAGGATTGATCGTTGTGTTCTGTGCTCTATAAAGTGGCGCACCATCTTCCGGATCTACACCCAGGTACTCTCTCAGCCAGAAATCATACTGAGACTGTCCCACCATCAGCTTCTTAGTTCCGGTAACAATCTCTCTTTGAGGCTGCTCAGTAATTCCGTTTTTATAGGTAGTCGCATTCAAATTGATATTCCATTTGAAATCTTTATTGCGTACCACATCCACACCTACCTGTAATTCGAAACCTTTGTTCCACATCGTACCGATGTTTTTGCTTTCGTATTTCAGACCGCTGGAAACCGGTGCCGGTACTCGGAATAACAGGTTACCGGATTCACGGTGGAAGTATTCGATACTACCGGAAACTCTTTCTTTCAGGAAGGAGAAGTCTACGCCCACATCAAATGTTCTGTTCTGTTCCCAAACCAGATTGCTGGCGATAGAACGCTGTAAAACACCAGGCTCGCTTGCATTCGCATAAGGATCATATAAAGCTTGCCATGCATAGTAAATAGCATTGGCATTTTCATCCAGCAATGCATCGTTACCTACTACACCATAAGATGAACGTACTTTCAACAGATCGATCCAGCTGATGTCTCTCATGAAGTTCTCTTTGTTCACTGCCCATGCAGCACCTACAGAGTAGAAACTACCCCAGCGAAGTAACTGGGAGAAACGGCTGGTACCATCACGACGATAGGAAGCAGAAGCAAAGTATTTCTCATCGTAGTTGTAAGTTGCACGGGTGAAATAACCGTCAGTGCGGTATTTATCCGTACGGGAGCTCAGTGAGTTGGTAGTAGTGAAGTTGTCCAGTTCTGTAGAGGCGCCATCCACGATCACTGTCTGTCTTGCACCATAGAGGTAGTTGTAGGTACGATCGAAATTCTCATGACCTAACAGTACATCTACATTGTGTTTACCAAAAGTACGGTTGTAGTTCAGCAACTGGTTAAAGGTAAAACCGGTTGTCATACGGCTGGTGCGGCTTGCACGACCTGCCGGCGCACCATCACCTACAGTAGTATTATCGAAAGTACCTACCAGGTCATTGGTTACGTCCACACCGATGTTAGTAGTGAATTTGAAATCACGGAGGAATTTCACTTCGCCGAATGTCCTTGCAGACAGCGCGTTACGTTTAAAGCTGTTGTCATTCAGTTCGGTTTCCTGAATGATGTGACGGCCTGCGTTCGCACCCGCTGGTCTTGCTACCTGGCCGCCCAGGGAACCATCACCCAGATCATAAATAGATTGACCATTTCTGTCCAGTACCAGTGCACCTGTTGTTGCATCATGCGCATGGATAGGATAGATCGGCCCCATGTTCCTGGTGAAGTTGAATGGGTTGATATATGCAGAGCTGTTATCAATCGTACTTGCCTGGTTTGATTTAGTAAATGTACCATTCACATTCAGACCTGTTTTGAACCAGGTTGTCGGATTGGCATTCACATTGATACGACCATTGATCCTTTCGAAATCTGATTTCATCACGAAACCTTTCTCTTTCAGATAACCAAGGGAGATGAAGTAGTCGTTTTTATCAGAACCACCGTTGAAACTAACGCCATAGTCGCCACGGCTACCATCGCGCAGGATCGCTTTTGTCCAGTCCAGATCTTCTGCATACAACAGTTTCGCATCCGGGTTTAATGTACCATCCGTACGTACGATATCATTGTTGGCAACGTTGAAAGGATTGTACCCCAGACGTGCCTTGATGTTGGTTGTAGCGCCCTGGTTAGCCTGCTCCAGCGTAGTGTTGCCGGTGAACAGTGTATTTCTGTAAGATTCCCACATCAGCGGATAATACTGATATGCATCTACACGATCGTATTCAGGAATTGCGCGGGATGTAACACCCTGCATGGCTCTTACCTGTACGTGGTTGCTGCCGCGTTTACCTTTTTTGGTGGTGATTATTACCACACCATTCGCAGCACGTGCACCGTACAAAGCAGAAGCAGAAGCGTCTTTCAGGAGGGACATGCTTTCGATATCGTCAGTGCTCAGGGAAGAGATATTACCTTCGAAAGGCACACCATCTACTACATACAGCGGATCGCTGGATGCGTTGATGGAACCCACACCGCGGATACGGATGCTTGGACCAGCGCCTGGCTGACCACTACCGGAATTCACCTGGATACCGGCAGCCGCACCTTCCAGGGCATTAAATACGTTGGAAATAGGGCGGGTCTGCAGTGCTTTGGAATCGATCTGGGTAAGCGAACCGGTAAATGTTTTACGGTTAGCAGTACCATAAGCGATCACTACTACCTCATTCAGACCTTTGGTGTCTATCTGCATGGTCACGTTCAATGAAGCACGGCCATTTACAGCCACTTCCTGATCGATATGACCAATATAGCTGAATACTAATACGGCGGTGGAAGGCGCTTCAATAGTGTACTCTCCTTTCATATCGGTAACAGTACCCTTGTTGCCTTTGGCGATCCTTACACTTACACCCACGAGCGGCGTACCTGCGGGATCAGTAACGCGACCTCTCACATTAATATCGGCTATCACTTCACTTTTAGGAGCGATGCCCACCAGTTTGTCAGACATTACACGAAAGGTAAGACCCGTGCTGTTCAACGCCGCGGCCAGTACCTGTTCAACAGTCTTATCTGTTACACTTACCGTCACCTTAGTATCAGCAGCGATCATATCATTGCTGTACACAAAGCGGTAGTCGCTTTGCTTCTCAATGATTTTAAGCAATTTTGCCAGCTTTACATCTTCCAGATTCAGCGTAAACTTATTCTGTGAGAAAACACTGGCAGACACCTGCATGCAGGTTACGAGCGTCAGCAAAAAGGCCAGTTTCATCAATAGAATTGCTTTTAGAAAAGATTTTGGTTTAGGTAAAAGAAGCAGATTAAGTCTGGTTTTTTCCATACTTTTAGATTGTTTAAGGTCAATAAAATGCACGGACAGGCTTCATCGCCAAATGAAACGTTCCTGTCATGCGCTGATCTTGGTTGAGAGGGGAATGTTGCCGCATCTCCCCTTTCTTTTTTTGTTCAATAGTTACTAGTCAATAAGTTCAATAGTCTTGCTACATAAGTAAAGGAGTATTTATCGTTTTATTATAATCTTCTTTTTGTCAATACTGTAGTGAAACGGAGATGTAAATCGTAGCGCTTCTAAAGTCTGTTCTACTGTTTCGTTAATAAAAGTCCCGGTAAAGCGGCTCTCTGCTAGCTGCTTCTCTTCAAAAATGATCTGCACATCATACCATCTTTCCATCTTGAGGGCAATGTCTTCGAAACGTTCGTTATTAAACACAAGGCAGTTTTCTTTCCATGCTGTTTCTGCAACCAGGCTGTCCGTAGGATTGACGGTTACTTCTTCCAGCCGGTAAGGGTCCTTGTCATGCACGTCCTGTATGCGGATTGCGGGCACTGTTTGCTGTTTTACTTCGTTCAGCAGTACGATTTTCTGATTTGGCGAAAGAATGACCTTTTTAGGAATATCCCCTTTAATAGTTACTTCGACTTTCCCCTGTATCAATGAGGTTTCTACTGTTTTATCCTCTTCATAAGCTCTTACATTAAATGTGGTACCCAGTACCGTAATATCCATCTTTTTAGTGTGGATGATGAATGGCCTTTGTTCATCTTTTTTTACATCAAAAAAAGCCTCCCCTTCCAATATTACCTGTCTGCTGTCGACCTGACCATAATCATAGGTCAGTTTACTACTTACGTTGAGATAGACAGTGGATCCGTCAGGTAATGTCACAGTAGAACGTGACCCGTGCCTGGTAGTGATCTCGCTGACCAGCTCTTTATTATCATGTTGTTTACGTTCACGCAGGCTCCATAATCCGCCCAAAACAGTGATCAGTGAGGCGGCAGCTACGAGCATACGCCATCTGTTGGTACGCAGCCAGGATTGCTTTCCTGCCGCTTCCTTCAGTATGATTTGTGGCGCTGCTACTACCGGAAAATCGGCAGGAAACAGTTCCTGCATGCGCTGCATATGTTTTTCCAGTGCAACTTCGGTATTTTCAGTGCCGTCAGGTGTATGCAGTTCCAGTTCTTTCATCAGAGATGCCTGATAACTCAGTTGCGCATCATCTTTCAGAATTTGTTCCAGTTCTCGCAGTTCATCTAATGTAGCCTCACCCGATATTTTTCTTCCCAGCAATATCCAGGTTCTGTCTTGACTCATAAACGTTTTTATGGGCTTTACATCTATTAAGACAGTGTTTTTTTGAGAATCTACTAAGTGTTTTGAAAAAAAATTTAACGAAAAATAAATATTAGCGTTTGGGTAAATATAAACGGAGGGATTCACTGATCTTTTTGCAGGCAATGGCCATCTGTACATCGATAGTATTTACAGAGATTTCCAGGATACTTGCTACTTCTTTGTACTTCAGACCGTCTTCACGGATCAGTTTATAAATCATTTTACAGCGCGGTGGCAGGTTATTTACCGCATCGGCCATCTTCCGGGCCATTTCGCCTGAAATCATCAGTTGTTCAGGTGTATTATCAGCAACGCTCAGGTCTACAGACAATTCATCGATACTAAAATGTTGTAACTGTTGCTGGTTCAGATAGTTGAGTGCAGTATTACGTGCTGCCACATACAAATACACCTTCAGGTTGCTGACCTGTAAAAGGCGCTCCCTGTTCTTCCAGATGTTCATAAAAACATCGGAAGCAATTTCCTCGGCCTGTTCGTTAGAACGCACGATAGAAGCAGCAAACTGGCATAAAGGCTTATAAAATTGCCTGAATAGTTGCCTGTAAGCCTGCTCATCTCCGGTGGCTATTCTTCCGGCGAGTATTTGTATGGTGGCATGGTCAGGTGTCTGCACTACTTTGGTTGATATTTTTTCTCTGCATGTTAAAAGTAGTCGAAAACCCTTCAAAATCACAACAGTGAATTAAAACCAGGAAACATATAATTTTTATCACAATAAGTTTCACCTGTTCCGGTAAGTGGTTGTCCCGCTGTTGGTGGCAGTATAAAATGTCGTGTCCCGGTCCTTAAATGTATATCTGCAAGGGAGATATATGAGAACCAAAATATTGAATATTCTACTTATAAAAAAATCCAAAACATTAAATTTTATGACATTATTAGCCTTAAAACTTATAAGTACCCTTTTTTTGTTGAAACTTAAAATGCCTGGTACTGATCCATAATATCAATACCAGGCATATGAAATAAGTTGAAACGAAATAATTGTAATCACGCTTTAGTGACCCACAGTGACCAGTCTTTGTCGAACTTATACCATTGTCCTTTTGGTCCTTCCCATTTCCACTCAGGTACTTCGGCCCAGTTAGCGCCTTTATCTGCACTCCACCACAACTTACCGTCGCCGATCTTCAGCCATTTACCCTCCTTATCAGCCCACATGCCATTTTCCACGGCAGCCCACTTTTTACCATTGGTGCTCCACCATAATTTTGCATTCTTATCTAACTTATACCAGTAAGTTTTGTTATCCATTGTTCCCTCCCAGATACCATCTTTCGCTTTTGACCATTCTTCAGCAATATAGTGATGCGCCACTGAAACAGGCGTTACTGTATTAGCTTTAAGGTAAGCGATTGATAGCAAACAGATACTGGTCATTAACACTAACGACTTTTTCATAAACATGACTTTTTTGAAGATAAATACCGGTACGTGACAACAAGGGCTTTTTTGTAGCGCCTCCGGCAGGATTGATTGAGGTTTTCTGCGGCCATGCCCTCTGTGGCCGTGTTTTTTAACTGCTTGCAGGTTAGATGATCATCTGTTATAATTAACGACATATGAAGACTGATGGTTTTCTCACAATTATGAATATTATGTTAAGGGTACTCTGTACATTTATCGAAATTTCACGTTTCCTGCTTAAACAAACCCATAATCTTCTATGTGAATAGAGAGATTTTTTTTAATTTTCCGTCTCGTTTTTAAACCGCATCTAATCCAAAACATTAATCATGACGCTTAATCATCAGGAAATTGAACTGATCGACAGTTTCGAACAGATAGCCGTGGATATATATCCTACCGCTAAGGACGGTTCCAGAGCAGTTGCGCAGGAAATAGCAGCACTGATTAAGGAAAGGCAGGCAGCTAACAAACAGGTTGTGTTAGGCCTCGCCACAGGTTCAACCCCTAAATATCTTTATGCAGAACTGGTAAGATTGCACAAAGAAGAAGGGCTGAGCTTCAAAAACGTGTTGACTTTCAACCTGGACGAGTACTATCCGATCGAACCAGATGCACTTCAGAGCTATAACAGGTTCATGAAGGAACAACTGTTCAACCACATTGACATTCCTGCAGGCAACTACTTCGTTCCGGATGGCACACTCCCAAAGGAAAAAGTAAAGGAATACACCGCTGAATACGAGCGCCGTATTGAAGCTGCAGGTGGTATCGATCTGCAGATCCTGGGTATCGGAACAAACGGCCATATCGGTTTCAATGAACCTGGTTCAACCCTGACTTCCCACACCCGCCTTGTAACACTGGATCATAACACCAGACAAGCGAACGCATTCGAGTTTTCCAATATCAGCCAGGTTCCTCGTCTGGCTATCACTATGGGGCTGAGCACCATCTTCAAAGCTAAACGTATCGTCCTGCTGGCATGGGGTACCCACAAAGCAAAGATCGTACGCAGATCTGTTGAAGGTCATAGCTCCGACCAGGTGCCTGCATCTTTACTGCAACAACACCCTGACTGTAAATTCGTGATCGACGAACAGGCCGCTGAAGAGCTGACCCGTTACAAAGAGCCATGGCTGACAGGCGACTGCGAATGGACGCCTAAACTGCGCCGCAAAGCAGTAACCAACCTTGCCCTGAAGCTCAACAAGCCGATCCTGATGCTGACAGACAGAGACTATAACGAAAACGGTCTGAATGACCTGATCGTACAATATGGTTCTGCTTATGAGCTGAACATCGAAGAGTTCAATGGTATCCGTGACACCATCACCGGATGGCCAGGTGGTAAACCAGGTACACAGCTGCCAAGCCACCCTGAACGTTCACAGCCTGAGAAAAAACGCGTACTCCTCTTCTCTCCGCACCCGGATGACGATATCATCTCCATGGGCGGTACCTTTATCCGCTTACATGAGCAGGGACATGATGTACACGTGGCTTACCAGACTTCCGGTAACATCGCCGTAACAGACGAATTCTTACTGCGTTACATCGACTTCGCAGTAGGTTTCGAAGGTATGTTCGATATCGACCGTAGCAAAAGCTCCCAGATCCTGGAAGATGCAAAAGCATTCCTCCGTGTGAAGAAGCCAAGCCAGAAAGATACGCCGGAGAACCGCGCTATCAAAGGTCTGATCCGTCGTGGTGAAGCAAAGGCTACCTGCCGCTACGTAGGTATCCCTGAAAGCAACATCCACTACCAGAACCTGCCTTTCTATGAAACAGGTACCATTGAGAAAAAACCTATGGGTGAAGAAGATATCCAGATGACCGTTGATCTGATCCGTGAAGTAAAACCTCACCAGATCTACTGCGCAGGTGACCTCGCTGACCCACATGGTACGCACAAAGTATGTCTGGAAATCATCTTCGCTGCACTCGACAGACTTAAGCATGAAGATTTCATGAAAGACTGCTGGGTGTGGATGTATAAAGGTGCATGGCAGGAATGGAACATCCATGAAATCGAAATGGCTGTACCAATGAGCCCTGACCAGGTATTACAGAAACGTCTCGGTATCTTCATTCACCAGAGCCAGAAAGACGTCGTTCCTTTCCAGGGTAGCGACCTTCGTGAATTCTGGGAAAGAGCGGAAGACCGTAACGCTAATACCGCTAACCTGTACGACCAGTTAGGTTTACAGAAATACGCTGCCATGGAAGCATTCGCAAGATATCACTTCATGTAAGCACCAGCTTTAAATAACATTTGCCCCCGTTCTTCAGCTGTAAGAACGGGGGCTTTTTATTGCACATTTTTTGCTAGTTTTAATGTATGACACTTGCTACTGCTATATCCATTGCTACCGAAGCCCATGCCGGCCAGCTCGACAAATACGGCGCTCCCTACATCGCACACGTCATGCGTGTAATGCAACTCGGTAAAACAGATGATGAAAGGATCGTCGGCGTACTGCACGACGTAGTGGAAGATACTTCCTGGACCTTCGGACAACTGATCGAAAAAGGACTCGCCCCACATCTCGTTGAGGCATTACGGTGTGTCACCAAACTCTCCGATGATGAAGACTATGATCACTTCATCAACCGCATCATCCCCAATCGCCTGGCCTGCCTGGTCAAGCTCAATGATCTTACTGATAACATGGACATCAGAAGAGTAACCGAACTAACTGAAAAAGATGTACCGCGCTTTAATAAGTACCTCAAAGCTTACAATAAAATTGCAGCGGTCATTTCCCGTAATTAAATATTCGCTACATTTAGGAAATCTAAAATTTCGACCAATATCTGTCGCGCTGGTAATGTAATGTTGTTGCTAAACCTGCTACGTTTGTAATCTGCCACTCTCAAATAAAAAATAATATCCGTTATGAGTCTGGTTCCTGCCAGCAAGGCTGCCACCTACTTAGCCTTATTACGCGCCATTGAATCTAACCGTCCTGCCAGCAAACGCTTGTTTGACGATCCTTATGCCAGGTTGTTCCTGTCTCCCGCTTTCAGATTGGTTGAAATACTCTCCCGTATCTCATTCCTCAACAACTTTATTTCCTGGTTTATTGACAGAAACTGGACCGGCGCCCTCACCTGCTGCTCTGCCCGTACCCGCCTCGTCGATGTAATGGCCACCAATACCATCCAGGATGAAGGTATCAACCAGGTCATCGTTTTCGGTGCCGGATACGATTGCCGCTCCCTGCGCCTGCGGATGAAAAAAAGGGTACAATTCGTCGAAATAGACCACCCCGATTTACAGACACAGAAACGGGACATCCTTTTTGAAACAAAAGCAGGCAGAGAAGCTACCGTCAATTACATCTCCGCCGATCTGCATACCCAGGACCTCGACCAGGTTATCCCGCAACTCTTCCAGAAAGGACATTACAAAACCATGTTCATCTGGGAAGGCGTTACCAACAGTCTCACCGCCCCTATCGCCCCTAAAGTATTCGACTACTTCAAACGCTTTCGTCCCGGCACCATCATCATTTTCACTTATGTTGACAAGGAAGTGCTGGAACATCCGGAGAAATTTACCGGGGCTGCCAGCGTTACCAGACTGCTGCAACGCAATAAGGAGTTCTGGAATTTCGGGATCGATCCTGCCAGTATAAAGACATTCCTGGCCTCCTATAACATGGAACTCATGTATAATCTCGACGCCTCCGCCTACCGGAAAATGTATTACGGTGATGATGCAGAAAACATGAAAGGATATGAGTTCTACAGGGTCGCCATGGCCCGGGTGACCGAACATTCCTGGTAAATATACCTGACGCTTTTCCGGTGTGTATAAATGACTATCGCTCAGACAGAAAGGAGAACTATTGTTTAAAAAATGATTGCTGCTTCGTATAATACCGTTATTACACCAGCATTATGCCGTTACCGCTTCGTTCCTGAACGGACAGATAACGGCGTAATTACGGCGTAGTAAGGGTTTAATGGTAGAAATACGTCAAAAATACGAAGAAATGAACCCTTTCCGGCGCACCGGCAGACACCCGGATACTAGTTATTCCGGGCATTCATTCGTAATTTTAACCATTATGCAGATTTACGATCTATTAATAGTAGGGGCTGGTCCGATTGGCATCGCTTGCGGACTGGCGGCACAAAAGGCAGGATTGAGTTATGTTATTGCGGAAAAAGGATGTCTGACCAATTCCCTGTATAATTATCCTCTGTACATGACCTTCTTTTCCACCTCGGAAAAGCTGGAAATCGGCGGTATTCCCTTCGTCTCCATCAGCGCAAAACCTATCCGTCCGGAAGCATTGGAATACTACAGACGCGTCACCATCTCCAATCAGCTGAATGTGCGTTTATTTGAGCCTGTAGACGGTATAACACGCGAAGGGGAACTTTATCATATCAACACCGATAAGGCCTCCTATGTGGCTAAAAACGTCATTATAGCCACCGGCTTTTATGATATTCCCAATATGCTGCACGTACCGGGTGAACACCTCGCAAAAGTGAATCACTATTACAAAGACCCACACTTCTACGCCGCCCAGAAAGTAGTGGTGATCGGTGCAAATAATTCCTCTGTGGACGCCGCCCTGGAAACCTGGCGGAAGGGTGCAGACGTAACAATGGTGATAAGAGAAGACGGAATCGGCAAACGCGTGAAATACTGGGTAAAACCGGATATTGAAAACCGTATCACAGAAGGTAGTATCAAAGCATATTATCACTCCAATATCAAAGCGATCAGGGAAAATGAAGTAGATATCCAGACGCCGGATGGTCTGATCACAATAGAAAATGATTTCGTGCTGGCCCTGACCGGGTACCAGCCTAACTTTAATTTCCTGGAGAAAGTAGGGATCACCTTATCCCGCGATGCAAAAAAGCATCCTACTTATAACCCCGATACCATGGAAACGAATCTGCCCGGTGTTTATCTGGCAGGCGTGGTATGCGGCGGTATGGATACGCATGTCTGGTTCATCGAAAACTCCAGGGACCATGCAGATAAGATTATTGGACATATAACGGGTAAGCTCCCTTAGGCGCTTACCTGTTATAATTAGGAATTAAGAATTAAGAATTAAGAATTAAATGCAGCGGAGGAGGGTGTTAAATGATATTCACCTCTCTTTCGAGTGCAACGCCAAACTTTTCCTCAACACTGTCCAGCACTTGCTGTGACAAATGATAGATCTCATTGCCGGTCGCATCGCCATAGTTTACCAGTACCAATGCCTGACGGGCATGTACGCCTGCATCTCCCTCTCTGAAGCCCTTCCATCCACACTGCTCTATCAGCCAGCCTGCTGCCAGTTTAAATTCACCGCCTGCTACCGGATACGCTACGATATGCGGGAATGCTGCTTTCAAAGCCTCATGCTTTTCAGCAGGTACGGTCGGATTCTTAAAGAAGCTGCCCGCATTACCGATCTTCGCAGGATCTGGTAATTTGGAACTGCGGATATTGATCACCGCCTGGCTGATTGCCTGTATCGTCAGGTCCTGTACGCCCATATGCTTCAGTTCCTCTTCTATAGCGCCATAGCTGGTATTTAATTTCGGATGTTTGGATAAACGATAAGTCACAGAAAGGATACCAAACTGCCCTTTATACTGACGCTTGAATACACTCTCCCGATAGCCGAAATGACAATCCTGGTTGTTGAATTTTACGATGGTATGGTCCTGCAGATGATAGGCTTCCAGTTCATGAAAACAATCTTTTATTTCCACCCCGTAAGCCCCGATATTCTGCATTGGACTGGCGCCTACATTACCAGGAATCAGTGACAGATTCTCCAGTCCTGCGCGGTTGTTTTTTATACAATCCATCACAAAGCTATGCCAGGTCTCACCGGCGCCGGCTTTCACATATACATAATCGTCATCTTCCCCTACTACACTAATGCCTTTGATCTCATTTTTCAGGATGATGCCGTCAAAATTCTTTGTGAACAATACATTACTGCCGCCACCCAGTATCATATGCTCCAATCCCTGCTGTGGTGGCGTTTTGAGTAGTTGTTCCAGTTCAGCAGCGTTGGAAAAAGACGCGAAAAAACGTGCCTGGGCAGCAATGCCAAACGTATTATAAGGCCGGAGCAAAACATTTTCGGATATGCGCATATGATCGTACAATTTAGGGTAAGGCTGCTATGCAGCGTTTATCAGGCGACAAATATAGTAAAACGAGTGTCTCAGACACAATCCACATCCGGTACGATGAAAACCGAACGGAACTGCTTTTCTGCCAGCAGTCTGATAAAATGTTCCTGCACCATTCGTTTGGTATCAGCGATCACCTTGGAGTCGCGGGGCAGTTTAATCAGCATTTCCTGCAGATAGTTATTGCGCACACGTCCTACCAATGGTATAGCAGGCCCCACCAGTCTTGCGCCGATATGCGGTCTTAACCAGTTGCCCAGTACCTGTGCCGCCTGTTCGACCGTTTGCTGGTTTTTATGCTTGAGGGTTATTTTCAATAATCGGGTAAAAGGCGGATAACTGAAGTTTTCTCTTTCCGCTATTTCTGCCACATACATGGCCTTGTAATCATGTGTAGTGACATAACTCAATACCGGATGACGGGTATTACTGGCTTGTATAATCACCTTTCCTTTACCATGTTTCCTGCCCGCACGGCCACTCACCTGTTCCATCAGCTGGAAGGCCCGTTCATTCACACGGAAATCAGGAAAACTCAACAAACTATCTGCACTCAGGATACCTACCAGGTTCACATTGTCAAAGTCCAGTCCTTTCACCACCATCTGCGTCCCTACCAGGATATCGATATCCCGTTGTTCCAGCAGCTGAATCATTTTATTATGACTGTCCTTATTACGCACGGCGTCCATATCCATACGGGCGATACGCGCTTTAGGGAACAGCTGTTGCAGATCATCTTCGATCTTTTCTGTACCAAAGCTTTTCGGATTGAGCGTCTGACTACCACAGGCCGCACAGGTCTGTGGATAAGGATAACGCGTACCGCAATAGTGACAATGCAGTTTATCCTGGTTCTTATGATAAGTCAGTGATACATCACAGTTCTTACAACTGGGGATCCATCCGCAGGTAGCACACATCAGGAAAGGTGCATAACCGCGTCTGTTCTGAAAGAGAATCACCTGGTTGCCTGCTGCCACACTGTTATTAATAGCGGCATTCAGTTGCGGCGTGAAGTTTTCCTGCATACTCTTTTCTGCACGTTCTTTCTTCACGTCAACAATGGCAATTTCCGGCATTTCCAGTCCGCCGAAACGTTCCGACAGTTCCACCAGCCCATATTTCCCCTGTTGGGCATTAAAATACGATTCCAGTGAAGGGGTGGCAGAACCTAACAGTACCTTCGCGCGAAACAGACCGGCATAGTAAATAGCGGCATCTCTTGCGTGGTAGCGGGGAGCAGGATCCTGTTGCTTATAGGAAGGGTCATGTTCTTCATCCAGGATGATCAGACCCAGGTCCTGAAAAGGCAGCAGCAGACTGGAACGTGCCCCTAGCAATATCTTCAGGTCACCATTCTTTACCTTGTTCCAGATCTCTACTCTTTCGTTATTATTAAAACGGGAGTGATAGATCCCGATTTTATTACCAAAATGTTTTTGCAGGCGGCGAACGATCTGCGCGGTCAGGGCAATTTCCGGGAGCAGGTAAAGCACCTGTTTACCCATGGCCACATACTCTTCGATCAGTTTGACATAGAGTTGGGTTTTACCGCTGGAGGTGACTCCATGCAGTAAAGTAACCGGTTTGGCAGCAAAACTGTTGCGTACTTCCGCCAGTGCCTTTTCCTGTGCAGGACTCAATTTGAAATCTATCTGGGCTTCTACCTTACCACCGCCGGGAACACGATCTACAACCCGTTTTTCTATCCAGAGGATGTTTTTATCTACCAGTCCTTTCAGCTGGGCGGTAGTAGCACCTGATTTCTTTAATAATTCAGACTGCAGTACACTACCCTGTGTTTTGATCAGGTGCAGATAAGCCAGCAGCAGTTCCATCTGCTTGGGCGCTTTGGCCAGTTCGTTGAACAGGGGCGCCAGCAGTTCTTCATCTTCATACTGGGTGTGCAGCTGTACGTAGTTCTCTTTTTTCTCTTTATATACCTCTTTCAGTTCTTCATATACCAGCAATACGTTCTTTTCTATCAGTTTTTTGATAGTGGAATAAACGTCTGCTTTATCCAGTATGAGCTGCACTTCATCGATCCGCAGTTCTTTACGGATGTTGAGGGCTTCTGCTACCAGGTATTCATCATCATCGAGGTTAGAGAAGTCGTCGCCATAGGCGTCGTTAAAAAGGAGGAGTGTTTCGCTGGAAAGTTTCAGATGGGCAGGCAGGGCGGCATTGAGTACCTCCCCTTCTGTGCACATATAATAAGAAGCGAGCCATTGCCAGAATGACAGCTGCGTAGGATATACGACAGGGTCTTTATCCAGCATATCCAGCAGGGGTTTAGTCCTGTAGTCAGCAGGCGCCTGTTCATGAATCGCTTTTACAATACCTGCATATTTCTTCTGTTTGCCCAGTTGTACGGCCACACGGCTACCTGCCTTCAACGATTCCTCCATATGCGGAGGTACCGCGTAAGTATAATTTTTTGGCAGGGCCAATGGCAGTATGACGTCAGCAAATTTCATCCGGCAATTTATACAGTAGCCTTCAATTCTTGTTCCATAATGTTAAATACCTGCTGTTTAAGGGCTGGCAGGTCTTCCATTGTCAGTCCGGCGACAGGAACAGGCGGCAGGTATACCACACGACAGCGACCAGGATTCAGATTGAACCCTTTGGCGTGCAGGCGTTTACCATTATCCAGGTACAGGACTGGCTGGATAGGTGTCTGTGTTTCGATGGCTATACGGAATGCGCCATTATGGAATGGCTGTAAAAGTGAGTCAGTTTCGTTGGTGGTACCTTCGGGGAAGATCAGGATGGAAACGCCTTCTTTGATAACGGAGATCATTTCACGAACGCTGCGGGCACGGGCCTTGGCATCAGAGCGGTCTACCATTACGACGGACTGGCGGTAGATGTAACCGAAAGCCGGAATACGTTTCATTTCGATCTTACCCAGCGGACGGAAAGGAAGTCTCATCACCTGCACGGCGAGTGCAGCGTCCAGGTAGGAACGGTGATTGACAACATACAGGTATGGTGTCTTGTCCTTTTTGTCATGTTTATAGATCCGCTTTACCATGATCCCCACGGCCGGGAACCAGGTATATGACCAGAAGCGCAGAAAATAGAATATGATATTTCCCCCCTTGATTCTTCCCAGGAATGACGCCAGAAAGATTGGCGGGATAATAAGGAACATGATAACAAGGAACACGATAGCGGCGTATATCATATACACCACATGTAACGGCTTGAGCAATAACTTCATAATAATGCCAGTCTCTGTTTTAGTCTGATGCAAGCCGGAAAATTACAGTATACATATGGAAATACCTAATTACAGCTGCAGGACCAATCCTTATCAAGGTCGATACAGGTAACTACGCTGGTGGTGTCTTCGCAAGGTGCGAATACTACGCGGAGATGCTGGCCTTCTTCAGAATAGCCTTCAAGTGCATAGGTGGGACATGGTTCGTCCTGGGGATTCGATTTTTCGTTATTGACACTGCCGGTTTCCAGTATCCCAACTACTTCGGCTTCCGTCACATGACGGCATTCCATACGGCATCTGGCGTGCCGGGTGTACTTGAGTGGTGCATGACGGTTAAGTCCTGCAGGTGTCTTTTCGGTAATCTTCTTGTCCCTCTTGTCTGTTGTGGCGATACTCGTGTTATTGTGTGCAGTAACGCGTGGTTGACGTTGCGGCCCTTTCCACCATTGTTGTTGCCAGGCGAGCCACAACAACAGTGTTAATAACAACATAGGTATATACTTACCCTTAGATTTCATGGTCATGCTCTGTTACGAATACATTCAGCATTGCTCGTGCCGGACGGCAATCTAGTACAATTTTAGCAATATAACCAGTATAAAAAAAAGGTGCTACCTTTGCGCTCCTTATGACAACAGGTAAAAAAGTAGCATTTCATACCCTCGGCTGTAAGCTGAACTTTTCAGAAACCTCCTCTCTGAGCAGGCTGCTGGAACAGGATGGTTTTGTGAAAACAGATTTCGAGGAGCAGGCGGATGTGTATGTGATCAATACCTGCTCTGTTACCGAAAACGCTGATAAGGAGTGCCGTCACCTGGTACGCCGTATCCAGCGGAGAGCGCCGGAGAGCATGATAGTGATCACCGGCTGTTATGCACAGCTGAAACCAAAAGAGATCGCTGAGATCGAAGGCGTTGATCTCGTACTGGGGGCCGCAGAGAAGTTCAATATCGTGGACCATCTGAAAACCCTCACCAAAGGCGACAGTGCGAAGATCTGCTCCTGCGACATCGAAGACGTCAATACTTTCCATGCCTCCTATTCGGTAAACGACCGTACCCGCACCTTCCTGAAGGTACAGGACGGCTGTGACTATACCTGCTCCTTCTGCACCATCCCGATGGCCAGAGGTAAAAGCCGTAGTGACAGTGTTGCCCGCGTAGTAGAACATGCGCATTCCCTGGCGGCTTCCGGTGTAAAAGAGATCGTTCTGACAGGTATCAACCTCGGCGATTTCGGGAAAGGCCTGGAAGGCGGTAAGAAAAGAGAAGAAACTTTCTTTGAACTGATACAGGAACTGGACAAAGTGGAAGGCATCGAGCGTTACCGCATCTCCTCCATCGAACCCAACCTGCTGAGTAATGAGATTATCGAATTTGTGGCCAACAGCAAACGCTTCATGCCGCATTTCCATATTCCTTTACAGAGCGGCAGTAATGATATACTGGGACTGATGCGCCGTCGTTACCGTCGTGAACTGTATGCTGATAAAGTAGCGCTGATCAAACAGTTTATGCCACATTGCGCCATCGGCGTGGATGTTATCGTTGGCTTCCCGTCCGAATCAGACGCGCATTTCCAGGAAACATACGACTTCCTGCACGGACTGGATATTTCCTACCTGCACGTATTCACTTATTCAGAAAGAGCCAATACCAGTGCACTGGACATCACCCCGGTGGTGCCTGTCAACATCCGTAACGAGCGCAATAAAATGTTACGTAACCTGAGCCATAAGAAACAACAGTACTTCAACGAACAGCATGTAGGTGAAACCAGGAAGGTATTGTTTGAAAAACATGGTAAGGACGGTATGATGGAAGGCTACACCGACAACTATATTAAAGTCACTACGCCTTATCGCCTGGAATGGACCAATCAGCTGATTGAATGGGAACTGAAGTAATGTATTTTTTAATACGTTTACACTGATAAGGTTCCTGCAATAACAAAAAAGTTCTTAATTTATTATTTCAATAGAATCCTTTTCTGCAAAGGATTTGAGAGCATTCATACTTTATAGCCAATTCACTTTTTGATAATTATTCATTAAAAAAATTTGGCAGAATGAAAATACTTTCTACCTTTGCAATCCCATCAGACAAAAGGACTGGTGGTCACGAAGAAAAGAATGGGAGTTTAGCTCAGCTGGTTCAGAGCATCTGCCTTACAAGCAGAGGGTCGATGGTTCGAATCCGTCAACTCCCACTCAGTTACTTTTAAATTTCTTTTTCTTCAGGGAGTTTAGCTCAGCTGGTTCAGAGCATCTGCCTTACAAGCAGAGGGTCGATGGTTCGAATCCGTCAACTCCCACCCAGAAGCTTCATCAACAGGATGATGCTTTTTTTTTGACAAAAATGTTTCCGCTGTATAGCGGTCCTTTCAGGGAAACCTGGTAGTAGAAAAGAGAAGGGAGTTTAGCTCAGCTGGTTCAGAGCATCTGCCTTACAAGCAGAGGGTCGATGGTTCGAATCCGTCAACTCCCACATAGAAAGCTTCATCGTAAGATGGAGCTTTTTCATTTTTAATACCCTCAAGCGTGGGGTTAATTAAGAATTAGAAATTAAGAAGTAAGAATTGCTTAGCCTTCCTCATTCAAAACTTCATTCACTTTATAATTTTCCCGTCAACGTCCCCCCAGTAGGCATTTTCACTAAATCGTAGCCGTTATCAACAGCTTTAACTCTTAACTGTTAATTGTTAATTTCTTATTCCTATCTTGCACTGTTTTTAAAAAACCGCCACCCAATGGGCCATACGCTTGCTGATAAAATTAAATCGGGACATTCAAGACTTGTTTTTTACAGCCTTACGCCCCCAAAAATAACTACCAACCAGGATAGAATAGCTGAAATCGCACAGGCACAAGCTGAACGTATCAGCGCGCTTGATATCGATGCACTGATCCTCTATGATATCCAGGACGAAACCACCAGGACTGAACAGGAAAGAACATTCGCTTTTATTCCGACTGTACTGCCGGAGCAATACAGCAGGGATTATTTTCATCAGCTGAAAGTTCCCCGTATCATCTATAAAAGCATTGCCAATCTGAATGATGCGCAGTTTAAGCAATGGTTAACTGACAATGGCGACATACAGCACTCCGTGTTTGTAGGCGCTTCTTCCCAGCAACAGATCGAACAAACCAACTTCTCCCTGTCAGATGCTTATGCCCTCAGACAACAACATGCACCTGAGCTGCTGATCGGTGGTGTGACCATCCCGGAACGCCATGCGAAAAAAGGAGATGAACATGTCCGGCTTTCCAATAAGATGGAACAAGGTTGCAGCTTCTTTGTATCACAGTGCGTGTATAACGTGAATGATACCAAAGACGTGTTGGCAGATTATTACTATCACTCCCGTGAAATCAGTCAGACGCCTGCACCGATTGTCTTTACGCTGGCTCCCTGTGGTTCACTGAAGACATTACAGTTCATGGAATGGCTGGGTATCAAAGTACCGAAGTGGCTGTACAATGACCTGAAACATTCTAAAGACATCTTACAGGCATCTATAGACACCTGCCTCCATGTAGCTTCAGAATTGCTGGAATATGCAGACAAAAAGAACATGTCTATCGGCTTCAATATCGAAAGTATTTCTATCAAAAAAGACGAAATCAGCGCTTCTATCGATCTGTTGGACCAGGTACTCAAATTAAGTAAACAGTCCTTAAAAATGGCGCCGGAAAGGGCATCAGGAAAGGTGGTGGAAGCAGTAAGGATGCCACACTATTAATTAGGAATTAGGAATTAATAGCAATGATCTTCAGATAAACTAAAAGAGGCGTCCATTTTACCGGATGCCTCTTTTAGTTTATAATGACTGCTACGATCTCCGCTGCATTCAATTCTTAATTTTTAATTCTTAATTCCTAATTTCTCTCTACCTTTTCCCCTTCAATATCCTCCTTACCGCTTTCCCCAGTTTATTCAGATTCGCCAGCTGTTCCTGGATAGGCGCGAGTGTAAGATCTTCTGGTTGCACGCCTGCTTCAATATAATCGATCTCCTGTTGCTCCGGATAGACCAATACAATGTTATGCGCAGGGAAATGACGGCTCAGGCGTCCCGGCATACCGTCCAGGTAAGGACGATGAGACAGTGTACCCTTACGGGCAGCTACTACCATTACCAGGTCATTCTTCGTGATATCTTTCGCCAGCAAAAGCAGTTCTTCGATATTATCAAACTGTTTGAAGTTGATCTCTATGCTGAGTTTAAACTGTTGCAGATAGGCTTCTATGGCTTTTTGTGTATTGGTGTTACAGCAGATCATCAGCTTCGCTCCTATCTGTTTACTGAGCAGGAAGATCTTTTGAATATAATGCAGAAAGCCGATTTCGTATTCCGCATTCTTTGGCATCACCAGCACCAGTTTTTTAGTAGCGTTGAGCGGGTAATGGAAATCGCATACATAGATCGTTTCCCATACACTCTGTAACACGTTGTCCAGCGTAGTACCGAAGATGGAACCAAACAAACGTTCTGTCGTGCTGTTATTCTTATCTGTCCAACCCAGCACCACATCTGTGATCATCAGTTCCTTTGCGGCTCTCGCAATACCATCCGATACGTTCAGGTCAATACGGGTCACTGCCTGTACCTTACTTTCTGTTGCACCAGCATACATCACAGCAGCTTCCATGATCTTGTTAGTCAGCGGTATTTTCTGCTTCGCTTCTTCATCATCCTGTACGACTGCCAGTGGATAAATAGGCGTGTGCGTATCCGGATCTTTGATCATCAGGGCAAAGTCAAGCAATGGTTCCATATGCCCCTGACGGGAGATCGGTACCAGTAGTCTTTCCGATGTATCTTCTGCTGCAGGCTTACGTTCTGCTTCTATGATGGCCAGTTTACGACCTGCGCTCTCTGTTACAAAAGAACCGGCCAGACAGGTAATCAGGATCAGCACGACTGTACCATTCAGCACATGTTCATTGATGATACCCATGTTAAATCCGATCAGTATTACGGCGATCGTTGCAGCTGCATGTGAACTGCTCAGACCAAAGATCACATTACGTTGTGTGGGTGTATACCGGAAACTCAGTTGCGTAAAGTATGCTGCAAGGTATTTGCTGACAAGCGCCATGACTGTAAGTACACCGGCTATCAGCAATGCTTCCGGCCCCTTGAGCAATACCCGCAGATCTACCAGCATCCCCACGCTGATCAGGAAGAAGGGAATGAATATCGCATTACCGGTGAACTCAATTCTGTTCATCAACGGAGAGGTATGCGGAATCAGCTGATTCAATGCAAGTCCTGCCAGGAAAGCCCCGATAATCCCTTCCACTCCTGCCAGTTCCGCAAGAAAGGCGGCCAGAAATACCAGCGCCAGCACGAAGATGAAGTGAGAGGTTTTATCGTCTTTGATCTTTTTGAAAAACCAGCGTCCTATCATCGGAAAAATCCAGAGAATGATCGTGGCAAAGACTACCAGTGAAACGGACAAGCGGACCCAGAACTGTGTATTCAGGTTGCCGGCAGCAGCCCCCGTGATGATCGCCAGTATGACCAGTACGGCAGTATCAGTAATAATCGTCCCTCCTACCGCTACGGTTACCGCTTCGTTTTTGGTAATACCTAAACGGCTGGCCAGTGGATAGGCGACCAGTGTATGCGTAGCAAACATGCTGGAAACCAGCATCGTAGCCATAAAGTTGAAATGCAGCACATACATGCAGACGACATATCCTAAAATGAGCGGGATGAAAAAAGTAAAGGCGCCGAATACCAGACTACGGTTGCGGTTCTTTCTGAACTCAGTCATGTCTAGCTCCAGTCCTGCGAGGAACATGATGTATAAGAGACCTGCCTTTCCAAACAGGTCAATACTACCTTTCTCGATGATCTTGAACCCGTGATCCCCGATCGCCATACCTGCCAGGATCAGCCCGATTATACTGGGAATACGGAACTTACGGAGGATAATCGGTGCTAACAGGATGATAAATAACACCAGTGAGAAAATCGGAACAGGGTCTTTCAGTGGTAGACTAATGTTTATCAATAATTTCATGCCGTTCAATACATTCATAACCTAACTTCTAATGTTTACAATAATAGCAATTCTCGCCCAATGCTCCCCGATAATGTTAAATATGTGATTTTCATATGCATCTGCGCTGCATCGCATTAAAACATTCCTATTTAATTTAACGATTATTAAGCGTAGTTTTGTGGAAAGTTTTTACCGGATTATGAGCCAGCGTAATCAAACAGGCACGAAGATTCAAGAATGGGAAGACGTATTGGTAGCTGAAGACGAACAGTTTCCCTTCAGCCTTATCGTTTGGAATGATGAGGTTAATACATTTGACTGGGTGATACAATCCCTGATCGAGGTATGTGACCATACTCAGGAACAGGCTGAACAATGCGCTCTGATCATTCACCACAACGGTAAGTATGCCGTGAAGCAGGGCGAATTCACCCGCCTTCGCCCGATGTGCGAAGCCCTGCTGGACAGAGGCATCAGTGCTACCCTTGAAGAAGCGGTAGAAGGATAATGCCCGTATTTGAGCTTTCAGAAGATTTGATTTTCCCGCCTGTCGATCTGGCTGAGCCGGATGGATTGCTGGCCTATGGCGGAGACTTATCCGAAGAGCGCTTACTGCTCGCCTATAGCGAAGGCATCTTTCCCTGGTATGATGAACCACCTATCCTCTGGTGGAGTCCCGATCCCAGATTCGTATTATTTCCTGAAGATTTAAAGATCTCTGCCAGCATGAAACAAGTGCTGAAGAAGGGCATATTCACTATTACGGTGAATAAAGACTTTCCCGCAGTTATTGCAGGTTGCAGAAAAGTACCCCGCCGCGGACAAGACGGTACCTGGATCACCCGGGATGTGGAAAAAGCCTATATCTCTTTGCACAAAGCAGGTTATGCACATTCCGTAGAATGCTGGCAGAACGATCAGCTGGTAGGTGGTTTTTACGGTATTCAGCTGGGAACCAGCTTCTTCGGTGAATCGATGTTCTCGCTTGTCAGCAATGCCTCTAAAGCAGCCTTTATCACCTTTGTACAATATGCCGCCGGCAAAGGTATCACCCTGATTGATTGTCAGGTGTATACCGATCACCTGGCCTCACTGGGCGCCGGAATGATACCAAGAGAAGAATTCCTCCGCATCATCAGAAATGATCAATAAAAAAACTCCGCCCTGTTGGTACAAAGCGGAGTCTGTTACTATACTAATCTGTACTTACTTTGCTTTTTTCTTCGCGTAACTTCCCTCAAAGAAACAACGCACCCCCCTGTAAGCGCCACAACCGCCGATCTCTTTGATACTCACTCTGCCGGAAGCAAACTGAAACGCGATACCACAGTCAGTCTCCTTATCTTTGTACTCGCCTTTGTTAGCGCCGGTGAAATGCCCCGTACCGGATAATTCTCCTTTACAGCCTGTCTTGTTAGAGAATGAAATAAAGAACAGGAAAGACTTAGGATCATCGCCATCACGTACGGACACCAGACTGTTTTCACCGCTTACATAATCACCGGAGAGTTTATGTGCAGCTTTCAGTGTATCTATCGGATTGAACAGCTGACCAGCTCCAGGATCGCCGCTGGTATTGGTCATGATCAATGTCGTACTGCCATTGTCAGATACACCAAAGAAATCTTCACGGGTGGATCTATGACCAGGTTCCAGTTCCCGCTCGTTGGTTACCTTGATGACCTGACGGGTATCTATGGAGAAATAAAATACATCGCTTTTATCAGCCACCTTCCCTGCCGGCAGGCGGTTCAGGTAATGACCTTTTTTATCCAGGAAGCATATATAAGCTGTAGTCAATGATTTACCCACGGCTTTCACCACAAAGTAATTCACAGCAGCACCATCAACCGCAGCCACAGGGTAAAACTTAACCGTCGCTCCCTCCGGGAAATCTGATTTTCCCAGGGTATCCGTCAGGAACTGTTTCAGTACTTCCGGAGAGATACCGGCAGTATCCGATTTTTTGTTCGCCAGCTCTTCCGGCATCAGTTTATAAGGCAGTTTAGCCTCTGCAAACAGGTGACGGAAGTCTTCAAATGTGAAGTCATCCTTCCCTGATTTGTTCTTTTTGGAACCACATCCGGCCAGCAGACCGATAGTCAGCAGCGCTAATACCAGCTTATTCATGCGTATATGCTTGTTTATTACGGCCGAAAAGTTAGAGAAAAAAATGATATGATCAAAATAAGGACATCCCTTCGACCGTTGCGTTTGCATTTCTGGCAATATTTATTTAGATTTACCTAAACTTTATTTTAAGGAATGATGAATTTGACGATTGCTGAGGAGAACTACATTAAGTCGATTTATAAACTGGAGGAAGAAGGACAGGAGGCGGTAAGCACAAACGCCCTGGCCGGCGAACTGGAAACCAAGCCGGCATCTGTGACAGATATGGCGAAGAAGCTGAAAGAAAAGAAGCTTATTTCTTACGAAAAATACCAGGGTATCAACCTGACCCCTGAAGGTAAAAGAGCGGCGCTGAATATCATCCGGAGGCATCGCCTCTGGGAATGCTTCCTGGTTGATAAATTATCATTCAGCTGGGAAGAAGTGCATGAACTGGCGGAAGAGCTGGAACATGTACGCAGTGAGAAACTGATCAACCGTCTCAGCGAATTCCTGGGAAATCCGCAGATAGATCCTCATGGCGATCCTATTCCTGATGCACAGGGCAAAATGGGTAAGCCACGTCCGCAAACGCCGCTTGATAAAGCCAGGGCTAAACGCCTGGAAGTCGTGGCTGTTTCTGATAAATCAACCGCATTACTGGAGTTCCTGAATGCCAAAGGCATCCGCTTAGGCACACAACTGGATGTCATAGAGCGTTACGAATTTGACAACTCTATCGAACTGAAAATACGTAACCAGCCTGCCTTCACTATCAGTGAACAGGTATCAAAAAATATAATGGTCAAACCGATATAACGCAGTCCGTAGCGGCCGCTTACAGCCCACCGGAATACATGGGGACAGACTAAAAAATTCAACCTACACTACCGGTATATCACCGGGTAACCGGCCAGCAGACTGCATAACAGCTAAAATATGAATCATCAGCACACTTCGTTAGGCGAAGTCCATCAAAGCGTAGATACTACCGTTCCCAGCACAAGCCGCTGGCGTAAACTGCTCTCTTTCTTCGGACCAGCATACCTTGTCAGTGTAGGTTATATGGACCCGGGCAACTGGGCAACTGACCTGGCAGGTGGCAGCCAATATGGTTATACCCTGCTCTGGGTACTGCTTATGAGTAACCTCATGGCCCTGCTGCTGCAAACACTCAGTGCCCGTCTGGGTATCGTAAGAGGACGTGACCTGGCACAGGCCAACCGCGAAACCTATCCTGCCGGCGTTAACTTTATACTCTACATACTGGCTGAAATCGCTATTGCTGCCACTGATCTGGCAGAGGTACTGGGTATGGCCATCGGTATACAACTGCTGACCGGCCTCCCCTTAGAATGGGGTGTCAGTATTACTGTATTCGATACCTTCCTGCTGCTGGTTTTACAGCGTTATGGCATCCGAAAGATGGAAGCCTTCATTATCGCATTGGTAGCCATCGTAGGAATCTCTTTTCTTGTAGAACTATTTATGGCCAAGCCGGTATTAAGCGAGGTCGTAACAGGCTTTAAACCGGTTATTCCTGACAATACCGCCCTGTATATCGCTATCGGTATCATAGGCGCCACCGTCATGCCGCATAACCTGTACCTGCACTCCGCACTGGTACAAACCCGTAAGATCAAAAGAGATGAACAGGGTATCAGACAAGCCTTGAAACTGAACTTCATAGACAGCGCTGTCGCGTTGAACCTGGCCTTCTTTGTGAATGCCGCTATTCTGATACTTGCCGCGGCTGTATTCTTTAAAACCGGCCGTACTGATATCGCAGAAATACAGGACGCACATCAGTTGTTAGAAGGATTATTGGGTAATAAATGGGCGCCTGCCTTATTCGCGATCGCATTGATCGCTGCTGGTCAGAGCTCTACCGTAACAGGTACCCTGGCTGGTCAGATCGTGATGGAAGGTTACCTGCAGCTGCGTATCAATCCATGGTTGCGCCGTCTGCTGACACGCTTGCTGGCCATCGTACCGGCCCTGCTCGTGATCATGCTGGCTGGTCCTGAAAAGGTAGGCGAACTACTGGTATTTAGTCAGGTATTGTTAAGTTTACAGTTAGGCTTTGCTATCATCCCGCTTATTCATTTTGTGAGTGATAAAAAGACGATGGGTACCTACGCCGTAAATACACCCGTGAAAATTATCAGCTGGATCATCACTGCCGTACTGGTATATCTCAATACCCGTATGGTCTTTACAGAGGCGGTAAAATATATTGGCGGCGATGGGAACATCCTGGTGGATATCCTGATCATTGCTGCGGGAATAGGCTTCCTTGTACTGATCGGGATCACGGTAGCTTATCCGCTGATCAGCCGTTATCAACAGAAAACATCTGCTGGTATTCATAGAACGCCTGACTTTGCCCTGGGTGATATTCAGCCGCCTGTTTACCAGCGTATCGCACTTGCGCTTGACTTCAGTAAGGATGATGAAAAGATCATTTCCAATGCACTCGCACATGGTAATCCACAGACAGAATACCTGCTGATTCATATCGTAGAAAGTGCTTCTGCCAGATACCTGGGAAGAGAATCCGACGACTTTGAAACCAGAAAGGACAAAGAGCAGATGGACGCTTACATCAGTCTTCTAAGCGCCAGAAACATACGCGCCAAGGGCCTGCTTGGTTACCGTCACCGTGCAGAAGAAATTGTGCGTATCGTAAAAGAAGAAAAGGCCGATTTCCTGATCCTGGGTGGACACGGACACACTGGTATTAAGGACTGGATCTATGGTGAGACAACCAACCAGGTGAGACATAAGGTAAGAATACCGGTGCTAGTGGTGCAGTAGTCAATTAGGAATTAGGAATTAGGAATTAGGAATTTAAGGCTGCGGAGATCGCAGCAAAATCACTATAAAAAAAAAGAGGCGTCCTGTTATAACAGACGCCTCTTTCGTTATTTGAAGACTGTTAACTTTTAATTCCTAATTCCTAATTCTTAATTCCTAATTGTTAAAAGAAAGGGAAAGACCATTAAGATCCTTCCCTCTTCTCCTGAAAAAAGCAATATATCTTACAATCCCAGTGATGCTTTCAGCCTGGGATAACCTGTCTTACTAACTGGTACTTTCGCACCCGATTTCAATATAGCCAGATGATTTTCTTTTTCATATGGCTCGATACGCGTCACCTGATTTACATTGAGCATATAAGAGCGGTGTACGCGGGCAAACTGTTGCGGGTCCAGCGATTTCTCGAAGAACTGCATTGTCTTATTTTTAAGGAAGGTACCTTCCGGTGTAACGATCTTTACATAATCATCTGCTGCTTCGAGATAGTGTATATCCTGTACAGGAATGATCTTGATCTTACCGTTGATCTTTACGACTACCCTGTTACTCTGCATAGGAGATGCACCTGCTGTGTCCAGCAAAGCGGCAGTCTGCTGCATTTCATCTGCTACACGACGGTCCAGCCATTTGGAGACTGCTTTATCAAAACGTTCTTTTGAAAAAGGCTTCAACAAATAGTCGATGGCATTCACTTCAAATGCGCGGATGGCATGTTCTTCAAAAGCAGTGGTGAATATAACCGCGGGCAATGATTCCACGAGTTCCAGCATTTCAAAGCCATTGATTTTGGGCATCTGTACATCGAGAAAAATGATATCGGGTTGTTGCTGCTGTATGGCTTTCAATCCTTCAAAACCATCTCCACACTCCTGCATCAGTTGTATCTGAGAGAAGGACTGGAGATATTCTTTTACAATCTCACGCGCCAGGGGTTCATCATCAATTATTACTGCTTTTATCATATAGTTGCGGCACTTTAATCAGGGTGGTAAAAATGTTTCCGTTTTTATTTGTTTCCAGCAGGTCCTGTCTTCCGAAGAGCAGGTAAAGTCTGCGTTGGATAGATGCGAGCCCGAAACCAGTGCCGGCAGGCGCCTGCAATTCGGGATCAAAAGGATTCTGCACCTGTATATGTAGCATATCGTCTGACTGCCATGCATTGATCGCAATCGTGATAGCATCTGTTGTATCGTATAGTCCGTATTTGATGGCATTTTCCACTACAGGTTGCAGCAACATAGGCGGCAGCTTGAGTGTTGCGGCGCTGTCTCCGGCAGTGATATCGGTGGACAGGCGATGCCCGAAGCGGACTTTTTCTATGTCGAGATATAATTGCAGGTACTGCATTTCTTCCGGTAACAGTATCCATTGCTGGTCTTCACGTTTCAGGGTACCACGCAGGAAATCGCTTAGCTTCAGTACCATTTCCCTTGCCTGCTGCGGGCGCAATGCGATCAGTGCATTGATAGAGTTCAGACTGTTGAACAGGAAGTGTGGCTGTAATTGCTGTCTTAGTTTGAACAGCTCTGCTTCCCTTGCCAGGCGCTCTATTGCTTCTTTACGTGCCAGTTCCTGTTCCTGCTCTGCCATATCGTACCACATCAGTGTTTTCATCCCGATGAAAATAACGATCAGCCATCCATTGATAAATCTGATGGGGATTGCGAAGAACAACCAGTGCTGATAGTAGGGCGTGGAAGCAAACATTTCACCCATTATCCAGAAACAGCCGCCTACCCACAGAAAGGTCAGCACCGAGCAGTAGATCAGCAGGAAGATATATTTACCTTTTGCCGGTCTGTAATGCGATAAGCTGAAACACACGCCCACTCCTGTCAATGCAAGCGTTACGTTGTGGATAACGCTGTCTGTCCATGCGATGCTATCGCTGATGTTGAACCAGCATATCAGCAGATAGGCCTGTACGACGGTCGCGACGTAGGTTGCCACTATTAAGGTCCATCTGAATGATTTATTTGCCAGTAGATGATTTGCCAAGGAGTACGGAATAAGAATGAAAAAATCAGGCGCGTTTATCGATCAGGCTGGGGCCTTTCAGGTGAGCGGCCTTCACCTGTAACCAGGAAATATAAGCATTGGCATCTTCCGGTTCCTCGATCCGGGAATAGAGTTCTATACCGTCGTCCAGGGAAGAGAGATTATTTACTTCCGGTACGTTGATGAAACGCCATTCCACCATTTCCTGTCGTTGATTCCTGAATGCGTATTGTTCCTGTACACCGATCTGGCAGGCACGTCTCCAGGCGTCTTCTCTTGTATCGGCACTGATCAGTCTTAACTGCTCGTCAAATTGAGGGGTATGATCACCATTACCACTGATGATCCGGTAAACGATTTTAGCTACAAACCACTGCATAAAATCTATAATTAAGAAGGTGAAATAAAAGTTAGTCAGCCATTGATCAGACATAGTTCCTGATCTCCACGCCACCAAAGATGCAGGTACCTCTGAGTACGAAGATCTTTTCGGAGTTGCTGGCATTGGAAAGGAGTTCTACGGGACGTTTATCGGTCACACCGCCCATGATGACGGTATCCATTTCGATACGCACATCCCAGTTGCTGGGCAGGATGATTTCCACGCCGCCGAAGATGCAGGTTACTTCAAACTCGACCCTCTCTTTAAAATCGGCCTGGATCAGGTTATAGTCCGCACCACCGAAGATGGCGGTGACATTAGCGCCTTTGAATTCTTTAGATACAACGGACCTGTTTTCTCCGCTGAATATGACATTGGATTCGATAAAGTCTTCTGAGGACGTCATTGGCGGCATGACGCGCAGGTCTTTTTTCATGGAAGATTCCTGGCGTTTACCGAAGAGGATGGCCAGACCAACGATCACAAAAATGGCGGGCCATATAAAGCGGGTCAGGTCATAGCTCAGCATGAGGTAATCTTTGGCGAAGAAGACGGTACCTACCAGCATTACGATCAGACCACCCCAGTTTTTAAACTTACTGGCTGTCCAGAGGATACACCCGATCACGATCAGCAGCAGCTGCCAGGAGAATACCCACTCAGGCATTGCGAGGTCAAGGCTTCTTAAAAAGAGAAACAGACCAATGAGTATAAAGATCAGGCCTTTGTTGATTCTGCTGCCTTCCCTGTGCTCGCTTTTCCTTTCGATGCGGCGCTGGCGTCTTTCCGCCTTACGCTGCTGTCTTTCACTTGTCCAGCTATCTCCTTTCGTATATTCTTGGTTATCCATAAATGTTTAATGTTTACGATACAAACTTAGGAAGAGGGCGTGGGTTCCCGAAGCCCATTTAGGCTAACAGGTTGGAGAGTTCCGGTAAAAGGCAGGAAAACGCCGGTAAAAAAGATCATTGCAGGATGGTGCGCATTATACCGGCTAATTTACCGGCCCATACAGCCATTCCTTCAGGTGAATAGTGTAATCCGTCGCTGGCAACCAGTCCGGGATCCTGTGGCGCTTTACGGGTATCGGCAGTGATGTCCAGGTAATGCACCTTAAACTTTCTCGACACGCTTTTGTTAACCGCATTAAAAGCGTCTATATCTGCTGCAATCTGTTGTCTGTCACGGCCTTCTGCAAAAGGCACGGCGCCCCAGTCAGGGATAGAGAGTACGACTACCCTGTCTGAATGGTCAGCAGCGAAGTGGATGGCCTGTTTAAGCAGGCGGGTAAACTCGGTCTTATATTCAGAGACGCTACGGCCGCGGTACTGGTTATTGACCCCGATCAGGAGGGTAACGATATTGAAAGTGTCTGTAACGTTGGCTTCTGCGATAGCGGCTTCCAGCTCATCAGTAGTCCAGCCGGTTTTGGCGATAATACGCGGAGGAGCGAGGGCAATTCCATCTGCTGCCAGCAGTCTGGCTGTCTGATTAGGAAAACGCTCATTTTCCGGTACGCTTTCGCCAATAGTGTAGCTGTCGCCCAGGGCGAGATAAGTAAATTGGTTGATAGAAGTATCCTGGGAAGGATGATGACCCGATGTCATAGGGATTTGCTCTTTTTTTGCTCCCAAAAATAAGAAAAAGAGCATTGAACATAGATAGTAGCCCATAAGATGTGTGTTATTCCGTACCTTTGCGCTCGATTAATATAAATTACGAAACTCGTAAAGAAACTGTTTTATGCCGGCAGAAAAAATATCAATGACCAATGGCCAGTTACAGGTGCCCAATGAACCGATTATTCCTTTTATTGAAGGTGACGGAATTGGACCCGATATCTGGCAGGCCAGTGTGCGTGTGTTTGACGCCGCTGTTGAAAAGGCCTACGGTGGAAAAAGAAAGATAGAATGGAAAGAAGTGCTGGCTGGAGAGAAAGCATTCCAGCAGACAGGTGAGTGGCTGCCAAAAGCGACACTGGAAGCATTCAAGGAATACCTGGTTTCCATCAAAGGACCTTTATCTACACCGGTAGGTGGCGGTATCCGTTCCCTGAACGTAGCAATGCGCCAGGAACTGGACCTATATGCCTGTGTACGCCCTGTACGTTGGTTTGATAAAGTACCTTCTCCTGTAAAACATCCGGAAAAGGTAGACATGGTGATCTTCCGTGAGAATACTGAAGATATCTATGCCGGTATAGAATATATGTACGGAACACCGGAAGCTGAAAAGCTGCTGAACTTCCTGCAGAACGAAATGGGTGTTAAAAAGATCCGTTTCCCGGAAACTTCTTCCCTGGGTATCAAACCAGTGTCCAAAGAAGGTACTGAAAGGCTGGTTCGCGCCGCGCTGAAATATGCGATTGAGCAGAAACTGCCTTCCCTGACCCTGGTACACAAAGGTAATATCATGAAATTCACCGAAGGTGGTTTCAAGAACTGGGGCTATGAACTGGCAGCACGCGAGTTTGGTGAGCAGGTATATACCTGGGAACAGTGGGAAGCCACTAAAAAGGCAAGCGGCGAAGACGAAGCGAATAAAGAACTGAATGTAGCCATTGCACATAAAAAACTGATCGTAAAAGACGTTATCGCGGATAACTTCCTGCAGCAGATCCTGCTGGCGCCACAGGATTACTCCGTAGTAGCTACCCTGAACCTGAACGGTGACTATATCTCCGATGCGCTTGCTGCTGCAGTAGGTGGTATTGGTATCGCGCCGGGCGCTAATATTAACTACCTGACCGGCCACGCTGTGTTCGAAGCAACCCACGGTACTGCACCACGCTTCGCTAACACTAATACTATGAACCCAAGCTCCGTTATACTGAGTGGTGTAATGATGCTGGAATACATGGGCTGGAAAGAAGCTGCCGATATCATTGTACACGGCCTCAGCACTGCGATTGCACGCAAACGTGTGACAATCGACTTCTACAAGCTGATGGACGATGCGACACTGGTAAAAACCAGCGAGTTTGCAGATGAAATCATCAAGCACCTGTAACCCTACCGGTTACGCAACATAGTTAGTTCCGCTTTTCAAAGTGTCGGTTGACAGACAGATTCATTTTTTTGTAAAAGAAATCCTGTCTACCCCCACTGTGGAAAGCGGAACTTGTAAATTATAACCGGTTATCGTATATTTCACGATTATCACATGAACACTCGTATCTAATTAAAAATCAAAGTCGAAATGGCAGAAAAAATCAAAGTCGCCAACCCGGTGGTTGAACTGGATGGGGATGAAATGACACGAATTATCTGGAAATTCATTAAAGATAAACTGATCCTTCCTTACCTGGAAGTTGATATCAAATACTATGACCTTGGCATGGAACACCGTGACGCCACAGACGATCAGGTTACCATCGATGCAGCAAATGCAATCAGGGAAATCGGCGTTGGTATCAAATGTGCCACTATCACTCCGGATGAAGAACGCGTAAAGGAATTCAACCTGAAACAGATGTGGAAATCTCCAAACGGTACTATCCGTAACATCCTGGACGGTACTGTATTCCGCGAGCCAATCGTAACCCAGAACGTACCACGTCTGGTGCCAAACTGGACTGCTCCTATCTGTATCGGTCGTCACGCATTTGGTGATCAGTACCGTGCAACCGACTTCGTAACAAAAGGTAAAGGTAAACTGACCATCAAGTTCGAAGGCGAAGACGGAGAAGTAATCGAGCGCGAAGTATTCAACTTCAAAGGCGACGGCGTTGCCCTGGCGATGTACAACACTGACGAGTCTATCAAAGGATTCGCACGTGCATGTTTCAACCAGGCACTGATGAAAAAATGGCCGCTGTACCTGAGCACTAAGAACACCATCCTGAAAAAATATGATGGCCGTTTCAAAGATATTTTCGAAGAAATCTACCAGAACGAATTCAAAGCTGAATTCCAGAAAGCTGGCCTGACCTATGAGCACCGTCTGATCGATGACATGGTTGCGAGCGCGCTGAAATGGAACGGTAACTTCGTATGGGCTTGTAAAAACTACGATGGCGACGTACAGTCTGACACCGTAGCGCAAGGTTTCGGTTCACTGGGTCTGATGACCTCTACCCTGATCACTCCTGATGGTTCCGTAATGGAAGCTGAAGCAGCTCACGGTACTGTAACCCGTCACTACCGCGATCACCAGGCTGGTAAACCAACTTCCACTAACCCGATCGCTTCCATCTTCGCATGGACCCGTGGTCTGGAATTCCGTGGTCGTCTGGATAAAAACCAGGAACTGATCGATTTCTGTCACGCACTGGAAGCTGTTTGTGTCGAAACAGTTGAAAGCGGCAAGATGACAAAAGATCTGGCAGTTTGTATTCACGGTAATAAAGTTGAGCACGGAAAACATTATCTTTATACAGAAGAGTTCCTGCAGGAACTGGATAATGCACTGAAAGCAAAACTGGCAAAGTAAGTACACGTACGTAATACTGATATAAGCAAAGGGCCTTGCAATATGCAAGGCCCTTATTTTTTACTTACGATCTATTCTACAGGCAATCCAACCAGGGTGTTTCACTGCCAGCTTACTGACCTGATTCAATGGCTTACAGAATAATAATTTACCTGCGGTCCCTCCGATTGGCAATCCAACCCGGATATTCCACTCCCAGCTTGCTGACTTCATCCAACTGCTTTAATTCCTCTGGTGTCAGGGTTACGTCTACCGCTCCCAGATTGTCCTCCAGCTGAGACATCTTATTGGCGCCGATGATCACACTACTTACCGCTGGCTGATGTAACAACCAGGCCAGCGACAATTGAGCAACTGTTGTTCCTTTATCTGCCGCCATCACATGTAATACATCCAGTATATTGAAAGCCCGCGCTGTATCTACCGGGATAAAGGAGTGATGCTGATAACGGCCTGCTTCTTCCGTCTCACCATTCCGCTGGTATTTACCACTCAGCAGTCCGGCACACAGCGGACTCCATACCATCAGCCCTACGTTCTGATCTAATAACGCAGGCACCACATCTCTTTCCAGTTCTCTTGTTGCAATGGAATAATGTGACTGCATAGATATATAGCTATGCAGGCCATGCTTATCGGAAACAGCCAGCGCCTTCATCATGTACCAGGCCATGTGATTACTGCCACCAATGTATCTTACCTTACCACTAGTGATCAGGTCTTCCATGGCCCTCAATGTCTCTTCCAACGGCACCAGCGGATCCCAGTTGTGCGCCTGGTACAGATCGATGTAGTCAGTCCGGAGACGTTTCAGACTGGCTTCTACCTGTTGCATGATGTGTTTACGGGATAATCCCTGGTCATTTACACCTTTACCGGTTGGAGCGCAAACCTTTGTAGCCAGTACCAGGTCGTCCCGTTTCAACCCCAGGTTCCGGATAGCCTGGCCGGTCAGTTCTTCGGACCTCCCTTCGGCATATATATTGGCAGTATCTATAAAATTGATACCCGCTTCTACAGCCCGTTTGATCTGTTCGTCGACAGCTGGTTGTTCCAGTGTACCGACCATTTCATAAACACCCTTTCCTTTTCCTCCAAAGGTCATGGTACCCAGACAGAGTGTGGAGACCATTAATCCGGAGTTGCCTAATACCTTGTATTTCATTTGATATGATTAAAGTGATGGAGAATGCAAAGGTATCTGGAGGAGGAATGGTAAAAGAGCCGGGGTCAAAGAAATAAGTACGAAATTCAAAGAATGAAATAAGATGATCTTGCGGGTGGGCACATAGCTGCGTATTATCTCAGCGTAGCACTATCTGGAACGGAACACCTATTCACAGTAACGAAGAAACACGACAAGTTGCCTGACTGCCGGTAAGCGCACAGTTATGCACATTTTTCAAAAGAATACCCGTATAGAACGAACACAGGACTAATGTTGCCAACGGTTTTTTTTTTCAGTAATACCGACTACTTTCTCATGCTGAGCGGTGTCATCCCTACATTTTTCTTGAAGAAATTATTAAAATGATTCGGGTACTCAAACCCCAGGCTATAGCCGATATCCGCAATACTCCAGTCAGTATGCTTCAGCAATGCTTTTGCTTCATTTAACAGCCGGTCTGTGATATGGGTAGTCGTAGATTTTCCCGTCACTTCCTTTACAGCAAAATTGAGGTGATTCACATGTATTGATAACGCCGCTGCATAGTCGCCGGCTCTTCTAAGCGCAAGCGTGCGCTGGGGAGATTCAATCGGAAACTGTCTTTCCAATAACTCAATAAACAGCGATGCAATCCTTTCATTTGCATTCCGATGCCTGGCTCCATTGAGGGCGGGTTGCATCTTCATCGCCTCGTGCGTAATCAGCTGAATATAATTCCGGATGATATCGTACTTATACACATATTCTGAGGCTGCTTCAGCGATCATTTTGTCAAACAGTCCGCGGAAGATAACCAGTTGCGCCTGATCAGGAAAGAAAACATTATCCCCTCCTACCCTGAACAATGGTGATTCCTGTAAACTTTCAGCCCGCTCCCCTGTCTTAAGGAACTGCTCCGTAAATACACACCAGTATCCACAACGGTTTTCGTCTTCCGTTTCAAATGAATAAGGTACTAAAGGATTGGAAAATATAATCGCAGGCTGTTCCCTGCTGATATGTACAGTTCTGTCGGCAAAATGGAGTTTGCTTTCACCAATGATGATCCAGACCTTGAAATAATCTCTCCGGTGATAAGGCAGGGAAATCGGTGCACTCGTTACCTCATAATAAGCCACATTCACATCCGGAGGTGTGTTATTATGAAAAACCGGCATGCCTGCCCTTACCTTTTCTGCTATTGAGAGATTTTCTGACATCCCATAAAGGTACGAAAATCAAATATCCTTATCGCTTCATCTGTTTCCGCAGAATCCTGTCTTCTCCATAGATATCTTCATGTAACACCAGACGGCCATCCCTGCCTTCTGCTGTAAAATACCGGAAGTAAATAGGTACGGAATGCTGGATATCGATCTGTTTCTTATCTCCGTTGGCCAGCCATCTGCGCATACTATCCCTCGGGTGACGGGTATCATCCTTGGTCAGGTACATTGACAGACTATCCCATTGCTGCACACGTACGCAGCCATGGCTGAGCGCACGGTAGGAATTGGCAAACAGTCCGCGGGCATTGGTATCGTGCAGGTAAACGGCATATTTGTTCATGAAATTGAACTTCATGATACCGAGTGAGTTCTCAATACCATCCATCTGGCGGAGTACATAAGGGAAGTAATTCTTACTGAGTTTACTCCATTTCACGCTATCCGGACTGATCGCATTACCATGTGAGTCGATGATCTCCAGATTCTTTTTTGCCAGGTAGGCCCGATCTCTCTGAATGGCAGGCAGCATTTCCTTGATAGTAATACTGAAAGGCACCCTCCAGTAAGGATACATCACGAAATTGGTCATACGGGAGTTAAGCAATGGCGTGCGGGTACGGGGAGCGCCGACAATAACCTTGGAGGTTACCGCCACGGTGCCACTATCCACCAGCTCCATACGGTAGCCAGGTACATTGACCATGATATAACGTTGCGGCAAAGTATCGGGGAGTTTGCGCCAGCGGTCCATATTCAGGGCCACCTGCACTTCCCAGTCGGCAAAAGTCTTATTCATGGTCTGAATAGTCTTTTTACCTGCCTGTCCGTCCTCATACATGTTAAACTCTTTCTGGAAAGCCCTGATCCCCTTTTTCAGGAGGGAAGTATCCGAACTGTGACCACCGGAGGTATCCAGGTGTCCGCTCTGTACGAGACGGTTAATCAGCAGCTGGCGGTAACCGGCTGTATCGGTATAGGTCAGCGGCAGAGAATCCCACTTCATTTCGCTGTACTTGCCTTTGAAGTTGACCCAGGCCGATTTCAGTAATTGATAGCCATTATGCTGCGGTTCCTGCGCCCTCAGGGTAGGGCCGATAATGTGCTGATGCAATGCCGAGTTCAGGTAATTAGCCAGCAGGGTATCTGAATAAACAGAGTCCTTGCGCAGCGTGATACTGTCCCGTGGACCTGTACCAAAACGCAGGTGCATAGCCATTTTCATAAATGCGTCCGTCATCAGCAGATCTACCTGTGCCCAGAGTGTTGCATCTTTTTTGGCATTGGCATCTTCACGGATACGTTTCATCGCCTGATCCAGCGCTACGCTGTGATAATCGGCTGGCAGCAGTCCTGATTCTTCTGCATGTATTATATAGTAATACATGGAGTCAGCCTGACCATCCAGCACGCCGTTAGACGACCATACAGGATTGTTGTTTGTCTGCTGATAGAAATAGTTCAGCGCCCCGCTGCGAAGCGCAGGTACACTATCCTCCATGACATCCTGGTTATCAGCAATATACTCAAGACGTTCTATAATATTTTCCGGTATAACTTCACTTAACTGACGTATGTCACCTACAATTTCTCTGTCCCGGAGCACCCGCTTTCTGTGGCAGGCAAACAATGAAAACAATACAACTACAAAAATTAGATTGTCCCTTAGAAAACTATACTTCATTGGCGTCAAAACAATGCTTAAAGATATATAATGCTATATACAAAATCAGAAAATATATTGTTTAACGTTAGCAATTGCCGCGCCAGATTCAACAATAACAAAAAGGACAGGCATTCGCCTGTCCTCCGGAAGAACAACAACTTTACTAAATAGATTGGAATAGTTATTTACAACAACTCTTCTTCACAAACAGTGACTGGAGCAATCGCAGGACTGTTATAACTGCCTTCTTCATTTTCGTTTTGTTGAAATATTGAAAATATTGTGCTCGAACCGTAATGTAAAGGTATTAAATACATTGCGAGACATATCACCAAATAATTCTGTACGGTAAGAAAAATCTAAACGGGTAGAGCTGTTGAAGATCAGCTGAATCGCTGGAGCTACGTCCAGGTACTGGTTTCGGCCGACAGCATCCGTATTTGTCTTTCCTAAAAATTCTACATAAATGTTCAGATTTGTCTGATCATAACTGCGATAACTACGGGGTAAAAGCAGGTAACCTGCTGAAAGACTGTAATTAACAGCGTTAGCGGATAAATAATCCGGTAAGTTGTCCTTCGTATTATTCATGAACCTATTATACCCTACTGTTGCAGACACCGCCAGTTTATGTATCAGCTGTGTAGCGATGATACCACCAGACACGCCGGAAGCGCCTCCTTCCAGGTCAAGCTCCTGGTTATCGTACGGTTTTACGGCGCCTTCACGCATGGCAGGTACGAAAGGATTATCGATCACAGACCCTTTAACATAAGCGGCCATACGGAAATGCGACTGTACATCATCATTAGACAGGAAACGGTATTTGGCATACACGCTGCCTCCTTCAAACCTGAGAGAAGGCTGCATCTGATTGGAAGCCAGTCCGACCACATGCACCATCAGCTTTTTAGAAATTCCCCACATCAGTTCGGGCTCAATACGCATACCGGTAACGCCCTCATGTTCCATTTTAAAGAAACGGTTGGTGACACGGAATCCAAATGAATTAGCCGCCATGTTGCTGGCCGGCTCTGTAGAAACATACAGCTCCTGTGCATGCAAAAATGCGGGCATAAGGAGGACTATAAAGAATAAACATCTTTTCATTTACAAATATTGCGGGACAAGATTCCCAATGGATCAGATAGTGACGTGATAAATGCGTTCAGGAGCGGAATGACCTTCCACTTTGCAGCAACTGGCCATAACGCCTGTCTGGTAACAAGGCATGGTAGTCTGTGTACTGAACTTTTTGAACTGCTTTGCAGAAACGAAGTCTTTGTCTATCACGGTTATCTGCTGATCGCCTGACAATACCTGATTTTTTGCATTGATGAAGTGGAAAGTAGCGCCGGCATATTTGATATGCGCATCTTTTTCAACTGCTACTTTATCGAAAGAAGCTGTCAGTACCAGTTTTCCAACGGAGAAACCGGCATCTTCTACCTTTGCTTTTATCTGATCAATATTCACATCAGCGCCAGGTTTGAAAGAAAGCAGGAAAGTAGTATTGTTCAGATCTGTGTCGATCTTATCAACAAAAGGGAGTGTTTTGAGCGCTTCCATGGTAGCACGTGAACACATAGCGCAGGTCAGTCCTGCCGCCTGTAAAGACGCCTTTTTAATCTGTGCAGAAGAAGATGTCTGAAGGCCGATAGCCAGGAATATAATAGCGAGTAATGATTTCATGATCTGTAATTTGTAATCGGATAAATAAATAGTGATGGCTGCTATAGGCATAGCAGCTACATATCGGTTAACACGATGTACAAATCAGATCAGATAAGTGCAGAATTGAATATAGAGGGGTACGGCTTTACAGACAGGGGGACCGTGACTGTAGTAAGCGATGGATTGGATGTTACTGAGGACAGGAACCGGTACGATAATTACCGGCAGACTAAGATCCTTCACAGCAGGCTCTGAGCTCTGCTGTGCTTTGGCAAGCTGGTGAGACGAAACATCTGCTTTACAAAACTTCGCCTCTTCTCTGCAGCATTTACCCTTTTTACCAGGTTTGCCGCATTTGTTGCACAGATCATCTGCATGAGAAATTAAACCCACAGAAGCCAGTTTACCCATACAGTAATGCGCGTTCACCGTGAACCCACTGGTGAGCGTGATATACAGGAAAACTAGTAATATGGTAATAATTCTCTTCATTATAACAGACGCAAAAGTAGCAAATTCTGCCAGAATTTGCTACATACCTGCGTTCTCTTCTATTTTGTCAGCTATTGCATGTAACAATGACATACTAGCTACCTTGTTAGCTTCTGCCCGGATATGACCATCCAGATCGTGTTCGAAGATAACTTCCTGACCGTTGACATTAACGCGGAAACGAGGAGAATGACCATTCAATGGTTTCACCATATACCTGTCTGTGTTATAAACTACTGTAAAGGCCTTCATGTTAAAATGCTTTATACAAACTTAAACAAATCGTGCGCCAGAAGGTTGCAGTCTGGAACAAATCTACCTGCATAAGTAGTAGTAAAACGGTTTACTTAACAGAAATATAACAATATGATTTAAAACACCTTACAGCGTTAAATAATAACAACTACGGCCATTGGTTAATAACTGGTTAATTGATAAACCACCAGCGTAAACCCAGTCTGAATGTGAAATTATTGTAGGGGTAAGCAGGTCCGGCAAAGTTGTTTCTTGCGAAAAAGGTATTGATATTTTCCCCCCTGATAAATGCCGACAGTGACTTGATACGGAAGTGTACAAATGCTGCCAGATCAGGCGCATAATATTTCACCCGTTGGGTAGTCTGATACACAAATTGACCAATCACCGGAGAGTAGTCATCTGCATAGTAGGAAGTGTTGTACCTGGCCTCGATACCTGTCATCAGGTTCAGGTTATTGAACAGCTTATTCTCATATGCTAGGCGGTGACGGGTCCAGATAGAAGGCACCTGGATCCTGCCATCTCCGTGTACCTGCTGGAATGCAAATTCAGCATACCAGTTGTAGTGTTTATACCTGAAGTGTTTACTTAAAATAACCTGCAGGAGGTTGAAGAGGACCGGCGCCTGTGCGCTGGTATAATAATTCTCGAAATAAGTATAGTTCTCCATCAGGTAGTAGTTCACCGCCAGGTTATACTTCAACTTCTTATTATCGGCAGCAAACTGCAACAGGGTAATGTTTTCCTTTCCGAGTCCGTTATTGTACCAGCTATCATACGTACTGCTGAAGTATTTATAGATATACGACGCTTCCCGGTTGGTATTGCTAAAAAGCAGATGCACATTACCCAGAGTTTCATTCAGGTAACGGCTCAGCATACCACTTATATTATAATCCCCGGAATTTCGTCCGGCGAGATAAAACTCACCTTTGGCTGACAGGTCCCATTTCTGGTTACGCGTCTTGTTCCGGTATTCGCCATGCACCACCATGTTATTGAAACTGATATTAGCGTCCAGGAAGGTGCCCCGGATGTTCTCATAGCGGGCGCCGGCACTGATAAAGTGCCCCTGGTTGCCACGGATAGGGAATTGTATGAGGGATACATCATTGGAGATCGTCCGCCATTCATGCAAGGCACGGACAGTATCGCCGTTGAATGCCCATCCGTATTTCCTGGTGTAGAATGACGTATCCGGCTGACCATCCAGATAAGCCAGGCTGTTATTATCTACCCTAAACGTATATTGTACACGGAAAAACGGATCGAACTTGTAGTAGTCGGTCGTATCGTTCACATGCACGGTATCCCCTTTTCCCCAGTCATACTGCTGTACGAACATGAATCCGGACTGCTTATTGGTCGTCTTTACCGGTAAAGTAGTATTAAAGAGGCCCGAAGTGGTGGATGCATAGTTACCCAGGTTCACGTCAATGGTCTTACGCTGACTATACCTGGGGTTATCCAGTACGGAATCCGCCACGCGGATACCACCATTCTCACCATTATTGATCTTATTATAGAAATAACTCAGGTAAGCGTTGTAGCGCTTGTTTTTGCTGTTGAAACGAGCGGTCAGCCGATAAATATCGTGGTTGGTCGCCTGAGAGCGGAAATAGCCTGGCGCGTATTTCTTATTGTATTCGAAGCCGAAGTTGAAACGGTCGGTACGGTTCTGTGTGTGGAGTACACCTATATTCTGTTCCTGCTGACTACCCACCAGGTACAGTAATTCAGAGTATGGTTTGGTCGTATTATAAATACGGGCATTCTGGTGATTAAATCCGTAGACGTCAAATGTATGGAAGCCGGGATCAAAACCAGCCTTCATAAATGGCGTAAACAGGAGATTACGGGCAGGCGCACCACTGTTACCCATCATTACATAGCTGGCAGGTACATGCATGTAGGACGAGCTGAAGTCCGCTATAGAGGAATCCAGCTTATAGTCTGTTGGCTCCCCCAGTAAGCGATAGGTGATCGTAATCGTATCCGGTTCATGCGTATGGGAGCCGGTATCACGCTGAGCTGCGCCACCGCCGCCACCACCCATATTACCGAAACGTTGAAACTGCGCCTTTACGCATTGCGCGGTCACCAGCAAACAACATATTAAAATAAATGACCTCATCCTATGATATAATTTCCTGCTTCGAGCTTCTTAACTTATTGGTATTGATACATTTTAGATTGCCGGCACCAGTTCCTGTCTGTGAACGTTTGTTGCAGACGGACGTTTCCAGCTTCCCCCGGTATTTCCGTGGGCAGGGCTGCAAGCTAATACAAGCAATTTATATAACCTTGATCAGCTCCCTGAAAATAAGGGTTAATTTCGGTTCAGCTGCATTGGCAGCTTCCAGTACTTCTTCGTGGGTGATCACATTTTCCTCTTCACGGATCCCGATATCAGTAATAACACTCATTGCAAAAACCTTCATACCGCTATGGATTGCAACGATCACTTCGGGAACGGTACTCATACCTACGGCGTCTCCACCGATGATATGCATGTACATATATTCTGCCCTGGTTTCGAAGGTAGGACCCTGTACACCTACATAAACGCCGGTATGTACAGGAATACTATTGGCAGCGGCAATTTCTTTTGCTTTGGCAATCAATGCTTTGGAATATGGTTCGCTCATATCCGGGAAACGGGGACCCAGGGTATTGTTATTGGGGCCACGCAGCGGATGCTCCGGCTGCAGATTAATATGATCGCGGATAATCATCAGATCTCCTACGTTAAATGCCTTATTCATACCACCGGCGGCATTAGACACCAGCAGGGTATGCACCCCGAGGGCTTTCATGACCCTAACCGGGAAGGTGACCTGCTGCATGGACAGTCCTTCGTAAAAATGGAAACGACCAGCCATTGCCACTACGGGGCGACCATTCATGTTACCCAGTATCAGGCGGCCTTTATGCCCTTCCACGGAAGAGGACGGAAAATGCGGGATCTGCTCATAAGGGATTTCAACGCTGTCAGTAATATCACTGGTCAGGTTGCCCAGTCCACTGCCTAAAATAATGCCCACTTCAGGGGTACCGGACCATGATTTACGGATAAACTCCGCAGCTGCAGCTATTTGTTGTAAGAGATCACTCATTGATTTAATGTCTTTAAACAGGTTGCGCAAAGTTATTTTTAATTCACAAAACACTGAGGTTTTATATTTAAATCATAATGACCTATTTTAGCGCCAAATTTTTATCAGATGAACTTACATGAATACCAGGCTAAAGAACTGTTGAAGAAATATAACGTACCGGTACAGGAAGGGATTCCGGTAGATACCCCTGAAGCGGCAGCAGAAGCTTATAAGCAACTTAAAGTGCAATATGGCAATGAGTTTGCAGTCGTAAAGGCGCAGATACACGCCGGTGGACGTGGTAAAGGTACCATCCGTGGTAAAGAGCAGAGAGGTGTGGCTGTAGGTAAAAATGCGGAAGATGTGAAAACCATTGCCGGAAACATCCTGGGTGGCGTACTGGTGACCATCCAGACCGGTGAAGCTGGAAAATTAGTTAACAAGGTGCTGGTAGCACAGGACGTGTACTACCCTGGCCCTAACCCAATAAAAGAATTCTATCTGTCTATCCTGCTGGATCGTGCAAAAGGTCAGAACGTGATCATGTACTCTACAGAAGGTGGTATGGATATCGAAGAGGTTGCACACAACACTCCTGATAAGATCTTCAAAGAACTGGTGCAGCCAAACACTACCCTTCAGCCGTTCCAGGCAAGGAAAATAGCGTTCAACTTCGGTTTGAGCGGTGAAGCTTTCAAAAACATGGTGAAATTCGTGACCAACCTGTACAATGCGTACGTAGGTCTGGACGCAGCTATGCTGGAAATCAACCCACTGTTCAAAACCAGCGACGAGAAAATCATCGCGGTTGACTGTAAACTGAACCTGGATGACAACGCTCTGATGCGTCATGCTGATCTGGAAGCACTGCGTGATATCAATGAAGAAGATCCGACTGAAGTAGAAGCAGGTAAATTCAATCTGAACTACGTAAAACTGGATGGTAACGTAGGTTGTATGGTAAACGGCGCCGGTTTGGCAATGGCTACCATGGATATGATTAAACTGAGCGGTGGTGAGCCTGCTAACTTCCTGGACGTAGGAGGTACTGCAAACGCACAGACCGTAGAAGCAGGTTTCCGTATCATCCTGAAAGATCCTAAGGTAAAAGCAATCCTGATCAATATCTTCGGTGGTATCGTACGTTGCGACCGTGTTGCACAGGGTGTAATTGATGCTTACCAGTCTATCGGTGATATCAAAGTGCCAATCATCGTTCGTCTGCAGGGTACAAACGCAGAAGAAGCGAAAAAACTGATCGAAGAAAGTGGTCTGAAAGTACAGTCAGCTATTCTCCTGAGCGAAGCTGCTGCACTGGTTAACAAAGCCGTGACTGCTTAATTACATTTTGTAGTGATTGACTAAAAATAGAAAATGAAACCCCGGACAATGTCCGGGGTTTTGTTTTTTTATCACTTTATGCATCGCTTTGGTCACATTCCTGTACCGAAGCTGAAAAAAGTCGTACCTTCATAATCCATCCTTCACTATATACCTGCATTCTGCGGGTGCATTTTTTTTATATATACCAAATAAGTACAATTATCATGAAGCGCTTCCGCGACTTTTTCCTGTTTTGTTCAGGAGTGCATGTGCCTATGCTGAAAAGAGCCCCGTCAGAAACAAACAAATATGGCGGTATCGGGGCGACCATCTTTTTCACCGGACTACTGGCTGCTTTTTCCGGTGGGTATGCGCTATGGACAGTCTTCAGTTCCCCTTGGGGCGCTGTTGTATTCGGCATCGTATGGGGACTGATGATCTTTAACCTGGACAGGTATATCGTTTCAGGTATGAAAAAGCGTAGCCGTTTTATGCAGGAATTTGGTATGGCCCTCCCCAGGCTGGTACTGGCCATCCTCATTGCCGTGGTGATCTCCAAACCACTGGAATTGAAAGTATTCGAAAAAGAGATCAACCAGGAGCTGATCGTCATGGAGCAACAGGTGTTCAAAACCCAGGAAGACAAGGTGAAAGACCGCTTCCAGCAACAGGTCAACACACTGAATGCAGAAATTGCCCAGCTCAATGAAGGCATCCGTCAGCAGGCGATCAAGGTAGACACCCTGCAGCTTATTGCCCAGCAGGAAGCGGATGGTACAGGTGGTTCCCGTAAACAAAACCTCGGTCCCATCTACAAAGCAAAAAAAGCGGATGCTGATAGTGCAGCCGCTTTACTGCAAAGAGTCACCACGCAGAATGGCGCCCTGATCGCACAGAAGCGGCAGCAACTGGCGAGTATTGATTCTACCCGTCAGTCAACTGTCGGTACGCTGGACCGTAGTCACATTGATGGTCTGGCTTCCAGACTGGATGCACTGGGACACCTCACTGACCGTAGTGAACCTGTGAAATGGGCCAATTGGTTCATCATGCTGCTGTTTATCACGATTGAAACAGCGCCGGTATTCGTAAAACTGATTTCTCCCCGCGGACCTTACGACGATCTGCTGGAAGCACACGAACATGCTTATATCATTTTCCGCAAGGAGACGATAGAGAAAAGTGAACGTGCATACAATAAGCGTATGATGATCGGGCAAACAGCGGGTGTAAATTCTTAACTGGAGGTTTAAAGTAAGAAGGGATCTGCGGCTTCAGGGTGGCAGATCCTTTTTTTATGCAGCTACCAGTTCCACTTCATATACTGGACTGAAGAGATACATTCTTTTAGTCGCCACTTCTTCACAGCGATAACGCTTACGGATACGCTCCCCTTTCCGGAAAACGCGGCCGTCTTTTGTACGGAATAACTGGTTTGGCTGTAACTGCTCTACCAGGAAATGATTTTCCTTCTGACGGTCGTAGCGTTTAAGCACCCGCATCAGGTCATCATCTGCGCAGGAACTGGCAGCCGGATTACGGATACTCTGCCGGAGGGCAGCTTCCACATCGGCCGGCAGATAATCCTTACCGACAAATTCCTTTAAAATATTGGAGAAATGCTGCTTCCATTCCTTCCCATGAGATGCGACGCTGTTGGCGTATTGCATAAATGTGGTAAGGTGTGAAATTTCGTGCAGCAACGTGATCAGAAAAGCATACCGGTTCAGATTACCGTTAATACTGATTCGATGACCACCCCTTCTGTCGGGATGGCGATAATCGCCCAGGATGCTTTGCCGTTCACGTGTCACCGTTAAGTGGACCTTGTACTGGTTAAGGTAGGCCATCACCTGCTCGAAGGTTCCTTCAGGCAGATATGCAGCTAATGCATGTAAAGGAGCCTCCTGCTTCACGGATCGCTAACTGTTTTTTCTTTTGATAATTTTTTGCAGACTAAAATTCTCTACTACCGCATATACGGCATAGAAGAACATCAGTATGAAGATAGTGAATTTGCTGGTATGCGGCCTGTTCGCTACGGCATATATAGTAATGCCGGCCAGACATAACATCATTCTGCTGATCATGGAGCCATATACACGAAGGAGGAAATCTCCGTTGTTCTCAGATCGTATTCCCTTGCGGCTCATGCTGTAGGTCATGGCGGAGAGGGCAGCTAAAGCCAGGTTGCCGATAAGAAGTGCCGTGTGGTGTACTCCATTGTCTAACAACCAGGCTTTTAAAAATAATAATACGCCATTCAAAATAATGAATAGGCTAATAACTCTAAAGTAGAACCTGTCACTCATTCCTGCTGGTATCTTTGATAATTTGCCGCAAAATTAAGACTAAAGCTAATAAAGACAAAATGATCAGAAAGAAAGGGAATGACCATCCTGTCCGCTGGTCGATTTTATAACCAGCAAATACCGCTATGCCTAATGTGGCCATCATCTGAAAAGCCAGCCCTGTGTACCGGATTATCAGCCTGTTATCTGGCTTCTTCCTCGGCTTTTTGTTCAGATTTTTGTTCGGATTTTGTTGAGATGACTGGTTTTCCATTTTTTTCTTTCTGATTTGCAGCTGCTACTTCCTCAGGCTCCATATAGCAACGACCATTGAATTTCGCTGTTGGTTCCATCTCAAAATGTGCAGTGTACAGATCGCCTTTCACCAGTGCATTGCCTTTCAGGAAAAGCAAATCTTCTACCTTAATAATACCAGTTACTTTACCCAGAATGTCCGCACTCTGACAGATCAGATCACCGGTAATCTCTCCTTCCGGACCTACCACAATTTTAGCTTTTGTTGAAACAAGGCCATTCACCTGACCGTCAATGCGAATATCTCCTTCGCTTACAATATCTCCCTGAATGGAAGTACCAGCGCCGATAATGTTTACGTTGGAAGAAGGCATTACTGATTTGCTCTCGCTTCTGGCATTACGATTGTTGTTGCTAAACATAGGATTCTAGGTTTTTCAGCTTTTAGTTAGTGTGATGTAAGATAGTATTATTTATTAACATATTATTTCCGATTGACAATCACTTCTTTCAGAAGTTATTCACATCTTCCATTAACGGTATACGGCCCCCTTTGCGTATCTGACCTTCTTATATATTTCGTCCCGCAATATTTTGTGCGCCTGACCTGAAATAGTTAGTATGTACTGTTATCGACTTTCGGAACTTTAATAGTAGTTGTGTCCAGTTTGCCGGCGGAATAGTCTCCGCTGATAACCTTTTGAATATTGTCCAGGTATTTATCGCGGGCATTGATAGCTGTTTCCAGTGAATCTGTGCGCATTTTTAACCGGATGAACTCCCTCCGCTGCTTCAGGTCACCATATCCCGGGATATAATAACGCAACGGTGTGAATACTACGGTGGCGACAGTAATTGTCACCAGCAGCACAAATAAAGTACTTAAAGCAACATACACACTCATTCGTGATAATTTAAACGAGGTTACCTCTTCGTAGGTATTGTCGTTCATAATTACCAGGCGGTATCTGTTACCGATCCGCCCCACATTTCTGCCCTTTTTATCACGCTTATTAGCCATATCCGCTATAAAACTGAATAATTTTTCTGATTATCAACCGGCTAAAGTTAAACATTTATATTATTTCGTATTTAAAAAATTGAATAGGACTCATTTTTAATCGTAATATGCACTTTTGACGGCCTCAAAAAAATAATCCTATCTTTAAAAAATAATTTCCTGACATATAAGTTATATAGGTAAGCCTATACACCCTGGCATCCATGAATTATTACAGATCAGTTCGCAATTTTCTATCATATACCTGTTTAGTAAGTCTGTTCTTGTGCTGTATTGAAATTAACAGGGTCAGCGCCCAGCGACGGGATACCACGGTTACAAATAACCAGTCCAGAAATAACAATAGCAGGGCCCCTCAACGGACCATGCAAAAGCCGCTTGTTCCAAAAGTAGCGCAGCCGAAAGGTGAAAACAGACGTATTCCCGCAGAAATGCTGGCAGAACGTAAATGGACTATTAAACGTAAGCTGGTACAGAACATGCTGGCCAGATATAACTATTTGTTCAATGCCCGCAAGAAACTGGCCCTCATTACCCACAATGTGAGCCGCCAGGGACAGGATAACTACAATTACCTGCTTCCCTTCTACCCTTACAGTCTGCAGAATCTTGGCCTCAGCGTCGGTGACCTCGATACAGTCATCGAAAAAGCCTCCATCAACATACAGATACACGACCCGCGTAGTAAATGGATCGACGATAGCTACCTCGTTATCGGTCAGGCATATTTCTTCCAGGGTGAATGGGATAAAGCCAACCGTACCTTCCAGTTTATCAACACGACCTACGCGCCTAAAAAGAAATCAGATTATAAAGCTGTAGTCGGTTCCAGTGCAAAAGACCAGCTGTCTATCGCCTCCCGTGAAAAGCGGAAACCGCCTTTCGGCTACTTCAAACATACCTATGCCCGTAACGACGCCTTTGTGTGGAGAGCTAAAACCCTCCTGGAAATGAAGGAGTTTGACGAAGCCCGTTCCATGATGAACATCCTGGAACAGGATCCCTACTTCCCTAAACGACTGGCCGGCGATATGGCGGAGGTAAGAGCTTATGCCCTCTACAAACAGGAACGTTTTGCGGAAGTCATCAATCCGCTGCAGGTCGCTGTAAAGTCAAAAGGCAACAGAGACGAGCGCGCACGTATGTACTTTATCCTGGGACAGCTGTACACCAACTACAGCAAACAGGATTCGGCTGCCATGATGTTCCACAAAGTGATCAAGCAGAAGCCTGACCCGATCATGGACTTCCAGGCACGTATCCAGATCGCCAAACTGGATGCTACCCGTGAAGGCGGTTCCCTGGACGAAAGTCTTGCCCGTTTGAAACGCATGGTCCGCAAAGAAAAATACTTCGAGTTCCGCGATGCGATCTATTATACAATGGCTAACCTGGTACTGCCAAAAGATCAGGACCTGGCAATGGATTACCTGCGCCAGTCCCTCAAGGTAGAGAGCAATAATACCATGCAGAAAGCATTGTCTTTCAAAGGTGTGGCCGATATCTACTACGGACAGCGCCGCTACCGCCTGGCCAGGGATTATTACGACAGTACAGCCTCTGTTATGCCGCCTGAATTCACAGACTCTGCCATCGTCAATAAGCGTAAACGCGTACTCAGCGACGTAGCAACCCGTGTGGAAGCAATCCAGCGCGAGGATAGTCTGCAACGTATTGCCGCTATGCCGGAATCTGACAGGATGATCTTCCTGGAGAAAATGGCCGGTCTGATGCGGAAAGAAGCAGAAGAGAAAGCGAAAAAAGACAAGGAAAACGCAGAAAAAGGGATTGTTGAACCTCAGCAGATGGCCAACAATAACCCTCTGTCCAATATGATGAATAACAATAGCCCTGCCGCTCCTAAAGCGGACGATAAGGGTGAATGGTATTTCTATAACAATGCGACCAAAGCCGCTGGTTTTTCAGAGTTTAAGAAGCGTTGGGGGAACAGACCATTGACGGATAACTGGCGCAGAAGTCAGACCGGCCCTGTGGCAGCCAACCAGCCTTTAACATTGGAGGATGAAAATGGTAATCCGATTGGTGGCGCCGGCGGTAAAACAACTGCGGACAGCACCAATGCGAAATCACTGGCTGCCGACTTACCGCTCACACCGGACGACCTCCTGAAATCCAACATTATCGTAGAAGACGCCTATTATGACCTGGGTAAACTCTATAATGATCAGCTGGATAACACAGAACTTGCCATCGAAACATACGACACCCTCCTGAACAGATATCCGCAGCATCCGCACAAACAGGAAGTCATCTATTCATTATATATCTGGCATACCAAGCTGGGACATACCGCCCTGGCAGCAAAGTATAAACAGAATGTGGTGACACAGTTCGGCGATTCCAAATTTGCCAGCATTATCAAGTATGGTGCGCTGCAAGACATCAACGAAAGCAAAAAGAAGGAGATATCCACATCATACGATTCCGTATATGTGAATTATCTGCGGGGTAACCTGGAAGAAGCCTACAATATGAAAAAGGCGGCTGATTCCAGCTACGGACTGACCTTCATGCAGCCTAAATTTGACCTCCTGGAAGCCATGATCATCATGAAAATGGACACCTGTGAGTTTGGTCGTCAGGCAGTTGTGAACGTTATCAACAAATACAAACAGGACGACGCGGTACAGGAAAAAGCCAAATCACTGCTGGAAGCACTGGATAACAGGGGGGCCCTTGTGGTGTACCTCTCCAGACTGGAAATAGAAAAAAGCCGGGATAATGGCAATGTGGTGGACGAAAACATCTCCATCCGCTACCCATGGCAGAAACCAGAACCTAAATTTGATTCAGATAAACTGAAAACAGCTGCTACCGACTCCGTAAAAGTGGATGCCGCTGCCGCCAACGCAGCGCTGAAAGTTCAGCCTTTGCCAGCACCACTGAAACCTGTCACTATCTATAAACTGGACGCCAAGAATCCACATTTTGTTATCATGTATTTCCTGCGTACCAACAAAGCCGCTATAGAAGAAGCATTGACACAATTCACCCGGTATAACGCTGAAAAACACGGCGGAGAAAATATCCAGGTGGCCAACTTTGTGTTGACCCAGCAGGATGTCATGCTGATATTCAGGTTGTTCCCGAATGAAGACAAGGCATTGGACTACTTTGACGAGATCAGGGGCGAAGCTGAAAAGATCGTTCCACGTATCCGTCCGTCCGATTACACCATGTTTATCATTTCCAGGGATAACTTTATCCAGATGAACAGTACGAAAGACGTGGAAGGCTACCGGAAATTCTTTAACGATACCTACATTACACAATAAGGGACAATAAGATAGAAAACATATTAATTCATTTAACAAGATAAATCAGCCTTTTAACATTAAAAGGGGGGTATCACTCGTTTTTTTTAATAGTTTTGCCCGCTATTACAAGCTATTGCATTTAAGGCCCGCAAATTGCTATAACAGGGTTAGAACATTATCCCTGTGCAATGCTGGCCAGGCAAATCAAATATTTTAAGCAAGTATGAAAAAATCGGTTAAAATATTGTGGATCACAGTGTTATCAGTAACCGGGTTATTCCTTTTACTGATATTGCTTGTTAACTTCCGCATTATTGGCAACATGCCATCCATGGAGACCCTGGAAAACCCACGGGCTGCCGTCGCATCTGAAGTAATTGCCGAAGATGGAACAATTCTCGGTAAATACTACCAGGTAGACAGGTCTAGTTCCGACTACAACGAAATTTCCAAAAATGTACTCAACGCACTGATCGCTACTGAGGATGTACGCTTCTATGAGCATTCAGGTATTGACCCTTATGCTACTATTGCCATTCCTTTTTACCTGGCAATCGGTAAGAAAAGAGGTTCCAGTACCATTACCCAGCAGCTGGCCCTGAACCTTCAGGCTGACAATAATGGTACTTTACGTGCAAGAAACTTTATCGCCAGATCCTTCCAGAAAATGCAGGAATGGCTGATCGCGGTAAGACTGGAACGTAACTTCACCAAACAGGAGATCATTACCCTCTATCTGAATACAGTTCCTTTCGGGGATAACGTATATGGTATCGAAAATGGTGCACGTACCTTTTTCAGTAAAGATGCAGCCCATCTGTCTATCGAAGAAGCAGCCACGCTGATAGCCATGCTGAAAGGTACCAACCTCTATAACCCACGTCGTAATCCCGTTGTGGCACTGAACCGTCGTAATACGGTGATAGAACTGATGCAGAAAAATGATTTTATCACTGCTCCTGAAGCAACTTCCGCAAAAAGCAAACCTATCGTATTAAGATACAATAAGATAGATCATAATAAAGGACTGGCGCCTTACTTCAGAGAGGTACTGCGCGACGAACTGAAAGTATGGTGTAAAGAGCATAAAAAAGCAGATGGTTCTGAATACAACCTGTACCGTGATGGTCTGAAGATCTATACGACCATCAACCCTCGTATGCAGCTGTATGCAGAAGAAGCGGTAGATCACCATCTGAAAGATCTCCAGAAAGTATTCGCTACACAGGCCAATATTAAATCAGGCAGTGTGTGGAAAAACTGGCAGACTTACGTTGATCGTTACATGAAAGAATCTGATCGTTACAAAGCGATGAAAGAAGATGAAGCGACTGACGATCAGATCAAAAAAGCATTCAATACACCTACCAGGATGAAGGTGTTCGCCTGGAAAAGCTTCACAGAACCTGAGCTGAATGAGCTGGATACCGTGATGACACCGATAGATTCTATCAAGTACATGCGGGCTATTCTCCAGGCAGGTTTCATGGCGCTCGATCCGGAAAGTGGCGAGATCAAAGCCTGGGTGGGCGGTCCTGACTTCCGTTATTTCAAAAATGACCACGTTGCCAAGACCCGCAGACAGGTAGGTTCTACTTTCAAACCATTCCTGTACACCTTCGCGATCATGAATGGTATGCAACCAAGTACCATGCTGCCTAACGAACCGGTATCCTTCCCTAAATATAACTGGACACTGAGCCGCAACTCTGAAGGTAGTGTTGGTGGTAGCATCAGCATGGCAGGCGCACTGGCGAAGTCACTGAACCTGGTATCTGCTTACCTGATCAAACAGTTAGGTCCGCAGGCAGTAGCTGACTTTGCGAAAAACAAGATCGGCTTCAGCGCAGATATTCCTCCCTACCCTTCCATTTCCCTGGGTACACCGGAAATCTCCCTGTTTGAAATGTTGCAGGCTTACACGATGTTCCCTGCACGTGGTATCATCACAAGACCGATCTACATCACCCGTATAGAAGACAGAAATGGCAACATCCTCCAAACCTTTGCACCGGAAAAGCGCGAAGTGATCAGTGAGAATGAGTCTTATACCATGGTGAAGATGATGCAGGGCGTAACTGGTCCCGGTGGTACTTCTGCTCGTCTGCGTTTCCGCTATGGCATTCAGAGTGAAGTAGCTGGTAAGACCGGTACTACGAACGACAACACCGATGGCTGGTTCCTGGGCTTTACACCGCAATTACTGGCAGGCGCCTGGGTAGGTTGTGAAAACAACTTCCTGCACTTCAGTTCTACGGCAAATGGTCAGGGTGCGAATACCGGCTTGCCGATCTGGGCTTATTTCTTCCAGAAGGTATATGCGGATAAAACATTGAAAATTGATGATAAGGCGACTTTCTCTATTCCTCAGTCTATCAATAGTGAATTCTATCAGCCGTTTGAAGATAATGTGAAGCCAGGTGCAGAAGCGCCGGATCAGGGTAATGGAAATGAAACTGACTATACTGAGGGCTATGATGTGAATAAACTGGAAGCAGAGGCGGACAAAGAAGCAAAAAAACGCGAAGAAGAGAAGAAAGAAGGTAAAGAAAAACCTATTCCTTCTACTATGCCAAAGGCCACTTATCCACAGAAACCGCAACAATAACGGTAACGATATAAAAGATAAAAGAAAAAGGGTCTGCCATACGGCGGACCCTTTTTCTTTTATCGGCAGTCTGTTATTTCTTATCCTCTACCTTCTTCTCATTCTCTACATAGTGCAAAGCGGTATACTTCATGGCGTTGTTAATCAACTGAATACCCAGTTTTAACACCAGCGCCTCTTCTTTTGCCTTCAGTTTTTCCACATCGTCAGTTGGTTTGTGGTAGTCGTCGTGCGGACCAGTATGCAGGAAAATCACCGGTACGTCATGCATATAGAAGTTATGGTGATCGGAAGCGCCTTTACCGGAACCATCAGTGAAATAATGAATACCTGGCTCCTGGGCTTCTTTGAATACAGCAGGCCATTCCTCCGCGGTTCCATATCCACCGATACCTAAGCCTCTTTCTTCATTATAGCGGCCGATCATGTCCATGTTCAGCATGAAATGCATGGTATTCAAGGGGATCGTCGGGTTAGCGGTGAAGTATTTAGATCCCTGCAGACCTAATTCTTCGCCACCAAAGGAAATAAACAGGAAGTTAAAAGGCTCTTTCTGACCATTTTCAGTGAAATACCTGGCCAATTCAAGCAAACCGGCTACACCTGATGCATTATCGTCAGCGCCATTGTGGATCTGGCCGATGGGATATTTACCATCAAACAATCCGGCAGTACCCAGGTGATCATAGTGAGCACCAATCACGATAGTCTTGGCAGCCCCATTGTCCAGGAATCCGATCACATTACGGGTTGCAATGCCATGGTGTTCTTTCCTGTCAAACGTAAAATCCTGAAAATAGCTGTCCCCGTTACCCGGTTTCAGTCCGAGTGACCTGAACTGTTTAGCAACAAAATTACTTGCTTTAACGCCCCCTTTTTCGGCTGTACCGCGACCTTTTAATTTCTCTGACGCCAGGTATGTAACCGTTTTCTGAATACGGCTGGCGGATGGTTGGTAGTCCTGTGCATAAGCACCGGCACAAACAGTTGTAGCTGTGAATAGAAACAATAAGTACTTCATTAGGTATGATTATGCATGATTTCCTCAAAATACAGAAGGCTTCCTACGTGGGAAGCCTTCTGTTAAAATATTATATCAAATAGGTCCGATACTATTGCTTTTTACGCTGTTGTATGTCCTGTTGACGTTTTTGCATGTCTTGCTGTTTCTTCTGCATATCCTCCAGTTTCTCCTGCCATTTAGATTTGGAAGCAGGTTTCTTTTTATTCTCCTGGATCTGAGCATGTATCTTATCATGGTTCACGAAGAACTTCTGGATCGCCCACTGTAAACCGATACTGATTACGTTGGACAGGAAGTAGTAGAAGGTCAACGCTGAAGCCAGACGGTTGAAGATACCTAACAGCATGATCGGGAACACATACGGCATATATTTCATTACCGGATTGCTCTGATCAGCCATACCACGGTTATTGAATGCCAGCATCAAACTGGTGGCAGTCATCAGCAGGGTAAACAGGCTGACGTGGTTACCATAGAAAGGAATGGTAAATGGCAGGTTCAGGATAGAATCGTAAGCGGAAAGGTCAGTCGCCCACAGGAAACTTTCCTGTCTCAGCTCGATAGAGGACGGGAAGAAGCTATACATCGCTACCAGGATAGGCAACTGCATCAGGGCTGGTAAACAACCTCCGAGCGGGTTCACACCGGCGCTTCTGAATAATTTCATCTGTTCTACACCAAAAGCCTGCTGGTCATCACCGTGTTTTGCTTTCAGGGCATCGATTTCCGGTTTCAGTACCTTCATTTTAGCCTGAGACACATAGCTCTGGTAAGTGAAAGGCGCTATCAGTAAACGGATAAAGATGGTCAGCAGGATGATGATCAGACCATAGTTACCGATAAATCCGCTCAGGAAGTTGAACACAGGAATAATGATCCATTTGTTCACATATTTCACGAAAGCGAATATGCCGGAACCCAGCGGAATGATACTTTCCAGACCGTTATCAAAAGATTTTAAGGTCGAGTAGTGGTTAGGACCGTAGTAGATTTCGATCGGGAAGGTGAAATCATGCGCACGGTTGTAAGGAATTTCCAGCGTAGTGAAGGTCTGTCCTACGATATTAGCACTTTCAGGCACTTTGGCATTCACCTCTGCACCGTTGAAATGTGCGTCTTTTCTGGCAATGAAAGTAGTGTTGAAGAACTGCTGTTTTACGCTCACCCACTGCAGCTGGTTGTCCCATTTCTCATGCGTGGTACGCTGTAAGGTAAAATAGTCATGTTTGCCATTCACGTCACGGTAGTGTACCTGATTGTTCTGGCGTTCGTTCTGCATGTCTTTTTCCTGCTTATCATTTTCCGCATCCCACTGTAAGGAAAGGGTTTTCTGATTACTTGGCAGGACGTTTTCCAGTCCGATAGCATGAATATCAAAGTCTACTGCATAACCATCCTGCTTCAGGGTATATACATACTCCAGGTATTGTTCAGGATTGGAGGTAGGCAGGCGGTAGGAGATGGACTGACTACCATCTGCCAGCTGCTGTACGGAACCACCGGTAAAGTACAGGTCTGAAGTGTTTAATTGCGTATTGTTATTAGCAGGAACCTGAAGGGAAATACGGTTGAAAGAGCTGTTTGCCAGCATCAGCGGTTTTCCTTCGAAATCCTTGAATTGTTTCAGTTGTACTAAAGTTGGCTGACCACCCTGGCTGGAGAAAGTAACTTTCAATACTTTATTTTCCAGAACGGCTGTCTGAATGGTACCATTGGCAGCGCCGGCGAAGGTGCCATATGCACTTGCAAGCTTGCTGGAATCAGCAACGCCCCCGTTTACGTAGGCAGCAGTATCAACCGGTTTAGGCTTATTTACATTTGCTATGGAATCCTGACGATCTTTTTCTCTTTTTGCAGCAGTCTGTTGTTTCTGGTTAAAGAAGATATAACCGACAAACAACACGCCCAGCAATGCGAAGCCAATGACTGAGTTTCTGTCCATGAAATTCAATTAAAATTTAGGCAGCAAAGGTAAGTAAAAGCAACAAGCTTTCAGTGGTCAACAATAAAGTTAATGCCTTATTGTTGCTACTGAAAGCCTGTCAGTTATAAATAAATATTATTGGTGTGCGATCTTTTCTTCTGCAACTTTTGCTTTAATGGTCTTGTCTTCAGCGTACTGTTTGGCAGCGGCGATGAAGTGAACGAATAAAGGCGCAGGCGCTTCTACAGTGCTTTTCAGCTCCGGATGGAACTGACAGCCTACGAAGAACGGATGTTCCGGCAGTTCTACCATCTCTACCAGACCACTTTCCGGGTTACGGCCGGAAGGTACCATACCCGCTTTTTCGAAATCGGCTAGGAACTGGCTATTGAATTCGTAGCGGTGACGGTGACGCTCGCTGATAGTAGTATTGTTATAGATAGTCGCTGCTTTTGAACCAGGGATCAGTTCGCAGGTATAAGCGCCCAGACGCATGGTACCACCTTTCACGGTGATTTTCTTCTGCTCTTCCATGAGACCGATTACCGCGTGTGGGGTATCCGGGTTCATTTCTGTGGAGTGCGCATCAGTCCATCCGATTACATTACGGGCGTATTCTACAACTGCCATCTGCATACCAAGACAGATACCAAAGAAAGGCAGGCTGTTTTCACGAGCGTACTGAATAGCTACGATTTTACCTTCGATACCACGGTGACCGAAACCAGGTGCTACCAGCAGACCGTCCAGGTTACGCAGTTTTTCAGCTACATTTTCCTGTGTAAGGAACTCAGAATGAATGTTCTGTACAACTACTTTACATTCGTTCATCGCACCGGCGTGGATAAAGGATTCCAGGATGGATTTATAAGCATCCTGCAATTCCACATATTTTCCGATCAGACCGATGGTTACTTTGGATTTAGGATATTTCAGTTTATCCAGGAATGCACGCCATTTGGTCATATCCGGTTCCTTTTCGATAGGAATACCGAGTTTCTTCATACAGATCACATCCAGTTTCTCACGCAGCATTTCCAGCGGCACTTCATAGATGGTGCTCATGTCCGTCGCTTCGATTACCGCATCAGGCGTCACATTACAGAACAGCGCGATTTTCTTTTTCAGATCATTGTACATTGGCTCTTCTGTACGACAAACGATCACATCCGGATGTACGCCATTTTCGCTCATCATCTTCACGGAGTGCTGTGTTGGCTTGGTTTTCAGCTCTTTAGCAGCACGCAGGTAAGGAATGAGGGTCAGGTGTACGACCAGGCAATCCTGCTCGTCCAGCTCCCACTGTAACTGACGAACCGCCTCTATATAAGGCAGTGATTCGATATCACCTACGGTACCACCCAGCTCGGTAATCACGATATCGTGTTTACCGTCTTTACCCAACAGGAGGATACGACGTTTGATTTCGTCAGTGATGTGTGGTACTACCTGTACGGTTTTACCCAGGTAGGCGCCTTCACGTTCTTTATTGATAACAGTCTGATAGATACGACCTGTAGTCACGTTATTAGACTGTGATGTAGGCGTATTCAGGAAGCGCTCATAGTGACCAAGGTCCAGGTCAGTTTCAGCGCCATCTTCAGTTACGAAACACTCACCGTGCTCGTAAGGGTTTAATGTGCCCGGATCCACATTGATATATGGATCGAATTTCTGAATTGTCACTCTAAAGCCACGAGCCTGCAATAATTTTGCCAGCGAGGCAGCTATGATTCCTTTACCCAACGAGGAAGTCACACCTCCCGTAACGAAGATATATTTTGCCATAAGTTCTAAAAATTCTGTAGAATATACTTGACCTAAAGAGAAGTGCCGGACGACTTTTGATGTAACCAGTCAAGTAAAAATAACTTCCGAAGGTCATGCAAAGTTAAGACAAATTTAAAGTGCTCCCAAACAGCTTTTTCACATTTAGTCCTTACGATACATATAACAACTTCAGCACAAGAAGGTTATAATGTTTTTTTGGCCTTATAAATTTATATTTAAGGAAATCCCTGTAGGTCGCGGGCATTTATTGCTTCCGTCAGCAAACTTCTTGCTAATTTGCGCCCGTAATAAATCAGCATATGACATTAACGCCCAAGCGTGCGCAGGACTCGGTGATCCAGATGACGGAACTGGTACTGCCAAATGACACCAACACTTTCGGTAACCTGATGGGTGGCCGCCTTATGTACTGGATGGACATAGCGGGTGCCCTTGCCACCATGAAACACTGTAGTGCTCCCGTGGTAACTGCCTCTGTAGATAACATTTCTTTTGAAACCCCCATTAAGCTGGGCAACGTAGTACATATTGAAGCCAAGGTCAGCAGGGCCTTTTCCACCTCCATGGAAGTGCATCTGCGTGTGTGGGGAGAAGATCCGGTACAGCAATACCGTTATAAATCCAACGAAGCCTTTATGACCTTCGTCGCCCTGGACCCTAATGGTAAATCCAGACTGGTGCCGCAGATCATTCCTGATACCGAAGAAGAAAAACAGCTGTATGAAGGCGCTATGCGCAGACGTCAGCTGAGGTTGATCCTGAGTGGTAAGATGAAACCACAGGATGCGGAAGAACTGAGAGCGCTGTTTCTTTAATTAGGAATTAGGAATTACGAATTAGGAATTGAATGATTAATGCCTTTCACGCATGGTATCGTCTCAATTCTCTTCTGCACTATATTACAAAGGGCATCTACCAGTTGTAGACGCCCTTTAATTTTTATAAACAACATCTGTAATTATTATCCTGTATTTTCTCCTCCGACCCATTTATCAGGTCTTCTGTCCTATCCCGTTAATTCCTAATTCCTAATTCGTAATTCCTAATTGAATCAGCTTTCCCCTTCCCATTCCTGGTAAAACTTCTCCAGGAACGTCTCCATAAACACATGTCTTTCTGCTGCCAGCTGGCGACCTGTCGCAGTATTCATTCTGTCTTTCAGCAATAACAGCTTCTCATAAAAGTGATTAATAGTAGGCGCCGTACTGTTTTTATACTGCTCCTTCGTCATATGCAGATCCGGTTGAATAGTCGGATCATAGATTGCCCGGTTTTTAAATCCTCCATAATTAAAGGTTCTGGCGATGCCGATAGCCCCGATAGCATCCAGTCGGTCGGCATCCTGTACTACGCCCAGTTCAGGAGAATAGAATGCACCGTTATTATGTCCGCCTTTGAATGAGATATTCACAATAATATCCACGACGTGCCGGATGGTCGCTTCCGGCGCTCCTATTGATTCCAGGAATTCCCTGGCTTTACGCGGACCGATGTTTTCATCTCCGCCATGGAATTTTGAATCAGCAATATCGTGCAGTAAAGCACTGAGTTCCACTACAAGCATATCCACCTGCTCCCCGGCTGCAATCTTACGGGCCAGTTTCCAGACCCGGTAAATATGCCACCAGTCATGGCCGCCTTCGGCATCGGCCAGTTCTTTTTTTACGAATTGTTCAGTAGTGGTAATCAAAAGATCTGTTGCAGCTGTATGTTGACTCATAGGGCCAAATATACATCAGGGCTAACAATAACAAGAAAAACGAAGAAAAGGAGAAGTTGTTTCTCCCTCCCGGGATTCCGGCATGCAATTTTAGAATTGTCCAGGGACCTTGCTTCACTAAGATCTTCTCCGTTTTTCCTTTCCAATAAGGGCGGGGAGAAAAAATGTTGACCCCTTGGATAAGGGGACAATCGACATCATCTCGCAATTAAGCGGTATAGATTCTGGTTGATAAATCTGGTTGATCTGATTGATTCTGGTTGATAAAACTGGAAAGACCTTTTGCTTTTCCGGGAGAATACCTTAGCGAGGCCCCTTTTGGGCCTCGTGCCGTAAGGTATATACTTCAGGGAAGCGGGAATATGTTTATGCTTGGCGCGGCTCAAGGCAGGGGACTTAGGGAATCGCCCCGCCTTTGACCGCTGATTGATTTTTAAAGTTGTGCTATACCCTTTTGGTAGATGGCCTCCTTTCAGCGTCCGGTGCTGTTGTTGGCCAGGAAATCATAGGATAGTATTATTCCATTGGCTGGTTTTACATCTTTTACTGTCTGATCTGATTTTGCGATGGAAGTATGTTGTTTAAGCGTAGTTCCTGTGTTATTATACCAAACCCTTTTTATGACAAGTTTGCCAAATCTGTTTCTTGAAGCTATCCTCATACCTCTGGAGATGATATATTATAAAAAATACAATCTATTTGTTACTCGATTCAAATTTTGAAATAATACAATCATCTATCATGATTTCGTTATAAAATTAGGAATCATGATCGATATTTTAAAGCAATTTGCCCAAAACATATATATATTTTTATTACTAATATTATATATAAGTGCTTAAAAGGAGCTGAAACAGATTGAAAGGCTGGATTATTTTAACTGAAACAAGCAGATAGGTACAACCAACACAATGATATGGTTGATAAAACACATATAGAATTTAATAGAATATGAGATATGAAAGAAGGAGATCATGTTTAGTCTTTTCTGACCAATACATCTGTGATCCGGTTCAGTTGCTTTACTTTTTCGGTAAAATCACCTTTGATCCTGTCACGGATCACCTGTAATTTATCCAGTACTTCGTTAATGGAAGAAGGGATCACTTCCTGTAATACCTCTTTGAGGCGTTTGGCTACGGTCGGGGATTTACCATTAGTCGATATGGCTATTTTGAGTTGTCCTTTCTGGACAATGGATCCTAAGTAGAAATCACACAGTTCCGGGGTATCTGCCACATTGATCAATACCCGGCTGCTTTTGGCTTTCTCCCATACATATTGGTTCAGTTCACGGTCAGCGGTAGCGGCAATCGCCAGGTCTTTTCCAAGCATATCGCCACAGGAGAATGGCTTCCTGATCAGCTCCACGTTAGGCGCATCCTTCACTAATTCGATCAGTTCGGGTTGAAAATTGATTGCCACGACTGTGATATATGCTGATGGACAGTTTTCCAGCAGGGCATTTACCTTTTCGTGACCAATGTTTCCACCTCCGACTACCAGCACGTGCAACTGGTTCAGTTTGAAAAATACGGGGAAAAGATGATTGTCTTCCATAATGATCCGATTACTGATTACACAACGACGGACTACATTGCCTGGCGGCTGTTGTAGTCCGTCATATGTAATATATTAAACTTAAACTGCAATTTTCAGTTGTTCTGCGATCTTTTCCTGTACTGTCTGGAAGGCTTCGTGGAATCGTACCACTTCTCCTACCACGATAATAGCCGGATTACGCAGATTATCACGCAGGGCAATTTCCTGGAGATCGGCTACGTTTCCGATGCCGATCTTCTGATCAGGCATGGTTCCGTTCTGAATGATAGCCGCAGGTACATTGCCTTTACCCTGTGCCACATATGCTGCTGAGATCTCATCCAGTTTGCCCATCCCCATGAGTACTACCACGGTAGTATCTGCCTGGACAGCATAAGCCAGGTCACGGGATAAGCTCCCACGTTGTGTGGTACCTGTCAGGACCCAGAATCCTTCACTCACGTTACGTGCGGTAACTGGTATTTTGTTGATGCCCGGAACAGAGATCGCGCTGGTGACACCTGGAATGACTTCTGTATCGATATTGAATTGCTGCGCAAAAGCCAGTTCTTCCTGACCCCGGCCGAATACAAAAGAGTCGCCGCCTTTCAGACGAACCACACTACCATAGGTCAGTGCGTATTTTACAATCATGCGGTTGATCTCCTCCTGTGTGTACATATGCATACCTGCACGTTTACCTACAAAACGTTTCAGACAGTTGCAGGAAGCATGTTCCAGCAATTCATTGTTAGAAAGCGCATCATAGAGTATCACTCTGGCCTGTTGTATTGCTTTCAGACCTTTTACGGTGATCAGCTCCGGATCGCCGGGCCCCGCGCCTACCAGTGTCAATTTCGGATGAATAGTCTGCATAGTGTACATTTAAGAGTTGATAACCGCAGTGAATTACTGTGCAGTAACTGCTGCTGCCTGATTTCTGAAAGCGTGTGCCTGCTGGTAGAAGTCTGCCGCCTGCTGATAGTATTCTTTCGCAAAGCTTTCAGAAGGTTCATTCTGATTGATCTGCAATACCAGCGTTTTGAAGCTGCCATCCAGTGGCCATTTGCCTGTTTCTACAAAGTGTTTGTCGAAGTCGTTGATGATACCTGTCTGGGTATTACAGCTTACGCCTTCACCCAGTAACAGTGCTTTTGCGGTCTGAACGAATGTAGAGTAGGAATGATAGATACCATCCGCATACTGTTTTTCATCCAGGGCTATTTTACCTGATTGCAGTTTTTCCTCGCCTTCAAACAGCAGGGTTGCTACCAGATCAATTACCACGCTGGCACATTCACCCACACCGATAGCGGTTGCGAACTTATCCCCCTGACCCCAGTCTACGAAGTCTTCATCTTCCAGTGTACCCAGATCGGTCAATGGTTTCAGGAGATCGTAGAAGTATTTTTCGCCCTGACGGTCGTAGTATTCGTTGAATTTCTCGTGTTGCTGTGCGTTGGCTTCGTAATCTCTCAGCAGGGTACGCAGTACATCAGGACCACGTTTGCTTGGTACTTTGATCACTTTATCTGCCACACGGCCCACACCATCACCTACGATACCACCACCCAGCAGTACCTGGAGGGCCGGCAGTACCTTACCACCGCTCTTCAGGGAAGAACCATGGAAACCAATGGAAGCGATACCGTGCTGTCCGCAGGAGTTCATACAACCACTGATCTTGATCTTAATATCTTTATTATATACCAGGTCCGGGAATTCTTCTGCAATGACCAGTTCGAGCGCCGTAGAGATACCGGTGCTGCTGGAGATCGCCAGGTTACAGGTATCAGTACCGGGGCAGGCAGTGATATCTGCGATACTGTCGAAACCAGGTTCCGCGAAACCGGCAGTTTCCAGTACACTGAATACGTAAGGCAGGTGTGCCGGCTGGATGTATTTGAGTAATAAACCCTGATTCGCAGTGACCCTTACATCATTGGCAACGGCTGGTCTGAGTGCTTCTACCAGCTGACGGGAGATCACGGAGCTGATATTACCCAATGGTACGCGTACATAAGCTGCATAGTAATCAGCCTGACGCTGACGGAAAGCGTTGGTCGCTTTCCATGCCTCATATTTCTGGGCATCCTTGATGGTATAAGCAGGCAGCGTAACATCTGCGGCAGGCAGTTCCACATCAGGCCATGCTTCTGCATCAATAGGATAAGATTTCACTTTATTAGCTATTCTCTCTTCTGCTACCAGTCTTGAAAACTCTTCAAATCCAAGCTTCTGCACCAGGAATTTCATACGTGCTTTATGCCGGCTGGCTCTTTCACCATGACGGTCAAATACGCGCAGTACAGATTCTATATATGGGATCAGCTGATCGGCCTCCAGGAATTCGTGTGCTACATGCGCCAGGTAAGGTTGTGCACCAAGGCCGCCACCTACCAGTACTTTGAAACCACGTACTTCTTCGCCATTCACGATACGTACTTTGGGAATAGCACCCATGTCATGCATGAATGACCAGGCAGTATCCGCATCGCTGCTGGAAAATGACATTTTAATCTTACGACCCATATCCTGACAGATAGGATTACGCAGGAAATAGCGGAAGGTCGCATCAGCATAAGGTGTTACATCAAATGGCTCCTGCGGATCGATACCCGCTCTGTCAGAAGCTGTAATATTACGAACAGTATTACCACATGCCTCACGGATAGTGATATCATCGAGGTCCAGTTTGCTCCATAATTCCGGTGTTCTGTCCAGACTAACGAAGTGGATCTGAACGTCCTGACGGGTGGTCAGGTGGAGGTTGCCGGTTGAAAATTCATCAGACACATCAGAGATACGTTTCCACTGTTCCAGGGTCATTTTACCATAAGGTAATTTGATACGGATCATCTGTACACCAGGCTGACGCTGGCCATAAATACCCCTCGCCAGACGCAGGCTACGAAACTTTTCCTCAGGGATCTGTCCTTCGCGGAATAAACGGATCTTCTTCTCCAGCTCTATAATATCTCTCTCAACGACAGGATTTTCCAGTTCTGTTCTGAAGCTTTGCATAAGTAATATTTTCTTGGTGGTAAATTATCAGAGATTAAAATGTTATCGTTCTTATCAGATATAAAGTAAAAAGCCTCCGTGTAATATGACGGAGGCTTTGTATATTTTGTTTGATTCTTTTGATTGATCATTCTCCTTATACATCTAGGCCTCCACGAGCGCTGCCGGGGGATACGACAGCAGCTGAAACACAAAAACCGTCTATCGCTTCCTATATTCCCCATTACTTTAGTAGACTATTACAAAGTTAGAAATATAGGTGAGAATTCCAAAAGTATTTTAGGCCCTTAATGTAGGAGCTTCGGACTTTGTATCTCCTCTCCTACACCCAGGGAAAATGCTTGTATGGCGTGCTGTGTATAGGATAGCAGCCCCGGCGCTGTGATAAGAGTCATAACCCCTGATTATAGCGGATAACTATTATTTATGCCCTGGCGGTGGAATTAGGAATTGACAATTAGGAATTAGGAATTGACAATTAGGAATTAGGAATTGAGACTGTCTATAAATAACGTCAGCCACTCTTAATTCCTAATTCCTAATTACAGCGTTTCACACAACAGCCATTTAGTATAATCAGACAAGCTGTCGTATCTTTGCGGCGCAGAACAAATGAAAGCACATGATAAACACGGTGATTTTTGACATGGACGGGTTGCTGATTGACTCCGAGCCACTTTGGGGCAGAGCTATGAGGGAAGTTTTCGCGACCGTAGGCGTTGACCTGACCATGGAACTGGCCAGCCACACTACCGGCCTTCGTACGGCTGAGGTGGTTGATTACTGGCATAATTACTTCAAATGGGAGGGTAAAAACAATGAACAGGTTACCAACGAGATCATCGATGCGGTGATTGCCAAGATAATGGCGGAGGGTGAAGCGATGGAGGGACTTGAATACATCCTGGATTATTTCGATAAAAAGAACTTCAAAATAGGACTGGCTTCTTCTTCTCCCCTGCGTCTGATCGAATCGGCGGTTGACCATATGGGCATCAGGGATCGGTTTCAGGTGATTTCTTCTGCGGAGTTTGAATCACATGGTAAACCGCACCCGGCAGTATACCTGACCTGCGCTAAAAAGCTGGGTAGTACGCCGCTGCAATGTGTGGCATTTGAAGATTCTGTGACTGGTATGACCGCGGCAAAAGCAGCGCGTATGAAGACAGTAGTTGTGCCGGAAGCACATAACCGTCAGAATAAACGTTATGCGCTGGCTGACATACAGCTGGATTCCCTATTAGACTTCAATGATGAGATCCTGAAGCAACTGTGAATGTCAATTAGGAATTAGGAATTAAGAATTAAGAATTAAGAATTAAGAATTGATAATTAATGACTTATCGGTAATTAAGTATCGTCAAAGGTATAAATGGGAAATCCCGGTTGGCTACAGCTAACCGGGACTTTTTATTTATATTACTGATACCAGACTGCTGCCCTCAGATCATATTTTTGTCTTCTCTCCTTTCCCCCACCTGACATCTTCTATGCTATAGTCATCCTTCGTTCATCTTGCGTTTGACTGGTAACATTAACGGAAGATAAATATAGTCAAACAATAGTCAGACCAGGATCAGGTAACCTAATCCCTCCCTTTCTACCCTCCAAATACCGATCTCCAACGCATTATCATTCGTAATTTCCCCTCTCTCTCCGCTGCATCCCAATTATTAATTCTTAATTCCTAATTAAAAAAAAGAAGGGTGCTCCTTTCGGAACACCCTCCATGTATTTCAACAACCTAAAAAAGCTTATTCACCTTTTTTCTCGTCGCCTTCGTTCTGCTTCAGCTTCTCTCTCAGTTCAGCCAGAGCTCCCAGATCACCCAGGGTAGCTTTTTCTACCTTGTTCTGGATAGTTTTCACAGCTTTACGAGTTTTGTCAGCTTCTTGCTTTCTTTCTTTGGCAACTGCTTCTTTCTCCTCATTTTTCGCTTGTTCCCACACTCTTGTATGAGATACCAGGATACGTTTTTCGCTACGATCGAATTCAATGATCATGAATTCTTTCACATCTTCAACGTTGATTGGTTTCTCATCTTCAGTGCGCAGGTGACGTGCAGGAGCGTATGCTTCCAGACCGTACTGCAGCTGAACTGTAGCACCTTTTTCGTCTTTCTTCACTACAGTACCTTCATGAACGGATCCAATCGGGAAGATAGTTTCGAAAGTGTTCCAAGGATCTTCTTCGATCTGTTTGTGACCCAGGCTCAGTTTACGGTTATCTTTATCGATACCCAGAATAACTACCTCGATCTCGCTACCCACTTTAGTGTACTCACTTGGGTGGTTGAAGCGTTTGATCCAGCTCAGGTCAGAGATGTGGATCATACCACCGATACCAGTTTCCAGCTCAACGAATACGCCATAAGGAGTGATGTTCTTCACGATACCTTTGTGACGGCTGTCCAGCGGGAATTTAGTTTCGATAGTAGCCCAAGGATCTTCTGTCAGTTGCTTGATAGACAGGCTCATCTTACGCTCTTCTTTGCTCAGTGTTACTACCACTGCTTCGTATTCTTCACCTAATTTGAAGAATTCTTTAGCGTTGATAGGAGTAGAAGCCCAAGAGATCTCAGATACGTGTACCAGACCTTCTACACCAGGCAGAATTTCCAGGAATGCACCGTAATCTTCGATGTTCACTACCTTACCTTTTACGCGCGCACCTTCAGTGATGTGTGCAGGCAGGGTATCCCATGGGTGCGGAGTGAGTTGTTTGTAACCAAGGCTGATACGTTTTTTCTCGTCGTCGAAGTCCAGTACAACCACATTGATCTTCTGATCCATCTGGAGTACTTCGCTTGGATGGGAGATACGTCCCCAGCTGATGTCGGTGATGTACAGCAGACCATCCAGACCACCCAGGTCGATGAATGCGCCGAAATCGGTGATATTTTTGATAGTACCTTCCAGAACCTGGCCTTTTTCCAGTTTGGAGATAATATCCACTCTCTGCTGTTCGATATCGCTTTCGATAAGCGCTTTGTGAGATACAACGGCATTTCTGATGGCTTCGTTAACCTTAACCACTTTGAATTCCATTGTTTTGCTTACAAACTGGTCGTAGTCTGTAACAGGCTTAACATCGATCTGAGAACCTGGCAGGAATGTTTCCATACCATAAACGTCTACGATCAAGCCGCCTTTGGTTTTGCTGGTAACAGTACCAGTAACCACTTCGCCGGTTTTGTAAACTTCCACGATTTTTTCCCAAGCACGCTGTTGACGAGCCTGTTTACGGCTCAGGTGCAGGTTACCATCGCGGTCTTCTTTTTCAACTACCAGTACTTCAACCTCGTCTCCTACTTTCAGACCCTGCAGGTCACGGAATTCGTTCAGTGAAATCAGACCGTCAGATTTGAAACCGATGTTGATCACTACGTCTGTTTTGGTTAAACCAACTACAGTACCAGTGAGCAGACCGTTTTCTTCAATCACTTTGAAAGTGTTGTCGTACGTTGCATCGTACTTCGCTTTCTCATCCTGACTATAAGATGATACGTTACGTTTGTCTACGCTCCAGTCGAAATCATCGTGAGCTGTAGCCACAACTGGCGCATTTGTTGTCGCTGTTGCCTGAGCTGCTGCTGCAGGTGCCTGTTGTTCAGCGTTTTGTTCGTTAGAAATGTTGTTTTCTGCCAAAATTTGGTTCCTCCTTTTGTTAGTTCCCTCCGGATTTTTAGGGCCCGGAAGTTTAAGTTGGACGGCAAAGATAATTAATAATCACTAAAAAATCAGCATTTTTCACATGTTTAACGTGTCTGCAACCTCTTCCATCCCAGTGCCTCCTTAGCGCTGTTCCGGCAAAAAAAATGTACTGTTAAATCGGTATACGATTGCAGATTTTGTACTAATTTTCAAGTATGAACGGGACCTCATTCAGCGCTGATATTCGCTACTGGCTTAGACAAGGAAACACAATTAATCTTCTTCTTTTCTGGAATGTAATTGTTTTCCTCGTCGTGGGAATTGTGTACCTGATCGGCAAAATAGCTCCATCAACCGGTTTCATTTCCCTTTTTATTGCTGACAATCTCTCTATACACTCCAATGTGTTCGCTTTTCTTAGAAAGCCCTGGGGATTAGTCACTTATATGTTTACGCATTTCGAATTCCTGCATATTCTCTTTAATATGCTCAACCTTTACTGGTTTGGGAATATCTTCAGATCATTCCTGGGCAACCAGCGTATACTGCCACTTTACCTGCTCGGCGGTATAGCGGGTGGTCTTGCCTATCTCCTGGTCTATAACCTGGTATTTGGCGGCGCCAACGTTCCCATGATCGGCGCTTCGGCATCTGTAATGGCCATCCTGATCGCCTGTGCTACCAAACTGCCCAATTATGAGATCGGCCTGCTCCTGATCGGTACCATCCGGTTGAAATGGCTGGCCATCATCGTGATCGTGCTGGACCTGGTATCCCTGACCCAGGGAAACATCGGTGGCATAACCGCTCATATGGGTGGCGCTCTCTTCGGCTTTATCTATATACAGCTTCTCAATAACGGCACAGACCTGGGACAACCTTTGATCTGGCTTTTTAACAGACCTGCACGTAGCGCAAACGCCCGACGCCGATCTTTCAAACCGAAAAAATCTCCGCTCAAGGTGGTAAAACCAGGTATGGAAGAAAATAAACAACTCCGGCTGGATCAGCTCCTCGACAAGATTAACGACAACGGCATCGAAAGCCTCAGTCCTGAAGAAAGAGCCTGGTTAAAGAAAATGAGCCAGGAATAGCCGGCCCTGCCTACCAGCCATTCAAAATATGTAACTTCGCCGCCAGATGAAAACATTTAACGTTCCTATTATATATCGCAGTCCGCTGATCACGGCGATCAAAAACCGCCGTAAGCAGCAGGACCGTATGAAAAAGGATTTTACGCCAACCGTACTGGATTTCGGTCCATTGAAAATATTACTGGCCCGTCACTTTGGCTTCTGCTATGGCGTGGAAAATGCCATCGAAATTGCCTTTAAGACAGTAGAAGCCAATCCTGGCAAAAGGATCTTCCTGCTCAGTGAAATGATCCACAATCCACATGTTAATAACGACCTGCTGGAAAAAGGGGTACAATTCATCATGGACACAGCCGGCACACAACTGGTGCCATGGGAATCACTGACGCCTGAAGATATCGTGATTATCCCGGCCTTCGGCACCACCCTGGAAATCGAAGAGAAGCTGAGCTCCCTGGGCATTGCTCCTTTGCAATACAATACGACCTGTCCTTTTGTGGAAAGAGTGTGGAACAAGGCAGAACAGATCGGTAAGCAGTCTTACAGCGTGATCGTACATGGTAAACCTGGTCATGAGGAAACCCGTGCTACCTTCTCCCATAGCCGCAGCAATACGCCGACCGTCGTTGTAAAAGATATAAAAGAAGCTCAGTTATTAGCCACCTTTATCACCGGAGAGAAAAACCCGGAAGAATTTTATATCCTCTTCAAAGGACAATACTCCCCGGGGTTTGATGTCATCAATGACCTGCAACGCGTAGGGGTGGTGAACCAGACCACTATGCTGGCTACGGAAACCCAGGCGATCGCTGATTATATCAAAAATGTAATCATGGACAGATATAGCCTCGATGCTTCCAATGTCAGTGAACGCTTTGCCGATACCCGCGATACCCTCTGTTATGCCACCAATGACAACCAGAGCGCCGTTACCGGTCTGCTGGAAGAATCTGCCGACCTGGCGATTGTTGTGGGCGGTTATAACAGTTCCAATACTTCTCACCTGGTAGAACTCTGCGAAGTGAAACTGCCTACCTATTTCATCTCTTCTGAGGAGAAACTGGTCAATGCCGAAGAAGTACATCACTGGGATTTCCATCACAAACAGGAATTACACAGCCGGGCTTTCCTGCCTGAAAAAGAGCAGGTAACCATTATGCTGACGAGTGGCGCTTCCTGTCCGGATGCGATGGTCGAAGCAGTGATCAGAAGGCTCTTGTCTTTTTATAAGCTGGAAGATAAAATGGAAGAAGTAGCAGCGACATTCGAATAATCGCAACGATATAAAACATGATAAAAGCAAAAAAGACACCAGGCGGTGTCTTTTTTCTTTGGGGCTAATCAATGCTAGTAATGCAGAGAAAAAAAATTTTATATCGTAATAAGTTTAAACCTGAGTCAAAAGTAGTTTTTCAGACGTATGCCCGCAACAGAGAATTATTATCCGGTGGTCTATTTCCTGTAAGTGGCGTAAAACAGATTAAATCTGGTTAGAACTGCATCGCTTTTTTCAGGAAATCGGCCTTCCTTCTTCGTGAAATTTCCACCTGCGTACCGTCACTCATCAGTGCAAAACCGCCCTCACCCTGTATATAAGATTGCATCTGCTGTAAATTGATCAGGTGTGAATTATGCACCCTGAAAAAATCTACATCCGTTAACAGCTCCTCAAATTCCTTTAACGGTCTGGATACCATGAGGTTCTTTTTATCTGTAAAAAAGATACGGGTATAGTTGCCGGTCGATTCGCAGCGTACTATATTCTGTACCGGCATAAAAACCAGTCCGTTAATGGTTGGGAGCGCTATTTTCTTATGTGTCTGATGCAGCGTTTTCATATTCTGGAGGAACACTTCGATGGGAGAAGTGGTCATCTCCGGTTGTCCATTGCCGGTGTTACTGCTGCGACGGGCGATACATTTCTGGATAGCATCCTGTAACTCTTTCACACTGAAAGGTTTCAACAGGTAGTCCAGTGCATTGAACTTGATTGCTTTCAGGGCGTACTGTTCATAGGCAGTAGTGAATATTACATCAAAAGTGATCTTATCGAACATTTTCAGCAACTCAAAGCCATTCTGATGTGGCATTTCCACATCGAGGAACACAACATCCGGCTGTAATTCCGTTATCAGTTCCTTTGCTTCCTTTACACTATTCACGCCTCCCAGGACAGTCACCTCCGGACATTTCTTCTGAAGCATTGTCTGAAGAGCATCTATACAGTGTTGCTCATCATCAACGATGATTGCTTTAATTTCGCTCATGCTGTCTGTGTAGGTTTTTTAAAATATAAATTCCACCGGTAAGATGAGTGTCACCTTTGTACCCAATGCTTTACCTGTCTCATCTTCCAGGTCTATGATCGTCACATCTGCTTCTTTGGTATTGTTGATCTTCCTGATGAGGTCTATACGGCCTTCTGTTACTTTCATGCCCATTGAGCGATGGGTCTGTCCCTTTTTTTCCTTTATTTCTATTGCCTTTTTCCGTCCTATACCATTATCTGTGACCGTACAGGTCAGGGTTTTTCCTTTCAGTGTGACTTCTATATCCAACATGCCCCGGCCGGATTTATGTACCAGACCATGCCAGATTGCATTCTCTACATATGGTTGAATGATCATTGGTGGGATCATTACTTCTTCTTCGTTAATATCGTCTGCTACAGTGATCTGGTATTCAAATACGTCATTACAGCGCAACTTCTCCAGGTCCAGGTACAGGCGTAATGATTCCAGTTCCTTATTCAAAGATATGAATGTGTACTGCGTATTATCAAGTATCATTCTCATTAAACGGGAAAATTTCGTCAGATAGTCCGACGCTTCTTCCTGGTTATTACTCCAGATAAACCGGTGAATGGAACTCAGCGAATTGAAAATGAAGTGAGGATTCATCTGTGCACGCAGGGAACGCAGCTCCAGTTGCAGGGTCTGCTTTTTGGTTTCCAGGTTTCTGTGCCGGATATAGAAGAAACCACCTACCCCCAGCATCAGTATAAAGCCTGCCATTGACAGGGTATAGACTACATTTCGCCGGGTACGCAGTTCACTCATTTGTTTGTCATGTTCCAAAGACTTGATCTGGTTGTCTTTACGGTCTACTTCATAGATCGCCTGTGTCTGTGCCCATGCCAGGGAAGACTTTTCATTGATCAGACTATCCTTGTATACCAGCGACTTGTCCAACGCTTCCATGGAATGTTTAAAATCACCCGATGCTTTGAAGTCGCCGGCCATCGCCTTATACGCCTCCATCAGCAGGTATTTAAACCGCCAGATCAGGCTGAGGTTAATAGACTGCATGAAATATTTCCGGGCTTCTTCGTGTTTACCCTGGAGGCTCCACAGCTTTCCGATGTTGAGGTAACTTTCGGCGACATGCACTTTATCGTCTACATTTCCATTCACTTCCAGTGCCTTATTCAGATATTCCAGGGCACGGGCGTAGTCTTTTTTCTCCTGGTAGACTGATCCGAGGGAGTTATAGCAGATAGCCAATCCGACACTATTATCAAGTTGTTGATTGACCGCCAGAGATTTTTTATAGTATTCGATGGCCAGATCCAGTTTTTTCAGACCCTGGTAGGCGTAGCCGATATTGCCGAGGTTAATAGCGACGCCCAGGTTATTCTTGCTTTGTCGTTCCAGTTCGAGGGCCTTTTCAAAGTGGTTGATTGCTTCCGCGTATTTTTCGGTGGAGAGATGAATATTCCCGATGCTATTGATAGCGATACAGATATTACGGACGTCATTGATCTTTTCTGCTAATTGGAGCGCCCTGAAATGGTAGTCGAATGCCTTTTCCAGCTGATCGTCCATACGGCGGTAATCGACGCCGGTGTTATTCAGGGCAATACAAAGCCAGAGATCATTTCTTGCTTCTTCAGCGTATTTAACAGCTTTCTGATGATAATCGGCGGCGAGGAGATATTCCGATTTATTTCTTTTGGAGGTGCCGGTCTCGTTGTATGCATTGAAAGCGCCACGCGCATATTTCATGCGCAGCGAAAGTGTAATTGCCTCCTGAAAAAAGGGGTTTTCTGTCCCACGTTTATCAAAGTACCGTCCCAGCGATCTGCCTTTATCAATCAACCAGTTCACTTTACCAGTATCACCGGGAAGCCGTCGGGCAGAATCGAGTGTGCGGAATACAAGCACTGAATCCTGTGCCTGAATATCATTCCCTTTTACCAACAATAGCAAGAAAAGTAGATAGAAATAGCCTTTAAACATGCATCAGCCGGGTAATACCACAAGTTAATTAAAAAAGCGAAAGGGCGAAAGAATTCGCCCCTTCTTCCTATTAACCGAATACACCTACTGAAAATATGGAACAAAGCAGGCATCCCTGCCCTGCACCACATTAAGTTTAATAAATATCAGCCCACAAAGCCACGATATATATAAAATATAGTTTAGTAACGGTTAATAGCAACAGGTCTATGGATATAGTTATACTAAGATCTGTTGAGACCTTATACGACTTCTCTTGACCACGTTGGGTATAATATATTGTAAACGGCACACTGTTATGAACCGGTCAACACGATACAATAAAAAATTGCAGGAAATTCGAGAGGATGTGGAAAATTACCGAAAGGGTTTCTCCCCGGTATCTGACCGGGAACACAACAAATTTAAAAAGGATTTCTTAAAACTAAAAAATAATTTCAGGATTGCACCAAAGTAGCGTCTTCTACCCACTGAATTACCAGTTTCAGCTGTTCATCCTGGCTTAGTTGGCTGTTATCCAGAATAATGGCATCTTCTGCTTTTCTGAGGGGGCTGATTTCCCGGTTGGTATCGATATAATCCCTGAGTTCCAGGTTTTCCTTTACCTCATGAATGCTGATATTCTTGTTTTTCGCATAGAGTTCCTTAAAACGGCGTTCTACACGGATAGCTGCATCAGCGGTCATGAATATTTTCAGTTCTGCGTCCGGGAATACGGTTGTACCGATATCCCTTCCGTCCATTACGATTCCTTTTTTAACGCCCATTTTCTGTTGCTGGGCCACTGCGAATTCGCGCACTTCTTTTACGGCGGCTACTTCGCTCACTTTCTCCGCGACGAGCATTTCCCGGATCATGTGCTCTACATTTTCCCCGTTGAGGGTAATTTCAGAGACCTGAGAGATCGGGTTGAATTCAAATTCCAGGTGGATGTCATGTAAAGCTTCCTTTACAGCATCATGGTTTGTCCAGTCCACCCGGTTCTGAATAAAATAAAGGGTAATTGCACGATACATGGCGCCACTGTCAATGTAGACGTAGTCCAGCTGCGCTGCCAATTGTTTTGCCAGCGTACTCTTTCCACATGAAGAATAACCATCGATCGTGATAATAATCTTTTTCAAAACCCCTTTTATTAAATGCTGTATGAAGTAATAGACGGTGTAAAGTTAAAGGAAAAATGGAATATCATCAGCATCAATGGTCTATTACGACAACTTTGCAGACATAGGCTTGTTTTCCGCTGTCTTTATGCGTCAATACCAGGAAGTAAGTACCTGTAGGCATGTCTCTGATATTCAATTCGCTCTGACCCACCATTTCCGTTTTACGGATCTGCTGACCCCATGTATCGAATATCTGTACGATCAGCGGTGTCTTAATACCTTTGACAGTTACTTTAAACTGACCATAGTTCGGGTTCGGGAATACAGTTGCCTGGATCAATGGCCCTACTTCTCTCACGTCTGTATACACATATTTTCCGGTAGCGGATACAGCCTTTATACGGTAATAGCTCCAGCCATCGTAATCATTGGTATCCTGATAATAGTAATCCAGGCGGGTTGTGCTGTAGCCGTTCGGCGCTTTGGTCGCCACAGTAGCGATTTTCTTAAATACCGTTTCATTATCCAGCATACGCTCGATTTCAAATACGGCATTGTTGGTTTCGCGGGTAGTAGCCCACACGATATCCACGAGTGAATAGCTGATCCGATACGCGTTGAAATGTATGAAATCAGCCGGGAGATAACTATAAGATAAGGATGCCAGTTTGGCGAAATAAGTATTGTTTCCAATGCCAGCCATGCCACGGGAATGCATGGTAGCAGACTGACGCATAGGTTGCGTGGTCAGGGTGCCAGGCCCCATATTGTCGTTGGCCGAAGTACGCAGTTCCCAGTTACGGTCTGTGAAGGCGCTGATATAACTACTGGAACGATTCAAACGATATTCAGGTGCTTCATCAGCATCCATATGTTGTAACGCAACGGCGGTTATGCCGGTACCATTCCCTTCCTGACCAAGGTTCCATGTTTTAAACACGACACTGTCATACACTGTTCTGCCGGCGATAGCCTGGGTGTATACGCTGTCGAACACTCTTGCTTTAAAGTCCTCCGGACTTCCTTCATATCTCACACCTGCAGGTGCATAGTTAGTGGCATTGGTTCCTACAGGAAATACTACCTGTCCGGCAGTGCTGCTCAACTTTGCACGATACAGGAATCCACCACCTGTTTCCGGTCCGGTAACGATAAAACGCTGATCACTGTAACCGGTGATCTTACCAGGATTATTCACACCTACCTGCAGGTTCCATCCATTCAGATAGACGTGACCGTTGGTGAGCTGTAAAGTATTTCTTACCTGCAGGTCATTCAGATCTGCGAGGATGATGCCGTTGGTATTACTGACTTCCAGATTAGGAAAGCTGGGACCTGCTTTAGCGGCTACATTATATCCACCGGCAACGATCTGCTGTCCTTTATTACCGGCAAAGCGGAAGGTACCGCCTGTCCCATCTTTACCGGAAGTGCTTTCATCTGACAATAAAGCGGTATAACCATTTGTCCATTGTTTCCCCAGGAAATAAAGCACGGAGGCCGGACTTGAGCCAAGCGTTCCATCATTGGTCACATCGCCAAAGAAGGCAACATTCCCAAAGCTCCATACTTTACCATCAGCAGGAATATAGGCAGCCTGCTGGGCATGTATGGTATTGATTGAGAGAACCAGAAAACATAATATGAGTAAATATCTCTTCATGCAGGTATTATGCTTTTAGTATCGCTTCCTGTGCTTTTAATTGTTATTGAACAAAGGATGTAACAATCCATCTGCTATCAGTACCGGAATAGATCAGTGTAACGGAACCCTGGCCTGAGGTAACAATATTTCCGCTATTGGTAAGTATCCTGTTAGCAGCCGTAATACCACCTCCGGTATTTTCGTTAGAGATCGTCATATTCTGACCTGTCGAATTGTACAGGGTAATCATACGACCATCCGATCCTCCGGCAATACTGGTAATTGTAAAGCTGTTATTCGGACCGGTAATTCTGTAAAAAGTATTATTGCCGATATTGATGTTATTATTGTTGTTATTACTGAGGTTTAAAGCGCCTGTTCCAACAGACAGTGTAGTAAACGTACCACTCGCAGGCGTATTATCACCAATGGGTGTATTATCAATAGAAGTTGCCTTTGTAACATCTCCATTGCTTGCTACTACCAGTGGTGTACCACTACCTGAGGACAGGTTGGTGATACGAATCGCATCATTGTTCGCATTGATATGCAGACGTTTTGCCGGAGTTGCACCACCAAGACCGATTCCCACATTCAGGTTCTGTAATCTCATGATCTCTGTGAAGGTGGGTCCTGTATAATTATAGCTTTTGAAAACGATCGGTTCGTCGCCATCGTCACCAATGATAAATTCAAAACCACCGGCGTTATTAGTACCTGTAGCGCCAAACTCAAAATAGTCGGTACCTGCGGAGCAACCTTTCATACGGAAGTTACCATCCGCATTTGTCCACATTTTAGGTTTATAAAAATTCACTGATGCAGGTACGGCGAACTGCAATGCAGAACGCAGGTGGGTCACCATTTCATCGTTATCAGTATAGTCGGTATAGCCTTCTGTCAGTCCTAGTGTTTGTCTGCGGCCAAATTCCAGCAATGGGGCATTGTTGGATCTGATCACCATTTTATTGTCGTCAGTTGTACCGAGGAACTGGTTATTTGCATCTACTCCACTGTTACCTGTGATCAGCCAGTTACTTGCAGCGGCATTCTGCGTCACGATCACATCGCCATTGTTATTGATTGATAATACCTTGCTGTTGTAAGGTTGTACGGTGGCACTGTTCAATGCTCTCAGGCGCAGCCCCGAAACACCGGTACCAGCTACCGTACCACCTACATCCAGCGTATTACCAGGTGCGTTGACACCTACGCCCAGACGGTTGTTAGTATTATCCCAGAAGAAGTTGGCATTCTTTTGAGATATGAGACCACCGCTACCGGCAAACAATACAGAACCTGCTGTCATGGTTTGCACAGAAAGATTATTACCTATCGTACCGTTACCATTAATGGAGAAGTTAGCTGTTTGTGTACCGGAAGATATGTTCTGAATATAGTTGCCGGAGCCAGCAGGAAGATCAGCAGCAGCGAGTGCAGCACCAGTCGTTACACGACCTTTGGCATCAACTGTTACTTTAGTATAGGTACCTGCCGTTACGCCACTGTTGGCGAGTGTTACGGGGATACTGGTCGTACCGCTACCTGTTGCATCACCAGTTAAAGTGATTGTGGTAGAAGAAGCGGAAGGCGTATAATATTCGAAGCCGTTACCGCCGCTGTTCACACGGATGGATTGTCCGGCAGTACCGAAATAGTTCAGTCCCAGCCCACCTCTTGCGATCGGGAATACGCCATTGATGATCTTACTGGCATCAAGACCAGGAATATCGGTATCCTGTAATGTGGTACCATAAGTCACCCTCCCTTTTGCATCGGTGGTTACTTTCGTATAGGTGCCGGCGGTACCCACATTTACGAGGGAAGTATTTACAGAATAAAAGTTGCCGGTCGCTGTCACATCACCATTAAAGTTTGGTGTGGAAGTTAGGGCTACATAGTCATTTGACCATTCAATGCCACTTCCATCGGCTTTTACTTTCATCACATCTTTCGGCGAACCGAGGTAGTTAATCCCGGTACCACCCTGTGCTACAGGTAATACACCACTGGTGATCTTACCTGCATCTATATTAGGAATATCGTTACCATCCAGCGCTCTGAAAGACGGCGCCCCCGATCCAAATACCGGAGAAGCGAAGAACAGCCGTTGTGACTGGTTGTTGAATGTTGCGGTTAAAGTGCCGGAAGTAGTTACCGGGCTGTTTGTCACTGTGAATATAGAAGGTAATGATAAGCCCACGGAAGTTACCGTACCAGATCCACCGGCAGTCACTGCTTTAGGTATCCAGGTACTGGTTGCATTGTCCCATGTCAGTACATCATTATTAGCAGGTGCATTATTGGAAATATTCCGTCCCCGGAGCTGTAGAGCATTCCAGAGATCGGTTGTATTTAAAGCTGAGATCACACCAGCTGCGGTGATATTGATACCGGTACCGGCACTGAATGCAGCTCTTGCTCTGGCATCAGTGTAGTACAGGTTAACAGACTCAGTAATATTGTTGGTGGTTAATGTTACAGCAGGACCAGTTTGTCCGTTTACGGATGTAATACCGGTGGTAGTGGCGGTTTCATCGATCAGTTTTCTCCAGATACCATTTTTCCTGACATAGAGCATCTTGTCAGGAACATAGTAAATGATCATACCATCAGGTGCAGCGTTCAATGGAGCAACGCTATAATCACTTACACGGGGCAATAATAAGCCCTGTTTATCACTATTCAGGTCTAACAATGCAGATTTCTCGATCACTGTTGGAGCGGATCCCAATTTTAATTGCTGTGCGTGTGCCAATACGGGAAGTAAGAAAGCACACAAGCTCAGGAGACCGCCGCGACAATTCAATATTTTCATAGGTCTTTATAGGTAGGTTACTGGAAATACAGCGTAATAATGAATAACAGGAGCAGCCTGTTGCTGCTCCTGTTAAATAAGATCCTTATTATTTCCTGATGATGTACCAGTCAACACCGTCAGTCTGTACTGTAATGAAAGTCCAGTCGTTGTAGATCATGTAATCAGCACCGCCTTCGATCGTACCAGCAGCTGGCTGGATCTTCACGGCTTTGTTGATATCACCTGTACCTACCTTTTTGATAGTGTATATACGACCAGCGATTGCAGCAGCAGGAGCAGGCAGTGTGATTGTCAGTGCGCCACTTGTTGCATCAGCCAGTACTGTGTTATCAGTATCGGTTAATGTATAGGATACAGCTGTCTTGTAAATTCTCATCTGTACGGAACCGTTTACCTGCAGCGTTGAGTTGGCAGGAGCGTTAGTACCTACGGCTACAGCAGCTGCGAAACTTTTGTTACCCGCAAAGCTCTGGTTACCTGTTGATACCACACCTCGTTGAGCGACAGTATGAGAAGCGTCTACGGCACTTGCATTGGGCAGGTTGAACGACACATCGTTTGTAGTTGCCTGGATATCGAAGTTTGTACCTAGGCTGTCAGTTTTGAAATTCACATTCACATTATCAGTAGTGCCTGTACCTGCTTTGATTGTGCGGATCGCTTTTGCGATAGCGTCGAGATCAAAAGGTCTTTTAGTCACGGTGCTACCTTCACGTACCAATACATCATAAGATGTAGCGGTAGCTGCGTTTGCCACTGAGGTCAGGTCTACAGTACCATTGAGAGTGGTTGCATTGGTTACTGCCAGTGTATTCAATGTAGTTGCTCCGGTTACAGTGAGGTTGTTACCTAAGTTGGCAGCGCCGGCTACACCGAGTGTACCGCCAACTGTGGTGGCGCCGGTCAGTGTAGAAGTACCCGCTACGGACAGGTTATTACCCAAGGTAGCAGCACCGGTTACATTCAGGGTATTGCCTACTGTAGTTGCACCGTTGAAGGTCTTGTCGCCACCGAAAGTTTGTACGCCGGTGGTTACGATACCAGCCTGTGTAGCGCTGGCAGCAACCAGTTCTAATTTATAGCTGGCAGTAGCAGCATCATAAGAGATACGGCCACCTCTGTTTACTTCAGCAGCAGCAACAGTGGTGATGAAGTCAGCGATAGACAGGTTATTACCGCTAGAGAGTGCCTGTAATTTATCCCAATCAGATTTCTTCAGGAAACCGTAGGTAGCAGTAGTAGATGGCGCCAGGATCGGTGCATTTACGGTTACTTCACCTGTTGCAACGTTTTCTGTCACGTTGAATGCTGCATTTGCAGAGTCAGCGGTGGTTTTGATGTTATTGAACAGGGTATTGAAGGCTGTCTGCGGTAATGTTCTTTTAGACACGATACCAGCTGCACTCAGCATGATCACTTCTAAAGTAGTGTTATCCGCATTCACTGTGGAGAGTTTCACCTGTCTGTCAGCCTGTATGCCGATTGCTTCCACACCGTTGGTACGGATGGACAGTGGCTGTGCGTCGGCAGTACCGATGTAGTCAGCAGCAGTCGTGCCTGTATTACCTTTCAGGCTCCAGTTAGCCAGCGCGTCAGCAGTACTTGCTATTTTCACCCAGGCGCCTGCTTTTCTCATGTAGATACCTTCTGTGGTGGCGGTACCGCTTGCCAGGTATACAACCATTCCGTCCACGGGATCAGTTCCGATAGCGGCGTCGATAGCTGTAAAGTTTGGTATTCTTGGTAATAAGAGACCCTGCTTGGTACTACTCAGCTCAAGAATAGCTGATTTTGTGATCTGAGAGGGGTTGTCACCAATCTTCATCTGAGCGTTGGCGGCAGTAGCTGCCAGCGTGATGCCACCAGCCAGAACGAGTGTACGGGAAGTGTTACGTATAACTGATTTCATAGTATAGGGATAGATAGATTTTATTATTTATGCTATTAATTATTTGTTCTGATGTAATTGCAAACGAAGCCCACCATGATTGGATCATGCACATCTATAGCCTGATAGTTTATTCTTGTTATAAACTACACAGACCAATCACCCGCGTTTGCCAGGCACTCAGTTTTTCAGTAAAAAAGTCAGGTTAAAAAAGTTAGTGGATGTATTTATTGTTCACATGTCTGTTTACGAAACGATATGCTGATGCTAAGTGAAACAGCCTTAGCAGTATTGTATGGTGCAAATATCTAATATTATTAACAATCATGTTATGACATGAACGTATGATTTTGATTCATAAAGGCGTTTTACATAGTATTGATTTTCATTTGTTTATTTTTTAAATATATGAGGAGCACTGATTACCATATCCCTGAATTCAGGGATATAGCAGTTAGATAACACGTTCATGTTATGTTTTAGGTAAGTATCGGATAATCATATAAGTATCTGATGAGTTGCTGCTGATAGTACTCTTTAATGGCTTTCGTTTAATTGGCTTCTTACTGCGGGTTGAGGTAGGACGCCGGGCTAAGACCCTTTGTTTCCACCTCAATCCATTCGCTGGTCACGCCTGTCACCTTTGTAATAGTCATATATAGGTCTTGTATAAATATCGTTATCGGTATTGTTGTTGTTATTGTTTTATTGAAGGGGGTATGCGTATTATCGGTGGTTGGATGTATGAATATCGTCTTTGGGAGGTATTAGCTGCTTTTTATGGGAAGGGTAAACAAAAAAAATCCCGGACTTACATCCGGGATTTTTATCAAAACATTTCTATCAACTATGGCTTATTATGCCTCTGATTTTTCGGATTTGTTACTCTTTGAAGAGTTCTTTAAAGTGAAGATCAGTTTCTGATTTTCCTTGTCCAGATCTGCAATGAGGACATCTCCGTTATGGATGTTCATATTCAGAATTTCCTCTGCCAGTGGGTCTTCCAGGTATTTCTGGATGGCTCTGTGCAGCGGACGGGCGCCGAACTGCTGATCGTAACCTTTCTCTGCCAGGAAGCCTTTGGCTTCTTCTGTCAGTTCCAGGCTGAAGCCCAGGTTCTGAAGGCGTTTCAGTACACTCTGCATAGTGATATCTATGATGGTATAGATATGTTCTTTGCTCAGAGAGTTGAATATGATCACATCATCGATACGGTTCAGGAACTCAGGAGAGAAGGTACGTTTCAGTGCTTTTTCAATTACTGATTTAGTATTGTCTTCTTCTGTGTTTGCTTTTGCGGAGGTAGTGAAACCAACGCCTGCACCGAAATCTTTCAGCTGACGTACACCGATGTTAGACGTCATGATGATAAGGGTGTTCTTGAAATCCACCTTACGACCAAGACCGTCGGTCAGGATACCATCGTCCAGTACCTGTAACAGGATGTTGTAGATGTCAGGGTGAGCTTTCTCGATTTCATCCAGGAGAATTACAGAATAAGGTTTGCGGCGTACTTTTTCAGTCAGCTGACCACCTTCTTCATAACCAACGTATCCCGGAGGCGCACCTATCAGACGGCTTACGGAGAATTTCTCCATGTATTCACTCATATCGATGCGGATGAGGCTATCTTCTGAGTCGAACATATAACGTGCGAGGGATTTTGCCAGCTCGGTTTTACCAACCCCGGTAGGACCCAGGAAGATGAAAGTACCGATTGGTTTCTTAGGATCTTTCAACCCTACCCTGTTACGCTGAATCGCCTTTGTAACTTTCGAGATGGCTTCGTCCTGACCAACTACAGCGCCTTTCAGGTCTTCACCCATACGACGGAGTTTTTCAGTTTCAGCCTGTACCATGCGTTTAACAGGAATACCTGTCATCATGCTTACTACTTCTGCGATAGCTTCCTCGTCGATCGGATAACGTTTATGCTTCACTTCTTCTTCCCAAACGTTCTTAGCCTTTTCCAGGTCTTCTCCGAGTTTCTTTTCGGTATCGCGTAATGCAGCAGCTTCTTCAAAACGCTGGCTTTTTACGACTTTATTTTTTTCCTGCTTGATGTCTTCGATCTGTTTTTCCAGGTCGAGGATATTTTGCGGAACATTGATATTTTTCAGGTGTACTCTTGCGCCTACTTCATCCAGTACGTCGATCGCCTTATCAGGTAACAGACGGTCTGTCATGTAACGGTCGCTGAGTTTTACACACGCTTCAATCGCATCCTGAGAATAGCTTACGTTATGGTATTCTTCGTAGCGTGGTTTGATATTATTCAGGATCTGAATAGTTTCATCCACGGTTGGAGGTTCTACCATTACTTTCTGGAAACGACGGTCTAACGCGCCATCTTTCTCAATGTACATACGGTACTCATCGAGGGTAGATGCACCGATGCACTGGAGTTCTCCACGAGCCAGGGCCGGTTTGAAGATGTTGGAAGCGTCCAGGGAACCTGAAGCACCACCTGCACCTACAATGGTATGGATCTCGTCGATGAACAGGATCACATCACGGTTCTTTTCCAGTTCGTTCATGATGGCTTTCATCCTTTCTTCGAACTGTCCGCGATATTTTGTTCCCGCTACCAGCGCCGCCAGATCAAGGCTTACCACGCGTTTGTCAAACAGTACACGGGATACTTTACGCTGTACGATACGCAGCGCGAGGCCTTCCACGATAGCTGTTTTACCAACACCCGGTTCACCGATAAGGATCGGATTGTTCTTCTTACGGCGGGATAATATCTGCGATACACGCTCAATTTCCTGCTCGCGACCAACAATAGGGTCTAAGCTGCCACTCTCGGCCAGCTTGGTAATATCCCTGCCGAAATTATCCAGCACAGGGGTTTTGGACTTGGTATTGGTTTGTTTAGCCTTGGAGGCAAAGCTCTTACGCTCATCTTCAAACTCCTCTTCTCCAGGATCATCAAACTCTGCCTTAGGATCGGCTGATTTTACGAAGCCCAGTTCGTTTTTAAAAGTGTCGTAATCCACGTCAAACTGTTGTAAGATTTGTGTACAAACGTTTTCTTTATTCTTGAGGATTGAAAGCATTAAATGCTCGGTTTCCACGGTTGGGCTTTTGAGGGCTTTTGCCTCGAGCACGGTAACACGTATAACCTTTTCTGCCTGCCTTGTAAGCGGTAGACTGTTGATATTGGCAATATTTTTTCCTGTCTTATCTTTTACGGCCAACTCAACCTCTTTACGAAGTTCATAAAGGTCTACATTTAAGGCCTGCAGAATTTTAACAGCTGTCCCTTCCCCTTCTCGAATTATGCCTAGCAGCAGGTGCTCTGTGCCGATGAAATCATTTCCCAAGCGTAAAGCTTCCTCTCTGCTAAACGAAATGATCTCCTTTACTTGCGGTGAAAAATTCTGGTCCATTGTGAGAATATTAAATTATTAAAACCCTTACGGGGACTTGCTTATACAATATTAGCAAATAATTTTGATTTACCTTTACCCTAACACTTTAATAGTACAAGTGTACAATTGAGGGCTGTTAAGTAAGAAGAAGGCTGTTATTTGGCAGGATTCCCGATTACTTATTTACTAACTTATAAAAGAAAATCTTACTTATGGAATTCAAAATTGATACCAAAGAAAAAATCCTGATCGTACAGCCTCAAATTACGCAACTGGATGCTAATTTGTCAGCCGGGTTTACCAGGGAGGTATCAGAATTACCAGGTCTGGATGGACGTAACCTTATACTGGACATGGCATTAGTGGAAAAAGCCGATGCAGAAGGGATTAAAGCCATTTTAACAGTATATCACCAGCAGTATGACAGCGGACTGTCTTGCGCGGTAACCGGCCTTAACAGCACTTTAACAAATGAGCTTAAAATCGCCGATGAATCGGCGTATAACCTTGTCCCTACAATGTCTGAAGCCATTGACATGGTCATGATGGAAGATCTTGAAAGGGAATTATTGCAGGATGAGGAATAATTTTTTCCCTGCTCTCACATTGGTGCCCTATTTTTCCGGAATGTGGAATTCAATTCCATTTCCCGGAATAAATAAGGATTTTTGGTAAATATTTTTTTTCGTTCATGTTTGCAGTCACCATTTTAGGTAATAACTCAGCTCTTCCCACGTTAGAAAGACATCCGACGGCTCAGATAGTGACATGTAATGATCAGCTGATACTGGTGGATTGCGGAGAAGGCACACAATTACAGTTTGCACGTTATAAGATCAGAAGAAGCCGCCTGAGATATATTTTCATCAGCCACCTTCACGGAGATCATTATTTCGGCCTTATAGGGCTTATAAACAGCCTTAGTCTGCTCGGACGGCAAGACCCCTTAACAGTGTTTGCCCCGCCCGAACTGGAGGCTATTTTACGGCTCCAGATGGAATGCTCCGGTACCGTCCTGCAGTTTGAGTTACAATTTGTACCACTACTGGAAGAGAACCAGGGAGTTATTCTTGAAGATAAGGATCTGAAAGTCAGCTTCTTCCCTACCCAACACCGTATTCCCTGCTATGGATTTGCCTTTGAAATGCAGAAACGCAAGCGGAAGATCATTCCTGATCAGGCCAAAGTGTATGAGATACCAGCCGCTTACTTCAGCAAACTACAGCAAGGCGCGGATTATCACAGGAAAGATGGTTTAATCGTGAAAAATGACTGGGTTACCCTGGCGCCGCCTACAGGTAAAAAGTATGTTTATTACGCAGATACGCGTTTTTCTGAGGATCTGATCCCTTTTGCGAAAAATGCTGATCTGGTGTACCATGAGACCACCTACCTGCACAATCTGGCAGAAAGAGCGGCAGAAAGGTTTCATAGTACAACTGTGGAAGCAGCCACACTGGCATTAAAGGCCAATGCCCACCGGCTCATTATAGGGCATTTCTCTTCGAAATACACCGACCTGACGCCATTTGAGGCTGAATGCCGGGAAGTATTCCCCAATTCCGAACTCGCGCTGGAAGGTGTCAGTTATATTATCTGACCCCTCCACCTACCGCATAAAACACAGCACCCCGTCCTGCCAGGCAGAACGGGGTGCTTTATTTCTACCGCTCAGCGGTTTACTTGTAGTTTTTGTTGAAAGCGGCGATACGGCTGTGTAAACCTGCGCTTACCGGTACTACCGGCAGGCGGAATACATTTTCGATCAGGCCACCTTCTGCCATGAATGCTTTTACACCGGCAGGGTTATTCTCTTCAAACATCAGATCGAAGGAATCCTGCAGTTTGTAATGCAGCTCACGGGCTTTTACGTTATCGCTGGCCAGTGCTGCCTTCACCATGTCAGCTACATCCTTTGCGAAGTAGTTAGCTGCCACAGAGATCAGTCCGTCCATACCTGTTGCGATCTGAGGGAATGCCAGTGCATCGTCACCGCTGACAACCAGGAAATCCTTTGGTTTGTCCTTGATGATCTGCATACACTGCATCATGTCACCGCTGGCTTCTTTCATTGCCACGATGTTGCCTACCTCATTCGCCAGGCGCAGGGTTGTCTGCGCAGTCATGTTACGACCTGTTCTTCCAGGTACGTTGTACAGGATGATCGGCTTAGGAGATGCAGCAGCAACGGCCTTATAGTGTTGGAACAATCCTTCCTGGCTGGGCTTACTGTAGTAGGGAGCAACGCTCAGTACAGCAGCAGCTTCGTCCAGCGGACAGGTTTCGAGTCGCTTGACAACGTCGCGGGTATTGTAGTCACCAATGCCTACAACCACCGGTACACGTTTATTCACCTTTTCGAAGGTAAATTTCATAATGTCCAGCTTCTCTTCTGAGCTAAGTGTAGGAGTTTCTCCGGTGGTCCCCAGGGATACTACGTAGTCAACCCCGCCGGAAATCACATGATCAATCACTTTTTCCAAAGCATTCCAGTCGATGCTTTCGTCTTTTTTAAAGGGCGTAACCAGTGCCACACCGGTGCCTTTCAATTGTTCCATATTGAGTGTAGATTCCAGATAACAAATTCCAAATCGCCCTCTTTATCAATCGTAAAGAGGTGCAAAGATTATAATTTGGAATGGTATATAACGAAATATTTTTAGCGTTCTTCAAAAAAGCCCATGTTGCTGAACTTATCGATACGCTGCTCGATACGGGTATCGGCGTCGATCTTTTTCAGTTCTGCCAGGGTATCCTTGATCTTCTTCTTGAGAATATCCGCCATTTCGTCCGGATTCACATGCGCGCCACCGAGCGGTTCTTTGATGACACCGTCCACCAGGCCAAAGCGGCTCATATGGTCGGAAGTCAGCTTCAGTTCTTCAGCAGCCTTCTCTTTGAAATTCCAGCTACGCCAGAGGATCGTGGAACAGTTTTCCGGAGAAATTACTGTATACCAGCTGTTTTCCAGCATCAGGATCCTGTCGCCGATACCGATCCCCAGTGCACCACCCGAAGCACCTTCACCGATGATGATACAGATAACCGGCACCCGTAATTTCACCATTTCGAAAATATTGCGGGCGATGGCTTCTCCCTGTCCGCGCTCTTCAGCTTCGAGACCAGGGTAAGCACCAGGCGTATCTATCAGGGTAACAATAGGCTTGTTGAACTTTTCAGCCAGTTTCATGAGGCGAAGCGCCTTTCTGTAACCTTCCGGGTTAGCCATGCCAAAGTTGCGGATCTGACGCATTTTGGTATTTATCCCCTTCTGCTGACCAATGAACATGACTGTTTCACCATCAAGCTCGGCGAATCCACCGACCATGGCTTTATCGTCTTTCACATTCCTGTCGCCGTGCAGCTCCACGAAATTGGTACACATCTTCTCGATGTAGGCGAGGGTATAGGGCCTATCGGGATGCCTACTGAGCAGTACCTTCTGGTAACTGGTCAGGTGGTCGTACACCTCAAGGCGGGTATCAGCGATCTTCTGCTCATACTCCTTTACAGTAGCTGTAACGTCTACACCTGACTTTGCGCCATTCTCCTTCAGTTTTGCCAACTGATCATACAGGTCCTCAATAGGTTTCTCAAAATCCAGGAATTGCATATTTGTGTATAAAATTGGTTAAAGTACGCTGTAAAGATAAACGCTAAAATATTTTTTAAAAAAGATTTGCAAAATTGATTTGTTTGTCGCTATCTTTGCTGCCCCGAAAACAAGGGAAGGATCAGTAGTTCAGTTGGTTAGAATGCCGCCCTGTCACGGCGGAGGTCGCGGGTTCGAGTCCCGTCTGGTCCGCAAGCTTTAAGCCTTCAAGTCGAAAGATTTGGAGGCTTTTTTGTTTTTAATGATTGAAAATGAAGTTATTAGCAAGTTATAGATAAATGCGTTATTATTTCTTCGGGATCGCCCTTTAATTGTTCTTTCTTCATTTTGCCTGCCTTATGATCCGGATTTGCTGCGATCACCTTATCAGGATATGACAAGGCCTGTGCGCCATATTTTTTTTCTGCAGCTGTTTTACCCAGGTCCAATAATGAAACTCATAATTTTCCAACTGGCATAATCTTCGTTTTGTCGTGCTTGTCAGTAATGAATTAAAAATCCACCCTTGCAAACTTCCGCTTCTTAAAGAAACACCATGGCAAATTTTCTGCGGCGCCCCCTCTTAAACTTCCGCTAAATAGCAAACAGATGCATACTTGTAACTGCCTCATTGAATAACATACACGCTTCTATAACGCTTAGCTTTTTCGTTTCTGCACTATTCAATGCCAGTGCCAAAACCCTGTAAGAGAAAATAATGGTAAGTAGCTCTTGGGGCCAACTGAAGCAAAATGTCCCGACTGAGACTGTCATAACCTGTATGGGATATTTAGACCCAAACATTCTGGCAATATACTTCATATGTGGTAAGATTTCCGCAGGATTATACCGGAGACCGCCTATTAAGGCGCTCATATCATCGGTATTATTTTGGATGCAACATTGGATATCAGCTGATCGCAAAGCTAATTACTTAAACATGACGTAACCCTGATAATATGACAATAAGAAGCTATTTTACCAAGAAATCGTTTAAAGACTATTTTACGATCCTTAAAGCGGCCTTCACCGGTTTTATGGATGATATGGCTCTTAAATTCAGCGCATCACTGGCTTATTACACCGTTTTTTCCTTAGCGCCACTATTACTCCTGCTCATCTCACTGGCAGGTGTTTTCCTCAGTCGTGACGTTATACAAACTAAAGTATTTTCAGAGATCAATGGAATTGTTGGTAATGAGGCGGCCCTGCAGGTGCAGGAAATGATCCGTAACCTTGAAATGACCGGAAAATCCACCATCTCGGTAATAATCGGTGTGGTTACTCTTATTATTGGTGCTACGACGGTATTTGGTGAAATCCAGCAATCTATCAATATCATCTGGCAGGTAAAGCCAAAGCCTAAAAAAGGATGGCTGAAAATAATCAAAGATCGCCTGCTATCAGGCTCTATGATTGTAACGCTTGGTTTCCTGCTTTTAGTTTCCCTTGTCCTGAATGGGGCACTGGATGCTATTAGTGACCGGTTAAAGCACTTCCTGCCTGACGTAACTGTAACGCTTTTTACTATTATCAGTTATATAATCAGCTTTATGATTATTTCGATACTATTCGGTGTAATCTTCAAAGTATTGCCAGATGCTAAAATTAGTTGGAAGGATGTTCGCTCAGGTGCGTTCTTTACTGCCGTACTATTTATGATCGGAAGGCTGGTAATCGGCATTTATATTGAAAAATCCGCCACTAGTTCTACCTATGGTGCTGCAGGCTCCCTGATCGTTATAATGCTATGGATTTATTATACAGCAGCTATTCTATATTTCGGGGCCGAATTCACCCGTGCGTATGCAGATTTCAACGGGAAACGCATAGAGCCGGCTGACTATGCGGTGCATGTGGAACAGAAAGAGGAAGAAAAAGATGTAGCCGTCGTTCCTCCTAAACATGAAATCGGCAAAAGCGATTAATTGATAAATTTATTTGTATTCCTGTGTCTAGGATAAGCCGTAGAAGCGCTGCAAAAGACCCGTACGCTTCTTTATCAGGGTATTACCCATTGGTTCAAAACTATACACCTCCTTACCGTTTTGCTTAACGACAAACCGGAAAGGTTGTCTCAAGACATGTGTCAGGTGATATATTGTAAGGAGCTCGGCCAGATCTTCATGCCAGCTCGCGGTGCTGTAAAGTGATACGAACGGCGTTTGAGCGAGTCCCGCGTAAACGCTGGCAGCTTCTGTCAACAGGAAAAGCCGGCCACCAGGCCTAAAGCGGCTTTGCAACACTATCGAATCTCTTACCAGCCAGTCGTAACTATTAATATTCTTCCACACGTCTTTCGAAAAATTCGCGGTAAAAACATTTCGCTGCGCTTTACCTGATACGGTATCTGCCGAAATAAGATGCAGTGACCCGTCCACCACATGTGTCCCCTCATGCAACATTACATATGTCAATGCATGTAGTCCGCCTGCCTGTATCGACACCGACACCGTAGAATCGCCTCCTGCAAAGCAGGTTCGTTCTTTCTCCGTTACCCATTCAGAAATGGTCTGATGAAGAATCCCTGAGCGGAAAGTTATATGATAAAGATTGATGTCTTCATCCCTGGTGACCGGCGATGTCAACGCCGTATTGGGCATATTGTCCAGAAAGCTGATGCTTTTCAGGTGTTGCTTCAGCACACGCTGATGCAATAACGGGAGTGCGTCAAAAGCGTCGGATATGATTGCAATCTCTTCATCTGTCAAATGATGTTCCGTCGGCGCCATGCCGGCATCTCTGAACTTTTTCAGAACGTCATCCGGAGTATCCGTCACCCGTGAGAGCAAAGAGCTGTTTGGATTAAGGTTGTATTGATGCTGAACATCTCGCAGTTGTTTAGTCTGGGCTACACTTTGTAATGCGGTAAAAGATGTAATAGCTAAAAGGCCAAGTATACTATTGGTCTTAATAGATCTGAACAAATGAATCAAACATTTCATAAGCTACTAAATAGAAGTGTCAGTTACGCCGGACCGTTTAACGGCGCCAGGTTCTTATACCAAATGGCTATTCCAGAGATAAATTACAAATACGGATTTACAAATCAAACAGGGAAAAATTTATCCCTATTTGATTTGCCTATAGCAGTTTTATCAGTTATAAAGGAGTATATTTATTTTAACTTCTTACGCAGCCAGGCTCGTACCGGTTCATCAAATAGTTTCAAACTCGCATATGCGACTGCGATCGCCCCTAAAAAGGTCGCTAACGCATATGGCCAGGACGCTGCCATTGTTATACCTTTGTGGTCACTCACCCATCCCACATAGAAATAAACCAGTGTATAATGGGTCATGTACAACGGATATGATATATCTCCCAGTAATTTGCAGATCTTATATTCCCTGTTGCCAGTCACCTTCGCTCCGGCTCCGATCAGCACTATTAAAGGGAACACCAGAATGATACATGCTGATTCGTACAGACCATTCATCCATAAATGATCAGCGCCGCCGATACGAGGCATAAACAGTATAGCAGCTACCAATATTGTACACCATAGAAAAGCATTTTTGATATGTACCGGTTTTCCTATCCTTGACAGTAATAGTCCTGCAAAAAATGGATACATTACCCGCGTCATCCCTACTTTCACCTGTTCTACTGTTAATGTCCAGCCACCGGTTACATCACCATTGGCATTGGTGACAGCAAAATATACCAGCGCCGCCGCCGCTAAACTCACCAGGATAGATAAAGCCCAATTGGGGAATTTTCTGACCCCTAATGCGTATAAAATATTGGCGATGTATTCAAAAAATAAAGACCATCCCACGCTGTTTAAGGGATGCATCTCCTGCCAGCCACGTATGTCCATAGACAATGGAACCGGCAATATGGTATACCCTATCACCATCACAAGCAGCATTTTCCATACAGGCACCGTATGGATCAATGGCCATATAGCAGATTCCGTAAAATAGAAGCCTATCGCGCCCAGCGTCATACCGAGAATAACCAGCGGCTGCAGCCGCTCAAACCGACGTCTTAAAAATGTGCCTATTGTAAGTTTATCCCATCTGTCATCGTATGCGTAGCCGATAACATAACCGGAGAGCAGAAAGAAAAAGTCGACAGCAAGATAACCGTGATTGATCCATTGGGTAAGGTGACTCGTGGCATGTGGCTCACAAAGGTGGAACCATACAACTATGATCGCAGCCACACCTCGTAATCCGTCTAATACCTGGTAATGAGGTTTAGTAGGAAGGGCGTTGTTGTTCATTGAATTTGCTTATAGCATGAAATACAGCAACTATCAATTGTGTAATTGATAGTTGCTGTACAGACCTGTATTTTAATCGTATTAGTTAATATGTAATTTGTCAGCCAAGACTTTCATGTAGAATCCGCCTACAACACTTCTTGCTTTGAAGTTTTCACGGATACCTGTTTCTGAATCGTAGAAATCATTGAGCGGTACACGGGATGGCGTCTCTAATGCATGTATATAAAGCGGTTTGATCAATGCTTCAAACTGCTCTTTCTCCGGAGCAAAAGTGGCTGTCCATACAATCCAGTCATTCTTGGTATAGGATTTACGGCTATCCAGTGGTATACCAAATTTATTACCTTTTGTGAGATAGTACTTTGTCTCTGTGTCATAAACCTTTTGCGGGAACAAATTGAGATTTAATACTTTGTCCCATATCAAATTGTATTTCTGGCTCCAGGTATTTTTATTGTCGAATGTCAGCGCATAGTGATCTCCGGCGTCCGCCATCTCTATCCATTTTGGCACCATGCTTTCAGCAATAGCACGGTATTTCTTCGCTGATTCCTGCTCGCCCAGTTGTTCCGCCATTTGTGCATAACAGCCAATCGCAACAATTGCTTTAACAGATAAATTGGCATTACGTGCAAGATGACCTGCGAAATCATCTGTACATAGCTGTGTTTTAGGATCCAGACCTTCTTTGGTCAGATAATCCACCCAGGTGGTCAGCGTTTGCCAATGTTTTTTAGCGTAGTCTGTATTTTTCTGTGCTTTAGTGATAGCAGCACATAAAATGATCATGTTACCTGACTCTTCCACCGGCATAGGTTCGCCGTAAGTCTGACCATTTGCTTTGGGATATGTTCCCAGGTCATGTGCAGCCCATGGATGTGGATATTTACCGGTCTCACTGAAGTGGAATATACCTGTTAGCATACCCTGCATCAGTTCCGGGTTATAAATGAGATAAAGCGGTGCAGAAGGATATGTTACATCCACCGTATTAATGAAACCACCACTATTATTTTCTTTTGACAACCACAGTAATTCACCGTCCGGACTTTTAACCAGGGTATGTGCTGCAATACTCTGACGATAAGCTAATACACAGATATGCGCATATTCCTCACCACCTGATTTCAGGGCCGTAGCATATACTTCTTTATCAAAATCACCACATCTTTGCATGACAGCGTTATATTCATTGTCAGCACTGATCAGCTGCCCTTCCATGGTTTCGTTGCCGGCAGCGTTCCACCAGGGTCTTAAGTTATTATTGAAATACTGAACAGCATAGATCTCGTCGTACCCGAGTTCAACAAAACGTTCTACTTTATTACTGCCGACAGTACCAAAAGGAATAACTGTGTTCAGTGATAATGATTTTCCTTCTGTAGCGGATGATGCCGTTACACCTTTTTTAAAGGTCTCTACCGCATCAGCACCTTTTGTAATATACTGGATGGTCCCCTTATTCTTCTGAGCAGCTACATAAAAGTATCCCCAGTCGATACGCATATCATCAGCGCCCTTTTCAAGTACGGGCTGATCTTTGGTACCTACCTTTAAAACAGACAGGTTACCTGCATCATAACGTTTTGCAGCAACCAGCTGAGAAGGCTGATACACCGCAATGTCAGATGATGCGCCTAAGAAGACTTTTACAGCATGTTGCTTCCCATCATTTGCTTTCACTCCATAGGTAATGTAGGATACGGGCCGGGATAACAATTTCAGATCATTCAGCAAAAGCGGTGAAGTGAATTTGAGTTCCAGATCGATATTACCGGCGGTAAACTCATAGGTGGTTTGTGTTGCAGCAATATCTACTTTTGTTTGTTGTGCAACCTGGTTTTCACCTAAAGCGCTCTTTTGTTTATCTACCAAACCGAAATCCAGGTAACGTCCTCCGGCACTATTCGCAAGATGAATGGCAATGGTATTTTGACCTACTTTCAGCATGCTTTTATTAACGGGCAGGTATTTGAAATTACTCGTCCAGCCGGTTGTTTCATAAATCTTGCTGCCATTAAGGAATACTTCGACATTATCATCATGATTGAGCTTTAACAGCAAATCATTGATACCGGCCACATTCTTCACTGTGAAATTCCTCCTAACCCAAATGTTATCGGACTTCCACAATGTTTTCACATTCTTTTCATCATCGCCAAATGGCGCCGGACCAGACTTCCAGTTGGTCGTCTTGTAATCCTGTGAAGTCCAGCTTGCATCAGGCTGGGTTTCTGTATAACTTACCTCATAAGGCATTTCATCAGCCGCAGCCAATATCGTCTTATATTTTGTTACCTCTTTCCCCAAAAAACGATAGACCTTTCCATCTACACTGATCATCCCCAACAACGAATGATCCGCTCCCGTCCAGTGCGTCGTTGTCGAATTGTTTAACTGATCTGTATTTGACCAGATACTAAAGTTTGGATTGTGAGTAATCAGTGGATACGCAGGCGCTATTCTTTCCTGTGCCTGAATCTGAGAAGTGTAAAATAAACAAGCAAGTACGCTGAGACCTCTTAATCTGTTGAACTTGATCATCTTAGATTTTTGTAAATTTTGGAATTTTAGCGGGTTAAATTAGATAACCGGAATTTTTGTATTTATGATTTCCGTGCCAAGATTAAAATAATTCAGGTCAATTTTGCATGTTTTTGCAATTTTCTCGGAGATAGGCTTCTTTATGATTTTATTTTAGTGATATTGAAGCAACGTGGGTAGAAATTCGTTTTGATAATATTATTTTGAGGAGGAGCCCCTTACTCCGTCTTTTTCCCAAATTTCCTGGGGTAAAAGGCCACTGACAACATAAAATATTGTTGCAATACGTTACTCCTGCTTTCGGAAAGCATGTTCTTATCCCCTGTCACAATAAAGCCCTTATTCTGGTGCAACAGATCGAGTGCTGATAAACGCAGTTCCAGATTATTTGCCGGTAACATCCGGTAAGCGGTAGTGGCATTCCATACCAGATATGTATTCGGTTGTGATGTAGAAGCTGTAATCCTGTTCAGGTTGATGTTACTGCCAACGGTTAATCTCCGGGTACAGGAGACGCGGGTTCCCAGGATGGTCGTCCAGAAATCGCTGCTATAGGAATTAGTGCTGATACTACTTGTCTGCTTTGATGCGTAATGATAATAGTACTGCTGCAGTTCAACGATGCAATAATCGCGAAAGGCATAAAACAGTCTTAACCCACTGTTATTAGTAAAGACCTTTGAGGAATACCAGATATTATTGATACTATTGGGAATCCTGCTAAAATTAAAAGCCGTATTGAATTTTAACTGTAGCTGGCTCCCTCCTATTTTATAAGCCCGTTGCGCACTCCCGCTGATATTCGCAAAGCGGTAACCATTCACATTAATCGTGTAATGTCGTGTTCGTCCGAGGCTGTCTGTGATCGTGCTATCGGAGAAATAATGATTGATCGTACCGTATGAAAGAGCCAGTCCATAGCGAAAGTCGTTATTAGACATATAGTTGCTCCTGCTGTATTCATAGGTGATACTTCTCTTATCAAAAGGTTTTAAGCGATCATTTCCCAATGACAGATAATAAGCCACCGCACTATCTACCAAGGGATACAACTGGTTCACATCAGGATAACCTGCTTCCTTTCTGACGTAGAGGTTGTGCGTCTCATGGTAGTGACCGTCATTATAGTGATCATAGGTGACGGCACCCACAGGAATGAATTTCGCATATCGCCTGGTAAATTGCTGAAACAAGGCGGATGATTTATTCTGCTGATACAGGAATTGTTCTCTGAAAGTGAATTGAATACTCAGGTGTTTTGTGTACCGGTTGGAAAGAATCTTAACGAATTCCTTCTTTAATTTCAAAGCAGGCAGTTCATTGATGGCTGTAAATGTGCTGTTATTGGTCAGGTAATTATTGAGCAGGTATTTTCCCGTAGCGCTATCCCTGTCCTGTACCCTGCTCTCTGCATCACGTTTATTGAAGTCCAGGTTATTGCTGGCAGAAAACTGTATAAAGGACGAACGGTTGAAAAGAAGCCGGAAAAGGTCATCAGCAGCCAGATAGGTTTTATGGTTAACATTATCCTCCTTGTTATCATACCGCCGTTCTGTTCTTATATAAACGTCACTATCCGCCACGGCAAAGAATGCATTGTTAACCGCGCGTACATTCTGAAGATGTGTGATATCCAGGGTATACTTTGCAGACACTGCCTTATCTCCGGAGCTTGCTTTTTTACCATAATAGTCGTCCCCTACAGAAAAAGAGAGCTGGTGCCTCGACTCGTCATTGGAATTACTGTTAATATTGCCGCTTTTCTTTTCTCCTGCAGCGTTAAATATCCCGCTAACATTTTCAATGCTCCCGTTCACTTTTCCATATACCACATCTGCATCTATTACAAAGTTATTATGGTCGTTCTTTTTCTTATAATCCAATGCCGCTTTGTGTAAAGACCTGCGCTCATTATTAACGGCGGTATCCAGCTGTAATTGCGAACTTTCATTCAGCAGATAATTCAGGGTACTGGTATTACTGGCTACAGTGGAATAGTTACTGTTAAAAAAATAGTCGGCATTCAACTGATTTAACTCTTTCGCATTTGGCTTAAGGCTAAAATCCTTTTTGAACATCCCTCCTATCGCTCCTGGGCGGTTCTCACCCGCGATATTGAAATCCGGCTGGTATTCGATATCTGTCCCGCTGCCTTTAAAGGTGCTGTTACGCATAATCGTGTTGGCATCCGTAGCAATCTTATTCACATTATTCGCATTCGCTACGATCGCCATCTGGATAGACGGCGTAAAGGCATTTAAAGCCAAATCCGCCTCATAATGTTTCTCAGGGGCATATCCGGCGGCCACCTTCCCGAAATGCCCGGAATGACGTCCATTCTTGAGTTTAATGTTGATTTCGGTGATAGAATCGATCTGATTCTTTTTATCCGCATCTACCTGATACACCTGGATCTTCTGAACGGCATCTTTGGAAATATTCTGAATGGCTATTTTTGCATCTCCGGAGAAAAATGACTTTCCGTCCACTTTCAGGCTTTTGATCTCCTTGCCGTTGACCGTAATCGTCCCGTCTGCCCATACAATCACTCCCGGGAGTTTCTTTAACAGGTCTTCCACTACTGCGTTTTTTTCCAGGGCAAAAGCATCTGAGTTAAACTCCAGGGTATCACCATTCATCCTTACCGGTACAACAGCTTTGACCACTACTTCCCGTAAGTCAACGGGGTCTTCGGCAGACCGTCTTTCCAGCTGGTAATTTGCCAGAAACGAACCGGCACCCTGGGGTACCACCAATGGTGCATACCGCAGCCGATAACCCGTCTGCGAAACAATTACATACAGGTCGGTTACCAGTGGAAGCCCTACAAAATGATAACGACCGAAGTTGTTCGTCAGCTGATAGGCCAACAACGAGGAATCCTGTTGCCGGTATACGGCAATCGTGGCAGATTTCAAATTGATACGAAAAGCCGAATCCCTGACCACTCCTTCCACATCCCGGACCCGCGAGGTATCCTGTGCACGCCCCTGTAATGATAACAGGAAGCATACCAGTGATAGTATCCAGCCGATATGTGTACCGGATTTAAAGGCCATTTTTCAACTTCATTTCAATAATGACAGGATTTCCTTTGGAGTTCCCTGATGACAGGTATGTCTTTAGTGCCGGGTCAGATTTCCACAATTTCTGTTTATCTGTTTTAATGGCATTGAACAGCTGAAATGCTGCCACTTCGTTGTATACGTAACCTTTATTAATCGTTCCGATCCCATTGTTGGCAATAGGCAGAAAATAAGACTGCTTATCCGGTGTAATGGCGTCGAAGGAGTATAAGGTCTGGCTGGTTAATGAATATAAGTAATAGTTTGAAAGGGATACCGTATTGGTCGCATATTCCAGGAATAACAGCAGATAACTATCGTAGGTACCTACACAACTCACTTTTGTAATAATGCGTTTCCCGCTGAGGTAATAGTCTGTACTATCGATATCGTTAAATACTTTTTTGTTGTTAAACACTTGAGCCTCCGGAACCATGGCAGCAGGGAAGATAAACTGATAGCTGGATACTTTCAGGGAATCGTCTATCAGCCGCAGCGTGTAGTCCAGGTAACGGCTCCAGGAAGATGCCGTCGCCATAGACGCATTATAGTCAAATCCTCTATAGGCATTCCGCTTTAAGAAACGATCATCCGGATCTACAGGAAGTATTCCTCCTGTGATCGTATCGAAATTATGCAGCAGATAAAAATAGCTTGGTTCTTTATAATGCGTTTCCAGTTTACTTTCCGGGAAGAAATTATTGGAACACAAAAAGGTATTGGCTGATACCGCAAAGAACTGATCACTCAGGCCAGTCGTAAATGCGGGCAAGGCTTGTTTTTTCTTCACTTTTCCATCCGCAGCAAATACCACCAGCCAATGACTGTTTTTACGATAGTTATGATATACTACATTGATTTCATCGTTTGTCTTATTCAGCTGGAACCGGCTCAATACATTGTATTTATCGGCAGTCCAGTCATCGACAGGTAATTCACGGATTTTGCTGATATACTTTCCTTGTTTACTGAAGATATAAATGGCCTTCGTGTCATAATCGAAAAAAACAAAGTAATTGTCGCTTACCTGCAGGTGACTGATAAATCCGAATATGCTTTCTTTTTTTGTCTCAAGTGGTATATATCTCACTGAATCACAGAAATCAGCCACATTACCGCCCATGGCATCCCTCGGACTGACCCTGATGCTGGTGAGTTCCTCTGATCTGTTATTTTGCTGTGCCTGACCCTGGTGGATAATACTGAGTGAGAAGATCAGCAGTAACAGACAGGTCTTCATTCTTCGATTTTTCCGGTTAATAGGACAATCCATGGTAGCTGTGCTGTTCAAGGTTTTAAATTATCATAAAGTAGCATCTTATCACTATATAAGACGGGTTGTATTTCCATTGTCTTATGCAGACCCAGTTGCTTAATCAATTGCGTGGTGTTATAATCTTTCAGCTTGTCTGGCGTGGCGACCAGCACGATGCGTTTGTTTTTAAAAACGTCTATATTCAAATAATCCAACACAAGGTCCAGCGTATAGTACCGGATGTTCTTCTCTGCATAAAAATTTTCTTTCACGCCCAGTTCCCATATCGGATCATAAGGATGACAGTTATTTTCAAATATGAGATACACCTCCTCAGATCTGCATTTGCGATGAATATAATAGGTAAGGTCTTTGTCAGAAGCGCCGGGTAACTTACGGGTTAAGCAGGTTAATGCGACGAGGTTGTAAATACCAAAAACAACCATCAGCGACACCGCTCCTTTTGTGGCAAAGAAGCCTTTTTGCTTTTCCAGGAACACAATAACCGTCAGCAACAGATAAGGGATGAAGTGCATCAATGGGAACATAAACCGGGTTTCCTTATGGGGAACGATCAGGTGTCCGATGATGAAAGGAACGATTATCCAGAGTAGTATGTTTTTGTAATCAATGCATAAAATTGCTAAGCCCAGCATTGCAAAAACAGCCACTCCCCATCCCATATCAGAGAACAGCATCCACAGGTAACTGAGTACCGTCATTGTACCAAACTCGGAAGCCCTGTCATGGACAATATTGACAAGAAAATACTGGTAAGCGGCGAATACAAATTTATTGTACAGCCAGCGGTCCGTGAGTACTTCGAGTAACAGTGGAATAATAAGTATCGAAATGTAAATCAACATCTCCCTGCCCTTCTCTCTCTTTACAAACAGCATCCAACCGATCACGCCCAGCACACAAAATGCAGACTGAAAGCGGATCGTGAAAGCCAGTCCCAGAAAAAAGGCACTGGCATATATCAAACGGCGCTGTTTGTCTTTCTCTTTGCTGTAGCCTGCCATTAACAGGGATACTGTCATCAGCAGACACATGGCGCTCCAGTTCTCAGCAGAGAAACGTACACTAAGATATGGGAAAAACCATATAAAAAAAGTAGCCAGCAGGAAAAACAGCTGGTGTCCATTGCCGGCTGGAACTGACTTAACCGATACTTTATAAAAAAAGTACTTACATGGCAGGATCAGCAGTACGGATAGCAACCTTAATACAAACGCCAGGATATAGGGATCTTTTATGTTCAGTACATAACAGCTCCTGCATATAAGGAATGCGATAAATGGCTGAATGCCCGACCTGATACCAGCCTGATATTCCCATGCCAGGGTCTTTACATCAGACAATCCCATTTTAAAAAATGCAAATTCGATTATCTGATAATGTTCATCATAGTGGTAGTATCCTTTGCTAATCCAGGCAGTGATCCCATATAATAACAGGGCCAATACAGGAATGACTCTGTTTATAAGCCATGGTGGCATTGCGACAGACATTATATAAAGCGGCCTCTGACAACAATGCCCACCGGTTCTTTCATTTCCTTAAACCGGATGAATGATTTCTTCCTGATCGACCCTTTAGGAGGATTATCCACTTTGTATGTAATGATACCCTTCTCATTCGGATAAATCACCTTTTCGCGGGGCGATGCTGTAAAGCAGGAGCATTCATTATTAATCTCAAGGATTGTCAGCGGCTCCTTTGAGACGTTGATAAACATAATAAGACCTACATAAGGTTTATTGGCAGGTAAATTATTAAAGTTGACTTCCGTCATTAAAAATTTGGCCTTTCCGATTATTTTTGGATCTGACTTTTTCTGTGCGGTTACGGCCAGCGACCATAACATCATGAGTAAGCATGTATATAAGGGCTTCATTAGATCTTTTTTAAGAAATCAGCAATATATTCAGGTACATCCTTTACCGGGAAGAAAAAACGGTCAGCTTTTAATGCCGGGTCAAGTGTGAAGAGGTAAGGGCTGATCGCACTTTCAGCAGGGAACGGCAGACGGCCACAGGTGTAAATACGGCTAGTGAAATTGATTTTCTGAAAATGGAACTTCCGGGCTGCATTGCTGGTAAAATTACCTAATACAACAATCTGTGTCTTTGCTGTATCGACAGGTATCCGTTTGAATGCGACAAAGATGGAATCAATACAATCGCCACAATATCGATCGTCTATTCTAAGAAAAAGATTGGTCTTGCCTTCATCTATCAGGGAATAGATATTCATAGAGTCTTTTCCTGACCAGACCATAAAGTCCTGTGGTACCTGCCCTCCGTCGCTAATCCTGGCATTCTCTCCAGCGGCATGGACCTCGTGGGCCAGGATCTCCTCCCTTGTCAGATTAGCATGGTGATGGTCGTGCATTTTTTCAGCAAAAGGCAGATCTGCCAGTTCGATATTGTTCGCCCTCATCAGGAGATTAAGGTATAGCAATAAGCCGGCGGACATGACTATTGTCAGAATGAGAATATTACGATTACTCATGTTTTAACTTTATAAGTGCCAGCACAACAGTTTCAGGATTCTGAGAGATCTGGTTTAACAGTTCCTTCTTTTTACCGACAATTTTCAAGCTGTCTATTTCCTTCGTTTCACGCATAATTTCGAGGTCGTCCAGCATACGTTGGTTATCCACCTGCGTAATAAGTTCATTGCTTGTTATGCAATAGTTCGGACCAGCTGTTACATAAATATTATCAAAGTCATTCTTGAATCCATTGCCTGATACCGTATGGTCTGTTTTCAAATCGTAATAATAATTCAGGATCCGTCCTCCTTTAACCGTGTATTCACCCAGAATAAACCTGTCTGTGATAAGGGGTATTTCATCATTGGCGCAGGAGCTGGACCTGGCTGTCAGGTATTGATCAGGTGTGTGGGCCGTGTAAATGCCACGTCTGGAATAGTTATTAGAGTTGTAGTCGTAAACAGCGAAGTTCTTCAGAAGATGTTCTTTCGCATCCAGCTGAAGGATGGTATCAATGTAAGGAGATTGAAAATAAACTTCGTGACTGGCTGCATTAACGCGGAAATATACACTGGGATTGGGCATCGTAAAATTGGGATTACGAATGGTATTAAACCAACCCTTTACAAATAAACCGGTGCTATCCAACAGACACAAACGGTAGTTATGAAAAGGTTCTTCTTTTTCAACACGGTCTATCTCCCGGTAACATAAAAAGCCGTCGTCTATTTTCTGCACAAATGAAAAGTATCCTTTGGCAAGTTGCATCTTCTGCAGGTATTTTCCATTCTTATCAAAAGAATAAACCTGGTTCTGGTTTGCGCTGTACACATACAGAACACCTTTTTCAGCATCAACAGATACATCTTCGATAGAATATGGCGCTGTCGGAGAATCCAGGTCACGGAATATTTTCGCAAGCTGATTCCCCTGCTTATCAAATATGTAAATTCCTTTTGAAAGGTTTTTGTCAAAGACTACGATATGATCCTGTAAAGGAAGGATTTTGGTGATCTTGCCGATCAGCTCATTTGAATCCAGTTTCAGGGATATGTAACCAATCGAGTCTCCGAATTCACTCAATCGCAATCCATCTACGTGCTTGAACGAACTTATCTTTGAATTGGGCCGGATGATGGTTCCGTTTTCTTTTGCTTCCTTGCCCGCGCAGGATATTGAGAAGACTGCAAAACAAGCAACGACGAGTATATGCAAACACTTCATAGCTATATTATATTGGGTAAAGTTCCAGGTATATTTGAGAAGAACGCTTAAGGCATGTTATACATGCCTCAAGCGTATTAAAGATGTAATAAAGCAGTCAGCTTAGTTGGAAGTACCACCACCTGTACCACCACCGGATTGGGAAGTAGAGCAGGCATAAGCGCTACAATGGTCGCCGCTGTTGCTGGAAGACTTACAGGTATTTTCAATACCGGAGAAGCTGTAAGTTTCATAGGAAATGCTACCTCCAGGGCTGGTACCGGCAGAACCGCTTACAGAGATTTTTCTTTTTACAGTACAGGTACAATGCGATGGATTGTCTCTGTTGTAAGTCGCAGTAGTGATAGTCGCGGTAGGACAAGCTGTAGGAACCGGATCACTACCGGAATCACCACCGCTGCTACCTGAAGAAGAACCATTGGAAGATCCTGTCTGTGCCAGAACGGATTGGCTCAGATGAATGGTGGGCAAACCATAATCAAGCAGCGCAAGGTGCAGATTGGTGATCAGCAAAAAGCAAGCTGCCAGAATCGCAAGGTACTTTGTTACTTTTTTCATTTTTTGGCTTTATTTGGTTGAGGAATTGTTATCCCGGCGTTGGGTTTATTTGCCGGAATTAGGTTCTGATAAGGTTATTCAAGCTGTTCTACAGGCAGATCTTTTCGATTTTTAAGAATAGTTTTCAGTTCCTTTTTAAGGACGTGTGAGTTTTCCCATACCTGGACACGTTGATTCGTATACAAACACAGGTAGCCGAAATAAAGCATACATGCCGGCACGATGACCTTTCTGGCATTGCTATACTTTGTACTGAATAATAACTGGTAGGCAAAATGAGCGATCAATGCAAATACGGCTACAGAGCTTACATATACATATCTGTCTGCGATGATAGAAAAGCGGGACATGGGAATGATGTGTAATACCACCAGCAAATTGATAATAAAGAATATTACACCCCATTGCAATATCCGCGATTTTGAATAGCGCATAACGAATATGATCAGCAAAATAATAGCCAGTGGATATGACCAGTAAATAGGAGACATCTTTTCAGTTACCAGGTTAGGGAACGGATATATATAAGAGAGTTTGATCGGTATTACGCATTTAATAAAGTATTCACAGAGCGCGTATCCCCCAAAACAGATACGCTGGTAAAGAGGAAACTGTACTTTCGGTGTCAGCACGCCCTGCATGTTATTAAACTGTGACAGGATGGTGATGACGCCAAAGAATACCGTCATCAGCAGAAAAGGAATCTTTTCCCGGAGACGTTTGACAGCCTCTTTTCTTTGATATATAAAAAAGTCTATCAGGATCAAGGTCAGCGGGAACACAAGCGCCTGTTCCTTTGCCCAGAAGGAGGTAACAAAACACAGCAAGGTTAGAATGAAATAGCTGCGTTTATGCTGTTCGGCATATAATAAATAACAGTATAAGCCCAGGAAGTAGAAAAGGCTGTACAGCATTACTTTCGATGCAGAGAGCCATACGACACTTTCTACATTGAATGGGTGTATGAGAAAGAGACATATCGTTCCTATTGAGACGAAACGGATTTCTTCTACCGGCACCATGGCTGACATCGTCAGGAATTTCGACATAAACTTATATATCACCCATGCATTCAGCAGGTGAACAATAAGGCCCGCTATGTGAAAGGCGATAGAATTGTAGCCGAATGCAGCATATATTAATGTATAGTAAAACTGATTAACGGGTGAATACTGACCTTCGTAGAAGTCTGTCAATATACTCCTGAAGTTGATCATACTGAAACCGCCTTCAGTATACCAGTTTTGCACAACCCACTGGTCATCCCAGTTGGTTTGAAAGTTGAGGCTGCGGATATGCGCATATACGCAAAGGGTCAATAAAGCTAACAGCAGGAATACGAGCTTGTCCTTCCTGAGATAGCTAATGTACAGGGTATATGTTTTCATACGTTTGGTTGAACGCTTTTCATAATGGCATATGATACCCCCCGTGACTGATAGCCGCGCAACGTCCCCCGGGATTTTTACCGGAAACAACAGATCAGGATACTTATACTTTTGTATCAGTACACTTAGGTAACAATAAGTCTTTTGTAGTCTGGAGTCGGGTTATAAAGGAATGTGTTTTTACATATGGGTATTTAAATGGTATTTGGGCTTTTAGCAATAACAAGTTAAGATAATAACTTAGAAAAAGCAATATCGCTGAAAAAAAAAGAAAGATTTATTTCAGCGGAGTGTTTAAAACAAAAAAGGTGTCAGCAATGACATCTAGTATAATTATATTGATGGAACTTGTTAGATATTTTTTACGCGAACTTTCGCCAGCCACTTTTTAGCGTCTTCCAACTTTTCAGACTTTATCAAATCCCCGCAACTCTTAAAAGTCGAAGATCTTATCCAATGATATGACGTGTTTTCCTGCCGGAAGTACTCCTGGCGCCTTTGCCAATTTTTCTGCCAATATATATGTATCTAATGGGCGATGCTTCCTCAGTAATCCTATACGATTTAAAAACTTCAGTATCGCTGCAAATACATGCTCTCCTGCCCTGTCTGTATCTTTTCTTAATAACATCCCAGGCTTAAATATGACACACTGATCAAATGCGAGCTTGCTAACATCTTCCTCTAACTTACCTTTCATGTTAGAATAAAAGATTTTACTCCTGGGTGAAGCGCCAAATGCGGACACCAACACGGCTTTCGGCACACCATTTCTCTTTGCTATCTCTGCGAATTTCAAAGGAATCTCGTAATCAATATGCCACTGTTTCTCTTTTGAGCCAGCCGTTTTTAAGGTACTTCCCATACAGTTGAACCAGACATCTCCCCTGATGGCATCTGCCACATCTTCCAGTTTATCAAAATCAGTCATTATCTCGGTCAGTCGCGGATGACTGATTCCGGCGGAGCGACGTACGAATATCACGACTTCCGTATATGCAGGGTTCTGCAACAGTATATTGGTAAGGTCTTTTCCGGTCGCTCCGGTAGCCCCGATGATCAGCGCTTTCATATTTATACTTTTCGAATTAACAACTTATTAAATATAACTCTTTTCAACTTACCAGGAGTCATATGCTATTCATTGCACTTGTTGCGTTTACCTGAACTGCCGGCCCAGTTGTTCTACTTTTTTCAGCCAGCTGTTACGCAGTTTTTCGGTTGATTTCCTCATGAATCCGAAAGTAGAAAACCGGATAGGATCAAATCCTACATATCCGAAGATGATCGACTTGAGGATCTGATATTGTGATGCACGATAGATCAGGTAGAACCACCATTTGGGTGTATCCATTGTTACAAGTAAGCGCATACTTTTTCCTTTCAGTAGTTTTTCGGGAAAGACTTTACCTGACTGATGCTTAAAGGCAAATCCGGGTAGTAACACCCTGTCAAGAAAACCTTTGGCCAGGGCAGGCATAAAACCCCACCAGTTGGGATAAGCCATCACCACATGGTCAGCCCATTGTAGTTGTTGCTGTGCTGTGAGCAGGTCATCTTCCAGCTGCATAGTTTCGCCGGTTTTATAGCCGTCTGCAAGATTTACATCAAAACGCAGTTTTGATATGTAGATGGTCTGTGTGTTTGCGCCGGCACTTTCCACACCTTTACGATAGGCATCAAGCAGTGCGTTACAGAAAGAATTTTCTGAAGGATGACCGAGTATAAGTAAGATATTCTTTGCCATTGCAGTTTGTTTTAAGTTGATACTGCAAAGCTCCGGTATATATGGAAGGTGGACCTGACGCAAATGCGTCAAAAACTATTTATGGGCTATTTTCTGGCGAATACGGGTAAGTGTCTGTCGCTCGATACCCAGGTAGCTGGAAAGATGGGATAGCGAGACCCTGTTGAATAAGCGGGCATGATGTGTTGCGAAATCAAGATAACGTTCTTCAGCGGTCTGAAATACAAAGCTTTCAATACGCGCCTGCTGTCTTTTTAAGATCTCTTCAGCCACCAGGCGACCATACCTTTCAAACTTCGGATATTGCTGGTATATCCATTGCAGGTCATCAAATTTAAGACAGAGGAATGTGGCCGGTTCCAGGCATTGAATGGTATAGCTGCTGGGTTGCCGGCTGATAAAAGCCGGGTAATGCGTCGCATAGTCTCCCTCTGCATAGAAACCAACATTGATCTCATTCCCGTTAAGATCCACAAAAAAAGAACGGATAAGCCCTTTGGTAACGAAGCCTAAGGATTGCTGTACTTTACCTGATTGAATAAAAATGTCTTTCTTATCCAATTCCTGCAGGGTCAGTTTTGCGGCAAACTGTGACAGTTCTTCCTCCCGTAAATCGGGGCAGATGGCTTTGATTGAACGTAAATATATTTCAGTGTCTGCCTGCATAGCTGAGTTGTTTTACCAGGTTATTCGTCCTGCGGGTACAGAGATACCTGTATAAAGTAAATATAACACTTAGCAGCCTGTTATTACACGAATATGTAGCTGGCATATTACCGACCTGCTTCTTTTTTCCATCAAAAAGTTCCATCTTTATTGAAATCCTCCTATACCATGAGTTTCTTCAAACGTTTCTTCAACAAGAAAAAAACCCTTATCCAATGTCCCCGATGCCTGGGCAAAGGACATGTCGATGCGGACGATATCAAAAGACTTGGAAGAGAGTTAACCTGGCGGCCTGGTTCCTGTGCCTATTGCAATGCAAAAGGTGAAGTTGCTGCCGATATAATCGACAAGATTAATCCGGGAGAAGCATACCTGGTCAACAACCTGTCTGAAAAAGAAAGACTGGCATTGATCGAAGGACACCCGGAAGCCAGGGAGAGAATGAAACGCTTTAAAATAAACGTCGATAGGTTTATACAGGACATTGTCACGCTGCATTTTGTAAGGAAGCTTGACTCCAGACAGATTGCCGAATTATTCCTGGAATCCGCTGAGGGTTTAAGTGCAGAAGATTATGCGCAGGAAGAAAAAGACCTGATTGCCTACATTGAGAAAGTAATAGCCCGTCATAACTAATCATTCAGGTACTAAATATGCTGTTTATCCCGGCGATACCACCTGTTTACCGGCCGTATACATGTATCATAGGTGGACTTGATCAGGTATTGCCCCTCTACCGGGAAATTACAGGAGCCAATCACCTACAAAGACTAAAACGGGTTGTTTACACAATAGGCAGGAAGCCGTAGAACACATCTACAGCGGTTATAGAAAGATTATCAACAGGTAACATTCAATGGTATTTTATCAAAATAATCGCTGTGGCAGGCTTCTCTCATTCCCGTTGAACAACCAACTGGCGTATTGGTGTATATCCGCCGCCCACTGACAGATGTTGTATCGTTGGTGCAGCCGGATGCGTGATGTTATGCACCTTATTTTGCACTCCTGGCGGAACGACTGCAATAATATCGGCTGCCAGGTATTGCCTGTTACAGTAAGGGCGATCTTCAGACATCGCGGTTATCTGCATTGTCACCAGCAGCGTTCCTTCGCCAGTTATATTTATGGGGACTTCAGTACCTGAGAAAGGCCTGGCGGGGTCTATTGTCAACTGGTGTATGGCTGTCCCTGTCACCTGATCAGCCAGAAAATCGATACGGGTCACTATCACTTTTACTTCCCAGGAGGAGATGCCCTTATGTTGTATCAGATCCTGCGGGGGAATATGCAGGCTTCCATCATCAGCCAGTAAAGGCGCTAGCCATTTCAGTCCCTGAAAAGGAGATGTTAATAATTTCAAAACCTTGCCTTAACATTAAGTTCATCTGCCTTCTGTACTCTTGCCGCCTCAAACCTATATGCAAATATGAAATTGAAACACTTGTTACCGTTTGCCATTATGGCTATCCTTGCGGCCTGTTCAAAAGATGACAACCCTAATGAACCAACCGTTAATGAAGATCCTTCCACGTTCGCAGAAATTGGCACATTAGACATCGGTGAAGCAGGTGCAGCTGAAATCAGCGCTTACGATCCGACTACTAAAAGACTGTTTGTTGTCAATAACGGCGGTGTTAATAAGATCGATGTGATAGATCTGAGCGATCCTGGTAACATGAAGGTGATCCACTCCATTCCTACCAACAGCGGTGCGGTAAACAGCGTATCTGTATACGAGGGTAAACTGGCGGCTGCTATTGAAGCTGTGGATAAACAACAACCAGGCAGAGTAACCGTTTATAATACCAATAGCTACGCAGAGATCAAGACCATCGCTACCGGCGCATTACCAGATATGGTAACCTTCAGCCCGGATGGTAAATATATTCTGACTGCCAATGAAGGCGAACCAAATGCAGATTATACAAACGATCCGGTAGGTTCTGTTTCTGTGATCAGCGTAAGCGATAACTACAGCGTTGTAAACATCGACTTCAGCAGCTTCGCATCACAGCAGACAGCCCTGCAGCAGAAAGGTCTCCGCGTATTCGGTCCGAATGCTTCTTTCGCACAGGATATGGAACCGGAATATATTGCCGTATCACCGGATTCTAAAACTGCCTGGGTAACCCTGCAGGAAAATAACGCGATCGCAAAGATCGACCTGACCACTAAAACTGCGACAAACATCTTCCCATTGGGTTTCAAAGACTATAACCAGGATGCAGATGCGATCGATCCTTCTGATAAGGATAACGCCATTGCTTTCGGTAAATGGCCGGTAAAAGGCATCTATATGCCAGATGCGATTGCCGTTTTACAAACAGATGGTGGTATTCCTTACCTGTTCACCGCAAACGAAGGTGATGTACGTGAATACACCGCTTTTGCAGAAGCAAAACGCGTTAAAAGCCTTACCCTGGATGCAACTGCATTTCCTAATGCAGCTGACCTACAGAACGATGCTAAACTTGGCCGTCTGAACGTAACGACTACCCTTGGCGATGTTAACGGTGATGGTATCTATGAATCACTGTACTCCTTCGGTGCACGTTCTTTCAGCGTATGGAACGGTACCAGCGGTGCACTGGTATATGACAGCAAAAATGAACTGGAAACAAAAGTAAATGCTGCTGGTTATTATGACGACAACCGTAGTGATGATAAAGGTGTGGAACCGGAAGGTATCACCCTGGGTAAAGTAGGTAACAGAAATATTGCTTTCGTGGGCATGGAAAGAGTAGATGCAGTTGCTGTGTATGATGTGACCAAACCAGAAGCGCCATCCTTCCTCCAGCTCCTCAAATCAGGTGATGCACCGGAAGGCGTGTTGTTTGTATCAGCAGCGAATAGCCCCACCGGCAAGAGCCTGCTGATCGTGAGCAGCGAAGATGACGGCGTATTAAAAGTATATTCTCCGAAGACTTTATAATCGTCTCCGGTAACTGATAAGCAAAGGGCCATCTCAAATGAATTGAGATGGCCCTTTGCTTATAGTGCTATTATTTCCGTTTCGCTTCTCTTCCGCTAACAATATTGCCTTTCGAAGAGAAAACGCCTGCATGTTGCGTTCCCAGGTAAATAACATGCTTGTGAAAGATCAGGGCTGCCGGATTTGCAGCCACGACGCGGTTTCTTTTGTAACTTTGCGCTAAAGCAGGGAATATGTCGCAGGAACTGAATAAACGATCCGGAGACCTGATGATCAATCAATCAGAGAAAGCCGGACTTAGTAAAGAACAACAGACCTTTAATAAACTCATACAGAAGATAGCCCAGCTACGGCAGGAGCTGAAAGATACCACTGCCACCCTCGACAAGCAGTTACAGCATTTCCTGAAACAGATCTATCCGCTGATGCAACAGGTGGTTGGTCTGCGGTCTGCCGTCGTAGTACTGATGAATGAGTTTATGACTATTTCCAAAGGACTCTCCGGACATGAAAAAGAAGCCCTCCGACTACTGATTATCAATCAGCTGCATGAAATATTCCGCTATCAGCAGGAAGATCCTGAAGGCGAATTACTGGAGATTTTCAATGTCCTGTCTGACATTACCTACCAGGATCTGACAGAACAATACCTTGCTAAATTAAGAGCGGCTGCCGCTGCAAAAGAAAAGGAGGAGGAAACTGCTGACACAACGTTGCCAATGAAGACAACTGAACTGGAAGCAGCCGGCAGCAATAAACGGAAGACGAAACAGCAGTTACAGAAAGAAGAAAAAGAACGCCTGCTGGAAGAGCTGCGCAGGAAGAATGTACACCATCTGTACAGACAACTGGCCAAAGTATTTCATCCGGATCTGGAACAGGATCCTGAAAGGATACAGCAAAAAGAAGAACTCATGAAACAGCTGACTATCGCCAGGGAAAAAGGGGACCTGCTGTCAATGCTGGAACTGGAACTTAACTGGATTCAGCAGGAAGACAGGCATCCGGATCAGCTGACCAATGAGAAACTGCGCCTGTATAATACCACCTTACAGGAACAGGTGAAAGACCTGCAACAACAGATCAGTAACCTGTTCCATCACCCCAGATATGCATTTTTACAAGGATTCGCAAAAAATGTACAAGGTGTGCGGTTCATTGACTGGAAAACGGAAAAGAATAACCTCGACAATCTCGCACAGGGATTGAAAGAAATCATTGCAGGTTTATCCATGGATACCAAGAATGCACTGAAAGTACTGAAAGGTGTATTAAAATGGAATAGCTAGTACCTTTCAATATCCATCCTTTTTACCGGCAGTGTAGTAAGGGCTTGCATCTTAGCAGATTAAGCCGCATATTTGCGCCCAGGTCTCAATATTCCACAATTAAAAGAAAGTCATGCACGTAAACAGGACACAGGATCCTCATGTAATTACTAAACCACATTTCGAAATCCTAGACGGGCTCAGGGGGCTTGCCGCCATTGCAGTAGTCATTTTCCACTTCATGGAGATTGCCGTTCCCGATTATCACAATAGCTTCATTTCACATTCGTATCTCGCTGTCGATTTCTTTTTCTGTCTATCCGGATTTGTCATCGCTTATGCCTATGACACTAAAATCGCGCAGATAGGTCTTGTCGAATTTATGAAACTCCGCCTTATCCGCCTGCATCCGCTGGTGGTCATCGGCGCTGTGATTGGGTTGACCGTCTTCATCTTCGATCCATTCAGCAATCTCTATCAGATCTATGCCAGCAAAACATTGCTGGTGTTTCTTTCTGCCAGTCTGATGATTCCTTATCCACTGGTAAAGGAGCGATACTTCAATCTTTTCCATCTGAATCCTCCTACCTGGTCATTGTTCTGGGAATACATCGCCAACATCTTTTATGCATTAGTGCTGGTGAGGATAAAGAATAACAAGCTACTCTGGGTACTGACGATCCTTGCTGCAGGTGCATTATTCTATGCCTCTCAACAAGCAAAGTTCCTCGCTGTGGGATGGGGTGGTGATAATGTTTCCGCTGGTGCTGCCAGGGTCGCTTTTTCCTTTCTGGCCGGCATACTGGCTTTTCGCTCCGGTAAGATCATACGTTCCAAAATCGGCTTTATTCCAATCGGGATATTACTGCTGGCAACCTTTATGATTCCTTTTTCGGAAAAGTATAACTGGTATCTTGATCCGCTGGTAGTCATTTTCTTTTTTCCTTTCCTTGTATTGCTGGGAGCCGGTGCGCAAACGAATAACTTCAGCCATAAAATCTGTAAGTTTTCCGGGGATATCTCCTATCCGCTGTATATGATCCACTATCCTTTCATCTGGCTGTTTATGAGCTATGTGGAGAAGTATAAACCTACCTTACCGACAATGGTATGGATCATGATAGCCGGTACAGTTGCATTGACAATAATGGCTTATCTGGTGTTGCAATACATTGACACACCGATCCGTAAATGGCTGAAGAACAGAAGAACCGTTCCTGCTGTTGCCGTGGTGGCGCAGACAGCAAAAGTTGAGCGTCAGCATTCGTAAGAGATAAGTAAGATATTTAAAAGAGGATGGTCCGCTGTACGGCGGACCATCCTCTTTTAAATATCTTACTGCATTGCTGCTATCCCATTAAAACGCTTCATTCAAACCAAGGAAGAAGCCTCTTGCACCAAACTTACCCCAGGCATAATCAAGACATAAATTTGTACGTGTTACCTTATTGAACAGGATACGTAATCCGCCGCCACCGCCGGGTTGTAATACCTGGTATATTTTAGTGCCTGATTCATCGTTGGTAGTTTGCAGATGAAAGAACGCTACACCACTGATTAAATTATTACGCAGTATCGGGAAGCGGTATTCCATCTCTGCATAACTATATTGTGTGCCTTTAAAGTATCCCACGGTATATCCCCTTCCGCTACGGAAATTGGGGTCTTTACCGGTACCTGGTAATTCAAGATATGGTATATTACCTGCCAGCAGGAATGAGTTCCAGTTCCAGAATGCGAGGACATGTTCAGGATGTTGTTTTGACAGACTCACATATTTTCTGAAATCTGTAGAAAACTGTAATGCGTTTCGCGTACTACCTAACCAGGTCTGGTTAGCCCTGAAACCTGCGTCTAAGTACATTCCTTTATAAGCCCTGTTCTGGTTATCACGGGTAGTATACTGCACATTAAACAGCAGCCCGTTCGCCATATAATGCGCTCTTTTGAAACCATGACTGTCGCTGTAGATATTGTAGGGCGTCGGACCATTAGTGGAATCTCTTTCATCAATTTTCCTGCGGATATCAAAGGATACTCCGCCGCCTAAAAAGAGTCCTTTACTCACTTCTTTATACACTTTTTCACGGAAGTTGTAAAACTGTGCATGTAAGCCCCTGGGTTTACGATCAGGATTGTTTAGTACGTGTTCCAATGCCGTACCTTCCGTTGCCCTGCCAATACCCAGGCCATAGTCGGGAGTAACCGTCTTTGCCGCTACCAGGCTTCCCTGGAAGTTCCACTTATTACCCGATGTATAAATATTATGGCTAATATAGAAATAAATAATTCCTTTTGTGGTAATGGAAGCGGAAGTAGCCCCTACTGACATAAGTGTATTGGGGTCACTGCCGAACTTTTTACCGGCTACTGCCTTAATCCCTATCTGAGCCCCGATACTGGGATTTGCAGCCACATTAGGGATGACAATGATCCCTGAGCGGGTTTTCCCTGTCAGATCGGTTTTTTTGTGTAAAATACCCCTTACAAGGTCACCCAGGTCATATTGTGACGACAGATCTTCTCCCTGCTTCGCAGCTTTCACACGATCTGTGGTAGTAGAATCCGTTTTTAGGGTATCAACTGGTGTGGGTGTTTGTCCGTAGGTCTGCCCATACAGACAAAGAAATAGAGCACATAACAGGGTGGTTATCCACCTGCGTTGGGGGTGCCCCTGGCCGTTTGCTTTGCTGAGATGTAACAATACTAAATATGGTTTATGCTTGTGAGTCGCTGTTCCTGGGATCAGGTTACAAATTTTAAACCAAGTTATACTGTGTGTATCAGGGGAATATAGTACACATCAGTCCGGTACGAAGTAATTGCATCATCAGGAGACAGGAAAAAAGGCAAAAGGACGTATTCAGGTATTGCTTTGATATTTACTATCCTTCGTTCATCCTTCGTTGCATGAACGAAGGATGAACGAAGGATAGTAAATACTTAACTAAGATCAGAACGGATTATAGGGAGTTATTTCACCCATTTTGAATGATATTCTACCTGCTGATTCATGACTTTATGCAGCAGACTTTCCGGCTCATTATCAAAAATAAGTGAATTGAACTGGTGCTCTGATAGGAATCCTTCCTGGGACATGGAGGCCAGCAGGTCGCGGAACTTATCGTAGAAACCATTGATATTCAACATACCGCAAGGTTTGGCATGTAATCCCAGCTGTGCCCAGGTAAATACTTCCACAATTTCTTCCAGTGTGCCGATTCCGCCGGGTATTGCGACGAAATAATCAGATAAGTTGGCCATCATCGCTTTGCGTTCATGCATAGTACTCACAATGTGCAGTTCTGTGAGGTTTTTATGCCCTACTTCCCTGTCTCTCAGCTTCTCAGGTAATACACCGATCACTTGTCCGCCAAGAGCCAATACTTCATCGGCAATCAGTCCCATCAAACCAACAGCTGCGCCGCCGTATACCAGTCGCAGATTATTTTTTACGATACAACGGGCCAGTTCAATAGTGGCTTCCTTGTAGACAGGATCTTTACCGAAATTAGACCCGCAAAAGATAGCTATACTTTTCATCTGACAAATGTCGGGATTAATCTGTCAGCAAACGGGACAAATGTCCCTTAAAAAAAACAGGAGATACCAGTGACGGTACCTCCTGTTACGCATGATAGGTTTTAACTATTAATAAGTCAGACACACCAGCCGTCCATCCGCAGAACAGGTAATAACGGTATGTGCATCTACCGCAGTAATGTTATTCAGCAGACAGTTAGAGATTTTATGTCGCCATAATACCGCGCCGTCTTTTGCGGCCAATGCTGATATGATACCTGACTGAGAAGGGATATACACAACATCCTGGTATTGGTTAATGGCAGTCGGACAAATCTCATAGCCCATCTCCAATGGAGAGCGCCATATCACTTCCTGACCGGAGGCATGTGTATCCAGTCCGAGTATATGCCCCTGCATCGTTTTGACATATACTTTGTTACTATCCGCAGAGAGTCCCATCGACTCACGTACCCACTCCTGCTTATCATGTTTACGCCATAGTACCTGACCGGTAGCGGCATCTAATGCCGTCAGATACTGGTCAGGCGCTGCAATAAACACACGGCCGCCGGTGGCTACCGGCCAGCAGGCCGCTGCAGAGAACATCCTGTTAGTAGCGCCACTGTTCCAGGTCCACACACGTTTACCGGTAGCTGCATCAAGCGCATAGAAGTCATTACCCCAGGACCCGAAATAAACCTTATCCTGGTAAATTAACGGACGAGTCTGTACGAAGTTATGTACGCTATCAAAATCCCACTGTAATTTTCCATCCGCAATATTGTAAGCTCTACAATGTCCATCAGAAGCGGCTACGATTGCCAGTCCTTTGTACAAGGCAGCGGAAGCGACGATAGCCTTATCAGCAGATTGTCGCCAGCGTAACTTACCGGTATTCAGATCAAGACAATAGACCTGTGCGTCTGTACCTGGTACAATTACTTTGTTATCATAAATCAGTGGTGTTGAATAGATTTTCCCTTTTGTTTTGAACTGCCAGATCGTTTTACCCGAAGCCAGGTGTACCGCTTTAATCTGCCCGGTTGTATTGGAATACACTACCTTCCCATCTGCAATGGCTACTCCCCCACCGATATCGCCTGGTTCCTGCACACTCCATCTCTCTTTTACCTGTGTGTATTGGCTGTTGACCGCATAAGAAGGTCTATGTGGATTTGCTACCCATTGTGGCGTAGCCGCTACAGGGATACTCACCGTATGCCAGGCTGGTAAGGTCGCGCCACCAGGTACGCGTTCATTGAATACAAGGGAGTCATGCACCAGAGAGATGATATTGTAAGCGCCGGTATCTGCTTTTGCGCGCAGGTTGGAGCGGCACATAATACCCGGTATGCCTTCAAAATCGTATTTCCTGTTTGCATGTCCATGACCACAAAGGATGGCTTTCAGATTTCTGTCTTTCAACATTTCCAGTTGTTCATACCAATTGTTAAGCGCCGAATCCTGTGGATAGTGATTAACAAATATGACAGGTACTTTTTTATCCTTCTCTTTACGCAATTGTTCTTTCAGCCAGGTCAGGTCTTCTCTGGGAACCTGTCCGGGGCCCATCCGCATATTAGGTCCGCAACTGGTACCGAGGAACCAGTAACCTTTATAGCGGAAGCTGAATGTTTCACCACCAAACACATTCAGAAAGGTATTACAACCACTTTCTGACCAGTTGGAGTCATGATTGCCAGGTACGATGTACCAGGGTTTATTCAGTTTACTGATAATGCTTTTTGCGAGTTGTATCTCTTCATCGGAACCAAACTCCGTGATATCTCCGGAGAAAAGTACAAAGGCGATATCCGGATGATTGTTGATATCAAGTACGGTACGTTCAAGATCTTCTGCCCCGCTTTTGTTACCAATATGTGTATCGGAGGCCAATGCAAAACGGAACAATGTATCCTGCGCGTTTACACGTATGGTGGCCAGTAAAATCAGCAGGAGATAAATCAGTTTTCTCATATACAATTTCAGTTTATTGCTCCCAGCCTGGGTTCTGTTGCAGATTCGTATTTAATAATAATTCAGTCAGTGGTAAAGGAAACAGATAATGCTTCGGATCGTCAAAGTGTTTATTAGCACCTGGATGAACGATCAGGTTCCCCTTATCGCCATCACTCAGTCCTCTGTCAGGTTGCAGTACAAAATACTGTAAAGCTTTATCCGGGGAAGCGGGCTTGGTTAGTACAATCGCCAGGTCATTCTTTCCATCCTGATCCAGGTCATATACCCCCACACCAGGGAACCAGGCGCCTTTGAAGTCCTGCGCCAGTAAAGGTCCCCGTTTCCAGCGCATCAGGTCCTGATAACGGAATCCTTCCATAGCCAGCTCTACTCTTCTTTCACGGCGTACTTCCAGGATAACGGGATCAGTAATATTATACTCGGTCTGTAACAAAGGGTCTGCTTTCAATGTAGCGACCTGCATTGCCGGCATACCAGCACGTTTACGGATCAGATTCACAGAGGCGTCGGCTTCCGCCTGTGCAAATTGTTTTAACTCTGCTTTTGCTTCCGCATAATTTAACAATACTTCCGCATATCTGAATATAGGGAGGTCATTTGTATTGGTATTATTACCATCCTGGTCAGTGCCTGTTACAAATTTGATACACTGGTAACCGGTCATTGCATTGGAATAATCAGGTACCAGGGTGGCCGTCGTATTGATACGTTTATAACCAGGCGTGCGGATGGTTTGTGTCAGACGGGGATCTCTGCCTTTGATTTCTTCCCAGTAAGGAGTCGTTGCATAACCAGGTTGCGCAGAGAAGGCGGTTCCATCACTCATCAGATAACTATTGATCAATGTTTTGGTCAGTCCGGGTGCGCTCAAGGTAGAAGTCAGAAATTGTCCGTTAGCACCATGGGTTTTAGTCAATGTACGGTCATATACCCTTGCGAGGATATATTCATCCGCATTGGCTACATCCTCAGTAAAAAGATTCGCGTAATCCACATTCGGATTGTTCGTTGTGTACAACTTATATAAACCGCTCTGCATCACCTGTTGTGCGGCATCCACACTTTGCAGTAACAGTTCAGTGGCACCGCCCTGGTTATTTTCAGTATGATAAATACGGTAAGTTCCTTCAAACAGACAAACCCTTGACTTCAATACCAGTGCGGCCCATTTCGTGATACGGGAAGTATTTTTAGCTGTTTTGATATTGGCTGCGGCATAGTTAAGATCAGCAATGATACTATCTACCACCAGCTTACGCGGATCACGTCCTTTGTATAATTCCGGACTGTTCGCTTCCAGCGGATCACTATACCAGGGTACATCACCAAAACGCTGCACTTTGGTGAAATAAAACATCGCCCGGAAGAAACGTGCAATACCGGCATAATGTGCTTTAATAGAATCACTCACTGCTGCTTTCTGGTAATGGGCGAGAAAATAATTGACGTTGCGCAGGTCCGACCAGGTCCACTGTGCGGCAGATGCATCTGTCTGCACAATGGTACGGCCAGCCACTACATCACCTATCACAGCCGGTTCCACATTGTCGCTGGTAATATCTGCGGAATAGATATCAGTACCAGGCAACATGGCATAGAAGCTATTGGTATAGAGAGTAAGGTCTTTTTCATTATTGAAAAAAGAACCAGGATCTATGTCACTGATGGGCTGTCTGTCGAGGAAGTCCTTCTTACAGGCGGACAGCGTCAGTATTGATAGCGCGAATAATATCCTTTTCATGAAAATATGTTTAAACGATTCGTCTGCAATTAGAAATTAACTTCAAGTCCGAAGGTGTACGTACGTTGTACCGGGTACAGGAACCCGTTACCATTAGCAGTATTCGTATCTACCTTATCGCTGATGGCTTCCGGATCGAAGACTTTAGAGAGGTGTGTGAATTCAAACAGGTTCTGGCCGGAGAAGAAGACTTTTGCAGTGCTGATACCGGCTTTTCTTGTCCAGTTAACCGGTAAAATGTATCCCAGCGATACGTTCTTGACTCTCAGATAAGCGGCATTCTGCAAATAACGTGTCTGTGCCACACCTAACTGACGGGTGTTATTCAAAGCATCATAGGCTCTGAGTCTTGGAAAATAAGCATTCCTGTTTTCAGGTGTCCAGTAATCATTGTTGATGTGATCATATACCGGTTGATTCCAGCGGTTATAAAAGCCCCAGAAATTACCTGCTTCCACACCCGGCCAGAAGTCCATCTTGCCGATACCTTGTAAGAATACATCCAGCGATACACCATTCCAGCTGGCTCCTGCACCAAAGCCAAAGGCATAACGCGGCATACTATTACCGATCTTGTACATATCGCCCGGATCGTTCACGGTGTTTTTGCCATTGTCGATTTTCTTATCTCCATTGAGATCAGCAAACTTCAGATCACCAGCCAGCGGGTGACCATTCAGGCTGTAAGAAGTACTTTGTACACGTTGCTGGTTCACATCATATTTCAGGTATTCATCATCGGACTGAAAAAAGCCGAGCGTTTTATATCCCCAGATCTCGCCAATCTCTTCGCCGATATAATGATTGATCAGTGACTTGTTGGGGTTGTCAAATTTGGTGATGAAAGACCTGCTGTCAGACAAAACAAAAGAGAAGTTATAGGAAAAAGGTTTGTTACCTAACTGAAACTGATCATGCCATTTCGCAGAGAACTCCCATCCTTTGGTAGACAGATCTGCTGCATTTTCCTTTGGTGCGGAAGCCCCGAGTACTGCGGGTAAGGTCTTGCCCTGGGTCAGCATCTTTGTTGTTTTCCGGTTATACCAGTCGAACCCGATATCCATCCGGCTGTTCAGTGTGGAGAAGTCAATCCCGAAGTCGAGTGTGGTCGCTGTTTCCCAGGTAAAATGTAAGGGCAGTAAACCAGGCGCATTGATCCCTAAAGGTTGTGCACCGTCGAGGATATCGGTGATCTTATACACACTCATTGGATTGGTAAAAGCATAAGCAGCTACCTGCTGGTTTCCCAGGGAACCATAAGACGCACGGAGTTTCAGGTTATTGAATACCTTCTTTGCGGGTGCAAAGAAAGGCTCACGCGACACGATCCAGCCTGCAGATACGGAAGGAAAAAAGCCATAACGACTGGAATCCGGGAAACGGGAGGAACCATCATAGCGACCGTTGAACTCCAGTAAATACCGGTCTTTAAAGTCATAGTTCAATCGGTAGAACAAACCACGGATGGCCCATTCTTCTTTGGTATCCCCTACTGTGGCAATACCGCTGGCCAGGTTCAGCGCACCTTTATCCGGTGTGATATTACCATCTCTTCTGGCAGAGAAGGTTTCATATTTATTCATTTCCTGGTTAAAACCCAGTAGTCCTTTCAGGTGATGCTGGCCTAGTCTGCGTTCGTATTCGGCATAGAGGTTCACTACCTGGTCAAAGTTTTCGGTATAAGCAGACTGATAATAATCCGTAGCGGTGAATGGAGACACGGTACCCGGTCTTACTTCATAATACACACTGTTGGTCTGTATGTCGTTACGGTCCTGGGTAGCCAGCACGGTATAATCACCATTTATACGCAATGTGTTATCAAGAAAGTTGGTGGAAAAACCGATGGTGTTTTTTAGTTGCCGGTCCTTTATGTTCGTACGACCACCTTTTTCCAACTGTCCGAACGTAACGGCGCCGGCCTGTGTATAATAGCCATTCGGTGTACGGATCGCTTCGTAGGGGTTGGCAAACAGGGAGAGGTAGCGGTAAATATTGTAACCACCAGATACAAACTTATCAGGCGCATCATAGGCGCCCTGTGCCATTTCCACGTTATCATATATTTTGAGCCAGTCGGCCACCTGGTTATCCAGTTTCAGGCGGAGGTTGTAACGTTTATAGTCGTCCGTCGCCACCTTAAAGGAACCTTGTTGTTTGAGGTATCCGGCCGAGAGGTAATAGTTGGTATTGCCTTTACCACCAGCGACACTGACAAAGTGTTTGGAGAAAGCCTGTTGTTTGTTGTAAAACAGGTCGTACCAGTCTGTGTTAGCGCCACGGATAAAATTGCCGGTAGCATCTACACCCAGTTCAGGCAGAGAAGGATCTGCTTTTCTTTTCTGCAGATATTCGATCACCGCCAGCATACCCGGTGCATCAGAACCAGCATAGCCTTTATATGCATCATTCTGAATAGTGGCAGCTTCCAGCGGATCTTTGATCACCTGTGGCAAGCGGGTGGGTGTACCCCATCCAAAGTTACCGGAGTAACGTACCTGTAACTGGCCGCTTTTGGCTTTACGCGTAGTGACGAGGATCACACCATAAGCAGCACGCGCACCATAGATAGCAGCAGAAGCTGCGTCTTTAAGGACGGTCACGCTGGCTACATCTTCAGGATTGACAAGATTGATATCACCAGGCGTACCGTCTATGAGGATCAGCGGACTACCCGTATTGATAGAAGTAAAACCACGTACGTTAAAGGTAGCTGCTCTACCTGGCTGACCATCACCGAAGGTAATGTTCAGGTTGGGAATAGCGCCCTGGAGCGCCTGACCGATACTGGTTACTGGTCTGTTTTCAAATACTTCCTGTCCTACCTGGGCGATCGCACCGGTGACTTCCGACTTTTTTTGTGTACCATAACCGACTACGACTACCTGTGCAAGCGAGTCGTCTTTCTGACGCATTCTTACAATCAGGTTGATGGTTTCCCCTTTTTTGATGATATAGCCATCCAGCTGTTGCGGTTTATAGCCGACGGAGCTGAAACTGAAGTTATAGCGTTCCCCTGCATTCAGGTTATCAAAATGAAACCATCCCTTTTCATCGGTCATCTGAAAGACGGGCTTACTGCCATTGGTCTGTAAGGCTCTGACGGTAACACCTGGTATCTTTTCTCCCTGCGGATCGAGTACGATACCCGTTATATCTGGCTTCGCCTGTGCATACGACAGAGCGGGCGCCATAAAGGGCAGCAGCCATAGCAGCAGGCGTAAAAATGGAAAATGCTGGTAAAATGTTTTCGTCATAAAGGTCAGTTTTAAGACAATACAATCCCTGGCCACAACTGCGGCCTGTTTTTTAGTTGGTAATAGAATGTGATCGTTTTTTTATTTCTTTAAGAGGAATCCTCCTTCAGCCGTACGCTCTAAAGTCAGATCATTCAATAATGCTATATTTTCCAATATTTCTGCTGGTGTATCGGATGTTGTGAATTCCGCTGTTACCCTGATATGTTGCAGACGTTTTGCGTCACAGGTGATTTTTATATTGAAATGTTGTTCCAGCTGTTGCAGGATCTGCGGTAATGGCTGCTGATGGAATACGAGGCTATTAGAAGCCACTTCTTGTCCGGTGACAGGTTCTCGTCCCAATACAGCCGGTTTATTCACCAGCGGCTCTCTTTTACTGCTGATATCGTACACCAAAGACTCTCCAGGCTGCAGAAATACCTTATTAAAGCTGGCGATGCCTGTCTGCGGATGTACGACCACTTTTCCGCTATATAGTTTTACAGTCACCTTAGTACCCTTTTCATTGACCCCAAAGACAGTACCCAATGCCGTGACAACAGTATTACCGGCATAAACGGTAAATGGTCTGTCTTTGTCTTTTGCCACATCAAACTTTGCCTTTCCTTTTAACCACAGTTCGCGTTTATCTTTTTCGAAGCCTGTTTTACAGCGTAGTGTACTTCCTGCTCCCAGTTCGACATGCGAACTGTCGTCCATGAGCAGCTGTTTCGGCTGTTTGCCGTTATTCGTATACTCCTTCCAGGTAACAGCAGGCGAACTTTCCATGGCAAGCGATGCTTCTCGTTTATCCTGTTGGATAAATAAGGCGCCTGTCAATACGATGATACCTGTCAGTACAGCTGCCGCTGCGATCCGCTTCCAGATCATCCTGTTACGCGCATACTTATCCACATCCTGCTGTATATTGGCGAATACGCGTTGCAATACGGCCGGATGTAGTTTACCATCAGGACGGAAATGATCCCAGTCTGACTCCATCAGCAGGTCTTCCATTTCCTCCGGATGTTCACGCAAATACGCCATGACGGTACGATGTTCTTCTTCCGTACATACTCCTTTGATAAATCTTGCGTATAGGTCTGGTGATAATGCCATGGCAGCTGCTCATTTGCTAATACTACGTTTAACAGAAGCCGATCCCTTACTGGTAACAATTTGTTCACATTGCCCGGGTAAGGGTTACATGATCGTAAAAAGGAGCAGTACGCGTCTGAGTTGTTTGAGTGCTTTAGAGATATGGACTTCTACTGTCTTTGGGGAGATAGACAGCATATCGGATATTTCTTTATGAGAAAAACCATCAATGCGGCTAAGCATGAAAACTTTCTTACGTACAGGGGGTAGTTTATCTATTTCAAGGTGTAATTGCTGTACGGCTTCTTTATTTGCAGGGGCGGTATAGGTTTCTCCGTTTAGTACTTCTGCAGTATAGGACTGCATAAAAGCTTTATGCTGCCTTTCCTTTCTCATGAGGTCTATGAGGGCAGTTTTTGCAATACGGAAGATCTGTGCCGATAAAGTATAGTCAGCAGACAAACCTTTTCTATATCGCCAAAGCTTGACGAAGGTCGTCTGTAATAACTCTTCGGACCAAAGTTGAGACCCCGTATGTTTCAGGAAGTAGAAGTACAGTTTTTCATTATAAGCATTATATACCTGCTCAAAGATCAATGTATCCCCTTCCTTTAATGCAAGTATATCTTCCACGAACTGGCATTTTCGGCAGAGGCAAAGTTTGCAAATTCTACAGAAAAGTGCTTATTAATAAATGATTAAGGATTGGTGGAAATGTGTGTTTACAAAACTCCATAACATGTGGGAAGGCTTTGCGAAAAAATAAAATACCGCCCAAACCCTTGCCGGTAGCTGATCTAAAAATATTTCTACTTTTTATTTGTTGAATTAAAATATTTATCCAATATTTGCACCCCGATCGAACGAAAGGGAAACGGAGAAAAGGATCAGTAGTTCAGTTGGTTAGAATGCCGCCCTGTCACGGCGGAGGTCGCGGGTTCGAGTCCCGTCTGGTCCGCAGAAACCGGTTTTTTGAAAGTAATTTCAGAAAACCGGTTTTCTTTTTTTTGCTCAATCCCAATTAATCTTGCTTTCAACATTATCAATAAAGTTCTTCTTATCGCTTAATCCCAAAAATGCGAGAAACAGAACAAGCAGCGAACAGTTGCACCTATTCGCTTAATGATTTGATTCAAGAGAAAATTAAACTGTAAGCATTAAGAGAAGAAACTGGTATCATATCATCTGTGTTATAATTAGCTTTTATTCCATTTCTTTTACCAGTAATTCTTCAACAGATCGTTTCTCAGAAGAAAAACTAATACCTATTGCAATTTTTTTTCTCTTATCTAACTGATATGAACGTAAATATCCTTTCTCAAAAATCTGATTCAGAGCACTTTGTGCTGTTCCATTCAGTTTCAATTCTATCGCAAAAATATTTTGTTCCGTAAATACCAAAATATCGCATCTACCAGTTGCACTGTGTACTTCGCTACGTACATCAAGACCTAAGCGCTTAAAGGATAGATGTACTATGATATGAAAGATTGATTCGCTTTCTGCTTTCCAATGATCATAAGGAATAGTTGACAAAAGTACATCCAATGCTTTCATTATTTGAGGAATATTATTATTCTTCAATGCCTCACCCAAATCATTTGTAACAGCCAAAGAATCATTACCGGGAAAAACATTTCTGTAAGCGCTTAGTAATGCATCTGTCAAACTCTCTTCCACTTCCGAATTCGGATATCCCAACTCATACAATCTATTATTCGCGTTGTATCCCTTTATAGTCAGATAGCCTGTTTGGAACAATACCGGCACAACAGCAATATGTTCGACATTAAAGTTGCTTAAAGCATTTTCTCCGATATATACATTTTCCAGATCAAACTCTTTATTGCGCTTCATCAGATTCACCAACCAGGTGGGTGTACCCGTTTGAAACCAATAATTCCTAAAATCACGGCCATCCATATATTTCAATACAGAAAACGGGTTATACACCCGTTCAGCATCTTCATGCCAGGCATAACCATTGTACCATAACTTCAATTTAGTTAATAAATCAGACTGATGCTGCTGTATTTCAGCTATCTCATCCTTAAAATTCGTCTGAAGTTCCTCCTGCGTAATACCGGCAATAGTGGCATAATTACGGTGGATTGTAATGTCATTCAGGTTATTTAAATCAGAAAAAATACTAACCTTAGGAAACCTGCTCACACCGGTAATCAACAACAAACGGATATATTCATCAGCATCCTTGAGTACAGAATAAAAACTTTTAATTACAGAGCGGTTCTCCTCAACCTTCTCTAAATCTTCCAGGTAGTCTGTAATGGGCTTATCATACTCATCGATCAGGATCACGACTCTGTCATTCTTAGCAACTTTTCTGATCAACTCTCTGAACTTCAATGCAAGGCTATCTTCAACTAATTGGACATCAAATGCTTTCGCCAAAAAATCAAGCTCCCGGCTAAGGGCTTCAATCAGTCCCAATTCTTTGTAGGCAATATGACTGAATCGAAGGTGTATCACCGGATGCTTCTGTTCCCAATTCCATTGATCATGGATCCAAAGACCTTCAAATAGTTCTTTATTACCACTGAAAATCTCCTTAATCGTAGACAGTAAGAGGGATTTGCCAAAACGCCTTGGACGACTCAGGAAATAGTAATTACCGGAGTCGATTAGTTTATAGATTGATTGAGTTTTATCGACATATAGAAAACCCTCCTTTCTTATTTTCCTAAAATCCTGTAAGCCAATTGGATACTTCCTCATGTAAACAAAGATAAATAAATTTTTATGCCCTATGCCTGGCAGCTACCGCTTCACATCCTCTTGCAAGAAATTGGGAACCACTTGGGCTTGTTTTATTAAAAGACCTGCATTTTCTTCAGGAGGCTTGATCAATAATATAGCATTATCTTTGAAAAGGATATTCGCCATTGAAGAGAGACATATGAAGAAAATAGGATTTTTATCGTTTGGACATTGGTCTAATCACCCAGCCTATAAAACGCGTACGGCGAGTGATACACTACTTCAATCTATTGATCTAGCTGTTGCTGCCGAGGCCATCGGCTTAGACGGTGCTTACTTTCGCGTACATCATTTTGCGGCTCAGTTAGCCTCTCCGTTCCCTTTGCTTGCTGCTATCGGCGCTAAAACAAAGAGCATAGAGATCGGAACAGGTGTTATTGACATGCGTTATGAAAACCCGTTGTATATGGTGGAGGACGCCGGAGCTGCCGACTTAATTTCGGGCGGCCGATTACAGCTGGGAATCAGCAGAGGGTCGCCTGAACAGGTAATTGACGGATGGCGTTATTTTGGGTATGAACCAGCTGAAGGGGAAACTGACGCAGACATGGGACGCAGGAAAGCGTTGGCGTTTCTGGATAAACTCAACGGAGTTGGATTTGCAGCCCCCAATCCATACCCAATGTTTCCTAATCCGCCAGGATTATTACGATTGGAACCTTACTCTGAACAATTGAAGGATCGTATCTGGTGGGGAGCAGGATCCAATGCTACTGCTATATGGGCAGCTGAAAACGGAATGAACCTTCAAAGTTCCACCTTGAAATTCGATGAAAGTGGCAAACCATTCCATGTACAACAAGCAGAGCAGATCAGGTTGTACAAAGAAGCGTGGAAAAACGCAGGACATCAGCGACAACCAAGGGTTTCAGTGAGTCGGTCTATTTTTGCATTGATTAATGATCAGGATAGATATTTCTTCGGACAGGAAACGAATAGAGTTGACAAAGTTGGTTTTATTGAAAGTGACAAACGCGCTATTTTCGGAAGAAGCTATGCCGGAGAACCGGATCAGCTTATCAGGGAGCTGGCCCAGGACGAAGCTATTCAGGAAGCTGATACACTTCTCTTAACCATTCCAAACACCCTGGGAGTTGATTACAACATACATGTTCTGTCATCCATCCTGGAGCATGTCGCTCCCGGATTAGGTTGGCGTTAAAAATCGCTGTAAATAAAAGAACTGCGCAAAGGCGGTTCTTTTATTTACAGCGATTTTAAGTTTTCCAAAAATATAGTCACTGGCAACTGCTATGGTGTCTACTATAAGTATTATTACCATAAATACTGTTATAACCTGAGTGCTAGACCTGAGTAGCATCGCGGTAATATCAAGTGGCCTATCTATTTATAAATTGAGTACAAGTATTCCCGAAGCTCAACAATTCCTCCTCAAATTGTAACTACGCTTTTCCACAATATGTGATAGCCTTTCTGCCCCATATCACTGAGTATAAAAACAGACAATCTACTGATGTTATCCATTTTAGACCTTATACATCTATTCTATATGTGTGTGGTGTGATTTCCACCATCAATCCTTTTTGAATATGATTATCAAATAGTTACAACTCGCATTTCCATATCTCACTTATTCCCATCCCCAATCTGCCTGTAACACTTCCACACCTACTAAAACCAACAATTCAATTACATGAATTAGTAATCAATCTATTACGAAATTAAGTATGGTATAAACCATTTATGTGGCACCACAGTCATCAGCTACGGCATACTTATTGGCTAAAACATCAATGCGTTTATTTTGTATATATTTTTTTACGCAAATATTTGGTAATACCTATGCTACAGCAACTTACAAATTTGCCGGACAATGAACTGATGGCCAGAGCAAGAAAACTGAAAGATGAAGAAGCAGCAGGAATATTGCTCGAAAGATATAGTCATTTACTGGCAGCAGTCTCTTTACCTTCTTTGAATAGTTACGGTAATACACCGGACGATTTCTTCCCCTCGCTTTTGCGACGACTGTTTTACAGTCTGCAAACGCAGACCATTCCCAAGCTGGGCGAATGGATGCAGTTCTTTATAAAGTCACAGGGAAACAGGACAACTAAAAACACCTTCTTTTTCCCGTCTTCCGCATCGAGTGATATCACGCGGCTGGAGTATAAAGTGGAAAAAGCGAACACGAACCTCTTGCAGAAACAGCAGCTTACATCCACTATGGATGCTGCGTTTGATCAGCTGGATGAAGCCGACAGGGATCTGTTACATGAATTCTACTTTGAGCAGAAAACATTTGCAGAAATAGCGGCTGAACAGGGCTACACCATCGAAGAGGTCAGAACAATGGTCAAAAGTGCCAAACAGGAACTGGCTTCTCTCTCTCTGGCAAACCTGGAAACAGCCAAAGCAAGAGATGGAAAACCTGTAGCGGATACCGTACCTGAGCAAACTGTGACGCCAGTGTACGCAAGATCTGCCAAACGGGAAAAAGATAGCAATCAGGCAGGGGCTACATTAGAAATACAGGAACAGGTTACCAGCCCGGGGCGTGCAAGATCTGCGAAGCGGAAAAAAGACACCGTACAGGAAGGGGCAGTATTAGAAATAGAGGAAGGTGTTGTTAGTCCCGCCCCTGCAAAAGCTACAAGGCGAAAAAAAGAAACGATACAGGAACATGCAACACTGGAAATACAGGAACACACCGTTGTTGTGAGACCTGCAAGATCAACCAAACGAAAAAAAGAAATTAGTCAGGAAGAGGCAATACTGGAAATACAGGGGCAACACACAAATGTAGCATATACAGCACCTGCACAACAGGAAACGATGATGCAAGGGTACGAAAAACTGGGAAAACGGACACACCATAGGAATTTGGGATATATAAAAATTGAAAAACAAGAACAAGTTATAACTCCGGGATATGCAAAATTTGGACAACAAGGACAAGATATTAAAGATCTTCAGCAGGGTTCATTGTTTTAATAAAGATCAGCTGCCACGTTATGTAGATGGCCGTTTAACACATGTTGAAAAACACCTGCTGGAACAGCACCTCGTCAATTGTGAACTTTGTAGTGATGCCGTCGAGATTCTCCAAAAGCCGAAATTCAATACGCAATATCAAGCGATGGGTCAGAGAGTACAACAATATATTCGTAATAGTACCGACATCGCGCCCCAGCTGCATGAAACAGAGCGTTACCAAAAGAAAATAGAAATTACAGAAAGCTTTTTAACTTATTTCTGGGGAGCAGTAGCAGGCATACTGGTACTTGGTCTTTTCTACATTATCCAGAAACAGGTAAAAAAAGAAAACAAGCAACACTCTTTTGCCACTATAGAAAACATTCATACCCCTGCGGCCAGTACTGAACCTCAGGCAGCAATTGGTAAGGCACACGTAGTATCTGCGGCTACGCTTTCTACCAACACTGCCCGTCAACTGCCAAAAGATACTGGCAAGGCTGCGGCAGTATCGGTCGTAATAGCAGATGAAAATGCAGATTCGGATAAGGTCCTTTATAAAACGGCAATGAGTTACTATCATGAGGGTAGTCTTGATGAAGCAATGTCCCGTTTTACACAGTTAACCGCCGATTCAGGCAGTCGTTACAGGGAACTAGCACATTATCAACTGGCGATGTGTTACAAATTCAAGCACCAAAAAGTCAAAGCGCGTCATATGTTCAGAGAATTAGTGGAAATGAATGGCCGGATGAAGAAAAGAGCGCAATTAGCATTAAACAAGCTTTAACTATTGTTCGTGATACAGCAAACAGAGAAGCTGTCTGACATAGCAAAGCAGCTTCTTTTGTTTATTTATTGAGTATATACAATGCCAATTCGTCTCTGGACAACACATACAGTCGTTCGCCTCTGATATAATAAGACAAGACTTTTCTTTTATCCTCAGGGATATAAAAGCTACCGGCATACGCACCTGTAGAAAGGAGATATGTATCTAATACAGGGTATAGTCTGAATACACTTTCGTCTTCATTGTCTGCGCGAAGGTCTGATTCAATAAACAGCAGCTGCTCATTTGCAAAAGCGCGTTTATTCACCTTTGCGCGTGGTGAGGAGGCATATAGTTTTTGCATTTCTCCAGTTCCCCGTTGGGTCACCTGGATGTTGCTATTGAAGACAGTATCAATGGTGGTTTGTTTATATTTCAATTTCATATCACTATCCATACAGTAAATGCCATTCTCAAAGTAAGGTATATAAAACAGTTGCGTTTTCTTTGCATCAGCACATAAAATACCATCGCTGGAGAAACCCGCATCTGCCCTTTCAGATAATACGCCGGACTTATATCGTACACCACTGCGGGTGTTGATACGGATAAAGAAGGGGCGCGAACTACCCGCTTCAAATCCTCTTATCACGATAAGAGAATCGGATAACATCAGGGACTTTATAAAAGGCGCGGAGGATAATTTTATGGAATCTATTCCTGGCTGATGTAAGCCTTTGGAAAACATCATACCACTATTATACTCATGAGCATAGATATGGTCGCCATGAGCGAAAAAATTTATTGGAGGTCTCAACTGCCTATCAATGCCGAGAGCTATCGTATCGGTGATATGCAGGTTTTCATCAAGACGATAAACCTGCTGATGCGAAGGTGCTGATAAATAAAGCGCATCGTCTGTACCAAATAATCTTTCAACTGCCAATGGGAATGTGGATGAAGATTGTTTATGTACATTCATTGCCAGCCATTGCCGCTTAAAACCATTCTTTTTATCATTAGGCAAACCTGCTACTGTTACCAGTATAACCAGACAGGCCAATGCAGCCAGCATGGTACTGCTGATAAGAAATAAAGTTCGTTTCATAGTTTATAAAAAAATAGCTGAACGGAGACTACCCGCCAGTAGTCTCCGTTGATGAATAGGTGACCAGGCAGTTCATCGCTACCCGGCATCGTTGCGTCGCATTTCCTTCAGCGGCATTGCTACTGTGAGCAGCACCAGCTATGATCAGAGATCAGTCAGAAATACTTCCCAAACGTATGTATTACCAGCTGACTGGAAAGTAGTAGCACAGCAGAAGTAGCCATCACCACTGCAATTGGCAGCAGTATTAGGATCGGCTGCATTTTTTACGGTGTTTCCGAATGACAAAATGAGGTTACCACCATAGGTAGCTGTACGATCTGCCGGTAATCCGGGGATAGTGACAGTCCTGTAGCAAACACCCTGTGTCTTTTTAATAATAGTTCCTGCGTTGGTAGAGAGGGTTAATCCAACGGCAGCAAAAGCTACCAGTGCAGCAAGGCTGATCTTCATCTTTTTCATGACGTATGGTTTATTTTGTTAGGAAATTAATACAGTCAGATAGACTGCCTCTGCTTATTCAGGAGCAAAGGTTCCTGTTTTATTGATCAATAAAAATGTTAAGACAATGATATACTTCGTTGCTGTAAAATATCGACACTGCTTTGCAATATTAACGCGATTGCAGTCAGCAGGGTCAGCATCAGATTCACTAACAGGTGTTGTTCCCATGTCAGGAGCTCTATAATGCCTCCGCAACTACAGGGCAGATCATAGGCATACCGCAACATGATATACACATATCCTGTGAACAATGTCAGGGCAAATAAAGAGACATACAAACCAGCTACCCGCGTCCGTTTAAAAATCAGCAAGGCAGCTGTGAGGAGTTCGCCTACAGGTACTAATACAGCTACCAGCGGAGAAATGTGTTGTAAAAAAGGAGAACGGCCTGCTTCAAAACTAAATTTATCATACTGAATTACCTTATTGAGGCCGGTGTAAATCCAAAGTAAAAGCAATACAGCTGTAATTGCTTCAATAGCTAAATTGAAAGCTCTGGTTTTCATAAATAAAGATGTAATGAAGAATGAAAAACAGCTGGCGGGTCTAGTAATTCATTGGATTTGTAATGGAAACTATATTGGGCTGACAGGTCAACTGCACATGGTTATCTACTAGATAAAAATAGTAAAAGCTGCTGAGAATTACAACAGTTTTTCTCATTAAATGTACATTTCGATCAGGAATGTTTTTCACTTTGTTTATCGGACCTTTTTTCAAACTGACCATCAGGCAAAATGGTCCAGTATTCTTTGACAGTAGCGGAAGGGCCATCGCTATTCACACCTTTATCATATGTTTCAGTTGTAATAACAAACTCCTGCTTACCTGTAAATACAAAAGATACATGGTCCTGTGACTGGTCATCCATATCGCAGGATACTTCTATTTCTTTCTCACTTATTTTATCAAAAGAATAGCGATTGATGACATATAACTCCGATTTTGCACAGTTATTATCATTCTGGTGCACGACAGCGATCATGAGGCTATCTCCCAACAAATCAATACTCGTTAAAGAAGAGCTTACATTGAACAACTCATAGTAGGTGGTATCCGCGTGAAAATATAATATCATCTGTTTTTGTGTCAATGCTGTTCCGGCACTGATACCATCCAAAAGGATCTGTGGTTCTTCTTTGGGAACTGTTTCAATCGGTGTTACAGCGACTGGCGCTACGGTGGAATCTTTGGAAGGGACGGCGCTATTAGACTTATTCTCCTGCGATGCACAGGAAAATAAAAGTAGCAGGGCGGAAAAGATGATATATTTCATAAGTCACAAGGGTTTGGAAATCTCCTGCTAAATTGATAAAAAATCGGGGATTTACAATATCAAGCACCGCTTTTTATCAATACACACGCAACATACTTAATGGATCGCTACAGGATTGATATTGACCTGTGTAGATCCTACATATAACGGTTGTCCGAGTACGAACAGGAACTCCCATACTTTATCTCTTACCAGCGCGCGGCTGTCTATCAATTCCAGATTATAGATCCCACGTTTTGCAAGCATAAACTGATTGACAGGAAACTCTTCATTACTCTTCGGATTAGGATATACTTCGGACGCCCAGGTATCCCCTCCAAAAGCAACTACTTCCTCATCTGCCAGCCATCTGGCAGCTTCCATACCAATCCCTGGCTCTACTTCCAGGAACTGTTTATTATCCTTTCCGATCAGTTCCAGCCAGCCGGTATTAAACAATACCACATCCCCTTTGCGGATGCTTATCCCCTGTTTCTTCAATACAGCCTGGATATCAGCCACCGTAAACTCAGTACCGCCAGGCACGATTGCCTTTCCATAAATACCAGGCTGTATCCCCTACTGTACTTTGCGCATATAAGGATGCACCCGTCAATAATATACCGGCTAATCCGGCTATGTTTATAAAGTCTTTTGCTTTCATGATTAATCATTTGAAGTTATCTATTGCAGTTATTCAGATAATAGCATTTACTACACCAGTGTCGTCAATAAGACAAGTGGTGGTTCCTGTAACTTTTCAGCCGCCATTTCAACAAATGCTTTGATATAGGGCTGTCGATTATGTGCGTCCAGTCCTTCTTTACTTTTCCATATCTCATAAAAAGTAAAAAGGTTCTTGTCTTCTATCCCCTGATGCAGACTGTATAGTTCGCAGGCTTCCTCTTTACGGGTGTGCGCTACCATGTTCTGCAGTACTGCGCTTACTTCGTCTTTGTATATATCTTTTGCTTTGATAACAGCGGTTAAATAAATTTTCATGATACCAGTGCTTTTTTACTACTGATTAATTAACAGAAACAAAATTAGACAGCCCATGACTATCAGTAAAATAAGACAATTAATATCGGAGTATTATAATACTGATACATCCCACCCTCCCTTTTCATTATATTTGACAGCAATACCCCCTTTCTTCTGACAATTTCACTACATGCAACCGAAAAAAGCGACAGCCTGGAAAAGGAATAGAAAGTTTGGCGCCATCATGGGCGGACGTATGCGCAAGAAACTTGACCATGGCATCTATAATTGGCCACTCTTCTGGCTGAACACACGCAACCGTTGACGCATATCTGGCTTACAAAGGTCAAGAAGTCATCATACCTGTCCAGGCGAGATTCTATAGGGCCATTTTATCCATAACAGCAAGGTATGTCTCATTAAACTCACCGCTATGTCAAAAGATAAGCGCCTGTACTTCAGAAGCAATAGACCCGATTCTAAAGCCCTCTCTTTTTACGCAGAACAAAGTACAGTCCTGCTTAAGGACAGAAATGGATACTACCTGGAATTTGCTGATGTGACGATAAAAAAGATCTACCGGAAGGTGTTGTTGCACGAAATCGGGCATTGTGTAGCACCTATACATAAAGGTGGATGGAGCCCTGCATACGAAGAAAACTGAAGACTTTGCTGATGATTATATAAGCACCTGGGAAAAGAATCAATAAAAAGATTTACACATTTTAGAAAAATATTTGGTGATTCGAGTTCACTACTATTATTTTGCAACCGGAGAAATGGCAGAGCGGTCGAATGCGGCGGTCTTGAAAACCGTTGACTGTCAAAGGTCCGGGGGTTCGAATCCCTCTTTCTCCGCAGAAATTAAAGCCTTCAGATTAATCTGAAGGCTTTTTTTATTGCAGATAATTGATGCGCGGTCTTAGCTTAAATGATTAAAGAATGCTAACTTATCGGCTTACAATGGCACAGGGTACGATTAAGAAACACTAATGACAGTTTAAAAACCAAAACCTCAGGGAACCGCGTTAGCTCCTGCAGATTGACAGTAATCCACCAACGTTTCACCAGCGCTCAAATATTTTCAAGTTTAAAAAATCCACATGAAAAAGTATCTACCAATATTACTTGCCATATTTCTACTGTCTTCATTCAGGGAGAAAGAATTAACCTGGGTAGCTATCGGCGATTCCATCACCTATCTGAATGATCATCTGGATGAAACGGGTAACAGGGTGTCTAAAGGATATTTAACCCGCCTGAATGAGATATTGCCCAATCTTAAATATATCAATCAGGGACATAACGGATGGACATCAGGTGGAATCGCAGGTAACATTGATAGTCTTGGTCTGATCAAAGCAGATGTATATTCTGTTTTTCTTGGCACCAACGACTGGTGGCAGGGCAGACCGGTAGGAAAGTTGGATGACTATCAGCATGACAATGGGAATACAACAGTTTATGGCTCCTTCCGGATCATTATCAGTAAGATCCGCCAACTGAATCCCGAGGCCAAGATTGTATTGATCACACCTATGCAGCGTAACGATTTTGTGTATATCGCAGATGCTAAAAATAATGCTTTCGGTTCCTACCAGAAGAAAAATGGGCAAACACTGGAAGAATTTGCAAATGCGGTTTTAACTATCGGACGCTATGAACAGATTCCGGTCGTCGACCTATATCATCATCCGCTGCTTACACTGAGAAACATGGTAAAGTTCAAACATCTGAAGAATCCCAAAAACGGTAAATATGTCAATTATAAATACCCGGCATTTGTAAACATACCCTTCAATCCTGAAAATAATGAATATCCCTATCCACCAGCAGCGGTAAACCTTACTTACGACGGATTACATCCATCAGATAAAGGAAATGCTATCATCGCCTCCGCGCTTGCGGATGTATTCAGGCAACTTGGTTTGTCTCCTCATTATGGTCTTTGAGATAGTTGACTTTAACTTGCTCCTCATTGTAAACAATAGGTCTTAGCTTACATGATGCTGACTGTCAAAGGTCCGGGGAGACACTTCTTTCTCCACTAAGAAAATAAAAGCCCACGCGAGGCGTGAGCTTTTATCGGAAGGATAGCAGGACTTGCCATCTGCCACCTTGGTTATGACACAATTGTAGGTTAAGTTCCAGGGAGTACATTGGCAATCACCTGGCGGTCGTTTAAAAAATCTTTTAGATCAGTGAGCCGGTCCGTGTTAATGAGATCTACGCCACAGTCCAATAGCGCATTCCATACCACGGGGTTTTCCGGTGATGCCCACAGGCGTACCTTTTTGCCATAACGATGTGCCTGCATCACATAGTCACAAAGCCTACGGCGTTCCTCTGCAGGAAAATCACCCCGTCCTGTCCATTTCAACATACGCGCGTATTTGCAACTGGCCGTTTGGTAAAGATTAGCAGCCAATGTATCTTTTTGCACCTGCATCAGGTCCTGATCTATAAAAACAAAACGGTTCCGCTGTGTTTTTATAGATGCAACCGGCTTGTGTCCTGTGATGACGATGGTAACCTGACGCTGGATCATTTGTCCGTCACGATATTCTGAAAGCATTTCGTGGTATTTTCCCAATAATGCGTCCAGGGCTTGATAGGTACGCTCACTACCCGACTTGATATCAATCATGAGCGTTATCGGAGCGTCAGGGATGGTAGTTCTTCGATCAGTTCCGTTAATGCAATTGAGTAGTGGCGCTAGGTACAAATTCTCCAATGTTTTATGCAGGCGAAGCTGTGGTATTACGTGCGCCACGATCAGTTGATTACGCCACAAGTAAATATCTGCTTCGATATAGGTATAGCCATTCCCAAGAGCTTCATACAAAGGTCGTTTATGATGGTAATCATTATGCGCATAACCATGATGAAGCGGAAGATTCTGCGCGGCAACAGGAAAGACAGTCAATTTTATCACCAGTATTAGTGTAAGTCCGAAGAGCTTCAAATAATCCATATAACTTTCGTTTCTGGTGCAAATGAAGTAGTAATCGTAAAATATTATTGAGACAATCAATGAGAGGCGGGCAAATAAGCCGCTAAGCCGGACAGACCTTAAAAGAACTTGATAAAATCGTGTATACGGGGGATTTTTTTATTGCATGATATTTTCCGGCTTGGGATAAAAAACAACAATTTCCCGATCATTACATCGTTGTATTTTTTTTATTTGGAGCAATAAAAACAAGTACGCTGACCATAGCTATATTTTCTGGAAGTCATACTATACAAGTCTAACGAAGAGATATAAACATACTAGTTGCATCATTTACAAAACAAGTACGTCTGCATTGCATACAACAAGGAATGTGTATTCTTTTATAGTACCTGATATTTAAGCATGAATGATTACAGTCCGCACGATCCATTTATAGGAGATGCAGGGAAAAGAGCCGCTACCACTGCGGAACATGTAGTGATAAAACGCCAAAGTATTGCGTGTTTTTTATTATCATCTATTATTACAAACCTTCCAGCCATCGGAGAAAGGATGATGCATTTGCTTTGCTGATTACTATTGATTCGGGGGTATTTACAGCAAGTTTAGCAAGCAACTTTCGGGGGAAAATTTTTTCTACATTAACAATGGAAAGCTTATTAATGATGAATTGGCGATTGGCGCGATAGAACACCTCCGGATCAAGCATTCTCTCCAATTCGTCAAGCGTTGAAGAAATGAAATATTGGTGATTTTTGGCTGTTCCGATTTGTACTATCGTATTTTCCAAATAAATATAAGCAATATCATTTACAGGAAGAGGAATAATACTCTCCCGTTGTTCTACAAGTATAGACTTTTTGTAGTTGTTTTTTAATTGCTGGCCTAGTTTTTCAATAGTAAGTGTCGCAGCAGCTGATTCAAAAACTGATTTCAGTGTTTGATATTTCTCCATTGCTGTTCTTACCGAATCTTTAGTGATAGGTTTTAATAAATAGCTTACTGCATTTGTTTTAAAGGCATCAAGCATATATTCATCAAAAGATGTACAAAAAATTATGGGTGTTTTGATGGGAACTTCCCTGAAGATGTCGAAACACATTCCATCTGCCAGTTGAATATCAGAAAAGATCAGATCCGGTAAGTCATTCCCTCTCAAAAACTTAACACTCTCTTCTACGGAATCAAGGATGGCTATTATAATATTGGATGCATCCAGATCAACCAATATTCTTTTCAACTCATTTGCCGTATTGATTTCATTCTCTATAATTAAAATTCTCATATATAGGCAACTTAACAGTAAACATTGTTGAGCTTTTTTCAATTATTAAATTTCCGGAAAATAAGAGCTGATAGCGGTTCAGCAAATTACTTAGTCCGACCCCCGTTGAATAATACTGTGATTTCATTGGGTTGAGATTATTACTTATGATGATAAACGATGCGTCATTATAGATCTGTATTCTTAAAGGTTTGCCAACAGATGCTATATTATGTTTAATCGCGTTTTCCAGCAAAAGTTGTAATGTCAGTGGAGGTATCAGGGTCTGCATTAATTCCCCTTCAAGATGAATGTCTATTTCAATGGCATCTCCTAGGCGTGTTTTAATAATATATAAGTAAGACTTGATGAAATTTAATTCGTTTTCTATTAAAACAACATGCAACTTATTATGAACCAGCATATATCTATAAACACTGGCAAGATCAGCAACGTAATCTTTAACCTGTTTTTCCTGTGTTATCGAGATTAAAGTATTTAATGTGTTAAACAAAAAGTGTGGACTCATTTGCTCCTTCAAATTGGACAAATCGGCTTCCAACTGCGCTTGTTTAAGCTTTTCTAATTCAAGAATACGATTTTGCCTTTCTCTCAATAATTGCAAATAAAATACAATAAGAAATTGTACCATACTAAGCAGTAAACACCTTAATATCATCAGGTACCAGTTCAGATCCTCTATGGCAATGGATAAGGAGGAGTTTGTCGATAGTCTGCTAAATACAAAATCGAGTAAGATAGAAGCGATAAAAACAGCTATGGTAACAAATATGATGCTGCATACGTAGGCCAGATATCGTCCTTTATTGTGAAGCAAGGCATATTTTCTGTTCAACCAAAGGTGTAAAAAAAATGCAAGTAGTCCTGCTGTGAAAGTATATCTGATTGTGCGTACCGCTAAATATAGACCACCCGAATGAACATCACTTCCGGTCAATTTAATGGGTACTGCGGCCAGACCTATTCCGAGTGAAATGATGATTCCTAATATCCGGTATTGTTTCCACATAAAAAGTCAGCGAATTACAATTTTTTGTTAAAAACGTGTCCCCTGTCAAATTTGTAATTTCCAATTAAGACTGTTTTAGAAGCATTTACCCCTATGCCGTCAAAAAAATTATTTCTGTACTCCTAATTAGCAGGTGGCATAGGTAATATTTTCGGAGAAAGGAGGATTTCATCCCAATTTTCATCAAAAGAATTGAGGGCTGTCCTTCATAGCCTTTCCGGAAAATTTAAAGCCCACAGATGGATCTGAAGGCTTTAAACTTTCTGAAAGGAGTAATTAATTAGTGATTTCTTATTGCTTTAGCGGTTTTAAAATTTGCCATAAAAGAAATCCCTCAATTCTTTTGCATACAGATCTGGCACAGTCAACGCAGCAAAATGGCTACCTTTTTCTATAATATTAAATCGTTGCACATTCACTTTCCTGTTGGCCCATTCTATTGGAAAAGGTGCTTCTCCCGGAAATAAGGCTACGCCTGTAGGGGCTTCGACTCTCATTTCCGATTGCAAGCCTGTTGTCCAGGCGGCCTTACCTTCCTCAGCATATGTACGGATTGAGGTATTAATGGTTTCCGTGATCCAATATATCATGATATTGGTGATCAGGTCATCTTTCGTATATTGATCGTCTAAGTTTTCCGGCTTACCAGACCAAGCATGGAACTTTTCAATTATCCAGGATGCTAGACCTACAGGGGAATCATTTAAGCCGTAACCTAGTGTTTGCGGCTTTGTCGTCTGAAGAAGGTTAAAAGCCCCTTCTGTAAAAAACCATTGCTGGATAAAGCTGCCAAACTCCTGCTCCGGGGCAGACATTGTTAACCAATCCTCCCGCCCGTTTGGATAGCCAACATCCGTGATATGAATAGCAGAGACCTGTGAAGGATACTGATTGGCCAATGATTTGCTGATTGTTGCACCCATATCGCCTCCTGCTGCAAAGAACGTTCGGTATCCTAATACCTCTGTCATTAACCTGGCCCATAAACGGGCCGTCTGATCACTACTTTGCGGAACGCGGTCTGAAAATCCAAAACCAGGTATTGAGGGGATCACAAGATCAAAATCCTCTGCTGCATTACCGCCATAATTTTCGGGATCAGTAAGCATGGGGATTATTTTATGAAACCTATAGAAGCTATCTGGCCATCCGTGGGTTAAGATCAATGGTTTGCCGTCGTTAGATTTTCCTTTCACATATATAAAATGCACCATGGTACCATCTATTGCTATCTTAAACTGTGGAAATTTATTCAGATAGGTCTCCTGGGTTCTCCAATCGTAATTATTCTGCCAGTGATCTACCAGTTCGCGTAAATAAGCCGGATTGGTGCCATAATTCCAGCCAGCATTTTCTGGTTCATCAGTCCAACGCGTCTGTTTTAATCTTATAGACAGATCATTTAATACTTCTTGTGGAATTGCTATTGTAAAGGGTGTCATCTGGGTCATTTTTTGATTCATACAAATTTAACCGTCCCCCGGCTAAGCTAATTGTATAAAACTAACCTCTGCATTATTTAAAGACCTGTAAGAGGTTGTAGCATCATATCCGTCATTAAACAACTTTCTTCCCATTTCTACCTACCCCATTCCTCTATCTACTCACTCCCTGGCCCTTTGTCCCATTAGGAATCAGTATTCCATGACCTATACGTATATCTTTGGGCAATCTAAAGCCTTTGGTATCTCCATCCTTCTTGATCATTACGTTCTGAAGTAGATTTTTCAAACTTTCTTCATCAGCTTTATCCCATTTTTCCTTCCCAAAACTTATTCTGATATGCCCGGGAGCAACTCGTCTTCCATTCAGCTCATGCATAAATGAAAACAACATTGTTCCTTTATCTCCTACAAAAGTACTATCAACAGTTATCGTGATTGTTTTACCAACTTTATTACTTAAATATAATCTCCTGGGAATAGTACAAGATATAAGCGTCATCATTATTACTATGGAAAAAACCTTACTAATAGAATTTACTATATTCATGGGATGGTTATTAATGTTGGAGACTAGCTTTTGCTTTACTTATTCTTTTATCTATCATTTCCGTAAAGAAGTTAGGCGCTATCCGGCTCATCCACTTCATAACATTCGCTAATCCAGGTCTGATTTCCAGCTTATCATTTAAAATACCCTGAATAGAAAGGCTCACCATTTTGTCTACTTTCATATCCCTGGGATGACTCTTTTCCGGTATACCTGTTTGCAAAGGCTTGTTTGTTTTCGGAGGAGCCACCTCAAATACTTTCACACTTGTGTTTTTCAGTTGAAGCCGCAATGCCTGTGAATATATATGAATGCCCGCTTTCGTGCCGCAATATATTGGTGAAACAGTGAATGGTACAAATGCAAGACCTGACGTAACATTTACAATCGCTGAAGATTTTTTATTCATCAAATGAGGGAGAAACTGATGAATCATCCGGATGGTTCCTGAAAAATTCGTTTCAATCTCCTCCGTAACGTTATATATGTCCACACCCTTATCGTTTACCTCCACACTATGCATAATTCCCGCATTATTAATGATGATATTCAACTCAGGAAATTGGGATGTAACCTGCTTGTAAAGCGCCTTAATACTATCCGGATTATTCACATCGCTTTGAATAGTATTTATACCTGGAAATTGCCTTTTTGTTTCATCCAGTTTGTCAGGATTGCGACCGGTAACAATAACGTTTGCACCATGTTGCATTAATTGTTTCGCAAACTCCAAACCAATCCCGTTAGTTCCCCCTGTAATCAATACAGTACTGTTTTCCAATTTCATTTTATTAAGTTTAAATAAAGCAATCATCCGTCGCCAATATTTCCCTATGCAAGCAATTATTGCAACCAAAAGCACGAATATCATCTCAGTAGATCGCTCTACCTACCCTTTGGGTTGTAGACCTGTCGCATTTCAACATAGGTTTTGGGGAATATTAGTTCACATATTTTATGTCATCACTATATTTTAAACAATATTGCAAGATTTGCCTACGTTAACGGATATGCTACTATTTTGATACTTTTACATCTAACAAATAAACATAAGCATGAACGCTAAATCACACATATTTGTTCTGGCATTTTTGGCGATATTATTTTCTGCTAGCATATCTTATGCTCAACACGGCCATGATCAGACAGTAGCTTCTATACCTTGTGATTCAACACTGCCTGCCAATCTGCTAAATAGCGAAAGAATCGAGAAAAAGTTTGGGGCTTACGGGATTGATGTGCTTTATAACAGTCCTCATTTAAGGGTATCCAACCTTTATGATGGTAAGAAAATAACCCGAACACTGGCTATCGTAGACTATCCGGAAAATATCGACAGTTCCTTTTCAAAAGAACATGAGCAAGTTGTAAACGGAGGTTCCATAGGAAGTACTTTCAAAGCACAGGGTTGGAAAATTGAAAAGAAGACAATCTATCTGGGAGAGTTGTCTCCGTCTGTCGATTATAATGCATTATATAAGTTAATGGGAAATGTTACGCCTCAAAAATTATCCATCTGGATGTATATTTTCTATATTCAAAAAAACGGGAAAGAATACCCGTATGTAACCATATCAGAAATCTACCACCCCGATTACCTGTCATTAGCAGATCTCAGGTGTATCAGTAACGATGCTGACGTCCATCTGAAGCAAACAAAAGCTGTTACCCATAAATTGAAAAAGGTAACGCAGTTAATGACATTGAAATTTAATCAACAGACAAACAACAAATAGATGCTGGCAGAAAGGTTCAAAACATCTCCTTTCCCCTTCAGAAAAATAAAAGCCTTCAGATACGATGCTGAAGGCTTTTATTTTACTTTATCACTTCTCCCTTTTTTGTTTATGTAGAATGAGATCCCATTATTCCATCATTAATAAACCCACATTTTCCATTAAGTCTGACCGGGCAACAACCATCAACAAAAGAGAAAAAACTTTCATACTTTATTGGAGTTATCTCTTCCCACTCTGCTGCGCCTGAGCTACTACAATCAAAAACAAGTTGATAATTAATAATATGGCTCTCATCTTATACATGTCTATATTATAATACTTTGTAAGTGAAGATCGTTAATGATCAGGATAGTTGTTACCAATTCATCATCAGAGACACAAAACAAATATAAATAAAGCATCATGATTAATAGTTATTGTTTCTACGCAAAAAAAAACGGCGCATTACCATTCTTTCTTTGGTATATCAGAAACAGCATCCAATGACGCCACTGGTCTTTTAATATCTCCCCGGAGGTACCTGGTAATGTCTTTCAAACAAGACACCCCTTAGCTCGCAAAATGCTCCCAAAGAAGACATGCTTTATCCTTTTAGTATGGACAAATCATTACCGTTTGATTTGTCCTTCTTTTGTTTTCAGATAGATTACCCTCCTTTAGCTGATTAAGCGCTTGTGGCTTTGTCGACTACACTACCAGAGCATTTAAATTTCATTTAAGATTGTTTACAATCCGTTCACTTTTTAATGACTACTTATTTACCAAATACGTACTATCTTGTCAAAATTCGATAGTTTTATAGCAACCAAAATCAAGTCTGGCAAAAACAGCTAGTCACGTGAGACGAACAATGAGAGGCCAATTAGTGTCGCAGAGCAAACAATAAGGATATGTGGGTCTAAGACTTTTTTACAACGCTCATGCCAGTTATTATTATATCAACGAAAAATTTGTAACAGCATAATACTGGGAAAAGTATTAAACAAGCCCGTATTAAATCTATTGCCTATAGGGCATTATCAACCAATTTCATAATCCTCCATTAATTCTATTTCATGATTGTTAATTTAACAAGATACAGCTACGGCTGTAGTGTAGTGTTATTAACGCTCGTCTTCACCCTTATGTCTAATTTTGCCAATGCACAAGGCACGGCGGACACGCGTGTCAGTGTGTCCGGGACTATCAAGGACGGAGGAGACGGCACATTCGTTCCAGGCACATCGATCAGTATCTCTGATTCTAAAGCAGGTGCAGTATCAAATATAGATGGCGGCTTTACCATCAAAGCCAATGTAGGTAGCACCCTGACATTCTCAATTGTCGGCTATCTGCCTTTTACTTATAAAGTGAAAGGTGCTGAATCCAATGTAGCTATTGTATTAAAGCGCGATAAAACGGACCTTAAAGATGTAGTGGTTATCGGTTATCAGGAAGCTTCCCGCAAGAGTGTGACGGCTTCTGTGACTTCTGTAAATCCTAAAAACTTATTGGATGTCCCTACCCCCTCACTGGGTGCGCTCTTACAAGGTCGTGCGCCTGGACTGGACGTCCAGAACTTTTCGGGTGAACCTGGTGTAAGAAGTAATATAGTAATGCGTGGTAATACAGCAGTCAGTAGAAGTATCAACAGTGACTTCACCACTGCCCAAGGTAAAGCAAGTCTTGCCCGTGCTTTGAGTGGCCCATTATATGTAATTGATGGGGTACCACAAAGTACAGAAGATATCGCTGCCATCAACTATGGTAGTGGTACCAATACGGATGCGTTAGCAGGTATTGCCGTAAATGACATCCAGAGTATTGACATCCTGAAAGATGCGTCTGCTGCTGCCATTTACGGTTCCAGGGGTGCTGGTGGTGTCATTATCATCACGACCAAGCGTGGTATTACCGGTAGACCCAGAATCGACTTCTCTGCTTATCATGGTATCACAGATATGCCGTCGCTTGATAAGATATTGATCGGTGCTGAAGAACGCCGGGGCAAAATGGCATTGATACAGCATTATGGACAATACCTAAACCTCCAGAATATTCCTCAGATACTTACGGACAGTCTGAATCCCGCTTTTAACAACGCAAACGACTATCAGGGCCAGCTGTATCAAACGGGCCAGGTTGGTAACTATGACCTTTCCGTAAGTGGAGGTACTAATCTTATCAACTACAGGTACTCTCTTAATTATTATGATGAAGAGGGCATTATCAAGAAATCCGGTTTTCAGAGATATAGTTTCAGTAGCACTACTGGTTTGAATTTATCTCCCAAACTGAATATCAGCACCATTATCCGCTATGCCAGATCCGACAGACCCAGATCTATTAATGATCTGTCAGGAGGGTATGGTCCTTTTAATGGCGGTTATTACGCTTCAAGCCCTTTACCATCGTCAGCATTATATTTATCGCCTGCTAATGCGGCTTTCATTTTCGGCAATACTACCAATCAGACAGACCGCAACTCAGATGATAATTTGTCCATCAGTCCTGTAATTGACTGGAAAATCTCTAAAAAATTCAGCTTTAATACAGTAATATCTTACACGGCACATAGTGCACGTTCGGATTCATATACCCCAGGCGCGGTAAGAAGAGATGGAACGGGAGCCGCATCCAGCTTTGTGGAAAACAGGAACAATTACCTGATGAGTAATGCCCTTCAATACACCACCGGATTGGGTGAACACCATACCCTGAACCTGTTGTTGGGTCAGAATACGGAGTACATGGAATACAGGGCGACAATATCAAGCGCAGTAGGTATTCCGAATGACCAGATCCGGACAGTTACGGTACTTGATAAGAATCTGGCTGAAACCAGCACCGACTTGCTACAGAGCGGAATTCAGACGGGTTTCCTGCGTGTCAACTATGGCTTTAAAGGACGCTATCTGTTATCTGCTGTAATAAATGCGGATGCTTCTTCCCGTTTTGGTAAAAACAATCGCTGGGGTTACTTCCCCTCCGTGTCTGCAGGTTGGGTGATCAGTGATGAACCATGGCTGAAAAACGAAAGTAGCTGGCTCACGTTATTAAAACTGCGCGCAAGTTATGGTGAAACCGGACGTCAACCGGATGGTGGTGATAACTACCTGTCTTATAACACCTACAACATTGGTGCAGGCGCCTTCCCTGGTAGCACCAACCCTTCTACAGGCAACAACCAATCCCTATCTTACAATGGTGTTCCTGCGATCTCCCTTAATTTTGATAAAGGTCTTTCCAACCCAAACCTGAGCTGGGAGAAAACAAGCCAATCGAACCTGGGTCTGGATCTTACTTTGTTGAATGGGCGTTTTAGCGTAGTGACAGATGCATATGTTAAATCCACACATGGAGGGATCTTCACACTGGCGGTGCCTATCACTACCGGTTATTCCACTAACACCGCCAATGCTATTGGTGTGAGAAATACAGGGGTAGAAATGCAGTTCATTGCCAATATCTTTGAACCTACCAAACCATTCCAATGGCAGTTCCTGTTGAACATCGCCCATAACGATAACATCATTACCTCTTTACCAAATGGTGGCCGCGATATCTATCTTGATAAATACTTGTTGAGACAAGGTCAGCCTATTAACACATACAATACATTCAAAGCAACCGGTATATACAGAACCGATGCTGATGTACCTGTGAATCCTGTAACAGGTTCAGTTCTCAACTTCTATGGTTATCCCTTCAGAGGAGGAGACCCGATCTGGCAGGATTCCAATGGAGACGGCGTACTGGATGCAACAGACTATGTTCCTACGGGCAACCCCAATCCTAAATTGACAGGTGGTTTCAGTAACACATTCAGCTATAAAAGATTTACACTGGATATCTTCTGTACGTTCACTGCCGGTCGTCAGATCTACAATGATTACTTAGCGGGAAGATTGTCCCAGCTGGTACCGACTGATGATGGTGATCCAAATCCCTTACACTCGATCAGTACACACTCCCTGCCCGACCTGAATGGTATCAATTATTGGTATAATCCAGGTGATAATGCACAGTATCCTTCATTGAGTTCTGTAACAGGTACCCGTTATAAATATGCACTGGTAAGTTCACAGTGGGTAGAAAGCGGTGCCTACCTGCGTATTAAGAAAATATCACTGGGTTATAGCTTGAATCCCGCATTACTGGAAAGAGTGCATATGAAGCGTGTGCGTATCTATGGTCTTGTAGATAACCTGAAGATTTTCCAGAAATCAAAGAATGTACCTGATGCAGAACAGGTAGATGCCTTTGGTGTATATAGTGGCAGTGGCTATCCCCTGCCTAAGAAATTCACATTGGGATTGGATGTCAGTCTATAATTTTTAAAACAAAGGATCATGAACAAACGACTCTTACATAAAGGTTATATCACCTTATTACTGGCTTCCATCATGACATTATCATCATGCAGTAAGATACTGGACCTGGAGCCTCACAATTCTACTTTCACAGAAGCATATTTCACCAATGAATCAGATGCAAATACCGCCATCGCGGGCGCCTATGCGCTGTTGAGAAATATTCTTATCGCAGATAACACATGGCATGTCTATGGCGACGTTCCTGCCAGCGAATTTCTGATCAACGGAAACTATGACTCGGGCAACAGCAACGTGGCATTAGGGCTTTTTACGGGCCTGAACGTAAATGGCGGCAGCTACTGGAACTGGCAGAAATATTATAAGCTACTTCAGCAGATAAACCTGATCATTGCCAGGGTACCAGGTATCGACTCTACAAAATTTGTCGATCCTGCTACTAAGTCCCATATTATCGGGGAAGCATACTTCCTCCGTGCTTTTACTTATTTCTTCATGAGCAGGGTATGGGGTGGCGTACCATTAAAACTTACGCCTGACTATGACGCCAATGCTGCTTTAAATATTCCGAGAAGTCCTGCTGATGTAGTACTGGCACAATGTCTGGCAGATGTAAGTATTGCTGAAAAAGATATGGCCTTTGGTTACAGCGATGAAGGACAGCGTGCTGTAAGAGCAAACAAAGGAAGCGCCTATGCATTGGAAGCACATATCAAGGCATGGAAAAAAGATTATGCTGGTTGTGAGGCTGCTGCCAATACAGTGATTACCCAAGGTGGTTACCAGCTGGTAGACTCTGCTAATTACGCATCTGTATTCATCGGCAAATCAGCGGAAGGCATTTTCGAGATCAATATTAATGGAGGACAGAATGAAGGCATTGCCATCAATGGTGGTGGCAACGGTTCTGCCGTTACACTCATGCAACCTTTTGTTTATGGTAAAGGATACCTGGAATGGCCTGTGAGTACAATCTATGTCAACAATCTTTATAAAACAGATAGTGCTACAGATATCCGTTACAGAAGCTTCTTCTTTCAACCACAGTCCTCTAATGGCCAGGTGATTAAATATGCTAATATCACCTACGCAGATGGCTCTACAAAAGGAGATCCGAGATTAAATAACAACCTGAATATATTCAGGCTCGCCGATATTATACTCCTGAGAGCAGAAGCTTTAAATAAGTTAGGCCGTGATGGAGAAGCTGTCACACTGTTAAACCAGGTACGTAAAAGAGCTGGCGTACCCGACTATAATGGCGCAGGCGAAGCACTGGCTACTACAATACTGGAAGAACGCCTGAGAGAATTATTCTTTGAAGGGCAATCTTATTTTGATCTTGTAAGAAATGATAAAGTGACGCTTTATAATGAATCTTTCAGTCAGGATCAGTACAATAAAGGAGGATGGTTATGGCCAATCGATCCTAACATGTTCAAAGACGACTACACCCTTGCACAGACACCTTTCTGGCAGGGTAAACTCTAATCACTTTAAACCAGCTGTATGAAAAAGATCTTTTCCGGAATCCTCATATTAATGACAATAGTTTTCTTCTCCTGTAAGAAAGATTATACAATCGGCGGCAGTATTACCGATCCGCACGTAAATATGACCACTTACGATTATCTAAGAACAAACCCTTTATTTGATACACTGTTATTACTGATTGACAGAACAGGGCTGAAAGAGGAAGTGAATGCCTCAGGAACATTCTTCGCTATCACTGACTATGCTATCAGTAACTATGTAGCAGAAAAGCAGGAAGACCTGCGGGTAAAAATGAACGACGAAAATCTCCTGTACACCTTCGATTCTATTGACTACGCGGTGATGAGAGACTCCCTGAGAGCCTATCTTTTTAAAGAGAAGATTACAAGAGACAACACTACTGAAATTGGTCGCTTCTTTAAGGCAAATGATGGGGAACTTCGTCTGGTACAATTGATTCCTACCACTGATTATACAGATGGTACGGTTTTCACCACTAAGCCAAAATATATTTACCTGACCAAATTGATTGCTACGGAGAATGGTTATCCTGTACCAACAGACTCTACTGGTTTACCAGGGTTGAAGGATGGGCAGAAATTACAAACCCTTTGTCAGACAACAGGTATTCTTACCACAACGGGTGTATTGCATGTGTTGAATAACAATCACACATTCACTTACTTCCAGGATTTAAACAATTAATCATTACTTTATTTCTATTATCATGAATAGTAATTTCAAAGCTACTGCTTATGCATTGCTTGCAGCCGTTGCGCTTTCATCTGCCTGTAAAAAGGTGGAAAATGGTTACCTGAGTAACCAGATACGGTATGTTGATAATCCGATGGAGGTAAAACGCGGACAAATAGAGCAAACTGTTGCGGTTAGTAATGATGGTTCCAGCGCACCGGTAGTATATAAACTACTCGATATCAGGGACAGCTCAGGCCATCATGCAGATTCACTCTTTGCTTCTTACAGCCGCTACGAATGGATCGGTGAGTTTAATCCAGATACAGATACTACCGTAGACCTGTTGAATAAGAAAAGACAACTGGTAAATAAACCGCCCTTCGATTTCAATATTCATACAGGCGCATTTACCTTTTATAATACAACGACCAAAGTCCCTTTGGGCAAATACGATTTTGATATACAAGCCACCAACGAAAATGGCACTAAAACCTTCAAGAACATCGCCTCCTTTACTTTGGTTGATGATGCGCCCTATGTAATCGGCGCCGGTGGAGCTGCTTTGTTTCTTGATGGTACAACTACCAGTTATGACATCGGAGCACCTGAAGTAACCATCGTAAAGACTTCTGACGAGGGCACCAATATTGTCCTGAAAATAACAGACAAAAATGGCAAGCCATTCAATCCTTCTGCAGGAGAAATTATCAGAAGAGGTGATCGTAGCGATTTTGGTACTTATGCGCAGTTCCATCCACTCGTATATACAGATTCCACAATGACCTGTAATTTCGAGACAACACCGTTTCCTTTGAAGCAAAGTACTTACGGTTACCTGATCTATTACCGTATTCCCAGTCAGTATGTAATAGCTGACCCTGGTTATGCTCCGGATAACAAGCAGATATATAGTGCGAATCCAAGGTTTCAGTTTAATATCTACCAGGAGGGTACTTATGAGGTAACAGTAAAAGTGAAGCGCGTGACAAGAGATACTAATTAAATAATATAAGTTCAAAAAAGGCTGTATCATACTAATGATACAGCCTTTTTTGCGCCTGATTTATATCATTATTTACGTCCGATCAATAATAACATTTCACTCGCATTCCTGTGGTCATTATCAACATCAGCTTTTCCGAAATAGAATCTTGCCTTTTCTATTGATTTTTCCACAATTAATCCCTCCAGATAAAAACGCCCAGGAAATAGTTTGCGTCATCTCCTCATATTGATAATTCGTTCCCTGAGATTCCTCTCCCGCAATTCTTTCAAAAATCTCAAACGCTTTCCTTTTGTCAATTGGAGTTCCAACTCCATAGTAATAACAATACGCCAATTCAATTGAAGCTGTATTGTTCAGTGTCTGTGTAAGCTGGTGTAATTCGAAGACCTTTGAATAGTTGCCCAGGTCCCGATACATCATTGTCGCCCGACCATTTCATTCAGTAACTTTTCCCAATCTTTCTTGCTTCTTATTGTTCTCATTTTTGCAGTTTTTGCGTCTAAACGTAGAGCAAACACAATATTTACACTATTATACACTACTTTTATTACAAATAACCTTTGCAGACCATAGTTTCCAGGTTGCCCAGCAAAAAAGAAAGGTTATTACCGGATATCGCAGCATCCCCAGATAAAGGAGATTTGATAAAAACTTAGATAGAAACGATATCTTTATCAATCAGTCAACATCATTTGGCCATTAATATAATCTATATGAAAAACTGGTTCTTACTATCGCTTTTCTTAGGTTCTTTTGTTGCCTGCAAGCAACAAACTACTGAAAAAACCTTCATTGCTATTGAAGGGATTGACTCAACCATCCAGCCTGGCGATAATTTTTATAATTATGTAAATTTAAAATGGTATGATACCGCACAAATACCACCCAGCCAATCGGGCGTAGGTGCATACCGGTTTATGAACTATCAGCAACGACTGAAGTTACAGGGTATCCTTGACAGCGTGTCAAAAAGCAACAATCCCGCTGGCAGCCTTGAACAAAAAATCGGTGATTTCTTTGCTGCCGGAATGGACACTACTATCATCAATCAGCGTGGATTTGGGCCACTCAAAACAGGCTTACAGCGGATCGACGCCATTGGCAGTATTGCTGATATGCTCACATTCGTGGCGGAAGAAACCAAATTGTCAAACATATCTCTAATTGACTTTCAGATTTTACCTGATCAGGAAAACAGTAGCATGAATATGGGGCATATTTATCAAACTGGTATTGGTATGCCTGACAGGGATTATTACTTCAAGACTGACACTTCCACCATTGCCATACAGCAGGCATATAAAAAATATCTTACTGATCTCTTTACGTTGACAGGAAGCGATGCAGCTTTAGCGCAAAAAAATGCTGCCCTTGTTTACGATATCCAAAAGCAGTTGGCTTCCTCACATAAGACCAATATCGAACTACGGGACGTAAAAGGTAATTTCCATAAAGTAGCGCTGGCTGACTTAAATAAACAACAAGCAAATATAGGTTGGGCTACCGTTTTTAAACAGCTCGGGGCTACCTTTGATTCGCTGGATGTAGCCCAATCTGGCTATTATGATAAGCTGAACACACTCTTCAAAACAGTTCCGCTTGAGGATTGGAAAACATATCTGAGGGCAAATTATATCAGCAACTACGCGGATTATCTCAGTAAGCCTTTTGTGGATGCGGCCTTTGAATATAATAAAGCCCTTACAGGACAGGCCATGCAAAAAACACGTGGCGAGGTGATGTCAGGCGTAGTAGATAACTATCTCGGTCAGGCACTGGGACAATTATATACCAAGCTATATTTTCCAGAGTCTGCCAAAACGCGGATGCTGGAGCTTGTGAATAATCTGCAGAAAGCGTTCTCTAACAGAATAGATCATCTCGACTGGATGAGTGACAGCACCAAACAAAAAGCCAAGGAAAAATTATTTGCCATCACCAAAAAGATCGGATACCCCGATAAATGGCGCGAATACAAGCATGTAACCGTTATAAGGAATAAATATTTTGAAAATATAGTATCGGCCGCCGCAAATAACTTCCAATATAACCTGGCCAAACTCGGGAAGCCTGTTGACAAGACAGAGTGGTTTACTACACCTTCCACTGTTACCGCCTATAACAATCCTTACGCCAACGAGATTGTTTTTCCAGCCGGCATTCTGCAACCACCATACTTTGATAATAATGCGGATGACGCACTTAACTATGGTGGTATTGGCATGGTAATCGGACATGAAATGACGCATACATTTGATGACCAGGGCGCCCAGTTTGACAAAAACGGTAATGTTAAAAGCTGGTGGACACCTCAAGATTATGAGAAATTTAAGGCAAAAACACAACAGGTCATAGACCTCTACAGCAAATTCACGGTACTGGATAGTATGCACATAAAAGGTGCGCTTACAGTAGGAGAAAACACAGCAGATATAAGCGGGGTAGCGGTCGCATATGATGCTTTTAAAATGACCAAGCAAGGCCAGGATACCTCAAGAATTGGCGGTTTTACACCTGATCAGCGCTTTTTCTTTTCAATAGCCAGGATCTGGCGGGTGAAAATGAAAGATGAATACCTCCGTTACTGGGTAAATAACGACCCTCATTCTCCCCCTATGTGGCGTGTAAATGGCCCATTGATGAATATAGCGGCTTTTTATACAGCTTTTAATGTACAACCCGGACAGAAATTATACCTGGACGAAGATAAGCGGATCAAGATCTGGTAAAGCGGGGAGACTTTTCTAATTTTTATGAGCGTTTTGCTTATATTCGTTACAGTACTTTAATAATCATACATATATGAAAGTAGTTGCCTTAATGCTGGCAATGTTTTTTGCCGTTACAGCCCGGTCACAAAATACCATCAATAATTACAAATACGTTTTGGTACCACAACGATTTGATATATTCAAACAGGACGATCAATATGGGCTTAGTACGCTTACAAAATCTTATCTGGAGAATTTAGGATTTATGAGTTTCATGACTAACGACCCTCTACCGGCTGATATTGTCAATAATAAATGTAGTGCGTTAAAAGCGGAACTTGTGGAGAAAAAGAAGTTTTTAGCCACTAGTTTAAGTCTGGTGTTAAAAGATTGTCAGGGCAATGTTGTCTATAAAGGTCAGGAAGGCATCAGTAGAGAGAAAGAATGGAGCGCAGCTTACAGAGAGGCCTTAGCAAAGGCATTTGTCTCTCTGACAGCCGCACAATATAAATATGACAGTACCGGTGCTATTCAGGCAGCTCAGCCTACTCAAACCGCCCAGATACCACAAACAACTCCCAGCGCTTCACCTGCGCCAGTTGCTGCCACGCCGGCTACAATCTCAGAGAACAAAGACGTCTTATACGCACAGGCAAATGCCAATGGTTACCAGCTGATTGATACCTCTCCTAAGAAGGTAATGACATTGCTGAAAACATCACAACCGGATAATTTCATTGCAGATAATGGTGTGGAAAAAGGCATTGTATTCAAAAAGAACGGGGAATGGTATTTTGAATACTATAAGAATGACAAGCTTGTTTCACAGCAGCTTTCTATCAAATTCTAACTGGTTTTAGTCATTCCAACGCTTTGAGCCTGCTGCCCCACAGCATATAAAAAGCCTTCAGATCTTTTCTGAAGGCTTTTTTATTACAGATCAGTGATCTGCGATTTCCAATCGAAATGCTGCTCACTACCATACGGCGTATCTAAGCAGCAATTATTTTACTACGGCCTGATCCACAAACGACTTGAATCAGCAGCAATATCATACTCATAGATTTCACGACTCAGGGTATCGACGCTGACCCATTGGGCAGTTGAAAATATCACGCCCTCCCCATTATTGACATCCGCCCCTATTTGTACCCTAACATAGCTACCGGTATCTGTATTTTCAATTCCATCGTACATAAACACAATAGAACTGTCCTTAACGAAGGACTTCACCATTTCATTTGTTGATAACTGAATATAGCTACGAATCGTATCCCCCATCCACGGAAACTGGTCGTTTATCTTAAAAAATGTACTATCAATTATATTGATTGGCGTTTGCGCAGCCATTGTATCCTGTATTATCGGGGTTACAGTGGTGTCTGATTGATTACTGGTGACATTGTTACTGTGACAAAATGTAAACAGGGAAAGCACAAGTACAAGGAAAAATTGTTTCATAAAAATGGGATTTGCATTGTAATGTTCCATACAATATTTACAAAAGTATGCTTTAACGTAGGTAATATAAAGTAGCGGATTAATTAGATCCTGAGTAACGGTTTAGCAAATCTTTCTCTTTTTTACTAAGGCTGTTAATACCTTTTTTATGGATCTTTTCCAGTATGGCATTAATATTCTCCTGTTGATTTGCTCTGTTCATATTGTACCTGTGATCAATGCTGATAATACGCGCCCCGCGCTTCTTGAAAAACTGATTATCTATCAGCAATAGATGTACGCTGTATGTTATCACCCTATTTTATACCATAATGACACAAGTCCGGTATTGTAGGTTTTACTATCAAGTAGCGTAAGTCGGGTGCGGTTCTCCTGCGGATGAAACAGTGGTTTCCCAGCGCCCAAAATGATAGGGTGCACAGACAACCATAACTCATCCACCAACCCTTCTCTCATGAACGCGTCTGTAAGCGATGCCCCCCCAAACAACCAGATATCTTTACCAGCTTGTTCTTTTATTTTGCGCACCTCAGCAATACTATCTCCAGCAACAAGGATAGCACCTTCTTTCACCTGCCTTAGTGTATTCGAAAATACATATTCCTTCATACGTGGCATACCTGGTACAACCTCTCCATTGTTATTATCAGCATGTTGCTGCGCCATTTCATAGCTCTTACGACCAATGAAAATAGTGTCCACACGGGAAAAAAAATCATTCAATCCATAGTCCTGATCATTAAAACACCAGTCGTACTCCCCGTTCGGACCTTCGATAAAACCATCCAGGCTTATAGCCAGACCTAAAATTACTTTACGCATATGCTCGTTTTTATAGCACAAAGCTCCACAATAGCAATTACCTGAAATTGTACAAAACGGACCTCAATATAAAATATGCTGTGACTGAGCCACTTCTTTGGGGGTATGTCCTGAATAAGTATTGTAATCACGTATAAAATGCGCCTGGTCATAATATCCGCTTTCGTAAGCTATATGTGTCAGCGATTGATCAGGATATTTTTTCAGATATTGCAATGACCGTACAAACCTGTTTACTTTCAGATACTCTTTGGGGGAAAGACCAACGTATTGTTGAAATTTACGTAAGAGATAGCGCTGGCTGATTCCGGTATTTTCAGTAAGCGCTTTTACAGACAAGGACGCAGGCGAACGCTGTGCCAGCAGCAAACAGTTTGTTATCTGCTGATCATCCTTACTATTCGCCAGCTGCCGGAGAAGATATTGCTGCACAATAGCTACGCGTGCAACATTATTACCTGCGTCTGCCAGTTGGTCTTCCATTTCTGTAGCCATGTCCTCCCATACATCTGCCAACTCAACTGTAGTATCGGTTAATGTATGCATGGGTTGATGGAAAAATTTATATGCCATGCCCGGTTGAAAACAAATGGCAATTACACCCGATCCCTTACGCATCTGCACATCCATTGGCTGACTCATGCGTGAAGTGATAATACTGCGTCTGTACAATGCTTTGTCAATGATGGCCAGCGGAGTGGTCGTATAGTTTACAAACAACTCTGCACAGGTATCAGGTAACACGCGTACGTGACGTGTATCGATATCATCATCACACTCCATAGTACATATTAACCTTATGTAAGGCTGTAATTTTTCTATGGCGTTATATAGTTGAAGACGCATACAGTGCAAATATACGTATCAGATCAAAAAAAGAATTTTACCGTTTTTGATGATACTAAGACCCAACCTGATTAGACAAAGCGGAAAAATCTGTTGGCTACAAATGATGCAGTGATCGCGATCAAACCAAATATCCGCAATGTTTCAACAAGTCCTATCGAAACCAGCAAACTAAATAGCAGACTACCGAAACCATATCCCATGAAAAGGAAAAATGCAAATAAACCAGTCGAACCACCTGCATTCTTTTTACTAAATGATGTCACAATTGTAGCTAAAGATGGATGTGTTAAATCAAAGCTCAATGACAATATTGCCACTAACATACACGCTATGGATAACGATGGTATACAACTCAGCAACATAACGGTGACACCACCTAAAACAATACCTAGCGGAATAATTCGTTTTCTGCCAATCCGATCGGCCATACGACCAAGCGCAGGTCCTAAAAGCAAACCAGGGATGCCATATCCCAAAAGGGCCAATCCAATGCCGCGTTCATTGAGATGATAAACATTGTAAAAATATACACCCAACCAGGCGAAAACCCCACTATGAAACAATCCATTCTCAAAAACAAAAAAATAAGTACCCTTTGCGCCAGGCGTTGATAATATTTCCCGGAAGATTGTCAAAAGTGACACCTGAGATGATGATTTCGGCATATCAGGGTAAAGACGACGGCGGTAATAAACATTCAACAGTAACACAATGCTACCTGAAAAAGCAACAAGCAAAAACAAGGTCTCCCAACCAACAAACTCAGCCAGTAGCGCTCCAACGCTTGACCCAAAAGCCATCCCCCCAGCCATACAACCAAAGAAGATACCCAATGCATAGCCCCGCTCTGCATAAGGGAAGCGGTCACTGATCCAGCTGATCGTCGTAGGCGCTATCCCCGCAGCACTGATCCCTGTTAATAACCGTAACAGGATCATCTGATTTGTACTTTCCACAAATGCTGTACAAGCAGAAAAAATAATGAACAGACACAAAGAATATACAATGATCTTAAACCGGCCATAACGGTCGCTTAACGGCGCATATACAAGCGTAAATACGCCATATCCCAATAAGTATACAGGCTCAATAAAACTGGTTTGCCGGACGGTGCTGCCGAAGAGACTGGCCAACTCCGGTAGTAGCGGTGCTACCATAAATGCCTGAAAAAAGATGATAAATGTAGCAAGTGAGACGATCACAACTTCTCCCTTTGATGCCCTGTTATGGGACGGAGACACAGTGATAGCAGGCAAATCTTTAGTTTGTATAATCATAAAAATATGTATAATGATATTACAGGATAAACATGATGGTAATATCGCAGACCAATGAATGTCAATGTCCGTGATTCCGGAACATTAACTAAGAAATTATCAGAAAGCTATAGTAAAGTGCATTGGGTAAGCCCTGATCAGCTATTGCGTATCAGACACACTGAGGAGATGGGTAACTCATCAAGTTGGAAAGTTTCCTTTTGCGGGAAGAATCCATTGCTTTCAAAAAAGCCGATTAACGGACTGCTACTATGTTCGTTTATCCAGATACCTTCGAATGATCTGCATACAATGAGACACTTTTCAATAAGTGAATCTTTTACGGCTGCCTCCGTATATTTCTGCAGTACACCGAAATCTGCGATATGGATGGCCCTTTTACCATCCAAAATGCCGGGTCTTTTACCTTTAGATGTTATCCGGGCATATCCCGCCGGTTGATCATCTACATAAACTACCAGCCATTGATTCGACATATTGTTGGTTTCAGCAATAAGCGCTTCCTTATTGAAATTTTGAGCGATGTAGCGGGTAAGTAATTTTTCCTCCAGGATAGATGAATACTTTTCTATTGCCAGCGCCTTAGTCAGCATCAAAAGCACGTCTATACCAGGCTTTGTGCTTAATGTAAATTTTGTGATTATATTCATGACCTGTTATAATATATACAGGCAAAATTATATGGTTTGCATACAACCTGGATTGTACACATTTTGAAAATATAACCAGTACAGATGCTAACGAAATAGTTGTCCTGCAAGCTTGATTGCTTCAATTCTTTTGGAAGAGTACTTATCTGCAAATACCAATCTGAAATATTTATCGAATGTACCTGAAAAAGAAAAGGTATAGCCAGGCGTGAACCGTACGCCGATTTTTTCACATTGATCGTAGAAATAATGCATATCAGTATGATCGGGCATCTTCACCCAAAGATTATATCCCCCTTGAGGCGTTACAATTGCAGTTCCCTCTGGAAAATTATCTGAGATTAAGTTAACAGTAAAGTATGCATTCTTTGCCAGCTGCATTCTGAAAGTACGGATATGCCGGTCATAACTGCTGGCGCTCAATAAACGATTGACAGTCTCCTGATACAATGGCGAAACAGTACTACCTAATGCAAACCTGATCTGCTCTGCACGTTCCATAAATTTCCCGGCAGATAACCAGCCGAGACGTATTCCCGGAGCAAGTGTTTTTGAATACGATGAATATGTTAGTACAAGACCACTGTCATCAATCCCTTTTATAGTAGAAGGACGGGAACCGTGAAAGTTCAGATCACCATAAATATCATTTTCGATGAGTGCGATGTTATACTGGTGTGCTATAGATAACAGTGCTTCTTTTTGCTCGTTTGTCAGCAATGATCCTGTTGGGTTATGGAAATTAGGTGTTACTACCACCGCCTTAACGGCGTTATTATGACAAGCTTTCCTTAAAAAGTCAACATCAAAACCTGTATGTAAGTCAACTGGTATTTCAATTACCTTCAGGTTGAGCATCCTGATAACTTCCAATACAGAAAATACACACGGACTTTCGATAGCTACTACGTCACCGGTATTACATGCAGCTGCTAAAGCGATATATAGCGCCTGCAAGGCGCCATCTGTAATAAGCAATTCCTCCGGATTGATAATCATTTGATGCGCGACAGCCCTTTTAACGATATTGTTCTTCAGTTCTGTCGAGCCACTGGACGGATAATATCTTAATAACTCCGCTCCCTTCTCTCTGATCACCTGCTGCATGGTACGCAGCAATAGTTTTTGAGGCATTAACAGATCTCCCGGAGCGGCTACATTAAATTCGGACAATTTTCTCCCTGCCCGCAATGAAGTTGTAAGTCCGAGATGCTGTTTAAAAATAGCATCCCTGACTACAGGTCGCAATTGGGTTTTTACCTGTTGTGTCGCTGTCTCCCGCCTGTTGCTGACAAAATAGCCCGATTTAGGCACACTTTCTACCAGTCCACGGATAATAAGATATTCGTAGCCATTCTGTATAGTGCTGGTGCTTGTTCGATACTGCTCCTTCAGTTCGCGTACAGATGGCAATTTATGACCGGGTTTGAAGACCCCATCTATAATGTTTTTCTCAATGGTGGTGGTAAACACCTCAAATTTATACGTTTTCACATCTGTATCACTAATATTTACGTTTTCTGTATCTGTACTGTAAATCTATGCAATTTAACTTTGAGAAAAAGACGGATTGTCGGTAGAGGCCATCTCTGAATCACTGAATACACAATCACCTATCAGGGATATCCTGCGTACACTGTAAGTACTATGGAGTTTCAAAATGATAAAGTGGTACATGAAACGCAGTACTTTGCGGATCCTTTCGAAGCCCCTGCATGGCGACGTCAATGGAGACAGCTGATCAATACATGAGCAATAACCGCTAATTCAGGAAGCACTGATCAGCAAAGAATAAATCTTAAAGCCCCCAGCTATCGCTGAAGGCCCTGAACACATCACAATAATTGAGCATCCGCTTATAATATCGTATTTAATACACCTCCATCCGCCCTGATAGCAGCACCATTTATGGCGGCTGACAACGGACTACAAAGGTAGGCGGCTATACCTGCTATTTCTTCCGGTGCAATGAATCGCTGTAACAATGAATGTGGGTTAGTATTCTGTAAAATAGCCGTTTTCATTTCCTCTTCACCGGTATTGCTGGCTTGTGCAATCTGTTTTACAGCACCTGCCACACCATCTGAATAAGTCGGTCCGCCAAGAATTGTATTCACGGTTACTGCCGTACCACGGGTCAGCTTAGATAATCCATTACTCAACGAAAGCATAGCCGTTTTGGTCATGCCATAATGAATCATATTGGCCGGCACATTTACCCCTGACTCACTGCTGATAAAAAGTATCCTGCCCCATTTTTTCGCGATCATTGCGGGTAACAAGGCTCTTGACAAACGTACACCGCTCATTACATTTACATCAAATACAGACTGCCACTCGCTGTCTGTAATACCTCCAAAGTCCTTCAATGCAAAAACACCAACATTATTAACCAGGATATCCACATCTGGCAGGGTTTCTAACAACTGACGCACGTCCTGTTCCTTTCCAAAATCAGCCGCAACACCGGATACATTTCCCTCCGGTGCTCCTGACAGTAATTTCCGGACGGCTTCATCTACCCTCGTCTTTGTTCTCCCATTAATAATAACATGCGCTCCTTCCTCCAATAACTGCTGCGCTACAGCAAAACCAATTCCCTGTGTAGACCCGCTGATAAAGGCCGTTTTCCCCTTTAATTGTAACTCCATATTTATCTGATGACTATTTTTGTAACGATCAATACAAAAATGATTAAAAAAAATGTCAGCTTATCACTGACAGTTGCATTTCAATTAATTTCTGCAAGGCCTGCTTACTGGGATACATTCTCCTGGTTATATTGAGCCCGTTCCATACCGTAATCAGGTAACGTGCCAGTAACTCCGGCGTATCCTGGTTCTTTATCTCTCCACTCTCCTGCCCTTTCTTTATAGCCGCCGCAAACATCATCTCTACTTCTTTTAATATTGTCACCGCTTCCTCTTCCAGTTCCTCATCAAGGAAAGTCATTTCCACCACTGTATTGGAAACAATGCAGCCCTTCAGATGCTCCTGCTCACTGGCCGTAGCCAGCGACAAAAAGAAGTTCCTGATTTCAGTGATGGGAGATGCACTGTTCTTCAAAAGCACCTTGAAGTCCATAAATGCCTGTCTACGCTGCTGTATCGCCTTACTGAACAGCTCTTTCTTACCACCTTTAAACGTGTTATAGAAGCTACCGCTACCCATTTCAGTCGCCTTCAGCAGATCATCCAGCGAAGTAGCAGCAAAGCCCTTCTGCCAGAATACAGATTGCGCTTTTTCCACAACACGCGCATGGTCAAATGTGGATGGTCTTCCTTTCATATTTTTGTATCAATCAATACAAAAATAGTAAAAACCTGTTAATTAAAAAGTTTTCTGTAAGCAAGCGGGGTATATTGTGTCTTATTTTTGAATAGCTTATTAAAGGACTGTGGATACTCAAAGCCAAACAGGTAGGCTATTTCAGCCACCGATAAATTGGTAGTAGTCAGGAGCTCTTTTGATTTCTCGATCAGTTTGTCCTGTATATGCTGCTGCGTACTCTTACCGGTAAGCGAACGAAGCATATTGCTCAGGTAATTGGGAGACAGATGCAGTTTGTCAGAGAAATATTGTACCGACGGCAGCGTTATATTTTCTGTACTCTCTTCTGCGAAATATGTCGACAATAATTCATCAAACTTCACCAAAAAATCACTATTCATCGTTTTCCGGGTAAGGAACTGCCTGTTATAAAACCGCTCAGAATAACTCAACAGCAGATCAATATAAGATAGTATTACACCTTCACTATAATGATCTATCCCCTTTTCTATCTCCGTACGGAGCATTTGCATAATAGCGATCACCATCTCTTCTTCTCTTTCTGAGAGATGGAGCGCTTCATTAACCGCATAACTAAAAAACTCGCAGCTCTTTATTCTGGTATTTAATGGATGCCTGCGGATGAAATCCGGGTGAAATACCAGGCTCCAGCCTTCCGGCCGATGATCATCCGGAATATTAGAAACGACCTGTTTCGGGGCCAGAAAAGACATGACTCCTTCATCAAAGTCATAATGGCTTTGTCCATACTTCACTTTCTGGGTCACACATCTTTTAATGGAAATACAATACAGATCCAGCAAAATACTCCGGTAGCATTCATCAGTATCATATTGCATATCCGCAAAATTAAATACACTGACAAGCGGATGATATGGTTTGGGTAAAGACAGTATCCGATGTTGTTCGGATACTGTCTTTACATGATATGGAGATTCTTTCTTCATTCCATACAATTGATGACAAAAATAAACATTACTGGTCAATGTTATTCATCGACGCAGCATCATACCTGTCACCCAGATCAGTTCCCAGCGGAATGATCGATTCCAGCCTGTTTATATCCTCACCGGATAACTGAATAGCAGTGGCTGCTATATTCTGCTCCAGATATTCAGGGCGCTTGGTACCTGGAATAGGCAAATGTCCTTTCGCTAACACCCAGGCAATCGCTAACTGAGAAGGCGTGATCCCTTTTTCTGTTGCCATCGCAGTAATCTTCCTGACCAGGACAAGATTCTTCTCCAGTTGTTCTCCCTGAAAACGTGGCATATGCCTTCTGAAGTCATCAGCGGACAGATCGTCTGCCTTTGTGATATTACCTGTAAGATATCCACGTCCCAACGGAGAATAGGCTACCAGACCGATACCCAGTTTCTGAAGCGTGTCAATAATACCCGCAGTTTCAATACTCCTTTCGAAAATGGAATATTCAGACTGTACCGCTGTAATAGGGTGAATCTGGTGAGCACGGTGAATAGTTTCACTGGATACTTCTGATAAACCGATATACCCTACCTTGCCCTCTCTTATAAGATCAGCCATTGCTTCAACTGTTTCTTCAATAGGCGTCTTGGGATCCAGGCGATGCAGATAGTATAGATCGATGTAATCTGTACCAAGATGACGAAGCGAGCGCTCCACCGCTTTTTTTACATATTGCTTCGTCCCGTTGATCTGCCAGGTTGCCTGTCCCTCGTCATCGATCTCATAACCAAACTTAGTAGCAATAATATATTGGCTTCTCTTTCCGTTGATTGCCCTGGCAATCAATTGCTCATTTAAATACGGGCCGTAGATATCGGCGGTGTCCAGGAGGTTACAACCCAGCTCCAGCGCTCTGTGAATCGTACTGATGGCTACCGTTTCGTCAGCAGCACCATACAGATCACTCCCCCCGGCAAATCCTGTCATACCCATACAACCAAGACCAATAGTGGGCACCTCTAATCCCCAGCTACCTAATACGCTCTGTCCGATATTATTCATAGTCATTACTTTATAACGACAAATGTCCGTCCAACTGAAAACAGAAAAGTAGCCGTATCTCACTAATATGTATCCAAAAACGTCTTCACTTTTTCTCTTGAATCCGGTAAATCCGTAAAAAGCATACAAGCATCCGGAATTAGTATTATGTACTGCTTCGCCTTTCATATGACCTTTACATCATCATCTTAAACATCAAAATCATGAATAAAACAATCCTCATTACAGGTGCAAGTACAGGTCTGGGTCATGAAACTGCCAAACTCTTTCAGACAAAAGGATGGAATGTCATTGCCACCATGCGTAACCCCGAAAACGATACTGTATTAAAAGCTTTAGATAATGTATTGGTTACCCGCCTCGATGTACTGGACATCTCTACTATCGAAAATGCAGTACAGGAAGGTATCCGGAAATTCGGGCATATCGACGTACTGGTCAACAACGCCGGATATGGCGCCTATGGTCCTTTAGAATCCTTTCCAAGAGAAAAGATCCTCCGCCAGTTCAACACCAATGTAATCGGCCTTCTGGATGTTACCAGGGCGGTAATACCCCACTTCCGCCAGCAAAAAAGCGGTATCGTTATCAACATCTCTTCTATTGGTGGCAAAATCACATTCCCTTTAGGCGCTTTATATCACGGGACTAAATTCGCTGTTGAAGGTATTTCTGAAGCCTTAACCTACGAGGTGGAACAGTTTAACGGAAAAGTAAAAATCATTGAACCGGGCGCTATTGCGACTGACTTCGCAAGCCGCTCCTTTGATTTCAGCAATGATGAATCTCTTAGCGAGTACCAGCCCTTAGTAGGAAAAGTAATGGCGGCAACATCCTCTTTATATGAAAACGCATCCTCAGGTGAGGCAATCGCAGCTGTTATATATGAAGCCGCAACCGATAATAGTAATCAACTGAGATATGCTGCCGGAGAAGATGCAAAGGTCTTTATAGGCAACCGTCAGCAATTGGATGACGCAACCATTCTCGGGGCAATAAAACAACAGTTTGGTATATAACCCATCTATTACGATAAATGAGCGTCATTATGTACATGACGCTCATTTATCCACAAGATCCGGTGATTCTGAGGTATATTTAGGTACAAAATGTTTACACTTCTTCAGCCATGAGTGAGTTTGTTTATCTACAGACGATAGCAGATCTGTTAAAGTTATTTCAGCCAGGTGAAAATCTTCATCACCCGCTGATCACAATTATAGATTTCAGTAAAGTAAAAGGGCATGTCGGAGATGGAACAAAGATTTCCGCAGACTTTTACTGTATTATGTTCAAGACCTACGCGAATAACTATGTAAAATACGGTCGCAAGAACATTGACTTCCAGGACGGTAGTCTTATTTGTATGGCCCCCAACCAGGTCATAGAAATGGATAGTGAAATTGAAACCGCCGATAGTATGTCAGGATGGGGCCTGTTCTTTCATCCTGATCTGATCAGGGGCACTTCACTGGGTGATAAAATGAAAGAATACAATTTCTTTTCTTATGAAATCTCCGAAGCACTTCACCTCTCGGAAAAAGAAAAACAGATCCTATATGACTGCGTGCTCAAAATCGAAGCGGAATTACGGGAAAACATAGATATCTATAGTCAGCATATTATCGTTTCTACACTTGAACTGCTTTTAAGTTATTGTATCCGGTTTTACGGCAGACAATTCATCACGCGTAAAAGTTCCAATAATGCTGTAGTAGCCCAGATTGAAACGATGCTGAATGAATACTTCAAGAAGAATGATATACACGAGAGAGGATTACCAACTGTCAAATATCTGGCAGAACAGGTACACCTGTCTCCCAGCTACCTCAGCGATCTGCTCAAAAAAGAAACCGGCAAAAATACACAGGACCACATCCACTTCTACCTGATCGAAGAAGCCAAAAATATCCTGTTAAGCACCAATAAATCGGTGAGTGAAATAGCCTATTCCCTGGGATTTGAATATCCGCAGTATTTCAACAAACTTTTCAAGCAAAAGACCGGTAAGACACCTGTCAAGTTCAGGACGATGAACTGATGATAAGATAGTCCATTAATCTGCCCCGAAGTTGTCTTGTGTGCTGTAACGACGGCTGCCGGCATCACCACCATTCCACCGAATGCCTTAAATTGCAGTATCACTCAAAATGAACGCCATGCAGACGTATGAAAGAAAAACCCCCGAGGATCTGGACTGTGGTATTACCGTGTTTATGAAAGTACTCGGCGCTAAATGGAAACCCTGCATTGTTGACCTGATTAACCGTGGCTACAAAAGACCCAGCGAAATACAAAGGAAATTGATCACTGCCACCCCAAGGGTAGTAGAAATGCAACTAAGCGAACTGGAAATCTTCGGTATTCTCAGTAAGAAAGTACACAAAGGGTTCCCCCTGCACGTAGAATACTCATTGACAGCTATGGGACAAAGCATTTTGCCCGTTATTTTATCAATGGACCAATGGGGAGCTACTTATTCGGATAAAGTCAAAAAGGTCGTCAACGGAAAGACAAATACCCCTCAATCCTTACCCTGCCTGCATCCTGTTACCGAATAATTTTTCGGTTATTGATTCCCCCCTTCGCATACCTGATTTTTGTGTTCAATCAACGACCTATCGAATATGAAAAATTTAGTTTCACAAGCGGCCTGGGGGCGGAATGATATATTTAAAATATCCCTATGGGTGGTCATCGTATATATCACCTGGTCTTTTATGCATGGCGCCGATCATTTCCTGACACTCACACCGGAAGCGCTTGGCAAATACTTTGAACTGAAATGGATACTGCTCCTGCATATTACTGCCGGCGGCGGTGCATTGATACTGGGACCACTACAATTCTGGGAAAGACTACACGCCAAAAACTGGCTGCTTCACCGCATATTGGGTACGCTTTATCTGCTCGCTATACTGGCCAGTAGTTGCTGTGCAGTCATTCTCTCTTTTACAACTGCCTATAAAGTCAATTGGGCTTATGCTTTTTCTCTGCAGGTATGGGTAAGCGTCTGGATATCCTCTTCATTTATCGCCTGGTGGGTGGTACGTAAAAAACAGATCAAACTGCATAAAGAGTGGATGACAAGAAGTTATATCGTGACAATTGCATTTGTTATCTCCGGCCTGAGCTTCAGACTACCCTTCGTACAAGCCCTGGGAAGTTTCGAAGAGATCACACCTTCCCTCTTCTGGATGGGTTGGGCAGTACCATTGTATGTATATGAAGTGATACTGACGCTCAGACAAAAGAAAGGACGTTAACCGACCACTACTCCGTTTTCGCCGTTATCCGTTTTAGAAAATCCTGCATCAGACTTAAAATAACCGGCTCAGCTTCATCCAGTGCAAAATGTCCTCCTTCAACAATATGTACCTCTGCATCCGGAACATTCTCCTTGTATTTCCAGGCGCCGGCTACTGTAAAAGAAGGATCATATTGTCCCCATATGACCTGCATTTTGGGTTGATGTTTGCTGAGCCATTCCTGCCACCTGGGATATGATCTGACATTACTCTGGTAATCGTAAAACAGCTCCAGCTGGATATCTGCCATACCTGGTTGATTCAGGAACAGGTATTCATCTGTATAATTGTCAGGGTTGATCCGCTCCGGTACGGGTGTACTACCAATATGCCTTTGCCGAGTCGCTTCAAAGCTGATAAAGTTCTTTTTTACGGCATCATAATATTGCCCCTTATTCGCCCAGAATGCTTTCCTGGTTTCCCATAGAGGTGAAAGTCCTTCATTATGACTGACGGCATTCTGTACAATGATGGCTTGTATTTTCTCCGGATGTTTCTCAGCTATCCGCATACCAATAGGTCCGCCATAATCCTGTTGTACCAATATAAACCTGTTTAAGCCCAGCTGTGTGATAAACCTGTCAGTATAATCCGACAGGTTATCAAAAGTATAGTCAAAACTGTCAACAGGAGGCTGACTGCTATGCCCAAAGCCTATATAGTCAGGCGCAATGACATGGTAGTCAGCGGAGAGCTTTTCCAGTAACGGCTGCCACATCCGGGAAGAAGACGGGAAACCGTGCAGAAAGATAATGGTTGGTTTGTCACTACTTCCCCCTTCCCTGTAAAATATATGGTAGTCGCCAACTGATACTGTCTTATATAAAATAGCACCTTGAATATCGGCAACTGTATGAGTGCCCGCAGATCGTGACTGTTCCATCTTATGATCCTTGTGTTGAGAATAGAGAAGTGTATTCCCCATCATCAGGGAAAGCGATATCATGACTGCGCGCTTAGCTAAAAATTTCATATCAATGCTTTGATAGTCGGCTGAAATTGAAAATCCGCTGAGAGCAGCGTAACGTTATCAGTATATATAAAGCTAAGACTAATAAAGAAATTATAAAAGCATCTCAATAGGGTAAGTGCTTGCGGCTCCCTGTTAATGTACAATAACTGCCTCATTCACCGGTTTTCGCCATTGCGGGTCTATTTTCGCGTCGTCTGTTCTTTTGCCTACGGCGATGACCACCGGGATAACCGAGCCATAAGATAAACCCAGGATCTTCGCTATAGCGGGCGCCTTAAATCCCTCCATTGGACAACTATCATAGCCTTTTGCCGCTACCGCCAGCATCATATTCTGTACAGCATAAATCGCGTTTCTGGCCATCCATTGACGCATACCGGCAGGAGAAAGCGGGAATAATGTAAACACTGGCATCAGCTGGCGGATGATCCATAATAAAGGCGACCAGATGGGTAGTCCGCCGATATTCAGAAAACTACGCATGGTTTCATATTCTTCAGGTGATAAGCTTTGGTCCGTTCATCCATCTTATCAGTCCCGCTGATGTAATCGAGCTGCCTGTTAATCGCGTTCCTAGTGATCTTTTTACTGGCTACAATAACCACCAGGTAAGTGGCCGTCATCGCTGCCCGCTGACTGTTACAAGCCTTCGCTACCAATGCTTTAACAACAGGATCTTTCACCCAATGTAATTCGTATGGTTGTGAATTTGCACTGGAAGGGGCCAGCATGGCAGCTTCCAATATATCCTGCATATCTTTGTCAGGAATCGGTTCTCCTGTAAAATCCCTGACAGACCTTCTGTTGGCATTAAGGGTCTGAAAATAAGTCCAGTCTGCCCCCGGTGTTGTTTCCATCGTATCGCTATGTTTAAATTCTAAACAAACTTACTTAGCTTTATCCACCGAAAACAGATTACTAACCTTCATGAAAGGACTTATGTCTGATAAAGCAGCAGTAGCGGAAGTCGTTACAGGGGAGAAATGTTCCTATGAGAACAGTCAGGACGCGGTAAGATCCATAAGGGACGCATTTGACGCTATACAGGGCAGATGGACACTTCCTATACTGATATCGCTGGCATACGAACCAAAGCGTTTTATGCAGCTATCCCGTGACATACCAGGTATCTCTGATAAGATCTTGTCAAGAGAACTGAAGCTGATGGAAATGAACCAGCTGCTGGCCCGTACCTTCAGCGAAGAATCTTCTTCAGTAGTGGAATATAGTCTGACGAAACATGGCAGATCTGTTGAAAAACTGATGAAAGAGTTAAAAACCTGGGGCGATACACACAGAAAGCAAATTTTAGGAAAATAAGCAGCAACCATGCAATACATATTAATGGACACTAACCATAAAATGGTCAGTGCCTGGAGAGAATTCTTCTCGGATGCCACAGATGTTGTTATCAGAGAAGGCGACATTACAAAATTGGCAGTTGATGCGATTGTAAGTCCGGCCAATTCTTTTGGCTTTATGGATGGCTCACTCGACTATGCAATATCAGAAAGACTTGGCTGGCATCTGGAAAAAGAATTACAGGCGAAAATAAAATCGTCTCCTGAGGGTGAATTACTGATCGGTCAGACAATGGTAATGGAAACCGGAGACAAGACGATTCCCTATCTTATCTCCGCTCCGACCATGCGTATTCCTACCAACTTTAATATTGATACTTCTATCAATGCCTATCTTGCAATGAAAGCATTGCTCATAGCTGCTACAAGGGACGAACGGATTAACAGCGTCGCCATCCCCGGACTATGTACAGGTGTTGGTCGTATGCAACCTATCATTGCTGCCAGACAGATGTTCGTTGCATACGAAGAAATCGTGCTGGGGAAAAAACAGGATTTCAGCAGCTTTGGTGAAGCACAGAAATATCACTGGAATCTGAATCCGCAGGGAATGATATGGACGCATTGATCATATCCGTTATTCCTCTGCATGGAGCCCCACCCTGTTCCCTTCGGAGTCTATAATTACTGCAATATATCCTGCCGGGATCTGTGTTTTCTGCACTACCACTTTTCCGCCCGCTCCTGCTACCCTGTCCAGTACAGTTTGTAAGGAGGGGCTTGCATTGATATACACCATTGTACCCTTAGTGGAAGGGGTGTTCTTCTCTGATTTTGACAAAACACCTGTTACCCTCCCGGAAGTAGCCTGCACCGTATCAGGATCATAAGGAAAGAAGACCGCTTCATTCCCTCCGTCATTACGGATCGTCATTGTAATGTCCAGTATTGTCTCGTAAAACTGCTTAGCGAGCTGAATATCTGCCACGGGTATTTCAAACCAGGTAACAATATTTGTCAGCGCATCTATCTTTTTAAGCTTTCCCATTTTCTTACATTTTATAGTTTAAGTGATCTGTCTACAGCTATCCCAAAAGCAGACCTGTACATATACAGCCTCTGCCAGCAACGCAAAAGTCTGCATTCAGCTTATTTTTCACCTGTGACAATCGTCACAAAATCTAATCAGGGAACTCTTCTTTTCCGGATCCGGCTCAGGGTTTCTCTTGCTACGCCAAGGAAAGAAGCCAGTTGCGTCTGGGAAACGCGTTGTAAAAGCTGTGGATGTTTTTCTTCTATATAAGCCAGTCTGTCTTTAGCAGCATAAATATTAAACAAGGTGGCAAACTCGTCCTGCTTCGCCGCAAAAAGTCGTATACAGTTCCTTCCCAACGCCTCTATTTCAGGCGTATGCTTCGCAGCCTCAAATAGTAATGCTTTGTCAAAAACAATCGCCTTTACCGGTTCACAGGCAATAATACTGGCAGCAGATTTTTCTCCGCTGCCAAAACTTCTGATATTGGTAGCAATATCATTCTCCAGGTAAAAAGCAGTATTCTTTTCAATACCATCTATTTCATGAAAACTGCGGCAGTAGCCTTTTTCAATAAAAAAGAGCGATGTACAAACCGCTCCTTCCTTTAGTAAAAATTCATTCTTCATAAATTCCTGCGTTGACAATGCCGGTTGCAAACGTAGCCAGCTTTCTGCTGAAAAGGTTGTCATCGCATGAATAAATCGTAGTAAGGGTTCCATATTCAATAATTTGCGACCAGCTCCACTAAGCGGCTTCCTTTACCTGAAAATCTTCGGCCCTTGCACCATAATGCAATGATAATACCCAGATCACTTCTGTCACAATACCCACTTTCTGCACAACAGGTAATATCTGTATAAATTGCTGACTGTAATAAATATACGTCATCAGATAAGAAAGCAGTAAGGTAATCACGGAAAGGATACCCAGCAGATGCAGCCTTGCCTTGAACGTAAACACCATAATATAAAATGCACAGAGCAAACCCAGGGTATCTGCGATAGTTACCATGATATCATGATAAGGCGTTACCGCCAGGAATGCAAATACCATCGCTCCGATACCGGTATATCTGATAATATTAGCCGCCGCTCCTTTAGCCGGTATCCTTTTCGAAAAATCAATGAAAAACGCGACATAACAGGCACATAGTAAACACCAGCCGCTGATGGCCCAGATCCGGGATGTATTGTCTGCGCCATTGATGGCCTTCGGACTAAACAGATTACATAAATAGTTATTGCCCCAGTCAAAACCGGTAGTATTGGCGCTTGCATAAGAACCGCCGGGGTAAACAATTGTGGCTATTATCAGTAACGCCAGCGATATAATGATGCCATAGATCAGCCAATGCTTCCTGTTCATGTGTAAAAGATTAGGGATTTGATCACCGAATTTAAGGTTTATTGTAGTTATCCACAATCTTTCGGAGATTTATTCCCCTATCTTCGCAAAAGCCATTACCAGATAAGTATGTTTTTCCATTTCAGAAATAAATTTCCCCGCCTGAATATCTACTGGGATAAATATCTGGAATTTCAGCAGCGGCTGGATGTTCCGGCCAAAACGATCTTACTCGATGAAGGCAAAATATCACAGCACTATATTTATATTGAAAAGGGTTGTGTAAGAAGTTATTTCAACAAAAACGGAGAAGACAAAACCGTACAATTCTTTTTCGAAGAAGAAGGTTTAAGTTCGCTGGATAGCTTTGTGAATAACCTGCCCAGCCAGTTTACTATTGAAACCATCGAACCATCTGTTATTTACTTATTGCCCAAACAGTATGTATCGCAATTGATCGCAGAACTCAGTAATGAGCCCGACTTCACACAGATGATATTATACATGTCCGCGCAAAGGCAAACGCACTACATCAACGAATTTGTGTCTTTTATCCGCGATACGCCGGAAGAACGTTATCAGCATCTGCTGCAGGAGCGGCCACATATCGTACAAAGGGTACCACAACATTATATCGCCTCTTATCTGGGTGTCAGCACCGTACATCTCAGCCGGATTAAAAGCAAACTGGCTAAAGGGAAAACCCATTTCTGAAGTTGATAACATATGTTATCGTCCCGACCCTGGCTTCCGCACTAATTTTGTGTAAAACAAACAAAATGAAAGCAGCAGTAATGTATCCACAGGAAGCACTCCCTAAATATGTAGACTTTCCTGAACCAACCGCACAGGACGATGAAATACTGGTAACTGTAAAAGCGGTAGCCATCAAACATTTTGATAAACGCAGGGCATCGGGTACCCACTATTCAACAGAAGCGCCACAAACGAATGGCCGCTTAATTGGTGGAGACGGTGTTTGCCTGTTACCTGACGGAACCAGGGTATATGCCATTGGTGAAGGTATGATGGCAGAAAAAGCCACGATTGATAAAAACAGGTTTGTGCCATTACCGGATAACCTGGACGATGCAAGCGCCGCAGCCTTGCCGAATGCCGTATTCGGATCAGCAATGGGACTGAAATTCAAAGCAGATATACAAGCCGGAGATGTGGTACTGATCAATGGCGCCACCGGATTTACCGGACGTACAGCAGTACAGATCGCAAAACATTATGGCGCCGGGAAAATCATCGTAACAGGACGAAACAAGGAATCACTACAGGAGTTATTAACACTGGGTGCAGACATCAGTATCTCCCTGCTACAGGACGACGAAGACTTTAAAAAACAGGTAAAAACGATCCATGCAGCAACTCCCATTGACATAGTTGTTGACTATCTATGGGGCCATAGTGCAGAGATGATTCTTTCCTGTTTCAAAGGGGATGGTTCATTTACCAACCGTATCAGGTATGTATCTATTGGTAGCATGGCCGGCGATACGATACAATTATCAGCCGCTAATCTCAGAAGCGTAGATCTTCAGTTAACCGGCTCCGGACTGGGTGCATGGTCACGTACACAGGTTGCGCAGCTTTTCAGCGAAATACTGCCTGAAATGTTCCAGCTGGCAGCCATAGGAAAGCTAAATATATCCAGCACAACTGTTCCCCTGAAAGATGTTGCCTCACTTTGGGATATGGAGTTGACCAACGGTAAACGCATTGTCGTAACCATCTGATTCTCCCGTTTTACAACCATATACAAACACATAATATGATAGCTGCACTCTTCGTTGCCGCCTGGTCTTTTATTGTTTTGAAACTACGAAAATCAAACCGGCTAAAACATCTGATACGAAAATCAAAGCAAACGGATCCTTCAGCTGATAAAGAGAAAATCTGATACCAGGCGTTCTGTCCGGCCTGTATCACAGGTCACAGGATGCCTGGTCTACAGACCAGGAAAATAATTCTGAGAAATTTAGTCCGAACGAAGGCTTTATTACCATTCTGTTCGTATATACTTACACAACCCCGTATCATCAACCAAAACCTCAATATACCTTATGGCCTCAACTACTCAATTTATCCTGGAAGGATTGTTGTTTTCCATCATCAGCAGTGGTCTGCTATTTTTTGTACTCGGACTGATCTCTCCAAAGTATTCGCTTTTCTGGCTAAAAGGAAGCAAAACCAGGCTCAGGTCTTCATTGATTTATGCATTTGTCTTTTCCTCCGGATTATTGGTGGCTAACAGCCGGTTTCCGGGAACACCCCGAACCGCACAAACAATCGCAGACGAAGCTGCTTTCAGGGGGAAATATCGTAAAACAGATGAGCAGATCTCCAAAGAAGTATTTGCAGCCACAGGAAAGATTTACACAAGGGAACTTATCAAAAGCGGTGTCGTGTATACTTATGATGCACTGCCCGAAGACATGCGTAAACTGGCGCCTGAATCAAGAAAAGGTTATTATGTACAGGTGGTGCTGGATAATAAATTACTGGCCAAAGCCAGTGCCGGTAAGACATTTAAGGAGGACGAACTATTGGATGAAACAAAACCTGAAAATCTATACGGAAAATCCCGCAACACTTTCGTGTTGTATAATGCCGGTAACGGAGAAATCAGCCGGACTGAAAAAAATACGGGGTATACACTTTTCTATGTAAAGCGGGATTACAACATCGATACAATCTGCATCGGCCCCTGTATTGAGAAACCGACAAAAATAAGTATCAATTGTAATCAGCAGGCGATCATTACTGATCAGATTGAGTTTACTTTTTAAACAATACGTTTATATAATATCAGGTGGACACTAAAAATATCCACCTGATATTCATATTTTCATGGTTTCGTAATGTTAAAGTTCAAGCTTGCCTTCTATTGAGTCATCCAGGGTCTGTCCGGTGACAGCGCCCATCAACTGTTTCGCAAACGCCACTATCTGTCCATGTTTGGTATCCCAGTAATACCCCTCTACAGGCGTTACTTTAATAACGGAGATCCGCGGATCATCCTCTCCTTCGGTAAACCATGTTTTGAATAAAGGTTCCCATAATTCCGCAATTTTTGCCTTGTCCTGGCTGATCGTAGCCTGACCATAGATCGTCATAAAGTCAGAATGCTCACTTCCCTTGAATAACAATTGCACAGCAGGGTCTGCTGAAATATGCGCATTTTTATGGCTATCTGTAGCGCTCAGAAACCAGCAAACGCCGTCGTCATCCACCTGCTGTACAGCCATAGGCCGCGTATCAAATGCCTTTCCCGTACGGATTTCAGTACAGAAAAAACAAGTGGAAGACTTATCTATTAATTCCTTCAATTTCTTCGCAGCCGCTGTATCCTGGAGATCAAGATGATTTTGTTCAGGCTGCTGGCGGTTAATACTATCCATAACGTTTTTTATAAGTACAGTCTGAAAATCATGCCAATGGAAAATGTGCGATCCGTACATTTTTTAGTCCGATATATACATTGTGCAACAGGCTCATTAGCTGGAATTTTGTCTTAAATTCTACAATCATGCAAACAGCAGGAAAAGTGGTACTGATCACCGGTGGTGGTTCCGGTATTGGTATGGAAACAGCCCGATTATTTATACAGAAAGGAAACCAGGTCATCATTACCGGCAGAAGTAAAGAAAAGCTGGAGAAAGCAGCCGCACAGATAGGAGCAGCAGGGTATTTCAGCTGTGATGTGACGAGCGAACAGGAGGTACAGGCATTGGTACAGTATATCACGGAGCAATATGGCAAACTGGACTTTCTGATGAACAATGCAGGTTTGTCGTATCTGCATCAGTTACATGATGACACAGAAACGTTTCTGAACGCTTCCCGCGAAATGACTACCAACTACCTGGCGGCTGTCAATATCACTGCTAAATTCCTTCCCTTGCTGAAAGAACAGCCGGAAGCAGCCATTATCAACATGTCTTCCATTACCGGTTTTGTACCCGCCTTTACCCTACCCACCTACTCTGCCAGTAAAGCGGCTTTACATTCTTATTCACAATCATTACGTCATAGTCTGTCCCAGGCAACAAATATCAAAGTATTTGAAGTGATGCCTTCACTGGTGGATACCGAATTTACCAGGGATATTCCCACCAAAGAAAAGATCACACCGGAAGAAGTAGCCACAGCTACACTCGACGGCATTGAAAAAGACCTGTATGAAATTCATGTAGGCACTACCGGTGCACTGCATCAGCATTTTTTCAGTCAGGCAGAACAGGCATTTAAAACGTTGAACAGGATAAGCTGACATATATTCGGACAGGGTAACTTCAGCCGGACTGCTTCTTTGCAAGCAATCCGGCTTTTTTAGTATCTTGCCCCTGCAAAATGTGCCCTATCTGTCTATGACTAAGTTTTTCAAACGAGCCTCCATTGCCGTATTCGTTTTTATCGGACTTCCCATTATCATTGGCATTACGCTGAGCATCCGTAAAGCTGTCAAAAACGTACCTTCCTCAGCCATTACGCAGGTTGATTCAATAAAAATGAAACAGGATAGTATACAGGCGGCAGCGGCAGAAGAAAGAAAGCATCCAAGAACATGGTATTACCAGGCAATAGAGGATCCTATGACATCGGATACTACCTTTTATGCAACGATAAGTCCAAAGCAAAATATCAGCGTCAGGACTGACAGGGAAATAATACACGTCTCTGTTGTTCAAAGCTATGATAACAACAGTGCTAACAGGGCTAACAGGGCTTATGACGATGGCTACAGGAATGGCTACAATAACGCCCAAAGAAAAACAAACAGTTTCTGGGGAAAGCGAAATTCGTCCTCTCCTCCATCTTCTGGCTTCTGGGGAAGACGTTCCTCTTATTCTTCTTCAGGCACACCCCAAAAACGCACCGTTACCACAACATCCACAAATTACACACCTGCCTATCTTACCTTTACACTGAAAAAAAAAGGAGAAAACGAAACTGATGCTTATATCGATATAGCAGATGGAGCGTTCAATCCAGGCTATTTTACCGGCGAACAGGGCCTGCACATACGTTTTGACAAGAACAAAGATGCATTCTATCCTTCACTTGGCTATAAAGACGAGAGTGCACGCATTCTGCATCTTGCTACCACAAAAGGATTCCTGGAAAAACTGAAAAAAGCAAAAACGATGCTCATAGAAGTTGATATTGTCAATACCGGCCGCTTTGTATTGGAGTTCGACGTACATGATCTCAAGTGGAAGCAATCATAAGCATATTATTTTACCCAATCATTATACTTTATTGCCACTATCTTATTATTAGCACTGCATTTTTCCGCATTGCGTAAACCATTTTCCCAATTTGATAAACAGCCCCCTCCGCAATCATCTTAATTTTGCGGCGCGTTTACAATATTAATCAGCTAATCAGCTTATATGCATACTAAATTTAACCGACTTCCGGGGCTGTTATGTCTCCTATGTGCAATGTTTGTGGCTATGCCAGCCTTTTCAATCGATGAACCCCTTTCCGCTATCAAGGGTAAAGTAGTTACAGGTGATGGTGTTGCTGTTCCTTATGTGGCAGTACAGATCAAAGAAAGAAATAAGGGAACAGTGACTAATGAAAAAGGCGAATTCATTTTCAAAAGAATGCAACCAGGTCACTATACCATCCAGGTGATGTTAATGGGTTACAAGAGCATCACCAAAGAAGTTGATGTTCTCCAGGACCAGATTGTACACGTAGACATCCAGCTGGAAGCTACTAACCAGCAGCTGCAGGAAGTAATCATCAACAGTAACAGAAACAAATACAAAACAGAAGATGTTTCCGGTTCACTGCGTCTGAAAACGCCTATCATGGAAATTCCTCAGAATATTCAGGTAATCTCTTCTTCCCTGATCGCTGATCAGCAGGCATTCGATATCGTAGACGGTGTTACCCGTAACGTGAGTGGCGCTACCCGTGTTGGTCACTGGGATAACCAGTATGCGCAGATCCGTATGAGAGGTTCTAAAATTCCTGCTTTCCGTAACGGTATGAACATCGAAGCGAGCTGGGGTCCTACCGCTGAAGATGCGGGTATGATCGATCGTATTGAATTCGTTAAAGGCCCTGCCGGCTTTATGCTCGCAGCTGGTGAACCAGGTGGTTTCTACAATGTAGTCACTAAAAAACCTACCGGTGTTACACAAGGTTCTGTTAACCTGAGCATGGGTAGCTTCAGTACTTACCGTGCAGCACTGGACTTTGACGGTAAACTGAGCAAAGATGGTAAACTGCTGTACAGACTGAACACCTCCGCTCAGCAGAAAGACTTCTATACCAAATACAACTATAGCAACCGTTATATGATCGCTCCGGTACTGAAATACCTGGTAGACGACAGAACATCCATTACATTGGAATATACTTTCCAGGGTTCCAAATACCTCGGTAATGGCAACTACCAGTTCTCTGCAAGAAAACTGCTGGATGAAGGTATCAACAACGACTTCTTCTATGGCGATCCCTCCCTGGAACCAGGCCGTCTGAGAGACCACAGTGCTTACGTATACCTGGATCACAAACTGAACGACAAATGGCAGGCACACGCGCAGGTAGCTTATTTCAACTTCAGCATGGTGGCTAACAGCGTATGGGCTAACAGCGTAACACAAAGCGGCGATATGGACCGTTATTTCAGCATCGGCGATGAAGCAGGTGAAAACAGATTCGCACAGTTATCACTGTCTGATGAAGAGTATACCGGTAAAATCCGCCACAGAATTCTGGCTGGTATCGATATGGGTAACAAGAAATTCTGGGGTGACTTCCGTACACTGGATCAGAGCCTGGGCCTGAAAGGTGGTCAGAAGTTCAATGTATACAACCCTGTTTATGGTGTTCCATTTGACTCAATTCCTACTATCGACCGTTCTAAAAGTGTAAGAACAAGAGCCGGCGCAAGCGCTTATCTCTCTTCTGTAAACTATACTTCTATATATGCACAGGATGAGCTGGCGTTCTTCAACAACAACCTGCGTCTGTCCCTGGGTATTCGTTTCACCCGTGCAGAAACAGTAGGTCAGACCAAAACTGCAAGCCTTCTGAACAATGTCGTATCTCCAAGAGTCGGTCTTAGCTACTCTGTGAATAAATCTACAACTGTATACGCTTTATATGATCAGTCTTTCGTTCCTCAGACAGGACTTGATTCCAACCTGAAAGCATTCGAACCGGTTAAAGGTAATGACATGGAAGCGGGTATCAAGAAAGAATGGTTCCAGGGTCGTTGGATGACTTCTGTAACAGCTTACCGTATTGCCCGTCAGAACGCAAAAGTAGCCCTGGGTATCAAAGACAGCCGTGGTGCAGATGTATCTGAAACACTGGGTGAAACAGTTACCAAGGGTATTGAAGCTGATATCAACGGTGAGATCGTACCAGGTCTGAACGTTAATGTCAACTACGCATATACTAAATCTAAAGTGACTAAAGATGCACCTAACAAAACTGAAGCGAATACAACAGTAGGTAACATCACTCCTAATACTGCGGCACACGTTACTAACGCGTGGTTAACTTACCGCTTACGTTCAGGTGTACTGGAAGGCTTTGGTGTAATGGGTGGTATACAATGGCTGGCAGATCGCGCTTATGGTACTACCAAAGTATACAATATGCCTAACTACTTCCGTGGTGATGCTGGTCTGAGCTATTTAAAAGGTAAATACTCTATCTCCGCCCTGGTAAACAACGTGGCAGATAACCGTAAATTGCTGACCGCAGCCTCGTTCTCTGCAGGCTACTACAGCTACATTGTAGAAGCACGTCGTAACTTCCGTCTGACAGTTGGCTACCGCTTCTGATCGGATTATAGTTATTAAATAATAATATACGAAGGCCTGCCACTTTTACAGTGAGCAGGCCTTTGTATTTCAGCACAATGTTATACTATTGTAAAGTGCTTTGCTCCTTATTTCCTGGTAAATACATTTGCAGACTATACTATAGTTATAGTTATGCTTCGTTAGTGCTCCCTTTTTAACGCAGCATCAACGAAGCATAACTATAGTCAGACTACTATCAAAGCATATTAACATTCCAGGCACTTTTGTCAGCCTGTATAAACGACTCAATATGAAGATTCTAGGAGGAATTGCTTTAGCACTTGGCATCTGTCTGATGCACGACGGAATACCTGACAACCTGAAAATGAACAGGATACAGGTAATCGGATCTCACAATAGCTATAAAAGAGCCATAGACCCGGCCTTATTTAAAGTATTCCAGCAAAAAGACTCCGTATCAGCCAGCAAACTGGACTATGAACACATTTCCATTGCAGAACAACTGGATATGGGCTTATTAAACCTGGAAATTGATGTTTATCCGGATGAAAAAGGCGGACGTTTCGCGCATCCGAAAGGATTGCAATGGGCGCCTGGACAAGCTCCATTTGATGAAAAAGGCGTTATGAACGAACCGGGTTTCAAAGTACTGCATGTACCGGATCTGGACTTCCGCAATGACTACCTGACCTTAAAGAATATCCTGGCCGAATTGAAAACCTGGTCAGATAAACATCCTGATCATTACCCGATCTTTATCACCCTGGAACCTAAGGACGGTACCTCTAATGAGAAAAACACAACCGCTCCGGAGCCATTCACGCCAAAAACGTATGAAGAACTGGATAAGGCGTTGATAGCAGGATTGGGTAAAGAACACATCATTACACCGGATATGGTCAGAGGTAAATATAAGACCCTGGAAGACGCTGTATTGCATGACAACTGGCCTACCCTGAAAGATGCCAAAGGTAAATTTGCCTTCCTGCTGGATGCCAATGGCCCTAAAAAAGACATGTATGTAGCCGGTCATGCTTCCCTGAAAGGCAGGGTAATGTTTGCCAATGCGGATCCGGGACAGCCTGAAGCAGCAATGCTTTTCAGAAACACACCTACGACACCGGAAATCAAAGACCTGGTAGCAAAAGGGTATATCATCCGTACCAGGGCAGATGCGGATACCCGGGAGGCGCGTCTGAACGATAAATCCAATTTCATGGCCGCCTGTAATTCCGGCGCACAGATCATTACTACCGACTATTATAAGAAAAGCACACACTTCGTTTCTGACTATGAGATCAGTTTCGATGATAAAAAATATGTAAGGCTCAATCCCGTACTGAATGGTATAGCAGCAGGTGGCAGTAAATAAAACAATAGCCGGGGTCGTAAAACGCCTCTTCTTTGTCTTTTTCACCCCTCTTTCGACACGATCTCTCAGCGTAAGTTTGTATCGTTAACAACAACGAACAATCACACTAAAAATTCACTGATATGACAACGAAAACAAGGACTGCCATCACCATCGAAAGTACTGTTCAGGCGCCGGTAGCTAAAGTCTGGGATTACTGGAACAAACCGGAGCATATCACACATTGGGCTTTCGCGTCTGACGACTGGCACGCACCAAAAGCAGAAAATGACCTGCGTACCGGCGGTAAATTCAGTACCACCATGGCAGCTAAAGACGGTAGTTTCAGTTTTGAATTCGGCGGTGAGTATACAGACGTGAAGGAACATAAACTGATAGAATACACCATGGGAGATGGCAGAAAAGTAAGCGTACTCTTCACTACAGTTGAAGATGCGACGAAAGTGGTGGAAACATTTGAGGCGGAAGATGAAAACCCGGTGGAAATGCAACGTGAAGGCTGGCAGACAATCCTGAATAACTTCAAGAAATATACTGAAAGTCACTAAGGGAAGCAATTTCCCCCTGACTGACAAAAGCTAAAAAAGCCTTTTAAGAACGATGTCTTAGAAGGCTTTTTATTTTGCTATGATAGAATAAATGATCACTAGTTTTTAAAATACTCCGACGCAGTTCTCACCTTTTCCACCCAACATCCCGAAGACGCCTGAAGCACATATTCACTTAAACCCACCTTTTTAGATCCCGGCGCCCAGTCATAGGTATAACCCATCCTGGTCCATGGATAATGGAAATCTGTTGCGGAAGTTAATGTATGGTAGTAAGCGTATATAATATAGTTATTAAACCAGCTCTGATATTCCGGTGTCACTGACTCGATCAGATCCGCAGTAGCAGTTGTGGTCGCGATAGAAGGATTACCTGCAGGACGGTTCAGACGGGAAGCAGGTACCCATATCTCGGCAATATGTGTATTACTACGGCTGTTTTTTGGCGGCAGGCCCAACAACTGACAGATACGCATAACAGTATCCGAAGAAGCATTAAAGCTCTGTCCGATCCTGCTTTTCATCTGAGAAGGGATGAACAGCCATGATTCGCCCCAGGTATTAGTGATAGAATCTCCTTCAGGGTAACTGGCAGGGAAACGCATAAAGGAAGCCATCAGTACATAGGACTGTCCATTGATGGTTTTCCATTGCAACTTTGTATTTCCGGCTGTAATAGGCCATAATGAGTCAACTGCTTCAGATGCTTCTGCATGCATCGCATCCAGGATAGAGTTCGCGTATAACTGATCATTGGTGAGGGCAGGCGCTGGTTCTTCGTCTTTAGAACAGGCTACAAAGCCCAGACAGATCAGCAGCATTAAAAAGAATAACTGTTGACGGGATGTGGTGTTTATCATTGCTTATCTAAATGGTTATTTACTAAGGAGTCTAAAATTAACAGCTATTTATATTCAGGGATTGGTCATTTCAGATCATTTTTTCTGACCGTATTCATTTTGTTCATTTACAAGGAAGTACATCTGGTAAACACAGCTGTCTTTTATCGTTCTGAACCAGCTAGAAGACTCATTCACTTTCAGTCGTATCTGGTTCAGCATATTTTCATTCAGCTTCCCCTTGTAAGAAAGCCGGATATCCGGTCGTTTCCGGGGCAATAAAGTAAACTGTATCAGTACCTCTCCTGTATCCTTAATACCTGTCAGCTGATCCAGTACCAGGTTCTCACTCTTCCGGATGTACCCCGCCAGCGTATCCAGTTCAATGCGCTGCTGTACTTTAGCTTGTACTGTCAGCAATATTACCTGCTTCAGGCTATTCGGACCGGCCGACTTTTTCACTCCCTGATCGGGACTATATGCTTTCCAGTCACCTTCATAGGCTTTTCCATCAGCAGGATTAACATATGTTTTGTCGCCATTTAGTTGAGATGGATCTTCCGTCGCCTTGCGGGCAGACTTTTTATCCGTGCAGGCATATATACAGGCAATACTTCCGATTAGCAGGAATAACGTGGTTATTTTCTTAGGCATGGATACAATATGAGACTATAAAATTAGAATATATTAATATACATGCCCAAAAAGATCCATGAAAGTCCGGATTTTTAATGGGCATGTCTTCTTCTTCTGATATGCCAGACAGGACGATGCGGATACTTCCGGTGAGCAGTCATGTTATTGAAAAGCAGGGCGACCAGCAGGAGGATCAGGACTCCTGACAAAACAGGGCTTAGTACATATATATACCCCAGGTCTTTGATACGCTGCGTACCGATATTGGCAATCAGGGCTGTTGCGCCCCCGGGAGGATGTAAGGTTTTAGTGATCTGCATCAGTACAATGGAAAACGCCACGGAAAGAGCAGCTGCCAGCCATAATTCATTGGGCACCAGCTTGTGAATAGTCACACCCACCAATGCACAGATAAGGTGACCGCCTACGAGGTTTCGGGGTTGTGCCAGTGGACTATTAATAATACCATAAATAAGGACGGAAGAAGCCCCAAAGGAGCCGATCAGGAAGATATTGTCAGCGGGGTCAAGAAATTTGCTCTGCAGAAAGCCAATAAGCCCGATTCCGGTAAAAGCACCCAGAAAAGTCCATAAATGTTCCCTGAAGTCCAGTAATGTCTCCTTGTACAGGACATAACGTACCCTGCGCATGTGGCGCTTTACTTTTTTTCTCATTTTCCCTGAAGTTCCCGTTTTATGAGCCGCAAAGTTACGCCAAAAAAATTTTGAGTTACCAGCAACTCCTTATGAGAAAAACACCCGGAAGATTCCGGGTGTATGACATAGATTCTGATTCGTTACAATCCGCTCTCGGATGTATGTTGTTAGAAATTAAAGTTTGCGGGATCAGGCCCCATACGGGCGCCTTCATCCAGACTGTTAAGAATCTCCATATCCTCCTGTGGTAACACAAAATCAAACAACTGCGCATTCTCTATGATCCTTGCCTGGCGAACGCTTTTGGGAATGATCACAATCCCCCTTTGCAGATTCCAGCGTAACAGCAGCTGCGCTATCGTAATCTGATGCTTTGCGGCTATTCTTGTGAATATCTCAACACCAAACGCCCGACCGTGCATCAGCGGAAACCAGGACTCAAACTGTATCTGATTCGCTTTTGCAAAAGCAACCAGGTCCGGCTGTTGCAGGAAAGGATGAAACTCTACCTGATCTACCATAGGGGCAACACGGGCATTCCCCATCAGATCTTCCAGCTGGAACTGAAGAAAGTTAGATACTCCTATCGCCCTGACCTTGCCCTCCTGGTATAAAGTCTCCATGGCCCTCCAGGTCTCCTTATACTTCCCTTTTACGGGCCAGTGTTGCAGGTAAAGATCAAGATAGTCTGTACCCAGCCGTTGCAGCGAATCATGAAAAGCCCTGATTGTCGTGTCGTATCCCTGATCTGAATTCCAGACTTTTGTAGTGATGAAGATGTCTTTTCTGGCTACCGGATGACTGGCAATAGCCGCCCCAACGCCTTCCTCATTGTAATAGGCAGCAGCAGTATCTATATGCCTGTACCCTGCGTCCAAGGCATAGGTCACAGCATCGCGCACTTCCTGTCCGTTCTTCGTTTTATAAACACCGAGTCCCAGGTAAGGCATGTGCACGCCATTAGCCAGTGTGACAGCGCCATCTATAGTTGTTATGTTCATTGTTATAACTTTTACGTATTGAATGGTACTGCAAACTTAGCATGTATCCACACGTAAACAGCTATAATAAACAAACTAAAAGCTGTAAAAATCAATCAATCGACTTGCGGAAAACAGAGGGACTGACAGCCGTGTTCTTTTTGAAGAAATTGATAAAGTGCGGTAGCTCCTCAAAGCCGAGACTCCAGCCTACTTCCGAAATGTTCCAGTCCGTATGCTTCAGCAGGGAGCGGGCTTCCTGGAGAATACGTTCACTGATCAGCTGTGAAGTGGTTCTGCCAGTCGTTTCCTTCAGTGCCTTGTTCAGGTGATTGACATGGACAGATAGCTGATTAGCGAAATCGGTCGCTGAACGCAACCGCATCTGCTGTATGGGAGATTCTACCGGGAACTGTCGTTCCAGGAGTTCCATAAAAAGGGAAGATATTCGCGTAGCCGCGTTGGTATTGGTATATAATGTAGCCGCAGGCTGCAGACGAATGGCTTCATGCATCAGCTCGAAGACACATGTTCTTAATACGTCATATTTATAGGCAAAATCAGAAGCGATCTCTCTCAGCATCTTATCAAAAATACCCTGTACCTTTTCAAACTGCTCGTCAGACAACACATAGATCGGTTGCCCGCCCGGTTTCATCACCGGATATTCATGGAGTCGGCTGGCGCCGAATTGCTGAAAAAAAGCTTCCGTAAAAATGCAGAAATACCCGTCATGCTCCTCGTCCGGCACATCATAGTGATAAGGTACCTGCGGATGGGAAAAGATCAGCGCATTCTTGTCTGTCTCAATCACTTTATCTGCATACTCATACCTGTTGCGCCCCCTGATCAGACTGATTTTGTAATATTCTTTCCGATTGTGGGCAGAACACTTTCTGCCCGCAAAGTCTTCCAGTTTGAATACATTGAAATGCCCCAACTCTTTCTTAAGATTGTCAGGCATCCAATTCAGTTTGGAACGATAAAAGGTTTCTATACTTTCTACGCTTTCCATCCTGCAAAGTTACAAAATTCAATCAAAATACCGGAAACAGTAGCCATTCCTCTTCTCGGGAAACTTAGCGGCCATATACAGGCTTAATACCCGCATCCCTGATCCTTTCCACTACCTTTTCTCCTACCTTATGCCCCTGAACAACACCATTCTCGATCGCATCGCGGAAGTGAATACCGCCATATAAACGGGAAATAGCCGCTTCATTACAGGCAGCCTGGAAAGAACTGAATTTGCGGGTGGGGATTTCAAACATCTCCTCGGTATTGTCTTCATATTCAAAATGATCTCCCATCATGTAAGTCAGCACCGTTGCCACCGCAGAAGACACAACACTATGCCCGCTGGTATACTCCGGAAAAGGCGGGGTTTGTAACAACGGTTTCCAGCGCACATCCATATACTTGTTGATATAGGTTTCCGGGCGGATACGGTTGCTGGTGTATTTGGAATCCCAGCAACTGATAAAAGCATCCATCATCGTTACAGCTGCTAACGTATGTACTAACACCGTCTTATCAAAATCCAGCTGTACTTTCCGGGCAGCAATGCCGGTAATATTCATCCAGTGACCACCGGGGGTGATCTTCTTAAAGCCTATAGCCATATGTCCATAAGTACTTACGGCAAACGGATTACAATCCCAGAACGACGCGATTGCCCTTTGTCCCATATTCAGACTCACTCCTGCATCATGCACCTCCTTATTCAATGCGTAAAAAGCACTACCTGTATCCTTACTGAAAGGTACCGGAGGCAAAGGCAGAAACTGGTTACAGGAATCAATCACCATCGGACGGATCGTTTTCCAGTGAGGCTCCACGGCTTCAATATAAGCGGGGGGTGTCGGATACCAGTAACCCTCCCCTTTTGCCGGCGTATAACGCACCCTCGTACTCAGTTTTGTATACCCATCCGGCCGCGCCCACTGCACGGATTGTTTCGCCACATCTACCGCTACCGCAATGGAATTACGGATGATACTGTCCGGCGTTTTGTCTTTTTTAAACAATAATACCAGCTTCTCCTCATCCTTCTCCAGCATAAAACCCGATGGCAGCATCAGTTTGCCGGTCTCCAGAATACTATATACAGCTGCAATACGATAGTCGTACACCCTGCCGCTGTCATGTACTGCAATACCGGGATAGGAAGCAATAAAGCGCTTTGCATCAGGAATCTCTTTATTATGGGCCGCCACAATACTATAGGCCGACATCATCGCATAACTATAAAAACGACAGGCGGCAGGTGGATTCACCACGTCATGCATCATCACCATTGACAATGAAAACACCGCTGGTTGTATATAATCGGTAAACGTATTCTTGTGTTGTTGGGCATAACCTGTCTGACAAAGCAGCAGCAGGATGATCATCCATTTTTTCATAGCTTAGTTGACTTTAAACAGGGTTATTCCTTTATTGTTGATACCGATCATGATATAAGGATTGCTGCCAATATTCACCACAGCAGCAGATTTCACATCTCCTTTTACACACAAGCCGGACTGCGTCTGCGAAACATATGTAAAACCACCCTTTCCATCTCCTTTCAGCAGACAACCATAACCGGCGTCAAAACTTCCCAGTTTGAGACGATTATCGCTATGGTTGCCCAGCAACAAGAGGTCCATCTTACCGTCTTTGTCATAGTCAGCCGCCAATATCTTCGATACCACAGAGAATTGCGCTTCAACAGGCAATGGAGTAGTAACAAACTTACCATTGCGGTATAAGAAACAGCGGGTCTTTGTGTCAGTAGCTGTTAACTTACCCGCCTGACTCAGCTCTTCCGCAGAAAAAATATCCTTCATGTTTGCATTGGAATAATGCCGGTACGAAGAGAACTTACGGCGCATCGGATAAATCTGATCATTCAACTCATCCCGGCTCACAAACGGATAGCTGACACCTTCAATATAGAAATTCAGGAAAGGATCTATGGAACCATTCTTATCGAAATCAGCGTAATACAATTCTGCAGGTTGTTTTGCAGACGCGTGCAGCTGCGTATTCTCCCCCATATTGCCCGCAATGATATCTTCATGGCCGTCTCCATCTACATCTGCCAGTGTCAGCCCAAACCAGCAACCTCCTTCTGACTGTTCAAAGTACAGGGCAGTAGCATCCTGAAAACCACCTGTTTTATTGAGAAAAACCATCAGCGGCATAAACTCGCCACACATGACCAGGTCTTTACGGCCATCCCCGTCAATGTCTGTCCAGCGCGCATCCGTGATCATACCACTATTGGCAAAAGGAACATTGGCAAGGGTAAACTGGCCTTTGCCATTATTGACCAGCAGATACGACGTCGGTGGCACCGGATACTTGCCGGGAATCACCCTTCCTCCTACAAACAGGTCCATATCTCCGTCAATGTCAAAATCACATGGACGCACACAGGATTTACTGCTCGCACTGACATCCGGTAATGCGCCTTTAGAGAGCATAAAATTGCCTTTCCCATTGTTCAGGTATAACTCGTCCTGTAAAGCCGGCGTATTGGGCTCAAAAAGGCTATAACCGCCTTTTGCTACGTAAAGATCAGGAGCCCCGTCACCATTTGCATCAAAAAAGGCGGCGGCCGCTACCTGGGAAGCCACCTCCGTTCCTGACACGATTTTAGTACCCTGCGTAAAACCACCACCTGCTTTCTGCAGGTAAATGGCAGCAGCCTGTTCATGATCTCCCGCGATGTACAGGTCTTCAAGACCATCTTTATTTACATCCGCCTTTTCAAACACGGGACCTGTCCTGGAGTACATGAACATCATCAGCAACTGACGCTTGAAGTCATTCTCAGAAATATCGCTGTGCCTATAAGTAAAGAGACTGTCCGCGTTACGGAACCAGCCGGGCATTGTCTTATGTGATGCGGGTAAACTTGCATCCGGCGCATAAGCAACTGTCAGCAATTGATTGGCAGCTACATTTGTCAGGCGCTGTACCTTGTTATCAGGCCAGATGATCCGTACAGAATCCACCTGTGTGTTATCCCCCAATCCAAACAGCAAACGGGTAGAGACCGCAGAAAGATAACCACGGTTAGGATTGACTTCCTGATACTGGATATTTCCCTTATTGTATACATATACTTTGGCGCCTACGGCAACCGTATTCATACCCGCCCCTTTCAGTTGCAGGGAAAGATAAGCAGCGGCCTTGCCCTGTTCACGGCTCATATTCTGATACACCGCAGCCGGTTCATTGATCTTATTGATCACCAGATCAAGATCACCATCATTATCCAGATCAGCATAGACAGCGCCACTGGAAATCCCACCGGCATCAAATCCCCATTTTTGCTGCATATTGGAAAAGGTGAGGTCTTTATTATTACGGAACACATAATTCTGCAAAGAAGTTGAGGGCATTGCCGATACCAGGTCCATCAGGAGAACAGGCTCTCTGTCAATCGCCTTCTTTACTTTATAGTCACCCCAGTAGCGCAGGAAATCCTTATTGGTATAATCTCTGAGATAACCATTGGTGACAAGAATATCCTTATACCCGTCATTGTCCAGGTCTGCTATCAGGGGGCACCAGCTCCAGTCTGTATTCGACACACCGGCCAGTTGTCCTATTTCACTGAAAGTCCCATCCCCATTATTCAGTTGCAGCATATTACGCATGTACTGCTTATACAGATCCTGGGAAATCATCAGTTCAAAAGACTCATAATTCTCCTGCAGCTGTAACAACTTCTGTCGCTGGTTATCTTCCGGCAACATATCCAGGGTCATGACATCCGGCAGTGCGTCATTGTTAAAGTCAGCAATGTCAACACCCATAGAAAAGTGAGACAGGTGACTGAAACAGTTGGTAGCATCTTCTGCAAAGGTGCCGTCGTGTTTATTTATATAGAGGTAATCGCGTTCATTGTAATCGTTGGTGACATAAATGTCCTGCCAGCCATCCTGGTTGATGTCAGCAATAGCTACCCCCAATCCGAAAGTCAGTGGGTTTTGTATGATACCCGCCTGTTTACTGACTTCCGTAAAGTGGTTATTATCGTTGCGGTATAGCTTATTACCTGCCAGGGGATCTGTTTCATTTTTGTACCTGGCAAACTCCATATTATCGATCTTGATCACATTATGATTCAACAGAAACATGTCAAGATCGCCATCATTATCATAGTCAAAGAAGACGGCGTTCGTACTATAGCCGGGATCATCGAGCCCATATTCTTTGGCTTTCTCTGCGAATTTCGCGTTCCCCAGGTTAATAAACAGCTGGTTTCTGCGTAGTTCATCGCTCTTTTTACCGGAATAACAAACATAAATATCCAGTAATCCGTCCCCATTCACATCTGCCATGGTCACCCCTGTTTTCCATCCTTCAGGTCTGCCTTCCAGGTCTTTGGCAGCATTGCGGGTAATATCTGAAAAGACCATATTGCCTTTGTTCAGGTAAAGCTTATCAGGTCCCATATTGGCAGTAAAGAACAGATCCTGTAAACCATCGTTATTGATATCGCCAACAGCAACACCTCCCCCATTATAGAAGTATTCATATGCCAGCACATTGAACTTTTCGGTTTCATTCAATGTATTGCTGAATTTAATGTTGGTAGTTTTTACTGGTAACTGCTGAAACAAAGGCTGCTGAGCAATGGCGGCTGAAACACGGAGTGTGAGTAACAGTGTAAGAAAAATACCTGGTCTGACTGCGGAGCGTGGACTGCATTGGTGTATTGCTGTGGAATAGCTTATCATTCGGGTAATTTTTTGCTGAGGGCGGTATGTAGGATAAAAGCTAATGCGACCACTGAGGGTCGCATTAGCATAAGTTCAATAGTTATATTACTGTGCATCCCACCATATCCTTGCAGTGTAGGTATCACCACCCTGCAGGCGGCCTACGGCAGCTGCATAGTTAACCGGATTGGTTGAGCCTTCGGTTGACTGATAAGCAATTCTCCTTGGTATAGTACCACCGGTGAAGTTACCTATGTAGTTAACCGGAGTCAGAACAGGATAACCTGATCTTCTCCAGTTAGTCCAGGCTTCAATGAAGTTAAATAATAAACCATTTGTGGCCCAGTATTGTTCATTGATCTGTTTCATTGATGCAGCGGTAGAACTTACATCAAGCGGATGCGCAGTCGCATAGGCATCTGCTGTAGCGGCAGAAATAGCCGCAGCAGAACTAAAAGTAGCCAGTGACTGTAAAGCTGCAGACACGCCATTGGAATAGTGTGTAGCTGCGGAACCTGTTACTGTCCATCCACGTACAGCCGCTTCCGCCAGCAACAATTCTGTTTCAGCATAAGTCAGTACAAACTCAGGTGCACTACGACCGAGATAAACAGCGGTAGTCGGACGGGAATATTTCCCCAATGGATAGACATCGTTTCCTGTACCGGTACTGCCAGGATAATCAGACCTTTTGGTCACGTCTGTCGTACCACCTGCCAGGTCATAGCCATTCGGCATGCCTACCTGCACATTAGGATCTTTATTACCAGCCAGTGCACTGTTTGTACCATCCTTCAGACCTACCGGAGGTATCTCGGAAGCAACATTCAAACGAGGGTCATTGTGGGCTTTCAGATAATCAATCAGTGGTTTAGACCATTTTACTTCCCGGTAATCTTCTACTACCAGCAGGGCGCTGCTTGTACCATTACCATTACCGGTAGAGTTATCTGTAGGACAAACCGCGTTATCAGAGATACCGGCAAACGTACCACCTGCTGCCGCTTTTTCAGCATACTGACGGGCCAGTGTAGGATTGGCCTTTACAATACGCATCGCAGAACGCAGCATCAGCGAGTACCCAAACCGTTTCCATTTAGCGATGTCTCCACCGTAAAACAGATCTGAAGTCAGCTTGTCAGCCGCCGGATCAAACGCATTGATAGCGGTTTCCAGTTCTGACAGCATAGACGTATAGATAGACTCCTGTGTATCATAAGTCGGTGTAAATGATCCTGTCTTGCCTTGCAGCGCCTCTGTGTAAGGCACATCACCATAACAATCCGTAATATGCTGTATAAGCAGTATTTTCATGATCGTACCGGCGCTTGCCAGGTTGGTCAGTCCCTTGTCTTTGGCCAGTGTTACCATTTCATAGGCAAAACTGGCGCCCTTGTAATCATCATTCCATAACTGGTTCTGATAACCAATGATACCGGATGATGCCACATACTTATCCCCATTACTATAATAGTTATAAGTAGAAGACAGCAATTGCGCCCACATACTCTGGAACAGCAATTGTGCATATCCTGTATTTGCATACTGATACTGAGATTTGGCCAACAGCAGGTTCGCATTGTATTTGGAACCATCCACAGCAACAGGGTCAGAGTTAATCTCATCAAAGTCATGGGTACAACCTGTCGAGAACAGTGTCAGACCCAGTGTTATATATAGCAGACCTTTTTTCATGTTCATTATTTTTTAAATTTTACGTTCACATTCACACCATAGGTACGGGTACTTGGTAAACTGGTACCTTCGATACCTGCGTAGTTGATGAGTGAAGAAAATCCGGATTCTGGGTCTATGTTGTCAGACTTGCGCATGAGGGTAAGCAGATTACGTGCTACCAGTGATATACCGATAGATTCGAATGGTGTTTTACCCATTACCTTGCTACCCAGGGTATAACCAAATGTTAACTGGCGCAGTTTTATGAAGTCCGCATCCAGTACGCTGTTTTTGGAGATCTTATTCGCATATGCCTGGTAATAGGACTGCGCATCTACGTTCGTTGTATTTTTCTGTCCTGTGCTTTCAATGATACCATCCACTACGATACCTGATTCTCTGCCTGCCAGGGTTGATTTATCCAGACCACGGAATACCGCATAGTCTTTTGTGGCAGACAGGATCTTCGCACCAAACTTACCATCGATCAGGAATGACAGGTTGAAGCCTTTAAAGGAGAAATCGTTATTGATACCACCGAAGAACTTAGGCAGTACGCTACCCATTGGACGCAGCACACCATCATTGATCGGCAGACCGGAATTATCCAGCAGTACTTCACCTTTGTCATTGCGTTTGAAATCATACGCCAGGATCTGCGGACCAGCTAAACCTTTTACGAGGGCCGTATTTGCGTTCAGCGGACGGTAGGTACCCAGTGTCAGGATCGTACTGCTGCTGTTGTCGCCATAAATATCCAGGATCTTGTTCTTGATATAAGTACCGTTCACAGAAGCATTCCAGGTGAAACTGGAGCTGGATACGATTGTACCATTGATCTGTGCTTCAAAACCAGTGTTCTGGGTAGAACCGGTCGGGAAATAAGCTTTTTCATAACCAGTTGCCGGAGAGATGGTACCCTGGATGATTTCGTTCTTCGTCTTACGGTGGAAGTAAGCGAGATCAACCCCCAGTCTGTTATTGAAGAATTTCAGTTCCAGACCAACTTCCGCTTCTTTCAATGTAAATGGTTTCAGGAACAGGTTAGGCAGTGTAGAAGAAAAATCACCAGTGCTGACGCCACCAATGGTACTTCCCACATTGTAGTAAGATTTGGTGATGTAGGCATCCACCGGCTCACCACTCGCATTCGCATAAGAGGCACGTAACTTACCATAAGTCATCTTAGGAATGTTCAGCAGCTCAGAGAAAATAAAGCTACCTGATACAGAGGGTACAAAAATGCTTCTGTTATCAGAAGGCAGAGTAGAATACACATCATAACGACCAGTTGTTCCGATAGTCAGGAATCCTTTATAGGAGAAGTCCGCAGTGTAATAGGCAGACTGTGATTCTCTGGATTCATAGTCGTAGTTCCTGCTGAAATTGGTAACGTTACTGTAAGAATATACATAAGGTATGATATACTGGTTACCAGCTACGCCTACCATTTCCCAGGTTCTCTTACGAAGGTTACCACCGACAGCCAGGTCTACCTGCAGGTCTTCCACGATGTTCTTTTTGAAACCGATCAGACCATCCGCGTTGAACTCCGTTGACTGTTCATTACGCAGATCCAGATCACCGCTTACGGTTGTACCATTAGGCAGTGTACTTGTGGAATAAGCCGTTCCCCATGGAGTTACCTTAAATTTGCGGTCGTTGATATTATCATAACCCACACGACCCTGAGCATATAAGAAGTCAAAGAAATCGTAACGGACAGTCAGTGCAGAGATCCAACGTCTTCTGTCGATGTTATTGATATACTGATTTACGACAAACCATGGGTTTGTAACATAGTTATCATCCGTCCATACAATCTCACGGCCGTTGTTGTCAGGATTAAAACCTGGCTTCAGCAGATCTTCATTAATGTTTGTAGCCAGGAAAATACCGTTGTTCGCATTCAGCGGACCATCACTCAACTGAGGACGGTTCTGTGAGCGGTCATCGATATAGTTTACCATAGCACTCACTTTGAGTTTGCTGGTCAGGTTCTGATCCAGGTTCAGGTTGAAGGTTTTACGTTTCAGACCACTGCTCCTCAACACAGAGTGATTGTCCATGCTGGAAGCAGACACGCGGAAGGTACCTTTTTCACCACCGCTGGATACGGCGATTGTATTGGTAAAGGTCGGACCTGTTCTGTAGAAACGGCTGATATTATCATCTACAGCGGAATAAGCGTACGAGTTACCATTGAACTGCGGCGTCATGGTGCCGTCCAGTTTTGAACCCCAGCTTAAACGGGTACTGGCCAATGCGTCAGTTGCGTTAGCAGGTTTTACACCGTGCTGCCCCTGACCATATTCATATTGAAACTCTGTAAAGTCGATCGCTTTATCCAGTGTGTAGTTCATGTTATATTCCACCTGCATCGTACCTTTCTTACCACTCTTGGTAGTAATGAGAATCACACCATTTGTAGCACGGGTACCATACAATGCAGATGCAGAAGCACCTTTCAGTACAGTCATACTTTCGATATCATCAGGGTTGATGTTAGAGATACCATCACCATTATCAGAACCGCCCCACTCACCTGCTGCACCTCTTTGTGAATTATCCATCGGCACACCGTTGATAACATAGAGCGGGCTGCTGGCGCCAAAGCTTGCCATACCTCTTAACAGTACCCGGGCAGAAGAACCGGGACCACCGTTTGTACCACTTACACTCAAACCAGCCACACGGCCACCGAGAGAGTAAGCAACGTTGGTTTCACGCGCCTGTGTGAGAGAAGCACCATCCACTTTGGTGACAGAGTAACCGAGTTTTTTGGATTCTTTGGAAATACCCAAAGCGGTTACAGTTACTTCACCTAACTGAGAAGAAGATTCTTCCATGCTCAGGTCAACGGAAGTCTGACCAGCTGCAACTTTAATTCCCTTTGAAGTATAACCTATCAGTGATGTTTCAAGTGTAATTTCTCCTTCGGGTGCATTCTTCAATGTGAATGCGCCATCAGCACCCGTGATTGCAAAGATATTTTTCCCCTGCACCTTAATACTTACAGAACCCAGCGGAGCACCGGATTTAGAATCTTTGACAGTTCCCTGCAACTGCCTTGTCTGAGCCAATGCTACCGTGGAAAGAAGCATCGCAACAAACAGCAAATGTAGATGTCTCATTATCGATTTAGTTTTTGGTTAGAGAATAAACAAGTGACAGACACTTGTGGGCATAGAAGAGCTGGTCGCCGTGCGACATTGTTTCCTTTCATTGTTCGGTCAGTTAAAAATTTGGTTGTCGAAAAAAATACTTCCCCCTTATGCTAGTTCATAGCAATGTTTACACTTTCATTGTTGCTGAATTTTGGTCTCGCTTATGTTTTTCACAATACTATCTACCCACTATGTTAAAAAGACACTTATTATCTTTGAAACACATTATTGGTGCCTTACATAGCAGGCAGATAGCTGTAAACTCAGTAGAAATTTGAGATGATTAAATTATTGTTCATTGTTCTAACTTCCCGTTTGCAAATCTGATTTTGTTTTTTTTGATTTGATTGCAGAAAGAAAAAAAGTTCAAATAGTTAGCTGTTCAATAGTTTATTGATCCAAAGTCGCGCTATACTCTTACGAGTAATACAATTCATTGTTACTGTTTGTTCCAAAAAATCGATAAATGACAAGTTTCTATACATGGACGGTTGTCAAACCGCGAATTTCATAACCAAAATACCGCTTACGCTTTCTCGTAGTTCACGTTCGTTGTTCACTCTCTTTTGTTCACTATTATTTAACACAATGAATGTACTTAATTTTAACATTCTGTACAATAGCAATTGCGTTGTACATAATTATAACCATTTGCGCGCATCACCAAATACTATTTTAACACTTATTGGTTGTATGTAAACCGTTTTAGCTATTGATTGACAGGGGATTTCAAGGTAAACGATTACAATACTATTTTGTCAAAAAAAGACGCCGTCACCCCTTCAGATGACAGCGTCTTTTATACACTTATTCAACAGACCGTATAGCCTGTAAATGTGACACTTTATTTCAGTTTATCTGCTTTAACGCCCTCTTTTGTGATCTTCACAGGAACGATTAATCCATTCTCGTCAAAATGCATTTCATCAATACATACGACGCGGTTGTTAGCAGCAGTTTCTGTCAGCGGACGTCTGTGGTAGATAATATACCAACGGTCTGTTCCCGGTACGTTTACTACAGAATGGTGACCTGCGCTGGTAGCTACGGATGTATCCTGTTGCAGGATCTTACCAATACGTTTGAAAGGACCTACCGGAGAATCAGCGATAGCATAGGCAACGGAATATTCCGGGCCACCCCAGCCACCTTCTGACCACATGAAATAATATTTACCATTGCGTATGAACATAAATGGTCCTTCCACATAACCGGCAGGCGTTATTTCCTTAAAGGTATTACCGTCTTCAAAAGGCGTGAATCCTTTAAAGTCGTTGTTCAGTTTTGCGATGTTACAATGACGCCATCCACCATATATAATATAGTATTGTCCGTCTTTGTCATGAAAAACGAATTGGTCGATCGGTTGTGCCTTATTATGGAATTTGTCAATCAGTGGTTTACCGATATGGTCTTTATAAGGACCTCCTGGTTTATCAGCTACTGCTACACCGATACCACCTTCTTCGTTATCACTCTGGATATCATTGGCGGCAAAGAAGAAGTAGTATTTGCTGTCTTTCTTTACGATAGCCGGCGCCCACATCGCCTTTTTTGCCCATTTTACGGCTGCCGTATCCAGAATGTGTGGATGTTTAGTCCATTTAATCAGGTCCCGGGAAGAAAAGGCATCAAAAAACACCTGTTTCTCATATTTGTCTGAAAATGTAGGATATACCCAATACTCTTTACCCCATATAACTGCTTCAGGATCAGCGTACCATCCCTGCATGATAGGATTACCGGACGTTTTTTGGGCGGCTGCGGGTAAAGTGGCAGCTGCTGCCAGTAATAACAATGTTAAGACCTTTCTCATAATATAATTTCCAGTTTGAAGCACAATATAATAATTGACTACCCAGGTTGTATACATCGGCCGGTATTCTCTGCCAAAGAGGCCATTTTCAGTCTCAGAAAAACCGCTAACCAATTCATAACCAGTCCACTAATGCACTTCACAGCAATAGACCAGTAAGCACCAGGGACCAGACCAGACAAATAAAACTATTAGATAATATATCCGCAAATAGTCAATCGAAAACCGCTATTCTGCCAAAACGTTCATCACATCGGACAGTTTCGATATCATTTTTTGTTCCTACTTTTACCGCAGCATTCAAACGATAGGAAATTGTCATATTCATCCTTACCAGAGGAGCAGGAATTATTACGGCAGATTGCCAGGGGTGACGAGTCTGCATATACACTTGTATTTAATCATTATAGTAAACAAGTGTTCAATGTAGCCATGCTTTATCTGAAAGACACCACACCGGCCCGGGAGGTCGTACAGGAGGTTTTTCTGAAAATATGGCTGAAAAGGGAAACTATGTCCGATGTGGAAGACCTCACCGGTTATCTCTTCATTCTTACCCGTAATCATATATATGACAATTTCAAAAAACAGGCTAATCTCCTGAAAGCACTGGACAGCTTCATCCAGTTACAACCTGCAGCCATTGCAGATACCGACCACCGCCTCCAGCAACACCAGTACGATCACCTTTTGAACAAAGCGGTATCCAGCCTTCCCCCTGAACGTAAAAAGGTATATATCGCCCGTAAAGAGGGACTGAGTAATGAAGAGATCTCCCATAAAATGAACATTTCCATTCATACTGTCAAGAAACAGATGCAACTAGCCGTACAAACAGTCAGAAGTTTTGTGAAACAGCAGCTCCATATCTGACCTTCTTCCCCTTTTCCCGGTAATGTCCTGAAAATAAAACCCCACTTTTCCACAACCTACTGAAAACCAGTAATAAAAAAAATTTCTAACGGAATACTCCTTTCGATTTTGACGATCGTCTTTATATCTATCAACCCAGTGCCAAACTATCGTTTATGACAATACCTGAGATAAAGCGATTGCTAGAAAAGTATAAACGTCGTGAGATTACCCCGGAAGAACACCTGCAATTAATGCAGGCCGTGCAGGATGACGCCTATACTGCCGCCATCAAAGCTGATATAATGGACACATTATACGGCGAAACGCCCGATATGGGGTGGGATGAGGGCCAGGCTGCTGCAATGCTGGAAGGTATTTTCAGCGATGGGATGGCGGAACGCCGGCATCTGCGGGTGGTAAAAAGAAGAAGACTGGTATATCGCTCCTTAGCTGCGGCTGTGGTAGCGGGGCTGATCGCCACCGGGGTATATTATATATCCCGGACGGACAAACAGGTAACTCCGGTAGTTGCCGTAAAACAGAAGCCACTATTGCCCGGGTCTAACAAAGCCATGCTGACCCTGGCCGATGGTACAGTTATACCGCTGGACAGTGCAAAAAACGGGGCTTTGGCGCAACAGGGGAATACGCAGATCACCAATACCAACGGCAGACTTAGTTACAACGGAGGCGCCACAGGAGAAAAAGTGATGTATAACACCGTCGTAACGCCACATGGCGGACAATACCAGCTGACACTTGCCGATGGTAGCCGCGTATGGCTGAATGCCGCCAGCAGTATCAGGTTCCCGACGGCCTTCACGGGTAATGACCGGACAGTGGAAATTACCGGCGAAGCATACTTCGAGATCATGCAGCAGGCCGACAAGCCTTTCCATGTGAAAGTGAATGAGGTACAGGTGAACGTTTTGGGCACCAGTTTCAATATAATGGCCTATCAGGACGAACAGGCCGTGAAAACAACCCTGGTTGAAGGCGCCGTGCAATTAAAACACGGCAACGATGCCAGCTTACTGAAACCAGGCCTTCAGGCCAGCCTGTCAGCCAAAGACGATCATTTTGTGGTCTCTCCGGCTGATATGGAACAGACACTTGCCTGGAAAGAAGGCAAGTTCCGCTTCAGGAATACGAATATCCGAACCATTATGCGACAGCTGTCGCGCTGGTATGACATCCAGGTGAGCTACCAGGGAGATGTGTCTGATATCGACCTGACAGGGGTACTATCCCGGAGAGAGGAAGCCGGCAACTTACTGACCGCGCTGGAAGCAACTCAAAGGGTACAATTTGAGGTCAGCGGAAACAATGTAACCGTACGACCCTGGGGACAACGGTAAAGCCTTCTCAGAGAAGGGGACCGCATTATGTAAAAACTAAAATTTTTTTCCAGTTATGACCACGTAAGAAATTAACGTCTGTCAATTCCCGGTAGAAAAAACCGGATTCCGACTGCCATCGGAACCCGGTACAAATTGGCTACCAATTTCCTTAACGTTTTTGAAAATCGATTATTAAGCCAAGAACACAAAAGTATGGAACTACGCGAGACCTGCAAGGCCTTTCCGAAGGGAGGCTTCTTGCATAGAAAATTATTGTTAGTTATGAAATTAACTGCTATTCTGACCCTGGTATTTTCACTCAATCTGAGCGCCAGGTCGTATTCACAATCTGTTACCATTACAGGCAAACACCTCGCCCTTTATGACATCTTCAACAGCATCAGTAAACAGACCGGCTACGAGTTTGTATACGATGAGAAAATGCTGAACGGTACAGGTACTATAGATATTAACTTAAAAGGGGCCAGCATTGCAGCTGTATTAGACAACTGCCTGAAAAACAAGCCGCTTTCTTATACTATCACCGACAAGATCATTGTCATCCGTCCCAGAGCAGCCCGGAAAGAAGCAGCTGTCACGGCTGAACAACCTGCTGCTCAGGTGGAAGGTACTGTGGTGGATGGTGCGGGCCAGCCTTTGCCGAATGTTGCGATACAGGTAAAAGGGACTACCCGTGGCGTACTGACCGATGCAAAAGGTCACTTCTCCATCCAGGTAGAAAGCACAGACGTACTGGTGTTCAACTATGTTGGTTATGACAAAAAAGAAGTACCGGTAGGTACACAGACCTCCCTGCAGATTGTATTGCAGGAGTCTAACAAACAACTGAACACAGTCGTGGTAACAGCGCTGGGTCTGAAAAGATCTGAAAAGTCTATCACCTATGCTACCCAGCAGGTGAGCGGTGTGGAGCTGACCAAAGCAAAAGATCCAAACCTGATGAACACCCTGAACGGTAAAGTAGCCGGTCTGAATATCTCTTCCAGCTCTTCCGGTGTGGGTGGTTCTGCAAAAGTGATCCTGCGTGGTGCTAAATCCGGTCTCGGTAGCAACCAGGCATTATACGTGATCGATGGGGTGCCAATGAACAACTCCCTCACCTCCCAGCCTAACAGCTCTTATGGTGGTAGCAGTTCCTACGATGGTGGCGACCCGATCTCCAACCTGAACCCGGACGATATCGAAAGCGTATCCGTACTGAAAGGTGCATCCGCAGCTGCCCTCTATGGTAGCCAGGGTGCAAACGGTGTGGTACTGGTAACCACAAAAAGTGGTAAAGCCGGTCGTACCATTGTAAACTTCTCTTCCAGTCTGACACTGAATACCGTTGCCTACAAACCTGAATTCCAGAACAGCTACGGTCAGTCTACCGCTACCAGCACACAAAGCTGGGGTAGCAAACTGGCAGGTGGCGCACAGGACAACCTCGGTTCCTTCTTCCAGACAGGTAATAACCTGACCAACTCTATCAGCCTCTCCGGTGGTACTGATAAGATGCAGACATATTTTTCTTATGCAAACACCTCCGCAAAAGGTATTGAGCCTAAGAATAAACTGTCCCGTAACAATATCAGCTTCAAAGAAACAGGGCATTTCCTGAATGATAAACTGACTGCTGAAGCAGATGTAAACTATATCACACAGACAATAGACAACACACCGCTGAGTGGTTTCTATTTCAATCCGCTGACAGGTCTCTATCTTTTCCCTCGCGGTAAAGATCTCGCACCATATAAAAATGGTTTCGAAGTATTTGACCCGGCAAGACGCCTGATGACACAGAACTGGGCGTTCAATGAAGACATTCAGCAGAACCCATGGTGGATCGTAAACCGTAACCAGAACTCTCTGGATCGTAACCGTTTATTGCTGAATGCAAGCCTGAAATATGAAGTGAACAAATGGCTGAATATCCAGGGCCGTGGAAGCATCGACCGTATCAATGACGTATACGATCAGAAAGTATATGCAGGTACCGTAACTACACTGTCTCCTGCAAATGGTGTGTATATCTATAGCAACACCACTACCAGCCAGCAGTATGGCGACGTGCTCGCTAACTTCAACATCCCGATCGGAGACAAAATCCGTATCACGGGCGTACTGGGTGGTAGCATCAGAGACGTCATCACCAAAGGTGATAAATACAACTCTGGTCAGGAAGGTCTGAACATCCCGAACATCTTCGTGCTGCAGAACTTCAAAGCAATCAACCCACTGAATACAGGTACCCTGCAGGAAAACCATAGCCAGGTACAGTCTGTATTCGGTAGTGCCAACATCTCTTATAAAGACTGGGCATATTTAGACCTGACTGCACGTAATGACTGGGCTTCTAATCTGGCATTCACACCATCAGGTTCTTATTTCTACCCTTCCGTAGGTCTGAACGTGATCCTGAGCTCCGTAGCGAAACTGCCTGAATTCATCAGCTTCGCGAAAGTACGTGGTTCCTTTGCACAGGTAGGTAACTCTCCGCTGGCTTACCAGTCTAATCCTGCTGTATACACATTCAGCGCAGGTGGTGGCTTCAGCATCAACCCATCCGCACCATTCACTGATCTGAAACCTGAAAAGACGAACTCACTGGAGTTTGGTACTGAATGGCGTTTCTTTGACAACAGACTGAGTGCTGATGTTACTTACTACAAAACAAACACTAAAAACCAGACATTACAGATCAGAGCTCCTCAGGGTTCTTTCTATGATAACTTCTTCATCAATGCCGGTAACATTCAAAACCAGGGTGTGGAAGCAGTAGTACGCTATGACGTACTCCGTGACGGCAAACTCAAATGGAATACAGGTCTCAACTTTGCTACCAACCAGAACAGGATCAAAGAACTGGCTCCTAACGCACCAGAATTTACACTGAGCGGCGCATCCGGATCCAACTATGTATCCAAGTTCAAAGTAGGTGGCTCCTTCGGCGACATCTACGGTACCGTATTACAGCGTGATGCACAGGGCCGTGTGATGATCGATGCAAATGGCAATCCAATCAAACAGGGTGGTGACTTCGTATATCTGGGTAACTCCAATACCAGGTGGCAGCTTGGATGGAACAACAACCTGGAGTACAAAGACTTCACCCTGTCTTTCCTGATCGATGGCAAATTTGGTGGTAAGGTAATGTCTATCACACAGTCCGTGATGGACCAGTATGGCGTATCCAAAGCAACCGGCGACGCAAGAGATGCAGGTGGTGTAGCAGTGAACGGTGTTGACCCTAACGGCAATGCTGTTTCTATGGTAGATGCACAGAAATGGTATTCCTCTGTAGGTGGTCGTGAGGCGGCTTCCGGTGAATACATTTATAGTGCGACAACTGTACGTCTGCGTGAAGTTGCGCTGGGTTATACGATTCCTGTAAAAGGCACAAGTTTCATCAGAGCGATGAAATTGTCTCTGACAGGTCGTAACCTGCTGTACTTCTCCAAGAAAGCACCATTCGATCCTGAGCTGACAATGTCAACGGCTAACGGCCTGTCCGGTGTGGATATCTTCATGCCGCCAGCAACCCGTAACTACGGTCTGACCCTGAACGCTACCTTCTAATCATTGTTGCCATCTAAAATGAAAAAAATGAAACGCTACTATAAGAAAAGCATGTGGGTGATCGCAGCAGCTGTATTGCTCGGCGCCAGCGCATGTACCAAGAACTTCGAATTATACAACTCAGATAACACCGGTATCAATCCTGACGATCTGAAAGGAGATTTTAACGACGTAGGCGTGTTCCTGACAAGGGCACAGCGCTCCATTATTAACTTCTCTGATGGTGGTGATCCAAACTCTTATCAGTTACAACAAAATCTGAATGCAGACTGCTATTCAGGTTACTTTATGTCGCCGAATCCATTTAACGGCGGACAAAACAACCTCTCCTACTCCCTTATCAGCGGCTGGAACGGCGAACCATTCAAGGTAGGTTACCTGAATATCATGTCGTCTGTTAACAGACTGCGTACAAATGGAGTAAACACCTCTTATCCTGCAGTATGGGGCATCGCCCAGGTACTGCAGGTGGCAGGTATGAGCCGTATTACTGATATCTACGGTCCTATTCCTTACAGTCAGGTAGGTACAAGCAAAAGCGCTATTCCTTATGACAGTCAGGAAGACGTATACAAACGTTTCTTCCTCGAACTGGATAGCGCGAATATCAATCTGCGTAATCAGATCAATCATGTAACTGATTCACTGCCTTTCGATTTTGCAAAATTTGACCTGGTATACGATGGCGACTTCACCAGATGGTTACAATTCAGCAATAGCTTACGCCTTCGTCTCGCCATGCACATTGTGAAAGCAGCGCCGGCACTGGCAAAAGAACAGGCTGAAAAAGCGATGGACCCTGCCAACGGAGGAACGATCACTTCGAATACCGGTAACATGAAAGTAAAAGTAGCTGGCTCCGGATTCAGTAACCCACTGGTGTTCATTGCGCTGAACTGGGCTGATATCCGCATCGGTGCTTCTATCCAGAGCTACATGACCGGATACGCCGATCCTCGTATCAGCAAGTATTTTGACATGTCTACCGATACCACTTTCCCATCCAGGTACCAGGGTATCCGTATCGGTTCTGTCGGCGGTAATGCTGCCAAAGGAGACTATACCGGTTATTCCAATCTTGATGTAACAGGTAGTAACCCTTCATTTACACTTACCACACCAACACAGATAATGACTGCTGCAGAAGTATATTTTCTGAGAGCAGAAGCTGCCCTGCGTGGTTGGGCAAATGCCGGCGGATCTGTACAGACATTATATGAACAGGGTATCAATACCTCTATGGAGCAATGGAACGTAAATGCAGGTACTTATGTATCTGATAATACACACAAACCTGCTGGCTTCACTGATCCGAAGAATAGTGCTGCTAATGCGCCTGCCCCTTCTGAGATCACAGTGAAATGGGATGATGGTGCATTGGAAGCTGTAAAAATGGAACGTATCATCACCCAGAAATGGATCGCGATGTTCCCTGAAGGTCAGGAAGCATGGACTGAATTCCGCCGTACCGGTTATCCGAAACTGTTCCCTGTTGTGAATAACTTCAGTGGTGGCGTGATCAATTCAGCTACTCAGATCAGACGTATACCTTTCCCACAAAACGAGTATAATACCAATAATCCGGAAGTGCAGAAAGCAATTACATTGCTGAACGGACCTGATAATGGTGCTACCAGAGTATGGTGGGATGTACAATAATAGTTACCCGATATAACGCTTGGACGTTAGGATTGTCAAAAAGTGAAGTTAAGTTTAAACGGAAACCATCAGTTGAGTCGAAGAATAACTGACTGGATCAAAGAGTGATGAAAAAAGGCCCACCAATTGGCGGGCCTTTTACATGTATGATGTTGTCCACTAGTTAGTCAACGATCAGGGTGGCAATAGAGTGCGGCAGACTGTTTGCAGCTGCTGCTTCCCCTTTTATCCACAGTTTGTAAGGAATCTCCTTATCAGACAGGTTCAGTACAACTACCGCCAGTTTACCATCTTTGTTGATAAATGCAGTTGTTTGCAGATCTGTTCTGTTAGAAGAAGCAATCACACGCTTAGCACCCGGACGGATGAATTTGGAGAAATGACCCAGGTAGTAATAAGCATTTGTGTAGATCAGTTCTCCGGTCTTTGTATCTGCATGTACAGGTGCAAAGCAGAAGTTACCTACGTGGTTAGGACCACCATTTTCATCCAGCAGGATGTTCCAGTCTGTCCAGGCAACAGTACCATTATTGAAATCATTTACCAGGGAAAGACCATAACGCTCTCCCAGGAACCATTCATTGATACGGTTGTATTTGAAAGACTCTACACAACCTTCTGTAAAGACAAGGTTCTTACCCGGGAATGTTTCTGCAACACGGCGTACGTTGTCAAACATCATAGCACTGCCGGTCCATGTTTCATACCAGTGGTAACCGATACCCCATACATACTTTGCAGCAGCAGGATCCTCCAGAATAGTGCTGGCGCGCTGATATACCTGGTCGCGGTTGTGATCCCATGCGATCAGCTTCTTAGCAGCCATCCCCTGTTTCTGTAAGGTAGGTCCGAGATAACGTTTGATGAAATCTCTCTCCTCTTCCGCAGTATAATTACAGGACTCCCATTTCTGTACAGCCATTGGTTCATTCTGCACTGTCAGTCCCCATACAGGAATACCCTGTGCCTCATAAGCTTTGATAAACTTCACGTAGAAGTTGGCCCATGACTGGTAATACTTCGCTAACAGTTTACCGCCATGCAGCATGTCGTTGTTATCCTTCATCCAGGCCGGAGGGCTCCAGGGGCTAACATACAATGGTATCTTTCCACCGGCAGCGCCTATCACCGCCTTAATAAAAGGGATGCGGTACTGCTGGTCATGTTCAATACTGAATGTTTTTAACAGGCTGTCATTCTCCTTTACATAGCTGTAAGAACCGCTGGAGAAGTCGCAGCTCTGAATATTAGTTCTCGCCAAAGTATACCCGATACCATTTACCGGATCGTAATACGCCTTCAGCAGTTCCTGTTGTTTCTCTTTTGGCAGTTTTGCCCATACTTCCGCAGAAGCATCTGTCAGCGCGCCACCGATACCAGTCAGTGTCTGGAAACTTTTAGCAGGATCTACAAATATGCAGACTTCTGTTTCCAGCGGCTGCTTCATGGGTGCAAAAGACAGCGTTGCTGTTGCTGACAAACGCAGTTTGGTATTCTCGGCGGTTGTATACACCGTCACACCTTTGCGTACGGTGGAATCCTTCCTGTTACTCAGGGCCTCACTTTTTGCATAACCGGTATATGCTACCAGTAAGAGGCCCATCAAAGCATACTTTCTCATCTATGAATACTGAATTATAATGTTACCAGATATAAGTAGCTACTGCACCGTTAGTCAGGGAAGTAGTTACAATTTTCCCGTTGGACTGGATATTGAACGTCTGTGGAGTAGACCCACTATTTACCACGATCAGTGCCGTCTTGCCATCAGGAGTTTTGAATGCCACGTTATCCAGCTGACTGGTGATATTGGAAGCAATCCTGACAGCACCCGGACGTACAAATTTAGAGGCATGTCCGATGATATAATACGCAACGTTACGAATTACTCCTGAACCAATTGTCAACGCGCCCAGGCAAGTAGTACAACCACCGTCTGTATGCGGACCATAATTAGCGTCAGCAGCCAGGTTCCATTCCAGCACATTACGGCTCCAGTTACGGGTAGCGCCTACAATCAGGGTGCTCACATGCCATTGCAGGTCGTTACCGAAATTACCTGGACCACCTACCCACTGTTCAGTGAAGTAGATGTTCTTCTCCGGATAAGCGTCATGCAACTGCGTCAGCGCTGTGATACTGCCACCATAGAGATGGAAAGCCGAGCCATCCACATAAGAATAGGCAGCAGCGTCACCAAGTATCGCAGCCGGGTATTCCGGTTTATCTGCATTATGATCGTACACGATGATCTTAGTAGTCAGACCGGCAGCTTTAAAAGCAGGTCCCAGGTGATTCTTTACAAAATCAGCCTGCTCATTGGCCTGCATAACCATGCTTGGATTATTACCACCATGCAGCGGTTCGTTCTGTGGAGTGATGGCATCTATGGTGATGCCTTCCGCCTTCATAGCCTGGATATATTTCACAAAATATCTGGCGTAGGCAGCATAGTATTCCGGTTTCAGACTACCGCCTTTAGAAGCGTTATTTGTCTTCATCCAGGAAGGAGCTGACCAGGGAGAACCCAGTATTTTAATATTGGGTGACAGGGCCACTACTTTCTTCAGAATAGGCAACAGGTCTTTTCTTTCCTTCTCTATGCTGAATTTAGTCATGTCCACGTCCGTTTGTCCGGTCGGCAGATCATTATAGGTAAAAGGCGCCACGCTCAGATCGGAGGCGCCAATGCTCACGCGCAGGTAGCTCACACCCAGATGCGCTGTATCAGGCAGGAATAATTCTTTCAGCAATGCATCCTGTGCATCAGCCGGCAGTGAATTGATCAGCATCGCGCTACCGTCTGTCAGACAGTAACCAAAGCCATCTATCGACTGGTATGTTTGAGAAGCATCCACTTTAATGGTAGGATATACATTCAGCGTATCCTTAAAAAGCAGGTTGACTTTCTGTTGCTTCAGGAGTACCGATTTGTCTCCTTTTGTCAGCCACATCAACACATCAGTAGTATCTTTTTCTACAGTCGGATCAACAGGTCTGACAGGGGTTTCAGTACCATTATCCTTACAGCCGGCAAAAGCGATCATCCCGGACAGCAGTAAAGCCGTCAGGCTGATACGGGTTTTATAGTGGAATATCATTTTTCAATCATTTTATAAACACGGACATAGTCAACATCCATGGTAACGGGATAAATAGAATCATCCATTCCTTGTGCGCCACCCCAGTCACCACCTACAGCAATGTTAAGTAAGAGGTGGAATTTTTTATCGAAAGGCCACACGGTATATCCTTTCCCTTCATTTACGAACTTGAAGATTAACTGGTTGTCGATATATCCACTGATGGCATAAGGCGTCCAGTCTACGCGATACAGGTGATAGTCCGTGGTTGCATTCGCTATTTTCTTGGTAGCTGTTTTCTGTGTACCTATTTTGAAATAATAGGCTTCTGTATGTGTAGTGATATGAACTACATCCGGATCATATCCCACATGTTCCATAATATCGATCTCACCTGATTTAGGCCAGTCGCCGTATGCCCAATCCGTAGGCAACATCCAGATGGCGGGCCAGGTTCCTTTACCGGCAGGCAACTTTGCTTTAATCTCAAAACGGCCATACAGGAAGTCCCCCTTTCCCCGGGTCACCAGGCGGGCAGAAGTATAATTACGGTTCTCTTTTGCTTCTTTTCTGGCAGTAATGGTCAGTTTACCATTTGCAACAGATGCGTTATCAGGACTATTAGTATAATACTCCAGTTCATTGTTTCCCCATCCGCCACCGCCGAGGTCATATCCCCATTTGGTATTATCCGGCAATCCGGTGTAATCAAATTCATCTGCCCATACGGGAGTTGTTTCAAATGCCCAGCCTTTATCAACAGGTCCTTGTGGCGTAACAGGATCAGGTGAGCTTCCACCACCATCTCCTTTTCCTGAGCAGGAAAGTATATTGATGCCCAACAGAATAAAAGGGAGATATTTCAGTCTTTTCATAAGCGCGATTTTAAAAAAATTAGGAATTAGGAATTAACAATTAAGAATTGGTTAGCCATATAATGATTTATGTTAACCCTATGAGCAACCGGCTTTTAACTAAGTCATACACTAATTAAAAACTGCGCACATTATTATTCTTAATTCCTAATTCGTAATTCCTAATTCCTAATTAATTTATATTTCTTCCAGGAACTTTACATCGTCGAATACAACACCGCCAGTTCCGAGTGTACCACCGGCACTACCAGCTTTGACAACGATGTAGATATCCCCTGTTTTAGTAAACGACATAACACCATTTTTGTTCTTACCGGTACCATCACAACCGATAGTAGCGAGGTCGCCTGCAAATTTCACAGCGCCGCAACCAGACCAGGTGTTCAGGGAAATGTATTTGTTTCCGCTGTAATCAGATCCTTGTTTAGGCACTGCTGTGTCAATGTATATCTCAAACCAGGAATTGCTGGCGCCATTGCCGCTTACCATTGCAGAGAATATATATGACTTACCAGCTACTACGCTCACTTTCTGATAGATGGCGCCGTTGGAATCGCCGGTATTATCAAAATGCATTGCGCCATTTTCGATTTTAATAGCGGTTTGTGTTCCCCCGGTATTCAATACAGTCCAGAACTGCTCGCTACCTGTTGCCATATCCCCACCTTTCAGGATATCGCGGGTCTGCGCATTTTGTGCAATGGTTACTTTCTTCACCGCTTTGGCAAAACCACCATTGGTGAAAACCGTGAACTGGATCGTGTATTCCCCCTTCTGGAAATAACTGAGTGTATCTCTTTCTCTGGTAGATTTATGTCCGTTATCATCGCTGTATTCAAACAGAAATCCACCCGGAGTAGTGTTTGCTACGACGATTTTATTTGCATTACCTGCCAGTGGTTCTGCGGTAAAACTGGCGGTAGGTAGAGGTCCCAGACCCTTGTCAGATGACTCGGGAGTGCAGGCAGAAACAGCGCCGGCCAGCAGAGCTGCCATTGCTATAGTACGTGTATTGCTGATATAGTGAAAGTTCATTTTTTACTGTTTGTTAAGTCATGAATGCTGTTCGTACCCTTTGATTATTTCCATTCTGCGCTTTGCTCAATCTTGGTGTTCTCCATTTCCAATAATGGAATAGGCAGAATTTCGTTTTTACCGGCAACGAAACCACGGCCACCCAATGCAGCAGCAGCTCTTTTGGTACGTACCAGGTCAAACCAGCGATGGCCTTCACCAGCCAGTTCAAGACGTCTTTCTTTGAAGATGTTATCGTCAGTAGCTTCAATAGGATTCAGTCCTACACGATGACGTACTGCATTCAGCAGTGCATATGCACGTGTGCCTGCAGCACCGCTCTGACCGGATTTAACCAGTGCTTCTGCTTCCATCAGATAAGTATCTGCCAGACGGATCTCATACAGGTTCTGTGGGTAGTTCAGTTCTTTGTTACCAGGTCCTTTAGACTGATCGCCTATTTTTGCAGCAAATTTGTTCAGGAAATACCCAGTGTTATCATGACCTGGCGCATAATCTGCGATACCATTTGCTTTCAGACTATCCATATCAAGGATGGTTGAGTTAAAGCGTGGATCGCCATGCAGTGCATCATACAGACTTTTAGTTACTACCAGGAAACTCCATCCGGAAACCATATCAGGTGCAGTTGGCTTCAGTGTTTTATAACCTCTTGGGCCTACCATGATGTTCAGCACATTACCTTCAGTACAAGCTACACAATCCCAGTTACCACCTGAATTAGAGCTATATGCCGCTTCAAGGATTGACTCGGAGTTGAATTTATTAGTGCTGAATTTCCAGAGGTCTTCAAAATTGTCCATCAGTTTGTAACCGTATTTCGCGCTTGTCTGACCCGGCGTAGTGCCATTTACTTCAGCAAATTCTGCTGCAGATTCAGCCCATCTTTCCTGCCACAGGTAAACTTTACCTAACAATGCATGTGCAGCACCTCTTGTAGCACGGCCACCTTCAGAACCAGCAGGTACCTGATCAGGGAAATTGGATTCAGCGATAGCTGCTTTCAGATCTTCTATGATCTGGTTGTATACATCAGCTGGAGCTGCCTGCAACACATCATACATTTCTGAAGTGGATACAGGTTTTGTCAGCAGCGGAATATTCTTAAATAAACGTACGAGGTCAAAATAGAAGAATGCACGCAGGAATTTACACTCTGCTTCAAAACGTTTCTTCAGATTCTCGTCCATAGGGATGTCAGGCAGCTTGCTCAACAGAGTATTCGCACGGAAGATACCTGCATAGCCTTTCTTCCACAGTTCTTCCTGTGGACCCTGCGCCGGGGTCATGGTGTAATTCGTGAACACCTGGAAGGCAGACACGTCGTTAGGACCACCACCGCCGGCCAGATGATCATCTGAACCAGCATCCAGTGCGCCTACTTTGGTGACATAACCACCACCCTGCCAGCCTACAACATCGTATACTGCGATCAGACCATTAAAGGCTTCTGTTGCGTTACGGTAATAGTTGGCCTCCAGGTCTGTACCTTTTGGTTTTACTTCGAGAAAGCTATCGCGGCAACCGCTGGCCAGTTGTAAACCAAGGGCCATTGCGATGATATATGGAATTTGTCTTGTTTTCATTTTGTAATCAGCTTTTAATAATTAGAAATTTGCATTTACACCTAACATGAATGAGCGTGCCTGAGGATAAATACCTCTGTCGATACTGAATACGCCACCACCGATCTCTGGATCATAACCAGTGTATTTGGTCAGTGTCAGCAGGTTTTCGCTCATTACATACACGCGGAATCGCTCGATATGCGCTTTCTTTAAGAGTGAAGAAGGCAGGGAATAACCAAGTTGCAGCGATTTGATTCTGCAGTAGCTGCCATCTTCCAGATAGAAATCTGAAGGGTTGGTGAAGTTTCTGTTGTTGTCTTTTGTAGTTAAACGTGGGTAGTCATTGGAAGAACCTTCGCCTGTCCAGCGGCCCAGTGCTTTAGTCTGCCAGTTTGCGGCGCCGATATCCAGACGACGTAAACCCTGGAAGATCTTGTTACCGGCAGCGCCCTGTACGAATACTACCAGGTCAAAGCCTTTATAAGCGGAGTTCAGGGTGAAACCATATGTCCAGCTTGGCGTAGGATTACCCAGGAAAGTACGGTCACCTTCGTCCGTCAGTTGTCCGTCACCATTTACATCTACCCAGCGGAAATCACCAGGAACTGCATTTGGCTGGAGTTTTTTGCCGTCTTTACCTACGTATGCATCAACTTCCTGCTGATTCTGGAAGATGCCATTTGTTTTGAAACCATAGAAGGCGTTAAATGGCTGTCCGATAGCTGTACGTGTGATAGGATAGCTGGTTGATTGCAGGGTCTGTCCACCAGACAGATACTGTATATTCTGACCCAGGTTGGTCACTTTATTTTTCAGATAAGAAACGTTACCATTTACAGAGAAGTCAAACTCTCCGAATTTTTTACGGTAACCCAGTTCCAGTTCCACACCGGTGTTTTCCATATCCGCTACGTTAGCTGCAGGGTTAGAAATAGCACCAACATACAATGGGATACGTGGGTTCTGGAGGATATCTCTTGTCGCTTTTTTATACCAATCGAATGACACAGTGATGTCTCTGATGACAGTTGCTTCGAAACCAATGTTGGTCTGGCTGGTAGATTCCCATTTCAGATCCGGGTTGGAAGGAGCGTTAGGGCTATAACCGATCAGGTATGTATCTCCGGTACCGAAGCTGTAGTTACGCCCCCCACCGATGGTAGACAGGTAAGCGAAGTCACCGATGTTGTCATTACCCACCACACCGTAACCACCACGGAATTTCAGGAAGTTTACGATCTGATTGTCAGCCCAGAAGTTTTCACGGGAAGCTACCCAACCCAGTGAGAAGGATGGGAACACACCATATTTGTTATTGGAACCAAAGCGGGAAGAACCATCACGACGAACGATCGCTTCTGCCAGGTACTTTTCATCATAGGTGTAGTTCACACGTGCAAACAGGGAAGAAATTCTGTGATCCGGGTTTTCGCTGCCACCTGCATTTCTCTGGTCCTGCGCCACGTTATAGTTAAGGGACGCGTCTTTGAAATTGGTAACAGGTAAATCCCAGTATGTTACATTCAGCGCACGGGTATGGTTATCCTGGTAGGCACCCTGACCGGCTAATAAAGTAACATTGTGTTTGTTGAACTCTCTGTTATAAGAGATCGTATTCTCCAGGTTCCAGTTGTAACCGGAATTAGAGCTACGGTTAAAGTTGGTACGGGAAGAAATAGTAGAAGGATTAAGGTAAGATATAGGGGTAAATGACTCACTTCCCCAGAAGGAGATCTTGGAACCAAGGGTTGAACGTAATTTCAGTCCTTTGATCGGAGATACTTCCAGGTAAGCGTTACCTACGATATTGTGGGACCAGCCATAGTTGCCCAGACGGGTTTTTATGTAAGCCAGCGGGTTAGTGATTTCCTGTGCAAGTGCTCTGGAAACACCGTAGTAATGACCGTTACCATCTGTTGGTGTTCTTGGGTCATAGTTGGCCGCTTCATTCGGATCCGTTACGATCACCGGCGTGATTGGATCGAGGTTGATGGCAGAAGCCAGCGGACCACCGAATTCACTGTTTGTATTACCAAGACCGATTGATTTATCGTAAGCATAACCCACATTCTGGCCAAAGGTTACCCATTGGGACAGTTTATGTGTAGAGTTCAGACGGAAGTTTACGCGCTCATATTTGGAGATATCAGTAGCTACGATACCATCCTGTTTCAGATAACCGAAAGAAGAATAGAAAGTAGATCTGTCATTACCACCGCTGATGCTTACTTCATGGTTCTGGCGTTTTGCGCTGCTGTTGAAGATCTGATCCTGCCAGTCAGTACCTTTACCATATGACTGAGGGTCAGCGTATGGTAAAGCATCGCCGCCAGCTTTTGCAGCTTCATTTCTCAGTGTAGCATATTGTGTAGCGTCCAGCAGTTTCAGTTTACGAGCAGGAGCAGAAGTACCATAATAACCATTGTAGTTTACTTTCAGGGTACCTGCTTTACCTTTTTTGGTAGTTACCAGAATAACACCGGCAGCAGCACGGGCGCCATAAATTGCCTGAGAAGCTGCATCTTTCAGTACCTCGATAGATTCGATATCATACTGGTTCAGGTAACCGATACCGCCGTTATCTACCACAACGCCATCTACTACCCACAGCGGATCATTATTATTGAAAGTGGTCAGACCTCTCACTCTTACCGCAGAACCAGAACCTGGCTGGCCAGAGCTGGAAGCTATGGTTACACCGGAAGTTCTACCCTGGAGGGCACTTTCCACACGTGTGATTGGCTGGTTTTCGAGATCAGCAGCTTTTACGCTGGAGATAGCGCCAGTTACAACACTTTTTTTCTGTACGCCATAACCTACCACAACTGTTTCAGTCAGCGCAGTTTCAGAGCTTTTCAGTCTGATATTCAGGTTGCCGTTGCCAACAGCCTGTGTATATGGCGTATAACCCAGTGCGCTGAATACCAGGGTACCATTGGAAGGAGCTTTTAAGGTGAATCTCCCACTACCATCGGTAGCAGTACCGGTAGTACCGTCTTTCACACGTACGCTTACCCCAGGCACAGCTTCTCCTTTTTCGTCCACTACACGGCCTGTAACAGTGATGATAGTATCTGCTGCTGCTTTATGACCTGCAGGCAGGCTTTTTACAATGATGCGGGAGCCATCTATAGAATAATCGAAAGGCTGATTGTCCAGACAAATCTCAAGTGCCTCCTGAACGGATGCATTTTTTATATCAATAGTTACAGGATTGGCTGTTGCGAGCAATGTTTCATCATAAACTATGGAAATTCCTGCCTGACGGGCCACCTGACGAAGGACTTTTTTGAGGGGAGCCTTCTTCTCCGATATAGAGATTTGCTGAGATACTCCTTTTGCGCTGATCTGTAGACATGCCACTAGCAACAAAAAGGTGGTCAGTTTCATAACGGTGACAATTTTGGTTGATAGATTTTTCCGGGTACGGAAAGTCCTACCACTAAAGTTTAAATGCATACTTTTGTAGTGTTTGGGAATTTAGAAGATCAATAGTTAATAACGTGACGTGGTTTTCAGGATGCCCCGACAATTCTGCCGGAAGTGTTGCAAGCGCTTCCGGTTTTTTATTGATCTGGGCCTGACTGCTCCTTTAATTTGTTCCGGTTACTTCCATAACGTAATTCATTTTACTTAATTAATACCCTGTCTGTCTCACGTGGATTTAGTACAGCACAGGCTTTATTTACCCGATGTAACAGTTAGTTTTCGCCCTGACAGTGAGAATGTAGGTCCATTTGCTTCCAGCATATGCAGAATATCGGATAATGGTAAGCTCCGGCTTATACGCCCCCCAAAGAGCCTTTCATTTCCCGTCTGGTTGTAACTAACCTCTATATCGTACCACCTGGCCAATTGACGTAATATGTCAGCCATAGTAGCATTATCAAACTCAAAAAAACCTGTTTTCCAGGCAATTACCTGGTCTACATCCGCCTTCATAACTACCATAACGCCAGTGGCAGGGTCAACGACTGCCTGTTGGCCTGGCTTCAGGCGTTGTTCTGTATTTCCATACTTAACATTGACCAGTCCCTCGATCAGTGTTGTATTGATACTCTTTTCGTCGGCATAGGCCATGATATCAAACTGGGTTCCCAATACCTGTACTTCTGTATTATTTGCTTTTACAAAGAATGGCTTGCTGGCGTTTGGCGCCACTTCAAAATAGCCTTGTCCCTGAATTTCGACCTCCCGCCGATCTCCGTTAAAAGAGGTCGGATATCTCATACTGGATGCCGCATTCAGCCATACATGGCTGCCATCTGACAGTACAATATTGAACTGACCTCCCCTTGGAACGGTCAGTGTATTATAAGTAACAACATCACTGCTACCCTGTCCTGCATAGTGCAGCTGCCCATTCTGCTGGCGGACAACCGTTTCCCCCTGGTTGATGATCTGATTTCCTGCGCTATCCAGTGTCACCACATCTCCATTAGCCAGCGTCAGTATAGCCTTATTAGTACCAGGCGCAATATCTCCGGTATCAGCTGCCAGTACACCGGTATTTGCAGTAAGTGCCTTGCGGGAGGAGACCGTATTCATATAATAATAGACGCCACTACCTGCCAGCAATACTACCGCAGCTGCTGCTATCCAGCGCAAACGCATACGTTGCGGGAACCGGATTACTTTCTCCTGGGAAATGTCCTGTAAAAGTCTTGTTTCGATACGATCGCTCAGTTCAGAAGGAATCTCATAATGCTCACCCATTGTCTTTTCGAACTCCCGCTGCATGGCGGCAAGCAAAGAACGATTAGATCCTGACGATTGCAGCCAGGCATACAGTTCTTCCATTTCGGCCCTATTGCATTGACCGTCAAGGTATTTCTGTAAAAGTTTTTCGTAACGTTCCGTGGATAATGACATAAGTTAAGAGCACCTTTTGCGGGGGGTACCTATATATATTATCCAAAACTGACGAGGTAGGGTACCTCAACTTTAAAAAAAAGTTAAAATATTTTTCCGGCGAGATAAATGGCGAGTAAAATATCACCATGACGATGCACATAATCGTATATAAAGCGCATCCCTAAAACCATGTGTTTTTTTACGGCATTCCTGGAAATGCCCAGCAAAAGGGCCACTTCATCATAGCTTTTTCCTTCCTGACGGCATAATTTGAACACATTCAGACGCTGGGGCGGCATCCTGACCAGGGCCTCCTGAAAAAGACGGTCATATTCCTTCGTCCTTACCTGCTGTTCCGGCTGGACGGCAGAAACATCCTCGAGCTGACTGAATAACTGGTCCCGGAAGTTTTTGTCGGTAGTAAGTTTGTCGATAGTCTTAATAACGTGGTTACGGGCTATCCTGTATAAGTATCCTGTAAAGGACAATTCGGGGTTAATACGGTCCCTGATCTCCCATACTTTCAAAAAAACATCGTGCACCAGGTCTTCTGCAAGGGAAGGAACCTTGCAAAAACGCAGCAAGTAAACGTAGAGCGAGGCGTGATAGTGTCGGTAAATCTTCGTGAACGCAGACTCATCTCCCTGCATCATCCTTAACAACACCTCTTCCTCGGATGGCATACGATCCATATCAAATTGAACAATTAGTAGTGGGAATCCCCTAAAGCTGTAAAACTAAAGAAAAGTGGGAAATGTACAAATTAGGCAGCTGTACAGGCTGGAAGCGTACAAAGTACGCGTATTCGTATAGGTATTGGGGATGAATTTTTTAGAGTTGTAAATATTTCTGCATAATTTATTTGCACAATTGAAATAATAATTCATATATTTGCACCCCCGACGAACGGGAACACACAGTGTTGGATCAGTAGTTCAGTTGGTTAGAATGCCGCCCTGTCACGGCGGAGGTCGCGGGTTCGAGTCCCGTCTGGTCCGCAAGCTTTAAGCCTTCAAATCGAAAGATTTGGAGGCTTTTTTCTTTTGTCCCCGACCATCAGCCGATTATTCATCCAACGGCTCGAAGATTTTCTGCTTTTCATTCCGTATCTCCCAGTAAGCTTTCTTTAAATCCGCATTCAAAAATGAAGCATTGATCATTTCATGAACTTCCGTATTATGAGATTTAAATTTTTTGTAAATGTTAGCTCTTACTTTTTCTGGAATATTCAATATGTTGGCAAGGGCTTCAAAATCTCTCAGTTTAATATTTTTCTTTTCCCATTGAGGAGTAATGCCATTTCTTCCTGGTCTTTTGGAAAGACAAGGTTTACATTCAACAAATCATAAGCGGGACTCAATGCAATACTATTCTCAAGATGCAGTAAAGAGAAATTTTTCAGAGATCAGATTTTATCCGAGTCCCCTTCCTTTGCTCGTATATCTCCAGATGTTTATTCGATAATGCCGATAAAACGCCTGTCTTATCTTTTTTGAGTGCTGCTGTTAGCTCCTTTTTGATCTCGGTGTTATTCTCTGACACTCCCCAAATGGCCATTTCCATGATGATCGGGATAAGCCCAACCCCTCTTTCCGTAAGACAATATGCCACCCTCGGCTTGCCGGGAACGGGATATTTCATAATGAATCCTTCGCTTTCAAGCATTTTTAATCGATCTGTTAAGACATTGGTCGCAATGCCCTCAGCCGACTGAATAAACTCGCCAAAGGTGTTTTTATTGTTAAGCAGGATGTCCCGGACGATCAGCAGCGTCCATTTGTCGCCAAGAAAGTCAAGGCTGAAGCTAATCGGGCAAGCCGAACGTTTCTTTATTTTTTTGATCATATCGTCGTAATCATCATCATTCATTGCGCTTGCTGATTACAAGTGCAAATTTAAGCATAAAATGCCCGGGAGTAAAAGAAAAAATCAAGATAAAAATCTGCACTTGCAAATAACAAGTAGAAATTAATACATTTGCAGTTGTAAAAAACAACTGCAAATACACCCTTCTTTTATTTTGATTAATGAAAAAACAACGACGATATGAATGATTTACTAAAGTTTACAATAGACGCCCACGGCGGTCTGGATAACTGGAAGAAGTTTGAAAATTTATCCGCTCACCTTAAAGTTGGGGGTGTCACCTGGGCATTTAAGCAGGTCCCAGGTATAATGGACGATATTAACGTCTTGTCAAGTACGACGAAACAACATGTGTCTTTTTCCCCCTTTTTAAAGGACGGTTGGCATAATACGTTTGAAGCAGATAAAGTTGCTGTCATTGACGACCGGGATGTACTGGTCGATCAACTTTATTTTCCACGAAACAGCTTCAAAGGATATGTAACAGAAACGCCCTGGTCAAAACTACAGGTAACATATTTTACAGGCTACGCAATGTGGACGTATTTGAATGCACCATTTTGCTTCGCGGAGCCTGGGTATCAAGTAAAAGAAATCGAAACCTGGACTGAAAAAGGTCAGGTGTTAAGACGATTACACGTTACCTTCCCCGAAAATATTGCAACTCATTGCAGGGAACAGGTATTCTACATTGATGAAGAAGGCCTCTTCAGGAGACATGATTATAATGTTGAGATCCTTAACAATGCTGCCTCAGTGCATTATGTCGCAGATTATACTGAAGTTCAAGGCATTAAATTTCCGACAAGCAGACATGTTTACAAAAGGAATGAAGACAATACTGCTTTGGTTTCCGGGCCATTATTCATCTCCATTGAATTAAGCGATATCAGATTGAAATAAGCACCAACATACTATCAACGTAAAGCCGGCATTTGCTTGCATATTTCACCAGTGGGAAGAATCACTTTCACTGAAATGTGCAAGCAGTTGTCACCCATTTCCGGATTTTTCTCCGCTTTTGTTAATGTTTCAGCTAGAATCAGTTGTTGTCGTTTTGTACATTTTTTACACCTCAATCCCTGGCAGGCCATCCATGCATTAATAACGGATATTTTTGCAGGATGTGTCTTTTACAGGACAAAGCCGGTGTTACCTGGCAGGAAAAAAGCAGTTCCTCAATAGCCTTGAAAAGGCTATCCTCACGGCTGCTCACTCACCCGTTCGTAAACAAACTGATTAATCACAGCGATATAAACAATATAGCTGCCAGGCACTTTTCTTTCCTCCACAATCGCAGAATGCATGACCAGTCTTCCTTCCTTATCTATCCCCACCTGCGACACTGCGCCGCCAGCCTTCGCAAGCTTATATGACAGCAAATAACGACCACCATCCAACACATAACGGCCACCTGCTTCACGTTTGAAATGCTGCTTCCCTGGTTCTTTTGCAGAAAGCCGGAGCTGTTTATCGCTTATTTGCAGAAACACGTCATCATCATTCTGTTCCTGCATGAGTGTATTCTTCCGCACAATCTCGTCTTTATCATATCTTGCCGAATCCTGGAAATGTATCCTGCGGTGGGATACTGCCCTCCAGGTACCAACCAGTTGCCCAGGGTCGGTGATGCGCATCATTGTATCCAACTGAGCATGAGGGGTAGCCGATGGCACAACCATCCATATATGAACACCATCCTTTTCATATGCCATCCCCATCTGCGTCTTCTGTACAGTAGGGGTCATAAAATGTCTGTACAAATTGTAATCACTGTCCCAGTGTGCAACATCGGGTCTGGGTAACGATATTGCATAATCAATTGGCAGCGTAATACTCTTCTTCGGTGTTACCGCCAGTTTTTCTATATCAGCCTTGGATTGTGCAGCAGTTGTTGTGGTAATCAGTATCAGTAAAAATAGCATACAATACCGGAAAGATACAGGCATAGGGGTGAATTTTAAGGTTGGAATAAAGATAAAGTATTCCCGATCTCATGAAAAACTGCTGGTAAAAATGCAGTACTACTACTCTCTGTTACCACCATCACTTTAAATCCGGCTTATACCTAAGCCGCCCCAGTGCAACGAACAAAAACAGGGAAAAGCTAACCATTAATAACCAGGAACTATTCCAGGCATCCTTTAGTCTGACCGAAAGCGGTTCTTCCGGTAGCGGTTTCGTTACATAAAAAACATCATTACAAAGACAAGGATAAGGAAAGCGTATTCCATAAACACCATCCCTTACAGGCCACCCCTTTTTCCACATTTCCATCTAAATCAGTGGATAATATCTCCCCTTTTCCTGCCACCCCTCTCCCCGGACTATCGTAAATTCATATCACTCAAAATACACCAATGGCCAGACAAAAAGCTATCATCCTACAGCTGCCGCTGAAGCAGCACTGTTATTGCCAGTAAGTCCCCATACATAAAGTCGTGTGACATTCGTCCCTCTACCCATCACACAAGGTCACCACCACCTCAAGTCCACGTTTACGCCTGCTATATAACCCAGTCAGGATATGCGCAAAAGCGATCGCCCATTATGAAACAGCCATTTCGCTGACCAGATCCGAAACAGAAAAGCAGACACTCAAAAAAGAAATCATACGACTCACCACAAAGCATCACTCTTCTCAGGACAGCTGATCTATTGCTGATTACTACCTGCTGTATACGGACCAAACTCCTGCTTCACCTGCTGCCCCTTTTTAAATGAATCCAGCACAAAAATGCGGTAACTGCCACCATCCGGGGCCACCCGGATCACAATATGTCCTGATGTACTCTTATACGCATTCTCCAGCGCCGGTCCGATCACCAGCTTATTTGCTTCCAGCATGTTAGTCGCAAAGAGATCATGTGGATATGGGTTCGTCGCCCGGGACGTAAGCCGGTTCAATACCTCATGTCCTGGATGATCGCTTGACCAGACCTGCTCTATCCACACCCTTGGACGCAGGGTTTGTATATAGTTGACGTTCAGCGCATTCCTGTTACCGTGATGACTGATCGTTGCAATGTCTACACGCCCCACAGCAGGTGCGACGGCACTTTCCATATCAGCACAGGCGGGCTCACCATAGTTTACAATCCCCTGGATGTCCGCCGCAAAGAACATACTGAACTGACCATATTGTACACGCACGCCACAACCCCCATTATTCTCATCGGGCAATACACCGCCTGTATTAGCGAAATGATTATAGACACCTTCTCCTGCTCCATTCCAGACAAATCCATTTGACATAATATTCCGGATATGAAAAGCAGGATATGCTTTCGCATCTTTTATCAACACAAATTGTTCTTTACTGCCTGTCTTAAACCGCTCTGCTTTCATTCCCTGCGTTGCAACCTGGTAGTCAATGAAATGGATATAATTCGCCATTTGCTGCAACTCCGCATCTTCCTGTTGCACATCTTTGGCAATCTCCTTTCTGAGATCAATCGGATAATTATAATCCGGATAACCACGATCTACTAACTTCCGGATGGGAATCCTGTCTCCCACGCCAGTGATACCTGTTAAATAATATTTGCCTGAAGCCGCAGCCGGTGCTGTCTTATACATTCCACCAAAATGATCATCATGAAAATGCGTGATCATTGCGTAATCTATCCAGGCATATGGATTGACAGCCTTAATATAATCTGCTATCCAGGCATAAGCCTGCTGACTGGTATCCGGCTGTAAAGGAACTGTACGCGCCGATCTCGTTCGTGCATCCACAGGATTCAGTTCTCCTGCGTCAATCAGCATAGTCGTACCGTCCGGCATGATCATAAATGCACAATCTCCTCTACCGGTATTAATAAAATGAATATCAAGATTTCCCTTATTCCAGGGCGTCAATGTCTGCGCCTTCCCGTATTGCATTATGACAAAACACAACAGGATGATCACTGTACTTTTATGAAAGCTGGTAAGCTGTATCATGATGATTGTTATTACTCCGGAAACAATGTTTTCCACAAGAAAATTCAGATGGCACAATATTAACAATGCACTTCCGCTAATTACATTACCAAATTATTAACAAAAGGTCCTAACCGCTTTGCATCAACAGATATATAGCTTTATCTTTGGAGATCAGAAATAAATTTTAACCATGGAGTTTGATTTCCCTATCCCACTATTTCTTACACTGAAAAAAGAGCTCGACACAATACGTAATGATATTGAGAAAGAAAAAGCAATCTGGAAAACTATAAGAGATACGCTGAGTGAAGCTGAGATGATGGAACTGGATGGCGACTTTTTCGATACTTTCGATAGCATACATTTATCAGCCACTGATATGTCACAAGCCGAACAAACCCTGACGCAACTTGTACATAAGGGAGCTTCTGCACACCTGATGACTAATCATGAGCTGGATGCACACAACGTAGGCATGTTGTCGCAGGATATCCCGATTTACAACAATGAACAGCTAAAATCAATCGTCCTTATTGTCAGAGCGGCTGTCATTGCAGGTGCAACCGTTGATCTGCAAAAAGCATATGTATTAAACGGAGGGATGAATGCATTAAACTATGTCTGCTCCTACCTCGGCATGGGTACTACTGGGCAAACTTACCATTTGGGCGAGATAAATTACCATACCCAAGAGCAGATCAGATGTTGCTACGATATATTCCCCTTACTGATATGCAAACCTGGTTTTGATTATCCGTATCATATGTTCATAAGTTCGCTAAAATACGCTCCGGAAGTCACTTCGCTTCAGGAAAATACCATATTAAGGATAATGGCGCTTGGCTGGACCCCATTTTCTGTGGAGATGGAGTATTTAAACCCTGGCATTTTTAATAACATCTTCACGATCAATCCCCAATGGCTCGGCCTGCTTTTCCCATATGAACACGAACAGTTGAAATATTACATAGATGCTGTAAAACGGGAGGCCAGTGCAGCTGCTGTGAAAATCCTGATCAACGGCGTCACCAGTAGTAACAAATCCCGAAAAGTTTTCCGTACCTTCTTTTCACAAAAAGTACATTGGTTCCTCAAGCTGATCGTCACCGATATGCCGGAGATTCTCTTCAATCTTGTGCAAAGAAATGAACGGGACATGTTGATCCCTTTTCTAAAATATTTTAAACGGGAAATTGCTTCGCTGCGTGATGAAAATAACCGTACGCTATTGGAGTATGCCATCAACTCAAAACGTGTAGTCGAAAATACAATCCAATTGATACAGCAGGCTATTCCTGCTGCTGGTAAATAAAGAGAGCGGTTCGCCTGAGGTGGACCGCTCTCTTTAAAAGCATTTCCCTTTTAGTTATGTAACCAACTTACCTTGACGCAAATTCCCCCGCAACTTGGCCTATCCACCTCCCCTTACATTAAACAATTCTGCCTAAGTTTGCATGATCAGTAACCAGCATATTACGTACAACAAATATCCTTGATACAAATCCGCAGGGCTGCCATGCCACAACATCCCGCGTAAAGGATACAGTCATCGTGATGCAATGATTCGATTCAATCCGCTTTCAATTCAATTACATATATGCAAACAACCAAGCAGTCCGCCATTGGCTTTATTTTTATCACCCTTTTAATCGACGTAATGGGATGGGGCCTCATCATCCCCGTTATGGCCGACCTTATTGCCCAGCTGAAGCACATACCGGTCAACCAGGCCAGTACCTATGGAGCGCTCCTGCTGTCTGTTTTTGCCATTACACAGTTCATCTTCGCTCCGGTAGTCGGCAACCTCAGCGATAAATATGGTCGTCGGCCAGTACTCCTGCTATCACTGCTGGGCTTCGGTATAGACTATATTATCCTGGCCCTCGCTCCTTCATATGGATGGCTTTTCATCGGTCGTGTTATCGCCGGTATGACCGGCGCCAGCTTCACTACCGCTACAGCCTATATTGCTGACGTGAGTATAGACGAAACTACCAGGGCCAAAAACTTTGGTATGATCGGCGCTGCCTTCGGCCTTGGTTTTGTGCTCGGTCCTGCACTGGGCGCCCTGCTCGCCCACTGGGGTATCAGAGCACCATTCTATGCAGCCGCAGTACTCTGTCTCCTGAACTGCCTGTACGGCTTCTTCCTGTTGCCGGAATCCCTCAAAAAAGAAAACCGCCGTCCTTTTCAGTGGTCCCGTGCCAATCCACTTGGATCATTAAAATTCCTGACTACACACCCTGAGATCGGCGGACTCGCATTTGCCTTCTTCCTGATCTATCTTGGTGCTCAGTCTGTACAGGGTAACTGGAACTTCTTCACCATTTACCGCTTCCAGTGGTCTGAGAAAATGGTCGGTATATCCCTCGCAATAGTAGGGGTACTCGTTGGCGCAGTGCAGGCAGGTCTTACCAGGATCATCATCCCCAAAATCGGTAATGAAAAAAGTATCTACCTCGGCTTATCACTATATTCACTCGGACTTGTATTATTTGCATTCGCCACACAAAGCTGGATGATGTTTGCCTTCCTTATTCCTTACTGTTTAGGGGGCATTTGCGGACCATCACTCCAATCCGTGATCTCCGGTCATGTACCACCCAATCAACAGGGAGAACTACAGGGCGCACTGACCAGTCTGATGAGTCTTACAACGATCGTTGGTCCGTTAATCATGAACGGTACTTTTGCTTATTTCACAACAGATAAAGCACCCTTCTATTTCCCGGGTATCCACTTCCTGATCGGCGCAGTATGTATGTTGCTGAGTATCGTTATTACGAATAAAGTACTGACAAGAGAGAAAAAGGATAACCCTGAACTGAGAAATGTGATTGCTGGCGCAGGAGATTTTAAAGATGCGCCAATGCATTGATGCATTATATCACCCTTAAAAGAGAAGAAGATGTATCAAAATAAATGAACATCCTTAGAATTACTTAAATGACTACCTGATTCCATCAGGTACCCGAATAAAGAGAGCCTGTATCTTACTTTTGATACAGGCTCTCTTTTTTATACAATGTTAAAGTTGAAATTTATTTAGCCTGCCTTTTTTTAGACAATCTTATAAGACAGTTCACCTGCGCAATAAACATTTCCGCATCTTCCTCTGAATGAATCACCCTTGAAAGATTAGTTTCACGTGGCGGCTTATCAGTATTAGTCGCAGCAGGAGCCTCAGTCTTATGCGTGACAAAGTTCCTATACTGCCTGATTTTTTCTTCAACGATTGAATCCATAGTATTAATTTATTAATAGAAAAATCTTATTCGTCTACACGAACACTCAGGAGATAAACTTCAACAAACGCGTAGCAACATTTCAGGTAAGATGACTCGTGCAAATAGCCGCCATCAGATGCAGAAAAACCGAAAGTAAGGAACATTTTTCGAATCAAAAAAATCTATCCTCCCGCTATTATTATTCACTTTCCAATAACATTTTCACATCGAATATTATCATTCTGCATTCTCTCAAAACCACTACCTTTATCAAAACAACTCCTTTGCATCCATTCACCAATATACGCCATCTCTACACACCTATTCAGCCTGCCATCAAACAATCAGCTGAACACGTCACCTATCGCGAATTCCTGCCACACAGCCAGCTTCAACCCTTCATTTACTGCTACTGGCAATTAAAAACTACCGCTCCTCTCTCCGAACAATTCAATTACCGTGTAGTCGCCGACGGATGCATCGATATCTTCTTCGAACTCAACAATCCCACTGACAACTACATCATGGGTTTCTGTAAAAAATATACAGCATTCGTCCTGGAAAATAACTTCAACTATGTTGGTATCCGTTTCCTCCCCACCATGTTTCCACAGCTGTTCAAAGTCAACGCCGCCGAACTAAGCAACCGCTTCGAACACCTGAGCGCAGTACATCCGGAGACAGCCGCATTTATTGCTACGCAACTCCATGATGCGTTGCAACCAGGGGATATCAGTCAGATCTTTGATCAGTATTTTTTACAGGTATTATCCAATGCAGCTATCGATGAAGATCCAAGACTATACAACGCACTCGCCCTCATCCTGGATAACTGCGGTGTTGTAGATATAGAAAAAGACCTGAATACCGGCATCAGTTCAAGACAACTACGCCGCTTATTCGGATTCTACATCGGTGATTCTGCAAAGACCTTCAGCAAGGTGGTCCGCTTCCAGCATATCCTGAAAGCAAAACCATCGGCGCAAAGCCTGCGACAGAATAAACTATTCTTTGATAGCGGTTACTACGATCAGGCACATTTCATCAAAGAGTTCAGAAACTTTTACGGCGTTACTCCTTCCAAAGCCTTCGGCAGATAAGTTGTCCGATTTTTACAATGTTCCGCAGCATGGATGTCTGAATTTTACAGGACTAAACCAGCAAAGATGAAACACTTGTTCACACTATTGGCTGTTCTGTTATTAACATCAGGCACTTATGCACAAAAACTCATTAAAACCAAACATACAATGAAACTGAACGCAGGCATTATTACAAACAAACTCGCGGAAAGCAAAGCATTCTATACAGACGTACTCGGCTTCGGTGTCACTTTTGAAAATGAATTCTACCTGCTGATGCACACACCGGATAAAAGCACAGAAATCAGCTTCCTGCTGCCGGAACATCCTTCACAACAACCTTTGTTTCAAAAGCCCTTCCAGGGACAGGGCATGTACCTGACAATCGAAGTAGCAGATGTAGACAGTCTGTATGCCGCCATCAAAAAGAAAGGCATTCCGGTTAATATAGAGATCAGGAATGAAGCCTGGGGCGACCGCCACTTTGCTATCGAAGACCCTAATGGCGTAGGTATAGACATCGTACACTACCAGGCACCTGAAAAATAAAAAAGCACACCTGTCCTGGTAACTTTTAGGTTTCCTCAGCCGTTGAATATTTTTTATTATTTTAAGCCCGTTCCTGTCAACGGCAGGGGGAAATCAACCAACATCTATATCCAAGACACCGTGTGGTAATGAAGTATCTAAAACACCTGGTAATAACGGGTATCCTGTTATGTACTGTTCTTACATCCTATTCCAGCAGCCGCTCCTATTGCGATTCGCTTATCCAGCGGGGTATTGACTCCATGATGGCAAAGAAATTCGTCTCCGCTATTACCCTGCTGACAGAAGCACAGCATCAGTCTGCCGATAATCACTTGCCCAGACAATTGTTCCTGGCTACCAACAATATCGGTCTCACCTACTATTTCATGCTCGACTACGGTGAAGCCCTGCGGAACTACCTCGAAGCCTATAAAATAGCCATGGAAGAGAAAGATGCTACTCTGGAAATGACCGTCCTGAATAATATCGCCATTCTCTACTCCAAGGAAAAGAACTATGATAAAGCCCGGGAGTATTTCCTGAAAGCCTATACTATCGCCAAAGAGAAAAATGATAAGATAAGAATAGGCAACTACGCCCTGAACCTGGGCATTGTACACACAGAGATCAGGCAACTGGAAAAGGCAAGGGAATACCTGCGCGAATCAGCCAGCTATCTGCAAAACGACCCCAGAAGACTGATCAGCGCGCGTTATGCATATGCCCAGAACCAGTTCCAGGAAGAGCATACTACCGAAGCTGATCTCCTGAGTCTTGAACTCCTTAAAGTCGCCCGCGATTCCGGCTACAGAGATGAGCGCATCTCCCTGCTGACCCTGATCAGCTCCATCAAACTAAAACAGAACAATAGCACACTGGCACTGCAGTACGCCAACGAAGCGTTATCCCTCTCCCCCAACCTGGAGGAAAGAATAGAACTTTTCCAGACGCTGTCCGCGATCCATCTTAAAGACCATGCTTATGCACAGGCCATGGCCAGCAAGGATTCTGTGGTGTACTACCGGGATTCTATCAATACCGTTAAAAACGGACAGCAATTCGAAACCGGTAAACTGAAGTTCGAACTGCTCAACTCACAACACACCCTTTCCCTCAATAACGCACAACTCTCCAATCAGCGCCGCCTCTTGTACATCGCCCTGGCATTCATCGCGATTATCGTTACCTTTTTCATCTGGCTGATGCGGATTAAAGCAGCTGAAAACAAACAAAAAGCCATCCTCGCCGAACGGAGCCATCAGATTATGGCCCTGGAAATCGAAAATGAAAAAAGCCAGAAACTCCTGCTGGAAGAACAGCTAAAAGAAAAAGAAACAGCAGCCCTCCTGGAACAGGAACGGCTGAAAAATGAGATCGAAATACGGAACCGCAAACTCTCCGCAAAAGCCCTCTACCTTTCCGGCAGAAATGAACTGATAGACGATATCATTACGGCCATGTCAAAAATTCCGGATTTAAATAAAGACGGGGTAGTCGTAAAACACATCTCTCAACTCAAAAGCTACCTCCGTACCGATAGCGAATGGGACGATTTCAGCACCCATTTCCAGGAAGTCAACCAGGGATTCCTGAATGCACTCCGTGAAAATCATCCCAACCTGACCTCCAACGATGTCAGGTTCCTCTCTTACATATACATGAATTTAAATACCAAGGAGATCGCCTCCCTGTTAAACATCACACCGGAAGGTTGCCGGAAACGAAAGGAACGCATCACCAAAAAGATGCAGCTGGCAGAAAACACCTCCCTTTTTGAGTATTTATCAGGACTTTAAGCGGAATGTCACACTTTGTCCGGCCACTGTCCTGTTAATTACATAGGCGCTTTAAGAGAAGGGCGGTACTTTCACACAGCACCCAATCGACCAAAATTCATGAGAAAAATTTTACTCGTTCATCTCCTCCTCTTACTGTTTTTTTCAGCCAGCGCGCAACTCTCTTTTGAGTCAACCGGGGACTTCGGCAGACTCTGGGATGTTACACCCGACCCGTCCATACCCGACAGGATCTATGCGCGTACACTGAATAACCATATCCTGGTTTCAGATGACCGTGGTAAATCATGGACCATCTTCTATTCCTTTGAGAACAGCGCAACCGCTATCTCCCAGTTTAAATTCCTGCCCGGTCATAAAGCCTTCTCCGTGATAGCCACTGCACCTGAGATAAATGACAATGGTTTATATGTAATAGACATCGAAAGCAAAGAAATTGTCAGACATTTTGTCACACCCGACCAGGAAATGAAAGCCTTCGTAGTCAGCTATGATATCGCTGATGAAAATGCGAACAGGGTGGTTATTAACACCGCCTACAGAGATCCGGATACCTGGGCGCAGTTTACAGAAGTATACTTCACCAAAGATGCCGGTAAGAACTTCAGCACAATCTATTACAGTACTGAACATGATGGTGTGCATATCCTTAATAGCTTCTTCCATCCGGATGATCAGAAAAAGATCTATCTCGCAAGAGGTCTGGGCGCCCTGGGCGTAAACGGAGGTTTATATATCTCTGCGGATGAAGGACAACACTGGCGGGAAGTACTCGCCGGTAAAGGCGCCCTGAATGCCGTTGTCTTCCATCCTAAAAATCACAATGACTTCTTCCTATGCAGCTTTATCAACTTTGGAGAAGCCGCAGAAGGCGTATACCACACACAGGACAGCGGCCATACCTTCAGTCAGGTACCGGTTACTTTTACAGATCAGACACTTAATAATATCATTACCATTCAGTACGATCCCGGCAACCTGCAAAATATGTGGATGCTGGAAGAAAACGAGATCCTGAAAAGTACCGATGGCGGTCAACACTGGACATCCACCGTATTTGAATCAAGATCCCAGACATATGCCAGCGGTGTTTCCCTCGTCATCAATCCTAAAAACAGTAATGATATCCTCGTCTTCTCAGATGCCTGGCCACAACATTCCAAGGATGGCGGAAAGACATTCGAGAAACTGAAAACGCCTTCCTACCTGGTTAAAAGTACCGGACTGGCAGGCAGCGGCACAAACCAGCGGCTGTACTATTCCACCCAGGGTGGTTATATTGCCAGAAACCTGCACAGCGGCGCCGTAGTGATGCATGATACCTTACCCGTATACTCCTTTACCTACGAGAATTATTATGTAATACCCGACACCGCCATACAAGGCCGTGTGTTCTTCTTTAAACCCTGCGATGATTTTCTGAATCCCTCAGAACTGTATTTCAGTGATGATTATGGGACTACCGTAAAACGGCTGCCTTCTGATGACTATGCAACAGGCATCGATGGCATCAAACGCGATCCCAGTCATCAGGACCGTTACTGGGTATCCTATTCTTATTATAATGCGTTCTCCGCCCTCTTCAGACTGGACTTTGCAGATCGTGCCCAACCTGAACAGACACCGGTCGCAGCATCCGGCAATAGCCTGATCACAGACGTTTATATCCCTGAAGGAGACGGACAAACTATCTTCATTACAAGTGGCCATCGCGTATATATATCGACAGACGGCGGTATTACATGGGGAGAGAAATCCGAAGGACTGGAAGACCTGATTGAAGGCTACGATATGATCTGGGATATGGATACCAATCCTTTTAATAAAAAAGAAATGGTGATCGTTACGACGCTGGGTATCTACCAGACGACAGATGGTGGTGAGAACTGGAGCCGTACCCTGGACGCTACCGGTTTGAAGAAAATCTCTTTCTCCAATATCGTTGACGGCCACCTGTTAGGCGCATCTACTACTGATATTTTTGGTGATACCAGATTAGTTTTCAGTACCAACAAAGGAGCTAAATGGTCTGGCGTTCCTGCTTCCGGACTCGCTTATATCGCCTGCAACGCGTCTATGGATTTCCGCTTTTTTGCAGATCACGCAGATATCTATTTCGCCACTGCCGATCTGGGGGTAGTGAAATATCAGCTGACTAACCTGCTCACGCCACAGCTGGTCTTCCTCAACGCTTTCACAGGCCGCTTACGGGGACGCAATGCCTTCCTGGAATGGAGAACACAGAATGAAGAAGGATTGTTACATTACGAACTGGAAAGAAGCACCAACAACAAAGACTTCTCACTGATCAATACACAACAGGCCACCAATAGTAATGGCCGCTTCTACTATAACCACGAAGACCTGGATTTCTATGACCTGGCAGCAAAATCAGGCAATGTCTACTACCGGTTAAAACTGGTGAGTCAGGATAATTCCTTTGCCTATTCAGACACCGTAAAACTGAATGCCCGTGACATGTACATCTACCCGGTACCAGCTGCGGATGTGATCAACCTGCAGGTACAGGGAGTAACGGAGGCAACGAAGTTCAGGGTATTAATCGTGGATGTTTCCGGCAGACAATATTCCATCCAGCAATATAACATCCCAACAGGTCAGACAACGATCAACATGCCTATCAGCCGGCTGGCCGCTGGTGTTTATTTCATGCTGGTAGAAACCAAACCCGGAGGAGCTGTAAAGAAATTCAAGTTTGTAAAATTATAACTGTCCTGTTTTAATCCTGTCCTGAAACACAAAGCGTCCCGCTCCCAGCGGACGCTTTGTTATTTAAAACCGTCTTTATCATACCGGATAAAACCCGTACTTTCTCAACACCTTTTTCACTTTCACCGGATCTCCGAATACATAGCAGTGCCCATTGTTGCAGACAAAGTTGTCGCTTCTTTTTCTGCTGTAACTTTTTCGTTGGATGGCAAACAGGATAATACGCTCACCAAAACAGTGTTTAAAATAAAGATAGGCATATAGGATATATTGCTTGTATTTTATGATGTATGTTGCTGCATCAGCTCGTAAATATCACCGGCGTGCATCGTCAGCCGTTCGATCGTCAGGGTACCAACAAAACCAGCAGGATCTTTACAAGTCTCTTCCTGTCATTCCTGATGACAATAGCTTCCATGTACAGGGGATTTTCTCCTGCTAAACTATAAAAAAATTTCCCATATCATATGTTAACCCTTCTTTGAGCGCATCGCCTTCACCTGTTTCAGCGATCTGTCTTTCGCATACTGCTGATATTCATCTGATTCTACTGCATAGATCGCCATCCGGCCATCCGCATCAAAATGAGCACCCCAGCCATATCGTTTGGTTAAAGGAGAAGAACGGAAACAAGCCTGCCCTTTAGAAAAGAACTGCTCTCTTTCTACGTCAAACTCCTGCGTCCTCAGCTGACGTTTCGCAGCGTGCACGTGAAAAAGCACATCATCTGAAGTAAACTCGTACGGGTTATCAACCAACAACTCAAATTCTATATTAGCAATGGTCTTTTCTCCTCTGATAGGGGGTACTTCAGCTGTTTTAACGGGGCAGTCATCAGCCACTTCAATAAAAGTGTTGTAGTAATTGGTGGTCTTCATTTCATAAACTGTTTACAGGTCCCTTTGATATTATATTACCTAAAATATAAAAAATCCTGGTAACTTTTGTTACCAGGATCAGAAACTCTGCACAGAAAGTACATATTAATTATTTATCGTTCGTCTTACTTACACAGCCTGTCCGCTATATACTTTTTCAAGTTCCCCGTTTATATAACCTATCTCAGCTGTAGTCAGTTGTACGTTCATAGCAGCTGCATTCTGTACCGCCTGTTCTGCATTTCTCGCGCCCGCCAGCACAATACTAATACCCGGCTGCAAAGTCGTCCAGCGTAATACCAGCTGCGCCAGTGAAGCCTTTTTATTTTTCGCCAGTGGCGTAATGCTATCAAGGAATGCTTTTACTTTATCCGCAGAGAACTGGCCAAAATAACCATTTCTGTGATCGTCTGCCTTCAGTGCCGCATCACGGAAATATTTACCGGTCAGCAGCCCTCTTTCCAGCGGACTGTAAGCAATAATACCAATCTGATGTTCGATTGTATAAGGTACCAGGTCCTGCTCAATTCCCCTGTTCAGCATACTATAAGGTACCTGGTTGGAAGCCAGCTGTATTGTCTTCGCAGCTTCCTGCAGCTGCGCAAGACTGTAATTGCTCACACCAGCTGCACGGATTTTCCCCTGACGGATCAGTGTATCCAAAGCTTCCATCGTTTCATCGATAGGCGTAGTCGCATCCGGCCAGTGTAACTGTAACAGATCCACATAATCGGTACCCAGTCTTTTCAGACTCTCTTCCAGTTCCTTGATGATGTTCGCTTTGGAAGCATATTTATACACAGGAATGTTCTTACCATCAGCAGAAGCATCAAAGAAATATTCCCCTTTCCCCTGATTACTGCCATCCCATACCAGACCAAACTTGGTCAGCAACTGTATCTTACTTCTATCCTTTCCCTTAATGGCTTCTCCGATCAGTTCTTCACTCAGGCCAAACCCATAAAAAGGAGCTGTATCAATCGTTGTCACCCCCTGATCCAGTGACGCATGTACTGCCGCGATTGAATCCTGTTTTTCATTTCCACCCCACATATTACCGCCAATAGCAAATGCGCCGTAGGTAACTGTGGATAACTGCAGGTCCGTATTGCCTAATTTTCTGTATTCCATATCAGTTTAACTTAATTCAGGTTTGTAAATACATTTTCCAGGTGAGCCGTATACCCCCCCAGATCCCTTGGGATATCCGCATTCTTTTCTATGTCATGAAAGTGCATACCCGGTAATGGTTTCATACCAATAAATGCATTCATGCGGTGGAAACCAAACAGTATCCCATCGTCTACGCTGGTCTGCTGAAAGAACTCATCCGGTAATGTGAACGCCTCTTTAGGCGCATTCCAGGAAGTAGTGACCATATATTGCTTACCATGCAACATCCCTCCTGTACCATAATTGATGGCAGGATTGGCAGAAGAACGGCCATCGCTCTTATAAATACCCGTACCATGCCCTTCCGTAAATACCTTGTCTATATATGCTTTAAAGCCATGCGGCAATTGAAACCACCAGATCGGTGTATGATAGATCACGACATCTGCCCATTTATACTTTTCCACCTCCTCCTTCAGATCGTATGCGTGATTGATATTGGTGGTTTTCACCTCAAAGCCCGGTCTGTTTGTAAAAAATTCAGCGGTAGCTGCCGAAACAGTTTCATTGAAACGGCCGCCGGAATGGCCGAACTGCTGACCTCCATTGATGATAAATACCTTTGTCATATTGTGTGTTTTTCTTTTGACAACACAAAAATAGACCGGCTACGGGTATTATTAAAACAAGTTAATTCATACCTTTGTATCAGAATTATAATAGCTACTGTTATGGTAAATCTGGAATGGTACAGAACATTTAAGGCGATATATAAGACCGGTACCCTAACCGGTGCTGCCGAAAGCCTCTTTATTTCCCAACCGGGTGTTAGTCTGCATTTAAGTTCGCTGGAGAACTATGTCGGATATAAACTCTTCGAAAGAACAGGCCGTAAAATGATACCGACGGAAAAAGGTAAAGTCTTCTACAACTTTATTATAGAACCATTGAATAAACTGGAAGACGCAGAAAAGAACTTTCAGAAAAGTACAGAAATACATACCCCTACCATCAGCGTAGGTATGTGTTTCGAAACGTTTCAGATCACACTGGAACAGTATATTTCCACACTTCCATTCAACGTCATCATCCGCTTTGGAGAATATCCGGAGATGCTGGACAACCTTGATAAAGGTATCCTGGATCTCATTATTACCCCGCACAGAGGCACTTCCGGCAATATAGAACACGAAGCCTTTTCCTCAGAAACCATCGTACTGGTGGCAGGCAATGAGGTGGACAGCAAAGCCTTTAATAAACTGGCGAAAGGAAAAGATATGCAGGTGATAGAAGACTGGCTGAAAAAGGAGAAATGGTATGGTACGACGGGAGATATGGAGCACCTGTTCCGTTTCTGGAAACTGAACTTCAATCATCATCCTGACTTCCGTCCCAATTACATCGTACCCAATCTCAATTCCATCGTACGCTGTCTGAAGAGCGGAAAAGGCGTCGCCGTTATCCCCGATTTCCTTTGCAGGAAAGAAATAGACGCAGGTGAAATTAAACTGTTGTGGGAAGGGAAAACAAAACTTAAAAATACATTACACTTCGGCACCCGTAAGAAGACGATGTATGCAGAAGAAATCACTGTCATCAAAGACTTATTCAGAAAAGTAATGTTGCCGGTATGATAGTAAACAGACGAGGATGTATCTTACTTTTGATACACCCTCGTCTGCATTTTATAAACGACGTTTCCTGTTCAACGCATAAGAGATTTTAAACTCAGCTGCCGGATACACCTTTCCTCCTGACGGATCAATTGAATTAACAGCATTATACGCCCATCCTATCCCTGCGTGTCCATTGATGATCCACTTTCTGCCAATCGGCCGCTGCATTCCCCAATGTATATTAGTCAGTACTGCATCACTCATAGAACCGCCACCGGTAATCTCAGTGGAAGTATACTTTAAACGCACCCCAAAATAGTCGCCTGCATTCAGCAACAAGCTCTTTCCTTTCAGCGCCCGTTTATCGCGGTTATAATAGTAACGGCCATTTACAGACAGATATGCACAGGGATTAAGCAGTCCCCAGTCATAACTGAAGCTACCGTCAGACAAATCATATCCGCCTCCCAGACCACCGGAAAACTCAAGGGAATATTTCCTGCTGACAGGCAATTCGATAGAAATACCTACTCCCTGCAAGCCCAGGTCCAGCCGTGTCACTGTGCGCAGTGACGGAGCTTCCTTACGGATACTATCTGCAACAGCAACTGTTGCCGTTACCGCATCTGTGGTATCCTTTGGATAAACCACCATTTTATGAGCAGCAAGACTGATGTGCTTATCAGGTGCAGGCAACTCATGCGCAGGCATACGGCGTAATTCTCCCTTACTCAGTACTTCACGCAATATATCTGACAATGATGTTTCGTTCTTTATATCACCCTTATTTTTTGAAGCAGTATTGTTTTTCTCTGCTGACAGATTGCCTTTTTCAACGCTATCCGTATTGCTCCCATGCTCCGCTATACCCTTCGTAGCAGGAGTATCGGCAGCTGTTGCATGATTCGCTATATCCTTTTCATTAGCCGCTTCTGCAACATTACCTGTTGAAAGATTGTCTTTATCCGCAGTAATAGCATTACCAGCTACTACATTCTTCCTTGCTTTCTTACCATCAGCACCTTTGGCAGAGTTACCTTTATTCTCCGCAATCAATCCACGATCCGGCTCCCCGGCATTAACAGCAGGCGGCGTATCCTGTAGTATAATATGATCCCCCTTTACCTTCACATGAATACCTGTCGACTGCTCCAGCTCCTTCAGCCATGCCGACAATGTCTGTTCATGATGTGCCACCGTGATGATCTTTGATGGGCGCAGTTTCTTTGAATTAAAAGAAAACTCCAGGTTGGTTTCCCGGGCAAAGATCCCGAGCAGATCTGCAACACGGATAGTATTACTGTTAATAACGATACGCTTTTCACTTTTCTCTTTAGTTAGCTGGGCTTTGGAGATAACAGGGAGCTGCGCCATTCCGATCAGGAATGGAACATAGATTACGCGTTTCAGCATAGTACAGAATTATAGGTTAATTACAGCCGTTTCCGCTGATATGAATGATATTATTGCTGGTGGTGTATGAGATGTCTAATGTAGCAGATAGAATATCCATAATATAGGTAAATGGCCTGTCTTTGAAATGAGCCGACATACGGCATTGAGACAACTGTGCATTATCCAGGATGATCTTAACGCCAAATGTATTTTCAAGATGACGACAAATATCAGGCAATGGCATATCCTGGAAAGAAAAATCACCGGTGGCATAACTGATACTGTTGGCATCTATGGTATCACTAAGTAACAATTCGTCTGTTTGCTGTAAATAGGTACCCGTTTGTCCGGCCGCAACGATCAGTTCATGATCAGTTGTGTACAACTTTACTTTGCCGGTAGTAACAGCAACGGTAGTCCTTCCTGTATCTTCTTTCACATTAAACGATGTACCCAGCACCTGTATTTTCAACGCGCCACTGTGCACGACAAAAGGATGGTCTTTGTCCGCAACAACATCAAAATATCCTTCTCCTTTCAGTAATACTTTCCGGTCGTCTTTGTTATAGTCCCTCGCATATTGCAGGGTACCGTTTCTGTTGACCACAATCCCTGAGCCATCTGGTAATACGCCTTTCCGTATGTTCCCTGCCGCAGCTACCACGGCATCCTGCCACACAGGCGTACTGTATTGCAGATAGGTATATAGTCCTGCGCCCAGCAAGACCCCTGCTATCAAAGCCGCCACGGCATATCGTATCACCAGCCGTTTCAGGCTACCATACTTTTTTTCGCCGGGTAAGGCCGCCTCCAGCGCAGCCCATTCCTGGTTTTCATTGGGTGCTTCATAGGCTACACCGCCATAAATGAGCTGCCAGGACTGTTGCATACTTTCAAACTCCTGTATATGGCTATCGTCCTTCAACCAGTCGTCTATTGCCATCGCTTCGTCCGGTGTCGCTTCACCGGCCAGGTATCTGGTCAGCAGAGTGGTATCTATTGCTATCTTTTGATGTAAACTCATGATGAAGCGCTATTTGAAATATGCAATGAGAATAATGGATATTGTGATGATATCTGCCAGCTGTTCCCTCATTATCTTGAGGGCCTTGCCCATCTGCACCTCTACAGTCTTGACCGATATATTTAGTTCTGCGGCAATCTCTGCGTATTTCTTCTCCTCAAAACGACTCTTGCAGAATATCTCCCTGCATTTCGGTGGTAAAGCATCCATAGCAGTACTGATCCTGTTACTGAGTTCCCGGTTTTCCAGCTGATGATCCGTGTACTCCTCCTGATGTGTAGCCATTACCGAATCTTTATAATGCCGTCTGACCTTGTTATGCCTGAAAATATTAATACACTGTCGCTGTACCGTAGTATATAGGTATGACCTGCCCGCCAGCTCCAGGTTGATCTCGTCCCTTTTCTGCCAGAGTTTGATAAAAGCCTGTTGCACAACGTCTCTGGCTTCCTCATTATCCTGTAACAGTGTAAAGGCATAGCGGTGCAGGCGTTCAAAGTTATCTTGAAAGCACTGCCTGTATATATCCTTTGCACTTTGTGGGTTGATCAGTTTATTCAATGTGTACAGCTTTAAGCATGACCGGTTATATAGAAGACACGTCAGCGGATCAATACCCTTATGCAGACAGAAAATATTTTATTTTTTCCAATGGTCCGGTTTGTCACCTTACTAACCCGCTGATTAGGTTATTTTTGCATCCTGTTCATTCATTCCCTGAACAGTATACGCCATGCCAGTAACTATAAGAAACATTAGCCCGGCTGATAATGCCGCATTAGCAGCGATCATCCGTAACACGTTCGACGAATTTGAAACTGTACCTAAAACCGGCACCGTTTATTCCGATCCGGAAACTGATCACCTGTCCGACCTTTTCCGGGTGCCTGGCAGCGCCTATTATATAGCGGAAGAGGACGGCGTCATCCTGGGCGGTTGCGGACTGTTCCCCACCGCCGGATTACCTGACGGATGCGTAGAATTAGTCAAATACTACCTGAGCATTGCCGCCCGGGGAAAAGGCTTAGGAAGAACTCTGATGGAACAGACCTTTGAAGGCGCCAGACAACTGGGCTATAAAAACATCTACCTGGAATCCTTCCCTGACTTTACCAAAGCAATCAGCATCTACGAAAAAGCAGGTTTTCAGTACCTGGACAAACCACTGGGCAATTCAGGTCACTTCGCCTGCACCGTCTGGATGCTGAAACCACTCTGATTTTCATTGATTCCTTCGATTATATCGTCATTACCTCCTGATTACGCCGTTATCGCTTCGTTCGGGAACGAAGAAATAACGGCGTAGTAGCGGAATACCTACGTTCTACATCGAAGAACAAGCACACATAAAACTGAAAACCAATCACTTAACACTGATTAATCGAAGAAAAGTCTGCTTCTCCCCACTTTCGGGGATTTTATAATCGGCTGAAAGTCCCCATCTTGCCACACAGGAAAACAAACAACCGATACTGAACCAATAAAAGACACAACGGAAACCATATCCATATCCTGTTAAAAACACGATTTGCTTAATTTCCACGTGAGAGGACAGACCTCCATGACAGCGTGGAGGTCTCTTTTTACTACATTATCTATAAAACCATCAATTCTTTAAATATCCTTGCGATGGATATTTATTTAATTTTATGGTATGCATACGGCTAACATATTAAACATAGATATCAACCCTGCGCTAAAGGACTCTTTTTCAATCACGGCAATAGACGGCCGGCTGTTTGAAGATGATTTCCTGCGACGCATCTCCTTCAACGAACTGATATTTGTGCAGGAGGGGCATGGTACTATCACCATTGATGGAAAAGCCCATGCAATCGCTCCACATAGTCTCTTTATCATCTCCAAGGGACAGATCTACGCCGTTAGTGACGATAATCATATCAGCGGATATGTACTGCGCTTCGGAGACTGTTTCTGGGAGAAAACACCCGCCAGCGCAGCTAACTGCAAAGCCGTATTGTACAATGACCCTTCGGGACACCAGCAGATGCAGTTAACCGCAGCAGACGAACTGGCTATCGACAGCCTGCTTGCCACAACATTAGAAGAATTCAACAGTCCTGATTATGTGAATAAAGGCGACGCATTGGCCGCCTATCTTAAAATCATCATGATCAAAGTGGCCAATATCAATAGTCTGCTGCACGCAGGACACAGCACTACCGAAAACAAGGTATACCGCCAGTACGTAGAACTGGTCAGCAAAGAATACCGTAATACGCATGAAGTGAACGACTACGCCGGAAAACTCGGTATCAGTTACCGGCAACTGGCAGACCTCTGCAAACGTTGCGGTGGCAGAAACGCAAAAGATATTATCAACGGACAACTCGTTGCAGAAGCCAAACGTATGTTACAGTTTTCCACAAAACCGGTAAAAGAAATCTCCTATATACTCAACTTCGCCACCCCTTACCAGTTCAGCAACTTCTTCAAAAAAGAAACTAACATTTCTCCGATAGAATATAGATCCCAGTTTGTTAAAATTGGTATCTGAATCGGTGATTTTAGCATTTCCTCCGCTTCCCTTTCCCGGTAATTTTGGGGTATAAATTTTACAATTATGCCAGTAACCAGATTATCAAAATTAGCAGGAGTAGACATTCCGGACAGTCAGGTAGCGAAGCAGGCCACAGAGTTGCTGCTGGAACATGGTACAGAATTTCTCTACAACCACTCACTCAGGGTATTCCTCTTTTCTTCTCTGAACGCAAAACGTAACAACATAAAATACGATACGGAATTGCTGTATATCAGTGCGGTGTTTCACGACCTCGGACTGGTACCGCACTACAGCAGTCCGGATAAACGCTTCGAAGTAGATGGCGCGAACGCAGCAAGAGACTTTCTGAAAAGCCATGGTTATCCGGAACAATCTTTACAGCGCGTATGGGACACCATTGCCCTGCATACCACAATCGGTATTGCTGAATATAAAGAACCGGAAGTAGCACTGATGTATTCAGGTGTAGGATTGGATGTAATGGGGGAGGGATATGAACACCTGAGCACAGAAAACAGGGAAGCGATCATTAAAGCATTCCCAAGAACAGACTTCAAGCAAAAGATCATCCCGACCTTCTTCGATGGGTTTAAACATAAAACAGATACGACCTTCGGAAACATCAAAGCGGACGTCTGTGCATTTATGATTCCTGACTTCCAGCGGAAGAACTTCTGTGACTGCATAGTTCACTCGCCGTGGGAAGAATAATAATTAGGAATTAGGAATTAGGAATTAGGAATTGGGAATTGGTTAGCCTTACAGTCAGATATTGCCTGACATTTAGTGTAGTAAGAATATTGAATTTTCCTGCGACAATTAGCGATTGAAATTCTTAATTCTTAATTCCTAATTCCTAATTGTCTTTCCCTTTCTCCAAAAACTCCCCCAACGCATCCAGCCGCTGCTCCCAGAACGAACGAAACTGTGCCGTCCATTCCGACACTTCCTGTAATTTCTGGGGATCTGCTCTGCAAAAACGCTCCCTCCCCTGCTGCGTGATCATCAGCAAGCCGCATTCGGTCAATATCCTGATATGTTTGGATACTGCCGGTCTGCTGATATCAAACTTATTCGCGATTGCATTCAGATTGAGGGTCTGATGCGCCAGTAAATTGATAATCTCTCTCCTGGTAGGATCTGCTATAGCCTGAAAAACATCCCTTCTCATGGTATGAACAACTGATTTTAAGCAACCGTTTGGTTACAAAATTACGGAAAGCAAGGCTTGTTTCCATCGCTAAATGCCTCTTCCGGACATGGAAAATTTTCGTTAACTTCAGAGAAAGCACCTTTGTAACCCTTGTTGAAGTTTATCCTTAATAATGAAGATGTTGGTACCACCCTGCCCCCTGGTATGCCGCTGCTGGATTTCATCAGATATCATCAGCACCTGACCGGTACAAAAACCGGTTGCAATGAAGGTGACTGCGGCGCCTGCACCATACTCGCGGGAGATCTGAAACAGGGCGTATTGGTATATCGCGCGTGGACCTCCTGTCTGACGCCGCTGGGTAATGCCCATGGTAAACATATCGTCACCATAGAAGGGATTAATATGTTGCCGGCACTCAATCCCATACAACAGGCAATGGCCGATAACTGCGCCACACAATGCGGTTTTTGTACACCCGGATTCGTTATGTCGCTGGCAGGCTTCTGCCTCGACAGGAAAACACCTGATGCCGAAAATGCCATTGCCGCCATTGACGGGAATATCTGCAGATGCACCGGTTATAAGTCTATCGAAAGAGCCGCCGGCACAGTGGCAGGATTGCTGACTGACAGAAATGGCGAGGAACCGGCCATATTTGCCACTAGACAACAAATACTCCCTGAATACTTCGCAGGCATAAAAGAGCGCTTAAAAAGCCTTATTCCAACCTTAAACGGCGAATTAAACCCTCCTTCCGATACTCATCCAAGATTTGTCGGTGGAGGTACCGATTTATATGTACAACAACCTGAAGCTATACAGGAACAGCCCATCCGCTTCCTCCTGGGGCAGGAACTGCTCAAAGGCATTACCAGGGAAGACAACCGCTGTGTATTAGGCGCTTCCGTCACCGTGAACGACATCCTGGAATCGTCTATTATGCGCACCTGGTTTCCGGCACTCGGCAATTACCTCAAACTGGTATCTTCCACACCTGTCAGGAACATGGCTACCATCGCCGGTAACTTCGTCAATGCCTCCCCTATCGGAGACATGACCATCTTCTTCCTGGCACTGGATGCCACCCTTGAACTGAGCGACGGACAATCTGTACGAACATTGCCGCTGCGCGATTTGTATAAAGGATATAAACAGTTGAACAAGACATCCGCAGAATATATCACCCGTTGCTGGTTTGAATTACCAGGAGACAGCACCGGCTTCAATTTCGAAAAAGTCAGCAAACGCACACACCTGGATATTGCCAGTGTCAACAGCGCGATCAGCATTACAATAGCCGCCAACCTGATCAGCGATATACGGATCTCCGCCGGCGGTGTTGGTCCGGTACCGCTACTGCTCACAGATACCGCCGCCTTCCTGAAAGGAAAAGCACCCGGTACAGCAACCATCAAACAGGCCTGTGCCATTGCACAACTGGAAATCACCCCTATCAGCGATACAAGGGGCACCGCAGAATATAAAAGACTCTTACTTGAACAACTGATAAAAGCACATTTCATCACCTTGTTTCCTACCCTCCAGGTGGAACTGTTATTATAGTGCCGTATGAAGAATATTGATTCCAACACCCATGTCAGCGGTACTTCTGTGTACCTGGACGATGTGCCCGTATTAAACGGCACACTGTTCGGGGCCGCATATGGTTCCCCCTGCGCACATGGCGTCATCAGGGAATTGATACTGGAAGAAGCCTTACAGATGCCCGATGTGGTACGCATCTTTACAGCCGCCGATATTCCAGGACACAATGAAATAGGCGGTATCATCAAAGACGAACCTTTACTGGCAGACAAACACGTACACTTCTGCGGTATGCCGGTCGCTTTTGTGGTGGCCCGTACCAGGGAAGCAGCACGGGCAGCTGTTAAAAAGATCCGCATCAAAATAGATACCCTGCCTGTCATCACGGATCCAAGAGAAGCACAGTCAAAAGGAGAACTGATTATACCACCGCGTACCTTTCAGCTGGGAGATACAGACAATACCTGGTCACAATGTGCCTACGTCATAGAGGGTAATGTTGATATCAACGGACAGGAACACCTGTACATCGAAACCCAGGGCGCATATGCCGTACCACAGGAGAATAACAGTCTGCGCATCTATTCATCCACACAGGGTCCCACAGCGGTACAACGCGCCGTATCTGGTATCATCGGCGCACCTATGCATCGTTTCGAAGTCATCGTCACAAGACTCGGTGGTGGCTTTGGTGGAAAGGAAGATCAGGCGAATACCTGGGCGGCGCTCTGTTCACTGGCAGCCTGGTTGCTGAAGAAACCTGTTAAATACGCCCTGCACCGCATGGAAGATATGGCCATGACGGGTAAAAGGCATCCATACGCTGCCGACTTTAAAATCGGCCTCAATAAAGACCTGCAGATCCTCGCTTATGAAGCGGCTTTCTTTCAGAATGCCGGCGCAGCTGCCGATCTGTCTCCGGCAGTACTCGCCAGAACCTTATTTCACTGTACCAACGCCTACTATATTCCGAATGTAAAAGCAACCGCCTGGAGTTGTAGAACGCACCTGCCCCCGAATACCGCCTTCAGAGGCTTCGGCGGTCCACAGGGTATGTTTGTGATAGAAGCAGCGATTGCCAAAGCAGCAAACGTATTGAAAGTAGACGCGGCGATTATCCAGAAAAGAAACCTGATCCGCACAGGACAGGAATTCCCCTACGGACAAACAGCCGAAAGCGAAGCACTGAATTGTTGGGAGAAGGCAGAAACACTGTATGACATCGTCGATCAACAAAGAAGGATACAACAGTTTAATGCCGATAATAAACTGTTTAAAAAAGGACTGGCATTTATGCCCATCTGCTTTGGTATTTCCTTTACCAATACCCTGATGAATAATGCCCGCTCACTCGTACATATTTACTCCGACGGAAGTGTAGGCATCAGTACAGGTGCGGTTGAAATGGGACAAGGCGTGAATACCAAAATATTGCAGGTGGCGGCACAGACCTTTTCCATTCCACCGGAAAAGATCAGACTCAATAATACCAGTACCTACACCATCGCTAATACATCTCCTTCTGCCGCCAGCGCTACCGCTGATCTGAATGGGAAAGCCACGCTCATTGCCTGTACCGCAATATTGGACAGGTTGAAAAGGCTGGCTGCGGAAGCCTTCCAGGTAAGTACTGATCAGATCACATTATCCAACGGACAAGTGCTTGTAAATGAGCTACCTTCTCACTGGGACTGGCAGGAACTGATTACCACCGCCTTTGCAAGACGTATCAGCCTGTCTGAACACGGACATTACGCCACACCGGAAATTCACTATGACGCGGTAAAAGAGAAAGGACATCCTTTTGCCTATCACGTATACGGCACCGCAATACTCGAAGCAACCGTGGATTGTCTGCGGGGTACTTATACCATAGATACCGTTAAAGTTGTACACGACTTTGGCAACAGTATGAATACAGACATTGACCGCGGACAGATAGAAGGAGGAATTGTACAGGGTATCGGCTGGATGACGATGGAAGAAGTGGTGTATGATAAAGAAGGGATACTACGGTCAAATGCATTATCTACCTATAAAGTACCTGATATCTATTCCGTACCCAAAACAATTGATATAGAAGCCTTGCAGACGAACAGGGACAACCTCGCCATATTCCGGTCAAAAGCGGTAGGAGAACCACCGCTGATGTATGGTATAGGCGCCTGGTTTGCCCTGCATAATGCCATACGGGCCTTCCACCCATATGCTGATATCCCTTTTATCACTCCTATGACACCTGAAAAAGTGCTGTTGGCCTTATATTCTAAAACCAATCCGGAAAAGAATCAACAACATGCAGAAACAGTTAGTCACCTGGGAATTGATCAGTAAAAGCCTGCGGCAGAACATTCCCGTTATGCTACTCTATGTACTGGAAAGTAATGGCAGCAGTCCTGGCAGAAGAGGCTTTTTTATGGCTGTAAATCAGTCGGGAGAAATAGCCGGTTCCATCGGGGGCGGGATTATGGAGCATAAATTTGCAGAAACGGCTAAAGAGCAACTGGGCCATTTTGCGACCTCCTATTCTATCCATCAGCAATATCACGACAAGACAGTCCCCAAAAACCAGAGCGGGATGATCTGCTCAGGCGATCAGACGATTCTGCTATATAAACTGACACCGGAAAGTATCACGCCCGTTAACAAGATCATTGCCTGTCTCACACAACATCACCAGGGTATACTGCACCTGTCTCCCTTGGGATTGCAATTCAACACAGATATACAAGGCAAACCCGATCACGTATTTCATATGCAGTCAGAGCTGGACTGGTATTACCAGGAAAAGATCGGCTACAGGGACTACCTGTATATTGTCGGCGGCGGACACTGTTCGCTGGCACTCTCCGCTCTGATGAGTAAGCTGGACTTTTATGTGCATATATTTGAAGATCGTCCGCAGGTACACACGCTGCTTGAAAACGACACAGCGCATGAAAAAACAATCGTACGTGATTACAGCCAGTTAAAAATAATGATCCCCGGTGGAGAACACCACTACGTTGTGATCATGACAGTTGGTTATCGTACAGATGATATTGCCATCCGTGCGTTAATGCATAAATCCTTTACCTATTGCGGCATTCTGGGCAGTGCCGCTAAAATTGACAAAGTAATGGAGACTTACCGGGCAGAAGGTATCGATGAAAAGATATTAAGCAGGCTGTATGCGCCTGTTGGCATAGACATCGGCAGCCAGACACCTGAAGAAATAGCTGTCAGTATTGCAGCACAGATCATACAGGTGAGACACCTGGCTAATCCCGCAGCACCGTTGCCGAAATCAGACCATAAGGCTCATCCGTCGCAATAAAAATTTCATTTTCATGCGGGATATTAAATTGTTCCAGGTTGAAAGGAATATGATGTTTATTAGGCATCTCAAGAGAGATCTCCTTCACGCCGGCATGTGCTTCCAGTACAGCACGTCCCATGGCAAACAGGGTCTGCTGCACAGATAAGCTTTTATGTCCGGCAAATGTGCGCAGCAACAACTCCCGGATACTATCGAACTGCTGGCTGTAGTCAGCAGGCAATTTATCATACATCCAGCTCACCGTACATTTGGTAGCCAGTATCCGGTCACTGGTTTCTTTCAGGGTCGTATACTGGTCTTTGATATATTTTTCAAAAGCAGAGTCTGTGGTCTTCAGGATCAGCAGATCACTGATACCTGAACTGACGCTGATACTTTCAGCATCCTTCCTGACCAGCGTGGTATGTTTTTCCTGCCCGCCGCTGATATAGGCATGGGGATGTTCAGCGCCATCCAGTAAGAGGCGATGATAGGCATGTTCTGCTATTTCAACAGTTGCTTCGCTGACCTGTGGCTGTGTGGTAACAAAGTGATGCACCAGGTGCAGGGCAAAGTCTTCAATGGATGTTTTGAAATGATCCCTCGCAAGGGCATACACGGTATTCTTTTGTGTATCCGTTGGTAATATCTTCGCATTATCACCCAGAGTATGCGCCTCCTCAAAATCGCCTTTCAGCGATACGTTCACTGATATTTGTCTGAATTCATGATAAGCGGGACGACGTATAATCTTGGACAATTGCACCGCGTTTTTTCCATAGCAGTTTTCTCCGAGTCTGATTTTCATTTTGAGGCATTTTATTTGGTGGTCACATACCCTAATATAAAGAATTAATTGCCTATTTTTACTTAGAAGCCCCCATATATGTCTGACCTCATTATAAAAGGAAATAATATACTCACACCTGATGGTTTAAGACCTGCGGTGGTAGTAGTGAGAGATGGTTCCATCTACTCAGTGAGTGAGACGCTGCCCGAAAATGCTGTTACCATTGTAGACATTGGCAACAGCATCCTGATGCCGGGTATTATTGATCCCCATGTACACATCAACGAACCCGGCAGGACAGACTGGGAAGGCTTCGAAACAGCCACGAAGGCAGCCGTGGCAGGCGGCGTCACTACCCTGATAGACATGCCCCTGAATGCGTCACCTGTCACCACCAGCGTAAAGGCCCTGGAAGAAAAAATACAGGCAGCCACACCGCAGCTACATTGTAACTGTGGCTACTGGGGCGGCATTATACCGGGTAATACACACGAAATCGAAGGACTCGCACACAAAGGCGTCAGTGGTTTTAAAGCATTCCTCACCCATTCCGGAATTGAAGATTTCCCCAATGTAACAGCAGCAGATCTGGAAATGGCCATGCCCATCATTGCCAGGCATAATCTGCCCCTGCTGGTGCATTGTGAACTAATGCCGGATTTACAATATCCCCTGCAGGATAACAAACGTTCTTACCGGCAATACATGGCTTCCCGCCCCCCCTTATGGGAGCAGGCGGCCATTGCCCTGATGATTCATTGCTGTGAATTATACCAGTGCCGGGTACATATCGTACACCTGTCTGCTGCCGCAGCCATTGAAACGATCACGATTGCCAGACAAAAAGGTTTACCGCTGACGGTCGAGACAGCCCAGCACTATCTCTACTTTAATGCAGAGGAGATCCCGGACGGCAATACCAGTTTTAAATGCGCACCGCCTATCCGGGAAAGGGAGAACAATGCACAGCTCTGGGAGGCATTAAAAGCCGGTATTATTGATTTTGTCGCTACAGATCATTCTCCCTGTCCGCCGGAACTGAAACAGCTGGAAACAGGCGATTTTACCCTGGCATGGGGAGGCATTGCTTCCCTGCAACTCGCATTGCCTGCATTATGGACAGCCGGAAGAAGCAGGGGGATCACGATTCCACAGATAGCCCGCTGGCTCTGTGAAAATCCCGCTATCCTGACTGGCCTCCAGCATAAAAAAGGAAAAATCGCTGAGGGATATGATGGCGACCTGGTTGTCTGGGATCCGGAACAATCATTTACGGTCAATGCGGAAGGTTTGTATCATAAACACAAACTGACGCCTTACCTGAATGAAAGATTATTTGGTGTAGTGGAACAGACGTATCTGAAAGGAGTAAAGGTATTCGATCAGGGAAATTTCCCCCATACCCATCAGGGGAAAAACATTTTCAGACAATCGAACGTATAGAATAAATACTGCCGTATGGAAAACTACCTGCACCGCGCAAACAGTATCCTTGCCAGGATTCACGAACTGGCAGGTATCAGCGAGGACACCACCTGTATCACCCGCACATTTGGCTCACCCGCATTTATCAGCGGTTGCAGCAAAGTATTGTCATGGATGCAGGAAGCAGGACTGACAGCCAGAATAGACAATATCGGCAATGTCAGAGGCAGATGGAACAGTCAGGAACCCAATGCACGTACACTGGTGATCGCTTCCCATATCGATACCGTAAGAAATGCCGGTCGCTTTGACGGTCCGCTGGGCGTCATCATGGGCATAGACCTGATTCACTATCTGCAACAGGAAAAGATACAGCTACCCTTCAACATAGAACTGATCGCTTTCAGCGACGAAGAAGGCGTACGCTTTCATACCGCCTATCTTGGCAGCACGACCGTAGCCGGTTCATTTGATATTGAATTGCTGAACAAAACAGACAGTGACGGTATCACCCTCCGTGATGCAATCAAAACCATTGGCGGAGACCCCGCATTATTATCCGATGATGCCATTCCACGGGAAGAATGGCTGGGCTATTTTGAAATACATATTGAACAGGGCCCGGTACTATACGAAGAAAAACTGCCGGTAGCTGTTGTCCAGACTATCGCCGGACAACAACGCATCCGTGTAAAGTTCAATGGCGTATCCGGTCACGCCGGTACGGTACCGATGGAAATGCGGCATGATGCTTTATGCGCAACCGCCGAATTCATACTGGCAGCAGAACATTATGCTTCCACCCAAAAAGAAGCGCTGCTGGCCACCATAGGTACCCTGCATATTACAGACCAGGCCAGTAATGTGATACCAGGGGAAGTGACCTGTACACTTGACCTGAGAAGCAGCGATGCCATGATCCTAAAAAAGGCCAGAAGGTCGTTAAAGGACATTGCCTCGCAAATCTGTCATGAAAGACGGCTCACCGCAGACTGGGACCTTATACAAAAACATAAACCTGTGGAGTGTGACACGGCTTTAAGCCATCTGCTCGCACAGGCTGTTACGGCAGCCGGTTATGACCTGAAGAACCTGCACAGTGGCGCAGGACATGACGCCGTAACCATTTCGACAGTAGCACCCGTATGCATGCTGTTCGTCAGGTGTTACAAAGGCATCAGTCACCAGCCACAGGAAAATGTGGAAGTACCCGACATTGCCGCTGCCGTAAAAGTATCCGATCATTTTATTCATCGCCTCACAGAGGTCTACAAAAAGCGGTAATATGAAAATATCAGCATTGACGAGATCAGTAGTAACACGCAATCATGCAGTGATATGTCCGGATGGCTATGTCAACAGTGTGGTACCCGGATGGACCAATTGCCGCGTGAATGTGATCATTAATGAACAGATGGGCGCAGGCCTCGGACAAACATTGATCACCGCAGAAATAGGCACTGTCATTTCTGGTCATACAGAAACGTCACAGATCTTTTTTTATGTCATCTCCGGACAATGCACCGCCAAAGTAGATGAAAATGAAAAGACCCTGCTCGGCGGACATTTTGTATACGTACCTACCGGTCATTCGTACCATCTGGACGAATGCACAACAGGTACCCAGATCGTTACTTTTCACAAAGTATACGAACCCCTCAAAGGACATGAACATCCACCATTTATTTTCGGTAATGCCGAAAAAATAGACGGTCCCGCCTTCCTGGGCGATCCGGCCCTGCGCTTACAGGTCTTGTTACCGGAAGATCTTTCTTTTGATATGGCGGTGAATATCTTCACCTACGACCCCGGCGGACATCTGCCTTTCGTAGAAACACATATCATGGAACACGGATTACTCTACCTCCAGGGACAGGGCGTCTATATGCTGGATCACAAATGGTATCCGGTTCAAAAAGGCGACGCTATCTGGATGGCGCCTTATTGCCAGCAATGGTTTACTGCTATGGGAAAAGAACCTGCCGTTTACATCTACTATAAGAATGTAAACAGGTTCCCCACTACTCTATAATAAATTCCACCCAATGACTTTGACAGCACTTAATGCACTACCACCAGAACAATTGAATGAAGCGCTCGGCAAATGCTGTGGCGCTACCGCATGGATTCAGAAAATGACCAATGAATTTCCTGTAAAAGATGAAGACAGTCTGCTGACCGCCGCCGCCCGTAACTGGCAATCCTGTACAGAAAGCGACTGGAAAGAAGCCTTTGCCCATCACCCTAAGATCGGCGACCTCCATTCGCTGCAACACAAATTTGCCGCTACAGGACAATGGGCTACCGGAGAACAGGCGGGCGCCGTCGATGCTTCTACAGTGATACTACAGGCCCTTTCAAAAGGAAACAAGCTGTATGAAGATAAATTCGGCTACATTTTCATCGTATGTGCCACAGGCAAATCTGCCCCTGAAATGTTATCAATTCTTACCGAACGATTGAAAAACGAGGAAGGAGAAGAGATAAAGATTGCGATGGGTGAACAGGAAAAAATCACCGCTATCAGACTTAAAAAGCTGCTGAGCGCATGAGCCGGATCACCACACATATACTGGATACTTCCGCAGGCCTTCCAGCACAAGGCGTGGCCGTTCATCTTTTCCAACAACAGGAAGAAGACTGGACGGCCATCGCCTCCGGTCATACCAATCAGGATGGCAGATTAGCCGGTCTGCTGCCTGATGAAGCAATATTAGCTGCCGGTGTGTATAAACTCAGGTTTGAAACACAAACCTATTTCGACACCCGTGGGATCAACAGCTTCTACCCTTTTGTAGAAGTTGTTTTCTTTATCCGCGATCAGCAGCACTACCATGTTCCCCTGTTGTTAAATCCCTTTGGTTATTCCACCTATCGTGGTACATAAAACACCCCCTGACTATGCAACTGGCTATAGCTGAAAATGAAAAAGAACAACTGCTGCAGGAGCTGCAAAAAGCAAATCTGAAATTCCAGCAGATCTACCCCGGCGATAAACCTGACAGACAACCCGTACACACCGTCTATGGTGGCGCAAATCTATTCAAAGCCGATACCTGCACCCGCATGGGCGAGATTGCCTTAAAGCACCTCCAGACATATGCACCCGACTTTGTGACTCTGGCGAAAGCATTGCAACTGGAAGGCTATCAGCAACTACCCCACAACACCGCAGATATTGCAATGTTGCAGCAAAGACTGGAACAACTGACGGAGAAAGACCGTAAACAGGAACCTGCCTGGCTGTACTATACTGTCTACGATAAGATCGTACGTAAGTTATCCACAGAAGCCGTGGAAGACTTCCGGATAGATTTCGAAGATGGTTTTGGTAACCGTCCGGATGCAGAAGAAGATGCGACCGCCGTTGCGGCAGCAAAAGAACTGGCATTGGGGATGCAGCAAAAGACGATCTCCCCTTTTATAGGGATCCGGATCAAACCTTTTACAGAAGACCTCAAACATCGTAGTGTAAGAACCCTGGACCTGTTCCTCACAACACTCCTGCAAGAGACGAAAAGTGTATTGCCAGAGAACTTTGTGGTGATGCTGCCAAAGGTGACCATTCCGGAACAGGCAAGCACACTCGTCAGACTATTCGAACTGCTGGAAAAAGCACATGGTCTGCCGGCAGGCGCATTGAAAATGGAAACCATGGTAGAAGCCACCCAGATCATTATGGATGATGAAGGTAGAAATCCGCTGATGCGTATCATCCGCGCCAGCGAAGGACGTTGCATTGCTGCCCATTTTGGCACCTACGATTACACCGCTTCCTGTGGCATTACTGCAAAATATCAGACCATGGCGCATCCTGTATGCGACTTTGCCCATCATATGACTAAAGTCGCATTGGGTGGTACAGGTATTTTTCTCTCAGATGGCGCGACCAATGTGATTCCCGTTGCCCCGCAGAAAGGCGAACATCTGAGCCTGGCTCAGTTACAGGAGAATGCAGACAGCGTACACCATGCCTGGCGCATAGGTTATGGTCACAGCCAGCACTCACTGATCAATGGATTTTACCAGGGATGGGACCTGAATCCGGCACAACTGCCCATGCGATATGCAGCCACTTATCTTTTCTTCCTGGGTAACTATGCTGATGCTTTGTTCCGGTTGAAGACATTTGTTGAACGTGCGGCGATATCCACACTCACAAAAGATATTTTTGATGATGCCGCTACCGGGCAGGGACTGCTGAACTTCTTCCTGAAAGCCATCAATTGTGGCGCTATCACCGAAGAAGAAGTACTGGCTACCGGACTGACACTGGAAGAGGTAAGAAGCCGTTCTTTTTACCGGATACTGGAAGGCAGAAGAAAACAGCACTGACCGGTATACCGCTGACGCTGCCAGGACTGGCGCGGCAATTGTACACAGATCAGTGATGCCGTCATCTGTTGTATATAAAATGCATTATGACCAGGAGACAGCTACGCTGCGGGTTATCTTCGTTTCAGGTATGGTCTATGACTATAAGAACGTGCCGGAAGAAGTATATCAGGCAATGAAGACTTCCGGGTCTAAAGGCACTTATCTGAATAAACACATCAAAGGACATTATGCTTATGAAAAAGTAAGCTGATTAACGACCTCCAAGCCAGAACAACGCATCGAGTATAAAGCGGCTTTGCAGCTTGTTGTCAAAGGTATGAGAAAGGTCCCTATTGGTATGGTTTTCATAATCAATATCATTATGCCCCATATTCATGTAGAGCATCTTGTAACGCCTGTTTGTCCACACAACCGGATAATATCCGCTATGCCAGATCTCATGTGGTTTAGGCCCGGTCCCCAGCGGAAAACTCGCTGGATCAATCGATAACAGAATCTCAATATCCTTATTAGCTTTCAGGTCATTGGACCATCTGTACCATTCATTAGGCGATGACTTAAAAGTCGCCGGCAGGTGTTTCATGGCAGGATGTTCCGGATGTTCTACACGCAGAATGGCGGAAGTAGGTCGCCAGGTATTACTGCCATAGGAGCCTGAACCCAGGAATTCGTTATGATACCAGTCCCAGTTCTGCGGATAATCAGAAGGCGTAAGTGCAAAAGCAGAAAAATGAAAGCCCATCCATGCACCGCCATTTTCCATATACTTTCTGAAAGCTTCCCGCTGGGTAGGCGTATCGGGTCTGGTGTCAAGGAAGAGGACTACCTGGTATTCCGCTAATACGTCTGTATTGAGATTATTCCAGTCATTAGTAGAATCGTAGGTGAAATGATACCGTTTTGCCATGTCAGCAAACCAGCGGTTCGCTTCATGTACAAAACTGATATGCGCCTGGTCATGTAAAGCTGTGGAGAAACCGAGTACTTTAAAAGGTTTATTTTTCTGAGCTTGTACGGAAAGGAGGGTCAGAGAACAAAAACAGATCAATATTCCCTGCAATATTCTTTTCATGATACGTGAATTTATATAATCCCAAAATATAACATTATCTTTACCTGCACAACATAGCCCAGCCGTCTTCCCAAATCACAATACACATGAAAAAATTGCTTTGCCTGGGGCTTATTCTTGGCTCATTGCACAACTTATTTGCGCAGGACACTACTGCCAAACTGGATTCCCTCGTCAGCGCCTACAGCGGATTACACAAATTCAACGGTACCGTACTGGTTACACAGAAAGGAAATATCCTACTGGACAAAGCTTATGGCTATCAACGTACGGCAGACAGCATCCGCAATGAAACGGGTACTATTTTTCAACTGGGGTCTGTTACCAAACAATTCACCGCTACAGTCATCCTGAAACTGGCAGAAGAACACAAACTCAGTATACAGGATAAGCTGTCAAAATACTTCCCGGATTATCCCAAAGGGGATAGCATTACCATAGAAAATCTGCTGACACATACATCCGGTATTTTCAACTATACCAATGACAAAGACTTCATGGATAAAGAAGTCAGCAACCCCGCCAGCAGAGAAAAGATCATGGCACTGTTTAAAGACAAACCACTGAACTTCTCCCCTGGCACCAAATGGGATTATTCCAATTCGGGCTATTCCATGCTGGGTTATATCATCGAAAAAGTAACAGGCAAACCTTACGAACAGGTGGTAAGAAAATACATCTTTACCCCTTTACATATGGACCATACCGGCTTTGACTTTAAAAATCTGAAGGATCGTAAAAAGTCTACCGGTTATTTCAACATCAACGATTCCAGCAGCACACTTGCTCCAAGTGTAGATTCATCCGTATCATTTGCAGCTGGCGCAATGTACAGCACGACCGCAGATCTGTATAAATGGCACCAGGCGGCCCAGCAGTATAAGATCATCTCAAAGACAGACTGGGAAAAGGCGTATACGCCTTTTATGAACCATTATGGCTATGGATGGGAATCTGACTCTATTGCAGGTAAACGTAAAGTTTCACATGGCGGCGGTATCCACGGATACATCACCAGTATCATGAGAGTGCCGGAAGACGATGTATGTGTGATCGTACTGGATAATGCCTCCGACAGAGACGTCAGTAAAATAGCTTCGTCATTATTGGCCGTATTATACAATCAACCTTACATCATACCCAAAGAAAGGATCGCGATCAAACTACCGGAGACAACGCTGCAACAATATGTAGGCGAATATAACCTGCGTCCCGGCTTCAACATCGTCATGAGCGTAAAGGATGGTATGCTGATGGGCCAACCTACCGGTCAGCGGGAATCCCCTTTATTTGCAGAGAAAGAAGATTTCTTTTTCCTGAAAATAGTAGATGCACAGGTTGGGTTTACCAGAAACGAGCAACATGAAGTGACAGGCATGATCCTGTATCAGAATGACAGGGAACTGCCTGGTAAGAAGATAAAATAAAGTTTGCTGAAGATATATAACGGGCTTCCGGGATGATATTCCGGAAGCCTGTTTTATGCTTACTAACATATAAACAATTTATACTTTTTTATCATCTGTTTAAGCTAATTTTGCCCCCTTCATTAATGCTATTCACCTATGAAACTTGTTAAATTCAGTAATGTACTGCTGATCGTGGTTACACTCACATTGTTTTTTGCCTGTAAAAAAGACAAGATAAATATCATCGAACCTGAGATAGACCCTGGTAAGCCGGCGGAGACGATGCCCGGCAATATACTGTTAAGAAAGACGATCCATTATAACAAATTCAGAGACGGTATAGGCGGTCCTTTAATGTCCGACACACTTATTTATAATGAGAAGGACCAGCTTATAAAAGTGGAACATGTAAACATCTTATCTAAAATTGTATATACATTCTCTTACAACGAAAATGGCTCGCTGTCAACTGTACGCAGCAAGTCAACGCTAGCTGAAGGTTATACAAATATCTACTCTCTGAAGTATAATAAGGGCCTGCTTGACAGTATTACATGGGTATCTGACATTCCCAACGATTCCGCTGATGGCGATCATGTTATAATAAACCCAACACGGAACGATCAGGGACAGGTAACGACAGTGAAGTATACCCTCTATTCTAAAACCAATTCATCAGTTTACTCAGCACAATTTGATTTTTTATGGACCCCGTCAAACAATTTAGCATCCATGCAGGGAAGAACTTATGATTATACCGCTGATGACGTCCAACGTACGACCTTCCCATCCGTACAAAATAATCACGCAAATATTGGCCTGTCCAGACTACCTGCCGGCTACCTGTTCCTTTTGGCGTTGCGCGAGAACGGCCTGTCATACCAAAATGCCATGGAACCTTATCTGTTCACCACCTATCTGTATACATCAGCAAAAAATGTCTTCAATGATGGAACAGGCAGACTGTACAACCGCAATACAAGATCAAATGAAGAGTTAATAAAGTACGTAGATTATGAGAACAAAGCAACGTTTGACCAGAATGGCGTACTGAAAACATTCAACTACTTCGAAAATAATATATACCCGGTGTGGGACATGGTCGGAATAGAGTTCTTTTACGAACAAAAGAAATAATCCGACGATGTCACATTTACAAAGAAAGCGGGGCGTTCCTATACCGGAAGCCCCGCTTTCTTTGTAAATGTCTTTATCCAGCTATTGTTTCAGGATCTTTCCTTTGAACTGTTTTTCCCCATTTCTTACCTGCATGATATACAGCCTCCCTTACAGGCGGTGGATATTTTCAACAACCGCGTGTTCCAGCGCTTTCCCTTCAAATGTCCGGATAACATTTTTTGCTGCTATAGCGGCCATAGCATTACGGGTATCAATAGTCGCCGAACCGATATGCGGCAACACAGCTACATTATGCATGTTCAGCAGCGGATTGTCTGCGGCCATAGGTTCAGGATTAGTTACATCCAGTCCGGCGCCCCAGATGGTTCCATTCTCCAAGGCAGCGATCAGGTCGGCTTCATTATGAATACCTCCTCTGGCCGTATTAACAAAGATGGCATTGGGTTTCATTTTACTGAATGCCTCCTTATTGAAGAGTTCTTTTGTTTCAGGTGTCAGGGCAGTATGCACAGAAACAACGTCACTCTGCTGTAGTAGTTCATCGAAAGATACACGTACAGCCCCCAGTTCCCTCTCTGCCTCTTCATTTGTACCACGGTTATGATAAATGAGTTTCATACCATACGCACCGATACATCGTTGCGCCAGCTCAAAGCCTATTCTGCCTAATCCCACTATTCCCAGTGTTTTACCTTTCAATTCAAGACCAAGGTTAGCCGTAGGATCCCAGAAATTCCAGTTTCCCCGGATGATCTCCTTGTGCATATGAAAAGCTTTACGGGAAGCAGCCAGCAACAGCAGGAAAGCCGTATCGGCAGTCGCACCGCTCAATACACCCGGCGTATTGCCCACTGCAATACCCAGTTCTTTTGCCGCTGCAACATCCACATTATCATACCCTACTGACATCATCGATACAATCCGGAGATGACTACATGCTTCCAGGAAAGCCCGGTTTACTTTCAGCGGACCAGACACGATAATGGCATCGTAATCCTTCAGAATAGGTATGAGCTCTTCTTCAGACTGATGACGCCTTTCCGTCCATACCGTATACTCGATACCATTGTCTTTTAAATGTTGCAACGCAATCTCAGGAACTGTTCTTGTTATGTACACGCTCTTTCGCATAGCTATATTAAATTTCAGGTTATCCATGCACAAAATACATAAATGACGGTTTTCAGGGATGTTTTCAATAAAGTCTTTCAGATAATTTTGCACCCGAACAAAATTTACCTTTTCCCTCGTACCCATTAAGAGCAGGTCAATTTGGTTAAAGCGTTAGTTTTATTGTTTATTTTAGTCTAGTCTGATAAGCCTCTCAGGATTTACCTGGGAGGCTTATTTATTGCACCCGGTACGACTATCCTAACTAGCCACACCTGAGCTACATCGATGCTACCTTCCTGACTGGTGGTGGCTGTACTGTTTTGCCTGGTAAATAAAAGTCCCGGGAGAGCGCTTTTATGTAATTGAATGTTATTAAGACGATTAATAATTTATCTTCTTTTGCCGTTTTATTTAACGCAAAAATTTCTTTCAACTTACGTTGTAAAAATTGCCGAATAATAATATCTTGCAGCAGGGCTAAACGCCCGCCCCTACTGCATTAACAATTCATTTAAGATAATAACAATTCATTTAAGATTCGTCATTATGCGGATGTTTCTGACAGCACTGATTGTCATCCTTACGAGTGGCAAAATACTATACGCACAACAGGGAAAAACAGAGAGTGAAATACTTACTACATCCGTTGCCGAAAAGACGTTTGACGATGCCGTAAAAAATACCTTTTTCCAACAACTGCCTGTACAGCGGGCTTATCGTTATAAAGATGTTTCCGGCACTTATTATCTGGCACTTTGCGAAAGCAGAGACGAGATCAAAGGGGATGATACCATCAATTATAAGATCAAAGCTATATTTCTGCAACAATCCACCACCAACGGATTTGTCAAAACAGGGGAACTGAATGACTTCAGGAACAGTCATGATACAAAAGAAGGAATGGAAACTACTATCTGGTTCTGGACAAAATTCTGCGAACTGAAAGACCTTGATAACGACGGTACCATCGATCCATTACTCGTATACGGTACCAATGGCATGAACGGACATGACGATGGCAGAGTAAAAATCATCCTGTACTATAAAGGACAAAAGATAGCCATCAGGTGTCAGAATACTGTTATGGATGAAGGACGTAACATCCAGGTAGACGCTACATTTTACACCTTAGCCCTGCCTGTTCAGCAGCATATCAGAAAGTTGATGCACACACTGGCAGAGAAAGACCTGATCATCTATCCGACAGACTACGAAAAAGCAATGAATAAAAAACAATTACAGATACAATAAGCAACCAGAATCGAGGTATGAAACTACAATTTTATAAATCAGCAGCCCTGCTGGGCGCACTATGCCTTCCGCTCTGCCTGTTAGCACAGCAACCTGCAAAGGATACAGATCATGTCGTGAGTAAAGAAGATGCTCATGAAATTATCGGGAAAATCAGCAAACAACTGGAAGAAGGTTATCCGTTCCCGGAGATCTCTAAGAAATATATTGCCACCATGAAAAGCCAGGAAGCTAAGAAAGCCTATCAGGACCTTACGCCGGCGAAACTGGCCTGGAAGATCACCGACGACCTGCGTGGAACGCATAAAGATGTGCATCTCACCATTTTCCACAACAAAGATTATTACGAACAACTGACCCGGTCTTTCTCCAATACCCGTACGCCTGAAGACGACAGACTGGAACTTGAAAGAAAACGTCAGAACAACTATGGCTTTGATGCAGTGGAACTGAATAAAAAAACATCTACTGCCTATATCAAGATATCCGGTGGTTTCCATGGCGACCAGGAAGCATTTGAAATGGCAGCCAATGCAATGAATATGGCCGCTTATTCCAAAAACATCATCATTGACATCAGAGACAATGGTGGTGGAACCGGTATGATGGGCCGCTTCCTCGCAGGTTATTTCTTCAATGCCGGCGATGAACGCTACTACCTCCACGGTTATCATAAAGACCGTACAAAAGATATCCAGGAATGGACATATCCTTTCGTACCTGGTAAAAGAATGCCGGACAGCAAACTATATATACTCGTTAATAAACGCACTGCATCCGCTACAGAAGGTTTCGCCTTTGCATTACAACAGATGCACCGCGCTACGATCGTAGGCGATACAACAGCAGGCGCAGGTATCGCAGGTTCAATGATCCCGCTGAAAGAAAACATGGTCGTATTTATGCCTGTAAAAATGGTAGCTGCCCCTGGTTCAGAAGAAGGCTGGGAAGGAAAAGGCGTTATTCCTGATGTGGCAGTGAAAGGAGAAGATGCAAGAACAGAAGCTGAAAAACTGATCAAAAAAGAACAGGATGATATCGCCGCGGCAAAAACCAAATAGTACTTTCATCTACTGACATAAAAAGAGGGTGTATCAATCGTTTGATACACCCTCTTTTTTATCTGGACACCTTTCAGGGACAAGCTGTTAAGTAAACGTGCGCTTCGGTTATGGATGTTGTGAATAACCTACAATAGACGCCTTGGCTAATAAGTTCTGATTCAGCAGCACTCCGACAAATGCAGCAGGCGTACTCTTGTCAGGGTTTATTTTTGTCTTCAGTGCAAACACCGTGATGATATACTGATGTGGTAATCCTGGCAGAGGACCAGGCCCCAGGTATCCTGGCATACCCGCATCATTGATACCATGAGCTGCACCTGCAGGCAATAATTTACGCTCAGGCGTACCAGCGCCGGCCGGCAATTCATGTACATCTGCCGGAATATTATACAGTACCCAATGCCAGAAACCACTACCGGAGGGAGCATCCACATCATACATCGTTACGGCAAAACACTGCGTACCCGCAGGCGCATTCTCCCAGGACAACTGCGGAGAGACATTCCCACCTGTATATCCCATCATTCCATTCAGTAACTGGCTATTGACAAACTGGCCGCCAAGATCATTACTCTTCAGTGTAAATGTCTGCGCTACGGCAGAACAGGCGAAGACCATCAACGCCAGGAACGTGTACATTCTTTTCATAGTACTTTGTTTTAAAGTACTGCAAAGCTACAATGCAGCTCAGGGGGAGTAGTAGGGCTAACAGCTCAGAAATTGTTGTTAAACGGTCAGTTTTTGTTGCTGGTATTCACTCGGTGTCAGACCATACACCTGTTTAAAGGATTGTGTAAAGCTGGAATGGTTTTCATAACCCAGCTTATGATAGATCTCACTGGGTTTCTCGCGCTGTACCAATAACATACCCACTGCCTGCTCCATCCTTTTTTGCAGGAACCAGCGCGTAGGAGAAGTACCGTATGTTTTCTGAAACTTCCGCTTATAGGTAGACAGACTCATATTGCACAAGAAGGCCAGTTCTTCGATAGTCACGTTGTTATAAAGGTTCGTCTCCGCCGATTTCCTGATCATCACTTCTTCCTGGTGACCGCTCACATTTGCCCGGAGACTTAATAGCTGTTGTGGATAACGATCTGCCATATACAACAGCAATTCTTCAAATTTAAGTATCCTCAGGTCTATAGGCAGCGGTTTTCCTGACGCAGCCATCAGACAAAGAGAATGCACAAAGTTCTGCAGAAAGCTGTCCGTCTCAAACACCAGAAAAGGTTCTTCTGTGCGGTCATGATTATCCTTTTCAATACATACATGCGGATATTTCAAAAAGAACCTTGTCAATGCAGCCGACTCAAAAGTAAGCACCACACTCTTGTAGAAACCCTCTTCCGAGATCTTCTTCTCACTCATGATACAGTTACCGGATGATAACAGTACAAACTGTGTGTTATTGATCACAGCATGCTTTTCCGCATAAAATACCCGCTTCTCTCCTTCCACCAGGAAGCTGAAAAGATTTTGTTCCAGGGTGACTTTACTTCTCACCCGGCTGTCCGTAAACTGATGCGCCAGTATATGTATCTCTTCTTTCCGGGTATTCTCCGGAAGCAGAAATGAGGGAACAGAATAAATTTGCTGCTTTACCATACCATGCACGAAGATAAACAATATTACAGGGACAGTCCTTCCATACACAATCACACCGTTACTACAGCAGCCTTAATTCTTAATTCCTAATTCCTAATTCCTAATTCTTAATTCTTAATTCCCGCCTCTGTACTGATAAAAGATCCCCTTATCAAAAGGCGTCCACAGACAGGCTTTTTGTCCACCGCTTTTTAAACCGCTGTTTGCCCAGGTATTACAGGTATGAAACAGGCTATAGCTGCCTTTCGCTTCATAGAATGCATCTGTCTTACCATAGTTGGCATCCGTAACAATATGCATAACACGCCCTTGATCATCACGGTCAAAACTAGCCTGTATATAACGGATTAATTTTGCATAATGCGCACTGTCTGTGCTCAGTTTTATACAATCACTGCCAGCTGACATGCTGTAATAGTAAGTCGCATGGATAGCGGATGTACTGAGTCCGGTAGCTGCCTTAAACGCAGTGCTGAACTTCAGATCTGCCCAGGTAGGCGTTTCCAGGTAAAAGCCTTTATCTCCCCAACCAAAAGCGATCCACTGTGCGGTAGTATCATTACTTTTCGTGTTGGAGAATAACACCTCTTTACTCCAGTCGATCTGTGCATTTCTAACAGGCATTACCAGGTCAGTATGTACACCGTTTGTGAGAATGAACAGTGTTATATCATTTCCGGAAGGTTCCTCTTTATCAACCGAAATACGCGAAAATACATAAGCTGCTGAGAGGTACAGGACTACGAGAAATACAGGGGTCAGGATGATCCATCCAAGGATCTTGATAATTTTCTTCAATGCTGTTTTATTTACCGGAAGCCATGCTTCCATCTGCTAAAATTAGTACTCTGGCGGTAGATTGTCAACTAATCCCCTAAGGGGTTATTTAAAAAATCGTAAACACTTTGTTTCACAAGCATATTATTATACATTACAGGAATTAAAATACAACTCCAATGAATACCTACGAGGAACACTTCGAGGCCTCCTGCAAATTAAGGGATGAATACTGGAATAGCGTTGGCAAACTGGACCCTGATGTGATCGCACATGCGATCAATCCTTCCTTCATGGGCGGTCCGAGATGGCCCTCACTCAGACAGGCATACGCTACTATCCGTCAGCCGGAACGGACGATCATCGCCAGCGATGGACTCAGTGATCCATATGACGATATGGAGACGAATAATGCGAACGCCCCTTATAACGGATTCGGACTGGAAGTCTATGTCGCTTCCGAGCCAATTGAAGGACAGGTAAGCAACACCTGGCAGTTTCAGCTGGCCTACCAGGCAGCACAACTAATGGCCAATCATGGAAACGTGATAGGGCTGCTGGAAGAAATGACTTATATTACCAGTGAATTCTACGATGTGGATGTCCCCGCTGAATTTGTGAACCAGGAAGGAAGAGTGGGCGTAATTATGGGACTCCCCGATGAAACTGTGCCCGATACGGTCGACCTTACAATCGAACCGGTTAAAATCGTCAACGTAAAATTACTGACACTGGCAGAACTTGAATATGTGACCCAACATGGCGCAGAAGGCCGTATGAAACTGGCCGAACTGCTCCTGCAGCAAGGAAACGCCACCCTGTCTGACCTGGACAGACCATCAGTAGTTTAGTACATCATGATCGCGTAGAAAAGCATTGTATACTGCTATAAATGTGAATACCTGTGCACATCCCCATGTACACAGGTATTCATGTATTATATCTTGAGAAACAATCAAAACAAACCCTCTATGCGAAAACCCTCAGCATGGTCTTTAGTGTTCACGTTACTACTGACCATCACACTCCATTCCAACGCGCAGGTAGCGCCTGCAGCACAATCAGTGACCGGTAAACTGATGTGCGGGTACCAGGCCTGGTTTAACTGTTATGGCGACGGCTCGCCGATAGAAAGATGGTCTCACTGGAGCCCCGGCCGATATCGTTCAGACACACCTAAACCAGCACCCGGACGTATCACATTTGAAGCCTACCCGGACGTAACCGAATACCCGGCAGCCAACCTGTTCCAGACTGCTCTGGGTAACCTGAATGATGGCCGTAATGCCCGCTTATTCACCTCCTGGAAACAAACTACCATCGACCTGCATTTCTCCTGGATGCAACAGAATGGTATCGACGGTGTAGCACAACAACGCTTCCTGGGTCCGACAAGAGATGGCGTCTACAAAGCCAGTATGGATAGTCTCGTAAGCAGGATAAGACGCAGTGCCGAAAAATACCAGCGTATCTTCTACATCATGTATGATATGAATGCCGATGATACTGCTTTCTTTAAGGCAGACTGGCTGCATGTCGAGAATGATCTTCGTCCGCAGGAATCACCCTATTATGCACATCAGAACGGTAAACCTGTTATCTGTATATGGGGCTTCGGACTGAATGAACGCAGCAATCAACCGGCTAACAGTCTGGCAATTATCAACTGGCTGAAAGGCAAGGGATACTATGTGATCGGTGGCGTACCTGCCGGCTGGCGCACCGGTACCCGTGACTCCTATGCCGGTTATGAGAATGTATACAAAGCATTCAATATGCTGTCTCCCTGGGCAGTAGGCCGCTTTGGCAGCATCGCCGGTGCAGATAATTTCAAAAACGAGAACCTGGCCCCTGACCTGGCCTATTGTAATGCCAACGGACTGGATTACCAGCCGGTTATATTTCCCGGCTTTGCCTGGAGTAACTGGAACGGCGGCACAAGGAACCAGATTTCCCGTAGCAAAGGAGAGTTCTTCTGGCGACAGCTTTACAATATCAAAAGCCTGGGCATGAATACCGCCTATATTGCCATGTTTGATGAATATGATGAAGGTACCGTTATTGCGAAAATGGCCGACAGCTACTTTGCCGTACCTGATAATCAGTATTTCCTGACCACCAGTGCAGATGGTACCTATATCGGCGCCGACTTCTACCTGCGACTGGCAGGCCAGGCCACTAAAGTCCTGAAAGGTACCGCTCCGCTGACGACCAATGTGACCATCCCCTATGCTACTGCACCACTCTGGTTCCGTACCAGTATGGAAGCACAGTATGATGCCACACTTACCTGGACAGACACCCCGGACCAGAGTGTTATTCCTACCAATGTGACCGGCGATAATGGTACCGGCACACCTATCTGTGGTATTGTACAGAACGAGACCAGTCGTACAGGGCCTTCTGCCATCCGCTTTGCAGGAAGGGCGAATTCCGCTGCTGCGAATGCCTATTGCGCTTATAAAGTGTTTGACGTCAATATTCCGGTCACCGCCAGTACCGGACTTAGTTTCTGGCTGCATCCTACCAATAACATCTCCCGTTATGTTACCGTAGATCTGATCATGACAGATGGTACCTCCCTCCGGGATGCGGGCGCCGTCGACCAGCATGGCGTATCCATGCATCCGGGTGCAGGACATGGTACTGTCAACACCTGGTCACAGATAAACTGTAACATCGGCAGGTGGCTAAGCGGCAAGACCATTGACCGGATTATCGTTGATTATGTACATGGTAATGAAATCGGCAATTTTAAGACCTATATAGACGATATCATCATCAGTGATACCACTGCAGCAACTTTTGGCGCAAGGATGGCAGCAGCGCCTGAAATCACCGGCAATGAAGCAGGTTTCAGTGTCTATCCACAGCCTGCCAGCAACCATATCACCTTACAGTTTGACAAAGGATGGCAGGGAAAGACCTCGCTGTCTATTCTCAGCACCGCAGGTCATCTAATTGAGCAAAAGCCCTTACAGATAGCGGGAAACAGTTTACAATACCCTGTTTCACAGCTAAAAAGCGGCATGTATTATCTCAGGTTGAGTAACGGGAAGAAAGTAGTCACAAAAGAGATTGTGATCGTACACTAAAAATACCTGGTAAAATGAAAAGCGCCTGTATCAAAAGGATGATACAGGCGCTTTGTTATCTGGATGCCCGATAAATTCAGGTCGTCTTTCTAAGCGATTTTCAGCAGTGCAATGCTCATACCTCTTCAGAGTATTTCATCAGCATTTCCCGCTCCTTTTTGGTCAGACTTTTCATACCACGTTTATGGATCTTTTCCAGCAGGTAATCAAGATCCTGCTGCTCACCGGCACGTTCCAGGTGATACCTGTCGTCCATATCGTAATCACCGACATGCGCTTTGAAATACCGGTTGTCGATAAATAGTATATGCGGACATTTAACGATAATGTAAACGAAAAGTGCGCCCGGGAGCAGAATAGACAATATGGTGCGATAATTTTCCGCAATTCCTTCGGGTACCATACACAATGCCACGACCATGCCGATCAATGCCCCACCCATATGTGCTTCATGTCCGATATTGTCCCTCCTGGACTTGATCCCGTAAATGGAGTATAAAACGAATAATGACCCATACGCCCATCCCGGGATGGAAAAGGGGATCCCGAAGAAGCCCAGCCGCATAGCAGGAAATAAAGCAATAGATGCGAAAATAACCCCGCAAACAGCCCCGGAAGCACCTACAGCGCTATAATCTCCATGGTTCCGGTGAATCAGCAGGGACAGCAGGTTACCTCCAACCAGGCTGGCAAAATATAAAGTCAGGTAAGCCGTAGGTCCCAGCTTTACTTCCAGACTATTACTAAACAGAAAAAGCGATACCATGTTGAAAAACAAGTGCATCCAGCTGACATGCAGGAAACCGGAGGTGATCAGTCGCTTGTAGTCCTTTTCAATCAGGATACGATCCACTTCAAACGAATACTTATTAAAAAAGGAACGATCCTTTAGTCCTTTGTAAGACACTGCAATGTTTACAACAATCAGTAAGAGGTTAATAAGACCAATGTATGCCATTCAATGCGGGTTTTAAAATAACTATAGGGAACGTCAGCCAGATATATCCTTATCCAATATTGCGATTAGTACAAATATATCCAATTCTGCCGTCATGAATTCGCGCTTTCACGGAATTTTAATTAATATTAGCAAAAATCGCACCCATGATTTCAAGACCTCAACCCGGCGAATTTATGCCCTACCAGGAAGTATACATTAACAGTGTCGGCGATGCAGAAGTACCCGCTATCACAGAAGAATTAAAGGACAGTACGTATGCGTTTTTTTCGAAGATACCTGAGGAAAAAGGAAGTTATGCCTACGCTCCGGGCAAGTGGACAATCAAGGAAACTTTGGGACATATGATCGATACAGAGCGTGTATTTGCGTACCGGCTGATGTGTTTTGCCCGGGGAGAGCAACAGGCGTTACCCGGCTTTGAGCAGGATGATTACGTCCTGAACTCATTTGCCAATGACCGCTCCTTGCAGGAACTGGCAAATGAATTCAGGGTGGTACGTGAGTCGACGATATACCTCTTACGTAATCTGAAAAAAGAGCAGGAAACAATTATGGGCATTTCCAGCGGGAATCCAATTTCTATAAGAACATTAGCCTATATCATTCCCGGCCATGAACTGCACCATCTGCGGATACTGAAAGAGCGATATTTACCTGGACTTAATATCCAGGTCTAACCATGTATTTACAGTATTGGCACTTGTTTCCAGTACGATCTTATAAAAGCGGGAAGGTAGTTGCCCGACGTTGATCAACGCATGACGGTCCTGTACGGGTACAGTTGCCAGCAATTTGTACTCGTCAGTACCGCCCGTTTTGAAATTGTTGGTGGTAGTCACCCAGATCTTTACATTACCTGTATCCTGCAGGGCTGACCATTTCAGGTCGATATTATCCTGTATGAAATTAGCGTTTACATTCGCTATCGCCACCTTACCGATCATCGGAATACCATCTATTTCACGCGCCGTACTTACCGGAATATCCATATTCAGGTAACGGGCAATCGTAGGCATGATATCCACAATTCCCGGCTCATAATAACGGGCATATTCATTGGCAGGTTTATAACTGCTGACCATCCAGGTACTGCGCTGACGTGTGGATTGCCCACCATGATCACGACCGGTCTTTTCATCACGGCCATGATCTGTAGTGATCACCAGCATCCAGTCTTCCTTGAAGTGCTGTTGCCTGTAGGTAATCGCCTCCCAGAGACGGCCCATCTGTTTGTCCATCAGTTCTACTGCGCTGTAGAACTCCGGACTGTCGCCATAGCCATGCCCCATATCATCGGTATACTCCAGGTAGACCCATGACAGCGCAGGTGCGTCTTTTTTAATACCGGCAGTTGCCTCATCGATCACTTTTTCATCAATCGCGTGCATAAAGTCCCTTTTCCTGTCATGCGGAAAATGAACAGTATCCAGTTCATAACCATCCGCATGGAGATCGATATGTACATTTCCCGCCTGTGCCAGTCCATCCCCGGCCAGCTTGGTACGATTGTCCAGCCAGCTGGAATAGATCGCAACCTTCTTCGCAGGAAACTGTGTTTTAAACAGCCGGAAAAGGTTATAGTAATGATAGTTAGGATCCGTGATGTCGTTGTCAGGCACATTATGTTTGTTCACCCAGGTACCCGTCAGCAGACTGTTATACCCTACTGCCGATATGGTAGGCGTCTGGTTATAGGCGTTCTTATCACCGCCTACATGCATACGCGTATACCTGCCCGCATCAACAATGCGGTCAATAGCAGGCGTCTGTAGCTTTTCCAGTACATCTGCCGGAATACCATCTGCAATGACAAACACGACCTTCTTTTCTCTTTGCTGTGCCTGCGCTGCTCCCCCTAAAAGGAGACATAGGCAGGAGGCCAGGTATATTTTCTTCATCATGACTTAAAATTATAAAATACAACTTATTCCGCCTTCAGTAACCACATTATTCCGTTGATGTTGTCATTTCCGGAAAACTGACTGCCGATAGCTGCATTTACATTCGCCTGGTTATTCTGTAATTCAGATACAGGATACATCCAGCGTTTAGGCACTTTCTTATCATTCAGCACACCACCGCCGGATACATCAAATGCAGGTAAACCGGTACGACGTTGCTCATAAAAAAAGTTCCAGTCGCTGTTCATGAAAGAAGCAATGTATTTCTGGGTCATGATCGCTTTCAGCTGATCAGCAGCAGGATATGGATTAGCCGTCAGGTAGTCGTCTATAGAAGACTGGGCAATACCGTAAAACAGCATAGAAGCCTGTACCCCTTTCTTATAGTAATCAGCTGCACTACCATTGATCCATCCGCGTACAACGCCTTCTGCCAGAATAAACTGTAATTCTGCATAACCAACTGCGATGCTTGGCTCATTCACCGGATTGTTGAAATAACGGGATTTGATCTTAGATACTTCACCCGCCAGAACCTTCGTACTATTATCATTCAGGGGATCGCTTCCTTTTGCACCACCATATGCTGCGAAATCATTATCCGGCAGCGAAACCGACTTAGGTGCTTTCTCCGCAAAACGGAATAAACGCGGATCTTTCAATCCTTTCAGCAGATCAACGAAAGTGGCATCCAGGTAATAAGCCGTCTGCAGGTCGTTGTCATTGTAAGTAGGATAACGGGTACCCAGTACGTCATGAAACACCAGTTCACCGTTATCTGCATTACCTGTCATCAGTGGATAAGTCTCCGGATTGTTCACGATTTCTGCGAATCTTGCCTTCACATTCAAAGAAGCATTATTCTCCTTCAGGGAAAGACTCATGAGTGTACGCAGCGACAGTGTATTGATCAGTCTTTTCCACTGCTCCATAGTACCGCCATACAGGATATCCCCCTGTACTTCCGGCGTCGTATTCGTGATCAGTGCATTTGCCGCTTTCAGATCATCGAGTATAGATACAAAGATGTTCTGTTGTTTATCATACACCGGCGACAATCCACCGTTCTCCCCTTTCAATGCATCTGAATAAGGAATATCACCAAAGGTATTCGTCAGCTTCAGGAAGTAGTAAGCCTTGAAGAATTTCACCAGCGGTATATATTCCGGCTTATCCATTCTGTTGGCTTCTTCTTCCATTTTAACAACCTGGCGCAGGTCATTGTAAGTGTCGAAACCTGCACGTGTCCAGCCATAATATTGCTCATTGGATACGCTGTTCACAAACACCATCTGTCTGGTAGCCAGTGTAGCGCCTAATGTAGTAGACTGAAACGCATCCTGTATTACAGTGCTCAGCAACAGATCAGGAGTAGATACGGTAGGCTTGTTAGGATCTGTCTGGAAATCCTCGAATTTCTTACAACCAGTTGCCACAATCAGCAGGGCGGCTGCTATGTTGAATATTTTTCTCATTGTTGCTGACATTAGAATTTAAGGTTAAGGTTCACACCGATGCTTCTTGTAGAAGGCGTCTGTAAGTTATCCACACCTGAATCCGGATCAACGTTCGGAATTTTGGCGAATAACAGCAGGTTACGGCCTACAGCAGAGATATCTGCCGCACGGAATACACGACCTTTCAGCCATTTGGAGGGTACCCTGTAGGTGAGTGTCAATTCTCTCAGTTTCAGGAAGCTCTGTGAATAGTAGTTGTAATTCACATCTGCACCATTGCTGGTGTTGGTCATGTAGTCGATATAATTCACACCCTGTGTATTAGGCGCAAATGTTCTGTTATCACTTACGATATTACCATCAGCATCATAAGTAGCCTGACCGGAAGTGACTACCACACCTTTACCTACGAATGTTGATTTATTGTCATTGGCGTCATCTCTGAACTGATTAACAGTACCCGGATGTGTACCACCCCACCACATTTTCTGGTTGGTAGTAGAATACATCAATCCACCAAGACGGCCATCCACCAGGAAACGCAGTGTGAAATTGCCATATGAGAAACTATTCTCCAGACCGTAGATCAGATCAGGATCTGAATTACCTACAAAACGCTGGATGTTATCTTCTAACGGGAATCCATCTGCCCTGTAAATAATGTTACCGGAAGGATCTTTCTGATAAACATTTGCAAAGATCCTGTCTGTTCTGTCGCCTGCTTTCAGATAACCCAGTTTATTACCACCGGTAATCTCTTTCAGGTGACGACGATAAGTACTCAGGTTCAGCATCACATCCCATCTGAATTTATCTTTACGGATCGGTGTGGCAGTCGTTACAAATTCAACACCTCTGCGCTGATATACGTGACCATTTTCCAGTCTGCTGGCAAAACCGCTACCCAGTGATACCGGGATGCTCAGGATGTTGTTATAATCTTTCGTCTGGAAATAGGTCAGTTCAAAGCCCAGTTTATTACCAAAGAACTTGGCATCCACACCAGCCTCCCAGCTATCGGAAGTCTGCGGATGGAGCGAAGCGTTCATGATAATATCCTTGTATTTCAAACCAGGTACGCCATCCCAGGTAGTACCTTTGTCATAGGAAGGCAGATAACCATAAGTATAGCTATCATCCAGTGTTCCGCTGGATACACGGGAAACAGCACCTCTTGCTTTCAGGAAAGAGAACCACTCAGGTAAACGGGTCAGCTGAGATATCACTACCGAACCGGATAAGGAAGGGTAGAAGAAACTATTGTTCTCAACGGGTAACCTGGAGATCTTGTCATTACGTCCTGTCAGGGAAAGATAGATCGCATTGTAGAGTTCTACGTCAACAATACCATATACACTCGCTGTTCTGCGTTCTTCCAGCGAGTTGGTAGATTGTACCGCATTCGCAGAGTTACCAAGATTGTACAGACCAGGGATGGTCAGACCATCTGTATTACTGGATGCTGCTTTGAAATTACGATAGTAGTTGGAACCACCTGCCTGCGCATGCACCTTAAAGTGCTCACTGAAAGTATGGTTATAGTCTACGATCAGATCAGACACTACATCGAAATAGGTGTTGGAAGTAATTGTATACTGACCTCTTGATTTATTACCATAGCCGATATAGCTTTTAGGCTCATTATAGTTACGGTTCAGGCTGTACTGATTAATACCGGTACGGAATTTTGCACTGAAAGAAGGACTGATCTTATAATCCAGATCCACAGAACCAAAAGAGTTATTTTTATCATACCCTCTCAGGTATTCATATGCCTGGAAATAAGGGTTGTTATAATAAGAGATATTGTAGTGGCGCTGTTGTATACCTTCTTTACCCGGCACCCAATAATTACGCAGATCACGTACATCGATATCCGGCCCCGTCCACAGGATAAGGTTGTACAGGTAGTTGGTAGGACCATAACCTGTCTCAGGGAAATTGTGTGTATACTCTTTATTGTAGCTGATACGACCGTTAATGCTGAAGTTCTTTGTCAGGTTGTAATTACCTGCCATGTTAAAAGAAGTATTCTTCAGGTCTGTATTAGGTACGATACCCTGCTGGTAGATATGAGAAGCAGAAGCCCTGAAAGTACCGTTATCACCTGATTTCGTAAAGCTGATATTGTTACTGGTGATAACACCTGTTCTGAAGAAGTTCTTCACATTGTCTTTACCACGGGACAGGAAAGGCAATGGTACCAGTTTGCCGGTAGTAGGATCTACAGGGCTGTTGAACTGCGGTGTTTCATGATAGCCACTTGGAGTGGAAGGATCGCGCTGATCCAGTTTAGGACCCCATATCCAGCCGAAACCTTCAGGGCCGCTACCAGAACCGTCAATATACTCGTACTCACCTTTAAAACCGTTACCATAAGTGGTCTGCACCTTAGGGATACGGATAAAGCTGGTCTGGAATTGTGTAGAAGAGTTAAAATCAACGCTCAGATCTTTAGAACCACCTCTTTTGGTAGTGATCATGATAGCGCCGTTATAACCGATGGAACCGTACAGTGCGGATGCAGAAGCACCTTTCAACACGGTCATACTTTCGATATCATCTGCATTGATTTTATAAAGATCGGCTGACTGATCAGGGATACCATCTATGACGATCAATGGTTTTGCACCACGCAGGGAAATACCCGGATCCTGGAAGAGGTCAGTCGTATTTCTGATTGTCAGACCCGCAACGCGGCCTGTCAGTGAACTGATCACGTTCGGCTCACGTGCTTTCACGAGATCAGCACCTTTTACTTCCTGTGCAGAATAACCAACTTTTGCCTTTTCCTTTTTGATACCCAGCGCTGTTACCAGTACTTCAGACAGTTTCTTTTCGTCATCCAGTAAGGTAACCTGATAGATTTCACCTTTACCAACCGTCAACTGATACGGCTGAAATCCTGTGAAAAAGAACTGTAAAACTTCGCCTTCGTTTGCTTTGATCTGGAAGTCGCCATTATCGGTAGAGATAGTACCACGTTTGGTACCTTTCACCATGATTGACACACCAGGTAAAGGTTGTTTTTTAGCATCCGTTACTTTACCTGAAACGGTTTTCTCCGCCGGATCTCCGGGGTTATTAACAACACCTGCTTTTACAATGATGTTATTATCCAGGCATTTGTAATTGAATGCAACCTGTCCTGCGAGCTGCTGTAATACGTTTTCCAGCGTTGTATTCCTCGCGTTAAGATTTACTTTTCTATCCATCAGTCCGGACTGGTCCACACAGATGATAGCATAATGAGTTTGCTGTTCGATCAGTTCGAACACTTCTTCCAATGGTTTATTATGTACGGTCAGGGAACAGGGTACCTTGTGCAGGTCTGCGCGCATCCCTGCCTTTACGGTTGTAAATGGCAATGAAAACACACAGCAAAGCAACAGGCATAAAACTGCCTTACTGCGTGCGATACTCAGATGTTGGTAAAAAGGAAACATAAATTCATGCATTTAGCGTGATTGATAGGCGTTGTTGTTGGTAAATCGGATCTTTTTTCCGTCGATGGTGTAATCAAGATTGTCCGTTGCTTTGATCACGTTCAGAATGTAATTGAGTGGCTTGTCATTAAACTTTGCAAACAGTTTGTAATGAGCCATAGCCGGGTCTGCGAAGGTGATCTCGACATCATACAATTGCTCCAGTCTGCGGGCAACCACCGCCAGTGTTTCGTTGCGGAATACCAGTAATCGGGACGTCCATCCGGTTACCGACTCCACATCGTAATCCCTGGTGCAGGCATGTTGTGCATGACTGTCATAATACAATTCCTGTCCTGGTTGTAGTTCATACGGTTTGGGCTGAGCGGGAACACTCACCTGTACCTTTCCGTCTACCAGCGATACAGCAGCACTGTCTGCACCTTTATAATATGCGACATTAAAACGCGTTCCTAATACCTGTACGGACAATTGTCCTGCAGCTACGGTAAAAGGATGATGCGCATCTTTGCTGACGTCGAAAAACGCCTCACCTTCCAGGAAGATTTTCCTGTCACCCTTTCCGAAATCGGGTGCATAACGGATACTACTTTGTGGGGCAAGATGCACTATTGTACTGTCTGGCATAATCACTTTCAGTACCTGTCCGGGCAAACTCCTTTTCTCCATATAAGCGATAGCGTTACTATCACTATTCCGGCGCAGATAAAATACACTAGCTGCTATAATACCTGCTACAGCAGCTGCGGCCGCGATCTGCGTACGGTATCGTTTAACAATAGTGATCAATCGGGATTGCTGACGGCTGCTGATACGTTGCTTTACATCCCGCAGTGCTGCATTCACCAATACTTCATCGTGCTGCTGATGGCTGCTCTGCCATATATCTTTCAGTACGCTGTAAGTCAGTCTGTTTTCTTCTGCGCTTTCCAGCCATTCAGCCAGGAAATCTTCTTCCCATGGGACGGTCTGTTCGTTAAAATGCCTGGTGATCAGTAAATAAAGCTCCTGCTGTTCCAATATTTTTCCGTTTACAAAGACAAGGACGATAAGATGGACCTCGCTCGTGACAGAAAAAAACGAGTTAACATATTGGTAACATTGGATAGGCTGCTTTGAGGAATTTGAGTGCGCGGAACATATGTGTCTTAACAGAATTCAGAGATATATTTAACAGACCTGCAATCTCGTCATAACTGAATCCTTCATATCTGTGCATTTTAAATACAAGTCGCATCTGGGGCGGTAATTGTGCGACAAGGGACTGTATCTGTGAGGTAATATCCTTATACATTAACTGGTGATCAGGCTGTTGATAACCAACGTCCGGCGTATCGGCCAGTGCTTCTTCCGGGAGGTTAAAAATTGTCTTACGCTTACGGTAATAGTCAAACACCCTGTTTCTTACAGAGACATATAAATAAGCGCTTAAAGTGGTGGAAATGTCTATCTGGCGACGGTTATGCCATAGGGTACAGAACATTTCAGCTACAATATCTTCTGCCTCGTCTGTAGGATATGGCAGAAGTACCTTGGCAAACTGCAATAATCCTTCATAATAACGTTTGAAGATAGCATCAAATGCATCTTCGCTGCCGGAGATGAATAATTGCAGGTAGTGGTTATCATCGAAAGACTGGCGTGCCATTGACGCAAAGCTAAGGGGCGGGCGCGGGTTTTAATGTTAGGTTTTTATTAAGTCTTGGTACGTATCATCCGGGGTTAATTATTAGACTTTTATACATGACGATACCTGGAAACGGGAGATACAGTAACCGGTATGCTGATACTTATACCTGAAAGCTTCTTTTCTATACTTATGCACCGTTAATGCTGGCTTCTCAACGGAAGTTCAACGAAAGATGACTATACTATAACTATAGTTCAGCTATTGATGGATGCAATATTATTCATCCGATATTATCTTCCTGCATATCTTAAAGATACAAAAAGCAGGTGTATCCCGTTTACAGGCAATCATTAAAAAATAACACGCAATAAGTTTCCGCTTGTTATAAGTTACAAAAAAATGCGCTGTCTACATTTATCTGTAAACAGCGCATGCATTATTTCATACAATGATTAAAAATAGATATCTACATAATCCACTACATTATTCCCCTCACAATTGTCCATCTCTTGTAAACGCCAGTATTTTCTTGCACCTTTTGCCAGGAAGTGATACGTACCTGTTTTATCACATACCTCTCCTTTGTTAATATTGGCGTATCTGGACTGTATCTTACCAGTGAATGTCATTTCTGCGAAAGTGACAACGGTCAGCATACCATCGATCGTAACAAAGTCACCATCTTCTCCAAGCTGTTCACCTTTTACGGTATAGGTGCCATCCTTTTGTTTCTTTATCTGCACCTTTCCGGGTTTATCCCAGCTGATCCATTGCAGTGTAAAATTATGTGTGCCTTCACGCATTTGTTTAGCAGACTGCTGCGCAAAAATATCTGAGAATACCAAGCTCAGGAAAAATGTCATACCAAGGAAAAGCCTTTTCATATTCATACCTGTTAGTTTTATCAATGCCGGAAATACGCCGGTGATTCCATCAACCAAAATAAAACTAAATCGTTAAACAATCATAGGCGTCCCTTTACTGGTCTAGTAGAATACCATACCAGCTTCAATTTCATCTTAGCCAAAACCTTTGCTGGTCTTGCCTTTCAGTAGACCAGCGAAAAAAACATCTAAACGTGTTAAAAAAATATCTGACTAAAAAATGTGCTGCTTATATATAATAGTATATATCACAACACGAGGCAATCCATACCTCCATGATCCTTCCTGCGCATACCCCGGTAGTGCTCCGGACTGACATGCATACTCTTCTTGAACAGCCTTGAAAAATGGTAAGGATCATCATAGCCGATTGCAACACCGACCTGCTTGATTTTCATATCTGTTGTATACAGCAAGAGGCAGGCCTGCTGCAGTTTCAGGTGAATGAAATAGTTCAGTGGCGACATGCCTGTCGTCTTTTTAAACAGCGTGGAAAAATGGGATGGAGAGAGCTCCACCAGCTGTGCCAGCTCTTCTACTGTCAGTGCAACAGTGAGATGCTGCTGCATATAGAGGATCGTTTCATTGATCCTGTCACGGCTCTGCTCCTGCTCCCTCGGCGTTTTATCCGGGAACAGGAAAGTGGCCAGAAAGTGATACAGATGCAGGTTTGCCTTGCCCAGGTTATCCTTTCCAAATCCCATTTTCAGGCATTGAAACATCGTATTCCATAACTGAATACCTTTTTCATTTCTGTGAATATGCCTTGGTCCGTCATATAAACCGATGTTGAATCCCTGGTTAAATGCGGCCATGTCTTTGCCTGTAAAGTGCACCCAGTAAATACTCCACGGGTTTTCATCATCAGATCCATAGCGTAAAGGAAGCTCCGTTGCAGGGATGATGACATATTCGTTCATGCCGACCTTGAATGTCCTGTCGTCTATTGAATACCAGCCCTTACCATGCGTACAGTAGATCAGTATATTATCGATACAGCCCTTCTCTCTGTCTCTATAATGAAAGGCGGCTCTGGGAAAATAACCGATATGGGTAATATACAGCTGACCCAATACAGGATTGATTTTGATTGCGTTTTTCCAGACTGACTCGGGGAGACTTATTAACTGTTCTCCTTCGAAGCCATCCCTTCTCTTCAAAGTCCCCATAACGTGATTGTTGTTTTGATGTTTCTTGTAACTGAAAAATACTTATTCCTGCGGACATAATCGTGGAATAATTCATCAAAATAGACGAATTAGCTATTTACACCGCAGAGGTGATGAAATAGATTTGCCAGATAATTCCATTTATGAAATAGCATTTTTCACTAACACAATTTCCCAAAAGACTGGTTTATGCCACGTATCCTCTCCATGTCCCGGTTACCCGGGGCGCTAAAACACGTATACCTATTAACGCTGTTTTCCACGTTCTTTGCCTACAACGCATTTGCACAACAGCCGGCCAAAATCACCGTCACAGGTACGATAACCGATTCGTCAGGAGCAAAACTCGAAGGGGTGAACATCGTTGCGGAAAACAAGAAGAACGTCGCTACGTCGACCAACCAGACTGGAAAGTTCATCCTCGATGTCGAACCGGGTACAATGCTCCGGTTTTCTTTCGTAGGTTTTGAACAACAGTTTATCAGCGTTAACACTTCTACCAAAGTAATCAACCTTGTATTGAAACCCACCACCTTTAAGGCGGAAGAAGTAGTGGTGGTTGCTTACGGCCGTAAACAACGGAAAGAAGCAGTAGTGGGATCTGTTACCTCAATCGATCCCGGTGCGTTGAAAATTCCATCCAGCAACCTGACGAACGCAATGGCAGGACAAATTGCAGGGATGGTCGCCTTTCAACGCGGAGGCCAGCCAGGTCTGGACAACTCCAACTTCTTCATTCGTGGTGTGACCACCTTTGGCTACAGTGCAAGTCCACTGATCCTTGTGGACAATATCGAACTGAGCGCCAATGACCTGGCACGTCTGCAGGTAGATGACATCGCCAGCTTCTCCATCCTGAAAGATGCCAGTGCCGCTGCACTGTACGGTGCAAGAGGCGCCAACGGTGTGATCCTGGTAACGACCAAAGAAGGTAAAGCAGGTAAGGCGAATGTAAACGTCCGTTATGAACGTTCTATTTCCCGCCCGACACAGACGGTGAAACTGGCAGATCCTGTGACCTACATGCGGTTGTACAATGAAGCGCTGACCACCAGAAATCCACTGGCAACGCCGCAGTATACACCGAATGACATCATCAACACACAGGCGACCATGGATAAGGCTCCGGGCCACAATCCATATGTGTATCCGGCAGTAGACTGGATGAAAACACTCTTCAAAGATCAGACTACCACACAACGTGCTAATTTCAGCGTGCAAGGTGGAACAGATGCTGCAAGGTATTATATCGCAGGTTCCTATGACAGGGATAATGGTATCCTGCAGGTAAATCCGGTGAACAATTTTAACTCTTCCATGAAGTTTGAGAACTATCAGCTTCGTTCCAATGTGAATGTAAAATTGACAAAAACTACAGAAGCAGTTGTTCGTCTCTGGGGTAATTTCAACGAATATACCGGTCCTATTACGGGCGACCGTTCCGGTCTGGCCAGCGACATGTATGACCGGGCGCTGCATACCAGTCCGGTAGCATTCCCCGCCTATTTTCCGGCAGATAGCGCCAACCTGCTGACCAAACATATCTTGTTCGGTAACTCACTGACCACTTCCGGCGGATTGCAATCCAATCCATATGCCGCTCTTATGTATGGCTATAAAAGCTTTTCAGAATCAAGATTGTCTGCACAGTTCGAGCTTAATCAGAACCTGAACTTTTTCACCGAAGGACTCGCCTTCCATGGCTTATTTAGTACCAACCGTTACGCCTATTTTGATCTGACCAGATCTTACCTGCCTTTCTATTATGATGTAGCTAACTATGACCAGCCAAGTAATACTTATTCATTGACATGGCTGAACAATCAGCCCGGTAATGCACAGGAATTTCTCAGCTACTACCCTGGTAATAAAGATGTGAACACTTTTCTTTACCTGCAGGGCTCAATCGATTACGCTCGCGCTTTCGGTAAACATAATATCAGTAGCGCCATCATCGCTACCCGCCAGCAGAAGCTGAATGCGGACGCAAATGATCCGGAAACGAACCAGCCATCATTACAATATTCACTGCCTTACCGTAACCTCGGACTGGCGGGTAGAGCGACTTATTCCTATGCCACCAAGTACTTCCTGGAGTTTAACTTTGGTTATAATGGTTCTGAACGTTTCTCTATGCAGAACCGTTGGGGCTTCTTCCCCACGATTGGTGCAGGTTGGGTAGTGTCCAACGAAAAGTTCTGGAAAGGACCAATATCCAATATACTGACCAGGTTTAAACTGAGGGGTAGTTATGGTCTTGTCGGTAATGATAATATCGATAACACCCGTTTCTATTACCTGTCTAATGTTAAACCGGATGACGTCAACGGACCGTCTGCGGTATTCGGTACTAACAACAGCGTAAGACTGTACGGTACTACAATCCGCAACTATCCTAATCCTGGCGTAACATGGGAAACGGCCCGGAAAACAAACCTTGCCGCAGAAATGACATTCGTTGACAAACTGAATGTGACAGCAGAGATCTATCATGAATACAGATACAACATCCTGCAACAACGTGGTTATATCCCTGTTACCAATGGATTGGAAGCAGCGGTTAAATCCAATGTGGGTACCGCTTATGCAAAGGGTCTGGATCTGAATATCAATTACAAACAGACCATCAACAAGAATTTCTGGGTATCCATACTGGCTAACTTCACCGCCACCGCGAATAAGTACGGCCGTTACGAAGAACCACAATACAAGTATGACTATCGTTTCCAGACAGGTCGTCCGATCAACCAGCCATTCGGTTATATCGCCGAGCGACTGTTTGTAGATGACAAAGAAGCAGCGAACTCTCCTACACAGTTGTTTGGTTCATCTCCGTTACCAATCGGCGGTGATATCAAATACAGAGATGTGAATAAAGATGGTATTATTAACCAGGACGACCAGGTACCTATTGGTCTGCCGACCACTCCACAGATCATCTATGGTTTCGGTTTCTCCTTCGGATACAAAAATTTCGACCTGAATGCTTTCTTCCAGGGTCTTGCAAGAGAATCTTTCTTCATCAATGCCACCTCAGAGGACGACAGATACTGGGGTAAATACGGAACTGCACCGTTTATCAATAACGCGCAGATCCTGCAGGCATATGCGGACGACCATTGGTCAGAAGAAAAACAGAACCTCTATGCGCTGTGGCCTCGTCTGTCCACTACTGACATCCTGAACAACCAGCAACAGAGCACCTGGTGGCTGAGAGATGGTAGTTTCATGCGACTGAAATCACTGGAGATAGGATATACCATTCCTAAAGACTTCGCCAGAAAAATGCATATCAGAAATATGCGTCTTTACTTCAGCGGTCTGAATCTCTTCACATTCAGCAGCTTCAAACTGTGGGATCCGGAACAGGCTGGACAGGGATTCGCTTACCCTATCCAGAAGGTGTTTAATTTTGGTATCAATGTCAACTTATAAATGATTGCAGATGCAAACCATCATAAAAATATTTATCAGCACAGCCTTATCTATATCTCTGCTGTCGTCCTGTAACAAATACCTGGATGTAGTACCTGACGATGTCGCCACGCTGGAAAGTGCATTTGCTAACGCGAATGAAACCCAGGCTTATTTATTCGGATGTTATGCAACTATGCAGGCGCTTACTGATATACGCCGTAACGCCGGCTTTACCACTTCAGGTGAGGTGATGTTCCCTTATCCATTACAAGACCAGACCACACTGGGCGGTGGCGGTGGAGACGCTGGTTTCAGCATCATGCGCGGCATACAGAACAGCGCCAATCCGCTTTTAAACTACTGGGATGGTTATAACATGGGAATTAATATGTGGCAGGCTATCCGTAAATGCAACATATTCCTGGAGAATGTACACATACCGCTTGATCTGCCAGAATTTCAACGTAAGAGATGGGCAGCAGAAGCAAAATTCCTGAAAGCCTATTTTCACTACTGGCTGATCAGAATGTACGGACCTATTCCGATCGTAGATGTCAACTTACCGGTGAATGCTTCTATTGAAGATGTAAGAATAAAACAACAACCGGTAGACTCCTGCTTCAATTATGTAGTACACTTACTGGATGAAGCGATTGTAGATCTTCCACCGGTGATACAGAACCTTGCTGCGGAACAGGGACGTATCAGTTCCACGATCGCAAAAGCCGTAAAAGCAGAAGTACTGGCGACAGCTGCAAGTCCGTTGTTCAATGGTAACCGCGACTATGCCGCCATGAAGAGAAAGGACGGAACACAACTGTTTTCACAAGCTTACGACGAAAGCAAATGGCAACTGGCACTGACAGCCTGCCGGGAAGCAATTGATGCAGCTGCTGCTGCAGGCGCTAACCTTTATCAACTGAGACTGAGCGGAGGTATTGTGCATATGTCAGACGAAACACGCAGAATGCTGACAATACAGGGCGCTTTTGTAGATAGCTGGAATCCTGAGCAGATATGGACATTGAATCCACAATTCGGCTGGCAATATATGGCGTCTCCAAGAGTCACTGCTGATGCTGCTGCGAATGTATTTGCCGTGTATTCCAACTTCTCTGTACCTATCGGACAGTCAGAGCTCTTCTATAGCAAAAATGGTGTACCGATCAGTGAAGACAGAACCTTTGATTATAAGAACCGTTACAAACTGCAGGCTGGTGACGATTCACATGCCTACTATATCAAAAAGGGCTATACTACTGTAAAAGGCAACTTCAACCGCGAGCCACGTTATTATGCAGATGTTGCATTCGATGGTAGTGTATGGTTTGGTTCCGGTAACCTGGACGACAATAATCCGAATTATGTCAATGCGGTTAACGGATTCGCAGCACCACCCGATCAGCTGCGTTATAATGCGACCGGCTATTGGGCAAAGAAACTGGTACCTTATCAGACGACCTTCGGACAAACAAGCGTACAACAGAACTACTCCTGGCCATTTATGCGCCTCACCGGCCTCTGGCTCTTATATGCAGAGTGTCAGAATGAAGTCAACGGACCAGGCGGCGATGCACTCCTCTGGATTGACAGGGTAAGAGAAAGAGCAGGATTAAAAGGCGTAGCAGAATCATGGTCACAGTACTCTACCAGTCCGAATAAGTACAATACCAAAGATGGATTACGTGCTATTATTCACCAGGAAAGAAGAATTGAAACCGCGTTCGAAGGCCAGGCAGGATGGGATTTACGCAGATGGAAAGAATTGCAGAATGTACTGAGTACGCCGTTGCAGGGCTGGAATGTGTTCAACAGAACAACGGAAGGTTACTATCAGCTGAGAATTGCACAACAGACTGTTTTCGGTGTAAGGAACTACCTCTATCCTATTCAGGACTACGATCTGCTCACGAATCCGAACCTGGTACAGACCCTTTACTGGTAAAGCGTCGCATCTATTGATCAACACAACATTCACGGTATGAAATTTAAAATGCGTCATATACAACAGCTGCTGCTGTTATTCTTTATATCAGGCTTACTGCCTTTCTCCTGTAAGGAGATTGACGGTTACAACGAAATCGTATCTACTGACATGACCAAACCGGATCCTGTCAAAGATGTAAAAGTGGTGAACTTTAACGGAGGCGCCTATATCACCTATACGCTGCCTAAATCATCCAATATCCTGTATGTACAGGCCACATACAAGATCAATGATAAGGTGAGCAGGGAAACCAAATCCTCTTATTATTCTGACAGTGTCACCGTCAGCGGTTTTGCAAAGAGTCAGGACTATGATGTGGAATTACGCGTAGTAAGCCGGGCACAGGTATCTTCTGAACCGGTGAATGTAAAAGTACATCCGGATACGCCACCTTATCTGCTGTCACGTCCTACGGTAACCATGCGCCAGGATTTCGGCGGCGTACAGATAGACGCGATCAACATGGCAAAAGCCAATCTGGGCATCATTGTTATTGCACCTGATCAGACCAACAAGTATCAGATTATCGCGCAGAACTATACGGATAAAGATACCATCTCGTTCAGTCTGCACGGTTATGATACCATTCCACAGAAGTTCGGCGTATATGTAACGGACCAGTGGGGTAACATCTCCGACACATTGCTGTCTACTATTACGCCTGTTTACGAGGCACAAATGGATAAATCACAGTTCCGTAGCTATCAGCTGGGAACAGATGCCAGAACCGGCTTCGGATGGTCAATAGAAAACCTCTGGAATAACAATACAGGCTCTCCGGGTTATCATACCGAACAACCGATACAACCGCTGGTATGGCCGGCAGTGATCACATTTGACATGGGTAGAGCTGCAAGGCTGAGCCGGTATACGATCTGGAACAGGGGTATTGATGGAAGTGGAACCTGGTTATGGCAGGCCGGTGCGCCAAGAACATGGGTATTGTGGGGACGTGAGGATAGTCCGGTAGATGAAACAATGCCGGATGAAAATCACCTTCCGCCGGTAGGTGGTATGACGCCAAAAGGATGGATCAACATGGGTTTCTTTACAGCACCTGACAAACCATCCGGCTTACCGAATCCACAGTACAACAATACCGATCTCCTGTTCTGGAACGCAGGTTTTAGTTACAACTTTTCCCTGAATCTGCCGAAAGTGAGGTACATGCGTTTTGAATGTGTTTCCAATATGGCGCAGACCAACAACTTCTTTAACGTTACCGAACTGTCATTCTGGGGCGATCCGAGATAACATTCAAAAAAGCAAACAATGAAACGATATAAAATAGCTAACATATGTCTGCTGGGCGGTTTACTCACCGTACTCGGGTGCAGCAAGAAACCTACGGACTACCGTGAATTCCTGAACGGGGAAGAATTAGTGTATCCAGGTAAAGTAACCAATCCACAGGCCATGCCTGGTAATGGAAGAATACAGCTGGTATGGCAGCCAAGTCCTGATCAGAGCATTGTACAATACAGGGTTTTCTGGAACAATGGCGCCGACTCACTCACTATTCCGGCATCTACACACAACACAACAGACACGGTAAAATGTACGATCCCCGGCTTGTCGGAATATGTATATTCTTTTACGGTCTATTCGTATGATGCAAAAGGCAATCGTTCTGTAGCAACAGAGATCAGCAATGCAAGGGTGTATGGCTCGGTATATACGGCAACACTCAACAACAGGCTGACAGATGCAGACAATCCTTTCACGGTGAATGAAGACAATTCAGTAACACTGCGCTTCGTTACACCTGATACGATCAACATTAACACCACACTGAAGTATACGAATCAGAGCAACCAGGAAGTCAGTAAATCACTGGCCCCTGCCGAAAGTATGCTCACACTGACCGACTATAAATTTGGTACACCTGTTCTGTATCAATCTTCCTATATTCCTGTGACAAACGCCCTGGATACATTCTACACACTGCGTGCTGACACCTTCCCGACTATATTCCGGCTGGTACAATGCGACAAGAGCCTGTTCCGGGAACGTGATATGTGGGGAGATATGGGTATCTACCAGTCAGATACCAGGGTCAGCAAACTGTGGGACGGCTCTGTTGGTCCGCAGGGATATCCGAATATCTTCCATGCGGATGGCAACGGATCGCTGCCAAGAACACTCAGCTTTGATATGGGAAAAGTCTATAACAACCTGGGGGTGATCGAAGAAACAGGAAGAGATTGCTGTAACAATCCGGATCAATTCGAAGTATGGGGTATTGCAGATATCGACAATGCGATTCCTGAAATGAATCCGAATGAATCAGGATGGAAAGATGCCATGATGAATAAAGGATGGACACTGTTGAAGGAAGTCATCAGAACAGACAACGGCAACAACGCCTACAAAACAAACCTGGTTGACAATCCTCCGCCGATACGTTATATCCGTATCAGGTTCCTCCATAACGCGAACGGAGAGACAAGTTATGTGAACCTGTCGGAAATTACCTTCTGGAACAAAGAATAAGCACGATAAACTGATGAAGATCTTAAAGAAACACGTTATTACCGCTATTGTCATGATGATGCCTGCTGCCCTCTGTAAAGCGCAGCAAAATCCGCTAACACTGAAATATGACAAGCCGGCGGCAGTCTGGGAAGAAACATTACCCCTTGGAAATGGACGACTGGGCATGATGCCGGATGGTGGCATTCAGACAGAAAAAGTTGTACTGAACGACATCACCTTATGGTCAGGGGCTCCACAGAACGCCAATAATTACGAAGCCTACAAGCAGCTGCCGAAGATACAGGAATTGCTGAAAGAAGGCCGTAATGACGAGGCACAGTCGCTGATGGACAAAGACTTTATCTGTACCGGTAAAGGCTCAGGAGACGTCCCTTTTGGCTGTTACCAGACATTGGGAGAACTACAGATACAGTTTGCCTATGACAAGGCCGACAAAGTGGAGCCAACTGCCTATGAAAGGAAATTATCCCTGCAACAGGCAATTGCTTCCTGTAGTTATAAAGTAAATAACGTGACCTATAACAGAGAGTACTTCACCAGTTTTGGAGATGACTTGTCTTTTATCCGGCTCACAGCCAGTCAGGCTGGTAAGCTGAACCTGCGTATCACTATGAGTCGTCCGGAAAAAGCAGCCACCCGCACTGAAAATGGCGAACTGCTGTTGTACGGGCAGCTGGACAGTGGTAACGATACAAAAGGTATGCAATACCAGGCAAACGTAAAAGCACAGTTGAAAGGTGGAACGATCACTACGGAAGAACATGCACTGGTGATCAAAAATGCGACAGAAGTGATACTGTATGTCGCAGCCGGTACTGATTTTCATAAAAATGATTTCAAAAAGCAGATCAGCACCGTGCTGGCGACTGCTGTAAAAAAACCTTATGAAGCTCAGAAACAGGCGCATATGCGTAATTACACGAAACTCTTTAACAGGGTACAGGTTGATCTTGGTAAAGGAACGGCAGGTACGCTGACAACTGATAAAAGATTAGCCGCATTTTATAACAATGCGGCTGCCGACAATGAGTTACCGGTACTGTTTTATCAGTTTGGCCGCTACCTCACTATCTGCAGCACCAGGAAAGGATTATTACCGCCGAATTTACAAGGCTTATGGGCGAACCAGGTACACACTCCCTGGAACGGTGATTACCACCTGGACGTCAATGTACAGATGAATCACTGGCCGGTGGAAGTATCCAACCTCTCTGAACTGAACCTGCCCCTGGCAGACCTCGTAAAAGGACTGGTAGCACCAGGTCAGCGTACTGCAAAAGCGTATTACAATGCACCAGGATGGGTAGCCCATGTTATTACGAATGTATGGGGCTTTACCGAACCGGGAGAAAGCGCTTCCTGGGGTGCTACTAAGTCTGGCTCCGGCTGGCTGTGTAATAACCTTTGGGAACACTACGCCTTCACCAACGATAAAAAATACCTGGCGGATATCTACCCGGTACTGAAAGGATCTGCAGAATTTTATAACAGTCTGCTGATAAAAGACGAAAAAACCGGCTGGCTGGTGATGTCGCCTTCTTCTTCTCCCGAAAATGCATTTTACCTGCCAAACGGTAAACATGCCAGTATCTGTATCGGCGCTACTATTGACAACCAGATCGTACGTGACCTGTTCAACAATATTATCACCGCCTCTACTGAACTGGGTATCGACGCTGACTTCAAAAAAGAACTGCAACAAAAGGTAGCCCTGCTGCCTCCTCCAGGTGTAATCGCGCCGGATGGCAGGATCATGGAATGGCTGGAAGATTATAAAGAAACTGAGCCACAACACAGACATATTTCACACCTCTGGGGATTGTACCCTGCTTCTCTGATCACCGCAGAAAACACGCCTGATCTGGCAGCAGCAGCAAAAAAAACACTGGAAGTAAGAGGAGATGACGGACCAAGCTGGACGATCGCTTATAAACTCCTGTTCTGGGCAAGATTACAGGATGGTAACCGCTCTTTCAAACTGCTGAAGGAACTGCTTAAACCAACTGCCAGAACGGATATCAACTATGGTGCAGGTGGTGGTGTATACCAGAATATGTTATCTGCCGGTCCGCCGTTCCAGATAGATGGTAACTTCGGCGCAACAGCTGGTATCGCAGAAATGCTGATACAAAGTCATGCAGGATTTATCAACATCCTGCCTTCCATTCCTGACCAGTGGAAAGCAACAGGATCTGTAAAAGGATTAAAAGCCAGGGGCAACTTTACAGTAGACTTTGCATGGAAAGATGGTAAGGTAACGTCTTACCGTATCCTTTCTCCTACTCCACGCAAGGTGAAAGTAAAAGTCAATGGCGCTATAAAAGAAATCACAGCCAGCAAAGGCTGATCATATCCGATACCCTCATTCATTATATGCAACTCCTGACCGGTAAAATAATCTTACTGACGGGCGGCTCCTCCGGCATCGGATTCGAGTGTGCCCTGAAATATGCCGAAGCAGGCGCCATCGTTGTGATCATATCCAACGATGCGCCTGCTCTCGCATCAACTGTCAATATATTAGGTCATCCACATCATGCCATCTTCGCAGACATTTCACAATCAGCAGACGTGGAAGCAGCCATCCATGAAACATTGACGAAGTATGGCAGAATAGACGTTATCCACAATAACGCCGGCATTGCCCATCCTTCCACTCCCTTACACGAAACCAGTGAAGCAGAATGGGACCAGGTGATGAACACCAATCTGAAAAGCATCTATCTGACCACACGATATGGCATTACAGCCCTGAAAGAAAGCAGGGGCTGTATTATTAATACCAGTAGTCTGGTAGCGGAAATCGGGCAGGAAAATCATGCTGCGTACACAGCTAGTAAAGGTGCGGTCAACACGCTCACCAAATCCATGGCACTCGACTATGCGCCTTTTCAGATCCGTGTCAATGCGGTAGCTCCAGCCGGTGTATGGACGCCCATGTTGAGAGAATGGGGGAAGCACCAACCTAATGCACAGGGATTTGAACAGTATATGAATGATATACATGTGCTGGGGTATTGTCCGGAGGGAGATGTTATTGCAGATGCCTGCGTGTTTCTGGCGTCGGATAAGGCACGGTTTATTACCGGACATATTCTGCATGTGAGTGGTGGCGCGGAGTTGGGGTATAGGGCGGCGATGCAGGCAGCGGATGTGACTTTGTAGACCCGGCGGAATGTTAATTTGGGTGGTTTGCTGAAAGCGTATTGTAAAAGCACTCTCATTCATTGTAAGAACGGACAAGGGGAAACGATAAAACTGAAAAATAATAGCAGATGTGGTCTCCTTTGTAATGGTATTACGAGATACGAAAAGATGCCTCTTACAGCTAGTCCCTCCCTACAAAACAAATACTCTCTGTAAAACACAAAACATTAAATAAACTGCACCGGTATTCCGAACTGCCTCCCAAACTTTGTAAAATACTCCCTGTAAGGACGTGCATCACGCTTACCACCATCTGACATGGCTACATTAGACACATACATCCGTTTCACATCTCTGTTAAAAAGGATCGCAGAATGGATCTGTGCTTCCACATAATCCAGCAGGCCAACCATATTGGCGCCAGCGATATCATTACCTGTTGCAGCTTTATATAGTGCTTTCAGGGTATTCTCCCGCATATTCAGGATAATACGATCGGGATGTGCATAATTCGCCAGTTTATCAGCAGCCTGTATATCCGTTCTGTAATTAAATGAATCCCTGTCAAGCAGTGTACAATTCAGTTTAACATGATCTTTCAATACCATAAATGAAGCGCCGTAATCTCCCGCTGCTCCATATTTATTATTCTTGAAGTTAACAGCTGCATATCGCGGACGCATACCGGAGGCAAAAGAGGGGTTATTACCTGTCAGCTGACTACCAAACTTCTTAATTCTGTCTATGACACTTTTTTCATTGTCTTTCATTCCCAGCTTTCCTTTTGCATTTGAATAGTCAAATAAGCGCTCTTCCGCCAGTTTGCGCTCAGTCATATATCCTGGCCGTTGTGGTGTTTCAAATGCATTCAATAACCGGATGGCAGGACTAGTGTTACTATAGAATTTATCCACAGAAAAATTAACTGTCAGGTCCGCGTCTCTGAGTTTGTTGACCATTCTCGTATATACATCTTCAGCCTGCGTAGGAGGTACTTTCAGTTCGGTTATTACACGCATAAGCCCCTGGAGGCCATCCAGTTTTGCGGTGGAGGCGATATTCTTTCCCGTCATAGAAGCTACATCTACTGCTGCCAGTCTGGCCAGTGCTTCTTCCCTTTCCTTTGGTGTCATATTGCAATCAGTTAAGACTGATACAAAAGTCATGTATTCTCGGGGGCAGGCCAATCCCCTATTCCGGGGAGGGGAGGTACCTTATATCGGGGATATGCACCCTCGTTACAGGCATAATATATGTGGAACATGCAGATATGTGGAAATGATATGAAGCGCATCTCTGTTGGTCTAAAAATTATTATAATTTTCATCAGCGCCAAAGAACAGCGGCCTTATCAATAGCAACAACTTAGGCAGTGAATGTTGCAGATAGAACAGACAATCATTGATCAGGGGTATGTAATCTTCAATAAGTATAGTTACTTGCCAATATACAATTTTCAGCAAAGAAAAAGGGGGCCGCGACGGTATATCGCGGCCCCCTTTTTATAAAAGACTTTTCAGGTTATTTATTTCCTAACTGATACTTCGGCATCACCAGCAGCCTTACAATTGTATGCGCTGACAGGGATAAAACAACCACCATTCCCAGGATCAGCAACTGTTTACCGGGTGTATCAAATACGTCCAGTATAGAGGAAGTATTGGTGCCAGCGAATAACATCGCCAGCAGGAAAACCAGTCCTCCACAGACCCAAAGGGTGAGGTGTGAATAGAAATACCGTTTCTTCTGATAACCTTTTTTTCCAAATGATGTAAACAGTAATACAACGTGGGCAATAAAGAAAAGCAGTGCCAGAATAGCAAGGGAGTTAAAAGCAATCATGGTCTTACATTTGAGTTGTGTGTTCTGTAATAGTTAATACGACAAATAGGTAGATGTATCTACTTAAAGATATTGCTTTTAACAATTCCTCCCAAACCATTTTAGTGCTGATGAGGTGCTTCTTCTCCTCCTGCTGGCTTCGATGCCGGTTCTTTCTGTCCGTTGTGGCAGGTATAACAGGTGACGGTCATGATCTGCATACCTTTCTCATCCTTACCAGACTTAAAGTACTTCTTATTAATACGGAAGGTCATTTTCAGCATTTCACGCGCCGTTTCCTTCTCTTCCTTTGCATCGCTGGCGAAGTCCATTTTCTGCGGATTGTCCGGCAGTTTAGCATGACAGTAGTCACACTTAACGCCTAAAGCCTTGTTGTAGCTGCGCATCTCCTTCATCAGATCGTCATGGCTGATGTTCTTAGGTAATACTTTCAGATTTTTCGCCTTTTCCTCCGGAGGTGTGGATAAAGAGCATAATGTCGCTGCCAGCAATAGGGCCAGCGGTACCAGGTAGGTCCGTTTGAATTGCATACATGTAATAGTTAAGCTTCCTAAATCAGGCAAGGAACTTACAAAATTTCCTGATACTTATAGCATTTATTACAAGAGTCCCAGTATTTTATGTTTAAGGCTGGGAAAACGGTATCCAACGGTAAGAGAGAAGTCGCTGTTTTGCAGATGCAGGTGTGCGGCGGGCAGGTGGTCCCGCGCATAGTCGTGGCTGGCACTGAGGTAGCTAAAGAAGTGATCCCCGTTATAGCCACAGTTGATCCGGCCAATGGCACTATACACAAGACTGATCTCTTTAGGGTTAAAACGGTTATCATACAGCGGATACTGACCGCCGGCGCCTACCAGTAAGGTAGGACTGATCGTCCAGTGTCCGTCTTCCATCACGATATTGCAGGAATAGCCTACATAACCGATTGCCGATACCCATGCAGGTTGCGGTTTTACCAGTTCATAGACCATGGAATCCTTTGCTTCGTCCCCAATGAGGTTAGCCTTTGCAAAGCTGAATTGCTGGTATTCCGGACTAATCATAAACAGCCAGCTACCGGCTGTCTGCCGCTGCAAACTACTATAGAAATTAGCCGCGCTATAGGAGAAATGCTTCGGATTGGTGAAAAGGTATAAGTTGGCGTCATACCTGCGGTAACGGATATTCTCAAAGGTCACCGGCGGATCCCTCCGGCGTCCACGTACTTCAAAAAGCATCCCGTCTACCCGTTGAAACCCGGCTTCCACACCAAAACGGTACCCAAACTGCGACAACTGAAGATTCCGGTTGCGCAATCCGGTGGTTCTGTCAGCCAGACTGGTATAAGGCAAAGTAAAATCGTAGAAAAGAGAAAGGTACTTGTAGTTCAGATTGAATCCGGTGTAGCCCGCATTATTCGCCAGTAAGCGGAAATACTCCCTTGGCGTCTTTTTCGTCTGGAAAATAAAACTGCTGCCGGAGTAACCACCATACAGCTGTATGTTGTTATCCTTTATGAAAGGTTTCACCCATGCAGTATCCCGGGTGTTCTGGGCGTACAAACAGCCTGCTCCTATAATTTGTATAAGCAGGAACAGGCTGATGTGCAGTTGTAGGTTTAATAAAAAGCGTTTCATTTCATCTCAAAGTCAGCTCAATCACTGGTATCTCCACCGGAGGCTTTTTCAAAGGCATCGTGAGTACTAGATCATTGCTGCCCTGATTTTCCTTTCCAATATACTTTATTTCTGAATTATCATGCAGGAATTGCACATATTTAACTTTTGGGTTAAATCCTGGCAGCACCAGTTTATTGAGTGGCCATGACAGTAAATGTAGGTATAGCTTACGGGTGGTCGGATTGTAGGTCAGCATCGTTCCGTTAGGCGCCCGGAACTCTTCTGGCGCCTGTGTACAGCCGTAGATGGAAGGACTGTTTACAGCCATCCACTCTCCGATTGCACCCAGTGCATCCTTTGCACGGTAGTCAAACAAACCCCGGGCGGTAGGACCTACATTCAGTAACAGGTTCCCTCCTTTACTCACAGAACCGATCAACAGCTGCAATAATTGAGACGGGCTCTTCCAGCTGTCTTCATCGCGATAATATCCCCAGGAACCGGAGAAGGTCTGACAGGTCTCCCAGGCTACCTTTTTGCCGTTTACAGTCGGCCATTCCGCCACCTGCGTCTGTTCAGGGGTGACAAAGTCAAAGCCGTCCTCATAGTCATTCAGGTCGAGGCGGTTATCCACAATAATCCCTGGTTGCAGCTTATGCATCATTTTCATCAGCTCCAGCGATCCCCAGTCGTCGCGGCCTTTACCGTTCTTACCAGGATAGGAAAAGTCCAGCCACATGATATCGATCTTACCATATTTGGTGAGCAGTTCCTTGATCTGGTTATACATGTATTCGCGGTATTTGCTCATGTCCTTTCCCTGATTCAGCCTGGCATAAGCGGTGTCGCTATCGCCAGCCGGCTGCTGCGGATGGTGCTTGTCTATCGTAAAATCAGGATGGTGCCAGTCCAGCAGGGAATAGTAAAAACCCACTTTCAGACCTTCCGCCCTGAAAGCATCTACCCATTCCTTTATCAGATCACGCTTTGCCTGGGTATTAGGGGCTTTATAATCAGTATATTTTGAGTCAAACAGACAAAATCCTTCGTGGTGTTTGCTGGTAATAACAGCATACTTCATTCCGGCGGCTTTGGCCATTTTAGCCCACTCCTTCGGATTATACAAATCCGGGTTGAACTGGTCAAAATACTGTTGATAATCGTCATTGGTCAGCTGTTCCCGCTTCTTCACCCACTCATGCCGGGCGGGTAAGGCATACAATCCCCAGTGAATGAACATACCAAAACGGTCATTGGTCCACCAGGCCATTCTTTTCTGCTGGTCTCCGGGTTTTTCAAAGCCAATCTTTTTCTGTGAAAAGGTTAACGGGCAATAACATAACAAAGCTGCCAGCAGCAATAGGTAGTGTTTTCTCATAACGGAATTAACGGTTTTAAAGGAAAGCAATCTTCACCTGTAATGGATACGGGGTTGCGTACCCGGGTTCCTAAAATAATAAACTCCTGGCGAAAAGACAAGGGGCTGACCGGAATCTATGCCGGTCAGCCCCTTTTTAAAGAATTAGGAATTAGAAATTAAGAATTAAGAATTGGGAAGCCTGACTATTAAAACGCGGGGTCAGGCGGGATGTTTGTATTATCATTCCTTTCTACAAATGGGAATGGTAGCCAGGAGCGTTTACGTTCAGTTACCGGTCTGTTGAAACGGCGCTGATCTTCAAGTTCCATACCGCTCATAAACAATTCGATGTGGCGGTGTTTATAGATCAGTGCCAGTAGTTCGTCTTTAGTCGCTGCATCTTCCGCCGGCAGGTCCGCTCCAACACCAAAGGCATCTGCACCTGGCTGTTTGGTCACTACTTTATTCAGTTCTGTAAGACCATTACCCAGATCGTCCTTACGGGCGTAACACTCTGCCTTGATCAGCGTCATCTCACCTGGCAGGAATACGGGAATACCTTGTGCCAAAGCGGTATAAAAGCCTTTTACACCGAATTTAGGGTTCGTACCTCTATTGATATAGAACGGCACACGTTTATCCGCTAAATCAGGCTGTAAACCTACCGGAAGCCCCATTGCCGAATCGACTATCTGGTAGATATTGTTGGTAGTGGTTACCAGTGTGAAGATCGGATTGGTGATCACCGTATTATAGTTAAATGTAGAAGTACCACTCACTTTATTAGCTGCAGCTAACGCTGTATCATAATCACCGGCAAAAAGCGAATAACGGGCCTTTAATGCATTCAGTGAGTTGACAATATTTACACCGGGAGGAATATTCGCCCTGAACCCGGCACTGATAGTGTCCTGCGCCAGTACATTCAACGCTCCATTGATAACACGTACCGCTTTTCTATAGCCTTCCTGATTGGTAATAAAAGGGACATTAGTGCCTATTGTATCAGGTACATTTGTCCAGAACATAGACATATTACCGATCGCCAGCGCTTTAAATAAAGATGCATACGCAATCACACCAGTCCGGTAGTTAACGTCCGGAATAATCGCGGCGGCATTATTCAATACCCTGTCTGCATCAAAAATGATCTTATTGGACACCGACCACATACCTGTCACCACCGCATTGGTGTTTTGCAGACTTGCACCTCCTGCATATAATTGTCCTTCATCGGCATTACCCGCATTCACTACATAGGTTTCTCCTGTAAGTAAACTACCGGTTGTGATAGATGTATATAGAATACTTGTTCTATTGGCTGTATACCAGTTCTGCAAACCGACTGTCAGATCCGCCAGTGCATTCGGCGAACTGATAGCCTGGTCATAAGATGGACCTGAAGGGTCCGCATATTCCTTTTTACAGGAAGCAGCAGTCAACAGTAGCACTCCTGCCAGAAAAGAACGGCTATATTTATTGAAATACATTTTCATAATTCTTCGTTTTGATGGTTTAGAATCTGGCGCGCAGTGCAACATTATACGTTCTTGGAGCTGGTACGCTACCAAAATCAATACCGCGCAATACAGTACTCTGACCTGCCGCATTCACTTCCGGATCATATCCTTTGTAGTTATCCCATGAATGCAGGTTACGTCCGCCCACACTTACTGTGAGATCGCTCAGACCTTTAATTTTACCGATATTATAACTGAGGGATACTTCTCTCAGTTTTACAAAAGAACCATCGTCCACTCTCCACTCCTGGATGTTGTAGTTACCCGCAATAAATCCACGTGGTAATAAACCCAGGTCTTCCTGTTCAGCCACTTTACCATTATCCACACCCTGTCTTGTTCTGAAGTCAGCATTGAATACGTCAACACCCTGTACAAAGTCAACCTGTGTATGCAGACTGAATTTTTTATAGGTGAAGTCGTTGGTCAGTGTACCAGTCCAGTCAGGATTCGGATCACCAATTTTTCTTTGTAAAGCAGTTACGCCGGTAGTTGGTGGCAAACCTGTATTAGGATCTCTTGCCGGTGTGTAGGAGAACGGTGTGTTCTGTACACCTGCTTCTGTTACAGGAATACCGGCAGCTGTTTTCAGCTGGTTACCACTGGCGTCACGTGCAAAGAAAGTACCGTAGAAGAAGCCAATCGGCTCACCATTGGCAATCGCAACCGGTGCACCACTCACCGTTGAATACAGGATGATAGACTGTCCGATGTCGATTGCTTTGTTTCTGTTACGGTTGAAGATAGCCGTCATATCCCAGTTGAAGCTCTTTGTTTTCACCGGCACTACATTCAATACTACTTCAAAACCTTTGTTAGAAAGAGACCCGATATTATCAAGACGGGTGCTGTAACCTTGTGTAGGTGCAATTGCACGTGCGATCAGCAGGTCTTTTACCTTTTTGGTGTAGTAGTTCACAGAAAGGTTGATGCGGTTATTCGCAAAAGCCATGTCTGTACCGAACTCCAGTTCTTCCTGTCTCTCAGGTTTGATATCCGGGTTGGTGTAAGTGGTCGGAGATGTAAACGAAGCCGCACCTACAAACGCCATCGCTTTGTAGGTATTGAAACGTCCATAAGCAGGGATCCCTGTCAGGTTACCCGACTGACCATAAGCAGCCCTGAGTTTGAACAGGTTCCACCAATTGGACACACCCAGATCTTTCCAGTAATCTGTACCTGACAACACATAGCTACCACTCAGTTTAGTATAGATCTGATTACGTTCATCCTGACCAAATACAGAAGAACCATCACGTCTTAATGCACCAGTTACAAACAACTGATCACGGTATTTGAAGTTCTGCTGAATGAACTGACCAGAGATAGATAGTTTGGTTCGTTCATCTGTACCTGGTATCAGTGTAGCTGCACCACTTACGGTTTGCACAAATGGTGGTAAACCTCTACCCTGTTGCAGTGAGTAATGCACATTCTGATACTGCAAAGAATAACCTACCTGTGTTACAGATGACAGGTCCGGCGTGATCTGCGCATTATAAGTCGCATTGATATCGTGGTTGATCAGGAAAGAATTATTAACACCGGTGCTCGCATAACCGTTCTGCGTAGGATCCAGGTTAGCGCCGCCGCCGAAAAAGGACAGGCTTACATTATAAGCGAAAGGGGGAATGAAGGTAGTACCATCCTGGCTATAGTTATCAATACCCATATGATAATCTATCGTCAGGTTTTTGAACGGCGTCAGTTTTAAACCTGCACCGGTGATAATCCTGCTGGTCTGTTGTTGTTGTTTAAAATCTTCAATGATAGAAACCGGGTTTACACGACCGCGCTCTCCGACTGCCACCAGGTTACCCAACGCATTTCTTTGTTGCAGATCGTAATAGTTACCGATGATGGTTACTGCATTCGTTGGAGAGAAGAAAGAGTTACCATCTGGTTTCTCGTTTGTCTTACTGTAGATATAATTTACAGAAGCATTGAAGCTCAGCCATTTGTTCAACTCCTGATCCAGGTTCAGCCGGAAACTGTAACGGTTGAAATCTGTATTTCTTACAATACCCTGATTGTACAGATAACCCGCAGATGCATAATACCTCGTTTTATTCTGTCCACCAGTTACAGATACGTTATTATCAGTACCAACACCTGTGCGGAAAATATAGTCCTGGTAGTCATAACGCTGTATCGCAGTAGTATTGGTGATAGTCGGTGTCAGAATGGTCTGGGTAGACACATCCGGGGTACCGCCAAACTTTACCGGCGCCTGGTTCACATCCAGTTTCTTACGCAGCTCGTTTACATTGAAGCTGGTAGAGAAATTCACTACAGGAGCACCACCCGCGCCTTTCTTTGTAAAGATCTGTACAACACCGGCGTTCGCTCTGGAACCATAGATCGCAGCTGCGGCAGCGCCATTCAGCACTTCTATACGTTCGATGTCAGCAGGGTTGATATCCACCATACGGTTCTGACCAACATTACCTGCAAAGCTGCCACCTGCATAAGATGCGTCGGCGTTGGTTACACGCGTAGTGGAGTTATCTATAATAACACCATCTATGATGTAAAGTGGCTCAGTAGAACCACTGATCGTACTGATACCACGCAGTTTTACAGACATACCACCGGCAGGATCACCGGAGTTCTGTGTAATCTGTGCACCAGCTGTTTTACCCTGCAGGGCAGTGAGCACGTTAGCAGTAGCGCCTTTACTCAACTCATCTGCTTTGACACTGCTGACATAACTCCCTAACTGTTTTCGGGTAGTACCGATAGAAGCACCGGTGATCACTACTTCATCCAGTTTGGATACGGACGTAGCCAGCTGTTGATTCAGTGTATAGGAGCTGGCACTGCCAATCTCCACACTACCTTCCTTCTGTGCAAATCCGATACCTGTAAATACGAGTGTGTAACTACCGGGGTTCAGATCAGCATTGATGGTATAGTTACCATCCACCGATGTGGTTGCACCCAGTTTTGTCCCCCTGATGGCTACCGTGATGCCGGGTAGCGATGCACCCGTTTCATCTGTTACCTTACCGGACAGCTTTACCTGTGCGAAAGCAGCAACGGCGGTAAAGCACTGCAGGACCAGCAAAAGCAGCAGATACCTGCACCTGGCAAGCCGGAATAATTGATACATTCTCATAACTAATTTTTAATAGTAAAGCGATAAATGAAGGCATGGTTTTCCCTTGTTCTTCAGAGGAATATTGCCTTGAATAACTGATTGATTACAGGTTGGCTGATAAGCGCATTTACGTTATTACAAATAGTGCCGGTGACATGACCAGCGTAAACTTTATGGCTGTTTTATTATAAAATCTGAATACCCTTTTTCCTGTATGACTGCAATTTCTTAGAATCGGGAGGCAGCTCGGTAATTAATACATCGATCTCTTCTGCATCACAGATCTTTAATTGTTCTGATGTGTCGATCTTTTCTGAAATAGACAATACCACCACCTTCTTGGCAGTGCTGATCATAGCTCGTTTTACCTGTACAACGTCCCAGTCATTGTCTGTCAGTCCGTCTTCTGCGTCTATTGCGTTATTACCCAGAAAGCACAGATCCGCTTTGATCATTTTTATCTTTGAAATCGCTTCTCCCCCTACGGTGATCTTAGATCCTTTGGATAATTTATCCCCTATCACAATTACTTCTATGTTCGGATGATTCGCATATTCAAAAGCAGCAGGCAGGCTAACGGTAATAAAAGTAGCCTGCAGATCTCTCGGCAGTACCCGCGCCAGTTCGGCAATAGTAGTACCACCTGTAGTTAATACAAACATGCCGTCATGTATAAGCTGAACGGCTTTTAATGCAATGGTCTTTTTATCTTCTACGGCATATACATCCTGGGATGCAATACCCTGATGAAATGAATTCGATAACGCGCCGCCATGTACTTTGATGATCTTTCCCTCCTGCGCCAACTCTGCAAGATCACGACGGATGGTATCTTCTGATACCTGTATCTGTTCGCTGAGATGGGAAGACAACACCTTGTTGTGCAGGTTTACCTGGTGAAGTATATAAGCGAGGCGTTCTTCCTTTAACATCAGGCAATCAATTTGGTTGAATATAAGATTGAATTTCTGCAAAAAAACGCAGAAAACAAAATATAAACCCGCATTTTTTTGCTTCTTTAATGCAGGTTTCCAGAAAACAGTGCGGGTTTATGCAGGAAATGATATCTTACCCATGGTAACAGCAGGCATTCCTGGCCTACCAAAGTTGATGCCTTCGCCTGCTATCGCTTCATTAGCCAGTATTGCAAACAATACCGCCTCTTTTGCATCTCCGGCTATACCCAGTTCTCCAGTAGTTCGCAACTGTAATCTTGGCAAACGTTCTTTTATCCATCCCATCAGTAATGGGTTGTGTGCGCCGCCACCACTGGCGTATACCGCATAATCACTATCTTCGCGTAACACACTCTTCAGTGCATCCGTAATCGTATCTGCACTGAAACGGGTCAGGGTAGCCAGCATATCATAAGGTGATATCTCATTGGTACCACTTTTCAGTTGTGCTTGTTGTACATATGCTTTGCTGAATAATTCAGGTCCTGTCGTACGTGGAAACGGTTCTTTAAAGAAGGAATTATCCTTGAGGGCTGATAATAACTTTTCATCTACAACACCCTGCTTTGCAAACAATGCATCCTTGTCATATTCCACCTGGAAATACGTTCTTGCAAAAGCATCCAGTAAAGTATTACCCGGCCCTGTATCTGTTACAAAAACACCGGATGCTGCCAGATCTCCTGGTAAAAAAGTGAAGTTGGCAATCCCTCCCATATTCAACATCACCCTGTCTTCTCCCTGCCTGGAAAACAGACAATAATCTCCATACAATGCCAATGGAGCGCCTTCTCCACCTGCTGCTATGTGCTTCTGCCTGAAATCGCTGAAGGTGATAATACCCGTCTTTACAGCAATATGATCTCCATCCACAATTTGTAAAGTAGCGTTCGGGAAGTCCGGCAACTGATGTAATATCTTCGGACTATGATAAACCGTCTGCCCATGTGATGCGATCAGATCTACTTCCTTCGGAGATATTCCCCATTCAGACAAACATTCCAATATCCACTTTGCGTGCAGATCGGCCAGCCAGGGATGAAGCAGACAAAGTTGCTGAAAAGGAATAGTGTCTTTTGCGAACACTTTCCTGATTGCATCTTTCACGGCTACCGGGTAAGTCACCGTGTCAAACTTTTCCAGTGTAACACGTGTCTCCATTCCGCTGCCGCTGATCGCACATAATGCCACATCCAATCCGTCCAGCGAGGTACCTGACATCAGTCCGATGATACGTCTTACCGGCTTTTCCGCAATTGTAAATAGTTGCCGTAGATTGCTGTTCATACTGTTTATTTTCTGCCTTCAATGGCCGCTCTTACACTGCCTTTTTCTGCTATCAGCTGACGAGCCGTAGCCTCGTCTACATTCAATTCACTCATCACCATCCGCGTTGCGCGATCCACCAGTTTATGATTGCTCAGCTGCATATCTACCATCTTATTCCCCTTTACCCTTCCTAACTGTATCATTACTGAGGTAGAGATCATATTCAGTATAAGTTTCTGTGCGGTACCAGATTTCATGCGGGTACTGCCGGTCAGAAACTCTGCACCTACTTCCGCTTCTACAGGATATTGTACCTCAGCTGCCAGCGGACTCCCCACATTACAGGTAACACATCCGGTGACAATACCTCTCTCCCTCATTGCCTTTACACCACCAATCACATAAGGCGTTGTGCCTGATGCAGCGATACCTATGACTACATCTTTCTCATTAATATGATAATTATCCAGGTCTTTTGCTGCCTGTTGCGTATCATCTTCTGCAAACTCTACAGCCTTCCGGATAGCCGTATCGCCTCCTGCGATAATACCTATGACCATTTCATGCGGCACGCCAAATGTCGGCGGACATTCGGACGCATCCAGTATACCTAAGCGACCGCTGGTACCTGCTCCTATATAAAACAGGCGACCTCCCTGCTTCATCTTTTCAACTGTTGCAGTAACCAGTAATTCTATTTGTGGAATTGCTTTTGCCACTGCCAGCGGAACCGTGATATCTTCACTATTGATCCCTTCCAACAGGGCGCGAACACTCATCTTCTCCAGATTATTAAAATGGGAAGACATTTCTGTAGTAAGCATAGCGTTAACTTTAAAATTTATGGATCAGGATACCAGACCTCTTTTTTGAAAATCTTTAGAGCACAGCCACAACCCGATGAACATGAGCAAGCCGTTGATGATTAACAATTCCAGACCTATTTTATAACCGCCGAAGATATACTGCTGGAAGTACTCCAGACCAAAGCATAATATTGGTGCAGCAATCGCTATCTGTGGTACCATATCGTCATTTACCGTACGTTTTGTCAGAATGCCAAATGCAAATAAACCAAGTAAAGGTCCGTATGTATAAGAAGCTACTTTCAGAATTACAGAGATCATACTTGAGCTGTCAATCTGCCTAAATATCAGCACGACAACCATGAATATAACGGTGAATCCAAGATGTACAACCCTTCTGATATTCTTTTTCTGCTGCTCAGATCTTGGTCTGCCAGTTTGCAGATTCAGTATATCAATACAGAAAGAAGATGTCAATGCAGTGATTGCACCATCCGCACTCGGGAACAATGCAGAGATCAGTGCAATGATGAAAATAATAGAAATGGCCGGTGGCATATACCGCGCATCCAGGGCTAATGTCGGGAATAACTTATCTGCGGATGCTGTTACGTTAATCTGCTCTGCAAACAGGTATAACAGTCCGCCGAGGAACAGGAAGAGGATAATCACGACCACAAAGATCACACTCAGGGTCATCACATTTTTCTGTGCATCTACCAGTCTTTTTACGGATATGTTCTTCTGCATCATTTCCTGGTCCATACCAGTCATAGTGATGGTTATAAACGCCCCACCCAGTACCTGTTTCAGAAAGAAGTGCGGACTATTCGGATCCCAGAAGAAGATCTGGGACATACCTTTGTCACTCATTGCCTGCAGACTTGTACCCACACTCAGGTCCAGGTGATTCAGGATATAGATGATACAGATCACCAGGCCAGACAGCATACAGGTCGTCTGTAAGGTATCAGTATATACAATTGTCTTCACCCCTCCTTCAAATGTATACAACAGTATCATCATCAGAATGATCAGTGTGGTGAGCCAGAAAGGAACAGTGAACTGATTACCGAAAGTCTCCTGCAACAGATTCTGAAGGATATTTACAACGAGATATAAACGTGCGGTCGCTCCCAGTGTCCTGGATAATATGAAAAAGGAAGCTCCCGTTTTATAAGACCTGACGCCGAAACGCGTATTGAAGTAATTATAGATAGAAGTCAACTGAAGCCGGTAATACAAGGGCAGTAATACAAACGCGATCACTACATACCCCAGCATATTGCCGAAAGCTACCTGTAAATACGAGAATGCTGTTTTCCCCACATCTCCGGGCACACTCACAAAGGTCACTCCGCTCAGCGAGGTACCAATCATACCAAAGGCTACCAGCATCCAGTTACTGTTACGGTTGCCTATAAAGAAGGATTCATTATTGGAATTTCTGCCGGTATACCAGGCTACCACTAATAATATAAAAAAATATGCAATGACGATCGAGAACAAGAGGCCTGCTGTCATACCCGGGAATTATTATTTCAGTTGATAAAAACCTGCATAAAAACGCACATTCACGTTTAAATATAAACACAAAAACGCAAAATATCTAGTATTTGTATGCAGAAAAACGAATTAATTTATATTTTCACAGTACTTCAACCAAAACCGCGTGTATATGAAAAAGCTGCTCTTGCTGGTATTATCCACATTTATCAGCCATCCCCTTCTTGCGGACCTGATACGTATCAATCAACTCGGATATGCCCCCCGAGGCAGCAAGGTTGCGGTCTGGTGCAGTAAAGAACAAGATACATTAAAATATTTTGAACTGGTCAACGCCGTCACCGGCAAAGTGGAGTATAAAGGAAAGGCAGGCAGGGCCGCAGGTGCTTATGGTCCGTTCACCCAAACTTCCCGGCTGGATTTCTCCTCTTTCACGTCGCCCGGGCAATATTATCTGCAAACCGCAAAAGCAAAATCCCCCGCCTTTCTCATCAGCGACAATGCTTATAAAGGAGCAGCCGACTTTTGTCTGCGATATATGCGTCAGCAACGTAGCGGTTTCAATCCTTTCCTGAAAGACTCCTGCCACACACATGATGGCTTTCCGGTATACAGTCCGGATACCACATTTATCCCCGTTTCGGGAGGCTGGCACGATGCATCTGATTATCTGCAATACGTCACCACTTCCGCTAACGCTACCTGGCACCTGCTGGCTGCCTGGCGTGACTTCCCAGGGGTATTTTCAGACTCATTACAAGCAAACGGACTCGCTGGCGGTAATGGTATAGCCGATGTATTAGACGAGGCAAAATGGGGCCTGGATTGGCTCATTAAAATGAATCCACGGGACGACAGGATGTATAATCAGATAGGGGATGACAGAGATCATCAGGGAATGCGTATTCCTAAACAGGATACAAACTTTTATGGCCGCGGACTCGAACGTCCTGTCTATTTCTGTATCGGCGAACCTCAGGGATTGCTGAAATATAAAAACCGGGCTACCGGCACAGCTTCCACAGCCGGGAAATTTAGCAGCTGCTTCGCCCTCGGACAACAGTTATTCACAAACATCTATACCAGCTATGCTGATAGCCTTGGTCATAAGGCCAAAGCCGCCTATGCTTTCGGTATGGCCAAACCAGGCGTTTGTCAGACCGCCCCTGGACGCTCTCCCTATTTCTATGAAGAAGATAACTGGACAGATGATATGGAGCTGGCAGCCGCTTCCCTGGGAAAAGAATACCTCTCCAATGCGCTGGACTTTGCCCACCAGGAACCAGTCACTCCCTGGTTAGGAAAAGATACTGCCCGCCATTATCAATGGTATCCCTTCATTAACCAGGGCCATGCAGAACTTGCCAGACAAGTGAAAGGTCCGCAGAGAGATACACTGATCCGTTATTACCGGGAAGGAATAGACCGGGTATGGCAGAAAGCTTCCAGGAATGCATTTTACCGGGGTATTCCATTTATCTGGTGTAGCAATAACCTCACAGTTGCCTTTGCCATACAATGTTACTGGTACCGGGAGCTGAGCGGTGATAATACTTATCTCCAGCTTGAACAGGCCTGCTTCGACTGGATCTTCGGATGTAATCCCTGGGGTACTGCTATGGTATATGGATTACCCGCACACGGCGATACACCTACAGATCCCCATTCCTCTTTTACACACCTGAAACAGTATCCTATTGACGGCGGACTGGTAGACGGTCCGGTATATACCAATATCTTCAAAAACCTGATCGGTATCCGGTTGCAGGATGTGGATGAATATGCCGCATTCCAGAGTGACCTGGCCGTATACCACGATGACTATGGCGATTACAGTACCAATGAACCGACGATGGACGGTACCGCGGTACTGATCTATCTGCTGGCAGCACAGGAACATGCTGCAAGAGAAAAAGGATACACAGTTACACAAGGTGGTATCACCAGGATGGATAGTTCACACAAGGAAATCGCGCTGGTTTTTACGGCAGATGAATTCGGAGAAGGACTATCATCCATCACACAAACTTTAAAACAGGGAAAGCTCAAAGGTTCCTTTTTCTTCACAGGTAATTTTTACCGCAATCCACTCTTCAGATCAGGTATTCAACGATTGTATAAAGAAGGGCACTATCTCGGCCCACATTCAGATAAACACCTTTTGTATTGCGATTGGAAAAAAAGGGATAGTCTGCTGATAACACAGCAACAATTCACAAACGATATGCACAACAACCTCGTTGTAATGCAGGAACTTGGTATCGATACCGGTAAAGTGAACTGCTTTATTCCTCCCTATGAATGGTGGAATGACAGCGTTGCTGCCTGGTCGGCAAACCTAGGCTTACAGATTGTCTGCTTTACACCGGGTACCGGTAGTAATGCAGATTATACATATCCTGAAATGGGAAAAACCTACAAAAGCAGCAAAACGATCATTCAGTCTGTAAAGACTTTTGAGCAGCAGAGAGCGGGAAAACTGAATGGCGTTATACTGCTGATCCATGCAGGGACAGATCCCCGGAGAAGGGATAAACTGTACCTGCATTTACAACAGCTGATTAAATATCTTAAACAAAAAGGATATCGCTTTAAAAGGGTCGATGAGGGTACTATCTGACCTGGCCGTCGCCTCTGACGAACCATTTTTCTGTCACCAGTTTCTCTAAAGCAAAAGGTCCGCGTGCGTGCAACTTCTGTGTAGAGATGCCTATCTCAGCGCCCAATCCGAATACGCCACCATCTGTAAACCTGGTGGAAGCATTCACATAGACAGCCGCTGCATCCACCTCATTCAGAAAGCGTTCGCTGAGTACTGTATCCTGTGATACGATAGCTTCAGAATGTTTGGATGAATATTCCTGTATGTGTTGCAGGGCATCCTCTAATCCATCTACAACTTTCACTGAACACTTATAATCGAGGAATTCCCGTCCGAAATCAGCCGGTGTAGCCTTGATCAGGTAAGGATATTCCAACGCCTGTAACAGGTTGAAAGATAGTTCATCTGCAAAGATCTCCACATCATAATCCTGTAAGGAATCAGCCAGCTGACGCAGTAACTCAGGTGCCACCTCTTTATCGACCAACACTGTATCCAGCGCATTACATACGGATGGACGGGATACTTTTGCATTGGTAATAATAGCGCTGGCCTTCTTCAGGTCTGCAGTCTTTTCCACATATGTATGACAAACACCTGCCCCTGTTTCGATAACAGGTACTTTGGAATTTGCGCGTACATAGTCGATCAGCTGCTGTGAACCACGCGGGATAATGATGTCAATATATTTAACAGCTGTCAGCATTTCACCGATCAGCGCTCTGTCGACCGGTAATAACTGTACTGCATTGGGATCCGCATTAAATTCCTTCAGCACCTGCTGTATCAGGTCGACCAGGATAATATTGGTATGGAATGCGTCTGTACCGCCACGCAGCACCGCCACATTCCCCGATCTGATACAGAGTGCCGCTACATCCAGTGTAACGTTCGGTCTTGATTCATATATAACGCCTACCACACCCAGGGGTACGGTACGTTTCTGTACCTGCAATCCATTGTCCAGCGTTCTTTCAACCAGTAACTGATTGGCCGGGTCCTGCAGACCAGCTATATCATTCAGGCTATCGGCCAGCTGTTTGATACGGGCAGTATTTAATAATAAACGGTCTTTTTTGGGGTCCTGATCAGACATCTTATCCAGGTCCTTTTTATTCTCCGCAACAATCGCATCGGTATGTGCTTCCACCACGGTGGAAAGCTTCCGCAGCAATTCCTGCTTTTGCGCATCTGGCAGTGTCTTCAGGGAGCGGGTAGCTGCCTGTGCCTTCTCCAGTAAAGGTTGTATAGATTCCATCTTCCGGTATTTTAAAACAATTGTTTATAACAACACGATATCGTCAGCATGTGCGATCTCCAGGTTCTGCACCTTGCCTTCATCTGACAGCAGGTCGGAGGAAACTTTCGCACGCGCCACCGCTATAACATTATGTTCTTCATCGACGATCTCAAACACCTCTCCGCCTTCAAATCTCTCCAGCACGGTCAGAACACCTACTGCCAGCAAACTACGTCTTTTCTGCAGAGCTGCGAGCGCACCCTCGTCTACCAGTACACGACCGGTTACAAGGCTGCCGCTGGCCAGCCATTTCTTGCGGGCAGGCATACTACATTCCTGCGGCAGACATAAAGTACCGGTATTACCGGCGATAGCGTTCAGGATACCATCAGTAGTATGGATACCGAATATCACTACTTTAATCCCCATACGGGTAGCCAGTCGGGCAAAAGTAAGCTTGGATACCATGCCTCCCAGGCCCAGATTGGACTTTTTAGTGTCTGCCAGTGACAGGATAGACTCATCGATCGCTTCTATCTTGGGAACGACCTTTCCTTCCCTGTCCAGGACACCTCCTACAGAAGTGCTGAACAGTAGCATACTGGCGCCAAAGCCCACGGCTATCAGGGTCGCCAGTTCGTCGTTATCTGAAAATTTCAGTTCCAGGTCGCTTACTACATCATTCTCATTTGCGACGGGGATCACGCCACTGGTCCATAATTCCTCATATGTCTTCTTTAGCTGAAGAAACTGCGCCCTGTTGCTGAAATGCCTCCGTTCACAAAGGCTTTGAGCAATGGCAATGTCATATGGCGAGAAATAACGGGCATATTTGCTTAGCAGCAAGGGGTTACCTATCGCTGCCGCTGCCTTACGTTCGCTCATCGTACCTCCATAATTCTTAAGGTACTTCTTACCTGCAGCCACGGCCCCTGATGACACTAATACGATATTGTATTCATCCTTAAGATCGGCTACCTGCCTGGCTATTGAAGCCACTATTGTTTCATCCAGCTCCCCATTTTCATGCGTAATGGAGGCTGTCCCAAATTTTATTACTAATATCGGTTTTGTCACTGCTCGCTGAATTTGCCGACAAAATATTGAAAATGCCTCATTTTTTCATTATTTACATTTCATTTAAACTCTTTTACCCGGCTGTGACAAGTCGTTTACCCCGGAACTTTTATTTTGCGGGGTTATCTAATCGCTAAAATACACATTGACAATGGGCGCACGTTTGGTTACTCGTCTTTCATTAATCACTGCATTATCATTATGCACGCAGCTTTCCCTGCAGGCCCAGGACAAGAACCTGGTGCAGTATGTTAAACCTATTATCGGTACGGAGAAGATGGGACATACCTATCCCGGAGCCACTGTACCATTCGGAATGGTGCAACTGAGCCCGGAAACAGATACCCTCCCGTATGAGATGAACGGCCGCTACAACCCGGACGTTTATAAATACTGTGCAGGATACCAGTATGTAGATAAAACCATTACAGGCTTCAGCCATACGCACTTCAGCGGTACGGGCCACTCTGATCTGGGAGATTTCCTGATCATGCCGACTACCGGTAAGCTGCTCCTGAACCCTGGTACAGCGACAAATCCGGAAACAGGTTATCGCTCTACCTTCTCACATGATAACGAAGTAGCCGAAGCGGACTACTATAAAGTAAAACTCGATAAATATAATATCACGGCCGAACTGACCACCACCAACCGTGTGGGCTTTCACCAGTATACCTTTGCCGAAGCGACAGACCAGGCGCATATCATCCTGGACCTGATGGCGGGCATCTATAACTATGGCAACAAGAATGTATGGACATTCGTAAGAGTAGAAAACGATACGCTGATCACCGGTTATCGTCAGACTAACGGATGGGCGCGTACGAGGACAGAATATTTTGCAATGTCCTTCTCCAAACCGATCTCTCAGTATGGTCATCAGAACTATGCAAATGATGTATACAAGGGTTTCTGGCGCAAGTTTGATGTAGCGCACAACTTCCCCGAAATGGCCGGCCGTCAGATCAGGGCCTGGTTTGATTTCAAAGTGCAGGCAGGTGAAAAAATCAAGATCAAGTTTGCCCTGTCTCCGGTAAGCACCGAAGGAGCACTGGCTAACCTGCGTGCGGAAATACCAGGATGGGATTTCGATAAAGTAAAACAGGATGGTCAGGCACAATGGAACAAAGAACTGCATAAAGTGACTGCTCAGCTGAACAGCAATGACGAGATGATTAATTTCTATACGGCGATGTACCACGCCTTTCTCAGTCCTACCACTTACATGGACATTGATGGCAGCTACCGTGGCCTGGATCAGAATAATCATAAAGCAGAAGGCTTTACCAACTATACGACTTTCTCTCTGTGGGATACTTACAGAGCACTGCATCCTTTATTCAACGTTATCCAGCCTAAGCGTAACGCTGACATGGTACAGTCTCTGCTTGCACACTATGACCAAAGCGTACAGCATATGTTACCGGTATGGTCTCATTATGCTAATGAGAACTGGTGTATGATCGGTTATCACAGCGTATCACTGATAGCAGATGCCATCATCAAAGGCAACGCGCCTTTTGATCAGGAAAAAGCACTGGAAGCCTGTGTAACAACAGCAAGACATCGTAGCTACGATGGGATCGGTTATTACATTGACAAAGGTTATGTACCGGAAGATAAGAGCGGTGCATCAGTATCCAAAACACTGGAATATGCATATGATGACTGGTGTATCGCACAGATCGCAAAGAAACTGGGCAAACAGGATATCTATGACGAATTTATCAAACGCTCTCTGAACTATAGCAATGTATATGACGCCAGCATTGGTTACATGCGCCCACGCCTGAATGATGGTACTTTCCGTGTTGCTTTCGATCCGCTGAAGACCGACAACCAGGGCTTCATTGAAGGAAATGCATGGAACTACAGCCTGTATGTACCACAATACCCTGCACAGCTGATTGAGCTGAACGGTGGTAAAAAACGCTTCTCTAAACACCTGGATTCTCTGTTCACCATGCACCTGCCTGATGAATTCTTTGCAGAAACAGAAGATATCACCCGTGACGGTATCATCGGTAACTACGTACATGGTAACGAACCATCTCACCACGTGGCTTACCTTTACAACTGGACTGGCGAAGCATGGAAAACACAGGAAAGAGTGCGTATGATCCTGAAGAAAATGTACCATCCAGGTGCAGATGGTCTGGGAGGAAACGATGACTGCGGACAAATGAGCGCATGGTACATCTTTACCTCTCTGGGCTTCTATCCTGTATGTCCGGGATCAGATGAATACATCCTGGGTAGCCCTGCTGTAAAAGAAGCGAGTATTCAGCTGGAAAATGGTAAGACATTTACAGTAGAAGCGATCAATCAGAGTGACAAAAACGTATATGTACAGAAAGTGACCCTGAATGGTCAGCCTGTAACAAGAAATGCTATCAGCCATGCTGATATCATGAACGGAGGCCGTCTGGTATTCCAGATGGGCGCCAAATCAAAGAAATAGTCATTACCCGCATAAATGAAAGGGACGGATAAGAGGGAAATGCCTCTTGTTCGTCCCTTTTACTTTTTTGTGTAAATTTATAAGTACTAACCCATACATATGAAAGCGATGCCACCCTCTTACAGCTTCAGGTTCCACAACCTGGGCATTGGTGAAATACAGCTTGGAAAAAAGCCGGAACACATTCCGGGCATGTTACCTTTTCCCTCTTATGACTGTAAAAGCCATTTCCGCGTCTATCCGGATCCCGCTCACTATCATGCCTTTACTGGTACCGCCAGAGGCACAATTGAACGGGATGACACCGGTATTGACCTGCAATACCTATTCACCGGTATCAATGAAAGCGGATTCATAAACCGTATTTTTCTGTATCCACAGGAGGCCAACAAACAACTGGCATGGCGATTGAGCCAGTTATACGGCGAACCGTCCACCGGTCAGGCGCTGGCAGGAACGAAGAATGCCTGGATTACAGACAGCGAAACAGAGATAACACTATTCAGTCCAGCGGATGATAAAACAGCAGATACTGTCATTGCTTTTCGCTTCTTTCATGATCTTCCGGCATTGAAGGAGTATATCATTGAAGGCAGCACGAAGTTGAAGTAATACAAAAGAAAAGGCCTGCTAAAAAGCAGGCCAGTTATGGTACTTTGGGGGGGACAATACAATTAGGGTTTTCAAAGGGTACAATATTTTAAATCAGCATTCAGGCTTAATTGCCTTCTCAATATTAGAGAAAATAAAGTTGATCTGACCTTCATGGAGAACGTAAACGAAGAATGCAGCACACATCCTTGAGTTACCTGTTATAACACGCAAAAAAACCACGGTATAGCAAAACGCCTGTGACTCACACCAATAGCGCATTTTAAAGCGATAATTAACTGATAAACAGTATTTCCATTAGAGGTAAGTGGGGATAAAAAACCGGCAATAAATCAAGAGGAAATGTAGATTTACGCAAATACAAACTGCGTAAATCACTGTTGTTATATAACCGATGTTTCCCGGTAAGAAATCAGCCAATTTTCGATTGTTATATAATAAGGGGGACATTCTGAACAAAAGCACACAGAAAAATCAGCAGTTACATGTGATTTTTTTTCACCACCGGTATTATGCGGTAAATTTATACCGATATTCACGCAGTTTTAACTTCATATTAATACGAAATAAAAGCATAAATACACGGATTTTATATTAGATAAAACTATATATGATCTGATTATATAGTAATTATAAATTTCTCATGTTTGTAATGTTATGATAATCATAAACTTACAGCGAAATGCCCATGTTTTTAAACCTAGTTTTAGGTTGTTAACGAGATCAATAAACCTAAAATACATATCTTATGTCAGCCGCAAAAATCATGAAAGCAGGTCAGTTCGTAGATAACAAGCATGTGTCAATGTTACGAGAAAACTATAGAGAAAACAGATGGAGAGCTAATTCTGAGCGTCTTGGAAAACCTGATTCTCTGAGCGTATGGTACAGCCTGGACGAGCTGAAGCAATATATCGAGACTGCAGAAGCGGCAGGTGCAGATGGCATCAGGGTTTATTTCGGGGCATACCCATCCGTTTTCCCGGAAAACGTCTTACTCGAGGACAGACAGACAATAGCTTTTGTTGCTACACAGCAGAAAGCTAGTCAGACCGGTAAAACCGAAAATAAAGACATGTATGTTTCTACACCAAACGGACCGGAGATAATAGCATTCAACTTCGGATTGCCTTGTCCACCCTACTGTACAGGCGATCCAAAAAGACCTGTTCACAAAATTGCAGAGCTGCAGCTTTCCAAAATGTAACGTTTCCCCATCCATATAAAATCATGTTCTAAGCCTGCCGGATATACCATCCGGCAGTTTTTTTAATAGGCATGAAACTATCTTATCTCCACTTTTACTAATTTACCATCCGCATTAAAGTCATTAGTAACAGTTTAAACATCTGCCACCAATAATCTATGTCCTGCGTACATACATGCTCGTGTTTTCTCATACGTCTCTATATCAGTTACCTATGCATGTATTAATCATTATTATCTGTTTTATCACGGCATTGCTGGCTAAACTTCAGAAAGATCCTCCGCGGTACCTGAACTCGTTCATTATATATATACTGGTGACTATTATTGTGGAAGTTGTGGCCTGGTGGTATAGCATTCATAACATACGAAACCTGATCTTTTATAACTTATATGCAATCATCAACTTTACCTATCTGATCTTCCTGCTCCGTTCCTTTATGACAAATGCGAGACTGGTCAAGGTAATGGGAGTATTAATGTTTGCATATCCGATATTGGCACTGATTAACCTGCTGCTCATTCAGGGAACTAACACCATTTTTAATACTTATACTTTCCTATCGGGTTGTGTCATAGTAGTAACAGCCAGTGTCTGCTACTTCTATGAACGTATTAAATATCCAGGACCGCATAGCTTACTAAAGGAACCCCCGTTCTGGGTATCCACTGGTTTGCTCTTTTTTTACACCTGCAGTCCGCCACTGACGGGAGTTATCAATGCCATATCATTAATGCCATTTTATAACTTAAAGACACTTTATTTCATCAACCTTATGGTAAATATTATCCTATATTTATTGTTTAGCATTTCGTTCATATGCAATCTGATTTTCAGGAGGTATTCCTAGTCATTTTTACGTCCCTCTTCCTGCTTGTCTTACTGGTGGGCTTCATTGTTATTATGTTGATACTGAATCAAAAAAGCAGGCAGGCACAGGCGCAGGAACTTAGGCTGATGAAAGAAAGGTATGAACAGGAACTATTGAAATCACAACTGGAAATCCAGGAAAATGTATTTGGTCACCTTTCCCAGGAAATACATGATAATATCGGACAGTCGCTCACCTTCGTAGCACTTTCCCTGTTAACCGTACCAGTTGAAAATAACAGTGAGGCACATGAATATATAGAAGAGAGCAGAAAAGCTTTACAGAAAGCGATCACAGAATTAAGAGATCTTTCCCGCAGTTTACACACAGACCGCGTTACTGAAATAGGCCTTGCCAACTCTATCGACTTCGAGCTGGAGAGACTGAAAAGGACCAATTTGTACGAAACTTCTTTTAATTTTGCCGACGTAAGGAACCTGCTGGACCATCAGACCGAGATTATACTTTTCCGCATTGTACAGGAAATGCTCAATAACATTGTCAAACATGCAAAAGCCACTAAGGTAGAAGTCCGGCTTTCCCATAAAACAGATATCATCATTCTGGAAATCAAGGATAATGGTGTAGGCTTCGATCCTGAAGCACTGTTTGCAAAACAGGAAAGATTGAAAGGCCTTGGGTTAATGAACATAAAAAAACGGGCCTCCCTGATAGGAGGCACATTCCATATCAATAGTGCGAAAAATAGCGGAACAGCCATTCGGATCACTATACCCATAAACAAAGAGTCATTACATGAGCATAACCAGGAAAGCGAAATATAGTGTTGCTATTGCCGACGACCATGTACTGGTAAGAAAAGCGCTTGGCAGGCTGATTAATACTTTTACGGATTACTTCATCCTCTTTGAAGCCAGCAACGGCGAAGAAGTAATCAAGATCATCAATAACCGTGAGTTACAGTTACCTGATATACTCATACTTGACGTGAACATGCCAGGCATGAACGGTTACGAAACCGCTGCCTGGATCAATAACCATTTCCCTCAGATCAAAGTACTCGCGCTCTCAATGCTCAATGATGAGTCGGTCATTATCAAAATGCTTAAATCAGGTGCAAAAGGTTATATCATGAAGAATGTAGAACCGGATGATCTCAAAGAAGCATTTGATTCTATTATAAAGAAAGACTTTTATCTGCCCGATTATATCTCCGGAAAAGTCATCTCCGGTCTGCAGAAAGACGTATTATCTCTCAGTGAGAAGATCGAACTGACGCCAAAGGAAAAGACATTCCTGCAATTCCTCTGTACCGAACTTTCTTACAAGGAAATTGCCCAGAAAATGTTCGTCAGTCCACGTACCATCGATGATTATAAAAGCAGCCTCTGCGACAAACTGAAGGTAAAGACCCGCGTCGGACTCGTCATCTTCGGTATCAGATACGGTCTGATAGATATTAACACAGACTAAAGCGCATGATCTTTTTTTACTGCCTTACCCGACCATGCTTTTTGGGCCGTCCACTCTTCCGGAGCCGCTGTCCAGAAAGTATGGTCTGCCGGCAGCCCCAATGCTAAAAATCCCGTCGTACAGAGGTATAAACTGCCCGTAGAAGTATACACATCCGCTATCTCCGGCTGATGTCCGCAAAAACCCAGCTGCAACCAGCCTTTCTTATCAAACGTACCTTCCGCTTCAAATATCCGCTTTATCACAGCTGTTAATGCCGCTCTTACCTGACCCGGTGTCAGCGTAGCGGGTAACTGCTCATGTAAGGCCAGCTGTACCAATGGCTGAAAAACCGCATTACGGTAAGTCATAGAACGTCCCACAACCGGGAATGTACCTTCCGGAGAGATCTGCCGCTCCTGTATCTCCCCGTAACGCTGCATCCTGCTAATAGCCTGCTCATAGTCTTTCAGCGGCGCTTTGCGGGCGTCTGACAAGACCTTCAATATATCTGTCAGCATCGGCTGAATCACAAAACCATTGTAATAATCAAAGTGGAAATCCGTCCCGTCTCCGTACATCCCGTCACCTTTATACCACTCCTGGTGTTTCTTCACCGCATAATCCACCCGCATACCGTCCCACTCCTCTCCAAATAACAATAATGCCGCCTCTATGATACCCGCAAACAACAGCCAGTTATTATACCCCGGTCGAATGCTGCGCAGGCTTTTGAAGCCCGCTATTACCTGTTGTTTCACCGTATCGGGTAAGGGCTGCCATAGCTGTTTGGGGGCGCGGATAAATGCATGTGCCAGAAAGGCGCCATCTACCAGCGGCTGGCCATCAAACTGTCCCGTAAAATTCATCTGATCGGGACCGCCAGGTTGCACTCCCTGTGCGGTTGCCTTCAACGCATATTCGATAAAACGAGCCCTTATTTTGCCCTCTTCTGTTCCATCTGCACCCAGTTCCAGCCAGGGAGCAATACCGGCCATAGTACGGCCAAAAACCTCTAAATAAGTCACTTTTTCCACAGGCTTGTTATATCCCGGCGCTACCTCCAGCGGCATCTGCTGACGTAGTTGTCCTGCGCTCAGTGATTTCATGACCGGCTCCGCAATACGGGCCAGCAACTGTACCCAATACTCACGGTCTGCCTGTATTGCAACAATTCCTGCCGGCTTACTATCAGCCAGCAGGAATTGTCCTGGTTGTACCGCCCCTGCCATACCGGCCAGGGGAAAAGCTTTTATAAAATGACGTCTGTGCATTATTTAGCCCATTGCTTGTACCGTAATAGTGCTTCTACAAAGTAATAATCTGCATAAGTCAGTGGTACATCCACTTCTGATTTATGTGGAATGGATCCTACACTGTGCATCAGGATGAAGTTGTTATTCTCTCCCTCTTTCGCCAGGTAAGCCGGACTCGCCAGACTTTCCAGCATTTTCTCCGCAGCATTCCAGTAACGTGTGGAAGTCGCCCCTTTCGTGTAACGGCTCAGTTCCAGTAATGCAGATGCTGCTACCGCACCTGCTGAAGCATCTCTCGGTGCATTCGGAATGCCAGGCGCATCGTAGTCCCAGTAAGGGATCAGATCTTCCGGCATACGCGGATGATTCAGGATATAATCAGCAATATGCTGCGCCTGTGCCAGATAAGCTTTGTCTTTGGTATCACGATACATCATGGTGTAACCATACAGGCCCCATGCTTGTCCACGGGACCAGGCAGATGTATCATTTGCACCCTGTGCTGTATTTCTGGCCAGTACAGCACCGGTGGTACTGTCATAACCAATTACATGATAAGAACTGTAGTCTTTTCTATAATGATGTTTAATAGTTGTATTCGCATGTGTACGTGCAATACGGTCAAAAGAAGGATCCTTGCTCACACGGGTCGCCCAGTTCAGCAACTCCAGGTTCATCATATTATCAATGATCACCGGAAACTGCCATTTGCCATGATCCCATGATTTGATGCAACCTACTTTGGGATTAAAGCGGGTAGACAAGGAACGCGCACTTGTCAGCAACACTTCTTTATACTTCGGATCTTTAGTAATACGATATGCGTTTCCTGCGCTGCAATACAACATAAATCCAAGGTCATGCGTCCCTTTATTATTCTTCTCTACCTCCACCTGTGCCGTACGTTTCAATGCTTCCTGCTTCAGGGTATTATCTTTGGAATATTCATACAAATACCACAGTGTACCGGGATAAAAACCTGCGGTCCACCAATTCGTCTTTGCTGTAACAAAACTGCCATCTTCATTATTGGTTGTACGTGGCAATACGCTGTCAGGCACATGCTGCATCATCAGCTTGTACTGACGTACTGCCAAGTCCAGCGTTTTGTTGGCAGTAGCAATGAGTTCCTGTTTTCGGTTGCTCTGCTGAGCATACCCTGTTGTAATGGCGCCCGTAAGCAGGCATGTACAGAATAGGAGTGATAGTTTTTTCATCTCGTGTAATTTTATTACCCGCACTACAAATTGTACGGTTATTAACCAATTATTTCTACGCAATCGTTTGCATATATGTATAAAAGAAAAGCAGGGTTGCTGTTGATTAACAGCAACCCTACCCTATTTTACTTTCTTTTTACTACTTGTTTTTCTTGTAGCAACAGTCGTCGCCGAAGACGCACGCTCTATCAGTTTGATAGGCACGATCTCTTCTGAATAACGCTGTGGATTGGATACCGGTTGCTGCATCAGATCGAGTAATGCAGCTGCTACACGCTCTCCCATCAATGACGGGAACTGATCCACAGACGTGATGGTAGGCGTAATAATTTCTGCACGCGGATCATTGGAATAACCCACTATTTTAATATCCTCCGGTACGCGCAGATTCAGTTTGCGGCAATACTCAAGGATAGTAATCGCAGTTGTATCATTGGCAGCAAATACGCCATCGGGCCAGGGCTGTTTGGCAAAGATCTTCTCACACGCCTGTTGTGCATTCTCTTTCGTGAGTTCGTGATAGAACACACGCGATTTCTTGAATGGTATCTTATGCTTACGCAAGGCGTTTTTGTATCCTGCCACGCGATCTACATAAAGACTACAGGTCAGTGGTCCGGAGATATGTACAATATCTTTACATCCCTTTTCTATCAGGTGTTCCGTTACAGTATATCCGCCGAGATAATCATCTCCCCTCACCACTTTCGCCTGATAATCTTTCGGCACACGGTCAAAGAATACCAGGGGTATATTGTTATCCTTGAAGATATCAAAGTGAGAAAAGTCTGTTGTATACAAGGTACTGGAAACAGCCAGTGCATCGATCCTGGTGGAATATAATGTCTCCGCCAGCGCGATCTCCTGTTCCAGCGAATCATTCGACTGACAGATCAGCACATGATAGCCATGTTCATACAGTTTGTTCTGAATAACGGTACTGATCGTAGCAGGAAAGAACATAGAAATACGGGGTACGACCAGTCCGATAGTCCGGCTCTTGCTGTTACGCAAACCCGCGGCCATTGCATTGGGACGATAACCCAGCTTGTTCGCCATCTTCTTCACCTTTTCCTTTGTCTTGACACTGATATTCGGATGATTGTTCAGCGCGCGGGAAACGGTAGATATGGAGAGTTTCAGCTCTTCCGCAATGTCAACGATTGTCTTTTCAGTTCTTTTGCTCATAGATCAGTATAAAGGTGTTGTTTTAACGCCCCATCCATCCTCCGTCAACAGTCAGTATCGTGCCATGTACATAGTCAGCCGCCGCAGATGCCAGGAATACAACCGGTCCTTTAAAATCGGCTGGTTCTCCCCATCTGCCTGCAGGGATACGCTCCAATATAGAAGCACTGCGTTTTTCATCTGCACGTAATGCAGCTGTATTGTCGGTAGCGATATATCCCGGTGCTATTGCATTCACATTGATCCCCTTACCTGCCCATTCATTGGCGAATGCCTTCACCAGTGAACCTACAGCTCCTTTACTGGCGGCATATCCGGGCACATTGATACCTCCCTGGAAGGTGAGTAGCGATGCTGTAAAGATAATCTTTCCGCTGCCTCGTTCGATCATTCCTTTACCGATTTCACGGGTAAGAATAAACTGCGCATTCAGATTGATATTGATCACTTCATCCCAGTATTCGTCAGGATGTTCTGCCGCTGGTTTCCGGAGAATAGTGCCGGCATTATTCACCAGTATATCCACTACAGGATGATTGGTATGTACTTCTTTCACAAAGGCATAAAGCGCTTCCCGGCTTCCCAGATCACACTGGTAACCGTAGAATTGCCGGCCTGTCGCCTTCACCGCTTTCTCCACTTCACTTCCTTCTTTTTCCAGTGAGGCGGATACACCGATAACATCCGCGCCTGCTTCTGCCAGCGCTACCGCCATCCCCATACCAATGCCTCTTTTACACCCTGTTACCAGGGCGGTCTTACCTGTCAGATCAAAAGATTGTAAGATCATAAATAGCAATAGAATTTTACTAGTTGATGTTAATTTCCAGTGGAGAAGCCTGTTTGGCGGCAAATGTCTGCAGATAAGCAAACCATGCTGCCGCACTGGTATAATACCCTGCCTTATTCCATGCAGCGCCGAAATAATACACAAACGAAGCTTTCCCACTCGCCTTTGCTGTTGCCAGCAAATGCTGATCTGTCACCTTCATATGTCCCTTCTGCACTGGTACAACCAGTCCAAGACCTGTAATACCATCAGCGCCATGTTCAGGTTCCCAGTATCCCAGGACACCTGTCTTTTCGTCCAGCAATAAGGTGCCGGGATCAGCACGTTTTACAATACCTGCTGCTACCGATAGACTATCCCCCTGCTGCAACGTATACAACACGCTCATTTTATTCAATTGTGCACCGGCATCCAGGGAGATCGTTTTGACTACGGCAACCGTTTTGCCGTCTACCTGCCAGGGTTCATATCCCAACTGGAAAGTACAACGTAACGGACCGCTATCCAGCACTTTCCACGTCCTGTAATTTTTGGGGAAATAGAGGGAGTCATGCAGATAAGGTGCTATATCACCGCCTCCCAGGGTCATACCTACATGATAGTAATCCAGTCCCTGACCGTTGTCATGGTGATAGTCGTTCGTCTTGTACCACCTGTTCAATACCAGATCAGGCGTACGTTTCGTCCAGACGTCTATACCATGCGCATTTTCTGCCGGGAAATTCTCCAGGGCGGCGCCATACATACGGAATGCAATGCAGTCGTTCTCCCAGGCAAAATCATCCTTGCGCTCAGGTACATAACGTGCGTAAGTACGTGGTTTTACAACTGCCGGCTGACCAGCAACCGCCGATATAATAACACTTTTATGCGCAGGTACGCTTACCTGTACCAGCAGCAACTGTGGCTGAGGAGAACCCTCATAAGCGATCTGGTAAGGCACTTCCTTTCCGGTTTGTTTATTCACCAGTTTAAAGGCGCCCGTCAGACGGCCAAGATTTGTATAAGGTATTTCAACGATCTCCTCCATACGGGAGATCGCAGAAGTATTTTTGATGGTAATGCTTACCGGAGCTGCTTTACCATTACCCGTAGAATTAGCCAGCAGCACGGAATGCCATCCACCTGCTGCCATTAACAGTAATAATATCCGCTTCATGAATGACTATTTGAGATCAGGTATTGCACATACATCCATATCCCCATAATCCAGGTTCTCGCCCGCCATCCCCCAGATGAAAGTATAGTTGCTGGTACCAGCGCCGGAGTGAACAGACCAGGGCGGAGAAATAACCGCCTGCTCATTCTGCATCCAGATATGCCGGGTTTCCTGCGGCTGGCCCCAGAAATGGCAGACAGATTGCCCCTGTGGCACTTCGAAATAGAAATAGACTTCCATACGTCTGTCATGCGTATGTGCAGGCATGGTGTTCCATACACTGCCAGGTTTGAGTTCAGTCATCCCCATCTGCAACTGGCAGGTAGGCAATACTGTGCTGACAAGCAGCTTATTGATAGTACGGTGATTAGATGTTTCCATCGCACCAAGTGTCACTACTTCCGCATCTTTACGGGTCACATGGCGACTCGGATATTCATGATGTGCAGGTGTTGAATTCAGGTAGAACTTCGCCGGCGCGGCACTGTCTTTACTGCTGAAAGACACTTCCTTCTTCCCTTTACCCACATACAGCGCTTCTTTAAAGCCGATTTCAAAGGTTTCACCATCCACTGTTACCACTCCGGCACCACCCACATTGATGATCCCCAGCTCTCTCCTTTCCAGGAAATAAGCCGCCTTGAACTGATCAGGAGCAGTCAGTTGCAATGGTTTCGTAACCGGGAAAATACCACCTGTAACAAAGCGGTCATAGTGACTGTATACCAGTTTAATCTCATCCTGTACGAACAGCTGTTCAATCAAAAGTTCCTTTCTGGTCTGGGCTGTATTCCAGCTCATTACCTCCGCCGGACTAGAGGCGTACCTGGTTTCTGCAGTCATATTACGACATATTAGGTTTGGAAATGATAATAAATTATGGGGATGCTTGTATCAGTGCACCTTTTTCATAACCTGGATGAAAGATACCGCTTAATACGGAAAATTGCAAACGTTTGCATAAAATGCCGGCAAACCCAAAACTGCTAAACTTCTGCCGTTAAAATGTTTTAGCAAACAATGATACTATCCTGACTGTTTCAAAGGCAAAATCTTATCAAGGATTAAGATTTTAGTATTAACAGGCGGTATTGTTATTTCATACTTTAGCTTATTATGAACACTTTTCTACAAATACATCCCGACGATAATGTACTGGTTGCCCTGCAGGACCTCCCTCAGGGTACAGAAGTCGGTTTTAATGGTTCCACAATTACTTTACTCAAGGAAGTTCCCGCTAAACATAAATTCATGATCACCGACATACAAACCGGCGATCCTATTACTATGTACGGTGTACTCGTTGGTAAAGCGAATGCGCCTATCCTCAAAGGTGAACTCATCACCACCGTAAATATTCAGCATGATGCGAACGCTTTCCACGAAAAAGAAGGTAGTATAGAATGGCAAAAGCCTGACGTCAGCAAATGGAAAAACCGCACCTTTATGGGTTATCCCCGTAAAGACGGACAGGTTGGTACCCGCAACTACTGGTTGGTAATCCCTATGGTATTCTGCGAAAACCGCAACGTCAGCGTTATCAAAACCGCCTTTGAAAAAGGATTGGGCTTCGCTCCTACCGAAGTGTACAATGATCAGGTGCAGGACCTGGTATCGCTGTACAAAAGCGGTGACCTGAACGCCATCAAAACTTATAAAGCAACTCCCGTAACGGATAACACCAAACGTAACACCGTTTTCTCCAATATCGACGGCGTGAAATTCCTCATGCACGAAGGTGGTTGCGGTGGTACCCGCCAGGATTCAGACGCGCTCTGTGCCCTGTTGGCCGGTTATATTCACCATCCGAACGTAGCTGGTGCAACAGTGTTAAGTCTGGGCTGTCAGCACGCACAGGTATCTATCCTGAAAGATGCATTACAGAAACTGAATCCCGCATTCGACAAACCTGTACTGGTGTTCGAACAACAGAAAAGTTCCTCAGAGTTTGATATGCTGTCCGACGCCATCAGAGATACCTTCCTGGCCCTGATAGAAGCTGATAAACAACCTCGTCAGCCAAGTCCGCTGTCCAAACTGGTAATCGGTCTGGAATGCGGTGGCTCCGACGGATTCTCCGGCATCTCTGCCAACCCGGCTGTAGGTCACACTTCCGACCTGATCGTTGCTTTAGGCGGCGCTTCCATCCTCTCCGAGTTTCCTGAACTTTGTGGTGTGGAACAGGAACTGATCAACCGTTGTGTAGAAAAAGATACTTCTGATAAATTCATCCGCATCATGCGGGCGTATGAAAGCCAGGCGGAATCTGTAGGCTCCGGTTTCTACATGAATCCTTCTCCGGGCAATATCAAAGACGGTCTCATTACCGATGCGATCAAGTCAGCAGGCGCTGCCAAAAAAGGCGGTATCTCTCCTGTAGTAGACGTACTCGATTATACTGAATATGTGACCAAACCAGGTCTGAACCTGCTCTGCACACCTGGTAATGACGTGGAATCTACTTCCGCTGAAGTAGGCTCCGGCGCCAACGTAGTGCTCTTCACTACCGGTTTGGGTACGCCTACCGGCAACCCGATCGCTCCTGTCGTGAAACTGGCGACCAATACCAAACTGGCGAAGCGTATGCCGGATATCATCGATATCAATACAGGTACGATCATCAGTGGGGAAAAATCCATTGAAGAAATGGGCGAAGAGATCCTGGAATACGTTATCCGGACGGCCAGCGGTGAAGTAAAAACCAAAGCTGAACTGCTGAACCAGGACGATTTTATTCCATGGAAACGCGGTGTTAGTCTTTAGCCAAAGGCTAAAGACAATTAGGAATTAGGAATTAGATTTTAATTGTCAGACAATAAACAAAAGGGCTCCTTGTCAATTGACAAGGAGCCCTTTTGTTTATTGGAATGCCTATTGGGAATGAATTCTTAATTCTTAATTCCTAATTCCTAATTGACTTTAGCGCCTCCGGCGCTAAAGTTTCACCTGCTCCATTTTCGGTGCAAACAGATGCATAATCAGCCACGCCAGTAAGTACATTGATCCGCTTATCAGGAACAGGATATTATACCCTGTACCAATGTTTCCCTGCTCTTTATAGTGATCCAGCAGGAAACCTGCGAATATCGGAAACAGACTGCCTCCGATAGACCCCGCCATACCACCGATACCTACTACAGAACTCACCGCATGTTTAGGGAACATATCAGACGCTGTCGTGAAGATATTGGCGGACCATGCCTGGTGTGCTGCCGCCGCTAAACTGATCAGGCCCACCACTACCCATATATTATTTGTACTCTTCGCAAACATGATCGGCACCACACAGATCGCAAACAACAGCATAGATGTCTTACGCGCCCTGAATACCGGCCAGCCTTTGTTAATCAGCCAGGAAGAAAGATATCCACCGCCAATACTACCCACAGTGGTGGCTGTATAGATCACGAATAACTGTAAGTTAGGCTTCTTAAAATCGAGGTTGAAAGTAGTGGCAAAGTAAGAAGGTAACCAGAACAGGAAGAACCACCAGATAGGGTCCGTCAGCAGCTTACCAAATACAAATGCCCAGGTCTGTCTTACACCCAGCAATTTTGACCAGCTGACACTCTTCTTTTCAGGTGGTGTGCTGGCGGCGGCTACGGCAGCAGATGTAACAGGTTTTACACCATCAGGAATTTCTCCGTCTGCCACTGTATGTGCAGTGTCATCGCTATGAATATAATCAAACTCCGCCTGTGTCAGTTTCTTATGGCGTGCAGGGATCTCATACATGAATATCCAGAATACCAGCCACACAAAACCGATAATACCGGTCCATATAAAGGCATGTTGCCAGCCGTAGGTACCAGCCAGCCAGGGAACTACTATCGGCGCCACTACGGCCCCTATATTAGCCCCGGAATTGAATATACCGGTTGCCAGTGCCCGCTCCTTTTTAGGGAACCATTCTGCTACCGTTTTGATCGCCACAGGAAAGTTACCGGATTCCCCCAGTCCCAGTAATACACGGGCAATACCAAAACCCATGGTCGTCTTGGCCAGCGCATGTCCCATCGCAGCAAAACTCCATACCACAATAGATAAGATGTATCCCATCTTGGTACCGATCTTATCTACCAGACGGCCAAATACCAGCAAACCAACTGCATAGGCAGCCGAAAATGCAGACATCATTCCGCCAAAATCCTTCTCTGTCCATTCAAACTGGTCTGATAATATAGGCTTTAACAAACCAATCACCTGTCGGTCTATGTAGTTGATAGTCGTAGCAAAAAAGAGCAATGCACAAATGCTCCAGCGATATTTGCCAATTTTAGTGGAATCCATGCCTTTCATTTTGGAATTTATAAAGTGTTATCAATTTACAACACTCTGTCGAATAATGCAAACGTTTGCATATAATATTGCCTGCTATACATCCTGCATATGTAGAATTTATCACAAACGTTGATAAATGATTACTAATTAAAAGTTGAGACCTTATTTTCTGCGTCTGCTCAAAGCACCAGACGCAGAAATAAATAATGTAAATGCCTGCTGTAAATGCTGTTATCAGGCTACTTCCCGGATCAGTTTCACCAGCGCTGTTAACTGTACTTTCAGCGCCGCCCAGTCCTTCTTATCGATCAGCTCTTTATTCAGCAGGTTGGAGCCCATCCCCACACATACCACGCCTGCATCCAGCCAGGATTTGATACTCTCTTTAGTAGGTTCTACCCCACCAGTCGGCATAAACTTCATCTTCGGAAACAAAGGCTTGATCGCTTTCACAAAACCAGGTCCTAATACGTTTCCGGGGAACAGTTTGGTTAACGGTGCTTCATATTTCTCTGCAATAGCAATTTCTGAAGGTGTCATACAACCGGGTATCCACACAATATCCTCTTCCCGGCAACTTTCCGCCACACCGGCATCAATGATCGGACTTACAATAAAATCCGCTCCCTGACGCGCAAACGCCTTTACATCTTCCGCTACTTTGATCGTACCAATACCCAGGTACATATCAGGCATGGTCAGTATTTTATGTTCGCGCATCGCGGTAAAATTACGCTTCGCATTTTCACCACGATTGGTAAACTCAAACACACGGATACCCGCATCGTAGCAGGCCTGTAATACCTGTATACATACGGCGGCATCATCATGATAAAATACCGGGATTGCTTTACTACGCTCAAATGCTGCAATGATCTCTGCTGCTGGTACTGCCATGTCTATATCAGTTTTAAGATGTCTGCTTTATCAGTTAAATTAAAATCTCCTTTCAGGAATAATTTGGACCACGCCGCTGCTGCTGCAAATGAAATCGTCTGCTGCGCATCCATACCGCTCACCTGTCCGTGTATCAGTCCTGCCATGAAACTATCCCCACTCCCCACACGATCCACCACTTCATTGGTTTCATACTGCTTTGATACTTTCAGTTCGCCCCCCTCATACCAGGTGGCATAATACAGATTATGTGTAAATGCATTGGAAAACCTGAACGTAAATGCTACCTGTTTACAACGCGGGAACTTCTCGGTAATTTCTTTCGCTACAGATGCGGCTTCTGCCAGGTAAGTTTCTTTCGTTGCCGTTTCCAGCGCTACCGTATTTAAGGCGGTATCCAGCATCTGATGTGCGGCCCAGATATTTCCCATCACCACATCGCAGTACTGCACCAGTTCCGGCATTACTGCGAATGGTTGTTTTCCGTATTGCCACAGCTTACTACGATAGTTCAGATCTGTGGATATCTTCAGTCCTTTTCTCGATGCTGCTTCCAGGACTTCTTTACAAATTGCTGCGGTATTTTCATTCAATGCAGGCGTCAACGCACTCCAGTGAAACCATTCAGCGTCTCCCAGCAGACTATCCCAATCTACTGTGCCGGGTTCCAGCTGACTGAAAGAAGAATATTTTCTATCATATACCACTCCCGCATTCTTCAGATCAGTGCCCTGTTCCAGGTAATAAATACCAATACGGTCACCTCCTTTCAGCATACGGTCTGTCGCTACTCCAAGCGATTCCAGCTGTTCAAGCACCTGCGTGGCAATACCATTGTCAGGCGCTTTACTGATATAAGATACCGGCGTGCCCCAACGTGCGAGTGCTGCGGCCACATTGGCTTCTGCACCACCTACATACAGGGCTGCGCTGTGATTGTTCCACTCCGGTGACAGGCGCAATAATATCTCTCCAAACGAAATAACTTTAACTGGCTTCATGCTTTGTAGGGTCTAAAATCCGAAATACGATCTGGCATTGTTATAACTGATATCCTGCACCATTTTGCCCAGCCACTTAATATCTGCCGGCAGCTCTCCGTTCTCGACATCATTACCGATGAGGTTACACAAAATACGGCGAAAATATTCATGCCGGGAATAGGAAAGAAAACTTCTTGAATCCGTCAGCATCCCTACAAATCTGCTCAGTAATCCCATATTACTCAACGTATTGATCTGCTTTTCCATACCATCTTTCTGATCGAGGAACCACCAGCCGGAACCAAACTGCATCTTACCTGGTACAGTGCCATCCTGGAAATTACCGATCATCGTTGCGAATACTTCATTATACGCAGGATTAAGATTATACACCACCGTCTTCGCCAGTTTATCCACCTTATCCAGTCTGTCAAAAAACACAGACATCGCCTGTGCTACCTGCCAGTCGCCGATAGAATCCACACCGGCATCTGCACCTATCCGGCTTAATAAACGGCTGTTATTATTCCTGATAGCGCCGATATGGAACTGCTGTACCCATCCGCGCTCATGGTGCCATTCGCAGATAAAATGCAAAGTGCCTGCTTTAAAGGCATCTGCTTCTTCCGGCGTCAGTGCCTGTCCTTTGCGCAGTTTTGCATAAGCGACATTTAAACTTTCTTCTGTAAAATTTCCTGCATAAAAGGTGCTCAGTCCATGATCTGCCAGGCGACCGCCGTGTGCATGAAAGTAATCATGCCGGTTACGCAAAGCAGCAATAAACTGTGCATAAGTATCTGTATTTATACCGGCTGCCGCACCCAGTTTATCTGCATATGCATTGAAACCAGCTACGTCTTCCACACCGATCGCCTTATCCGGTCTGAAAGTAGGCAGTACGCGTACTTTAAAACCAGACTGACTGATAATTTTATGGTATTCTAATGTATCACAGGGATCATCTGTGGTACACAATGTGTCAACTTTAAAATGTTGCAACAGCGCCTGGGTAGTCCACTGCGGCAACTGTTCCTGACAATGCCGATAGATCCGTTCCGCGCTATTGCCATCCAATAACTGCTTTACGCCAAATGGGTTCAGCAACTCCATATGCGTCCAGTGATACAGCGGATTACGCATCGTATAAGGCACCGTTTCCGCCCATCGTTTAAACTTGGTATAATCATCCGCCGCACCGGTAATATCTTCTTCTGCAACCCCGTTTGCGCGCATAGCACGCCATTTATAGTGGTCACCTCTCAGCCACATCGCAGTCAGGTTTTCAAACTGACGGTTACTGGCTATTTCATCAGGTGGCAGGTGATTATGATAGTCGATGACAGGCATCTCTTTGGCATAATCGTGGAATAACTGTCTGGCTGTTTCTGTCTGCAACAGAAAGTCAGCATCTAAGAATTGTTTCATAAACGTTCTGGTTCCTTATAATACTTTACTGTAGCTGTCTGCATATGACTTTACCCCCTCCTGCAACATGCCTTGCAGATGCGCAGTGACGGTATCTGCAAACCCTGGTATCTGCGACAGGTCAGCTTCCCACAAACGCTGATCTGCACTGATGGCCTGTACCATCTCCGCGATAGCGTCTCCCCCTCTGCCGGTTACCTGTGACCAGTACTCCGCAAAGATGGCGATATTATCGTCTGTAATGGTATAGTATTCTTCTCCCCGCTGTCCGGAGTATTGTCCGTTATCCAGCTTTTCCGGACGCAGGAACAGCAGCATCGCCGCAAACCCCAGACACATACTGGCCGGCAATGCCTGGAACTTTTCGTAATAACGCACGATCGTCTTCACATTCCTGGCATTCATCTTCATACTTTCCTGGAAAGTAATGCTCAGCAGTTTATGTGCAATATTCGGATTAGCAAAACGATCCAGTACGTCTTCTGCGAATGCAGGCGCCTGCGGACAAATATCCTTTATCGTCGGTAAGATCTCTTCCAGTATAACGGTACGGAAAAAGGCGCGCATATTAGCGTCTTCCATACATTCCAGTACGATGTTCAATCCGCTCAGGTATCCCAGCGGCACAGATATCGTATGACTCCCGTTCAGGATACGCAGCTTCTGTTCACGGAACGGTGTGATATCTCTGGCAATCAGCATCCTGCTGTCCGTCTGATGGAAGCCCAGGATGTCTTTCACCCTGTCATCCCCTTCTATCGCCCATAACAGGTAAGGCTCCGTATCTATCCACAATCCATCTGTATAACCCGCCTTCTCTTCCAATACTGCCAGTTCCTTCGGTTTACCCGGAACGATCCTGTCCACCAGGGAACTACAAAAATGGTTATCCTCTTCTATCCATTGCAGGAAAGTAGCCGGCAAACGGTTATAAGCCGCCAGTTTCAGCACGATTTCCTTTAGCAGCTGACCATTATTCACCACCAGCTCTGTCGGTACGATGACAAAACCGGTGTGAGAGGCGCCCTTAAAGTACTGGAAACGCTCCCAGAGTACTGCCAGCAGTTTTCCGGGGAATGAGGACGGTACGCCGTCTATTTTCTCCTCAACGTATTGTATACCTACCTCTGTTGTATTCGATATGATTGTCTGCAGGGCTGGTTGCCGGACAGCCTGTAATACAAATTCCCAATCTGCATTCGATTGCAGAACCCGGCTAATAGAAGCATTGATCAGTACCTGATTCACCAGTTCTCCCTGTGAGACGCCTTTTATATTGGTTGTGAACAGGTTATCCTGTTTGCTAAACTCAGTTGTATCGCCTCCGGTGGACTTCACGACCACGATCCGCCCCTGATAAAGACCCTGTTTATTGGCTTTATCCACCAGGTAATCCACCAGGCCCCTCAGCAAAACACCGGTCCCGAACTGTAAAATTCTCTCCGGATAGTCGAAATAGCCCGCTGACACCCCCAACTCAGGATGCTTCAATACATGAGCCTTATTTAAAATAGGTAACATATTAGGTTTTTTAATAAACGCAGAACTCTGATCACTAAATATAAAACGAATCCCTGATAGTCCATAACCATTACTCAATACTCCCGAAGATTTCCTCTTTCCGATTCGTGTCATAATATCCCCTTCAGGGAGGTGTCTCGACTAATTTCTGTAATTTTGCGCACTTAATATTATTAACAATGAGCAGACATGGTAAAGTTCTGGTAGCAATGAGCGGCGGTATAGATAGTACCGTTACCGCCCTGATGCTGCATGAACAAGGGTATGAAGTGGTGGGTATCACCATGAAAACCTGGGACTACGCATCTGCCGGCTCCAGCAAGAAAGAAACCGGGTGCTGTAACCTGGATTCCTTTAATGATGCCCGTGCAGCCGCCGTACACCACGGTTTTCCGCACTTCGTACTCGATATCAGAGACGAGTTCGGGGATTTTGTTATTAATAACTTTGTTGACGAATACATAGCAGGCCGCACACCAAATCCTTGCGTTCTGTGCAATACCCATATTAAATGGCGTGCGCTGATGAAGCGTGCCGACGCCATGGACTGTGCCTTTATTGCAACAGGACACTACGCTCAGATCAGAGAGCAGGATGGCCGCCACATACTCAGCAAAGGTATTGATGACCTGAAAGATCAGAGCTACGTATTATGGGGCTTACAGCAGGACGTGCTGGCCCGTACAATACTTCCTTTAGGACAATACCGTAAAACCGAGATCCGCCAGATGGCCTTCGACTTCGGTTATCCGGAACTGGCGAAAAAAGCAGAGAGCTATGAGATCTGCTTTGTGCCTGACAATGACTACCGCGGATTCCTGAAACGCAAAGTAGATGGTTTAGAAGAACAGGTGAACGGTGGTAACTTCGTACTCAGAGACGGTACGATCGTTGGTCATCATAAAGGTTATCCTTTCTATACCATCGGTCAGCGTAAAGGTCTGGACATCGCATTAGGTCGACCGGTGTTTGTTACAGAAATCATCCCGGAAACGAATACCGTTGTATTGGGGAATGAAGATGAACTGAACAGAAATGAAATGACTGTTGCGGGTCTGAACATGATCAAATACGATCATATTCCTGAAGGAATGGAAGCGATCACGAAGATCCGTTATAAAGATAAAGGTGCGTTAAGCAACCTGTATAACGTTGATGGTAAGGTGAAGGTGAACTTCTATGAACATGTGAAGGGAATTGCACCCGGACAGTCTGCCGTTTTCTATGAAGGCGATGATGTGATTGCAGGTGGTATTATACAGAGAGCTGTGACGCTGTAATATTTTAAACCGCTATAAATAAAAAAGTCTGACCAGATCTGGTCAGACTTTTTTATTTAGTTAACCCATCAAAAACTGTATTTTTTTTTTTTCATGGTTATCCACATGAACAGAAAAGTATTCAATCTTTATGATAAAAGTGCATAATAAGAATAATTTATCGTCTCAATCATTTACTTCATATTTTCTATAGCTTTGTGTTCCCAAAAAAGTATCACATGTTAACCAACCAGACTTTACTATCAGATATTAGAACAATAATTTCCAACGCTAAAGAAAAAGCTATCCGATCAGTAGATCATGAACGTACGTTGATGTACTGGCACATTGGCCGACGTATTTTCGAAGAAGAACAGGCAGGATTAGATCGAGCTAATTATGGTAATTATCTTACTACATTCATTGCTGAGCAATTAGAGCCTGAATATGGAAGTGGTTTTTCTAAGAGGCAAGTCGAGCTGTTCCGACAATTTTATAGAACGTTTCCAATTGCGAATACACTGTATTCGCAATTGAGCTGGAGTCAATACAAAATCTTGATCAGAATTGATAATCAACATAAAAGAGAATTTTATATTGTAGAAACAATGAAAAATAACTGGACGGTACGCCAGCTAGAACGTCAAATTCATAGTAATTTATGGGAACACTTATTACTCAGTAATGACAAAGAAAACATTTTGTCCATAACCAGAGATGAAGAACACTTATCTGATGCAAAACAAATAATCAAGGACCCAATGTATCTGGAATTTCTGGGCCTACATCGAGAAGCATCCTATTATGAAAAAGATTTGGAACAAGCTATCATTACCCATTTGCAGGATTTTCTATTAGAACTTGGTAATGGATTTGCCTTTGTTGCCAGACAAAAAAGACTTCACATTGAAGGAGATGAGTTTTTTATTGATCTGGTCTTTTACAATCGCCTGTTACGATGTTTTGTCATTGTGGAAATAAAATCGAGTAAGCTTACGCACCAGGATTTAGGTCAGCTACAGATGTATGTTAACTATTACGATCGTTTCGAAAAAAAAGATTTCGAAAATCCAACTATTGGTATCTTACTCTGTGCCGAAAAAAACAATGCTGTTGTAAAAATATCACTACCTGAAAATAATAAAACAATAATAGCCAGTGAATATAAACTATACCTACCGACTGAAAAACAACTTATTGAAGAAGTAAACAAAGAGATTGAAAAACGTGAGAATGAACTTGTCTAAACACGCTACAATATCCTCATGAACGCATTAGAAGACTTCTATCAACAACAGCAGGAACCTGATAAGAGCTGTCTGCTGGCATTGCGGAGCATCATCCTCGATCAGCATAAAGACATTACTGCCACTTGGAAATACGGCATGCCTGTATTCTGCTTCAAAGGCAAAATGCTCTGCTATCTCTGGATACATAAGAAGTACAAAGTGCCTTATCTGGGTATTGTAAAAGGGAAGGATTTTGATGAACCATTTCTCATACAGGAAGCACGTGCACGTATGAAGATCATGTTGCTGGATCCTAATGAAGATCTTCCATTAGAGACTATAGAAAAGATTATTCAGAAAGCAATTACCCTGTATTAAACAATAGTCTTAATTATACACCACCTTCCTTGTCGTCACTGACTTCCATCCTTTACCTAACTGCTCTTCCGTCTTACTGGTCCAGTTGCCTTTACTATCATAGATATACGCGGTATTAAAGCTGGCTTTCAGATTGACACTGTCTGCCTTGTCCGCTATATTGTCTTTTCTATGAAACTGTTTCCATACAATACTATTGCCTTTTTCATTGTACTGTAAAGACAGTTTATAGTTCACGGTATCAGATTGCAGTTCCACTCTTTCCATTAACTGACAGGCAGGATTGTATTGTTCGATCACAGTTCTCCAGGGCATTTCCACAGGCATGATAAGTCTGGATACTTCCAGCGGACCACCTTTTTCAGCAATAGTGATCAATTCTTTTCTGTCTCCCGGCTGACGTGTGATCCAGATGGAATCGCCCTTAGGACTGTATTTATATTTACTGCTGCTTTCTATGCTGTAGAAACGATTCACTTTTTCGATACGCCTGCCATTCGCATCATACCTGAATTTATCCGTGTTATAAGTACTGTGATTATCAGAGTAAATCAGGGCCAGTATCCTGCCGGCCGTATCATATCGTATTGTCAGTGTATCATGACGCATCCTGCGGGTAGCAACGGCGATCTGATGCAGACGGCCATCGCGGAACAGGTATTCACGGGAGATAGTATCCTTATAGGTATAATCGCTTCCTTTGGTTTCAGTATAAGTCTTCTCTGAAATGTGTTCGATAGTTCCTTCCAGTTGCTCCGGACGGAAAACAGTGGTAATATCTTCGTTGAGGAGTTGCGCAGTAATCACTGCGACCCTGTCCTTTTTTTCTACAGTTACTTTAGACGTGGTGGATGATTTACATGCTGCCAGTACCAGCAACAAACATAACGATCTTCTCATAGGGCAATTTAAGCGTTTTATTGCTTTATCAGTTTCACGGCAAACATTGAGTCCGCCCGATGTGCATAACCGGCTATTACGCCTCCTTCCTGCTGTTTCAGACCACTTCCTTTTTCCAGGAACGCAACGACTTCCTCATTCTCCTGCCTGAATACAGAACAGGTGATATATATCAGCGTACCGCCCGGTTTGAGTAAGTGTACAATATTCGCAGCTATCTTCTGTTGCAGCTGCTGGTATTCTGTAATCTGTTTTTCGGTAAAGAAGGACATATTTTCTGGTGTACGTCCCCAGGTACCTGAACCGGAGCAAGGTGCATCCAGTATAATATGATCGAAAAGACGGTCTTTGATGGCGGATGAAGTAACCGGCGCCGTCAGGTCCATCACAATACTTTCATACTGACGGATGCCTGCTTCTTTAAAACGTTGATGCAGGTTCTGGATGATACTGGCTCTTACATCGCTTACCAGCAGTTTTACGCCTGGTTGTTTGTCCAGTAAAAGGATAGATTTCCCACCACTGGCTGCACAACTATCCCACCACAGTTCTCCTGCTTTTGGTGTGAATAAAGCGCCTACCTGCTGTGAAGAGGCATCCTGTATCTCATACCAGCTTTTATCGGTAATAACTGTATCTATTTTCGTACTGTTAGGCAACGCAATCGTATCCTCGCCGATAACGGTATAAGGAATATCCGCCTTTTCCAGCTGACGCAGGATGGCTGATTGTCTGTTATGCCGTGTTCTGATAAACAGGTCCGGTTGTATAAAAAAGGATTGATTGAAAGCGACACCGTCAATACCTGCTGATAATGCAGCCGTGAATGGAAATACGGTGGTTGTTTCGGTGATATCTAGAAAAGCCAGCTTTTCCGCAACCGGCAGACTGACTTTTTCATTCAGCTCAGGACGGAAAAACTGTAAGAGATCACTGCTTTCTTTTTCGCAGAGGAAAGTGCCCAGCAGTATCCGCTCTGCCATACTCTTTTCCTGCTGCCACAACTGGCCCAGACGGTAGTACTGGTATACCAGTTGGGAGATCTGACGGCGGTCACGACTACCCATGTAAGGATGCTGTTTAAAGAATCCTTTCAGGAAGTGATGTAAAGGCAGACTCCCATCATAACTCACGATGATCTTTTCTGCGGAGGCGATATAATTTTCCCAGCGGGTCATATTTGGAGGATGCGGAGGTATCAAAAAGCGAAACGCCTAACGCGATTGGCAATAAGGCAATCAGGCGTTAAGCGTTTCGCATTATGCGTTCCGCGTTTAGCGTTAATTAGAGTTTCAGTAATGCTTTCAGTGGATCTTTACCGAACAGTAACTGCTCAGGGCTTTCCAGCATTTCTTTCACACGTACCAGGAAGCTTACAGACTCACGACCATCAATGATACGGTGGTCATAGCTGAGTGCCAGGTACATCATCGGACGGATTACTACCTGTCCGTTAACAGCCATCGGGCGTTCCTGAATTTTGTGCATACCCAGGATAGCAGACTGCGGGATATTGATGATCGGAGTACTCATCAGGGAACCGAATACACCACCGTTGGTGATGGTGAAGGTACCACCGGTCATTTCATCCATGGTGAGTTTGTTGTCACGGGCTTTTGTAGCCAGTTCTACAACTTTCTTCTCGATCTGTGCCATATCCAGGCTTTCCGCGTTACGGATCACCGGTACTACCAGCCCTTTCGGTGCAGATACTGCGATGGATACATCACAGTAGTCGTGGAATACCAGTTCTTCGCCATCGATATATGCATTCACAGAAGGGAATTCCTTCAGTGCGAAACAAACCGCTTTAGTGAAGAAGCTCATGAAGCCCAGGTTCACCTCGTGTTGTTTCTTGAAGATCTCTTTGTATTTAGCACGCAGTTCCATGATTGCTGTCATATCTACCTCGTTGAAGGTAGTCAGCATCGCCGTGGTGTTTTTCGCTTCTACCAGACGGCGGGAAACGGTCTTACGCAGGTTGCTCATTTTCTCGCGACGTTCTGCGCGGGTGAACATTTCCTGACCGATAGCCACACCCGGGTTCTGCAGCGCAGCAAAAACATCATCTTTCATGATTTTGCCATGAGCGCCGGTACCCTTGATAGAGGACGGATCTACGTGTTTGTCGGCGATTACTGCGGCTGCTACCGGACTTGCTTTCACATCGTTCGGGATAGCGGTTACAGGCGCCTGTTGTACCTGTGGGGCAGCCTGTGGTGTCGCAGCCGGAGCAGCAGCCGCTGCCGGTTGTGCTTTACCTGCAGGGCGTCCTACACTGGTATCTATTTTAGCGATAGGATCACCTACCTTTAATACATCTCCTTCTTTACCTAAAGTCTGTAATGCACCAGCTTCTTCTGCGTTCAGTTCGAAAGTAGCTTTTTCAGATTCCAGTTCGCAGATCACTTCATCACGCTCTACAAACTCGCCGTCTTTCTTCAGCCACTTGATCAATGTCACTTCGCTGATGGATTCGCCCACAGTAGGCACTTTCATCTCAATCGTTCCTTTGTTCACCGCCGGTGCTGCAGGAGCTTCTGCCGCCGGCGCCGGTGTTTCTGCTACAGGAGCTGGCGCTGCAGGTGCAGCAGCTGGTGCTGATCCGCCTGCCGGAGCCGCAGCATCCGTATCAATTGAACAAGCAATATCGCCTACTTTTAAAGTAGCGCCTTCCGGAGCCAGTATTTTCAGGACCCCTGCTTTTTCTGCATTCAGTTCAAAGGTGGCTTTTTCAGATTCCATTTCACAGATCACCTCATCCTGCTGTACATAATCTCCGTCTTTCTTCAACCACTTTGCAATTGTTACCTCGCTAATAGATTCTCCTACCGTAGGAACTTTGATTTCGATAGCCATATTTCTAATTTCTGTGTGCAATCAATGTTTAAAAGTGAAAACGCGCTTCACTTGATTCTCAATTCGTCTAAATGTTAAATGCAGTTTCGATGATCTCCAGCTGCTCTCTTGCGTGAACTTTCGCAAAACCTGTTGCAGTAGCTGCACTTGGATTACGACTGATCACACCATAGTTGATCTGTTTCAGGTTCATCTGCAGATAAGATGCAGCACCCATGTTCAGCGGCTCTTCCTGTACCCAGAACCATGTAGCAGCTTTGTACTTCTGGTTCAGCGCCTCCAGTTGTGTAACCGGCAGCGGATACAGTTGCTCGAGTCTTACGATGGCAACATCTTTTCTGTTTTCCTTCTGCTGTTTTTCGCTCAGATCGAAATACATCTTACCTGTACACAGCAATACTTTCTTCACTTTAGACGGATCATCCACAAATTCGTCATCCAGTACTTCTTTAAATCCACCCTCAGTGAATGCTGAAATAGGTGAATAAGAACCGATATGCCTTAAATTGGCTTTCGGTGCGAAGTTAACCAACGGTTTACGGAACTGCCATGTCAGCTGACGACGCAGCGCATGGAAGAAGTTAGCCGATGTGGTGATATTCGTGACGATCATATTGTATTCGGCACATGCCTGCAGGAATCTTTCCGGACGGGCATTGGAGTGGTCAGGTCCACCACCTTCGTAACCGTGTGGCAGTAACATGACCAGACCATTCTGTGTTGTCCATTTCTGTTCTGCACTGCTTACATACTGGTCGATCACTGTCTGGGCGCCGTTGGCGAAGTCGCCGTATTGCGCTTCCCACAGTACCAGCGTGTTCGGATTAGCCATTGCATAACCATATTCAAAACCAAGTACCGCAAATTCACTCAGCAGGGAGTTGTAAATACGGAACTGACCTTGTTTATCCTGCAATGAACCCAGTCTGCTGTAAGTAGCGTTGGTGTTCTCGTCAAACAGGATCGCGTGACGGTGAGAGAAAGTACCTCTCTTCACGTCTTCACCGCTCATACGCACGTCTTTGCCTTCAGCCAGCAGACTTGCATACGCCAGCAGCTCACCGGTTGCCCAGTCCAGCTTACCTTCAGTCTCGAACAGTTTTATTTTATCCTGTAACAGTTTTTCCACTTTACGTAATGGCACAAATTCTTTTGGCCATTCCATCAGTTTACCGAACAGGCGTTTTACTTCTTCTTCGTTGATGGCCGTTACCGGAGACTGTTCAAAATCTTCCGGCTGAGACTTGCGCAATGCAGCCCACCATTCTTCCGGTTTCTGATAGTTGTAAGGCAGCGGATTCTGTCTTACTTCATCCAGACGCTCCTGGAGATCAGCCCAGAAGCTCTTTTCCATTTGCTTCGCCAGTTCCTGTACTTCCACTTCACCTGCCTGGAGCAGTTTCTGGGTGTACACTTCGCGCGGATTAGGATGTTTATCGATCAGTGCATACAGGCTTGGCTGGGTAAACTTAGGTTCGTCGCCTTCGTTATGGCCATGTTTACGGTAGCACAGTAAGTCGATGAAGATATCAGAGTTGAATTCCTGTCTGTAACGGGCAGAGATCTCAGCTACTTTTACCACTGCTTCCGCATCGTCGCCATTCACATGGAATACCGGCGCCTGTACGGTTGAAGCAATACTGGTACAATAGTCGGAAGAACGGGCATCGTCAAAGTCAGTCGTGAAACCGATCTGGTTATTGATCACCAGGTGCATGGTACCACCGGTGTAGTAACCTTTCAGGTTGCTCATCTGAAGGAGCTCATATATTACACCCTGTCCTGCTACCGCGGCATCACCGTGGATCAGGATAGGCAGTATTTTATCGTAATCGCTGCCATAGATAACGTCCGCTTTACTGCGGGCAAAACCTGTTACCAACGGATCCACCACTTCCAGGTGGGAAGGGTTTGGCAGGAGCTGCAGGTTGACTTTTTTACCAGATGGTGTTGTAACGATGGAACGGAAACCCAGGTGGTATTTCACGTCGCCGCTACCCATGGTCAGGTCTGGTACGGCATGACCTTCAAACTCATTGAAGATCTGCTCATACGTTTTACCGAGAATATTAGCCAGTACGTTCAGACGGCCACGGTGCGCCATACCAATTACTGCTTCCTGTACGCCGGCGTCAGCAGCAGTGTTGATGATAGCGTCCAGGGCAGGGATGGTGTTTTCACCACCTTCCAGACCAAAACGTTTCTGACCGATATATTTTGTGTGAAGGAATCTTTCGAACATGACACCCTGGTTCAATTTGAGCAGGATGCGTTTTTTGCTTTCCAGGGTAGTCGGCTGCTGGAAAGTGGTTTCCATTTCTTTCTGTAACCACTCGACTTTCTTCGCGTCGTTGATGTATGTGAATTCCAGTCCTACTGACGCAGCGTATACCTGCTTCAGACGGTTCACGATAGTTTCCAGGGAGGTCTTACCCAATCCCAGGACCTGACCGGCATAGAATTCTGTTTTCAGATCTGCCTCACCAAGGCCGTAAAAAGAAATATCCAGGTTGGCTTGCCTATCCTTCCTTTCACGGATAGGATTCGTCTTAGAGATCAGATGCCCCTTTTTACGGTAGGCCTGTATCAGTCTGTAAACATTGAGTTCCTTTGTTAACTGATCACTGCTAACCGGTAAACCGGCGCCCGCCGCTCCCGGCGCTCCTGCTTTTCCATTAACGTTATTTACCGCAAAGTCAAATCCTTCAAAAAACTTGCTCCACTCCGGGTCTACTGCGCCAGGGTCTTTACGGTAATCCTGGTATAAAGATTCAATGTAGGCAGGATGTGAGTTGGTAACAAATGAGAAGTCCTTCATTTACAACGAGTTTTGCTAAAGCTTCGATTCAAATTGCTATTCTGTTGAATGCCCCTTATATAATATATGGGATTGCAAATATCGTTGCTTTTTTGTGAAAGAAAAACGGAAAAATCGGGAAGGTTTAAAGCTTAATCCGAAACACTTAAACTGCAATTCTTATATTAACCGCTTTTTACCTGATTTTAACGACTTTTAATTAAATTTGCAGGCACTCAGCAAGGGATATGATCAAATATTCAGGGTAACTTCCTTTTTATTTGTTTTCTATAGAAGTAATTCCTACCTTTGCCGTCCGAAACTTGAAATTTAAACAATGGCAAACCATAAAGCAACGAAAAAAGACGTACGTCAGAGCAAAAAACGGAATGAGCGTAACCGTTATTACGGTAAAACTACCCGTAACGCTATCCGTGATCTGAAGAAATTGACTGAAAAGGCGGCTGCTGACGAGAAGTTGTCTGACGTGATCTCTATGATCGACAAGTTGGCTAAACGTAATGTTATTCACAAAAACAAAGCGGCTAACCTGAAGAGCAAACTTTCTAAGAAAGTAAACACTATCGCGTAAGCGCTTTAGTCCGAAAATAATTGATACAACAGGCTCTTCCTGCAACCAGGAAGGGCTTTTTGTTGTCTATACCTTAGCAATCTGAAGAGATTGCTGCCAGTGGTGAGCTGTATGCCAGCAAAGGAACCTTATCCCGTTGTTGGTATATGCCCACAGCGTTATACAGTTGCTGTCCGGCATTCTAACTCTCAATCAGTTAGCTGCATCAAGCCGGTATCTGGTGCATCTCTGCGCTATCATTCTTCAATAGATGATTCCCGGACGACTCCTATCCCCACGCTCCATCCATTGATATGTATTTTAATTATTACACTAAGTGACAGATATTTAGAAGATGTCTGGCTTGATGATTATCAATAAGATATCTGCGTCAGGTCTACCTTATCTCCATCTCATCTTCATCCCTGCTACTCCCCTGGCACCTGTATTCCCCTGACAATCAATTGATAGACGGCTGTACATCAATATACTCACCCCTTATCATTATCACTGTTCCACGAAGGTTCCACAGTTGTTTCACAAAATGTTCCACAACCATACCATCAGTGTTCCACACAGGCACAACAATAGTTTCGCGGTCGTTCCACGTTTGTTCCACAAGGTTCCACGAAAAATATATAAAATCTGTTTTTGCAAATCCAGATAACACGATTCATTTGCCAAGATTTCCCGGAAGCATTCATCACAGCTCCCAAAGCTCGACTTACCCATAGGACCAATAACTACATAAAGCAATAATTAACAATGTTTTATCTATCACAACGGACCATTTCTGACCATATTACCTAAACCTTTCCACAACTTCCTCCTTTTTACCTGTCATTTCCCTAATTTAGTACCTGGCTCCGGCATAGATACTCCCTATATACTCCGTGTATAGTTCGTGTCTGGCCTAAATTTCAATCCAATAAGGGGCATTTGCGCCAAACACTCCGGAAGTTTCCTTTTTCATCTTCATACTGATGCCGTTCCAGTATTCATTATCCTACGTTAATCCTACGTTCGGGAACGTAAGATTAACGTAGGATAATGAATATTAAACCGACATCAAAACCTTGCTTTACAAGCCAAAAAATCCGTTTTTTTACGCTTTCTTTCTTCATCACTATAAAATAACTTTACTTACTGGTTGAAACTCAGTCAATCATTCCGTGAATATTATTAATTAACTAAAATCACAATACGTATCTTATTTAGATGAAAAAACTCTTCCATATCGCCGTAATCATCTGTTGCTGCTACTCCGCTGCCGCACAGCACATGACCACCCGTTTTGAAAAAACACGGGGACAGGAAACGGCCACCTATGCAGAATGTATCGCCTACTATCAACAGCTCGATAAACGTTTTCCACAGATCCTGGTGAAGGAAATGGGAAATACAGATGCCGGTCTGCCATTACACCTGGTCATCTACTCTCCTTCCAAAGATTTCAATTTTACCAGCCTTCGTCAGAAAAACAAGCGTATTATACTGGTTAACAATGGTATTCACTCCGGCGAACCAGACGGTATTGACGCATCCATGATGTTGCTGCGCGACCTGGCGCTTGGTAAAAAGAAACTGCCGGACAACATCGTGCTGGCGGTTATCCCCGTGTATAACATCGGCGGCGCCCTGAACCGCAGCACCGATTACCGGGTGGACCAGAATGGTCCCGCTGCTTTCGGCTCCCGTGGGAATGCCCGTAACTATGACCTGAACCGCGACTTTATAAAAGCCGACTCCCGCAACGCCCGCTCTTTCCAGCAGATCTATCAGCTGACGGATCCGGACGTCTTTATTGACAACCACGTCAGCAACGGAGCCGACTACCAGCATATTATGACGCTCTTATCCACAGAGCATAATAAAATGGGCGGCGCCATGGGCAATTTCCTGCACAAGGAATTTGAACCCGGCATCTACCGGCTCATGAAAGAAAAAGGATATGACCTGGTTCCCTACGTCAACCACTTTGGTGAGACACCGGAAAACGGATGGATCACGTATGCGGATGGTCCGCGTTATTCCAGCGGCTACACCACCCTTTTCCACACCTTCGGTTTCGTGCCCGAAACACATATGCTGAAACCTTATCCGCAAAGGGTACAGGCTACCTACGCCCTGATGGAATCGTTCATCAGCTTCGTCAGCCAGCACAGCGAAGAAATCAAAACCCTGCGCGCACAAACAAAAGAGCAGGAAAAAACACAGGAACGTTTTCCCCTGGAGTGGAATGTGGATACCACACACTACAGCATGATCAACTTCAAAGGATATGCAGCCATACACAAACCCAGCGAAATCTCCGGAGAACCCCGCCTGTTTTACGATCGTAGCAAGCCTTTTGAAAAACAGGTAAAGTTCTATGACAACGTAGTAGCGGGTAACTTCGTGCAGAAACCAACCGCCTATATCATCCCGCAAGGCTGGTGGAACGTAGTGGATCTCCTGAAAAATAACGCCGTACTAATGCGACGTCTTTCACAGGATACCACCCTCCTGGTAGAAACGTATCATATCGCCGACTACAAAACAGCACAACGTCCTTATGAAGGTCATTACCTGCATAACAGCGTAAAGCTGACTGTTACGCAGGACAGTATCCACTTCCGCAAAGGAGATTATTACATCCCGATGAACCAGGTAGCCAACCGTTACCTGATGGAGACACTGGAACCAACTGGTGGCGATTCTTTCTTTGCATGGAACTTCTTCGATCCGATCCTGGCACGTAAAGAAGGCTATTCGCCTTATGTGTTTGAAGATATCGCAGCAGCCTATCTGCAATCCAATCCTGCATTACAGGAAGAGATGAAACAAAAAAGAGCGGCAGACAGCACTTTCGCTAAAAGCGGAGAAGCACAATTGAGATATGTATATGAACATTCTCCGTATGCAGAACCAGGATATATGAGATACCCGGTGTTTAGAATAATTAGGAATTAGGAATTAGGAATTTATTTATCAATAAACTTTATATACAACAAGAGGCGCCCACTTAATATGGACGCCTCTTGTTGTATAGCAGCTACTGTAATCTCCAATGAATTCCTAATTCGTAATTCCTAATTCCTAATTAACTTTATGCAGCAACATAAAGCTATGCTGCTCTCCAAAGAAATGATTGTAAATAAGCACATGCTTCAATCTCCGTGGTTGTTCTTTTAACATCGGAAACCATTGTACCGGCACCTGTTGCCGCTTCAGTATAGAAGCGCCCATCCATAATGCAAAAGCACTTGCCGTTTCATAATCTCCGCAGAGATGTTTGAATGGTAATTGCGTCTGCAAAGCATAACTGTTCAATACATCATAATAATGCAGGTGATTGCTGTCAGCGTTTGCACCACTCAGTACTATATCTATATCCTCTGCCTGTAATCCATGCTGCTTCAGGAATTGCCCCAACGCTGTATGCAGCTTTTCAGGAGATGGTTTGTATAACATCTGCAAACCGCCTAATTGTGCATAACTCTGTTCCCTGGCCTCCGGGGCCAGTAAGAAGAATGCTGCACCTTCACCGGAAATCGTACCGGGAGAAACATGGCCGTATAATGTATCATTGGAAATCGTTTCCTTCTTCCAATGTCCTATTCTTCCTTTTATGAAAAAATGCTCCGTTGTGATTTCATCGAATGCGCCTGCCAGTACGTCCGGTTTACCTTCAGACAATAACAGCATACTGTCCAGCAACGCATGTTCAAAAGAGAAGCCACGATGTACAAATGTATTGTTGTACTGTGTGCATTTCTGTTGTAATGCGATCAATCCGTTTACTGCATTGTAGGTAGACTGAATGAAAGGCGTCGGATTCAATGCACGTTCTTCGAAGTCGCGTATTTCTTTGATGAAACGCTCTGTATCCTGCAAACTTCCTTTACCGGTACCGGTCACGATAGCACCGGGGACAGCGACACCGCTTTCCTGTAAACATTTCAGGGAAGCGGTCAATCCCATTTTCAATACACGCGTCATACGACGCAGACTATTAGGAGCTATAAATGCACGGTAATCCGGTTCCACACAGGAAAGCATATTCCCCTGGGTCACGGCCATCGGCTGCGACAGCAGATCTCCATCAAACGTATGCTGGGGAGAAATTGCAGCCATTCCTTGTATGTAACACTTACCCTTCATATTTACTGATCAGCAGGGAGGCATTGTTGCCACCAAAACCGAATGAGTTGGATAACACATGACGCACCGGATAATCTTCCAGCAGACTGGTTTCCGGTGTGATGTATAATTCCTCCATTTTATCTTTGAAATGGAGATTAGGAAATATTAACTGATGCTGGATAGCCAGTACGGAATAGATGGCTTCTATACCGCCGGCTGCGGCCAGTGTATGACCGGTAAAAGGTTTCGTACTGCTGAACTTAGGGGGCTGCTCTCCGAATAAACGTTGTAAAGCCATGCCTTCTGCCACATCATTACTGAGGGTAGCAGTGCCGTGTACATTTACATACTGAATATCCGCAGGTACACATCCGCCCATTTCCATCGCACTTTTCATAGCCGCATAGGCGCCATCCCCTTCGGGAGAAGGAGCGGTAGGATGGAAGGCTTCATTGGTGTTGGCATAACCATCTAATGCGGCCAGGATTGTTGCGTTGCGCTCTTTTACCAGCGACTCGCTTTCCAATACAAGATAGGCGGCTCCTTCACCCAGATTCAGTCCGTTACGGTCCTGATCAAAAGGCATACAGGGGCGCTTATCAATATTTTTAAGTGAATTGAAACCATTGAGGGTAAAACGGGTCAGCGCTTCCGTACCACCGCAGATTACGCGGCGCGCCATACCAGCTTTGATCAGTCTGGCGCCATACATCAATGCATTCGCAGAAGATGAACAGGCCGTGCTGATCGTGGCTATATGCCCTTCTATGCCCACAGTATCCGCAATACGCTGGGTACAATCGGCACAGTCGAGGGTATCGATAAATCTGATGAAATCTCCTGTCTTGGCGGGATCAGCAATATCAAAATAAACATTCTCGGTATCACACATGCCACCTACGGTAGATGCGTTGATAAAACCGGTCAGTTCATCCTGTACATGGGTAATACCTGCATTCCGTAAAGCTTCCTGCATCGCAATCAGTCCCAGTAACGCGGTACGGGTATAGCCTTCTTTTCCGGCTACGCCTGCCATTTCACTGAGTTCCGGCGTGGTATGCTTTACCTCTGCTACGGGTAGTACGTCTTTATAAATAGTAGTCAGCTGCCTGGTGTAATCCAGACCGCTCTGTTGCGCACGCAGACTACGAAGATTGCCGGCAACATCATCACCTATGGCGGTGATCATTCCTATTCCTGTTATAAACACACGTTCCGCCATGCCGGGTACTGCTTACGCAGGTTGTTTGGATTGGATGAATTCTGCCATGGATTGTACAGACTGCAAAATCTTTCTTCCTTCACGTGGATCTTCAACTTTAATCTGATAATATCTTTCCAGTAATACCATCAGTTCCAGGGAATCAATGCTGTCGAGTCCCAGACCATCGCCAAACAGCGGCGCATTATCATCAATGTCTTCAGGACGGGTATCCTGCAGGTTCAACGCCTCGATAATCTGAACTTTCAATTTTTGTTTTAACTCTTCCATAGTTTGTTGCAGGTTTATACTTCCATCTTATTTTCAGGAAGCCCGGGCCTCCATGAGCAATTTTTTTGCCAGGGTAGCCGTAAAAATACAGTTTTACCGTCAATAGTCAATGTGTGGCTTACGCACACATCGTTTCATTAGCTGAGTCGTCGTTTCTCGATGGTTGCTGCTATACATAACAGTACTGCTGCAAACACAACCAACTTACTCACATCGCCCCATATGTAACCCACTCCCACATTCCTCAGGTAAATATCGTTGATCGCATCCAATCCCCAGCTTAACGGTGATAAATGCCCTATCAGCTGCATATGTGGCGGCATGATCTCCAAGGGAATCCAGATACCACCGATAGCAGAAAGGATCACGATAGAAATAGCGCCGAAATTCAATGCCTGGTTAGGTGTTTTAAACACCGTACCAACCAGTATACCATAAGAAGTAGCTGCCAGTCCGATACCGATAGCCACCACCAATGCGGCCAGAAAACTCTGTCCCAGTGTCAGCTGTGGCAATCCCAGTAATGGCAGGAGGTAAATACCTACCTGCATCATCAGATAAAATTGTACCACACAAACGCCTACAAAGAACAGCATCTTTCCTGCCAGAATCGCGAGATAGGAACCAGGGATCAGTTTCATCCGCAGCATACTGCCATCTTCTCTTTCCCTGATCATATTACCTGCTATCGGAATCACGATAAAGAACATTGCAAAAATGCTCCAGGCAGGCACATTATGCTGCACAGAGTTGGATATCACATCGAGTTCCTGCGAAGGCCCTGTCAGCTGTTCTTTTAATCCGACAGCCTTCAGCTGTATGTTCATAGAATCATTCTCTTCTGCTACCTCCTTCCGCTTCAGCTGTTTCTTAATTCTCTCCAGCAGCATATCTGTTTCTATCTGCGTCAGGAAATTATCCAATGCCTGATGGATGGCACTTTTAAAAGCTTTTTTAGAGGCAGGATCAAAATACACGGTTACATGCAGCGAATCTTTCCTGTTGCTGACAGGCAATATATTCTCCGGCATCCCCATCCTGCGGGAAATATCATTCACGATTTTATTGGCATTGCTGACAATCGCGCCGGTAGCGCCTTTGGGAATAATGATACAGATCTGATAATTGCCTTCATTCACCAATGCCCTGGCCTGTTGCTCCGTTACCGGTGCGCCCTGTATAGAATCTATCACGTTGAATTGCTTCGTCTCTCCTAGTCCCTCTTTAATATATTTTCCAAGACGTCCGCCATCATTATCCACTGTCAGGATATCAAATTTCAGTTCCTGGTAATCACGGAAAGGTGCATCTTCAATCAATGCCATTACCGTGATCAATACGACCGGCATAGCAAAGAGCAGGGTCAACCCTGTTCTGTCGCGTAACAGTAACAACCATTCTTTCCGTATAGTAGCCAGTAATCGTAACATCCCGTTCTTATTAGTCTCTTAATGCATGTCCTGTATAATGCAGGAACACGTCTTCCAGGTTACGGCAATCGTCATGCCTTGCAATCAGTTCTTCCGTACCGCCCTGTACCACTGCTTTTCCTTCATCGATGATCACCACCTCACTACAGATCGTCTGCGCTTCATCCAGCAGATGTGAAGTATACACAATACTTACGCCCTGCTGATTGTACTCACGCAGGAACTGCAGGATCATAGTGCGCGATTGTACATCCACACCGGCAGTCGGTTCATCCAGTATCAGTAAACGAGGCTGGTGTAAGATCGCCGCGATGATATTGGTACGGCGTTTCATCCCTCCTGAATAATGATGTACCTGTTTATGAGCCGCTTTTTCCAGTCCGAACGCCTGCAGGTACTGATCAATAAGGCTGCGCAGGGGCTTGCCTTTCAGTCCGTACAGGTTACCGAAATACACCAGATTTTCAATCGCTGTAAGGTGTGGAAATAATGCGATCTGCTGTGGCACGACGCCTATCAGTTTTTTGATCGTTTCGCGGTTGGCAGTATTTTGCTGTTGATCAAATATCTTTACCTGACCTGCATCTGCTTTTACCAATCCGCACAGGATGGATATCGTAGTCGTCTTTCCCGCTCCGTTGGGTCCAAGCAAGCCGACGATGCTTCCTTCGGGGAAGCTGAATGAAAGGCCTTTCAGAGATGGTTCCAGCGCTCCTTTATATGTTTTGTGCAGATCCTGCACCAGCATGCTGGTCATTATAATTTCACTTTCGACAATTTCCGGAATAATACTTCTTCTTCAGCAGCACATTGCATCAGCATTTCACTCAGTTCGCCATATGATACGTTATTCGCGCTTCTGCTCTTGCACACCCTGCCTGCATTGAATGCAAAGGTGCGCCAGGTATCACCGATACGGGTCAGCTCTGCTGACAATTCAGATAGTTCTTCTCTTCTGAGAATACCGGCTGCTTCCTGTAAGAAGGCGGCATACATAAACCGGAAACCTGCACCACCGGTGCCTATTTCCTCCTGCATACGGATAATATTCCCCAGGTATAAAACGGCTTTTCTATCCCCTACTTTCTCCGGATAATACTTCAGTCGTTTCGCCAGGAAACGCATCCCTTTCACCCCAAACATCGGCAGCGGAATATTCAGCATATCACTGCAAGCCTGTTTGATACCATCACGGATCGGCTGTTCAAAAGAAATTTCTTTAGGTACTTCTACAGGGTAATACATCTTTCCTTTAGGAGCCGGGAATCCTTTCGCGAAGCGGGCTTCGGCCAGACTCTTTGGATCGATCTCTGTCACCTGCTCCATGATAGGATCGCTGATAAGATAGTTATCTTCATCCTTTCCATAAGCGACCAGGTTATGCGCGTTAAAATGGAAACGATAAGCAGGTGGAAAATATGGGAGGTAGTATACGCTGGATAACAGCCCTACGGGTCTGCCCTGTTCCAGTACGCGATCAAGTGCTTCCATTCCTTTCTGAGGATTAGAGAAGGTCTGTGATGCTATTTTCACCCCCAGGCGTTTGCTCACTCTTTTGAAGATAGCACCTGGTACCACACGATAGGTAGTACCTGGTACACCGTTCACCTTTACAAAGGGCAGGTGACCAAAGAAGATACCGGCGCCTATACCGAAGGCCATCGGTTCACTGATCTCTAATCCGTAGTGACGGAATATATTGGAAATGACGCCACTCTCACAGTGAGCTGTCTGCGCGTGATGAAACTGCGTATCACTCATAACTTCCAGTACCTCATCCATTTGGGTAATAATTTATATTGGCTGGTCCGGCGGTGCCGGCACTGCCTATTTTATATTTTGCAATTCCTGTAGGGTGATCTTAAATGCTGCTGCATACTTCCGCAGCATACCCTCACTCAGTTTGTTAAATACGGCTGGTTTCATATGGCGTTTTACCTGCCATTGAAACTTACCCACATAGCTGGCCAGTAAAGGCAGGTCCATGATGGTTTTTTCCATGTAGTATGCTACCGGACTGATCTCGCCGGCCAGCACACGGGCACGGGCCTGTTGCACACGTTCATTGATCTCTTCCCACGCCTGTTGCATAGCGACGTTTTCGGGTTCCCAGCCTACACTGGTTACCGGTACGTACTGGCCTGCGTTGTCAGTCGCGTAGAACAACTGCTTGAAACTGCCTTCATGCATATTGTTGCCATCCTGGGGAACATCTTCTTTTTTCATGTGTCTGTATTTATGCAAAAAGGAGCATATGCTCCTTTTCAATTAGGAATTAACAATTAAGAATTAGTTCTGTAATTGAATTACTCGTTCTAAATGATCCTAACATTTTTATAGTCAGATTAAGTGAAGGTAAGAGGCTTAAACCACCAGCAATTCCTAATTCTTAATTCCTAATTCCTAATTTCTTTCTAAACTATACTACCGTAATGTGCGCATACGCATACGAGAACCTTGCACTCTCCGGCACCATCATTACAATTGTCTGACCTTTCTTCAGCATATCGTTGTTCAGCAGTTCTTCCAGCATCAGATAAGGAGATGCGGTACCTACGTTACCTACTTTAGTCAGGTTGGTAAACCATTTTTCCTGTGGAATAGGTACGCCCAGTCGGGTAATCTCTTCATCGATCTTAAAGCGGAAGAATTCTGAAGACAGGTGCGGCAGGAAGTAGTCCAGTTTGTCCAGGTCAATATTATAACGCTCAACCAGTTCTTTCCACATTTTTGCGCCGGACGGAACAATGTTTGCGCCCAGCAGGCGGGTATCCTGTTTGAAAGAGAATACGCTGTGCTGTGCCCATTCGTCCGGTGTCATATCGATCCAGCCTGTAGTGCTGCCGTCTTCATTTTTGATAGAACCTGCATACATACAGGTTTCCAGTTCATGTGCATAGGAGGCAATTTCTACCCAGTCTACACGCAGGGACAGACCTTCTTCATTTGGTTTATCCTGGAAGAGGGCTGCACTGGCGCCGTCGGAGAGCATCCAGCGGAGAAAATCTTTTTCGAAAGCAATGATCGGATTGCTTTCCAGTTGCTTCAGGTTTTCTGCTTCGGGCTCGAATTTCTCTGCCAGCATCCAGCTGGAGAATTTCTCAGAACCAGAGCTGACAGCGTTGTTGGTATTACCACATTTGATGGACATCCAGGCATATTTAAATGCCTGCATACCGGCAGCGCATGCACCTGTAGCAGCAATCAGTTCAACCGGCTGGCATTTCAGCAAACCATGCACCATAGCGGCGTGGTTTGGCAGCAGCTGATCAGGGGAAGTAGTTCCACAAGCCAGCAGTTGCAGTTGACTCAGGGGGAATTTATCATCAAACAGACTGTTTACAGCCGTGGCTGTCATTTCAGCATTTGAGTGAGTAGATTTACCTTCTTTATCCAGTGAATAATAACGGGTCTTGATTTTATTATTTCCCAGAATTCTCAAACGGGCACGGGAAGGCTTTCCGTCCACCAAACCCAAAATGCTTTCCATTTCATCATTCCCTACTGGTTCATTTGGCAAAAACTTAGCAAGCCTTGTAATATAAACTTCCTTCATTTGAAATAGATTCCTGTTTTATTATAAGTAGACGCCTATCCTCCATTTAAAGACTGGCTATTGATTGTTAACCTTTTATATTTCCGTTGCAGGCTCCTCGGTCTTTCAGCTGATAGGTCATCCCACCTGGTTATGTCAATTATACTAATGTCCGGTTTGCCCCTTTTCACGACTTTTTCACACACAAACGCCCGTAAATATAGAATACTCTACGGAAATTACCGTAAAACAGTCGTTTACATGTTGTCCCCTTTCAATAATTGTACGATAAGTTTGATTACATGACCAATCCCGAAGACTTAGCGCAGATGTATGCCTTTATAGTACTTTACATCTTCCTGGAGCTTACCCTTATTTAACGCGAGCTTGAATATGGATGTTATCTTGGCGATAGGTGATAATACGAATATGCCGATCAATAATAATCCTCTGTACATGGACACCCTGCCCTGACGCTCAGGAGCGCCCGGACCACCTTTCGCACTGATAAACTTTGACCAGTAGCGGAATGCCCTGATACCCCTGTCTTCCAGCAGGATCAGGTTAGGCAGTAAGTCTACCGCTCCCTGTTCCAGCAGGCGGGGTTGCAATGCGTCCCACTGTCTGTCTTCCAGCACTTTAGCGATCGGTTCTGCAAAACGCGCGGATGCAATAATATCAGCTTCCTGTACACCTGCGGGCGGTAACAGGGAGGTTGCTTCTTTCTTTCCTTTGAACTGCCATCTTAATACCGTGATCAGGGCGACCAGGTTAGGCGATTTATCCACCAATACAATGTTGCCTACCAGGTGTGCACCTGCCTTATGCAGGTATTGCTTTACGCTCTCCTGTGCATTCAGCCACATATTACGACATCCCATCAGCGTGATTACAGGTTTACCTTTCAGCAAACGTGCTGCTGATTCACTCTGCAAAAATGCTGCCGTAGGCTGTGAAGGAGAAAGGAACCAGGGTTGATAAGCCAGGATAACAAGGTCAAAATGCTCATCCGGGTTCACTTTCAGCGGAGCAATGGCACTGGGTTTACCTAATACCGTTTCCGGCATCGTATCATAAAAAACCTGCTTCTTCCACGGGAACTCGAATGGTTTCACTGGTTTCAATTCTTCGTATACGATGGTTGCTTTATCCTGTAAAGGGCCTAATACCGTATCGACGATTCGCTTTAATTGTCCTGTTTGCGTATAATATACAACCAGGATCTTAGGTCGTTCAATCATAAAAGGAATAGGAGGTTCAACAATTGAAGCCGTAAACTTACGAAAAACAACTGTAGGTAAAAGATATTTTTTTGTTATATGAATAGCTGTAATCCTTAATAAAAACGCCCGCCGGAATGTGTTGACACGTTCCGACGGGCGCCGTAAAATATGAAGAAGTATTTAATTCAATAGAAATTTAACAAGGCAGCTGTACCGGATCTGCTCTGGGATCATCCTCCTTTGCCATGTCTTGTGCCCTAGCCAGGTACTGCCATATCCTCTGCATTTGTTTACAGCAGTACCGTGGCCAAAGGACTTAATAAGTTGTATAACAGTTACAAAGATGCTGAAAGAATGCTATCTGAACCGTAAGATAAATGTTAAAGAGTACTTAAATTTTGATTCCCCGTAAACAAATATTCTCCAGCTGAACAGTAGCACCGCCACCCTGTGGAATTTTGGCTTCTTCCGTTGCCGTTATCACTTCAGCGATAGCAAAACCATTTTCCTGCAAGAGGGCTTCTGCATCCTCCACACTATATAAAGTAAACCCGTGCGCACTGAATGGCAGCTGCATCATGGACTCTGCCGAACGGATCGCCAGTATCAGCTCCCCGCCTGTTTCCAGTACCCGGTAGATGGCCCTTAACGCCACCGAAGGTTCATCCCAGAAGTACAGCACATTCGCAGCGAATACCTTTGTAAATGAACCATCTGCGAAAGGCATGGCTTCTGCTTTGCCCAGGTGCAGTTCTACAGTGCCGTCCACGATCCGTGCATCATTTGCACGGGTAGCTTCCTCGACCATCAGGTCAGACATATCCAGTCCCGTGTAACGGATAGCCGCTTCTTTTTCAAATAATGCCGGGATGAAATAGCCATTCCCGAAACCGATCTCCAGTACCTTGTCCCCCGGTTTCAGTCCTAAGAAGTCGAGTACCATATTATATAATGCGGCATTGGACTTATTCATAGCCAAGCCTACCTTAACACCGTCTTCACCTGCCGGTTCGCGCAGCTGACGTGCTACATCGGCGGCATTCATTGCTGGTTTTTCCATTGTATCGCTATTAATAAATGAGGAGTTATTAACATTTCGTCCTTCGCTTAAAAACAAAAGCCAGACAGGCTATCACGTTGAACGCTACCCTGTCTGGCTTCCTTATTAAAAATTTGTCGCTGTTAATCCTTGTGTACAGACCCTGAGCCGGCAATACTGGAGGTCACTTCAGGACTTCCCTTATAGCTCACATCTCCCGATCCAACGATCTTCGCATTCAGTTTCACGCTGGCATGAACATCCGCGTTACCGCTACCGGCTATGGTCACTTTGGTCGTTTCTGTATGCAGCTCACCGCCTTCAAAATTACCGCTTCCTGCCATACTTACCTCCAGATCTTTTGTTTCACCTTTCAGTTTAATGTCGCCGGAACCAGCAGAAGAAGCAATGACCTGCGGACTATTCACCGTTGCGTCCACATTACCTGCACCGGATAACTTAAAGCGCACCGGTTCTGTACTTTCCAGGGTATTGGTAACTATAATATTACCACTTCCTGCCAGAGACAGTTCATAAACGTCAGGGGCTGTTAATTTTATCTTGATGCCGTGATGCGACTTGATAGAGATATCGTCTTTCATATCCACCACCAGCTCATCGTCATGCACAGCCAGTTCGATATACGGCAGGATATTGTCATCCGCTTCAATAATGGCCGCCTGGGCAGGTCCCTGGGTAAATTCCACATCCATGGACCCCTTCAGGGCTACTTTACTATAAGATCCTCCGATTGAACGGGTTTCCGTAGAGACGTTACCGCTGCCTTTCAGGCGACGGCCTCCGCAGCTCTGCAGGGCAAACAATAAAAGGGTTAATCCTGAAACATAAAGGACTTTCTTCATACTGGTTGATATTTAGTTGAGTTTTAAAATGGCGATTAAAAAACATGTGTCCCGCGAATATAAGAACAAACCCTTACAGACTATTCGCATTTTCAAACTTGGGATTTCATATTTGGCCGTTATCTTTGCACCACCATGACAGAAAAGATACTTATACTCGACTTTGGTTCCCAGTACACGCAGCTGATTGCCCGCAGTATCAGGGAGTTGAACATTTATTGTGAGATCAAGCCTTGTCTCGCACCTATTCAGTGGGACGATACGGTGAAAGGCATTATTCTCTCCGGTAGTCCGTTTTCGGTAAACGATGCCGGTGCTCCGACCGTTGACATAGCTGCCATGGCGGCAAAAGTACCGGTGCTGGGTGTGTGCTATGGCGCTCAGCTGACAGCCAAAGTATTTGGCGGTGAAGTAGCTAAAAGCTCCATCCGTGAATACGGTCGCGCCTTTATGGACCACGGTAACAAGGAGGAAAAGCTCCTGTATGATATCTCTTCCCGTAGCCAGGTATGGATGAGCCACTCAGATACCATCGTCAGAATGCCTGAAGGTTTTGAGATCATCGCTCATACCGACAATATCCCGGTTGCTGCTTTCAAATCTGAAACAGTTGCCAAACACCCTATCCTCGGTCTGCAGTTCCACCCGGAAGTAACGCATTCCCTGGAAGGTAAACAGTTGCTGCGCAACTTCCTGGTACACATCTGTGGATGTGCACAGGACTGGACACCTGCAGCTTTTGTACAGGAAACGATCGAAAAGATCAAAGCACAGGTAGGCGATAAGAAAGTAGTAATGGCGCTGAGCGGTGGTGTTGACTCCACTGTAGCGGCAGAACTGATTCACAAAGCCATCGGCAGCAACCTGTATTGCATATTCGTAGATAACGGCCTGCTCCGTAAAAACGAATTTGAAAACGTACTGGATTCCTATAAACATATGGGCCTGAACGTAAAGGGCGTGAACGCAAAAGATCTCTTCTTCGGAGAACTGAAAGGCGTAAGCGATCCTGAAAAGAAACGTAAGATCATCGGTCGTCTCTTCATCGAGGTATTCCAGCAGGAAGCTACCCTCCTGACAGATATCTCCTTCCTGGGTCAGGGTACTATCTATCCTGATGTGATCGAATCTGTTTCTGTAAATGGTCCTTCCGTAACCATCAAATCCCACCACAACGTAGGTGGTTTACCAGAGAAAATGAACATGGGACTGGTCGAGCCACTGCGCTTCCTCTTCAAAGATGAAGTAAGACGCGTAGGTCGCGAGATCGGTATCAGCGAAATATTCCTGGGCCGTCATCCTTTCCCTGGTCCGGGTCTGGCTATCCGTATCCTGGGTGAGATCACCCCGGAGAAAGTAGCCATGCTCCAGGAAGCAGACGCGGTATATATCGACGGACTGCGTGAAGCAGAACTCTACGATAAAGTATGGCAGGCAGGTACCATCCTGTTGCCGGTACAGAGCGTAGGTGTAATGGGAGATGAAAGAACTTACGAATTCACCGTTGCACTCCGTGCCGTGACTTCTGTAGATGGTATGACTGCCGACTGGGCACATCTGCCATATGAGTTCCTGGCAAAAATGTCAAACGATATTATCAATAAAGTGAAAGGGATTAACCGTGTGGTGTACGATATCAGTTCAAAACCACCGGCTACCATCGAATGGGAATAAAGCCTTTACACCGTATTTAGAAACGCTTAATGCTGAGGCACTTATATATGTAAGCCGCAGCATTAAGCGTTTCTTATGCTGTATACAGGAACGATTTTTGTAATTAATGATCGCTATGAGTAAATCCAAAATATGCAGTCTGACAGTCACTGCCTGTGCACTGACCGTCCTGCTGTCTGCCTGTTCGCTATTCAAGAGCAGCACCAGCAGCCCTACTGCGCCGCCAACAACTGTCACAAAGCCTAAAGAAGAAGAGAAGAAAAAGGAAGAGAAAAAGAAGGAAGAAAAAGCAGCGCCATTTAATGTACCTGCCTTCGCCCGCGAAGTAAAGAAAGATGTGTATAACGTTGCACTCTTCGCCCCTCTCTATCTTGATTCTGTATTCACCAATGGTACCGAAATTCCCGGTCGTACACTGCCACGTTACGTGCTGTCTGGCCTCGATTTTTACGAAGGTGCACAGCTTGCGCTGGATAGCCTGCAACAGCAGGGGGTGAAACTCAACGTGTTCGTTTATGACAGCAAATCCAAGACAAATGATATCGGTGACCTGAAGAAAAACAAGGCATTCGATAATACAGATCTGATTATCGCTGCCGTAAGTGCTCCCGAAATCCAGGAACTCAGCAACATCGCGAAAGACAAACAAATCAACCTGGTATCTGCCACCTATCCGAATGACGGCGGTATCTCTGAAAACCCGTTCCTGCTGATCACCAACAGCATGCTCAGAACACACGGAGAAGCCCTGCACCGTTATCTGCAGGAGGCATTCGCCAATAAGAATATCCTGCTGTTCCATAAGAATAGCGCTTTCGAAAAACGCCTTGCGGCCGACTTCAAAGCAGACTATGACAAAATGCAGAACGGTAAAAAATCACGTATCCGGGAAGTGGTATGGAGTGATGCAATGACTGACGGCGAACTGTCACAGTTCCTGCTCACCGATCGCCCTAACCTTTGCGTGGTAACTGCACTGGATGAAACCAATGCAAAAGCTATCCTTCGCAAACTGAGCGTACAGACAGCCACCTACCCTATCCAGGTATATGGTATGCCTACCTGGGATGTGATGAAGTTCAAAGAACCTGAACTGAAGGATATGCAGATCTATTACACCTCTCCGTATTTCAACGATAAAACGGATGCCTACAGCCGCTATATCACAGATTACTTCAAACGCGTCTACAAATCCCGCCCCTCCGATATGGCCTTCAAAGGATTTGAACTGACCTGGTACTTTGTGAAGCAGCTGACCGATAAAGGTGTGTACTTCAACGGAAGCATCAACGATCCTTCCAAAAAAGTGTTCAATAACTTAAACTATCAGCCGGTATACCTGAAAGAAGGTGCTACCTCTCCTGATTACTTTGAGAACAAGAACATCAATATCATTCAGAAGAATGACAGTGCAGACGTGAGGATGAATTTTAATTAGGAATTAGGAATTAGGAATTAAGAATTAAGAATTGGTTAGCCTACCTGCTAATAAGCATCGGCTATAAAAACACATTCTTCTTCGATATTATATTAAATACAATTAAAAGGGGCGTTTCTTACAGGAACGCCCCTTTTAATTTTTAAAGTCCTATCACTCAAATTCTTAATTCTTAATTCTTAATTCCTAATTCCTAATTCTTATTGCCTTCCTTGCACGAAAATTGCTCCTTCCTTCAAATGGTACTCCAATTCACCGACAAAGGCATTTACTGTCCGGCAGGCGACTTCTACATCGACCCCTGGCAGCCCGTGGAAAGGGCCGTTATCACCCATGCACACTCCGACCATGCCCGTTATGGCAGCAAACATTATCTCTGTCAGCACGACAGCGTTTACCTGTTGCAGCTCAGACTTGGCCAGGATATCAGCGTACAGGGAGTCGCCTTCGGCGAAGTCGTACGGTATAATGGGGTCAGTATTTCCCTGCATCCCGCCGGACATATCATCGGCTCAGCACAGGTAAGGGTACAACAGGGCAATGAAGTATGGGTATTCAGCGGGGATTATAAAGTGGAAAATGATGGTATCTCCGGGCAATTTGAACCCGTGCCCTGCAATACGTTTATTACAGAATGCACCTTTGGTCTGCCGATATACAACTGGCAACCACAGGCCGTTATTTTCAGCAATATCCGGCAGTGGGTACAGGACAACCAGGCAGCGGGCAAAAACAGCGTCATACTGGGGTATAGTCTTGGGAAAGCGCAACGCCTGTTATACCATCTGCGTGACGTAACAGAACAGATCTGGGCGCATGGCGCGATTTACATCCCCCATCAGTTACTACGGGAGAAAGGCTGGGATTTACCGGAGATACATCGGATCACCCCGGAAACGCCGACAGCTGCCTATAAAAATAACCTGATTATAGGACCACCATCTGCGGCTGACACCTCCTGGATGCGGCGATTTAATCCATATGCACTGGGCGTATGCAGCGGATGGATGCAGGTACGCGGAAATATGCGCCGGCGGAATGCAGACGCCGGATTTGCCCTCTCCGATCATGCCGACTGGACGGGTCTTTTACAGGCAGTCAGAGCCACAGGGGCAGAGAAAGTGTATACCACCCATGGTTTCAGCAGCGCCTTCGCCCGCTATCTGACTGAAAACGGGATTCCCGCACAGGAAGTAAAGACAGAATATGGCGATACTGACGAAGAACTCAATATACCGGAAACCACTCCCAATGAGCAATAAAGCCTGGTTATGAAAGAATTTGCCACACTCATCAGAATATTGAGCAACAGCACCAAGACGAATGAGAAACTGGATGCCCTCAGTAAGTACATGGCGACTGCCGATGCTGCCGACCGGCTGTGGGTACTGGCGCTCTTTACAGGTCGCCGGCCGAAACGTACCGTGAATGCAACACAACTCAGTACCTGGTGCTTACAGATGACCGGTTTACCCGCCTGGCTCTATGAAGAGTGTTATCATACTGTCGGGGATCTGGCAGAAACCATCGCACTGCTGCTGCCTCCCGGTAAAAGCATTTCCGTGCATCCCCTGCATTACTGGATCGATCAACTGATACAGCTGGAAAAAGCCGATGAAACGACCAAACAAACCTTCATCCTCAAAGCCTGGGAAGAACTGGATACCAGCGAACGCTTTGTATTCAATAAACTGATTACAGGGGGCTTCCGTATCGGTGTATCACAGAAGATGATGGTCAATGCCCTGGCAGATACGTATGATATTCCGGCGGCGACCATCTCACATATGATCAGCGGTAACTGGGATCCACAGAAAACCACTATAGAGGCATTATTAAGCGAAAATATTACCGAAGCCGATGCTTCCAAACCTTTTCCGTTTTACCTCGCCTATGCCCTTGAAACTGGCCCTGCTGAACTGGGTACGCCGGAACAATGGCAGGCGGAATGGAAATGGGATGGTATCCGCGGACAGATCATCAAGCGTAATGGACAGCTGTTTGTATGGTCACGCGGAGAAGAACTGATAACGGAGAAGTTCCCTGAATATCAGCCACTCCTGGAACTATTACCTGAAGGTACAGTGCTGGACGGAGAGATCCTGACTTTCGCAGATGGCTTTCCCTTACCTTTTCAAACCCTGCAGACACGTATCGGCAGGAAGAACGTTACCAAGAAACAATTACAGGAAGCGCCCGTCGCCTTCCTGAGTTATGACCTGCTGGAATGGGAAGGACAGGATATCCGGACTACCGCCCTCCAGGAACGCCGGGTACTGCTGGAACAACTGGTGGAAAAGATCAATCATCCTACCCTTCGCCTCTCTCCTGCCATTACCTTTCATGACTGGGAAGAACTGGCGGCATTCCGCTTACAGGCCAGAGAAAAAGGGAGCGAAGGACTGATGCTGAAGAAACTGGATTCTGCCTACCAGGTGGGTCGTAAGAGAGGCGACTGGTGGAAATGGAAAATAGATCCGCTGACAATAGACGCTGTCATGATATATGCCCAGAAAGGACACGGCCGGCGGTCGAACTTATACACAGATTATACTTTTGCCGTCCGGGACGGGGAACAGCTGGTGTCGTTTACAAAGGCTTATTCCGGCTTGACGGACAAAGAGATCAACGAAGTGGATAACTGGGTAAAACGGAATTCTATTGAGAAGTTTGGTCCGGTGAGGACCGTGAAACCGGAGCTGGTATTTGAAATCGGTTTTGAGGGCATCGCAGCTTCCAACAGGCATAAATCAGGCGTAGCCCTACGTTTTCCCCGGATATTACGCTGGCGGAAGGATAAACCGGTAACAGAGATCAACACACTCACTGATTTACAGCAACTACTGCAAATGCACAAACAATAAGAAAAAGGCAGGGATTATTGAATCAAATTAGTATATTGTACTTAATATTGCATTCTAATTGGAACATTATTCTATACTGATATGAACAACCTGGGCAATAACAAAAAAGATAGTGCCACCGACAACATTGCACTGGATGAAAAGGACATAGCAATTCTGCAATTGCTGGAGGAAGATGCAAAAATGACTATCCGTGACCTGGCAGCAAAGCTGAACCTGAGTGCCACCCCTGTCTATGAACGCATTCGTAAAATGGAACAGGCTGGCGTAATCAGGCAATATGCCGCTATCGTTGACCCCAGCAAGATCGATAAAGCCCTTACCGTACTATGTTATATTTCCCTTAAAGAGCATGGTAAAAAGGCAGGTTCAAAATTCATCAAGGAGATCACTTCTTTCCCGGAAGTAATGGAGTGTCTGAATATCTCCGGTCAGTTCGATTTCATGCTCAAAGTGCAGGTAAAAGACATGCTCGCCTACCATGAGTTTAATGTCAACAAGCTAGGCGAGCTGGATAATATCCGTCATATGGAGAGTGTGTTTGTAATGTCAGTCATCAAAGCAACACACAGAGTGGTATATTAATTTTGCAATTGTCTGAGGCCTTCATACCCGGGGAAGAGGATATAAGCATTCACATTTTCTCCCCTGGGATGTACCGTAATGGCAGAACAGGTTTCTTTTTTGCCTTTCTCTGTCGTCATTTCAAAAGCGATTCCGGAATTACGGACATCATATACAGTGATCTTCTTTCCTCTTACCCTGTCTTCATACTGTGCCACTACTTTTATAGCAGGGAATAATTTTTTGATCTCGATATAAGAGCTCCCAACCTTTAATCCTTTTGACGTTTTAAAGGAGGCAGTGTTCACGCGTACCTGTTTTACGATCATTGGTCCCATACCGTCCACTTCCTGTCTTACAGAGTAAACAGCCAGGAATCTGGAGGAGTCTATACTATCATCTTTTTTGCGACTGTACCAGAAGCTCCAGGCTTTCCCCATAGCAGCATCTCCGCCATCAGCATTGCCTAGCTCTTTGGACATCTCTTCTACTTTTTCACCCAGTTTTGTATTCCCGATATATTCACCGGGCTGGATCTTCCAGGCGTTCTGTGCAAAGGCCGGCGCCGTCATGAGCATACATGCCAGCGCAAGAAAGTAAAGGTGTTTCATAGTTCTTCTTTTACACAAAGAAAGACAAAAAACAGGCCACTTCCTTATTCAAATAATGCTTACTTTACTGGTATGAATCGCAAACACTTTCTGTCAGCGCTGGCCACTACTGCGGGCCTTACTACCTTCCCCGCGCTGACACGTTTACAACAGGCCGCTGCAGCGTTGCCACTACATGAAGAAAGACTGCTGATCCCTCCCTATCTGAAACCGGGTGACCTGATCGGTATTACCTGCCCCGCCGGACATATTACACTGGAAGAAATTAAACCAGCCATCCGTATTATGGAAAGCTGGGGATTTAAAATACGTGTAGGTAATACCGTTAATAGAGCTGACTTCAGTTTTGGTGGCACCGATAAGGAGCGCCAACAGGATATGCAGACCATGCTCGATGATCCATCCATAAAAGCGATCATGTGCGCACGGGGTGGTTATGGCAGCGCACGCATCGTAGACCAGCTTGACTTTTCTCACTTTATACAACAACCTAAATGGGTGATCGGCTTTAGCGACGTCACCGTATTGCATTGCCATATCAATCGCCTGTATGGCATTGCAACCTTACATTCTAAAATGTGCAACAGCTTTCCTGACGACTACAATAAAGCCGAACCCATTGTACAACAAACCATCTCTTCTATCAAAGATGCATTGATCGGGCAACAACTGCACTATACCACTTTCTCTGATTCCCGCAACAGAACAGGTAGCACCAAAGGCATACTGATAGGCGGCAACCTTTCCATGATCCAAAGCGTACTGGCAACTAACTCTGAACCCGATACTATCGGGAAAATACTATTCCTCGAAGAGGTAGGCGAATACCTCTACAGTCTTGACCGTATGCTTAACAGTCTGCAACGCGCGCATAAACTGGATAATCTCGCAGGACTGATCATCGGAGGTTTCAACCGTATCAAACCAGATGATCCGGGAGAGGAATTCGGACGCACCGTATATGATATCGTGATGGAGAAAGTCAAGGATACCACCTACCCCGTTTGCTTTGGATTTCCGGTAGGACACCAGAAAGATAATTATGCGCTGAAGTGTGGTATTATGCATCAGCTACAGGTGAGTAAAGAGGAAGTGCAGTTGCATGAACTCAGAGGATAAAGAAGAGGATACCCTGATCGTGCAACACAATTACACAAAATTTTATAAACAATAATACCTATGAGAAAGTTGTTAGCTCTTATCTGTTGTGCGTTGATATTATGCGCCTGCAAAAAAGATAAATCCGAACTAATCGTCTCCGGCACTTATGAAAGTTCAAACAAAATAGAATTAAGCACCGTAGTGTTGTACAGCAAGAATATGAAGATCACTGACACTGCTTTTATTAAAGCATTCATTGAACGACAGAATATGTCATTACCACTTTTTAATTTAACAGGAAGCACCGGTCAGTTAGACTATGGCATTAGCATTAATTACGTGAATGACGACAGTGTTACAGTCCGTTATTCCGGTAGCCGCAACTACCAGGCTACCAAAAAAGGCACACTGGTCAGCGTGAATGATGATATCGTACTGTTCAGAGAAAAAGATTCCAGTGCTATTCAAAATTATACAGGCGGCGAACTGGGATGTAACAATGTGCCACTGCTGGTAAGAAAGTATGCACCCACATCTTATTGCTACACGGTACCTTGTAGCAGTGGCTTTTGCACCATCTGTAAGACCGCACAACAATTCACATTAGAAAGAGTTGGGAATGATCTGACACTGCCGCTTATTTCCTATGTGTTTACAACAGCTGTTGACCGCAATGATTGTCAGGTCGCACAGTGGAATATACAGGATATATTTAATCCGGATGTACTGAATACGATACATACGCAGGATACACTGGTAGTGCAGACAGGTAGAGTGAGGTTTATAAAGAAATAACAATGTTGGCTAACATTAATGTAGATAAGACGGCTAAAGTTGGGTATTACGTTGATCCAATTGTTACAAACTATCTAACAAGATATTCCATCAATATGAAACTTGTCGTGAACGCTCTTGACCAAACTGAGGTTAGGAGCCTTCCGACCACTCAGAATTTCTGAAAACTGAGACTTAGATATTTCCAGTTCAATCGCAAGCTATACCTGATTAAAGTAAAGTCATGTAGTCCATGATATGAATCAGTATAGCTTAAAATCAGGCTTGATAGGCATAGGGTATTCTTTCATCTCCCATATTTCTGCTGCTTTGGACAACTCATTTAAATGACTATCCTCTTCTCCTGAAAGATTAGAAAGCCCCATTTGCAAATATGCCTCTATCGCAGTAATCGCCTCATAGTATTGTTGTTTGGTTTCTATTTTCATGTGCATATATTGAATAACAAAGTCACCCATTTTTTTTATTCTTTATTATTATGTTCGCTATACTGTGCATGAGTCGATAGTCTATCTTATATAGAAGTTCTACTTTTAAAAATGAATAATGCTGTAGAAGTTAATCATTATCACTCATGTTAAATACATATCTGTCGTTACCAGTAGCACACACAAATTGAATGTTTTTACCAATTCACTAAAACTACTCCTGTATACCTCTTTGTTTTTTTGTGCCGTCATTCAACAACAGAATAATCAGATGATAATATGCGTCAAATGCATTATCTCGTTCAATGCAATAATAATCATTGTTAATTACACTTAGCAAATTGATTGTTATTATGATTGACCTGCCGACAGTTACCCTTTACACCGTCACAAACATAGTAAACGTCGCTTATTGCAAATAAAAATAATTTACAAAAGAGCACTATTTACATAATTTGAAACCACAGTTTTTCTCCTTTTTTCATTAATTTCATCAACTGATGAAAAACAAAGCGCGCGGATGGCAGGTGATCATAGAATGGCTGGCTGCAAGAGACAGAAAGCCCTTTACATTCCAGGAAGAAGCCTGGAAACATTACATGCAGGGCAAATCAGGCCTTGTCAACGCCCCTACCGGTTACGGTAAAACCTTCTCACTTTTCCTGGGTGTTGTAATCGACTGGATCAATAAACATCCGGATGATTACCAAGAGAAAACAAAGAACGGTCTGCAAATGCTGTGGATCACTCCGCTACGTGCACTGGCAAAAGATATTGCCCGCGCCATGGAGGAAGTACTGCAGGAACTCAATATGCCCTGGCAGGTAGGCATCCGCAGTGGAGATACGCCCATATCTACCCGGCAGCAGCAAAAGAAGATGATGCCGGAGATCCTGCTTATTACACCGGAAAGTCTGCACCTCCTGATGGGGCAAAAAGAATATCCCAAGGTATTTACACACCTGACGACCGTCGTGGCGGATGAATGGCATGAATTGCTGGGCAGCAAACGCGGCGTTATGGTGGAACTGGGTCTCAGCAGACTCCGTGGACTGGCGAAAAAGGCAGGTCGTCCGCCACTGAAGGTATGGGGTATATCTGCAACGATTGGCAACCTGGATGAAGCGCTGGATGTACTGCTCGGTCAGCCGGATCCGGAAGCTGTCATTATACGCGCCAAACTGGATAAGAAGATCGAACTACAGAGCATCTTACCCGATGAAATTGAGAAATTCCCTTGGGCAGGTCACTTAGGCACCAAGCTGCTGTATAAAGCGCTGCCGGTGATCATGAACAGCAAAACGACACTTATATTCACCAATGTCCGTTCCCAGACGGAGATCTGGTACCAGGAAATTTTAAGGCAATGCCCCGAACTGGCAGGCGCTATTGCGATTCACCATGGTTCCATTGATATGGAACTACGTGTGTGGGTGGAAGAAGCGCTGCATACCGGCGTACTGAAAGCGGTGGTGTGTACCTCCAGCCTTGACCTGGGCGTAGACTTCCGTCCGGTAGATACCGTTATCCAGGTCGGCAGTCCGAAAGGAGTTGCCCGTTTCCTCCAACGCGCAGGCCGAAGCGGTCACCAGCCAGGAGCTACCAGTAAAATATGGTTCCTTCCCACCCACAGTCTTGAACTGGTAGAAGCCGCAGCACTGAAAGCTGCCATGGAAGAACAGCTGGTGGAAAGCCGTATACCCATCGTGCTTGCTTACGACGTATTGTTGCAATACCTGATGACATTAGGCATTTCTGATGGCTTCCATGCAACTGAAATATGGGAGGAAATTACCAACACCTTTTGCTTCCGCGATGTAACAGAAGATGAATGGGCCTGGATGCTGGCATTTCTAAGCACCGGCGGAGATGCACTTTACAGCTACGATGAATTCAAAAAGCTGGAAAGAGAAGGCGACTTTTTCATCTGTCGCAGCCGTATGCTGGCGATGCGCCACCGACTGCATATCGGTACGATTGTAAGCGACGCCATGCTGAAAGTAAAATTTATGAGCGGCGGTTTCATCGGCATGATAGAAGAATGGTTTGTTGCCCGTCTGCAGCCCGGAGATGCCTTCAGTCTGGGCGGACGCACACTGGAATTTGCCATGATCAAAGACATGACGGTACTGGTGCGTAAATCCAATGCCAAACGTGCCATTGTACCCAGCTGGATGGGAGGACGTTTACCCCTTTCTGCCAATCTGGGTAAAATGCTGCGCCGCACTTATAACGAAGCATTATCCGGCAAATCAGATATGCCGGAGATCAAAATATTACAGCCCTTATTCGACTTACAGGAACGGCTTTCTCACATACCCAAGGACAATGAACTGCTGATCGAAATGATCACTACCCGTGATGGTTATCACATGTTTGTCTATCCTTTTGAAGGGCGACTGGTACACGAAGTAATGGCGGCACTGCTGGCTTACCGTATCAGTAAACGGCAGCCGATCACTTTCTCCATGGCCATGAATGACTATGGTTTTGAATTGCTGTCAGATCAGCCGATTCCGGTAAGTGAAGGAGATGTACACGATCTTTTCTCTCTGGAAAATCTGACTATTGATCTACAGGCCAGTGTCAACTCAACAGAGATGGCCCGCAGGAAATTCAGGGATATAGCAGTTATCGCAGGACTGATCTTCCAGGGGTATCCCGGCAAACATAAAGCCAGCCGGCACCTGCAATCATCAGCCTCATTACTGTTCAATGTATTCAAGGATTATGATCCGCAGAACCTGTTGTTACGACAGGCATTCAATGAAGCCTTTTTCTATCAGATGGAAGAAGCCAGGTTACGGGAAAGCCTGGACCGTATTTACAACAGCAATATCATCATTACGGAACCTGAAAGCCTGACACCTTTCTGTTTCCCGATAAAAGTAGATAGTTTAAGGGAAAACCTGACCAGCGAAAAACTGGAGGACAGAATCAAAAAAATGCGTCCGCAGTTTTAGTTTAACAGGGATAATGTAGTTTTACCGAAGATATGGAGGATGTGATTTACAGGTACCAGGACCAGACCTGGCATTTATCGCCACACAGGGCTATTTTCTGGCAGGAAGAACAGGCGTTGATCGTATCAGATCTGCACCTGGGCAAAGGCACACATTTCAGGAAAGCAGGAATCGCCGTTCCTGCCAATATCGGGCAGAATGACCTGTACCGGCTGCAACTACTGATCACTGCTTACAATCCTTCACAGATCATCATTGTAGGCGATATGTTTCACAGTCGTGAGAACAATGACGTCGCTTATTTCAGACTCTGGCGACAACAGTTTGCCAATATCTCTTTCAAACTGGTAAAAGGTAATCACGATATATTACCTGATGCAATATACGCCACTTTGAATCTTGAAGTGTTTGATACACTCTGCATCCGCGACATACATTTCGTACATGAGCCCTGCGAAGAGGGAGATGCGCCAGGATACACCTTTTCCGGTCACCTGCACCCGAGTGTAGTAGTCGCCGGCGCTGGCAGACAACGACTACGTCTGCCCTGCTTCTACTTCGGAAAACATTGCAGCATATTGCCTGCTTTTGGCCGTTTTACGGGCCTCGCTACCTTAGAACCTGCACTGGATGAGGCAGTATTTGTTATTGCTGAAAACAGCGTCTTAAAAGTCAATTAATGCTGGTTGCCTACGATCCCATATTTGCACATCCGCTTCCTGAAGGACACCGCTTTCCGATGGTCAAGTATGAACTGATTCCCGCACAATTGTTACGGGAAGGTATTATCAGCGAACAGCAACTACATATACCAGCTCCGGCTGAGGAATCTACTATCCTGCTCACACACACCGCACATTACTGGCAACAATTACAACACCAGACATTATCTGATAAAGAACAAAGACGTATTGGTCTGCCGCAATCACCGGCATTGACCTTGAGAGAAATCGTGATCAGTCAGGGTACAATCGACTGTGCATTACATGCCATGGAACATGGTGTTGCCCTGAATGTAGCCGGTGGTACGCATCACGCATTTGCAGATCGTGGAGAAGGCTTCTGTTTGCTGAATGACTTTGCCATTGCCGCAAACTATCTGTTACATCAGCAACTGGTGAAAAAAGTATTGATCATTGATCTCGATGTACACCAGGGAAATGGCACTGCTGCCTTATTTGAAGGCAGACCGGAAGTCTATACTTTCAGTATGCATGGCGCACACAATTATCCATTTCACAAAGAAGTATCCGACTGGGATGTGCCCTTACCGGATGGTATGAACGATGTTGATTACCTGCGTACGCTCGGTGAATGTCTTCCCGTGTTGATCAATAAAGTAAAACCTGATATTGTATTTTATCTGTCGGGTGTGGATATCCTGCAAACCGACCGTTATGGCAAATTGCAGGTAACACATGAAGGTTGCCGTAAGCGGGATGAAATGGTCTTTCATACCTTAAAGCAGCATGGTATTCCTTGTACAGTAGCTATGGGCGGTGGATATTCCACACAGATCAGGGACATTGTAAATGCGCATTGTAATACATTCAGAACAGCAGCGGAAATCTGGGGATAATTTTGCTTTGCAACCATCATTTAATATCACATTCTCCGGTAAAATTGTTTGCACATGTATGCCTCATTTTCAGCGAATCATTTATCACCGGTATACACATATGTAAATAGCCAGAAAGCTACTATCTGTACAGATTATGCACATTATCCACATCATGAAACCCGCTCTCATTGCTGGAAATACACTTATATCTTCGTTGCATACCCTTATTACGCCGTTATTACACCCATATTTCTTCGATCAGGAACGGACAAATATGGGCATAATAACGGCGTAATGACGGTATAATCGGCCATTCAGACACTTGACAACGGGCACTTACTGAATTAACAAATAACTAATTGAAAATCAGCCTTAAGCAACACAACAACAAACCCTTTAAGTAAGATATTCCCCGGGTATTCCGCAGCCCTGTTAATCTTTGTAATAGCTAAACGATACTTCCTGTTAATCAAGGCATAACATCCCAAACATATTGCACATCATAACGCCTTTCTCTTACCAGAAAACACACCTGTACTAATACTTGGCAATATCTAAACAACACCTCACTATTGCTTACACACGCTATTCACACCATTCCAGCAACAAACAAAACGGCGAATGATCATCTGTATCCAGATAACCATTCGCCATTAATATTTTTAACGAATCATTTCACAAGCTGTGGGGGGACTACGAACATTGCTGTTGAAAGATCAAAAGATCATCAGTCTTTAATACGCTTCTTCAGCATACTCACCTGATCCTGCAGGTGGCTTACCATATCAGCAAGATGATTCACACTAAGACGGCTCTGCTGACCACTTTTGCTGATAACAGCGTCTGACTGCCAGAGTTCCAGTACATCTTCCATACCTACCGCATAAGGTTCATACTGCGGATTATCAGAAACAAGCGTGATCTTACTTTTACTACGGTTGGTCTTGAGGATACGTTTATACACAATACCCTCGCGGTTAGTCACAACGATATAAGCTTCATTGTTGCGGATCTCATCCCAGCCATCTACTTTGTGACATACGATCACGGAACCGGAAGGTGTTGGCAGCATGGAATCCCCAGCTATTTCAAACGCCCTGTAATTACCGGCGCCCATCATCGGCAAAGTAAAGGTGTTCAGCTCTTCGATGAATTCATCATCATTATAGCCGGCGAGATAACCAGCGGCTGCTTTTACGGGGACGAACTCAATGACCTGCCGGTCGCTGCCCATTTTCTGCTGCCTGCGTTTCTCCAGGAAACTTTCCTTCTGAGAGCCTACATCGCGACGTAACAAATCATCAATGGATATACGGAACATGTCACTGACCAGTTCCAATACTTCTGTGCGGGGTTCTGCGCGTTCTTCTTCGTAAGCACCGAGCAGGGAGCGTTTGATACCTAATTTATCAGCAAACTCCTGCTGCGTCCAGCCCTTCTGCTTGCGCAGGAACTTCAGATTGCGGCATACTATGGACATAATCTAAATAATTTAGTACATTACTAACAAAATTAGCATATAATTTTTATAATTACCAAATATATTCCGGTCAGCTTAACTTATTTTTGCCCCGTAAAATCGTAAAATCCAACTCAATATTTATTATGGACACCTTGGTAACTATTCACTCCCTGTTAAGATGGGCAATTGTGCTGACCGGTATATGGGCAATTATCCGCGCAATCAGAGGCGTTAGTGGCAACTCAGCTTACACCGCCGCTGATAAAAAAGCAGGCCTTTTCTTTATGATCTCTCTCGATATTCAGTTACTCGTAGGGATCGTACTGTATTTCATCAGCCCAATGGCGATGAAAGCATTTCAGTCTATGGGTGGAGAAGTAATGCGCCAGGCGCCATACCGCTACTTCGCTGTAGAACACGCCTTCGCTGCTATCATCGCGATTGCACTGGTACACATCGGCCGTTCTAAAGTAAAGAAAGCAGGTTCCGATGCTCAGCGACATAAACTGTCCCTGATATTCTTTCTGCTTGCACTGGTAATACTGGCTGCACGCGTTCCATGGCCATGGACGGCAATGGGTGCTGGCAGAGGATGGTTCTAATCTGAAAGCAATACAAAACATAAAAGCAGAAGCCGCCTCCAACTATCAGGAGGCGGCTTCTGCTTTTATTTGTAGACCACTTTTTGCTGCTATCCTTTGTCCGTGTAAAAAAGACGATATGAATAAATATAAGGCAAGGCCGCCAGTATCCCCCCGATAAAAATCAACAGGAAAGTACCCGTTACCACCGGCAGGAAGAATCCAGCTATAATGGTCGCCGCACCTGTACATACCCACAGCGTACCCGCAAATGCATGCGTTTCCCGCCATATTTCTTCGCTTTTTAATGTCCAGGGTGTTCTTACCCCGACAAAGTAGTTAGGCTCCACCTTGCGCAGGAAAAGGCCGATTACGCCGATCAGCAGTCCCGTTCCCGTAAATACCCAACGCTCTATCACAAAAGGATGTCCCTGGCTGGCCATAAAGATAATGGCAGCCGTAAAGATCGCCAGATAGATGTGGATCATAAACCGGATCTGATAGTACTTTCGCTGAAATAACGTCATTTCCTGTTGATGGATCTCCGCCTCGTCTTCCACGTGCGGAATGTACCTGAACAAAAAGTATAACAATAGATTAGTGAGGAATAAAAAGGTCATCAGTAAAAGAAAGTCCCCCTTGCTGCCAACACGGTCTGCCACTCCATTTACACTGAAGTTAGTCGGCATAATGCTCGGTAGGGAAGGCCAGATGATTCCCAGATAAACCATCGGCAGCACCAATAATAACAATAACAGCAGTTCCTGGCCAATATCAGGCTTTTTCATGAGAAAGTGTTTTGTTTGAAAGTATCGTGACAAATAGCGTACCCGCTTGTGGCACTCATATAGTTAATAACCATTATCCCCGCCAATTTGTTATTAATTGTTAATCCTGCTAATAAAATTAGTATCAACTAAATTTATTAGTAAATTTGTATGACGGGAGGGTTCACAGGGATCATCTTTTCATGACCATTATTAACTTCTATGATTTCTTTGCAACACAGGTCCATCGCTCATTTCGACATGGATAGCTTCTTCGTATCAGTGGAATGCAGGGACGATAACAGCCTGAAAGGAAAACCACTGCTTGTCGGCGGTATGAGTGACCGGGGCGTTGTAGCTGCCTGCAGTTACGAAGCCCGCCGCTATGGGATTCATTCGGCCATGCCCATGAAGGTTGCACTTAAATTGTGCCCGCACGCCATCGTCAGAAGAGGCGACGTGGAAAAATACAGCCAGATCTCCCGTGAAGTAACCGGACTCATAGCTGATAAAGCCCCCCTCTACGAGAAATCATCCATAGATGAATTCTATCTCGACCTCACCGGTATGGACAAATTCTTCGGTTCTATGAAATGGACCACCGAACTACGCCAGTATATTATGCGGGAAACACAACTGCCGGTTTCCTTCGGGCTCGCCTCCAACAAAATGATCTCTAAAGTGGCTACCAACGAGGCTAAACCCAATGGTCAGCTGGAAATACTCTTTGGCAATGAAAAATCTTTCCTCGCTCCTATGCCGGTGGAAAAACTCCCCATGGTGGGTAAGGAAACAGCCAGCCAGCTGCGCCGTCGCGGAGTAGAAACCGTAAAAACCCTGAGCGAAATACCGCTCTCCCTGCTGGAAGCCTGGCTGGGGAAGAATGGTATCTCCCTCTGGAACAAAGCCAATGGTATTGACGAGTCTCCCGTTGTGCCCTACCATGAACAAAAGTCTATCTCTACCGAAAACACCTTCCATACCGACACCATCGATATGCAGTTCATACATGCGGAACTCGTGCGTATGACGGAAAAAATCGCCTTCGAACTCAGACAACAGGATAAACTCACCGGTTGTGTCACCGTCAAAATCCGCTATTCTGATTTTGAAACCGTAACAAAACAGATGACCATACCCTATTCCAGCAGCGATCATGTGCTATTGGAAAAGGTAAAAGAACTATTTACTAAACTATATGACAGAAGACTCCTTATCCGTCTGATAGGGGTACGCTTCAGTCACCTGGTACATGGTAACCATCAGATCAGCCTCTTTGATGATACACAGGAAATGATCTCCCTTTACCAGGCCATAGACAATATAAAAAACCGCTTCGGATGGCAATACCTGATGCGGGGTACCAACGCCGCTCCCCAGTCAAAAAAAGGGGACATAAAACAGCGGGATATCATGCCGTATCCAAAAGTGAGATAAACCAACGCTTATGTATCTGAATTGCAAAACTTTCTTCAGCCTCCGTTACGGCACCATCGATACAAAAGAACTGGTGAAAACAGCACGGCAGATGGGCATCACCTCACTGGCGCTCACTAATATCAATATCACTTCAGATACCTGGAACTTTGTGAAGGAATGCCAGGATAATGGGATCAAACCCATTATCGGACTGGAATGCAGAAACAATCACGACCTTAAATACATCCTGCTGGCCCGTAATATGGAAGGTTGGTTTTATATCAACAGATTTCTGTCAGATCATCTGCATAAAGACCTCCCCTTTCCTGATCGCGCACCCGCTTTCCCGGGCGTATTTGCTATCTATACCTGGAATACCGTTCCGCTCCAGGATCTCTACGAACATGAACTCGTCGGCATCCGCAAGCGGGATATCAACAAACTATTCCGGGTAGATACCTTATGCTGTCAGGATAAACTCGTCATCCTTCACCCTGTTACTTTTCAGAATGCAGACTACTATCACCTCCATCGCATCCTACGCGCTGTCGATCAGAATATCCTGATCAGCCAGTTGCAGGATCATACGGCCGCACATACAGATGAAATGTTCATATCGCCCGGCGACTTATTCGACAGCTTTGAACAATATCCGCATATTATCAGCAATACAGTGCGTGTCATGGACGCCTGTCAGATCAGCTTCGACTTTAAATCTCCGCGTAATAAAAAGTACTTCACCACCAGCGAAGCAGAAGACCATGCACTCCTGCGGAAACTCGCATATGAAGGCATGCTCGAACGTTACGGACCGGATAACACAGAAGCAAAAGAGCGTATAGAAAAAGAACTGGATGTAGTACAAGGCCAGCATTTCAATGGTTATTTTCTCATTACCTGGGATATCATCCGTTATGCACAGGAACGTGGATTCTTCTATGTAGGCCGGGGTAGCGGCGCTAATTCCATCATCGCATATTGCCTGAAAATAACTGACGTCGATCCCATAGAACTGAATCTTTATTTTGAAAGATTCCTCAATCCTTATCGTAGCTCTCCGCCTGATTTTGACATTGATTTCTCCTGGAAAGACAGAGATGAAATCATTGCATATGTATTCAAAAAATATGGCACTGCACATACTGCGCTTTTAGGCACCGTCACTACATTCCAGCAGAATGCCACGATACGTGAACTAGGTAAGGTATACGGTTTGCCCAAGCAGGAAATAGATAAGATCCTGGATACACCATTTAATCCTGATCTCTCCGGCGATAGCGTACAGCAGAAAATCCTGCGCTATAGTCAGCTGATGTCCAATGATAACAAAGCTTTCCCTAATCACCTCAGCATTCATGCCGGAGGTATACTTATCAGTGAAGCGCCTATTCATCAGCATTGCAGCACCTATCTTCCACCTAAAGGATTCAGCACCGCACAACTGGACATGCACCAGGCAGAAGCCATCGGGTTATTTAAATTCGATATTCTGAGTCAGCGGGGTCTCGGACATATACGTGATGCCATCAGCATTATCCGGGAAAACAAAGGTGATGATATCGATATCCACAATGTAAAAGCATTCATGCGCGATGAACGTGTTAAACATGCCCTACAGACTGTTAATACCATCGGCTGTTTCTATATCGAATCGCCTGCTATGCGGCAGCTACTCCTGAAACTTGAATGCCATGATTATCTGACACTGGTAGCTGCCAGTTCAGTCATACGTCCCGGCGTAGCGCAATCAGGTATGATGCGGCAATATGTGCATAACTACCGTCATCAGGACCAGGTTGTTTATCTCCATGAGATCGTGAAAGAAGTATTGAGTGAAACCTTCGGCATCATGGTCTACCAGGAAGATGTAATTAAGATTGTCAGCAGGTATGCAAATATGGACCTGGCAGATGCAGACATCTTACGCAGGGCGATGGCTGGTAAATACCGTGGTCAGGGAGATTTTCAGAAAATAGAACAACAATTTTTCAATAACTGTAAAAAACTCGGCCGACCAGATGCTGTCACAGCAGAGCTCTGGCGACAGATCGCCAGCTTTTCCGGTTTCTCTTTTTCAAAAGCACACTCTGCGAGTTTTGCGGTGGAGAGCTATCAGAGCCTGTACCTGAAAACATATTATCCGGCAGAGTTCATGGTTGCAGTGATTAATAACTTCGGCGGCTTTTATAACAGGGAACTGTATTTCCGGGAGCTACAGAAGACCGGTGTGACCATTAAACCGCCCTGTATCAATAACAGCGATTATTACACGCGTATAAACGACGACATTGTATATACAGGTTTTATTCATGTCGAAGGACTGGAAGTAAAGTGGATGGAACGGGTATTGGAAGAACGCGGTCAATATGGCCCTTATGCCAGTCTGGAAGACTTCGCTACCCGCATAGCACCTCCGCCGGAACAACTGGATATTCTCATCAGAATAGGCGCCTTTAGCTTCGATACTTATACAAAGAAAGAATTACTGTGGAAAAGCAGCCTGTTATTGAAAGCGAAGTCGCCGCATGCCGAGCATATACAGCCCTTATTCCGCGAGGAATTACCAGACTGTCAGTTACCCATGCTGGCCTATACGGCACATGAAAATGCCTTTGAAGAAATTGCACTGCTGGGATTTCCATTGTGCTCTCCTTTCACCATTCTGCAACATGATCAAAGCAGGTATATTACTGCGAATAATTTCAGGCAGTACACCGGACAAACGATCAATGCACTGGGTTATCTCGTCTGTACCAAAGGGATCCATACCAGCAAAGGTATTCCTATGAGTTTCGGAACCTTTATGGACGCAAACGGAGACTTTATCGATACCGTACATTTCCCGGATATCCTGCGCAAATACCCCTTCCAGAAAGGCGGATTTTACATGTTACAGGGAAAGGTTACAGAAGAATATGGGGTGTTCTCTATAGAGATCGGCTATATGCGGAAGATCGGTTACTTTGAAGACAAATAACATCTAATCAAGCCAATATAGTAATGATTATATTTAATACAATATACTAGTAATTATTTTTTTACTATTTTTATTCCGCAGATCAGTATTCACGAAGAGGACAATATTTAATTCGAAAGGCAGGCCCTTAATTAATATTCTTATCATGCTGCATAAGAGTATTTATTCCCTATACCGCAGCATGAGCAAACGACCTATCAACCTATGCACAAAATTTTCATTGTAACTGTATTACTGTTACTAAGCCTTCGTCTGTCTGCACAACAGCCAGGCCCCGTTTCTGAACGTCCTGCTTATTTTGTCTATGCAGCCGGCGAGCGCACTGATAAAAAGCTGAAGGTACTTCTGATAAGTACCTATATTTATCGCGCTAAAAATTTCTCCTTTCCATTTGACAAAATCAGTATTGGCATGTCGCTGGATTTTAGCAATACCATACTCCAGATTGAACGGGATGAAAAGTTCTTTCCTGCCGATTATGACAATATAACATTCAGCGCTGTCAAGGTAAACGACTTATATGGTAATTATCAGCAGTGGAATACTACACATCAGTACCATGATGAAGTAACACAGCATGATAACTCTCTCAGCGCGCTGGAGAAAATACGTGTTGCACTTATAAAAGATTATCAGAAAAACGGGTACCGCGTGTATCAGGTGAATTTTAGTCCGCTGATTAACGGCGCTAATCAAACCAGCTATAGCTTATATGATGAAAAAGCAGGTACCTACCTAAAAACTGAATTCGACAACCTGGAACCATTATCTCCACTTTGGATACCTCCATTCAAAAAAGGCGATATCAAAGACCAACTTGCGCGCATTGGCGGTAGCGTCAGCAGTAGTGCAGGTGTGCTGGTAATTGAAAGTAGCGCTAAATCGCAGCAAAATACCTCCAAATCCAACAAGAGTACATCGTCCGGTAGTTCGTCTTCAGCAGACCCCGATAAATGGAAAAGGGAAGCTGATGCAAGAATGTGGGAAGCCGCAATGTTAGAAGCAAAAGGAGACACCCTGTACAATATGGGCACCTTGTTTTACATGCAGGCACTTGAACAATACAATGCTGCACAACGTGCTTTTCCTTCAGCAAGAGTACAGGCCAAAATCGATAACATCAATGCGCTGGCCAATTTTGCCAAGGCGTTGAATAATGGTATGAAACAGGTAGACGAAGGCGTCGAAAAACTCGATCCTCATAAGAAAACCCGGCACGCCTATGGCTTTGTTAATTATACGGGGTTACTATCTTCCTATAACAAGATTGCAAATCCAAATGACCATGCAGCTATGGGTATCTTTTTAGGAGTAACCGGTCATCGCACGTTTTTCAGCTTTGAAGCCAGACTGGGTTATGTAGTTTCTCCGGTATATGAATATAATGTCATAGATGTTGAGAAACGACCTGCGGCAAATACGGTACGCATACAGCAGAATAGTGCAGCCATCGGCCTTTCCCTCGGATTGAATATTCCTATCCGGAACCTGGTTGTATATGGCATGTATGGGTTCGATTGTATGATGACTACCGGTCAGAAGATACTAACTGAAAACTATCATGTTGACGAAACGCCTACTTATCCATACCTGCTGACGAAATTCACCTTTGGTACTATTTTCCGCATTCCCCGTACAAAGATCGGAATAGGTGTTCAATATAACCTGAACAGCATAACCGGGGAAGATGATGGTGCTTCAGCCATCATAGATGAGAAGGCACCAACTGAGCACTATTATCTGCATTCAACCACAAACGAAAAATATAAATTCAATAACGGCGGCATCAGTTTTTGCTGGTCGCTTTAACCGGACATGCTATAAAGAACAATGCCGTCTCAGATTACTGAGACGGCATTGTTCTTTATAAAGTAGTAAGCTTATTAACCCAGGTTGAACAAACCTTTGTTCAGCAGCTGTAATGTTTTCTCTTTGTGTTGTCCACCGATCAGGATGGAGATGTTGTGACGGCTGCCACCATAAGAGATCATCCGCAAAGGCACTTCGTTCAGTGAATCGAAGATCTTCTTCAGGATAGAAGGCGTAGCTGCTACTTCATTACCAACAATAGATACGATGGTCTGGTGGTGATCCAGTTCAACAGAACCGAATGGCTGTAATTCTTTCAGCAGCTGGTCCAGCTGAGGCGTGTTTTCTATTGTCAGGGAAACCGCTACTTCAGAAGTAGTGATCATGTCAATAGGTACGCGATATTTCTCAAACACTTCAAAGATCTTACGGAGGAAACCGTAAGCCAGCAGCATACGGCTGGATTTGATCTTGATAGCGATGATACCGTCTTTGGCAGCGATTGCCTTCACACCGTCGCCGCTTGGCAGTTCGGTAATGATGGTACCTTTCGCTTCCGGCTGCATCGTGTTCAGCAGTTTCACCGGAATGTTGAAGTGCTGTGCAGGCCATATAGATGCCGGATGGAGGATCTTAGCGCCGAAGTAAGCCAGTTCAGCTGCTTCGTCGAAAGACAGCTGCTCGATCGGGAAGGTCTTTTTCACCACTCTCGGATCGTTATTGTGCATACCGTCGATATCTGTCCAGATCTGTACTTCACTAGCCTGGATAGCTGCGCCGATCAGCGATGCTGAATAGTCGCTACCACCACGTTTCAGGTTGTCTATCTCGCCTCTTGAGTTGCGGCAGATATATCCCTGGGTAATGAATACAGTCTCATTTTTATGTTTTTCCAGCAGGTTACCCAGCTTGATCTTGATCTTTGGAATTTCAGGCTCCTCATATTCATCGATGCTCATGAAATCCAGTGCTGACAGCATTACGGATTGCACGCCTGCTTCTTCCAGGTATACGCTGAACAGACGGGTTGACAGTAATTCACCTTGCGCCAGTATATCCTTATTCAGCGCTTCGTTGAAAGATATCTTAAGAATGATGTTCAGGAATTCGAAATGCTCGTCAACAACAGCGGTCGCCTTTGCACGGGTAGCGTCCAGCTTGACCAGGGCTTCGCAAAAAGTCCTGTAATGTGCTTCCAGCTTATCTATCTGGCCCTTTGCCTGTTCCTTCTTACCCTCAGAAAGGGATTGTCCGATTTCTACCAAAGCGTTGGTAGTACCGGATAACGCGGATAATACCACGATCTTGGGCGCGGTATCGGCAGTTACCAGACTGGCCACGGCATGCATACGTTCCGGTTTACCTACGGAAGTGCCACCAAATTTTAAGATCTTCATTACTGTTGAATTGTTATATGTTTGACTGGTACAAGATTGAGCGTAAAAAGCCGCAAGTTCGTGCCTTTATGTCGACTTTAAAAATCCAATTTAAATTTTCCCGCTACTTCCTGCAGATCTTTCACTACCGGATCCAGTAAAGGAATACCAGATACTCTCCGCTCTTTCTCCATTTCCCGCTCAGGATCTCCTGGTATCAGTACCTGTTCACCGGCTACAGGCGTCGCCTGGCGGAAACGGGTGATCCATTTGTCCATGTGCTCCTTGAATTCATCTGCCGGACGGAAAGCATCTACCCTCATGGCTCCCAGGAAATGCCCCAGCCCTTCTCCTACCGGATCCGGCGCCAGTGGCAGGAAGCTGACAAAAGGAGGCGCCCAGGGACCATAATTGGCGCCTGACAATACCGCTGAGAAGATATCTACAATCGCTCCCAGACAGTAGCCTTTGTGGCTGCCGTGGTCACGATCGCCACCCAGTGGCAACAATGCACCACCGGATTTAAGCTCGTGCGGATTAGTACTGGAATGCCCGTCTTTATCCTGGATCCAGCCTGTAGGCGCTTCCTGGCTTTTGCGCTGGAGTATTTCCAGTTTGCCGTTAGCAGCCGTCGTCGTAGCAAAATCTGCCACAAATGCCGGTTGCTCTTTCGCCGGAATAGCTACCGCTATCGGATTGGTACCCAGCATACGCTCAGTGGCGAATGTCGGTGCTACCAGCGGACTGGCATTTGTCATTGCCATCCCGATCATATCCTTCTCCAGGGCCATCATCGCATGTTGACCCGCTATACCGAAGTGATTGGAATTCCTGACACTCACCCAGCCGCTACCTACAGCAGCCGCCTTTTCGATGGCTACTTTCATCGCAAATGGCGCTACGACCAGTCCGAGACCGGCATCACCATCCACTACAGCCGTGCTGGGTGTTTCATATACCACACGTACATTCGGTGTAGCATTGATCCTCCCGGCTTCCCACAGACGTACATATCCGCTCAGGCGGGCTACACCATGAGAATCAATACCCCTGAGGTCAGCTGATAACAATACCTCGCTGGCAGTTTCAGCGTCCTGCGGAGGACAACCCATTTTTATAAAAACCGCTCTGGTAAATTCCCGTAATTGGGGATAAGAGACTATCTGGCTCATGATTCGATTATCCTGTTTCCTGTATGCTGACCGTACAGCCTGTTCAATAATGTGGATTAAGCCTGCGCTGTAGGTCCGCCGAAATTCAATGGCATAGAAACCGGTTCCTGGTCCTGAATGGCGCCATGTGCGGCTTCGTACTTCTTGATATTATCTACCATCGCTCTCATGAAACGTTTGGCATGCTGAGGAGTCAGTATGATACGGGACTTTACTTTGGCTTTAGGCAGACCGGGCATTACATTCACAAAATCCACCACAAACTCTGCGTTGGAATGGGTAATAATGGCCAGGTTGGCATAAATACCTTCTGCTATTTCCTCTGTCAGCTCAATATTGAGCTGCGCCTGTTCTTCCTGCTGATTTTCCATAATTTTTCGCTTTTGCGGTACAAATGTAAAAAAGAGACCTTAAAATAAAGGTCTCTTTTTAAAACATCGTCCACTGAGCGTTCCATATAGCTGTTACTGCGCGTCCCACCATATACGGCGGGTCAGCCTGGTATTGGCTGGCGTATTGTTGTTGTAGCGTACTTCACTGCTTGGATAATACAAGGACCGTGGCAGCGCACCGCCCAATACGTTACCATCCGGAGCTGTCAACTGAGGGAAGCCTGTCCTGCGCCAGTCAGTCCATGTTTCAGGACTCAGGAACAGGGCGATATATTTCTGGGTGATAATGTCCTTCATGGTGATTGTCAGCGCCGTTTTGGATACCGTAGGCAGATAGGACGTATTATTGATCGTCCTTTGCAGATTGGCCCGCACAGCTTCATTATAAGCTGTCGCTGCTGCTACGTTATTACTTGCCCGGAACTGTAATTCCGCTTCTATGAACTTCTGTTCATCGTATGACAGAAAGTAAACAGGCGAATTCGCAGAACCATACAATGCGCCCAAGGCACTCGCATCAGAAGGATCATAATACACCGCATACCTCGGATCTTTGGCGTTTTTCATCAAAGTATTCAGGTAGCCCGTGAAGATGATATCCGCACGCTGGGTATTGAACTGGTACCAGGGCGCTTGTGTAGTGGTCGCGCTGCTACCGACAAACTTCACAAAAGCAGCTTCCCCGGCTTCAAACCCATTGGCCAGCTGCGCCAGCGCTTTGGCTTGTGCCGTAGCGTCCACCTTGACGGTATGCAGGTAGAACTTGGCTTTCAGTGCATGAGCAAACTTTATCCACATATCCAGGTCGCCCTCAAAGAGGATATCGTCGTTTGACCCTGGCTGGAATTCACTGCCATCATCCTTTCCCAGATCAGTGATCGCTTCATCCAGCAAGGTATGCAGACGGGCATAAATGGCCTGCTGGTTGTCATACTTCGGCTGGGTATTGTTCAATCCCTGGAAAGCTTCGGAATAAGGCACATCTCCCCAGAAATCAGTCACCTGACCCAGGTCATTCGCCATCAGGATCTTACCCACTGCGGCATAATGCAGCTGACCAGCCGCTGTAGCAACCGCGATCAGGGTGTCGATATTTGTCATAATAGACCCATAAAAGCCGGCATACCACATGTTATCCACATCATCAGGAGTGATGTTGTAGATATTGGCGCTGGCTGACTGGTTTGCATCGCCGGTTACCTGTTGCATGAAAATAGAAGGGAAACGGGACGCATCCCCTCCCCAGGTATAGGCACTCTGTAAAATAACACCCGGCAGCAGGGAAGACGCTGTTGGATTCTTCAGCTGTGAAGGGTCGTCGTTAATACCATTATAGAAATAATCCTTCCGGCAACTCTGCGAGAGGATCAGTAAAAACAGTAAGGGCAATATATATTTGGTTATCCGTAACATGGTGATTCGTTTTTAAAGGGTTAGAATTTAAACTTGAAGTTCAGACCGAAGCTGGCAGTACCCGGCATATTGAAATAATCAATACCCTGGGCATTGGTAGCTCCTGTTAAACTGGTTTCAGGATCTATCCCCTTGTATGGCGTCCATATAATGATGTTACGTGCAAATGCGTTCACATTAATACCTTTGACAAACCTGGAATCTTTGAAAATACTGCCTGGAATGTCATAAGACAGTGTAATCTCACGCAGTTTTACGAAAGAACCATCGTCAATAAAAGTCTCTGTCTGCGCACCGAATCCGCCACCATTACCCAGGTACCAGTCTTCATCCAGCGGTACGGAGGTCGTATTTACCGGACCTCCACCTGGTTTCTCAGCGCCCCCTTCGTTATGTACTACCTCTCCCGCGTCATTCAGGTGTCCCATCACGCCTGGAAATACCTGCATTTTTCCTCTGTCCAGTGTATAGGCAGATGTTCCGATCGCCTGCAGGGAACCACGGGTACCATTCCAGAGATCTCCTTTATGTTTCCAGTCAACCAGGAAATACAGGGAGAATCCCTTATAAGCGAATGTGTTACCAATACCCATCAGGAATACCGGGTTTGGATTACCTACCCTGGTCTGTACATTGGATACCACCGGATAACCAAAGTCGCCGCTGTTATCGCTGATCACGATCCGGCCCTGTGCATCACGCTGCCATCCATAAGCGTAAATAATACCCGCCGGCTGATCAGGCAGATGTGCGATCACCGTACCGGTAAATCCATTCACGGTAATCTGATTGATACCAGGCGCTAAAGCCAGCACTTTACTACGGTTCATACTGTAGTTCACAAACAGGTCCCAGGTAAAGGCATGTCCGGTCAGTGGTTTTGCGCTCAGGGTCATTTCCAGACCATTATTCCTGATAGAAGCCGCGTTCAGGTTTACGTACTGGTAACCTGCAGAACCGGCCATCGGAGACCTTACCAGCAGATCGGTACCTTTTGAATGGTAGGCTGTCGCATCCAGTCCGATCCTGTTATCCAGGAACTGTAACTGTAAGCCGGCTTCATAAGAAACAGTCTTCTCAGGTTTCAGGTTAGGATTACCCAGCACATTATTCAGCGAGAAACTACCTTTTCCGTCATATGGGAAGGAAACACCGGTAGTATATCCATCAGGATAGGTAGTAGGTACAGAGAAGGATTTTGTCAGGAAAGCACCCGGGTCTTTACCCACCTGTGCAGCTGATAACCTGATCTTACCAAAACTCAGCACTTTACCATCTTTCAGTCCTTCCAGCTCTGTAAAGACAAATCCAAGGCTGGCAGATGGATAGAAGAAACTGTTGCTTTTAGGTGGTAATGTGGAAGTCCAGTCATTACGTCCCGTGATTTCCAGGAATAACATGGATTTCAGATCCAGGTTGATATCGAAGTAACCGGAGATCCTTCTGTAAGGAGTGACGTAATTGTAGGATTTCTGTACAGTGGCATTACTGATGTTGTCATAACCAGGAGAGGTCAGACCATCACCCTGTACATACAGTTCATCCATTCTGCGGGAATAAAGGTTATTACCCACCTTTACATCCATCCTGAAATCTTTGGAGATCTGCCTTGCCCAGGTAATGATCGCATCTGAGTTGACACTCTTATAAGTGTATCTGTCATCAAATAAACGACCACCGTTATAAGCGCCTGATTGTATTTCATAATACTGATGGCGGTTATCACTATACACGTCTGTACCGATACGGTAAGTCAGTGTGAAGTCTTTGATAAAGTCCCAGTCAAACTGTAAACTACCTATCAGACGGTTTACCGCTGTTGTATAAGGGTTTCTGTTGATGGTCCAGAAAGGATTATCATATATCCCATTACGGTAAGAACGCTGCAGACCGTTAGAGAACAAATACGTACGCGGATCATCCGCATCCAGTCCGCCGTTAGAGTTATCAAATGAAACAGGCGTTCTGGTGAGACCCAGCATGATACCGGAGAGGTTACTACCATTCTGTGGCATACTACCATTGGAGACGTTGAAGTTGATATTGGCAGATGTCCGGATCTTTTCAGAGATCTTCAGATTACCCGCTAAAGCAACTGCTGTACGCTGGTTGTATTGCAGCGGTACAATAGAGTTCTGGTAGTTGTGAGAAACAGACATACGATAAGTCGCAACGTCTGTACCTCCGGTAAAGGATAAGGTATTATTGTAGGTAGCGGCTGTACGCCAGAAATCGCCTGTATTATCATAAGGCACGAATTTCACTTTGGCATTCGGATTAGAAGCCCCTACCACATCCCCGTGAATATCGTATTCATTAGGCACACCGGTCCAGAACAGGGTATCTATATTGGAACCCCAGGAATACCTGTTGGTAGAACTGAAAGGCGCCAATACGCCACCTGAACCTTTGACAAACTGTTTCTGGATCTTTGGCAGTCTGTTTACTTTATCAAAGGAAATACCGGTACTGAAATCAACTGATATTTTACCAGCTTTTCCCCTTTTAGTAGTAATAATAATAGCGCCATTTGCGGCATCTATACCATAGATAGCTGCAGCAGCCGGGCCTTTCAGCACGGAGATACTTTCTATATCATCCGGATTGATATCTGCTCCGCGGTTTGTGTTGGTAGCACCTTGCAGCAGATTGTTAGCGGCGTCGGCGGGGTCGCCGGAATAGTTCTGCGAATTATCCACAGGAATACCGTCAATAACAAACAATGGCTGGTTATTACCAGTCAGAGAGTTAGTACCTCTTAATTTTACAAAGGTAGCGGCGCCTGGCGTACCACCAGAGCCGATGACCTGCATACCGGCTACCTTACCTGACATAGCGCGCAGTGCATCGCCCTGGCTGGCTTTGATCAGGTCATCGCCTTTTACATCCTGGACAGCGTATCCAAGGGCTTTTTTCTCACGTTTGATACCCAGACCGGTTACAACTACTTCCTGCAGATTCCGGTTGTCCTGTGCGAGAGAAACGTCAAGTGCAGCACCTGAGCCGACTGCCACTTCTTTTAGCGTAAATCCTACACTTCTGATTTGCAGAATCGCATTATTACCGTCTACCAGTAATTTGAAATTACCGTTCTGGTCTGCGGTGGTACCTTTCGAAGTACCTTTTATCTGCACGGTAGCATATGGAATGGGGACGCCGTCACTTCCTGTTACGCGGCCTGTAACTTCACGCTGTTGCGCGTAAAGCCCTGTCATAATACAAAAGAGAAAATACAAACACAGTAAATGTTTTTGCATAACGGTTCCGATTTATTTATACACCGGGGTGGTGCGGTTAATGAATCACAAGCGGGAGAACAAGATCCATTATGTGCTGTTACGACTAATGCTTACAAGCAAATCCAATCGATATTCTGTTGATTGATTTACAACGGGTTCTACTGCTATAACAAACATAATTGATTAGGGTTCTGGCATTAACAAAAAAAGCGCCCTCCCCTAAGGATTGAGGAAGGCGCTATTATCAATTCTAAATCTTGTACAGAGCAGTCTAAACGGGCTTATTTATTATTCCAGAACAATTTGGTCGCATATGTATCGGTGCCGATTGACTTAGCGGCAGCTTCATAATTGATCTTATTCAGGTTCTGCTCACTGGCAGGATAAGTCAGTCTTAGCGGAATATTGGCATAGGTCATACCGGTTGGAACGTTGAAAACAGGGAAATCCAGTCTTCTCCATTCTGTCCATGCATCATATCCTCTGTTATACAGTGCGATATATTTCTGGGTACCTATTTTCTGCTGCCAGGTACCGGTAGCAGTTGCATAGGCTACAGATGTCTGTGCCAGGTAGGTATTTGCTGCTTCGGCAGTACCACCCCAATAGATGATAGAAGCAGTTACACCTTTATTATAGTGATCAGCAGCTGTACCTGTTACGGTCAGACCACCACGTGCAGCAGCCTCGGCCAGTGCAAATTCTACTTCAGAATAGTCGATAAGCAGTGCTTCGAAATCAGCAGCAGTCACTTTTGCACTGATATGAGACGTTGTTTCATAGTCTGCACCGGAACCGTATGTACCACCTACATACTGGCCGCCAACAGCCGTGAAATAGAACTGACGTCTTGGATCGTTTACGGAATTCATCAGGTTCACTAATGTATTCGCCGGAACATAGTCAGCACGGTTGCTCTGTACCAGGTCTACCCAGATCGGGTTTGTATTTGGCTGAGCAGGCAGATATTTCAGGCGGAAGTTATCAGCATTGGAAGCGATCACGTTACCTGCGGATTCGTTGATAGCGGCAGTTGCAGCAGCAGCTGTCTGCTCGTCATCCAGGGCAACCAGGCCCATTTTCAGACGCAGAGAGTTGGCAAATTTGATCCACTGTGCCACATCACCTGCATACACCAGGTCCTGACCGCCAAAGCTGGCGTGGGTAGTTTTCAGACCATCAACATCTTTTTTCAGACGTGCCAGCAGATCTGCATATACAGTTCTCTGCAGGTCGTAAGCAGGAGACAGATTATCTGTTGATAATGCGGTAGTATACGGAATATCACCAAAGGCAGTTACCAGTACGAAGTAAGAGTATACCTGTGCGATATCGATGATCAGCAGTTTGTTTTGTTTAACTACTGCCTGGTCGTCAGACAATGGAGCTACGCCTTCAATCAGGATCTTTGCCTGCTCCAGGTCTTTCAGTACATCGCGGTACATGGAATGCCAGAAAAACTGCGGTACGTTACGTGCTGCCAGGTCATAGCGGCTTTCATCCAGGTAGGTTACCTGAGACTGCTGCTGTGCCAATAATCTGAATACGTTCAGATTTACGTTGTTTGACGTCATCAGGTCAAACAGGTTTTTTTCTGCAGAAGTAAATACCATCTCACCAGGCACATCCAGCGCCTTCTTCGGGTCGCTGTTCAGACTGTCCAGTTTAGCACAGGACGAAGCCATTAACAGCGCTGACATATATACAAATATCTTTTTCATGTTGCTTGTTTCGTTTTTTTTAGAAGCGGAATCTCACGTTAAAACCAAAGTTGCGGTAAGTAGGATAAACACCACTCTGGTAACCCTGGATGTTACCTGCTGCCAGGTTCTCTTCAGGATCAGCATAAGGAACGTTTTTGTGGATAATCCACAGGTTACGTCCCAGCAGGCTGATGTCGATACCTTTAAATGCTTTCAGGCTATTCACCAGGCTTCCTGGCAGAGAGTATGTCAAAGACACCTCACGCAGTTTTACATAACCTGCATCATAGATGAACTCTTTATTTGGATAACCATTCACACCCAGACCACGCGTACCACTCACGCGTACACGCTGTGTATTAGGTTTACCGTCGCTGGTTACACCTTCGAAGATGATACCGCCACCTTGTGCAACATCGTCTCTGATATTTTTACCCTGATCGTTCAGTCTTACGCTTTCTTCGTAGATACCGGTTGACTGTCCGTAAGCCTGGTCAAGGGAGTAGGTATCGCCACCTTTCTTGATATCGATCAGGAAAGACAGTGCCAGACCTTTATAACGAACGGTGTTGGTTACACCACCAATCCATTTTGGCGTGTAGTTACCGATCACTTCATTCGCAGTTGCTGTCGTTTTATAGTAACCTGGCAAAACAGCCTGGCCTTCCTGGTCTTCAACTACACGTTGACCAGTAGCTTTGTCGTAGATGAAATCTTTACCACGGATCACACCATATGCCTGACCAGCAGCGTGACCGATAGTTACGTTGCTCTGCAGGGCGCCTAACTGGATAAAGTCAAGTCCTTCCGGCAGATCCAGTACTTTACTTCTGTTCAAAGACCAGTTTGCGTTCACTGTCCAGGAGAAGTTCTTTATTCTAACCGGTGTTACCCCCAGGCTTACTTCCACACCTCTGTTACGGATAGTACCAGCGTTGATGAACATCTGATCGTAACCGGTAGCTCTTGAGATAGGTAATCTCAGGATCTGGTCAACAGATTTAGATGCATAATAAGTCAGATCCAAAGTCACGATGTTGTCGAATAATGCGAGTTCAACACCTGTTTCGAATGATTTTGTACGCTCTGGTTTCAGGTCCGGATTTCTCTTTGTAGCAGGTACAGAGAAAATTGGCGTGCTACCAAAACCGGTTGGTTTATCATACGGATCGTATAACGCCTGTGCAGGAGCACTGTTACCTACTTCAGCGTAGTTGATACGCGCTTTACCATAATTCAGCCATTTAGCTTTTACTACTTCAGAGAAGGTAAAACCTAATGAAGCCGCCGGGTAGTAGTAGGAGTTGTTATTAGCCGGCAGTGTAGATGATTCATCACGACGACCTGCCAGATCCAGGAATAACATGTTTTTATAACCGATCGTTGCACTTGCAAACAGACCGTTCACCTGCATCAAGCTATCTGCTTCTTCAGGAGCAGTCAGTGGATTTACAGAGTTGGACAGTGAATACAGGTGAGGTACAACCAGGCCACCATTGGTGGAAGCGCGGATGTACTTAGCGTGTGTACGTCTGATGTTACCACCCACTAAACCGGTTAATTTGAAATCTGTGCTTAATTGTTTGTCAACATTCAGCAACAGGTCATAGTTGTTCTCGATGAAAGAACCATCATATCTTGAATATGAAGAAGGGTTTTTACTACCTACGGCATTACGCTCTTCCTGCCACTGATTGTAAGTATCCATGCTTGTTCTGCCTAAAACAGACAACCAGCTGTTGATCTGATAATTCAGTGTAACGTTACCGAAGTAGCGGATACGACCATCCTGTTCGAAGTTTTCGTATCTCATGAAGTAGAAGTTATCAGTATAAGTTGGAACCGGATTGGTAGGGCTTGTCAGGTTCCATGACTTGTTCAGTTTATCTCTGAAGTAGTCGTCTTTCTGATCTTTCATGTCGATGTTCATCTGCCACCACTGACGGAAAGCCTGGTTCACGTTATATTCGTCATAACCGGTACCATAACGGCCTTTACCATCAATTTTAGACATATTCACATTTGCACTCGCAGTTAATCTGTCTGTGAGTTTGTAAGATGCGCCGAAGTTCAACATGTCTTTTACAAGACGAGCGTTCGGGATCATACCGTTTTCAACTGTTTTGGTGTATCCCAGTTTGAAATTTCCTTTATCGTTACCACCGTCAACAGCTACGCTATTGTTGGTAGTCAGTGTATTTTTATAGAAGTAAGATGGATCATGCTCACCAGCTACCCAAGGTCTTGCTTTTTTGTAATAAGGAGATCTTGGATCGAGTGACTGATAGTTGAACACCATCAGGTTTGGATCGAATTTAGCACCGAAAGAAGCATCTTCTTTCATTGGTACTGCCAGGTCACGTGTACCATCACCATCGATATCTGCATACCAGAAATGGCCATCCGGAGACTGGTAAGTATTATCTTCAACATCGTAGTAACCAGCACCGTATTGTTTCTGATATTTAGGGAATGTGCTCTTATCCATTGTACCTACAGTCAAACCGGTATTCACAGTTACGTTCATACCTGATCTGCCTTTTTTGGTAGTGATCATGATCACACCGTTAGCGGCACGTGAACCATACAGCGCAGCTGCAGCAGCACCTTTCAGTACGCTTACAGAAGCTACGTCGTCAGCGTTAATATCGGAAGCAGCATTACCGTAGTCGAAACCACCACGGCCAGTAGTCTGGTCAGGTGTGTTAGCTACTGAGTTATCAACAGGTACGCCATCAATTACGAATAATGCCTGGTTTGAGTTCTGGAATGATTTGTTACCACGCAGTACGATGTTGGTAGAACCACCCATGGTGCTGTTCCTTCTAACTTCCAGACCGGATACTTTACCGGACAGGGAGTTCACAACGTTCGGATCACGTGTTCTGTTCAGTTCTTCTGCCTGAACAGTCTGAGCGGAGTAAGCCAGCTCATTCTTTTTTCTGGTAATACCAAGGGCTGTAACTACAACCTCCTGTAAGTTTTTGTCCTCCTCTTTCAATTGTACGGTAAATGCAGAAGATGCACCTACGGTGTAATCAATTGTTGCATAACCAACGCTTCTGATTACCAATACAGGGTTTGCGCCTGTTACAGATAATTTGAAATTTCCTTGTTGATCTGATGTGGTTCCGCTTGTTGTCCCTTTAATTTGTACTGTTGCGAAAGGTATAGGCGACCCGTCTGCACCGGTGACCTTACCCGTAATCTGACGCTGTTGTGCATACGTCAGGGTTACACTCACCATGAGCATGGTGAAAAAGAGTAACGCTCTTTTCTTCATATACGATTTAGATTTAGTTGACAATAAAAATTTTAACGGGTTCCCTTTTTTCTGCCGATATCAGACACGGCAATATGCAAAAACCTTTTATCAGGATTTAAACCACAGTATGCTTACCAATAAGTTTGTTGTTGAAATTTAAAGTGTTGTTGAATCTTAAAGAACCATCCGGGATGAAGGCGGCAAGACCCTGGATGGTTGTTTGTTGTGAAGCGGAATTTATCCCTCCCATGCTGTTAACGGAAATATTACTATACCGTCGGAAACAGGTTGACATAATTGCATTACTAGCTATAGTAGCACAGGATAAAGAGATTCCGGCCTCTTTCATATTACGATTTAGATTTTGGTTGAGGACCACAATTTAGAGATTTTTTTTTCTCTGCACCAAGAAAAATTTAACCTTTTTTTAAGAGAGAGGAAAATTCACATATGTACACAGATATTTTTCAGACACATATGAAGGAAAATTTAACATTGATATTTGTCTATTTTATCGCTAGAATAAGTATTGAAATTGACATTGCACCACGCTTTTCCTGTTTCCTTTCACCTCATCCCATCCACTTCCGATACTACTCAATTGCCCATATATACTTAATTCATATCTGAACCAGAACGTGAGTCCGGCCGGCAGTTTCCACCTGATACGCACCTGTAACTGATGCCCCTCTCCTGTTAAGCGTGACAACGCATATTCATACAGCATACCTGAAGTAATGGTATATAAACTATTGTTGCTTCCATCCGTCATAAAACGTGTATAACGGATATATAATTGTAAGGAGCGTTTTATCTGATATAGTATTTCATGGAACAATAAAAAGCCCTGTTGTGTGCTTTCTTCTTTTACATAACTACTTAACTCAACCCTGGTCTTCATCGTAAGACCTGCTGTTGTTTGTACATGTGATTGTATCCGCCAGCTTTTCTTTTTCACTGTTACAAGCGGCGGTAAAAAGAAGTTGGCCGCATCATCATTCTCCTGTTTGATCAGATAACTATATCGCACAAAAAGCTCCGTTTGCTTATCAGGTGTATATGTCATAGCCATCAGCAGATCCCGGCCTCTCCCTGGTGCTGCAGCTCTGTATTGCAGCCAGGGGAAAGTAAAATGATCTGCATAGGCATTCAGTTTCACATGTGTACTGAGCTTTAAACTGATACCTGTATATATACCTCTTTCATTGACGGGTTTATAAAATTCTCCCAAGGCGTCTGCATAAAAAGCATGGTATGCTTTGTCGTAATTACGATAGAGTACTACAAGATCTACATTGTTGGCGGCTGTCAACAGTAGTCCGTTTATAAGCGCCGTTTTTCCGTTGTTACTCATAGCTGCTTCTCCGAAAAAATGCATATTCTTCCAGGTGATTTCGTAGTCTGTACTAAAGCCGGTAAGCTGCTTTCCAGTAAATCCAAATAACTGATACGGCGCTTGTCCCTTTTGTATCGGGGCTGATAAATGATGTTGTATAAAATTAAACCCCAGCTTACGGTTATTGTCTTCTATCGTCACATTCCCTCCTAATGTCAATTGTGCAAGCGAGCCCTTTCTGGCGACTTCTGTCAGTGTGCGATGATAACCACTATTCGCAGTAATACTACCGTCCAGTAGACGGCGGGATATAAATGTAGTCCCCTGCCATTTTCCTTTTGCTACAGTGATGCCTGCACCTCTGAAAAAATTATATTCCCCTGCCGAGGCATATGGCTTCAGCAGTTCACTTTCTCTTTTCACCTGCATGACAGTAGCACCTTTACCAAATGCCAGGGACTGCCAGTTCAGTAATCCCTGGCCCATATTCACCGTAAAATCTCCCAATGCCAATGACTTTATCCACTTATACTGTCTTACAAACAAATGCAGACTATAGTAGTCAAATCCCCTCCGCTGCGCGCCTTTAAAAAAAGCTTCACCTGCATCCTTCTCCATCACAGCGCCCCAACTGATATAATGCGTAAGACTGTACCGGTATCGCAACAGTAATTTATCCGGACTACCCATATAATGCGCAGCCGTTGTATCCGTACGCAGATAACCGCTGCTTTTCTCCGGTTGCCGGCCATATCTGCACAACAATGTATGTTCTCCTTTTTTCACATAATCTTTCCAGTTGTAATGCGGTTCCAAATCTCTTCCGACTTCTACATAAGGCAATAATCTGCTGATTAATTGTATATCAAAACCGGGTACTGCCTGTAATTCATATATACTGAGCAGATCACCTAATTGCTGCCGATATCGCAACAATTGCTGTATCTGCATTGGAGACAGTATATGCAATGATTGCAGCACAGAGACACTATTTGTATTCAGGTTAATCTTATGCCGCGTATAAGCCTGTAATTGCTGCCAATGCATATCGTCTTCAGGTACCTGATCAGTGTGCGCTGTATAATCTTCTACCTGACTTTCTTCAGCGGCAGTTAATTCTGAAAGTGTTTGTGAATAAGTGTGGATATGTATTAACAGCGCTGGTAGGAGCACGGCGGTCTTCAATGTCATATTCTGGTGTATTTAACAATGGTGTGGATAAGATGGATAAGTAGTCCCACGGATGCAGATAACAGCACAAATATTAGTACATACATATTCTGCTTAACTTTCCTAAACAACAATTAATTCTGAAAGTATTGTGCATAAGTAATGGATAGGATTAACAGTACCGGTATGAGCACTGCAATCTTCAATGTCTTATTTGGTATATTTAACAATGGTGTGGACAAGATGGATAAGCAGTCTCATTGATACAGATAACAACACAACTATAATAACCAATTAATATGATGCCAACAACATACACACATTGTCAGCATCATATTGACTAATACTCAAAACACACAGCGCTATCAACAGCCTCCTTATGAAACTGCAATTCCCCACAGGCATCTGCTCAAACATTACTGCATTGTGACGAACCTGTTAACCATAATAAACTAAATGATTACCTGATGTCCTTCTTAAATGCCCAGACAACAGCCGCCGAAGGCGTTATCCCCAATTGCGGATGATAATTGGCAGAAAGCAATACAAACAATTGCTGCAATGTAAATCCTACTGCTGCTGTATTCAATTGCGGATCTGTACATATACCCAGTTGCAATGACAGTGTTTTAATGATGCGATATTCACACATCACTTTAGTCAACAGCGCTGTCGCTGTTTCTTTCACCACTGCTGCACTCAACACAAATGCCGCTGAAATTTCATATCCTATACCTGCACTATAGATCGCGGGTATTGCTTCCTTATCCAGGCGTCGTAAGGGACTGCCTGTCGGATTAAAGATATGCACACCTACATGTAACGCCGGTGTGAGATGGATCAGGCAACCGAGTTCTCCTACAAGAGTACCTGTATTAAAATACCCGGGTATTTTTTTCGAGAGATAGTCCATTTGTATGCCTATACTACAACGTTCTCCCAGCTTCCTGCCATAGGCAAATCCGACAGACTGCTGACGAAAACCGGAGAACCCGCTTTGTGCAAGATGCAGCCCGAATCCGCCCTTATTGACCGGCAATGCGATCATGACATGATGCTGCTGAATTGCTGACAACATAAAGCGTCTTTCTGTGCGTACACCTGCTGTCACAACAGGGATATACGCCAACGCAGCCTGATTTTGTAATGTTGTTAAAAGCTGCTGATAATTACGGCTGTAAGCGCCGGCTAAAGGCTGTTTATCGACGGACAGCCAGACTAACTGTGCACAGATAACAGCGTAGCACAATGTGCAAACAATGGTAGCAATGATCTTTTTCATTTGCATTTAATGGTAGTGGATTAGTTGGTTTTTCAAAAAAAAGTCGTGGTACTGAAGGTCAACATGCTAACAAACAAAAATCTCCCCACTTGCGTGAGGAGACAATATTAGGAAAATAAATCTTTACTAAAAAAAATCAGATCAGATTGATCAGAACAATCCGTGTAACTGTGAATCTATTTTTGAAATGATCTCACCAAGATCTTCTTCGCTTTCAGGGAATTTATTCTTGTCGATATCGATGATCAGTAAAGGACCTTCTGCGTATTTTTCAATCCAGTTATTGTAAAATTCATTCAGTCTTTTCAGATAATCGAGACGGATATTTTCTTCATATTCCCTGCCTCTTTTCTGTATCTGTGCTACCAGTGTCGGTACGGATGCACGCAGATAGATCAGCAGGTCCGGCGGTTTTACCATTGACTTTACTGTTTCGAAGAAACTGAAGTAGTTGTCAAAATCGCGCTTTGTCATCAGGCCCATTTCATACAGGTTCGGCGCAAAGATGTGCGCATCTTCGTATATGGTACGGTCCTGTATCACGATCTGATTGCCTTTCTCTATATCCAGCAATTGTCTCAGACGACCGTGCAGGAAGTAAATCTGCAGATTGAATGACCAGCGGGGCATATCCTCGTAAAAGTCATTCAGATAAGGATTATGTTCAACATCTTCGAACTGGGGAGCCCATTTATAGTGTCGTGCAAGCAGTTCAGTAAGTGTGGTTTTTCCTGCGCCAATATTACCGGCGATAGCTATATGTTTGATCTTGTTTTGTTTTGTCATGATGAATCAGGGGTCACTAATCATTTCGTTTGCAGCCTGTTAGTGGCAACAAGCGATCAGTTGACGATCTAAAATTTACAAATTATTTGATTATCAATTGAAAAAACTTGCTGCCGCTAAAGGAAACAAAGTCTTATTAATAGTAGTGAATGCCTATGAGTTTTCTCGCTTGTTGCAAAGTCTGTGCCGCACTTTCCCTTGCTTTTTCCGCACCTTCTTTCATGATACGGTTCAGGTAAGTCTGGTCATGCTGCAATGCGAGTGCTTTTTCCCTGATAGGTGCAATGAAATTGACCATATCATCACCCAGTTGCTTTTTCATATCACCATAACGGATAGATTGGTTCTCGTACGTATCCCTGAAATGTTTGATCACCTCAGGAGTAGATACCTGCTCCATCAACAGGAACAGATTTGAAATACTATCTGACATGGGAGCACCTGGTTCTGCCGGACCACTGTCTGTTTTCGCCTTACTTAATTTCTTACGGATTAACTCGTCGCTGTCTGACAGGTAGAGGGTCGCCATCTGGTTCTCACTCTTACTCATTTTCCCTTCGCCATCAAGACTTGGTATTTTCACCAGGTTATCCCCGAAATTGAATGCTACCGGCTCCGGGAACAACTCGCCGTAACGGCTGTTAAAACGCTGTGCGTAATGACAGGCCATTTCCAGGTGCTGTTCCTGGTCTTTACCTACCGGTACTTTTACCGCACGGTGGATCAGGATATCTGCACTCATGAGTACAGGATAAGTCAGCAGGCCCGCGTTCACGTTCTCCGGTTGCAGACGTACTTTATCTTTAAAAGTAGGTACTCTTTCAAGCTCTCCCTTGTATGCCAGCATATTCAGCAACAAGTACAGTTCAGCGATCTCCGGTATGTCGCTCTGTACATACAGAGCCACTTTTTCAGGATCAAGACCAGAAGCAATATTTTCTGCCAGCACCCGAAATACGTTGGAGCGCAGGTCTTTAGGATCAGGATGTGTCGTGAGAGAATGCCAGTCAGCTACAAAAAAATAACAGTTAAAAGTTTCCTGCATCCTGATGTAGTTACGGATAGCTCCGAAATAATTGCCTAGATGTAAATAACCGGTAGAGCGGATTCCGCTTACCACTATTTCTTTTGATGTAGCCATAATGGGGTGCAAAATAAGGAATTTGCCAATTATGGACTATCGACTATTTAAGGTAACTTTAACGCGGACCGTGTCCGATAATTATTATTTTTTCATTTAATTTGATTTATGGAAGTGAATGAGATGCTGGTACAGCAACTGGCAGACCTTGCAAGGCTTGAGTTTAGCGAACAGGAAAAGACTGAAATTAAAGGAGATCTGCAACGTATGATCACCTTCGTAGAAAAACTGAACGAGCTGGATACCACTAACGTAAAACCATTATTACACATGACAGCAGACAGGAATGTGCTGAGAGAAGACGTGGTAGTTCCTTCCATAACCCGGGAAGAAGGCTTACAGAATGCGCCTGCTGCGAACGATCAGTACTTCAAAGTACCGAAAGTTATCAAGAAGTAGAATCAACTTTCAACGCTATAAATCTATGCACCCAAGTTCCGTCATCCATTTAGAACACATCCGTAAGAGCTATTTCATTGGAAAAAATGAACTGCCTGTACTGAAAGGAATCAATCTGGACATTTTAAAAAATGAGTACGTAGCGCTGATGGGACCTTCCGGTTCCGGCAAATCCACGCTGATGAATATGCTCGGCTGTCTTGACAGTCCGACCAGCGGAAAATATGTACTGAGTGGCCATGATGTGAGCCAGATGGAAGACGATGCGCTGGCAAGGGTGCGTAATAAAGAAATCGGCTTTGTATTTCAGCAGTTTAACCTGATGCCGCGTCTCAGCGCATTAGAAAATGTGGCAGTACCGCTGATCTATGCCGGTATTAACAAAAAAGACCGGGAAGACAAAGCCCGCTTTATGCTGGAAAAAGTGGGTCTCGGACAGCGTTACAAGCACAGACCCAATGAGTTATCCGGAGGTCAGTGTCAGCGTGTCGCGATCGCCCGCGCCCTGGTAAATGATCCCTCCCTGATACTCGCCGATGAACCCACAGGTAACCTCGATACCAAAACTTCCATAGAAATCATGGATATCTTCGGTAGTATCCACGCCTCCGGTAATACGGTCGTGCTGGTCACCCACGAAGAAGATATCGCCGCTCATGCCCGCCGTGTGGTACGTCTGCGTGACGGATTAATAGAATCTGACAGACTGAACGCGGAAATCCTCGCAGAAGCAGTGAAATAAAAAATTAGGAATTAGGAATTAAGAATTAGGAATTTCCTGGGCTAATTGCCGGCATTGCGTATTAATGTCTCCTGATGGCTAACTAATTGCTAATTCCTAATTGCTAATTCCTAATTATCAATTCCTTCTCATGGCTTTCAAGATCTACACCAAAACAGGTGACAAGGGCAAAACAGCCCTGATCGGTGGCACCAAAGTTCCTAAAAGCGACCTTCGTATCGATGCCTACGGCACCGTAGACGAGCTCAATTCATATATCGGACTGGTCAGTGACTACCTGACAGCTTATCCTGACACGATCAGCCTGTTACGGGAAATACAGGACCGCCTGTTTACCATTGGCGCTTCGCTGGCCTGTGATCCTGACAAGGATACCAAAATGCGGATCCCTGACCTGCACGCCGGGGATATTACTTTGCTGGAAGATAGTATTGACAAAATGAACGAAGTATTGCCGGAAATGAAGTCATTCATTATTCCCGGCGGCCACGTAGCTATATCTACCTGCCATGTGGCCCGTTGTGTATGCAGAAGAGCAGAACGTCTCTGTGTGGGATTGCAGGAACAGCAGCAGTTCATTGAACCGCTGGTGCTGCAATATATCAACCGTTTGAGCGATTATCTCTTTGTATTGGCCCGTTGGGTAGGTCACACTTTCCAGGTGGCAGAAATACCCTGGAAACCCCGGGTCTGAGCGGGATCTATTTTTGTGTTGCAGATGCCAGGATCTCCCCCACTATTCCTCCGTCTTTCATGACCAATTGTCTGTCGCTCATAGGCGCCAGTTCTTCGTTATGTGTCACAATGATGAAGGTTTGCTGGAATTTATCCCGCAGTTCTATAAACAGCTGATGCAATTCCCGGGCATTTTTTGAGTCCAGGTTACCGGTAGGTTCATCCGCCATGACAATGTCCGGCTGATTGATCAGTGCACGGGCGACAGCCACACGCTGCTGCTCTCCTCCTGACAACTGATTAGGCTTATGCTCCAGTCTCCCTGACAATCCCAGCGTTTCCAGCAGATAAGCGGCTCTTTCCCTGACAGCTGCTTTCCGGGTGCCGGCAATGTAAGCGGGTATAGATACGTTTTCCAGGGCCGTAAACTCCGGTAAAAGGTGATGAAACTGGAAAATGAAGCCAATATGCCTATTCCTGAAATCAGCCAGTGCATTCCCCTTTAAAAGGCTAAGATTGGTATCATTCAGCCATACTTCTCCTGAAGTCGGCGTATCCAGCGTACCCAGAATATGCAGCAGGGTACTTTTTCCGGCGCCGGAAGAGCCTACGATCGTAACGATTTCTCCTTTCGATACGGAAACACTTACACCTTTCAGCACGTGTAAGTTGGAATAATTTTTGGTAAGATTGCGTGCGGTTAGCATACTCAAAGAAAAGTAAAATAACCTTTAAAATAGTAATAGTTGTTTATTTCAAATTAAATAATACTTTTGCGAAAATTCAGAAAGTAAAAATTTCGATAACATGTACTGGACCTTAGAATTAGCTTCATACCTGGAGGATGCTCCATGGCCAGCTACGAAAGACGAATTGATAGATTACGCCATCCGCTCCGGTGCACCGATTGAAGTGATTGAGAACTTGCAGGAACTGGAAGACGAAGGGGAAATTTATGAAGGCATAGAGGATATATGGTCAGATTATCCGTCGCAAGACGACTTTTTCTTCAATGAAGATGAGTATTAGACGGAACATTTTCCATTATTGTTGCCTCAGCAATTCGCCTATGCTTAAAAAACTTAGCCGTTCCTTCTAATCAAGGGGAGCGGCTTTTTTGTACCCCGGTCAGCAAACCAACCCTGACCGGCGGGTATTGAGCCGGGTAAACCGGCGTAATTTCAGATGCCTATACTTAAAAAGAATAGCCTGGTCTGATAAGGGGATGCTTTGCCCCTGTCCGTTCCGACCCCATTTATCATCTTTCCCTGTTTCCGGCCGATGTCCGGTCATGCTTTCTTATTGACTTTAATGGTGATTAGACTGTTTCATACGCCGTTTAGATAATGCTTATCCTACGTTAATCTTACGTTCCTGAACGTAGGATTAACGTAGGATAAGCATTATCTAAACGGCATCTGTATGGCTCAGGAAGGAATCATTGTCTTTCTGACAGGCTAGGTTCCTGATCACCTAATTTACGAATTATCCTTCGGATAGAGATTCAGTATCACCCATAAAAAAACGCCGTAAAAAAGGCTTATTTCATCCCTTTTTACGACGTTTAATATGTTTATACGACGATTATTTTTCCATCTGCTCAATGATTGCAGCAGAAACACCGGTAAATGAGAAACCGCCATCATGGAACAGGTTCTGCATCGTTACCATTTTGGTCATGTCAGAGAACATTACCACACAGTAATCAGCGCACTGTTGTGCGGTAGCATTACCCAGCGGGCTGATTTTCTCAGCATATTCCATGAAACCATCAAAACCTTTCACACCACCACCTGCAGTAGTTTTGGTAGGAGACTGTGAGATAGTGTTTACACGTACTTTCTTCTTCATACCATAGTGGTAACCGAAGCTACGTGCTACTGATTCCAGCATAGATTTAGCATCTGCCATTTCGCTGTAGTCAGGGAATACTCTCTGTGCAGCGATGTAGCTCAGCGCTACTACTGAGGCCCAGTCATTCAGTGCATCCAGCTGATATGCAGTCTGCAACACACGGTGCAGGGACATAGCGGAGATATCGAATGTTTTATGAGAGAAGTCATAATCCAGGTCGGTGTAAGATCTGCCCTTACGCATGTTGATACTCATACCCACAGAGTGCAGTACGAAATCAATTTTGCCGCCAAAATGCTCCATGGATTTAGTGAAAAGGTTTTTCAGATCATCCATATTGGTAACATCAGCGGGTATAACAGGAGCATTACACTGTTCAGCCAGTTTGTTGATCTCTCCCATGCGTAACGCTATAGGAGCATTGGTAAGCACTACTTCGGCGCCTTCTTCCACACAACGTAATGCTGTGCTCCAAGCCATAGACTTCTCGTCCAATGCACCAAATATGATACCTTTCTTTCCTTTTAATAAGTTATGAGCCATTGGGTTCAATAATTAATTTCGGCAAAAATAGCTGTTATAGTTGAAAAAAAAAGATTAATTGAAAAGCAGTCAGCGGATTAGCTATTTTACCAACTCCCTTGCATTCTCAAGTGCCGCGGCTGTTGGTTTTTCTCCACTCAGCATCTGGGCGATCTTATTAATACGTTCTTCCCTTGTCAGCAGGCGTACGTTCGTGGTGATCTTACCGTCACGTGCGTCTTTAAACACAAAATAATGTGCATCTGCTTTACCTGCGATCTGTGGCTGGTGTGTGATACAGATGATCTGGTGACCACGGGCCATATCTTCCATGATAAAGCTGACCTGTCTGGCTGCTTCTCCGGAGATACCTGTATCGATTTCATCAAAGATCAGTGTTGGTAACGCCACAGAGCGTGCTACCAGCGACTTGATACAGAGCATCAACCGGCTTAACTCACCACCGGAAGCCACTTTCCTGATAGGCGCAAACTGTCCGCTCTTATTGGCGTCAAACAGGAATTCTATGATATCCTGTCCGTAAGGATTCAGTGCACCCTGTGTGATCGCGGCTTTCAGACGGGCATTCGGCATACCTACCTGTGCCAGCAGTGCATTCACTTTCTTTTCAAATGGTTCAGCTACTTTCAGACGTGCAGCCGTAATCGTTTCGGCCAGTTTTTGCAGGGCGGCCTGAAGAGTTGCAATTTCTGCTTCCAGTCCGGCCAGCTTTTCATCCAGGTTCAGTACCCCTTCAACACTTTGGGTGAGCTTTTCCTGGATGACCAGTAACTCCGCAGTGTTTTGCACACCGTGTTTTTTCAACAGCTTATACCCTAATGACACACGTTCATTCACCTGTTCTATACGGGCGCCATCAAACTGTACCTGGTCATTCATATGACCTATTTCTGAGGAAATATCCTGGAGATCTACATATACAGACTGTAATCGCTGGGCGACCGCAGGCGCCTCTTTATGATAAGATGCCAGGGCCTGTACGGAAGACTGGATCTGCTTCAGCTGTTGTAAAATAGGCTGTTCATCTTCATTCAGCTGAAAATAAACACGACTGAGTGTATTACGGATTTCCTCTGCATGACTCAGCACTTTCAGTTCTGCATCCAGATCTTCAATCTCATTGGGTGCAAAAGAAGCGTCGCTCAGTTCATCCAGCAGGAATTTGTTGTAATCGAGTTCTTTGTTAGCATTGTCACGCTGGTCCTGCAACTGCTTCAGCTGGCGTTGTATCTGCGCATAGCGCTGGTATTGCTGCTGGTATTGCTGCATTACTGCCGGTTGATTGACCAGGGCATCCATGACCTCCCGCTGAAAATCGGACTTTTCCAGTTCCAGGGTGTCAAACTGCTGATGCAGGTCCACCAGGTACTGGCTTAATTCCGTCAGCTGGCCCAGATTGACAGGCGTATCATTGACAAATGCACGGGATTTACCAGCTGCGCTGATCTCTCTGCGGATGATCAGCAGGTCTTCCATATCAAGCTCGTGCTCATGGAAAAAAGCAGCCACCTGGGATTTCCTGACTTTGAAAACCCCTTCAATCACGCATTTTGATCCCTTATCCAGTAGCATTCCCGGATCAGCCCTCTCTCCCAGTATTAATGACAATGCCCCCAGTACAATAGATTTACCGGCGCCTGTTTCCCCTGTAATAACATTCAGGTTGCCGGAGAAATCTACTTCCAGGTGATCAATGATCGCGTAGTTCTTGATAGTTAATTTCTGTAGCATAAGGAGTATTGGAAATACGAATATATCACATTGGATTATTCCGCAAATTAATACTTGTACTACGAAGTGTATCTGCGTAGTGACGGCCTCAACCGCCGTTCATTCGTTGTATCCCGGCTTTGGCCCGTTGATCGAGTGAGTTTTTATAGTCGTGCCCTTTCATATCCAGACAGGCCTGGTAACATTGCCGCGCCTTATTCTTGTCATTGCGCTTTTCATAAATATATCCCATTTGCAGGGAAGCCCTTGCGGCAAAATGTTCCGTTCTGTTGGCGCCCGCCTTCACTGTCGCCTCATACATCGTAATCGCATTATCATCCTGGCCCATTTCATCATAAATACGGCCCAGACGGTAAGCATATTCCAGCTTTTCTTCCATCACAGGAAAATCAGCCGCTTTTTTTGTTTGTAACAGTTTCAGCGCTTCCGGGAAGAAACCACCATCACTCAGCAAACGGGCTTTGAGTAAAAGCTGATTAGGCCATCTGCCATTCTTTGCATCTTTCAACGCCTGTTTATCAGCATCTGTTTCAGTATTACCTCTCGTCAGGATCAGGCTACGGTATTTATTGGCCGCATCCATATTCCCCCTTAAATAATAATACCAGCTCAGACGCTGTAATCCTTCCTTAAGGTAGAATTTCCCTTTGAACCGGTCTATAAATTTTTGCAGATAGACATTCGCATCTTCATCCTGCCGGCACAGTTTCAGTTGCCCCAGTACATAATATACATATGGGATCTCTTCATACTGCGCATTATCATTCCGCTCTGTCAACACCTTGATACCCAATGAAGCCTTCTGATTATTCATCGCAATATTGGCCACCATCAGGGCGAAAAGATAGTTATTTTTTGTATCCAGCTGGTGTTTCTGGAGAAATGCCCAGACATCTTCAGGCTTGTTTTCCACAAACAATTTCAGGTAACAGTAATAATAACAGGCCTCTTCCTTGAACAGGCGGGCTACTTCCGTATTACTGTCAATCACCTGCTGCACCATCTGCATACCATCTCTTATCGTACCTTTCATTCCCAGGGTATTGGACAGCCAGCGATACCCTTCAGGAATGGTCCCGAATACGGTCTGCATAGAGCCCAGCAACATATTATTAGGTAAAAACTGCGGAAACTTCTTCTGATTCTCTTTCAATAACTGGTAGGCTTTCCTGATTTCCCATACCGCATCCCAGCGTTCGTTAAATTTCAGTCTCACCATTCCCCACTGGAAACGGATGGCTGCCTGGGTATACAGATAGTAAGGTGAATTGGTCGGCCCTTCTTCCATCCACGCCACACGGTCGGCTTTCAATGATTTCTTCCGGGCATACTCCGCCGGATCTTCATTAAAGAAGAGGGTAAAAAAGTCAGCATAATTTTCCAGGAAATAAGGAATGAGGTTATCAGGATTGGCTTTCTTTTCTTCTGCCAGCAGGGCTGCTCCGGCATCGAGCCGCAATTGCATGATCGCATCGTAGGCCTGCTGACAACGGGTGTTAAAGTCATAGACCTTCTGACGCCCTGATACAGAAATAGTAATATTCAATAATAACCCCAGCAGGAATAATATGCGCATGGACAAAAATATATCTGATTAATAACTCCGGGCCTATCTACCAAATTCCAAACCAAATTTTCAATTTCCGCCTGCCGGAATGTAAAAGTCCCGGCATAGGAGCCGGGACTTTTACACTATTAAAATAAGTTAGTTTACAAAGCGCTATCAGATAGTCACTGTAGCATCCAGGTCATTATCAACCAGGATACGACCGCAATGTTCACACACGATGATCTTTTTACGCTGACGGATTTCCGCCTGACGTTGAGGAGGGATCGCATTAAAGCAACCACCACAGGAGTCACGGGAGATTGTTACTACAGCAAGACCGTTACGGTAGTTGGTACGGATCTTTTCATAAGCGCCCAGCAGACGTGCTTCTACTTTAGTACGTGCTTCATCGCTCTGCTTACGGAAAGCTTTCTCTTCTTTTTCAGTTTCACCGATGATCTTTTCCAGTTCACCTTTCTTGTGCTTCAGGTTAGATTCTTTATCTGCAATCTGTTTCTTAGCACCTTCCAGGACACGGCTCTTATCCTTTACCTCTTCGTTCGCGTCTTTAATATGTTTCTCTGCCAGTTTGATCTCCAGAGACTGCATTTCAATCTCTTTTGTGATGGCTTCGAATTCACGATTATTCTTAACGTTATCCTGCTGCTTCTCGTATTTCTTCATCAGGGCCTCTGAGTCTTTGATTGCCGTTTTCTTATTGGCAATAAAGTCCTGGATACCACGGATTTCATCCTCTACGTGAGCCAGACGGGTGTTCAGACCCTCTATCTCATCTTCAAGATCCTTTACTTCCATCGGCAACTCTCCCTTCAACACCTGGATTTCATCCAGTCTGGAGTCCATCTTCTGTAGCCTAAGCACAGACGCCAATTTTTCTTCTACGGAGTATTCTTTTACAGTAGCCATGTATGTTTTTATAAGTAATTTACCGGATTTGTACGAATTGTAGATTTAAGAGGCGCAAAATTAGGGAATTTTTCAGTCAATATATGATAAAATAATTCAACCGTAAACTGCTCACTCTCGAAATGTCCTACATCCGCTATAACAATTTGATTTTCAGCATCAAAAAACTCATGATATTTGAAATCAGCAGAAATATAGGCATCTGCCCCTGCCGAAATCGCCCTTTTTAACAGGAAACTGCCCGCTCCTCCGCACAATGCCACTTTCTTCACCGGACGACCTCTCAGGGGCGTATATCTCACACAACCTGTATTGAACTGCTGCTTTACCCAGCGCAGGAAGGTTTCTTCCTCCATGGGCGCTTTCAGTTCCCCGATCAGTCCCGAACCCACTTCTGCATATGCATTCTCCAGTTTCACAATATCATAAGCCACCTCTTCATATGGATGGCTTCCCAACAGGGCTTTTACCACCGCATTCTCCAAATATACGGGAAAAATCACCTCCACCTTTGTTTCCGGCTCCATATGACGCTGCCCGATCTCGCCTACGTGCGGATTAGTACCTGCTCCTGCTTTAAACGTACCGGTTCCTTCCACATTATAGCTGCACTCATTATAAGCGCCAATATGTCCGGCTCCGGCAGCAAAAAGGGCAGCTCTTACCTTCTCCGCAGCTGCCTGGGGCACAAAGGTATACAGTTTTCGCAGCAGCTCCCGCTTAGGGGACAGCACACTGCATTGCTGTAAATCCAATCGCTGCGCCATCATATTGCAAACACCGTTCCGCACATTATCCAGGTTGGTATGAGCTGCATAAATGGCAATATCGTTCTTGATAGCCTTGATAGCCACCCGCTCTACATAATTGTTTCCATTGATCTTTTTTAGTCCGCCGAATACGATCGGATGATGCGCCACCACGAGGTTACACTTCTTTTCGATGGCTTCGTCGATAACGGCTTCCGTAGCATCCAGCGTCAGTAATACGCCTGTCAGTTCCCAGTCGGCACTGCCGAACAGCAATCCTGCATTGTCATAACTTTCCTGGTATTGTAATGGTGCAAATGCCGCTATGGCATTGGTAATATCCCTGATCTTCATAATTGAGCGGTAATTTACCCCTACTTTTGCACAAAATCAACAGCATGGCACAGACTACCTCTTCTGCAGCAAAACGATATGAAACCTACAAAGGTAAGATGCAGCAGATCGCAGACATCCGTAATGCGATCGCCGTACTCAGCTGGGACCAGGAAACCTATCTCCCGGAGAAAGGGGCTGCGTTCCGCGGACAACAGATGACGACGCTCAGCACCATCGCACATGAGCTCTTTACTGCTGCCGACCTGGGAACACTGCTGGAATCGCTGGACAATGACAGGCAAACCCTTGATACTGTCGCTGCCAAAAACATTACCCTCTCCTTAGAGGACTATCGTAAAAACGCAAAATACCCGGCCAGCTTCGTGGCGGAAATATCAAAAACCACCAACGAATGCTATCATGCATGGATCAATGCCAGGAAAGAAGGCAACTATGCCGTATTCGAACCCGTATTGGCAAAAATGGTGGAACTGAAAAAGCAGGAAGCCGATATACTGGGCTATGAAGTTCATCCTTACAATGCCCTCCTGAACGAATATGAAAAAGGCGCCAACACCACTATGCTGGATACCATCTTCAATGATGTAAAAATAGCGCTGACGCCCCTGCTGCGTAATATTGAACAAAAACCACAGGTACAGAGAGACTTCCTCTACCTCCGCTATGAACGCAACCGCCAGTGGGAATTCGGCATTCAGCTGCTGAAAGCCATGGGCTATGATATGAATGCCGGCCGGCAGGATGTATCAGAACACCCTTTTACCACGAGCTTTAGTCCGCAGGATGTAAGGGTCACCACCCGCATCGACGAAAATGATTTCAGCAACATGACCTGGAGCTGTATTCATGAAGGCGGACACGCATTATACGAACAGGGACTGGACCCGGAGGCTTACGGACTTCCATCCGGTGAAGCAACCAGCCTGGGTATCCATGAATCACAATCCAGGTTATGGGAGAATAACGTAGGCCGTAGCATTGCCTTCTGGACACATCATTATCCACAGTTACAGCAGGTATTCCCGGAAAACCTGGGTAATGTGAGCCTGAGAGACTTTTACAAAGCCATTAACCTGGTACAGCCTTCACTGATCCGCACGGAAGCAGATGAACTGACTTATCATTTTCATGTAATGGTGAGATATGAAATTGAGAAAGGCTTACTGGACGGGACTTATAAAACATCCGAACTCCGGGAGGTGTGGAATCACTATTATAAAGAATTCCTGCACGTAAGCGTACCCAATGATACGCAGGGTGTATTACAGGATATACACTGGTCGCACGGCAGCTTCGGTTATTTCCCCACCTATTCCCTGGGTAGCTTCTATGCAGCACAATTCTTTGCCGCTGCACAAGCACAGTTACCTGACCTGGACGGACAGATTGCCAAAGGCGAATACAATGCATTGCTGACATGGTTACGCCAACAGGTACACCGCCATGGCCGTAGCTTTACCTCTAATGAACTCTGTGAGAAAATAACCGGACAACCCCTGAACTTCAAATATTTTCTGGACTATGCGACACAAAAATTCGGCGATATCTACGGACTATAACTGTTCGTAAACGCCCTGTTTGCGCCACACTTCCCTGCCATCTTTATACAAAATGAAGGTAGGCAGGGAAGTCACCTTTATAGACTGCATAACATCCTGGTCACGGCCACCATCCACTTTCAGCAGACGTACTGTTTTATGCTCAGACAGATACGCTTCCAGCACAGGAGCCATCTTACGGCATGGAGGACACCACTCAGCCCCTACATCTACCAGCACTTCTCCTTTACCAATATCCGCACGGAATGCATCCACCTCCATCTGTTTCACATCGGCCGTACCTTCTACCGGCTCACCTGCCTGTTTCCAGGCATTGATACCACCCTCAAGTTCGATTACCTTTTTAAAACCGTTCCCGCGCATCCAGCTGGCAGCTTTCGCACTACGTCCGCCACTCAGGCAATAGATATAAACCGTTTTGTCTTTGTCCAGGTACTTTACTCTTTCCATAAACTCCTCCTTCTTTGTGTAATCCGCCTGTAAAGCATTGGACAGGTGTCCTGTATTGTACTCACCAGCAGTACGTACATCAAAAACCTGCACATTCCCATTCCGGATAGAGTCGTTAAAAACTACTGCATTTACCTCCTGCGCATTTACCCTGTTTGAAACGGAAAACAGTATGCTTCCGAACAGTAAGTATATATAATACTTATAAATCATACTTTTGTTTTATATTGTTGAGCTTTTATTTTCGTAAGTCTTTCATTTTCAGCTTAAGCTGGAATAAAATTTGTGAGATGCAGGGACAGCCCCCCGACCTTTTGTGCAAAGACTACGTTTGAGCTACGGACAACCAATATTAACACATAATTATTTTTTTATACTTTTTTCCTTTTTTTCAACCTGAGCCTGGTCGTTATGGCCCGGCCATATCCGGAAAATGAGACACCATTACCTAAGCCAATTTAAGCACTTCCTCCTTGCCACAGCATACATGGTTGTGTTCCTCCTGCTATGCGGTGCTAAGACACAGGCACAAAATACCGTAGCTTTTACTGCTGACAACTGGAGTGGTTGCGGTGCAGCCTTCGTTCAATTTGTAAATCAGTCTACACCCGTTGGTACCGCTTCATGGGACTTCGGAGACGGGGGAGCCAGATCAACTTTATGGAATCCCAGCCGAACATTCAACAGACCTGGTGTTTTCAACGTTGTACTGACTGTTACCTTTCCAAATGGACAAGTCAGCAGCACCCAACATGTTGTAAACGTCTATCGCAGACCCAATGTTGTCTTTACCGCTACTCCTACCACCGGATGTACGCCACTGACTATTAACTTCCGCGACCAGTCATCAGCAGGAGATGGTACGATTACAGGTATCAGCTGGGATTTCGGGGACGGTACCGGCGCCAATGGCGCTACCGCCAGCCATACTTATAACAAAGGCGGCGGCATGATTGCTACTTCCATTGTGACCAACAGCTTTGGTTGTACCTCCAGTGCCGAACAGATTCTGGATATCAAACCTACGCCACAGGTTTCCTTTACCACTAATACACAAGGGGGCTGCCGTACACCGGTAACTGTCAACTTCACCAATACCACTACCATGAACACTGCCGGACCAGTACCGACAGTGAACTACCTGTGGGATTTCGGAGATGGTAGTACCAGCACCGACATGCACCCTACGCATGATTATACCACCACCGGCAATTTCTCTGTAAAACTGACGGCATCTACTGCTGATGGCTGTACCCAGACCATCAACATGCCTGATTATATCAAGATTGCTACTATGCAGGCGGATTTCAACATCCTGGAAAAAACCTGTACCGGTACCAACATTACTTTTAGAAACACTACATTACCAGCACCGGTATCTGCAACCTGGACCTTCTCTGATGGTACGGTAATAAACGCGGTAAATGCGGTAAGAAGCTTTGCCGCCGCCGGTAACTATACCGTTACCATGCACGCGGTAACACAGGATGGTTGCGATGCGCTGGTGACCAGAAGCTTTACTGTTTCCACACCTCCTACTGTCAATTTCACCATGAACCCTACATCTGCCTGTGCGGTTCCCGTGAATATCCAGTTTACCACTACCAGCACAAATGCAAATGGCTGGGCATGGACTTTCGGAGATGGTAGTACGGCTATTATCCAGAACCCGCTGCACAATTTTACCACGGAAGGCGTCTACCCGGTAAAAGTAGTGGCCAGTAATGCTTCCGGCTGTCTCGATTCAGCCATCAACTCCATTACCATCAGAAAACCTGTACTGACCATCACGGGTCTCAACCGCGGGTGTGTACCTTTTGATGCCAGTCTGACTGCCAACATTGACGTGGCAGATCCGATCGTGTCTTATGACTGGGATTTCGGTGACGGCGGATCTTCTACCAATTCAGTCGGCACACATACCTACACCGCTCAGGGTAACTATGTAGTGCGACTTAACATTACTACCAGAGGTGGTTGTACACAAACTGCCACTTACCCGATCAGGGTAGGTACCCCGGTAATACCTGATTTTTCTGTGGATAAGCCCAATGGTTGTCAGCCGACTATATTCAACTTTACCGACCTGTCCAGACCACAGGTGCCTGGTATGACCTGGCAATGGACATTCGTAGAAAACGGTGCAGCCAATGGCGGTTCTTCTGTACAGAATCCATCTTATGTATTCACCACTATCGGTACACATGACGTGATCCTGACGGTAGATAACAACGGTTGTACACGGACCATTACTAAACTGGCCTTTGTGGAAGTATACCCACCTGCCGCCTTCTTCACTATTGCTGATGTGGATTGTAGCAGACCGCTGACACGCGTATTTACAGACGCTACGGCCTGGGGTACGACTCCTACACCAAGAAGTTATTCGTGGGATTTCGGAGACGGTACGACTGACAATACGCCAAATCCAACGCATACATGGGCGAATGAAGGCACTTATACCGTCGTACTGACCGTGGACAACGGTAGCTGTACGTCCACCTATTCTACTACGGTAAGGATACTGAACGACAAACCATCCATCACTGTTGATCAAAATGTGATCTGCCGTGGCACCACTGTAAATTTTGCTACTACCTCGCTGATACCTGGTCTTACGACCTCTTACCAGTGGACCTTCGGCGATGGCGGTACAAACGCCGGTTCACCGACACCAGCCTATACTTACAGTCAGCCGGGTACTTATAAAGCAGCGCTGACTACCGTAGACATCTATGGTTGTACACACGTATCAGATTCTCTCACGATCGATGTAAATGGTTCTGTTGCAGCATTCTCCGCTTCCGCACGCCGATGCAGAGACACTTCCATTACGTTCACCGATGAATCTACCACCCGCGCCGGTAATACCATCACTTCCTGGACATTTAACTTTGGTGACGGTACCCCAAGACAGACATTTATTACACAACCAGTGGCTATACCGCATAGCTACGGTGTTATCAATAACTATCCTGTTACACTTATTGTAACTGACAATACCGGTTGTACGGATTCTATTACGCATGTCATCACCATTGACAACATCGCCGCAAAATTCAGTGCACCAGATAGCATTGCCTGTCTGAATACACCGTTCCGATTCAATAACGAGTCTATTACAGAACCGCTGACTTATGCATGGCAATTCGGAGACGGTGGTGTCAGCACAGACAAAAATCCAACGCATACCTATACTATACCTGGTACTTATACGGTGATACTGGATGTTACCAGCACCACAGGTTGTACCGGCCATATTGAGACAAAAGACTTCCTGAGAGTGCCTAATCCGGTAGCTGACTTTGAGGTACCTGCTGTAGCAGGTGATATTTGTCCGCCGGTAAAAGTGCAGTTCACCAACCACTCTTCCGACTACGTGAAAGTATCCTGGTCATTCGGAGATGGCAGCAGTTCAGATGAAGACAATGCTTTACATAACTATATCAGACCTGGTAATTTCCCGGTAACCCTGACGGTTTACTCTGAAGGCGGATGTGCCAGTCCGACAGCAGGACCTAAGAACATTTCTATCTCTGGTCCGGATGGTAGCTTCTCTATTTCCCAGGAAAGAGGTTGTGTACCATTAACTACTTCTATGACAGCTGTTTCTCCGACCGCACAGAAATTCATCTGGGATTTTGGAGATGGATATACCGTGACGACGACGACTCCTGCATCACCTTCTTACACTTATACACAGCCAGGTATTTATTTCCCGGCTGTATTGCTGGAAGACCAGAGAGGATGTACCGTACCGGCTATTGGTAATCCGAAAGTCGTTGTAGATCAGATCAAAGCCGATTTCGGATATGACCTTTCGAACGCTTGTGACGGAGGTATTGTACAATTCTCGGATTCAACAAAAGGCGTGTCTATTGAAGATGGATCTCCGGCTACTTACCTGTGGGATTTCGGTATTCCGGGTCGTACAGACGATGTGGGTACAGGGCCTAATCCAAGCTTCTTGTATGATGCACCGGGCACTTATACTGTGAAAATGATCGTGACCAGTTACTATGGTTGTGTGGATGAAATAACGAAGACCCTTATTATCGAACCGAATCCATATCCTGAAATTGACTCTGTACCACCGGTATGTGTGGGTACGCCGATTCAGTTGTCAGGACGTGAAATCAGGAATCTGCCCGGAACGATCTGGAACTGGACGACCAATGGACAGGATTATCCGGGACAGGTACCGGATTCGGTTACCTATGACCAGCCAGGCATTTATCCGGTACAACTGACGATTATCAGTGCAAAAGGCACCTGTAGTGCAACAGTGACAAGGGATATTACGGTAGCGCCTTATCCAACCCTTACACCAACACCGGCGGAATCTTCGATCTGTCGTGGAGAATCGGTGAACTTGCGGGTATTTACAGAACCAGGAGCCGATATCACCTGGACCAACTATAACATTTCAGATCCAAAGAGCGCTACCCCGGTAGTTACACCTGATATAGATACCACTTACCGTGTGACGGTGGTGAATGCGACCGGTTGTGCGGCAAAAGGCAGTGTGAAGATCAGTGTGTCTCAACCATTTACCATACAGGCAAGTAATGCAGATATCTGCGAAGGCGGTTCCGTACAGTTACATGCCAGTGGCGCTGTAAGTTATAAATGGTCGCCGGAAACAGGTCTGGACAAATCTGATGTGGATAACCCGATGGTAACCCCGGAATCCACTATCAGCTATCAGATCATCGGATATGGTAATGACAATTGCTTTACGGATACAGCTACAGCTACGGTAACAGTACATTCCGCGCCTATTATCAATGCGGGAGATGACCTTTCCGTGCCGGTAGGTACGACAATACAGTTGCCGGTGACCGGTAGCACCGATATTACGAAAATCGAGTGGACGCCGGCGGCAAGCCTGAGTTGTGCGGACTGTCTGACACCGACAGCTTCTCCAAGAGAGAATACCACTTACCTGATAACGGTGACCAATGCATTTGGTTGTACGAGTTCGGATGATGTAACGGTAAACCTGGTATGTTCTTCCGGTGTGGTGTTCCTCCCCAACACCTTCTCCCCTAACAATGATGGACAGAATGATCTGTTCTACATCAGAGGTAAGGGTATCAAAGTGGCGAAATCATTTAAGATATATAACCGTTGGGGACAACTGGTATTCGAAAGGACCAACTTTAACATAGAGGATCCAACTTACGGCTGGGACGGTCGCATGAACGGTCAACCGGCAAATCCGGATGTCTTTGTGTATGTAGCAGAACTGATATGTGATTCCAATGAAGAATTTATGTTAAAAGGAAATGTGATGCTGATCAGGTAGTAACCTGTCAGCATCCCCCTCCAGCATCCATATGACTATTAAACTTGCCAGCATGAGAATGACTTGTAGAAAATTGTTAGTGGCACTGTGCCTATGCAGCACACAAACACTGGTCGCGCAGGATATACACCTGTCCCAGTTCTATGAGACTCCAATTTTACGTAACCCGGCCCTGATCGGTTTATTCCATGGGGATTACCGTATCCAGGCCGTATACCGGAATCAGTGGAACAGTGTCACGATTCCTTATCAGACAGGCGCTTTAAGCGCGGAGCTGAAATTTCCTGTAGGCAATAGTGAGGACTTTGTCACGGCGGGACTTCAGTTCACCTATGACCGGGCAGGTACTGCCCGTTTACAATCTGTACAGGTATTGCCAGCTGTCAATTACCACAAATCCCTGAGCCAGGACAGGAACATGTTCCTCTCTGTGGGCTTTACGGGCGGTATTGTACAGCGGCAGTTCGACCAGAGCAAAGTGACATTTAACAACCAGTATACCGGCGGACAGTTTGATCCGACGGCGCCTACCGGCGAGGAAGGCCGGCTGGCCCTGAGAGGATATTCCTACCTGGATGCCGGAGCAGGTCTGAGCTTTAGCAGTAGTCTCGGAGAGAATGAAGACATTAATTATTATATCGGAGCGGCTATTTTCCACTTTAACCGGCCAAAGCTGTCCTTTTATAAAGATGCGACGGTCGCGCTGGATCCAAAGTTCACGGTCAATGCCGGTATTACCCTCCCTTTACAGGAGCGTCTGAAACTGATCGCACAGTATAATGAGATTCATATGGGAACCTATGCGGAGTACCTGGGAGGTGCGTTACTGGGTTATAGCCTGTATGACGAGGGGCTGGAAAGTACCCGGGCATTTTACGTGGGCGCCTATATGCGTTACAAGGATGCGATCATTCCTTCTTTCCGCCTGGATATGGAAAAATATGAGGTAGGGTTCACTTATGATGTGAATATTTCCAGTCTGAAACCGGCTACCAGTGGTTTTGGCGGCTTTGAGGTGTCATTGGTATTCAAAGGATTCCTGAACAGCCGTAACAGCACAATGGATGCTGTACACTGTCCAAGGTTCTAAACTTGTGTACCAATTGCTATCTTTACACCGACTTGATAAACTCATAACCTTTATAACGAATAACAGATGAACGTAACAGTTGGCGCAAAAGCTCCCTCTTTTTCACTGCTGAATACCGAAAAACAGAAAGTATCCCTGGAAGACTTCAAAGGTCAGAACCTGGTAATCCTGTTTTTCCCATTGGCATTTACAAGTGTATGTACAGCAGAACTCTGCAGTATCAGAGATAACATCGGTACTTATAACGACCTGAATACAGCCGTTGTAGGTATTTCTGTAGACTCTCCTTTTACCCTGGGTAAATTTAAGGCTGAGCAGAACCTGAACTTCCCGTTGCTGTCTGACTTCAATAAAGACATTTCTCAGGCATACGGTGCATTTTACGAGAATTTCGTCCTGGATCTGAAGGGTGTATCTAAAAGATCAGCGTTCGTGGTAGACAAAGAAGGTGTTGTCAGATATGCGCAGGTGTTAGAGTCAGCAGGTGACCTGCCTGATTTTGAGGCAGTTAAAAACACGCTGAACGGCCTGCAATAAAAAATAACCGGAAGCGTTAAATTTTTTCAAAAAATAATGGCAAGCCTTCTTATTTGGCTTGCCATTTGTTATTTTTACATAAGACGATATTGTGGAATAAATCAGGTGATATTTGAAAAAATCTTTATCTTTGCGAGTATGTGGAAAACCTCTACACTCTTATTTTCTTGCTTCTTTTGCCTATTATCCCTCGTAGGAAAAGCACAAAGCGCCAAAACCACTCCATTCTCCGATGGGGGTAGTAAAGTCGTGAAAGCATATCCCAATCCAGCTAGTAGCAGGATCAATTTCGAATTACAGAACAATAACGAGCAAGGATATGAGATTATTGTATTCAATTTTCTCGGAAAGAGGATCGATCAGATAAAAAATCTGAACACACGTACTACGGTTGAACTGGATAAATATTATAGTGGTCTATATATTTTCCAGTTGAGGGACAAACAGGGAAACCTGGTGGAGTCCGGAAAGTTCAATGTCGTCAAATAATATGACTAAATAAATTCTCCTCTAAAGGATATAAAAAAGGGCTCGTTTTTACAACGAGCCCTTTTTCTTTATTGGTACCCCCCATTACTGTACTTCCACGATCAGGAATTTCAGGTAGGTGGTATTTTCAATATTCCACAAGATCGGGTGATCCTGTGCCTGTGTCTGGAAGGTTACCTGACGCAGTTTCTTTTTAGCATCCTTGGCTGCCATATCGATGATCTCCAGGAAGAGGGACGGCGGCACCAGGTTGGTACAGGACGCAGTCACCAGGAAGCCTCCCGGTTTCAGCAGCTTCATACCACGCAGGTTGATCTCTTTATAACCAGTGATGGCTTTCTGGATATTCTCGCGGCTTTTGGTAAAAGCTGGCGGATCCAGGATCACGGTATCAAACTTCTTCTCTTCACGGGTCCACTGCTTCAGCACATCAAATGCGTTCACTGCCTGGAACTTACAGATATCCTGCAGGTTGTTCAGCTCCGCATTTCTGCGGGCAGTGTTAACGGCATGTTCAGAGATGTCCAGTCCGAGTACGCTTTTAGCGCCATAGTGACCAGCATGGCAGGAGAAAGTACCGGTATAGCAGAATGCTTCCAGTACATCCGCACCCTTCACGATATGCTGAATAGCGCGGCGGTTATCCTGCTGATCCAGGAAATAGCCTGTTTTCTGGCCATTTTCGATATCTACATGGAATTTCAGACCGTTCTCATTGATAATAACATTGGTATCAAAAGGAGCGCTCAGGAATCCTTTCTGCTGTTCCAGACCTTCCAGTTCACGTACCGGAACGTCGTTACGCTCGTAGATGCCTTTTGGAGAGAAGATCCTGTTCAGGGCGTCCACAATGGCGCCTTTCCAGCGGTCCATACCCAATGCCAGTGTCTGTATTACGAAGTGGTCATTGAACTTGTCAATTACCAGTGCCGGCATTTCGTCGGCCTCTCCGAATACGAGACGGCAGTTTTCCACATATCCCAGCTGCTGACGGTATTTCCAGGCTTTCAGCAAACGACGGTAGAAGAATTCCGCGTCAATCTGCTCGTCTTTGTCACGGGTCAGCAGGCGTACCAGGATCTGTGACTGGGGATTGATGTATCCTCTACCAACAAAGAATCCCTGATGGGTAAATACATCTACCGTATCACCGGCTGTTACAGGCCCTTCGATCTGTCCGACTTCATTCCCAAACACCCAAGGGTGGCCCTGCAGCACACGGTTTTGTATCTTTTTCTTTAAAAAAACTTTGGTCATTACAATTTTTTCCAGGCTGCAAAGGTAGGACAATTCAGAATTACGCATACGGGAATTACTGATGCGGGCGTTCTTGTGTCAATTTGTCTCCTTTTCCCGGCTTGGCAAGTTAATTGTCTGGTGTACCTTTGCAGACAATATTACTTCATGACAGAAAACAAAAACGATATGCAGACAAACGGACAGGACACCGAAAATGGTAAAGGCATGCCGGATATTAACGCTGAAGAGAACCTGGGCGGCACCACAAACCTTAACGATGCCTTGGCGGATGAAAGCGAACTGGATAAAAAACAGCAGGAGCTGAATGAAATGAGGGATAAATACCTTCGTCTGGTTGCAGAATTTGACAATTTCAAGAAACGTACTGCTAAAGAACGTATCGAGCTGATGCAGACTGCCAACAAAGAGGTAATCATCTCGTTACTGGATGTACTGGATGATAGTGAACGTGCCACAAAACAAATAGAAAGCGCCGCTGATATCAATGCCGTAAAAGATGGCGTTGCACTGGTTTTCAATAAATTAAAGTCGACCCTGCAAGCTAAGGGCCTTAAACCTATGGAGAGTTTGCACACCGAATTTAATCCCGATCTCCACGATGCCATCACTGAGATTCCCGCACCTTCTGAGGATCTGAAAGGAAAGGTGATCGATGATATGCAGAAAGGATATTACCTGAATGACAAATTGATACGTCACGCCAAGGTAATAGTGGGAAAATAGGTGACGATCTGACAGAAATGCTTTTCATTAACCATGCCGGCAATTTGCCGGCTTTAGTGTGATATATGTCTACCAAAAGAGATTACTACGAAATACTGGGTGTTGCCAAGTCCGCTTCCCAGGATGAAATCAAAAAGGCTTACCGTAAGGTAGCCATGCAGTACCATCCTGACAGGAACCCCGATAACAAAGAGGCGGAAGAAAAATTCAAGGAGGCAGCCGAAGCCTATGAAGTATTAAGCGATACCGACAAACGGGCACAGTATGACCGTTTTGGTCATGCCGGAATGGGTAACCGCGGTGGCTTTGGCGGCGGCGGCGCTGGTATGAACATGGACGATATCTTCTCCAACTTCGGAGATATTTTCGGAGATGACATCTTTGGTAGCTTCTTCGGTGGTAACCGTGGCGGCGGTGGTGCCGGCGGAAGACGTGGCAGAGGTACCCGTGGCTCTAACCTGCGTGTTAAGATCAAATTGACATACGAAGAGATCGCCAAAGGCGCCAACAAAAAGATCAAGGTTAAAAAATACGTTCCGTGCAGCCATTGTAGCGGCCTCGGAGCAAAAGATAAAAATGCCTTCCAGACCTGTGGTACCTGTGGTGGTTCCGGTCAGGTAAGGAAAGTAACCCAGACATTCCTGGGGCAGATGCAGACTGTAACTACCTGTCCGACCTGTCACGGTGAAGGTCAGACCATTACCAGCAAATGCGGTCACTGTAAAGGTGAAGGACGCGTATACGGTGAGGAAATGGTGAATATCGACATCCCTGCAGGCGTACAGGAAGGTATGCAACTGAGCCTGAGCGGCAAAGGTAATGCGGGTGAAAGAGGCGGTGCTCCCGGCGACCTGCTGATACTTATCGAAGAGGAACCACATCCGGAGCTGCAACGCGACGGCCTCAACGTTGCCTACGATCTGTACATCTCCTTCCCTGATGCAGTATTTGGCACTTCCCTGGAAGTACCGACCATCGATGGTAAAGCGAAGATCAAGATACCTGCCGGTACCCAGAGCGGAAAGATCTTCCGTCTGAAAGGCAAAGGCTTCCCTTCCGTAAACTCTTATGAGAAAGGTGATCAGCTGATCCATGTAAACGTATGGACGCCGCAGCAGGTAAGTGGTGAAGAGAAAGCATTCCTGGAAAAGGTACAGTCATCCGACAACTTTAAACCAAACCCGGAAAAGTCTGAAAAAGGCTTCTTCGAAAAGGTAAGAGATATTTTCAGCTAAGTACTTTGTACTTTACACTTTATAGAAAGCTGTCCGCCGAAAGGTGCGACAGCTTTTTTCTTTATCATTTCCCCCTGCTAAGCTTACCTTTGCACTTTTACTTTTTACAGGTTACATGTTCGATCCTTCCAAATTACAGATGCTAGAGAACCGGCTGCTAAAGGTGTACAAACACCTTCGTAAAACCGCACGCCGGCAGAATATCACCTGCTTCCGGGTATATGATGACGATATTCCAGAATTCCCATTCAGTATTGAACTGTATGAGGACCATATCTATGTAGCGGAATACCATCGCCAGCATGGTATGGATGAAGAGGCACATGAAGAATGGCTGGACCTTTGTCTGGAAGTGATCTCCAAAGTACTGGAAGTACCCCTGGAAAAGATATTTGTCAAGCAACGCCAGCGAAAGGCGAGCAGACAGGAACAGTATGAAAAACTGTCCTTCGAAAGTCATGAAATGGTGGCGAATGAAGCCGGGCTTAAATTCAAGGTAAATCTCTCGGACTACCTGGATACAGGTCTTTTCCTGGATCACCGTATTACCCGGGGTATGGTAAGAGAGCAATCCGCAGGCAAAAAGGTACTGAACCTCTTCTGTTATACCGGCTCCTTTTCTGTATATGCAGCGGCAGGTAATGCGGCACAGGTGACTTCTGTGGATCTGTCTAAAACCTACCTGGCCTGGGCAGAGGAAAACATGAAGCTGAATGATTTTGACGTCAGCAAACACCAGTTTGTACACGCCGACGTACTGCAATACCTGGATACGCTTCCTGCTGAAACATTTGACCTCGTTGTGCTAGACCCGCCAACTTTCTCAAACAGTAAACGTATGAAGGAGTTCCTGGACATCCAGCGGGACCATGTCAGCATCCTGAACAAAGTACTGGCGGCTACCAGACCAGGCGGTGTCATTTACTTCAGTAATAACTACCGTCGCTTTGTGCTGGAAGCAGACCGTATACTGGCTTCCGAGATCAAAGACATCACTTCGCAGACCATCCCTTTCGACTTTCAGCAAAAGCTGATCAGAAAGTGCTACAGGATCGTACGCTAAGGGTATTACTTCTCTAAATTTTTTGATTTTTTCAGGTCTTTCAATAATGTGATGAACTCCCGGCGGTATCCTCCGGGATCATCACCTAAGGAACGTCTGGCGATATCCATCACCATATCGCAGGAACCGCTGCCTTTATAACCCGATTTTCTGAGCAGCATCCCCATCAGAGCCACGGCACTGGCAAAACGGAAATCATCAGAAGACTGCTGAAAGGTGGTAAAAATGTCCGGTACCTTATAGAATAGCCTTTTTATGGTAGTGTCTGTCGTTTCCCGGTAAGCAAGATGTACAGCAGCCAACATGCTGTCGGCAGGCATAAGTCCTTTTTGCGGAACGATTTCATAGATAGCCACCGCACAATGTCCGGCGCCAATAATCCCCCCTCCTATCTGGCTGGCAGAATCATCATCTTTAATCACTTTATTCTCATATCCTATCAGGCGGTAGGACTTTACTGTACGCGGATTGAACACCACATCTGCCTGTACATCCCTGGCTACGGTAAACAGGGTACTGCCAAACTCACGCGCAAAGATCTTACTGGCTTCTTCCAGGTTATCTATATAGGCAAAATTGCCATTCCCCTTACTGGAGAGTGTCTCTAACTTGGAATCTTTATAGTTTTTCATTCCAAATCCGAGACAGGTGAGCAATACGCCGGTTTCTTTTTTACCCAGGATCAGTTGTTCCATGTCATGATCACTGGTCTGGCCTACATTAAAATCACCATCCGTTGCCAGGATCACCCGGTTATTACCCTCTTTAATAAAGTTCTCTTCTGCGATCTGATAGGCCAGTTTAATGGCAGCTTCACCTGCAGTTGCCCCACCGGCACTGAGATAGTCAATCGCATTCAGGATCTTACTCTTTGCGCTACCCGGAGTACTCGGCAGGATGACACCAGGTACGCCTGCATAAGCTACGATAGCGACATGATCATTGCTACGCAGATTATTCACCAGGATACGAAAAGCGGCCTGTAAGAGCGGTAGTTTATTCGGCATTGCCATAGAACCGGAAACATCAATCAGGAAGACAAGATTACTGGGCGGCAGACTATCCAGATTCACAGATTTTCCCCGTACGGCGATCTGTAACAAACGATGATCTTCTGCCCATGGACAGGTAGCATAGTTACTGTAAATAGCGAGGGTTTGTCCGACCGGTGGTAAGGGATAGCTGTAATGGAAATAGTTGACCATTTCTTCTATGCGCACTGCATTCGCAGGGATACGTTCTTTCAGTTTCACAAAACGGCGGATATTACTATAGGCAGCCCTGTCTACGTCTACTGCAAACAGGGATGGTATCTGAGTTTCTGCTGCGATGAATTTGTTTTCATACAGTGTACCATATGTTTCATCAAAAAAGGCCCGTGTACCCATCAGGGCATTGCCGTAATTGGGATTAGACCCGTTGGAAGAACGCTCACGGGCAATTGCCTTGGCCTTTTTCACTGCATCTTCTGCGGGATCTTCCTGGGCATTCATTTGCACGAGCATACGACTGTAAGCTCCCGCAGATAGTTGTTTGGGAAAGTATTTGCTGTGTTGGAACAATAATGTTGCGTCCTGAGAGGGCACCGCAATCCGAAAAAGCCCGTACTGATTGGTAATAACCCTGGCGGTATCATTGACGACAGTGACGATCACTCCTGCAAGGGGATTATGAGAGATGCTATCTTCTACGGCCCCTGATATCCATATCTTCTGAGCGCTCCCAGGTACAAGGATAATTAAGCTGGCCAGCAGCGTAAGGAGCCTTTGCATCAGTTTTGCATCAGTTGAATATAAATATAAGAAATTAAGAATTAAGAATTAAAGATTAAGAATTGGCGTATAAAGATGTCCTCTGGTGGCTCATTAGCGATAAATAAGACTGGTTTGAAGTACTATATCAAATAAAAAGGGGGCTTCAGCTATTGAAACACCCCTTCCGGTTCATCTATTTAAAACTGGTTATTACCATGCGATATTCACAACTGAATTCGCTGCATTCCAATTCTTAATTCTTAATTCTTAATTCTTAATTCTTAATTCTTAATTCTTAATTCCTAATTCCTAATTCTTAATTAGTGGTCTCCACTAATTTGTAGATCTCCGGCAGATTCCTTCCTAATCCATCATAATCCAGTCCGTAACCCAGCAGGAATTTATTCGGTACGGAGAAACCGAGATAATCGATCTTGATGGGATGCACCATGGCTTCCGGTTTTGTCAGCAAAGCTGCTACCATCAGCTTTTTAGGCTGCTGGTGTTCCAGCTGTGGCAGGAACTGGCTCAATGTCTTGCCGGTATCCACGATATCTTCCAGGATCACTACGGTACGACCATACAGGTCTTCGTCAAGACCGATCGCCTGCACTACATTACCGGTAGATTTCATGCCTTTGTAGGACGCCAGTTTAATGAAAGATATTTCCGCATCAATAGTGAGGTATTTGAACATATCAGCGGCAAACATGAAGGAGCCATTGAGAATGGCAATGAACAAAGGTTTTTCACCTTTCAGATCATTGTTTAGCGCTGTAGCTAATTCCTTAATGCGCTGTTGTAACTGATCAGCGCTGATGTAAGGTTCAAACTGTTTATCATGTACCTGGATAACTGACATGCGATTCCGATTTACGATTGTTTTAGATTTTGCCGACTAAAAGTCGTTGTCCTATTTTAATATCAAATGATTCAAGGTGATTCCACTGCTGTAGCTGTTCAACCGTTACACCGTAACGTTTAGCAATGGCGTAAAGTGTTTCTTTTGTCTGCACTTCATGGTACAGCGAGTTGCCTTCCCTGATCGGTCCTTTTGTTTCCGACGGCGGCGTAGCTGGTTGCGCCGGCGTTGTAGCAGGAGCAGGCTGTGAGCTAACCGGTTGTACAGGGGCTGCAGGAGTTGTTCCTGCAGGACTGGCTGGTTCTTCCACTGGCGGAGTATTGGCCGGACGGGAAGTATTGACAGGCTGCGCAGGTGCTGTTTGTGCAGGTGTTGTACTGGCTGGTGTTGTTACCGGCTGCGTCTGTACAGGCGGAGCAGGCTCCGTATTGGAAGGAGTTGTATTCTCTGGTCTGGAAGAGGACACAGGTTGAGATGCCACAGGAGTTGTCTGTGCTGGTTGTGTACCTGTTGGTGTCGTCTGCGCTGGTTTGGTCTGCGCTGGAGAAGATGGCTGTGTGTTGGCAGACTGCGTTGGTTGCGTACCTGTTGGTGTCGTCTGCGCTGGCGCGGATGATTGCGTAGTTGCAGGCTTTGAAGCGGCCGGCGTACCCTGCGCAGCGGTACCGTTAGTTTTCACATCCCCGATCTTTTTGAGATCATCCATCATTCCTGCCGGTAATCCACCCTGTGCAGCAGCCTGTTGCTGGCGGCGTTCTTCATCTGCTTTCTGCATAGCCATTTCTTCCTGGCGCTCTCTTTCAATCTCCGCCTTTACATCATCCATGATCTTTCCCGGATCCAGATCGCCTATGGTAGGATCTTCAGGAGGCGGATTTTTACCCAGCTTAGGCGCTTTATTGGCATATCCTTGTAATGCCAGTCTTTCGCCTGCTTCAGGCTCCTGTCCTTCCTTCATCTTGTTACGGCGGCGTAACCAGCGAAGCTGTATACCTTCTGTCTGGGCGATGTCATACATCGTCTCACCGGGAGCAACGGTATGGTAGTCATTCTTACCGGATTTAGCTTTTTTCTGCAGGAAGAGGTAGCTGTCTTTCTTCAGCGGATTATCATTCTCCAGGTCATTGTAATGCACCAGGTTTCTGAGTTTGATATCCCGGTCATTGGCCACCTGTATCAATGAAGTACCAGCTGGTACGACGATCACTTTACGGTCATTGATCTGAAAGATGCCTTTAGGCGAATTAGCCGCTGAAACAGCAGAAGGTTTAGTCGTGGAGGCGACAGGCGATGATGGTTTAACAGGTTTGTAACCAACCATTTCCTCTCCTGTCTTGGCGCCGCTGGAACCAGCTTTAGTAACGCCTTCCCCTTCCAGGGTATATTGTTGCAGATTGTAATCTTCAATGAGTTTAATCAGCTGTTGGGGATATGTCGTACTGGTAGCATATCCGGCCTGTTTAAGACCATATGCCCATGATTTGTAGTCTTCTTCCTGGAACTGGAAAAGGAACGCATAACGAGGATTATTTCTCAGAAAGTCTGAATGGTCTTTATAGGAATCGGCTGCAGAGCCGTATTTACGAAAACATTCCTGGCGGGCATCATCATCATATCTTACGCTTTCACCCGTCCAGTTGTTTTTACATTTGATACCGAAGTGATTATTGGAGTTCTGTACCAGCCAGCCGTTACCTGACTGTGTTTCCAGGATCCCCTGTGCCAGCTTGATAGACGCAGGTACGCCGCTGCGCTGCATTTCATCGATGGCAATATCCTTGAACTTCGCAATATACTGCTGCGTCGTCTGGGTTTGTGCCTTCAGCAATGACATGCAGCCCAACAAAAAGCTGCACACTAAAACGGTTCTCCTTAGTTGCATTATGGTGAATTTAATGGGTGTGGTTAGTCTGTGAAGTCAGCCTATCTTCCTTATGATCAGCAGACCGTCTCTCAGCGTGAGCAATAACTGTTCCGCCCTTCCGTCAGCCGCTACTTTTTCGCAGAAACTGATCATTGCTCTGGCATTATTACTTTGTTTTGATGGTTCTTCAAGTGTCTCTCCGTGGAAGAGCACATTATCAGCGAGTACAAATCCCCCGGGACGTATTTTATCCCATACCTGGTCATAGTAGCGCTCGTAACCCGCTTTATCCGCATCTATGAATACCAGGTCGAACACTTCATCCAATCCGTTTATAATATCGGCTGCTTTCCCGATATGCATCCTGATCTTCTCTGACAATCCGGCTTCTTCAAAATAGCGGAGGCACATATCCTCTCTTTCCTCGTTGATGTCGATGGTATGCAGGATACCTCCTTCTTTCAGTCCCTGTGCCAGGCAGATAGCCGAATAACCGGTATATGTACCCAGCTCTAGGATACGCTGCGGCTGTAACATATGGCTGACCAGGCTCAGGAACTGTCCCTGAAGGTGACCACTCAACATATGTGGCTGATCTACCTTCAGGTACGTTTCCCGGTTCAGACGCCTGAGCAGATCTGTTTCAGGACTTGTATATCTTTCTGCAAACGTTTCTACAGCAGCAGGAATTATATCCATGTTGTATAATTTTTGCAAAAATATGTCAATAAATCCTTAGAAGTTGGGCCGTAGCTTATTGGTCGTATAGAATACCCGGAAGTATTCCACCACTTCATCCGCAGTATCAAAGAGTTTCAGCAGTCCGAGGTCTTCCGGATAGATATTACTTTCCTTTTCCATCATTGTACTGCGGATCCAATCCAGCAAACCACTCCAGTATTCGCGTCCTACCAGTACCATTGGGGTATCAGTCATCTTTTTTGTCTGGATAAGAGTCGCTACTTCGAAGAATTCATCCATTGTACCGAAGCCACCCGGCATCATGATAAATCCCTGGGAATATTTGGTGAACATGACTTTACGAACAAAGAAGTAGTCGAAGTGCATGTTCTTATCGTGGTCGATGTAAGGGTTGGGATACTGCTCATGCGGTAGTGTAATATTTACACCTACAGATTTCCCTTTAGCTTCCTGGGCGCCTTTATTGGCTGCTTCCATAACGCCGGGGCCACCGCCGGTAATAATACCAAAACCTTCTTCAGCGAGACGTTTGGCAATATCGTGGGCCAGTTCATAATATCTGCTACCTGCCTTTGTACGTGCGGATCCGAATATAGAGATGCAGGGGCCAATTTTTGCGAGAGACTCAAAGCCATCCACGAATTCAGCCATGATCTTGAATATCTGCCAGCTGGAATGTGCTTTTGTTTCTGTCCAGTCCCTCTCCTTCAAATGCATTAAACGATCGTTCATTACTGAGAGTTGTTTGTTCAATAATTGGGCTAAAATACTGAAAAACTCAGTGGTAACACGCCGGCTTACCCTATAAGTTATTGTCATAATAAGCGTTCTTACAGTCAATTTCTGTGCTGATCCGCAGTCGCATGACCACATCTTTCTACGGTCCGCTTACCGGGATTTATGACAGGAAGAAAGTCAGATTGGAGGAATAGGAGTATCGGCAACGGCCAAAACCTTGCAGCAAGCGGGTATCCAATGGTTAGTTAAAAAGAAGCAGGTAACTTGAAAGAAACCCGCTTAACATTTAACACGTTATGAACATGTAGTTGCCGTTGTTTGACATACCACATAATTTTTATCCATAGCTGGCCATAACGCATAACGTTCAATGCTTTGTTCCCTTCCAAGTTTAGTGATGTAATAATTGTTGCCTGCAATAGCAGTCGTGTACACAGTACAGTGTTTTCATATAACGTGGTTTAGTTTCTCTCACTGGCCCCTTGATTGGGGAGAGGGCCAATTTTAACTTAAAATACAGATAATCTTTGGGAATTCCTAACAAGATAATTACGAATTAAGAATTCGGGTTAGCCAGTTTCCGGAGGTCATATTAACTGCCGGGATAATCACTAAATAAAAAGGGAGGTGCTTTCATGATGAAAGCACCTCCCTTTTATAAAACATTAATATTTATTCAATATAATCGTTGCATCCATTCCGGCTGCATGATCTTCAGGCATCGTTCTTACAGTCCTAGTGACGCTCCTACACGTAAAATCAGTCCATTCTGATAGGGTGACCTGCTATCCTGCAATACATCATACAAAGCCATTATACTGAAAGAAGCCCGGTCGCCTAATGGCTGTGAATAACCTCCTCCCATGAGCAGGCTAGGCACGCCGTAACTGTCTTTTACAACCGTCTTCGGATCGGTGTCGTAAAAAGTGCTTTTCAGACTCACATAGTTATATTCCGGCTGTACATGTACAAAGATGAAATCCAGCGGATAAACACGTCCCCATAAGCCACCGCCAAATATGCTGTATTGATTGCGCTGTCCGGTGTTACCATAGTAATCACGGAAACGCTCAGATCCGTATTGTGCGTTAATTGCCAGACCGGCTGCAAATAACTGAGAAATACGGTAGCCGATCAGCGGCGATACATTAATATTGGTATAATCACCGAATGACAGACCCAGAGAACCTCCAATAATCAAACGGGATGCGTCAAAATTCTTCTTACTTGCGGTGTCTGTTTTATAATACTGCGCCTGCGTCAGTTGAGCGGCTGATAACAGTAAAATACATAACAGTAAACGTTTCATAGTACTGCTCCTTTTAAATGGTTTTATCATCAATCAAAAAATCTTCCTGTTCTATATATTGTTCGAACCGAATTGCTGTTGATCAGCCGGAGTAACCACATATTATTGTGTCTCTTTCTCATTAACAGCTTTAGGGCCTTCTAAGTTCTCTGCAAAATATTTCCTGCAAACGGTCCGGGGGCAGTCTATCTGAACGACGGACAAATAACCGATCTCCGGCCTCCGGAGAAGCTACGGTTGGGATAAAGTCCGGTGTATACGATACCTATCTCATAAGCGCCACGGCGACCATTGAACTGGGCCAGGGAGGATGTGGTAGCGTCATAACTGAACATGATTTTCACGCTCTTTAACTCATATCCTACCAGGAATACAGCCGCATCTTTCATACGATAATAGGCGCCGCCATATAGCTGGTTTTCTCCATCACCGGAAAGATTATAAGCCACGTTACCACCAAATACCGTCTCTGTCGCACCCGCCTGTCTGCCATAATAAGCAGAAGGATTCAGGATCACCATATCACTCATTTTTATGCTGGCGTTCAGGAACCCTATATAACGACGGGGAATCTGGTTGTTACCCTCATAAAAGGATTCTCTTGGTGTATTTACATGTTGTGCAGAAAACCCGGCATTGATGTAAATATTGTCAGTAGGGAAATAAGCGTAGTTCATACCCACCTGCATATCAAAGTAGCCGATGCTGGTCTGACTGAAAGGTTCTGCGGTAGGTACCTGGGCATCAAAGAACTTACCATTCCATTGATCACCGAATGTCAGCTTGGAAACGTCCACTCTCTTACTGGCCGATCCTACATTGAAACCAAGCGATAACAAACTGCTCTGTCCAAGCAACTGGTGATAGGCAATGGAACCATATACTTTGGTGGAGGTCAGGTTGCCGCTACCGGCCACATCTCTCAATATCACACCTCCCACACCTAACCAGCCGTATTCCAGTCTGTCGCGGAATAACTGAAAGTCGCCAAAGGCCGACATTGTTTTATAAGGCACCGGGATGCTGGACCACTGGTTACGGTAGTTCACACCAAGACGGTAGTTTCCGTCCGGAATGAATCCCGTATTAGCAGGGTTGGTCGTAAGCGGAGAGTTGAAGTACTGCGAAAAGTGCAGATCCTGTGCATTACCCTCCAATGCTGCGGCTAACAACATCAGACAACCGGCGATATGTTTTAAAATATGCTTCATATCATCATCTTAACAAGGTTACGCTTCCATTCTTAGTAGCTGAAGTACCATCACTAAACTCTACGTTGATCACAAATGCATAGGCGTCCATAGGTTGAAGCGATCCCTTAAATGTTCCGTCCCATCCTATTAAAGCGTCATTTGTTTCAAATACCATTTGTCCCCAGCGGTTATAAATCTTCATATTGAACCTGGAGATACCAAATCCTCTTACCAGGAATACATCATTGACGCCATCTCTGTTTGGCGAGAATGCTGAAGGAATATCAAACAACGGTATTACGATAGCACTCACCTGCTTGTGGGCTGTATCCGAACAACCCGCGCTGTTTGTGGATATAAGATATACATCATATACACCGGTCCTGTTGTATTGGTATACAGGATTTACTGCTGTTGAGCCATCACCATCCCCAAATTCCCAGAGGAACTTAACCGCGTCCGGAGAAGACTGGTTACTGAAAGTAGTTGGCGTATTCTCTGTCGGTGTAGTAGGTGAATAGGTGAAGTCTGCAGTCGGTGGTGCAAACACAGTGATCACCATTGAGGTATCATCTGTCCTGTTACAGGTATTGTTATCAACCGCCTGCATAGTAACTGTATAGACACCTGGCGTATTGTAAATGTGCACCGGATTTACATCTGTAGATGTACCTCCATCACCGAAATTCCAGCTGAATGTTTCACCACCACTTGTTGTATTCTGGAACTCGATCGTCGCCGGTACGCAGGTGCTGTCAGGTGCAATGAAAGAAGCCCTCACATTCGCAGCCACACGCAATGGCACTGTATCTATTTCAGGTGCATTACAATAGTTGGTATCTACCAGTGTCAGCGTGGCGTTATACACACCTTCTGCCTGATAACGGTGCAGATATGGGAAGTCATTCGGACCTACTTTTACTGTCGGTGTACCATCCCCAAAGTTCAGGTCAAACGAAGTTGAAGTAAATGGTCTTGGCGGTGTAGGTGCTGTGAAATTAAATTGATAACTCAATGCTTCACATGGCGGCTGACGTACCGCTTCCATATCAAAAGTAGCTCTGTCGGTACGGATACGCAGATCCAGGAAAGCCGTATCACATCCGTTACAGCTGGCAGGATCACATTTGACTAATGTTACCCTGTAATTGCCGGCATTCTGATAAGTATGACGGGTTGTATCGGCTGTACCTACTACCGGCGCAGAACCATCACCGAAATTCCAGGTCCATGTCTGTGCCGGTGTACCTGTTGTATCAATGAATTCAATCGTAGCCGGTACGCAATAGTTGGTTCTTCTTTCCAGTGTTTTGATACCTGCTTTTACACCATCCAGATTAAAAGCGATTTTGAGTGCCCCAAGGTTACAGTTTGGCGGCGCACTGGTAGCATAAGCACCCGGGGTGGTCGGATAACGCGGTCTGAAACCAGACTCGGATGTAGGACACCATGCGCAGATACCCTGATAGATTACACCATTACGGTCGAAGCGGCTGGTACCGCCATCTACGTGTTCATAGGTACCGTTACCTCCAAAGTAGCTACCAAACAGGATATCGGTTGCATCACGCTGTAATACGAAGAAGTAAAAATCCTGTGTATCTGTTGTACGCTGCAATGGATTTTTTAATGGCAGACCTCCTGTATTTGAGTTCGGATAATGCAGCTGTACATCGATACCGCCACCCCATCCGGACACATACACGTTTTCACAACGGTCCACCAGGAAGGCCACCGGAGAAATACTTGGTGTCGAAGCGGCCTTACCAAACGTCGTAGAGTATACGAAAGCAGAAAGGTTAGGTTGCAGCTTCGCTATGAATTGTCTTGAATCGTTGTTATAAAATGTTGTAGTCCCTGTTGGTTGAACGATCGGCCAGGTACCTTCTGTCGTACCCATCACATATACAAAACCACGGGAATCGAGCTGGATACCATATACCTGATCTGCTGCAACCGTATTTGCTCCGAGGTAAGTACTCTGTAACAATGTAGCGCCATCTGCACTGACATGCGCAATAAAACCATCACAGATACCACCCCTGTAAGTCCCATACAAAGGATTACCTCTGATCGGGAAGTTGTTACTGGCGGTACCACCTGCCACATATATCGTATTGGTTCCGTTCAAGGCAAGTACGTAAGCAGCATCTTCTCTGCTACCACCGATATAACTTGCCCATAAGAGGTTTGCACAGTTTGGATCTATTTTCAGCAACACACCATCCTGCACGCCACCAAAGGAGGACTGAAAAACCCCTGCTGTAACAGGGAATCTGTCAGAACGGGTACAGCTGGCCACATAAATATTTCCGGCATTATCTATCACCACTTCACTACGGGCATCATCGCCATAGTTACGCAGCAACACAGAAGCACCCAGTGTTCTGTCTTCCCGCATGTTCATACCATCATCTCCCGGACTGGCAACAATCATAGATCCGATAATACCCGTACCGGTTGCATTCAGTTTTGTTACAGCAATATCCCATCCGCCACGTGTACCTACTAATGTCGGTTGTCCGCGGTTAGGTCCCGGATAGTTACCTGAATTAGTCCTGCCGGAAATCACGAGGTTACCTGCCGGATCTACGAACAGACTATGAGGCTGTTCTTTACCGCCACCACCGATATAAGTAGCATAAAGCAGATTACGTCCATTAGAGGAAAACTTACTGATACCAATATCAAATCCACCATTCGCGTAAGTGCTCTGCACAGCGCCCGGTGTAACCGGATACCCCACATTGAACACGATACCACCACCATAGAAGTTACCCGCACCGTCATAAGTAGCGGTGAAACCCCAGTTGTCGGCAGTAGAACCGGATACTGTAGAGAAGATATAAGAAGGATCGATGATCAGGGGATAATTGTCATCATACTTACCGGATACTTTGAAACGCAGTTTCTGACCGTTCAGCACATAAGACACTTTTACGGATACACGCTGATTATCAATATACTGATAAGCAAACGGCATCTGTTCTGTAACAGTACCTACTGAAGTGGTAATGATCAGCTGTTCTTTTTTGATCTCCAGTTTGTCTGCACCGGTGTACTGCAGCTGTATCAGGGAAGGATCTGCTCCTGGCTGCACGATCAGATCATATTTCAATACGGAAGCTTCTGAATAAACCTGCATGTCAATACCGTGATATAAGCCTTTGTAGTTCACTAACTGATAAGACTTAATATTGGACTGCCATTTTGTAGGGTCATTTCCGATAAAGTAGTTGTAATATGTTTCTGACGCTTTTTCAGCAGATATTTCCGGGTTACCTGCGTTCAGAAATGTCACTTCATAAGCATGTCCACGTACTGTGGGAACCGGAACGTCAACGTTTTCTCCACCAGAGTTTTCAGTACTGCCGGCAGCAGCTGAAGTACGTGCGTTGTCATTCCGTGGACTCGGATCATGATGCCAGGTGGTATCGCCACCACCATGGGAATGTCCATGCATTTTTTCAGCGAGTGCGTAACGCTGCTGCTTGTCCTGCAACAAGAACGTAAAACCAGTGCGCTTCAGGAAAGCAGCGCCTCCGCCCATATCAGTCTTATAAAGGAAATCACCATTCCACTGTCCTTTATTTTCTGTGAACTGAAGCGGTTTATTATCGTAAAATTCCTGTACCTGCGCCTGTGCACTAGCCGTCACGCCTGAAAACAGCGAAAAAAGGAAAGCTAAGCAGCCTATAGGGAAAGTAAAATTCAACGGAGTAGATTTAAAATGTTTATTCCTAGTTCTTTATCACTATTATAATACGTAATAACGCAGACGACGGTACATTTGTTACCGCAATAACAGCGCCAATTCACTTTGCAATGCAGTTTTGCAGTTCATCTTTGCAGTATCATCCCCAAAAACACCGGCATTAATATAGATGGCGGAAACGTGCCGGAGTTTAATAGAAGTCTATATACTAATTAACCGGGGCGCATTTGAATAATAAACGTAAAAGTGGCTCAGGAAATTTTACTCCACTGAGATTTTCCTTGCTGTGCGGCAAGAAACTGCTGTAAAGATTGATTCTCAGGCATTGACAGGTCCGGGTCCTCCTGCAATAATTTCTCTGCGCTGGCACGGGCAGCTTCCAGAATGGGGCGGTCTTCCACTATATCGGCCAGTTTCAGGTCAATCAGACCACTCTGGCGGGTACCTTCAATGTCTCCGGGGCCTCTCAGTTCCATATCTTTTTCAGATATCACAAAACCGTCGTTTGTCTGCACCATCACCTGTATCCGCTCTTTTGAGTCAGCGCCGACCTTATTGCCGGTCATCAGGATACAAAATGACTGCTCTGCTCCCCTGCCCACACGTCCGCGTAACTGGTGTAACTGTGACAGTCCGAAGCGTTCGGTACTTTCGATCACCATTACCGAGGCATTCGGCACATTCACGCCCACCTCGATCACGGTGGTCGCGACCATGATCTGTGTATCTCCTTTTACGAACCGCTGCATATTGGTTTCCTTCATATCCACGGGCTGTCTGCCGTGTACCATGCTGATATAGTATTGAGGTTCAGGGAAAAAGGCTTTCACCTCTTCGTACCCTTTCATCAGGTTCTCATAATCAAGCGTCTCAGAATCTTCAATCAACGGATACACGATATATGCCTGTCGTCCTTTACGTATTTCTTCTTTTATAAAATCCATCACCTGCGGCCGTTGAAATTCCGTCCGATGCACAGTGGTGATCGGTTTACGGCCGGGCGGCAGTTCATCGATGACAGAGACATCCAGATCTCCGTACACGGTCATCGCCAGTGTACGGGGAATAGGGGTTGCTGTCATGACAAGGATATGGGGGGGCATTGTGTTTTTTTGCCACAGCCGGGCGCGCTGCGCCACGCCAAAACGATGTTGCTCGTCTACGATGGCCATTCCCAGGTTTTTGAATACTACCTGGGGCTCCAGCAGGGCATGTGTGCCGATCAGGATGTGAATTTCCCCTTCCTCTACTGCCTTCAGGATCTGTTTACGGGCTTTACCTTTCACGTTGCCGGTTAACAGGGCTACTTTGACCGGCATCTGCTCCAGCAGTTCGGAAATACTTTTATAGTGCTGCTGTGACAAGATCTCGGTAGGAGCCATCAGGCAGGCCTGAAACCCATTATCGACTGCAAGCAGCATGGTCAGCAGAGCTACCATGGTTTTCCCACTACCCACATCACCCTGTATCAGCCGGTTCATCTGGCGGCCGGTAGCGGTATCCTGACGGATTTCCTTCAGTACCCTTTTCTGGGCGCCGGTCAGCGTGAATGGCAGGTGTTCATTATAGAAGGTATTAAAAGCATCCCCCACGGTATTAAACACGAAACCACGGGAGGATTGCTGTCGTCTGATCTTCAGCCGGCAGATCCTGATCTGCGCAATAAACAACTCTTCAAATTTCAGTCTCCGGCGAGCCAGATTGGCATCATCTTCATTGACTGGCAGATGGATCTTAAAATGTGCTTTTGCTCTGTCCATCAACCTGTATTGCTGCAGGATGGAAGTGGGAATATTTTCAGGGATCTCTCCCGGGGATAACTGTTCGAGCAGGTTCTTGGTAAGCTTACCGATCGCTTTTGCGGTCAATCCGCGGGCTTTCAGCTTTTCTGTTGTGTAATACACGGGTTCCAGGAATTGTTTTCCGGTCGCCGTTTCTTCTGTCACCAGGTCCATTTCGGGGTGAGACATCTGGAGATAACCATTGAAAACGGCGATCTTGCCGAATACGAGGTAAGCCACATTTGTCTGCAGGGATTTCTCTACCCATTGCCAGCCCTGGAACCAGACCAGGGAGATCTCCCCGGTTTCATCCCGCAGTGTAGCTACCAGTCTTTTTGCCCGTTTATCACCAATCACTTCCATCCGGGTGATTTTTCCGCGGATCTGCACATAATCCATCTGCATATGCAGACTGATAATCTTTTCCACGTTGGTACGGTCCACATATCTGAATGGGAAATAATACAACAGGTCTCTGAAAGTATGTACACCGATCTCTTTGCGCAGCAATTCGCCCCGCTGCGGTCCGACTCCTTTCAGGTATTCTATCGGGTTGGATAATATGGCGTTCCTAAAGTCCATTGTCTACGATCCACAAACTGTTTCTCTAAGCAGGGTACAAAAATAAAAGGTAAATAGCATATGCTATTTACCTTTCAGCAATTTATTGGTAAATGTCGCTTATTCAGCTTCTACTTTACCGGCAACGAACTGTTTCATCCATTCGGTTGTAACAGATTTCGGTCTTTCCAGAGAGAATCCGAGGGCACGGTCCCAACACAGGGAAGCCAGTACACCCAGTGCACGTGATACACCGAATAATACGGTATAGAATTCATATTCTACCAGACCATAGTGAACGAGCAATGCACCGGAATGTGCATCTACGTTAGGCCATGGGTTTTTCACCTTACCCAGACTTTCTAAGATCGGTGGTACGGTTTCATAAACCAGCCATACGATTTTCACCAGTTCATCGTCTGCGAGATGTTTCTTCGCAAACTCCATCTGAGCAGTGAAACGAGGGTCTGTTTTACGCAGTACAGCGTGACCGTAACCTGGCACTACTTTACCTTCAGACAGGGTCTTACGAACGTAATCTTCTATCTGCTGTTTGGTTGGAGAACCACCACCCAGTTCTTCGCGCATTTCCAGGATCCACTTGATTACTTCCTGGTTAGCCAGACCGTGTAACGGACCAGCCAGACCGTTCATACCAGCTGCAAATGACAGGTAAGCATCACTCAGTGCAGAACCTACCAGGTGAGTAGTATGCGCACTTACATTACCACCTTCGTGGTCGGCATGGATAGTCATATAAAGACGCATCAGTTCTTTGAACCCTTCGTCTTCATAACCCAGCATGTGAGCGAAGTTACCAGCCCAGTCCAGCAGACCGTTTGGCTGAATATGCACGTTATTTTTGTATTTGCGGCGATAGATATAAGCGGCTATACGTGGCAGACGTGCAATGAGATCCATTGAATCGTCGTACATATAGCTCCAGTAGTCTTTTTTGTTCATCCCTTCCGCGTAAGCTTTTGCGAAAGTAGATTCAGTCTGTAATGCCATTACACCTACCGTGAACATTGTCATCGGGTGAGCGCTCACCGGCAGTGCATCGATTGCGGCAAATACGTGGTTAGGTACATGAGAGCGACGTGCCCACTGGTTAGACAGGTGTTGCACATCTGCCTCTTCAGGCAGCTCTCCTATCAACATCAGGTAAAATAATCCTTCCGGTAAGGGCTCAGCGCCACCTTTTACTTTTGGCATTTTCTCCCGCAGTTCAGGGATTGAATATCCGCGGAAACGGATTCCTTCATTTGCGTCCAGTAATGATGTTTCTGTCACCAGACCAGTGATGCCGCGCATCCCCTGGTAAACCTGTGCCAGTGTAACATCCTCTATCTTCATATCGCCATGGTTCTTCACGAGGTCCTTTACTTCCGCATTGAGCTCATCGGCCTTTACCTTGAATTTTTCTTTTATATACCCCATTTTAAACTGTTGATTAGGTAATGTAACAAAAATCGGATCAAGTGTCAAAAGTAATGATTTGTTGAAAACTTAGCTGCTTACAATCATAGTTTTACAGGTAGCAATAAACTTCATAACTTTCAAACAACTGATTACCAATATACAAATAAGTGAATATTAATAATTACACAATAAATTAAAGAAATGTGAAATTTTCTATTTCGGCGCCCGCAGGTATAGCCAGAAGGCTAATCCGCCGAAAAGGAAGTTCGGAATCCATACTGCCAGTAAGGGATTCAGGTCTGCCTTGATGGAAAATACCGTGGAAAACTGCAGGAAGATAATATAGCTGGCGCTGATCACTATCCCGACAGCCAGGTGCAGCCCACTACCTCCCCTCACTTTTTTGGAAGCAATAATCCCGCCGATCAGGGTCAGGATCACCACAGCTCCGGAGGAAGCAGTACGTCTGTATTTTTCAACGTAGAATGTATTCAGCCCCTCTGCTCCTTTCAACTCCTCCCTGGCAATATAGGTATCCAGTTCGGGCGTTGTCATCGCCTCCTGAATATTTTTCTCCTCATACATCTCTTTCGGATTCAGCGGGATCTTAATGGTGGTATCTGTTTTGGACCACCAGCGTTCCTTCAGGCCATTGATGGCACGCATGGTCACATAGTCCAGCTTCCATTTTCCGGCCACAGAGTCCCAGCTGATCCTGTCAGCCTTCATCTTGAATTTGATGTTCTGGCCACGCACATCTTCATACAGGAAGTTGCTGCCGCTTTTATAGTTAGGGTCATAAGAACCAAAGGTCACGTAGGTAAAGCTGTCTACACGGATGGTTTTATCATACATGTTGAGCTGTGCCTTCTTCTTATGCACATATTCTGCTTCAAATTTGGTCCTGATCTTATTGGCAACCGGTACTGTCCAGCGGTTTCCCAGCCACAGCAAACCGCCAAACAGGAAGGCGCCGACCCAGTATGGCCGCAGGAAACGACGGAAACTTACCCCACTACACAGAATGGCGACGATCTCCGTACGATAGGCCATTTTGGAAGTGAAAAAGATCACGGAAATGAAAATGAACAAGGGAAACAACAATGCGGCGATATGCGGGATAAAGCCGAAGTAGTAATCTACCACAATCGTGTAAAAAGACAGGTTGTTGCTCATGAAGTCATCGATCTTCTCCGTCACGTCTATCACCACGGAAATGACGAGCAGGATCATGAGGGAGTAAATGAAGGTACCTATGAACTTACGTAGGATATACCAGTCTATCTTTGTCATATAACGGCAAGATAATATAAATCTAAAGTCTTTGTTTCAACTGCGGCACCATACTATTTTTCCAGGAGGCATAGTTTCCTGCAAGGATCTGTTTCCTGGCCTCTTGTACCAGTTCCAGGTAAAAAGCAATATTATGGATACTTGCCAGCTGCATACCCAGGATCTCGCCTGCGACAAATAAATGCCTCAGATAAGCTTTAGTATAGCGGTTACTGGCGAAGCAGGGACTGTTTTCATCGATTGGCGTGAAATCAGTCGCCCATTTCTTGTTTTTTATATTGATCACCCCGTTCCAGGTGAATAACATGCCATTACGTCCGTTACGGGTCGGCATCACACAGTCAAACATATCCACACCCAGGGCGATGTTTTCCAGGATATTCCAGGGCGTACCCACGCCCATCAGGTAACGTGGCTTTTCCGTTGGCAGAATATCGCACACCAGTCCGCACATTTCATACATATCCTGCTCCGGCTCACCCACACTCAGACCGCCGATAGCATTACCGGCACATTCACGGGCAGCAATCTCAGTAGCTGAAATCGTCCGGAGGTCTTTATAGGTACTACCCTGTACGATCGGGAACAAGGTCTGTTCATGACCATAAACGGGCTGTGTTTCCGCCAGGCGTTTGATACAACGGTCCAGCCAGCGGTGAGTCAGTTCCATAGACTTTTTGGCGTAGCGGTACTCAGAAGGGTATGGCGGGCATTCATCAAACGCCATGATAATATCGGCGCCAATGGTACGCTGGATGTCCATTACATTTTCCGGTGTAAAAAGATGGCGGGAACCATCGATATGGGACTGAAAAAGGCATCCTTCTTCCTTTATTTTCCGGTTAGCTGCCAGGGAAAACACCTGATAACCACCACTATCTGTCAGCATAGGTCTTTCCCAGCCGTTGAACTTGTGTAGTCCGCCGGCCTGTGACAACACCTCCATACCCGGACGAAGGTACAGGTGATACGTATTCCCCAGAATGATCTGCGCTTTTACATCGTCGCGCAACTGCTCCTGCGTCACTGCTTTTACACTACCTACCGTGCCTACCGGCATGAAAATAGGTGTTTCAATTTTCCCGTGGTCAGTGGTAATCAACCCTGCCCGGGCTTTACTGTTGCTATCTGTTGTAATAAGTTCAAAAATCATCTTGGTATACTGAAAGCTTGAGGCTGTTCCTGCCGTTTTTCAGGGGGCAAAAATAAGGGGAATTATGCAGAACGCCGCATCGGGGGCTGTCATGCAATCTGATGGCCATCTGGAAAAAGACCCTGCCGGGGTCTAAAAATCTTTTTTTCCACAGGACTATACAGATAATCAAAAACGTATATATTTGCTATGCTATGTTGTATAACTTGGGCTTAATAGCCTTTTACGCTTTTGCTACCGTGGCAGCCATACAAATATTGTATTACCTGATCTTCTTTTCCCGCGTAGCTTTTTATCGCCGTACCTTCGAAAGTGAAGTCGATCCCGACGCGGAGTGCTCCGTTATCATCTGCGCTAAAGACGAAGAGCTGAATCTTCAGAAAAACCTGCCGGCTGTATTGCAACAGCGCTACCACGGCAAAAAGAAGCCAGCCTACGAAGTAATTGTCGTAAATGATAATTCCGAAGATGACACCAAGTACTACCTTCGCTCTATCGAACCCGGTTATCCTCATTATCGCCATATCGAGATCAAACAGGCAGCCAAGTTCATTCCCGGCAAAAAATTCCCGCTCTCTATGGGCATCCGTACTGCCAAACACGAAAACATACTGCTGACTGACGCTGACTGCAAACCGTCCAGTACGTATTGGCTGTCGCTCATGAGCCAGGGATTTACCGATGGGAAAGAGATCGTACTGGGCTACAGTCCGTATGAGAAAAAACCCGGTCTGCTGAACAAAGTGATCCGTTATGAAACTTACTTCAGCGCTTTACAATATCTCTCCTTCGCCCTCAGCGGCATCACCTACATGGGTGTAGGCCGTAACCTGGCATACAAACGTGAACTGTTCAACCGTCATAAAGGGTTTACCGCCCACCATCATATTGCTTCCGGCGATGATGACCTGTTTGTAAATGCGGCTGCTACCCGTCACAATGTGAGTGTGGTGATCGATAAGCAGGCATTTACCTATTCTGAGCCAAAAACTACCTGGAAAAAATGGTTTCAGCAGAAGACAAGGCATATGTCCACCGGCAAGCACTACCGCTTCGGCCATAAGGTATTGCTGGGTTTATTTTCACTGACACATTTCCTGTTTTATCCGCTGTTCATCGGCTGTCTGTTTTATGAACCACTGCGTATCTACACACTGAGCGTTTTCGGCGGAAAACTGCTGTTACAGTCTGTTATCTCCTTTATGGCGATGCGTAAGCTGGACGAGGGCGACCTCTTTAAATTCAGCTGGTTTATGGACTTTTTCATGTTCGTTTATTACCTGTTCCTGACACCTGCCCTGATGTTCAAGTCCAAGAACAGATGGTAAGAAGGCTATAAAATTTTATATGAACGGCTGTCTCAACAAGGACAGCCGTTTTTTATTGCAGCAAGCTCTTTACATTTGCACCAATTTACAGCTCATATAATATCATGGAGATCGTACTTAAATACTTTTCAGACTTTACGGATACACAGTTACAGCAATTACAGGCATTGAGTGGACTTTACCAGGAATGGAACGAGAAAATCAATGTGATATCCCGTAAGGATATTGATGCACTGTACGAGAAACATGTTTTGCATTCGCTGAGCATTGCCGCTGTGGCAGATTTCCCGAACGGTATGCAGATACTGGACCTGGGCACAGGTGGCGGTTTCCCCGGCATTCCGCTTGCTATTTTCTTTCCGGAGGTACAATTCCACCTGGTAGACTCCATCGGAAAGAAGATTAAAGTGGTAGAAGGCGTATCAGAAGCCCTGGGATTGAAGAATGTCACCTTTAAGCACTCCCGTGTAGAAGATATTAAAGACCGTAAGTTTGACCTCGTAGTATCCCGTGCAGTCGCTCCCCTGAAGGATTTATGGCGCTGGAGCAAGCCGGTGCTGAAAAAAGCCCCTGCCCATGAGCAGCAACCCGGCCTGATATGCCTGAAAGGCGGTGATCTGACAGAAGAAATCGCAGAAAGTGGTGTTCGCCCCCAACTTACCAACATCTATAAACTGTTCCCGGAAGAATTTTTCCAGGAGAAGCATATTGTCGTAGTAAATAAATAATTGATAATCAGCCTACATACTGAAATAGCGCCAAAAATCTTACAAAAATTTATTAAACTGTAAAATATCGACACTGTTTTTTCGTCTCCCTTATTAAGATGAAAGAATTGCTCCTTAAAAAAACGCCTCTGGCTATGGCTGCAGAACAAAACGAGCGCATCCAGGAAACGGTGCGACAGGAGCGCAAACGCTTGCTTCATTTTATCCGGAAACGGGTTAATAATGTAGCTGATGCAGAAGATATCCTGCAGGATGTATTTTACCAGTTTACAGAGTATTCACGCGTGGGCAGTCAGATAGATTCTATCACCGCCTGGCTTTTTACGGTTACCCGGAATAAAATTACCGACTGGTTCCGTAAAAAACGTGAGTCCACCTTTAGTGAGCATACCCGCGAATATGATGGAGAAGAAAGCTTATTCCTTTCAGAAGTGATAGCTGACCCGGGTGCGCTGAGTGATGCGCCCATGACCCGTAAAGTAATAGCAGAGTCTATTATGGAAGCTGTCGATGAATTACCGGAAGAGCAACGTTTTGTGTTCCTGCAACATGAAATTGAAGGCAAGTCCTTTAAGGAGATGTCTGCTGAAACTGGTGTGTCCGTCAACACCTTATTATCCAGAAAAAGATATGCAGTGCTTTTCCTCCGGGAACGGCTGGCGGAACTGTATAAAGACCTTTTACAAGATTAAAAATATTATATATGAGACGTGCACCCAATGTATCCAAGATTGCACATGTATTCAAGTTTATCCTGATGGCCTTCATCTTCTGTTGTGCAGTCGGTTTTTCTGTACAATATCTGTGGAACTGGCTCATTCCCGAACTGTTCCATGGTCCTGTCATTACTTTCTGGCAGGCACTGGGCCTTTGTTTGCTGGGTAAACTGATCTTCGGCTGGCATGGTAGCGGCGGAGCGCCATGGGGGGCAAGAGCCAAACAAAAATGGCGTGCACGTATGATGGAGAAAATGCAGCATATGTCAGAAGAAGAAAGAGAGAAACTGCGTGAAAAGCTTCGTCGATGTACCGTAGGCCCTCGTTGGGGACAGAGCCCATTTGATGATGAAAAACAGGAGTCTAAAACCGAAACTAATCTGTAATGCATAGCATAGCCATAAACCACCTAATACCGTTTGACATGATAGGTATATTCAAAACCAATATCGCGACGAAGGAAGACCGGCAAACTATTCTGGAAGCGATCCGTAGCCGGTTTGAAGTAGGTCAATGTCATGTAGATCTTGAAGATTGTGATAAAGTATTACGCATCACAGAAATGAAAGCCCAGGAAGATGAAGTGATCAGTTTTGTGAAGGGCAGAGGCTTTGATTGTGATGTGTTAGAATAACAAGCTCGTTTTTTTTGATAGATAGACTATTGTTCATTTGTTTCCATGATAAAGGCGGCACTGCAAAGAGCCGCCTTTATCTTTTTGTGAATGTCTCTTCAGCCTTATCTGTCACACGCATTTATACTTTTCTTTCTGCCAACAACCTTTTGGTTATTTTCAGCATTCTTTCAGCTTCTACGGTTTCATAATTGTACAGATAAGCCATTACTTCGTCATGTTTTCTTACGTGCAGATTTCTGGCAATAAATGCCTTCTTTCTTTGCGCCGGAGACTGATTTCTGCGAGACTTTGATGCACTGCTATTTGATTTACGAGAACTCATGATATTGATAATTTAACTTTGCTTTCGCAAGTCCCATCTTTTGTTTTCTTCTTTAAAATTTCTGTCCCTGAATTTTGTATTGACAAGGGTTTGTGATTGGGTACCTGAGTCGTCTACCCCTTTTTCTCCCCGAATGATTTTATAAGCAAAATCACTGCTTAACTGAGAATAATCTAACTCAAGAACCTTTGTCAAAAAATGTTCTACCTAGTCCTGATCCTGTAATGCTCTGGTGAAGTTCTGGCTCATAGGCAATATTGGTATGGTTAACATGTCATTATATAACAATATTACGCGAATCGGCAGCCACATTCGGTTAACGCCAGGTTAATCTACTCACTTTTCTCACATAAAAAAACGCTGCTTCACATTGCGAAGCAGCGTTTCAATTTTATTATCAGCAATTACTATTGCTCAAACTCATTATTACTTCTGTTCAGATCAGCCATACGTTCACTTGGATCAATCTCCGCCTTTTTGATGTCACTCATCGGCATATCAATTTCAACATCGTATGTTCTGTCTGTCCATGGCCAGTAATCATGTACTACACGCTGTACTGCTGCATCTTCATTTGGTTTTGTACCAAACATCAATGACATCGGAACATAGTGCATCACCTGTTTACCATCTTTACCCGTGATCAGCAGATCGACTGGCATCGGCATGTTATCTACACGACGCAATCTTACCACTGTCTTGCCGTTGTTTTCAAACACGCTATCGATACTATAGTCAATGTGTTTTAAGCTGTATACAAAGTATTGTTTGTACCAATCCAGCTGAATACCGCTTTCTTTCTCCATAATGCGAATGAAGTCATTCACATTCGGATGTTTAAAACGCCATTCCCAATAGTATTTCAACAGCCCTTTATCACGTGCTTCCGCACCGATGATATAACCCAGTTGTTCCAGGAATACGGCTCCTTTTGAATAAGCTGTCAGACTGTAACCATAGTTAGTGTTATAATGATCGGAGTGTGTACTCATTGGTTCCTCATAACCACTTCTTACCAGTGCGAAATAACCATTGTAAGCACTGGTCTGTGCAGAAGGTGATTTTGTTGAATCCAGTGTATGATATACAACATTGTTCTCTGCGAAAGTGGTAAAACCTTCGTCCATCCATGGATACAGGCTTTCATTAGTCCCCAGCATACCCTGATACCAGGTGTGCATCCACTCATGTGCAGCCAGACCATACAGTCCTTCCAGTTTACCATTACCCATGATCAGCGTAGCCATTGGATATTCCATACCGCCGTCGCCACCTTGTATGAAAGAATAGCTCTTATAAGGATAAGGACCATAATGTTCCTTGATATATTTGTAAGCAGTTGGAATCATTTTAGCAAAGGTCGGCCAGGTCTCTTTGGTCGTCTCATTCTCTATATAGAAGAAGTGAGCCGTGAAACCATCCACCTGCTGTGTGATGTGCTTATAATCAGGATCTGCTGCCCATACAAAATCATGTACGTTCTGTGCAGAGAAATGCCAGGTTAGTTTGTTACCAGCAGGACGTAATACTTTGCTGCCTGCCATCTCATAACCATAACCGATCTGGTTTGGATTCTGCAGATAACCGGTAGCGGCAACAACATACTTTTTATCGATAGAGATCTTCACATCATAATCGCCCCAGATACCGTAGAATTCACGCGCGATGTACGGTGTAGGATGCCATCCTTCGTAATCGTATTCACACATTTTAGGATACCACTGCGCCATGGAATAATCAACCCCTTCGGAGTTGTTACGACCACTGCGGCGGATCTGAACAGGTACCTGTGCTTCGAATTCCATATCAAATGTAGCAGTAGCATGTGGCAGGATAGGCTTAGCCAGTGGTACTTCCAGGATGGTTCCAATCACGTTATAGGTCTGCGCAGCACCATCTCTTTTCAGGGAAAGTATTTTCTGATAACCGATCTGATCGGGTTGCAGTTTGGAAATACGATCGGTAACACGTCCATCCCAGTCACGTCTTTCATTACCGTTTTTATCTTTATACAACACGGTCTGGCCCAGTTCGCGGCTACGTACGTCCATCATGCTGCCTGGTTGAAATGCATTCCAGTACAGGTGATAAAATACTTTGTAAAGCGTATCAGGTGAGTTATTGGTGTATTGCAGTTTCTGCTTGCCGCTAAAGCGGTTTGCCGCAACATCCATATTGATGTCCATTGCATATTTTACTCTCTGCTGCCAGCGGTCTGACTGGGCTTTCGCACCTTGCCAACCCGCAATAAGCAGGCAAGCCAGCAGACATTTTGTTACTGTCGTTTGCGTCATCCTGAATTCTGTTTATGTTAATTAAGTTGTTTAACGGTTTAAGATTTTCCTTCTACAATCAATACGATTTCACCTTTCACCCCTTTTTCGGCGAAGTAATCATGTACTTCCTGTAAAGTACCTCTTTTATTTTCTTCAAACATCTTGGTTAACTCACGGCTTACACAACACTGGCGCTCCGGACCAAAATAAGTAATCAGATCAGCCAGGGTTCTTACCAGTCGCATAGGTGATTCATAGAATACCAATGTGCGCTCATCCGTAGCCAGCTGTGTAAACAACGTATGCCGTCCTTTTTTGAGAGGTGGGAAACCTTCAAAGGAGAAACGGTTCATAGGAATACCGCTGTTGACAAGTGCAGGCACAAAGGCGGTTGCTCCCGGCAAACATTCTACCGGTATACCCGTACGGATACACTCACGTACCAGCAGAAACCCCGGGTCAGACACGCCTGGCGTACCGGCATCGGTAATCAGGGCCATGGTCTTCCCGCCCTGCAATTGTTGCAGGAGATGCTGGAGTACCTTATGTTCGTTATGTTGATGGTAGGGAGTAATCGGCTTATTGATATTGTAATGTTTCAATAAGAACCCTGAGGTACGGGTATCTTCCGCCAGTATCAGTGCAGCGTCTTCCAGCACTTTTACCGCACGGTAAGTAATATCGGCCAGATTGCCTATGGGAGAAGGAACAAGATATAACTTCATACAACTACGAATTACAAATTACGAATTACGAATGAAATGCAGCGATGATGATAGATGCTATAAGCTCATTCGTAATTCGACATTCGTAATTCGTAATTGCTGTTTTATTAGTGGATGCTAACTTCAAAAGATTCCATCACCTGATTAGCCAACAGTTTCTGACAGGCATTTTCTGCCAGTTGTTGTGCCTCTTCTTTAGAAGCAGCTTCTATCTGAAGGGTGATGTGTTTGCCAATTCTCACGTCATGTACATTACCGATACCGAGGTTCTTTAAACCACTCATTACAGCTTTGCCCTGAGGGTCCAGTAATTCTTTCAGCGGCATCACATTTATATGTGCAGTAAACGTCATGTTTTGAAAAATTTGACGCAAACCTAAGACATAAATCGCAAAAAACCACTACTTAGCGGCGCTTCCGGTTGTAGGTTTTGCCACCAGTGACAGTAAAACATAACATACAAAAACGAACGGAACAGTCGCAAACTGTAAGAAGGGAATGCCAATCAGTGACAGTACCACCAGTAAGAACCGGGCCCAGTTAGGCTTGATCTGCAGACTTTTGAACTTCAGACTGAGCATCGGAATCTCTGCTACCATGAGGTAACACAGCAGGGCGATAATGATATAAAGCACCCAGATGTTCTGTAACCAGTGTGCCAGATTGAATGGATTGTACATGATGATCATCGGGAAAGACGCCACCAGCAATCCTACAGCTGGTGTCGGTATACCGATAAAGTTCTCCGACTGACGGGTATCCAGGTTGAATTTCGCCAGTCTGTAAGCTGCGAAACAAGGTACCATTAATGCCGGGGCCAGATTCACATAAGACACATCAAATACGTCCGGCATACTCATGTATGCACTTCTTAACAGGCGGAACAGCATCATACCGGGTACCAGGCCGAAACTCACCATATCAGCCAGTGAGTCCAGCTCACGGCCAAAAGGAGATTGCAGTTTGAGCCATCTGGCTGCTAGTCCGTCGGTAAAGTCAAATAAGGCCGCCAGTACCACCATGGCAGATGCCCAGTACATAGGTGCAGGATTGGTAACCAAATACTCTCCCCCGTTGAATTCCGCTCTGTATTCAGGAGAATGCAGAATGTAAATAACAGCAAGAGCACCACAAAAAAGGTTGCCGAGCGTCAGGATATTAGGAAGTTGCTTCATCTGTATTCAAGCCGATCGTCTATGAAGGGTTCTCCCATAGACGATCGCACATTTTAGCATTAAATATTTAGTAAATATATATACTATTTCTTCATCAACGACTCTATCTCGTCAGCAGTAATAGGAATATTCCTCATCAGGTCCACATTACCGCCTGCTGTCAACCATATATTGTTCTCTATACGAATACCCATTTTCTCTTCCTCAATATAGATACCGGGTTCTATGGTCATCACGGAATTCTCCGGAATCGGCTGGTGGAAAGACGGTCCAAGGTCATGTACGCCCACACCCAGGTGATGGGAAATACCATGGTACAGGTATTTGCGGTACGCTGGCACTTCAGGATCCTGATTTTTAATGTCTTCCTCTTTCAGCAGGCCGATTTTGACAAACTGCTTACCGGCTTCCACACCCACCATTTCATGATATTTCGCAATGGTAATACCTGGACGGAGGATGGTTTTAGCATAGTTATGCAGGTGCAGACAGGCATCGTATACTTCACGCTGACGGGCAGTAAACTTGCCATTTACCGGTACTGTACGGGTAAGATCTGCGTTATAACCGCCATAGGCAGCGCCGAAGTCCATCAGGATCAGTTCACCATCTTTACATTCCTGGTTATTGAATATATAGTGGAGAATGCGTGCGCGGTCGCCACTGGCGATAATAGAGCCATATGCCTCACCATCAGCCCTGTTACGCAGGAATTCATGCAGGATCTCCGCGTGGATTTCATGCTCCCATACACCAGGACGGATGAACTGTAATAAACGGCGGAAAGTCTTTTCAGTAATATCGATCGCGTGCTGTAATACAGTCACTTCCTCAGGTGTCTTTGCAGCGCGCAGTTGCTTGAATATAACGGCTGCACGCAGATAATTATGCAAAGGATAACGGCTACGCATTTCTTCCGCATAACGGTAATCCCTTACAGGCACCAGGCTTGACTTACGGTTATTCTCGTTGGTATTCAGATAAATGTTAGTAACATCATGGATCCAGGGTTGCAACATAGCATCCAGGCTGTCCAGCCACACTACGGTAGAAATACCTGAAACGGCGAAAGCCTCGTCTTTACGCAGTCTGTGTCCATCCCATTTCTCTTTCAGTTCATTCGGACGTACCAGTACCAGTACTTCACGGAATTTCGGATCCGGATTATCAGGACATAAAATGACCATCGTATCCTCCTGCTCAATACCGGTCAACCAATACAGATCAGCATTCTGCTGGAATTTATGCAATGCGTCTCCATTCGTCGGCAATTCGTCATTGGAATTGATAATAGCAATGGAATCCGGCTGCATGGCAGCAATAAAGCGCTGGCGATTCTTAATGAAGATCTGAGAGTCTAATGGTAAATTTTTCATATTCTTTTTTTACGGTGGCGTTCAAAAATGCGCGTCAAACCTACTGAAATTTCACAAAACGCCCCCTTATCTATTATGTAGTCAAACTGTTAATGTTTGGATGCCGTTTGGCCGTCGCTGATTCGTCGCTTGTTCGTCCACTCTTCGTCCACTCTTCGTCCGGCGACTTTTTACCAGTCATTTTAACTGGTACCGGATAAAGCCGGCCAGATTTTCTCACGGAAAAAGAACGATTAATAATAACAAATATAGCATAACATCTACCGGACTGTAATATAATGAAATATGCAGGGGCTTTCCCGGGATTAAGCGTATCGTACGCACTTAATTTTTTACGCATTCCTGCAAAACAGACAGATCCATTTTAGAAATCTATCAAACAAACAACCATTTAGCAGTTACATTTTCTAAATTTATTCAAAACTGCGGGCTTTAATTTGATAATATCAAAAAAGCACTAGATTTGCTTACTACACCAAAACAATCTTACCATGCAAGTTAGCAGTGTAAGGAATCCTGTTGCCGACCTATTAGAGCTGGGTATACGGCAAACGAGTCATATTTTCTATCAACTGGAGCCAACAGAACTTATTTCACAAACTGTGGCTCTCGGACAGGGCGCTATCCTCAGCAACGGCGCCCTCGCAGTGAACACCGGACAATTTACCGGAAGATCTCCTAAAGACAAATTTATCGTAAAAGACGCGCTCACAGCGTCTACTGTCAACTGGAACGATTTTAACATTCCTTTCAGCCCGGAAAACTTTGACAAACTGTATGACCGGATCACCCGTTATTTTGCGGGTAAAGATGTCTGGATGCGGGAAGGTTACGCCTGTGCAGATCCCTCCTATCGTGTCAACATCCGTGTCATCACAGAATCACCCTGGGCGAACCTGTTTGCCTACAACATGTTCCTGCGGCCCTCAGAGGAAGAACTGGAAGACATTCACGCAGACTGGACCATCATCCAGGCGCCGGGATGTCTTGCAGATCCTGCCACTGACGGTACCCGCCAGTCTAATTTTGCGGTGGTCAACTTCAGCCGTAAAATGATCCTTATCGGCGGTACTGCTTACACCGGTGAGATCAAGAAAGGAATTTTCACCATTCTCAATTATGTTCTGCCACACGAACATGGCGTACTGAGTATGCACTGTTCCGCCAACCTGGGCGCCAAAGGCGATACCGCCATTTTCTTCGGATTAAGCGGTACGGGTAAAACAACGCTCAGCGCAGATCCAGACAGACGACTGATCGGGGACGATGAACATGGCTGGTCTGCTGACAATGTCTTCAACTTCGAAGGAGGTTGCTATGCCAAGTGTATAGACCTCAGCGAAGAAAAGGAACCACAGATCTTCCATGCCATCCGCGAAGGTGCACTGCTGGAGAATATTATGTGCCATCCAGGTACCAGCGACGTTAATTACGCCGACAAGTGTATCACGGAAAACACAAGGGTATCCTATCCCCTCCATTATATCGATAACGCCGTTATACCTTCAGTAGGTGGCGTACCGGATAATATATTCTTCCTGACCTGCGATGCATACGGCGTACTGCCGCCTATCTCCCGGCTCACGCCTGAACAGGCGATGTACCAGTTTATCTCAGGTTATACTGCCAGGGTAGCGGGTACAGAAACCGGTGTTACAGAACCAACAACTACATTCAGCACCTGTTTCGGAGCGCCTTTCCTTCCGTTGCACCCGGTGCAATATGCATCTCTGCTGGGCGAGAAACTGCGCAGTCATAAGGCGACAGTCTGGTTGATCAACACCGGCTGGACCGGTGGCTCCTATGGTACCGGTCAGCGTATCAGGTTGTCCTATACCAGGGCCATGGTAAGCGCCGCACTGAACGGACAGCTGGATAAACTTGCTTATAAAGATCATCCCGTTTTCGGCGTCTCTATCCCCGAATCCTGTCCGGGCGTGCCTTCCGAAATACTGGATCCGCGCAATACCTGGGCTGATAAATCCGCTTACGCCCAGCGGGCTAATGAGCTGGGTGTGAAGTTTGTACGCAATTTTGAGAAATATGCGGCACAGGCAACACCTGAAATTTTATCCGCGTCTCCAAGAATTTAATTATATTGGGCAACCTTAGCCTGCCTTTAAAATTTCCACTACTATTACAAGTTCTGATATGTACAGGTTTTCCTGTAGCAAAACAAGTAACCTATTCATTATTTATGGCAGGGAACTTGTTTTGCAGAACTTGAAAGGAAATACCTACCTTTGCGAATGCAAATTTTAGACGGTAAACTTGTTTCAGCGGCTGTTAAAGCCCAATTGGCAGATAAGGTAACTGAATTGAAAGCGTTGGACAAAAAAGTCCCTCACCTGGCAGCCATCCTGGTAGGTAATAATCCCGCCAGCGAAACTTATGTGGCATCAAAGGTTAAATCCTGCGCCGAAATTGGTTTCCACTCCACCCTTTTACGTTTCGACGAGAAGATTTCTGAAAAACACTTACTGGACAATATCACATTGCTGAATGAAAATGCAGATATTGACGGTATCCTCGTACAACTTCCTCTTCCAAAACATATCAACGAAGAACTGGTGATCAACGCCATTGATCCCAGCAAGGACGTAGATGGTTTTCACCCGATGAACGTAGGTAAAATGGTAATCGGATTACCTACCTACATTCCTGCGACTCCTTATGGCATCATGCTGATGCTCGAACACTACAACATTCCTACAAAAGGAAAACATGCAGTAGTGATCGGACGAAGCAACATCGTAGGTACGCCTATGAGCGTCCTGCTGAGCCGTAACGCAAATCCGGGTAACTGCACCGTAACGCTTACACACTCCCAGACCGCTAATCTGAAAGAGCTTTGCTTACAGGCAGATATCATCGTTGCAGCCATCGGTCGCCCGAACTTTGTAACCGCTGATATGGTAAAAGAAGGCGCTGTTGTGATCGATGTAGGAATCAATCGTATCGAAGACGCAAGCAAAAAGTCTGGCTTCAGACTGGTAGGCGACGTAGACTTCAATGCAGTAGCACCTAAAACCAGTTTCATCACACCGGTTCCGGGAGGAGTAGGTCTGATGACCATTGCAGCCCTGCTGAAAAACACATACAACGCTGCAAGCCAGAAAGTAAATATGAATTAATTAATATCCTGTAAAACGCTTAACGCCTTTTGCAATGCCAGGATAGGTTCGCTGCCCCACTACAACGGGTAAGAGAATACTGCCGACGGCAAAGCGCGTTAAGCGTTCTGCATTTTCGTAACTTTGTAACATGTCAACTATTACAGCCGATACCGCCACATCTCTTCAGCTTCCTGTTATGGAACGTTTCTATACCCTTCAGGGGGAAGGCAACTACCAGGGACAGGCCGCTTATTTCATTCGCCTTGGCGGATGCGATGTAGGCTGTCACTGGTGTGACGTAAAAGAAAGCTGGGATGCTTCCCGGCATCCGCTGATCGCCATCAGCGAACTGGTGCGCGACGCTGCTGTACATCCGGGTCGTATTGCCGTTATTACCGGTGGTGAACCCCTGATGCATAACCTCGATCCACTGACCGACGCCCTCCACGCAGCAAGCTTCCGTACACATATGGAGACCTCCGGCTCCTCTCCGCTCAGCGGCCATTGGGACTGGATTACCTTGTCTCCTAAGAAGTTCAAAGCCCCCTTACCTGAAGTATGCGAGGTGGCCCACGAACTGAAAGTGGTGATCTTCAATAAAAGCGATTTTGCCTGGGCAGAAAAATATGCTGCACTGGCTGGTCCGCATTGTAAACTATACCTCCAGCCTGAATGGGAGAAGTCCGCTCAGGTCACTCCCCTCATCATTGATTATATCAAGGAAAATCCAAAGTGGCAACTCTCTCTGCAAACGCATAAATACATCAATGTTCCCTAAGATCCACATCCATACATCATTTTAACACATTACATTTGTGCTTTTTTTCATATATTGGCGCTCAAGCCAATCTAAGTTATGATGAGAGTCCTCTTATTGATATGCTGTTGCTTAGCGTTAGGCCTGGAGATGAATGCCCAGGTGATAACCTATGACAATGCAAAGAAAAAAGCACAGAAAAGTTTTGATGATGCTCAGATGGCCGTAAGGGAATATCGTATGCTGGATGCGATTGATCTGCTGAAAGACGCTGTAAGACAGGAACCCGGTTTTACAGATGCTTATGGACAAATGGTGATCACCTACGTAGAGCTGAAAAAGTACAAAGAAGCAATCATTAATTTCGAAACACTTAAAAGCCTGGACAGCCCTTCTATCCGGCCTGCACTGCTGGCCTACTCCAAAGCGCTGGCAGGAGAAGGACGTTTCGCAGATGCACTCACTGCTGTTACCATCTATAGTCAGACCGGTAAGACAAGAAGTGAGAAAGCAGAAGCCCTGATCAGAACCTATACTTTCGCTGCCAAAGCAGCTGCCAAACCGGTTCCTTTCAAACCAAAGAACCTGGGAGACAGCGTCAACAGCAAAGACCCTGAATATTTTCCTTCGCTCACCATTGACGGTCGTATGCTCGTCTTTACACGGCGTGTAAATAGCAAAAACGAAGATTTCTATGTATCCGAAAAAGACGACAGCCTTGGCTGGATGCCGGCTTACAGTATCGGTGCACCAGTAAACTCTGCTAATAATGAAGGCGCTCAGAACGTATCCCTGGATGGTAACATGCTGGTATTCACCGGCTGCGACTTTCCTGGTGGTAGAGGAAGCTGTGATATCTACTACACTATCCGTACAGAAGAAGGCTTATGGGTTGATCCGATGAACCTCGGTTCTCCTATCAACACCCGTGCATGGGAATCCCAGCCAAGTCTGTCTGCAGATAAACAAACCCTTTACTTTGCCCGTGAAACACAGGATGCAGGTTCTGATATCTTCATGAGTAAAATGCAACCTAACGGTAAATGGGGTTATCCGGAAAGACTCGATTCCAATATCAATACAACCGGACGTGAAGCAACGCCTTTCATACATCCTGACAACCAGACCCTGTACTTCTCCTCCAACGGACACCAGGGTTTTGGCGATATGGACATTTTCGTATCCCGCCGTCAGCCTGATGGTAGCTGGGGACCAGCCGTTAACTTAGGTTATCCTATCAATACAGCTGACGAAGATGCAAGTCTGATTGTAGCTGCGGATGGTAAAACGGCTTATTTCGCTTCCGACAGATCTGATAGCCGCGGACAACTGGATCTCTACAGCTTCGAACTATATCCGGAAGTAAGACCATTGAAAACACTCTACGTAAGTGGATTTGTTTATGATGCAAAAACCCAGAAACGTCTGATAGCCAATATCGAAACTTACGACCTTTCAACAGGGCAGGTAGCAGCAACTATCCGCACAGACAAAGTAGGTAATTTCATGGCGCCGTTACCAACCGGAAAAGACTATGCTTTCAGCGTAAACCGCAAGGGTTATCTGTTCTATTCAGATAATTTCTCGCTGAAAAACGTCTCTCCTGATTCATCATTCTACAGAGAAATTGCTTTACAGCCACTGGATACAAGTGCAGTACTCGTACTGCATAACATCTTCTTTGATACCCGACAGTTCGCGCTCAAAACAGGTTCTGAACTGGAGCTGAACAGACTTGTCGCATTACTCAGAGAAAATCCGACCGTTACAATTGAAATCAGCGGTCACACCGATAATATCGGTAATACCAAAGACAACGTATTACTGTCTGAACGTCGTGCGCAGGCGGTTGTGAAATACCTGGTAGATAAAGGCATTGCTGCTGAAAGATTACAAGCCAAAGGTTATGGAGAAACTAAACCGGTGGCGGATAATATGACAGCTGCAGGTAGAGCGGAAAACAGAAGAACGGAGCTGAAAATTCTTACTTTGTAAGCATTCAATCAGGCATCAGAATTTGCGTTAGCTGATTTCTTTCGCTGCAACTAACGACTGATCAAACTTTAAGACTTTAACATAATAAGAACGGCGCTTCAAATCACTGAAGCGCCGTTCTTATTATGTTAAAATATAGCTACTGATCATCTTAATCCTGTCAACCCGATCAACGCTACATTCCTAAGCCAAATGTTGAATGATGAATGCTTAACTGTCTTAATAATCTTTCAATTGCTTCTTCAACAAAGAATCCATCTCCCCTGCCCTACGCTTATAATTATACTCAAACATGGCAGGCAACCAATCACCATACATCGGATTGGGCAATACAATAAATCTGTTACCAAAATCAGCAGCGGATTGTTGTGTGAATGCCGTGCGTTTATCCACAGGTTGCTTATCAAATATCTCTGCAAAGTCGCCTAAATTATCTCCCATCAGCAATATGATCTTATGCGTTTGTGCGACCTGCGCACGACGACTTTCCTTTCCTGATCCAGAAGTTTTTAACAACAGGTGTTCATTATCTGCATCCGGAAAATGCCAGCGTTGCAGATTCTGTAAAGTAACGTTACGTTCTGTTTCTGCACGGTTGCTGATATAAAACACATGCACGCCTTTAGTTGACGCGTATTGCAAAAAAGACAATGCGCCTGGCACTGTATCCGCACTCGCTTTTGCCGTCCATTCTGCCCATGTTTTTTCTGAGTAACCGTGGCCTTTCAAGGATGTATGCACTGTATACGGACTGTTATCCAGTACGGTTTCATCAATATCCGTTACAATCGCCAATGGCTGTGAGGCGGACTGTGACAAACTTTCATCCAATCGTACCCTGGCGATATTATATGCCTGAAAACACAGCGCTTTATACTCTGATGATCGTTGCTGCCACAAAGCGGCCCAGGCAGGACCATAAGGTTGTAATACGGTAGCAGGTGCAGCTGGTGTGGTCGCAACAGGCGACTGTGTTGTTTTGCAGGCAATCATACCGGCAAAGAATACACATGTGAGTAAAATATTTTTGTGTTGCATGGGAGTAATCAGAAGATGTTTTAACTTAGATATGTTAACCGCAAAAATAAGCAATATGCAGGAGGAATTACGCCACCAGATTGCACTTACACAAATTCCACAGATAGGAGATATTGTCGCAAAAAAATTACTGGCACACTTCGGTTCAGCCAGTGAGGTACTGAACGCTTCGAGAAAAGAACTCGGGAATATTCCTGACATCGGCATTGTCAGAGCGGATGCGATCTTTCAATTCCGTGACTACAGAAAAGCTGACAAGGAAATTGACTTCCTGGAAAAACACAACATCCAGGCGATCTTCTATACAAGTACAGCTTATCCGAAAAGGTTACATCATTGTGCCGACAGTCCGGTAATGCTATACTATAAAGGCACTACCAACCTGAATGCAGCCAGGATGGTCAGTATTGTCGGTACCCGCACACCCGGAGAATACGGCAAAAACATGTGTGCACAACTGGTAGAAGCACTCACCTCACACAATGTAGTGATCATCAGCGGAATGGCTTATGGCATTGATATCATCGCACATAAACGCGCTGTACAACAGCGTATTCCAACAATAGGCGTACTCGCTCATGGACTGGATCGTATCTATCCGCAGCAGCATAGAAGTACAGCCATGGAAATGATCGATAACGGTGGACTGCTCACAGAATTTCCCAGTTACACACAACCAGACAGACAGCATTTCCCAATGCGCAACCGCATCGTAGCTGGTATTGCAGACGCCACTATCGTTATTGAAAGCGGTACACAAGGAGGTTCGATGATCACTGCGGATATTGCGAACAGCTACAACAAAGATGTATTTGCCATTCCGGGCCGCGCTAATGATCCACACGCCGCTGGTTGTAATGAACTGATCAGGACCAACAAAGCCATGCTGATCACCAGCGCCACAGATTTTTTACAGACAATGGGATGGCATACTGACAACACCCCATCTGCTGTAAAGTTCAATCCGCAGAAAGAATTATTTATCACACTCGATGATGCAGAAAAACATATTGTTACACTATTCAGTGGCGATGCAGAAAAACACATCGATGAACTGCGCAAAGAAAGTCATCTTCCCGGCAGCCAGGTAAATTCACTGGTCCTAAAACTAGAAATGCGGCACGTTTTAAAAAGTCTGCCCGGACAGAAGTACCAACTTGTCAATTGATATCTGTGTTCAATAGATATCTCTATTCAATAGATATCTGTATTTAATAGATATCTGTATTCAATTCATATTAGTATTCATTTGACATCCATATTCACCTGATATCATTATTCATTGTCTACAGATATCACCATCCACTGTCTACAGATTACCTGCGGATCACCTGCAGATCAACCACAACTCCCCCTGTATTCACTTTAATCTGCCTATCCGGAGCAACACAGTATCTCCGGAACGATAACGCTTTGCCCTCTCCCAGCCCCACATCTTGATCACACTATATCAACACTATCAAACCGTACCAAACCACATATCTCCCGCCCATAACTCTCCCCTCACAAGCCCCAAGAAACACAGGAACTAGCGAAGGCATTCAGATGGTAAAGCGGACCTTAGCCCGTCCCCTGCATACAGCTAAAGCACACCCAAAGCCCCACCCATAACCCATCCTCCCAAAGCCCAATCATGTACTTAACGGGCACCAGTCCGCGACACCATCTGAATGCAGCAGCGTATCCCCCTGCCCACAACTCTCAACCACCCCAAAGCCCCAAGAAACGCAGGAACTATCAAAGGCATTCAGATGATAAAGCGGACCTTAGCCCGTCCCTGCATACAGCTAAAGCCCACCCAAAGCCCCAACCCATAACCCATCCTCCCAAAACCCAATCATGTACTTAACGGGCACCAGTCCGCGACACCATCTGAATGCAGCAGCGTATCCCCCTGGATACAGCTAAAGCCCACCCAAAGCCCCAACCCATAACCCATCCTCCCAAAGCCCAATCATGTACTTAACGGGCACCAGTCCGCGACACCATCTGAATGCAGCAGCGTATCTCCCTGCCTACAACCACCACCACCAACCATCTCCCGATATATTCATTATACAGATAACAAACAATTCCCGATATATAATAAAGCAGCACACTCCCAACCTATACCATTGTATTCCAACACAATAACTACATTTCTCCGTATTATCCCCTTACTACACCGCAATTACGCCGTTACCCCTTCGTTCATCAACGAATAAATAACGGCGTAATAGCGGTGTAATAAGGATATAATCGAAAGAACCATTCATTTTAACGAAGAATCGGTTAACCAACAATTAACAATACAAGCCCGCCCTGCCATCCACCGCATTCCACCCACACAAAACATCGTTAATCACATTCCTTTGCAGCAACATTTTTCTATTTCCCTAAATAGCCGTACATTTGCGTGCAATTATTTAATAACTGACAAATAGTTGCAACATGCCTGCCGGAAAATCAAAACCGAAATTTGTAGAGGACGGACTTACCTTTGATGACGTACTCCTGGTTCCAGCCTACTCTGAGGTGCTTCCCAGAGACGTAAACATCTCAACGCAACTTACCAAAAACATACGCCTTAACATACCGATGGTCTCTGCGGCCATGGATACTGTTACTGAAGCTAACCTGGCCATTTCACTGGCTCGTCAGGGTGGCATTGGTATTCTGCATAAAAATATGAGCATTGAGAAACAGGCAGAACTGGTGAGAAAAGTAAAGCGCAGTGAAAACGGCCTTATTCTCGATCCGGTTACCCTGCATGCCAATGCGACAATAGGAGAAGCACTCCGCCTGATGAAAGAAAACAGCATCGGTGGTATTCCTATTGTGGATGCAAACAGCAAACTGGTTGGTATCCTCACTAACCGCGACCTGCGTTTCGAAAGAAATCACAAACGCCTGGTTAGCGAAGTTATGACTACTGAAAACCTGATCACTGCACCCGAAGGTACCGACCTGAAGAAAGCAGAAAAGATCCTTCAGCAGAATAAAATCGAGAAACTGCCGGTAGTTGCCAAAAACGGTAAACTGGTAGGACTCATCACTTACAGAGACATTTTACAGGTATCCAACTATCCTAACGCAGTAAAAGACGCTTATGGCCGTTTGCTGGTAGGTGCTGCACTGGGTATCACTCCGGATGTTCTCGACAGAGCACAGGCACTGATCAATGTAGGTGTGGATGTGGTTTGTCTGGATAGCTCACATGGTCACTCCATCGCAGTTATCAACAGCCTGAAAAAACTCAAAAAAGCATTCCCTAAACTGGAAGTGATCGCTGGTAACGTAGCTACAGGCGAAGGTGCAGCAGCACTGGCTGCCGCTGGCGCTGATGCGGTTAAAGTAGGTGTCGGACCAGGTTCTATCTGTACAACCCGTGTTGTGACAGGTGCAGGTTTCCCTCAGCTGTCTGCCGTATTGCTCGCTGCTGAAGCACTGAAGAAAACAGGCGTTCCGGTGATCGCTGATGGTGGTATCCGTTATACAGGTGATATGGTGAAAGCCCTGGCAGCAGGCGCTTCCTCTATTATGGCTGGTTCTATCTTCGCTGGTGTGGAAGAAAGCCCTGGAGAAACTATCATCTACGAAGGCCGTAAATTTAAGTCTTATCGTGGTATGGGTTCTCTGGAAGCAATGGTAGAAGGTAGTAAAGACCGCTACTTCCAGGAAGAAGACGATATCAAGAAACTGGTACCGGAAGGTATCGTAGGCCGCGTTCCTTATAAAGGACTCCTGTCTGAAGTAATTCAGCAGTTCGTTGGTGGTCTGCGTGCCGGTATGGGTCTTACCGGTTCTAAAGATATTAAAGCATTACAGGCAGCACAGTTCATCAAGATCTCTCCTGCTACTGTAAAAGAAAACCACCCGCACGATGTGGTGATCACAAAAGAAGCACCGAACTACAGCAAATAATCTTTTGCTGACAACCGATGGTGAACAAGCAATAATGTACTGAAGTGATTGATGTGTGATAATATACAGTTGACAGATAATTGACGATTGACCATCGCAGTTCACAATAATGATAAAGCCTCCTGACTTGAGCAGGAGGCTTTATCATTATTTAATAATTTATTTGCCCGAGTACTTTTATATTCGCTCTTTCCCGACCTGCCAGGCAGGCGATCTGACAACAATAACTATGGTCATCCATGCACCTGCATAGAGGTCCGCTCACAAAACAACTCGACTATGAAACGCTGGTTACCCATACTATTAAGCCTTGCCGGTGCATTGCTGTTATGGGCCGCTTGGCCAACCGCGCCCTTTACCTTCCTGATATTCATCGCATTTATTCCGCTGCTGCGGTTGGCGGATATCGTACCACATGGCGGACGCTTTTACGGATGTATTTTCCTGGCATTGTTCTTCTGGAACCTCGCTACCACCTGGTGGGTAGGTAATACCACCGTACCTGCCAGCGGACTGGCTGCAAACCTCATTAACACATTGGTGATGAGTGTTCCCCTCATGGGATACCATCGCTCAAGAACGAGATTAGGCAGAACAGCCGGCTATTTTGCCCTGATAGTATATTGGTTGACGTTCGAATTTGTGCACCTGAACTGGGAATTCAGCTGGCCATGGCTCAGTCTGGGCAACGTATTCGCTATGCATCCCTCCTGGGTACAATGGTATGAATATACCGGCGTCAGTGGCGGTACATTATGGGTACTGCTTGCGAATATCATGATCTATGAAACCTGGCGGCAGCGTAAACAATACGCGGTACCTTTTTCAACATTCCTGTGGAAAACAGCCTGGAAACCTGCTGCATTGATCATTATTCCCCTTCTGCTCAGTTCTCTGATACAATATAGTTTTAAAGTACCTGCCGGTCCTACTGCCAAAGTGGTGATCGTGCAACCAAATATTGACCCTTACGACAAATTCGCAGAAGAAAACGAACAGGCACAACTGGATAAACTGCTGTCGCTTTCCGCAAAAGAAACGGACAGTACGACTAAATATATCGTCTGGCCGGAAACGGCTTTATTCACACGCGGGGTATGGGAGCATAAACTGGCGTATGAAAATGAAACAGAGCGGATCAGACAATTCCTGCGCAGCCATCCACAGGCAACGCTGATCAGCGGCGCTACTACCCTGAAACGCTATGATGTGGTGGACGAAGCGCCCGTGCTGTCGCGTAGTGCGGAAGACGGCAACCTGCGTTATGATGTATTCAACAGTGCTATACAACTGGATACATCTTACGCCGTACAGATATATCATAAGGCTAAACTGGTACCGGGCGTAGAACTGATACCCTATGCCCGCTATATGTCTTTCATGAAGTCACTGGCACTGGATATGGGCGGTATCAGCGGTGGATATGGTCTTACACCCGGTGTAGCACTGCTGGAAGACGTCCACACTCATATTAAAGTATTACCTACTATCTGCTACGAATCAGTGTATGGAGAATACGTTGCAGAACATGTAAGACGCGGCGCCAATCTGCTGTTCATCATTACCAATGATGGCTGGTGGGGCGATACGGAAGGCCATCGTCAGCATGCACAATACGCCCGACTTAGAGCTATTGAAACCCGCCGCTGGGTGGCTCGCAGCGCCAATACCGGTATCTCCTGCGTAGTAGATCCGATGGGCAGATTGCAGCAACCACTCCCCTACTGGAAAGAAGGAGTTATCTCCGCTACTGTAACACCAGGCGATACTTTTACGTTCTATGTAAGATTCGGGGATCTGATTTCCAAAGCAGCCATCGTATGCTGTCTGATGATCATTTTATATAGCTATTATCTGAAATTCACCAGAAAGCTGAAGCTCACAAATGGCAATTGAGCACATCGTATTTCGTCGTTTGCAACTAAAAAAATTAATTCTCGTGTCAAATAAACCTTCAACCCAAAATAACAATCTAAAGGAAAAGCCGGCTGTGCTGTTAATCCATGGTTTTTCTGAGAATAACCAGATTTGGCAACATCAGCTGGATACCTTGAGCGAACAGTTTTATGTGATCGTACCCGATCTTCCGGGTACCGGCAATACGCCAGTCACCACTCCGCTGAGTATGGAAAGTATGGCCGATTATGTATACGGTCTTTTGCAGTCAGAAGGTATATCCAGGGCAACAGTGATCGGACATTCCATGGGGGGATATGTAGCCCTTGCACTGGCAGAGAAGTATCCTGCACTTATACAGGGACTGGGTTTATTCCATTCCACTGCCGCAGCAGATACAGAAGAAAAAAAAGAAGCCCGCCGGAAATCAATAAATATGATTGAGAAGTATGGCAATGAAGCTTTTGTAAAACAGACAATGCCTAATATGTTCAGCCCTGCCTATAAAAAGCAGCATCCTGAACAAATTGAGTCGTATATTCAGATGTGTTTGCAGTGCCCGCAGTCGTCGCAGATCGCTTATTACGAAGCAATGATGCAACGCCCGGACCGCACCGCAATCTTATCATCTGTCACCGTGCCCGTGTTGTTTGTAATCGGAAAAGATGATACAGCAGTACCCATGCAGCATGTGCTGCCGCAGGTTTCCACACCACGCATCAGCAGCATTTACATCTTTGAAGAAACGGGACATATGGGCATGTGGGAAATGCCCGAAGCCAGTAAACAACTGCTAGAACAGTTTATTCTTTTTTGCCAACACTATTGAATGTGAAAAGGACCCTTAGACTATTGCTATTTATTCTCCTGATTGGAAACGTTACGAAAGCCTCCCACATTATCGGAGGTGAAATGTTTTATAAGTATGTTTCCCGCAATACAACTGATAATACGATTACCTACCAGGTAACGTTAAAGCTGTTCCGTATCTGCGGCAGCGGACAGAATATAGCAGAGTTGCCCGATAAGGTCTACTTCTCCATTTTCAATAAAGCCAGCAACACACCTTTCGATGCACCACTGGTAAGCAGGGCCACCAAAGAAACAAAAAACCTCGGACAGGTAGATCCCTGTATCGTGAATCCACCGGATATCTGTTTCCAGATCGGTACCTATATTCACAATATCACAGTGCCGGTTACCGGTAGCGGTTATGTGGTGTCTTTCCAGAGCTGCTGCCGCGATAACTCTATGCAGAATATCGTGGATACACGTAATCCGAATAATGAACAGCAATTCCCTGGCAACGGTGCCACCTACTTCACCGAATTACCAGGATCAACAGGTATTCTGGATAACTCAAGCCCTTACTTCGCAAAAGATGAAGCAGTACTGGTATGTGCTAATAAGAAATTCTCCTATGACTTCTCTGCCATAGATCCCAACAGCGACAGCCTCGTATACACCTTCTGTGATGCATATGGCGGTGGTTATACCACCAACCAGACAGGTATCCCCAACCCTTCTGATGCACCGCCTTATAACTTTATTCCATATAAGAGTCCATTCACCGGATCAACTCCGCTGGGTATCGATGCAGTCATTGATCCGAAAACAGGGGTGATCTCCGGTATCGCTCCCAATGCCGGTAAATATGTGGTGACCGTCTGCGCCTCCGAATATCGCAATGGCACACTACTCGGCATCCACCGCAAAGATTTCCACATCAACGTCACTACCTGTGTGCGGGAAGTAGTTGCCGCCATGCCGGAGAAATATAATGACTGCTCCGGTTATACCGTCACATTTATCAACAATAGTACAGAAGGTAAAACCTATGACTGGGACTTCGGCGATGGTCAGAAAGTAACGACCACCAGCACGGCCGACTTACCACATACCTACACCCGGGACGGCACTTACACCGTGAAACTCTGGGTAGATAAAAACAGTAATTGCGGCGACAGCGCAACCGCAACAGCCTATGTATACCCGATGCTGCGGCCAGATCCCCGCATCAGCGGATTCTGTACCAATACAACGACTGTGTTCACCGATCGCTCTACCACCTCCAGCGGCACTGATGCCATCAATTATTACCGCTGGGATTTCGGTAATGAAGCAACTGACGCCGACACATCCCTCCAGAAGAACGCAACTTATCAGTATCCTGGCCCAGGTAACTATGACGTAGTCCTGCAGATAAAGACCGTACAGGGCTGTGAACGTTTTGATACGACCAATATCATTATATATGATAAGCCACCGTTGAATACGACTCCGGATACCCTCCTCTGTATCCGTAACTCCCTGCAGTTATTTGCAGAAAGTCTGGTAGATGGGAATGTGGTAACGGGTACCTACACCTGGACACCAACCTATAATATCACAAATGCCAACACGGCGACGCCTACCATCTCACCGAAAAGAGATACGACCTACACCGTGACATTTACAGATGCTACTGGTTGTACCAATTCCAGACAGGTGGCAATAGATGTAAGAGATACGCTTGTGATCAGAACCATCGCCGACAGCACCGTATGTACCGGTGATGAAGTGCATTTACGTGCCTTCCCTGATGGGGATTACCCGCTTACCTGGCACAATGCGGCCACCAATACGATAGTAGGAGAAGGTCTTGTACTCAACATCGTTCCTCCTTCACCTGCAGTTACATACACCGTACGTGGAGAACTGGGTAGCTGTGACGGCTTCGATAATGTAAAACTGACTGTCGTAGATCCTCCGGCTGCTTACGCAGGAGAAGATACTACCATCTGTTATGGAGAACAGGTCATCCTGCGGGCATCAGGCGGCAGCAGCTATCAATGGTCGCCTACCACAAACCTGAGCGCACCAGGAAGCGCCAATACCGCTGCAAGACCTACGGACACTACACGATATATCGTTACCGTTACGGACGTACTGGGTTGTCCCAAACCGGTGAACGATACGATACAGATCAATGTAGTGCCGCCGGTACCTGCCTTCGCCGGTAATGATACCATTGCCATCCTGAATCAGCCATTCCAGCTGAATGCCTCTGGTGGTACCTCTTATGTGTGGACGCCAACCGACGGACTGGATCATCCGAATGTCTATAATCCGACTACGACCATCAATCACGATTTTACTTATACCGTAACCGTCTATACGGCTGAAGGTTGTGTAGGCCGGGATAACATCAGAATCCGCTTTATCGCAGGACCGGATATCTATGTTCCGACCGGATTCTCACCTAACGGAGACGGCCAGAACGATATCTTCCGTCCGCTGCCTGTCGGAATTGTACAGATGGACTTTTTCAGAGTCTATGACCGCTGGGGAAAACTGATGTACAGCACTGACAAGTATATGCAGGGATGGGACGGCTACTTTAATGGCTCACCCGCCGCCGTTGGTACATACGTTTGGGTAGTCCAGGGTAAAAATGTCAACGAGGAAACGGTAGTAAGAAAAGGTACAGTGACACTGGTCAGATAGAAAAATCTACATCTAATTACATACTTTCAATTGTAAAGAACTATTCTACAGATAGTTCTAAAACCCGCGTGTACACTGGAAAAAATGATTGTTCGTACGGCATTTTTTTTGTAAATTCCTATACGAAAGTCATTTTACAGATTTGCACCCCTTTGAATGTACAGATTCCTTATTCTGGCTATTTGCTGCACCTTTGTCCACGTTAGAGCAGATGCTTACCATATAATTGGCGGTGAGATTTACTACACTTATGTGGGGACTGCGGGAGACGGAATATTCCGTTATGAAATTGTGCTCAAATTATACCGGGACGCAGACTTTACCTGCGGTCCCATACAGGGTTGTATCGACCACTTCGAAGACCCTGTACCTATCAATATATACAACGGCAGCGGACAACGCATCACCAACGCCCTGCAGTTGTATATCAAACAAACCAAACCCCTCCGGGATACCCTCAAAAATCCCTGCCTCGCCCCCCGAACGCAAAACCTCGAAGTCGCCTATTACAGAGATACCGTTGAACTGCCGGCAAGTCCGGGCGGTTACTACGTCACTTATCAACGTTGCTGCCGTGGGGAAAAGCTGGTGAATATATATGACTCCGAACATGAAGGGTCCACTTTTTATACCGTCATCCCAGGCACCGACAAACGGGCGACCAACAGCAGTACGCGTTTTAATCACGACGGCGCTATCGTCATCTGTAACTCCCTGCCATTTACCTTTAATTATTCCGCTACCGATCCTGATGGCGACAGTCTGACCTACATGCTTTGCAGCGCGCTCACCGGGGGCGCCACCCGTAGCGAAGCTATGTCTACGACACCGCCACCATACACCAATACCGTCAATTACGTATCCCCTTATTCCGGCGCTAATCCCATGGGCGGCGCCCCACAGATATCTATTGACAACAATGGCATACTACGCGGTACGCCAAACCGGGAAGGCAAATTCGTGATCTCTGTTTGTGTCAATGAATATGACCGCCGTACAAAAATCCTCCTGGGTACACACCATAAAGACCTCCTGCTGACTGTCTTTAACTGTAAGACCAATATCAAGGCGGGTTTTCCTTCTGTGCTGATGAACTGTGTAGAAAACCCCGATCTCGCTGTCACTATTCCCAATTATAGCAATGCCGGATTTACCTCCGCCTATTACTGGGAATTCGGAGACGGTACCGATACCGTTACTTTCGATAAAACCGTCTTCTCTCACCAATATCCGGATACCGGCATTTATAAGGTTAAACTGGTCGTAAATCGCGGTTTATCATGTACCGACAGCGTAACGGGCTTTGTGCACAATTATCCCGGTTTAAAAGCCGATTTCACAATGGAAGGATTGTGCCGGGGAGAGCCCATCCGCTTCAATGATGTTTCTTCCTACAGATACGGAAAAATCACCAGCCGCCGCTGGGACATCGGTGTAACCGATGCACCGCAGTTTGCCAGTGCCGTCAGTACACAACTGAACTACGTCTACCAGGATGGAGGGGCCTATACGGTCACACTCAAAATACTGACCGACCGATCGTGCAGCGCCGAACTCGCCAAAGAAATCACGGTATATGAAGTCAATCCTTCTGCCGGCAATGATACCATCCTGGCCAAAGGACAGAAATTGCAACTCAATGCCAGTGGTGGAGAGTTCTATGCCTGGTCGCCTCCACAGGGACTAAGTAATGTCAATATCGCCGATCCGTTTGCCAGCGGTGATGTGGATATGACCTATCTGCTGAAAGTCTCCAACTCACAAGGCTGCGTCGGTTACGACTCCATCAGCGTGAAGTACTATGCCGGTCCTGAAATATATATCCCGACCGCCTTCAGTCCTAACGGCGATGGGCAGAACGACCGCTTCCGCTTCATTCCGGTCGGCATCACCGAATATGAATATTTCCGCATCTTCAACCGCTGGGGACAAGAAATCTATTCCTCCACCGACTTCCGCCAGGGATGGGATGGCACCATCAAAGGAGCACCTGCGCCTGTAGACACCTACATCTGGATACTTGCCGGAAAAGATTTAACCGGTAAAAGTATTTTAAAGAAAGGCACAGTAACTTTGGTGAAATAAAATCGGATTTATGGCAATAGTTCTAGTGACCGGAGCTACCTCAGGCTTTGGTGAAGCATGCGCAAAGAAGTTCGCAGCGAACGGTTATGATGTGATTATCACCGGAAGAAGACAGGAAAGATTAACAGCATTACAACAGCAATTGCAGCAGGAACATAAGGTTGCCGTATTGCCACTTTGTTTTGATGTGAGAGAACAAAAGGCTGTCAGCGATATACTGGGCAACATCCCGGAACAATGGAAAGCCGTCGATATCCTGATCAACAATGCCGGACTCGCACTCGGATTCAGCTCCATTGAAGACGGCGATCTCTCTGACTGGGATACCATGATCGATACCAACGTAAAAGGACTCCTCTACGTATCCAGAGTCGTAATGCCCTGGATGAAACAAAGACGTACCGGACATATCATCAACCTCGGCTCCACTGCCGCCAAACAGGTGTATGCCAAAGGACACGTATACTGTGCCACCAAAGCTGCGGTAGATTCCATCTCCCAGGGGATGCGTATCGACCTGCTTCCTTATCGTGTCAAGGTGACAGCCGTGCATCCGGGGGCTGCTGAAACAGAATTTTCAGAAGTACGTTTCAAAGGAGACAAAGACAAGGCAGATAACGTCTATAAAGGCTTCCAGCCATTGACAGGACAGGATGTAGCCGATACCATCTACTACTGCGCTACCCTGCCGCCACATGTATGTATCAACGATCTGGTGATCACCTGCCTGCAACAGGCCAATGCTTATTACTTCGATAAAGAGTAAAAAAACATAATATAACACGTAAATGTGATTTCATATACAATACATTGTTTTTAAATTTGAAACTATTAACGTATATGAGGACTATTGTGATGTGATGTATGTAGGGTGCGGAATACCTCCGGACGGAGGTGACTAACTATGACCGTTTTTTAATGCTTTTTTTAATGCCGACTATCTATCCTAAAAAACCATATCCCTATGCTTACATTTGCAACACTGTATTTGTTGCGCCTCTACTATCCAAGATGGAAAGCAGAGTGGCGCTTTTACTCCGACAGATCTAAAAGAAATAATTACGGTCGCTGGGTTACTCGCCAGGACGTGAATTGGGGCTTTTAGTACTGAAAATGAAATCGAATTAAATCCCGCCGGTGCATGCCGGCGGGATTTTTATTTACTCTCTTATCAACATACAACGTACTTCCTGCAATTCTCCCACACGTTGTGTATAGGCCATCAACGCAGTGCCTTTATCCACACTCCTGATCACCGGAAAAGTAGCATATGCTGAATCAGATGTGAGCAGTCCCGTATTCAGTACTTTCCCCGCGCCATCTCTCCACTGAAACCCCACACGGCTGTTGAACGTATTATTAGGCAGCTTCACCGGTTCATCCCAGACGATCAGTACCTTGTCATCCGGTAATGCGGTGATCTGCGGATGTTTGGCCATCGGAGCGGAACTGACTTTCTGCTTCCTGGAATAGGTTTGTCCGTTGTCGGCTGACTGACAATAATAAACTCCTTCTCCACCGCCCATCGTAAACCAGGCAAAGTGCATCCCCTCATTATTCTTCACCATGGCAGGTCCGGTGTGCGGACAACCTCTCACCACCCAGTTATCTGCACTGATACGATTCATGTTGGAAAAGGTATTACCCCCATCCACCGATACCATATGCACCATATCCCTGATGGAATCATTGATGATATCCCGGAAAGCAATGTGAATACCACCCTTATCATCTGTATACAGATCCGTTCTGCAACACTGGCAAACCGTTTCTGCCAATGCTTTCTCTTTCCCGAATCCATTATGTCCATCCGTCACCGCAAAGTAGAGCGAAGAGCCTTCCGCATCTACCGACTTCCGGTTATCCAGCCAGATAGCTGCGGCCTCTCCACCAGGTAACAAAGCCACATCAAAATACCGTTGATCATAACTACCGGTATCCGTCACCAGCGGTGTTGCTGCCTGCCAGGTCTTCCCTCCGTTCAGAGAACGCGTATAAAACACCCTTCCTGCGTATTTATTCCGTGCATCGTCTTGTTCCACACCATAAATAGCGATCACCTCGCCATCGGGCTTAAAAACCATTTTAGGCATATTCTCCGCATGAGGTAATATACCATTCGCAGTAGCCACCTTCACAGGTGCTGAAAAACTACTCCCCTTATCCGTTGATACGGCGTAATACAAAGTACCGGTATCTGCCCCCTTTGCTGTTTCTACCCAACTGATGACAGTACGTCCGTCAGTAGTCGTTGTGATAAACGGACAGGAAGCATCCTGCGTAATATGCGACAACAACTGCTCTTTGCTGTTTCCACTGTTACAGGCAACTGCACACATTGCCATCAAAACGATCCATCTGCTGATTCCCATCGTGATTGTGTTTTGTTGTTTGATCAATTAGGAATTGACAATTAAGAATTAAGAATTACAATGCAGCGGAGATAATTCTTAATTCCTAATTCCTAATTCCTAATTCCTAAAAGTATATCCGAAACCAATATTGAAAGTACGTTTAGGTCCCGGTCTGTATGTCGTACTGTAAGTAGTTCTTTCCGTGGTAGTAGAATAAATAGCATCTCCCGCATTTCGGCAGTTCACCCAACAATCAAATTGTCTCCAGCTATACCCTGTACGGAAATTCAACAGATCATATCCCCCATAGACACCTGTATTGCGTGGATCCATGTAATAACTGCCTACATGCTGCCATTCTCCTGCAAGACGAAATCCATTCAGAAAACGGGGCTTCCAGGTGATCTCTGTATTCGTAATTACTTTCGGTGCACCCGCCATTTTATTATCATTATAACTCACCCCTTTTTCCACATACTCATTAAAGAAGTGCTCTGCGTATTGTCCGCTGCAACGGATCCAGACAGATGGCAAAGGCGCATAACGCACATTCCATTCAATACCTCTGTGTGTCGTACGACCCGTATTACGATTTTCATAAGATCCATCATCCAGTTTTACACTGATGATTTCATTTGTTCCCTGCATATCATACACACCGATATCCACATATCCTTTATCATTTGCAAAACCAAACCAGCCGCCTGCTTCATAGTTGCGATAAGTAGCTGGTTTCAGTACAGGTACTTTCACTCCTCTGTATAACTCAGAGATATTCGGTGGCGCAAAACCCACACTGTAATTTGCATACATACCACGATTTTGTCCGAAGTCATAAGTCAATCCCAGCTTTGGCGTCAGCTTATTGAAATGATTGGTTTCATCCGGTGCACCGGTAAATGCAGATGGTGCAAGATGATTGTCAAAATCATAATCCATCCGGTCGTAACGTACCGCTGCCACTAATTTCAGACGACTTACCAACTCCATATCAAATTGTGCATAAGCGGCGGTATTCAGTAAACCAACATTGTAATCTGTCAATACAGAATCGGTTGTTTTGTAACTTCTGAAATAACCGGCAGCATCCTTTGTGACGTCGATAAATTCAGCGTAATAGGTCGCCGGACTATAATCAGCACTCAAACCAGCAATGATAGAAGCATGTTTCCAGGCAAACTGTTTTTTATGCTGAATGATCAGCGCATAACTATTGAAACTGTCATCATTGATCTCACCTGCCGCCTTCAGCGGATCTGAAAGATTTTTTAGTGCATAGAAAGGATTTTGTTCAATGGTATTATTGCGGAAGAAGGCAGTCACCGTCGTCTTGTTAGTATTGTTCCAGTTTTGTTCCAGCGTACTTCTGTAACGTAATGCATTGACCTTACGATAAGAGAAGGTCTGAAAATTGCGATAATCTTTTGCATAGAAATGTGCGCTATCCAATCCACCTACCTGATCTGTATAATAATCGATCAGCGTCATTGAGTTAATCCATTTGGTACGATCGCTGATCTGATAATCTGCTCTTACGGTCAGGGCCAGTTTATGAAAATCACTATGATCCATATAACCATTCCGCTGATCGGCATAATAACCGCCAACAACAATACCCAGTTTATTAAATGTACTGGAAGCACTGAAGTCCGTACGTTTATATCCACGATCACTGATCTCTGCCTGTACCCTTGCCATCGGTTTTAACGAAGGAGCCGCGGTAATAAAGTTCACCGCGCCACCTACCGCTTCACTACCATACAGCGATGATGCAGGTCCTCTTACAACTTCGATATTGCGCAATGCCGCCATATTTATTTCAATCAGCGCATTGTGATTGAAATCGCCGGTAGTACGGATGGGAATACCGTCTTCCATATATAGAAACAAACTCTTATAACCGATAGGCTGACGGATGGCCATCGTGTGTTGTTCATTGCCGAGATCCACCATATATACGCCACTCACCTTATTCATTAATTGTTCCAGTGAAGTGGCTTTGGTATCTCTCATTTCCTGGGTGGAAATGGTGCTGATCGCAATAGGTGCATCAGTGCGTGATTGCTTATCGCGGCTGCTGGTTACAATGATCTCATTCAGACTGGCAGTAGCCGGTGTCAGTGAAATGATAGCAGAAGATTGCGAAGACAATGTCAGCTTCCTCGTCTGATAACCGACAAACGATACTTTCACAGAATCATCGGCACGGCCCCGTTGTAAAAAGAAGCGGCCACGTGCGTCTGTCTGACAACCTTTATCAGCGTGCAGTAACTGCACAGTTACACCCGGCAGCACCTCTCCTGTCTGCGCATCCACCACGCTGCCCTGCACCTGCGCGTGTGAATGCATAAAGAATAATACGCCCGTTATTATCAGTAATAAATGTTTCATGATCACAATAAGTTCCTGCCCTGATGATCAGGCATAGCGATGCCGGGACAGCTGACAACACATCACTGCCGGTACGCAACTGCCCTTGATCACAGGCAATAGCTGTTGATTAGTAAATAAGGATGGATACAAAAATGAGGCATGGCACAGCATAAGCAATGACATCACTCATAACAAAACACATCAGATCGGATGCGGAAATATCCGCGTAATAAATGCAATGAAAAGAAATAGCTGTTAAGCCTGGGGTGGATGGAAAAAGGAGAATAACGGGGTATGTATTGCAGGATCCTGATAATAAACAAAGAGATCTGTTGACGGCGCAATAGGCGCAAAATTAAATTCCAGCAAAGCATCGATGTAAGTTACTTCATACTTCTCTTTACCGGTACTGCCGTTCTGCTGTTGCTGCTCGTCCTGTTTGAGTTGCTTTCTCAGATAACATTTACCATTACAATGCATGTCAGGTTTATCCCTGTTCTCACACAATACGCTGGCAATGTACGCCTGGTCTATCTTATACTTCACCATAATCACCAACTGACTGAAGTTTTGCAACAACAGCCCGAACAATACGGTTATGGCGAAAAGATATCTCACGCTGCAAAAGTATGTCAATAGATGAGGAATTGCAAATGATATATGTCATTAGCGTTATGGCAAAAAAAATACCACCTCTTAAAACAAACCATTCCCTCCGCTTCCGATGCCTGGAACGCTGCCAAACCTACCCCATTCGTAGCGAATAATACAATCCTTTAAAATGCAAAAGCCTGATCTCAGCGATCAGGCTTTTGCTATAGCTTAATTCTTAATTGTTAATTCCTAATTCTTAATTGCCTACTGTGCTAGCATAAATCGCAACGTCAATCCTCCTCTCGTATTCGTAATCGGATAAGCCGTCGAAATAACCGGTATCGTTTGTCTGCGGTCATAGAAGAAACGCAGGTTCAGACGGTTGTTCACCACATAGTCAATAGACGGTGATATACCAATTACCTTCTGGCCACTCGTCGGTATTACCAGGTCTGCATCCAGCCTGTTGTTCACCGTACGGTCATCACGGAAGCTCATATCCAGCCGGAAGTTCATATCATTCTGTACCTTCTTGCCATCCTTCTGTGTGCCGAGGAATGCAAACTGCACATTACGTAAACGATAGCTACCACCCAGTGTCAGTTCGGTAGAACGTAACTCTGTCAGCTGGTAGTCGATCAGACTGAGACTCAGTGAACGACTCTTCTTGAATTCCACACGCAGGTTCAGACTACTTATAAAGGTCACATCTATACCCAGTAATGGTGCAAACTGCTCCGTCATTGTCAGGTTCGGAATCAGGAAGTAAGGGATGTAGTTACCGGATACAGTATCCACAAATCCCGGATAACCCGCCAGACGAGGATCCTCATACAACATCGCAGTATTATAAGAACTCATACTAAGCGTACCTACATAAGCATGTGTCAGCGATACGTTGGTGAAGAGTGATTTGAAAGGTTCCAGTTTCGTCAGACCATTATACGCCACACGCCAGTTAGGACGTGGTATATAGTTGCTGAATGGATTGCTGCGCACATTGGACAAACCTGCACTTCTCAGTAATCCGATCTTATCAGGATCTTTTCCGGTGTAAGCCGCCAGGAAAGCCGGTACCAGTACATCCTGTGCATAACGGCCATAACCATAACGATACAGCGGATCTTTTGGATTATCTACCGGTACGCCAGGGTCTCTGTTGTACGGGTTCTGTGCAGCCAGACGATTAGAAATATTAAGACGATAACGCTGGAAGTCATTGAACGTTTTGGTAGTACCTGTTTCATTGTCAATACCTCCGAAGATCGTTTTTACCGCTACATAAGAGATCTCAAATCCACCTGCATCATACGGACTTAAATGCTGGAAGCCCAGACTATCATTCACGTTCACATTTTTGAACAGTTCCGTATGTGTTTTGCTGAATGATTTGGTCAGACTCAGGTCAATACGCAGGTCATTAACAGGTTCCAGTTGCGCCTGTAATTGCCAACGCTGTGTAAACTGTTGTTGATACTGAATATTGAAAGTAGTATCCGGTGTGATCAGACCTTTCTTCGCAAAATTGTCCAGCCATGCCTTCGTAGGCTGCATACCAAATACGAACGGTACACCCGGATTCCAGCTCGCCCAGTTCATACCCAGGATCTTCGTACTGTCAATATAACCTGGTAAGCGGGTACCTCCGTTTTCAGAGTAATCCAGACTCACACGTTTTAATGACAGTAATGGTTTCATCACCGCTTTCAGAATTGGTGAGACTTCTACGCTCTTCTCCTGTTTGACCGGTTGCTTATTCTGACCAGGAGCACCCGGTCGGGTATTAGTCGCCGGTTGCGGTCGCTTTTTCTGTTGCGTACCTGTAATGGCTCGCAGGAAAGGTGACTTACTATACAGTTCCGCAAACTTAAACTCTGCCATCACCGTTTTCTGGTTGGAGTTCTCGATCGCATTACCCAGGTATTTCGCCAGCAGCGAAGCACCCGTCCAGCGGTAATCTGTTGAATAACCGATCGCAATACTTGTCCAGCTCAGCGCAGGTATTTTAGACGTAGGTAATGTATATGTGATGTTAGCTGTATGATAGTAGTTGGTCGTTCTGCCTAATTTGAAGAAGTTACCCCATACGCTGTCTTTCTTCTCTTTTGAGTTCAGACGCCCCTGTGGTTCATCGATACGTGCGTTATTCACCGCGTTGAAGTCGATGGTCAGACTACGTGACAGATCCCATTTCAAACCATAATACCGGTCAAACGTGAAGTACTTGTTGTACGTCTCCGGCAGTTTATAGTTGGAGTCATCCCCTCCTACGTTACGGATACGGGTGGCGCCAAACTGGCGGGTCACATCTATCCGGAAACTGATCAATGACGGGATGTAGTTAAAGTTGAAATCACGGATCAGATCCAGCCATGGCGTTTTGGTCTTGAACAACTTCTTGAACGGCGTAATGAACTTACTCTGTCCGGTGAAGGTATAACCCAGACCAGCACGGTGCTTGGTCAGTTCGTCACTTTCGATAATCGGGTTGCGGCTGGTTGTCTGTGTATAAGAATAACTGATGTCAAAGTTTTCGATATCCCACAACCTGTTATGTTTTCTGTTCAGATTGAGGCGACGTACGTTGGTAAAGTTCAAACTCTTGATAGCGGTGAAGTCCTGTGCCGCTTTACGGATAGAGTCACGCTCATAATCACTCCGCGCCATTCTCAGCTTATCCTTCAGTTTGATATCCAGGTCATATGGATCATACTCAGGTGTACTTACAGCCTGTGAATAACCAGCATATACCGGGATAGACAGACCTGTTTTCTTAGGCAGCAGTTTACCCAGATCGAGGTTAGCCGCCGCATCGTATTGCAGGTAGTTATCACGGAAACGTTCGTTTACACGCTGATCAAGATTACCAAAACCTGCGGTGTGCATATTACCGGATACACTGACAGTACCCAGATCGGCCAGCTGTACATCCACACGGCCCATACCGGCATAACCGCCTTTTTCATCCAGACCTGACAGGCGCAGCTCATTGAACCATACCTCACCACATCTTGGCAAACCGTCATCTTTCGGGTTGGTCACACCCAACATGATGGTTCTTACATCACCCAGGTTCGGATTACCTACCACACTCATGTAGTTACCCAGTTCATCTGTTTCAACATATGGTACCTGCGGAGAACAGTTGTCACACTGGTTGCGCTTCTGTTTGAGTACAGTCAGTTTGCTCATTAACAGATTTACGTCATTCACTTCCGGCCATACTTCCGTCGGACTTGCCGTATTCCATGGTGTTACTTTCAGTGGAATCTGGTATTCGTAATAGTTTTCCACAAAGTCGCTACCCATACGGATGACAGCGCGGAGCTGACCATCTTTCAGTGAGTTAGGATCAGTCATTGCTTCCGCGTGCAGATACATCTGCAGGGTTTTGTACTGACGGAGGTCCATGCTCAGGTTTTTCGAAACACCACGGGTATCGCCATCATTCAGATCGCATACCTGAATGGACATTGCCTGCTCGTTCAGTTGCAATACAGTACTGTTGGTACTGAGTGTATTCTGACGAACTACTCCCGGAGGCAACACATAGTTGATTGGCTTACGCGAAGAGTTTTCTTCAATGTTTACAGCAGAAGTATTGAAAACGGTATTGTCATCATTCGGGATAGGATCGCCTGGCTGCAGTTTATAATTATACTGACGCCATTGGTTACGCACCAGTTGCAGTTTAGCGAAACGTACCACTACTGAATCTTCAAATCCTGTCAGGAACATACGCATGAAACGGATGGATTTGAAATCAGGAATGCTACCTACCTTTTTATCAAAGTTGTTGATCGGAATTTTAAACTGATACCAGTTTTCCAGTTTCTTTGGTCCACCATTCGCCGGCGTTACTTCCGTTGTGATCTTATCCACAATGTAGTTAGTGCCTACACCCATTTTCGGACGGAGGTTCACACGGTACTGGAAGTATTCTTCTGTTTCATTCAGGGTGTTATCCCTGTTCAGGTCTTCTGACTCCGGAATGTTGGTAGCCGCAGATGAGTAGATGCTGTTACCGGTAGAAACAGGAGAGTTGCCTTCCGGGTTGCTGAAACGTTTATAACGTTGGAGGATACCGGCCTTCTCTCTATTATATAAGTCATCCCTGTAGTGACGATAGTCATCGTTAGATGGGTCAGCAATGGCCTGTTGATAAACAGGAGAAGTCGGTCCGAAGTTAGCCGCCAGTCTGTCCAGATAAGATTGACGGAATGCCACCTCATCACCACTCTGTAAACCATCATAACCCACGTCCTGATAACGGCGGATTTCCGGATCGTTGTCAAATGCCTGGGTGATCTGCTGCTGGAATTTAGGAATACGTCCCCATACGGAAGAATCTGTTTTATTACGATCCGTATTCGGATTTGGTAATCCGTTTTCGAAGAACTTACGGGAATCTTTCAGGATATCCTCAGATACGTTACCAAGGTTAAAATATAACTGACCACCCGTGCTGGTTGTATCCGTCAGGAACGGATCCTGGATCCAGAACTCAATAAACTCAACGTTCTGTGTCTGGAAATCACTGTTATCAATCGCACGCATGATACCTGCCCATTTCTTTTTAGGATTCAGGAGGCGTCCTGCTGCCGTGATACTGTCTCTGCCCGCAGTAAAGTTATATGGACCTCTCTCTTCAGGATAATATGCCAGGTCAAGGGTGCTCAACTGGCTCTGTCCGAAGTCGGTAGAACGATTAGCGAAAACTTCTTTCTGATACACCAGACGTACACGTGGATCTGACTGTTCCAGCTCTGTAATACCATCCGGCAGGGATGGTGATTTCGGTATCTGGAGCGTAGGCTCAATAATATACCAGGCCAGTTTCGCCCTGTTGGCACCATAGCTCAGCTGATCATTTCTGTCTGCTTCCGGGAAGAGGATCACCCCGTTACTATCAGAAGCTTCCTTAGGTGTAGATGCCAGTGCCCAGGAAGTAGCCGGGAACTTCAGGTCATATCCACTCTGGGATCCCTCAAAGTCATCGATGAAGATCTGTCCCTGATTACTACCTGCCGCATTTACCAGTTTACTGTGACCAGGGAACAACTTGGCCACCTCACCGGTGAACATGATGTTGGAGGGTGTATTACTCTGGTAGTTAGGCAGTTTATTGAGGAAGCGGGTCAATCCTTTCCACTCTGAGTTATAGTTCGCATCGAGACCTACTACGGTGTTCTTGATCGGATCTTCTCCGTAGTTCACCTTCTGGTAATAAGGTCTTTCACTCATTCTGGCGATAGTCGATCCCAGCGTCAGTTTATCATTTACAACATAATCGAAGCGGGTACCGAAGTAGTTTCGGACCTGTGTACCAAACGCGGCATTGTTCTCAAACTGTACGTTGATTGCCACACCGGAGTTGAGTATACCGGCATTGATGATCTTGATACGGCCCAGGTTATAGTCGATGATATAGTCTACGTTCTCACGGAGCTGCTGGCCACCGGCTGTTACGGTAACAGATCCCGGAGGAATGTTATAACCACCCAGCTGTATTTCGGAAGAGTTACTGGATTTATAAGATCCTTTCAGGATATAGCGGTTCAGTTGCGGGAACTGTTGTGCGACTACCTTAATGGAGTCATACAATACCTTATACATATACTGTCGCTCCAGGGCGGCATTACCATTGAAGGCTTTCTGTATACCCTGAGCGAATGGTTCAAGCACCGGGAACATCACCCTGCCCGTCTGGGAGTTGATCGTATAACCTTCTACATAGTCAAACACACCATCCGGTTGCGGGTCATTCTGGTTATTTAACCGGTCCAGGCTCAGGATGGAAATGAGCGGTGCCCCTTCCCAGGAACCCTGTGCATCCGGCAGATAACGTTTATCACTTGGGGCACGGGTATCAGTACCAGGGTCTTTATAATATACGTCCAGTTTAAAGTCAGCCCTGTTCAGCTGATAAGCGCCTGTCGCATAGATGTTTTTCATCATCAGGTCCCAGATAGGGAGGTTCGGACGGGCAGAAGTAGCTTTCAGCAATTTCAGGAACAGGATACGCTGATTGGCACTATTGTTCTGATCAGGGGGAATATCCTGGGAGAACTCTCCCACAGTATGTACCTGACCATTATAAGTATATTGATAGGCAACGCCCAAAACTTCATCCGCCTGCAATTGCTGATTCAGCGTGATGAAGCCTAGTTGTCGGTTGATCGTATATTCTGTGGAGTCCAGCTTTCGGGCAAAGGTCTTCTCATATTCCTGTACTGCTTGTAGTCCGAGGTTCTGCAATCGGCTGACCACCGTTCCCGTATACCGGCTCATAGGGTCAGAAATTACTTTGGAGTAGAGATCATTCAGCTTGTTGTCAGTCAGCCTTGAGTTGGATAATACGTTGATTGAGGTATTGTAGGGCCGGTACTCACCAAGGTCCATCAAACCGACGATATCCCTGGTATTGGTGGTAGCACCTGTTTTATTGGTTACCCAGACTTCCACACGGTTCACATAAGCCAGGGAGCGGATCACCGGAAGGTTGCTCATGGCATAGTTGAAGGTATCGCGGAAGAACTGACCGAGCAGGAAGTGTCGGTTGTCCTCATATTCATCTGCCCGCAGGTTAAAGTCCTGTACCTGGGTACCACCTTTGATCATCAGGTTCTGTTTCTGGGACTTCTGGTTGGACAACACGCTGGTAACGGTCAGACGGCCAAATTGTAACTGGGTCTTGATACCGAAAAGGGATTGTACCCCTGAAATGAGCGAACTGCGCAGCGGAAAGCTCACGTTACCGGCCTCAATCTTTTTAATGATCTCGTCGTCGTAGCCGGTATATTCCAGTTTGATCTGGTTTTCGAAGTCGAAAGTCGACTGGGTATTATAGTTAGTGATCAGTTTCAGCTTGTCCCCTATTTTACCGGTCAGGTTCATATTGATGTTCATATCAAATGCGAAACCTCCCGTTTTACGGGCCTGTTCTGTCAACACGGGGTTTTTGATATTCTGGCCTTCATAACCAAAGGTCAGTTCCAGGCTACCCTGGGGCTTGATATCCACTTTATTACCACCAAAAATCCTGTCAAACAGCTTGCTGCCTTTATACAGTTCCGGTCCGTTACCCTTCTGGTTCAGTGAACCGAGAGTACTGGCACGTTTCATCCAGTAATCATCTTCGCTCTTTTTGGACTGGAGTTTGTAATATTCATCAAAACTGAGGTAAGTAGGGTTACGGTAATAGTGGTCGCCTATCTTTTCTGTGACTGTATATTGTTTGGTTACCGGGTCATAATCAACTGTACGGGATATACCTGCAGGATCTTTCAGATCTATCTGGTTTTTGACGGGATCAGTAATACCGGTCCCATACCGGTCCTTTATCGGGTACTTGAGTGTATCCTTTTTGACGGTATCCGCAGGTGTGGTATAATTATTGTCTGGTTGCCAGTAGTATCTGTTAGTATAGTTGTTATTATAACCTGAACGATTCCTTGCCGCAGTATCGAAAATAAACAAAGAAACAACTCCTATTACTGCAATAGCACCATAATATGTCTTTCTTGACAAGAGAAATAGGTTTTTATAGAGGTCAGGGTAATAAATGTTTATAGACCTTTCAGCGACTTTTTAATAAGCGCCTCAAGGTCGAGCAATAGTGGTTCAGCTTTAAGCACCTTGTTTATAGCCTGTTCGGCCACGTTTCTGGCTATTCCCAAAGTGACTAATGCATTTAACGCGTCTTCCTGAATTGTATTGTTTGGTGTTACAGATATTTGGTTGCCGATATCTTTTTGCTTCTTTACTTTATCCTTTAATTCCAGAATGACTCTCTTTGCCGTCTTGGCGCCGATTCCTTTTATGCTTTCCAGCATTTTTTCGTTCTCCATCGCGATAGCCCGCTGAATATCTTCTGGTTGAAGGGAAGATAACATCATCCGGGCAGTATTAGCTCCTATACCTGAGACACTTATCAGTAATAGAAACATCTGACGTTCCGCATCGTCAGCAAAACCGTATAAAGTATGCGCATCCTCTTTAATATGGAGATAGGTCAGCAATTTGCAGCTTTCCGATCCCTGTATGCGGGAATAGGTATTAAGACTGATCTGCACTTCGTATCCAACCCCTTGTACGTCAATATGTACCATGGCAGGGGATTTATAGGACAGTTTTCCGTTGAGGTAAGCAATCATACAGGAGTAGAATAGTTTCTAATATTCGGCAAACCTAGTAAAAATTTAGCAAGAACGGGGCAGTAACTAACGTTATACTTACATTTACAAATTCTTATGTATTTTTACGGCTCGTTTAAAACATCTATTTTATTAATATGAACAAAATAACGGCCGCTATTACAGCGGTAGGTGGTTATGTACCTGACTACGTGCTCACTAATAAGGAATTAGAGAAACTGGTAGATACAACAGACGAATGGATCATCACCCGTACCGGGATCACTGAAAGAAGAATTCTGAAGGGAGAACGTAAGGGGACCTCTGAGTTATGTGTACCGGTAGCGCAGGAAATATGCCGTAAAAGAGGGATCAGCCCGGAAGAAATTGACCTGCTGATCGTGGCCACCGTTACGCCGGATATGGTGTTTCCCGCCACTGCCAATATTGTAACTGATAAAATAGGTGCAAAAAATGCATTCGGTTTTGACATCAGCGCAGCCTGCTCCGGTTTCCTTTACGCCCTCGATACAGGCGCCCGCTTCATCGAAAGTGGCCGCTACAAGAAAGTAATGGTGATCGGCGCCGACAAAATGAGCTCTATTATTGATTATACAGACCGTACCACCTGCATCATCTTCGGTGATGGAGGCGCAGGTGTGCTGCTGGAACCAAACTATGAAGGTCTGGGTGTCGTAGACAGTATCCTGAAAAGCGACGGTCATGGTCGTGAATACCTGCACATGAAAGCAGGTGGTTCCGCACAGCCAGCCAGCATCGAAAGCGTTACCAACAGAGAACACTATGTATATCAGGAAGGCAAAATGGTGTTTAAATATGCTGTTGCTAACATGGCGGAAGCTGCTGCCGGCATCATGGAGCGTAATAACCTGACAGCAAATGATATCGCATGGCTGGTACCTCACCAGGCTAATAAACGTATCATTGATGCTACAGCTCAACGTATGGGTCTGCCGGAAGAAAAAGTGATGATGAACATCCAGCGCTATGGTAACACCACCGCCGGTACATTGCCGCTTTGCCTCTGGGATTACGAAAAGCACCTGAAGAAAGGCGATAACCTGGTACTGGCTGCATTTGGTGGTGGATTCACCTGGGGAGCGAGCTACCTGAAATGGGCTTACGATCCTAAATAAATTAAGAATTAGCAATTAAGAATTAAGAATTATGAAGGACAGGTGCTTCTACTATAGAAACGCCTGTCCTTTTATTTTTTATAAATATACGCCTTCCCTCCTCATTTATCTCCGCTGCATTCCAATTCTTAATTCTTAATTCTTAATTCTTAATTCCTAATTCTTAATTCCTAATTCTTAATTCCTAATTCTTAATTCTTAATTCTTAATTCTTAATTCTTAATTCTTAATTCTTAATTCTTAATTCTTAATTCTTAATTCTTAATTCTTAATTCTTAATTCTTAATTCTTAATTCTTAATTCTTAATTCTTAATTCTTAATTCCTAATTCCTAATTGAATCTCGGCAACCCATACCTCACCTCCATCCTTTTTCCCTCCACTTCCGCACCGATCTGCCCACCCATCTTATCCATAAAATCCTTACAGATCACCAGCGTTACCGACAGATCATCTCCCCTTCTGTATTCAAACAGATGTGCCGCCATAGCCGGGGTAAAATCATTCACTTCAAATGTAATACTGACCTTTACCAGCTCCTCTTCCACTGCATGGACCACCACCCTTCCTTTTCCTCCGGATAGCTTTGCTGCGCAATGCAACAGACTACGGTTGATGAACAACAGCATCTCCTGATCGCCCGCCAGACATAAACCCTCAGGGATATGCAGTGACACCTCCGGATGGTCAGTATGGTGTAAAGCCTGTTCAAACAGCTCACTAAGCTCGCAGGGGGCCGGACTATATACAAAACCTGATAACTGTGATCTGATCCAGCGCAGGATATTGTCAAAGATCACCAGCGTTTTCCTGGAAGATATCACCGCTTCGTCAATGATCTGCTGCATCTCCGCCTGCTCCATGTCTTTGTTGCGGAACAATGCCGATACCCGGATAATATCATTCAGCGGCCCCCGGAAATCCCGCGCCAGGATCGCAATCAGCTTATTTTTGAAGTCATCATGCACACTCAGCTGCTGGTTCTTTTCCGAAATCGCATCATTCATCTCACGCAACAAACGCTCCTGCTTACGCAGATTCTTGTAAGACCGGTAACGCGCCAATGTGAACCCCACCATCAGCAACAGGAAACCAGCCAGGAAACCGATCAGCTGCTGACGGTTTTTCCGCTTCAGAATGGTACGGGCAATCCTTTGCTCCTGCACCTTATTGCTCAGCTGCCATTCATTCAGCTCCTGTTCCTTCAGAAAATAATCCAGGTAGTTCATATGATTGCTGGACCGCAGCCGTAAGCGCCCCCGGACGATCTCCAGCAATGCCTTTCCATAATAAGCCTTCTTAGCCTCATTATTACTGTTCGCATAATGCCTGTACAGACCAATCACCGTCGGCAACATCATATTCAGATAGCCCGCCTGCACACCAATGGCAAAGGCCCGCTCTTTTGCCGGTACCGCATCCGCAGGATAACCATGCTGACGGTAGGTATCAATATGTTCCAGCAGGTCTATGGCCACTAAGATCAATCCATCTTTCAGCGCCCGCGCTGTGAGTTCATTAATACGCTGAACCGCCTTCGCACCCTCCCCTTCCTTCATCCACTCGTCTGCCTCAAAAGCCTGTATGTAGTAAATATCCCTGCTACCAGGGTATTTCCGGATGATCTCCTTTGACTTTTCCACCGCCCATTTCACAGAATCCCGGTGTGTACTGTCGTCCTGGAAACGGCTGGCATAATTGATCAGTACCAGACTATATATAGAATCCCGCGCCAGCGTTTTTCCCAGGTTCATGGCCTGATACAGATACTGGTCTGACTCCGGCTTCATACCTTCAAAGAAGTGATAAACGCTCAGGTTCATCAGCATCTGGCAGATGTTGGGCTGATCTTCCAGTTCCCGGTAAAGCAACAAAGCTTTAAACCCATATTCGATCGCCTGTGTCTGATTGTCTTTCAGGGCATAGAAAATACTGAGGTTGTTCAGTGCGCCTGCCAGTCCCCGGGTATCATTATGCCGGGTAGCAATGCCTCTCGCCTTTACCGCATACCAGAAACAACTGTCGATATTGCTCAGGTGATACTGCATACCCAGCTGATTCAGCACATCCGTATAGACAATGCTGTCAGTCTGTTGCGGCAGACTATTCCTCAGCTGACGGATCACTTTATCTTGTGCAGTCAGCCGCTCGCTGGTCAGCAGACCGGCAAACAGAAGGAAAATGATATGTAAATAGACACTTCTCAAATTTGTATGCTATTGCTGTCTTTTGCCAAAGGCAAAGTATAACTGAACGTACTGCCTTTTCCGGTGTTGTTCATTCCTCTTATAACACCGCCCATCTTATCCATAAAATCCTTACAGATAATGAGGGCCAGTCCCGCTCCTCCTTTGGATTTTCCACTACTTTTCTCGCGGTTACGGTATTCAAATAAATGCGGCAGCATCTCCGGATCCACTCCTCTCCCTTCATCCACCAAGGCTATCGTAACGAAGTCTCCCGTAACGGAAGACGTGATCTTTAATTCACTACCCGCAGGACTAAACTTGATCGCATTATGTAACAGGTTGCGATGTACAAACTGCAACATTTCCCTGTCCGCCAGTAAGGCTACTTCCTCGGGGATATCAACTGTCACCTGTAGTCTTTTCTCTGTAGCGTTATCCTTGAGTATTTCCAGGGCTTCCTGTATCATATCTGCCGGCTGACACACAACAGGCGTATACACAAACCCGCTCAGCTGCGACCTGATCCAGCGAAGGATGCTATCGAATATATGCAGGGTATGAGCGGACTTCGTCTCCAGCCTTCTGAACAGCGCAGTTGCCTCTTCAAAAGAAAGCGAATGGTCTTTCAGCAGATTGGTGATATCTATGATATGATTCAACGGTACCCGGAAATCATGTGCGATCAGCGAGATCAGTTTATTTTTAAAATCATCCTGTGTTTGCAACAGGGCATTTTTCTCACTGACTTCCCTGTTCTTTTCCCCCAGTCTGCTGGCATTCTCACGGGACCGACGGTGAGAGCGGTTAACGTCTGCAAGTAACAGGATGATCAGCACCAGCAATACGGTCAGGAAGATGATAACCGCATAGCGGTTGCGGCTCTCCATGGCCTTCTTATCAAGTATCTGCTGCTGATAGTCATGTTGCAGCTGTAAGGCCCGCAACTTCTTCTCCTGCATGTAATAATCGATGTAATCCAGTTCGCCCTGCGTTTTACTCTGTTCATCCTTTTCGATAATTTCCAGCATCATATTCGCATAGAGCTGTGCAGAATCTTCATCATGACGGGCGTCGTACCAGGTATATAACTTGGCCACAACAGGCAGTGCCAGTTCCCGGAAACCACCAATAGTAGCTAACCGGGCCATGTCCCGCTGCGCTGATATAGAGTCCGCAAGTTTGTTACGCGCCTTGTAAGAAGCCAGGTGAGAGTAGCCATACATCGCATGATAGATATACCCTTTTCTTTCCGCCTCATCGGTCAGTGCAGTCAGTCTGTCCAGGCCTTCAGTGATGTCCATTTTGGCATATATCAGTTCTTGCGCCTGCAGCATACCGGTATAAATGAGCAGGCGCTCATCTTCAGCCCTGGCAGCCAGCCGGCGGGCAGTAGCCAGTGCCTGGTAGGCACGTTTTTTATCAATGAAATCACTGCTACGGTTCGCGCGCAGATCATTGGCATAAATGAAGTAATAGTTCGCCAGGAGCATCCGCAGAATGGTATCATTTTTCAGACGATCGCTCATACCCATGGCCCGTTTCATATAACTGGCGGCTTCCTGGTACTGCTTCTCATACTGATAGTATACGCCGAGGTGCATACTTGTCTGACAGATCCCGGCACTATCGCCCAGCGATTTATAGAGGTTCAGCGCATCAATATAAAAACGAAAAGACAGGTAACTATTGTCCCTGTAGGCATAATAACTGCCCAGGCCGCGGTAGGCTGCCGCCTCTCCTCTTTTATATCCCTGACGCTGGGCAACCTCCCGGGCGCGGCAGAGGTAAAAGAAACAGGTATCTAACTGGCGATGCTGGTATTGCCCGGCCAGCTGATTCATGAGGTCGACATAGCGGGTGCTGTCAGTAGTGGTGAAGCTGGCGTCTTCCAGCTGACGGATGACGTTGACCTGTGCGAAAGCTTTTTCCTGCCGGATAAAACAGCCGGCAAGGGCGATCATGAGGCCAATTAATATGTGCAGCTTATAAGAAATGTACAATAAGATGTGATACGCTATCTCCCGATAGCTGCTAGCCAACGATGCCCAGGACCGGATCTGCGAAAGACCGATACCCATACGGGACAATTCCTGTTCACCAGTTGTTGTGATGTAATAATGTTTGTCATCAGGGCCATGCTTTATGATCCAAGCTTTTTCAATAAACGCTTCTACCAGCACTGTCCCAACTTAGCATCAATACGACCATCGCATAGTTCGGCCGGTTTGGGAAGCGCTGATTCCGGTTTTTTATGACTCAGCTTTTGCTGCTACAAGATACTGCTATATCTCAAAGACCAATCCCCTCTGCTTTAATTCTTCATATTTCTCTTTGTCAAAGCGGTATAGATGAGCGCCTTTTTTTGAGGTTGTTTTATCTTTTTCCTCCAGTTTTTCCAGCACATTCATCGAGAGGATTTTCTTACGGAAGTTCCTTTTATCCAGTTCTTTCTGATAGATCTCCTCATACAGACTACGCAGCTGTGAAAGGGTAAATTTCTCCGGTAACAGTTCAAATCCGATAGGATGGAAATGTGCGTTATCCCTGAGTTTTTTCAGCGCATCCGCGATCATCTGCCGGTGATCGAATATAAGATCTGGTATCTGGTGCAATTCCAGCCAATGCGCACTGAAATGCTGGGTAGGATTCTGCTCATGTTCACTGATGCGGATAAGGGCATAGTAAGCCATGGAAATTACCCTTGCGCCACTGTCACGGGTCACGTCGCCGTAACAGGACAGTTGGTCCATATAGATATTTTCGAGACCTGTTGTCTGTTTCAACACCCTTTCCGCAGCTTCATCCACGCTTTCACCATTCTGGAGGAAACCTCCCATCAGCGACCACTCACCTTGCATGGGGTCTACTTTTCGCTGCATGATCAGCAGTTTAAGTTTGCCGTTTTGGAATCCAAAAATAATACAGTCTACTGCTACCAGATGCCGAGGTACATTCGCGTAAAATGATTGAGCGTTCATTGAAATATTATTGTCTGCCTTTGTGCTGACCAGCAGTCAGGAGGCTTATTTTCTGCCTCTCGTAAACTCGCTGTAGTCAGTAACGGGAATTTTATTAATACCGGCCTGCCGTAACAGGGTTACAAGCTGACCGCGATGATACGTGGCATGATTGAACACCTGCATCAGTATTTCTATAACGGTTGATTTACAATATTGTTTCCGGGTATCGTAATAAGCCACCACGTGTTGCAGCCTGACGGGCTGTACCGCCTTGACCCAGTCTGCAAGCTTCACCGACTGTTCCTGCCAGCGGGCACAGGCATCTGTAAAGGAGCCTTCAAATGTGAGCGAGGGTTTAACCGCCTGTTCTACCAGATGTAAACGCTGGTACCACAAACTTTCCACATCCCACATATGGTAAACCGTCTTACGTAAGGTGCCGAAGCTGCTGCCTGTTTCCTGGTCCAGCTGTGTATCCGGTAGCTTTTTTAATACATCCGCTATCTTATTGTTAGCCCAAAGGTTATAAGCTGCATAGCTGAGCAGGATATCCTTCATGGATATAATTTTAGTTTACTATCTTCACCAAAATACCAAAAATATTGCACCTGCCACCAGTTGCAGACAAATAATCCTGAAGGATCATGGAAAAAATTACTATCAGGGACGTACGAAAAGAAGATTGTCCGAGGATCATGGAGCTCATCAGGGAGCTGGCTGTTTATGAAAAAGCACCTGAAGCTGTTACCGTTACATTCGAAGAATTCGAAGCTGCCGGATTTGGTGAAAATCCGGTATGGAAAGCCTTTGCCGCCGTTCATACAGACAATGGTCAGGAAACCATCGTCGGATTCGCCCTCTACTACATTCGCTACTCTACCTGGAAAGGTTGCCGTTTATACCTGGAAGACCTGGTTGTGACCGAAAGCTTCCGTGGAAAACGTATCGGCCATCTGCTGTTTGAAAGACTGTTCGAAGAGGTAAGGGAAAAGAAATTCAACGGTATGAACTGGCAGGTACTGGAATGGAATGAACCGGCGATTAAGTTCTACAAGAAGCATAATGCCTCATTCGATCCTGAATGGTGGAATGCCAGCATAGATTTATAAAGAATTAAGAATTATGAAATTAAGAATTAAGAATTATGTCCGCTGCCATCATCGCTGCATTGCAATTCTTAATTCTTAATTGTTAATTCCTAATTTATTTTAATTGATTCCGTTCACTACAGCATCCTTCTGGATCTTCACCACCAGACCCTGTAATACCTTACCCGGACCAACTTCTGTAAATGTTGTTGCACCATCAGCTACCATCGCCTGTACAGACTGTGTCCAGCGTACAGCGCCAGTCAGCTGATCGATCAGGTTCTGTTTGATCTCAGCAGGATCGTTTACCGCCTTAGCTACCACGTTCTGGTATACCGGGCAGGATGGCTGACTGAAAGTTGTCTTGTCAATAGCCGCTTTCAGCTCCTCTTTTGCAGGGGCCATCAGCGGAGAGTGGAATGCACCACCTACCGGCAGTACCAGCGCTCTTTTTGCACCAGCCGCCTTCATTTGCTCACAAGCGACCTCAATACCCTTGATAGAACCGGAAATTACCAGCTGACCAGGACAGTTGTAATTAGCCGCTACCACTACTTCTCCGGTTTCTGCGCTCACCGCAGCACTGATCTCTTCTACTTTCGCATCGTCCAGTGCCAGTACAGCCGCCATAGTGGATGGCTGCAGTTCGCAGGCTTTCTGCATGGCCGTAGCACGGATAAATACCAGGCGCAAAGCATCTTCAAATGTGAGGGTACCATTGGCTACCAGGGCGGAAAATTCACCCAGGGAGTGACCTGCTACCATGTCCGGCTGTGCAGCAGGTTCTGCGCACAGAAAAGCGATCACACTGTGCAGGAACACAGCAGGTTGTGTCACTTTGGTCTGTTTCAGGTCCTCTTCAGTACCGGTAAACATTACATCTGATATACGGAACCCTAATATCTCATTAGCTTTCTCAAAAAGTGCTTTTGCCTTTGGATTGCTATCGTACAGATTCTTGCCCATACCCGGGAACTGAGAACCCTGTCCTGGAAAAACGTAAGCGTGTTTCATCTGATTTGGTTTACAATAACCTGAACACCATATGCATTATTATTTATACATATATCTTGGTCATTGGATTGCAAATATTCATACTCTTTATGATATATCAAAATTCCGGGCTCAAAAGCAGCTATAATTAATATCGGTTCTGTAAATTGCATCTGCTTACCCCCACCATCCCTACTCCTGCACTGTTCGCTTATCATCTTAGGAAAAATGCTATTTAAAAAGGATTAAAATGACTGAGACCATGATTACAGGAAATGATTACAGCATTATTTCAAATAAAGGATTTGACGAGTTCTTTTCGTCTTTCGTTGATGATCTGAAAATAAACGACAGACAACTCATCGTCGAAGAAATAGCTGCTATTGAAGAAGAGGTCTATGAGTACTTTCTGGCAAAAGACAGACAGACTTACGACGATTATGAACAACACGGCTATGTCACCAACGAACACGGCGAAGGTTGCTTCAGTATTATCGCCAGAAGAGTCAATAACCTGGAGTACAAAATGGAGATCGTCAACAAAGCAGAAGAGGAAGTAGAAGAAGCCGTAGATCCATATCCTGCCGTACTCATACTGCACGATACCTGGAACTATACGCTGGTATTGCCCGCTGCGATCGAAGACAGTACCTATTGCCAGCTGATTTATGAAAAGGCGATCAGGGCATTGAAATAAGCGTCCTGCATAATAAGAAAAGCGCCCGACTACTGCCAGGCGCTCTTCCGTTTTTATTATAGCAAGAATGTTATTTCGTGATCAGCCGCATAAACTCATTCCTGGTCCTGCCATCTTCAAACTGACCAGAAAATGCCGAAGTAGTGGTAACGGAGTTCTGTTTCTGCACACCACGCATCATCATACAAAGATGTTGCGCTTCAATCACTACACCTACACCCAGCGGCTGCAATGTTTCCTGAATCGCGTCCAGTATCTGATGCGTCAGACGCTCCTGCACCTGCAATCTGCGGGCAAATACGTCTACCACACGCGCCAGTTTACTCAGACCGGTGATATATCCATTTGGTATATATGCAATATGTGCCTTACCAAAGAAAGGCAGCATATGATGCTCACATAAAGAATACAATTCTATATCCTTCACGATCACCATCTCGCTGTATGTTTCAGTAAATTTAGCACCCTCCAGGATCGCTTTCGCATCCATCTGATAGCCTTCAGTAAGAAACTGCATAGCTTTGGCCACACGCTCCGGCGTCTTCTGTAAGCCTTCTCTCTCTACATCTTCGCCCAATAACGCTATGCTGCTCTTGTAATGTTGAATAAGGTCGCTCGTTACCTTTTCATCATACGTTTCAATCTTATTATAAGCCATTTCTATAATTAACTTAATCTGATAATCAACATTTCTGAATGCCCGTGCAGGTATGAGATATTTGCTGATGCAACTTATTTTGCACCAAAATATTCCACGTAGATGCGGGGCGTCTCATATAACTTGATACAATGCAGTTCCACACCCTCAGGCAGATGTGGCGTTAACTGGTCCCAGATGCCAATCGCCAGATTTTCAGCAGAGGTAAACTTACCCACCATGAAATCCACGTCCATGTTCAGATTGCGGTGGTCTATTTTCTCTACAATAAAGTCCTTGATAAGAACGCCCAGCGTTTTTGCGTTGAAGACGAATCCGGTTTCCGGATCAGGTGTACCTTTTACGGTTACGTGTAATTCGTAATTATGACCGTGCCAGTTTTCATTAGCACATTTGCCAAACACCTCCTCGTTCTTTTCCTTACTCCAAGCGGGATTGGATAACTTATGCGCCGCATTGAAGTTCTCCACACGCGTTAAATAGATCATTATTAACTCGATATTTTTCGCAAAGTTACGATAATTCGATCATAGTCGATCGCTGCACCAAAAGCCCTACCTTTGCAACATGAAAATTTTGGTCATCGCTGCCACTCCCTTTGAAATCCAACCACTTATAGATCATCTGGCCGGTCGCCAATACCGGAATTGTCAGATAAGCACGCTCGTTTGCGGTATCGGTATGATGCACACTGCCTACCAGTTGGGCCGGCAGTTCGCTGTCAGCAAACCCGACCTGGTCATACAGGCAGGTATCGCAGGCTGCTTCGATCATTCATGGGAAATGGGAAAAGTAGTCGTCATTGACCGCGAACAGCTGGGTGACCTCGGCGTAGAAGACGATCAGGCATATAAAGATCTGTTTGATATACAGCTCTGGCAGCCGGATCAGCCTCCCTTCACCAACCGTCAGCTGATCAACACTTTCGATCGTGTACCGCATCTTCCCGAACTGCCAAAAGCATCAGGCGTTACCATTAACACCGTCAGCGGCAGCGAACGTACGCGTCAGGTGCTGCTCGATAAGTATGCACCGGAAGTTGAAAGCATGGAAGGCGCCGCTTTTCACTATGCCTGTCTGCTGGAAAAAATACCCTTCTTCCAGCTCCGCAGCATCTCCAACTATGTGGAGGTAAGAGATAAAAGCAAATGGAAAATACCATTAGCAATCCAGGTATTGAATGAAGCATTGATTAAATATTTTGAACGATGGAACTAACACTAGGATTCTCACCGTGCCCGAATGACACTTTCATTTTCGATGCGATGGTGAACAACAAAATTGACACTAAAGGCTTAACGTTCACAACACAACTGGAAGATGTTGAAACACTGAACAAATGGGCCATGCAGGGTAAACTGGCTATTACCAAACTGAGCTTCGGCGTTTATCAGAAGGTAAAAGATCAGTATGAACTCCTCAACAGCGGCAGCGCCCTTGGAAGAGGTTGCGGACCATTACTGATCGCCGGAAAAGATATTCCGCAGGAAGAAATCAAAAATTGTAAAATCGCTATCCCTGGCGAAAACACAACCGCCAATCTTCTTTTCTCTATCGCATTCCCTGAAGCGAAAAACAAAGAAGTACTGTTATTTTCAGACATCGAAAATGCCGTACTGGATGGCCGGGTAGATGCAGGCGTGATCATTCACGAAAACAGGTTCACCTATCAGCAGAGAGGTCTCGTAAAGATCATCGATCTGGGTGAGTACTGGGAAAGCACGACCGGTAGCCCTATTCCGCTGGGTGGTATCTTCATCCGCAAAGACATCCCTGCTGAGATCAGAGAACAGGTAGATCAGCTGATACACGATAGTCTGCAATACTCCTACCAACAATATCCGCAGTTATCTTCTTATGTCACCCGACATGCACAGGAAATGGATGAAAAAGTAATGCGTCAGCATATCGATCTCTATGTAAATGATTTCAGTCTCGGACTGGGTGAAGCAGGTAAAGCTGCGGTAGACAGACTCATGTCTGTATATGCGTAAACGTTAGTGTGATCACACGACATAAAAAAGAGTCCCACAGATGCTTATATCTATGGGACTCTTTTGCGTCTTAATGGTCTGTAAAGGCGGGCTTCTTATTACGTTGACCCTATGAAGCCAAAGCTGCTTTGTAAACTTCTAATACTCTCTTTCGCGCCTGCTCATGCACCACCATCGGTTTCACGTATGTCAGCTCCTCAAACTCAGGTACCCATTTCCTGATATATTCAAAATCAGGATCAAATCGCTGTGTTTGTAAAGTAGGATTGAACACACGGAAATAAGGCGCTGCATCGCAACCACAACCTGCTGCCCACTGCCAGTTACCATTGTTGGCAGCAAGGTCATAATCCAGGAGTTTTTTCGCGAAATAAGCTTCTCCCCAACGCCAGTCTATCAACAGGTGTTTTGTCAGAAAACTGGCCGTGATCATACGCACACGATTGTGCATAAAACCTGTAGTATTCAGTTCCCGCATACCGGCATCCACGATAGGATAACCCGTCTCACCATCACACCAGCGCTGGAATTCTTTTTCATTATTCCGCCATTGAATATTATCATATTCACGACGGAATGATTGTGTAACAACATGTGGAAAATGCCAGAGGATCATCTGAAAGAAATCACGCCATATCAGTTCTCCGAGAAAAGTTTCATTCAGCGTATTTGCACGCTCTGCTAAATCACGGATACTGATAGTACCAAAACGCAGATGTACACCCAGGTGCGAAGTACCCTCTATTCCCGGAATATCACGCGTTTTGTCGTAATTTTTGAGGATGTTGTCTTTTACATTCACCGGAGGAAAACCCCTGAATCCGGCCTGGAATCCAAGCGCGCGCAGACTAGGTATTTTCTTGGCTTTCTGTTTGTAAAAGTTCCTGAAGTACTTTTCAACAGGATAAGGTTTTAAGTAAAAATCAGTCAACAGGCTTTTCCATTTTTTACTGTAAGGTGTAAATACCGTGTATGGTTGTCCGTTATCTTTCAATACCTCTGAATGATCAAAAATGACATGATCTTTATAGAGATGAAAGTGGATGTTTTTTGCCTTCAGTATTTTCGCGATGTCACTATCGCGCTTTACTGCATAAGGCTCGTAATCGATGTTGGTAAACACTTCCTGAACATCGTACTCCCTGGTATAATGTTCAAACGCCTGCTGTGGCGTACCATAAAATACGTCCAGCGTACTGCCCAGTTTACTGAGCTTTTCCTGTAGATCTTCCAGTATATCGTGGATGAATGTTACACGTCTGTCGTGTTTATCATCCAGATCATTCAGAATATTGGTGTCAAACACAAACACCGGTACTACAGGATTCCCTGATTTCAACGCATGGTATAATGCTGCATGATCAAGCAGACGCAGGTCACGCCGCAACCAGCATAAATTTACAGTTGGAGGCATAAAGGTGGTTAGTTTTGCATTCACGTTAATTAGCTAGTAAGCAATCTCGGCACCAAGATAAATTGGAAAAATATAAAATAGTGTCGCTAAAAATGTGCCACTGCCATGCCGTTTCAGGCTTAAGTTGTATTTATGATAACAATTGTCCCGGATTTATAATCCCTCATGTATGAGCTCGTGTAGTATCACCGCAGTGGCATTTCCATAACTACTGTCACGGAATGAACTGACCCACCTGACGCCTGTCACCGCATTGGTGAGGAATATCTCCTCTGCATTCTCCAGATCCGCTACAGTAACGGGATTTTCTGACACCGTAAATGGAAGTTCCATGCGTAAAAGATGCTTGCGCATCACACCGCATACGCCACCTTCCGATAATGGCGGCGTAATAATTTGTCGTCCCTGTACAATAAAAAGATTTGCAATCGTCGTATCCGCTACCCTGCCGCAAGGGTTCAGCAATACTGCTTCATTAATGCGGTGTTGTTTAGCATACATGGCAGCCATTACATACGGCAGACAATTATTAGACTTAATAGAAGAATATTTATCGCTCGTCTTTCTGACATCCGGAAAGATATCCAGCACTAGTCCCGTTGCATTTAACTCCAGTACCTGCCGGTTCAGTTCCCAGCTCTGAATAATGAAATTCGGCAGATTATTCACAGGATCATACAAACCACCATCCGAGCGGAATACTGTCAGCCGCACTCTCGCCAGCCGCTCATTGCCATTACGCACACAGAGCTCTGTGATCAGTCGGATAAAATATGCTTTTGTGAAATGTTGGGGAACATCAAAATGCAGCAGGTGCATACTGGCCATCAGCCTTTCAAAGTGCAGGTCCGCCAGTAATACCTTGCCCTGGTATACCCGCATGGTTTCAAAACAACCATCTCCATAGCGGAAGGAACGGTTGTCAGCCGTTAATATAGGTTCGGACGACCCAATAAATTTACCGTTATAACATAAAAACCCCGATTGCACTTCGAACACTTTAGCGTTAAATGGACTGTTAAGTTACGGAAATTTCATGGGGTAAAAATGGGTAGCGGTTACCCGGCAGGTCGCCGGATAACCGTCTTTTTTTCACATAGGACAGGGGTCCTTCCTGGCCCTGTGCCCGGACGAACGCCTGCTATGACAATAACCCTTGTAATAAAGCTGTTGAAGACACGATTCCCGCACCGGGCCTGAATACGCAAAGACAGCCCATAGGCTCATGCGCACTGCTGCATGTTACACAGTATTACTTGATAAAATAAACAGTATAGGATAAATAGGACACGACAAACAGTCACATGACATGAACATATATATTTCTTCAATATATCGGTCCATACTGATAACTATTCAATAATTTCTTTCCTATTTTAAATTAGGTACATACGTGGTAATTCCATTATAGTGTTGCTTGATTCTCTCTAGTTCACAGACGATAACCAATGCTTGCGCATTGTACGATTTATTTATTTTGGTTTGTTACAGACGAACTTTTTTCTCTGTTGACGCTAATAGTTAGAATGCCGTTTCTGTTTTACGCTCAACAATTGCTGCTCTCGTTACTAACAATCGTTGACATAGCAAAGATGCTGAATTAGTTTTATTATACAATAGCAAGTTAAGGGTATTGCAAATATGAGGGATAATACTTATGAAGATTTAAAAAATTTGGAAACACCATTTATTCAATTAGCAGTTAAGAATTAAGAATTAAGAATTTCCTCCGCAACAAGCTTCGCTGCATTCAATTCTTAATTCTTAATTGTTAATTCCTAATTCAACTTCATTTCCGGTATATCCCCTTCTACAACAAGTCTTCCCGCCGTTTTCGCCACAATCTCTTCCACACTGACGCCCGGTGCACGCTCCAGTAAACGGAAGCCCGCAGGTGTAATATCAAGTACAGCCAGTTCCGTTACCACCTTCTTTACACAGGATACACCTGTCAGAGGTAACGTACACGTTGGTAGTAATTTGCTCTCTCCTTTCGGATTCGTATGCATCATCGCAACGATAATATTTTTTGCAGCCGCTACAAGATCCATCGCTCCCCCCATTCCCTTCACCATCTTACCGGGTATTTTCCAGTTGGCAATATCTCCCGCATCAGATACCTCCATAGCGCCCAATACAGTCAGGTCTACCTTGCCGGCCCTGATCATCCCGAAACTCTCCGCAGAGTCAAAAAACACGCCTCCAGGCAGCACAGTGACCGTCTCCTTACCTGCATTGATCAGGTCCGGATCGATGTCCTGTTCTTCCGGATAAGGTCCCATCCCCAGCAATCCGTTTTCAGATTGCAGCATGATAGATATATCAGCAGGAATAAAATTGGCGACAAGTGTAGGAATGCCGATTCCCAGGTTGACATACATTCCGTCGCGCAGTTCCTGCGCTATTCTTTTGGCAATGCCATATTTATCTAAAGACATATTGATTCTCCGTTTTGAGGTTGCAGTAAACAAAAGGGATTAACCCATTTTCACGGTCTTCCGCTCAATGCGTTTTTCATAATTACTTCCCTGGAAGATGCGGTGCACATAAATGCCCGGTACATGTATCTGGTCAGGATCCAGTTCTCCGGGTTGTACCAGGTGCTCCACTTCCACAATAGTAATATTGCCTGCTTTGGCCATAGAAGTACTGAAATTGCGCGTCGTTTTGCGGAATACCAGGTTACCCATCGTATCGCCTTTCCATGCTTTCACAATGGAAAAATCAGCATGCAGGGCCAGCTCCATGAGATAGTGTTTACCGTCGAATTCACGCACCTCTTTTCCGGCAGCGATCTCCGTACCGTAACCGGCAGGTGTGAAGAATGCAGGAATACCCATACCTGCCATCTGAATACGCGTCGCCAGCGTCCCCTGAGGGATCAGTTCTACCTCCAGTTCTCCGGAAAGCAGTTGTCTTTCAAATTCAGCATTTTCACCTACATAGGATGATAACATCTTTTTGATCTGCCTCGTTTTGAGTAAAAGGCCAAGACCAAATTCATCCACACCGGCATTATTGGAAATACATGTTAATTGCTGCGTACCTTTTCGTACCAGCGCAGCGATACTGTTTTCGGGGATCCCGCACAAACCAAATCCGCCCAGCATCAGGGTAGCGCCATCGCGGATGTCATGCAATGCCTCGTCGGCATTAGCTACAACTTTATTCATGTTTTGGTGATGTTTATCAAGAGCAGATCAGCTGCGTAGCTTCACCGGCTTCGGTTCTGGTAACCTGCTGGCGGGTGGGATACGCTGCGGACTGATACTTCTCTTATTTTTCTTAACAAATGGAATTGATGTGTCCTGTCCACTCCAAATTATGGTATTATTATTAACCGGCAAAAGGGAGTTGATATTGGTAGTATACTCTTTATTGCGCACATCGGCATCGAGCCCTTCTTTCTGTTTGGAGATCACTGCAAACATCATATCATATATCGCCTTAAACCTGTCAGGATGTGCTTCGTAATAGGCATAACTGTGGTTAAACTCCTTTGGGGTGAGTTTATGCAGATCGAGGATCTGACGGTAATAAACTTTCAGCCGTTCTTTACGAATCGAATCGTTCACAACGATACTCACGCCGTCTTCCTCCAGACCGGCATAAGAATCCGCCATGTTCATGTCAAGCAATACATCACGCATTTCTTCTCTTGACAGGATGCCTTTCGGTGTTTTTTCCGCGTCCCCGCATGCTGCCAACAGCAATACCAGGCAAACCACTAATATTCTATACATACAGATTTTCTTCTTCAAGGATGCAAAGCTATTTCATCTGCTGATATTTCGCAGCATTCGTTACGTCCATTTGTGCCAGCAATTGTGCCGCACGTGTTTTTTCCTGTGGTGGCGCTTTCGCAAAGATCTTCTGCAATTCGTCTGCCTTTGCACTGAAAAACACCGCCATCAGCATAGAATTGGGAATATCCTGGTACACGGCATATAACATGTTCAGACAGTTCATCACCGCATTACGCCCCTTGTTCATATCCTCATACATCATATCCATTCCCTGACGGTGATACTGGTACATCACATCATGGAAACGGCTGAATTTCACATTCAGGAGATTGTCCTGCAACCAGTAACGGTTACGGTTGCCTTCAAAAGGCTTCCATCCTGAAATCTCCTTACCATCAGGCGCATTGCTCACAATATTCAGCGCTTTCTTAAAATAGTCGTCTCCCCCTCTTGGCGCAAAAGAATCAGCGTCCAGTCCGAGAATGATATAAGTATAATAAGCCAGGATCGCTGTCAGATTCGAAGCCAGCGGATCATTACCCACTACCCTGTTATCACTGAATTCCAGCGGCTGAAACTCCACATAACGGAAAGCCACATTCACATCCTGCATGTTCAGCGTACTGCTCAGGTATCCGGCGTTATACACAGGACGGGTAGATTGTACGGTCAGGTTAGCCCGGAAAGTATTGTTACCCACATCCTCAGTAATGGTCAGCAGGAAGTTACATTCAATACGCTCTGCGGGTGCAAAACCTTCATCTGACCATCTGCGGCCATTCAGGAATTCCTTTATCGCATTCTGGAGGGTGGTAAAAACCTTTCTGCTGGTATTGTTATTCACCTTACCGCCGGTAGTGACGGTCACATTTGCACGCAGCTCCTGCGCCTGTACGGATGACAAGCCCAGAAAAATGCCCATCATCGACATCAGCAGGGCAAAGCAATGGGATTTATGCTTTGCACACCATAAGTAAGCGTTCGTTGCCATTGTGATCATTCTGAGTTATATAGAGCAATGTATTTATACGATCAGGGGAGCGGTATTGGTATGCAGGATATCCACAATTGAACGTACAATATCCTGGGCCACTTCCTGTTTGGATTTCAGTGGTAGTTCCCTTGCATCGCCTTTTTTGTCGAACAAGGTCACTTTATTGGTATCATGATTAAAGCCGGCGCCTTTATCATTCAGGGAATTCATTACAACGAGGTCCAGGTGCTTTTCACGGAGCTTCTTTAATGCGTATTCCTTTTCATTGTTGGTTTCAAGAGAAAAACCTACCAGCACCTGCTTGTCGGTCCGGATCGCTCCCAGCGTACGCAGAATGTCCTTGGTCTTCTCCAGTTCCAGTGTCAGGGCATCCCCCTCCCCTTTCTTCATTTTGATGTCGGCGACGTGTTTCGGACGGTAATCGGCTACGGCGGCCGCCATTACGATAACGTCAGATTGTGAAAAATGTGCTTCACTGCCCTTGAACATGTCTTCAGCCGTTACCACCCGGATCGTTTTTACGGAGGGGTGATTGGCGGACAAGCCCGTCGGTCCGAGTACCAATGTCACGTCTGCACCAGCGGCTGCCAGGGTATCGGCAATAGCAATACCCATTTTACCACTGGAATGATTGCTGATATAACGCACAGGATCCAGCGGTTCTTGCGTCGGACCAGCCGTTACCAGCGCTTTTTTTCCTTTGAGCGGTTGCTCAGTACCATTAAATGATTGTTGGTCAGCCGACTGTATAGCGTTCGCTGATCGATCAGCCGATGACTGATTATTAAAATGCGTATGCAGGAATTGTACAATATGCTCAGGTTCGGCCATCCTTCCCTCTCCAAACAGCCCGCTGGCCAGTTCCCCTTTTTCTACCGGCAACTGCTGGTGACCATATGACAGGAGTCGGGTAATGTTAGCGCGGGTAGCAGGATGATGCCACATATCTTCATCCATGGCAGGTGCAAAGAGTACCGGACAGGTAGCAGATAAGTAAGTCGCCATCAGCAGGTTATCACATGCACCATTGGCCATTTTTGAAAGGGTATTCGCAGAGGCAGGTGCAATCAGCATCACATCCGCCCAGCGACCCAGCATCACGTGGTTATTCCAGCTCTGGTTATCACTGATCGTCACGGGCACTTCATGCTTGGAAAGTGTTGCCAGGGTCAGCGGCGTAATGAAATCACAGGCGGAGGGCGTCATGACCACTTTTACGTCAGCACCTTCTTTTACCAGCAGGCGGACGAGGGTAGCGGCTTTATAGGCAGCAATACTGCCGGATACACCGAGTAATATTTTCTTTCCTTGAAGCATGACCGTATTGGCTATTAAACAAAAAAAGCGGCAGAAAACGTATTCTGCCGCCATGAAGTTAGATATTTTTCAGCCAAACTACTTAGCTATATAAGTCGTCGTCATTTCTACGGAAGTAGATCTTATCTTCCAGGAATTCCATGGTTGCCTGAATAGCAGGATTTGCCATTCTTTCATAGAAACGGGAGATTTCGATCTGCTCTTTGTTCTCATGCACTTCCTCCAGGTTATCTGTGTGGCTGGCAAATTCTTCCAGCTTGGAGTGCAGTTCTTCCTTCACAGATATGTTGATCTGGTTGGCGCGTTTAGCGATAACTGCAATAGACTCATACAGGTTGCCAGTTTTGCTCTTAATCTCGGTGGTGTTTTTTGTTTCAACCATCGGATTGATGCTGCTGGTGAGACCTCTTTTTATTTTGCTCATTCTCCAGGGAATTATTGTGATTATTAATTGTTTTTAGATTCCGTACCCGGCTGGGTATCTTTTTCTGCCTTATTCACCGCTTTTTTGGCCTTCTTCTCTTCTTTTTTGCTACGGTCGGGCTTGTTGTAGCTATCGATCGTCTTAATATTACTCTGCGCTAAGGTATAATATTTTTCGGCATCTCCTTTCAGTTTGCTGGCGTTGTAGTGGTCAGCAAAGTCCAGGTACTCACTCAGCACATCCTCATAACGCTCTTTCTGCTTTTCCCATACGCTGTTTTTGGCGTAGTTATAATAAGCCTTGATTGCCATATACTTATAAGAATCGCTCTTATCAGAATCCGGGAAATTACGCATCAGGCTTTTGAAGGTGATGGCAGCCGCCTGGTAGTGGCCCAGGTTATAATATAATTCGGCGTTGTTGTATTCTTTCTTTTCCAGTTTCCTGCGGGACAGTTCGATCACCAGGTTAGCCTCAGGTACTTTATCAGACGTAGGATAGTTGTTGATAAAGGTCTGCATGGCAGCGATCGCCTTCTGCGTATTGGTCTGGTCCAGTGCTACCTTAGGAGATTGTTTGTAATAGCAATAAGCCTGCATGTAGTCCATTTCGGTCGCGCGCGGACTGTTAGGGAAGTTATCCAGGTAGTTTTTGAAGTAGAAACCTGCCTGCACATAATCCTTCATTTTGTAGGAACAGTAGCAGTAGTTATAGTACATAGGCTCGTACTTGTCGGTTCCTTTGTATACCTGGAATAAAGATTCATACAATGTCTGAGCAGTCATGTATTTTTTCTTCGCATACAGTTTATCGGCGTACGCAAGCTTCGCTTCGTAATCCTTACTTTTTTCAATTCTGCGCAGCTCGGTATTACAGGACACCGCAGCTGTGGCCGCTACAAAGAGACAAATGTATAAAACTAATTTCCGCATAAAAGAGGGCAAAGTTAAGAATTAAATGTAAATGTAAGGTAGGGCAGGAATTGAAGCTGTTAAAATTTTGTAAAAGCGGGGGATCCGGCAACCGGATTTGCCATTTTTTTCCACTAGAAACGCGCTTTTCCACATTTTACCACCGAAAGGCCATTTTTGAGGAACTGCCGGTTAAAATCATGATCTGTCCCCTCGTTTATGAGTGCTTCGCTGTCCCTCTGGTATGCTTTATCCTTCATTGATCCTTCATTACGGAGCGAAAGATCAACGAAGCATAAGTATTATCTGACTACTATCAGATCAGGAGTAAAGCAGGATATTACCACCCCATTAGTGGTACTCCGGACTTCCTCTCTCCCTTTTTCCACCTCGGTAGACCCTGGAGGTGAATTTAGCAAAGCCCTGCAAAAACTACACAAAAAAGTTACCTACATGCCATTTAAACAGTGTTAACCGCACTGCTACGTGAATGTGAAAAGTTCGAAAATGTGAATAACTGATGTTAAATATGGGCGAAATACGTAGAACTACGTGCTGGTGGAGCCTATTGAGACTTTGAATATCCTATGTAATTACGGTTATAAACACAAAATGCACATTTATTCACACAATATATACACGTTACTAACATTAACCCACCATCAATGCATAATAAATGCCATGCGACTCAATATAATAGGCAAAATATTGCTGTGGAAAAAATTTATATTTCTTTTTATCGTTAGAGAGTGGGAAAAAGTGTTATTTTGTGTTAGAAAATGTTTTTCAAGGACTTTCGCCCCCAATTATGACAGGCTTTCTCGGTGAATATGAGGCTACGTTGGATGCAAAAGGTCGCTTTCTACTCCCGGCAGGCTTCAAAAAGCAACTGGCAGAAAGCGCAGGAGAGCAGTTTGTCATCAACAGGGGTTTTGAAAAATGTTTGTCTTTGTATCCCATGAGTGAATGGCAGCCAATTTTTGAGAAGATCAGTAAGTTAAACGACTTCGATCCGAAAGTTAGAGAATTCAGGCGCTACTTTTTAAATGGGGCAACAATATGTGAACTGGATAGCGCGGGGAGATTATTAGTACCAAAAAACTTAATGGCCTACGCCTCACTTGAGAAAGACATTGTGCTGGCTGCGGCGACAAATAAGATTGAAATCTGGGATAAAGGTAAGTACCAGGAGTTCTTTGAAAATTTCTCACCAGGAGCATTTAGCGACCTGGCCCAGCAAGTAATGGGAGGCGGGGATAATAATATTTCGATTTAATTGATAGTATGGAAGAAGCTTCAGCATATCATCTGCCCGTATTACTGCAGGAAGTGATTACTAACCTGCAGATACAACCTGACGGTGTATATGTAGACGCCACTTTTGGTGGCGGGGGCCACTCCAGGGCAATCCTGGAAAAGCTAAATGAGAATGGCAGACTGATCGTGTTTGATCAGGACGAAGACGCCTACAATAACCGGATAGACGACCCAAGGGTCACCTTCGTTCAGCAGAACTTCCGGCACCTGCAGCGCTTCCTCCGGTTATACAAGTCTGTACCGGTAGACGGTATCCTCGCTGACCTGGGAGTATCCTCCTGGCAGTTCGATACCGCTGAAAGAGGATTCAGTACCCGTTTCGACGGAGATCTGGATATGCGGATGGATAAACGCAATGCGCTGACCGCCGCTTCTCTCCTCCAGTCCTCTACCGAAAAAGAACTGCACCTGCTCTTTCAGAATTACGGAGAAGTAACAAACGCCCGTACACTCGCAAAGACCATCGTGCAGGAACGCAAGGCAAGACCAATGCGTACGATAAACGAATTCAAATCTGTAATTCAGCCGATAGTAAAAGGCAATCCGCAGAAATACCTGGCACAGGTTTTCCAGGCACTGCGAATTGTTGTAAATGATGAATTTGGTGCCCTGAAAGATATGCTGAATCAGTCAGCGGAAGTGTTAAAACCCGGTGGAAAACTGGCAATTATCACCTTTCACTCTCTGGAAGACAGGCTGGTGAAAAATTTCATGAAAACGGGACAATTTGAAGCACAGGAAGACACGTTCTCTTACGAAACACCTCCTAAATTATTCAGGTTAGTCACCAAAAAGCCGGTTACAGCAAGCCCCGAAGAGCTGAAGCGCAATACAAGGTCCCGAAGTGCAAAACTGAGGGTAGCCGAAAAAATATAAACTGATTATGAATCCGCTATGCCAATGTGCTTGTCACCCGACAGGTAACATTGGCTTAGCAGCATAAATGATATAACGTGTTGCAGGAACAAGAAGAATACATATCAGCCGAAGAAGAAACCCCGGAAGAACAACCGGAACTATCGGAACAACCGGAACACAAGAGAGAATGGCGCCTCCGTATTAACTACAGGGCGATCACACAAAACATGCCTTTCATACTGTTCCTGTCCGCACTCGCCCTGATATATATTGCCAACAGTCATCTTGCAGAAAAAAAGATAAGACGTATCAATACGCTTGGAAGGGAAATCAAAGAACTAAAATGGGAGTACCTGAACGTTAAAAGTGATTTGATGTTCCAGAGCAAAATGAGCGAAGTAAGCAAAGCAGTCGATCCCCTCGGATTAAAACCGCTAAGCTCTCCGCCACAAAAAATTGAACTGGAGAAAAAGGAATAAACCTTTTTAACATAACAAACAGTGGAAGTAAAGAAAGACATATTGTGGCGTGTGTATCTGTGCTTTATCGGCATGGGACTGTTTGGTGTGGCAATCCTGGTAAAAATATTCCTGGTACAGAATATCGAAGGTAACTACTGGCGCAGTATGGCAGATAGCCTGCATACCCGCTACGTTTCCCTCGAGGCAGACAGGGGTACTATATATTCTGAAGAAGGCCGTATGCTTTCCACATCCATTCCTTATTTCAATTTAAGGGTGGATTTTGCTGCTGATGGCCTGAGAGAAAAAAATGGTAAAAGATTCACGGATAATGTTGATTCCCTGGCGCTTTGCCTCTCTCAGCTCTTCAAAGATCATACGCAGAAAGAATATAAGAATATCCTGAGAGAAGGGTACCAGCGTAAAGACAGATACTTCCTCCTCAAAAGAGACGTACTGTTCGTACAATATCAGGCAGTCCGCAACTTCCCGATGTTCAGACTCGGAAAAAACAAAGGCGGCCTGATCGCAGAAACGAAAAACAAACGTATTAACCCCTTCAAACTATTGGCTAACCGCACAATAGGATTGTCCAGGGAAAATGCACAGAACGTAGGTCTCGAAAGGACCTACGATAACTTTTTAAAAGGCGTCACCGGTAAAAGACTGATGCGCCGTATCGCCGGTGGAACATTTGTTCCCGTGGAAGGATACGATATCGAACCAGAAAACGGCCGCGATATCATCACCACCATCGACGTGAATATGCAGGACATTGCTGAAACAGCCCTCATGAATATGATGGTCAGCAATGAAGCACAACATGGCACCTGCATCCTCATGGAAGTGAAAACCGGAAAGATAAAAGCGATTGCCAACTTAGGACGTCAGCCTGATGGCAGCTACTGGGAGGATATGAACTATGCCCTCCAGGTAGGTGAACCAGGCTCCACTTTCAAACTGGCTACCGTAATCGCTGCCCTGGATGACCAGTACGTCTCCATGAACGATCAGGTAAACCTGAATGAAGGACGCCTCCAGATAGGTAAAAGAACTGTTTTTGATTCTGAGCCTCACCCGGGACAAACAAACGTCAGCATCAAACATGCTTTCGAACTGAGTTCCAACGTGGGGATGGCCCAGCTGGCCATGCGGTGTTACGCAAAAAAGCCCAATGAATTTGTGGCACACCTGCGTAAACTGAACCTCGATAAAGCCACCGGCATCGATCTCGTTGGGGAAGGTAAACCGGTGATCAAAAGCACTAAGTCTAAAACCTGGAGCGCTACCAGCTTACCCTGGATGTCCTTCGGTTATGAAGTGCTGGTAAGTCCGCTGCAGACCTGTATGCTGTATAACGCAGTCGCCAACAACGGTAAAATGATGAAGCCTTACCTCGTAAACTCCATCATGGAATACGGTCAGCCGGTAAAAGACTACGATCCGGAAGTAGTAATGGACAGTATCTGTTCGCAGAACACCTTACGACAGGTGAAAGCCATGCTCGAAGGCGTAGTAACAAATGGTACAGGCCGCGCACTCTGGACGCCTTACTACAAGCTCGCCGGTAAAACGGGTACCGCGCTGGTAGCAAACGGTAAAGATGGCTACAAAGAAAAGATCTACCAGTCCTCCTTCGCCGGCTACTTCCCTGCTAACGATCCACAGTTCACCTGTGTAGTCGTGATCAAGAACAAAGCCAATGCGGTAAAGTTCTATGGAGGTGCAGTAGCAGGACCCGTATTCCGCGAAGTGGCAGATAAACTGTACGCCATCGCACTGGAAAAACAAAGACCCATGCGCGCCGCTGTTGCAATAGATACATTGCTGGCGTTTAAAACCGGACAGGGACGCGAATGGAAAACCATATTGAACACACTAGATCTGCCCATGCAGGGCGCTGTAGGAAACAGCAACTGGGTAAGTCCCAGGGTGAATGGTAAGAAGATCACCTTCGCTGCCGTTAAACAGGCAAAAGGTGGAGTACCGGATGTAACGGGGATGGGACTGAAAGATGCGCTGTATCTGCTGGAGAATGCAGGAATGCGTGTGATCGTCAGAGGCGCCGGAAAAGTGACTAACCAGTCAATACCAGGTGGCTCCTTATTGGAAAGAAACCAGACTATCGTAATAGAACTGAGCTAAAAGAGCATGATGAAGACGCTGCGAGACATATTATACAATGTGAGCATCCGCGAAGTACACGGTAGTACAGACACTGCTGTGAATTCGCTGAGCATCGATTCCCGGGCAGTTACCCAGGGAGGCGCATTTATCGCCATCAAAGGCGTACATGCGGATGGTCACCTGTTTATTGACAAGGCAATCGCACAGGGAGCAGCAGTCATCATTTGTGAAGAATTGCCGCAAAGCCTGGCTGATGACCTTACCTACGTACTGGTCAACAGCAGCGCAACTGCCGCCGGCGTAATTGCTGGTAACTATTACGATAATCCGTCTCATAAACTGAAACTGGTCGGCGTAACCGGTACCAATGGTAAAACAACCATCGCTACCCTCCTGTTCCGCCTGTTCAGTAAACTGCGTTTCCACTGCGGACTGCTGTCTACTGTACAAAACCAGATCGGTGATAAGGTCGTACCAGCCACACATACCACTCCTGATGCAATCCACCTGAATGCTTTACTGGCAGATATGGTGGATGAAGGCTGTGAATATGTGTTTATGGAAGTCAGTTCACATGCGGTGCATCAGCAACGTATCGCCGGACTGAAATTCGCCGGTGGTATTTTCAGCAACATCACTCATGATCACCTGGATTACCACAAGACCTTCGACGAGTATATCAAGGTGAAAAAAGCGTTCTTCGACGGACTGCCAACAACCGCCTTCGCACTCACCAACCTGGATGACAAGCGGGGAAATGTAATGCTGCAGAACACCAGGGCGAAGAAACAGTCATACAGCCTCAAAACAGTGGCCGACTTCAAGGGCAAAATCCTGGAGAACAACCTGACAGGGCTGATCATGACAGTGAATGAAAAGGAAGTACACTTCCGCCTGATCGGAGAATTCAATGCATACAACCTGCTGGCAGTATATGGAACAGCCATACTGCTGGGACAGGATAAAGACGAAGTACTGCAGGCGCTCAGCGATCTGTCAGGTGCAGAAGGAAGATTTGATTACATCACCTCTGCTAAAGACAGGATCATCGGTATTGTGGACTATGCACATACGCCTGATGCACTGCTGAATGTACTCGCTACCATTAAAAACCTGCGTAAAGGCAACGAACAGGTAATCACAGTGGTAGGCTGCGGTGGCGACCGCGATACGGCGAAACGCCCTGTAATGGCAGCAGCAGCTACTGAACACAGCGATAAAGTGATCCTGACGTCTGACAATCCGCGCTCGGAAGATCCCGTAGCCATCATTCAACAGATGGAAGCAGGTATACCGGTGCATCAGAAAAGAAAGGCACTATCTATCACAGATAGAAAAGAAGCCATCAAAACAGCCATCAGCCTCGCCAATCCGGATGATATCATCCTGATAGCCGGCAAAGGCCACGAGAAATACCAGGAGATCCAGGGCGTAAAACACCCCTTCGACGATAAAAAGGTATTGCTTGAGATGCTGGAACTAATGGGGAAATAACGAGAACTGACAACTGAGACAACTAACTAACTACACCTGTAAGTAACGACTACAGGCTATTGACCGAGACTAACTAACGATATGCTATATTACTTATTTAACTATCTCAAATCATTAAACTTCAGCGGCAGCGGGATGTTTCAATTCATCACGTTCCGGGTGACCATGGCATTGCTGCTGTCGTTAGCGATTTCCCTGTTATTAGGTAAACGCATTGTGAAGTATCTCCAGCGTAAACAGATCGGTGAAACCATCCGTGATCTGGGACTGGCAGGAGAAAATTCCAAAAAAGGTACCCCTACCATGGGCGGTCTCATCATCCTTTCTTCCATCCTCATTCCTACCCTGCTGTTTGCACAGATCAAAACAGTGTATATCTGGCTGATGCTGCTCTGTACAGTATGGTTAGGACTGATCGGTTTCCTGGATGATTATATTAAAGTCTTCAGGAAAAATAAAGAAGGACTTGCAGGTAAGTTTAAAGTGCTCGGACAGATAGGTCTGGGCATCATCATAGGTAGCACACTGTATTTCAACGATAACGTAGTGATCTCCCGTGAGATCATCGGCGGTAAAAAACTCGCACCGTATGAAAGAACAGTGAACCACCAGGAAAGGGTTACAAAAGATGGACACAGATTTGCAGATGTAAAAACGCCGATCACCACCATCCCTTTTGTAAAGAATCATGAGTTCAACTATGCCAAACTGATCTCCTGGATGGGACCAGGCGCTGAAAAATATACATTCATCCTCTACATCCTGATCGTGATTGTGATTATCACGGCAGTGTCTAACGGGGCCAACCTGACAGACGGACTGGATGGACTGGCAACAGGCGTATCCGCAGTAATAGGCGTGTGTCTTGGCGTCTTCGCCTATGTATCGGGTAACATACAGTTTGCCGAGTATCTGAACATTATGTACATCCCCAACCTGGGTGAACTGTCCATCTTCATTGCGGCCTTCGTAGGTGCATGTGTGGGCTTCCTCTGGTACAACGCTTATCCGGCGCAGGTATTCATGGGTGATACCGGAAGTCTTGCACTGGGTGGTATAATTGCTTCTATCGCGATTATCGTGAGAAAAGAGCTCCTGATCCCGATCTTCTGCGGTGTGTTCCTGATAGAAAACCTCAGCGTGGTGCTGCAGGTCTCCTACTTCAAATACACCAAGAAAAAGTATGGCGAAGGCCGGCGCATTTTTAAGATGTCTCCGCTGCACCATCACTATCAGAAACTGGGATATCATGAAAGTAAAATTGCGGTAAGATTCTGGATCGTGACCATCATCTGCGCAGCAGTATCAATAGCAACGTTAAAAATGAGATAAACATGCAAAAGAAACTCATCATACTTGGAGCCGGTGAAAGCGGTATCGGTGCTGCCCTTCTGGGTAAGCAGCAGGGGTATGATGTATTTGTATCTGATGGCGGTGCTATAAAAGACATCTATAAACAGGAACTGGCAGTTAACCACATCCCTTTTGAAGAGGGACGACATTCCTGGGATGTGATATTGAATGCAGATGAGATCATTAAGAGTCCCGGCATTCCTGAGAAAAGCGAATTGATGAAAAAGGTTCGCGCACAACAGGTACCTGTGATCTCTGAGATAGAATTCGCTTACCGGTACAGCAAAGACAGTAAGGTCATTGCCATCACCGGTAGCAACGGCAAAAGCACAACAACGGCGCTCACTTTCAACATCTTTGAAACAGCAGGTTTACATGCTGCAATGGTAGGAAATATCGGCCTCAGTTACGCGAGGCAGATAGCGACAGCGCCGGCGGATTATTACATTGTAGAAGTGAGTAGTTTTCAACTGGACGATATCAGGGATTTTAAACCAAACGTCGCTATTCTGTTGAACATAACACCAGATCACCTGGACCGTTATGACTACAAAATGGCGAATTATGTGGCGTCAAAATTCCGCATAGCGATGAATCAGGGACCGGAAGATTATTTCGTGTATTGTATAGATGATCCTGAAATCACGAATTATCTGAAGGAACATACTATTTATTCAACAACAATACCGTTTACTATCATGGAACCATTAAAGCAAGGAGGATTTATGGCAAACGAACAGGTGAACATCCAGGTTAATGATGAGCCAATGATCGTATCAATGTATGATCTCGCATTAAAAGGCAAACATAACCTGTACAATTCCATGGCAGCCGGTATTGCTGGGCGAACGATGGACATCAGAAAGGAAAAGATTCGCGAGAGTCTGACCTCCTTCAAGAGCCTCGAACACCGGATGGAGTATGTGGCGACGGTACGCGGCGTGGATTTCATCAATGATAGTAAAGCGACAAATGTTAACTCCCTCTGGTTTGCCCTGGAAAGTATGGAACACCCGGTAGTCCTGGTAATGGGTGGTGTGGATAAAGGCAATGACTACAGTGCGATACGCGATCTGGTAAAAGAAAAAGTAAAAGCGATCATCTGTCTGGGCGTTGACAATGCACCGATACAGGATGCATTATCAGGCTACACACCGGTGATGATAGATACACGCAGTATGAAGGATGCAGTGAATGCTGCCTTCCAGTATGCGGCCAAAGGAGATGTGGTACTGCTCTCTCCTGCCTGCGCAAGCTTCGATCTCTTCAAGAATTATGAAGACAGAGGCCGGCAGTTCAAGGAAGCAGTAAAAGAACTGTAACCAGCCTGTATCCGGGTTTCGTATCTGGATAGACAGGCGCCAAAAAAGTTGAGATGGACGTACTTCAGAGGACAAAAGGAGACAAAGTGATATGGACGATCGTGATCTTCCTGTCACTGGTAAGCCTGCTCGCTGTTTACAGCGCCACGGGATCCCTGGCGTATCGTGAGCAGGGTGGTCATACGGAGTACTATCTGTTTAAACAATTGAGCGTACTTGGAATGGGGTTGCTGATCATCTATTTCGCGCACAGGGTGAATTATACGATTTACTCACGTGCTGCACAGATAGGGTTTATCATCTCAATTCCCTTGCTGATATATACACTGGCGTTCGGACATAGTCTGAACGATGCCAGCCGGTGGATCCGGCTGCCGGTGATCAACCTGACGTTTCAGACATCGGATGTGGCTAAACTGGCCATATTCATGTATGTAAGCCGTCAGCTGTCAAGACGCCAGCACATCATTACCGATTTTAAGAAAGGCTTTCTGCCCATCATTATACCGGTAGCGATAGTATGTGCGCTGATCATGCCGGCGAATATGTCAACGGCATTGTTACTGGGCGCGAGTTGTATGATACTGTGCTTCATTGGCCGGGTACCTGTCAGGTTCCTGGCTTCCATGGTAATAGCCGGTATGGTAATGATCCTGCTGATAATAGGTATCGCTGTAGCAACAGGTAATCCGATGCGTCTGGAAACCTGGAAGAAAAGGGTGGAACATTTTGTATCGACAGACAAAGATGAACTGCCTTATCAGGTACAACAGGCAAACATCGCCATCGCAGGTGGCGGCGTTATAGGAAAAGGACCAGGCAACAGCACCCAGAGAAACTTTCTTCCTCATGCGTATAGTGATTACATCTACGCAACAATTATCGAGGAGTATGGTATATTTGGCGCCTTTTTGATATTGATGGCCTATATGTTGCTATTACTACGTAGTATACGCATTTACAGAAAATGTCCCTATGCATTCGGCGCATTTCTGGCAGTAGGGCTCAGCGTCACGCTTGCTATACAGGCACTGACTAACATGGCAGTGAATGTAGGGCTCTTTCCGGTAACAGGTGTTACGCTGCCACTGGTGAGTATGGGAGGTTCTTCCGTGATCTTTACCAGTCTTGCAATAGGTATCATACTGAGCGTATCCCGCAACGTTGAAGACCTGGAAGGCAAAAGGATAGAACAGGAAAGAATAGCGAAAGTGATGGAACAGAATGGTATGCAACCAGCAGCTTAAAAGAACTAAATAAAAAGTAAATAAAAACAGATGCAACGCAGAATTATCATAGCAGGTGGGGGTACAGGAGGACATATCTTCCCGGCCATTGCCATTGCCAATGCGTTGAAGAAGATAGATCCGGAAACTGAGATTCTTTTCGTAGGCGCCAAAGGAAAAATGGAGATGGAGAAAGTGCCGCAGGCAGGCTACAAGATCGAAGGACTGGAAATAGCTGGTTTCAATCGTAGTAACATGTTGAAAAACCTGTTATTACCGTTTAAGATATTGAAAAGCCTGGGACAGGCACGCCGTATCATCGATCAGTTCCAGCCACAGGCAGTGGTTGGCGTTGGTGGTTACGCCAGCTTCCCCATCATGCGAAAAGCGCAGAGTAAAGGCATCCCGACACTGATACAGGAACAGAACTCTTTCGCCGGCAAGGCTAATATGTCGCTGGGCAAAAAAGCAAAGAAGATCTGCACCGGCTACGATGGTATGGAAAAATTCTTCCCTGCCGATAAGATCGTGGTAACCGGTAATCCTGTAAGAGGCAACATTACACAGTCATCCGTGACACGTGAAGAAGCAGCGCAGCATTTCGGCCTGCAAAGCGGTAAAACAACCGTATTTGCAGTAGGTGGCAGCCTTGGAGCAAAAGCCATCAACGAAGCACTGCATCCTATGCTGGCGAGTTTTGTGGAAAAGGATATCCAGCTGATCTGGCAAACAGGTAAGCCGTATTTCGAAACAGCAAAGAGTGCAGCCGCCGCATATGCATCACACGTAAAAGTGTTTGAGTTCATCAACCTCATGGACTTTGCCTATAAAGCAGCTGACGTGGTCATATCACGTGCAGGCGCACTGGCAATTGCTGAACTGTGTGTGGTGAAAAAACCGGTCATATTCGTACCATATCCGTTTGCGGCAGAAGATCATCAGACCTTCAATGCGCAGAGTTTAGTGAATAAAAAGGCAGCCCTCATTATTAAAAATGATGAAGCGGCGACACAACTGGGGACAACATTATTCAGCCTGGTGCAAAACAAAGCACTGATGGAACAACTGGAAGAGAACATAGGAAAACTGGGCAATACCAACGCTGACATGGTCATCGCAAAACAGGTAATGGCATTAATAGGGTAAATCACGTATTGAGAAAATGGATCTGAACAAAATAAAACGCATCTACTTCATTGGCATAGGAGGCATCGGCATGAGCGCTATTGCACGCTTCTTTAATGAGAAGGGTATGCAGGTAAGCGGTTATGACCGTACCGAAACGGCGCTCACACGCCAGCTGGCAGAAGAAGGCATGCAGATCCACTATACAGATGATGTACAGCTGGCCGACCAGCAGGCTGACCTGATCGTGTACACACCCGCTATACCTGCTTCGCATACAGAACTGATCTGGTTCCGTGAGAAAGGCTTCGAAGTAGTAAAACGTAGCGACGTATTACAGGAGATCACCAAAGAATTATACGCGATCACCGTTGGAGGTACACATGGTAAAACTACCACCTCTACCCTGATCGCTCATATACTCAGACACACCGGTTACGGCTGTAACGCTTTCCTCGGAGGTATCAGCGCCAACTATGACCGTAACTTCTGGAGCAGCGACAAACAGGTAGCTGTAATAGAAGCCGACGAATATGACCGTTCATTCCTGAAGCTGCATCCCGATGTGGCAGTACTGACTGCCATTGACGCAGATCACCTGGATATTTACGGTACAGAAGAAGAAGTACAGGAAGCATTTATACAGTATACCCGCAACATCAAAGCAAAAGGCACACTGGTGGCAAAGCAGGGACTACACCGCGCAGCAGAACTGAAAGGGGACAATCACATATGGTATCACCTGGAAGACAACAAAGCTGACATATATGCAGCCAATATACGCCCGGATGAAGGTGGATACAGATTTGATGTAATACAGCACAACTGGACACTGACAGACATCTACCTTCCGATCGGCGGTACACACAACATCGAGAATACAGTAGCAGCAATTGCAGTAGCACACCTGTTAGGTATTGCAGATGAAAAGATCAAAGCAGCAATCGCTGACTTCAAAGGCATCAAACGTCGCTTTGAATACCTGGTGAAAAATGATTACCAGATATACATCGACGATTATGCACATCACCCGGAAGAACTGCGCGCACTTATTAGCAGTGCTCGTGCGTTATTCCCTGACAGAAAATGTGTCGTGCTGTTTCAGCCTCACCTGTACACACGCACACGCGACTTTGCAACAGGGTTTGCAGAGAGCCTGTCACTGGCGGATGAAGTACTGCTGCTGCCAATCTATCCCGCACGTGAACTGCCTATAGAAGGTGTACACAGCGAGATGATTGCAAAGATGATCACAAAACCCGTTCAGGTAATCCGGAAAGAAGACGTGCTCTCCTGGGTAAAAGCGAACAGCGCACCACTATTTATCACAGCAGGCGCCGGAGACATCGATCAGTTCCGCGAGCCCGTTGAAGAAGTGCTGAACGGAAAAGGCATCGTAGAAAACGAAGAAGTAAAAAAGAAAGCTTAAAACTGTAGGAAACACCCAATGCAGACAAAGACCCGTAAGGTATTAAGACGAATCGGTACTACCCTCCTCTGGATGGGTGTGCTGGCCGGTTTTGTCATCTTGCTGGTATCCGCAGTGAATGACAAAAATGACGGCAAGTGCACCGGCATCGTGGTGAAACTCCAGGGAGAAGATGACGCAAACTTCTTTGTAGAAGAAAAAGATATCAAAGCACTGGTAGCTGCCGATAAGACTAAAAACCCTGTCGGAAAAGCCATCAAGGATATCAACACCGCCAGCCTGGAACAGATCGTGTCACGCGATCCATGGGTAAAAAAAGCGGAGATATTCATAGACAATCAGCGCAGGCTGAATATCAAAGTAACACAGCGGGAACCGCTGGCACGTGTATTCACGACAAGCGGTAACAGCTTTTACTTTGACAGGGACGGAGACCGTATACCGGTATCCACCCGCTACGCCGCCCGCGTACCGGTGTTCACAGACTTCCCTACTGATGCTGCAAAACTTGCATCTGCAGACAGCATGGTAGCAGCAGGGATCATGGCACTCGGCAGCTTTATTCAGGAAGATCCGTTCTGGTCTGCTCAGATAGAACAGATAACGATCACTCCGGGGCGTGAGTTTGAACTAATCCCAAAACTGGGCGATCACGTAATCGCATTCGGAGACGGGACCGACGTGGAAAAGAAGTTCAGCAAACTGCTGGCGTTCTATAAAGAAGGACTGAATAAAGTAGGCTGGAACAATTACGCCAGGATTAATGTTGCTTATGACAATGAGGTAGTATGTACAAGAAGAACAGGAGAAGAGTTGTCGAAAAAGCTGGCAACAGAAGACAGTGCACGTATTGCCAGACTAAGTGATTCTTCCGACGGATATCTGATACACCGCGATGACGAAAAGCACACGGAAACAACAACAAGTGTGAAAGCGCCGGCCAGAGTAGTAACAGCAAGGCCATCGCTTTCAAAACCGAAAGTACAAAAGGAAACGGCGTCAGATAAAAAGAAGGCTCCGAAGGCTGTGTATAAACCGGTTAAAAAATCTGTCAACACAACAAAAAACAATAGAACGCCATGAATCAGGAAGCTCCCATCATTGTAGGTCTCGATATTGGCACTACAAAGATTGCTGCCATAGCAGGAAGAAAGAATGAATACGGGAAACTGGAAATCCTGGGATTCGGTAAAGCCCCGTCTTTCGGAGTACAGCACGGTATGGTGCTGAATATCGATCAGACGATCAAGGCGATCCGTCAAGCACTCGAAAATTGCTACGCTTCTAATCCGAATCTCGAAATCAATGAAGTATACGTTGGTATCGCAGGTCATCATATAAAAAGTTTGCAGACACGCGGCGACATCGTTCGTAGCGACACGGATGCAGAAATTTCGCAAAAAGACATTGATCAGCTGATCAATGACCAGTATAAAACGGTGATCCCTGCCAGTGATCAGATCATTGACGTGATTCCGCAACAGTATATCGTGGATAGCCTCCAGAACATCACCTACCCTATCGGTATGTCAGGTGTGAAGGTCGGCGCTAACTTCCACATCATCACCGGCGATAAAAATGCTATCCGTAATATCAATCGTAGCGTGGAGAAATCCGGTCTGAAAATACATGACCTCGTACTGCAGCCACTGGCATCCGCAGCAGCTGTTATGTGTGACATGGACTTCGAAGCAGGTGTAGCAATCGTAGATATCGGTGGTGGTACGACAGACCTCGCCGTGTTCTATGAAGGTATACTGAAACACACAGCCGTGATCCCATACGGTGGTGAAAACATCACCAACGATATCAAAAACGGTCTGGGTGTACTGAAAACACAGGCAGAACAAATGAAGGTGCAGTTCGGCTACGCACTGGCTGATGAAGCTAAGAGCAACGCCTACATCACCATTCCTGGTCTGCGTGGCCAGAGCCCGAAAGAGATCTCTGTAAAGAACCTGGCCCACATCATACAGGCACGTATGAGTGAGATCATGGACTTCGTGGTGTACCATCTGAAACAGATCGGTATGGATAATAAAATGCTGAATGGCGGTATTATCCTGACCGGTGGTGGTTCTCAGCTGAAACACCTCATACAGTTAACAGAATATACTACCGGTGTAAGCGCACGTATCGGCTACCCGAACGAACACCTGGCAAGCGGTCATATCGACGAACTGACCAAGCCCATGTACGCTACCTGCGTAGGTCTCATACTCAAAGGTTACAATGACTATGAGAACGATCGCAGAGCACTGGAAGAAAACTATGTAAAGATCAACACCAGCTACGTGGCGAAAGAACAGGCAGCTAAAACTGTCAACCTTCCGGAAGAAAGCTGGGAAGACGATGAACCTACTGTTGAGCAGATTCAGGAGAGAAAAGCAAGAGAACGGAATGCTTCGCTGAAAACATTCCTGGACAGGATGAAGACAAAGATCATAGACATGTTCACGGAAGAAGAAGATGCGAAACTTTAACAAGGGTATTATCGGATATGGCGCAATTGTTGCAGCCACAAACGATTTAAAAATCAAATAATTAATAGCGGATAATTAATAACGTAAGATGAACTGTGGGGCGCATTATTAATTATACAAACTAACCCATAAAAGAGATAGAGTCATGATACATTTTGATCTTCCCAAAGAAAAATCTTCCATCATCAAGGTGATAGGCATTGGTGGTGGCGGTAGTAATGCGGTGAACCACATGTTCAACCAGCACATCGAGGGTGTGAATTTTATCATCTGCAATACCGATGCACAGGCTATTTCGAACAGCCCGGTGCCTAACAAAATTCAGTTAGGACCACATCTGACGCAGGGTCTGGGTGCCGGAGCCAATCCGCGCATCGGTGAACAGGCGACGGAAGAATCCTTTGAAGAAATCAAAAAGATCTTAGAAGTGAATACCAAAATGGCCTTCATTACGGCGGGCATGGGTGGTGGTACCGGTACCGGTGGCGCTCCTATCATCGCACGTATATGTAAGGAACTGGGTATTCTTACGGTGGGTATTGTTACTACACCCTTCTCCTACGAAGGGAAGAAAAGGATGGCACAGGCAGATGAAGGCATCTCCAGACTGAAAGAATCTGTAGATACACTCCTGATCATCTCTAATGACAAACTGCGCCAGAAATACGGCGATCTGAAATTCAAGGCAGCTTTCGAAAAAGCAGATAACGTATTAGCTACAGCGGCTAAATGTATCACCGATGTGATCAACTCCACTGGTCAGATCAACGTGGACTTTGCCGATGTATGTACAGTAATGCGTAATGGTGGTGTGGCCATCCTCGGCGCCGCTGTTGCAGAAGGTGAAAACCGTGCACAGAAAGCGATCGAAGATGCACTGACATCTCCGCTGCTGAACGACAACGATATTCGCGGTGCAAAATGGATCCTTATCAACATCGCATCCCAGGAAGGTGAGTTCGAACATACCCTGGATGAAATGGATACGATCCAGGCATACGTACAAAGCCAGGCAGGTGAAGATTGCGATGTGATCCTCGGTGTCGGTTATGACGATACGCTTGACCGCAAACTGGGCGTTACCATTATCGCTACCGGTTTTGAACAGAAACCGATCCAGCAGGTAAAAATGACGCCACAGGATCCTTCCCTCAATCAGCCCAAAATCGTAATGCAGCTGGGCCAGAACGGTGATGAAAATAAGATGAACAATACCGCACGTCAAAGTACGCCGTTGTTCGTCGAACCAGCGGACCATATGGCTCCCCGCCTGGTAGAACCTGTGGTGACCCAGCCAGTAACGACTTATCCGCCAGTGCAACCCGCACAGCCGGAAAGACAAAACTATACGCTCAACGTTGAGCCGGTAAATACGCACCAGCAACCAGTAGCAGGTTACAACAGCGGCAACGTAAATGTAATACAGCCTAATCCGGCTGCAGGTGGATACCCTTCCGGTCCCGCTTACATCTACATTGAACCAGGCAACAACACACCGGCCTCCGATGCTGAAATGAAAATCGTCTTCAGAGAAGAAGACCAGGCGCCAAACGCCCCTTCAGAAATTCATCTGCACGCATTTGAAGAACAACTGGAAGAGCAGAAACGTAAACAGGCTGAACGCGTGGCAAAACTGCGCAGCATCAGCTTCAACGTGAAAGGCATAGAGAATAATGCTGAGATGGAAAACATCCCTGCTTACATCCGCCGCAATATCAACCTCGATAACGGCGCAGGTTCCGCAGAGAATTTCTACTCTAACTATACTGTTTCCGATGGTCAGAATAACCAGGCAGAAATCAATACGATTAATACCTTTTTAGATGGGAAAAAACCCGATTGATCTATTCGGACGTTTGATTGTTTTTTAGTTGTGTTAAAGAAAGTCCTCCGGTTCCCCGGAGGACTTTTTTTATGCGCTCTCCACGAGATATACAATCAATAACATACTTACCAGGAAAATAAAAGCAGTCAGCAACGTAATCAGCAGCGACGAATGATGATACACCCCCTCCGTCAACTGCTGCTCCGTACGTTTATACCTGATATAAGAGAATACCGTCGTACTGGCGCCGACAGCAACCAGCAATATGCCTGCAATCGCAGAATAACCCCTGGAAGGGATGATATATTCCTTTCCCAATGCCAGAGACAGCTGCTTCACGAAAAGCGAAAATTTGACCACTACAAAGCCAAATGCCATGATGCCGATACTGGTCCTTGTCCATGCAAGGAGTGTACGCTCATTGGCAAGATGATCGCTTGCGCTTCCTTTTTGTTTGGTTTCAGCCATATGCAGGTATTTTCAGAAAAGCAGCAAAGCACGTTCCTGATTCCATCATAAAGGGGAAAAATCCCCTGCGAAGGGAGAGGATTTTTCCTTGTTAACAGCTGCTTAACAATTCTCCCCTGCGGATATCCTCACTTTTGATACCGTAATACTTTACCCCCACAACGGTTTAAAACATATGACCTCACTATTAAAAAATGCCTCCTATGGATTTTAAAGATCAGCTCAAACAACTGGGCGACAGAGTCGCCAGACTAAAAGATCAGATACTGACAGAAGAAGCTACTAAAAATGCCTTCATTATGCCTTTCATCCAATGCCTTGGATACGACGTGTTCAATCCCTTGGAAGTAACGCCCGAATTCATCGCTGACATCGGTATCAAAAAAGGTGAAAAAGTAGACTATGCCATCATACAGGACGGTAAACCCACTATCCTCGTGGAATGTAAACACTGGTCCACTGATCTCAATCCGCACAACAGCCAGTTGTTCCGCTACTTTCATTGCACCAGCGCAAGATTCAGCATCCTGACAAATGGCATTCATTACAAGTTCTACACAGACCTGGTAGAACCTAATAAAATGGATGAAAAACCCTTCTTCGAATTCTATATTGATGACCTGAAAGAAAATCAGACAGAAAAGCTGAAAGAGTTTCACAAGAGCTACTTTGACCTGGATAAAATATTAACAACTGCCAGCGAACTGAAATACACCAATGAAATAAAAAACATCATTGCCGGTGATCTCAATGAACCGTCTGACGAGTTCACACGCTACTTCGCAAAACTTGTTTATCCCTCCTCTGTAACAGCAAGAATCCTGGAGCAATTCAAAGGATTACTGAAGAAATCCTATCAACAGTTCATCAATGATACCATCAATGAAAGACTAAAATCTGCGCTCAATACACAACAGCAACAGGAGATAAAAGAAGAACCCGCAGAAACAGAAATACCCACCGGCGAGGATGCAAAAATCGTCACAACAGAAGAAGAACTGGAAGCATTCCATATCGTGCGTTCTATGCTGAGACAGAAGATAAGTGCAGGCCGTATCGTATTCAGAGATACACAGTCTTACTTCGGTATCTTACTGGATGATAATAACAGAAGACCTTTATGCAGGGTACACCTGAACGGCAAGCGGAAATACCTCTCACTGTTTGATAAAGACAATGAAGAAAGGATTGAAATTGGAAGTGTAGATGATATCTATGACTATGCAGATCAGCTGATGAAAGCAGCGGTGAAATATGATCCGGTGATTGCGGAGGAAAAAAATAACAAGTGACCATTTTGTTGACATCATCAAAATGATCACCTTGCCCTACACCAGCAAGGATGACTAAAATCATCCACCCTTTACTGACTTCTATCCATTCCTTACGCTGTTATTCTGTCGTAAATTTGCTACATGCAAAAGACAGTAAACAAGGTTGTAAACAACCACCCGATAAACGGCTCTCAGAGCGATTATTACTTTTACAGTCCTTTGCCCTATCAGGACGGTAAGGCAACGGACCCATTCCTGTTATTACACCACCACGGCCCGATGACACTACCTCCCGACAACAGTGGTATGCCATTCGGACCGCATCCTCACAGAGGATTTGAAACAGTGACCTGGATCATCAGCGGACACGTGGTGCACAAAGATTCTCACGGTTATCATAGCAGGATCGACGAAGGCGGTATACAATGGATGTCTGCCGCAAGGGGACTTATCCACAATGAATATGTAGAAAATTCTTTCAAAGAAGAAGGCGGTGATCTGGAACTCTTGCAACTGTGGATCAATCTCCCTGCAAAGCTGAAAATGACGCCGGCCAAGTATACAGGCTTGCAGCAACAGGATATTCCTGTTGTGAAAACAGATGATGATAAGGTGCAGGTAGTGGTTGCCGGGGGTACCTTTAACGGCCATAAAGGAGCGATCAGTTCACTGACAGGGATCAATGCATCACTGATAAAGATGCAGGCTGGCAGTAAGACCGATATCCAGGTAGCAAAGGGTAGAAACGTGTTGTTTTATGTGTTGAAAGGAGATCTGACAGTGAATGGTAAAACAGCAGGCGACAGGGCATTAGTGCTGTTTGATAATGATGGCGATGAAATCAGTGTCACAGCAGGTACAGATGCGATCATATTGTATTGTGATGGTGAACCGCTGAATGAGCCGGTGGCATGGCACGGACCGTATGTAATGAATACACAGACGGAAATTATGGAAGCCATGCGCGATGAAAGAATGGGAAAATTTGGGTTCTATATTGACTAAAAAATAAGAAAGCCGGTATCACCTGATACCGGCCTTTCTTTTATTAAGAATGTATGATTCGTCGCAATTGCAGGTTCGTGACAGGCGCCACTACCAGCGGATACTTTTCGATGGTCACATAACTGGAATCCAGTCCGAAACCACGCTCCTCTGACAAACTGATCTTCTTCAGGAAGAAATACATACGCATGACCAGTCGCTCGTACAATGGCAGGTCGTTGTCGTGTGACAGGAATTTCTCCATGACAATAAACTGGAAGTCTCCCACCACATTGTTTTTACTTAGTGATTCGTAACGGCTGGTGATGTTCACCTCCTTGTTACGCACCATGTCTTCCACTACCATACGGAACATGAGGTTGATACGCTGCTCCACTTTGAAACCCAATCTGAATTCCACCCTGATCACCTCATTTGGAATGATGGTCTGTACAGAGTATTCACTCAGATAAGGTTCGTCCACTACATCCACATGCACAAACCAGTAGATATCTGCTCTCTTCGGCTTTTTATTCAGAATCGAGTAGATGATCTTATGTTCAATTTCCTTCGGATTGTCGGCACTGCTCATATACACCAGGTGAGTGGCATATTTAGGGATGGTGCTGTCATTGCTCAGCTCCTGGATCACCGGCAGGTGATCTTCAAGTCTGACAAACTCTACGTAACGGTTTTTGATCTTACGGGACTTGTACCATACCATCATGATCAGGAAGAGTACTCCGGCCACGATAACGGTCACATAACCACCGTGCATGAATTTCACCAGGTTTGCAAAAAGGAAGGAGAATTCAAGCGTAAAATAGATCACCAGGTAGATCAGGATAAGGCTTAATCTAACCCTTCGTGTATAAAGATAGAAAGCGAAGAGACAGGAGGTCATCAGCATACAGATAGTGATGGAGAGACCATAAGCCGCTTCCATGGCGCTGGATTCTTTAAAGATCAGTACGATAGCCACACACCCTACAAACAGCATGGTATTGATACCAGGGATATAGAGTTGTCCGCGCATTTCTGTCGGATAGTTGATCTTTAACTTAGGCCAGAGGTTGAGTCGCATCGCCTCTGAAATGAGGGTAAACGACCCCGATATCAAGGCCTGACTGGCAATAATGGAGGCCAGGGTGGCAATCAATACACCAAAGATGACAAACCATTCCGGCATGATGGCAAAGAAGGGGTTGGTATCTTTTGGAATGATCTGACCTTTCTGCGTAAGCAGCCATGCGCCTTGTCCGAGATAGTTCAGGATCAGGCAGGCTTTTACGAAGGTCCAGGAGATGCGTATGTTGCCCTTTCCACAGTGGCCGAGGTCGGAATAGAGCGCTTCCGCCCCTGTCGTACACAGGAATACGGCGCCTAATATCATAAATCCACGGGGATAGGTCGTCAGCAGTTTAATAGCGTAATGCGGGCTGAAAGCCTTAAATACGGATACGTCGTCTACGATGTGTGACAGTCCGAGCACACCCAGCATGGAGAACCAGATCACCATGATAGGGCCGAATAATTTACCGATGGACACCGTACCAAACTGTTGAACGACGAACAATAAGGTAATAATAGTCAGTACGATTTTGACGATAGCCCACTGGCTGAGGTCTTTAAATACCTCCAGGGTACGTAAACCTTCAATAGCAGATGTAACAGTGATAGGTGGGGTAATGATACCGTCTGCGAGCAATGCGGCTCCTCCGATCATCCCGAATATGACTGCCCATCTGGCATGCCTTCTGACCAACGCATATAAGGAGAAAATCCCGCCTTCGCCTTTGTTATCGGCCCTGAGGGTCAGGATTACGTACTTGATGGTTGTTTGTAAAGTCAGGGTCCAGATGATACAGGATATACCACCGATAACCAGGAGATCGCTTACGGGATTATTGCCTACAATGGCCTTGAAAACGTATAACGGAGAGGTTCCAATGTCACCGTAAATAATACCTAAAGCTACTACTAAACCGGCCAGGCTAATCCTGTTAATGTCTTTTCTCACGAAATATGTATTTAATAAAAAAGCCACCAAAGGTAGGTGGATTTAAGAAGATCTACAAAATTATCAAAAATATCGGGGCATTAAAAAACCCCGTCTCGATTTATCCGAGACGGGGCCTTATATCTTCTTAGTGAGACACTATTAGTTAGCTGGAGCTAAATCAACAGTAGAAGACTCACCAGGAGTGTTTTGTTTGATGAAGCGACCGCGATCGATACCTTGCTTATCAGCCAGGTAGTCGATAACTGCGTCAACTCTTCTGCTGCTCAGGTCAACACCACCTTTTTTACCTTTAGCACCTGCGTGACCGGTAACCAGGATGTTGCAAGATGGAGCACCTTTCAGGGTTGCAGCAACGCTAGCCAGGATAGCTTCGTTGTCAGATGCAACTTTAGTAGAGCTACCTTTGAAGCTTACGCTAGGCAGAACCAGGGTAGCGCAATTTGCTACTGGAGCAATGTTCTTGCAGCACTCAGGATCTGGGCATTTACCAACACCATCAGCATCAACTGGCTGGCAATAAGTTGGAGTTACCAGCTGTTTGTCTTTGTAGTCAGGAACACCATCACCATCTGTATCTTTAGCTACACCGTGAACATCAACTGGAGCACCAGCTGGAGTGTTTGGTTCACGATCGAACTGATCAGTAACACCATCACCATCAGCATCAGGCAGTACCGGAGTAGGCAGCTTCATGTGACGAGGAGCGCTCAGTTCGTTGTAAGCGTAATTCAGCGGATTTACCCACCATAATGGCTCAACGCGTTTAGAAGAGTTACCCAGGTTGAAGTTCAGACGAACGCTGGTATAGCTGAACGCATCTTTGTGGTTGCTATATGGGCTGGAATAACCATCCAGATAATCATCAAAGTATAAAGTATATTTCTCTTCAATACCGATGTTGAAACGTTTAGAAACTCTGAAAGCTACACCAGTACCGAAGTCAGCACCATGACGAAGCAGGGCGTTGTCATCTCTACGACCGATGTTACCTCTGTTACCCTGAGATGGAGCGTTCTGCTCGTAATCTCCGTCAAACAGGTTTTTCAGCTGGTCTTTAATGTCCTTACGAGGAGCATTGAAGTTGATACCAGAGAAATCGTAAGCTGCATTACCGTTTAACGCATCAACGTCAACGTCGATCAGACCCAGGCTATAACCTGCAAACACGTACCAGTTAAGTTTTGGCTGTGCTTTGTAGAACAGGATGTTGCTCAGGGAAGCGATCATATCCAGGGACAACTGGTGAGTAGCAGTTTTGTAGTTAGCTACGATGTTACCACCGTTTGCTGCTGCTGTAGTACCCCATGCAGTGCTGTTGTTGTAGATTGCAGGTCTTAATCTGTAATCCATACCTTTATCAAAGGAACCAGTGTATTCACCTCTGATGGAGAAAGTATGACCCAGTGATTTTCTCAGGGAAACACCACCACCGAAACCTGGTCTGGCCGGGATAGTACCGTTGATCAGGTGCAGACCACCGTGGAAACCTAATTCCCACATATCACGTGGTTTAGCAGGGAAGTCATACTGGTGGTTAGAGAAATTGTTCTGTTGCGCCTGTCTGGATGCTGGAACTTTGGTTGAATCCAGGGCATCATAAACAGGGGTAACTTGTGCAAAACTGGAGGACGCCGCTAGGAGACTCATAGCGCCTGCCAGTAATAAGTACTTTTTGCTTGCCATAATTGTTTTCTATTTAAAAACTGTTAAAAATTTACTAATAACCCGTTTTTTACCCAGCAAAGGTAAAATTCTCAGATGAATATTCAAATTTTTGTTACAATATTATTTTCATTGATAACTACTTAACTATTAGTGCTTAGGCAAAACAAATGTTATACCTTAACTTGGCCCGGCACATAACGAATAAGCATATTTGTTATAACTAAAACAATGTAATGTTAAAGTTATGTTACACCGATATATACAAATTAAGGGCCAATTTGTTAAAATTTGACTTTTAAAGCATAGCTTAGCAATCTTTTTAAAGCACCTATGGACGAAATTAAACACCTGATCAGTAAGGAATTACAGGATTTTGAAAGCAAATTCTCTGACGCTGTAAAAAGTCATGTCCCATTGCTGGACAGGATCATGCATTACATCGTTAAACGTAAAGGCAAGCAGATCAGACCCATGTTTGTGCTCCTATCGGCAAAACTCTTTAATAATAATATACAGGAAAGCACATACAGAGCTGCAGCCCTGGTTGAACTGCTTCATACCGCCACTCTCGTTCATGACGACGTAGTGGATGACGCCAACGAAAGACGCGGCTTCTTTTCCATCAATGCACTGTGGAAAAACAAAATAGCCGTGCTGGTAGGTGACTACCTCCTTTCTAAAGGATTACTGCTTTCAGTAGATAATAATGAATTCAGATCTCTGAAGATCCTCTCAGAAGCCGTAAAGGAAATGAGTGAAGGTGAACTGCTCCAGATCGAAAAGACCCGTAAGCTGAATATTAAAGAAGATATCTATTTCGAAATCATCCGTCGTAAAACCGCCTCCCTCCTCGCCTCTGCCTGCGCAGCTGGCGCCTGGAGCACCACCAATGACGATGAAACAACCGAAAAGATGCGCCTGTTCGGTGAAAAAGTAGGTGTCGCCTTCCAGATCAAAGATGACCTCTTCGATTATGGCTCCGATAAAATCGGTAAACCCACCGGTATCGATATCCGCGAGAAAAAAATGACCCTCCCGCTCATTTATACCCTCGAACACGCAACGCCTGATATCCGCAGACGTATTATTAATATTGTCAAAAATCACAACACCGATAAAGACAAAGTCGCAGAAGTAATCGACCTGGTAAAAAAATCAGGTGGTATTGAATATACACAGGAGAAAATGTTCCAGTACCGCGATGAAGCACTCGCCGTTCTGCATAGCTTCCCGGCTAATGATATCCGCGCCGGACTGGAAACATTGGTTAGATATACAACAGATCGTACTTTTTAACCAATAAAAACCTATCTTCCGAAACTGAACTCATTCAACCACTTTAGATACTAACTGATTAATGCAGAAACGCTGGACAGTACGATCTTATCAACCTAAACAGGAAGCATTGCTCCAGTCGTCTTTACGTATACACCCATTGCTGTGCCGACTCCTCGTACAAAGAGGTATGCACACCTACGACGAATCCAGGCTCTTTTTCAGACCCACACTCGCAGATCTGCACGATCCGTGGTTGATGAAAGACATGGATAAAGCAGTATCCCGTATCGAACAGGCTTTCTTCCACCGGGAGAAAATACTGGTGTTCGGAGACTATGACGTGGATGGAACAACCGCTGTAGCAACCGTATACGACTTTCTGCACTCCTTATATAATAATATAGAATTTTACATTCCTCACCGGTATAAAGAAGGTTACGGTATCTCCACACAAGGCATAGAATACGCCAGAGATAACGAATTCACGCTCATCATCACACTGGATTGCGGCATCAAAGCCATCGACCAGATAAAATGGGCAGCCGACAACGGAATCGACTTCATTATATGTGATCATCACCTGCCAGATGCAATCCTGCCACCTGCCGTAGCCATCCTGAATCCAAAACAATACGACTGCCCTTATCCTTATAAAGAACTAAGCGGCTGTGGTATCGGATATAAACTGATTTCAGCCTTCGCGCAGAAAAAAGGAATCCCGGATGAACAGGTACACCGCTATCTCGATCTCGTGGCCACCAGTATCGCAGCTGATATTGTCCCCATGACAGGCGAAAACAGGGTACTGGCCTTTCACGGATTAAAAAAGGTGAACTCCGCTCCCCTCGCAGGTATACAGGCACTGATAGAACTCAGCGGACTGAAAGAACAACTCACCATCTCCAATCTTGTATTTGTCATCGCGCCAAGGGTTAACGCTGCCGGCCGTATGGACGACGCCAGAAAAGCAGTGAACCTCTTTGTCGAAACAGACAAAGACAAAGCAATGGAGATCGCCAAAGTATTACACGCAGATAATTTCGACAGAAAAGAAATTGATGGCAACATCACCAAAGAAGCGGTCGAACTGCTGCAGAACGATCTGACCTTAAAAGATAAAAAGTCTACCGTACTCTATAAACCCGACTGGCACAAAGGTGTCGTTGGAATCGTTGCGTCAAGACTGATCGATAAATATTATTACCGCCCTACCATCATTCTCACACTCAGCAATGATAAAGTGGCCGGCTCCGCACGTTCCGTAACCGGTTTCAATGTATACGAAGCCATACACCAGTGTAAAGACCTGCTGGAAAACTACGGCGGACATTTTTACGCTGCTGGTATGACGCTGAAACCTGAAAATGTGGAAGCTTTTCAGCAAAAGTTTGAAGAAGTAGTGGCGACGACCATCAATCCGGATCTCCTCGTACCCGAGATTGTAATCGATACCGAAATCCACCTGAAAGATATTACACCTGCCTTTTTTAATATATTACGTCAGTTCGAACCACTGGGACCAGAAAATCTACGCCCCGTTTTCCTCGTAAGAAACGTGGTTGACAGCGGATATTCACGTCTTGTCAAAGATGAACATATTAAGTTCTCCGTTAAACAGGGTAAATCTCCTAACGCATTAACGGGCATAGGATTCTACATGTCTGAAAAATTCCACATCGTGAGCAGTAAACAGCCCTTCGATATGGCCTTCACGATCGATGAAAATGAGTGGAATGGCAAGATGAACCTGCAATTGAAGGTCATCGATATCAGAGCACATCACTAAGTAATACTACCTATTTCATATCGCAATTGTGACTGTTGCTACTGCAACAGTCATTGATGTTGTCTCAGCATCCAGCTATATAAAGCCGTATCCGCATAAGCCTTCGTCCACGCATCATGCCCGCCGGTGGGCGTCTCCGTATACTTCACCAGACTACTCCCACATGATTTCAATGCATTTACCATATCCCTGGATCCTGCCACTGTTACCGTAGGATCATCCGCATTATGAAAAGCCCATACCGGCATCTGCTTCAGTACACAAGCTTGTGATGGCGTACCAATACCGCAGATCGGTACGATAGCGGCAAATTTCTCAGGACTCGTCTGCGCCCAGTTCCAGGTTCCGAAACCACCCATGCTCAATCCTGTTAAATAAATCCTGGAAGAATCCACATGATACTTCTTCAACACTTCTTTATACAACTGCTGCAATACATCTGTATTCCACCACACCGCAGTACATTGTGGCGCAATCATCACAAACGGCTTTCCTTTCACCACCCTGGGCAATCCTACTTGTCTGATCACATCTATATCATTGCCTATCTCTCCCACACCATGCAGGAAGATCACTACCGGCCACTTATAACTTTTCATGTCATTATAGGTGTCAGGAATATAAAGCAGGTATTCAGCGATGTTGCCTTGTTTGTAATCGGCCGTCTGTACGGTAATGCCAGGCGTCTGTGGTGTAAAAACATCTTCCTTGGGAGGGTCCGGAATGGTGTCTGTTCCATTGCCTCCGCCGGGTACCGCTGATTCATTCCGCTTAGAACAGGCTACTATACTACCCAATACTGCAATAAGTAGTACATAAATAAATCTGTTAATTGCTCTTCTTTTCATATGTGTAGGTAAAATGAAAAAATCCCGTCTCATGCTTGATGAGACGGGATTCCGGTTGCCAATGTTACTGCAAACCTACTATAATGTTTCCGCTTTGAGTCGACTAATTTTTCTTTTCTGCACTCATTAATTCCACACTTCTGTTCACGAATGCGGTCAGATCAGCACCGGTGAGCAGGTTTTGTGACAACAGCGCCAGATCTGCAAGATTACGTACCTGTTTCTGTTGTTTATCATTATCCGCTTCTTCCAGTATCTGCAGATAAATCGGGTGATTTGCATTCACCGTCATGTTGATTTCGTCAGGCATATTTGCATACCAGCTCATACCTGCGCCACCAACGGCAGCCATATCTTTCATACGGCGCATAAACTCAGGACGGGTCACAATTACCGGCTGTGCATCAGCGCTCAGACCTTTCAGTTCTACTTTAACATGTTCCTGTGGAATATGTCCGAATAACTCTTTCAGTTTTGTTTCCTGATCAGTAGATAATACACTTTCATTCTTCTCATCAACGTTGATCAGGTTATCAGCAATATCAGCATCCACACGGGTAAACAGCATACTATCCCATCTTGGCTCCATATTGTTGATAAACGCTGCATCCACAATGTTATCCAGCTTTACGATCTTATAGCCTTTGTTCTTCGCTGCCTGAATGTAACTATCCTGTTGTACTGCATTTGTAGCATACAATACAACCAGTTTGTTGTCTTTGTTTGTCTGCAACGCAGCTGCTTCCGTCTTATATTCTTCCAGTGTATAAAACTTACCTGGCTCGGTGATTTCTTCCAGCAACAGGAACTTGTTCGCCTTCTCAGAAAACTTGTCATCAGTCATCATACCATACTTGGCAAACAGTCCGATAGATTCCCATTTCTCTTCAAAGCTCTTACGATCGTTACGGAAGATCTCATCCAGTTTGTCAGCCACTTTCTTCGTGATATAAGAACTGATCTTTTTCACATTCGGATCGCCCTGCAGATAGCTACGGCTCACGTTCAGCGGAATATCCGGACTATCAATCACACCATGCAGCAACATCAGGAATTCCGGTACGATATCCTTCACTTCATCTGTTACAAATACCTGGTTGGAATACAGGCTGATCTTGTCTTTCTGTACTTCAAAGCTCTTACCGATCTTAGGGAAATACAGGATACCTGTAAGGTTGAACGGATAGTCAACATTCAGGTGGATCCAGAACAACGGAGCCTCTGCATAAGGATACAATTCCTTATAGAAATTCTGATAATCTTCCGTAGTCAGTTCAGCAGGTTTCTTTGTCCACGCCGGATTCGTATTATTCAGCTGCTTGTCTGCAAATTTTACAGGTACTGGCAGGAACTTACAGAATTTCTCCAGGATGTTCTGAATACGGCTGTCATCCAGAAACTCTTCACTCTCTTCGTTGATGTGCAGCACGATATCAGTACCACGGCTTTCTTTACTGGTTTCTTCCAGTTCATACTCCGGACTGCCATCACACTCCCAACGCACAGCAGCAGTATCAGGTTTGTGAGATTTTGTGAAGATCTCCACCTTGTTACTCACCATAAATGAGGAGTAAAAACCAAGACCGAAATGACCAATGATATTAGCACCGTCTGTCTGTCCTTTATATTTATTCAGGAACTCTTCCGCTCCTGAAAACGCCACCTGATTAATGTATTTATCTACTTCTTCTGCAGTCATACCCACACCCATATCGGATATGGTCAATGTCTTCTTTTCCTTGTCTAATGTCACCGTAATTTCAGGGGTGCCCAGCTCACCTTTGAACTCACCAACACTGGCCAGTGTCTTTAATTTTTGAGTAGCATCCACTGCATTACTTACCAGCTCGCGGATGAAGATCTCATGGTCTGAATAGAGGAATTTCTTAATAATGGGGAATATGTTCTCTGTCTGAACACGTATTGCTCCTTTCTGCATGGGTGTCTTTTTTTGGATTTCCGGACAAAGGATATGCCAGCAGACATTTTGCTGACAAAGTGTCTGCAACTACACCCTAAAAGACGCTTTTCTGTCTTTTGTCTCCTTCGTTGAAGCTTCGTTGAGCAATGAAACTTCAACGTACTATTACTGATGGCTTACAAAATGGCAGTCCTCATACCGGCTTAACAAATAAATCATACAGACTGCCTCTTAACTCTAACACAAATGTTGTAGATTTAATCTTCCTGACCCCGGTGAGTGTTGAGACCTAATGTTTTTTACCCGACACCCTTCTTTCTAAACCGCTTTGTACATGAAAAGACATCTACTCCTTTTCCTTGCTGTTACCAGCTTTGCCGGTGCGTATGCACAGACACAGCCTGCAACACAGGTACTGCCTTACCAGCAGTCATTCAATAGCCTGCCATCATCATCCACGACCTATCCTGACGGATGGCAGGGCTGGACCCTTTCCGGTTCTCCTTCCGGTAATTTTAATGTGCTGCCTCCGGCATCAGACAAGGCGCTGATCACAGGAGGCGCATCCAGTACCACCAATGGTGTGTATAATTATAATGGGAAACTGGGCTTCCTCAATAGCGGAAGTGTGGATAACAGTCTGGTGCTGGCCATAACGACCAGTGGCCAGTCCAACGTAGCCCTGCAATACGACGTAATGACCCTCCGCAATCCGTATGACGGTACTTCTAACACCCGTATCAATGAAGTGACGCTCCAGTACCGTATCGGTAATACCGGCAACTTCACCAATATTACCGGTATAGAATACCAGAACACAACCACGCAGCAAACCGGATCAGGTGTGACAACTCCCCTGGATTCTGCACACAAAACACTGGTACTGCCTTCCCTCTGCGACAATCAGCCATTGGTACAGCTGCGTTGGGTGAACAGACAGATCAGTGGCGCAGGTTCGCGTCCGTCATTTGCGATCGATAATATCCAGGTGGGCAGCGGCACGGCAGATGTAACGCCACCTGTTGCTGACAGCTTATGGCCGGCAAACCGCAGCATTGATGTATCACCCAGTGCACAGCCAGTAATTATCTTCTCCGAACCTGTAAAAGCAGGCAGTGGCAGACTGGTTATCCACAATAGCACTGCCGGTACGGAACAATCCATTCCGGCTGACAGCTCCATCGTGTCATATGCTGCACAGTATGTGACAATTGCTGCCAGTCTGCAACCGCAGCAAACCTACTATATCACGATTGAACCCGGCGCCGTGCTGGATCTGAGCGATAATGCCTTCGCCGGACTGACAGATACCAGCGCCTGGTCATTCAGCACCGGTCTGCAGCAACTGTCCTTCGACTTTAACAGCTGCGCAACCGGTAATATCTCACAAGGCTTCAAACAATATAGCGTGACCGGCGCACAACGATGGGACTGTACCACTTTTGGCAGAAACAGCAATGGTATACAGATCAATGGCTATAGCGGCGGACCCATCGCCAACGAAGACTGGCTGATTTCCCCGGCTTTTGATTTCTCCGGTTTTGACTATCCGTTGCTGAACTTCTACAGCCGTACCGCATTCTCCGGCCCGTCCCTGCAACTGAAAGTTTCTACCAACTACGATGGTGTCAGCAACCCGAATACAGCTACCTGGACAACCGTAAATGGCCGTTTCCCTGCGTTGCTGTCGGATACCTGGACACTCTCTGACAGTGTGAACCTGGCTGCCTTTAAACAGGCCGGCGTTTACATTGCCTTCGTATACACCTCCTCTCCTGCGATCGGCGCCGCACGCTGGACCCTCGATGATGTATCTGTCATTAATAGTCCGGAAGCGCCTAAACCTTCCCTGGACCTGACCAGCAGCAGCATCGACTTTGATTATGTACCAGCCGGACAATCATCCGCTCCGCTGCCATTCACCTTCCAGGCCAATGACTTTACCAAAACACTGACCCTGACATCTACAGGCAACTTTACCCTTGCCCTTGACAGCAATGCTGCATTCAGTCATACACTGACCTATCAGCCAGCTGCACTGAATGCTGGCCCGAAGACAGTATGGGTGAAATTCCAGCCAACCGCTGCCAGTCAGAACTATACCGGTACGGTTACTTTTACTGCGGATAGCGTTGCGCTGCCAACAATAAGATTGTCTGGTACCTCTCTGCGTTCCCTGAAAGTGGTCAACTGGAATATTGAATGGTTTGGCAGTCCGGTACAAAATCCGGCAAATGATAGCCTGCAGCAGGCAAATGTGACCACAATCCTCAAAAAAATGGATGCGGACATCTTTGCCCTGGCAGAAGTGGTAGATACTGCCCGTTTCAGAGCAGTAGCCAATCAGATGCCTGGTTATAGTTATATTATATCTGACTTCGGTTCTTATGCCGACAGCATCAAAGATGTGGATTATGTATCTGCACAGAAATTAGCCTTCCTCTACAAGACTTCTGTTATTAAAGGACTGCGTTCTTACGGTGTATTACGCAAGGGTGGCAGCAGCAACGCCTATTATAACTGGTCTTCCGGTCGTTTCCCATTCCTGCTCGAAGCACAGGCGAAGCTGAACAATGACAGCGCCCTGATCCGTTTTGTACTGTTACATGCCAAGGCAAACACCGGTACGGCTTCCGACAAGATCGAATCCTGGAACAGACGCCGGAACGGTGCACTGGAACTGAAAGACTCCCTGGATGTACAATACCCGACAGCTAATCTGGTAATCCTGGGCGATTTCAACGATGCATTCGACAAAACCATTACGACAGAACTGGCGCCTGACACTACGACTTCTTATATAGACTTCCTTAATGACAGTATTCATTATAAACCGGTAACCCTGCTGCTTAGTCTGCAAGGTCAGCAGTCGACCGCTTCTTTTAATACTGTAATTGACAACGTCCTGATCTCTGATGAAATGGCGCTGAGCTATCTGCCAGGATCGGCACGTGTACGTAAAGAGGTAGAAACACTGGTAAACAGCTATAGCAGCACTACTACCGATCACTATCCGGTTCAGACGAACTACAACCTGCATATACTGGCACATCCGGCTGAGCTCGAATTTGCTGCATCGGTGGACACAGGAGATGTGAAACTGACCTGGAGCGCTCCGTATGAGCTGAATATCAGGGATTATATTATTCAGAGATCCAGAAACCAATCTCAATTTGAATCCGTAGATACTGTTGCCGCACATGGCACTACGGCACAACCAGTTAGTTACACGACTTACGATACCCGTCCGTGGTTGGGAGTATCCTACTACAGACTGAAGATCACAGGTCTGGACGGCAAGGTTAGTTATAGTGAAAATCAGAGAGTTGTGGTAACGCTGAGAGACCTGATCCAGAAACTCTTCTGGTGTATTTTCGGCAACCAGCTTCAGTTATGGATTGATATGCAGAAAGGTGGACCAGCACAGCTGCAACTTGTTGATATGCAAGGCCGTATCAGGTATCAGGGACAAACTACCCTGAATAAAGGCAGAAATATCAAATCATTGGATATCAGTAATTTATCAAACGGTATCTATATCCTTCGCGTAACAAGCATGGAAGGTACCCAGGTAAGCAAAATACTTGTTAGCCACTGATCTTTTTTGAAGAAACCTTAGACAATCCGGCCGCTCTGCACTAAACAGAGCGGCCTTTTTATTTGCTGGTGTCAGCAATTTAAGTATCTTTGCACTCCTAATTTTTTCAAACAATTAAAAACAGGGAAATTATGAACTACGAATTGATGGTGATCTTTACCCCTGTGCTGTCTGAGGAAGACTACAAAGCTGCTCAGAAAAAATTCGCTGATCTCATTAAAGAGAATGGCGGAGAAGTAACGCACGAAAATCCCTGGGGATTAAGATCACTGGCGTACCCAATCCAGAAGAAAACCACGGGCATGTACCTGGTACTGGAGTACAGCGCGCCATCCGACCTCAATGAGAAGCTGAAAATTCAGCTGAACCGTGACGAGAATGTACTTCGTCACATGACTACAGCATTAGACAAATATGCTGTTCAGTACAACAACCGTAAGAGAAATGGCGTAAACGCTGATTCTAAAACCGCAGAAGCTTAAAATTATGGCAGTAAAACAAGAAATTAAGTATTTAACGGCCGTAAAGACTGAGAAGCGCGCAAAGAAATATTGCCGTTTCAAGAAGTTAGGCATCCGGTATGTAGATTACAAAGACGCTGAGTTCCTGAAGAAATTCCTGAACGATCAGGGTAAAATGTTACCTCGTCGTATCTCCGGTAACTCTCTGAAATTCCAGCGTAAAGTAGCGCAGGCTATTAAGAAAGCCCGTCAAATGGCTTTGTTACCTTACGTTACTGACCTTTTAAAATAAACAAACCACCTAGGTTTCCGGTGTAAACCGGGTAATTAAAGGTCCTTAAAACTAATTAACAATGCAAGTAATCTTAATACAAGACGTAGATAACCTGGGCCAGAAAAATGAGCTGGCTACCGTTAAAAACGGTTACGCCAGGAATTTTCTGATCCCGCAGAAATTTGCGGTAGAAGCTAGCCCTTCTAACCTGAAGCAACTCCAGGAACGCCTGAAAGTGCAGAAAGTGAAAGAAGAGAAAATGTTAGCTGAAATCGCCAAAGTAGTGGAAGTGCTGAAAGCAGGTCCCGTTAAAATTGGCGCTAAAACCGGTACTTCCGGTAAGATTTTCGGTAGCGTAACTGGTGTGCAGATTGCACGTGCTATTAAAGAGCAGAAAGGTTACGAAATCGATCGTCGCCGCATCCACATCCTGGATGACGTAAAAGAATTAGGCACTTACAAAGCGAAACTGGATTTCGGTAAAGGCAATGAAGCTGAACTGGAATTTGAAGTGGTAGCTGAATAAGACTAACATATTCTTCAAAAAGTCCCGTCTCATTTCAAATGAGGCGGGATTTTTTTATGTAGTTGCCTATCTTTGTATCGTCTATGAAAACGTATTTATCTCTATTCCTAGCTGCAGGTATCCTATTCTCCTGCAATGAAAGCACAGAAATAAGCGACTCTGTACGCGATACCGCTCATATAGAAGAACCTCCTGTCACCGGCAGAGTCCTGCGCGACACCGATACATTCAGCGTAGGTAATAAACATTTCAGCATACAGCCGCTCGCTAAGTCCTCCTTCGATAAACTGGACACTCCTGACTATGATAGTACAGAAGACTCCCAGATCGCAAAAGACCGCGCACACGTCAAACGCCAGGGCGATTCACTCTATATCACCCTGAATAATGGCCAGGTCACCCTGCTCGCAAATAACATTCATAGTGCAGATGACAGTAATTTCGCCAACTATTTCTATGCCGGCTATATCCCCGCTATCCACCAGCACCTGGTGTTTGGCAGCTATTACGAATCCAGCGATTATGTGCTGATCAATGCAGACAATGGTACCATTACGCATGTATGGGGTATTCCTGTGATCTCTCCCGACCATAAATACATCATCTGCCCTTCTGTTGATCTCGTAGCTGGCTTCAACAACAACGGCTTCCAGTTATTCTCTTACGCCAACAATACGCTGACGCATGAAGGCAATGTTGAATTCAGCAAATGGGGACCCGGTCAGATGAAATGGCTGGACAACCAGAGCATCGAGGCTGAATACATCGTATTGAACGATGATATGAATGAGGTACCGAAACCAGTGAAACTGGTGATCAGATAAACGCGTTACTTCGTATACTTCGCAATAAAATCAAACATCTTTTCGGCAGCGTCGACGATCTTATCAGCGGGTATGGCATGCCAGCCCTTAAAGCTGTATAATTCATGTACGACGCCCGCTTTCTCCAGGACACTGTCCATCGCCACCGCCTGTGAATAACGGGCGAGCGTGTCTTCTGTGCCATGTATCAGCAAGGTAGGCGGCGTCTTTTCATGCACATAAAACAGCGGACTGGAACTACGGTATAAATCCGTTCGCTGCCCCGGCGTACCACCCAGTACGGCCGCCGCCAGTTCGGGTACGCCGGCACTGCCTTCCTGGTAAAAACGTTGCATGTCATACACGCCTAACAGACAAACCGCCGCTTTAATGTACCCCTTCTCATTATGTTTACTCGCCTGTAATGCGGCCAGATGCGCGCCCGCACTGGTACCAATGATGCCGGTGGCCCGGGAAATATGAAAGCTGTCAGCCAGACGCCAGACATATTGCAACGCGGCATTCACATCTTCCTCCGCAGCAGGGAACGTGTTTTTACCATCTCTGACCAGCCGGTAATTCAGATTCACATAGGTATACTTTGAGTCCCGGTTCTTCATATTGTCAATATGCGGGGTATAATCCCGCATGTCACTCCCCATCCATCCCCCTCCATGAACAAACACCATGATATGTGTAATAGAAGGATCCCTGCCGGCTGGCAAATAAATGTCCATTACCTGCAGGGAATCTTTCCCGTAATGTTCATTCAATAATTCCATAGCAGGCAAAGAGGGAACCCTGTCTTCAGCAGCGATATCCCGGGCGGTAGAACCCAGCTTGGTACAGGCGGCAGCGATCAGGGCAAATACACATAAAAGCAATGCAGGGCAGCATATACGGCGTACGGTAACAGATGAGATAGGCATATTCTTTTGGGGATTATAGTGAGATATACGTAAATCAGTTGCCGGAAGGATGCAGCAAAAATCTTACCTTCCTGATAATAATCCACATGCATGAAAAATATACGCCTGGTTTCCCTGTTACTGCTCTTCGGCCTGAGCCTTCTGCCAGCTATCTCACGGGCACAGATGCAGCAAGCCCCGCTTTCCAACATAGAAGGGAATGCAAAATCTATCACCAGTAAATTGAAAAGTGCATTGTCGCTGACAGATGTGCAGCAACCAAAGATACAGGACGCGGTAACGAACTTTCTGGAGCAGCGTTCCACGATCCTGTCGCTGAATACCAGCAATCCGAAGGCTTATAATACGAAATTAAAGGGGTTTCAAACGAGTTTCCAGCGCAAACTTAAGAATACACTCACGCCGGAACAATTCACTGGCTTCCTGGAGCTGAAACCAGTGAATAATGACATGACCAATGTCCTGTCACAGTTATATTACTAGCCATTAACTCCAGGCCTTACGCAGAAACCTTAACCAGTTTCCATGCATAATATTGTCAATATCTTCCTTGGAATAGCCTCTCTTGGCAAACAAAGCCGGCATCTTTTGCAGATCGGCAATTGTTTCCAGGTCATGAGGGCTCTGCTCTTTCCCGAAAGCACCATCCAGGTCCGATCCTATACCCACATGTAACGCATTACCCGCCAGCTGGCAGATATGGTCCATATGATCCACCAGCACATCCAGGGATGCGCCCATATCCTTTGGATTGGACACGCCTCTTACCCATCCCGGCACCATCATCCAGGCATCCATCGCACCGCCGATAACAGCCCCGCGACGGATCAGTTCCTGCAATTGTTCATCGGAGAACTGTCTGTTATGATTCACCAGCGCACGCACGTTGTTGTGACTGGCCCATACATGTCCATGGAAATGGTCCATAGCTTCCCAGAAACTATCATCACAAAGATGGGTCGCATCCAGGATGATATTCAGACGTTCCATTTCCTTTAGTAATGCCTGTCCTTTCTCACCCATAAATCCGGTCGCGTCCGTTCCCTGTGCATAACGTCCCGGACCGTAGTGAGCAGGTCCTACTGCTCGTAAACCATTGTCATAAGCACGTTGCAGATAATTCAGGTCAACAATCGAATCCGCCCCCTCCAGGCTCAGTATATAACCGATCGGTTTATTGGTATTAGGCGTACCGTCATTCCAGAGTGCCAGGTGCTTTTCCAGTGCCACCAGATTGGTGATCTGTGTCATTTCTCCAGCGTCTTCCATGGCTTTGTACCAGGCCAGCTGCCCTTGTGTCTGCGCCCAGGCCTGTTCAGGTGAATACCATCCGGGCAGCGGATTCTCAGGCGCTACAAATCTCGCGATCTGCGTAGCTACCACCAGTCCGATATTTCCCTCCCTTAACTGTGGAAAGGATACCACTCCCTTCGCACGGTCCGGTTTGTCAGTCATACCTTCTTCGCGCTTCCTGATGTCGTTAACCGGCAGGCGCAGGTTACGGTTCCACTCCATTGCATTCATGCTCAGGTCAAGATGCGCATCTACTATAAACATGTAAGTATTTTTTTGATAAGTTAGATCATGATCTTTCTGTCTCTGGCGATCACTTTCCACCAGGCTACACAGTTATTATTTTCCACAACGCCTACGCGTTCATGCAGGGCAACTGTCGGACAGATATGCATCGGTATGCCATACAGCACCGTTCCCACCGGAAATAATGCCGCATCAGGCACCTTCAGCACCATATGTTCCTCACTGTGCCCCAGGGGTTCCGCATCGGGTGCATTCAGGAAATAAATACGGGGCTGCGGATTCTCAGAAGCCACTGACTTATGTCCCAGATCAACACAGATATGCGTACCATCGACCACCGAGATCACCCTGGTAATAACAGCAGCGGCAAAATCAAATGTCTGCTCCGGATGCAGCTTGTGATATCCCCAATCCTGGAATATAAAGGTTCCCGGACTACATTCCACACCAGGACGTTCTGCGTGTATCGCATAAGTAGGCGTACCTCCCGCGATAATCTGCGGGGCAGGAGCGCCGGCTTCTGTAATAGCGGCAGCCAATGCGAGGACAGGCGCAAACCCTGCATTACACTTCTCTCTGCGTAACTCAAATTCTGTATCATGCAGATGTCCGTCGTATGCATGTAAGCCCACCGGCGTAATACCTGGTAAATGCAGCAGTTCCTGGTACAGTTCCTGCGCTTCATTACCGGGTCCCGGCTCGACACCGGTCCTGTTCATCCCGACATTGAGATCAATATAAACAGGGATAGAACGCTGCGCTGCTGCGAATGTGGCCGCAATAGCGATCGCAGACGCGCTGTTATCCACAAGACAGGCATATTTCGTGTCCGGATATTGCTCCACGATCTGCAATAAGCGGTCAACCTTCGGCCCTACAGGCTGATACGCCAGTAATACATCACCAGCCCCTGCCAGACCCAGCATTTCTGCTTCAGCGATAGTGGCACATTTGAACTTGTTAATGCCTTCACCCTGCAACAACTGCACGGCTTCAATCATCTTACTGGTCTTGATGTGCGGACGCAAACGCTGCACATCTCCTACCGTCTGTTTCAGTAAGCGGATATTATCCAGCATACGCTCAGGATACACAAGCACAGCAGGCGTATCAATAGTGTTGATATTGTGTAGTTCGTACCACATAAATTTTAATTAGGAATTAGGAATTAAAAATTAAGAATTGGTTAGTGTTAAAACACCACTGGTCAGACGCAGGAAATATGCCATAATAACGGCGGTCATTTATACACCATTCAGCCTGTTGGGGGCAATTCTTAATTTTTAATTCTTAATTTTTAATTTCTCAATGTAATTCAAATAGTGCCTCTATTTCCACCGGAATATTATCTGGCAGAGACCCCATACCAACTGCACTACGCACACCGATGCCATTTTCCTCACCCCATATTTTTGCAAACAGTTCGCTCGCACCATTGATGATATAAGGATGACGCTCAAAGTCAGGTGAACAGTTCACCATACCCAATACTTTGATGACACGTTTTACTTTGTCCAGGCTACCCAGGTTTGCTACAATGGTAGACAGCATGGTAAGACCTACCTGTCTTGCAGCCAGTTTGCCTTTTTCCATGTCAAACTCAACACCAATACGGCCAATGATCAGGCTCTTGTCATCCTGCACGGGACCGTGACCTGACAGATACAGGTATTTTCCATCGATCAGACATGGCTTATAAACACCTAATGGTGATGGAGCCGGAGGTAATGACAATCCTAATGCGCTAAAATTCTCTGTTGGTGTCATGTGCACTGTTTTTCTTGAATTAGATAAAAAGGTTTAATATCAGACAGCCGATCAGTCCTACAACAGAAACAATTGTCTCCATCACTGACCAGGTCTTGAAAGTATCTTTCACTGACAAATTGAAATATTCCTTGAACATCCAGAACCCGCCGTCATTCACATGTGAGAACATCAGACTGCCTGCGCCGGTGGCCAGTACCATCAGACTGGGATGTACAGAAGTACCTGCAACCAATGGCGCTACAATACCAGCGGTGGTTAGTCCGGCAACCGTAGCCGAACCCACACTCACGCGTATCAAAGCAGCAATGCTCCACGCCAGGACCAGCGGGTTCATATGCATTCCCTGTAAACTATCCGTAATAACCTGACTTACTTTACTATCCAGCAACATCTGTGTCAATGCACCGGAACCACCAATGATCAGGATGATGACAGATACATCCCGGATGGCGTCTTCCATAATGCCCATCACCTTTTTCACCGGTAATCCACGACGAAGACCCAATACATATGCACCATTCAACACCGCCAGCAACATGACAATCACAGGATCTCCCAACCAGTTACTGATCTGCCACAGAAACGTACCAGGCGCAGCGCACAACTTCAGCAGTGATGTGCCTGCAAGCAGCAATACCGGCAGCAATGCCGCCACAATACTGGTGCCCATAGAAGGCAGTTGATCTTCCGGCATAGGAGCAACCGTGAATAACTGTGCAGGTTCCTGTGTATAATGCTTCAGAAAACGGGTGAATACCGGACCGGCTAATATAATTGCAGGAACGGCTACAATAAGCCCATATATGAGCGTCAATCCCATATTTGCATGGAATGTACCTACCAGCGCCGTAGGCGAAGGATGGGGCGGTAAATAGCCATGTGTTACCGACAGGGAAGCCAGCATCGGAATACCCAGGTAAACAGTAGGTAATTTAGTCCTGGCCGCTACCGTAAAAATGAGCGGCACCATCAGTACAAAACCAATATTGTAGAATAAGGGAATCCCTACGATAAAGCCCGTCAGCATCAATGACCACTGTACATACTTTCTGCCAAACACATGCATCAGCCCATTGGCAATACGTTGTGCCGCGCCGCTCTCCGCCACCAGTTTACCCAGCATACTACCAAACACAATGATGATCACCAGCGATCCCAGTGTCTTGCCGATCCCTGTTTGTATAGATTGGGTGATCTCGGCAATCGACATCCTCTCTGCTGGTACCCTGACCATATTCAACGCCAGTCCCATAAAGAGACAGACAATCAGAAAAGCAATAAATGTGTTTAACCGGAAATAAGCTACCAGTAACACCAGCAGCAGGATGGAAACAAATACTACTAATAAAGCCATGAATGTTCGGATGTTGGCGTGTGCCTGTTAATTATTCGTAACGCAATGCAACTATCGGATCCAGACGTGACGCCTTAATGGCTGGATAAATACCTGATATCAACCCTACGGCCGCACAGATAAATATCCCTGTCGTTATCCATAACCACGGAACTATAAAACTCGATCCTGTTAACAATGATACGAGATTACCCACCAGCATACCAAGTATAACACCCAGTACGCCGCCCAGTAAACTGATGATAATAGACTCGTATACAAACTGCTGACGAATCACTTTACTGGTTGCTCCCAGTGCTTTATTAACACCTATCTCACGGGTACGCTCCGCTACTGATACCAGCATGATATTAGTCAGACCGATCGCCGAGCCAAACAAAGTAATAGCGCCGATCAGCACAGCCGCAAACACCACGTAACTCAGTGTACCAAACAGCATCTCTGCAATGCTGTCACTTTTATTGATATAAAAATTTTCTTCCTCGTTCAATGCCAGGTGACGAACCACCCTGAACAGTCCTGTCGCCTCTCCGATCGCAGCATCCATCTTCGTGATATCTTTTACTGAAATACCGATATTGTAAGAAGCACCCGGCCTGTCAAATACTCTACGTGTATTATTCACCGTTGTGATCACTACATTGTCCGCACTCATAAAACCACTGTTCCCTTTAGGCGCCATCACACCCACCACACGATAACGTACATTTCCCACACGGATAGAACTGTTGACGACATTCTTCAGATTATCACCAAAGAGTTTTTTCGCAACATCCATACCCAGTATCGCCACATTTCTGCCTGACTCTACATCCAGCTGATTCAGATTACGCCCTTCCCGCAAAGTATAGTTGGATAACTGCAGATAACTTTCATCGCCCCCCATCACACGCACATTCGGATTCGTCTTCTTATCATTCTTATACACTGTCGCGTTTCCCGTTGCATTGGTGGACACACTCACCGTAGCAGGAAAAGCATACTTCCGCTTGAAGTCCATTGCCTCCTTATAAGTAATGGGAATATTACTATTGGAGGTTTTAACCTTCGTTTTCTTACTTCCTTTGGTTGCACCGCCGCCACCGCCGATACGTATCTTCAGCGCCCTGCTCTGTATATTGAAGCTGTTGGCCCCCATATTCGCAAAACTGCTGTAAATACTGCTTTTCATACTGTCAATGGCCGTAAAAATGCCCACCAGGGCCATAATACCAAAACCGATGATGGCAATAGTAAGCCCTGCGCGCAAACGATTGCCGCTAACAGAGCGAAAGGCGAGGGAAAATGTGTCACGGAACTGCATGATTTAAAGTTAATAAAAAGTTTTTTTCCGCTACTTTTATTCTATAAATGGCCTGATGCCCAATCCACCAACTATAAAAGAAATCGCCAAAAGGCTCAACCTGGCCGCCTCCACTGTATCCAGGGCTTTGCACAATCATCCGCGTATTGGCTTGAAAACCAGGATGCAGGTACAGGCGCTCGCCCGCGAATTGCAATATGAGCCGAATCAGACCGCCATTTTCTTCCAGCAGAAAAAAACATTTACCCTGGGTATTGTACTCCCTGAACTGTCAGAAGCCTTCTTTTCCGCAGCGATCAGCGGCATAGAAGATACTGCCAACAAGAGCAATTACATGGTGCTGCTGGGCCAGTCGCATGATGACGCAACAAGAGAACAGAAGATCGTGGAAATCATGAAAAATCACCGGGTAGACGGACTGCTGGTTTCCCTGGCCAAAAACACCGTACACTACGCACATTTCGAAATGCTGCGGAAATACAATATCCCTGTCGTATTCTTTGACCGGATCCCCGATATGAAAGATATCCACTATGTCGCTTCGAATATGGAATCAGGCACCATCCAGGCCGTATCTTTCTTATTACAGCAGGGACATCGGGTCATCGGTATGATCAATGGACCTGAAAAGCTGATCGCCAGCCGGCAACGTACAACAGGTTACCGGAAAGCCATGCAGCAGCAACGCCTGAAATATGACGCGACCCTCAATGTACACAGCGATCTTACCAAAGAAGGTACGCGTCAGGCCATGCAACAACTACTCTCCAACAAAAGGAAAATAACCGCCGTTGTCGCTTTTAATGACTATGTCTCACAAGATGCAGTGCAATATGCCGCTGAACAAGGCATACAGATCAATAAAGACATCTGCTTCGTCAGTTATGCCAATCTGCCGCTGAGTAGTTATATGGCATATCCTCCTCTCGCCTCCGTTGAACAATACCCCTATCTGCAAGGACAGAAAGCCACCGAAATACTCCTGGACCTCCTGTCAGGTAAACTGGCCCCGGATGCTTATCAGCAGATCGTTGTCGACTCCAGACTGGTCATTGCACCTGGGAAGTAAAAATTTGCGCAATCGTTTGTCCAGCTGTTCTCTCAATTCTTATCACTATGTTTGATGCATAGCAACTTTATCAACCAGCAATGCAGGATATACTGGCAGCTTATGGATTATCAATGGCCGAATGCCTTATTCAGCCATTCGGCAGTGGCCTTATCAACGCCACCTGGAAGATCTCTGCAGGCGATCGTCACTACATCCTGCAACGCATCAATCATGGGGTGTTTAAGCAGCCAACACTGATAGCTGAAAACATCAGCACTATCGGCCGCCACCTGGATACGTATCATCCGGCATATTTCTTTGTACAGCCGGTGCGTACCATCGACGGACAGGATATGTACATCACAACTGAAGGCGCTTATTTCCGTATGCAACCTTTTGTTGCTGATTCCCGCAGTTATGATGTGGTAGATAATGCACAACTGGCATTTGAAGCAGCCAGACAATTCGGTCGCTTTACAAAACTGCTGTCAGATATTGATATCAATACGATTCAATATCCACTGCCTGATTTTCACAATCTCACGCTGCGTTATCAACAGTTTGAACAGGCCATAAAACAAGGTAATCAGGCAAGAATAGCAGAAGCTGCAACAGATATTGACATGATCCGCAGCTATCAGCACCTGACAGCAACATTTAAAGCCATACAGCAACATCCTGGTTTCAAAATGCGGGTGATGCATCACGATACCAAGATCAGCAACGTATTATTTGATAACGCTGATAATGGAATCTGTGTGATCGATCTGGATACAGTGATGCCGGGGTATTTCATCAGTGATTTCGGAGATATGATGCGTACTTATCTTTCTCCTGTCAGCGAAGAAGAAACGGACTTCAGTAAAGTACAGGTAAGAACAGATTATTACCAGGCTATTGTACAGGGATATCTGAGTGAAATGAAAGATGAACTCAGCGGGGCAGAAAAAGCACACCTTGTGTATGCAGGACAGTTCCTGGTATATATGCAGGCCATCCGTTTCCTGACGGATTATTTCAACAATGATAGTTACTACGGCGCAAAATATGAACGACACAATCTCCTGCGGGCGCGTAACCAGCTCACACTGCTGAACAACATTACGCAGCAGGCACAAACGCTTTCTTTAGTGGCAGCAGACTAGCTGTCACAACGCTTGAAAAGCAGTACCAACACACCAAAAAAAATACCGGCCAATTGGCCGGTATTGCTGTTTTTATCTTATGCAAGTTTATCGGTTAGATAAACTGTAACAATAATCCAGGGAAGATACCAAGCAGGATCACGATCGCTGCCGTAATGATCAGCATCAGCTTGAAACTACCACTGATTTCTGCGGTTTCAGCTTCGCCCTGTTTGAAGTACATAGCGATGATCACGCGGAAATAGTAGTAAGCACTGATAGCCGCACAGATCACAGCGGTGATCACCAGCCATAACAGGTTACCCTGTTGAACAGCTGCTGCCAGTACAAAGTATTTAGCGAAGAAACCTGCTGTCAGCGGAATACCTGCCAGTGAACATACAAAGATAGTAGTAGTAATCGCCAATACTGGTTGTGTGCGTGCCAGTCCGTTGAAACCATCAAACGTGTAATCTTTCAGTTTGATCATCACAGCGAAGATACCGATGGTCGCTACGCTATAAGCTGCCGCATACAGGATAATACCCTGTGTAGCGAAAGTGTTCATAGAGATAACAGCCAGCAGCATGAAACCTGCCTGTGCGATACTGGAGTAAGCCAGCATACGTTTAACGCTTTGCTGGAATACAGCGGTAAAGTTGCCGACGATCAGCGTAGCAGCCGTAATGATAGCCAGCAGTAACTGCCAGTCAGCAGTAAGTCTTTCACCTACAAACGCACCATGGAATACCCTGATAAAAGCGATGAAACCGCCCGCTTTTACAACCGTAGCCATGAAAGAAGTAAATACGGTAGGAGAACCGTCATATACGTCAGGCGTCCAGAAGTGGAAAGGCGCCGCAGATACTTTGAAAGATAATGCGAAAGCCATCAGGATGATACCGCACAATGCCAGTGTATTTACTTTACCTGCACCCAGGCCCAGTTCAGCTACATTGAAAGTACCGGTAGCACCATAGATCAGCGTAATACCCATCAGCAGGATACCGGTAGAAAAAGAGCCCATCAGGAAGTACTTCAGGGAAGCCTCTGTGCTTTTAGGCGTTTTCTTATCCGCACCAGCCAGTATATACTGTGGAATAGACATAATCTCTATTGCCAGGAAGAGTATTAATAAGCTGCTGAAAGTAGAAACCAGTGTGATACCTGACAGAATGAAGAAGATCAGTGCGAAATAGTCAGAAACGTGTTCGCCTACTTTTTCAAAAGCACTGCCTGATAATAAGAAATAGATCAGTGTACTACCCAATGCGATCGCATTGAACAGGATACTGAAGTGGCTCACAGTGATCATGCCGTATAAGGTACGCTCGCCTGCTCCAATGGTAGATAACTCCGCCAGGTTGGCTGCAAATGAAATCAGCAGTACAACAATGGCTACAAATTTTATGCGCTGCTTATTACCGATAAATAAACCCGCAAACATCATTACAACGCCCGATAAAGCAGTAGATATTAATGCATTCATATTCCTGTGTTACGAAAGAACAACTTTTTAATAAACCTTGTTAACCAATTCAGTAGTGCTGCTTACCAGCTCCAGCATAGGCTTCGGATAGAAACCCAGTACCAGGATAATACCTACAATGATAATCAGTACCAGCAACTCATTTCCTTTCAGATCTGTAGTCGTTTCAGTCAGCTGATTACTCTGTCCGAAGATCACTTTCTGCACCATGTTCAGCGTGTATACCGCTCCCAGGATGATACCCAGTCCGGCTACAGCCATGAACCAAACATTGTACTGGAACAGACCACTTAACATCAGGAACTCCCCGATGAAACCGTTGGTCAGTGGTAAAGCGATATTGGCAAGACTGATGGTTACGAGGAAGATGGCAATACCCGGTGCATACTGCGCAATACCACCCATCTCGTTCAGGTTCTTAATTTTCAGACGGTTCTGGATAATCTCAACGATGATCCACAAACCAATAATGTTGATACCATGGTTGAACATCTGCACCATCAGACCCTGTAAGCTCTGCTCATTATTAGTGAAGATAGCTGCACTCATCAGACCGATGTGGGCGATGGAAGAGTAAGCGATCAGGCGTTTGATGTCTGACTGTACGATCGCGATGCAGGATGCATAGATGATACCGATGATAGACAGTACGATCGCAACATCTGACCACATATAAGCGCCTTTCGGCAGTACAGGCAGTAACCAGCGGACAACACCGAAAAGACCCATTTTCACCATGATACCTGACAGTACCATTGTAACAGGGGTAGGTGATTGTTCGTAAGTATCAGGCTGCCAGGTGTGGAAAGGGAAGATCGGCATCTTGATAGCAAATGCTACGAAGAAGAGCCAGAACAACCAGGACTGGTCCTGTGGAGTAATAGCGCCGCTTACAAAACTGGCGTAGCTGAAAGAATGCTCCGGCGTTTGCAGGTAGATATAGATCAGACCTACCAGCATTAACAGGGAACCTGCAAAGGTGTATACAAAGAATTTAAATGTAACTGGAATACGTTTTTCGCCACCCCAGAGTGAGCAGAGGAAATACACGGGAATCAGTGCCAGTTCCCAGAAAACGTAGAATAACAAAGCGTCATACGCGGTGAACACACCTACCAGACCAGCCTGAGACAACAGCATCAGACCATAGAAACTGTTAGGGCGCTCATATTCTCTGTTATAGATAACGATCAAGATCAGCAGAAAAGAAATGGCTGTCAGCAAACAAAGCATCAGGCCCATTCCATCCAGCCCTACACTGAACTGTGCGCCCAGCTGAGGAATCCAGTTTGCTGTCAGCTGCAACGCATCCGGTGCAGTCCTGAACTGGAACAAAGCAGCAACTGTTACTGCCAGCGAAGCCAGGGATGCCACCAAACCCAGCGCTTTAGGGCCAGACCCCTTCAGACCAAACGTAACCAGGCCCGCAACTAAAGGAATCAATATGAGTAATACTGTCAACATAATTATATCTAAACTTGTCCTTTTTTAATGATGGTGCAGGTAGTTTCTTATTTCAGCAGGAAGCCTATCACAAATAAAACTACCATTCCAATTACCATAGCAAAGATGTAGAAACCTACCTGGCCGCTCTGCAGCAGTCTTACCTGCTGACTGCCCCAGTGTACGCCACGACCTACACCATTCACCAGACGGTCAATACCTGATTTCTCAATCGCCTCTTCAAAGAAACGGCTCAGCATCATCAGGGGTTTCACTATGATCGCATTGTATAACTCATCCACGTACCATTTGTTTTCCAGTACTTTGGCAATACCGGTACGAGGTTCTCCATTATCTTCATAATTGCGGTACCAGCTGCGTGCGAAGAAGATCGTGATGATCACCAGTACGGAACTCAGTGCCATTAATAACCACTCTGTATTATGTGACAGATGCGCATGTTCATGTATGAAAGGCGCAGAAGGTGCAAATACAGGAGCCAGGTACTCTTTCAGGATACTGTGGGTACCGAATACTTCCGGTAAACCGACATAACCACCTACTACGGACAATACCGCCAGAATGATCAGCGGAATCGTGATCGCCGCAGGACTTTCGTGCAGGTGATGTTCCTGTTCGTGTGTACCACGGAATTTACCACAGAAGGTGATATAATATAAGCGGAACATATAGAACGCAGTCATCAGCGCAGTGAGGAGCGCGATACCATACATCAGCTTATTGGATATGAAAGTTTCAGCAAGGATTTCGTCTTTAGAGAAGAAACCTGACAGACCAGGGATACCAGCGATAGCCAGACAGCCGATCAGGAAAGTGATGTGCGTAACCGGCATATACTTTTTCAGTCCGCCCATCTTATTAATATTCTGCTCTCCGCCCATCGCGTGAATCACGGAACCAGAACCAAGGAACAATAATGCTTTGAAGAATGCGTGTGTCATTACGTGGAACACCGCAGTGGTATAAGCGCCTACACCCAGTGCGAGGAACATATAACCCAGCTGGCTCACCGTAGAATAAGCAAGCACTTTCTTGATATCATCCTGTTTCAGCGCGATCGTAGCTGCCAGTACAGCGGTAGCCAGACCAATGATCGCTACGACTGTCTGAATGCACGGCGCCAGGGTATATAAAATGTTGCTGCGCGCGATCATATAGATACCAGCTGTTACCATCGTAGCAGCGTGTATCAGGGCAGATACCGGAGTAGGACCCGCCATCGCATCAGGTAACCAGGTGTATAAAGGCAGCTGAGCAGATTTACCGGCAGCACCTACAAACAGCAGGATCGCTATCGCCGGAATCACTTTACTACCAGCTCCCATTGCCGCAGCTTTTTCAAATACTTCAGGGAAGGAAACACTACCGAAGTGTACAATCATCGTAAAGATACCGAGCAGGAAACCAAGGTCGCCGATACGGTTCATAATGAATGCTTTCTTGGCAGCATTGTTATAATTGGTATTCTTGAACCAGAAGCCGATCAGGAGGTAAGAACAGAGACCTACACCTTCCCACCCGATGAACATCATCACATAGTTAGCGCCCAGTACAAGAATCAGCATGGAGAAAACGAAGAGGTTCAGGTATGCGAAGTAACGCGCAAAACCCTCACTGCTTTCATCATGCATATAAGAGGTAGAATAAATGTGGATCAGGGAACCGACACCGGTAATGATCAGCAAAAATAAAGCGCTCAGCTGGTCTACCTGGAATGCGAAAGGAATATGCAGACTGCCTGCGGAAATAAAATCAAACAACGGTACTACCTGCGCCTGAAATCCCGGGGCTTTCACTTCCAGGAAAATCAGCAAACTAATCACAAAGGCAGCTAATACAGCTCCGCTTCCTACTATACCCGCCAGTGATTTGGAGAGGTATCTTCTTCCCAATCCATTCACCAGGAATCCTAATAATGGTAAAAATGGTACCAGCCAAACTAGATGTATCATCTATTCAAATACTAATTACGATTTACAATTACGATTCAAGCTGTTAGTTCTTAGTTCTTCAGCCTGTTCATGATATTAATATCCACCGACTGTGAATTCCTGTATACCATCACGATAATGGCCAGACCAGCAGCAACTTCCGCCGCGGCGACCACCATGATAAAGAATACAAAGATCTGTGCGCCGCCGGCATCCACACGACCTGCATCTGCCCACATCTTAGAAAAGGCTACGAGCAGCAGGTTAACTGCATTCAGCATCAGTTCCACGCACATGAAAATAATAATGGCATTTCTGCGCATCAGCACACCCATCACCCCGATACAAAAGAGTGCAATGCTTAAGAAAATGTAATATTGAACAGGCATCTTTAAAGAATTACAAATTGATCAATGACGATTAACAGTTGTTGTGGTTTACGCTTCCCTTTTACCGATTACAACGGCGCCTACCATTGCACTCAGGAACAGGATGCTGCTTACTTCAAATGGAACTACGTATTGATTGAATAAAGTTTTACCAAGGTTGGAGATCAATCCGATATCGGTTGATCCGGGCTGCAGAGGAGTTACGTCAGCTTCACGGAGAGCACCCAGCAATACCAGCAGGAGTGCACCGCCACTGATAGCGCCCGCATATTTCAGCCAGTTACGCTTCTGTGGTTCTATTTCTGCATTCAGGTTCATCAACATGATCACAAAGAGGAACAATACCATGATAGCACCCGCATATACGATGATATGTACCACTGCCAGGAACTGCGCATTCAGCATGATGTAATGCCCGGCGATGGTAAAAAAGGTAACGATCAGGCAGAGAACACTGGTAACGGGGTTCTTACTCAATATCACGCCCAGCGCGGATATAATAGAGATGATTGAAAGTACCCCGAAAACGATTTGTTGTAAGCTCATTCCCATTGCTAAATGACTATTATATTTTTTTGCTAAGACTGTCTTTAATTATGCTTTTTTCTTTTCCGCAGGAGTCGGTATCAACAGATCCTGTTTACCATAGATGAAACCTTCGCGTTTGTAGTTAGCAGGTGCAAATGTTTCTGTCAGATAGATAGCATCTTTCGGACAAGCCTCTTCACAAAAACCACAGAAAATGCAACGCAGCATGTTGATCTCATAACGGGCAGCATATTTCTCTTCACGATACAGATGCTCCTCTCCCGCCTTTCTCTCGGCTGCCTCCATGGTGATGGCTTCCGCAGGACAAGCTACCGCACATAAACCGCACGCTGTACAGTTCTCACGTCCTTCTGCATCCCTGTTCAGGATGTGCAGACCACGGAATACAGGACTGAACTCACGCTTTTGCTCCGGATATTTCACCGTTTCTTTCCTTTTCCAGATATGCTTGAAGGTGATGATCATCCCCTTTATAATATTCCACAAATAGATACTCTCAATGAAAGTCATCGGTTTGCGGTCTACCTGTTTTGCCCTACTTGTTAAAGCTTGCATATTGCTATTATAATAAGTCGTTAATTAATGTGTACTGCGATACAGTACGATCGCACCTGTGATCAACATATTAGCCAGTGCCAGCGGAATCATGATGTTCCAGCCTAAACGCATCAGCTGATCGTAACGGAATCTCGGAATCGTCCAGCGTACCCACATGAAGAAGAACAGGAAGCAGATGATCTTAATGAACAATGCCGCCGTTCCCAGAATGGTTACCAGGTTTGGCGCCAGTCCCAGACTATCCATACCAGGGAAAGAATAACCACCGAAGTACAGGCTGGACATCAGCGCAGAACTGATAAACATGTTAATGTATTCCGCAAACAGATAGAAACCCAGTTTCATGGAAGAGTACTCCAGGTGATAACCACCGTTCAGCTCACTCTCCGCTTCTGCCAGGTCAAATGGCGTACGGTTACACTCAGCAAATGAACATACCAGGAATATCAGGAAACCAAGTGGCTGGTACAGTACGTTCCAACCATCGTGGCGTTGCTGCTCGACGATTTCTTTCAGACTTAAAGTACCTGTCATCATCAGCAGGGCGATCAGGGACAGACCCATTGCCAGCTCATAGGAGATGATCTGGGATGCCGCACGGATAGATGCAAGGAGTGAATATTTGTTGTTGGAAGCCCATCCACCCAGCATGATACCATATACACCTAAGCTCACTACACCGAAAATATACAGGATACCAATGTTCACATCAGCGATCTGCAGCGAAACAGTGTGCCCCGCAATCGTCAGCGTGTCGCCCCAGGGAATTACGGCGCTGGTCATACAGGCTACAATCATAGCCAGTGACGGACCGAGAATGAACAGAAAACGATTGGAATTGCCAGGGATGATCTCTTCTTTAAAGAACAGTTTACCACCATCCGCCAGCGGCTGGAGCAGACCCATAAAACCAGCCCTGTTCGGGCCAATCCTGTCCTGGATAATACCAGCTACTTTTCTTTCACCCCATGTAGAATACATAGCCACTACCAGTGATATCGCCAGTACGCCGGATATCAGCACTATCTTTTCCAGGATAAAGAACCAGTCTATAGTCATCAAATACGAATTATCGATTACGAATTACGAATGAATCATTACTTATTAAAGTCGTCGGAATGTGCCGGACCATTGATCTGTGACAGATCGATGTTTGGTTTATTCACCTCGCTGATATTATGGATATCCAGCAGCAGTTTCGGCTGACGGCCATCCAGTACCTCTACCAGTGCATCTTTAGGTTTATGTACACCTACATAGTGCCCCTGAGAGATAACACTTTGACGCTCTATTTTACGTGGGCCTTCGATCACCCAGTCTTTCACTTCTTTTTTATCGAAACGGCACGTATCACAGATCCATTCTTCTACTTCACCGTATTTGTCTTTACGGGCAGTTACACGGAACACCTCGTCGCCACGCATCCAGAGTGCCACTTTACCACAACACTTAGGATCGCTGCATTCACGGTGTGCATCTACCGGTTTCAGGAACCATACGCGGTTTTTGAAACGGAAGGTTTTATCAGTCAGCGCGCCTACCGGACAAACATCGATCACGTTACCGATGAAGTTGTTGTCCAGGGACTGCTGAATATAAGTACCGATTTCAGCAGCTTCACCACGACCCAGTACGCCATGTTCACGCTTTTCAGTCAGCTGATCAGCCGTGAATACACAACGGTAGCAAAGGATGCAACGGGTCATGTGTAACTGTATCTTATCACCGATATCGACTCTGTCGAATGTACGGCGTTTGAATTCGTAGCGGGTGCTGTCTGCGCCATGCTCGTAGCTCAGGTCCTGCAGGTGACATTCACCAGCCTGGTCGCACACAGGGCAATCCAGCGGATGATTCAGCAACAGGAATTCTACCACCCCCTTACGTGCTTCCAGCACTTCAGGAGAGGTGATATTCGCCACTTCCATACCGTCCATTACGGTGGTACGGCAGCTGGCTACCAGTTTTGGCATAGGACGAGGATCAGCATCTGACCCTTTGGATACTTTCACCAGGCAGGTACGGCATTTACCACCGCTACCCTTCAGCTTGGAGTAGTAGCACATTGCAGGCGGCACAATGTCTCCACCAATTTGACGGGCAGCATTCAGAATGGTAGTGCCCGGCTCCACTTCCACGGAGATATTATCGATCTTAACCTTAAAGAGTTTCTTTTCTTCAGCCATTTTGCATCGCTTAAATTGATTCTTATACAGCAGCAGGAGCAGCTATTTCCAGTGGATCTGCATAGTGAGCCAGTCCGTAATTGCGTTTGGTCGCCTCTTCAGGATGCAGCACATGCCATTCAAACTCATCACGGAAATGACGGATAGCAGCAGCTACCGGCCAGGCGGCAGCATCGCCCAACGGACAGATGGTGTTACCTTCTATTTTACGCTGGATATCCCACAGCAGGTCTATATCACTCATTTTACCCTTACCGTTCTCGATGTTCAGCAGTACGCGTTTCATCCAGCCGGTACCTTCACGGCAGGGACTGCACTGTCCGCAGCTCTCATGATGATAGAAGCGGGCAAATGTGAGGGTGTTTTTTACAATACACTGGTCTTCGTCCAGTACGATGAAACCGCCGGAACCTAACATGGTACCGGTTGCAAAGCCACCGTCAGCCAGACTTTCATACGTCATCATACGCGGCTCACCTTTAGCTGTTTTCAGCAGCAGGTTAGCTGGCAGGATAGGTACGGAAGAACCACCCGGGATACAGGCCTTGAGGCGTTTGCCATTGGCAATACCGCCACAGTATTCATCAGAATAAATGAATTCTTCTACGGAAATATTCATTTCTATCTCATAAACCCCTGGTTTGTTGATATTGCCACAGGCAGAAATGAGCTTGGTACCAGTAGATTTACCTGTACCGTATTTCGCATATTCTTCACCACCGATGCGCAGGATAGGCACTACGGTAGCCAGTGTTTCCACATTGTTCACAACAGTCGGACAATCCCACAGCCCTTTTACAGCCGGGAATGGCGGTTTGATACGTGGGTTACCACGTTTACCTTCCAGTGACTCGATCAGGGCAGTTTCCTCACCACAGATGTAAGCACCGGCGCCGCGTTGTACATATATTTCAAGATCGAAGCCGGTACCCTGGATATTTTTACCCAGCCAGCCGTTCTTTTTAGCGTCAGCGATCGCTTCTTCCAGGATATCAGGAATCCAGGCGTATTCACCACGGATGTAGATATAGCAGGAATTACAACCCAGCGTATAACTGGAAATCAGCAGCCCTTCTATCAGCAGGTGAGGGAGAAACTCCATCAGGTAACGGTCTTTGAACGTACCCGGCTCAGATTCATCCGCATTACATACCAGGTAACGGGGAACACCCTCTGGCTTTGCAATGAAACTCCATTTCATACCGGTAGGGAAACCGGCGCCACCACGACCTCTCAGTCCACTTTTCTTTACTTCATCCAACACCTGATCAGGGCTCATGCTTTTGAGCGCCTTTTCAGCCGATCCATAACCTCCGTTGGCACGGTATACATCGTAATACCGGATACCTTCTATGTGCGCTTTGTCAAAAAGTAGTTTGCGTCCCATCTTACTTTTTATGATTGTAGACCGGCGTACCGGTCATTCAAAGTTTTAGTTTGCTTTACTTCTGCATTCCTCAATGATTGCATCTACCTTCTCAGGGGTCAGGTGCTCACGGTAATGTTTACCCAGCTGCATCATCGGAGCATATCCGCAGGCGCCAAGGCACTCTACTGTTTTGAGGGTGAACAGGCCATCTTTTGTAGTTTGACCTACACCGATGTCCAGTTTCTTTTTAATATAGTCAATGATGTTATCTGAACCACGCAGCATACACGGGCCTGTCTGGCAGACCTCAAATACGTACCGGCCTACAGGTTGCAGGTTAAACATCGAGTAAAAGGTAGCCACCTCGTACACTTCGATCGGCGTGATCTGCAGCAGGGAAGCCACGTAATCCATGGTCTCCGAACTAAGCCATCCGCCAGATACTTCCTGTGCCAGGTGCAGCACCGGAATCAGGGCACTCTTCTGTTTCCCTGCCGGGTAACGGGCGATGATCTCTTTTACTTTATTCAGCTTCTCTTCAGAAAACATAACTATGAAAGAAAAAATTAAAAATTAAGCATCCAGTTCACCTGCGATCAGATTCAGACTACTCATACAGATAACCGCATCGCTCAGCATCGCGCCTTTGATCAGTTCTGCGTAAGCCTGGTAATATATGAAACATGGGCGGCGGAAGTGCAGCCTGTAAGGACTACGGCCTCCATCGCTGATAAGATAGAATCCTAACTCACCATTCGCGCCTTCTACCGGATTGTATAATTCGCCCGGCAGGATATCAGATTCACCCATGATAATTTTGAAGTGGTAGATGAGCGCTTCCATCTTGGTGTATACGGCGCTCTTCTCAGGCAGGTAGTAAGCAGGTACATCTGCATGGTATACGTCTGAAGGCAGATCTTTCAGTTTATCCATCGCCTGACGGATGATGCTCAGACTTTCCCACATTTCGGCGTTACGTACCAGGAAACGGTCGTAGCAGTCGCCGGTAGTACCTACAGGTATAGTAAATTCAAAATCTTCGTAAGAGCAGTAAGGCTGTGCCACACGTACGTCGTAGTCTACGCCTGCTGCACGCAGGTTTGGACCGGTGAAACCGTAGTTGATGGCTCTTTCAGCACTGATCGGTCCTACACCCTGCGTCCTCTCCATAAAAATACGGTTACGGTTCATCATGGTTTCGAACTCCTTCAGTGCTACCGGGTATTCTTTCAGAAAACGTTCTATTTTCTCAAAAGCAGCCGGTGTGAAGTTTCTTTCAAAACCGCCTACGCGACCGATGTTGGTCGTCAGACGGGAACCGCATATTTCCTCATAGATCTCATATACCAGTTCACGGTATTTCATGAGATAAAGGAAGCCGGTGAAGGCGCCGCTATCCACACCTACCACACCATTACAGATCAGGTGGTCAGTGATACGGGCCAGTTCCATGATGATAACACGGAGGTAGTCCACACGCTTAGGCGTCTGAATGCCCAGCAGTTTTTCTACCGTCATGTGCCATCCCATGTTATTAATAGGCGACGAACAATAGTTCAGACGGTCTGTTAAAGGAGTAATCTGGTAATAAGGACGACGTTCTGCTATCTTCTCAAATGCACGGTGGATATAACCTACCGTTGATTCCGAACTCACAATACGCTCACCGTCTATTTCCAGGATATTCTGAAATACCCCGTGTGTAGCAGGGTGCGTAGGTCCCAGGTTAAGGGTTTGTGTCTGCCTCTCAATAGAGCCTTCCGGCAGTGTGATATGTTGCTCTGACATGTTCAAACGAATAAATTATTAAATGCCAATATGCCCGCCGCGGCCGAACATTTCGTCGTCCTTATCGGTACGGGTCTGATCTTCCAGCGGAAATTCCTTACGCATGGGGAAATAAGTCATTTCATCCACGTTCAGGATACGTTTCAGGTTAGGATGCCCAACGAAGTTCACCCCAAAGAAGTCGTATGTTTCCCTTTCCATCCAGTTGGCTGATTCAAACAGCCGGGTAGCTGTGAATACACGGGTATCCTCAATGCTGGTGTACACTTTAAGACGCAGTCTTATCCGCTCCTGAAAATTGTACAGGTGATATACTACTGCAAGTTCCTCACCCGTCCTGTCAGGATAATGTACGGCGGTGAGGTCCGTTAAAAAACGAAATTGCAGCTCCTCTTCATCGTACAGGAACTGCATTACTTTCAGGTTCAGGTCTTTGGGTGCTGTAAATGACATTGTCCCAAAGGATTCTTCCACCTGGCTGATTGATTCACCAAACTTTTCTGCTAACCTTTGCTTTATATAGTCGTTTGTCAAAGACATTACGATTTCAGATTTTCGATTTCAGATTTGACTAGTCGTAGAATTGACCTATCTATTGAATAGCTCCTATTGGAATTACTGGATACCGTAAGAGTTCAGTAATTCTTTGTATTTATCGCTGTGACGGCGACGCAGGCTTTCCTGACCTACCAGATCCTGTACACGCATAAAGCCATCGATGATGGCTTCAGGACGTGGAGGACAACCTGGTACATATACATCCACAGGAATTACCTGGTCGATACCCTGTAACACGGAATAAGTGTCAAATACACCACCACTGCTCGCACAGGCGCCTACAGCTACCACCCAACGAGGTTCAGCCATCTGCAGGTATACCTGACGTAATACAGGCGCCATCTTTTTAGAGATCGTTCCCATGACCATCAACAGGTCACACTGGCGTGGAGTGAAAGCCATTCTTTCAGAGCCAAAACGGGACATATCATAGGTAGATGCCATGGTTGCCATAAATTCGATACCACAGCAGGAGGTAGCGAATGGCAGAGGCCAGATGGAATTCTTACGAGCCAGACCAATTACCTGGTCGAAAGTCGTAGCAAAAAAACCTTCACCGGAGTACCCCTCGGGTACTGCCACACTCTTCACCTTTTCATTATACTGAACCGGACGTGCCATACCATGTCAGATTTAAAAATTTCCAAAATCAGATTTGACCTAAACGCACACAGGACTGCCCATACCGGCAATCTTCTCTGCAATAATTATATAAAAATCAGTCTTCCCATTTCAATGCACCCTTCTTCAGGATGTAGATGAAACCGCATAAAAAGAACGCTACGAAAAGTAACATAGCCATGAAACCGTCCCATCCTAAACCCCTGAAATTCACCGCATAAGGATAGAAGAAAATCACTTCGACGTCGAAAAGCACGAATAAAATGGCGGTAAGAAAGTATTTAATGGCTACTGGCTGACGTGCATTCCCTTTTTGCTCGATACCACTTTCAAAGGTAGCAAGTTTGTCGCTTGTTTTACGCTTTGGACCTAAAAAGTGAGTAGCAAGCATCGTAACGCCTACAAAGCCAAGTGCAGCCAAAAGCTGCATCACAATTGGAAAGTAACTGAAAGGAGTAGTTGCTGACAATAGTACTGTGTCTGTAAACATAAGCTTCCCTGTATAAAATAATTCTCCGAATGAGCAAAAATAGGCTAACTAATGCAAAAATCAAATCTTATGAAGGATTAAAATATTATCTTTTTTCGCCAACCGGCAATAAAAAAGCCCCCTGTCAGTCGACAGGAGGCTTTTTATATAAAGTCTGAGTAATTATTTTTTGTTACCCTGAGCTGGTTTTGCAGCAGCTGCTTTGTTCTTGTTATCCATGTTTTCCTGGATAGCCTTTACAGTTGCATTGCTTGGATCGATAGCAGTTACCTTATCCATCCAGATCTTCATATTCGCCTGATCATCTTTGTTATAGTAGTAGATCATCATGTACTGATAAGGGAACATCAGCTGAGCTGGTTTCATCTTTTCATCACCTTTGATCTCAAAGAATTTCTGGAAATATGGTACTGCAGCACCGTCTTTTGCTTCCGGATCTTTCGCCATGTTAGCACGGCCTCTCCAGTAGATACCTAAAGCCTCGTTGTTAGGATATTTAGCAGCGAAAGCACCCCAGGTTGAATCTGCTGCATCGTACTGACGTGCATAGATCTCCATAGTACCTTTGAAGAACATATCCTGTACTTTACCAGTGTTCTGTTCGTCAGTGAAATCATTCACCAGTCTGCCATACCATTCAGCTGAACGTTTGAAGTCGTGCATAGATTTGAAGTTCTCTGCAACGGTTCTGTATTTCTCAGCATCTTTAGCGGTATCAGCCAGAGCGTATTTCTCCATGTACAGACCTGCCAGTGAATCGTTAACAGCTTCCTGTGCGGAATCTGTTACATGCTGCTGGTAGATAGCGCTCAACAGTTTGTAGTCGTTCGCTTCCAGTTTGCTGTCGCCGACAGTTTTCACGTACTCTTCGATGACCTGTCTGCCCGTAGCGGTATCACCTTTCTGCAGATAAGCATCTGTCAGCAGGCGAACGAATTTACCTTTGTTGGTTTCATTCGTCTGTGGCAGTACACCTTTCGCTTTGTTGATAGCTGCATCATAATCTTTTCTGTAGAAAGAGATCGCAGCCAGGTTGTATTCATTTTCAACTTTACCGGCACCCTCACCTACTGCCGCCATATATTTCTCCAGGTATTTCGCTGCATTTTCCAGGGAAAGCTGCGCTTTGGTTGGAGTAATATAGAACTGATACAGTTCGAAATAAGCAGGCGCATAGTTAGGATCCATGTTGGTAGCCTTGGTCCAGTCGTTCACCGCATCCTGTAACAGTTTTGCGTTGTAGTTTACCAGACCCTGTTTCATTACCGCTTCTGCGTTGTTCTGATCCAGTTCCAGTGCTTTATCGTAGGAAGTGATGGCTTTACCACCATTTTCACCACCCAGGTAACGATAAGCATCACCTAACTCGATATAATCGGCAGCAATTGGATTGTAGATCTGTTTTTTCTTACGGCCTTCATTGTTCAGGAGTTTTTCCATTACTGACAATGCATAACCGCGGTCACCACCTTTGATTTCGCTGCTGGCGTCAGCGATAGCACGTGCTACATCGCCGTCACGACCTTCAGTAGCTGTGCTGGCTGCATCAAATTTCTGTTTTGCAGCAGCTGCATCACCTTTTTTCAGATCAAGGCGTCCCATACCCACCTGCAGGAGTGAAGAGGTCGGTACAGCCTGCAGCCCTTTTGTGAAAGTAGCAGCGGCACCGGCGTCATCATGCATTCCTAACTGTGCAATACCCAGATAATAATATGCTTTGTCTTCTGTAGGTTTAGCTGCAATAACTTTTTCCAGCGTCTGTTTGGCTGTTTCATACTTGCCATAATACAGGTCTTTCAATCCATCTTCCACAGATTGAGCCATAGCGCCGTTCGCGACGCACAGCATTGCAACAATTAAACTTTTCCGTCTGTTCATGAGCAATCCGGTTTTAAATTTTAGTTGTGTTAGTTTTTTTACCTAATGTTCGCTTCCCTGAATACCACGTTCAACCTCGCAGGGAACAGTCTGAATTTTGAAATGATCATCTGTCCTTCATAACTCCCCAGGAAAGTGGCGAACCCTGATCCTAATCCTCCGTATGGTTCTTTCAGACAAAAGAATAAACCACGTTTAAGGGGATAGGAGCCAAGAGCGATGTATGCCTGATATGGTTTTACAAATTCTGAACCATAATCTGCCCGCACCTTTACCACTGTCACTTTATTTGTAAATTCTATAGAGGTAGAGTCGTTCGGATCAGAGATCCAGCTCACCCCTACTACGCCAATCGCATTTTTTAATTTTGCCACATAATCAACCACTTCAGGATTTGTTTTCGCAGCCATCACATCAGATGGTAACGGTTTTCCCTTGTTGATTGAATCAAGGACATATCTTACCGTACTTGAATTCTGATTATCAAAAACTATCTGACGTTTCTGCGTGGAATCAGTTCCGTCCATAATTTTCCGCACCTGGTCCATCGTGAGGATGGTATCCGGATTACTATGGTTAGTAATCAGCGCTACTCCGTCCCATGCCAGTAACATGCTTTGTGGAGCAATCTTCTTCTCCTTTATATATCCCGTCTCTTGCTCGTTAAAATCCCTGGTTACAAAGATCAGCCTTGAACTGTCGTTCAACAGGTCCTTGAAGCAATCTGCCTCAGGTTTGTATTCAGCAATGATATGCGCTTTCTTATACAAAGATTCGAAAACTTTGATCTCTGCTTCCATCAATGGACGATAGGTTTCATCCACGCTTATTCTGATGGTACCTGAAGTTGGCGTATCCCGCTCTTCCCCGGACGTGTTGGCCTGTCCGCAAGAGGCCAGTAAAGCTGTCGCTGCTAACAGGATAGTAGCTATCCGGCCATGCCTGATTAATCTGGTAAACATATGTTCGTCTCTTATTTAACCCTTTTGATGAAACAGATACCTTACTCCTCTATATACACGGAAAAGGCCGTACGCAATTAGTACACCGCCCAAAATATTCAGTACAGTTTGAGAAATTTGAAATTCACCCAGGCCGTATTTCTGCGCAAATATTGCATACAGTCCAAAGAGTACAAAAAATATACCCCTGATTAATTCCCCGAGCGAACGATAATTTACCTCAGTCCGCGTGTTTCCAGATCTTTCTTGTTGCATTAGCATTGTTAGCGAATTACAAGTATACAAAAAAATATTTCCAAATAAATACCTGTTCTTTTAGAAGATTGTTAAAAAAATCCGATTGCATGCCAGAACTTATATTGGCAAACCAGCCACTGCGGCCAGTTTTATAAACGTCGGGCATACACACATTTTTTCATATTCAATCTACATCTAATTACTTAAGAACTTGTTAAAGGCATGTTAAATACATCATCCATCCCAGCTATGTCGTACATTATCACAAGAATACATACGCATAAAAAAGAAAGTATGGTATTATTCATTCTTACTATATAGATGCAAAAAACGCAGAATTCCATAAGACTCATTTTGGGGAATTTTACGCGGACATAGGCTAACACACGATATTTCAAGATTCAGATCTCCTGATAAAATAATGTTAAAATCTTGTAGGTTTGCGGAAATTATGAAAATATTGATGGTATGCCTGGGCAATATTTGCCGTTCGCCCCTGGCAGAAGGTATTTTAAGGCACCTTGCCGTTCAGCAGGGACTGAACTGGGAAGTAGATTCAGCCGGTACAGGCAACTGGCATGTCGGTGATCCGCCCGACCGCCGCTCTGTAAAAGTCGCTCAGCGCCACGGTATTGACATATCCGGCCTGCGTGGCCGTCAGTTCCAGACCGCTGATTTTGACGAATTTGACCGCATATTTGCAATGGACCTGAATAATTACAGGGATATCATTCTGAAGGCCCGCACCGAAGAAGACAAGGCAAAAGTGCAGCTGCTGCTGGACGATCAGCAACCGGTTCCCGATCCATGGTACGACGATGCCCTGTTCGATCCGGTATACAAAATGATATATGATGCCTGCGAAAAAATCGTTGCAGGTAAAAAATAATTACTCAAAGCATAACTGACTAATAATGATAAAACCCAGTATACCAAAAGGTACCCGCGATTTCGGACCGGTTGTAGTAAGAAAGCGGCAATACATTTTCCAGACCATCCGCGAAACATTCGAACTGTTTGGCTTCCAGCCCCTGGAAACACCAACGATGGAGAATTTGGATACGCTTACTGGTAAATACGGTGAAGAAGGTGATAAACTGATATTCAAGATCCTCGATAACGGTGATATCCTCGGACGCGCCCAACAGGCAAAAGATAGCCGGGAACTTGGCATCCTGCTCTGTGAAAAAGCGCTGCGTTATGACCTCACTATCCCTTTTGCCCGATATGTGGTAATGAATCAACATGAACTGGCACTTCCCTTTAAACGTTACCAGATGCAGCCCGTATGGCGTGGCGATCGCCCTGCCAAAGGCCGTTATCGGGAATTCTATCAGTGCGATGCTGACGTTGTAGGTAGTAACTCCCTGCTCAACGAAATCGAACTGCTGCTGATCTATGATACCGTGTTCACCAAACTCGGTATGGAAGGATATGAAGTGCGTATCAACAACCGTAAGATCCTTGGTGCATTGGCTGAAATCGTGGGTCAACCCGACCTGCTGACCGATATTACCATTTCGATCGACAAACTTGATAAAATTGGAATGGATGGTGTTAAAAAAGAATTACAGGAACGCGGCCTGTCTGACACCGAGATCACAAAAATTGCAAACTTCCTTAACATTAGCGGTTCCAATGAGGAAAAACTGCAACAGTTAGGTGTACTGTTCCAGAACTCCCCTACCGGTCTGAAAGGTATTGAGGAACTATCCTATGTACTGCATACACAACCTGAGGCATTCAAAACAACGCCGATCCTCGACGTAACACTGGCGCGTGGTCTGAACTACTACACCGGTATGATCGTGGAAGTAAAAGCACCGGAAGCCGTGAAAATGGGTAGCATCGGTGGCGGCGGCCGCTATGATGACCTCACCGGTCTGTTTGGACTGCCAGGTATCTCCGGCGTTGGTATCTCCTTTGGTGTAGATCGTATCTATGACGTACTGGAAGAACTGCAGTTATTCCCCGCTACCGCACAACAAGGTACGCAGGTCCTGTTCTTCAACCTCGATGCCGAGACCACCGGCACCGCGTTTAAACTGGTGATGCAACTGCGTGCAAAAGGTGTTTCATCTGAACTCTTCCACGAAACATCAAAAATGGATAAGCAGATGAAATACGCCAATAAGCGTAACATTCCTTATGTGATCATTATGGGTGAAAGTGAAGTGAAAGAAGGACTGGTGAGTATCAAGAATATGGTGACAGGACAACAGGAAAAAATAGCCATGACGGAACTCGCAAATTATCAGTTCTGATCTGTTTGAAATAAATGTAAAAGGCGGATGTGCAATATGCACATCCGCCTTTTTTATGCCCCTGTAAGGGGGAAAATAGATAATCAATTACGGATAACGTCAATCCTTCGAATGTTCTAACCAATCCGGTTTCCAGGTTTGCTCAAGGTGACGTGCAAACTCTTCGCCAGACTCTTTCATTCCGGGGAAAAAGAGCTTACCAGTAGCTACAATCTTTCCAACTCTGTCCATAATTTCGTCATGTGACATAGCTTTCATTTCCTCGTCAGTAAATAATAATTCCTTTGGTATGTCTGGTGTATTCATAATACTAATTTAATCTTTTTTCAATAATTATCCCCTTATAGCTTTTGTCTTTTTTATACGGCTCAGTTGGACTATCCTCTTCTATTCCCTCCGTACCGTGAAATGCAAATGCTTGATTTAAAAGTTCATAATGCTTGTTCAGAAAATTCCCGTAAATACGAATCCTTCTGTGCGCTTTTTTACAAAGATGGTCAACACATTTTCTCACACAAACTTTTTTACAATCCTCCATAAACCGAAGTGTACTATCGCTTCCACGCACCATCACTACGCCATCACGGTATTCGCTCAACAATCTCGGTATGGTGGCCAATACGGTGTTAAATACACGGTAATGATCTTCATTATCAGACATTTTCTCGTCAGATAATTTTCCCGTTTTGGGGTCAAGATCTCCAAAACCCAGATTAAATAATGGCCGGCCATTAAACTGTCTGACGTATTCATACAATACCAGCTTGATGATATTTTTTTTCCCCTCACTGATAAAGTAATATAATAACGCCTTTTCTTCGGGAATACTTTCTCCCCGAACGTCATAAACGTCCTGTGAATGATTCATTAAAATGGTTGGCTTATGGTTAACAAATAAAGTCCCTTGCCGCATTACGCAGCACAAATTTCAGATCAATGGTTTTGCTGAAATGGTTGGTTAACAAGTGTACATTCCCCCTAAAAGAGAACCGTCATAGATATGGTTTTTATGGTTAACAGATGGCAAAAAGCACGTACGACTAATATAAATAAAAAATGGCTGCCCCATCACAAGGCAGCCATTTAAAATAAATATACTTACTAACTATTTATTCTTCTTAAATGCATCCAATCCGCATTTCAGCCAGTTCGCATACTCGCCTGCATTAGGTGTATAACCTACAGGTTTCGTGAGCAGCTTTTCATCTGGACTGATCAACACATAATAAGGCTGAGAGTTATTCACAAAATTCTCCGTCTGCATAGTGGCATATTTATCACCGATAGATTTGATCTCTTTCTTACGACCAGTATTCGTCGTGAAAAGAAACTGCTGATCTTCCGGTAATAATTTCCTGTCATCCACATACAAGGATACCAGGATGTAATCTTCCTCTATCAGCGCCTTCACTTTTTCATCCGGCCATACATTCTCTTCCATCTTACGACAGTTCACACATGCCCATCCGGTGAAATCAATCAGAATCGGTTTATGCTGCTCTTTCGCCAGTTTCAACGCAGCTTCGTAATCATTCACTACGTTTGCTTCCACCCCCTTCGCCGCATTTTTATACAGGCTGTAGCTCAATGGTGGAGGGAAACCGCTGATCAGCTGACGATTCGCATATTTCGTATTGGTTACGCCCGGTAACAGATAGATCGTCATCGCCAGGAAAATCGCCGCCAGTATCCAACGGGTAGTGCTGATCTTCTTCAATGGTGCATCGTGCGGGAAACGGATCTTACCCAACAGGTACAATACGATCAGGAATCCGCAGATAATCCATACTGCGAAGAACACCTCACGTTTTACCAGTCCCCAGTGTGTCACCAGGTCAGCGTTGGATAAGAACTTGATCGCCATCGCAATCTCGATGAAACCCAGTACTACTTTCACAGAAGTCAACCAGCCACCGGATTTTGGCAGTGATTTCAACAGGTTCGGGAACATCGCAAACAGCGCAAATGGCAATGCCAGCGCAAATCCGAAACCACCCATACCTACTGTCAGCTGCATAGCCCCTCCGTCGGTGGACAGCGATCCTGCCAGTAATGAACCGAGGATAGGACCTGTACAGGAGAAAGATACCAGTGCCAGTGTCAGCGCCATGAAGAAGATACCGATAATACCTCCTACACTTGTTTTCGCATCTACTTTGCTGGCCAGTCCGCTTGGTAAAGTGATCTCAAAATATCCGAAGAACGAAATGGCAAACACAATGAAGATCACAAAGAAGATCAGGTTTAACCATACATTAGTGGAAATGTTATTCAGAATTTCAGGATCCAGTGAATCCAGGAAGTGAAACGGCAGACTCAGTAACACATAAATCAGGAAGATAAAGAAACCATAAATGCTGGCGTTCAGCACACCGGTTTTCTTATCCTGTGACTTCTTCGTGAAGAAAGATACGGTCAAAGGAATCATTGGGAATACGCAAGGCGTCAGCAATGCAATAAAACCACCGATCATACCCAATATAAACAATCCCCAAAGACTCTTTGGCTCCTGATCAGCACCGCCACAGTTACTCAGCGGATTCGCCATATCGATGGCAGCACGCTTCAGTGTTTGGCCGGCGACAGCTGATTCCTGTAAACCGGCAGCCACATTCACGATATTACCGGATGCATCCACATTAAAGCGGAATTTCACTTCCTCCGGTCCTACCACTTCGTCACCTTTCAGTGCCATGTAGTTTACCGCACCTTCCAGTTTGGTTACCGCTCCGCTCAGCTTTACCGCCACATCCAGTGTAACCTGACCTTCGAAGTATTTAATCTCAAGATTGTCAAATAATGCTTCGGGCGCTTTTTTAAGTGTCCCCTGCTCCGTAATACCAGTGATGGTCGCAGCACTATCTACCGCTACACGGGTATTAGGTTCATCATCTTTCATGGTAGTGGAAAACAACTTCCAATCTTTCTCTACAGTACCCTTCAGATGTAAAATATATTCCTTGTCAGCCTTCTTCTCCGCAGTGTATTCCCATTTTGCTACAGACGCCTGTGTAGTAGTGTCTTGTGCTTTTACGGCAAATACAGAGGTGATAAGGATAAGGAACGTCAGCAAATGCTTCATATAACTAATAGGCTTTAAAGACTTTCAACCATTCCAAACAGTAAACGAGCTCCTTGGGGAACTCGTTTACAATTCATTCTAACAGACGGTTGATGCCATCATGTATCGTAATTTCTTTATTTTCCTCCTACGCTGATTGCGAATTCCACTTCCTTCGGTGGCAGACACTGGTGATCGTCACACACCATGAACTCTACGCTACCCTTTACTTTAGTGGCAGCCTTACCTTTCACAGTCACTTTCTGTACGAAATCAACCTGGTTTTCATAATATTTTAGTTCGGAATCGAAGTTTTTGTCAAATGCCTTGTGCAGTTTGCCCACTTCACGGATCTTGCCTACAGGTGTTACAAGCGGATTTTTAGTCAGCTTGAAGCTGGTAGGAACCGGACCTTCACCAGCCTCCTGTGCGTACAGGTGCCAGTTGCTCTCTACTGTAGCTGTCATGTGCAGTTCATAGGTAGTTGCGTCAATTTTCTTAGCGGTAAAATCCCATTTTACCGGGTTTTCTATCTGCGCACTCGCCAGCATCGGCAGGGCAAACAGAATAACTGCTGTCAGTAATTTTCTCATACTTAGATTTTTTTTTAACTGGTTGGTTGGCTTGATTTCAAAAAATAAGAGTGCTTTTCACTCGTTAAGTCAATTGTTATTGATAAGGCTCTGGAAAATAAGCTGTCCATCTGTATTACCCAATACAGTGCTGGTTGCTCTCTCCGGGTGTGGCATCAGACCAAATACGTTACGCTCCTTGTTACAGATACCGGCAATATTGCGCAGCGTCCCTGTCGGGTTCGCATCATCCACAACATTACCAAATTCATCGCAATAACGGAACAATACCTGGTTATTGGCAAACAGACTTTCCAGCGTAGCGTCGTCAGCATAATAGCGACCTTCGCCATGGGCGATAGGAATCTTTAATGCACGGCCAGCTACATCTTTCGTCAGGGATGCAGATGTATTATCACTTTTCAGGTATACATTCTTACACACAAACTGCTGATGCCCGTTCTGCAATAAAGCGCCCGGCAACAACCCCGCTTCACAAAGAATCTGAAAACCATTACACACACCAATCACACGGCCACCTTTACCGGCAAAGTCTATCACGCTTTGCATCATCGGACTAAAACGCGCAATTGCACCGCAACGCAGATAATCGCCATAAGAAAAACCGCCCGGCAGCACAATACAGTCCGTCGTACTGAACTGGCTGAGGTCAGAATCCTTATGCCATAACGCTATCACTTCCTGCCCAAGGTCATTGCGCAGGGCATCGATCACATCGTGATCGCAGTTAGAGCCCGGAAAGGTGACAACCCCAAATTTCATGTTAATATATTGAAAGTTACGGTCCTAAATATTAATCAATCCTTTATCCGGAAATTAATAGCTGTTGAACCATTGATCGAAATTACCGGAAAGGCACAAAATTACTACGCCGCCCGCACATTTCCATAGCCGCTCGTCCGGTTTTAACAACTCAGACGGATGTCAGCTAGTTTCTGCTGAAGTACTGCATGACAATCACATATGCCAATGTCAGTATATGGACGATATTGGCAACGGTGTTATTGACAATAGACCAGTACGCATTTGCGACAAACAGGGAAAGTGGCAGAATAGCCAGGATCCAGTATGACGGGGAAAAATGAACGTTGAAGAACGGAATCACAATGGCGATAAATACATATACCGCCATTACACTCCAGATCTTACGTCCCTGGATCAGCATCTTCTTCAGGGTACGCTGCAACAGCAACCAACCCACAGCAAAGAAGAATAAACTTACCGCCATGGCGCCCCATACCTTATAGTGACCAATCACAGGCACTTCCAGACCAATTCGTGGAATACGGGCAAATAACGCCCAATGGTCTGTCAGGAACAGGTACGTACCCAGCAGGTATATCGGACAGATCAGCCCCAGTAATGCAATAATCCACTCCGCCAGCCGGAATGGACGCATGATCAGGAGACTTAACCATAAAAGAAGACAGAAAATAGTAGCAGGGAAGTAAAACAAACCACAAACGCCCAACGCAAACCCGATGTTAAATACCACATCCCTGGCCGAAGTACGGGTGTATAACAGTGTTATACTGGAAATTACCCACAGCATCACCAGGTTCACCAGCAAAGCAGGAGAAAACACATTCCAGCCCTGGTACAAAGACGTGAAAAGCATATAAGCCATCGCGGGCAGGTAGTTCGTCTTGGCAAACAGCCGCTGGTGATTGACAATCTTCGTCACCAGCAAAGCCTGCAGTAATAACAGCAGTACTGCCAGCGCAGTAAACAGGAACGGATTTTTACCAAATACCATCCCCATCCATTTTACAAGCAAATCGTACAACAGACCCTCATTCCCATCAGCCAGATAGGTGGACGGATGGATCAGGTAATAGAATTTTACCAGGATTGTATACATCAACAGCAACACTACCGTAAGAGGGTTGCCTGAGCGGAAAAACTTTACCACAATATGATTTCTCTTTTCAACTTTTGTAAGCGTTCCAAAGGTATTTTAAAGCAGGAGAAAATCAAAATATTATGAAATCCATGCATAATTAATCCGCTTTTCTCTCATTATCTTTAAAAAGATCTCCCTTGCCGGCCTTTACTTAATTAAGTAAAATCGCCCCATTATTCCTAACTTGTCCCATGCGCTCCGGTATAGATGCGTTGTGTAACGTCGTATATGAAGCATGTCAACAGTACTTTTTCAGATAATAAGGGGCATTCAGGACAAAATGCCTGTTCGGCTGGTATAAAACCTGAGGTAATCTACTAATATTTAATATATAATCTTCAGAAAGCGGCTTTATTATCTCTTTATAATAGCCCTCTTATAGTTATCCTTCATCCGCTCCTTCGTTCGAAACGGAAGAATGAACGAAGGATAACTATAGCCTGACTAATAACATACCGGCATAAGAAACCAGACAGCCCATCAATGATAATATCATGGTTGCCCCGTCTCAGTAGTCGTCCCTTCTTCCGGGGTGACCACATCAATCCTGTCAATCAACAGCCGGTCCCCCTGAATCACAAAATCGATCCTTAGGGTATACACAATCGTAACATCAATAGATGCCCCGTTTTCCGTCTCTGCATAATTGCTGAAAGTGGCCTGACTGAAATTGGAAATGTCCTCCTCATACTCCTGACTCAGCAGGATCAGGTCGGCGTCAAAACCATATGGCGTCTCCGTACGCACACTATCCTGGCGGATCTTACTGTCGCAGAGATGAAAGTATTCGTTTTTGTCGGCTACATAATCGTGGGTAAAAATCCCTGCCTCCGCAAGTATATGCAGGTAAGCAGCCGTACTGTCAAAATTAACCCTGTATAAACCTGTGTCCTCCACCCCGGAGTTATCTACAAGTTGTATATCAACCAGTCCGTCTACATGGCTCGTGTACCAGTCAAAAAATTCCCTGACCTTTCCTTCCAGTACCTCCTGGTTCAGTTGCGGACTGACAGTACCCTTAAAGTAAGCTTTGGCTGAAGGCGCCTCCTGATGACGGCAGCCCGTAAGATTGCATAAACTGATGATCAAAGTTGTGCATAGCAGGACAAGGCATAGTTGTCTATTCATGATAAGATATGAGATATGGTATATAGCTTATTTCCCGGAAAGGCGTTTCCGTATACGACTCAATGATGGCCCCTGGATACCCAGGTATGAAGCAATATGATATAAAGGTACACTGTTAAATATGCCAGGATGCCGCTCCAGCATCTGCTGATAACGCTGTTCAGGCGTCTTGAACATCATATCCTCCGTATGGTCCATCACCTCATTAAACGCAAGTTCTGCTATAAATCTGCCAAAACGCTCCCACTGATGCGATTCCGAATATAACCTGTTCAGGTCATCGATATGTATATACAGAATAGACGAATCTACTAAAGATTCTGTGTAATAATTACAAGGTGTCTGCGTCAGAAAACTCTTGTACGACGCTACGAATTGCTTTTCACTGAAAAAAAGCAGGTTTTTCTCCTCGCCCGTCTCTATATTGACATGGTATGTTCTGAATACACCACTGATAATAAATCCCAGGTGCTTACATACGTTCTTATACTCATTGTAAAATTCTCCCTTCTTATATTCCCTCAGTTGCCAGTTAGGTAAAGACATAGCGAAGTCCTTTGCAGGCATTCCCGCAAAGGCGCTAAGTGTCTTTTCCAGCAATTCCATTTCTGTCATTATTCCGAATCCTTTTTCAAAGCCCCCGATACAGTTAATCCTATCCGGGAAAAGCTCTTTTCGTCTGTTATCTGAATCCTGTTTTCTTTAAACCATTTGATAAAATCATCCCATTGCTGCTTGTGATCACCTACCCACTCACTCAGCACATTCTCATCTCCCTGACCCAGTACCCAGTAGTTATATGCCTCAAAATGACCGGCATCTTTTACCTTTTTCTGATAGTCAAACAAGACTACATTATAACTGGTGTCATATCCTGCTGCAATATACTGCTCCAGGAACTTTGTACGTATACGGTGCAGGGATGCAACATTGATCGCTTTTTCTCCCACAACCGCCAGGGCCAGCGTCTTCTCATAGACTGTATTTCCGTAGGAAAGTCCGCCGAAGGAAGACAATAGCTGCATCGCCAGGTCGGAATCCCCTTTCTTTTTCTTGGATGGGTCATACCGCAGCTCAATATTGTTGCTTGCAAAACTCACGGAAGCTGCCGTATCCGACTCGAATTTTATCTCACCTTTATACGTGTAGTATAACAATTTACTGATTTCCTCTGTACGCTTAGACCCTCTTTCCAGGTTCATAAAGATCTCTCCATAGATCATTCCCCACACCTCATTTTTGGAATCCAGGAAGTGTTTAGCTGCCCGGTAGTAGTTGGAAGAATGCATAGGCGCATTCTTAATACCATCTTCAAAAAAATGCAGTCCCGCATCATTATTCCCTTTTTTCAGCTCCATAACACCTCTTTCCACATACAAAGCGCCTTCCTTCGGAAATTGCTTCAGTCCCTCGTCATACGTGTCAATCGCTTTTTCCGGCTTTCCCATGTCATCCTGCACATTCCCCAGCATCGCATACACTCTCCCGTTGGCAGCATGTTGCTTGATCAGATATTTCAGATCTTTTATCGCATCGTTAAAGTCCTTCTGCTGATATTTTGCCAGCGCCAGCTCATAAACAATGTCCATCTGTGTCGGATCCAGTTTACGGGCCTCGTTGAGCAATGTGATGGATTCAGCCAGTTTCCCATTGTCCATTAATTCAATCGCCTCATTCTTTTTGGCGATCGCCTGTTCCTGGTTACTGCTCTGAGCCAATACGGCTGTAAACGAAAAGGATGTTACGATCAGGGGTAATAATTTGCGCATAACAATATAGGTATTGAGATTGTCCCTTAAAAAAAATTATAATTTAAAGATAAATCATTCCCGTTCAACTACGCAATTTTCACCACTTTCCCACTGACATACTTATTGTTACGGATTATAAAACGGTAGGGCAACAACGCATCTGCACCGGCATAATCTACGCCGATCCTGGGTGTGGCAATAATATCTCCGGCGGCAGGTACAAAACCGTCCGAAGCCACATAACAATCATCTCCCAGCAAAGATTCCCCTGTATGGGCAAGTGTAATGCCCAATGCTTTGGAAACATTACCCGGCCCCCTGGTCAGGGTAAAATCGGCCACTTTCTTACCTGTACGACGTAGCATCACAGGGATCCCTGTAATGGGTTCTGCTCCCCGTATCAGAATGGCTTGAGGAATATCTGTCTCGTCAGTAACAATGTTAAATAACTGGTGAATGCCGTAGCATAGGTATACATAAGCAGTACCGGCTTCCCTGTACATGACTTCCGTACGTGCCGTACGCCTGCCGCCGTATGCATGGGAAGCTTTGTCCGTTATACCGGCATAAGCTTCCGTCTCCACAATACGGGCAGCAGTCAGCTCTCCGTTAAAGCTGGTCACAATGATCTTTCCCAGCAATTCACGGGCGATCGTCAATACATCAGGACGATTGTAAAAACCGGATGTTAATTTCTGATAAGCGATGGTATGCAAGTTCAGTTTGTCCCTTTCCGTTAAACAACTCTCAAACGGGGCTCGAGCAGCGTATAAATCTGACCTAACACAGGCACAAATGCATTAAAATCAAAGTCTTCTCTGAAAGAATCCGTATCTGACGACCAAAGGAAGAGATCTGCACAGATTTCCATGTATTCATTTACAATCGGACTGTCCAGCAGAGTTAACAACTCCGTGGCGTTCTCCTGTTCCGCATAATCTCTTACAACGCCCAGTGCGCCATAAATCTCATACAGCAAAGGATCATCGTCTGCTTCCAGGTGTTCCGATTTCAATGAAAAGAAATCAACGCCCGTGTAAGCGGTATCCGTTTCATTGATATCTTTTCCCCATGCCTGCAGATTCGGGGTGTCAAAAGTAACAACACCCGCCTCTATACCCTTTCTCAGAGAAGGAAGGTCGGCATACAGGCAAATCTTGCCATCCGCGTCTGTCAGCAGCCGGGTGGCCTCATTATCTGACAGGTCAGCACCGGATACGGTGTAATAAGTCTCGTCGTTATACACTACCTGCAATAAATACTTCTTGTATTTCTCAGAGGCGGCATCATAAAATTCTTCCATGTGAACGCTTGTTATTCTTCTAAGGTACTAAAATAAAAAAACCGCCCCATATAACATGAGACGGTCTTTATCATCACTCGGTCATTCTATTACTTTTGTCCGTACAAACCATTGAACAATAGCTTAAAAGTGCCATGTGACTGCCCGCGGAAAGTTATTTCCGGACCAAAGGCATAGAGCTTCCCCCTGCCTACCGGCGCCTCAAAAGCAGCCACGCCATCCTTCAGGTAAGATTGTCCCCAGGCCCATCCGCTACGCAAAGGCTTATCCGTGGTAAACCAGGCAATCGGATGTACCCCCCTGGAAGCAGCATCACTGTCCAGCCGGAATACCGGACTATTATCAAAATTCACATCGCCTACAGCCGGCATACCCCAGGCGGCAGACTGCGTGCTGTCAAACGTCACCTGTAAAATGCTGCCCGGCACGAAATACTTCGTTCCCGGCAAAGGGGTCTCTTTACCATCTTTCCCCTTCTCTACCAAGGCATTATGCACAGGTAAAGCCAGATGATAAGCCAGATTGGTACTACTGCCAATCGTAATCACTGTACCGCCTGCTTCCAGGAACTCCTTCAGTTTAGGAATGGATGTATCTTTTGAGATCTTACCCAACATATTCCGGTATTGCTCCGGGATATCAGCCGCAGCAGGCTGCGTCTGCCGATAAGCATTCCTGTTATTATCCTCTCCCCCTACCGGCGGAATCGCCCTTGTTACAAACACGATCACATCATAACGCTGCTTCAGGTTACCCCCATCTATATCCTTCGGATAAACCAGGCTGAAAGGGAAATGATACTGCTCCATCATCCAGCGGATCCAACCTGACGGCATAGACCCTCCATAGTTATCCCACAACGCAATGCGCAAAGGGGTAGCTTCCGTAGCGCCTTTTGGACGCTTGCTCACTGCTTTGGCGGCTACGCCCCATTGCGCAGCGGCGGTTTTCAGGATACTATTCGCCTGTGCTCCCGCCGGCACAAAAAAAGTACCTGGCCCCATACCATCCTGTCCCTCCGGCAAACGGTACACCTTCACACCTGCTTTCATCAGGTCATTCACCGTTATAAACGCATTATTCACCTGGGCACTCAACAGATAACCGCCACCGGTAGCCGGTGTAAAGGATAAAACAGCCGGCGATTGCAACTCCCCGTAAGGCAGTTTCTCAAACGGTCCGCTGAAATCATCCAGTACACGGTCATATTTTACGCCCATCTGGAAAGCGAGGGTCCATCCTGCCGCATCATAAGGACGAACAGGTGGACCTCCCGGATATTGGAAGTCATTAGGATGATCCTGTGGTTCAAACATATCCAGCACATGCGGACGAAAAGCCTGATTCGTCCTTACGATATAAGACCCCGCCTGATATTGTTTCCCTGCTACTATAAAAGCGGCCGACGCCTTCTGTACACCAATGCCTGCTTTAATCAGGGCATTCACAAACTTCACAGCAGTGGCAAAATCCGGCTGATCGGCAGGAATAACATAGCCCCGCGGATCTCTTTCCGCAGGATTCCTGTACACCGCATCATAATACTCCATACCAATATTACTGCCTCTTCTCATCCAGCCATATGGATCACTGCCATCATCTTTAGTCGTATCATTCTGCGCCTTTTTATAGGCAGCAGTAATCGCGTCAGCTCTCTTAGGTGATAATGTCCAGGAATCTGTATTACCCTTATCAATCGCATTCTTACCCATCTTATAGATATTGAACAATACCTCATCCCGCTGACGGGCTGCATAATCCAGCACAGCATAGTTCAATGATACAGAGTAATCAATGGATCTTCTGAAGCGCCAGTCCCCTGTTGGTCTTACCGGATTTGGCGTTGCCCCGTTAGGAATCAGGCGCTGTGGCACTACCGGTATCTTCTCAGGTGTCGGATTACCAATGATCTCCGTCAGCAAACCTATCATATTATGATACTGCGTTGTTGTACGAAGTCCGCCGTTATACCAGGTAGAAAAACTCGAACCATTCAGTCGCGTATAACCAGGTTTATCCTCCACATTCAGACGGTTATACATCGCTGCACCCAGTGCATCGATACCTGTAATCATCAGCGGATCGAAGAAATAGTTGAAAGGGTCGCGATACGGAGGTCCTGCCAGTACAGAACCTTCCGGCCCGCGTTGGTGATGATTGTACATGATCTGCGGCATCCACTCCAGGAATAATTGTTTTCCCATGTTGGCGCTTTCTTTCATGTTCATGATATAGAAATCACGATTGTTATCGTGCCCTATATACTTCTGATATAACACGGGTAATTGATCTGTTGAACGTTTCAGGGTATCTGCATTGCGCATATACCAGCTACTCGTCAGCTCCTGTCCGTCAGGATTCGCATGTGTCATGAGTATGATCACGTTATCGAGTATACGCATCGTTTCAGGATCATTCCTGCTGATCAGCTGCCAGGCAGTTTCTATCAGCTGATGTGTGCCTACGACTTCCGTCGCATGTAAACCACCATCGATCCATACAACAGCCTTTCCTTTCTCTGACAACTCCTTTGCCTGCGCAGGCGTCAAACCTTCCGCCCTGGCCAGTTGCTGCGAAATCTTTTTATACTGATCCAGTTGTTTGATATTGGCAGGAGAAGAGATCACCAGCATATACTGATGCCGGCCTTCTTCTGTAAGACCGATATCTGTCAGCTTCACCCTGTCGGATGCTGCCAGTTGCTGAAAATAAGCAGCCGTTTGTGTATAAGTGGCCAGCTGATAATCATCTCCGATATTAAAACCGAAATGTTGCTTGGGTGATGGCACGGTCTGGGCCTGTAAAGCTGAATGGGCAATCATGCCAGCCATCAGCAACCAGCCCTTGAAGGTATATCTCATAGTCGCTATTTTTTACGGTAATCCAATGCAGGTTCTCTGTTACCCAGCATGGCTTCATATTTAAAAGCAGGTCCCTGTCTCGTTTTCAGTTCTTCTTTTGCTGTTGTCAGCACAACAGGATCGTTGAACAGATCATAGGCAGTAAGGGCAATTGTTTTCGCCGCAATCATCATCCCTTTGGTACCAATACTCATACCGGCTGCCGCCACATTCTGCCAGCTATGACCGGAAGATCCCGGTACAAAAGTAGCCGTAGAAATACCGGCAGTAGGCGTTACCCAGCTTACATCCGCTACATCTGAAGAAGCGCCTCCACGGATGCCGGTCTCAATAGCGAAAGGCTGTACAGTAGCAGTGGACCTATCCAGGTCAGGCAACTTTGACTGATCCACTAAAGTTGATTGTATTTTTTTGGCAAATGCTCGTTCTTCGGATGTGTAGGTATATCCTCCCACCTGCCGCAGATTGGTATCCATCATCCTGGATAATGCCTCATTCGGCAACATGTTGTACACACCGCCGATCACTTCATACTTCATCGTCGTACCTGTACCCATGGCAGCGCCTTCTGCTGCTTTCACCAGTCTCTCCCATACATCTTTCACTACCTGCATATCCGGATGACGTACATAGTAATACACCTCCGCAAAGGCAGGTACCACATTCGGCGCGTCTCCTCCCTTCGTGATCACATAATGAATACGTGTATGATCAGGTACATGCTCCCGCATCATATTTACCATAAAATCCATCGCTTCCACTGCATCCAATGCAGAACGGCCTTTCTCAGGCGCACCTGATGCATGTGATGCTGCTCCATAAAAGCGGAATTTTGCATTCTTGTTAGACATCCAGGGATAAGTCGCAGCAGAGTTATCATTACCAGGATGCCAGTGCAATACGGCATTCACATCGTCAAACAGTCCTGCTCTGACCATATAGACTTTACCTGAACCGCCTTCTTCCGCCGGACAACCATATACCCTGATCGTGCCTTTGCCATTATGTTCTTTCAACCAGTTCTTCACACCGACAGCTGCCGCAACAGACGCCGTTCCAAACAGGTTATGCCCACATCCATGCCCGGCGCCACCCTCTGTTATTGCATGTTGCTGTGGCTCGTCTGTTTGCGACAAACCAGGTAATGCATCATACTCAGCCAGTATACCGATCACCGGCTGACCGCTACCATAAGTAGCCACAAAAGCAGTAGGAATACCGGCAATACCTTTCTTCACCGCAAAACCTTCCTTTTCCAATACAGATTCCAGTAAGGCGGAACTCTTCTCCTCCTGGTAACCAACTTCCGCATATCCCCAGATCTTCTTTGAGATATCTGCATAGGTGGCGGATTGTTTATCAAGATATGCGGTGATCTCCTGCTTGTCTTTGTTTTGTGCCATCGCCAGCACAGGCAAACAACTTAATAAGTGAATGATCAGTTTTCTCATTTATACAGTTGATTGAACAGTAATTTGAATGTACCGTGCGACTGACCCCGGAAAGTGATTTCCGGGCCAAATGCATACAGTGTTCCCGCTCCTACCGGCACAGAGAATGCCGCAATGCCACCTTTCAGGTATTGTTGTCCCCAGGCCCATCCACTATGTAACGGCGTCTCCGTAGAAAACCAGATCAGCTTACGCATACCGGCGCCGGCAGCACCATCTGTAAACCTGAATACCGGACTTCTGTCAAAATATACATCATTCTTCGCAGGCATCCCCCAGTTCTCCGCTGCCGTCGTATCAAGATCTGCAATCAACAGACTACCCGGGATATAATATTTTGTACCTGGCAATGGCTTCAGTTCGCCTTTCTTATTCTTCTCTGTCAATGCGTTTTCCACAGGCAGTTGAAGATGATAAGCCAGATTGGTACTGGTACCGATCGTAACAATCTTTCCACCTGCTTCCAGGAATTTCTTCAACTGTGGAATAGACGTATCCTTATTGATCCTGCCCAGCCATGGTTTAAATTCATCTGATAACTCCTCTGGCTTAGGCAACTTACCAAACCAGTAATCACTCTTCTTTGGTTTACCGGTATCAGGAATAGCACCTGTCACGAAGATCAGCATGTCATATTTCTTTCGCAGATCACCTTTATCCACTTCCTGTGAATAAAGGAAATTATAAGAATAATGATACTGTTCCATCAACCAGCTCAACCATCCCGCAGGAATAGAACCGCCATAGGTATTCCAGATGCCAATACGCAAAGGCGTTGCCGCTTTCAGCTTAGCAGGTACAGCATCTGCCGCACTAACAAGAATACCCAGTTCTGTTGTCGCCTTACTTAATACGCTTTCACTCTTCGCACCTGCCGGTACATAGAAAACACCTTTATCAGTACGGGATACTTTAACACCTGCCTTCAGCAGATCATTCACCGCAATGAATGCATTATTAGCAGCAGGATCTATCAGATAGCCTTTCTTCGCAACAGGCAATGTTGTTGACAAAGGCGACTCTACCTGACCATAAGGCAATTGTGCAAAAGGACCATCAAACGCTGTCAGTATACGATCAAACTGTACCCCCATCTGATATGCCAATGTCCATCCGGCAGCATCATAAGGACGTATCGGCGGACCACCAACATACTGGAAATCATTCGGATGATCCTGTGGTTCAAACATATCTATCACATGCGGACGAAAAGCCTGTGCTGTTTTCACCACATAAGATCCTGCAGGGTATTGTTTACCATCTACACTAAATGGAGCACTCGCCTTGTGAATAGTAATGCCTGAGCGACTCAGTGCATTGATAAATTTCACAGCGGTCGGAAAGTCCGGTTGATCTGCTGAGATGATATATGCACGTGCATCACGATAATCAGGATTCTTCAATACACCTGCATAATATTTTGTAGCAATGGTATCTTCTTTTCCAAAGGAAAACTCTCCACCACCTGTTTCTCCCTCCGTAGTAGAATCATTCTTTTTATCAAATTTGTAGGCAGTACGAATTGAATCTACGTAACGCGGATAGAACGTCCAGTGATCAGCACTACCACGGTCAATACCATTTTTACCCATGCGGTAAATATTGAACAACAACTCACTTCTGTAACGCGCCGCGTAATCCAGTACCGCATAGTTCAGCGATACAGAATAATCGATCGACTGACGGAAATGCCATTCCTGCGGAACAATCGGATTCGGTGTCGCGCCATTGGGAATTAACCTGTCAGGTACTAAAGGCACTGTTTCAGGTGTCGGTCCGCCGATAATCTCTGTCAGCAAGCCGACCATATTATGAAAGTAAGGCGTAGTACGCAGCCCCCCATTCCACCAGGTGGAAAAAGTAGATCCGTTCCTTTGTGTATAACCGGGTTTATTCTCTGCATTCAGTCTGTTATTCATGGCTGCGCCTACGGCATCTATACTTGTTACGATCAGCGGATCGTAAATATGATTGAAAGGATCACGATAAGGAGGTCCTGCTAACACAGACCCTGCTGGTCCGCGTTGATGGTGATTATACATGATCTGCGGGATCCACTCTACAAACAACTGCCGGCTGATGTTCTGACTCTCCTTCATGTTCATCATGTAGAAATCCCTGTTGTTATCATGGCCTACATATTTCTCATACAAACGGGGAATATTCAAGGCTCTTTTCTTCGGATCAGCCGTCCGCATATACCAGTTAGATACCAGTTCCTGTCCATCAGGATTCGCATGTGCCAGAAGGATAATATCATTCTGGAGAATGTTCATCGTCTCCGCATCCGTACGCGTTACCAGCTGATACATTGTTTCGATCAGCTGATGCGCACCGACTGTTTCTGTTGCATGTAGTCCACCGTCTATCCACACGACGGCTTTTCCTTCCGCGGATAACTGACGGGCAGTTTCATCTGTCAGACCAAGAGCATGTCCCAGCTTTTGTGAGATATCCTTATAGCGGTTCAATGCTTTAATATTCTCAGGTGCAGATACGATCAGCATATACTGATGACGACCTTCTTCTGTCATACCGATATCCACCAGAGCCGTACGATCAGACGCCGCGAGCTTCTTGAAATAAGCTGCTGTTTGCGTGTAAGTGGCTAGCTGATAATCATCGCCAATGTTAAAACCAAAATGCTCTTTTGGAGAAGGCACTGTCTGTGCCCAGGCCGTAGCTGCGGATAGCAGCAGCGACAGCATACCGTAGAATTTTCTTGCCATAAGTCAGTTTTATTGTTTCTTGAATCTTACACCTACTCTGCAGTCGCCGGGTTCTCCACGTGATTCATCGCATATATTGTTAAAGAATGTGACTATTCTGCGGCCATCTTCCAGGTTGAGTATAAACTTGAAGAGAAAATAGTCATTTACTGCTACAACTCCAAGCGACACATTATTCATCTCCGCCAATTGCGCCGCTGTAAAGGAATACGATTTGGGAAAGGTTGTCACCGTCTCATATAATTTGTCCTTTGTACCGATAATACTCGGTAATGGAAACTGTGCAATATTCGGATACTGATTACCCGGCGAAGAGATCACCAATGGATAAGCAGGCACACTGGACTCTGCTTTATTGTAACTGCTATATACCTCAATAGATTTCACAACAGCTTTCTCAAAGCCTGTCCAATTGAGGGAGAAAGCAAACGTCTGATCAGCCAGTGCCGGATCATTGAGATTGAAGAAAGCGACCTTACCTGCCTGCCTGGTAGGCAATGCTGTTTTTGTCGTATCGATCGTTACAACAGGTACAGCAGTATATTCATATTGCTCCCATTCATAATCAGCCTTTTTACACGAATTAATCCCCGCGTAGATAATCAGTATAGCTATTATCAGATATCTCATGTGTTACAATTTTGCGTGATAGTTATTTATCCCAGAATACAGGCGTTGTCTGTTGTGCGATTTGCATGGCACTGGCATTCTCTCCCAGACTTGTATTAGCGGATAGTTCTGTCTGCGAATAGTAGAGTCTCAGTGGGAAGGCATTCAGCGGAGACAATGGCGCACGTAATACCGGCAAACCTGTTCTGCGATAATCATTATATGCCTCCATTCCATTTCCGTAACAGGCAATGTATTTCTGGGTCATCACCATATTCATCTTACCGGCTGCATCAGCTGCATCATAGGCTGTCAGCAGTTTATTCACAAAACCACTGATCGTAGCGGCAGACAATGCCACACCACCATTGGCAGCGCCATAAGTACTCACGTTATTGAGATGCGCCGTAATACCATCTGCAAAATTCTGCCGTGCATCATCGCCTGTATTTAATGCCAGCGCGGCTTCTGCACGGATCAGTTTTACCATCGCATTGGTCAGCAAGGGTATTACGCCTGCCCCGGTACCATCAGAAGTAGCGACCACTTTTAATGTTGCGGTAGCGCCCGTATTACCCAGGTAACTGTAGGTATCAGGAATGTTGTTAATAGGCGCATTATCATACAAACCGCCGGCAGGAAAGACGCCAAAAGTAGAACGTCTGTTCAGGTCAGCCGGAGCAGCAGTACCATCTCCGGGATTACGGCCGTAATAACCATTACTGTTAGTAGAGTTATTCAGACCAGCGCTTGCATTCTGGCGATAGATAAAGTAGCGCAAACGGGGATCGTCATTATTGAAAAGCAAATCAATAAATGACTGACACATGTAAAAGTTCTTGCTGGACTGATATTCTGAACGATGCCACGGATGACGGTTGTTAGGGTTTTGCGCAGCACCAAACCTGAGTGTGTAATCAGTCGTATTAGAATTGGTTGTACCGCCTATCAGTGTAGCCGGATTACTGATCAATCCCCGGATAGCAGCTGTTGATCTTGCCGGATCCACCAGTCTTATCTGGTTGTACAGCTTTAGTTTCAGGGAATTGGCCAAACTTATCCAGGATGTTTTCAGTCCGCTATAAATCATATCTGCACTGGAAGGCACCAGCGTAGTCGCTGTTACTTTTCCTGCATCCTGCAGGGCTTCTTCTATCAGCGTCAGTACATTTTCATAGATATCCACACCTTTATCCAGTGGCGGACTCACCGTCTCTTGTCCTTTCTCTGCTTCCGAATAAGGGATATCTCCCCACATATCTACCATCAGACTCACCAGGTAGGCTTTTTCAATTTTTGCAATGCTGACATAGCCCCACTCCTGTTGAGCTGTTCCGCTGGCAATAATGGATTCCAGGTCATTCAGTGTCTGACTGTAGAAACCATCCCAGGGATCATCAAAACTAGTCCCCTGCTGCTGATAACGACTCAGGTCACCAGAAGACACCATGTGTTGCATGAAGGTAGAAGTACCGCTATTGAGTTCGTACATATTAGCAGCCATAGATACTTCTGTGGATGGCAGCAATAAAGACAACTGTGCGGTAGTAGGGTTATTAGGATCGGTGTTGATATCGACAAACTTATTACAGGCGCCTGCGATCAGTGCAATGCCGCTTACCAGTAATGTATATGTTGTATGTTTCAGTTGCATAATGAAGTCAGTTGAGTGATGAATATCCCTTATCAGAAGGAGCACCTTAAATTGACACCAAATCGCTTGGTAGTTGGTACCGACAGGTTATCATATCCCTGTGAGTTACCCACACCCAGTGAACTCACTTCCGGATCGAAGTTGCTGTACTTAGGGAAATTAGGCGCATTGTACCAGAGGTTTCTGCCTGACAATGAAATGCTGGCGGAACCGAATGGTGTATTACCGAGGAAACTTTTCGGGAACTCAAACGCAAGAGAAACTTCACGTAAACGGAATACGGTGGCATCGAAGATAGAGCCTTCATTCAAACCACCAGGTCCCATACCGCCATTGAAGAAATGATCTTCATATGAGATGGCTACATTATTAGGGATCTTCTGACCACGTTCATCTTTCAGTGCAGTCAGCGTGTTAATATCTCCTAATACACCAGGCGATACGATCTGGAATTCGCGTTCTTCGGTATCTCTTGTCACCCCACGGGACAGCATCTGTCCGACGGTGTTGGAATACATCTGTCCACCCTGTTTCCAGTCAAACAATACATTGAGGGTAATACTGCTGAATCTGAAAGTATTCGCTATACCAAGGATAAAATCAGGATTCGGATTACCAATCGCTTTTAACGCACCGGATGCGAGTGGTTTACCAGAACTGGGATCGATCAGTATATTCCCTTCCTCATCACGTGCATAGGCAGTACCCTGTATCAGTCCATAAGGTTGTCCTACAATATGTACACTGCTGGTACCGTTTGTACCCCCATAGCTGAAGCGCTCATATCCACCGAGATCTTTGATCAAATTCCGGTTACGCGTGAAATTGGCATTCACATCCCAGTTGAATCCTTTATCAGTCTTGATAGGTACTGCTGTAAATCCGATCTCAATGCCTTTATTGGTCGCCTCACCCAGGTTAAGTATCTGGGTAGTATAACCGGAAGAAGGAGCAGCTGTCACTTCGAAGATCTGTGACGTACTACGCTTGTTATAGTAGGTAAAGTCGATACCAATACGATTGTCGAAGAATTGTAATTCACCACCCAGTTCCAGTTCTGTAATGAACTCTGGTTTGAGATTACTGTTGGTCAGCAGATTCGATTGTGTAACGATATTATACGTAGCACCATTGGCAGGTGTAAAAGGCAGGCCTACATTGGAAGGTGTGGTACTTCCTCCCAGTATCGCATTGATCTGGTAAAAGTTCGCTGTCTGATAAGGAGAAGCTTCATTACCAACCCGTGTATAACCTGCTCTTACTTTACCAAAGTTGAGGATCTCCTTGTTTAGATGTAATGCCTCCGTAAAGACGAATGAACCATTCACGCCACCATAGAAATAACTGCGGTTGTTGGCAGGCAATGTTGATGATACGTCATTACGACCTACCAGGTTCAAGGAAGCAAAGTTCTTGTAGTCAAAGGTGATATCTGTAAAGAAAGCATAGTAGCGCTGCTTTAACAGGTTCCTGTTGCTAGTGAGTTGTACACCGGTCACGGAACTGGTATTGTTCATATCATGCAGATCTGCTACGATGATATTATCACCATAAAAAGCTTTCCTGTCTGTTAAACGCTGATTCACATTATTACCCAGGATAGCGCGGACGGAGATATCAGGTGTAAGCGCATGGGTTGCTGTTAACAGGAGTGTATTATCCAGTTCCTGTCTGTAAATATTATCACTGGTGATACTGCCGTTTGCATAGGAAGCAGAACCTTTTCCTCTTACGCTGAGTCTCCGGTCTGTATAAGCATTAAAACCAATTGTGTTCTGTACATTCAACCAGGAGAAAGGATCAAAACCTATGATCAGGTTACCATAATAGCGGTCCACGTCACTTTTACTCGGACTGTGTTTCACAGACCAGTAAGGGTTATCCACACCTGTGTAATCATACACATTACTGCCATCTATCGGGTTTTCGAATGGATAATTGGTGAGATCGTAACTGGTCGGAACATACATCAGTGTAGACATGATAGAACCTGTCAGTCCCCCTACCGGCGGTGTTTTCTGACGGGTAGTTACATAGTTGATGGAACCACTGGCATAGAATTTATTTTCAAGGCGGATATTCCCACCGATATTCACGGACGTACGTTTGATTTCATTACCCGGCACTACGCCGCTGTTATCTGTATTTGAAAACCCTGCGTTAAAGTTTCCCTTTTCACTACCGGAAGAAATGGTGATGGCATTCTCATATACACTACCTGTTCTGAAAAAGTTTTTAGCATTCTCTTTAGCATAAGATTTATAAGGTACCTGTATAGGAGTGACGCCATCTGCTTCATAAAACTCAGGGAAGACAGCGGAGGTAAACTGACGGGTAAGCTGATGCGGTATAGTGGAGCGGGTTGGCAACATGCTGCTGACACCTTCATATGGCTGGCCCCAGGAAGCATATACACCTTGTCTGTAGTCATTATTTGTTCCTTGTCCGTAGCGGGTTTGATACTCCGGCAAACCGGCCACATCTTCAATCGCATAAGACGTATTATAAGTTATTTCAGTGCCTTTACGGCTTTTCTTCTTACCGGCTTTTGTGGTAATAATAATCGCGCCATTGGCGGCTCTTGATCCATACAAAGCGGCAGCTGCTGCACCTTTCAGTACGGTCATGCTTTGTATGTTGTTAGGATCGAGATCGAAGGCGCGGTTTGTTACACCCACACCACCGACAGAAGAAGAACCCACATTCGCAAAACTGGAGTTATCAAATGGAACCCCATCTACTACAAAAAGCGGCTGGTTATTACCATTCAGCGAAGAGTTACCACGGATGGTAATATTGGTACCACCACCCGCTACGCCACCCGCTGATTGAATATTTACACCGGCTACTTTACCGGTCAGCGCACGTACAGGATCAGGTTCAGATTTCTGTGCCAGCTTCTCAGCACCAACAGTACTGACAGAATACCCCAGGCTATTCTTCTGACGTGCGATACCGGCGGCCGTTACAACGATATCATGTAATTGCTTTACAGCTGCCTGTAATTTAATCGTGCCTGCCTGCGCAGCACTGATCTCTGTGACATGATAACCGATAGCTGTAATAACAAGCGTAGCACCTTGTTTTACTTTTAAAGTAAATGAACCGTCGCCTCCTGAAGTGACGCCATTACTGGTACCTTTTTCAACGATCGTAGAGCCCGGAAACGGATCTCCGCTCTCGCTGAATACTTTTCCTTTAATTACTGTATCCGCAGCAGGTACAGGCAGTGACGGTATATTGACTTGTTCACTTTTCTCTTTCAGGATAATAAAATCTTCATTCACGACATATTTGATATCCAGTCTGCCCAGTACTTTATCGAGTACTTTACCCAGTTCTTCTTCCTTAGCAACGGCAGTGACTTTCCTGTCCATCGCGATATGATCGGAACTGTATACAAACTTCACATCGGTTTTAGAGCGGATCTGGTTCAACACCATTTTAAGGCTCATATCGTCAGCCTGCAAAGAGATCTTTTTGTGCAGGATATTCTGTGCACAGACATTCTGGATGCCTGTAAAAAACGTCACCACAGTTGTCAGCGAAGTAATGATGACGGATTTGTTCACAAAAGCATTTGTCTTTACATTTTTGCGCATAGGCCTGTTTTCTTTGTTAGATTTCTGGTTGAATGAGACAAAGGGATTCCCCTGCCACGTTGCTACGCGGCTTCGCAGGGGGCATCATGTTCAGCGGCAACGCTTAGCGGCTGCCGGGTCTTTTACTGTTGGCTGTTTTGATCATAGGCGATTTTTTTTAGTGTGATACTTCCTGATTTTGGTTGAATTACAGTTCATTTTTTTATTTTTTTGCTCGTAGTGATACCATCTTATCGTTGATCCTGACGTCCAGGTTGAGTGCCTGGCTGATCATCTCCATGGTGTGTGCCAGTGATTGGTCGGTCATGTCCGCTGTAATGACATTATTTAGAATAGCGGTATCTTCCAGGTTGATCTTAACTTCGAACTTCTTTTCTATCTTCTGTATAACGTTATGCATACTGGCATCATTAAATGCCATATCGTACTCTGTGCCGTTTATAAATTCGTGTATATCTTTCCGTGAGGGATGTACATTGACGACGGACGCCTGTTTTTCCGAATACACGATGCTTTCGTTGGTATGTACAATCTGTTTCCGGGTAGCATCTGAACCGACTACCACAGCGCCGGTCAGCACAGAAATAGCAACTTCTCCCTCTTTATTACTACGTATATTAAAACTGGTACCTAATACCTGTGTGGTCAGTGATCCGCAGCTAACGATGAATGGTCTTTTCACATCTTTACTGACTTCAAACAAGGCTTCTCCTTCCAGGGTCACGGCGCGTTGATCCTCTTCAAATTTCGCCGGAAAGACCAGTTTACTATTTCCTTTCAGCCACACGATCGTCTTATCTGACAGGATCTGTTTGGTAATGTATCCTTGCTTATTATAAGCATATGTCGTTCTGTGCGGTGCAACAATATCCAGGATACTTTTACGGCAGATATAGCCTGTCACTACGATGGCTGCTATACCGGCGGCTACGGCCAGCGTACGTTTATAAGTGGTTAAACGTACTGTATCAGAGGGTTGCTGTATACGTCGGGTCAGCTGACTGAACATGGCCTCACGAGATGCCGACAATTCCTCTTTATCCAGACTGTCAAATGCGGCCTTATCCTCCATTGCATCCAGCCAGTTTTCGAGGCGTTCCATTTCCTGTTGATTGAGGAGACCTTTGGTATATCTGTCCAGTAATTGTTTGAATTCCTTGTGATCCATCAGTATCTGAGGCTTGTTTTAGTGTACGACGGCAGCACCCTGCTATATATATGTAAACCAGGAAAGACGAAACACCTATTGTAAAAACAAAAAAATCTAAAAAAGCCAGAAATATTCCCGGAAAGCCAGTCTCAGGTGCTTCAGGGCTTTTGTCAGATGGTTTTCTACCGTTTTGTGAGAGATATTTAAAGCAGCAGCGATATCCTGGATAGAGCGATGCTCATTCCGGCTCATTCTGAACACTTGCTGACACTTTTCAGGCAGGCGGGAAACTTCCTTTTCTACGGCATTTGCCAGGTCAGCATAGGTCATGTATTCTTCATTCGAGTTGTCCTGCAGCTGTTCGTTATAGCGGGAAAAAGCACCCGCATAGGTTTTCCGTACCCTATCGGCCTTCATGTAATTGAAGATCTGATATTTGACAGCCGTATAAAGATAGGCAGAGAGTGTCTGTGTGAGCTGCAGCGCTGCCCGTCTGTTCCAGAGAGAGAAGAATACCTCCTGGACAATTTCTTCCGTTATTTCCTTTGATTTCAGGCGATTATACACATAGCCATATAACAGCGGCCAGTACTTGTTGTAGATACACTCGTAGGCGGCCATATCACCTGTCTGCAACAGGTCAGTTAACGCTGCATCATCATATGTATTATAATTTCTGATAATGTAGAGTTTTAGCGATCCAGAACTTGGTTGATACTATAAACAAACAAAAAAAAGTAAAGAAATCATAGCATAACCTGAAAATATTCTCTATTCCCCATCAAAAACTACTACTTCTAAGTAAATCACTGTGGGAGTTGTTCATCGGAAATGCACTTATCTCCTGATATATGGGCGCAAAAAAAAGACGGTAACCAACGTTACCGTCTTTTTATATAAGCTGATGCTCAGGCACATTTAGAAATCGATCTTCGCAAAACAGATATAATTTCTGTTAATGCAGGGGATCAGTACGGAGCGGGAACTGATTTGTTTACCATAGCGGGGCATCCAGGTGAAGCCTTTATCCAGGTTACGGAGTGTTGGTTTACGGCTGCTCTTACCATCAGGCTGTACACTATTGTCAGTGATCATAAAGCTGCGTCTGTCCAGTTCGTTGTACAGGAAGCGCAGTTCACTGCCGATGTTCACCATCATATAAGACAGGTAGAGGTCAGAACCGTCGTCATACTGGCTTTTATGCACGAAATTGCTCCAGAGCAGGTTACCTTCATTATCCAGGGACAGTACGGCTACGTTGTCATAGTGATAACGGTCCTGGGAGTTATAGTTATTATACCACGGATTATAGTAGAAAGGCGAGTAGGGAGAATAATAGTACGGCGTGTACATCCCGTAAGGGCCATACATATAATTCCAGCGGTTCCAGGGCTGCGTACGGGAAGTCGTGTAATAGGACTCTGCCGTCACCAGGAAACCACCATCTTTGGTATTAATGAGTTTACGGATGAAGTAATCATTGAATGCTGCGCTCGTGGATGCGTCACCTTTGGCATTCCCCTTCAGTTCCGGTGTAAAGACCACTTCTTTTTCAAACAGCTGCTGACTCTTTACGTAGTCATATTTGCTGACATACAGCCCTTCCACATTTCCTCGCTTCTGTTTATAGTAAAAGGCGGTTACCAATACGTTTTTATTATTATTATCCACCTTCATTTTCACTTCATCGAGCAACTGTGTTTTGAGTACCATAGGTACCGTGCTAAAGGAATCCACTACTGCTCTCTTGACAATCAGGCTGCCGCTGACGATATAATCCCTGTTGCTGGTACGTTCCAGTTTGTTAAAGAGCAGGTCGCCTTCATTGGTCAGGTTAAAGTTGCTGAGGAAGATCCTTTTATTTTCCATCGGCAACGAGACCCTGGCATTATTGATCAGCTGAAAGGAGCTGTCATAAAGGAAGGTATAGAAGACATTGTCATTTTCCTTATCCTGGTTGATTTTGTAGACCATGATACGGTTTTTGTCTTCCGAATACTCTACGGAATAGACCTTATTCTCCTTGGTATAGAATCCGATACGGGTGGAATCCACCATAATCGGCGCTCCGGTGAAATTGGCGCCGCCGTCCATCGTAGCACAGAAACTGTATACGGCATCCTTCCGTTGGAACTGGTATATCATAAATACCTTGTCAGCGTAGTTGATAAAATCCACACTGATCAGTTTTTTCGGAAGGAAGTCGAGCTTCACCCTGTTTTTCAGTTGCAGGGCGTTGTCATAGATAGAAATGGCATAGTCTCCTCTATCACTCTTGTAGACCATGATATTTCCGGATACCTTTCCGATGATTTCGAATTCCGTGCTTTTGTAATCGTCCCGTTCCAGGTCTGTATAGGTGACTTTCTGAGCTATTACAGCCCCACTCCATAACACCAATAAAGCATAGAGATATAGAATGCGCATTATGTAAGATTTAAAAGATTGCAAGTTTAGATACTGAATTAACGGTAAATGGCTATAATTCATTGTGAAACAGTCTCAGGAAAACGTGGAGCATTCCTGTATGCTGATACTAAAATACGTAATTAGGGCGTATGAATAAGCAGGGCTGCGGTAATTCATCATTTTCAATTCGTAATTTCTAGCCCTGAATGATGTAATTTTACTGTTATGGATACGGTCTTAATTACCGGCGGCACAGGTCTCGTGGGCCGGGCACTTACAAAACTGCTTACAGAGGTAGGTTATAAGGTCATAATTCTGAGTCGCCATGGGGAACAGGATAATGACAATACACTTGTCAGTTATGCCCGGTGGGACGTGGCAAGACAGACTATTGATGAAACAGCTATACAACAGGCTGATTACATCGTACACCTGGCCGGGGCCAACGTAGCCGATAAACGCTGGACGGCTGCCCGCAAAAAGGAGATCTTCAATAGCCGTACGCAGAGTGCGGCATTGTTATACAAGGCGCTGGAAAAGTATCCTAATAAAGTCAAAAAAGTGATCAGCGCTTCAGGCGCCGGTTATTATGGAGAAGATAAAGGCGGACCTGCCTTTACTGAAAAAGAACCTCCTGCCGATGATTTCCTGGGTACTACCTGTACTGCCTGGGAAAGTGCGATCCTGAAAATGCAGGAACTCGGGAAAAAAGTGGTCATCTTCCGGACCGGGATTGCTCTCAGCCTTGCCGGCGGCGCACTCAAAGAATTCTACAAACCTTTACAGTTTGGCTTTGCTACCATTCTTGGTAACGGAGAGCAATATGTCAGCTGGATACACATTCACGACCTGGCACGCCTGTACCTCAGTGCGATTGTCAATCACGACCTGGAAGGCATTTATAACGCTGCCGCACCCCATCCCGTACAGAATAAAGAACTGGTGATGACCATGGCACAGGAGGCGAAAGGTAAGAGCTTCATCTCTGTACACGTACCCACATTTGCCCTTAAACTGGCCTTGGGCGAGATGAGTACGGAAGTGCTGAAAAGCTGCCGCTTATCCTCTGCCAGGATACAGGAAACTGGCTTCGTCTTCTCTTATCCGGATATTCGCAGTGCAATGGAAAAGATATTCCAGGAGAAAGAAAGTTAGCGGGAGCAATAGGTGTTAACCCTCAAGGATTTTTTTCATGGCTTCTGCCTTTAGAAGGCATTCTTCCCATTCTTTTACGGGATCAGCATAGTAGGTAATCGCGGAACCTGTCGTAAAGGACAGGTATCGGCGGCTGGCATTGTACAATATACTGCGGATCACCACATTAAAGTCAAAGTCACCTTCCGGTGTAATATAACCCAGCGCACCGGAGAACAGTCCTCTGCGGGATTTTTCGTACTGCTCTATCAGTTGCAATACGCTGAGTTTAGGCGCGCCTGTCATAGACCCCATTGGGAAAGCCTGACGGATCACTTCTGTGAACGGCAAATTAGCTTCTGGTATAGCCCTGACCGTAGAGATCATATGATGCACCTGTGCAAAGGAATAGATACCGAATAATTCTGTCACTTCCACACTGCCACGTTGAGCCGTATGAGAGAGGTCATTACGTACCAGGTCTACGACCATCACATTTTCTGCCCTTTCCTTGCTGTTTTGCTGTAATTCTTTACGACGCTGCTCGTCCACTACGGGATTATCTGCACGTCTGATCGTTCCTTTGATAGGTTGGGAGATCACTTCCGCTCCATGTTTCTGCATGAAACGTTCCGGACTGGAACAGGCCATGTACAGGTCATTGGTACGATAATAGGCCGCGAAGGGCGAAGGCGAAACCTTATTCAGTTTCTCAAACAGTGAGAGGGGGTCGAGCGTGATATCGGTGATAAAGTTTTCACGACAGAAGTTCACCTCATAACAATCTCCCCGATGGATATGGTCCTGAAGCCCTTTTACAGCGTCCAGGTATTGCTGTTTGTCCAGGTGTACCTGTACGGTACCACCAGGTGTATGCTGTGTAACATGTACCGGCGCCGCAGTGCATTGTGCATAAATATCCCTGGCTGCATTTTCGTCCATATCCCATCCCCCTATACGTACTTCATGACCGCTTAAAAGCATGATAATACGGGGCCGGAAGAAGAACAGATCCGGGAAGTCTATACCGTCTTTGTTATGGGAAAATAAGCCCGTGAAGGTCTCATTTTTGAGATCATAGGCAAGGTGGCCAAAGAGCCAGTCCTGGTGGGTCTGATGATATTGCTGTAAGGAAGAAAAGGCGTTACCGGCCTGACAGGAAAGCGTATCCAGCGCATCTGCGGCCAGCATAGCTTCGTTTTGGTGATAGATGGAAGCGTAGTTGTTATTATCCAAAAAACAGCAAATGTTGAACTGGTTGCTCCAATTCAACATTTGCTGTTTAAATAAGTTTGGATCATTAACCGGGAAACCGTAAAATATCCTGATAATGCTTGCTTTTAATGCTTAGAAATCGTCGTCGTCATCGTCAAATCCACCTCTGTCGTTGAACAGACCCATATCTTTGAATTCGTCGTCGATACCCAGATCATCATCATCGTCTGCGCTTTTTTTGCCAGGACGACCACGTTTGCTCTTAGGTTTAGGCATATCGAATTCTTCGAAGTCAGGATCATAGTCCTCGTCATCGCTTTTGCCCCAATTATCATCATCATCATCCAGATCCATATCCTCTTCTTCTTCTACATCATCCTCTTCATCATCATCACCTTTCTTCTTGGACTTTGAAGCCGACTTATCTGATTTTTTAGAAGCAGCAGACTTACGGGGAGTTTCCTCCTCATCCAGATCTTCATCATCGTCCTCCTCTTCCTTCTTAGGCTTACTAGCAGCTTTAGGCGCTGCTTTCGTAGTCTTTGGAGAACTAGTCTTTTTGGTCTCTTTTTCGTTATCAGATTTTGATTTCATAATAGGTTCACTTAAGTCTTTAGCGTATTTCTTTTGCGTAAAGTTTTAACAGTTTTTTGTATTAGCCAAATTTTTTTTGCCGATTTTTTTCCGTAATTTTTTAAGCATTTTCCTGCTCCAGAATCTGATCACGGCCCGGTCCATTTGATACAAATTTAACCGGTACCTGCAGGTAATTTTCTACTGCTTTTACGAATAATTTCATCTCGGCAGGCAATTCATTGAAATGCTTGCTTTTGGCTGCTGTTTCATCGCTCCAGCCTTTATGTTGTTCCCAAACGGGTTTAACGTCTGTTTCGTTCAGTTGATAAGGCATTGCCTTTGTCTGCTGGCCATCGATCTCATATGCAGTACATGCATATACTTCATCGAAAGCGTCGAGTACGTCGCTTTTGGTCATTACCAGTTGTGTAACACCACTCAGCATACAGGTATAGTTCAGGGCTACCAGGTCAATCCAGCCACAACGACGTGGACGGCCGGTAGTCGCGCCAAACTCATTACCTTCTGCACGCAGTTTTTCACCGGTTGCATCGTGCAGTTCTGTAGGGAATGGTCCGCTACCTACACGGGTACAATAAGCTTTGGTTACACCGATCACTTCTTTTATCCATTTTGGCGCTACACCCAGACCGGAACATACGCCGGCGGAGATAGTACTGGAAGAAGTAACGAATGGATAAGTACCGAAATCTACGTCCAGCATACTACCCTGTGCTCCTTCAGCCAGGATTTTCTTACCAGCCTGCAGTTTTTCGTTGATGAAGTACTCACCATTAACGATATTCATCTGCTTCAGGTAAGTCACTGCATCAAAGAACTCAGCTTCCCATTCAGCAATGTCTTTCGCAATTTCAGCTTTTATCTCTGCGGAGAAATCATAACCTGCCAGCAGATGCTGATGTTTCTCTTTCAGTTTAGCATAACGCTCATTGAAATCGCTACGCAGCACATCACCCACTCTCAGACCATTACGGCCTGTTTTATCCATATATGCAGGTCCGATACCCTTCAGGGTAGAACCGATCTTTTCAGCGCCTTTAGACAGTTCTGAAGCCTTGTCAAGGGCACGGTGAGAAGGAACGATAATATGTGTTCTTTCCGCGATAAAAAGGTTCTTTTTCAGATCCACGCCAAGAGCGGTGATCTTATCACATTCCTTTTTAAAAGTTACAGGGTCCAGTACCACGCCATTACCGATCAGGTTAATGGTATTTTTATGGAATACACCTGAAGGAATCGTATGTAATACTACCTTCTGGCCATCCACATATAAAGTATGCCCTGCGTTGGGTCCACCCTGAAAGCGGGCTATGACATCGTATTTACCTGCGAAATAATCCACAATCTTTCCTTTGCCTTCATCGCCCCACTGTAGGCCCAGCAAAACATCTACCATAAGAGTTGATATTGATTTTTGAAAACGAAGAGCAAAACTAAGAAAGAATTAGGAATTAGGAATTAGGAATTAAGAATTAGCTGGCTTAAAGGGACATTATTACTGAATTCCAGTCATGAATATACAAAAAAAGAACTGCCGGTCAAATAACCGGCAGTTAATTATATTGAAGTTCTTGAATATTTATACCCATTTGCCAATCCTGTAGCAATTCGATACAATCTCCAATGCTGCCTGCAAACAAAACTGCCGGTCAAGTAACCGGCAGTTGATTATTCTGAAGTCTTTAAATACTGATTCTTAATTGTTAATTCCTAATTCCTAATTGGCATCACTCGTCCTCCAGGCGGCTTACGGACTGAATACCATCCAGTTTCTTCAGTTTTTCGAACAGTTCATCCAGTTCCTCCTTATCGTGTACGAACACCTTGATAAGGCCTTCAAAGAGTCCTTCACGGGATTCGATGGTCAGACCTGCAATATTTACCCGGAGTTCACCGGAAATAACGTTGGTGATCTTGTGGATAACTCCCACATCGTCCATTCCCACAATCCGGAGCCCGGTCAGGAAGGAGATCTCCCGGTTCTTCACCCACTTGGTTTTTACGACCCTGTGGCCATAGTTAGCCAGCAGCTGAGCGGCGTTCGGACAGTTGGTACGGTGTATTTTCAGCCCTTCACTGGCGGTAATGAAACCAAAAACGTCATCGCCCGGGATCGGACGGCAACAGTTAGCCAGCTTATAAGCGATCTTATCTGAACTTTCCCCGAAAATGATCAGTTCCGCGTCTTTCTTGGCGGGGATCATATGTTTCAGGTGATCTTCAGAAATATGTTCCGGTTGTTTTAAGGCGACTGGTTTAGGCGCTTCCAGTTTATCTCCCAGTACATTGAACTGCTTCAGCTCTTTCAGGTCGATGTTCTTGACAGCGATCTGGTAATACAGGTCCAGCGGCGAAGGTTGTTTATAGTACTGTACCAGCTCATTGATATTATGCTGGCTGTTGGCAATCTTCATGTGGTCCAGCTTACGCTCCAGCACATCCTTACCATCCATGGCCACTTTCCGCTTTTCTTCCTTCAACGCATCCTTGATCTTGGATTTTGCCTTGGCAGTCAGTGCGTAGTTCAGCCAGTCCTCTGTAGGCTTCTGTTTATTGGAAGTAATGATCTCTACCTGGTCTCCGCTGCGCAGCTTATGGCTGATAGGCACCAGTTTGTAGTTCACCTTGGCCCCGATACACTTATTACCCACCGCACTATGGATCGAATAAGCAAAATCCAGGGCGGTAGAATTAACCGGCAATATCTTCAGGTCACCTTTCGGTGTATATACATAGATCTCTTCTGTAAAGAGGTTGCTCTTAAAGTCAGCCAGGAAGTCCAGCGTATTGGAATCCGGGTTGTTCAGGATCTCCCTGATCTGGGTGAACCACTGATCAAATTTAGACTCCGTGCTGGCGCTCTGGGCACTGCCCTCCTTATAACGCCAGTGGGCAGCCAGACCTTTCTCTGCGTAATCGTTCATACGCTTGGTACGGATCTGTACTTCCACCCATTTACCCTGTGGCCCCATTACGGTCACGTGCAGGGCTTCATACCCGTTGGATTTAGGATTACTAAGCCAGTCGCGCGTACGCTCAGGGCTGGGATGATAAAAATCCGTAATGATGGAATATACCTTCCAGCAGTCTGACTTCTCCTTCTCCAAAGGGGAGTCCATGATAATACGGATCGCAAAAAGGTCATATACCTCTTCAAAGGTGACGCCCTTCTTTTTGATCTTATTCCAGATGGAGTGTATGGATTTCGGACGGCCAAAGATCTCGAAGTTCAGCCCTTCCTCCTGCAATACCTCCTTGATAGGTTTGATAAACTCGTTGATGTAACGGGTACGCTCACGCTTGGTTTCCTTCAGCTTTTTAGCGATTTCCCGGTAGGTCTGCTGCTCGGTGTACTTCATGGAAAGGTCTTCCATCTCCGATTTGATGTTGTACAAACCAAGACGGTGCGCCAGGGGGGCATAGATAAATACGGTCTCCGAGGCTATTTTGAGCTGCTTTTCACGGCTCATACTATCCAGGGTACGCATATTATGCATCCTGTCTGCCAGTTTTATCAGTATCACCCTGGGGTCATCCGCCAGTGTGAGCAGTATTTTTTTGAAGTTTTCCGCCTGGGCGGTACTCGTGTTAGAGTCGATAACGGTCGATATTTTGGTCAGACCGTCTACGATATGGGCTATTTCAGGCCCGAACGCTCTTTCTACGTCCTCCAGAGTGACTTCAGTGTCTTCCACAGTATCATGCAGCAGGGCACAAATAGCGGAACGTACACCCAAACCAATCTCTTCAACGCAGATCTGCGCTACAGCGAGGGGATGTAAGATGTATGGCTCACCGGATTTCCGGCGCATTTCCTTGTGTGCATCGGCCGCCATTTCAAAGGCAGTACGCACCAGTTCGCGGTCTCCTTTCTTTAAACGGGGTTTGAGCGACTTCAGTAAAGCGCGGTAATGACGAACGATCTCTTTCTTTTCCTGTTCCTCGTCCAGATTATATTGTTTTACTACCACTGTTTCCATCAGCTATAAAGTTACAATTTTATTGCATAGGATCACATGGCAGGAATGTGCTAATCATTCGCCTCCCAGCTTGCATTTCTGCAACACTTCCCAGGAGGTACCCGTATGCCGCAGCAGATAGAGATTCCGTACCGGGAAAGCCGCATCAAACGGACGAAGCCGGTATTCTTTCAGGGCCATTTCCAGCTCGGCATCAGAAAGATCGCGGAATGCCAGGGAGATATGCGGATTGAAGCCCCAACGGGCCAGCATGTGACTGAAACCGAACTCTTTACGCAGGAATTCAACCATCTGATGATGCAGGTGAGTAATCCCTTCGTTCTTTTCCACATTGATATACAACACTTTCCGCTTTGAAAAGGAGACGCCTCCAAAGCCATGTAATCTGATCTCAAAAGGTTGGATAGAAGCGGCAAAGGTGGTCAGCGCAGGACACAATGTCTTTTCCAGCTCCGGATCGGCGGTGAAAGGTACCTGTAAAGTAATATGGGGCAATACCCGTAAGGCCCTCCGGGCGTCATACTTTTCTGCGAATTCCTGCTTCAGGCGGATAATCTCTCTTCCGACTTCTGCATTGGGCAGCAGGGCAATAAAGTAAATCTTACTTTCTGCTCTGGGTAGTTTTGGCTTTGGAGGATAACGGGGTCCATTGTTCGGACGTGGCCTGCGAAATTGGTTGCCGTTGTGTCTTTGTGTACGGTGAGCACGGTCTTCACTCTCCGGGCGACCACCATTGCCCTGGCGCTGCTGGCGTGGCTGGTCATGTCTGCCGTAAGTCATTGTCTTGGTGGTTGTGGGGTTTAAGTCAGTATCACCCTTCGTTATCTGTAGACGTGGATTCGCTGTCTTTATCTGTACATTCAGGAATATTCAGCCGGACGCCCACATTATGCAGCGTCTCCAGCGCAATACCCGGTTCCTCTTTAAAATGTTTTCGTAAACGTGTCAGGAATACATCCATGCTTCTGCTGGAAAAGAAACTACTGTTCCCCCATACCTTCAGCAGGATCTCGTCCCTTTTTACAAGTTTATTGCTGTTTTCCACCAGGTAGCGTAATACCTTCGCCTCCTTCTTCGTAAGCGTAGCAAAAGGTTCGCCTCCGGCGCGTGTCAATTCTTTTTCTTCGTAATTGAATCTGACGTCATCGCCCAGTTTATAGATACCATCTCCCGGTACATCCTTGGGCAAGGTTCTTCTCAGGAACACCCCGATACGCATGATCAGCTCACGCATACTAAACGGTTTTACCAGAAAATCGTCCCCACCTATCCGGAAACCGTGCAGCCTGTCCTCGTCCGTCGCCTTCGAAGAAATAAACAGGATCGGTATCATACCGTTCTTCTTCCGGATATCCTGCGCCAGCGTAAAGCCGTCTTTCTTCGGCATCAGTACATCCAGTATGCAAAGATCAAAATCGTCCCTTTGAAACTTTTTCAGGGCTACCTCGCCGTCAAAACAATGCACGACCGCGTACCCTGCTGCTTCCAGCTGCTTCTTAATGATGCTACCATACTGATAGTCATCTTCGGCAAGGAGAATTTGTACATTACTAACCATGCGTTAAATTTTATATCCGGTTCAATAGTTGTTAACACACAATGTCATTCCCATGACTCTGCTACAATATTGCTGAATAAACTGCTCTTTTTAGTTAATAATTAGTTATCGTGTCAAACTTTTCTTATTTCGATATACTTGGGATCAACATGAAATTGAACGGATTGGGTTATCATAGATTACACACTTTCATAAGACAACAAAAAAAATGGCCGCCTGTTCAAAGGCAGCCATCTTTTTTGTTAACAGCTTTTCCAGCTGTTTGTGCACATGTATTAATTACTCTACTGCAGAGATCTGTATTGCTACTGCATGTTGCCATGCTTTCTGCTGCACAGCCGCAGGGATAGTCAGCTGAGTACCTGTAGCGGTAGCTTTCCAGGAGATTTTCTCCTTCGCTCCCAATACCGTTACTTTAGCGCCTTTCGCTGGTTTCATTCCGTTAAAGGCTACCTGTGCAGGCAGCTTTTCACCTTCTTCCAGCATATAGATCGCATATACATTACCATTCTTCTTACGGGTAAAACATACCTTTCCATCTTTATAAGGCGCCACTGAACGCGTACCATAGATCGCATCGCCATTCACCTTCATCCACTCACCGATAGCAGTCATCGTGGTGTAAGCCTCCTCGTGTAACTGTCCATCAGGACCAGGACCTACGTTCAGCAGGTAGTTACCGCCCTTCGCTACGATATCCACCAGGTTATGAATGAGCTTATTTACAGACTTGTATTTATCATCTGGTACATATGACCAGGAGTTTGCCATCGTCATACAGGTTTCCCATGGATAAGACAATGGTTTGTCAGGGATCTGCTGCTCAGGTGTACGATAGTTCTCAAACGGACCATGTACCGCACGGTCTACTACGATCAGACCCGGCTGATGGCTACGCGCCATTTTTGTGATGCCTGCCATATCGATATCTTCATTCTGCTTGCTTGGTCTGGTATCAATTTCAGCTGCCGTAATGTCGTTCTCTTTTTTGTTATCCTGTTTACGTGCACGTACCCAGCCGCCATCCAGCCAGAGGATCTCAATCTTACCCATAGTGGTCATCAGTTCCTCGATCTGTTTGTAAGTAAAGTCCCTGAAATTATTCCAGCGGTCTTTATACTTATTCACATCATAGTTCACGTGTCTGTCCTTCGGTGGGAAATAAGACCACCAGTAGTACTCACTGTGCCAGTCAGGTTTGGAAAAATAAGCACCTGTGTGAATACCTTCTTTCTGGAAAGCACTGAACACTTCTTTTGCTACGTTCTTTCTCGGGTCATTACGGAAAGCACTGTTCGGTCCCGCAATGCTGTAGTCCGTCTGTTTGGTATCCCACATACAGAAACCGTCGTGGTGTTTGGTAGTGAATACTACATATTCCATCCCTGCGCCTTTCGCCGCTTTAGCCCATTTGGAAGGGTCAAATTTGGTCGGATTGAAAGTGGTAGACAGTGCTTCGTATTTCTTCACATAATCATAGTAAGGAATGCCATAGGGATTGCGCTGTGTCCAGCCTTCATCTTCCGGACAAATGCTCCAGGATTCTACCACACCCCACTGAGAATACGCTCCCCAATGGATAATCATACCAAATTTCCAGTCCTGCCATTCGTCCAGTTTCTGCAATACGGCTTTATCCGTTTCAGGGATATAGGGTTGCCCAAGGCCATGATCCTGCGCATTGGCCGTGGAAAACGCCAGTAATGCACTGCTAAATAATACAAATAGTTTTCGCATGATTAATTTTTAAATGTATCTCTGAGACTTATAACTTTCAGCTGTTCTTTTACCTGTTGTAATGTCAATTCACTGTTTATACGCACGGTAGCTGTTTCTCCCGGCAGCAGGTCAAAATAGTTATCACTGAACTGTGACGTCGGATCGTTCTCTAACAGCAGGTAAACATTTCTTGCCAGTTTGCCGGCAGTGATCTTCACAGCTATCGTTCCATCAGCACCCGTCGTAACGCTCGTCTGAATACCGGGATCCGGCAGTTCCATAGTGCTGGCTTTGGCAAAGTAATACACATTCCGGGTTAATAGCTTACCTTTCTTTACCACTTTCGAATAGAATATTACCTTTTGTGCATCAAAGCCCTTCAGTAATTCGCTTACAGGTACTTCATACAGCAACTGGCTCTGTGCGGCCTTCGGCTGAATACCAGCAACTGATTTTTCCCATAATACTTTTCCTTCCAGGTCTGTTAACTGCATTTCCAGCGTCAATGGCTGCTCCTGTGGTACATCCGAGACTACCCAGGTCTGCAATTTATCATGTACCTCCACATGGGAAACAATTACCGGTGCAAATGCCTTCTTCACAAAATATTGCAGGGCTTTCCATCTGCCATAGTAATCAATGCCTGACCAGGACGGACCAGGCCAGCAATCATTCAATTGCCAGTATAATGTACCCATACAGTATGGCATAGCACGGCGATGCGCTTCTATAGCGATGCGTATACCCTCCGCCTGCAACACATGATTCACATATATCAGCGATGCAAAATCCTTTGGTGTTTTATAGTAATGTTGCAGATAAGTGTTAATAGCGGCATTGCCCCTGTTGGTACTTTTCTGGTGAGATAACATCACCGGAGAATAAATATCCTGGTCATTCTTTCCGGCAAAACGACGGATGGTATGAATATCCGGGAATGACTGGAAACCGTACTCACTCATGAAACGCGGTACATGCGTATTAAAGGCTTCAAACCATTCCATACCATGCCATACGCCCCAATAATGATTATCTCCTTTGGTAAAATCCTGCTTCGTGCCCCAGTTACTAACCGGTGATGAATGGAAATAAAACCTGCCCGGATCCAATGCATTTACTTGCTCCGGCAACAACGATTTAAACAGTACATCATATCCCTGCTGCAAGGTCTTCCACTGTCCTTCAGTATAACCATAGCCACTCTGCCATCCCCAGTTTTTAATAGCAACAGCCACCTCATTATTCCCACACCACAAAGCAAGCGACGCATGATTACGCAAACGGGTGATATTATAACGTAGTTCTTCTTTTACATTGGCCAGGAAAGCTGTATCTGACGGATACACCGTACAGGCAAACATAAAGTCCTGCCATACCAGTATCCCCTGCTGATCTGCCAGCTCATAAAACAAGTCCTTCTCATAAGCGCCGCCACCCCATACTCGCACCATATTGAAATGCGACTCTTTCATATCCTTAAACAGCTGCTGATACCGCTCGTCTGTGACCCTTGGCCGGAAATTATCCTGTGGAATATAATTAGCGCCTTTCATAAATACCGGCTGTCCATTCACCTTTACATAAAAACTCTCTCCCAGACTATCAAGTGCATTGATCACTTCTACTGTCCGCAGTCCGATATTCAGCAAACGCGTTCCAACCAGCTCCCTGCCTTCCAATATACTTACTTTCACTTTGTACAGGAACGGTTCACCCAATCCGTTAGGCCACCAATGCCTGGGACGCTGAATGTTAAACGGTAGTTCCAGTGTCTGCCGACCAGCATTCAAACCTTTCTCAACAGCCACTGTTTTAAACAAATTATCGGGACTCTCTATACGCAGGGTATATTTTCCTGCCTGTACCGTTTCCAGTGTCAATGCAGCCTTTATGACAGCTGTCTGGTCTGTCAGACTTTGCTGTTGCAGCCATACATCACTGATGTTTGTTTTATTCCAGGCGCTCAGTAATGCTCCTCCGCTGATACCGGAAGTAACCAGTCTTGGTCCCCAGTCCCATCCATAATGATAAGGCGCCTTACGTGCATAGATACTCAAAGGAATATCACTCGCATCATTACCTGCAGGATAGATCAGCCTGTCTTTCAGGAAACGTTCCATATCATAACGAACAGGGCTATGAAAGAAAACGCGCAACTGATTCTGTCCGCTACGCAGCCATTGTTTCACATTGATCTGGTGACCGACAAACATATTATGCGCCTGCAATACAAGATGATCATTGATATAGACGTCTGCATACGTATCGAGCTCCGGTAATTGCAGATCGATCACATCATGCCCGAGCAATGACGCAGATACTTCAAAACTTTTACGGTAAATCCAGTCCTTTTTATCCACCCATTGTACCGCCTTTTCATTCATGCCCACAAATGGATCCGGTATCAGGTGATGCGCCAGCAGATCGGTATGCACGGTACCGGGCACAATTGCCTTTCGCCAGATGCTGTCATCTGCATCTGCGAATTCCCATTCTCCGTTCAGTGAGAGCGTTGCTGTTGTCTGCGCATACGTCATCTGCGCCAGCATACACAGGCATAAGAGTAGTGTGTAATGTAACTTATTCTTCATAGTCCACGCTGTTGGTGATTGTAGGTGTATATAAACTATCTTTGTTTTATGAAAAGCATCTGGCAACAAATACTGCGTTACCTGTATATAGGCAAAAAAGATCCTTCAGCGCCTCAGGGCCGCTATGTCTCTATGATGCACGGCATGAACCGTATCTCCATCATTGTATTTCTGATCGCATTGATAATAATGCTGGTAAAGCTGTTCACCCGTCATCATTGAGCGGGTCTTGTATAGCCTGTTTCGTACTGTCTACGACTTATTTTTTCGCTTCGGCATAACTGATTTCTGCCGCCCGGCGACTTGCATCTTTTTCTCCCAGTTTTGTCCACAATGCTGCGTAATCTGCTTTAATACGATCGCGCGCCGCCTTATCCTTCAGCAACAAAGTCAGTTCTGTCAGCAGGTTCTCTTCCGTCAGATCATGCTGAATCAATTCTTTTACAACAGGTTTATCCATCACGAGGTTCACCAGTGCAATATATTTTACCTTGATCAGTCGCTTGGCAAAGAAATAGGAAATAGCACTGCCCTTGTAACATACTACCTCAGGTACGCCAAACAGGGCAGTCTCCAATGTAGCTGTTCCGGAAGTCACCAGTGCGGCTTCTGCCTGACGCAATAAGGTATAGGTTTGTGCTTTAACAGTAGAGACATTCGGATGGGCTCCGATCAGTCCCTGTATAAATGCATCGTCCAGGCTGGGGGCCTGCGCAACTATAAACTGATGATTCGGGAAATGTTTAGCCATGGTAAGCATGATCGGCAGCTTAACGCTCACTTCCTGCTTACGGCTACCCGGCAGAATGGCAATCACCGGCTTGTCTGACAATGGTGCATCAGCCGGCTTTTCTTTCGCCTCCCTGATCACCTGTATCAACGGATGTCCTACGTATTCTACCTCGTAATCCCATTTCTTATAGAAATCCTGTTCAAATGGCAGGATGCAGAGCATCTTATCCACACTCTGTTTTATCTTCTTCACGCGATTCTCCTTCCAGGCCCATACCTGCGGAGAAATATAAAACACGATCTTATATCCCAATGGTTTTGCCCATTCCGCAATACGCAGATTAAACCCCGCGTAGTCAATCAATACCAGTACATCCGGCTGGTATTGCTGAATGTCCTTTTTGCAGAACTCCATATTGCGTAATACCGTACGGATGTTCATCACCACCTCAATAAACCCCATAAAAGCCAGATCTTTATAATGCTTCACCAGCGTTCCTCCAGCCTGTTGCATCATATCGCCTCCCCAGCAACGGATATCCGCTGCGGTGTCCTGTTGTTTCAATTCTTTGATCAGATTGCTTCCATGGAGATCACCGGATGCTTCTCCGGCGATGATGTAGTACTTCATAGGGCAAATATAAATTAGGAATTAGGAATTAAGAATTAGGAATTGTACACCAATACCAATTAAATTAAGAATTAGGAATTAAGAATTAAGAATTGTACACCAATACCAATTAAATTAAGAATTAGGAATTAAGAATTAAGAATTGTACACCAATACCAATTAAATTAAGAATTAGGAATTAAGAATTAAGAATTGTACACCAATACCCGTTTCCTCTAAATATTCGGTTCTATTTAGATAAGGCAATCAATGGATCTTATTAAAGACACACCAGTATATCAATGTCAGACAATAATTCTTAATTCTTAATTCTTAATTCCTAATTCCTAATTCCTAATTCCTAATTTCTTAAAATAGAAAAGCCGCTTCCATCTCTGGAAACAGCTCTAAAAATCATAACAGTCTTTAATTATCCGTGTAATATCTTCAGGAACAGGATCGTAATAGCATACAGCATCGTCACCAGGAAGATACCTTTTGCCGTAATGTCTCTCCTGGATCTGGTATAGAAGTAAAATATCACTCCATTCAGTAACAGGCAAACACTGATCAGTTTTGGTAAGGTCTGACGGTTTTCAAGAACAAGCGTCATAAACTCAGACAGGGATACATCATGCTTCGGCATGAATACCAACAGGTAGTACAGGAAGAAGGCCAGTACCGGTGTAAATACACCCAGTACAATGCCTAATGGGAGATTATCTCGTTTTAACATAGTAGGTTTTGAACATGTGCATTTATACACATCAGAGTTTCCAGTCGTTTTCCAGCTTCTTTTTCATCTTATAATCAGTCAGATCGAACTGCACAGGTACAAGCGAAGCGTAGTTATTTGCAAGGGCGTATACGTCAGTATCTTCTCCGTTATCGCGATTAGTGAATTCACCGGTGAGCCAGTAGTATTTCTTACCACGCGGATCACGGCGCTCGTCAAACGCTTCTACCCATTTCGCATCTGCCTGACGACATATCTTTAATCCTTTATAGTCTTCTTTTTTAACAACAGGGATATTCACATTGAACAGGGTACCCTCCGGCAGTTCCGTTTCCAGCATCTGCTTTGCCACTGAATGAGCCACTTCTTTACATAAAGAGAAGTCCGCATCAAAACTGTAGTCCAGGTAAGAGAAACCCACTGAAGGTACGCCCTCAATGGCCGCTTCCATTGCCGCTGACATGGTGCCGGAATAAATCACATTAATGGAATGGTTCGCACCATGATTGATACCACTTACACAGATATCCGGCAAACGGTGCAGAATCTTGTCGCGGGCCAGCTTCACACAATCTACCGGTGTACCGGAACATTGCCATGCTTCTATGCCGTCAAAGATATCTACCTGGTCCAGACGGAGCGGCACGCCGATCGTAATAGCGTGTCCCTTTCCTGACTGCGGACTATCCGGCGCCACTACCACGACTCTTCCCAGCGGACTTACCGCTTCAATCAGTGCCCGGATGCCCGGAGCTGTTACACCATCATCGTTTGTTACCAGAATGATCTTTTCCTGCGCTTTACCCTTCACGTGCTTTTGAGTTTTCTTTTCAGAACAAATTTAATACACTTAACTGATAGTCCCTAGCGCATGATCATGTAATAATGCGCATAACAGCTTATCAACGTAAAAGATAGGGGAAAGATTACGCCTCTCCCCGATATACTTTTACAAATAACATATAATTAACATACTATATTAAAGATCAGTACGTAGCATCCGCCGGAACACAAGCCAGATGAAAATTGCGATATACGCAACCAGCGCCGTCAGATATACCACGCTGTCATAAGGACCAGAGAATTTCACCAGTTTCTCCACAATAGGGAATGGGAGCAATTCATCTCCGGCCTGTAAAGGGAATAATCCCCCGATATTGCCGAAAAAGCGTTTAACAATGGAAACGAGTATCTGCTCAATAAACATGATATAACCCAGGAACAGGATAATGGCAAGTCCGGTACGCTTCACCAGCATACCTACCAGCAGCGCCAGACTTAATGATACCAGCACCTGCAAAAAGTAATAACCCAGAAAGCGGGAACCTTCCATACTAAAAGGCGCTTTGCCATACACACCGCCGAAAATAAATACCGCGATCAGGGAGGTCAGGAGCGCCAGTAGTGCCAATGTGACTACCCAGAACAATTTGGAGAGTACAAAGTCCCTCCTGTCCCATCCGTCAATAACATTCTGCCGGTGGGTTTTATAGTTGAACTCATTACTGACCAGGGTAATGACCAGCAGACTGAAAATACCGGAAGTATAAGAGTTGACGCTGGCGACAGTTTGCCATACCAGCGGGAAATCATACATAGACTGTCCCAACAGTTGCTGAGCTTCTTTAGGTATATTTTTGACAAAGATGTCGTGGATAATGAAATTCGGGGCCAGCATCGCCAGCAGTCCCAGGCCGATAAACACCCAGAAGGTGCGGTAATTCTTTACCTTAAGCCATTCTATTTTAATAATTTGCAGCATAAGCTTCAGTACAAAGAGGATTAGTTGTTGGTTAATTCCAGGAATGCCGTTTCCAGGCTCTTTCTGCTCATCTGGAGATGACTCAGCCAGACGCCCTGTTGTGCGCACCAGCTGTTCAGGCTTGCCGGATCAATCGTTTCGCGGAAAGTGACCTGCAAAATACCGTCCTGACCAGGCAATACCTGTACAAAGGCCGGATGCTGTTTTATCAGCTGTGACAGTGCCTGATTATCAGGCCCGCCGATCTCGATAAAATTATCCCTGGACAGGACTGCGTTCACCGGACCTGAACCCAACAACTTCCCTTTCCGCAGGATAGCCACATGTGTACAAACTTTTTCCACTTCATCCAGCAGGTGACTGGCCATAATAATGGTCTTACCCGACTGTGCCAGCTGGCGGATCAGATTTCTCACCTCTGCAATCCCTACCGGATCCAGCCCATTGGCAGGTTCGTCCAGTATCAGGACCTCCGGATCGCCCAGCATTGCTGCTGCAATAGCCAGCCGCTGTTTCATACCCAGGGAGTAAGTCTTAAAAGCCGAGTGCTGTCTGGCCACTAATCCGGCCAGTTCCAGCACCCGGGGAATATCCTGTTCGCTTGTCTGTTTGATATTAGCGACTATCTGCAGGTTTTTATACGCCGACAGATAGTGATAGAAATTAGGCGTTTCCAACAGCGTTCCGATCTTCCTGCGCTGTGCGGCAGAAGGTGTCTGCTCCATCAGGGTGAAAGAACCGGCATCCGCTTTCAGTACGTCGGTCACAATACCCAGCATCGTGGTTTTACCACTACCGTTTGGTCCGAGTATACCATACACGCTGCCTGCCGGAATATCAAATGATACGCCGTCCAGCGCCTGTACGTGTCCGTACCGCTTTGAAATGTTGTTAAGGGATAGAATAGTTGACATCAGGTGATTTAATTTCTGATTGGTTTGCCTGTTTTGATCACACTCTGCAATCTTTCCAGGGTTTTACGCTCACCGGCGAGGCTAAGGAATGCTTCCCTCTCCAGGTCGAGCAGATATTGTTCGCTCACGAGTGAGGCTTCTGAGAGATCTCCCCCACTCATTACATAGGCCAGTTTACCGGCTATTTTCGCATCGTGCTCTGATATGTAGTTAGCAAAACGCATACTGTGAATACCGGTCAGCAACATCCCCAGTGCGGCACGGCCCAGGACTTTTACATCCTTCCTCTCTACCGGACGGGTATAGCCTTCATCTGCCAGTTGTAATACGCTGCGTTTTGCATCAGCGATCAGGCGGCTTTGATTCAATGTGATCTCGTCATGTCCTTTGCGCAAAACGCCCAGGTCAAAGGCTTCCTGCGCAGAAGTGCTCACTTTCGCCATGGCAATCGCCATAAAACGATCTTTCAGTGGCTCCTCTTCAATACGGCCTTCTTTGAATTCATCGCTGGCGCGCAGTGCCATTTCTTTGGTACCGCCACCACCAGGGATCAGGCCTACACCGAGTTCCACCAGTCCGATATACGATTCCGCCGCTGCCTGTACCTTATCGGCATGGAGACACATTTCACAACCACCTCCCAGTGTCAGCGCATGTGGCGCTACAATCACCGGAATGGAAGAATAACGCAGACGCATGGTTGTTTTCTGGAACATACGTACAGCCATGTCCAGTTCATCATACTCCTGTTCTGCCGCATACATGAAGATCATCCCCACATTTGCACCGGCTGAGAAGTTAGCGCCCTCATTGCCGATGATCAGTCCGCGGAAGTCTTTTTCCGCCCTATCAATCGCTTTATTCACACCTTCCAGCACTTCGCCCCCGATGGTGTTCATTTTAGTTTTCCAGTCGATGGTAACCACACCGTCTCCGATATCATACAGGGTACATGCACTGTTTTTCCACACCACATTACCGGAAAGATTTTCCAGGATAACGAATGTATCTGCACCAGGCAGCAGTTTATAAACGTGTGATTTTACATCGTAGTAATATTTCTTGCCCGCTTCTATTTTGTAGAAGCTCTTCATACCTTTCTCCAGCATTTCCTTTACCCATGGCGCTACGCTTAATCCTTTCGCTTCAATGGCTTTGATACCGTTTTCCACACCCAGCACATCCCATGATTCAAAAGCGCCGATCTCCCATCCGAAACCAGCTTTCATCGCATCGTCCACTTTATAGATATCATCCGCGATCTCAGGAATACGGTGAGAAATATAAGAGAACAGATAAGCGTGGAACTGCTGATAGAACTGACCGGCTTTGTCGCCCGCAGTAAACAATCCACGCAGCCGCTGCTTCAGGTCTTCCACCTGCTTGGCCGCTTCAATACTTGCGAATTTAGATTTCTGACGGGGACCATATTCCATCGTTTCCAGGTTGAGCGTCAGTATTTCCTTACCGCCTTCTCCTTTGGTCTTTTTATAGAAACCCTGGCCGGTCTTATCGCCCAACCATTTGTTTTCCACTACTTTTTGCAGGAACGGAGGGATCACGAAGATATCCTTTGCTTCATCCTGCGGACAGTTCTCTGCCACACCTTTTGCTACTCTCACCAGTGTATCGATCCCCACGACATCGGCTGTACGGAAAGTAGCAGATTTTGGTCTGCCGATTACCGGGCCGGTCAGCGCATCGATATCATCTATATTCAGCTGCATTTCCTGCATGATGTGGAAAATCGCCATGATAGAATACACCCCTACCCTGTTGGCAATAAATGCGGGCGTATCCTTACAGAGTACCGTGGTTTTACCCAGGTACAGATCTCCGTAATGCATCAGGAAATCCACGATTTCCGGGTCAGTATGCGGTGTGGGAATGATTTCCAGTAAGCGCAGATAGCGCGGAGGGTTAAAGAAGTGGGTACCACAGAAATGTTGCTTAAAATCATCGCTGCGGCCTTCCGCCATCAGGTGAATAGGAATACCTGAAGTGTTGGAAGTAATCAGGGTACCTGGTTTACGGTACTTTTCCACTTCCGTGAAAACAGACTTTTTGACGTCCAGATTTTCCACCACAACCTCAATGATCCAGTCATAGTTGGCAATCTCCTTCATATCGTCTGTAAAGTTGCCGGTACGGATCAGCTTTACCACGTCCTTGTTGTACACCGGAGAAGGGTTTGCTTTCAGGGCAGACTGTAATGCGTCGTTTACGATGCGGTTTTTTACCGCTTTGCTGTCAAGTGACAGCCCTTTAGCTTTTTCTGCATCAGTTAACTCTTTGGGGGCAATATCCAGTAACAAAACCTGTACTCCTACGCCTGCGAAATGGGCTGCTATTCTTGAACCCATTACTCCTGAACCTAAAACAGCCACCTTGTTAATGTGTCTTTTCATAGAACGCGTTTTATGTGCTACAAGCGCTGAGGCATTGTAGTGAGTCTTGATTGTTAATATCGATAAATGAATATATGATTTTTTGGGAGACTTGCCACAAAAGCCATAAAAAAACGAAGGACCGTCTGCCATACGGCGGACGGTCCTTTCTTATGACAAGGTATTTTATTTAAACTGCCTGAGGTCTGCTTGCTACCGGCGCTTTTTTAGTCGCCACACTTTTCTTTGTTTTCTTCTTCTTACCCAACCATACCAGGAAACCTGTTACCGGCAGACTGGCCCCTATTAACGCACCAAAGAAAGCCAGGATTTTACCGGGTAATCCCAGTATGGAACCCACGTGAATATCATAATTTGCTTTACGCAGTTTTGCACCAAAACCGGCTTCTGCAAAACTGATATCGTATACCTTATTACCGGCCAGCTCCTTTAACGTATGCTGATCGAATGCATAACTTCTGTTATTATAAAACTTACCTGCCGTAGGATAAATCGTAATACTGATGGCAGCCTTTGGCTTGGAAGTATCTGCAAAAGAATAGTAGAAGCCTTCTGCATCCGGGTGTTTGGCGAGTACTTTCCCCCATGCCAGGTCCATTGCCTGCTCAGGCGTATATAACTTACCCAGCTGTGTTGAATCGGACTGTGGTCTTTTAAACTCTTCGATTGTTTGTCCGCCGGAAGTAACCCAGTACAATCCGTTACTGTACCACTTGATACCATATACCATCCCCGTCAGCGCGATTGCCAGTAATACAATCAGGGAATAGAAACCCAGTACATTATGCAGGTCATAGTTCACCCTTTTAAAAGAGGCGTCCCATTTTATCTTAAAGCTTTGCTCACGTGCTTTTTTTGACCATTTCTGCGGCCACCACAGTACCATCCCGCTGATCAGGATAATAACGAATATCAGCGTGCTGTAATTGACGATGGGTCTGCCTATTTCATAAGGCATCCATAGGAAGCGGTGACCATTCAGGATAAAACGGAAGAAATCTGTTTCTCCGGCTTTATGTTCTTTTACACTGATCACTTCCCCACTGTATGGGTTCAACCGGAGTACCGTATTTCCTTTTCTGCCTTCTCCCAGGCTCAGGTAAATAGCATTTCCCTGTTGGTAAGTCACATAACCCGGTTTCAGCTTGGGATATTTTTGTGCGCCGATTTCTCTTACCTGTGAAGGAGTAATCACAGGTTTATCCTGACGGGCAATTACGGTTTCAGGTTCCAGTAAGCGGGTGATTTCGTCATGGAATACCCAGATGCAGGCTGTCACGCATACGATGATCATCACAATTCCTGTGATCAGACCCAGCCATAGGTGTAACCAGGCTGAAATACGATAGAACAGACTGCGGGACTGTTTTTTCTTGACGGTTGGCTTCCTGGAAAAATTCATGTTTTACTGTAATTGATGGCCCGTTTTATCCGGACCTGCGCGCTAATGGTGATAGAATCTGCCAAAAATACCGTGTTATAACGCAAATCGTTTACGCAATCGGGAATAATAATCGCCTTATTAAAGATCGGATTTGAGTTGCCTGAATGGATAATTGCCACATTTCAGCTTAAATTTGCGCCTTTCGGCCCCAAGAAATGCCAATCACATGCCTGGAGGTACACATCAGAAACAAGTATCATGAATCAGTTTAATCAGCGTAATGCTATGGATGCCAACGAGTCTGCACAGTTGCAGCGCGTACTTAGCGACTACACCTATGCCCTGGACGTACTGGATAAGTACGATCATCAATTGCTGGAAATAGAAAATACGACAGCGGAAAACCTGTTTGTTATTACTTACGAAACAGCTATGCTCGCTATTAACGGGTTAAGAGACCGTTTTGGAGGAAGCGCACTGTTCGGTAATGAAAAAGATGATTCTTTTCAGGGTTCACTGGCGGCGATCTGCCAGACTTTTGGTGGTCAGTATCTCTATCCCAGTGTGGAAGAGAAGGCGGCCCATCTCTTATATTTTGTGATTAAGAACCACTCTTTTTCCGACGGGAATAAGCGGATCGCAGCATTTCTGTTTGTATGGTTCCTGGAAAAGAACAACCTCCTCTACGGGCAGGACGGTCGTAAAAGAATTGCGGACAATGCCCTGGTAGCATTCACCCTGATGATTGCGGAATCAAAACCGGAGGAAAAGGAGATGATGGTAAAAGTGATCGTACATCTTATCAACAGTAAGAATTAAAATAAAAAAGTCCGCCGCCGGCGGACTTCCTATTTATGCCTGCACATTCAGTACAGTAAAGCGCTTCACGCCAGCCGGCATCTTCCACTCTACTTCGTCTCCTTTACGGAAACCTATCAGAGCTGCACCCAGCGGCGCCAGTATAGAAATTTTCTTTTGCTTGATATCTGCATCAATCGGCATTACAATACGGAAGTCAGTCACTTTTCCTGAATTGACTTCTTTCACACTTACCAGTGAGTTCAAACGGATGGTCCCTACAGGCAGGGATTCATTATCCACGATAACGGCGCGATTCAGTTCATACGCCAGTGACATTTCGCTGATATCATCTGTTTTGGTGCCTGCAAATTGTTTCAGGAGGTTATAATCTTCTTCACAAAGAATGACTGGGGTTTTTTCTTTGGTCTTTGCTTTTCCTGATTTCATACACTACTAATTTTAAATTAAAAAAAATTCCTGCCGATGTGGTATATCGCGCAGTGGAACAAACTATACAATAGAAAAACCGAGGGATCCCCGAACAATAAAGTGAATTAATAATAGTCCGGGGAAAAAGTATCGAAGTCCTTAAAGGTTGTGTAATAGTAAGACTTACTTGCTATTGGGGTATTGGTATGCACAACAACAGTCATACGCAGTACTGGCGTATGCTGAAAGGATGAATGCTGATATGTTGTGTGCAATGACATCACTACGAATATAAGGAAAAAATCAGGAATTATGCATGAGACAGGAAGAATTGTGATAGCATTAACGGGGGCTATATAACATACCGGACATACCTTAAACATGCATTATACATGCTTCATACACGACGTATAGGTGGACTTGATCACTTTAAAAAAAGGGGATATTCCTTCCGGAACACCCCCTTTTTGGGTATAATTTGTGAAAAAGTATTATCTCACTTCACTACCTGCATCTACTGCTGCATCCGGATTAACGAATACCAGTTTACCGGCAGCATTTTCAGCCATCAGGATCATTCCCTGACTTTCGATACCACGCATTTTTCTTGGCGCCAGGTTGGCCACCAGTGTTACCTGTTTACCTACTACTTCTTCCGGTGTAAAATGTTCTGCGATACCAGATACCACCGTACGTTTTTCAGTACCGATATCTACCAGTAATTTCAGCAGTTTATCCGCTTTTGGTACTTTCTCTGCTTCCAGGATTGTACCTACGCGCAGGTCGAGTTTTGCGAAATCATCGAACTGTATCTCAGGCTTCATTTCTTTTACTTTCGTTTCGACAGGAGCTGCTGCTGGTTTCACCAGACCTGCTTTCAGTTTATCGATCTGCTCCTGGATCTTCACATCGTCAATTTTGCTGAACAGATACTCCGGCTCGCGCAGCGGATATCCTACATTCACCAGTTTAAGACTACCTGCATTTTCCCACTCCAGCATACGATCTACGACCTTCAGCATATGGCAGATCTTCTTCGCGGTGAATGGCAGGAACGGATTCACCAGGATCGCCAGGTTGGCGGTCAGCTGCAGACACAGGTGCAGACAGTTGTCGATCTGTTTCTGGTTGGCTGCTGCCAGTGACGGATCTTTTGCCATCGCACTTGCCAGTTTCCATGGTTCTCTTTCCTGGAGGTATTTGTTACCTGAACGGGAGATATCAATTACTTCTGCCAGTGCTTCACGGAAACGGAAGTTTTCCAGTGAATCCTCGATCCGCTGTTTGGAAGCGGTCAGCGCGGCAAATAATGCATCATCTTTCTCGTCTTTCAGATCTGCATGGAAAGCGGGTACTTTACCATTGCAGAGTTTATGCATCAATACCATAGTACGGTGCACAAAGTTGCTGAAGATATCAGTTAACTCACTGTTATTACGCTGCTGGAAATCTTTCCAGGTAAAGTCGCTGTCCTTTGTTTCAGGCGCGATGCTGGTCAATACGTAACGCAGTACATCCTGCTGATCGGGGAAGTCCTTTACATAATCATGCACCCATACCGCCCAGTTACGGGAGGTAGACACTTTCTCACTTTCGATATTCAGGAACTCGTTTGCAGGCACATTTTCAGGCAGTACATATCCACCATGGCCTTTCAGCATTGCCGGGAATATCACGCAGTGGAACACGATATTGTCTTTACCAATAAAGTGTACCAGCTTGGTATCATCTTTACACCAGTAGTCTGCCCAGTTGGCGGTCAGTTCTTTGGTAGCGGAGATATAACCGATCGGTGCATCAAACCATACGTACAGTACTTTTCCTTCTGCATCCGGCAGTGGCACCTGGATACCCCAGCTGCTGTCGCGGGTCATCGCCCTGCTTTGCAGACCGCCGTCGATCCAGCTTTTACACTGACCGTATACGTTGTTTTTCCACTCTTTATGACCTTCCAGGAGCCATTCTTTCAGGAATGGTTCATAGTTCTGTAAAGGCATATACCAGTGCTTTGTCTTTTTCTTGACAGGCACGGCATTGCTGAGGGTAGAACGTGGTTCAATCAGTTCGTCCGGACTCAGAGAAGTACCACATCTTTCACACTGGTCGCCGTATGCATTCGGGTTACCGCATTTAGGGCAGGTACCAACGATATAACGGTCAGCCAGGAATACATTGGCAGTTTCGTCAAAGAACTGCTCGCTTTCCTTTTCTTCAAACAGCCCTTTATCATACATCGTCTTGAAGAAGTCAGCTGCTGTTTCGTGGTGTACCTGTTTAGTGGTTCTGGAGAAAATATCGAAAGAGATACCCATGTCTGTAAAGCTGTCATAGATGATCTTATGATATTTATCCACAATATCCTGCGGCGTCACGTTTTCCTTCATCGCCTTGATGGTGATAGGTACTCCGTGTTCGTCAGTTCCTCCTATGAACTTTACATCCGCCTTTTTAGCACGCAGGTAGCGCACATATATATCGGCGGGAATATAACAGCCAGCCAGGTGACCGATGTGGACCGGTCCGTTGGCATAAGGCAATGCCGCTGTTATTAGATATCTGTTAAATTTTGCCATGTTCGCTTAAAGAATGCTTAAATAATGGAAATTCTGTTTTTGCTTTTGGAAGAGCGAAAAGTATTTATCAACTTAGCCCTGTCGGGTTTGGGATAACTCCCCAAATGGTCTGCAAAGGTAATTAAAGCATAGAACAATGAAAATTCCGCCATACCTCAAAAAAGGTGATCTGATAGGCATCACCTGTAGTAGTAGTAAAATGGATCTGCAGGCAGCAGAATATGCTGCTGAAGTGATCAGTTCCTGGGGTTTCCAGGTACACCTGGGCATTACGGTAGGCACCAGTTTCCATAATTTCTCTGCTCCGGATGAACTGCGGCTGGAAGAGCTGCAGGATATGCTGGACGACCCTGATATCAAAGCTATCATTTTTGGCCGCGGTGGTTATGGCATGGTGTGTATACTGGATGAACTGGATTTCAAGAAATTCCGCAAACATCCCAAGTGGATCTGCGGGTATAGTGATATTACCGCCCTGCATACCCATGTTCAGCACCAGTACGGCATTCCTACCATCCACTCCATGATGTGTAGTGGTATAAGGCCCGAAACCGTTGAAAACGAATATGTAGATAGTCTCCGGCTGGCCTTAAAAGGTACTTCCTACCGTTATACGGCGGCGCCACATGATCTGAACCGTACCGGAAAGGGCAGTGGTAAGCTGATTGGTGGTAACCTGTCCCTCCTGGCCAACCTGTCAGGTACGGAATCGCAACCGGATACAAAAGGCAAAATACTGGTTCTGGAAGATATCGGCGAATACCGCTATAATGTCGACCGTATGATGTACAACCTGAAAAGGGCAGGATGGCTGGAAGATCTCGCCGGACTGGTAATCGGGTCTTTTACAGATGGCAAAGAGACGGATACGCCTTTTGGCCAGACTGAGTACGAGATCATCCGGAATATTGTACAGGATTACGAATACCCGGTCTGCTTCGGCTTCCCGGTAGGACATACGCATGAGAACTATTCCCTGAAACTGGGTCTGCCACATGAACTGCATGTAACAGCCAGACAGGCTAAATTATCGCAACGCGACATCTAACGCTTTCAGATAGTCAGGATATTTCTCCAGGTTATTGTGATCCGCGCCGGGTATAGTTATAAACTGGTCGCCTGTTTTGAACAGCTTCTCCAGTTTCTTCCCTGATTCAACCGGTATTGTCTTATCATCCGTACCATGAATGATGACAACAGGCGCTGTTACTTTGGGCAGGTATTCATTTGTCGGGAACTTGAAATCGAGCATATACGCGTAAGGGTAAAGCGGTACCAAACGCATTGCCATCTCTGTCATGTTGAAATACGGAGCTTCCAGCACCAGTCGTTTACAATCGCGGACAGCTGCCAGTTGGGCAGCGACTGCCGTCCCCAGTGATCTTCCGTAAATGATAATACTGTCCGGTGGATAAAACTTCCGGGCTACCTCATACATATGCAGGGCGTTGTCGTAGATCGTCGTTTCGGTCAGTTTGCCGGTGGTTTTTCCATAAGTAGGATAATCCATCATCAACACACTGTAGCCGCGTTTCAGCATCAATCTGGCCTTATTTCCATATTTGGAAATATTACGGGCATTCCCATGAAAGTATATTACCATACCTTTCGGCTGATCTGCCTTAAACAGCATGGCGCTCAGCGTCTGTTTCTCATTGATACGGATGCTGATTTCTTCAAATGGAATGTCGTATTTGAAGACATAACTCGCCTCCAGCGGTTCCGGATGAAAGATGAACTTTTTCTGGAATAAGGTCAGCAATACGCCGATCACCAGGTAAAGCCCCAGGATCGCGGAAAGTATAGGTTTTAGTTTCAGCTTGCTGAACATGTGTATTATTTAGTCTTCAATATCCGGTACGATGTCTATACCATATTCTTCTGCTGTCAGCACGCCTTTCGCCCTGATATCCGCCAGTATACCGGCATCCGGGAACAGTGTGTTCACCTGGTAGGTGTTATGCAGGAAATTCATGCTATAGAATTTGTTGGCCAGCCCGTCAGGTACACCGGCAATGTATTTCAGCACTTCATTCACGATCATCATACCCGTAGCACCATGTGTAACACCGATAGCGCCTGCATCGAAATTACGGTGATCATCGATCATGTCGAGGTTACAACGGTAAGAAGCAGCTGCATCACCACTGGCGGGCGCGATATTAAAACCTGCCCACCAGGACACCCAGTTATGTACCTCACCGATCACGAAAGGTTTACCATGCGCCACACAGGCATCGTTGATCACGAGATGCGTCGCATGATGCTGGGAACAATCGATCACGAGGTCCATACCTTCCAGCAGTTGTTTAATATTTTCCGGCTTTACCTGTAACAGTAAAGGATAATGTTTGGTAAAAGGATTGCTCGCCCACAAGCGGCTGGCAGCCATTTTAGCCTTATGTTTACGCAGGTCCTGCATCTGATAGATGGGTTGCCTGTGCATATCTTCATCAGTAATTACACCATAATCGGCAATACCGATTACACCAACGCCACTTGCGCTTAAATACTGTATCACCGGAGATCCCAATCCACCGGCGCCTACTACCAATACGCGCGTTTCCTTCAGTTTTTCCTGCATTGCAACACCCATACCCGGAACGGCAATAGCGTGTTTAAAATGCGCAAGTTCTTTTTCGATTAATGCCATTTTTTTTCAATTAAGAATTAGGAATTAAGAATTAAGAATTAAGAATTAAGAATTAGGACGCTATGTGAAATATTCCTAATTTTTAATTCCTAATTCCTAATTGATATTCTATTCTTGTGGAAATTCCAATGTAAACTTACTACCCTTCCCCATCGTGCTTTCTACTTTGATCTTGCCTTTATGGGCATCCACGATGGCTTTCACATAACTTAATCCCAATCCGAATCCTTTTACGTTATGCACATTACCTGTATGTGCACGATAGAATTTTTCAAAGATACGGGAAATCGTGTCACGGCTCATACCGATACCGTTATCTGCTATTGTAATAATGAGGCTTTTACGTGTATTGTGTGTAGATATCACTACCTCAAGGTTTTCTTTTGAATACTTGATGGCATTATCCAGCAGATTGAAGATTACGTTGGAGAAATGCACATCGTCTGCTTTAATGATGGGATTGATTGCATCCAGTCGCAGTTCGGCGTGACCTTGTTTTGCATCCAGCTGTAATTGCAGATTTTCTACTGTGCTGGATATTACATCATGTACATCTGTCACCTGCAGATTCAGTCCTATTTCATTCTTCTCCAGTAAGGCAGATTGCAGGATGCTCTCTACCTGTTTGTTCATACGCTTGTTCTCCTCTTTGATGATACCAGAGAAGTAACGGATCTTATCCCTGTTGTCCATGACCTTTTCATTACCGATAGCATCAATAGCCAGCGAGATCGTGGCCAATGGTGTTTTCAGTTCATGCGTCATGTTGTTGATAAAGTCTGATTTGATCTCCGACAATTTCTTCTGATTCAGCATTGTCCGGATAGTGAGTATAAATGCAGTAATGATCACGGCAGTAAATAACAATCCACCTGCCATCATTTTACCCAGCGATAAGAGTAACATCATGCTGTTCTTAGGCTGTACCAGCAGCAGTGTTTCTGTTTCGCCTGTCACATAGTCAAAGCTATTCACCAGTGGTATATACTGGAACGTATAGTCAAGGCTATCTGAGCTGGTGGTATTTTCAAGCATTTTGGACAATCCGGCAGATTGCATACGGATGCCGTTGCTATTGCCAAAATGACCTTTACCCAATATGGCAAATTCGAATGTTGTATCCAGGTGTTGCTCACGCAGACTTTTAGCGATCATCTCCTGCACTTCTCTTGTTGTGAAGCGATCGCTGACACTCGTTGTCAGATCGATAGTATTGGTGATCTCATACTTATCAATCGCCAATCCCTTTTCAGTAGGCCGGATGGCAGCGCCATCTACTTTAAAACGCATAGGAGGCGCTTTACGTTGAAGCATCTTCTCCTTCACGTCCAGCATTACGTTTACTGCGCGCTGTTCCATCTGCTCGCGACGTACGATAGCGGCGTTATAGATCCAGTTAACCTGGATCCAGATGATTCCCAATAATGACAGGGTAATTAACACCACAATTATGGGAAATACTTTCTTCAATGGTACCATGCTACATCAATACTAAGGCGCACAAGATACTCACAAAGAACGAGGGTACCAGCACCTGAATTGTTAAAAATCATTGCTTGCTATAGCAACATTAATACAAATTTAAAAGCTCAAAACCGTTATCCATCCTCACTTTAACAATAAAACATCACTTTAACGTAATTTTAACTGGGAAATAATATTCATAATTGATCAATCTTCTGTACATTTGCCTTATCAAACTGGTACTAAATTTGATGTACTGGTTTAACAAACTAGCAATTTTTAAATTTCTACATACATCGACATGGATTTCGTTTCCATAAGCGATTTAGATTTTGGTTGATAAAATGGTAAGGAGGCTTTCTAGCCTCCTTTTAATTTTTTAGCCTGTTTAAGGCGTTTTTAGCCCCTTTCTACCTTTCTGTGAATCATTCCCTGCCTCCTTAAAGAATACGGGAAACTGGCAAGTAAAACTCCAACAAATACTATTATACTTGCTTTCAATTAGTTAAATTTGGGTAAGTGCTAAAATTGTATGTGTATGGTTTCTTTGTCGCCTGGAATATTACTGATTGCGGACCCATTCCTTAAAGATCAGAATTTTGCCCGTACCGTTGTATTACTGTGCGAACATCAGGAGAGTCGGGGTAGCTTTGGTTTTGTGCTTAACAAGGTGTTTGACCAGTCTTTGAATGAGCTTGTACCGGAAGTGCTGATAAACAACATCAGGGTGTATTACGGAGGACCGGTACAGATAGACACCATTCACTTTATACATCAGCAGCCTGAGTTGATCAGAGGCGGGTTTGAGATACGGGACGGCGTATATTGGGGAGGTGAGTTTGATCAGGTCGTATCATTGATCAACAGTGGCCGTCTGGACCTGAACAAGATCAAGTTTTTCATAGGTTATTCGGGATGGAGTAGCGGACAGCTTGAGAATGAACTCAATGAAAAATCCTGGATCTTATCTGAAAGCAATGCACCGCTTATTTTTGAAGCAAAAGAACAGAATATATGGCCGCAGGCATTGAAGAACCTGGGCGCTAACTTTGCCATCATGGCCAATTTCCCGATAGATCCACTATTGAACTAGCAACTGAAAAGCTACGTATATGCTCCTCCGTATGCCGGTAAACCGGCTTTAGAACCATCTGTGGAAAAAAAAGTTAAAAAAATTATTATATGCCTATCGGCTGAGGCCCAATGACTAACGTCAATGGGTGCTTTTCCGTTGCTCAAAACGCTTCCCTTAAACGAGGATATTTAAAAAAAATCAAATATCTTGCTTAGGTAAAAAAGTAATGTAGTCAGAGCATTCTATTGTTTGTAAACCTGCTGATAATAGGACACCGTAGGGGAAGGAATTCTAATATAACCGAATATAAATACCTATGAAGGACAAACCAGATCACGTTTACACCTTCCTGGATATAGAATAAAAACAAAACAATTCGCAACAACGAAGTAAATGAGAGACCCTTTTTTTTATCAGGGTCAGGACATTATTTCAAACGGTTGAAGCAATAAAATCATTCGTCATCATAAACATAAAATATTCATTTTCATAGGAACAGGCCCTAGTGCCGCTGCAGGATGTATTTTCTGCGCAGCCGGGACCTGATTTGTGCAACGCCCTGGCCAGTAATCTTACTGCGCTCTAGAACAGGGCTATTTATTAATTAGATTGGAATAGTTAGGACAAAAAGAAAGGCCGGGTAATCATACCCGGCCTATTTATTTCAATTAGGAATTAGGGAATTAACAATTAAGAATTGAAATGCAGCGGAGATTGGATGAATTGGATGATGGATGAAATTGGATGAGATTGGATGGAAAGCGATAAAGAGATTGATGGGAAAGAGTAATATGATCTGAAACAAGACAACCAGTATCAATATAAAAGTTGACATCTGGTTGGTGTATAAACAAAAAAAGAGAGACGTTTCATCAGAAACGTCTCTCTTTGTATTTAAAGTAAGATGATTTACTTCTCTTTTAGTATTCAGAACTATGCTTAGTAGTCGGACTTAAATACTCCAATTCCTAATTCCTAATTCCTAATTGATTATTTCGCTTCCGCGCCTTCAACAAGCACAGTTGCTTTATTTCTGTACACTTCCACGAAACCACCTTCTATGTTATAGAACTCGCTCTGTGTTTTATCTTTCAGCACCTTCATCCTGCCTTTGCCCAGGGCAGCGATCAACGGTGCGTGCCTGTCCAGCACTTCGAAAAGACCGTCAATGCCTGGCAGCTGTACACCATACACTTCGCCGGAATACAGTTTTCTTTCAGGTGTTAATACTTCTAATAACATATTAAAAGTTAAGGGTGAAAAATATTAGTTATTAGCTGCTTCCAGCAGTTTCTTACCTTTCTCGATAGCTGCTTCGATGTTACCAACCAGGTTGAATGCTGCTTCCGGATACTCATCTACTTCACCGTCCATGATCATGTTGAAACCACGGATAGTTTCTTCGATTGGTACCAGTACACCTTTCAGACCAGTGAACTGTTCTGCTACGTGGAAAGGCTGAGACAGGAAACGCTGCACACGACGAGCGCGGGATACAGTCAGTTTATCTTCATCACTCAACTCATCCATACCCAGGATTGCGATGATGTCCTGCAGTTCTTTATAACGCTGAAGGATCATTTTAACTCTCTGTGCACAGTTGTAGTGAGCTTCACCTACGATGCTAGGGCTGAGGATACGGGAAGTTGATTCCAGCGGGCTCACAGCAGGATAGATACCTAAGTCGGAGATCTTACGATCCAATACGGTGGTAGCATCCAGGTGGGCAAAGGTTGTAGCCGGAGCAGGGTCAGTCAAGTCATCCGCAGGTACGTAAACCGCCTGTACGGAAGTGATTGAACCATTTTTAGTGGAAGTGATACGCTCCTGCATCAGACCCATCTCTGTTGCCAGGGTTGGCTGATAACCCACCGCTGATGGCATACGACCTAACAGCGCGGATACTTCAGAACCTGCCTGGGTGAAACGGAAGATGTTGTCTACGAAGAACAGGATATCTTTACCACCACCTGCAGTACCATCTCCATCACGGAAATATTCTGCCATTGTCAGACCGGATAAAGCCACACGAGCACGTGCTCCTGGTGGTTCGTTCATCTGACCGAAGATGAAGGTAGCCTGAGATTGTTTCAGACCCTCTTTATCTACTGCGCTCAGATCCCATCCGCCATGTTCCATGGACTCCTGGAATTTCGCGCCATATTTTACGATACCGGCTTCGATCATTTCACGCATCAGGTCATTACCTTCACGGGTACGCTCACCCACGCCGGCAAATACGGATAAACCTTCGTAACCTTTTGCGATGTTGTTGATCAACTCCTGGATCAATACGGTTTTACCCACACCAGCACCACCGAACAAACCAATCTTACCACCTTTTGCATATGGCTCGATCAGGTCGATTACTTTGATACCAGTGAACAGTACTTCTGTATCTGTTGCCAGATCTTCGAATTTAGGCGGCTTACGGTGAATAGGATATCCATTGCTGCTATCAACATCACCCAAGCCATCGATAGCCTCACCTACCACGTTGAACAAGCGACCTTTGATGCCTTCGCCCACCGGCATTTTAATAGGAGTGCCCTTGTCCGTTACGGCCATTCCTCTCACGAAACCATCCGTAGAGTCCATTGCTACGCAACGAACGCTATCTTCACCAAGGTGCTGCTGTACTTCCAGCACTACCTTCTGACCATTTTCGCGGGTAATTTCCAGTGCGTTGTAGATTTCGGGCAACTTTCCATCAAAGTGGACGTCCACCACGGGACCGATAATTTGCTTGATCTTACCTGTGTTAGGCATATTTTTAAGAGGTTTATAAATGCTTAAAATGAGCGGTTTGTTAATTTTGCCGCAAAGGTAATTGTTAATAGGGGAAATTCAAAAAATAGTCGGACAGACCAGAGACACTCGTCCACAGCCTTCAATTATCTATTGGAAGTCAATTAGTTCTTACAACAAAAGGCGATGAATGAGGAGTGCAATTTAGCCCTTTTAACGCATACATCATCCACTAAAGTCCATAGATAACTATTTTTTATTATAAGCAATCTATGATATTATAAATTCTTTTCAACCATTAGCCCTGCTAACTTTTACCCTTCCTCCCATCTAACATTTTCTTAACAGTTTCTGTGAAGATTTTGCTAAATAAACAGCCTAGCAAACTGATCAAACCTCCTGCAGACAAGCTTTTAGCGTTTCAGGCACAGATATTGATTTACACAAGACAAGCTAATATCTGACTCCTAACCATCGAACTAAAGAGATGCCAAAGGCCAGCTTTCAGCCTTAACAATTGATCAACTGTTATATACCACGCATTCGTTCACCGCTAAATTTTATAGCCTTCAGGAAGTTACTAAATCGCTATACAATGTTGTTTTCGGACAAATTATAAGTTGCCACACCCATTTAAAACAATCGACATGAAAAACATTAAAAACTATATTTCATTAGCTGTGATTGCGGTTTCGCTGTCAGTCACCGGCGTATCCTGCGCCACGACCCGACAGCCTTATCAGCAGACACAGGTCTCTATATCCGGCTTCTACGATGCCCTTAGCCCATACGGTAACTGGACAACCTATGGTAGCTACGGACAGGTATGGATCCCGAACGCCGGTCCCGACTTCCAGCCATACTCTACCGCAGGTCACTGGGTATATTCAGACTACGGCTGGACATGGGTATCTGATTATGACTGGGGATGGGCGCCTTTCCACTACGGCCGCTGGGCATTCGATGATGCATATGGCTGGATGTGGGTGCCTGGTACCGAATGGGGACCAGCATGGGTAAGCTGGAGAAACAGTAATGATTACTATGGATGGGCGCCGCTTGGCCCCGGTATGATGATCGGTGTCAGTATGAACATCCCGGTAGGTTACTGGTCATTTGTACCCTGCCAGTACATTACCAGCACGTATGTGAACAGATACTATGTGGACAGAGGTCATCGTGTGAATGTCTATAACAACACCACCATCATCAACAATACAACGGTGATCAATAACCGGACTTATTACCGTGGTCCTGCTACCCGTGATGTGGAACGTTACACCCGTAACGAAATCCGCCCCGTACGTGTAGTGGATGGTAACCGTCCGGGCCGTGCTACTGTTGACCGTAACCAGGTAAGTATGTACCGTCCGCAGCCATCTGCTTTACGTGGAGGACGCGGTAACAACACCTTCACCAATGGCAACGGCAATGACAGGAATAACTCTGACAGACCAGTACCTGGCAGGACTATCCGCAGAAATGACTTACCTGACAGAAATATTGACAGAAATAATGATGGCCGACCTGATAACGGTACACCCGGCAGAACAATAGACAGGGGAAATATGAATCGTCCGGACAATAGCACGCCGGTAAGACCAATAGAGAATAACAATAACAACAATATACCTGGCAGAACCAATGATAACCGTCCGACCAGACCAGAGTTTGACAGGAATAACAACAGACCGTCCACACCGGCTCCGTCTGTACCGTCAGCTCCGTCTACAAGACCGGTAACACCGTCTAACCCGGGTAACAACAATACGTTTACGCCAAGACCTGACAACAATACAAGGCCTGACCGTTCTAACAGCAGACCTGAAACAAGGCCCATGACGCCGACACCTAGCCCTGGTCCGGTAACAAGACCAGCACAGCCGCAGATGTCACGTCCACAGCCACAACCTGAAATGTCACGTCCGCAGCCGCAGCCTTCTCAGTCTCGTCCGCAGATGGTAGCGCCACAGGCACAACCTCGTCCGTCACAGCCTCCAATGCAGTCACGTCCGCAGGTACAGCCATCACGGCCGGCGCCACAGCCGCAGCCACAACGTGCTGCTCCGGCGCCATCAGCGCCACGTAGCGACAGAGGCGCCAGCAGAGGCGGTCGTTAGTCACTAACAGCCATAAACTTCGAGATAAATTTCGTTACTGATTTTGGTAAAGGTATGTTCCTCCGGGGGCATACCTTTTTGCATTAAGAGCATAGGAAGCGGGGCGCCGCCTGCCTGATAGGGTGGTTGCAGATAATTGAAGGCATAAGCCTTGAAGCCCAGTCCCTCGTAAAACCGGATACGGCGTTGCGCCTCGATAGTATGAGGTAACTCAACTTCCAGTACCAGCTTTCTATGATCTGCTTCAAGTGCCTGCATAACAGCACTGCCAATGCCGGCGCCCCTTTGTTCCGGACTCACCGCAAAGTGTTCGATAAATACAAAATCTGTCAGTTGCCAGTAGAATACGAAACCGGCAAATTGTTCACTGTTCTCCAGCAGCCCCAGTCGCAAGGCCCCACTGTTCAGCAATACCTGCTGCGCAGTCAGGTTACGTCGTTCCTCTGCGGGAAATGCCTGTTCATATAAATCCGCTACATGTCCGGGGATGATGAGCGGTGGTAATAAATTCCGTATTGATAACATTACAGCAAAGGTAAGGCTTGTGTCAGTCCGGGAAGCTGATCAGTGTCAGTCGCTATACCTGTTTCTGATCAGCATTATCGTCCAAAAGAAAGAGGCACTGACTGCAGCTCGTCCAAAACTACAGTAGTGCCTCACAAACGAGAACCCAAGATAAATATTTGAAAACGTCTTTTACATCATCATTACTGTGGTACACACATGTAAGGGTCTACCGCTCCCGGTGCTGCCGGCTTATTGGCAGACCAACAGAAATTCATCGGCTGACTGGTAATACGCTGCAGTTTCAGGGATACCTTCTGCCCTTTCCGGCTGGAAGATGCATCTACTGATTTTGTACCTTTTGCAGGAACGTCGTTAACGGTGTACTGCTCCGTTTTAAACACGTCTCCGTTTCCCTTCATATACTGTACAGCTACCACGACATTATCCAGGGGATATTCCGTCTGATTACGCACGATGATCTTCAGGTCTTTGATACCTCCCAGGAAACCGGTGCGGTAATCGCTTGTATTGACCGAAATAAACTGGTTCCAGTTACGGCGGTAATAAGTACGCCGTTCTACAAAAGTACCTTCCGTACGGGCGTTTATTTCCCTTCTGTCGGCTATCTGCCGGGCCGTCTGGCTGTTTACTTCCAGAGAACGTCTCAGATCACGGTTTTCGTTGATCAGGCGCTCATTCTCTGACAACACCTGTTTTACCCGCTTTTGTTGCCGGGAGTAACTCATTGCCAGAAAAACTATCAGGCAGATGATTACAAAAATGTATCCCACTTGTCGCTTCATATCAGGCGAAGTAGAAAAAATAGTGCCAACTCCGGACTCATCTTTCTTTAAACTCGTATCTGATTTTCTGGGCCTTCTCAAAGTCGTACAGCGTTAACAGACGTACCGTATAGTAAGAGGTCCAGAAAGAACGCAGTGCATTAATGTAGTTCTGATTAGCCATATCCTTTTCCTGTTGGGCCAGATTGAGGTCTGTAATGGATATTTTGCCAATGTAATAACGCTGTTTCGTGATCTCATACCGCTGTTTCGCAATGGTGTCCGCTTTAGCCGCACTTTCCAGCAGCTTGCGCTGGATGTTGAATTGCTGTGTCTGTAAATAGATCTCCTGTTCGAAATTCCTTTCCTGTTGCTGTATATCTATTTCTATCAGTTCCTGGTTTGCTTTTGCCTGTCTGACGCGATTACGGGCCCTTCCCCAATCCATAATCGGAATTGACACCCCTACGCTCAATAACTGGGTTTGCTGCAGATTTCCGCCTCCATATGCGTTTTTAAGCGAAGCTCCCTGACGTGCCTGTCCGAAGTTGGCCGAAAGGTTTAACTGGTAACCGCTGTTACCCCTGGCTTCAGCTACCTGTTGTTCGGCTTCCAGTCGCTGACGACGAAATGCCAGCACTGCCTGACGATTATCCTGTGCTTCCCTTTGTGCGATATCCACGGGAATCATCAGCGTTGGAATCGTATCCGGTAATGCAACCTGCACGGAAGTACCTTTGGGTAGCGTCAGGAACTGGGTTAATTCGCGATAGGCAATCTCCTTGCTCAGCGAAGCCTGTTCCAGGTTATTGCGGGCATTGATCAGGTTTAGTTCTATCTGCAATAACTCGTTCTCCGCGATCTTACCCAACTCATATCTTCCCTTCGAAATCTTGTATAATGTATCTGTATTGGCAACGTTCTGTTGCAATATTAACTCCTGTTGCTGAGCCACCAATGCATCGAAGAAATAACCGGCCGCCTGCAGCCCCGTTCTTTCGAGTGTTTCGATGTACTGTTTCTTTGATTCCTCATACAGCAAAGGTTGTATACGGCTATCCCAGCGATAGGGATTGTATAAAAGCGTAGGTTGAAAATAGCTGATCGAAAAAGGTGTAGAAAGATACCCTACACTCGATGACGGATCAAATACGTCATTCCTTGACAGGTTGGTGGCAACGGAGAATTGTCCACCGGTAAAGGGAACGATCTGGTCTGCCGCCAGACTGGTAAACGTGTACGAATAGGAACTCTTGCTGAAAGCATAGGTACCATCCGGCTGACGGATACTTTCAATATTACCCAGAAAACTACTGTTGTTGGAAGCCTGCAGTTTTAATTGCGGACGGCGGCCTGCCACATAGTATCTGAAGGCATAGAGACTATTCAGCGCACTGCTGCGCGCTTTGTAGTAAGAAGGCGATTGTTGCTGTGCCTGTACGACCACTCCCTGCAAAGACAATGTTTGCTGAGCACAGGTAACAGAAAAGGTTAACAATCCACAGATCGTAAACAGAATAGGTTTCTTAATCATGTCGCAAACATTCAATTGGGTTCTTATGAGCCGCCTTGCGGGCAGGAGAAATACCGAAGATGAGACCAACGGCTGATGCCAGCACGAAGGAAAGAAAAATAGATATACCGGAGACGATGGTGTGTATATCGGCTAACTTATCTACCAGGTAAGCGCCCGAAACACCCAGTATCACACCGATGATCCCTCCCGTAAGACTGATCAGTACTGCTTCAAACAGGAACTGCATCACGATGTCTTTCTTCTGTGCACCCAATGCCATACGGATACCGATCTCGCGGGTACGTTCAAGCACAGAAGCCAGCATGATGTTCATAATACCAATACCGCCTACCAGCAGGGAAATACCGGCAATAGCACTCAGTACGATGTTAAATACATCCTTCGTTTTCTGTTGCTGTTTCAGCAACTGCTCCGGAATAGTGATCTCAAAATCGAGTACGTCGTTGTGCCTGCGGCGCAACATACGGCTGATGATGGTGGCAGATTCCGACAGTGATTCCGACTCATGTACCTGTATCACTAACTGGTCCAGCTGATGAAAGATCTGATTGCCGGGTTGCTGGTTGTTGTTGTTGAAAAAGGCATCTTCACCGGCGCCCAGGTAAAGCGAAGGATTCTTATAACGAATCAGTGAGGTCTGTATAGGGATATAGATATCCAAGTTGTAATCTCTGATACCAAGGTTATCCTTGGTGGCTTTTGAGATGGCTTTTTCTTCTGTAACGCCAATGATCTTGAGCCACTGCGCGCCGCATTTAATCGTTTTACCTATCGGATCTTCAGAAATAAAAAACTTACGTTTTACATCACTGCCGATAATGCATACCCCCTCTCCGGCCACGCGCTGCCGCTGATTAAAAACATTGCCTGCGCCGATGCTGATATTATTGATTTCAAAGAAAGCCGGCTCCACGCCTACGATCTTCAGTTTACTGCTTTTACTACCGTAGATCACATCCTGTTCCTGGATCATTTCAGGGCTGATCACAGCAACGGTCGGAATAATACGACGGATACTTTCTGCATCGGCAATACTGAGTCCTTTAGAAAAACGTGCTTTTGTAGCCGCTGCCTTTCCGTTGCCGCTACTGCTTTTATCATCGGACTCCTTCTGTTGCTGATCGCCGTCTTTTTTATCTTCTGCCTTTGGTTTGATGACAATGTTATTCACACCTACAAGTTTCATCTGATCAAGGATTTCCGCCTGTGCGCCCCGGCCGATGGCCAGCATGGCAATAACGGCAGCTACCCCGAAAATGATCCCTAATGCGGTGAGGAATGAACGTAGTCTGTTAGCGCCCAGGGAGTCCAGGGCGATATAGAGGTTGTTGAAATTTCGGTCCAGCATTACATTATTTTAATGTCGTGATTTTGGTTTCCTTTGCTGACTCGGGTTCGGAGAGATATACCACATCTCCTTCCGTCAGTCCTTTTTCAACAATTACTTCTTCGTCGTTTGATTTACCCAGTGTCACCTGTTGTTTGGAAATGTTACCTGATTTTCTCAGGTATACAAAACTGGTCTTCCCTTCTGCAAACACGGCTTCCAGTGGGATGATCAGTTTTTTAGGTACCTCACTGATCAGGATATTGTTGGAGGTAGTCATTCCGGGTTTCAGAATAGAATCTACTTTATTCAACTTGATGTTCACTTCGAACACCTTTGCAGTGGCGCCCGGACGGGTCTCTCCGATATTCGCCACCGTCTTAACGACGCCTTCCATTTTTACTTCAGGGAAGGCGTCGAGTCCCATCGTCACTTTTTGTGACTGGTGAATTTTGCTGATATCAACTTCGTTGATATAGACTTTGGATAACATAGATGAAAGGTCCGGCAGCATGGCTACGCGGGGGTCCCAGGAACGTACGACAGATCCTGTTTTCTTTTTACCACCACTTGCCCAGTCGCTTATATATACTAATAACCCATTTTTAGGCGCTTTAATGACAAAGCGGCTGCGCAGTTCTTCCAGACGGCCGATGATCCTTCCGAATTCATCTGCCTCTCTTTTAGCCTGCACCATCTTTGTCGCCGCCTGTTGCTGTTTGATCTTGTAATTGTCTTTCATCTGTACAAGATCACGCTGTGCTTTCTGCAGGTCGATTTCGGCCTGTTTGATAGTAGCGGGCGGCTCATATTTACTGAGTTCCAGTGCGAGTTTCTTTTGTTCCATCTGGAACTGCAGATTGGTCATCTGATCGCGGGCTTCCCTTAGCGTCAGCGCCGTATCCAATGCTGTCTGCGTTACGGTTGAATTTGATTTTTCCAGTGATAGTTGCATATCACTGATACGTTTATTCACCAACGTTGGATCGAGTGTAGCGATGTAATCGCCTTCTTTTACATGTGAGCCTTCCGGCACCATCTCCTGTATCTTGATCTCATCATAGATCTGATTGGCCTGCAGATCGGCCGGCGCAGAGATATACACGGTATTTTCGGCCTGCAGTTCACCGGAACTGCTGACTACATCACGAAAACTACCTTTCCGGACTTTGGCTGTAATACTGCTGTCCGCAGCTTTACCGGCAAATAGAAAATAACAGATGGCAATTACAGGAATAACAATGGCAGCCAATAGCCACTTTCTCTTTTTAAGCATATGGGTAAAATGGAATTATGAAAGGCCGGGACACTGAGTAACTACAGACACGTTATAAAAGTAATCGTCCATTTGAAAAATAAATGTTAAAAGTACCTGTATAGACGGGCATGTATCGACGAATACCTGCGATATAAAGGCCATTAGCCTTCCCTTATCGACTATCGGTTTTAAACACTATTTTTGCACCTCAAATTAGCTTCCTATGGAACTGGTGATCGTAAATAGTGAAAAAACAGCAAGGCAATTCATCGACGTACACGTTCAGGTGAATAAACACATACCTGAATGGATACGTCCGCTGGATAAGGATATCAACCAGGTATTCGATCCTGAAAAGAATAAGGCTTACAGGCAGGGTGAATGTGTCCGTTGGATTCTGAAAGATGATAACGGAAAACTGATCGGCCGTATTGCAGCCTTTGTAAATAAAAAATACAAATCCAAGGGGGATAAGCAGCCAACCGGTGGGGTGGGCTTCTTTGACTGCATCAATGACCAGCAGGCTGCCAACCTGCTGTTTGATACCGCCCGTGACTGGCTGAAGGAAAAAGGAATGGGCGCCATGGATGGTCCTATTAACTTCGGAGAACGTGACCGTTGGTGGGGATTACTGGTAGAAGGCTTTCATGAACCGCTGTATTGTATGACCTTCAATGCGCCTTATTATAAGGAGCTGATGGAAAACTATGGTTTTCAGCCGTTTTTCAACCAGATATGTTATGCAATGGATGTTGACGCCCAGCTGCAGGAAAAATTCTATGTCAGACATGCTGCTATCTCCGCAGATCCCAACTACCGGGCAGAGTATATCAATAAAAAGAACCTGTCCAAGTATGCGGAAGACTTTACCATCGTTTATAATAAGGCATGGGCGAGTCATGACGGTGGGAAAGACATTACCAAACAACAGGCGCTGAACATCTTTAAACAGATGGAAAGTGTACTGGATGAAAAAATCGTCTGGTTTGCCTATTATAAAGAAGAGCCGATCGCCTGTTGGATGAACCTCCCCGAACTGAACCAGTTCTTCAAGCATATGAACGGAAAATTCGGCCTCTGGCAGAAATTAAAGTTCGTCATCCTGAAACAGATGAAGATGAACAAGAAGTTCACCGGTATCGTATTCGGCATCGTACCGGAATTCCAGGGGAAAGGAGTAGATTCCTTTATGATCATTGAAGCGGCAAAAGTGATCCAGCGCAAACTTTCCTACAGGGAATACGAATTACAATGGATCGGCGATTTCAACCCGAAAATGCTCAATATCGCGGAAAGTCTGGGTACTTATGTCAGCCGCAAACTGACCACTTACCGCTACCTGTTTGACAGGGAACAACCTTTCGAACGTCACCCGATCCTGGGTGTTAAATAGATAATCAGGGTTGAAACCTTCGTTTAAACCCTTACTACGCCGTTATTACACCCAAACCGCTTCGTTCCCGAACGGACAAATAAGAGGTTAATAACGGCGTAATAACGTTATAATACGAAGAAATAGCCCTCAGATAAGCCATGGATAAGCGTTCCCTTAATGTGCAATTTTCACGAGCGCATTCTCTGAACGGAGATGCCGGATGATCACATTATAAATTTCTCTTTCGCGAAAAGGCTTTAGCAGGTAATCATCGAAACCTGCATCTATAAATTCCTGATTGCCAGGCATGGTTGTATCCGCTGTCAGGGCTAACACGGGAATATGTGCTTTCAGGGGTTCTTTATCTTCCCTGATTCTTTTCACCACCTCCAGCCCGGTCATACGGGGCATTTGCAGGTCCAGCAGGACCATATCATAATTATTATTGACAAATAGCTCATAAGCGACAGCACCATCTGCCGCTTTGTCGAAACGGCATTGCCAGCGGGTAAGGATCTTGTCCATCAGGGCCAGGTTCATTTCCTGGTCATCAGCCACCAACAGATAGCGGCCTTTCATAAACTGGCCGGTGAGTTGTTCGACTTCTTTCTGGGTAATGATCACCGTTTGCGGCACCGGCAGTACGCGATAGCTGATATTACAGGTAAAAACGCTTCCTTTTCCCTGTGTACTTTCCACCTGTATTTCGCCGTGATGCAAATCAATAAGCGCTTTCACAAGTGCCAGTCCGATACCCGTTCCATGCACCGAACCTGCCTGTGATACGGTATTATGCAGATACTGTTCAAATATCATGGTTTGTCTTTCCGGTGCAATACCACGTCCGGTGTCACTGACCCGGATTTGTACCTTTACTTCTCCTGCAAACTCCTGATCTATTTTCAGCTGACAACGAATGCTGCCGGCATCTGTATAACGGATGGCATTATCCAGCAGGATCCATATCAGACGTCCCAGCCGTTCGCCGTCTCCGGCTACCTGCAACTGTTTATCACCGTCATAGACTGCTTCGAATATCAGTTGCCTGGCGCTTGTTTGCACGAGCGCTTTTTCCGTAATACTGCTGAAAATTTTATAAAGTGAAAACGGATAAGTATCCAGTTGTAATTCACCCCTTTGTGACCAAGCGAGTTCCTGAAAATGCTGTTGCATCCGGCTGAGCGTACCGGCCGCATTTTCTATTGAAAACAGCATTTCCCGTTGTGTGCCATCCAGTGTGGTATAATGTAGTTGTTCACTGAAGCCGATAATGGCATTCAGCGGTGTGCGCACTTCCTGACTGATATTGTTAATCATGTTAACACGCGCGTCCGCCAGCGCTTTCCCGGTACGATTTATGTACATTATCTGCTTGCGGAGATACCAGATATAATACAGTGCGACAAACAGTACAAATACTGATAACACAGGTATAAAAAAGGAAGGATCAGAAACAGTAATAACTGCCGGAATTGAAAAGTGGTTCACTGGTATTACATCCACAATCACGAATACGGGGAGTGTAAACGGGGTATGTTCAAAAGCAACCGACCGATACATCGTATGCATTTAAAGGTTGGAAAAAACGTTGGCGTTAAACACACAATTTGAGAGAGTTCCAGGCGGTTCTAAACCCGTTCTACTATCAGACGCTACGATGTACCGAATTTAACTAAAAGCGCTGAGACCTGAAAATTATTTCCCTTTCGTGTTATGTTCCGGCACAGAAAATAGAATTATATTTATCAAGCGTTGACAGCACTATTCCACAACCTGTTAACACTATGTCCAACAACCAATGCAGAGACTCCAGAACTGCTGTGAATATGAGTAATATGGCGCCAGGTATGTACTTCAGACAAGAGGTGCTGAGAATGACCGGAGGGATCCTGTTGTTTTACATCACCTATATGATTTTATTGCTATGCTCCCTGCTGCTGATGGCAGCGTGCACCTGGAGCGGAAGCTCCATTATATTGTATGCTTCCTACCAGGGCTTATCGGGCACGTTGCTATCAATACTCGGTGCAGTAATTATACTGCTGGGTATTATGCAGACCGTGTTCATCCTTCTTTTCCTTTTCCACCGGCATAAGACCAGTATTCCTTACCGTACCGTCGTGACGGAAAAGGAACAGCCTGTTTTATTTGATTTTATTCGCAAACTGGTCAAACAGACAAAGACGCCTTTACCGGAGAAAGTCTACCTCGTACCGGATGTGAATGCCGTGGTGTTCCATTCCCCGAAAGGAATAGGTCTGTTTGCTGATACGGACAAAAATCTGGTTATCGGACTGGGGATGGTCAACAGTCTGAACATCTCGGAGTTCAAGATGGTGCTGGCCCATGAATTCGGACATTTTTCCCAGCGAAGTATGCGGCTTGTATTACACGTCTATACGATTAATAAAATCATCTATAATATCCTTTATGAGAATAAAGGATGGCGTAATGCGATTATCTGGCTGTCCAACAAAGGTTTGATAGCGGCGATGCTGTCGCGGTTGTTTTTACTGATGGCCGCCGGCTTACATTTTCTTTTCCGCAACATGCATGAACTGATCAACCGGCAGTATATGCGTCTGAGCCGTGAAATGGAGTTTAATGCGGACGAAGTGGCTGTTTCTATCTGCGGAACGGAAACAGCTATCTCAGCCATGCGGAGAGCAGAGATGAGTAACGCCTGTTTTCAGCAATTACTGCAGAAAGTAAGCGCCTGGTCGCATCAGCATCGTTTTGTACGTAATATCTACGAAGCGCATAGTATGCTGATAAAATACCATGCAAAACAACACAGCGCCCCACTCGATCACCAGCAGTTACCGCAATATAACGATGCTCAGTTCAGTACTACGGTGAAGAGCCAGGTACAGTTCCGCGATCAGTGGGCGTCGCATCCTACACAGGAAGAAAGAGAGGAACGTTATCTGGCCGCCAATATTCCCGGCGTGAAGATTCCGCAAAGTGCATGGACACTTTTCCATAATGCGGATGTATTACAGGAACAGATGTCCCAGCAGATCTATCAGTTGCTGGCGCCTGAAGCAACACCGGAACAATGGGTATCGCCCGATGACGTGATCCGGGAGATTGAAGATGTGCATGAACAATATGCTTTTCCAGGTCAGTACAATAACTATTTTGATAACCGGCCTTTTTCTGACATTCCTGCCGGCAGACTGGAACCTTTTTCAGAAGAAGAGCAGACTTTATACACATTAAATACGCTGTACACAAAAGATAACCGGCAACGTATCCGGCATTATTTCAGAGATGTGCAGGATGCCGCTACCTTACAGGCTATTATCAGCGGCGCCATCCAGGTGACACATTTCACGTATCAGCACGTACAGCACCGCAGCCAGGAAGCGGGCAGAATCCTGGAAAAGCTGCAACACCAGATTGTACGCGATGAAGAGTGGCTACGTAAACATGACCTGCTGGCCATCCGTTACCACTATACGTTTGCGCTGCAACAGGCAATGGAAGCGGCCACCAGCTTACAGGACCAGTACCGGTCTATCCTGGCGCACCAGTCCAGGGCCGTGCTGCTGAATGAGATAGCCGGAATGATCGTTGAATATATTCCGGCATTTGCCGACAGTGACACGGCTTCTCCGCAAACGGAGGCAGCCCTGCGGATGTTACGGCAACACGCGGACCAATTACAACAGTTGTTACATGATCTGTTGTACCAGCATCATATCAGCGATCTGTGGGAGCCGGAATTACAGCAGCGGGTGACGCATTTCATACATTACCAGTATCCTTATCTGCAGGAGAATACACCTTTACCGGAGGAACTGGAGATCATGCATGAGATCAGTGCAACTGTGTCAGACCATTATAATAACAGTATCACACTGATAAAGAAGGATTTTCTATATCGCTGTCTGGATCACAGTGAATTATCCATCCCTCATTAACACTGTCTTTTCTTAATATGTAAATAATTACATCTCCGGGAAGTACCTGGAAGTGTAGCGCAGAGTCTAGGGACTGTCGACAATTTTCTGTACTTTCGACCTTCGCGAATGCGTTTGCATATATGGAGAATTTTATCGTTTCAGCCCGTAAATACCGTCCACAGAATTTTTCAACCGTAGTCGGACAATCACATATTACGACCACACTAAAAAATGCGATCCGCAACAGTCAGCTGGCTCATGCCTTCCTGTTCTGCGGTCCGAGAGGTGTCGGTAAAACCACCTGTGCCCGTATTCTGGCCAAAACAATCAACTGTGAGAACCTCCAGCCTGATGGCGAAGCCTGTAACCAATGTCATTCCTGTACTTCTTTCAATGAGGGAAGTTCTTTTAATATTCACGAGCTGGATGCTGCGTCCAACAACTCCGTAGATGACATCAGGACCCTGGTGGAGCAGGTACGTTTTGCGCCGCAGGCCGGAAAGTACAAGATCTATATCATAGATGAGGTACACATGCTCAGTTCTTCCGCATTCAATGCGTTTCTGAAAACGCTGGAAGAACCCCCTTCTTATGCCATATTCATTCTGGCGACCACAGAAAAGCACAAGATCCTTCCGACGATCCTGAGCCGTTGTCAGATATTCGATTTCAAACGCATCACCATCCAGGATACGGTTGATCACCTCCAGGAGATCTGTTCAAAAGAGCATATCCAGGCGGAAACGGATGCCCTGCACCTGGTCGCGCAGAAAACCGACGGATGTATGCGTGACTCCCTGAGTACACTGGATAAGATTGTCAGCTTTACCGGCGGGCATCTGACTTACCAGAATACCCTGGAGCACCTGAACATTCTTGATTACGATTATTTCTTCCGGGTAATGGATACGGTACTGCAACAGGATGTAGCCACTGCCCTTCTGATATTTGACGAGATCCTGCAAAAGGGTTTCGAGGGGGATAACTTCCTGAACGGCTGGGCGGAATTTCTCCGTAACCTGCTGATGAGCAAGGAAGAAAAAGTATTACACCTGGTGGAAGTATCCGGTAATCTGAAAGACCGGTACAAACAGATGGCGGGCAAGGTTAGTCCGTCGTACCTGATCACTGCCCTGCACCTGCTCAATGAAACTGAGATCAATTACCGCATGGCGCGTAATAAACGGCTGCATGTGGAAATGGCGCTGATCAAGCTCTGTTTCTTACAACAGGCGGTGACGCTGGTAAGTGACGATCAGACCGGAGAGGTCGTAAAAAAAAAACTGGTAGCTGATGGTGCTCAACCACAGAAACTAAGATCTTCCTTTGCCCAGGCGGCTCCGGAGGCAAAACCGGCAGCAGGGCAGGCAGCTACGACGACGTCTATCGCTGCCAATGAAGCCAGACTGACGATAGAAACTCCGGTAAATAACACAGGCGTTCCGCCACAGACGGTTACACAGCCGGCGCAACCGGTACAGCAACAGCCGCCGGTATCTCAGGCACCAGCCAATACTCAGCACACCTCTTCTTATAATACAACAACTACAGCTACCGCTCCGAAACCAGCGCAGGCGCCCACCAATGCACCTAAACTGACGGGACTGGCAGCGATGAAGGAGGCATTGGCTTCCAAACAGCAGACGCAGCCAGCTAAAGCCGTCATTCCGATGACGGCAGGCGCACTGTCTGTATACTGGGATGAATTCATCGACCGCTTCCGGCAGGCTAACAAAATGACAGTCGTAAGTAATCTTCAGCTGGCGACAATTAAGTTGCAGAGTGCTGAGGAAATCTGTATTGTGAGCAGAAATATTGTGCAATTCCGGTTCATGGAAGAAGAAAAGCTGGCAATTTCAGCTTTCTTCAAAGATAAATTTCAGAATCCCGGAATTGTGCTGACCTTACAGCTGGATGAGTCACAGCAAACACAGGATATTGGCCCCGCGCCACTTTCCAGCCGTGAGCAGTTCCTGAAAATGACGGAAAAATATCCGTTGGTGAAGGAACTGAAAGAGAAGTTGAATATGGAACTGGATTTTTAAAGGCGTTTACGGAAATATCTTCCGTAATCTAACTTTCACAATTCGCATTTCTTTTGTAGGTTTGGGCAAAATTTGGATAAATACTATGGCAGAAGTTATCAGAATGCCCCTTTTGAGTGACACTATGACTGAAGGGGTGATCGCGGAATGGCATAAAAAGGTAGGTGATACCGTAAAAGCAGACGACGTAATTGCTGAGGTGGAAACAGATAAAGCCACCATGGAAGTAATGGGTTATGTGGAAGGTACTCTATTATATATTGGTGTCGAGAAAGGTAAGGCTGCTAAAGTAAATGAGATTATAGCTATTGTAGGGAAACCAGGTGAAGACTACAAGTCTTTGCTGGGTGGAGGAAATAATAATGGCCAGGCCGCACCTGAGGCTAAGCCAGCAGCTCAGGAAGCTTCCGCTCCGGCTCCTGCCGCAAGCACCGCAGACAGCGCAGCTGTTGCTGAAGCACTGAAAAACGCCACTGTTATCCGTATGCCGCTGTTAAGCGATACCATGACAGAAGGTAAAATCGTAGCCTGGAACAAGAAAGTGGGCGACACCGTAAAAAGCGATGACGTATTAGCAGAAGTGGAAACTGATAAAGCGACCATGGAAGTAATCGGTTATGCGGATGGTGAACTCCTTTATGTAGGCGTAAAAGAAGGTGATGCTGCTAAAGTAAACGGCATCATTGCAATAGTAGGTAAAAAAGGTACCAATGTTGACGTTATCCTGGCTGCAGAAGGCACAGGTGGCGCTAAACCGGCCGCTCAGGCAGCACCAGCAGCTACTCCGGCTGCATCTGCAGCTCCTGCAGCTACTCCTGAAGTTTCTGAAAATAAAGATGGTGGTCGTGTAAAAGCATCTCCGCTGGCTAAGAAACTGGCTGAAGAAAAAGGTATCGATATCAATAAAGTAACTGGTTCCGGCGACGGTGGCAGGATCGTGAAGAAAGACGTAGATAGCTTTGTTCCATCTGCTGCTCCGGCTGCAGCCGCGAAACCAGGTGCTGCTCCTGCTGCGAAAGCTGCGGCATTTGCACCAGCAGGTCAGGAAGGTCATACAGACATCCAGCTGAGCCAGATGCGTAAAGTGATCGCTAAGCGTCTGAGCGAAAGCAAATTCTCCGCTCCTCACTTCTACCTGAAAGTAGATATTAACATGGATAAAGCGATTGAAGCGCGTAAAGCTATCAACGAAGTATCTCCTGTTAAGATCTCCTTCAACGATATGGTGATCAAGGCTTCTGCCCTGGCATTGCGTCAGCATCCTGATGTAAACAGCAGCTGGATGGGTGATTTCATCCGCCAGAACCACCACGTACACATCGGTTCTGCTGTGGCTATCGAAGATGGTCTGATCGTTCCTGTAATTCGTTTTGCTGATCAGAAATCGCTGAGCCAGATCGCGGCTGATGCGAAAGAGCTGTACGACAAAGCGAAAAACAAAAAACTGCAACCACAGGATTTCTCTGGTAATACCTTCACTATCTCCAATCTGGGTATGATGGGTATCGACGAGTTCACTGCTATCATCAACCCTCCGGATTCCGCAATCCTGGCTGTAGGTGGTATCAAAGAAACCGTTGTTTCTGAGAAAGGACAGTTCAAAGCTGTAAACATCATGAAACTAACCCTGAGCTGTGACCACCGTAGTGTGGACGGAGCAGTAGGCGCACGTTTCCTGGCTACGCTGAAGAGCTACCTGGAAAATCCGGTTACAATGCTGGTATAGTTTATATCAAGAACTAACTATAAAACAGGCGTCCCGTCACCCGGGGCGCCTGTTCGTTTTTATACCGTACCGATCAACTTAACATGCTGTTATTCAGTACCAGAATTTGGGAGTTGATATAGAAATGTTTAAATTTAAGGAAGCCCCCACAACTAAAATATCAATGGAGATTCCTAAGAATGCGGTAAGCTGGTTCGAAATCCCTGTACACGATTTTGACAGGGCCCGGAAGTTCTACAGCTACATATTCAACTATGAAATGCCTGAGGAACAACTTGGCTTTAAAAGAAAGGCTTTTTTTCAATTTGACAGACAACAGAACGGCGTAGGAGGAGCCATCGTACAAGGTTCCGAATACTTTCCCAGTCAGCGGGGCACACTTGTATATCTACATGCGGGCGATGACCTGAGCGATGTACTCGACCGTGTAGAAGCAGCAGGTGGTAAAATAGAGCTGGATAAGCGCCCGGTATCCGAAATACAGGATATGGGATATTTTGCCATCATATTTGACCCGGATGGTAACAGGGTCGCCCTATATTCCAGCTATTAACGATCCGTATTACTCGGGAAAACCTGATAGTTGTCCACTAATTCCACCAGTTAATTTTCAGTGCACCTGATCCTGTTATCCACACCGAACTGAGATTTTTCTTTTCATTTCCCTCAATCAGCCTCTTTTTTTAGTGTAATGCTTTGTGTTATCCACCTGTTTTGGGGATAGTCGGTTGTTTCATATCCGTTACTATTGTGATTGTCGGGGCGCTGGGTAGTCCGGAGGCTGTTTCGTGCGCCGTAATTGAGCGGGTGGCTATTGTTAGCCCCATCCAGTGAGGCTTCCCTAAAATAAAATACCTGCCGCAAGCCTCTTCTTTTCACTTTTTTTTGAAAGTTCAATAACATAGCATTACATTTGATGTAAGAAAACGGAGGATTTTACATGAAATTGGCTGAAGCAAAAGCACAGTTTATACAAAGCTGGGGATCACTGGGCGCGCAGTGGGGCATTAACCGCACTATGGCACAGATCCATGCCTTGCTCATGATCATGCCTGATCCGCTGAGTGCTGATGAGATCATGGCAGAACTGAACATTTCCAGGGGTAATACCAATATGAATGTGCGGGAACTGATCAACTGGGGCCTGGTGGATCGTGTATTGATTCCAGGTGAACGTAAAGAGTATTTTAGTGCAGAGAAAGACATCTGGAAGGTGGCAACGGAGATCGCCCGTGAAAGAAAACGCCGTGAGCTGGAACCGATCATCAAAACACTGAATCAGTTACAGGAAGTGGAAGGAGATGCGAAAGATAAACATGTAAAGGCTTTCAAGGATTCAATCCAAAACCTCAACAAGTTTGCGCACCAGACTGACAGGGCGATCAACTCCTTTGTAAAGGCAGAAGAAAGCTGGTTCTACGGTACATTGATGAAACTTTTTAAGTAATATTTTTTTACTTACATGTTTCAATTTTTATTGAAAGTTCGAAAATAACATTAACCTGATTACCATGAAAAATAAAAAAATCGTCATTGCAGCAGGGACTGGCTTTATCGGGACTGGTCTGATTGATTACTTTGGCAATGATAACGACATTGTGATATTGACCCGTCACCCGAAACACGACACGCAGCGGCTTACTTATGTACAGTGGGATGGTAAAACACTGGATACCTGGTCCGGTTACCTGGAGCACGCGGATCTGCTGATTAATCTGGCAGGGAAAAGTGTTAACTGCCGTTATACGGAAGAGAACAAGAAAGAAATATTTGATAGCAGGATCAATGCCACTGAGGTACTGGGAGCGGCTATCAGCACTTTACAGCACCCGCCTGCCTTGTGGATCAATGCGGGATCTGCCACAATTTACCGGCACGCAGAAGACAGACCCATGGATGAATTCACCGGTGAGATAGCAGATGATTTTTCTGTACAGGTCTGTAAACGTTGGGAGGCGGCTTTTAATGAAACAAAAACACCGCATACCCGGAAGGCCATACTGCGTATAGCCATCACGATCGGTCAACAGGGAGGCGTCATGGTACCTTTTATGAACCTCATGAAATTCGGACTGGGTGGCTATCAGGGTTCCGGTCACCAGAAATTCAGCTGGGTGCATATCGATGATATCTGCGGCATGATGGAATGGCTGTATGAGCATCCGGAGCTGGATGGGACATTCAACTGTAGTGCCCCCCATCCTGTTACCAACAGGGAGTTTATGCGCGCATTGCGGAAGGCAGCCGGTCATTTTTTCGGTTTGCCGACCTATGCCTGGATGCTGAAAATAGGCGCCAAAGTCATTGGTACAGAAGCGGAATTACTGTTAAAAAGCCGCTGGGTATTGCCTACACGGGCATTACAGGCAGGTTTTGTGTTCAGGTATCCTGAACTTCAGCCTGCCATGAAACAGATTATCGGGAAACTGCCAAGGCGGCGGTATCACCTGGTATAAATGAGGATGGTTTAATGTTTGCTCTTACATAGGAAGCACCTGCCGGGTGTTTATACGCTGGTAGGTGCATTTAAATCTTACTACTATGAGCGACAAGAAACTTACGGTTGTATTAGGGGCGTCTCCGAATCCGGAAAGATATAGTTATCTGGCAGTATCCAGACTGACAGCAAAGGGGCACCCGGTGCTGGCGATCGGCAACAGGGATGCCTTAATAGGTGCGACGCCTGTTACAAAAGAGCACCCGGTAGTGCCGGATGTGGATACCGTTACCTTATATATGAATCCTGTGTTGCAGCGGGAATACTATGATTACATCCTACAGCTGCATCCTAAACGTATTATTTTCAACCCGGGCACAGAGAATGACGAACTGGCTACATTAGCTACCAGCAAAGGTATAGAACCAGTTGAAGCGTGTACGCTCGTGTTACTGACTACCGGCCAATATTAATTCAAGGTAAACTTATAACAGTTGAAGGCTGTCATAGACGGTCTTCAACTCCTCTTTTCAGTCCCTCCCCTGCTCTCCAACGGCGGTTTTCCCCTGCGTTTCCCCTTTCTCCACCGCCAACGCTCATTAATTCCCCCTGACTGTTACCTGAATCATGAGTTATTTTTTGTAAATTACTTATACAATAAGTTCTCCGCCAGCAAGGATTTAATACGACAGACCAGCTATTGTATTGTTTAACGACCACGCCTATTCACTCTAATCATATATATTATCATGAAATGGAGAAGATTCAACGGCGAACCGATTCAACTGCCTATTAAGGAAGAAGTGCGCCAGGCAATTATCCGGGAAACCGGCAAGGGCTTTCACCTAAAAGTATGCATAGGTACCGATTCACAGGTAAAAGGTCTGGAAACAGAATTTGCCACTGTGATCGTTTTTCTGCGTGAAGGGCATGGAGGTTTCATGTTTATCCACAATGAAAAAACACGCGATGCTTACTCTATCAAAGAGCGTATGCTCATTGAAGTGGCGAAGAGCATTGAAATTGCCTACGAGCTGTGTGACATGTTTACTGACTTTGATGTAGACATGGAGGTGCATGCTGACATCAACACAAATCCTCAGTTCAAGAGTAACCTGGCACTGCGTGAAGCAATGGGTTATATACTGGGAATGGGATTTGCCTTCAAGGCTAAACCAGATGCTTTTGCGAGCAGCTGTTGCGCTGATAAGGTGGTGAATTAAGCTATTGGCAGTTATCATTTATTCCACGCTTGCTGGATGCGCCCGCCGCCTCCAACAGGGAATTTTCCCCCTAATTTTCTGATTTCTCGATTTTTTTCCCTAATTTATAGTCAGTATATTATTGAATACCTGTCCAACATGCGTACCTACACAACTGTCATACTACTGCTAGTATTAGTGCTTGCCAATTCCGCGTGCAAAAAAGAAACTATTTCAGAGAATTCCTCCCAGAAACTACAGGGCAGCTGGAGACTGCTTTATTCAAAAGCAGCCAGCGGAACGGATCAGATCAGGGAAGACAGCAGCAATCTTACCATCCTCAAATTTGATGGCAACAACATGTTGCGTTATAAACGCGACAGTCTGATTTCCCGGGAGACGTTTCTGATGGCGCTGAAAAGCGATCACCAGCCTTACCTGGTGGCAGACAGCGATCCCTGGAATCCAAAGATCTTCAGTTGCACCATTACAGGCAATGATACATTATCACTGTTATCTGTACATTCCAACGTACATGTCGGTCAGATATATGTAAGAGTAAGACCCTGAGCGGAGACGACTCAGATTATACAATCGTCTTGTACTGCACATTATTTTCGTCAATAAATGACAGGATGGCGTCCCTGCCCATCTTCTTCACCGTGCTGGTCACAAAGTGAGCCGGCAGGAATTCCCATGTTTCCCGCAGTTTATTCAGAAATGCCTTGATATTACGGCTGGTTTCTGCCTGGGTGCTCTTATCCGCCTTGGTAAAGACCAGGGCAAAAGGGATCTGCCATTCGCCCAGCTGATTAATAAATTCGATATCCAGCTTCTGCGGCGTATGACGGCTATCTATCAATACAAATATATTTACCAGGTTTTCACGCTTACGGAGGTAGTTTTCGATCATCTGTTCCCATGATCTGCGCTGAGACTGACTCACTTTTGCAAAACCATAGCCCGGCAAATCGACCAGGTACCAGGATCCGTTGATCAGAAAATGGTTGATCAGCTGAGTTTTACCAGGTGTGCCGGAGGTTTTTGCCAGCTTTTCATTGTTTGCCAGCATATTGATCAGGGAAGACTTGCCCACGTTGGATCGGCCTATAAAGGCATATTCCGGAAGGTTCGGAGTGGGACATTTCTGCCAGTCAACATTACTGATAAGATATTCTGCGCTTTTGATGATCATAATAGTTCAATCGATATTCAATGACCGTCAGATCATTGAGGTTTAGCGCAAAGTTCATGAAAATTTAGTTATTGCCCGCATTTCTCTGTTTCTACCTATTTTCTCCTAACTTTGCGCCCTATGTCAGATAAGAAGATTGTACCATTTGCCACATCAGCACTCAGCAAGAAGGAACAGGTAGCGACCATGTTCAACGACATCGCACACCGCTATGACTTTCTTAACCATTTTATGTCTTTAGGCATTGATATTCAATGGCGTAAAAAGGCTTTAAAACAGCTGAAAACGTTACAGCCCAAAAAAATGCTGGATGTGGCGACAGGTACAGGGGACTTTGCCATCATGGCCAATAAAATGCTGCGTCCCGATTCTATCATTGGTATTGATATTTCTGAGGGAATGCTCTCCCACGGCCGTGAGAAGATCAATAAACTGGGTCTGAACGATAAAATAACCCTTCAGCTGGGAGACAGTGAGACAATAAGTTTTCCTGATCAGGCGTTTGATGCAATAACGGTAGCATACGGTGTGCGCAACTTTGAGCATCTGGAAAAGGGACTGTCAGAAATGTTGCGTGTACTTAAACCGGGTGGAAAACTGGTGATACTGGAATTTTCTAATCCAACAGTTTTCCCTATTAAACAATTATATAATTTATATTTTCGTTATATTACACCTTTGATCGGAAAATGGATCGCTAAGAGTCAGGCAGCATATACATATCTGCCGGAATCCGTGAAAGCGTTTCCACAAGGTCAGGAAATGTGTAATATTTTAACTAATACCGGTTTCCAGGCAGTAACATGCAAAAAACTCACATTCGGCATCAGCTCTATTTATTGCGCGTCCCGCTAGTACTTCTGATTATCCTATGGAATATGGCCGGCGTGAAAGCGCAGACCGTCATGAACATGGAAGAACATGATGCCAAGCCCTATTACTTCGGTATCACACTGGCCGGCAATAACTCTAACTTCAAATTGCTCCAGGACGAGATCTTCCTCAAACAGGATTCCATCATGGTAGCTGAACCACTGAAGACCTTTGGATTCAATCTGGGTCTGCTGGGCAACCTGCGTCTGAGTGAGAACTTTGATCTTCGCTTGAATCCGCAGTTATTATTCGCCTCCAAGAACCTCTACTATAAGGAAAACTACCCGCAAAGGGAAACGACCAAAAACATTGAATCTATCCTGCTTAGCTTCCCGCTACAGGTAAAATTCAAATCTGACCGTATCGGCAACATGCGCGTGTATACGATCGGTGGTCTGAAGTATGACTATGACCTGGCCTCTAATGCCCGCGCCCGTCGTGCAGAAGACCTGGTAAAGATCAGAAAAAGCGATTTCGGGTATGAATTCGGAGCAGGATTTGAGTTTTATTTTCCCAGCTTTATCTTCTCTCCGGAGTTTAAAATCAGCAATGGTATAGGCAATGTACATGTAAAAGATGAACACCTGCGCTACTCCAATGTGATCGATAAACTGCAGTCCCATATGATCGTATTCTCCATTCACCTGGAAGGTTGATTTCTCCTATCTTTGCGGGATGCAAAACTACTTAATCCGCAATATATCAGTGGTCAACGAAGGGACCACCACTGTTCAGGACGTATATATACAGGATGGCCGTATCGCTAAGATAGCTCCGCAGATCACCGTCAGCGGTCAGTATACCGAGATCAACGGCGAAGGTAAACACCTCCTGCCCGGTGTGATCGATGACCAGGTACATTTCCGCGAACCAGGTCTCACGCATAAAGCGACCATCTACACGGAAGCACGCGCGGCTGTTGCCGGTGGTACCACCACTTTTATGGAAATGCCGAATACTAACCCGGCTGCACTTACACAGGATTTACTGGAAGACAAATACAAAATAGCCGCACAGCATTCCCTGGCGAACTACTCTTTCTTCATGGGCGTTGCCAATGACAACGTAGATGAAGTATTGAGAACCAATGAGCGGAAGAATGATATATGCGGTGTTAAAATATTCATGGGTTCCTCTACCGGCAATATGCTCGTAGACAACTACATTACCCTGGAACGCATCTTCTCCGGCAGTGAACTGCTGATCGCTACTCACTGTGAAGACGAGAAGATCGTGAAAGCCAACATGGAGAAATACAAACAGGAAATAGGTGCTGATAATCTCACCGCAGCATATCACCCGATCATCCGTAATGAAGAAGCCTGCTTTGAATCTTCCCTGACAGCGATCCAGTTTGCAAAGAAATTCAATTCAAGACTGCATATCCTGCATATCACCACCGAGCGTGAATTACAGCTGTTCAGCAATATGCTGCCGCTGGCTGAGAAACGCATCACATCGGAAGTCTGCGTACATCACCTGCACTTCTCTGCCGATGATTATGCCAAATACGGCAACCTGATCAAATGTAATCCTGCTATCAAGGCTGTACATAATAAACAGGCGCTCTGGAAAGGACTGCTGGACGACAGACTGGATATCATCGCTACCGACCACGCACCTCATACCTGGGAAGAGAAACACCAGCCTTATCTGCAGGCGCCATCAGGCGTACCATTGGTACAACATAGCTTACTGCTGATGCTGGAACATGTATCCCTGGGCAATATCACCCTGGAAAAAGTAGTGGAAAAGATGTGTCACGCACCCGCTATCTGTTTCCAGATCAAGGAAAGAGGCTACCTGCGTGAAGGTTACCACGCTGACTGTGTGATCGTAGATCTGCAACAGGCAACGATGGTAGATAAAAAGAACGTCTACTACAAATGTGGCTGGTCTCCGTTTGAAGAGCATACCTTCCCTGCAGCTGTGACTCATACATTTGTAAGTGGTCACCTGGCATATGAGAACGGTCAGTTCAACGAATCAGTAACAGGACAAAGATTGCAGTTCACCCGCTAGTGCTGCACAACATACAAAAAGAAAATGCTCTTATCTGTTGACAGATAGGAGCATTTTCTTTTATCGCCTTACATTTATGGAAATACACCTGTTCTGCATCTCTCATATGAATCGGAACGGTACGCGTATGATACCAACGTTTCTTTCGATTATACGTATATTCACTAAAAATACCTGTGCATGGAACTGGACAAAACCACCTACTATGATCTCTCTATCTTTAACCGCGACGAAGAGTATTCGTTGTTTCATAAACTGGACTTTACCACAACCACAGGTGGAAGGGAATATTTACGGCATTTGTATAGTACGCCACTGAAAGATATCGCATCCATAGAAGACAGGCAGCATACCTTACAATTCATCCTTAAACAGGAAGACAGCTGGCCGGCCGATATCATCAGTAATGGTACAATCGTGGTGATGGAGAACTACCTGGAAGCACAGATCGAACCGATCTCCAATCCTTCAGGTGTAGGCCTGCTGGTGAGTTCCCTGCTGACAAAGACCATCTTTTCTCCGGATTATAGCTTTATAAAATTCTCCTTTACCCAGCTGCTTAATCTGCTGAAAGGCTTCCGTCAGCTGGAAAAGAATTTCAATACCGAAGAGACGCCTAAAATACTGAAACTGCTGCTGGACAGGGCGCACACCTTACTCTATCAACCTGAATTCAATGACATCGTTGCTGCCAGCGAAGCTGGTCCGGTTTCCTTTGTGAACATCTTACGACATGATCACTACATCCGTAAGAAACAACGTAAGCACATCTCAGAACTGCTGGACATCTACCGCAAACTGGACGCTTATTATGCAATGGCAAAAGCAGTACGACATTTCAATTTACAGTTCCCCACTTTTGAAGATACACCACATCCTTTTGTACAACTGGACGGCCTGTATCATATCATTCTGCCCAAGCCGGTAGCTTATGATATCACCATGAAGCCACAGTCACATTTCCTGTTCCTCACCGGTGCAAACATGGCAGGAAAAACGACGTTTATCAAAGCAGTAGGCGTAGCCGTGTTCCTGTCACACATTGGTATGGGTGTGCCGGCAAAAAGTATGAAACTGAGCTTCTTTAACGGCATCTTCAGTAACATCCAGGTACAGGATAATATCTTCAAAGGAGAAAGCTATTTCTTCAACGAAGTACAGCGTATCAAGAATACGATCATCAAGATCAACGATAGTAAAAAATGGCTGGTGCTGATCGACGAAATGTTCAAAGGAACGAATGTGGAAGATGCGAAGAATTGTTCACTGGCAGTGGTAAATGGATTACTGAAGAGTACGAATTGCCTGTTTATCTTATCTACGCATTTGTATGAGATCGCAGACGAATTACAAACAGCAGCGAATATACGGTTTAAGTATTTTGAGTCACAGGTAATAGATGATAACCTGTACTTCACTTATCAATTGAAAGATGGGGTGGCAAAGGAGAAGATCGGGTATCTGATATTGAAGAGGGAGAAGGTGTTGGATTTGTTGAGTCAGATAAAGTAATCGATGTAATCTATCATTAAAGACACTATACATATTAAAAGAGCTGCCAGAAAATCACTTTTCGGCAGCTCTTTACATTCTACATCAATAATTTTTTTTCCATAAAAATCTATTTAGTCCAGTATCCCAAGTCCGCTATTCGTACTAAAAAGTTTTCCACGTTTGCTTTTAAGAATTACAAATCCATGCCCATGAGTCATCTTATAATAGAAATATATATAGTACTCATCTTTTTTCTCCCTTTGTACACCTGTAATCTGGTAGTCTGACACTCCCATATTTTTCAGCAATGAAGAGTCATGAACGATTTGCACCGGGCGTCCATTAACTTTGAGATCACATGCGTCCCAAAATTTTTTAGTATCGATCACTCTGATAGGATCATTTAAATTTTCATGAAATCGAAAATGTTTAGTGATAGATGTGTCTGTCAATATTTTATACAACACCTCACATCTATCTTTACAGGGATTACATCTTGCAACCTTATGCTGGCTTGATGAAGTTAATGACATCCCTATTAAACAAATAATAAATATTATAGCTGACTTTGAAATAGTATCAATACTCATGGTAAAGTTGTTTTAACCTCCAGTTTTATGTTAGGGTTTCGGTCCATATAACTTTTAATGGTCTCTGCAGTTTGAGCATCTAATATATTAGGTAACATTTTCTTACCCTCTTCTGTCTGCTTCTTATCAGCTATCACATCATTGGCATATTTTATCATTTTCTCCCTTGGATTAGTATCTCCAAAACCCGGAGTTACAGGATCTGGCGCGCGGTACCCATCCTTTATAGGAGCCCATACCCAATCATCAAAATCAATACCTGGCTCTCCGCCATTAGTTCCATTTTTCAAATTTCCCCGATGTACTTCCTCATGAAGCAGTGTTCTGATAACCCAGTAGAATAATGCCTCTTGCTCTTCGGGTGGTGCTTTTTCAAACATAGCTACTAATTCTTCCCTGATCTCAATTGTCTCTCCTCTATCATCATCATGCGTGTATCCTCTTGCATAACGACTCGCCTCATCTTCATATGTACCTCCAGGATAAGGAACTATCTTTATAGTTGCACCCTTTCCCCAGGTAAAATCATTCTGTAGATCGGCCAGAGAAAGATAGCCAAATTTTGCATATGCATCTACTAATTCCTGACTCTTCAACAAATTCGATATACCTGTTTTCAAATACTGAGTAAATTTAGGATACGTGCGCTCGTAGTCATGTGTTTTCTGCCCCGCTTTAGGTTTGGGAAATTTAAATCCACCTGCCACATCAATATTCAAAACAGGGTTATTGCCCCCGTAAACAAATGGCGACTCATTTGCGAATCTATCTACCAAAGGATCTGGGACAAACCATCTTCCTAATTGTACATCGTACATTCTTGCACCATAGTCCTCCCATTCCAGGCCACTTCCATCCGAAAACTCATTATTGTGTATTTCTTTTCCATTGTATTTAATACGATTCTCCTGATAATTAGCTCCTTTCAAGGCATTGGAACTGATTCCGGCCATAACCATTCCATATGGATAGTAATGCGTCTCTTCTAATAATGGGCCACTATTCAACGCTACAACAATATTATCAAAGAATACATCTTGTTGACTTTCATTACTTGTATATACATATAAAAAGCCACTTTTTTCTATCGCCATTCTATCTACACTTATATTCTGTAGTTCATCAGGATTTTCCTTTACCTGCCTTACACCACTATTTTTCTCAACCATTTTAAAATCGTCATCAAACAATACAAAGTTTAAATAAGACTTAGGACGATAAAAAGACTGGATATTATTCTCTTTTTCCTTTAGACGTTGGTAATGATTATTATAAAAATCACTGTTAAACGGAGTAGCGTTCGTGGCCACTGAAGAGAGGTGTGTGGAGCCCTCATCTGAGATGCTACCAAATACTTGTACAAGACTTGCTAACATGTCCTCTAACGGTACATTTCGATTATTGTCTTGCGGCTCTTGAGACTTATAAAAGGCTTTCGCCCCAATCTTTACAGTATCTCCTGCCATTACTCTTAATACCAGAGAAGGGCCTATTTTCCGTCCACCGTTTTTCGCATTAAGCTTTGCAACATATTTATTCTGAACAGCCGCATCATCTTGAGGGTAGCCTGATGGTTTTTCTGCCCGTGTCTCCTCTATATTGCCAAACAATGCTGTTTCTGTAGTAGCTGCAACGGTTTCCATTGTTGCTGCATACATCGTGAAATCAGTCTGATCTGTTAATACGGTCCTTACGTTTCCCAAGTGGTCCTTTTCAAAATAGTCATACACATACGCAATAGGAGCTGCCGTTTTGTATACCGGCCGAATACGTCCTTCTTCATGACTGATCAGTTCAAGGCTATCCTTTTGGTAAATAAAGATACCAGCATAGTCAGTTACAACTGTTTTGGTACTACTGCCTGTATTATCAACTACTGTTTTAGAAAGTTTATTACCGACCGCATCATATTGATATGTAATAGTACCTTTTCCTGTAATAGTAACTGATACTGGCAAATTCAAATGATTATATGTAATAGAAGAGATCCGTTTATTTAAATCTGCGATCATGTTTCCATTAGCGTCATAAAAATAGTCTTTTGTAGTTGTATTACCATCTATGAAATCTCCCAATCTAGCTGGTCGGGTAATAGACGAATCAATGTCCGTAACAGACAATAGTCTGTTACTATTGGAAGGATACGCATAAACAAGACTATCTATAGTCCTGCTAGTCGTACCTATCATACCTTTCTGCAACATTGTTTTGATATTACCATTCGCATCGTAACTCAAATTGGAAACAGAAAAATCTTTAGTACCCAGAACCCAGCTATTACCATTTCTCTGAGAAAAATCTGCTGCTATCAACTGATTATTTTTATCATAACTATAACCATAAGTCCACGCACTATCTGATCGGGTTTTCCATTTGACGCCAGCGATATTTCCATTATATTGATTAACCTTAAATCCATAATCATAGCTCAGTTCCAGCCCAAACCAATTGGAGGCAACATTTCCACTATTGAGAAAGTTCTTGTTGATTCCTTGCAACCATCCCCGACTATTATATGTATAGTTTAGAGAATCAAGCATGCTTCCGGATGAAGTAACAGCAAGCCGTTTCAACCTAAGTTGTCCAATTTCATCATAACTATTTGACAGAATTATTCTCTCCTGACTTACGTCATCATTCAAACGTTTTCTTATTGTCAATAGACGGCCCATTGGATCATATGTCAAAGTCGTTAATACGGTCGTCTGAGCGGTGGGACTTTTGGGGTTCTGATGTCTTATATAAGTAGCTAATACAGATCCTTTAAAACTATACAAACTGGATGTAACATCTTTTCCTCCCAAATTATTCTCACTGACAACCTGTATTATCCGGCCTTTATCATTGTAATAAGTAGTTGTGGTCAGCCATTTCTCTGTACCCAACACCCTTATCTTAGTTCCCGTAAGCAGGCCGTTCACATTATCAGCTATTGGCCTTCTTTCCGGATAAAGTGTATCCGCAGCCTGTAATTTATTTGTATCAGGACCAACAAAAGCTAATTTATCTTTATAATTATAATTATCATAAAAATTATATGTCAAAGGTGTCAGTGCCGACGCAGGAATATTAGGCAGAGGGTTATTAGCCACTACAGTTATTGTATCTCCCGCAAGCGCAGTACTAATCTCAGCGACAAATTCACCACCGGTACCAGAGTCAAACCCATCCAGCAAAGACACACTATTGGTTGCCGTATACAATGGGCTGCTATCATATTCATATACTGCAAGGTCTGCGTTGGCTGGAGCTATATAAGATATGGATTGGGAAACAGATGCCGCATTCATACTTTTCTGCAAAGAATCAGCAGAGATCGTCTTTCTATAAAGACCTGTCATCACCGGACGATTCAATTCATCGTAGAAAGTCACCATCCATTCAGCCGGAGATTTAGCGCGTTGTATCGAATCTTGCGTAAATACCAACCGGTCACGTTTATCGTATACCATAAGTGTACGGCCCGATCCAGGAGTTCTTTTCATGATTACGCGCTGACGAGTATCATATTGATACTGGAAACATAAACCAGTATCGACTGCAGCTGTTAATATCCAGTTGCTTTTGATTGCTTCTACACCCAAAGGTGGTATCACATAACGAAGATTTCCCAGATCATCGTAGACATTATACGTACAAAGCCACCCATAATATCCTGTAGCTGGAGCATTTCCGATTTGTACTTTCTTCAATATAACTTTATCGTCCTTGTCAGTATATACAATGGACTGATTGGCATTTTCATCAATAACTATATGCTTAGCCAATTGTCCTGCGCCATAAATCGCCGTACTGACAGGCAACCCGCCTCCGATAGTCCAGATCCTTACAGAATCTTTCGCATCGTTTACCTGATATAGATTTTCAACTGGATGCGTACTCCAACTATTTCCGGGCGCATACTTCTTAATTGTCCTGTTCAGTGGAGAGGATTCAAATTCCGTTTTACTATAAAATATACTCTCCCCTACCATACCAGGATTAAATATGGCATTCTGGTAGAAAGTACTTTGTGCACTAAATGGATCAACCTTAAACTTACCATCTGATGATGCCTGATGCACATAGGGAAGATAAGTATATTCCTCTCGACCGTAGGGATCGAACACATTCATTGAAACCATATCCCGACCATTTGGAGTGCTAGCCTTAGATACAATCTGCACCGGCCGGCCAAGTCCATCTGAATATTGCGTCGTTTGTTTGACTTCTCTTAATATTCTAGTAGAGGATGCTACCGCTACGGTATCTTTTAAAGGAGCAGATGGCTCCCAGGTACGGACATAATTCAATTTCGGATTAGTATATGCAGCTGGTTGGATGACTGGTGTAGCTGTTCCAAGTGTCCCCTGCGGTTTATTTTGCGCAGACACTGTGCTACTCCCCAATATGGACAGCACAGTCAGACTGGCTATAAAAAAATATGCTGACGACTTCATAGGTTAATTTATTTTGTAATAGGAACCTGATATTGATATTCCATTTGCTTAAGTATATTTCCATCCTGATCGCGGACTACAATCAAACGTCCTAAGACATCATATTCGTAATATATCGTTTTGCCATTGGCATCCGTTTCACTAGTCATACCTACCATTGGCTTATAGGTATAAGTACATACCTTAGCTACAGTACCAGCTAATCCCGTTCTGATTTTATTAAGCTCCTCTCTAACACGAACATCCGTATAGCTCTGAGCGCTATCCAATAAAGACAGACTTACAAATGTCTTTACAATATCATAGGTGCTACCAGTCACTTTAGCTACAGGATATTGTGATTTATATCCCCAGAGATACACATCCTTTACGTCATCGGCTTTACGCTGCTCAAGTATATTGCCATCATTGTCATATAAACTAAATTCAACCCTCTTTTCCAGGGGATTTCTTCTTGTCGACGTATACACAGCTGATGGAAATATTTTTGAATTTGGATATTGCACATAGCTCTGCTGAATAGTTCGCAGCAATATAGTATCACTATATTCCTTAGTAGCTATAGGTTTTCTCAGTACATTCGATGAGGTCAGTGCATTCAGGATAGGCAGCTGACCAACGATCAGATCAGAAATCTGACCCGCTTGATGAGGATAAAAATACTCTGTTCGCTTTTGTATATTTCTGCTATCATTTTTCACTTCTCTATTCCTATATAAATAGATAGGATCATATGAAATTGCAGTCTGACTCGCCATATATCTGGTTGAATCCTCAGCATCAAACGTAGTATCGTTAATCTCTGTCAACTTATGTGAACCACAGTATATATTATAGCTAATATGGGAGAACTTAGCTCCTACCTGTGGAGGATTACCGGCAATCACATCAAGTCCGCCACTAGCTGCATTATTATAATAATTTAAGAATGTCTGCGCAGCAGGTATAGTATCTGTATAATAGTCCATATACTTATTCTGCGTTCTGCTAAGTATATTATAACGACCATTCCTATAACGATAATTCGTAACCGATACTAACGATATAATCTTCCAATCGTCTTTCGGATCTGAATGCAAAGGGGTCATATTTACCCACATATCATTTTTTGAGTCTATGACATACTCATACACGGTTTTTCCCAGTGTTTGGTTATTGACAGGATTCACTGTGTATTCCGTTACATAAGGATATAATACTGCTGCTCCGGAAGAGAAAGACATATCCAGGAATGGTTTTGAATTAACAGTTGCTATTCTCTGCAGATAATTATCAGATTGTCCTGACATCGTGGAATTCACATATTGAACAGATATAAAATTCGCTGTATAATTTTTATACTTTGTCTTTCCAATACCATTTTCATCAAGGCCATATCTATATACCTTAGTAATAGAATCTCTTCTATCACCTGTCGTATACTTTATTTGTTTCACACGATATCCGCCCCCATAAATAGTTTTCGTATAATCTATAGAAGAAGCATACTGATTACTTTCAAAATCAAACTCAGCATAGCCACCTGTTGGATAGTAGAGGCGTTTTATGATACCCGGCACCATACGCGTCGGAGAAGTTTGTTCCTGCTGACTTCCAACTTCCACCCATCCACCTGCATTCTTCGGGGAACCATATAAGTTGGCAGGATCGGGGTTCTCAAGCAATGTGTTCCAAACAAAGTTGGCTACATAGTACATCAAATGCGGTATAACATATGCGCGTTTATTGTTTACAAACCCCCAAAAATCAGTATTATAATTACCATATACGCCAACACACTCTTCATCATTCTGTTTACTATATTCCATTCTATAAACAACAGGACTAGTCATATCGGATCCATACACTTTCACGGAATCCAGTCCATATCTCGTATTCAGGTTATCATAATAAGAAAAGGGCTGTTCATAACTGGCATGTTGTAGCGCGTGTTGAAACAGGCTTGCTCTTTTTACAAGTTGGGAACCTGCATATAAAAAAATGTTTGTCAACTGATTGTTCTCTGTATAGTAAAAGGAAACCCTTCCGCCTTTAAACCGGATCTCACTGAGTGGTAATTCCTGTGTTTGAACATCCGACATTACATTCGCAACGTGATCTGATCCATAATCCAGTCCAGCCCACGCAGCCTGCTCCCTTTGAGTACCAACATGAGAGCCACTAAGGCGAATCTTATATTCTGACTCACCAATTGCAAATTGTGGAAGAAGATCGAGCGGTTCATTAACATAATAATTACCAGTCGTTACTCCGGAAGGTCTTAATACTGATGCACCGGTAGGAATTCCATCGGCAACGTTATATACGTTCTGATAAATATTCACAGGCTTACCAACACCACCAGGAATACTATTTGCTCCAACATACTCTATAAACTGCCACTGTATATTATAGTAGGGCATTGTGTAAGTAGTACGGGGATTGTAGTTAAATCGGATGGTATCCGATTTGTCATATGGAATGATCTCAGTAATCTTCCACGCAGACAAAGTAGTTGGTGACCCACCGCCTGAAAACTCTGTTACAACACTTGTACCGGATGAATATTTTCCAAACTTATAAATGGTCCCGTCATCATCCGTAATCTGAAAAGTATTATCATCCGGGTGTGATATCTTCACTGCATCAAAAGAAACAGGTCTAAATGCGCCGGAACGATTATAAACAAACTGCCCACTTTTTGACAACAAAGAATAGTAAAAATCATCTGGCTGCTCATCATATGAGTACAGCGATGCTCCTAGTAAATAAGCCTCAGTATTCTGCCCGAATTGCGAATTAGCAGGGTATCCTGCATTGACGCCATCCATAATACCTTTGACTGACCGGGTAATTCCGAGATTGGGCGTCAATGTCCAGCCCCATCCCGGTCCTCCAGGTTGCTCGTTAGGTTTTAATTTCCCAATGTGATAACTCAATTGGAATGGCAGTGTTCCTGCCCTTGTCGGTACATCAAATAATGGAATAGTGATGTCCGGAGCTCCTGAAACATAGTCAACAGGATAATTCTGATACAACGCTATTGAGGCAGCCTCCGGGGAAGCAGAAACAATTTTACCCAACGTTGTACTTGGAGGTGTGACAGTCTGCGCAAACAGATCAGCACAAGAAACTTCAAACAGCATAAATGCTGCAGTAAAAAATAAACTTCTCATGTGGTTGATAAGAAAAGGTACAAGGAAACTAACCGTCAGTAAGCTTGACACTCACTATAATCATTTAATTATACTGTAGAACCATCGGTCCTTTAATATTTTTTGTTTTATCATGATAAAGTCTCAGATCATTTTCACGTCTGAAACATTCTTTTTCTCGTAGGGTTCAAAGACACTCCTTTCTCAAACACGATTAAGGGGCAGTCAACAAACACCATTTACCATAGATAGTCATCCTTTTAATGAAAATTAAAGCCACTATGCAAGTACGACATTTACTACGCATTGTATATGGCAAGATTGATTTTTTCACCTGACCATTTTCTACATACAAGTTTTCCTCCTCTACTCATAGCTCATAGCATTCAAAAAATACTGAACAAACGTAAACAAAAAGAACAGAATGAACAGACAAAAAACAATCCTCCCCCCTTAAATTCGCTTTGTTATTCACCATATCATTCTTCATCCATGATTGTTAAAACCATCGGCAGCGCCGTACAGGGCGTAGAAGCCATTTCCATTGTTATTGAAGTGGACGTATCACCCAAAGGCACACAATTCCACATTGTCGGCTTACCCGACAGCGCCGTCAAAGAAAGCGAACAACGGATAGAATCCGCTATCACAAATATTGGCTTCCGTTTTCCACGCTTCCGGACCGTCGTCAACATGGCACCTGCCAATATCCGTAAAGCAGGTTCCGCCTACGATCTGCCTATCGCGTTAGGACTACTCGCTGCTTCTGAACAGATAGACAGTACCGCCTTATCACAATTCACCATCATGGGAGAACTATCCCTGGACGGCACTGTACAACCCATCCGCGGCGCTTTGCCTATTGCCATTCAGGCGCGTAAGGAAGGTTTCAGGGGACTGATCGTACCGGCATCCAATGCCAGAGAAGCTGCTATGGTGAATAACCTGGAAGTATATGGTGTCACTCATCTGCGGGAAGTGATCGACTTCTTACTGGCACCGTCTACGCTGCAACCTGTTTATGTGGATACCAGGACAGAATTCGCCAATGCACATCATCAGTTTGATGTTGATTTCAACGACGTAAAGGGACAATATACGATCAAACGTGCACTGGAAGTAGCAGCAGCCGGTGGACATAATGCATTGCTCATAGGACCTCCCGGCGCGGGAAAAACAATGCTGGCAAGACGTCTTTCGACTATCCTGCCGCCACTCAGTCTGCATGAAGCACTTGAAACCACTAAAATACATTCCGTTGCAGGAAAATTACCAGCCGATACTTCGCTTGTTACGCAAAGACCTTTCCGCGCACCACATCATACCATCAGCCATACCGCGCTGATTGGCGGCGGTAGTATCCCGCAGCCGGGAGAAATATCACTGGCACATAACGGTATCTTATTCCTGGATGAATTGCCTGAGTTCAGCAGACAAGCACTGGAAGTCATGCGTCAGCCACTGGAAGAAAGAAGGGTCTCTATTGCACGCGCAAAATTATCCGTGGACTTTCCCGCCAGCTTTACTTTGCTCGCATCTATGAATCCCTGCCCTTGTGGATTCTTTAATCATCCGGTAAAAGCCTGTACCTGTCTGCCAGGATCCGTACAACGCTATCTGAACAGGGTATCCGGTCCTTTAATGGATAGAATAGATCTGCACATAGAAGTCACACCCGTTCCGGTTGAATCCCTGCTGGACCACACCTATGGAGAGTCCAGTAAGGATATCAGGGAACGTGTAATTACGGCAAGAGAAATACAGACAGCCCGGTTCAACGGCTATAAGGGTATTTACTGCAATGCACAGATGAATAGTCAACTGCTGAGAAAAGTATGCCGTTTAAACAGCGAAGGAGAAGACCTGTTGAAAAATGCAATGCAGAAACTCAAGTTATCAGCACGGGCATATGATCGCATTCTTAAAGTAAGCCGTACAGCAGCAGACCTGGAAGGCAGCGAGCATATTAAAACTGAACACCTGGCAGAGGCGATCCATTGCAGGAGCCTTGACAGACAAGATTGGTGGGATAAATAGTGCAGCGGTAGTACTCAGATGCAGAAATTTGATTAAAGGCCGATGAATGAAATAATAAGGCATCACTAAGCAACCAGCTCCGCGCCTTTATACTCTTCGGACAACTTCTTCTGCAATTCCGGTGGCACTGGTGCGTATTCCGCAAAGACCGCTTTGATCTTCGCTTTCCCTTGTGTCACATTCCGCAATGCAGCATACAGTTTATCCAGTTCTGCCTGTGGCGTACGTGCCTTGATCACCTGGTAACCATTCTGGGAATCCATACCCGTAATGATACTTCTGCGGCTTTGTAACTCACTCATTACATCGCCCGCCATCGTATCCGCAGCAGTAATATCAATATCAAATACCGGTTCCAGTAACTGCGGCGCTGCCTGATGGAAAGCATCGCGGAAAGCCATCATGCCAGCAATTTTGAAGGAAATATCATTACTGTCTACAGGATGCATTTTACCATCATATACACTTACCCGGATATCGCGTACATAGGAACCCGTCAGCGGACCTTCCTGCATTTTCTCCATCACACCTTTCAGGATGGAAGGCAGGAAACGGGCTTCTATCGCACCGCCTACGATACAATTGTTGAACACCAGTTTACCGCCCCAGTTCAAGGCAATTTCTTCGGTCTCTCTCACCGGATGTTCCCTATAGGGAGGCATCCCGTCGTAATAGGGCTCAATGGTGATAAATACCTCTCCAAACTGACCGGCGCCGCCAGACTGCTTCTTATGACGGTAAGTAGCCGCAGCATGTTTACGGATCGTTTCCCGGTAAGGGATCTTCGCCGGCAGGAATTCCACATGCATTTTGTAGATATTCAGCAAACGCCATTTGGTCAATGCAAGATGCAGATCGCCCTGACCATGCAGGATCACCTGTTTCAGTTCACGGTTGTATTCTATTTCCAGTGTGGGATCTTCCATATGCAACTCCGCCAGGACTTCACTCAGTTTCTCGTCATCCGCTTTATTCGTCGCTTCAATAGCTACCCTGACTTTAGGGGTCGGGAACCCGATCGGTTTCACTTGTTTACCGGATTGTTTATCTGCTAACAGTGTATGGTTGGTGAGGGTATTTTTCAGTTTCAGCGTACAGCCGATATCTCCGGCACGTAATACCTCCGCCGGATGACGGTTACGGCCATCTGTAATAAACAGCTGATTGAGTCGTTCGACGGTATTGCCCTTTTCGCTGTATAATTCGACACCTGCTTTAATTTCGCCTGCCAGTACCTTAAAAAACGAAAGGCGCCCTATATGGGGCTCCTGGAGGGTTTTAAACACAAACAATACGGGGGATGCTGAAGGATCACATGGAATAGGGCTACCGTCTTCCGCCTGCTCTGCAGGCATGTCTATGGCAGCCGGAGCGACATTATCGATGAATCCCATCAGGCGTCCGCTGCCCATATTATGTAAGGCGGACAAACAGAATACCGGGAACACATGGTGTTTCAGCATACCGATCTTCAATCCCTGCCGCATTTCATCTTCATCCAGACTGCCCTTTTCAAAATACTGCTCCATCAGCGTATCATCATTTTCTGCTGCTTTCTCTACCAGCTCATTGTGCAGCCGCTCCGCCTGTTCTTTCTCACTGTCAGGGATAGGCAGTTTCTCCGGCTTACCACCGTTTTCCGGGAACCGGTACATCGTCATTTTTAAGAGGTCGATGACACTGTTAAACCCTGGTCCCTGGTCGACAGGATACTGCATCACCGTCACTGCCGATCCGAATACACGACGGGCTTCTTCTACTGTACGGGAGAAGTTGGCCTGCTCCGTATCCAGCTGATTGACCGCCAGAATAGTCGGCTTCTGGTATTTATCCACATAATCCCAGATCTGCTCAGTCCCCACTTCCACTCCATGCTGCGCATTCAGGAGCAGTAAAGCCGTGTCACAGACCCTGATGGAAGAAATGATCTCACCGATGAAATCTTCCAGTCCGGGTGTGTCGATAATATTAATCTTATAATCACGCCATTCCGTGTGAAGGCAGGTAGCATAGACAGAACTTCCCCTTTCATGCTCTACATCATGATAGTCGGAAACAGTGTTTCCTTCTTCTACTGTACCGCGTCGGGAAATAATACCAGCTTCAAACAGCATGGTTTCACAAAGGGTCGTCTTTCCGCTCTTGGCGGCGCCCAATAATACAATGTTCCTGATGTGCTTCTCATCATAGGTCTTCATAAACGTAAGAATTAAGTATTGTCAGCCGGAGCGGGCTGATCGTAAACAATAAGATAAGTAAACGTGGGAATGCCGTTTTGGTGATTTTAGCCGTAGCTAGATAAGCTATAACCGATTCTGAGTATTAAGTTACTCTATTTTTTCCTACCAGCACCGCTCAAATGTGTTGCAACATCAATATTAATGTACCTTTGCACTCATAGATTGTCTTTAGTATCATGAAACTGTTCTTATATTATTTAAAAAGTTACAAATGGTTGATAGCACTGGCTTTGTTATTAGCAACCATTAACCAGGTATTCTCCCTGCTGGATCCGTATATTTTTGGCCGGATCGTGGACCTTTTTGCGAAAAATCCGCATACCAATGCAGGCGGGGTAGCACGTACGCAGTCCGACTATGTGACCGGCGTTATTTTCTGGCTCCTGGCATCCGTCGGAGTTGCCATGGTGTCCCGTATAGCCAAAGCATTCCAGGACTATTTTACGAACGTCATTATCCAGAAATTCGGCGCCCGTATTTACACGGACGGATTACGTCACTCCTTAAGACTTCCTTATCAGCAGTTTGAAGATCAGCGTAGCGGTGAAACACTGGCTGTTTTACAAAAAGTACGTACTGATAGTGAGAAGTTCATTACTTCCTTTGTCAACGTATTGTTCGTCGCATTGATCGGCGTTGTTTTCGTGATGATATATGCGTTCACCGTTCACTGGAGCCTGGTATTCGTATATTTTGGTGGTAGTCTGATACTCGGCTGGTTAATCAATGTACTGAGCAGAAAGATCAAAACCATCCAGAAAACGATCGTGAAGGAAACTACCATGCTGGCAGGCGCCACTACGGAATCCCTCCGCAATATCGAACTGGTAAAAAGCCTTGGTCTGACGCATCAGGAGATCCGCAGACTCAACTCTACCACTATCCGTATCCTGATGCTGGAACTGAAAAAAGTGCGCAGCATCCGCAGTATCAGTTTCGTACAGGGTACCTTCGTCAACTTCCTGCGTCAGAGCATTCTGTTCATGCTGCTGTTCCTCATCTATAAGGACACCGTTACCGTAGGACAGATGTTCACACTGCAATTGTACTCCTTCTTTATTTTCGGTCCTTTACAGGAGTTGGGTAATATCATCATGTCCTACAGGGAAGCCCAGGTATCCCTGCTGAACTTCGAAAGTATTATGCAGACGCCTGTGGAAGATACCCCTTCAGATCCGGTGAAGATCAACCGTATCGATACGCTGACCTTCAACCATGTAGGATTCAAACACCTGACAGCTGAAAATAAAGCACTGGATGATATCAATTTCAGCGTAAATGTAGGTGAGACGATCGCGTTTGTCGGTCCGTCAGGTTCCGGTAAAACAACACTGGTAAAACTGCTGGTCGGACTGTATTCACCTCAGGAAGGCGCGATTGGTTACAACGGTGTGGATAGCAGGGAAATAGATATCGAGGAACTGCGTTACCAGATCGGTTTCGTAACCCAGGATACACAGTTATTCTCCGGTACTATTAAAGAAAACCTGTTATTTGTCAATCCACAGGCTACTGATGAAGAGCTACTCAAAGTAATGAAAGACGCCAGCTGTACAACCTTACTGGAACGTGCAGACAATGGTCTGAATTCAGTGATCGGTGAAGGCGGTATGAAGATCTCAGGTGGTGAAAAGCAACGTTTATCCATCGCACGTGCTTTGTTACGTCATCCGCGACTGCTGGTATTTGACGAAGCCACATCTGCCCTGGATTCCCTCACAGAAGAATCCATCACCAATACCGTGCGTGATATCACTTCTACCCGTGAACATATCACCGTCATGATCGCTCACAGGTTATCCACTATTATGCACGCTGACAGGATCTACGTACTGGAAAAAGGCCGTATCGTAGAAACGGGTACGCATAGTGCACTGGTAGAAGAAAAAGGCTTGTATTATGCGATGTGGAGACAACAGATTGGAGAGAGATAGTTATCTTTGCGCCCATGAGCAATAAGCGACCTAGTTATCTCCTGAGCATGCTTACTATGAAATGCCCGCACTGCCGCAGAGGAGATATGTTTAAGACGAAAAATGCATATACTAACCTCCGGAAGACGTTTGATATGCATGAACATTGTCCTGTCTGCGGACAAAAATACGAACTGGAAACAGGGTTCTGGTTTGGTACAGGATATGTAAGTTATGCTTTGGCGGTAGCATTCTCGGTCGCTACCCTGATTGCCTACTGGGTCTTCTTCGGTATGTCCTGGGAAGATAATAGTGTCTTCATCTGGTTGGGTATCAACGGGGTATTGCTGGTATTACTGCAACCCTGGCTGATGCGTATCAGCAGAGTCATCTATCTCTACTTCTTCGTTTACTATGATGAAAGCACGGCAGAATTGCCGGACAAATAAAATAAAGGCTGTCTGCCATCACGGCGACAGCCTTTATTGTTAATTCCCCTCCCATTTGCACGACTTTTGTTATATCTCCGGCAAAAGACAGCTCATGCAAACCAATCACATACTGTACATCTGTAGCATTGTATTACTTTCTTCCTGCGCTACCGCTACCCAGGAGACAGAGCAACAGGCTGATACCTCAACTGTTATAGCAGCTCAGACAGACACACCGGCAAAACCACAATCTGTGGATACCACTCGTAGCGCCCCTCGTTCTGAAGTACTGAAACCGCAGTCCGGCCCCTACACTCCCGAATGTTATAAAGCCATCACAGACATCATCCAGAGCTCAGATTTCAAATCAGAGCTGACAAAGAAAGAGAATATCAGGGTACGGATAGACCGCCAGGAAAACAGCAAATTGGTCCTGCAGCTGTTTGGTAACGAGAAAGATCATGAATCGACCATCGCCTGGTTACGGCTGGATAAAGCCAATGAAAAACTGGAAGATATAACCGTGGATCCGGATAAACCTGTAGAACTGCATTACGATCGCGCATTGATCAGTGCACTGAGGCAGAGTTGCCCTTGAGTATAGGTATGTTGCAACAGCAAAAGGCATCCGCCAGATAGCAGATGCCTTTCATTTTTACGCTAAAGTTTACTTGTCGTCTATTGGTAAAATCCTATCTTATATTCGTTCTGACTATACTTACTCTACGTTAGCGCTACGTTCAGAACATAGCACTAACGTAGAGTAAGTATAGTCAGCAGCTTTATTTAAAATCAATCGGTACCACTACCTTCACACTGAAGTTCCTCCCCATATTATACACACCGCTTCTGCCTGTCACTTCATTTACAGCAGCATATTTCAGGCGGCTGAGGTGATTCTGATAAGCTACATCTGTCAGGTTGTTAGCTGCCAGGTGCAGAGAGAATAACACTTTATTACTCTTCCTGTTAATGAAGTCAGTACCTATACCTGCATTTAATAAAGTATAACCCGATGTAGCTGTTTCTGTCTGGTAAGCATAGAAAATATCATTCTGTGCAAATGTTCTATCCATCTGTACACCTACATATGCATTCTGCATCACACCACCTACTTTCTTGAAATTGCCCTTCAGCTCAGATAACCAGCGGGCTGCAGGAATATTAGGCAGATATTTCGTTGAATCTGTACCACCTGAAATAGCAGTGCGTACATAAGAAACAGTATTCTCAAAATGCAGCCAGTCAATCGGATGGGGATGGATATCCAGCATGAATTCACCACCATACAGATTAGCCGTATGCTGCTGATATTTGAATGCAGCATAACCATCTTCATTGTCATCTACCGGAATAGAATCCGTACCGGCAACACTCACCAGTTTACGGGCAAAAATGAAGTTATTGATATGGTTGTAGAATACGCTTGCTGTCAGTGATATGTGTTGTGAATTGAACTCAACACCCAGGTCGCCCTGTGTACTCACTTCCGGCTTCAGATCACTGTTGCCATATTCATATTTGATGGTACCTTCATGAACGCCATTTGCCGCCAGTTCTGATACGTTAGGCGCACGGAAACCACGGGCGGCATTCAGCTTCAGCGTTACCTGCTCACTGGCAGCATAGCTGATACCAGCACTTCCGGATACATTAGAGAAATTACGATCGAAAGTAGAAAACTTCGTTTCACCGCCATTGTCAACAGGTACGCCTTCATCATTCAACTGCAGACCTTTGATGTTCATATGACGGTTGTCAAAACGGAGACCACCGCTCAGTGTCAGTTTATCAAAGGTTTTGCTGGTTACTGCGAATACGCCTGCATCAAACAGGTCATAAGCAGGAATCAGGTATTCTTCTCCTCCGATATTATTTTTCTGCTGCATACCATTTACGCCGATAGTTGTCTGCCAGCCATTCATTTCCGGTAAATAGTATTTCAGACCGTAGTTAAAGGTGTTCAATTTCAGGAACAATTCCGGTTCATCCGGCTCCAGCACATTCCCTAATTCCTTACGACGGTTCCACTGATAACCCAGTGTCAGTCCCAGACGGCCCCCATTGTGCAGATAGAGATTATTATCCCATACCAGTTTGTTGTGGGTGATTTTCTGCTTAGGTACGCCGATGCTGTAAGATTTGAAATCATCATTCGTAGCAACGGCTTCATCTTCCTGACCATTGTTATTAATCGGCTTGATGAATTGACCATTTTCATTCCGGTCACCTTCTACCAGTCCAAGTTCCTGGTTAAAGGAAGTGAAACGCAGGATGGAAGAACCCCATTGTTTATTCAAACCGAGACTTCCACCATAGTTGATATTTTTAAACTTGGAGTTAAATACGTAGCCATCGTATTTATTCTTGTAGTCATGTGCAAATTTCTGGGTACCAAAAGCGCTCCAGCTGAAGCCTCCTTTTGAAGTACCTGCGATGTCTGCGTGATAGGAAATCTGACCGTTATTGCTCAGATAATTCGCAGCCACATTGCCTTTTACCTGTCCGGCAGCAACGGCGCCCGGAGGTACGATATTCACTACACCCGCCAGCGCATCAGAACCATATACCAGTGAAGAAGGTCCTTTCAGTACTTCTACCCTGCTTACGTTATAATCGTCAATTTCAATACCATGTTCATCACCCCACTGTTGTCCTTCCTGGCGTACACCATCACCTACAACTACTACGCGGTTGTAACCCAGACCACGGATGAATGGTTTGGAAATGGCGGGTCCGGTAGTCAGCTGACTCACACCTGGCAGCTTAGCAATTGCGTCCACGATATTGGTGGAGATATTAGCGTCGAGGTATTCCTTTCTGACAACACTTACAGGCGTAGGTGTCTTTTTCAGGGTTGTCGCCAGGTTAACACCTGTGATCACCACTTCATTTTTTTCCAGCAGTGTTTCAGATAATGAGAAGTCCTTGTGTGTGCTGCCATCGATCTGAATCACTTCAGTAAAAGCGGCGTAACCGATATAGTGCACCTCCACGAGGTATTTACCTTTTGGCAGGTTTTTGAGTTCGTATTGTCCCTGTGTGTTGGCAGAAGCGCCTATATGCAGATCGGGCAGATAAACGGTAGCCCCTGGTAAAGGGCCGTTAGAAGCTTTATCAGTCACTGTTCCGCTGAGTGAATTATTGGCATCGTCACCGTTGTATAAATTAGCAAATCCGGATGAATAGCTAAGTAAGCTGATAAAGACAGCTGTATAGAGAACACGTAAATAGTGCATAGAAAGATTTGTTTATAGAGGAATACCTGCACGGCAACTGAATAGTCACAGTGACAGACATAATACGGGCCATCAGGCCCATCAAGAGCGTTCAAAACAATAAACTAAACAAAACTTGCTACCGGAGGTGCACGGGGAGATAATGTCCTGTAGGGGATGTGTTTGATCACCGGGATAACCGGTGCGGGGAAATGCCAGGTCACTTCTTTTACCAGCACATAGTAGAACATGCTGGTGTGCTCGTAAGGCTCCGGATCTATCTGTAAAAATCCACAGTGTACGTGTTTTACCGATAGCGTGGTGCCATGTTTTACGATGCCTGGCGCATCATCATCAGTATCGTGATGCTCAAAGAACTGGTGAATAAAGGCCCTTGGGGTGGTATTAAATGCAAATACCCCCAACAGCATGATGGCCAATATCCTATATAGAACTTTCTGCTTCAGATCATGAGTTTGACGGGAACAAAGATAGACAATAAATGCAACACCGTTGCTCAAATATGGGAAAACAACATTAATATCCATAAATGATCCATATGGCTGATGGCTGGCCGGGGTGTATATAAAACAAAGTCCCATGGCGTCATTGCCATGGGACTTTCGCATATAGTGCAATAACTATTAATATTTCACCTTCAGCATAGATCTTACGTTCTGATACACACCGTTTTGTATACGGGCGTAGAAAATACCTGCCGCCAGTTTACCGCTATCAAAAGTGATGCTGTACTCACCGGCTGCCTGTACCTTATTCACCGGTGTGGATACCAGTCGACCCATGGTATCAAAGATCTGGACGATTGTTTGTCCGCCCCTGGTTTTATACTTCAGGGTAGTAGTGGTAACGAACGGATTCGGATAGTTGGTAATCAGGTTGTTACTACCGTTATTCACATCGTCGATCGTCGTCAGCGTACCACAGGCGATACCACTTACAATCGGCAGACGCTGGTAGTCTTTGAACAGGACTGTCTGCAGAGTCATATTATCCACACAGAACCATTGTTCCAGCAGGGATGCATATACAGAGCGGAAATCGTACTGCATAGGCATATTATCACTTACGTTGGTTTGTGTAGGAATATCAGGAGAAGAACCCAGTACACCCTGTAATACATAGTCACCAAAGATAATCATCGGAGCAGCGGCGCCGTGGTCAGTACCCATACTACCATTTGATTTGATACGGCGTCCAAACTCAGAGAAAGTCATCCCCACTACACGACGGGAAGCTTTCAGTTTAGTCAGGTCATCCATAAATGCCTTAATGGAATCAGACAGCTGACCTAACAGTCTTGCGTGTTCACCTTTGCCGGTATCACCAGCCTGTACCTGGTTGGCATGCGTATCGAAGAAGGCATGCGTTACCATATACACACGGGTTTTCAGACCACCTGCCACCAGTCGGGCAACTATTTTAAGCTGTTCTGCCAGCCTGTTATCAGGGTAAGGACTCTGGGAAGTGACATTCGCAGCAGCCTTCTTGATAGAATCAGCAAATTTGTTGGATTGTTTAGCGATCAGCCGTACATATTCCAGTTCCACGCCCGCATGGGTGTCAGGAACAGGGTCATAAACATCTTCAATCAGGCTATAGAATTCAGAAGAACTGGAGATGGCAACCGCCATGTTCGCATCAGCGCCCTGGAATACCGGGGAAGTCAGCGAACCGATCTGGATCGCAAGCGGATCTGAACCTTCATAAGAATCAGGGAAGCCCGGGTATTGTGTTTCCAGGTAACGGCCGGCCCATCCTGTTTCGATGATCTGATTCTGATCTGAACCACTCAGCCAGATGTCCATTGCGCGGAAGTGGGAATAATCCGGAGAAGGATAACCAACGCTCTGTACCACACACACTTTACCATTCTCATACAGTTCCTGCAGACCGGTCATTGCAGGGTGAAAACCGGTTTTTATATTGTTTGCCAGCGGCAATACTTCACCTTCTTTGATAGCGATGTTGGTACGTGCTGCCTGATAGTCTGCATAAACATCCAGCGGCACGATCATATTCAGACCATCATTACCACCGATCATCTGGATCATCACTAACACGTGGTCATTATCTTCGGCGGACTTCTGCAAAGCGTTCAGCAGCGAAGAGCCGGCAAACGCCTTTACGGCAAAGCCATTTATAAAGGTCGGCAGGATCGTTGCCGGAGCGGTATATTTAAGAAAGTCTCTGCGTTTCATAGTTTATAGGTCTTTCTAAGATCAGGCTAATTGATATTCTGACAAATTCATCAGGTACTTGTACAGTGTTTGCAGGCGGTTTTCCACAATGCTGCGATTAGCGGGTGTAGGACTGGAAATCCAGGCGTTCCAGGCGTCTGTCCAGTAGTAATCACTGTCAGGACTCTGGCCGCTCAGCAGAATGAAGTTCTTCAGTCTTGCCTTTGATGTGTCAGATAATTCGATACGGTATAAGATATCCAGTGCGTCCTGGATCAACGTAACAGGGTTGGAAGGATCAGAGAGCTTTTGAGTGAAAGCCAGGGGATCGATTTTCACATTACCAAAACCACCGGTACTGATCATGGAATCACTCATCAAATTACGCTTCGGCAACGTATCTGTATTGATCCAGATCTCATGATACTGAGGCGCCTGATGATAGGCTTCCCAACCGGCTACCTGTGGAGGATCTCCCAGGTCCTGCAGCATATTTGCGCAGTGGTTACGGATGGTATCCAGGGATTCATGTGCGGCCATGTATTCGGTCGGGAATTCAATATCGAATTCGCGCACCATTCCTACGGCAAACTCCACCGGACTTTTGATCAATGCTGACATATTCAGCGGATCAAAGAAGTGCTCACTTTTAAACAGGGCTTTCAGCGCTGGTTTGAGTTCGTAGTTATTATCACGCAGGATCTGCGCCATTGGCGTGATCACATTCTGCTCTACCGCATCATCTATCAGGTAGTATACAAAGAAACGGTACAGTTTACGGCTGATGAATTTAGATACTTCCTGCTGATCAAAAATGATATCCAGCAGGTCATCCAGTTCGGTAGCACCAGCTGCACCTGTCTTACCAGTGATCTTACGGGTATTATAGAAACTTGAAAACTCTTTATTGGTAATAACGTGCTGGGTAGACTCAAAATAAGACTCCATGGTAACAGGATTAATCCTGTACCCTGTCAGCACCTGTGCGGTTGCACGTACGTCCTCTTCCGTATAAGCGGAGTCAGGTCCTTTACCTACGGTGAACAGCTCATGCAGTTCGCGGCCATAGTTTTCATCAGGACTTTCCTTTCCGTTCAGATAACCGTTCAGATATCTGAGCATTGCCGGATCGAGGGTAACAGCTTTGGTCAGCACTTTAAAATTGCCGGTGGCATTCGCCCTCAGCATAGTATTATACTTATAGATATAACGGGAGTCATTCACCATATCCATTTCGGTTACGAAATGGTTATGCCAGAAGAGTACCATTTTCTCCTGTATGCTGCGTGATTGGTCGATCATCACTTTCAGCCACCAGGCTTTATAAGATGACCAGCGCATTCTGTCCAGGTCTCCTTCTTCAGGAGGAGGAGCGGAATTCACCCAGGTAGCGCCAGGTGCGATGCCGGTTTCATCTTCACCATATGTATTGAGCGGCTGTGTGGTTACAGTGTTCACTGTATCGATGAGGGCATCTACTGCTGCGTCCATGCCCAGTCCTTTGGCCCAGGCGATATCTTCAGGTGTGGAACCGAACATCGCGCGTTTCAGCAGGTGTACTGCCTGTGCAGTACCAAATTCTCCCGTGTATGCTGTAAGACCAGATTCAGTACGAAAGGCGGTTTTCTCCGCTTTGACTGCTGCTTGCTGGCGATTTGCAGGAAGCGTAAGGAATTGTCTGCGATCCATAGATATTATGATATGGTTGTGTTGTGTGTATTCTTCTTATAGGGATACTAAAGTAAAGTAGGCTAATTCACAGGTCCCATTTGCGGATCCAAATTAATAAAAACTTTAATTCAAGCCGATTATTTTATTTATAATACTGTACTCAAAAAAGAAAAGGGTTGACTACCATCTGGTTAGTCAACCCTTACACTAATATTATCGTTGCTTACATTCTTTCAATTACGCCGGCAATTCCTTGTCCGCCGCCCACACAAGCCGTCACAATACCATATTTCTTGTTCAGGCGTTTCAGATCGCTGAGAATCTGTACGGTGAGTTTAGCGCCGGTACAACCCAGCGGGTGACCCAATGCGATGGCGCCACCATTGATATTCACCAGTTCGGGATCGATACCCAGTTCACGGATGACCGCTACTGACTGGGATGCAAACGCTTCATTCAGTTCTACCAGGTCTATATCGTTCAGCGTCTTGCCGATCTGCTGCAATGCTTTAGGCACAGCGGCTACCGGTCCGATACCCATGATACGCGGATGCACGCCGGCGGAGGCACAGGCTACCAATCTGCCGATAGGTTGCAGTCCCAGTTCCTTCACCATCGTTTCACTCATGACCACCACAAATGCAGCGCCATCAGAAGTCTGAGACGAATTACCTGCGGTTACACTACCACCGGCAGCAAACACGGGTTTTAGTTTAGCCAGTGCTTCCGGTGAAGTATCTGCACGCGGACCTTCATCCGTATCAACAGTGTAAGTCCGGTTCTGTTTGCGGCCTTTTTCATCCACATATACTTCGTTTACACTGATCGGTAAAATACCTTCTTTAAAATATCCGTTTTCGATCGCCTTCAGGGCCTTCTGGTGCGAATTATAGGCAAAAGTATCCTGGTCCTCACGTGATATATTGTACTCACGCGCAACCGCTTCTGCTGTCAATCCCATTCCCAGATAATATTCCGGTGTGGTGGAAGCGACTGTATAATTCGGCACTGTTTTCCAACCGGCTACAGGTACAAGGCTCATACTCTCTGTACCACCTGCGATGATACAGTGCGCCATTCCTGACTGGATCTTCGCGGTTGCAATCGCAATTGTTTCCAATCCGGAAGCACAGTAACGGTTCACCGTCACACCTGGTACTTCTATCCCAAGCGCACGTACAGAGATCATACGACCGATCTGCAAACCCTGTTCTGCTTCGGGAACAGCGTTACCTACTATCAGGTCATCTACTCTTTTAGGGTCGAGTTGTGGCACACTCGCTAACAAACCTGTAATTACATCCACGGCCAGGTCATCAGGCCGGTAAAAGCGAAAGCCGCCCCGCTTGGACTTACCCACAGCGGTTCTGAATCCGGCTACGATATATGCTGTTTCCATTTCCTTAACTCCTTTTCCGGGTGTAACACCCGATTTTTTTCTTTTAAGTTAAAGAAGTTTTGTGAAATAGAAAACAAGGTGTTAGATTTGCAGCCCGATTCGTCGGGAATGGAAAGACTCCTTAGCTCAGCTGGTTAGAGCTACTGACTCTTAATCAGTAGGTCCAGGGTTCGAGTCCCTGAGGGGTCACAAGAAGCTTCAGGTAATACCTGAAGCTTTTTTTTATGTTTATTAGGTTGATTGACCATTTTACACGTAAAGGATTTGTATTATGTTTGACGCGTCCTTCAGCTGTAGTCAGTATAAGAACATGTTCGCTGGAGTTGCGTTGTCAATTTTTATAATAGCTATATGCAGGCATTACAAGGTAAAAGATTCGAAGCGTTAGATAGTTTCAGGGGCATTTGTGCATTACTGGTAGTATGTTATCACGCACGTATCCTTTTAAGTGTGGCAGAACTTCCGTTTTTCCGCCATGCAAATTACTTTGTTGAATTCTTCTTTGTACTGAGTGGCTTTGTTATGTATCATACCTATGGCGCGAAGACGATGGACAGTAACCGCTTTAAAGATTACCTGACCAGCCGTTTTTTTCGCATATATCCGATGCATATCCTTGTATTGACAGTGGTAATAGGCCTTGAGTTTATGAAACTCCTGGGCCAGCAAAAAGGATTTTATTTCAATAATGCCGCATTTACTGCTTCTGCCGATCCAAAATATATTCTCCCCAATATCTTACTGATACAAGCCTGGGTGTCAGAATCAGCCGCATTGTCTTTTAATGTACCTTCCTGGAGTATCAGCATTGAGTTTTATCTGTACATCATATTTGGCGTCCTTATGTGGAAAGCCGGCAAAATGAAAAATATATTCTTTGTGGCCATCGTATTGGTGGCAGGTACACTGATAATGATCAATCAACTGCCATTAACTGACCAGGCCATGCGCGGCTTACTTTGTTTTTTTGCGGGTTGTCTTTCTTACATGGCTTACAAAAAGATAGCTTTCATCAATAGCAATAAACTCCTTTTTACCATACTGGAACTTGTACTGGCACTCCTGATCATTTATACCATAGTCGCAGATTTCAGTGGTGTATATAAAGGCATTGTTACCACACTGCTTTTTTGTGTTACGATTATCACCTTTGCAGTCGAAGGAGGAGCTATCTCAGCACTGTTACGGAATAAGGTGTTTACTTATCTCGGAAAATTATCTTATTCGATCTATATTACTCATTACATCATCTATTTCCTCTTTTTAGCAACGGCTATAGTCTTATCAAAAGTGATTGGCCATGACTTAACGATCGTGGATAATTCAGGTGCTGTTGCCACCCGGTTTATTACAACCCATCATGTTATATACGATCAGCTGATACTGCTGGCCTTATTACTTGTTGTCATTGTTATTTCAGGTTTTACTTATAAATATGTGGAGCTTAAAGGCATTGAGCTGGGCAAAAGATTTAAGAAAAAGCGGGCTGCAGCAGTAGCATAAAACAAGGGGCAATAAAAATAACTACATAGCAACCAACGACATAATACTAAAATATACAAAAAAATCATATATTAGCGTCCGTTTTTAATATACCTATGCCCGCGCAATATACCTTTAGTGATCTGTAAGCAGAAGTAGCGATAATACACTGGGACAATTCATCCAGAATTTATGCCATTGCTGAGGCATTATTTGTGCAATAAAAGCAGCTGTATACTAAACCCTGATTAAATATCCCATATACATATGAAACAGTTCGTACTGGTTAGTGTGCTTGTGCTACTATTTATAAATAAGCAATATGCGCAAACCAAAGTTTTTAAAGAAGTCGGTAATAGTATTTCTTCAAGCATTAAAGCCATCATACAGGACGACAACCTGGTAGGCTACCTTTCTTTCACAGAATTAGAACGTGCAAACGCCGATTCCTTCCATTACAGGTTGACTATCATGGATGAAAACCTCAATGATATCGGCGAGTTGAATTTCACAGAACTCAAATTAGATCTGCAGGCAGTCGCTTTTGAGCAGGATGTAATGTGCCTGGCCTACCTTAAAAGCAACTTTGTTGGTTATGGCGGCAAAAAAAGAAAAGAGCGTAAAGAACAATTGAGTAACGCTTCCTTATCTGTATATACGCAATTCGTAAGTCTGGATGGTAAGATTATCAATTCCAACACCGTTAAAGCAAATGTGAAGATCATGTCTGCCTACAATACAGGCTACGATCGTAACAAGATTGATGACGGCGTGCTGAAACATCGCGTACAGCTGAAAAACATGAAAGGAAAAGGTTTTGCATGTTTTTACGGTGACGACAACAAATGTTATGTATCTGTATTCAATACAGAAGGAAAGAGTGTATGGAATAACGACTTCATGCAAGGCGCTGACAATTTCGTCATGCTGACCTCACAGCACGATATTTATCTGCTCTACAAAAAGAAGGAGAAATTACTGGAAGGTGGTTATTGGCTGATGGGCTATAACGTAGACAATAATGCAGCCTTCGCAAAATATGACCTCAGTGATAAAAACGGCCATTCCTTCAGCGTGCGCGCTTTCGCCAATGACCCTATCACCGGAAGACCTTATCTCGCCGGTATGATACTGCACAACCGCAAGGGAAATTCTACCATGACCGTTAAACAGCTGGCGCATGGTCCTTATATCGGCGCGTTCACCGCACAAATCAAAAATTCCGGCACCAGTGATATTGAAACTGTGATCTCCGACTGGTCAAGCCATTCACAGTCTGAATTTTCTTCTAAAGGCCGTTATCAGCCCACTAAATCATTTATGCTGTTCCAACCTGCATTTAAAGATTACGATGGCAATGCTTACTTTGCGGGTACTTCCTTTAAAAGAAAGCCAAAATGGGGTGCAATCGGCGCTACTGTAGCTACCTCTCCCCTGATCATACCGCCTTTATGGATTCTCATGTTTGCCGGTACGCAGAAAATACAGACAAGAGACGCTTTGCTGTTTAAGCAGGATAAGAAGGGAAATCTCTCATACGTGACTGCAATTCCTTCTGCACATAGCCGCTATATAACAGGTAAGGTGTCATTACTGCAAAATATGGCCATCCCGGAATATGACATGGTGGTGAATAGCGATACAAAATCCAACTACCTTGTTGTGAGCGACAAGAAAAATGTCAACATTTATAGCGTTAATCAGAAAAAAGTAATCCGTACCATTCCCCGTAAAGAAGGATCGGTAACGACCACTATCTACCCTGCGAAAGAAGGGCATATTATGGTATCTGAATACAACAAACAGGAGAAAACCAGGAAGTTCTCCATTGAGTCCCTGTAAACTGTATTGTTATAATAAATAGAGAAACCGTCACTTTATACGGAAAAAAGAGAACGCTTCAGGTCTGAAGACCTGAAGCGTTCTCTTTTAAAAGCTGTTTAAATCAAAACGCCGGCCAAGTGAAAACTTACCGGCGCTACACAATGACAACAAATAACGACTACTTACCCGACAGGTAATTTAAAACCTGCTGAGCATGCTCATCGCCTTTCATGAAATCGCGGAAACTGTAAACGATCGTACCATCCAGGCCAATCACAAAGGTTTCACGACCGCTCACCTTTACATTGTTTCCAAAATCCTGTTCCTTCACACCGAACTTGTTCAACACAACATTGTCCGGATCGCTCAGCAATGTAAATGGCAGACGATTCTTTTTTGCAAACGCCTTGTGACTTTCCACAGTACCATTGTTGATACCGATAACCATAGCATCGGCATCCTTATACTTCTCATAAGCATCTCTGAAAGCACATGCTTCCTTGGTACAAACAGGACTTTCATCTTTTGGATAAAAGAAAATTACAAGTTTCTTCTTCCCCAGCACATCTGCCAGGTTAAAAGTCTTCCCGTCCTGATCCTTCAGTGAAAATTCGGGTACATTCTCTCCCTTAGCCAGCGTATGTTGTTCCTGCATTGTCTGTGCTTTTGCAGCCGGAGCAGCAATAAAAAGGCTGCACCCGATAGCCAGCATGGCAACGATCGATACTTTCTTAATGTTCATTCTCATGACCTGAATTATTAAATAAATGCTATCTGATTTTTTTCAAATCTCCGGTGAATTATGCGGATGAATTTTCACTTTGGTTAAAATCGGCTGATTTTTTTCTGATACACAAAAATTGCCCCCAAGCTCCTTCATAAAATTGTCATGCGTTCATTTATCTCCTTGATTTTAACTAAAGTGAAAATCGGTGGACAGGATTTTAGTCACTTTTGTTACATCACTAAGGTGCAGACTACACCGCAATAAAATAAAACATGAAAAAGCTATTAATAATTATTGGTTGTCTGATGCATTTTGCCGCGTTCGCCCAGATTGACAACCCGGTCCACTGGACCTTTACAGCAGCCCCTGCGGGTGATAACAAGGTAGAGATCAGCGCTACCGCCCAGATCGATGAAGGCTGGCATTTATACTCACAGTTCCTGAAAGAAGGCGGACCCGTTCCCACCTCCTTTCAGTTTGACAACGCAGAAAGTTACCATCTGGTAGACGGTGTTACCGAAAGTCCTGCGGCTACAAGCGGGTACGATTCGACTTTCGAAATGACCATCCTTTACCATGAGAAAAGTGTCACCTTTAAACAACTGATCACCTATACAGACCCTGCTGCACAAATTAAAGGACAGGTGCATTATATGGTGTGCAGTGGCCAGAAATGCCTCCCCCCTACGGATGTAGACTTTGAAGTAGCCGTCGATGCGACCGTAAGTCATGCAGCGAATACAGCGCAGGTACAAAAAGACAATGCTCCTGCTGATAAACAAAGTCCGGTGAATGATAGTGGTAGTTCCATTTTATCCATCTTCCTCGCAGGATTTTTAGGTGGCCTTGCTGCATTCTTCCTGCCATGCATTTATCCGATGGTACCCTTAACCGTATCATTCTTCACCAAACAGTCCAAAACACGCAGACAGGGCATCCGCGCAGCCATCATCTATGGTTGTTCAATCATTGTGATCTATGTAGGATTGGGCTTACTCATTACGGCTGTTTTTGGCGCCTCTGCATTGAATGAAGCCTCCAGCAGCGCAGTATTCAACCTGTTGTTCTTCACCATCCTGGTAGTATTCGCCTTATCATTCCTTGGTGCATTTGAGATCACGCTTCCATCTGTGTTTGTCAACAGCATTGATCAGAAGTCAGGTAAAGGTGGCTGGATCGGATTATTCTTTATGGCCTTTGCATTGGCACTGGTATCATTCTCCTGCACTGGTCCGCTGATAGGTACACTACTCGTTGAAGCAGTAAGCAAGGGTAGCTATCTGGGGCCGGCCACTGGTATGTTTGGTTTCTCGCTGGCCCTCGCTTTACCATTTACTTTATTTGCCATCTTTCCTTCATGGCTGAAAAGTTTACCGAAATCAGGTGGCTGGTTAAATTCCGTAAAAGTTACACTCGGATTACTTGAACTGGCTCTCGCCTTTAAATATCTTACCAATGTGGATCTGGCTTACCATTGGGGGCTGCTGAGCCGCGATCTGTTCCTCGTCATCTGGATCATCATTTTTGGTGTACTGGCTTTCTATCTGTTAGGGAAAATCAGATTAAGCCATGATTCCGAAGTAAAGACGCTCTCCATCCCCAGACTATTACTTTCTATGCTGGCACTGGCCTTTACCGTTTACCTCATTCCCGGCCTCTTTGGGGCTCCACTGAAAGGGATCAGCGGATGGCTGCCACCACAACAAACGCAGCAATTCACCCTGGGTGCCGCTAATGCAGATAAACCGGCTGGAAGTTCCACCCATAAATATGCAGGTTTATTCCACGCCCCCGAGAATATCGATGCTTTTTACGATTACGATGAAGGCATGGCATACGCAAAGAAAATGCATAAACCTGTCCTCCTCGATTTCACTGGCTGGAGTTGTACCAACTGCAGAAAAATGGAGGCGGCCGTTTGGTCTGACCCGGAGGTATTGAAACGTTTAAAAGAAGACTATGTGCTGATCTCCCTGTATGTGGACGACCGCACCTCTCTTAGCAACACAGAAAAGTATGTTTCTAAAGTTTCATCAAAATCCATCAATACAATCGGACAGAAATGGAGCGATCTGCAACAGGAACGTTTCAACACAAACGCTCAGCCGTTTTATGTGATCCTGGACCCGGACGGTCAGCCAACAGCTGAACCGAGAGCCTTCAATTTAGACATTAAAGCATACGTCGATTTTCTTGACATGGGTATTTCCTCAGTAAGAAAAAAATTAACTGTTCAACTATCTAACTAATCAGCATCATGAGAATTAAATTATTCAGATCAGCTATGCTGGCAGGCTGCCTCGCACTGATCGCATCCGCTTATTCTTCCAGGGTCCTTGCACAGCAAAAAGCCCCGCAGGAAATCAAATTCAGTTCCAAAGCCTATAAAGAGGTATTGGCAACCGCTAAAGCCGCTCACAAAAAAGTCTTTATAGACGCCTACGCTACCTGGTGTGCGCCCTGTAAAGAACTCCGTAAACATACTTTTAACGATCCTAAAGCCGCGGCCTATTTCAATAAAAACTTTGTCAATTTCACGATTGATGTTGAAAAAGGAGAAGGTATAGCATTGGCAAAAACCTGGCAGGTAGACGGACTGCCCACCTTACTGATTGTTGATGAAAAAGGTCAGGTACTGGCAAACCACGTTGGATTTGTGGATGGAGATGGTCTGATCCAGTTTGCAAAAGAGGCAACAGAAAATATACAGTCAAAAGGCAGCAAACCCGCTTCTAAACGCTAAAGGAATGAAAATAAAACAACTATTCAACGTCTTGCTGGCGGTAGCGCTTTTTGCAGCTTTGGGTGTACATGCGAAAAGTGCACCCAACAATGATACGGCCACCTTCGCGACAGGTTGCTTCTGGTGCGGTGAAGCGAAGTTTTCACAATTGAAAGGTGTGATCAAAGTAACTTCCGGTTATACAGGCGGACGTATTGCAGATCCACGCTACTCACTGGTGAGTACCGGCACGACCGGTCACGCGGAAGCTTTCAATGTGATTTATGACAGTACCGTCATCACTTACGATGAACTGCTGGAAGCCTTCTTTCTTTCCCATGACCCGACAGAATTAAACAGGCAGGGAAATGACGTCGGCACACAGTATCGTTCCGCCATATTTTATCATAACGACGCACAAAAAGAACGGGCTGCCTACTATCTGAATAAATTCACCGAACAGCATATCTATCCCAAACCCATCGTTACGGAACTGACACGCTTCACGGTGTTTTATGAGGCAGAAACATATCACCAGCAATACTATAAAAAACATCCGACGCAAGATTATTGCCGCTACGTTATCCAGCCAGAACTGGAAAAATTCAAACTCATCTTCAAAGACAAATTAAAGCAATGAAAAAGATCCTGATTTATAGCGCCCTGCTGATGTTGATTAGTATCAGCAGCTTCGCCCAGAATGAAAAATCTACCCGGGGACACGAAAACAATCCCTGGTATTCCAACACAGACACATCCAGGCTGACGGTAAGTAACGTAGAATGGAAAAAGGTGCTTCCGGGCGCCCTTTATGCCGTCGCAAGGGAAAAAGATACAGAAAGACCATTTACCGGTAAATACTGGAAAAGCACAACCCGTGGCACCTATTATTGTGCTGTTTGCGGCAACCTGCTGTTCCGCTCGGACGCAAAATTTGCCAGCAGCTGCGGATGGCCCAGTTTCTACGAACCAAAGCGCGCAAGTGCCGTACGTTACCAGGAAGATTACTCTGTCGGTATGCACCGGACGGAAGTATTGTGCGGGCGTTGTGATTCCCATCTCGGACACATCTTCGACGATGGTCCTGCACCTACTTACAAGCGCTTTTGCATGAACTCGGTATCTCTTGATTTTGAACCGGATAAAAAATAAAATCGGAAAAGTGGCTCATTTCCCTTTGTATTTAACTTAAGTGAAAATCGCGCGGAGGATTTTGAGTGAACTTTGATGTAACACGACGACAAAAATACGACATCATGAAATTAACAAATCAATCCAACACCCCCCTTTCGCATGAGGTGATTGAAACAGCAAAATCACTCCGCACGCTTTACTTCACACGTGCTGCATTCTCTATCATCTGGGTACTGCTGGTAGCTACCGTAGCTAAAACCGATGCTATTGCAGCGACCATCCTGTTCATCATATACCCGGCCTGGGATGCATTGGCCACTTTTTTTGATATCAAGGCCAATCCTGGCGCTACCAACAAAACGCCACAATATGTTAATATGGCCATCAGCATTATTACGACTATCGTAGTCATCTTTGTCATTCAGAAAGGTATTCCTGAAGCACTGATCACATTTGGTGTATGGGCATTGCTGACAGGGCTGATCCAACTTATTCTTGGTCTTCGCCGCCGCAAACAAATGGGGGGTCAGTGGCCGATGATCCTCAGCGGCGGCCAATCTATGCTGGCTGGTGGTTCCTTTATCTATATGGCGCATGCGCCCAATCAAGGGATCACCACATTAGCAGGCTACGCTGCTTTTGGCGCCTTCTACTTCCTGCTTTCTGCCTTCCGCTTAGGCAAAACGATCAAAAACAATGCTGTTACGGCGTAATATTTTATACGCTGGTCACTAGCTGCCAGATAGCCAGCCATGTGTCGTCAATTCAAGAGCGTGCTATATCTTGTTTTGACACTATTGGCTGGCTATTTATTCCCTGATAATACTTCCACTGCCGCATATGCCCCTCACCGGATAAGCGATTGCTTTCCGGACGGGAATTACATACTGTTTATATTTCATCACATCCGGACGATCGCCGCCGCGTATCGTCCGTTAAGCATCAATTACAACAATTAATGAAAATCAACTTCCTGGTGACCGGTATGCTCTTATGTACCACCGGCACATACGCCCAAAACATGTTCAGTATGGCCAGCCAACACCCGGCCGATACTACTAAAAGCGAAGCCATGGAACAAGCCATCCGCTTCTCCTCCCTTCGCCAGGCATCTATCACGGCAGATTTCTTTGGCTCAGGTCATTTCGATTCAAAACTGAACGAAAAAGATTTCGCCAATGGCAAAAGCCGCAATGCAAGGATCAGCTCTTACGTAACTGTTCCCATCAGCAGCTGGAACGGAAATACGATCGGCGCGTCTGTCTATCATACAGAAACATTTTTTAATGTCCGGGAGGTTGAAAACAAACTGGAGAGTCCAACAGTCAACGTAGGCGATATGTCCAAAAGCACACTTGGTCTGTCCATCAACTACTCAAGAATAGATGCACTCTTCCACACGCCGGTTGTTTATTCTGCTGTTGTTACAGGTATCTCCGATAACCTGAAAACCATCAGAAGATTCAACTTCAATGGTAGTATCGCCTTTCCATTAAAGCGGAATGAAAACACCTACCTATCCGTAGGTGCTATCTTGCTGATTGACCCTTCCGCACCGCTGCCGGTATTGCCTGTAGTCAATTACTTCCATAAACTCAATCATCATGGCTTAGAACTGATTGTAGATCTTCCTCAGGGTGCCATGATCAAACAATCATTATTCCGTAATGCCTGGGTGTATGTTGGCGCTAGTTACAATACCTATGCAACATTCTATAAATCAGATAACCCTGCGTTACCTGAACATTTCAGCTATAACACAGTGGAAGTCAAGAGTGGCCCTGGTTTTGAATACCTGCTCGGAAAACATGTCATTCTCGGTGTAAAAGGCGGTGTTAACAATGTGCTCACCGCGAGAGCCTTCGGGAAGAACAACAGCTATAATGATTCATTCATCATGACCACCAATAAATCCACCTTTGCGGGTGAGTTCCGGATATCTTTACTGCCCTTCTAATAATAGAGCAGCTATATATCCATAAAACCGAAAGGCCGTATCCTACTAATGATACGGCCTTTTTTAACTGATTGATTAGCTCTCTAAAACCTCGCAGACAGTTAAGAAGTTGTATTCCTGTCGCTTTAACAGACAGTAAATAATAACAGGAGCAAACAAACAGTGTGTGAAAGAAAAAATTGCGGAGCTTAGTCGTCCGTCTAAACTCCGCTTTAGTATAGCTATTGTATGAACCACTTAACTTGCCTGCTGAAGATCTCCTATTACAAATGAAAGCGCCGCTTCACGCTCATTCAGAAAACGTTCTGCATCTAAAGCTGCCATACAACCCGTTCCGGCGGCAGTGATCGCCTGACGATACACAGGATCCTGCGCATCGCCACAGCAAAACACACCAGGAATATTGGTCGCTGTTGATCTTGGATTAGTTTTGATATAACCCGCTTCATCCATGTCTATTGCGCCACTGAATATCGCGGTGTTGGGTGTATGACCAATGGCGACAAAAAATCCGGTTACCGGAATAGCCGATTCCTGCTTCAGTTGATTGTTGTATACTTTTATACCTGTCACACTCCGGCCATCTCCCAGCACCTCAAGGGTCTCGGTATTGTACAACACCTCGATATTGGGAGTATTAAGTACACGCTGTACCATCAGTTTAGAAGCACGGAACTCATCACGGCGAACCAGCATATATACCTTATTGGCCAGCTTAGACAGATAAACAGCTTCCTCTGCAGCAGTATCTCCTGCGCCAACAAGCGCCACATCTTTTCCACGGAAAAAATAACCGTCACATACCGCACAGGCAGAAACACCGGAACCATTGTATTTCGCTTCTGATTCCAGCCCTAACCACTTCGCAGAAGCACCAGTGGAAATAATGATGCTGTCGGCCATGATCTTCTTTCGCTCGTCTACCGTTACCTCATATGGATAAGTACTGAAATCTACACCACTGACATAATCATAACGGATATCTGTACCAAAGCGAAGTGCCTGCATACGAAAATCTTCCATCATAACAGGACCGGTAATACCAGTGGGATAACCCGGAAAGTTTTCTACTTCTGTAGTCTTTGTCAGTTGTCCGCCTGGTTCAATGCCGGTATACATTACCGGCTGCAGACCAGCACGTGCAGCGTAAATAGCGGCGGTATATCCTGCAGGACCGGATCCGATGATCAGACACTTTATATGTTCAGTTTCAGCTAACATGGTCAACGGGTTTAGCGTTTCCGTCAATGTGTTGGTGTAAACCCTTATAATTAACATTCAGGCTGATCACAACACCGGTTAATGCTTTAGACAACAGACAGTTCTGTTTAGCGCCGATGGCATATTCCAGAAATGCTTCTTCAGATAAGCCCTCAATCGGCGAAGCATCTAACGTCAGTTCAATATCACTGATGCTGCCTTTTGACGGAGCGATGGTAACAACAGCAGTCGTATCAAGATCTGCTACTTTCAGCCCTGCCTGTGATAAAGCATAGGTCAATGCCATTGTAAAACAACCGGCATGTGCAGCCGCCAGTAACTCTTCAGGATTAGTACCGATACCATCGGCAAAGCGGGTATTGAAAGAGTAACGGGTTTTGTTTAATACAAGGCTATCTGTAGTTAATTCACCATGACCTGTGCTCAGGTCACCATTCCAGTGAGCTTTTGATGATCTTCTCATTGTCGTAATATTTTGTTGATGCAAAGTTGCACTGAAACACATTCTTGTTTTTTCACTTTAGTTAAATCAGACAGAAAAGTTTTACTACTCGGCTGTTTTTAACTTTAGTGAAAAATAAGCAGCTGTAAAAGGAGGACTTTTGTACTATTATTATTGCCTGCTATGAATTTAAAAATCAACCAGCCCGCGCCAGATTTCATTACCCGGGACATTTGGGGGAATACGGTGCAGCTCAGCCAGCTGCGGGAACAAAAGGTACTACTGACATTCTACCGGCATGTTGCCTGCCCGGTTAATCACTTGCGCTTTCAGGAACTGAGAACGTATGAAAAGGAGTTCTGTAAAAAGAAGCTGGCCGTACTGGCAGTGTATGAGAGCAGCAAAGACAACCTGCTGCGTTATAGTGAAGATGAAAATTATTACGCCAGGTTAATAGCTAACCCGGAGTTTGATCTCTACGAAAAGTATGATATAGAGCTGAACACGCTCAAGCTATTATTCTCTATGTACAATGGAGGTCCGGCAAAAGCCGCAGAAGGGTTAAAACTGATGAAACATCGTTTCAAGGCAGAGGGACATAACAATCTGATGGGAGGGGACTTTCTCATTGGCGAAGACGGCCTCCTGAAACAGGTGTATTACAACCAGTTCCTGGGAGACCATCTGCCAACGAAAGAAATACTGGCATTCATTAATGATCCTGATTATAAAGTCATCGGTTCATCCACTTGTTGCGATTAATACACTGCCTTATCGTTTCACAGTTCTTTACTATCGGTTTTTACTTGCTAAATATTCACAGAAGCTTGTCCCGAAGCAAGGATATACGCTTCTTTCAATACTTCCGCATATGTCGGATGCGCGTATGATATTTTTCCCATTTCATTGACTGTTATCTCAAACTCCATGGCGGTAACAGCCTGCGCAATCAGATCAGCAGCCCTTGCACCCACAATATGCACACCCAGTATTTCACCATATTTCGGATCTGCCAGCACTTTCACAAAACCTTCTGTATCCATTCCCGCCCTGGCTCTTGCATTAGCAGAGAAGGGGAACTTACCGACGTTATACGCTACCTGTTTCTTTTTCAGTTCCTCTTCAGAGGCGCCTACTGAAGCAACTTCCGGCCAGGAATAAACGACGGATGGAATACGGTCGTAATGAATATGCGGGTTTCCACCATGGATACGCTCAACTACAAAAGTGGCTTCTTCCTCTGCTTTATGTGCTAACATGGCGCCGCCGATCACATCCCCGATAGCATAGATATTGGGAACTGCCGTCTGTAATACCTCATTCACAACGATCATTCCCCTTGGGTTCAGCTGCACCTGTGTATTTTCAAGACCTAAGTTATCCGTATAAGCTTTTCTTCCTACTGCTACCAGGACATAATCCGCCGTCAGTGATTGTTCCTGACCCGCTACGTCTTTATACCAGACCTTCGCAGCATCGACCGTATTTTCTGTTTTAAATACAGACTGTTGCAGCAGGATCTCAATTCCTTCTTTTGTCAGCAATTTCTGCAGTGTAATACCCGATTCACTATCCATAGTCGGAATCAGGCGGTCTGCATATTCCAGGATGGTCACCTTTGTACCAATTCTGCTGAATATAGAAGCCATTTCTACGCCTATCACACCACCACCGATAATCACCATTGTTTTAGGCCGTTCTTCCAATGCTAATGCCTCTGTTGAGGTAATAATCCTCTTCTTATCCAATACCACTCCTGGTATAGTCGCCGGTTTAGATCCCGTAGCGATGATGTACTTACCTGCCTGAATGGTACGGCTTACCCCATCCTGACCCCTTACCTGTAATGTCGAGTTATCCTTGAAAGAAGCCAGTCCCTGAATCACACTTATCTTATTCTTCTTCATCAGGTAATTCAGCCCCTGTGTATTCTTCGTTACGACCTCACTTTTCCTTTTGTACAACTGCTTAAAATCCAGCTGAATACCCTGAAGATTAATCCCCTGTACAGCAAACTTATGCAAGGCATCATGATAATGATGGGTGCTGTCCAGCAATGCTTTCGTAGGGATACATCCGACATTGGTACAGGTACCTCCCAGCGTACTGTATTTCTCAATAATCGCTGTTTTATACCCTAGCTGCGCAGCACGTATCGCTGCCACATATCCGCCCGGTCCTGAACCTATCACTACTATATCAAACTGTTCCATAGTGTTATTAATATGATTGTTATTATTAATCGTAGCTGATCAGAAAAATACCTATCGGTATATTTATAGTGATAAAAAAAGGCTTGTTCATCGAACTTACCACTGTAAAGGTAGTTAAAATATACCAATTGGTATATTCATATATCAGAAAGCTTCCACATCTTTGCAAAAAAGAAGAACCGATGTACAGCTTTAAAAACGACTATGCCGAGGGAGCACATCCCAATATCCTGCAAAGACTCATAGAAAGTAATCTTGAACAACATCCGGGATATGGCGAAGATGCATATAGTGTAAAGGCAAAACAGCTGATCCGACAGCAGCTAGCAAAGGAAAACACCGGCATCTATTTCGTCACCGGCGGTACACAGGCCAATCGTTTAGTGATGACGGCCTTTCTCCGGCCACATGAAGCGGTCATCAGTGCCAGAACAGGGCACATCTTCGTACATGAAGCGGGCGCTATTGAAGCAAGCGGACATAAAGTGATCACGATTGACAGTCCTGACGGCAAACTGACACCGGAAGCAGTAGAAGACATATTACAACAGCATTCGCTCGCGCCTCACATGGTAAAACCGAAACTGGTGTATATCTCCAACTCTACTGAAATAGGCACGATTTATACCAAACAGGACCTGACGGCATTATCCGAATGCTGCCGGAAGAACCAGTTATACTTATTCATGGACGGCGCACGCTTAGGCAGTGCACTGGCAGCACCAACAGGTGACCTCACGCTCGCCGACGTGGCCAGGCTGACAGACGCCTTTTATATAGGCGCTACCAAAAACGGCGGATTACTGGGAGAAGCCATTGTTATCAATAATCCACAGCTGGATGTTGATTTCCCCTATATCCTGAAACAGAACGGTGCTTTGCTGGCAAAAGGACGTCTGTTAGGCATCCAGTTCTACGAACTCTTTCGGAACGATCTTTATTTAAACCTTGCCAGACATGCCAATGCTGCCGCTGCCAGGATATCTGATCATGTGCGTAGCAAAGGATATAAACTCCTGATCGCATCTCCTACCAACCAGATATTCCCGATCTTCCCGAATACGCTGATTGAAGATTTAGGCAGACAATTCCAGTTCTATCCCTGGAAGAAAATAAACGACCAGCATACGGCACTGAGGTTGATCACCTCCTGGACGACAGCCGAAAGTATGGTAGACGCTTTCATAGCAGCTATACATTAAAAATCAATCTCTTTCAGATAGTAATTTATTACCTTTACCTGCCTAAAAATGTCCCGACCATAAATGTTATACATACTACTAAGCGTCATTTGCAGCGTAACGGTATCCGTGTTGCTGAAACTGGCTAAACGCTACGAGATCAATATCCTCCAGGCCATCACCACCAATTATATTGTTGCTGCCGGCTTCAGTTTTCTGCTCTATCAGCCTGACCTGGCACAAGTCACTGCCAGCTCTCCCTGGTGGGCATTCATCAGCTTAGCACTATTGCTGCCATCCGTATTTCTGATCTTAGGCGCTTCTGTTAAGCAGGCTGGTATCGTTAAAACCGATATTGCACAACGCCTGTCTTTGTTCATATCAATTGTTGCCGCCTGGTTGCTGTTTAAAGAGACCTTTAACAACTATAAAATAATTGGTCTGATACTGGGTTTTGTAGCTATCTTCTTTGTGCTTCGCAAACCACAGCAGCAAGCCAGTGAACGTAATCAGTCATTAGCCCCGCTATTCGTATTCCTTGGCTTTGGTATCATCGATATCTTATTCAAGCAGGTAGCTTTGGCAAAAGAAGTGCCTTACACCACCTCCCTGTCCCTTATTTTTATATTATCATTCATCGTTGCTGTTGTCATCTCAGCGGTACGGATTATTGTAAAAAAAGAGCAGGTACGTGTAAAGAATATTCTCTGCGGAGTCATCCTCGGGATCTTCAATTTCGGGAACATCCTGTTTTATATGAAGGCGCATAAATTACTGCATAACAATCCTTCTACTGTTTTCGCAGCGATGAACCTGGGAGTGATCGTCGTTGGTAGTCTGACGGGTATTATCATTTTTAAAGAAAAGCTCAACCGCTATAATTACGCAGGTATTATCCTTGCTATCATCGCAGTGATCTGTATTACCTTATCGCAGATTTACGCGTCTTAATCACGAAAGAAATAGCTGTACTTTTTCCCAACATCTATTGATATGCGAAAAAATACAGCTATATTCACTACGTGCTTTTCGGAACGACACAACAGAATCCCTGGCTTAACCCTAACCCATCATTATATGTACATCCAGCGATTATACCTATTACGTTTCGAGCGAGCGCCATTCCAGTTTACCCAATGTTCATAGTTAACCAATTAAATAATCCCCTCAAATGAAAACAACTATTGTCTACCGTTATGCCCTTATTCTGTCGGTATTATCAGGTATTTTATTTTCCTGTAGCAAAAACAACGTCGAGACTAAGCCTACAGAAAGTGATCCCGTCCTGCGTTACATCAAAGAACTTGGCTATAAAGACAGCCAGATCAAAGACATTGGAGAAGAATATCTCGTTGATGAAGATATCTTATTCAGCAAAACAAGCAAACCTGATCAGTCCATACTGGACAAGCCAAAGACCGAACAATACGGCACGGCCAACTATGTAGGCTACAACATACAACCCAATATCCTGGTGTATGTTGATCCTTCTATGAACAGTTATCTGAGCGAAATCAACAGTGCTATCGGCATATGGAACAGTGTCGCTAACTGCAGGGTGAAGTTTACTATCACAACAACTGCAGCATCTGCACATATCCGCATTATCAACAACAACCTGGGAGCAGGTGTTTGTGGTGCGGCTTATTTCCCGATGAATGGTCTTCCGGGTGCACTGGTAAGGATTAACATCAACCAGATCGCCGGTAACTCATTCGCACAAAGAACCCGTACCATTGCACACGAACTGGGACATTGTATCGGCTTCAGACATACCAACTGGCAGTCTGGTGAACCACAGTCAGGTGTATTGAGTGATAACGGCGCTTATTTCGACGCTTATCATATCCTGGGTACGCCGACAGGCGGAGATGCGAATTCCCTGATGAATGCAGGCCAATGCGGCATCGGCGCTACTACACTGTCCAGCTACGATATACTGACAGTGCAGTTCCTCTATCCAACACAGGTACCGGTAGCGGGCACCGTTCCGGTATTCCGCTACTACTCCAGAGCTACCTCTCAGGATTATTTCTATACGACCAGTCTGGAGGAATTGGGTAATGGTACCAACGGCGATTATATCTTTGAAGGTGTAGGCTTCTATGCATTCCCTAATCAGCCGGCTAATACCGTTCCTGTTTACCGCTGGTTACGTCCGACATGGGATCACTTCTGGACAATCAGTCCGACTGAAATTCCTACCGCCAGCACATTGGAAGGCACTGCTTTTTATGTATACGGATCTCCTATCAATAATGCGGTACCGGTGTACAGATACTTTAACAGTTCATTCGGCGACCATTTTTATACTAAAAACCTGGACGAAGGCACTCTCCGTGCAGGATATGTACTCGAAGGCATAGCCTGGTATGCTTATTAATATACTCTTTTTACAACAAGCCTGGCATCCAGGACATGCCAGGCTTGTTGATAACACCTCAATATGCGACTATACCTGTTTTTTATCATTGTACTTTTCTTCTCTTGTAAACAGACAAACAATACCGCCAACACGGTAAAAATAAACGGGCATTTAAAAGACCTGCCTGATGGCATGTTGTATATTTTGAATGATAAACAACAACAGATAGATTCCACCCATTCGGATAAGGGACAATTCTCATTCGATCTGCCAATCACCAATAACGACCAATACTACTATGTCACGTTAGAACACCTGGACGATACAAAGGTTAAAAGGCTGTTCCATTTTAAAACGAACAAAAAGTATAAAGGCAATGAGTTGTTCCTTCAATACTTCATCGCCGAAGATGGCCTACAGATCAATGGTGCAATAGAAGACTTCACACCTAAAGACATGCGCCTGCCTGACAACATCCGTCTGGTACATCTGTCTGAATTTATAACAGGCGCACAGAATACTGTGATGAATAACATCGATTACGATTTCAATCAACCGGTGAATGATAGCGCTTGGGATATATTGAAAACGCTTGTCCGTAAATACCCGTCCTCCTATTATTTAATACATGAAATAAATAAGTACCGGAATAATTATTCAGGCAATCAACTCAAGGAACTACTGGCCTCTTTTGATGAAAATATCCGCCAATGCTTGGAAGCAAAGACAATCAGTAATGCTATCGCTATTAAACAAAGCAATACTAAGACAGCTAATAACACCAGACTCCAGGCCATCGATAAAACATTACAACCGGTTATAGACGCAACAGCCTCCGTTAATATGGTCATTCTCTGGGCCAGCTGGTGCGCGCCCTGCATCGCAGAAATTCCTGAATTGCAGAAAATATATACAAAGTATCAAGCCAATAGCAAGTTTCGTATGCTGTCTGTCAGCCTGGACGCAGAAGAAGACAAATGGAAAAATGCATTGGAGAAACATCCTATGCCATGGACGCAGCTTTGGTTGCAACAAGCACTGAAAGAATATCAACAGGAGATATTCCAGTTTGATAATAGTATTCCTACCATCATTTTCTTTAACAATAAAGGAGAAATAATAAAAAAATATACCGGGGCGAATGCCAGCAATACCGAACAGTATATCCACCTGATTGATACTTCCCTGTAATTTCCGGCCACCCGACACGGAAATTCTATTTTTAATTGTATATTAAACGATTAAATCAACCTATCAGCCGTAGCATGCACTATAAATTATTTATCCCGATTGGGATCATGCTGATCTGTGGCTGCCTGCACAACCGGCAACACACATCTCAGGATCCGTTATCCTCCATTCCAAAAGAACAACTTGACTCCATCATGGCACTCGCTCAGGCACAGGCAGCACAAGCTGATACGCTTGGTACACTGATTCTCTCTATTGACAACAGCGTAAAGGCTACCCCGGCAGACAAGTCCCCTGATAGTACCCTTCCATGGGTGAGTATCGCGGAAACAGACACCGAAATTAAAAGACTGATTAATCCGGATGAGATCGTCCTGCCCTTCACAAGGGCCAGACTGATCATTGACTATCCACTGAATAATCCTGCCATATTTGAATTATCCGCTTCAGGTAAAGGTTTCACAAGGAAAGAACTCATAAAATACATCGGCGACAAATATCATATGATATATGAAGAAGAAGAGCAATCAGCCACTACCAAAACAGTTCCCCTGAATGAAAGAAAAGAGCTTATTAACAGAAATACGACCGATGGAAAATATGGCGTTTGGGGGCATGATCTGTCTGACCTGTCTTTAAGCACTATTGAAGTATACAGAGATGATAAAGGACAGATTTCCCTGGTACTGGATATTAATTCCTGACGGGATAAGGTCATAAGCGGAAATCGGGGTAGCTTTATGACATGGTACTGTTTTCTTCCGATTTATAAATCGTACAGGTAATGTTATAAAACCTACCCGTATCAAAACGTATGGCAATTTATCTTTGATCCAAAGATTCACAACCATGCGTTCTACTCATATTTCCAGGAAAGATTTTATCAGAAATTCTGCACTCGCCACATTAGGACTGGGTATCACACCTTCCCTGCTGTCGGATGTAAAAGCTGCAAACCCACACGAAACAAACACGATCGCTGGTAGTAAGAATCTGAAACTGAAGAATGTACGCCTGGAAACAGGATTTGAATATGAAGGCGATGAAGTGATCGCTACCAAAACCGGACTATTCTGCGTTGAAATAGCCAATGGAAAAATCACCGCTATTCTGCCTAATGCCCCAAAGGCCAATGCAACAGATGCCAAAGGTCTCCTGATGCTGCCTGCTTTCAAAGACATGCACATCCACCTGGATAAAACCTTCTATGGTGGTCCATGGAAAGCTGCCAGAAGAAAACAGGGCGGTGTAAAAGGAATGATCGCACTGGAGCAGCAGATCCTTCCGGAAATGCTGAAAACCTCCACCGATCATGCAGAAAAATTAATCGCATTATTGCAGTCCTGTGGCTCCAGCTTTGCCCGGAGCCACGTCAATATCGAACCTACCTCCAAACTGGACTCTCTTAAAAACCTACAGAAAGCGCTGGAAAATAAAAAAGACTCCTTTGGTGCAGAACTGGTCGCTTTTCCACAACACGGACTGTATTATGCAGATTCTACTTCCCTGATGAAAGAAGCGGCTAAGATGGATATTGATTTTATCGGAGGAGTAGACCCTTATTCGCTGGACGGTGAGATTGCCAAACCGATGGACTTCATTGTTAAACTGGCACTGGATAATAACAAAGGGATTGACATCCACCTGCATGAATCAGGAGATTCCGGATTGAAAACGGTCGAATACCTGATAGACAGGGTCAATGAAAATCCCGTTCTGAAAGGAAAAACCTTCCTGAGTCATTGCTTCGTATTGGGTAAACTGGAAAAACAGAAACAGGAAGAAATTGCAGATAAACTGGCGCAGGCAGAAATCGGGATTATGTCTACGATCCCTTTCGGCGGATTGATCATGCCGATTCCTACGTTGTACAAATACGGTGTAACGGTCGGTACGGGGAATGACAGTATTATTGATCACTGGAATACCTGGGGCCTGGGTAGCGTGCTACAGAAAGCCAATCTGATGGCTCAGCTATATGGCAATTCCACAGAATTCCTCCTGTCACGTAGTCTCAGACTGGCTACCTACAACATCCTGCCACTCGATGACAAAGGGCAGCAACAGTGGCCAAAGAAAGGCGATGCTGCCGATGTGGTACTGATTGATGCCAGTTGCTCGGCAGAAGCAGTATCCAGGATATCTCCTGTCAGGTCATTGATCCATCAGGGCAAGATTGTCTTCTGATGGTAGGAGCATCTCCTTTACAAACACAAAAGGCAGGGCACAGAAAGATCGTAAAGATCCTGGAGTCCTGATAGTGTGGCAGTTATCGTTGACAGGGCTGGGTTATTTTTACTAATTTAGCCTGGTCGCTGTCGCAAACGATACATACCAGCCAGATGAATTATCAGAAAGATCATTTTCCGGTATTGAGCATTCAGGAGTTCAGTCAGGGTAAATCCGAAGACTGCAAAGTACTGTTTCATGAACTGCATGGAGAACGATCTATTGATGAAGCCCATAAACATGACTTCTTCATCGCCATCCTCTTCGAAGCCGGACGCGGCACACATACCATCGATTTTGTCGAACATCCTATTACGGATTTACAGCTGCACATGGTCTTTCCCGGCCAGGTACATCAATGGAAAATAAAAAAGGAGACGGTAGGCTATCAGCTGATGATAGAACGGGAAGCATTTGAATCCGTCCTGCCTAACCTGCGCTTTTCATCGGCATTATACCAACGTCATCCTGTGATGACGCTAAAAAAGGGCGCGTATGAGTCCCTTCTTTACGAATTCCGCTGTGTACAGAAAGAACTTGATAAAAACGAGCCCTTTGAAGCGCTGATCAAAGCCCGCTGCGGTGTTATTGGATTACTGATCAGCAAAACAGCTGAAAAACGTTTCAGTGATTTCGACATCTACAATTCCAATGCTATTCTGTCGCGCTTCATTAGTCTTATCGACAGATACTTTAAAGAACAACGCTCTGTTGCCTTCTATGCACATGAGATCAACATCTCCCCCAATTATCTCAATATGGTGTGCAGAAAACAGCTGAATGTCGCTGCTTCCTCCCTTATACAGGACAGGGTGCTGCTGGAAGCAAAACGACTGCTGAAAACGTCTTCCATGACAGTAAAAGAGATTATCTTTGACCTGGGCTTTTACGATCATGCCAACTTCTCCAAATTCTTCAAGTCCCATACAGGCATGACGCCATCAGCCTTTAAAGAACTGAAATAAAGCTATAGGCAGATATCCGTTCTATGTTTTATTTGATAAGTATCATCCTTCATTCATCCTTCGTTGCACGAACGAAAGATGAACGAAGGATAACAAATATCTAAAGGGGATTTATAAATAATGCAAGACCTTCATTTATATCCAGGCCACCAGCTGAAAGGTTTTCATGTCATAAATCAGGATCTGGTTTTTGTCCGTTTTATCATATTTACCATTATCATTGATGTCATAATGGCCTGCAACGGTGACAGTTCCCGTCTGCCCCCGGAAAGCCTTTTTCCATAACAGGAATGTTAAAAAAGCAAAAGGGCCGCATTGCTTCCCTTGAGCTGCTACCCCAATGACTAACAAACAGTACCCTCAAAACTTTATGTGAAAAAATAAACTAATGCGTCACACCTTCGCCGAGATTGGGGGTAGCTCAAGTGGAAGAGCATCTGCTCTGCAGGCAGCGGGTTACAGTTTCGATTCCTTGTCCCCTGACCGCCGCTGATGCTGGATGACGCCGCAGCCAGGATCTATGATCCCATTTACAGGGGCATACAGGGTGAAAAGCTGGCTGGCAAACTTTTCAAGGACTATATTGAAGTAAACTGGTAAAATACCGGTATCTGAAAAATCAACTACCTTAGCAGCAATAAATCATTGCCTCTGCAATTCTTCTTCCCATACAGGCATCCCACATTGCCTGGATTTGTATACTAACGGGCGACTTATGACCCGTCTTTACATCGCAGTACCTGCGATGCTGTTATCATTATGTATATAAATCAAAATAAACACAGACATGTTTTTCTTAGAAACGGAACGGCTACAGCTGATTCCCCTGACCCACGATTTGCTTACGCTTTGTCAACAGGATCGCGCCGCTATGGAGGCGAAACTCGGCCTCAATAAATCTGATATGCGCATCGATCCGCTTTACATGACTGAACTGGAAGATGCACTGACCCATTTCTGGATACCCATGACCGCAGCCCATCCTGACAGGTACCTATGGTATACCAACTGGGAAATTGTGCTAAAAGAAGAACGGCTGGCGATCGGCGGTATTGGCTTTATTGGCTATCCTGATGAAAATGGACAAACGGAAACCGGATTTATGCTGGATAAGAACTTTCATAGCAAAGGCTATGCAAAAGAAGCACTAACCGGCATTACTAACTGGGCTTTTAGCCATGTGGAAGTAAGCACCATTATTGCAAAGACAACAACAGACAATCTTCCCAGCAGAACACTCCTGGAACGTGTTGGCTTCCTGCCTGCCGGACAGGAAGCAGACCTGTTAATCTATAACAAACAACGCGTCTGATAATATCAACAAAGACCCGGTAACCCGGGTCTTTGCATTTATTAAACAAGCAGAAAAAACAACTTAGCAGAATTCCATCATCAGCACTTTCATATTATCTACGCGTTTTCCAAAACGCTTTCTGATATACCACCGGTTAAGATAATAACCACCCACACCCAACAATACAGCCAGCACTACTATCCAATATGTGTTCATTCCTGTATACATCAGGGCGCCACCTAATGCGACAAAGCTGGTGATGGCAGATATCCACAGATAAAGTCGTAAGGTCTTTTGTGTTTGCTGATATAATGCCGTGACATAGTACCTGATATCTGTATCCTTCTGTAAAAGTGATAACCGTATCAATCTTACAAACATGAACAGGCAGGTCAGCAGGTATACTATCCCTCCCAGGTAGATCATATTGAGCGCCATTGTTACATCAGGTTTATGACTATCCTTTTGAAAAATATTGAATGCTAAAAAGAGCACATTGAAAAATAAAGCCCCCAGTACTAACAACACTTCCCTGATAAATTCTGATGTCAGCAGCTTTTTGCTCTCTGATAAACGTTCATCGATGATCCTGCTCACGGACTGTTCACTCAGCGGATCTACATTACCTTTTCCGGCTACTCCCTTGAGCAGGGATTCGAAATCATCCATTGGTTCCATAATTATTACGTTTTTTTACGCATGATTGCATCTTTCAGTTTCTGCCTGATACGGCTCAGCTTAACACCTACATTGTTTTCGGAATCACCCGTGATATCTGCAATTTCACGATAACTGATCCCTTCGATGTATAAAAGAATCAAGGCTTTTTCTGCTTTAGGCAAAGAGCGGATCATTTCCCATAACAGCTGTTCCTGTTCACGCGGCACATGATCTTCTCCCTGCGCAGATGGTACAATATCCGTACTAAAGACATGTTTATTGCGTACAGCAGATTTTCTTAAATAGGTCAATGCGGTATTTAATGCCACCCGGTACATCCAGGTAGACGTCTTACTCTTAAAACTGAAGCGGGGAAAAGATAACCATAGCTGTAACCAGATCTCCTGCAACAAATCTTCTTTATCTTCTTTATTATCAGCATAGATATTCACTACCTTATAGATAATCCCCTGATGCGGCATCGTATGTTCAAGAAATGCTGCTTTAGTCATTACTTATACACCATTTTGATAACAAACGGGACATCAGCTATTCCGCAGCGTATTCTCCCGGACTGTTGCTTTGCGGATAGCAAGAGCGGGGACAGTACAATAGTTGTCAGACATTTTTTCATTTTGAATCATTTTATTCATTAGTATACCTGCCTGTCCAAACCTTACAGGATTTGTAAAAAAACTTTCTATTGAAGATTCCTTTTTAGCCGATAACACTAATCAGATGGGTTTAACTACATACATTATAACCGATACGCCGCGCAAAGTAAATTACTAAAACAGCTTCAATCAGCAGGGAAATTAATTTGCAGCATATGCTCGCAGAGCTGCTATAAACACTGTGCGGTTAACTGGTCCAGGGAATAAATACGCACGCCGGTTAAAGTAGCAGGTTCGTCAAATTGATGTATAATATTACCTTCGTCCAGTACTGGGCGGTTTTGTTCAGCGTACCATTTTTGCTTTGTTCAAGATGTCAGCTTACACCCTAAGCAGCTATCGTTAAATAAAACCTAAATAACTTATCGTGTATTTGTTGACTTTATTTTCTTCATAAATTGCTGCTATAAATCCACACCGCCAATGCGCAAAATTCTACTACTGGCTTTGTTTAACCTTGGCTTCCTATACTCCCATGCCCAAACATCATTCGGGATTACTGCCGGTTTGGGGAATGCTAAAATGCGTTTTCCGGATGATGATGGCTTAAATTACAAGATCAATCCGTCCTGGCGGGCTGGTATCATGGCAGATGTGAAATTGATAGGAAAATTCTACCTGCAACCACAATTACTGATCAGCAGGAAAGGCAATCATACTTACATTGGCAATGCAGACCAACCTGCTGCTTTTATATTCGATGTTCATGAAAAAACGCATTTAACATACCTGGAACTGCCTGTGAATCTGGTACTTAAATTTCCACTGGGAAGCGGCAAATTCATCACAGGCGCAGGTGGCTATATTGCATACGGACTTGGGGGGAAAGATAAAATAACTGGAACAGAACGTGCTACAGGAGCAGATTATGAACGCAAAATCGATGTAAAATTCGAAAAGGAGCCACATCTGGCGGAAGCTGATTTCGGTAAAACCACTTATTACAGACCAATAGATCTGGAACTTAATTTTCTGGCTGGGTATGAATTCAAGAATGGTCTCGGACTAAACTTCACTTACAGCCCCGGACTTAAAAACATGGCGCCGCCACCGATTGTAATAGGTCCGTCTACCATCATATATAATAGACGGATGAACACTTACGCCGGACTATCAGTAACATACATGCTGAAAAAACACACTTCAAAAGCTTAAGCAACTATATACTTATTATAAACGGAAGCCTTGCTTTTACCACAACAACACTGTGGCAGGATCATTATTGCCTGACACAGTTCATCCTATCATTTTTTATTAATCCAATTGTTCTTCATCATGAAAAAAATCACATTGTTAGCCTTATTGGCTATGGGTATTTCTGCTGCTCATGCGCAAACGCGATATGGCATTACCGCAGGATTCTTACATTCATCAACACACGTATCTTACAAAGATGGCAGTACAGCGCCCTCAGAATCGATGAAAAAAAACTTTTACCCTGAATGGCAAGCTGGCATAATAGCGGACATACAGCTAACAAGTCGGCTATATCTGCAACCGCAACTGCAGGTCACTATAAAAGGAAAATCCAAATACATAAACACGGACATCGATCCTAGTGTAAGAAGAGTGGACACCAGGTTCCGTAACACATCCCTGGAATTACCTGTGAACCTGGTGTACAAATACCCATTAGGAAAAGGGAAACTGATTGGTGGTGGTGGTGGATATATTGCCCGCGGACTTGGAGGGCGATCGAGAGTGACATATTATTTTCGTGATGGACATGAAATGGTGTATAAGTATGGCTTAAAGTTCAAAAGTGACGTATCTCAGGAAGATGAAGCCCAATACAATGGTTATAGCAGGCCGATCGACCTGGGCCTGAATTTCGTTACCGGATATGAACTAAAAAATGGTCTCGCCTTCAAGCTGAATTATAGCCTTGGTTTAAAAGACAAAACGCCGACATATACCAGGGAAGTCTCCACTAAATCAAAAGATAGATATTTTGCAGCGACTGTCAGCTATCTGATTAACCGAAAAGCTTAATGTTTTTTTCCAGCGATATTACCTGCTGCAATATCGCTGGTATCCCTATACCTGTTATTATTTTTCGTTTATCCCTATACCTATACTTGTCGCCTAAAATAACGCAACAATGACCAGACAACTGAGTACATCCTTTAGCGGGGCACTACGCACCTTTGCCTATTTCATGGCCAGCGGTACACACTATGCGCTGGAAGGCGTAGACTATCTTCCCTTATATGGCAATGAACCCAGCGCCATTGAAATGACCTTTGCCATCTACGTCAACGTAATTAAACTGGATGAAAATGGTAATGTACTGAATGCAAAATACGCAGAACGTCGTGCAGCTGAATATCTGAAAGAATATTGCATACCCGGCTACAAAGCCTATCCGGCATTTGAAGAATGGGAGACTACCTTACATGCACCTCCTTCGTTGAAGGATCAGATATAAAACAGTATCAGGGCTTTTTCAAAAATGTTTCCACCTGTTTATTAAATTCATCGGGCACTTCAATGGGTGCATAGTGAGAAGCATTTTTTATGATCACTAATTCAGCACCAGGAATACTTGCTGCAATGAGCCGGGTATGTGCTTCCTTAATGACATCATGCTCTCCTGCCATTACCAGCACCGGACATTGAATTGTTCTTAATGTGGAAGGATCAATATGAGGTTCTTCCAGCATACAACGATTGACCCGTAATGCAAAGGCATTGGAAGGTGTATGTTCTGCCTCAATTACCTTGATCTGATGTTGAATAGTATCTACCAGCCAGCCATATAAAGCAGTGGTATCCGGATACAGATTAGCGCCCATTGCAGCAAGTTTTTTCACTTTCTCCGGATGACACATGGCGAGTATCAGTCCTGTAATACCGCCATCACTCCAACCCAATACATCTACGCTATCCAGTTTCAACTCATTCAGGAGCTTGTACATATCATCTGCATATAACTCATATGTCAACCGGGTTGTATCGGCAGTAGACTTTCCATGTCCACGTGTATCAACAGCAATTACCCTGAATGATTGAGCTAATGCAGGTATCTGTTTTTCGTAATGACGGATAGACTCCAATGCGCCATGTAGCAATAACAGCGGCTGTCCTTCTCCATACTCCTCATAGTATATCCTGTTACCATTGATCGTGGCATATTTTCCTGTCCGTTCATTGTTACCATAATCAAGGGAAACAATTTCGCTGGCATCGATAGATAAAGCCTGTTTATCACCATGTACCAGCTGAGCCGTCACTGACACCTTTACTGATGATGGTTGATTAATAAACTTCCATGCACTCAGATCAGTATCTTCAAAACCGGCATTTTTTACCGGTACTTCCTTTTTGTTGATGAACAATTTCATGTCATCGAAAAAAAACCGGGCCTTCCCCGAATACAGAGCACCAATAAAAAGCGATTGTGTACGCTTGTCTATTTTACCGGATACCGTCAGCCGGTTCCATTCCCCTGCCTTAAAGTCCTCCATACTCAGTTTTCCGATAGCGGTACTAACCTGCGTCTGCTGATTGTAACCAAGTGCCATCAATGCAGTACCCGAATTATTTTCTGTACGCTCCGCATACATCCAGCATTCAATGGTAAAGGAGGCGCCTTTATAGGTACTAACATCTATGCTCTGGAAAAAAACAGGGGGTTGCCCATCCTGGGCATTTGCCATCAGTGAAGTGACCAGCGCAATACAACAAACAATAAAAGCAGGGATTATTTTCATCATGGGTTAGCATTTACAGGGGTAAAAATTAAAATAAAAAGCGGTATTCCCAAACTGGTATAGCTGCATTTATTAACAAAATATATAGCATCTTCCCAATCCGGTCTCTTCAAAATTAAAGTATATTAGTATAGACGTTTCAGGCACTGATTTCCGCTATCACCCGCAATGTATCAGTTTATGCATATTCAATGGCATCCACAACTATTAGCCCTTATCTTACTCATCACAGGCTGTAAAAATACTAAGCCGGAGTATGTCAGAAAATATACACTTCTATTTGAGCCGGCACTTCTTCATGCAATTGTCGCAGATGCGCCATCTCGTCCCGATCCTTATCCGCTTTTCAGAATAAGGGAAAAAATGCGCACAGGTTACATCGACAGAGAGGGTAATCCAGTCATACCTCCTGCTTTCGTTGCTGCTGGCGACTTCTCAGAAGGACTCGCAGCCGCCCGTGCAGGTGGATACTATGGATACATTGACAAGACCGGGCAATTTGTTATTCCTCCCAGATACGATTTCGCAACGGAGTTCTCTGACAATACCGGATTGGTATATAAAGATGGACTCCCCATCTTTATCGACAGGAAAGGAAACAAACTTTTTGAACATCCCTTCCTGCAGGCAGGTCCTTTTACAAAGGGACTCGCTTTAATCACCACCGCCTCCCACAAACCCGGTGTAATCAATAAAAAAGGAGTACTAGTCATAGATACGATCTACCACAGCATTTATCCCTTTAGAAATAATCTGACCATCGCCGGTGATCAGGATGGAAACAAAATGGTACTACTGGACACTGCCGGCAAACGTATTACCCCTCCGACAGGTATCCATAACGCCAATGCCTTAAAAGAATATTACGAAAAACTTCCTGTCACGGAAACTACCAAAGGTCAGCGGATTGATGGTAATTATCTTGTGGATATGGGCAATGGTATCACGCTAAACGTACAACATGGTGACGTTTTCTATATGGATGAAAGAAAATATGTGTTATGGCAGTTCGCTAAATCAGTAGACTTTCCACATGACTATGACATCGATTATAAAGCCACCGGATACTATCTCATAAAAGAAGATCCCAAGCCGGTCTATCATTGTAAACAACCATTACCACCAGGCGAATTCAGTCTGACAGTGATACCCGATATCCGCGAAACTGAGCATGGATTTTTCAATGGCAACGGCTACTGTACCATTCTTGCTAATCGTTCAGGACAAGCCATTACATTTGAGAAATATGGGTCAGCACTCCTTATGAGAATGCAGGCGAAAACAAATACTGGTGAATGGCGGGACATTGAAGAGATAAGCAGCGATTGCGCCAATGGCTTAGATAACATGACTTTACGATCCGGTCATTATCTCCACATGGTATCTCCCGCTTACAGCGGTCCGGTTAAAACAAAACTAAGATTGCAGTTTGCCTACGTCAGCTATGGTGAACCGCACACGATTTATAGCAATGAATTCAATGGCAGCATCAATCCGGGACAGCTATGGCGATCTGAACGGAACTTTCATTCCACTGACTATCTCCTTCCATGATAACTTCCCTGTAATTGCTTTACAATAATATCTCCCGCCCTATATCAATCTCACCCAGAAAGTATTCATCATGACTGATAACGATCAGCGTACCCTGATATTCATTGACCGCCGCAGTTAGTATCTCAATATTCTGAATATCCAGGTTATTAGTCGGTTCATCCAGCACGATTATATCAGGCGCCTGGTTACCAATGGTCAGTGAGCAAAGCATTAAGCGCATTTTCTCTCCGCCACTTAAAGCCTGACAAGGCTTATCCCAATACTCCTTCGTAAACAGGAAGCGGTTCAGTCTTGTCTTTATTTCATGCTCCTGCAAACCGGTTTTGTTGTACCGTGATGCCTGTTCATAGACAGTCAGACTATTATCTATCAGGGAATAATCCTGGTCAATATAAATGGTCTTTACCGTAGCCCTGTCAATAGTGCCCGTTTGTGGTGTCAGCTCTCCCAGCAACATCCTGATCAGGGTCGTCTTACCGGATCCGTTATGTCCACGGATCACAATCCGTTCGCCACTGGTGATCTGAAAACTAAGCGGCATGGACCAGAGTAAACGTTCCCCGTAACTGAAGTTCACCTCCTTTGCCGTTACCAGGATCTTTCCTTTGTGCAGAGATGAATTGTCGAAATCCATTTTCATTTTGTCCATATCGGGCAACTCCTTACGCAACTGATTTAGCTCGTCAGAAATGTTACCCACCTTTTCTGTATGAACACCTTTCATACGTGCACTACTCTTCTCTGCATTATTCCGGAAAGTATTCATGGAGATTGTTGGTAGCCCTGCCTTCTCCTGTTTCTTTTTACCACGTGCATCCAGCTTTTGCTGACGCTCCATAGACTCCCGTTCCGTTTCTCTTGCTTTCCGCAATTCCTTTTCCTTGCTCTTCACATCCTGGTTCAGTGCTTCACTGGCAATCATCTTCTGTTCTGTATAAAACTCATAATTACCACCATAAACAGTAATACCTCGTTTGGTCAATTCAAAAACAGTCTCCAGAAAATTGAGCAGTGTCCTGTCGTGGCTCACCACAACAAGTGTATCTGTCGTAGAAGAGATGTAATCGTATAAAATACTTCTCGCCTGCACATCCAGGTGATTACTGGGTTCATCCAGCAATACCAGTGCAGGCTGATGTATGGCAATGCCTGCGAGAAAGACTTTTGTTTTCTGTCCGCCGCTTAATGTCCGCATTGATTGCATCAGATCGACGTCTTCCAGCTGCCAGTGTGCAAAAGCCTCCTGACAACGTTCTTCAATCGTCCAGTCATCATCCAGTGAAGTCATATGCGCTTCCGTTACATTACCTGCCAGTATCTCGCGCAATGCGCTGATCTTCATTTCTACGCGAAGCGCCTGCGCCACAGTATAATCATTATACTGGCCGAATAACTGAGGAATGTAATAGGGTATTACCTCTTTTTTGATGATCCCGGCAGAAGGGAGTAATTCCCCGGCTAAGATTTTTAAAAGAGTAGACTTACCGGCGCCGTTATTGCCGATCAAAGCGATTTTATCCTGTTTATTAACAGTCAGATGGATATCAGAAAAAAGTATATCTCTGTTGGGATGAGTATAAGTTACACCTTGAAGAATGAGCATAATTTCCTTCTCTAAAGAATGAATAATGACAAATACCGGGCAGAGCCGGTATGCCTATTTATCTGTTCTGAAAGAAATTAAATCTCACATTAGTGTACTATCGGGTTTGATGATGGGTGCAAAAATACAAAAAAATCGGAATTACAAATTATTTCAGCTGAAGGAGTAATGCGGTCATATAAGTCAGTATATACTGGTGCAATAGCCATTCATAGGTAACAGGTGTTTATACAGAATAGTTTACTGATTCCACTTCTTCCTGATACTAAACAGGAATATCCAGTAAGGTACGAGGTATATCGCACCGGGCAGCATGACCAAAATAGAGGCAAATCCTATAACTAATACCATTGTCAATAGCAGGAATCCCCACATAACAGCGAAAACGATATTCAGGTTGATTGCCCATTTCGCTTCCATCCACACTGGAAAAGTCATCAGGAATAAAATAGCGCCTGGTATCGTACACGCCAGCATCATACCCACAACGTAGCCGGTACCGTAACCTGGTGCACGGCTTATTACTTCCGGGATATTAAACAGATTCAGAAACACTAGCAGTGTGATCAATCCGCTGAGGACCATACCGATCCAAATGAATACCCTTAATACAGTGTGTAACAGATCACGTCTGCGTACCGGCAGACCGGCATTAAAACTTTCGTCAAATATACTTGACATTTCTCCCGGATTATCCCCCATAAAAATATTTGAAAGTAACGCTAAGATATTCAAATAAATAGTAATAAAAAATTCCTCACTGGTCGACCAGTGAGGAGTCAGAAAAAGGAATATATATTGATTGTTGAACCCTTAGATTACCCTACCAGTTCTGCCTGGAGGGAAATTTCAATAGCTGCGTAAGCACGACTCACAGGACAACCAGCTTTAGCGCCGGCAGCGATCTCCTGAAACTGCTCATTCGAGATACCTGGTATCTTTGCTTTCAGCGCCAGATCAGAGCGTGTAATCGTCCCGTTATCCAGTGTAACCGCCGCTGTTGTTTCCAGGGTATCTGCTTTAAAACCTGCAGCTTCCAGATCCAGGGTAAGCTTCATGTTAAAGCAACCTGCGTGTGCTGCTGCCATCAATTCTTCCGGATTAGTACCTACGCCTTCTGCGAAACGGCTGTTGAAAGAATACTGTGTTTTGTTTAAAACAGTGCTCTGGGTAGATATGTTACCACTTCCTTCTTTGATGGTGCCATTCCAGATGGCAGATGCTGTACGTTTCATACTATTAAATGTTTTAAGTGTTTTGCTTGTTTGTTTATCATTGAACTGATGATACAAAAGTACGGCGGTCATACAGGGTGAGCAATGCACATTTGGCGACTCTTATTGTACTTTTTACCCCCCTCCCCTTTTTCCGGGCAAAACACCAGGGAGTGGCACACAATCCAACCATAGAATCATGTGCCACATCGTATATTATAGTCTCCTTTCTGACTCCTCAATCGGCAGATCATTGATACTGGCAAACCTGCGCTGCATCAGTCCATTTTCGTCAAACTCCCAGTTCTCATTACCATATGCCCTGAACCACTGTCCATTCTTATCATGATACTCATACTCAAAACGTACAGCGATCCTGTTATCTGTGAATGCCCACAGTTCTTTCTTCAGTTTATAATCCAGCTCTTTCTTCCATTTATCCGCAAGAAATGCTTTAGCCGCCTCACGTCCATTCAGAAAAGTTGACCTGTTCCTCCATTCTGTATCCACACTATAGGCCAGTGAAACCCTTTCCGGATCCTGTGAGTTCCAGGCGTCTTCAGCAAGCTGTACTTTCTCCTTCGCCGTCTCCAATGTAAACGGCGGCAATGGATATCTCTTTTCCATAGTATATTGTTTAATTGATTAATGAGTTGACTATTTTCTTTGCACGGTTCACCGGCCACTGGTCCCTGTACAACTGGCTTTCCACAAAAGCGCCCTCATACAAAAGATAGACATGATCCGCCAGTTCCGCGTTATCCAGCAGATTCCTGAAGTTCTGACGGATATTGCTTTTATGGTCATGAATGACGTCTCTCACCTTCACATTATCAGCAGGAATCTCTGACAGTATATTAAGAAACGCACATCCCCTGAAGCTCTCTTTCTCATTCAGCAATGCAATCAGATCAAAAGATGCCAGCACTTTCATTTTAGCGCTCCTCTTCTGGGCACTCAATGCCTGCGCCTGCTCTTCTATATATTGATGCCGTTTCTCCAATACTCCCACACACAGATCCTCTTTTGATTTGAAATGCTGATAAAAACTGGCCTTCGCCACATCAGCTTCTTCAATGATCTGGTTGATACCGGTAGAGTTATAGCCCTGTCCTAAAAACAGGCGATAAGCAGTATCCAGTATCCGTTCCCTGGGTTGTAATGTTTCTTTGCTCATGATACAAAGGTAAAGGGATTTATTTTAAAAACAGACAAGTCTGTATATATTTATTTTTGATGGATATATTGATTTGTACAGATTCCTTCTTTTCAGGCGGCTATAGATTTTTATTATCTTGTGCATCAATCAGGCGAACATCTGAATGCATAAACACCAGACTATGTTTAAACACTTCCTCCTATTGCTTACCTGTGCTACAGGCTTTTTGGCTTGTCAGTCCCCCGCGCCCGAATTCACCCCGAATCCAAAAAAGCGGGCCTTTATCAGGAATGAAATAGACAATGCTTACCGCCGGAACTGGAGAACCTACAGATTACAAGGTCAGGTGAAAAGCATTGCGCAGTTCACCTACAGCACCGCTGCTGCGGATACTTCCGCGCCTGGTTATGAAACAAAAGAATATCTCTCGTTTGACAGTACCGGCAAACTGGCAGAACGCATCGTATATGATAAAGGAATATTCTCGACAAAAGCATTGCACAAATACAATGCTGCCGGCAAACTGACAGATATACTGTATTATGGTAGCGATGGTAAGTTCAGCTTCAGAACATACAACGAATATGATGCACAGGGGAATCTGATTGAAGAAGGACAACGCAATAAAGACAGTAGCACGCCAAAACAGGTGCTCAGCATATTTGACCTGTATGGAGGTTTGGTTAGTCAGTCATCAGGCGACAATATCGTCGAATACCTGAACACGTATGATAATGATAGTATCCTGGTAGAACAGGATGGCTTAATGAATAAAGTACCCGCCGGAAAGATCACGTGGAAGTTTGACAGCATCGGACATATGATTGAACAAACACGATATGCCGTAAATGGAGAGCTGTTGTACCAGAAGAAAACCGATTTCAATCAACAGGGCCTACCCGTTCTTTTATCCATAAAACAGCAAGGTAAAGCAGACAATATACAACAGATAGCCTACGATTCAGCAGGTTCGCTTATCAGACAGGCAACTGTCAATCCGGCCAATGGAGCCATCTCCAATGCCACCTGGACCAGCTATGAATACGATGCCTCAGGTAACTGGACCAAAGCAACAGTACACGGCGCAGGAGACGCGATTACAGGCGTTATCATCCGAAAGATTGCCTATTACTAATAAAGAGGCTATCCTCCAACCCCCGATTTGCCACTTTCAGCTATTTATTCGCCGCATACAACAAATTCCGCTTGTTGTTGGTCTTTAGTACAGGCATCTTTGCTCCGAACAAACAAATTGACGGAATATGCGTGTATCCAGAAAGAAATGGACAGTAATCGGACTCTTCCTTGCAGTCGTAATGATAGCCATCCAGTTTATCAGACCGGGCATCTCCAATCCGCCCGTAACCGGTGAGATCAAAGTACCGGATGATGTGGCGCAGATCCTGCGTGCCTCCTGTTATGACTGCCATTCCAATCAAACACAGCTAAAATGGTTTGACCAGATCGCCCCTGCCTCCTGGCTGGTTGCACAGCATATCACCGATGGCCGTAAAGTCCTGAACTTCTCTAACTGGAACAGTCTCGCTCCGGGCGATCAGAAAGGGAACCTGTTTCTTTCCGTTAATCAGGCGATGTTCGGCGAAATGCCGCTGGCTTCCTATGCCACCTTCCATCCGGAAGCAAAATTGACGCCTGCGGCACTCAATACGCTCAAAACTTATGTAAATAGCCTGGCGCCGGTGAAGATATCTGATACCAGCCGACGCGCCGTAGCTGAAAAACAGTTTGCCCAGTGGACAGCAGGCGCCTTGCCTACCGTACAGCAGGTTAGTCCGGTACTGAACGGCATCGCCTACATCCAGGGCTACCGCAACTGGCAGATCGTGAATATATCTGACAGATATGATAACGGTACCATGCGGGTCATCCTGGGTAATGATATCGCCATGAAAGCCATCCATGCGCACAAAACGAATCCGTGGCCCAATGGTACCATCTTCGCCAAAGTAGCCTGGGAACAACTGACAGACAGCAACAGAATAGCTACCTCCGGAGAACTGAAACAGGTGGAATTCATGATACGGGACGACCAGAAATTTGCCAGCTCCGCCGGTTGGGGTTGGGCAAGATGGAAGGGCAATGACCTGAAACCTTACGGTAAAACGCTCACCTTCTCCCAGGAATGTGTGAACTGTCATCAGCCGATGAAAAATAACGACTACGTTTTCACTGAGCCATTAACTGAGGACGACAGACCAGAAAAAATCACCGGACTACCACAAGGCCAACTGATCACATCTACTATCGATAAAAACCAGCATACGCATAGCGTCCTGTATGGCAATGAGATCGCCGTACAACATGCCAGAAGCGGCGCACCTGGTCCTTATCCTGCCGGCGCAGTACTGACACTGGCCACCTGGGCACAGCAGGACGACGCACATTGGTTTGGCGCGAAAGTACCTCAACACCTGCAGTCAGTGGAAGTCGTGAAAGTAGATGCCAATGCAGCATATGAGCAATACCTGGCGCCCGGTTGGAAGAAAGCAGCTGCAACACTCCGTCCGGACAGAATCAGCTATATTACGCAACTGAAAGCCGCTGTGATCTTTAACTAAACAAGCAGACAGTTGTATATATCCAGAAACATACGCACATTCCGGGTGTCGAACGCCGTCATATGGACAAGCGCCCTGTTCATCGGCATCCTGGCCTCAATACCCAAAATATTACGCATACATATCACGAAATGGGAATTGCTGGCGGATATCTCAGTAGCCACCAGCTTTTCCATTTTGATCTGGTACTTTAATATATACATGCTACCCACCTTCCGGGCCGGGGCAGCACCAGCCAGGTTCGCCAGCAAACGACTTGCAGGTAGCCTGGCTTTAGGCATAGTGGTCATGGCTGCATTAGTACTGATATACCAGCTGATCCTGCCGCAATATCATTTTCAGTCCATGATGCTGATGTACGAGTTCAGAGGACTGGTCATCAACCTGACCATTTACCTGTTCCTGCACCTCATTTATCAACATCATATCACACAACTGATCAGCGTTGAACTGGAAAAAACAAAAGCAGATAACCTGTCAGCTCAGTTTGAACTGCTGAAACAACAGGTAAATCCACATTTCCTGTTTAACAGCCTGAATACACTGAAATCAATGGTGGAAATGCAGGACCAACAAGCATCCAGGTTTATAGTGATGTTGTCTGACTTTTACCGATCTTCCCTGGAGACACGCAAACAACACCTTGTCAGGATGGAAGAAGAGTTATCCACACTGGAGGCTTACCTCTTCCTGTTAAAGGCCCGTTTTGAAGACGGGATCTCATTGACAGTAAATATCAGCGACGCACACCGCGTATCTTTTATACCGCCTTTTACATTACAGTTGTTAATTGAAAACTGTATCAAACATAATATCGTTTCGCTTGGACAACCACTACATATCCACATCTTTTCAGATGATGCATTCATCGTTGTATCAAACAACCTGCAGATGAAACGTACACCTGAACCGTCTACGGGTTTAGGTCTTACAAACATCGCACAGCGTTATCAGTCCCTGCAACAGCAACAGATGGAAATCATAAAAGACAGTACTTCCTTTAAAGTTAAACTACCAGTGCTCAATGAAGATACTCGTGATAGAAGATGAGATCAAAACAGCAAAGGCACTGATAAAACTGATCAGCACCATTGATCCGGATGCAGAGATTACAGGTCCGCTGCAAACCGTTAGTGCCGCTATTGAAAACCTGTCTGCCCCTCCTTCTCCCGACCTGATATTCATGGATATCCAGCTGGCCGATGGTTCCTGTTTTGAGATCTTCAAAGAAGCAACAGTCACCGCGCCGGTCATCTTCTGCACAGCATATGATGAATATGCAATAGAAGCTTTTAAAGCCAATGGCATCGATTATATACTCAAACCTTTTACAGAAGAAACACTTACTGCCGCCTTTAAAAAAGTGGCTGGCTTACGCCGTTCACTGGCACAGCAGGATGTAAACCCCATCTACCCACTGCCCCTGCAACAGGGTAAGAAAAGTTTTCTGGTATTCAGAGATAACAAATATGTGGTGATCGCAGTAGAGAACATCGCTTTCTTCTATATCAAAAATGACTTCCCGGCCCTGGTGACTTTCGACGCGAAAGAATATACGCTCAATCAATCCCTGGATACGATCAGCGCCCAACTGCCGCAGGAACAGTTTTACCGCATCAACCGGCAGTATCTTATCAACTTCAATGCAGTACACGAAGTAGAACATTACTTCGGCCGTAAATTACTTGTACACCTGAAAACAGCCACACCCGAAAAGATCATCATCGGGAAAAACAAAGCCACAGAATTCCTGCACTGGCTTGACAACCGTTAATACTGGCCGTTTTTCCGACAGGCCCTTCCGTTCATGGAAAACGTAGATATATTTCCTAGCTTTATGTAGACCATCAAACATAGCCTTATGAATCATTTGAAAATAGGTTGGGCAGGTTTAGGCCATATGGGTGTTCCTATGGTAACAAACCTCGTCAAAGCCGGCTTTGACGTAACAGTATACAATCGTACAACAGACAAGGCGATCGCATTGCAGGAGACACTGGGCGTTAAAGTGGCGCATTCTCCCAGGGAACTGGCAGAAAGCAAAGACATGATCATCACCATGGTAACCGATGATGCAGCATTAAAAGAAATTTATGAAGGTACGGACGGCGTGCTTTCCGCCACATTACAGCGGGATATGCTGGCAATCGATATGAGTACCGTATCTCCGGATACAACCCGGCAACTGGCTACTTTATGCGAAGCAGCAGGTATCTGGTACCTGGATGCACCTGTGTCTGGTAGCGTAAAACCTGCACAGGAAGCCCAGCTGGTGATTATGGCAGGTGGAAGATCTGAAGATTTTGAACGTGCTAAACCCATCTTCAATGCACTCGGTAAGGCAGCACACCTGCTGGGTGATGCCGGCGCCGGCAACTATGCAAAACTGGCCATTAACACCTTCCTGGGCATCACATTACAGGGATTATCGGAAGCAGTGATATTTGCACAGAATAATGGCATACCGCCCGCACAATTCCTCCCCCTGATCAACAATGGTCCTATAGGCAGCGCCATTACCAATCTGAAAGCAACTAACATCGTTAACCATGATTTCACACCTGCGTTTCAGTTAGGTCTGCTGGCAAAAGATATCAGACTGGCCAAAGGCCAGGGACTCGATACGCCTATCGGCAATGCCCTCTTCGACACCTTACAGGATGCACTGACACAGGGACTGGCTACCTCGGATATGAGCGCCATCTATCAGTATCTTGAGAATAAATATGCAGAATAATTATAATTAAGAAGGCCGGTAATTACCGGCCTTCTGCATAATGTGCCTGTGTGTCTTTGGTCAGCACCTGGTTCTTCAATGAGGATAGCGATGGTTATATCTTTCAAAAAATAGTATGTAACTTATACCCGTAAAGTTACCACGGACTTTGCGCGACATCTACTACCTAATGTGGTAGTTATATACCACCAATGAAAGTGAGTTACTACAACATTCAGTATAAATTTCACGGCTTAACATGAAATAATATTAAAATGTAATATCATTGTGCTGTATTACCAAGTACAACCATATTCTGAATGCCAACTTAAAAATCCTGGAATGACCAAATTGAAACTCGCGCTCTTAATGAGCATCTCCCTGTTCCTTGCATCCTGCGGAAAAGACAAAGACAACGACCCAACAAACGGAGGCGGAAGCGGTAACGGAAACGGAAACGAAGTCGTATACGTAAAGCCTGCCAGCAAAAAAGGAGCAGACTTCAGTACCAACACTGATTACGGTACCTGGTACGGCAACGTAGTGAACCTGAAAAGTCACTGGTTCTATACCTGGGGTACATTGATGCCAGCTAAAACAGTACCACAGAACTGTGATTTCGTACCGATGTTCTGGGGTAAAGGGAATGTCACCACTGCCCTGATCGACTCCGTTAAAAAACTGAAAGCAGCCGGTACTGTCAAATATGTATTAGGATTCAATGAACCTGATGCGAAAGATCAGTCCAACATGTCCGAAGATGAAGCCCTGGCCCTCTGGCCTCAGCTGGAAAGCATTGGCTTACCACTGGGTAGCCCTGCTACCCAGTGGCCTGATGTAAAATGGCTCTATACTTTCATGGATAAAGCTATACAGCAAAAACGCCGTGTAGATTTCATTTGTGTACACATGTATGTAGGAACGGATGACGCACACTTCGTGAAAACGCTGCGGGACCTGTATAACAAATACCAACTGCCTATCTGGATCACGGAATTTGCTACGGCAGACCATAATGCACAAACAATGGAAGCCAATATGTACAAACCGGAACAGGTACTGGCCTTCATGCAGCGTCTGCTGCCACAACTGGAAGACTTGCCTTATGTACACCGCTATTCCTGGTTCTCAAGTTCACCAATCCAACCAGCATTATGGCCTTCTTCGCTGATTGCTGCGGATGGTAAACTGACGACACTGGGACAGTGGTATGCGAATTATAAGCCTAACGCAAATATTAAGTGATTTGGCTTAGAACTAAGAATTAGGAATTAAGAATTAAGAATTAAGAATTAAGAATTAAGAATTAAGAATTAAGAATTAAGAATTAAGAATTAACGCGAAGATCTCCGCTGCATTCCAATTCTTAATTCTTAATTCCTAATTCCTAATTTCTAATAAAACTTCGGCAGCGGGTTTAATTTCAGATTACCACGCTGATGCCAGTACGGATAAATCGTCGGCGCCTCACTGGCCGCATCCAGTTTCTTTACCTGGTCTACCGTCAGATTCCATCCTACCGCAGCAAGATTCTGTTTCAGCTGCTCTTCATTCCTGGCGCCGATAATGATACTGGACACTGTCGGTCTTTGTAATAACCAGTTGAGCGCTACCTGCGCCACTGATTTGCCTGTTTCTGCGGCTACTTCGTCCAATGCATCCACTACATTATATAACAGTTCATCCGGCACGGCGAATGAAGGTACCGGACTACCACCCTGGGCTACACGACTGTCAGCCGGATAAGGCTGATTACGACGGTATTTACCACCGAGCATACCGGCAGCCAGCGGACTCCATACCAGCGCACCCACTTTCTGATCAACACCCAATGGCATCAGCTCCCACTCATACTCCCTGTTTACCAGTGAATAATACACCTGGTGCGCCACATATTTATTCCAGCCATACCGTTCAGACACAGACAGTGATTTCATCAGGTGCCAGCCGGAAAAATTAGAAGCCGCGATATATCTGATCTTTCCACTTTGTATAAGATCGTCCAGTCCGCGTAATACCTCTTCCACAGGCGTATTACCATCAAAACCATGCATGTGATAAATATCTATATAGTCTGTATTCAGTCGCTTCAGACTCGCTTCCACATTTTTGATCAGCTGCGAACGGCCGGAACCCTGATAATTTGCGCCGGATGCGTTACTCATAGGAAAGGTTGACTTCGTGGATATTAACACCTTATCCCGCTTCCCCTCAATGGCTTTACCAAGGATCTCCTCAGACAAACCATCAGAATAAGTATTTGCTGTATCAAATAAGTTAACGCCGGCATCCAGACAAAGATTGACCATCCTTGTCGCCTCATCTGCCTGCGTACTACCCCATGCCTTGAAAAATTCATTACTTCCGCCGAAAGTGGCCGTACCGAATGTCAATACCGGCACCTGCAATCCTGATCCTCCTAAAAATCTGTATTCCATTTTATTCACGTTAAATATTAAAGAATTAGATAGTTGCACAAAGGTGATAATTCCGTGATTTTCAACCCTTGTACTTTTTACAGATATATCTGTAAATTTAAAGGAAATCGCCTTTCCCGTCCGGCTATCTCAAAAAATAGCAGGGACTGCCACAACTACAGGAACCGGTACTTTTGCATATTTTTTGTGATACCGTATACATACTAATAGTTACAAATCATGGCAACATTTTCAGAGATTATAAATAGTGACAAACCCGTGTTAGTTGATTTCTTTGCTACCTGGTGTGGCCCCTGTAAAATGCAGGCGCCTATACTGGACCAGCTGAAGCAGAAAGTAGGTGATGCTGCCACTATTTTAAAAGTAGACGTAGATAAAAATCCGGCCGCTGCCAATGCATACAATGTACAGGGTGTACCTACCCTGATCCTTTTCAAACAGGGAAAGATTGTATGGCGTCAATCTGGCGTGGTACCGGCCAGCAACCTTGAACAGATTGTCAGGCAGAATGCCTGAGCCGTTCAGCAATAAATGATGCTACAATATGAAGTATGATGAGAATTTATATATCTTAGTACTTCACATTGTAGCATTGTAATATGAAAGAAATGTTTAAAACCCTATCCCAACTGGGCGATTTTGTTGATCCCGCCACTATCATTACAGGCGCTGTTTTATATGGAATCGGCGCATTACTACTAACACTGATCCTGCTGATCGTCTTCCGTAAGAGAGTACTGGTTCCCCGCAAATATACCGCCCTTCGCATCCTGGCTTATAGTTATTTCGTGATATTGCCGCTCCTGGCTGGCTTTTTCGGTATGAAATGGGGCTTCTTCAACGGGCTGCGAAAAGATATCAAAGCACACACGTCGGTTTATATAGAACATATTCCCTCGTCTATTGATGCAAAGACATCCGCTGCTGTAAGCAACTATCTGCGTGATAATAATGCCTCCCTGTCTAATCTCACTACGGACCAGCTGATAGATGCCGTAGCTGAAGTCATTTATACACAATACGATTCATTGCTTGCACAACAGCAGACTTTACAGCAAGGAAGCAATGTCATTTTACCTTGGTTGCTGAAACTGACCAAAGGCAAAGGCATGGCGCAGTTTGCCAAACATACCATTCACAAACTGCTGAAGGAAAAATTGGGACTGGATGAAGACGTCAGTAAAGAGCTGATGGCTTCCCGCATCGATGAAGTACTTCGGACGGGCTTATTTGCCAAAATCGCGATGATCCAGGTAGATCATTTCCTGAAAAGCATACAAAAAGGGATCCTGATTACCCTTTGTCTGCTGATGGCGATTCCCCTGGTGGAGATTACTATCGCCCATTATCTGTTGAAAAAGAAGAAAGCAACCCCACAACCACAACCCGCTATGTCGCAGGTTTAACCACTTATACCTCTAAAAGCGCATTTTATGCCATTTGGCCCCCTGGTCAGTGAATATGCTGGTAAATTCACGGCATATTCACTGATTAACAAGCGGGTTTATGGTAAAGTCAACACAGGCCATAGCACTGAAATATGCGCATTTTATAGACGCTGCGTACCAGGTAAAGGAACAGAGTCCGTCACAGGAACAATACCCCTTCTTCCCACCGGGTTATACGCTGGTCTATAATCTTCACAGGAAAGATACCGGTAAAGGCAAGGCAGGACTCGCATATAGTGGTTTTCTGGCCAGAAGTAACTTTTCACCGGATGCACCTACTACTTATGTGCTGGCGCTCAGAGGATCTGCTGAGTTTCTTGACTGGGCAGAGCGGCTCGATATACTCCCTTCTCCAAGCCCTTTTGGCAATAACAGTGGAAATGTCGTATCCGGATTTCTGGATATGTACAACGGAATGACCTTTTCAGAGCCCGGGCAAACAAAACCCAAAGGGCTGTTAAAATATATCAGATATAGCATCCATTATACCAATATGCAGTCGGAAGATGACACACAGCCTATGGTATGTACCGGTCATGGTCTGGGTGCGGCGATGGCTACGCTGTTTGCCGTGGGAGATGCTTACACCCTGCATCCCTGCCGCTTATACACATTTGGATCGCCTTGTGTGGGTGACGCTGCTTTTGTTTCTTTTCACAATTCGCTGATCACAACCAGCGAGAGGTATTACAATCTGCCTGACCTTATACCTACACTGCTGGATGCATTTGGTTACGACCATGTGCACAATGGCATACCCCTGGATTCACTGGGGGATGCCTCCCTCGGATGGTTACCTGATTGTACACATTCCCTCAGAACATACATGTACATGCTCGGCGCTGCTAACACAGTGCTGAGCGAGAATTGCCTTATCTCCGATATAGACGATGACGTCATGATTAAAAAATTGAGTTTTCGAAGAAGATATTAGTTCACTATGGTTATGTTAATCAGGAAGTAAAGCCGCTTCGTTTATACGAGGGGGCCTTTTTCTTTTTAGAAAGGCTATAAACGGGAAAACCGCGCACCCCTTTATAAAAGGATCCGCGGTCGTCCATATATGATTAAGCAGAATTGTTAAGATAATGCTGGTGCAGCAGGGAAATCAAGCGGCACTTTCGTTGCAGCATACAGATAGTTGGTCACTACCTTATCACCAATCACGATGATCACATCTACCAGGTTTTCGTTTGTAAAACCTGCAGCAAAGAATGCATCTACCAGCGCAGGATCCACTTTACCCTTGTTTTCCACCTGGTTTTTAACCAGTGCAGCCAGTGCGTTCAGCTTAGGATCGAAAGAGGCGCTACCTTTGCGGATCTCTATGATCTGTTCATCAGAAAAGCCGTTCAGTTTACCAATATAAGTGTGTGCCGCCAGACAGTAGTCACAATCATTCACCTGGCTTACAACCAGATTCACTACTTCCTTCTCTTTTGCTTTCAATGAGGTTTTACCGGTTGATAATGCCAGGTAGGTAGCCAATGCATTTTCAGAATAAGCCATTGTTGCATACAGGTTAGGCACTTTACCCAGACCTTTTTTCAGATTGTCAAACAGTGTCTGATTGTTGGCACTTACTTCTTCTCTTGATGGAACATTGAACGTTTTCATTTTTTTATGTTTGATGTGTGTGTGTTTGTCGTTATTGACGATGTAAAATTGCAACAAAGTCTATCGCCGGAAAATGGATACTCTTCCCTATGTCTTGTACATTTTTCCCCGGCAGGCCGTTTCTGTATCTATATTATATACCCGCACAAAGGCCATCACCCACTTTTTTTTAAAAATCCCGGAAAAAATTTCTCCTGCGCAAAAAAAGTGCGCACATGCCTTCCAACTTTGTATCATCAAACAAAAACAAACGGTCATGAGATTCAACAAGCTCAAAACTATCAAACAAGTAGTCAACCATGCAGGAGCAGCGGCATACACCCTGACACCTGAAATGGAACTGTACAGTGCTGTAGTTACTGCTTCTCTGCAAGACCAGTTTTATGAGAAAAGCACAGAGAAGCTGGAACGTCTGCGTACACTGATCGCTAAAAATGATCCTGGATTCGTAGCAAGACTTGCAGTCTACACCAGGGAAAGGATGTATCTGCGTTCAGTACCAACGGTATTGACAGTGGAACTGGCTAAAGTGCACAAAGGAGACAACCTGGTAGGTAAACTGACAGGACGCGTTATCCAGCGGGCCGACGAGATTACAGAAATACTGGCCTACTATGCAGTGGCAAACGAAAGGAAAGAGACTAAAAAGCTCAATCACCTGAGTAAGCAGCTGCAAAAAGGACTCGCTGTTGCTTTCAACAAATTCGACGAATACCAGTTCGCTAAATATAACCGTAAGACGGATATCACCTTGAAAGATGCGCTGTTCATTGTACATCCGAAAGCAAAGGATGACGCACAGCAGGCACTGTTCAATAAGATAGTAGAAGATAACCTGGATACGCCTTATACATGGGAAACTGCATTATCCGCAGCTGGTCAGGCGAAATACGATTCTGAATACGCTAAAAAAGAAGCTTTCAAATGGGTATGGACGGAACTGATAGAAAGCGGAAAACTGGGATATATGGCGGCATTGAGAAACGTGCGTAACATGCTTGATTACAATGTCGATACACAATACCTGAAGAAGGTATTTCAAATGCTGGCCGATAAAAAGGCTGTCATGAATGCAAAACAGTTGCCATTCCGTTACCTGTCTGCCTACAGAGAGATTAAGAATATCCGGCACGGTTATATCACCGAACTGAAAAGAGCACTGGAAAAAGCATTACAGACCAGCGTAGCACACCTGAAAGGATTTGACGAGTATACAAAGGTTGTCATCGCGTGCGACGTTTCCGGTTCCATGCAGCAACCAATATCTGCAAAGAGCACCGTTTTACTGTATGACATCGGTCTCTTACTGGCCATGTTGTTACAACATAAATGTAAGCACGTCGTGACAGGTATGTTCGGTGATTCCTGGAAAACAGTGAGTATGTCTCCGGATAATATTCTCGGCAACATCGATGAATTCTACAGACGAGAAGGTGAAGTGGGTTATTCCACGAATGGTTACCTGGTGCTGGATGATCTGATCAATAAAAGATATGTAGCTGATAAGATTATGTTGTTTACCGACGGACAGTTGTGGGATAGCAATACGGGTAATACCAGTGCATCCAACAGCATGTCAGCTAAATGGACAAAATACAAGCAGATAGCGCCAAACGCAAAGCTTTACCTGTTCAATCTGGCGGGTTACAATACCGTACCGCTGGATGTGCGTCAGGATGATGTTTTCCTCATTGCGGGATGGAGTGACAAGATCTTCGGAGTCCTGGATGCGATTGACAAAGGAGGAGACGCCATCACTGAAATTGCCGGCCTTGCTTTATAGCAGTTCATTATTGTTAACCTTATTCATACATCCCTCCAAAAGGGAGGGATGTATAATACCCGGCCCTGTAGCTTAAGCGGAAAAAGCCCGTGGAAAAATATTACCATGGAGTGTACGGATCATACCGTTGCCGGTACGCCTGGCAATGGTCAGAATTTACAGTGCACCGAAATCTGAAGTATCGAAAGTAGGGATGCGTATTTACAGTCGTACTGCCTGAAGGGGAATGCAGGTTCGAGTCCTGCCAGGGCTACAAAACATAACGACGAGTGTCGTGGGTAAGTGTTACTTCGCTCTTTTAGGTAGAACACAAAGACACTTCCAGTAGTTACCTCTGTTGTTTATGTTTTAAAATCTTAGAACGGGTGTCGTAGAGCAGTAATACATCGACTCCAATTCGACTAAATCTCTCACGGGGGTTGAAATCCCCCTCCGTCGAAAGGCGGGTGGCCGAGTGCATAGGCAGAGATCCAACAACTTATTGTTCGAATATTACCCCGTTCTTATAAAACAGGTGTCGTAGGAAAGCGTTACTTCGTTAATCTATGAGTCGGAGGTTCGAGCCCTCCTCTGTCTGACATCGTCGACAGGTAGCTCAGTCGGTAGAGCATTAGAATGGTCGCTTCCAATTTTTTATCCTGTTTTTATCTTTTTATATGCATGTGAATGCTTCGTAAAAGCTGTAGTTTTCATTCTCTGTTGACAGGAGAGAAATATCCATTTCTCTCCTTTTTCGTATTTCTCCACATAGTACACGAAGCACATTAACACTTATTCAACCATACACGCATTACCTTTAAATAATCTGCAATACCACCCGAAATACCATTAGAAAATCCGCAGTGGGTTCGTTCTCCGATAGCAGCAGGTAATCCTATATTTACTGCCAAACAGTATACATTGCTATGGCAAAACAAACATCCATTATTCAGTTCACCGGCCGCCTGGGGAATATGATCGGCTACTATCGAAAGGGAGACTATTTCCTGCGTAGTACCCCGGACACAGTACGCCAGACTGCCGCTACGCAACGCGCAGCACAACGCTTTGGTATGGCCAGTAAAAAAGGTGCCTTCATCCGTCATGCTATTTATGCAGCATTGGATGTGCATTGCGACAGCTCCCATGTCAACAGACTCACAAAGCTGCTCATTCCCGCTGCAGGTAATCATATCAACGTAATTAAAGGCTTTCGTTTTAATCAACATGCCGGTATAGATCATTTCTTCCCTGTCGCACCCTTCTTTTCCGCGGACAATGTATTACATATACCTGCGCAAACATTACGGCACTACAAAGGCATTACAATGCTGGAAGTAAAAATGATCGCTACTCGTATTGATTGTAAAACACATCGCATAATGGGCACACAAACAACTGCTTTCAGTATTGATGCAACGGCTACTTTTGGTGGATTAATGCATCCTGTGGCTATTCCCGGCACAGGCACACTGATTGTTACCTTACAGATAAGAGCCTTCAACGGAACCAGTATCATAGCGAACAAACAGCATCTCGTGGCCGATATTATTGCTATACAAAAACCGCAGATACAGGAAACTGTTTGTACATCTCCTGCTACAAAAACAATCATTATGCATCATGAAGAACAGGTGCAATTACACACACCACATTATCGGTTATTACTCACTTTTATTCAACGGGAATAGTACCTGCTGCCATCGTATTGCATACTGTTCATAACCACATCATACCTATTGATTCTTACTGAAATATACCATGTCGCTGCCGGCCCATCCGGCGGCTATCCTCATATCAACAAAACACCTGTCAACCCGCACCACATATAGCTCTCGCAGCAAATAACCCCGCTAAATACAGACACAATATCAAGTCCACGTTTGCTACATACATACGACCTGTTTAAAGAATATTTTCCACCTATTTTCACTACGCATGATGGCTGCGTAATGCACCTGTATCTTTGTAGGGTAATCATGAAGATCAAACAAATAAAACACCATTCCTATTGAATATAAATCCCTGTTCAGCAGTAATAAAATAACTGCTGTGCAATTTAAAATCAATCTTGTAACGTACAAATCTTTGGTTATGTAAGTACTTTTTTCACCTCAGCGTATGAAACAATCTTGTTAAGCAATACATTTTGACTATGTAAACTCCTGATTAACGGTGCCTGCACGTTCGCATGCTTAGTGCAGGCGCCACCTTCAAGAACACATTCATTTTACTGCCTACCCGGCAGCAATTAACTGAGTTGCATCCAATGGCGATAAGCCACCCCCATGGCTGCGCATGACATACAGATGCAGCTATTCACAGATACGACTTAAATATCTTTTATATACTATGCTGAAATCAAGAATGAACCAATTTGTAGCAACCTATTTTAATAATGGCAATCCTGGTTACTTATCCAGGCCAGCCCAGCTCTCCTCCGGTGGCTCCGTGACAACTGTAGCAACCATCGACAACAGAGAACTGAAAAATTCAGATGGGGTATTGCAGATCACCTCTTTTGGTTCGGTAGATAACATTGACACTTTATCCACATCACCCGATGATCTGGTAATGGTATTCGGCGATGAAAGAGATCAGCACCAGGAGCTCGTGCTGTTTGATCAGGCTTTCACACAAAGTAATGTAACGTTCAGAATTGATATGCAGCTGCAACCTGCTGCTATTTCATACGAAGGCGTATGTACCATCTTTTTTTCCACTGGAGAAGTGAAAACATTGTATGTGTATCTCCCGGATGTAAATGAGAATAATTTCACAGCCATCCGTTTCAAAAACACAAAGCGCTCTAACAGTGATGTGCAAACAATTGTAAGAGCCTTTAACGTGGTGCTTATCAAATAGTACCCAAGCACTCATCCATTATGTTGTTAGGAGCCGCGGTCTCCGTCAGTGCATAGTGGCAAGGCGCCTGCTGCTTGCACTGATATCCCCAACCCTGTTGTTTGTCTAACCGGCCTTTTACATAATCTATGCCTGGCCTTGCTTCCATTGTTGTTTTCCTATATGCGCTTCAGTCTGGCCTTTGCGGCGCCAGGCTGAACGCTTTTTTATAGTTATTCGTTATCTCAGGTAACGCAGTCTGATTACGTGCAGCACCCTTATCCAATGACTGATACCCCGCTGATGCAACATAAACACCAATACGATCAGTATACCCATAATCCCTTCTGCAAATACTACCACACCTACTCCAAAATAATGTGCAAGATATCCGATCACCAGACTACCAATTGGTAACATTCCCTGATAAGACATGATATAATAACTCAGCGTCCGTGCGCGCATTTCAGAAGAAGCGTGCGTCTGCAGATAAGTATTGATAGCAGAGTTCTGGATCATCAGTCCGCCACCTGTAGCAGCAGTCGCCGCCAGCGCCAGGACAATTGAAGAGGATACTGCCAGTCCCAGTAAAGCCACAGCAAATACAGTACTGGAAAGAATAGTCAGCCGTATCAGATCACGGCCGGGTTTGAGTGTTGCCATAAACACCGCTCCAAACAATGCACCTAAACCGGCAGCACTCTCAAACCAGCTGAAGGTAGTCGCATCACCATGGAAAACGTCTTTGGCAAAAACAGGTAGTAAAGTCGTATAAGGTATCACCAGCAGACTGGAAGCCGCCAGTAGCAATATCAGGGAAGAAAGATCCGGTGATTCCCGGAGGTAATCATACCCCTTCCTCAGGTCAGCCCAGATATTCACATCCGAACGGGAAGCCGGTATCAGCGCCAGTTTCATCATCACCAGACAACAAATTACCGCAATAAAACTCAGGAAGTTAATCAGAAAACAGATATCCTCCCCAAAGGAACTAAGGATGATACCCGCCAGCGCAGGTCCTACCAGTCGTGCCGCATTGAATGCAGAAGAGTTCAACGCAATCGCATTGGGAAGATCTTCCTTATCATCTACCAGGTCCACCATCAGCGCCTGCCGGGCCGTGGTGTCAAAAGCATTGATCAGCCCCTGCGCCAGACTCAATACCGAGATCCAGATCATACTGTAATAATTCAGCCAGACCATAGCCGCCAACACACCCGCCTGCACCATCAGTGCAATCTGGGTGACCATGACTACCTTGAACTTATTATGTCTGTCGATGAAACTGCCGGCAAAAGGCGCCAGCACCAGGGAAGGTATCAGACTGAGGAAAGTCACCAGTCCAAGTAGCAAAGCAGACCCTGTGATGCGGTATACCAGCCAGCTGATAGCTACCCTTTGCATCCATGTCCCGATAAGTGATATGGCTTGTCCTATAAAGTGAAGTCTGAAGTTATGGTGTTTTAATGAACGAAATACTGACATTTGATTAAGTAAATTAATAAAGTTACTTTACAAAAGTACAGCTTTTTTATGAAACACAGCCGTTCTATTCTCCTACTACAGTCTCAAAAACGTGTTAAAACCAGCTATTATAGACATAAAACACCCGTCAGTAGCTGGAAACAGCATTTCGGCAGACAATCTACCCGCCAACATGCAATAGTTCAAAAAATGTAAAGTAACTTTGTAAACTGATTCTGTATTATGTCCACAAACACTTATGAAGTAGCCGCTTCCCTGCGCAGTACGGTCACCCGTCTTGTCAGGCAGCTACGCAAACAAAACATCAGCTCCGATTTCTCCAACGCAGAGTTACTCACAATGGGCCTGCTCGATCAGCACGGCAAATTGCTGCCCTCCGCCCTGGCAGAAATGGAGCGCATATCGGCACAGGCTATCTCCCAGATCCTCAACCGGCTGGAAGAGGTGGGCTGCGTCAACCGCGTAATGGACGAAACCGATAAAAGGAAATCTGTTGTATCGCTGACAGAAAAAGGGACCCGGCACCTGTATGAAAACAGACGTATTAAAGAAGAATGGCTGGTAAAAGCAATGGATAAACTCTTCTCTGCCGAAGAACTGGCACTGATAGAAGCTTTCCTCCCCCTCCTGCAACGGCTCGCGGAATACAATGGCTAAACAGGCACTTATCTGATATTATTATGAAAGGAATGCACCATTATAAGATGACAACCCGCTGGACCGGCAATACCGGTTCCGGTACTTCCGCCTACCAGGCTTACGAGCGCAATCACATCCTGCAGGTCGATGGCAAACCCGAAATTCCAGGTTCCTCTGATCCCAGCTTCAGGGGAGACAAGACCCGTTATAACCCGGAAGAAATGCTGGTAGCGTCACTATCCTCCTGTCATATGCTCTGGTACCTGCACCTCTGCTCAGAAGCAGGCGTCATAGTCGTTGATTATGTGGATAATGCCACCGGTACGATGATAGAAACAGCAGATGGCGGTGGCCACTTCTCAGAGGTAACCCTGCATCCCGAAGTAACAGTAACGGATCCTGCCATGATCGATAAAGCGAATGCACTTCATGCAAAAGCAAACCAGCTTTGCTTTATCGCCAACTCGGTGAAATTCCCGGTTCATCATGACGCAAAATGTAAAATATAGCCGCAAAATAGCTGATTCGATACTTAAAACAGTAAGTAGTGGCACTCAGCGATAGGCTACCACTCATCAATTTTCCTCACCAAAAGGGGTAAAAAAGCACAAAAAGGAGTTAAAATACAATAGGAACACCTATGTTTCCAGTATTTTAACATTTGCGTAGCGATAAAATTAACTAAATTTATATGTGTATAACGTAAGCGCTTATATCCAGTTTCCCGATTACGTATGAAGAAGATACTCGCAATAGGATTGGTTATTACCTCATTAAGTACCCTTACTTTACTGTATGGTTTTAGAGAGGAAGCGCCGCTGCGCTCAGGGGACCTTATTTTTCAAACATCTATGTCTCCGCAATGCCACGCGGTAAGACTCGCCACACATTCGCAGTTCAGTCACTGCGGCATGATCTGGAAAGTAGGCAATGAAGACTATGTACTGGAAGCGGTACAACCTGTCCGAATGACACCACTGGACGAATGGATCTCACATGGGGAAGGAAAAAAATATGTAGTACGCCGGCTGAAAAATGCAGATAAACAGTTGACACCGCAGGTATTGCAAAAGATGGAAGCCGAAGGCAAAAAAATGCTGGGCAAATCCTATGACGCATACTTCGAATGGTCCGACGATAAAATATACTGCTCAGAGCTGATATGGAAGATCTATAAGAGAGCCGCTGGCGTAGAAGTGGGCAAATTGCAGCAGATGAAAGAATTTGATCTCAGCAGTGAACCAGTGAAAGAGATTATCCATGAACGTTATGGGGACAATCTCCCTGTAAATGAAACGGTTATCTCACCGCAAAGCATCTATGAAAGCAACTTATTTATGACCGTTAGGTCGAAATCTGGCAAATAATAGTATTATCTCAGTAACTTTGTACTCCAAGGTCTGGTCTAACCAGTAAGAACAAGGTTCGATTTTTTATATCAACGGCGTAGTACCGTTTATTCCAATCCTATGAATATGAAAAGATTTTCTACATTCCTATTGCTGTCCACAGCATTCTCTGTCCCTACTATTGCCCAAAACTATAAGCAGGATTTCGAAAAGTTAAGCACTAGCGGCGACACAACCAAACAACGTGTACTGCTGGCGAAATGGGAAAAAGCGAAACCCAATGACGCTGAACTCTATATCGCATACTTCAACTATTACGTTTCCAAAAGTAAAACAGAGGTAGTGACCATTAACCATACTGCCAACGGCTCCAATGCCCTCAAAGCTGGCAAAAATGGTGATCCTGCCGGTTATACCAGTGAGGTAGGTTACAAAAAAGAGCCACTGAACAAAGGTTTTAAATATATTAATACCGGTATCTCCAAATTCCCCAACCGTCTGGATATGCGCTTCGGCAAAATCTATATGCTGGGTGAAAACTATAATTATACCAATCTGACCAAAGAACTGGTGTCCGCTATCAACTACGGCAGCACCATCGATAACAAATGGAAATGGTCCGATAACAAAGCATTGGAAAAACCAGAACAGTTCATGCTGAATGCCGTGCAGGAATACGTTGCCCAGATCTACAACGTAGGTAAAAGCCAGGCTGACAACATCAAGCTGATCTCCGAAACCGTGCTGAAATATTATCCTAAACACGTAGAAAGTCTCTCCGACCTCGGTCTGGCATACACGCTGAAAGAAGATACGGAAAATGCATTGAAGACTTTCCTGAAAGCCAATGCTATTGCGCCGAAAGATTATATCGTATTAAACAACATCGCTAATATCTACGCCAAAAAGGGAGATGATGAACATGCCGTGATGTATTACGAACAGACTTTAAAATATGGTGACCAGGAAGCTAAAGACCTGGCCAGCGCTGAAATAAAAAGGATTAACAGCAAGAAACCGGTTCCAAAGGCAACCATGCCTAAACCCGCTACTGCTAAAACATCCGCAGAAAAAGCAACAAACAGTAAACCAACTACCGCTAAGACAGTTTCCAAAACCAAAACGGATACTGACAAATCAAACTCCTCTAAATCTACAGCGGCAAAAAATACTAAAAAGCCAACAAGCAAAATGCCTTCTAAGAATTAACTTAGAAGGCAGTTGCCGGCAAAAAGTAGCTTTCATTTATTTGATAGACTGCAACAGACTACAGAACTCCAGCTTCTCATCTGAAGTCAGAAATGAATTGGCAATCGTTTCATTAATTAAGTCGCTCGTCAGAGAAAATTCATCGTAAAGGTCATTTTGTTCCACTCCATACTTCTTGGCGGTTGAGTAACGAACTGCTCCAAGGATTTCCTTCGAAGGCACCTTCTTTTCAACAAGTAGAGGCCTGATGGAATACAGCATTTCGTTGTTGGCAATCTCTATCTTCTTCTGATAGTCTGTCTTGCCATGTTTGGAAAAATTATGCCTGGTCAGCAGAAAAACAATGAGGGCCAGCATTAGTCCAAATACTACAGTAATGATCATGTTTTCAGGTAAGTGCATCATAAAAAATTACGAAAGCTTAAGCGTGTATAATATATGAGAAACATACGCAATATATACCCTGGTAGTTTCAGTAGGATGCCCGTTAATTGCGTGTTCCAACAGATTCCATTTTCGCTTTTTCTCCAACTAGTTGCTAATCAGCAGCCCCTAAAATATGTACTCATTGAAACACAAGTGAGTACTACTACTCGTTATAGAAAGAAAAAATAACATTTTTAAACAGTTCTTAGTCAAACAGCATATGGGGATTATCAGTACCAGCATGCAGGCTCTCCTAACTATAGCATCTTAAAAAAAAATATTTTCAGAAAAAATTCAAAAAGCTCCTGCCGGATGGTACCGACAGGAGCTTTTTACATAATTATTTACAGATCGCTTACTTCCAGGTAATAATCGCCATCACCGGGAAGTGATCTGATGGCACACGCGCCACATACTTCTTCAGTGATACCTCTTTGGGAAAATCAGCCGAACTCACTTTGTCGTCTCCATTTTCTGTTACCACCGGACCACGATAAGTATCCGTCAGTATACCATACTTTTCCACACGGAATTGTCTGGTCAGGAAAATGTGATCGATACGACTGTCAGTTTTGCTGTTTGGATTGAATGCATTGAAAGTACCATTCTCCGCATAACGGATCGCAGTCGTTTCATACGCATCTTTCAGCAAACCGGAAGTATTGATCAGTGTATAAGATTCGCTTTGCTGATCCACGTTAAAGTCACCTGTCAGAATGGTCGGAATATTCCCTGCCATCTTTCTTACTTTATCCATTACCAGCTTCGCACTCTCCGCGCGCGCTTTCACACCTACGTGGTCCATATGCAGGTTGAAAAAGTAAAAAGTAAATCCTGTTTTGATCTCTTTGAATTTACCCCAGGTACAGATCCTTGGCAATACCGCATCCCAGCCTTTCTTTGGCTTGTCTGTTTCTTCCGCCATCCAGAAATCTCCATGTTCCAGCAACTTAAACTTTACACCATTGTAAAAGATAGCAGAATATTCACCGGCTTCCTTTCCGTCATCACGGCCTATCCCGATATACGCATAACCGGGCAGACTGTCTTTCAGGTTCTCTAACTGGTGGTGCATACATTCCTGTGTTCCGAAAATATCAAAACCATGAAAGCGGATCATGGAAGCGATCACCGGATACCGCTGTTTCCAACCGTTGCCATGAGCAGCGTCTTCCTTGTTATTGTCATTACGCATGTTGTAAGTGGCCACCGTCATTTTCTGCGCCATTACAGCGTAACTCAGCACGGTAAAAACAGCCATCAGGAGCATCTTTCTTTTCATCTGCATCTCGTGTTTATAATGATCATTTAATTTAATTCCTTACAGCTCCCAACCCGGGTTCTGTCCCAGTTTAGGGTTCAGCTGCAGATCGGTATAAGGCACCGGATAAAGATACTTGTAATCAGCTCACTCACGGGATACATTATCCAGCCAGTACAACTCACCATGTATATCATCCGACAGTACCTGCAGATCGTACCACTGCTCAGCACAGGGCTTACATTGATATACGTAACTCCCTTTACCTGCTCAGCTGGTGCGGTCTTGTAAAAACATACATCCGGCACGCCATCGCTATTCAGGTCCATAATACCTGGAAAATATTTTGTTTTCAGGTAATTGTCAGCCACCGTCGGCTTAGCCGTAATACCACCGGTAATACCAGCACGGGCACACAGTGCGCCAACCGTTTTCGCCCAGTCATTATCCGACAACTTACCCAGTTCCGCCATCGCCTCGCATAGTTCAGCAGGATCTCTGCATAACGCATCAGGGTGATAGAATTCGTCCTGGTTGTACCGCCATCATAATAAGTATCATCCAGCGTAAACTTGATCGGCATATAGCCAGTGTAAGTATAAGAAAATACAGGCGGAGCTGCAACCGTTTTTCCATTATCGGTACGGGTATAAGATCCCATACGGATCGTCTGTCGCAAACGCATGTCGCGGCCCTGTGTCTCCTGCGCGAATGTCTGCGTCGCATATCCCGCCTCATTGGTGAACGGTGTACCGTCAATATTCAGGCAGGTGTTGATAAATGTCCTGGTAAAGCTCAGACCGTTACCATACGTAGCAGAGGTAAAATACCAGTTAGCATCATTGAATACAGCTATACACCCCGGAACAGGTGATTGCCATCGCCAACAGCATCCTCAACTTTGACCCGCTCAGCGAAGACACCATTATGTTTAAATGCAGGGCATTGGTCCCCCTGAAACAACATGCCGCTGCCAGAGCGGTTTATAACAGCTTTGCAAAGGAATACGATCACATTTACGAGGAGTCTTTTGAGAAAGAATACCAGGCATTACTGGTAGATTAGAAAAAATTTTTCAGGTACTGACGGACTACTGACATAGGGTTGTCACAAGGCGCTTGTTACTTTGTTTCAGAATCACAAAACAACGCAATATGGACATCATTCAATCTCTCCTTAAAGAAATGGAACAGGAAGCACAAACCACCCGTAAGATGCTTTCTATCATTCCGGAAGACAAGTTCAACTGGCAACCCCATCCAAAAAGCATGTCTGTGATCAGACTCGCCACGCACATCGCCGAGCTTCCAGGCTGGGTAAGCATGGTGCTGGATACAGCAGAACTGGACTTCGCCACTGCCCCTTACGATCCTAAAGTGATCACCAATGTAAAAGAATTATTGGCCTATTTCGAAGAAACCCTGGCCGCCGGAAAAGCAAGACTGGAGAAAGCACAGCTGCCTGAACTGAATGAACAATGGATCCTGAGAAATGGGGAAGATATCTATAGCAAATCCACCAAAGCTGAATTCATCCGCATCAGCTATTCCCAGATCGTACACCACAGGGCGCAATTAGGTGTAGACCTCCGCCTCCTGGATGTTAAAATCCCGGGTAGTTATGGTCCAAGTGCAGATGAACAATTCGAAGTACTGGAGAAAGCATAAGTATGTATTATCATGTAGGTGCTCGTTATGGTAGACTAAGCACTACAGTAAATAAGACAGCAACGCCTGATCATAATGATCAGGCGTTCTCTTATTGATGGTTGCCGTTATTGTTTAACACTCTTCATCTTTTTCACATTGTAGTTGGAAGACTTATTCATCTTCTGATACATACTCTTCTCAGATTCCCGCATCACACTCACAGAATCCATCTGCTGTACATAGGAGGACATTTTATTGACCTGCTCCTGCAGCTTAGGAGAATTATACCGGAGCTGTTTATCCTTCAGCACCTGCACAGCCGCCTGTCCTTTCTTACGGGCTGCATCGTATTGACCTTTATCCACATCGGCCATGATATCATCAAAGCGCTGGGTGGATTCAAACAATGCCAGCATTTCCTGCACTTCTTTATCCTCTCCGCTTGCCACCAGTTCTTTATCGCTGGTCATCTTTATCTGCACTGGTTTACTTTCTTTTACCTGTTCAAAGGAAGAAACATTGGTATACCCCACAGTACAGTCAAAACGCAGATTCGTCGTATAGGTGCCCTTACTCTTCAATTTGATCAGGATGGCCTTTTCATCATTCGCATAGAGATCGTTAAAACGGACCAGGACCTTACCTCCCTTTACTTCGTAAGGATAGCCATACACATATGTACATTCCATATCCTGCGGAATACTGATTTCCGCCCAGGCGTTCTGTGCCACGACGCTCAGCAACCCTTTTAATTCCCCGGCGAATATTTGTGGGATCTTATCCGGACTGTCAATAAAGTAATAATTCGCCCGGCCATTTTCCGCCAGCATGGTCAGCAGGTCTTCGTTATAGTCTGCTCCCACACCAAAGGTGGATAACGCGATACCATCTTCCTTATACTTGTTCTCAGCCAGTCTTTTCAATTCCAGCGGATCTGTAATCCCCTGATTGGCAAGCCCGTCTGTCAGTAACAGCACCCTGTTCACATATCCTTCTTTACGGGTACTTTTCACCTGTGTATAGCCTTCCAGCATACCACCGCTCAGGTTAGTAGAGCCACGGTCGTGGATCTTATCGATAGCGGCCTTCAGCGCTTCTTTGTTTTTAACAGACTGAGAAGGACTGGTCACCTCTACCCGGTCATCATAGTTGACGATCGACAGATGATCCGTGCTATTCAGCTGATCTATCAGGAATTTTGCGGCCTGTCTGGCGTATTTGATCTTGTCCCCACTCATGGAACCACTTCTGTCCAGCACCAGTGATATATTCAGCGGCACCCTTGGCTTACTCGCCTCTCCCTCCCCGCCTTTGATATTGACATACAGATAGCAATCGCCGTTGCTGTTCTGATATACCCAATTGTTACCCGGCTTCACATACCATTCGATGACCTTTTTATCGTCTGTCAGCGCGGAAGCTATTTTCTCCGTACGACGGCTGGAAATGCCCGGACCGGAACTCAGCCACACAGGTACTGATAAACTTGCAAGGAAAAGTAAGGCATACTGCATAGCATAATAGAATTTAGGGTAAATGAATGTTTTCGGTATGATGCTACAAAATCGGTCTTTCCATAAATGAAGAGACCACTTTAACATTTTTTTGGCGAATCCTCCCCTATCTGGAAAGGGTATGTTCTTTGCTGCTCTTATTTAAAATAGCCCCATATGACACTGGAAGCGGTCACGCTGATATTTCCACATCAGTTATACGAACAACATCCGGCACTGGATAAAAGCAGACAGGTATACCTGGTGGAAGAAGCGCTCTATTTCACGCAATACCCCTTTCACCAGCATAAACTCACCTTACACCGCGCCAGTATGCAGTATTACGCTCATTTCCTGGAACAGAAAGGCTATCAGGTCAGCTATATAGATAGCACGGAACAACACGCAACGATACAGGCATTGATCAAATGGTTACACAGTAAAAAAGTATATGAACTGCACTACGCAGAAACAGACGATTATTTACTGGAACGACGTATCAACCGTTACTGCCGGCAATACGACATCGCTCCTGTAACTTACATCAACCCTGGGTTCATTAACCGTCTTGATGAAGTGACGACTTTCTTTGACGGACGGAAGCGCTATTTCATGCAGGACTTCTACATTCATCAGCGTAAAACTCGTCAGATCCTTATCGACGTCAAGGGACCTGTGGGCGGCCACTGGAGCTTCGATGCTGATAACCGGGAAAAGATCCCCAAAGGTGAAAGCATTCCTGATCCCCGCTTCCCTCCTGCCGGTAAATACTTAAAAGAAGCCATCAGCTACGTACAACAACACTATAAAAACAATCCCGGAGACGCAACTACATGTCGCTATCCCGTTACACACCAGCAGGCCGAGCATTGGCTGGAACAATTCCTGGAAGAACGTTTCCGCAAATTTGGTATCTACGAAGATGCCATCGTGCAGACAGAAAGCATTCTCTATCACAGTATGCTCACACCTGCATTAAACATAGGACTGCTACTACCCATGCAGATCCTTGAAAAAGCAATCGCCATGGCCCCTGTACATAAAGTGCCGCTGAACTCACTGGAAGGATTTATCCGCCAGATACTCGGCTGGCGGGAATTTATCAGAATACTCTACAGACGCGAAGGCAGCAAACAACGTACGACCAATTTCTGGGATCATGAACGGCCAATGCCGGATAGTTTTTATACCGGTAATACAGGCATTCCGCCTATCGACCAGACCATCCACAAATTACTCAGACATGGATACACGCACCACATAGAGCGGCTGATGATACTGGGCAATTTCATGTTGCTTTGCGAGCTCCACCCGGATGCCGTCTATCAATGGTTCATGGAATTATATATCGACGCGTATGACTGGGTCATGGTGCCCAATGTGTACGGCATGAGTCAGTTTGCCGACGGTGGACTGATGAGCACAAAACCCTACATCAGCAGCAGTAACTACATCCTGAAAATGAGCAACTACCCTAAAGGCGACTGGTGCCAGGTATGGGATGGTCTTTTCTGGCGTTTTATGCATAAACACAGGGATTTTCTGGGAGATAATCAAAGGCTGGGTATGCTGGTAAAGATGCTCGATAAGATGGATAAACAGGTGCTAAAATCACACCTGCATCATGCAGAAGAATTCCTCGGCAAACTGACGTAGCTTTGTACTTCTACGGCTAACATGGAGAGTGAAACAAATAAGAAACTACGGAAGATCATTCATATTGACATGGATGCATTTTATGCATCTGTAGAGCAACGCGACAACCCTGAATATCGCGGTAAAGCAATAGCAGTTGGAGGATCTCCCGAAGGTAGAGGCGGCGTAGTGGCAACAGCCAGCTATGAAGCACGTAAGTTTGGTGTACGCTCTGCTATGCCTTCCAAAAGAGCATTACAGCTTTGCCCTGAACTGATCTTTATCCGCCCGAGATTTGATGTGTATAAAGAAGCCTCCCGCAAAATACGGGAGATATTCTCCCGCCATACCGATATCATAGAACCCCTCTCGCTCGATGAAGCCTTCCTGGATGTGACCGAAGACAAACAACAGATCGGCTCTGCCATCGAAATTGCAAAACTGATCAAACAAGCCATAAAAGATGAACTGCAACTCACCGCATCCGCAGGCGTATCTGTGAATAAGTTTGTCGCAAAAATTGCATCCGATCTGAATAAACCCGACGGACTCACATTCATCGGTCCTTCCTCTATTGAATCCTTCATGGAAAAACTACCGGTCGAAAAATTCTTTGGTGTAGGAAAAGTCACGGCAGATAAGATGAAGCGAATGGGCCTGCACACCGGTGCTGACCTGAAACGCTTATCAGAAAATGACCTGAAAACACACTTCGGGAAAGTGGGCGCATTCTATTACAGGATTGTCAGAGGCATCGACGAAAGAGAAGTACAGCCACATCGTGAAACAAAATCCCTGGGGGCAGAAGATACCTTTCCCTATGATCTGACGCGCACAGAAGAAATGAATGCCGAACTGGAAAAGATCGCAGTAACGGTATACGAACGACTAAAAAGATATGGCCTGAAAGGCAGAACGGTTACATTAAAAATCAAGTACAGCGACTTCAGACAGATCACACGTAATCAGTCATTCCCTGTTCCTGTCGGTGACCTGGAAAAAATACTGGAAACGGCGAAACAACTGTTACTGTCAACAGAACCGGAAGACAAACCGGTACGCTTACTGGGGATCTCGTTGTCTAATTTTGGAGAGATCGTACCGGTCAATAACCGGCCGGATAATACCATACAACTATCCCTCTTTGATGATGTATAATCAATAACCCTATTGTAGTATTTTCATTCCTGCATACAATCCAGGATCGCTTTAAACACAAATGCCGTCACGCGCTAAGCGGACGGCATTTGTGTTATGTAAACCGCACGGCAAACAATGCGGATATACGACTATTTAGGATAACCAGGATTCTGTTCCAGGTTAACATTCAGTGCACGTTGTACCTGAGGAATTGCAAAAAGTTCTCTGAATGACTCAGAAGCCCTGTGATCCCACCAGGTAGCAGTGGTAAACTTATTCCAACGGATCAGCTCCTGACGACGGTAACCTTCAAAGATAAACTCACGACCCAGTTCGGCCAGCAGTTCATCCATAGTCAGCGTAGAAGTAGTATACTTATTCGCCTCCCATACTGCAGGCGCAAAAGCACGTTGTTTACAGGCATTCACCAGGTCAACCGCTTCCTGAGTAGCTGTTCCGCCATTCTTACGCATCAGTGCCTCAGCCTTTGCAAAATATACCCATGACAGACGATATACAGCCCAGTCAGTGCTTCTGTAATGAGGATCGTTGATCGGTCCCAGTTTGTATTTATTGAAACGAACACCGCTGTTTTCTTCACCCTGTGTCATATCTGATGTAGTGCTGCCAAGCTTGTTCTTACGGATATTGTCAACGAATACCAGCTGTTCGCCGTTATACTCGTTACCACCACTTGCAATTACAGGTATTGTATCGGCTGAACCATATTTCCATTGCGGACCTGCTGATATCCATTCTTTCTTACGCTTATCTGCATCGCTGAAAGTGGTATACACACCAGGAATAACAACAACACCATCATTACCATTACGGTCATTACCATTGATAAGACCTTGGTTAAAGTGATAGAAGTCACCGGTCCACTGTGGTGTAAAATCTGCCACCTGGTAATCATATGCTATAGAAAAAATGATTTCCTTAGACAGATCGTTGGTCGGCTTATAAGTATCTGTGATATTAGTATCCAGCGCAAGTGTACCATTCATACCACCCGCTTCACCATTGATGAGTTTATTGGCAGCAGCGATACAGTCATCCCATCTTGGTGTACCACTCCATTTCTCCGCATTCAGATACAGCTCTACCAGCATGGAATAAGCACCCGCTTTGGACATACGTCCGATCAACGCTTTACTCAACAACGGCGCATCTTCAATATGATCAAGGATCTCTTTTTCAACAAAGTCAAATACTTCTTTACGCGTTGCTGTAGGTGGACTAACAGGAATACCTACTTGTGTCACGATAGGCACATTACCCCAGATATCCATGATACGGAGATAGTGGAATGCACGCAATAACCTTAACTCAGACACGTATGCATCTTTTTCCGCCTGAGTAATACCCATCTCACCGGCCTCACGACGTTCCAGATTCTCAATAGCTGTTGTACAAAAGCCCAAACCTGTCCATGTTAAATACCAACAGTCCAGGATCGGACCATCATCCACCAACCAGGTATGATAGTGCAGACGTATCCAGTTACCACCATCATAACCATGACGACCTTTCTGTGGCCATGCCAGCTGATCTGCCGATAACTCACTCAAACGCCACCATCCATTCTGACCAGGCGTTACCCAGGCATTCGCATGGGTGTATGGTCTTAATACTGCCGATACTACTTCTTCTTTATTGTTATAGAAATTACGTGTATCGATCTGGTCATACACATTTTCAGTCAAGTCGGTACAGCTGCTCCCAAATACAGGAAGTAATGCGAGCGCTGCATATGTTGCTATTTTCGAAATTCGTTTCATCTTAATTTTTTAATTAGGTTATCAGAAGCCCACATTTAATCCCAGCATGAAGGATCTTGTGCTCAGATAAGATCTGCGGTCATCACTGTTGTTCAATGCATCAATACCCGGATTCAGACCTGTATCTTTTACAAAGTCAGGATCGTTGCCTGAGTAACCGGTAATAGTTGCCAGATTACCTCCTGTGAAGTATACCCGCATGTTACGGATATATTTATTTTTGAATGGAACATTGTAACCAAGGGTTACCTCATCCAGTTTTAAATAGCTACCGTTTTCAAGATAGTAATCGGAATATTGGAAACTATCATTCAGTTTAGCGTGTTTGGTGAATGCAGTTTGCAGCACATTACTTGGCAAAGCTGCCTTGTTCCCATACAGCAATTCATTAGTATTCAGAATATCGAAGCCGAACTTACCACGCATGAAGATGCGCAGGTCCCAGTTTTTATATTTAAAGCTATTCGTCATGGATGCATAGTATTTGGGAATAGCGTTTCCGATCACCGTCTGATCATTGTCACGGCTGATCTCGTCCGCAGGACCTGTAGAACCGTCTCTCTTATAAAAACGCCATTTACCATCATCAGTGAATCCGGCAAAACGTTTACCATAGAAGTTACCCAGTTTACCACCTTCATATGTTCTCAGCGCGTTTCCAAGTGCACCATAGCCACCGATATCACCACGGTCAAGGAATGTCATCTTGTAAGTCTGGTTAGAGAAAGAAGACACTATGTTACTTGCCGTACTGAAAGTAACATCTGTATTCCAGCGAAAATCTTTCTTATCCATTGTTACAGCATTCACCATCAACTCTATACCCTTTGACTTGAAAGTACCCACGTTAGTCCAGATGTCCTGTTGTACCTGTGATGGTACCTGAGATTTAAATGTGGATATCAGGTCTGTTGTTTTACGACTAAACAGGTCAATGGAACCACCTAAACGACCTTTAAAGAAGGTGTAATCAATACCGAAGTTCCACTCAGCTTTCTTTTCCCATCTTAGGTCCGGGTTCGGATTCGTGTTAGGGCCATACGTCTCACGCCATACACCATCAGGATAAATGTATGCGCCGCCAGTCCCTAACAGTACAAGGGAAGCATAGTTATCAAAATCAGAGTTACCGGTTACACCATAACCAAGTCGTACTTTCAACTGATCAATGAAACTAACATTACTCAGGAAATCTTCTTTGTGCAGATTCCATCCCGCAGAGATAGCCGGGAAATTTCCCCATTTATTATTAACACCAAATTTAGAGGAGCCTTCACGACGTATAATAGCTGATGCCATGTATTTATCGTTGAATACATAGTTCACTCTTCCGAAGAATGCGATCAGCGTATTGTCGTTTTTGTAACTGCCAAGTGTCGCTTTACCTAACTTGATCTGGTTACCAGCGCCCAGATTGTCTTCATGAAATCTGTCATTCAGAAAACCATAGTTGCTACCATCAAAACCTTGATCCACATCATAACGATAGCTGTAACCAGCTACTGCTGAAATCGTATGTTGATTCGCAGTCAGATTATACTCAAGCGTAGGCTCTACTGCATACTTTAATTTAAGTTCACTGTTCTGTGCTGCCCAACCAGTTCCCTGATAGGTCTCTATAGAAAGCTCAGACGCACGATCAGCGTACTGACCATCTGTCCAGCTATCGCGGGTTACCGCACCAAAGATGGATGCCTTCAATCCTTTCACGAGATCCAGTGACACTTTTGCATCTGCAGAAGTTGTCTGCTGCTGACGTTTGTAAGTCTGCTGGTGTAAACGGGCCAGTTCATTGGTGCTCGTCTGTTCGAAGTACCAGGAACCATCGTCATTATAAGGAGAATAAGTAGGTTGGAAAGTAAAATATCCCACCAGGTTGCCACCATCCGTCAGCAGATTCGCATTGTTAACATTAGTGGCAAGGTTAAACTGGCCGGTCAGACGATTGTCCAGACCTTTTGAGGTAATACTCAGACGACCACCATACTGCTGGCGCTCATTCTCTTTTAATACACCTTCCAGATTGGAATAATATACACTCGCACGGTAACTGGTATTTTCACTACCCCCTGAAAAAGCCAGGTTATGATACTGTGTAAGATTATCATGATTGATCAGCAGATCAGGAAAATTAGTTCTGTGGCCTTTGTCTTCTGATTTGATTTCACCACTGGCAATCTTTGCAGCATATTCATCAGCTGTCAGGAACTTGGGCATACGCTGTGTATACTCTTTGCGGAAATACGTATTATAGTCTACACGTGGAGCGCCCGCCTTCCCTCTTTTCGTAGTGATCAGCACAACGCCCGCGTTTGCGCGTGTACCATAAATCGCAGCAGCAGAACCATCTTTCAGCACAGAGATAGACTCGATATCATCCTGTTGCAGCAGGTCGAGATTACCACCAGGAATACCATCTACTACAATTAATGGCCCCTGATTTTTATTCAATGTGGTCACACTACGCAGCTGTATAGCCGGACCATTATTGGGGTTGGAACCGCTGGTACGTGTGATCTGTAAACCAGCCACTTTACCCTGTACCAGGTCCATTGCGTTACGCGCACCACTCTGTCTGAAGTCCTCAGCTGTAACAGAAGTGATTGCGGAAGTAACCTCTGTTTTCTTCTGTGTACCATAACCGACTACCACCACATCTTTCAATGCAGTAACGTCAGCCGCCATCGTCACATTCGTAGTGCCTGAAGCACTGATAGGCTGTTCCAGTTTCTTATATCCGACAAACGTGAAAACCAGTGTAGTAGCACCCTGTGGCGCTTCCAGTTTGTAAGTACCATCCGGTGCAGTCTGTGTACCCTTACTCGTACCCTGTATCTGTACCGTCACTCCTGGTAAGGGAGTATTCCCCTGTGCATCGGTTACTTTACCGGTGATGACCTTGTTCTGGGAAAACGCTACCAGCGACAGGAGTAGCATCCATAAGCTGTGTAGGCATACCCGGGAAAAAAATGAGAAGCCTCTCTTCATATATTTCAATTTTGGTAATAAAGCAGCGTATCTGGCAATACGGCCCCATCCCCATGCTGCACGTGGCACAGCAGGGATCAAGCATGCGTTTCCCTATCTCATTAACCTTGCAGGTAATGAAAGCTGAGTTAATAAAATCCCCTTATGTACTGCATATCACAGTTACACGGGATCAAACATTTCCTTAAGCTAAAGCTGGAAATAAGTTCATAATAGTTACTCGCAAAATGATACTGGTTCCGATTAACAAATGGTTTTTAACAAGTGAAATTATTTTTGTTCAATAACGTTTATTTTTTTGAATAGACACATGACATACACCGTTCGCTGACATAGCATGTTCCCCTTTTTTCCATTACGTTGTTACGGTTTTTCAGACAGCTTATTCTGCATAATCGTTTTAGCAATCTGCGGTAAAAATAGAGACTTTTTTCACAATGCAAAATATTAACTGTTAATTTTAATTTGCATTAACAATTTTAAAAATTCATTAACAATTAATAAGTTGCAAAAACTAGTAGTATAAGTAGGAAAATATTTGTCAACATCTATTTTTTGGGGCATTTATTACTTTTTTTAGTAAAAATCTCACAAATACTATTTGTTAAAAATTTTATAAACATTCTTAGAAAAATAAAAAAGGTTAACAATTGCTCCTACTAACGGTTACGACTGTACCACTTTTACTGTAACAAGTAATTGCCCGGTATGTCGCATCGTATGCTCTGCTGCATGAAATAATAAACCCATTACGGTAGACGGCAACTGCTTCCTGCCGACGCCACGGAATGCTGTCAGTGTAGTCTCATCTGTCTCCTTTAACTTTGCAATCGTCTTTGCAATCTGTTCATCTAATGCTGCCAGCAACATCTCTGTTGTTACCGCTCCCGGTATCTTCTCTCCTGCCAGATAAGCAAGCTGCGCTTCTGACAATGTCCCTGCAGCTGCATACACAGATAATCTGTCCAATACACCGGCAATATGCCGCAAATGGAATCCGACAGAAGCAACGCCTGCCGGCTGCTCCCATAAAAGTTCATCAGGAAAGTCCTGTAACAGGGCATGTATTTCCTCCTGCGCCTGCAATAACGCATGTGCCACTGGTTGCAATAAAGCGGGTACACCAGGAAGCGGCCCCCGCATCCATACTTCAGGTTGAGCCATAAGAAAGCATTTTTATACTACGAATTACGGAAGATCTTTTCAAAAAAAAGAGGCAGTCCGCCCTTTCGGGTGAACTACCTCTTGCTTCTTATATAAATAATAACCTTATAATTTTAGTGCCACATACCTGATATTCTTTCTGTCATAAGTATAGGTAATGTGTAGTATCCCATCTTTTGTCTGTATGATCGCCGGATAACTGAACTCGCCTTTCGCTTCCTTCACCAGTACATATACATCTTTCCAGTGTTCTCCATCTATAGATACCGCCACTCTCAGTTCATTCCTCCCATTCCACCAATCCTTTCCGGACACAGCCGGGTTATACACAAGTACCTGCTGGCCATTCCGGGTAGTGACTGCGTCTATGCCGGAATTAGGATTCAGCATTGATTGTTTCGTGAGCGGAGACCAGGTCTGCCCATTATCGGTGGACCAGGTCTGTACAATCGCATTCTGTCTGCTACGGCAAAGCATTTGTAAGCGCTTTCCAGCATGAAACAGTGCAGAAGGTTGTATTACCCCAAAAGTATCACAGTCAATAGGCACACGCTTCCACTGATGCCCGGTACTGTCTGACAATTCCACATGAATATGCCAGTCCTTCTCATCCAGGCTCTCAGTACTGGAAGGATGTAAGATGCTGCCATCTGCCAGTTGCACCGGCTTATTCTTGATAGGTCCGAGTATATTACCAGGCAAACGCTCCGGAGCGGACCAGCTAAGTCCATTATCTGTACTGGAGATCAGCATCCCCCACCATTCCCGGGGATTAGGTCCTACTTTATAAAACAGTATCACCCGTCCAGCCTTTGTGGTGATCAATACCGGGTTCCAGGCGGCATAGCGGGTACTGTCATTGATTACCCCACTGGCGACTACTTCAGGAGCAGACCATTTTCCTTTATGAAAGCGGGCTGTATAGATGCAAACATCCGGTGCACTTTCCCGGCTTCCGCCAAACCAGGAGGCAAGCAGATCACCATCCGGCAGCGCGGTAATAGTAGACGCATGTGCTGCCGGTACCGGCGGCTTTTCCATAATAAATTCCTCCCTGACGAGGGTGGCTTTGCGTTGAGCGTTGGCGGCGAACAATGACACGACCAGCAACGCCGCTATCAACATGTACTTCTTCATCATATGAGACCTATGTAAAACTGGCAAGGCCACAAAGATAACAATGTCTGCCATTGTTAGCTTTGTGGCCTTGCCCCCCATCTAAATTATAATTCTTAAATCCTGTCTGTTATTCTCCCATCCAGAAAATTTTTGCATTACGCGTATTTTTCTCCCTCACAGCTTCGTAGCTGGAGTTATAACCTGTCTCACTCGCAGGATACAGGAACCTGGTAGGAGGCAACTCATAATCTACACGCGTTGAAGGAATTACAGTAATGCGTGGATAGCCGGTACGACGGTACTCAGCCCATGCCTGACGGCCCTGCAATATGTTAAAATGCAGCCATTTCTGTATATATATCTTTTCCAGTTTTTCTGTTGAAGTACCAGTATAGGCAATGTTCGGATTACTGATGAAGGCAGATACAGTTGCAGTAGAAGGCTGTGGCAGCGCTTCTCTTGCACTTGGGTTCTGCTTGTTCAGGAAGTTGATGAATGCAATTGCCTGTCGGATACCCAGTTCATAGCTACCCTGTGCAGTACCACCGGTCAGTCCCCAGCGTTCAAAGGCTTCCGCTTTCAGGAAGTTTACTTCTGCTGCAGACATATAGATACCTGGCAGTTTTCCGTTTGTCAGGTAAGTAGTAGAATCCCAGATAGAATAGTTATTCATACTGTCCGTCTGACGTACTTCCGTCTGGCTCATTGCCTGATACCAGCGGTTTGGTGTTTTATCCGTACGGGTATTCTTATCAAACATGAAAGGAATACGTGGATCGTTGGATGGTAACATTACCTTATTCAGCATGTAGTCCGGCGCCATCTGTGCCCTGATCTCTGTAAAGGAGTTCATCGGCGTGTTGGTGTAGTTCGTCAGCTGATATAACAGGATGTCAGTGCTTGCAGGACTGTAGTTATCACCAATACCATCTCCGTCTACCAGTGGATAAAGGATCGGATTGGCGAGGATTTCCTGTATTTCTGATTTTGCTCTTGCTTCTTCAACATCTGATCTGGAAATACGCATCAGGTAACGCAGACGAACAGAGTTGATATAACGGCGCCATTTGTCAATACTTCCTTTCATCAGGTAATCCTGTGCATTGAAAGAAGCAGTAGCGATCGCATTAGGCGTTGTTGCAGTGAACCAGTCAGCCAGGTCTTTCAGACCTACCAGTACGGTATCATACAGCATACGCTGGTCATCAAATTTCGCATTGGAAATGGTGTTGTCGATATCCAGTGAACCTGCCTCTGTAAAAGGAATATCACCAAACATATCCACCATCTGTGCAGTCTGGTCCAGTAACAATGCCTGGCCGGCTTTCATGAAGATGGTAAAGTTCGGACGTTCATCCAGCGGAAGCTCACGATACAGACGCTCCATCGTACGATACTGCGCTACGATACCATTACCGGTATTATAGTTAAGATCAGTACCCTGGTTACTTGGCGTATAGTAATCATTCCACAGCGATTGAACCGGGTTGGCCGGCTGCAGGTATCTTTCTTCCTTGTTATCGGAAGCAGCAGTCTGACAGAAAGCTGCACACATCGGAAGAACGATCTCGCGCATTTCACTATAGTTAGGTCTTACGCGGTTATTATCGAGTATAGAAGAAAATAATTTTTCAATAGTAGGGTTGCTGGTTTTATCAGGATCGATATAATAATCATCCAGTTCGCCCTTACATCCCGCCAGGCCAACGCTCAGCGCGATAAAACAACCTATTTTTATTAATGTTTTTTTCATAATCATAACTGTTTGTAACAAGTCACATTTATTAATTAGAAGCTGGCGTTAAGACTGAAACCATAGCTACGGGTTGCACCGGAAGAACCTTCATCAATACCCTGTTTCAACCAGCTGCTACCCATTGGAGCTTCCGGATCCAGGTTCTTCATAGTTCTATATGCATACAACAGGTTTCTTCCGATCAGAGACAGACGCAGACTCTGCAGGTGCAGTTTTGCAGCTGTTGCTTTGGAAATGTTGTAGCCCAGTACTACCTCACGGAGTTTTACGTAATCGTTCTTTGAAAGAGTCACTTCGTTCCAGGCGGTTGGAGAGTCATTGAACTGGTTCAGGTAGTAATAACCAGCCTGTACCATCTTGGTATTTTTCGCACCAGTCTTAGTCACACCATCCAGGATCACACCATCATGATAAACCGGACCATTTGGCGAAATTGAATTGTGACTTGGCAACTGAATCATTGTTTTACCATCAGTATCCAGGTAGTAAGGAAGACCACCATGCGCTTCATCACGGTACTGCAGTGTGTTCTCGTACATACCGGCAGCTGTCATGAATTTAAACGGCGTAGCAACGATCATACCACCGAAACGGTAGTCAAACATGAAGTCCAGTGATAAGTTGTGGTAAGTGATAGTATTCGCGAAACCACCAACGATTTTAGGCAACAGGTTACCTTTCTTCTCATACTTGGTGATATCAACATCATACAGTCCATTATCAGTGATAACGAGGTTTCCTTTATCGTCTCTCTTACGTGGGTACATGTAGATATTACCGATAGGCTGGCCTTTTTCAGCTACTACTTTCACCGCATCTCTGGATGCAAAGAGCATTACGATCTGAGATACACCTGGCGTCAGTTCCTCTATGCTGGAAGTACTGTTCGCAAAGTTCAGACGGGTATTCCAGGTAATTTTACCTTTTACCGGAGTACCAGTCAACGCTACCTCGATACCTTTACTGTGCAGTTTACCTACGTTGGTGATCCTTGTTTTAGCACCATTACTTACCGCAACGTTCAAACGCATTAACAGGTCAGTTACTTTACTGTCATAGTAAGAGATGTCAAAACCAAAACGGTTATCCAGCATTTTTACCTCTGTACCGATCTCTATCTCTGTTTTCTTCTCTGATTTCAGCTGCTCATTACCATAATCACTCTGTGCGATCAGCAAAGGAATAGAACCGGTAGTTGTAGAAATTGGTTTCTGCGTATAGGTAACGTTAGACTCAAATGGAGGAGGAGCGTTACCTACGAGACCGTAGGAAGCACGTACCTTACCATAAGAGAAGATAGTAGGCAGATGGAACGCTTCGGTGAACACAAAGCTGGAGTTCACAGAAGGATAGAAATAACTGTTGTTCTTGTGAGGCAGTGTAGAAGAGTACTCCTGACGGGCAGTACCTTCCAGGAACAGGTAGTTCATGTAACTCAGGTTCAGGATACCCAGGTATGCGTATTTAAACGCACCACTACGACGCTCAGATGTATTCTGAATATTATAGGAGTTATTGATACTGAACCAGTTTGCGGTTACGAGACCACCATTGGTAGTGGACACCTGATCACTATAGGTTTCTTTACGTGTCTGGAGACCTGCACTCACAGAGTAACCAAATACTCTTTTCTCTTCATCTCTTGCAAAAGTCAGTAACTGGTCACTGTACACAATGCTGTAACGGCCTTTTGCCACGCCATAAGATCCGGTACTGCTTCCACTATTGAACGCGATCGGCTTTTCGTTGTATTCTTTAGTTTCAGTGTTCACACTGGTAAAGTCATTACCTAACCTGGTACGGAATCTCAGTCCTTTTGCCAGGTCAATATTCAATGTAACACTGGATATTAAACGATCCTGTTTTTCTATCTCCTGGTTACGCAGCTGTTTCCACAGGAAATCCAGCAGGTTGTAAGCACGGATAGGATATTTGATAGCTTCATCAGGGTTCTGTGCCGCATTTTCAGGCGTAACATATTTGTAACCTTTGCTGGTTTTGTATTTATCAAACACAACCGCTAAGTCTTCCTGACGACCGAAGTAACCGGCGAAGTCATTGAAGATACGCGCCATCTGTAATGGTCTGTTGGTGATCTTCGTGTTTACATAACCACTTACCACGTCTAAACTCACCTTGTTGTGCAGCTTGATAGTACTGTTCAGGTTGAAAGTATTACGCTGCTGATCACCACCGATCTGTACACCTTTGTAATCGTTACGGGTGTAAGAGAAGCGGTAATTCGCTTTTTCTGTCATATTCGAAAGGGATACATTCAAATTTGAATTGTATCCCTTCTGAAAGAGTTGATTATAGTTGTCGGGCTGGGGGGAATATGAGTGCATACTACCATCCCACCAGGGTACCAGCTGGCCGTCCAATTTTGGTCCAAACTGCGCATAGGCCCTGAAGTAAGGCCTTACTGTTCCGTCAGTTCCAATGGGGACCCAACCTGCTGCGTTCGCATTCGCACCCGCAGTTGTTCTGTCATAACCGGAACCGTACTCATTCTGATATCTTGGTGCAAAGGCAACCCTTTCTGCGGTGTGTGAATAGTTCAGATCAACACCCAGACCTCTTCCTTTCATACCTTTTTTAGTAGTAATTACCACCACACCACTCGCTGCATCAGATCCATACAGTGCAGTCGCACTTGCACCTTTCAGTACTGTCAGACTTTCGATATCTGCAGGGTTGATATCCAGGATACCGTTACCACGGATACGGTTATCAGACCAGTAATCAGTATTGTTTGTACCACCAGCACCTTTTTCGTTGTTGTTCCTGATCTGCACACCATCCACTACATACAGCGGCTGGGTGTTATAGTTCAGGGAGTTCACACCACGAATCTGGATATTCACCGCACTGGTAGCACCACCTGGAGCGGTGGTGATTTTCACACCAGCAGCTTTACCATACAATGCAGAAGCAAAGTTGGTAGCGCCGGCAGCTGTAATTTGTTCAGATGTGATAGTACTTACCGCGTATCCGAGCGCTTTTTGCTCTCTTTTGATACCCAGCGCCGTTACTACCACCTCATTCATTATACTTTGATTTGGTTGCAGTGTAACTGTAATAGCCGTTTTACCACTAACAGGGATCTCCTGTGTTTTAAAACCTACATAAGATACAACCAGCACAGCGTCATCCGGAACACTAATGGTGAAGGCACCATTTTCATCCGTAGCTACCCCATCGGAAGTCCCTTTTATTTTAATAGATGCACCGATCAGCGCTTCACCTGTCTGGTCCAGTACTTTACCTGTTACTTTGATCGCCTTCAGCATAGCGCCTTTTGGCATGATCACGATCAGGTTGTTAGATAATTCCTGGTAAGTAAAACCAGAATTATTCAGGATCAGATCCATCACTGTGGTGATCTGAGCATCTTTCACGTTAATGTCTACCTTGTTATCATTTGGTATGTTCCTGTTACTGAACATGAAACGATAGTCGCTCTGGCTTTCAATTACAGTGAGCACTTTCTTAAATTCCACATCACGCAGATTAAGAGTGATCTTCGTTGCAAAAGAAGCTTTTGCCAGTACATTAAGACTGGTGGTAAGCACCAATCCCAGTACTACATTCATAAGTAGCATTGGCTTTAAAAGCCCGTAAGGGATCTTTACGCCCCTGGGACGTAGGATAGAAATCATAACTTAGATGTTAAGGGTGATTAAAGTCTTTCAAATTTTCAGGATTGTTCAAAACCTTCTGTAAGGATATTGATTCTTGGTTCGCGGGTACCGCTTAAAAACAGTGCCCGCATTATTTAGTAGTAGTCAAATTCATTTCCCATAGACAAATTTTAGGCGTTAATACTTTGTTTCTGGTGAAATGAAAGAGCGCATACATAGGTATAATCATAGTGTTTTAACATAGGTATTGGCTTCATATAGGGTTTTCATCTCACCTTCCAATGTTTGAAAGGAATTTTTAGGCTTCTTATTCTCGTCCCATCGTTCGGATCAATATATCACTATCGTCGAATCTTCAATCTTATATGCGAAATCTTCTGTCAGGTTCAGTGCATGGAATGCTTCCGCTACTGTCTCTCCTTCCAGGATACCGGTAAATCTGAGTTGCTTTTTACGATCCGCGTTAAAGCTGATCTTCACATTGTACCAACGTTCCATTCTCCTTGCCAGCGTCGCGAAATCTTCATCATGGAAAGTCAGTTTATTCTGTAACCAGGAAGTTTCCATGATCATGGTATCCTTTTGGCTGAAATAGGTCATCGTTGTTAAGGATGGCACTACATCTTTCAAGGCGACCGCTTTCTTACGGGTAGAATCGTAGTCGCTTACAACTACTTTCTGTGATGGTTTCAGTACGATCTTTTCATCCGGATTATCAGCTACCGTCACCTCAATCGCACCTCTCAGCAATGTAGCCTCCGTAGAGGTTTCGTTTGGATAGGACTTCACGTTGAATGCCGTACCTAACACCTTGATATCCATTTTGTCCGTATGAATAATAAACGGTTTCTGCGCATCGCCATGTACATCGAAGAAAGCCTCACCTGTCAGATACACTTCTCTGCTCTTCGTTGGAAAATCAGCTGCATACTCCAGTTTACTGTCTGCATTCAGCGTAACCCTTGTGCCATCGTCCAGCATGAAAGTGGACTTTTCACCCCTGGAGGTGAATTTAGCCGTCAGAGGATCATGCTGTGAGCGGTAATAAAACACGCTGGCAGTGATCAGCAACGCTACAGAAGCAGCGATTCCCGATAACCATACCAGGCGACCTTTTCCGCGTACCGGCGTCATCAGCGGTGCTATATCATCAGTACCTGCTTCTTTCTCTAGTTCACTGATACGCATCTGCACATTTGAAAACAGTCTTCTGTTATCGATATGATCGTGATGATTCTGGGCCCAGTACATGCGGAACAGTTCATACTGTCTTGCAGCGACAGCATCCTCACTCATGATATGTTTCAGTTCCTGGCCTTCTTCAGGTGTTGAATCACCAGCCAGGTCCTTTATAACAATTTCAAAAAAACGTTCACTCATTGTCCGTTGGAATAACCCTTTGCATATAAGACAACATTTAATACCTGTTATGCGTACAAGGTTTAAAATTTTTTTTAACATATAATATTAAGGGCTAATTACCCATAAATATCCATATCAGCAGTAAAGCCGTCACAATACTATCAATATTGTCCGGCGTCTGTTTGTTTGCCTTTTTCAGATAAGGCTCCATCGCTACAGTCATCTTCTTCATGGCACGTAGCATCTGCGTATGCACCGTGCGGGGGGATATATTCAGGATTTCGGCTACTTCCTTGTATTTCATACCATTCTCCTTAATCAGCCGGAAAATGATACTACACTGACGGGGTAAAGAAGAAATGGCCTGATCCATATGGAAAAGCAGCTCCTTTTTCTCCAGCTCCATCTCCGGAGACGCACTGTTAACCAGTTGCGCACCTCCCTCATGGTCGTCCAGGTTCACCAATTGGACACTGGAGAACCGCTTATTGTAGTTGAGAGCATGATTTTTTACAGCAATGAAAAGATAGGTTTCAGGCTTCTGAACGTCCCGCATCTTAGCCCTGTCCATCCAGCATTTTACAAAAACATCCGACACTATTTCCTCCGCAACCTGCTGGTACTGAACATACATTGTGCAAAATTTCACGAGTCTTGGGTTTAATTCATGGAAAAAAACCTCAAATGATTTAGAGTCGCTATCAACTGTGATGCGCTCCCATAGATCATTTATATTAACCTCCTTTTGCATTCTAACTTTTCCTTATATTTCAGACGGCAATGTAGTAAAAGTATATGGCAAATAAAAATAATAAAACTTTCTGAATTAATTATTTATAATATATATTTCCTACCATACATTAGGAAAATCCACCCCTCAGATGGGGTAATAAAAAACCCGTTCCACTTGCGCAGAACGGGCCTTCAATTAGTTGTATATCAAACTATTCCTGGTCCATAGTCATGATATCGCGGTCAAACAGGTATAAGCCACTCTTGTCATCACCGATCAATTCCAGCTTGTCATTACACTCACGTGCCAGACGCTCTTCCTCAATCTGCTCATTTACATACCATTGCAGAAAATTGTGGGTCGCATAGTCCTTTTCCTGTAATGCGATATCCACCAGCTCATTGATCCCTTCACTTACCTTCACCTCGTGAGCAAACAACTCTTCAAATGCCTTCTTTAAAGACACAAATGTGAGTACCGGTTGCGCAAGTGCGGGTACGATGGCAAAACCACCCCTTTCATTGATATAATGGATCAATTTCAACATGTGCATACGTTCCTCATCACTATGCTTGAAGAAAAATTTGGTGACGCCTTTCAGACCAGGCTGAATATCTGCCCAGCTGCCCATTGCCAGATAAGCCTGAGAAGATTGTGCTTCCATCGCTACCTGGGCGTTCAGGGCTTCCTGCATTCTTTGTGACAACATATAATTCGCTTTTTAAGTGAAGAATTGAACAGGTTAAAAATACTGAATTTCCTGAGCCCGTATCACGCTCCGGAAAATTTAAATGCTTCTTTTTCATGATGTTCTCTGTTCACAATTCCTCAAAAAAGCATCCATTACCGTTATTGTCCCCCTCCCATCAGGCAGGCGCCAACGAAAGAATGCAAAAACAGTACTCCCGTCACCTCCTGTACCTGCTATGGGCTTTTTTACTTTATAAAATCCTCCCTGTACGGATTAAATACATCAATCAGCACACCCGGCTCAAGACATACTGCGCCATGTACCACATTGGACGGTATATAATATGCATCTCCCGCTTTCAGTATCCTCTTCTCGCCATCAATGGTAATCTCAAACACCCCACTTTCCACATGCGCCATCTGGGTATGATAATGCGAATGTAATGCCCCTACAGCCCCTTGCTGGAACTCTACCTTTACCATCATTAATTGCTCATTATAAGCCATTACCTTCCGGCGTATGCCCGGATCAGGGTTTTCCCAGGGAATATCTTTGTCTTCAATAAAAACGTTCATCTGTGACTTTTTTCCGGTTATTAAACAGGAGACGGATGGCTGGAAAATACAATAGTCCATAGCGGTACCGTCGTCCCTGTACAGTTATCTGCTTACCAAATTAACAATTGATCAGCGAATAACTCTACAATAATTACGGTCTGCTATGGACTATTTATTATACTGCGAATGCTGTCAGCCGTTCATTATTCATAAAACGGCCCTGTAGCGTCGCGCTTATTTCAGTAACTCATTCAGGCGCTTATCCAGCTCCTCACCTCTCAGGTTCTTAGCAACGATCTTACCTTGTGGATCCAGCAGGAAGTTCTGCGGAACAGATTTTACGCCATACAGTTTAGCGACGTCATTGTCCCAGAATTTCAGATCGGATACGTGTGTCCAGGCCAGACCGTCTTTGTGGATTGCATTGATCCATGCATCATGACCGGTTGGCTGATCCAGGGATACGCTCAGGATGGTGAAAGCTTTGTCCTTGTGGTTGTTAAAAGCTGCTACAACATATGGGTTTTCCATACGGCACGGACGGCACCAGGAAGCCCAGAAGTCAACCAATACATATTTACCACGGAAGTCTTTCAGATTCACTGGTTTACCCAGGGTATCGTTCTGAGTGAAGAGTGGCGCTTCAGCACCGATCACAGTTGCTTTCCAGCTACCGATCAGTTTTGCCAGTTCCTGACCATTCTTGGTCTTTTTCAGAGAACCATCCAGGCTGTTCAGCATAGAATCCAGCTGACCTACCTTATCGGATGCCTCATAAGCATACTGCTGGATCACATCCAGGCTCACCATTGACTTTGAATGCTTGGCAATGAATGTTTTATAAACATCACCCTGCTGACCACGGATTACCGCCAGCTTTTCATCCAGGTACTGCTGGAATTCAGGGCTGTTACGCTTCTGTTCATCAGCAGCCATATATTCGCCATTCAGTGCCTGATAAGCAGTGGTTACGCTTTTCAGAGATTCCTGCAGCTGCTGATTATCAGTATTTAACGGAGAACCGCTGAAGGTAACCTTTTTCAGGGAGTCAGCGCTGTTCAGGGTGATTGTACCTTTTTCTACGTAGAAAACGATCATATCTCTCATCCGTGGATCTGCCGGCGGATTAACATGTTTTAATACCATCATCGCCTGACCTGGCTCTTCTATTGATCCTTTGAACTGGAATACGCCATCTTTCAGTTCAGCAGAATCCTTTACTTCAACGCCACCAGTACGGTACACCAGGTGCAGTTTGGCAGGTGCATTCAGGTTGCCGATCTTGCCTTTGATTGTGAAATCCCCTTTCTGGGCTAACAACACACCTGGGGACAGCAGTAAGGCTGCTAATAATTGCTTCATGCTAAAATTTTGTTTGGTTTGATTTTGATTTTCACTAAAAGTAGGAAATAAAAGTGAAGTGAACCTGCCGGAAAGACCGATTCGGGATGACCGGTCAAAAGGCTGTATGAACTAAAAACCCTGTCACCTTCGATATCAGCCTTTGTTCTTCGTTGTATAGCGCCATTACGCCGTTATTACCCCCTTATCTGTCCGTTCCGGAACGAAGAAATAGCGGCGTAATAACGGCGTAGTAAGGTTTTAATCGAAGGAATAATACCGGTTCTTATTCTATACCCAGCTCTTTCTGGATTTCCTCCAAAGACCGGCCTTTGGTCTCCGGCATCATCTTCCAGACAAACAGCAGGTGTAAAAGCATCATAACACTATAGAATACAAAGGAATAGAAACCTCCCATCACACTTCCTGACACAATAATCGGAAAGGTCCAGGAAATAATGGCAGCCATGATCCAGTGGGTAAAGCTACCCAATGCACCTCCCTGCGACCGTACAGAATTCGGGAAAATCTCAGATATAAATACCCATATCACCGCCCCCTGGGAGAAGCCGAAAAACGCAATATAACCTATCAGATAGATCAGTACATTACCACCCAGAGTGGCCGGATCGCGGAAAGCGTAGGCCGTCAGTCCCAGGAAAACGATCATTCCCACAGAACCAATCAGTAACAGCGTCTTACGACCAAATCTGTCAATCACCGTCATCGCCAGCAAAGTACATATAAGATTAGCCGCTCCTATATATACCGGTTGCAGATAAGCCTGCTCTTTACTAAAGCCCGCCAGTTCGAAAATACGGGGCGCATAATACAGGATCGCGTTAATACCTGACAACTGGTTGAACATCGCCAGCAATACCGCATAAATAATCGGTTTTGCATAGCGCTTCTGGAACAGGTTCTCCTGGTGGGTCTTTACAGACTCCCTGATCGCACGGATAGCCGCATCGACATTCGTTTCCTGTAAACGTTGTAAAATAGGTACAGCTTCCGATTCCCGGTTATTCAGGATCAGCCAGCGCGGACTTTCAGGAATCGTACGCAGCAGAATACCAAACAAGACCGCCGGTACCACCATGATACCCAGCATCCAGCGCCAGGACTCATCTCCCATACCGACAAACAGGAAGTTGGTCAGATAGGCAATAAAGATCCCCGCTACAATATTCAGCTGGAAAGAACCGGCCAGACGGCCGCGTAAATGTGCCGGCGATATCTCGGAAATATACATCGGTCCGACTACCGAAGAAGCACCTACGGCCACACCGGCAGAAAAACGGAATAATACAAACAACAGCCAGGCTGAAATAGAAGCACAGCCAATAGCTGAAACAATATACAAACCGGCGATGACCAACAGTACCTTCTTACGGCCATAGATACGGGCAGGTACGCCCACTACCAGCGAACCTAACACAGTACCGATCAGGCTCGAAGCCACTGTAAAGCCCAGCCAGAAGGGACTGAGCGACCATAATTCCATAATCGTTTTCTCTGCGCCGGATATAACCGCCGTTTCAAAGCCAAACAGGAACCCGCCAAGGGCAGCGATTAACGCTATTCTAACAGGATAAGAGAACATGTGTGTAGTTTATTGTGATTTTTTGTGGAGCCGTGGATTTCATCATAACGTTTTGTCTAAACAGGGAAAAAAAGTAAACATAAAAAATGGTAAAAACAACCTTTCGGAGGTTTAATCAGAATATTCTACATTTACCACATATCTATCACCTCATGAAAAAAGAATTTGACGCATTGTCGTGACCAAGACAATGTAATATGATTCCTAAAACGTCAGAAAGAAGCTTCAGAAGCGTTCTGAACACAACTACCCACCGTGGTTCTTACAATCGCGCTAACAAAAACTTACATGCCTATTGCGCCCGTTGCAGATGGCATGGGTCTTTCTGGAAATGCTGCTATGACCAGCCAATGGACGAAATGACCTACACCGATGATCTGGATGGTACGCCGTACAAATTAAGGTTCAGGTTCCATTACAACTGGAAACTGGTTTCCAAAAACAAAAAGCAGTGGATGCGAAAGCACATGAAGACAAAATACAGTCGCGATCCCCATGGTAGAGTTAAAATCACTTTCGGCTTTTAATGGCTTTAACCGTGAGGAGACTTCCTCACGGTTTTTATTTCCCCCGATATTTGAAATTCATATACGCCTGATTTGATATTGCTATAAGCCACGCGTCTCTCCTGCCGCACCTTTGTAGGGTAGATAAAAACACACATCTCCATAATAAAAAAACACTCATCATGAACAATTTCAACTCCAGCGTGGGCAAGTGGATCAGAGCACTATTCTTTTCAGCTGTCATTATTAGTGCCCCATTAGTAATGCAGGCACAAAAAACACCTAAAGTAAAAAACATCATTCTCGTACACGGCGCTTTCGCAGATGGCTCCGGATGGGAAGGCGTATACAAAATCCTGGCGGCAAAAGGTTACAACGTGACCGCATTACAATACCCGATGACATCTCTCGATGATGATATCACCGCCCTGAACCGTGCAATAGATAAACAGGATGGTCCAACCGTACTGGTAGGACACTCCTATGGAGGTACAATCATTACCGGTGCAGGTGCAGATCCCAAAGTATCCAGCCTGGTTTATGTAGCTGCATTCGAGCCGGATTCTCTTGAATCTACCTTTCAGCTGGTACAGACAAGACCAGTTCTGCCGGAAAATGGTATTCTGCCTCCGGATGACAAAGGCTTCATCTATTATGACAAAGCTAAATTCCACCCTGGATTCTGTGCAGACGTACCTAAAGAAAAAGCAGAATTCATGTACGCCTCTCATGGCGCAATTGCGCTGTCCTGCTTCGTTACGCCAGTGAAACATGCACCATGGAAATACAAACCAGCTTACGCCATCCTCACCACTGATGACAAAAGCATCAACCCTGAGTTACAGCAGGATATGGTAAAACGTTCCGGTGCAAAAGTGACTACGATAAAAGCAAGCCATGTGGTGTTTATTTCACATCCGAAAGAAGTAGCAGCAGTAATTGAAGAAGCAGCGAATAGATAATTCTCAATTAGGAATTAAGAATTAGGAATTACTTACTCAAGGCTTAAACACAAATAAAGTCGATTCACTTGAATCGACTTTATTTGTTAATATGAAGACTATTAAAAAAAGAATTCCTAATTCTTAATTCCTAATTCCTAATTTTCTTTCTGTATTCCGCTGGTGTAATCCCCGCATTCTTCTTAAAAAACAAACTAAAATTAGGTTGCTCTGCAAATCCAATACAGTAGCCAATATCCTGCAGGGTCCAGTCCGTCTGTAATAACAAACTCTTCGCTTCTTCCAGCAAGCGGGTACGTATATGCGTACTTACATTCTGACCTGTATGTTTTTTTAATAAGGTGTTGAGGTAATTAGGATGCACATTGAGATTAGCGGCGAATTCCTTTGCTGTTTTCATGGAAATAGGATGAGTGTAATGCACATTCATTACTTCCCTCTCCAGCAGACTGAAAAAAGTATGTACATGTCTGTAGTCATCTGATATATGATCCGGCTCTTTAAAATCTGTAATACGTGCACATTGTATCAGTAACAGTTGAAGATAAGTCTGCATCGCATCTTCATTCAGTCGCTTACCTGACATTTCTTCCTGTTGCATACTACTGAATATAGTACACAATGCTGCAACATCTGAATACCGCAAACGGATGATATTTTTCTGTCCATCAAAAAGATGATACTTTTCGATCGTCATTTTAAGCAATGGATGTTTGTCCAGCAGACTTTTACTAAACAGACAATTGTAACCTTCCTGCCCGGAAGAAAGTCCTTTCCAGGAAATAATATCTGAGGGATGCAGGAAGATGATCATGGGCTCCTCAATGTAGTAAGTACTGGCGCCTACGGTTAACATACCCTGGCCTTCAGTGACCATCAATATCTTATAAAAATCCCTCCGATGGGGTAAAAGGGAATGTTTGCTGTCTTTGTCAGAACGGCTATACACCCGGATGGACAAGGCGTCGAAGTGTTCCTTTGTAAGGGGAATCTTATCCGGAGAATCGCAGTGCAGGCTATTCGTTTTTAATTCCGGTGTCTTCATCATATCTGTCTGAGTTTTTACACCTACAAATATGTCTGAGATCAGCCGATTTACGGTTGTACCTATTCTCGGAATTTGGGTATTTTTCCCTGCTTTTTAGAAAATAAAAAGCTGCCCGCCCGTTTTAACAGGTGGACAGCTTACTGTAATCGTGTTGTCTTATTTAGACAGCTGGTCAAACTCTTCGTCCGTCAGTTCTATATCAGCCGCCTTCAGATTCTCTTCCAGGTGCGTGATAGACTTGGTACCAGGTATCAGCAGGATGTTATCCGCACGTCTCAGCAACCATGCTAATGCGATCTGAGCCGTAGTAGCATCGTGAGCAGCAGCGATCTTACTGATTTTGTCGGCCAGTGTATCAGGACCGGAAGCCAGCGGGAACCACGGAATAAATGCCAGTCCACGTTCAGTGGTGTAATCCAGTACTTCTTCCCACTGACGATTGCCCAGGTTGTAGAGATTCTGTACAGAGACGATCGGCAATACCTTTTCAGCACGCTCGATCTGCGCTACATTTACTTCAGATAAACCTACATACCTGATCTTACCTGCCTTAACGGCTTCTGCAACAGGCGCCAGTGTTTCTTCTACCGGAACATTGGAGTCAAAACGATGCAATTGCCAGAGGTCGATGGTGTCTACCTTTAGCCGTTTGAGACTACCTTCAATATTTTCGCGGATGTAATCCGGGTTACCATTCGGTACCCATTGATCAGGTCCCGGACGGTTGAACCCGCCTTTGGTAGCGATAACCAGCCCCTCCTTGTAAGGATGTAAAGCATCTGCGATCAGTGATTCATTCAACTTAGGCCCATATGCTTCCGCAGTATCGATGAAGTTCACACCAGCTGCAACCGCAGCCTGTAGCACTTTCTTCGCATTCTCACGGTCAGCCACCTCTCCAAATACTCCTTTTCCTGTCAATTGCATTGCACCGTAACCAAGACGGTTGATTTCCAGCTGACCTCCTAAGGAGAAAGTCAGGCTTTTTGTGCTTGTTGCCATTTTCTTTGTTTTAAATCAATCCTGAAATAAGTGAGATATTACTGTTGTGTCAGTTTGTACAAACTTCTCTTAATGCATCAATAAGTATACCCGTGTCGCGCTGGCAGGATGCTATCTTTATGTATAGTGGTGTATATGTTATGCTTTCAGCAACCAACCTTCAAAAAACAAACTTACGGGTGACGATTTTATGCATCATACTGTACATATTTTCTGACGCCGTTATTCATGTGTACAAAGGTGAGGATAATCTGACTGCCGGCAATTAGTAAAAACAAAGGATTTAGTATGAATATCAAAGAATTTTTAGCCGGATATCAAGCGGAAAGGCGTCCGCCAATGGTGAACGCCTTTCCGCTTGATTAAAAGTGATACGACTATAACGCTGTAAAGTGATAGCTCTTTCCCTTTTCAGTCGCTACATCATAAGTATTCGGTACTGCGCTTTCCAATGGCGCAAGTGTTTTCGTGTGTACCAATGGCGCTGCCACCGGCGTCACCTGATAAAAAGGGTTACTGTTTTCTCCGGATGCCTGCTTCAGCTGGCTCTTCCCTTTTAAAGGCGCCGCACTACGGATCCGGCAATTCCCCCCTAAGGTAGAGGTGATCACCAGTTTGGTGATCTTACCGTCCTGCCATACCAGATCATCAATCACGAAACCACCTCTTGCACGTAAGCCTTTGATATTGCCGTTCTTCCATTGTGGAGGTAAAGCCGGCAATACATAGATAACCCCATCATGACTTTGCATGAGCATTTCTGTGATACCGGAAGTACAACCGAAGTTACCGTCAATCTGGAAAGGGGCATGGGCATCAAAAAGATTAGTATAAGTACCACCACCATGCTGGCCTACAGGACTCAGCTGATTAGTGATCAGTTTCAGGGCGTGTTCTCCGTTTTGCAGTCTGGCCCACCAGTTTACCTTCCAGCCCATACTCCAGCCCGTCGATACATCACCGCGTTGCAGCAGGGTAGTATTCGCAGCACTGGCTAATAAGGGTGTACGGTCAGGTGAGATCTGTGCAGAAGGATACAGACCATACAGGTGAGAAATGTGGCGGTGATTATCCTTCGGATTATCCAGGTCGTCTATCCACTCCTGTAACTGTCCGTACTGACCTACCTGCATAGGCGGGAGCCGGCGGCGGACAGTCTTGAATGTATCCACCAGGGCAGCATCTTTCCCTAGTATCTCAGCCGCATTGATAGCCGCGCTCAGTGCGTCAAAAACGATCTGGTTATCCATAGTACATCCTGCATCAAAAGAAACGTTCGGACGGGTGGAAGGTGCATTTTCAGGAGAAGTCCCCGGATTCACCACCAGGTATTTACGCTTCGGATCTTCTACCAGGTCATCTACAAAAAACAAAGCGGCGCCTTTTATAGCCGGATAGACGTCAGCCAGGTAACGCCTGTCGCCATTGTACAGATAACGGTCCCAGAGGTGCTGTGCCAGCCAGGCGCCTCCCATACTCCAGATACCGTAGAAGATCCGGTCTACCGGACCTGTGATACGCCAGAGATCCGTATTGTGATGGGCCACCCATCCTCTTGCACCGTAGAGTATACGGGCAGTACCCTGTCCGGTAACTGACAACTCCTTTACCATTTGTACCAGGGGCTCATGCATTTCCGGCAGATTATCCTTTTCTGCCGGCCAGTAGTTCATTTCAGTATTGATGTTAATTGTGTATTTGCTATCCCATGGAGGCGACATTTCTGAGTTCCAGAGGCCCTGTAAAGTAGCTGGTTGCCCGCCAGGCTGCGAACAGGAAATCAGCAGGTAGCGGCCAAACTGAAAATACAGGGATATAAATTGCGGATCATATGTTTTGGAAAAGTTGACCAGTCGTACATCAGTGGGGTCTTTTGCCACATCAGAAGTGCCCAGGTCTATTTTCACACGATTAAAATAACGTTGATAAGCAGCAATGTGTTCTTTCAGTAAAGTAGCATAAGGTTGTTTAACCGCTGCATTCAGGTAGGCGCTTGCTTTCTTTACTTCATCTGCACTCAGGTCCTGGTAATTCACATAGTTCGTCGCCATGGAGATAAACAGCAACGCACTATTCGCATTCTTTATGGTAACAGCGGTATCAGAAGTGGCGACACTTCCTCCGCTGGCAATCACCCGGGTAATCCCGTTAAATTTCACCTTTCCCTCCACACCTTCATGACTGCCGGTAATGCCATTTACAGTTAAATCTTTCCCACTGGCTTTGACCACCGCATTCTTCTGTGGAGTCGTGAGATAGGCTGAAAATCCCAGTGTACCTGGTTTACTGCTGCTGAGGCGAACAATGATAGTTTGTGCAGGTACTGAAGCAAATACTTCACGCGTATACTTAACACCGTCGACCATATAAGTAGTAGTAGCGACCGCCTTTTCTATGTCAAGTTCACGGTAGTAATTATCATAGTGCTCATGACCAGGGAAGGCAAGGTGTAAAGTCCCTACAGGCTGGTACATCTGACCACCGGAGAGTTTGGTCTGTATCTTTTCTCCCGCCAGGTCCTGTGCTTCTTTCTGTTTACCGTCAAAGATCAACTGACGGATCTGTGGTAATGCAGCCAGTGCTTCCGGATTCTCATTCCGGTTCGGACTGCCCGTCCATACAGTTGCTTCATTCAATTGCAGCAGTTCTTCTGCCGGATTACCAAACACCATTCCGGCGATACGGCCATTACCGACGGGCAGAGCTGCCGTCCAGACGTTACCGGCGGGTTGCTTGTACCATAATTTCAATGCTTCTTGCGCATGTGCATAGAATGGAGAGATGCTAATGAACAGCAGGGTTAGTTTTTTCATAACAGCGGAAAGTCAATTTTCAATTACGAATGACACATGACAAGGTTGATCATGTCGTCTGTGTCTTTGGTCCTGTAACAGGCATACAATTACACATTGGGTGACAATGTTGTAATTGTATGCTTTGCATCTTCAAAATACAAATGATGTCTTATACGTGCAAAAAATGATTGTATAATTAACACATAATTCCATGAACGGCAGTTCCGCACTAATGTGTTTCGTCTATCAGCATCACATCCCAGGGTTGCAGCGTCTTGCCGATCAGCAATATGCCTGTATTATTCGACAATACCTGTTCTTCTCTCACAGCCATTGCTCTTAGCTGCATGAGTCGCAACTGATCCCCACTCAGGGCATCCGGATTACCCGCCTGTTGCAATGCATTGAGTGCGTTACCGTTTTCACGGTCAAGGATTTCGACGTTAAAGCGTGCGTCTTTGTTGGTATTGAGTAGTTTAAAGTTAAACTCGCGGGCTTCTCCCATTTTCAGTGTATTCTCTGCTACATCTGTACCACCAAACGGAGGTACTGTTTTCAGTGTTGCCGGATAGTTATACACAAGAGCGGTAAGCCGCTGACCGGCCTTATGGCGTGTGACGATGATACCGTCTTTGTTATACAGCAGTTCATCGCCCAATGTATGCAACATGCGGTAAGCATGAAAAGCGGGTTTGGCAATACCCTGGTAGTTGAGTAATCCGTTACCGCCGGAGAAGGATTGTGCACCACTGCCCTCTTCACCGCTATCAGTCAGGTTCCAGTAAGCCATGCCGTCGGCCAGACCGATACTATCCACATTTGCTTTGATGATATAAGCGGCGCTGGGCAGCGCATCGTGCATAGCATCTCTGCCGGAGGAACTGGTTCCCCATTCAGAGAGATGGATCTCTGCCTTTGGAAAGGCGCTTTTATCCACAACTGCCCGCAACCATTGCAGGTCTTTCAGCGTAGCATCCACACCTCTCAGTGTGCCTTTACCATTGTTAAACGGCATATCCGTCGGATATGGATGGGTAGATATAAAGTCAACAGGTACCTGCTGTTGTTTACAATATTCCAGGAAATCTTCTATCCACACGCCTTTCCACTTCAATGCTTCCGGATCTCCTGCTGTCACTGATATCTTTGATTTATCTTCTGTTTCGCCATCAAAACGGCCATCACCCACAAAGTTGCTGGTGGCAGGACCACCTACACGCAATTGCGGAGAAACGGTTTTAAGCGCCTGTGCAGTCGCCTTGTACATCGCAAAATACTGGCTTTTACTGCCATCCCAGGTAGCCCGGATATTCGGTTCATTCCAGACTTCGAAGTACCAGCTGCTGACTTCTCCTATTCCGAATTTCTCGATACAATGTTTGGCGAAGTTGGTTACCAGTTGTGACCATTTTGAAAAATCACCCGGAGGGGAAACGTTCGCTTTCCACCAGTAAGCAGTAGCAGCGCCGCCGGCCATTTCCCTGGGAAAGAAACTTAGCTCTACAAAGGGTTTTACACCGGCTTTCAACATTCTGTTGATCACATCGTCTACCCGGAGCCAATTATAAACGCCACCCTGGTAAACAGACATATCATCATGAAAGATCCCGTGAAGACGACAATATTGAAAGCCGCAATGTTTCTGGCCCAACTGCAGGTGTTCCAGCCAGGGGGATCCCGTACGGAGTACTTCTCCAGCGCGGCCTGCTCCTACACATTTACTCCAGAAGTGTGAAAATGTGCGTCCCTGCACTTTGGTGTCAATTATCAACGGAGGTTGTTCTTCCCATAGTGAACGGCCTGCTACAATGCCGGGTATTAATGCACTACCCGCAGCTGAAACGATTGCCTGTTTCAAAAATTTACGTCTTTCCATGAGGTAAGGGTTAGATAGTTATACGGCTGTTCCCCTGAACATTGCCAGCATTGTTTTTCATATCGCGATATAGCTCACTTACACAAATTCCGGGGATACAAGCTCTCTTTGATTGATAAATTCTACGGTAAAATCATAACAAGTACTGAATACAATGTACGGTATTTTATGAAATACGCAAACGTTTGCATAAGCCATTGACTACAATACATATATGTACAAAATACTCTATGATATCGAGAAATGCAAGTCCGGGGTACGGGATTATTCATTTAAGTAGGTCCGCCAGGATAGCCGGAACAGGGTAAGTTCATGGCTGCTAAGGGTAACAGCTATATGGCCTCTCTTATACCAGTAGCCAGGGGAATCGCCTGTAATACCTCTGCGACCTCCTCCCTCAGGGCAGGGTCCTGCTCAAGGATAGCAAATAGTGCCGCATCCGAGTCGACAAACAGGGAAACAAACAGGCCGGTTTCATGGACCTGCAAACCGGTCCGCAGTACCTTACCTTCCAGTTGCAACTGATAATAGTATTGCTGCTGAGCGACCAGGCAGTCCTTATTCCCCTGCTCCCAGTTCCTCCCTTTCCCAAAGAAAAGTAACACTTCGTGTGGCTGCCTGTAGTCCATAATACTTTATTTTTGTACAAAGATCTGCAACAGACAGAGTTCCCGGTTAACGCAAACGGAACTTTTATCAACGCAAAAAGGTCTGATCAGCTATTTTCTATTTATGCAACCATTGCCATCACTGCCATTTCCTGCATACTCCTATAAAATGGAAGAAATCACCCGTTCCTTTACGAAAGAAGAGACCACAGGTCCTGTGATCCGGTACGAAGAGGTGAAAATGGATAGCGCCCGGATGCTCTGGTACAAGTATACCGCCGACCAGGAATACCACATTCCCATGCGCCTGGAAAAGGAAAGGGTCGAACTGCACTTCAAATTGCAGGGACGCTCCGGTGTATCTTATGCGGACCAGCATCTTATCATGACAGCCAATCAGCAAAGCATTTTCTATCAACGGGAACTGGAAGGAGAATACATTCTTTTCCCCGGAGAGGAAAGTGCCTTCTTTGAAATAGAAATGCCCATGGCTGTATTTGGCTCCCTTGTCACAGACGAAAGTCAGTTCCTCCAAAACTTCTTCCACAAACTACAAACACCCCGTCACTACCTGTGGCCGGGATACTGTATGCATATCACGCCAAAGATGCACCACATCATTACGGAGATGCATACGACTACCTATAAAGGGCAGATGAAAAGACTGTTCCTGGAAGCAAAAATGATCGAACTGTTCCTGTTACAGGTGAGTGGTTATGATGAGGAGTATCTGCAACCGGCTACCCTGCGTCCGCAGGAAATAGATGCCTTACATGCCGCCAGACAGTATATCGGGCAACATTTTGCGGAAGACTGTTCCATTATTTCCCTGGCCGGACAGGTCGGACTAAATCAGAAAAAGCTAAAACAGGGTTTTAAGGTCTTATTCGGACACACCATTTTCGGTTATGTCAGTCATGTGAGAATGGAAAAGGCGAAACAATTATTACTGGACGAACAGAAAACAGTCGGAGAAGTAGCAGAACTGGTGGGCTATCAGCATCAGCAGCATTTTACCGCTGCTTTCAGGAAGAAATACGGTATTCTTCCAAAAACGCTCAAGCAGTAAAACTGCTCGCCGGCGTAAGGCGCTACCGGAAGGTATTACCTTACGGCCGGACCATTGCAGTTAACAAATCAGGGACGTACAGGAGGACAGACACCTATCAGGATGGCCGGTCTCTGGTATTACGAATCAGACCGATGCCCGCAAAGAAAAAGATCGCTCCCAGTATGGAATAGATGATAATTCCCTTGATGCTCCTCGTACCGCCGGTACTATTCATAAAGCTGACAGCTCCCATTATCAGACCGGCAATTCCCAGAAAAGTCAGGAGCATCCCGATAACCCGTTTTTCCATAACTTTTTACCCCCTGTAATGCAAATTGTATGCCCTCGCTACAGCATAGCAGTCAATACCCGATCCCTCTTATAACCGATTGCAAATGAATAAAGTACCAAAAAAGCGGGCTAAACCTGACATTTAGGCGCAACAGGCGGCAGGTGGTGCAATTTTTGCCACTTCCCACAGCATGAAGATCTTCTGGATTTATATGCGTCCCCACCGCTGGATGATCGCCTTATCCCTCTTTCTGTCAGGCATAGGCCAATTGGCAACTATGGTAGACCCCATGATCTTTGGTAAGATCATCGACGATTATGCACTACACCCCGGTAATAAAGCTCAGGATGAACTGGTAAGAGGCGTGCTGTTCTGGCTGGCCATAGCCATTGGCGTAGCAATGATCGCAAGACTCTGCCGCTCCTTCCAGGAATTCGTCATGCGTCTCGTCGTACAGCGCTTCGGTATGCAGGTATTCAATGATGGTCTGAAGCAAACCCTCCGCCTTTCCTACCAGGAATTCGAAGAACAACGCAGTGGTGAAACGGTCGCATTGCTGCAGAAAGTACGCAATGACACGGAACGCTTTATCAACGCCTTTATCAATATCCTGTTCTCCTCCATGGTAGGCGTCGGCTTCCTGATATGGTATGCTGTCACCAAACACTGGGCACTGGTACCTGTCTTCTTCTTTGGCGTACTCGTACTGGGTACCCTGACCGGCCTACTGAGCCGGAAGATGAAACAAATACAGCGCGCTATCAATAAAGAAACACTGAAGCTTTCCGGCTCTATTACCGAATCGCTCCGCAATATAGAACTCGTAAAAAGCCTCGGACTGACATTCCCGGAGATACGCCGCCTGCGCACCTTCACCCGGAACATCTATGACCTGGAGATCAAGAAGGTAAAGCAGGTACGTACGCTGTCGTTTATACAAGGCACCACGCTTAACTTATTACGGCAATCTATTCTGTTCATATTACTCTGGCTGATCTTCCGGAAGGTATTAAGTACCGGTGAACTCATTGCCATGCAGTTCATATCTGCCACGATCTTTAACCCGCTGCAGGAACTGGGTAATATTATCGTTTTCTACCGCGAAGCAGAAAGCTCCTTACAGTTATTCGACCAGCTGATGCACAAACCGGTGGAACAAAAACCTGCCAGTCCGGTGGAACTGGGTTTCCTGGAAAGCATCCGTTTTGAAGATATCATATTCCGTCACCAGACTGCCACACAGAACGCCATGGACGGCATCAGCTTCCAGGCAGGTATCGGAGATACGATTGCCTTTGTCGGACCATCCGGTTCAGGTAAGTCTACCCTCGTAAAATTGTTGCTGGGTTTATACCAACCCGTATCCGGAGAGATCTATTTCAATGATATTCCCTCCGGAGAGATCCGCTTTAACCAGATGCGCCGCCAGATAGGCTTTGTATCACAGGATACACAGCTCTTTGCAGGTACCATCCGGGATAACCTTTTATTTGTAAAGCCTGACGCGACTGATGAAGAAATACTGGAAGCCCTGCATAAGGCATCCTGCACACAATTACTGGCGCGTTCTCCCCATGGTGTGAATACTGTGCTCGGTGAAGGAGGATTAAAGCTCTCAGGTGGGGAAAAACAACGTATATCCATCGCACGTGCACTGATACGCCATCCACGTCTGCTAATTTTCGATGAAGCGACATCTGCGCTGGACTCTCTCACAGAAGAAGCTATTACAGATACGGTCAGGAATATCTCCGCCAGAAGGGAACAACTGAACATACTGATTGCTCACCGTTTATCCACTATTATGCATGCGGACACTATCTACGTACTGGAAAAAGGTAAGGTCGTAGAGACAGGCACCCATGAAGCACTACTTGAACAAAAGGGACTGTATTATGCGATGTGGCGCCAGCAGATAGGCGAACGCCGCAGTATTGTACAGTAAAACACACTTTCCGGGGGCATGGTTTTTGGGCCGCAGAGCGTATACAAAATCATTGTTTTATGGAACAGATGAGGCAGATCACCCTGAATATTCCGCCGACGACCAAACCCCGCGTAGTGATTGTAGGTGCAGGTTTCGGCGGACTGAACACTGCACAGTCGCTGCCGGATGATAAATTCCAGATCGTACTGTTCGACAAACACAACTATCACACCTTTCAGCCGTTGTTATACCAGGTCGCCTCTGCTGCTTTACAGGCCGATTCTATTGCAGGGCCGCTAAGAAACCTGTTCCATGATACAAAAGACTTTCACTTCAGGATGCTGCGGGTGCTTTCTATTGATCCGGGCACCAATACTATCAATACTTCGGCAGGGCCTTTACAATATGATTATCTCATCATCTCTACCGGGGCCAGAACAAATTACTTCGGTAACGAAAACATGCAACGTTACGCGTTGCCGTTGAAAACGATACCTGATGCGCTAAACATGCGTAGTCAGCTGATGCAGCTGTTTGAATGGGCCAGTCTGAATGGTAATCCTGCTATCTCTGATTATATGCTCAATGTGGTATTAGTAGGCGCAGGACCTACAGGTGTTGAAATGGCAGGCGCGTTATCAGAATTGCGGAAGAATGTATTACCCAAAGATTATCCGGCACTGGATTTCAGTAAGATGAAAATATACCTGCTGGATGGTCTTGATCGCGTACTGCCGCCTATGCATCCGAAGTCCAGCGCCCGTGCACAGAAATACCTGGAGAAGATGGGCGTCATCATTAAACTGAATACGATCGTACAGGATTATGATGGAGAGACGATCACACTGAAAACAGGAGAACAGATCAAGTCTTTCCTCGTAGTATGGAGCGCGGGTGTAACGGGAGAAACATTCCCGGGGATACCTAAAGAATGGACAGAGCGCGGACGTCTCTTAACAGATCCTAATTGCAGAGTGATAGGTAGCCCGAACATTTTTGCCATTGGCGACATTGCTCTCATGAAACTGGAAGACTATCCCAAAGGTCATCCCGGCGTAGCACAGCCTGCCATACAGATGGGTAAGTACATTGGTAAAAACCTGTATGCCATCCACAGAAGTGATAAGGTAAAACCATTTAAATACTTTGATAAAGGTTCGCTGGCGACAGTCGGCAGGGGAAAGGCAGTAGCGGATCTCCCAAAGAATATTCATCTTGGCGGCAGACTGGCATGGTGGATCTGGTTATTTGTGCATGTGAACTTCCTGGTGAGTTTTCGTAACAAACTATTGGTACTGACAAACTGGATCTGGAATCTGTTCACATTTGATAAAGGCAACCGCCTGATCATCCGACCATATATCAGAAAAGGAGATGAACGTGCGAAGGCTGTATTTACAGAAAATGAATCAGGCAGTTAATGGCTATAAGAAAATGTTAATGTTCCGTTGCTTAACTTCTCATTAACTCAATTCGTCTGGTGAAGTACTAATATTGCCATTATAGAAAAGTAGTCAAACTACTTTTAAATTTGTTTTCATAACGTGGAATTAGACAAGGGCTGCCTTTCAAGGCGGCCTTTTTTATTGTACCTTTGTGTCTGCTTTGGAAACAAGAAACTACATAACGTTATCACAGCTGGCAGCCGGCATACAGGGCACTATCAAAAACGCTTTTTCAGGACAGAGTTATTGGGTGGTGGCCGATATCACCAGTCACTCTTTTTATCCTGCCAAAGGATATCACTACTTTGATATGGTGGAAAAAGATCCGCGCAGTCACCAGATGATTGCGAAGATATCCACTACAGCATGGGGAAATGGAAGCACGCGTATCAAAGAATTTGAGAATGTAACCGGACAACGTTTCTCTAATGACATGCAGGTACTCGTACGTGTTGCCGTAGAGTTTCATCCCGTATACGGCCTTAAATTGTCCCTGATGGATATTGATCCCAGCTATACCATCGGTCAGCTGGAACAGCAGAAACAGGCCACTTTACAGCGATTAGTGACCGAGTGTGCTGACATTGTACAGAAGACGCCGGACGGATACATGACCCGTAATAAGGCGCTGCGGCTTAATCCGGTCATCCAGCGTATTGCTGTCATCTCCTCTGCTTCTTCTGCAGGCTACCAGGATTTCATGCACACCATGCAGTCCAATGCCTATAAGTATATATTCTATACGGACAATTACTTTACAGCGGTACAGGGTGAGGCAAATGCAACACAGGTATGTATACAACTGGACGCGATCATCGCTTCCGGCAAACAATATGATACTGTTGTGATCATCCGTGGCGGTGGCGCACAGACCGACCTGCTGCTGTTTGACCAGTATGCACTGGGTAAAGCAGTCGCCGGGTTCCCGGTGCCAGTCATCACCGGTATCGGGCACCATAAGAACGAGACCATTACCGATATGCTGGCCCATACCGCCACTAAAACCCCTACAAGAGCAGCTGAACTTATCATTGCACATAACCGTACCTTTGAGGAAGCATTACTGACACAGCAAAGTCAGATCATTATCCGGATGCAACAGATGATTGCAGGCAGGAAAAAGCAACTGTCTTCATTGCATACAGGTATCATTAACCGCTCACGCGATCTGCTGAGTGTACACAGAGACGGACTGACACGTGCAAAGCAGGCCATCCCGCAAAGAGCCCGGCATACCTTACTGAGACAGCGCAATGCCATTTCACAGTTATCCGGACAATTACTGGCGAAACCGGGTCAGGTAACCGCCAGCCGCTTACAGGAACTGGCGCATATCCGCAAGGATATACAGGTATATGCCCGTAAACTGCTGCAACAGCAGCAACAAAAACTGGTACATCATGAAACAGTGGTAAGGATTATGAGTCCGGCAGCACTATTGCAAAAAGGCTTTGCCATGGTACAGCACAAAGGACAGATCATTACCAGCGCCGCACAGCTGTCTCCCGGAGACGAGATCACCGTACAAATGGCAGATGCCGGCGTACATGCAACAATCACTTCAAAAACAACGACCGATGGATACTAGTCTGACATACGAAGCAGCTTACAAAGAACTGCAACAGATAGCCAGGGAAATCGAAACGGAATCCGTTTCCGTAGATGTACTGGCAGCGAGAGTGAAACGGGCCTCCGAACTCATTACCTTCTGTCAGGCACGCCTCCGGGCGACAGAAGCGGAAGTCGAGAACATCATTCAGCAGATGGAAGATAAACCGCTTTAAGCTTTTTAAGCTGCGGCGCCCGCTAATGATCTTAGGGCGCCGCCCCCAATCCCTTATGCATAACCTATTCCAGCCCCAGGAGCCCTGATATCTCCCACCTTAAAGGTTTTAATATTTTCATTAAAAGCCGGTTAAAATCAATCCGGGCGTATCTCCAGCAACATTACATTCTTGACATTTGTATCAGATACATTCATCAGCGGACAAATATCATCTCATGAAACGAGCGATCGTCCTGGCTGTAGCAACATTGGCACTATCCTGTATGGGGATCGTTGCTACCGCCCAAACTAACTACACACTATCAGCGGCATTAGATACCGCCCGCACCAGCAGCCCCGTACTGAAAGCAAGGTACATGAACATAAATGCAGCACAGGCGGACGTCATTACAGCCAGACTACGGCCTAATCCCAATCTGAACAATCAGACCATGCAACTGGTCAGTAGCGATCATTTTGCCCCCGGCACAAGATGGTCTTCCAATCAGAACAGACAGGTATGGTACCAGCTCACAAAGCCGGTTCAATGGCCCAATCAGCGTAAGTACAAAATAGAAACGGCTGATAAAGACGTTACTCTCGCCAACAACACCTACGAGGAAGATGTACGTAACCTCTCCCTGAACGTGGGGTCCAGCTGGATCAACTGCTGGGTGCTGAAGAAAAGGCTGGCACTGCTCAACGAAAGCAGGACTAATCTGGATACCCTCGTAAAGATCAATGAACTGCGCTATAAAGACCAGGTCATCTCACAGACAGACCTGACGCGTACAAAGGTGCTGCTCTCGCAATATGATCTGCAACTGAGTGTATTTACCCAGGATTATCAGAATGAACTGCATACCCTGCAACTCCTCACGGGTAATACGACACCCATGGAGATCGACACCAGCAATGAGATACTGACATTCGTGCCTTCCCTTACACTGGATAGCCTCATTGCGCAGACCATGGATAACCGCTCCGATGTTATACTGGCAAAAAACACCATCGATGAACGGGCCAGCAATGCAAAATATCAGCGATCCCTGGCAGTACCGCAACCGGAACTGGGGGTTATCTATAATCCGCAGAACGCCGTTCCATATATAGGTTTCTATGGCGCTATCGATCTGCCTTTCTTCAACAGGAATCAGGGGGAGATCAAAAAAGCACAGATACAACAGCAACAGGCGCAACAGGAATTGTCTGCCACACAACGACAGGCACAAACAGAAGTAGTCACCGCTTACAATACCTATCAGCTGCAACAGAAAAACATTGAGAAGTACAGCGGTATCCTGCATCAGTCACAACAGATCCTGGACAATGTGAAATACGCCTACCTGCGCGGAGGTACCAGTATCATCGACTTCCTCGACGCACAACGCAACTGGTACGATACCCGCCTGCTGTACTATGATTCCTTACAGGCGTACTACCAGAGCTATATACAATTATTATTTGCTACCGGCCTCATAAACCAATTATAATATGCAACGCATCACCCGATATTTCTTTGCAGCTGCCTTCTTACTGGCAGGATGTAAACATAAAACGCCACAGCCAGTTGCAACAGACGATCCGGCTCCTGTTGTTACCAATAACGGACAGCAGATCACGTTTCCAGATAGTGCTTCCACCAGCTTCTTTTCAGTAGAATCAGTAGGCGATTCTGTACTCAGCGGCACATTACATGCACCGGGTAAAGTAGCAGCAACCGTCGTCCGTGGAGACGAAGGCGGACAAAACATCGTATTATTTGATGATCCGGGTCTGAACAGTGATTATTCACAGCTCATACAACATAAGATCAACATCAATCATATACAGCAGATCAATATCACACAGCGTAAAATAGAACTCGATCGCACACAGGATCTGTATGACCATGGTGCTGCCAGTGGTAAAGATATACTGGAAGCGAAGTCCAACCTTTCTATGGAACAGACCAATCTGGCCAATGAGAAAACACAGCTGATAGAACATGAATCAGGACTAAAAGCAGCAGGATTCGATCCGGAAGCATTGCGCAGTACTAGTCCGGGGTCAGCTTATATCATCTGTGACATTCCGGAAAATCAGCTGAATAATGTAAAGAGAGGCGCACCCTGTACGGTGGTACTGTCTTCATTTCCCAACAACACATATGATGCAAAGGTAGAAGACATTGCAGATGTAATTGATGATGTAACACGCATGATCAAACTGCGCATACGACTGAACACACCCGATACAGACATCCGTGCAGGCATGTTTGCAACAGTCACCTTCCAGGTACACGGCGATAATAAAGGTATTAACATCAACAGGGATGCACTGGTCACTTCTGAAGGACAGAACTATGTGTTTGTACGCACAGCGCCTAATACGTTTACCAGGAGAGAGATCCGTACCGGACAACAGATCGGTGAACGCATCGCTGTATACAGCGGCTTACAGAATGGCGAAAGCGTCGTTTTAAAAGGCGTCATGCAACTGAAAGGACTGAGCTTCGGCTATTAACCGCCATGCCCATTATACACATCAATATTAACAATATCACCCCATGCTACAGGCGCAGATATTCATAGACAAAGACGAGGTATTTGGCACACAACCATTATACGAATTCATCATACAGTTCCTGCTGAAGCAAAATGTTGCCGGTGCAACCGCCTTCAGAGGCGTAATTGGTTTTGGGGAACATCATCAGCTGAAACGGCCCGACAGCCTTTTCAGTTTTGACGAACCACCCATGCTGATCACCTTCATCGATGAAGACGAAAAAGTAACAGACACACTGACCGCTTTACGCAAACGCGTCAGCAGTGGCTTTATCGTCATCAGCAAAGTAGACCGGTTTAATATGTAATGAATGACTGAAATACACAGACAATGATTCGCAATCTTTTAATATTCTCTCTTAAAAACAGATGGGTAATCATCCTGATGGGTCTGGGCCTTATGGGCATTGGTTACTGGTGTTTTACCCAACTGAAAATAGAAGCCTATCCTGACATTGCTGATACCAACGTCATTATCGTGGCGCAATATCCTGGTCGTGCGGCAGAAGAAGTGGAGCAGCAGGTCACCATTCCCATAGAAAGGGCATTACAGAATACGCCCAACGTACTCGATCGCAGAAGCCGTACAATCTTCGGCCTGAGCGTTGTACAGCTGACCTTCACGGACGGAACAGACGACTACTTCGCTCGCCAGCAGGTAAACGAACGACTGGCCACAGCGGAATTACCGGATGGCGTAGCCCCTGAACTGGCGCCGCTGACGACAGCGGTCGGTGAGATATTACGTTATGTAGTAGAAGCGCCACCCGAATATACACCGACAGAAATACGCGACCTGCAGGACTGGGTCATCAAACCTAATCTGTTGCAGGTACCGGGTATCGCGGATATTACCACCTTCGGCGGACCACTCAAGCAGTTTCATATTCTCACAGCGCCAGATAAACTGCGCAAGTTTGACCTGACCATGCAGGACATGATAGACGCTGTACAGAAGAATAACCAGAATACGGGGGGGAATATCATCAACCGCGGGGAACAGGGATTTGCCGTACGTGGGTTGGGGGCTGTAAAAACAGAACAGGACATCCAGAATATCGTACTCAAAGCAGCGAACGGTATGCCTGTCTACCTGCGTGACGTAGCTACTGTAGAAGTAGCGCCGCCCCCACCCAGCGGAGTGATGGGATATACTATCAATGCCACTAAAACAAATGTGAGCAATGGCGTGGAAGGGATCATTCTGCTGCGCAGATATGAGAATCCCAGCGAGGTATTAAAAGCGCTGAAAGAAAAGATGCAGGACCTGGAACAGAACGAATTGCCCAAAGGTGTACACCTTCGTACTTTATACGACCGTAGTTTCCTGATCGATCATTCACTGGAAACTGTAGGTCATACCCTGCTGGAAGGCGTCTCTATCGTAGTGATCATCCTGATCTTCTTCCTGGGTAGTCTGCGTAGCGCATTGGTAGTAGCGCTGACCATTCCATTCTCCTTATTGTTTGCGTTTATATTGATGCGGCTCACCGGGATACCGGCCAATCTGCTATCCCTCGGCGCCATTGACTTTGGTATTATCGTGGATGGCGCCTGCGTCATGGCAGAACATCTGATACGAACATACCGCACTGCCACACCGGAAGAAAAGAAGAAAGGCATTATCGCCCTCACCTTACGTTCTTCACAGGAAGTGGGCCGTGAGATCTTCTTCTCTGTTACCATCATCATCCTGGCTTATATGCCGATCCTGCTGATGACAAGGGTGGAAGGTAAACTCTTCTCCCCGATGGCACTGACACTGGCATTCGCAGTGATCGGCTCCATGCTGGCAGCACTGACACTGATACCGGTACTGATCTCATTTGCCTTTAAAAAAGCCTTCAGCAATACAGAAAAGCCGATGAAAGTACATAGGAATGTGGTACTGGACTTTCTGTCCAATCAATACTCCCGCGTACTGACACGTGTCATGAAATGGCCTAAAGCGACCGTTTTAGGCGGTTTTACAGTCGTGATACTGTTGGTTATGCTAGGTGGTAGTCTGGGCTCTGAATTCCTGCCGGAACTGGATGAAGGCTCTATCTTCCTGCGTGGCAACTTCCCGGCGGGTATCACTATACAGGAAAATGCGAAGTATTCTCCGAAGATCAGGGAAGTGATCGCGAAGTATCCACAGATCTCTTTTGTGATCACACAGGCAGGACGTAATGACGATGGTACAGATCCATTCCCTTCCAACCGTAATGAAATACTGGTAGGACTGAAAGACTATCAACTCTGGAGTGATACCATTTCCAAAAAGACACTGGTGACCAACATCCGGCATGACCTGGAAAAAGCAATGCCTTCTGTGAAGTTCTCGTCCGGTCAACCTATCATAGATCAGGTAATGGAGATTGTAACCGGTAGTGCGGCTGATCTGGCAATTTCCATTGTAGGCGATGATCTTACCATGATGCGGGCAAAAGCGGACACCATTGCCAACCTCGTTAAAAACATGAAGGGTTCGGAATCAGTGAATATCGAACAGGAAGGACCCTCAGAACAGATTGCCATTAACATCAACAGGGAAAACGCTGCCCGTTTTGGGATCAATGTCGCAGATATACAGAGTATGATCGAAGCAGCCATCGGCGGTAAAGCTATTTCTACGCTTTACGATGGTACCAAACGTTATGATGTGGTGATCCGTTACCTGCCGGGAGAACGTAATACGATAGAATCAGTCAAGACCTTACAGGTACCTTCTGCAACGGGAGCACTGATCCCGATGAATGAGCTGGCGGATATTTCCTATGTACAGGGGCAGACCAACATCTACCGGTACAACAACAAACGGATGGTCACTGTACGTACCAACATCCGTGGTCGTGACCAGGGCGGTTTTGTGAAAGAGATCGGGGATAAGATCAATAGACAATTATTTATCCCTAAAGGTTATTCCATCGTTTATGGCGGACAATACGAGAACCTGGAACGTGCGGGTAAACAACTGTCGCTGACCATTCCGATGACCATCATCATGGTGTTCCTGGTATTGTTTATCCTGTTCAGGAACATGCCGCAGACCTTCGTTACTGTCAGCTGTCTGTTCTTTGCCCTGGCAGGTGGTATTGTGGCGTTGTTCATCAGGGGATATCACTTCAACGTATCGGCAGGTGTAGGTTTTGTAAGCATATTTGGTATTTCTGTGATGGCGGGCGTATTGCTTGTATCAGCCTTTAACCGCTTGCGGATAAAGCCGGAACAGACATTACAGCAAAGTGTTTTACTGGGCGCCAGGGAGCAGCTGAGTGCATTGCTGTCCATCCTGATTGTCGCTATTGCGGGTCTTATACCTGCTGCCACTTCCTCAGGTATTGGTTCAGACGTACAGCGGCCACTGGCCACGGTGATCATAGGCGGATTGACAAGTACATTGCTTTTCGCCCCTTTATTGATACCTCCGTTGTATTGGTGGGTGGAGCGGAATAGGGCTGTAAAACAGGTGGTAAAAGAAGATATTGATGATCTGACAGAATAGAGAACAATGATAAGCAACGGTCAAGAAAAAAGGGCTGCGGATCTATGATCCTGCAGCCCTTAGTATTTTAAGAACGAATCAACTTATTCATTCACAATCTCACATTTGATCTTTGCACCCGCTTCTACCTTCTTAGCAATATCAGCGCCGCCCTCTTTTACCAGGCAAACGGAGAAATTCTCATCCTCCACTTTTGCTACGGCAATTTTACCCAGGGTTTTCTTCCTGTGCATTTTCTTACCGTCTACAGTTAAATCGGTGATTTCATATACACGGAATTCATCGTGTTCTTTCAGACCTGCCAGGCTACCTGCTACGATCAGTACGCGGATAGCTTCACCAACGCTGTTTTTTTCCTCTATCTGTGCAATAGAAACTGCATTCTTCAGGTTCTCACGGATAAATTTGTCAATACCAGGCGTCAGCTCCTTCATGCCATCTTCAAATGCATGTTTGCCTTTAGTAGTAGACGTAAATCTGGTGGAAGCCACTTCCTCGCCACTATTGACATCAACAACGGCAACATCAAATAACAGTTCGGCGGTGGTAGTATTCGTAATTCCGAGCGGGAGATCGGATGGTTTTGTTTCTACATTGGCTTTCAATATGTTACCGGTTACAATGTACTGAGCACCCAGTGATTTCGCTTGTGCAATAGCTCCTGCGTCCTGATCTGCCTGTCCTACTCCTGTCTTAATTTGCTCCAGCTTGTCTTTTCCCATCAAAGAAAAACCTCTCACTTTCAACGTAGCATCGTATACAGCATCCTGTATAGCCGTTACGTATTCAGTCCTTCCACTACTTTTGAAAGATGCTACACCTACAAGGTTCTTGGTTTGAGCGAAAGCAGATGAGAAAGCAACAATGCCGCATAATACGGATAATACTCTTTTTGTCATGGCTAGGTATTAGTTTGAAATAGCCGCCCAATTTACGACTATTCCTTTTATATATATTTTTTTATGATGAATGTCCCTAACCGGCACGCTGGTCTTGTTTCACAGGCAGGATAATGGTAAACGTAGCACCTTCTTTTTCACGGCTATGTGCAGTGATCAGGCCATTATGCTTATCAATGATCTTGCGGGTGACCGCCAGTCCGATACCGGTCCCTTCATATTTGTCTTTCGTATGCAAACGCTGAAAGAGCACAAATATTTTGTCCAGGTATTTTTCATCAAACCCTATCCCGTTGTCTGTGATAGAGATACATACAAAAGGTCCGTCCGTTTCCTGCGGACTATCAAACTTTTTTTCTTTTATGCGGGTAGCCGTAATGTTGATAACCGGCTGAATATCTTTGCGGGAGAATTTAAAGGCATTGCTCAACAGATTCTGGAACACCTGGCGTAACTGTCCGGGAACGGCTTCTATCACCGGCATTGGCGATACGGTCACCCTGGCATTCTTTTCCTGTATAAGTATCTCAAGATCAGAGAGTATCTCATTGATAATCACTTTCAGATCTGCCTGTTCGAAGAAGCTGACCTGCGATAAACGGGAGAAACGCAGCAGGTCATCTATCAGACTGGCCATACGGGCTGAAGACCCGATAATCCGGCTCAGATAGTCGCGCGCCTTATCTTCCATACCTGCCTGATACCTGTCTTTCAACATGTTACCAAACATATGGATCTTCCGGAGCGGTTCCTTCAGGTCATGAGAGGCGACAAAAGCGTATTGCTGTAATTCGGCATTACTGGATTCCAGGTCCTCATTCGCCTGTTTTAATGCAAGCGTACGCTCCTCTATACGCTGCTCCATTATCTCCGCAGCCAGTTTCTGCTCATGAATATCGGTGCTGGTACCTACCAGCGCAGTCGACTTTCCATCCGCATCCTTTTGTGCACGGGTACGGTGCAGGAACCAGTGAAAATTGCCTTCATGATCACATATACGCACCTCCATGGAGAAATCTTCCTTGAATCTGACAGCGCGCTCCAGGCTATTTTTCCAGGCTTTTATTTCATCAGTATGGATCACACTTCCCCATCCCTGTTCCTGTAATTCCTGGAGGGACTTGCCGGTATAAGCGATAAACTGCTCATTGACAAAGTTCACATTCCCATCTGGTTCTGCTGTCCAGAGTATTAACGGAATAGATTCGGCCAGGAAGAGTTTTTCTTCCCTGTTGACCACCGCCTGTCGCTCTGCCTGACGTAGGTTAGTCACATCCATCAGTGAACCCAGCATACGGTAAGGTGTAGCATATTCATCTACCAACAGGTAGCCACGGTCCAGTACAAAAGCATATGTACCGTTTTCCCGGCGCATTCTGTAGCCTTCCGTCCACTGACTCTGTTTGGTATTGATCGCCCGGGAAATACTGTTTTTCACACGGTCACGGTCCTCCGGATGGATATTATCCTGCCAGAACGTACGATTATTGGATCCTTCTTTCTGATAACCGTATGTAGCGTAAAAATTATCACTCCACCATACGGTATTGTTGGTCAGATTCCAGTCCCATACCGTGTCATTAGTTGCTTTGGATACCAGGCGGAAACGCTCTTCACTCATGGTGAGTTCACGTGTTCTTTCCAGCACTTTATATTCCAGATCGGAGTTCAGGGTACGCAGACTCTCCCTGGCCTGCACCAGTTCATTGTAGTTTCTGCGTAAACGGTCTTCCGCGTCTTTCTTTTCAGTTACATCGGCACAGGTGATCACCATATTGCCATCCTGTGTTTTTACACCCGACATTTCATACCAGTAATCCTGCTGTTTACTTTCCAGGTGGAATTCAGTATGCAACACCGCCTCATGATCTACCACCTGTATGTATTTCTCAAACAGTCCGTGGTCCAGCAAAGACGACATGGTCTGCTTCATGGAAGGATGTTTCTGAGAAGCGACATCTTTACCCAGGAAACGCAGCCCTTCACTGTTTGCTGCCACCAGACGGAAGTCAGTAATGACGCCCACCTCATTCCTGACCGGTTTGAATGCGAGGATAACATTCGTACTGGCATTGAATACGCCTTTCAACAGCATATCCAGCTCCTTGATCATGGTAATATCCACAAAAGTGATCACCACACCATCCGTCTGCTTATCCTGCCGGATATAGGGCAGAATCTTCATCAGGTGCATATTGCCATTACTCAGCACCATCTCTTTTTCCACGATACGCCGGCTCCTGATCACCGCATGAATATCCTCTACCATACTATCCTGCTGGATATTGGTGGAGATATGATTGATAGGACGGCCTACATCAGAAGGGATCAGGTTGATCATTTTTATAGCGGCCTGATTGAACTTACGGATACGCATACTACCGTCTACGAACACCTGTCCGATGTCCGTACTGCGGAAATAGTTATCCATATCATCATTTAGTTCTACCAGTTCCTTGATCTTGAGCTGGTGCTCTGTATTGAGGGTATGCAGCTCCTCATTAAGGGATTGCAGTTCCTCATTGCTGGATTGCAACTCCTCATTGGCGGAAAGTAATTCCTCATTACTCGATTGCAATTCCTCATTGGAGGTTTCCAATCCCTCTATCGCCATCTGAAGATTGGTACGGGTTTCGCCCAATTCTGCCTCCAGCGACATGATATGTTCTTTTATATCTGCCGGTTGTGCATGCGTATCAGGCGTATCTCCCGATACATTGTTTTTTTCCACATCTTCATTGAACACCACCATGGTATACTGCATATTGGCGGTACCAGGTTTGATCATGATGTTAACCACCCGTACACCTTCCGGCGTAGTCACTTTTACCCCTTTCACCATCGATTTCTTTTCGGTGGTCCAGGCCTGTCTCAAAGCGATATTGAGCGCCATGGAAAGGTCGCCGGGCACCATCTTCAGCAGGTTCAGATTCAATCTCTTCTCCGGCAGAGAAAGAAATTTCTTATAGTTCCCCAGCGCTTCATGAATCTCATATGCCTTATCAATATACACCGCCGCATAACCGAAATCTTCTGCCATCACTTCACGGAAATCTTCCAGCAGATTGGTGCTTTTTTTCTCCGCGCTCATACGCATATTTCCATTTGCACGTACTTCACGGTTTTGCCGGATATATTCCAGCGGACTATAAAGATTATCCGGTAAAGGAGAACGGGAACTGTCTGTTTTGCGATAGATCTTCCACTTCTGGCTTAATTCTTCCAGTCCGCCGCGTATCAGCGAAGCTGATTCACTAGGCCCCAGGAAGAGTATGCCCCCGGTATTCAGCGCGAAATGCAATGAGGAAAGCACCTGTCTTTGCAACACATTCTCCATGTAAATGAGCATGTTGCGACAGGTAACAAGGTCATTTTTGATAAAGGGAGGGTCCTTTAAAATATTATGACGCGCAAACACGATCTGCTTACGCAGGCGTGGCGCGATCTGGTATTTCTTGTCTTCTTTTATGAAGTATTTCTTCAGGATGGAAGGCTCTACTTCCTTCACTACTGAAGAAGGATAAATCCCTCTGGCGGCAAACTCGATCGCATTGCTATCAATATCGGTAGCGAAGATCTTTATATCCAACCATTTATTCTTTTCCTGCAGACACTGATCCAGCATTATGGCCAGCGAATATGCCTCTTCTCCGGTGCTACAAGCAGTAACCCATATTTTCAGAATAGCGCCTTCTTCTTTCTCTTCTACCAGTTTACTGATCACCTGTTCTTTCAATATGTCGAAAGCAGTTTTATCCCTGAAAAAGCGGGTAACGCCAATGAGGAAATCTTTGGCGAGCGCCTTACTTTCCTCTTCGCTTGACCGCAGTAATTGCAGGTATTCTTCCAGTGTTTTTATATTGAATTGCGCCATTCGCTTCGCGATACGGCGGGTAATAGTAGGCGGTTTATAATGATGAAAATCCTGGCCGCTATGTTCTCTCACCAACTGAAATACTTCTGCCAGTAACTCTTCATCGATCTTGCCATTAAAGACCTGTACCGGCATATCCTGGATATAGTTATAGATCTCTCCCGGCATAAATTCGGGAGCCAGCACATAATCCATATTTTCAGAACCGATCACACTGCGGGGCATACCGTCAAACTTGGCAGTCTCCGGGTCCTGGACCATCACCATTCCACCAGCTTTTTTCACAGCAGCAGCACCTTTGGTGCCGTCTGTACCCGTACCGGAGAGAATAATACAGATAGCCTGACGGCCCTGATCTTTTGCAAGAGAAAAAAGAAAGGTATCAATAGCGGTATTAGGGGCTTTCTCTGCTGGTTTCTGTACCAGTCTGAGACGTCCCTGCTCTACGATAATTTCTTTGTTATTGGGAATGACATATACACAGTCATTCTCGATTCCCATATCTTCCTCCACCTCTCTTACTTTCATATTAGTGTGCTTGGAAACCAGTTCCACCAGCAGACTTTTATAATCGGGAGACAAGTGCTGAATAATAACAAATGACAGGTTGCCGTATTCCGGCATATTATCAAAGAATTCATGGATGGCTTCCAATCCACCTGCAGAGGCTCCTATAGCTACTATGTAGTTCGCTTTCTTCATTCAATATTTACGAAATAACCATTTTCATACCAATTCATCCTTGGGTACACTCAATCGAGGCCTCTAACAATAAATTCCAGGATAAAGTTACGGAGCAAGCCAGCCATCTGGATTTCTGTTTGCTTCCAGGAAAGTGCTGTATTACGGACCGTCTGCTGCCAGATACTAAACGAGTTGCGGGGATGGTATTGTATATTATCTTTTTCGAAACGTACCGCCTCATTGGGATTTCCTCCCCAGTTCACCTGCTGAATCACTTCCGGGCGGAAAACCACCAGGAACTCTCCCTTATTAGGCTGGATAGGAATGACCAGTATACCGCTGGCAATTTCCGCATACTGTATAGAGGGTTCGTAGGTTCCTGGCAGATGAAGTTCCTGGAATACCTGGCCGGAAGCAGAAGTACTCTGCAACCAGAGGAACAGGTCCTTCAGTTCATTTTTGTCAGGCACTTTACCAACAGTCTCCAGGCGCCTGTTGTGCATCATCGCAGCGCCAGCCCCATCGAGCAGCTGTAAAACATTTATTTCACGCCCCAGTAATCCCTCCGTCAGGTCACTACCGGTAAATACCTGTTCTACGAGGCGGGTATGCACATCGTGTAATTTCGTGTATTCGTCACTTTGTTCTTTATAATAAAGCGACTGGATACGTGCGGCGATAATATCTGAGAGCAATTCAAACAACGCCCTGCCTTCGTAAGGCAACTGGTATGCCGTACGGTGGTGGCAGGAGAACAGTCCCCATAACTGGCCATCTTTCAGGATACGGCAGGACATGGAAGTCATGATCTCCATGTTCTTCATATATTCCAGGTGTACGGCAGGCACACTGCGCAGGTTACATCCGGAGAGGTCAGTAAAAGCGTTAGTCAGCGGATTGATCACCGGGTAAAGGCTTACAGGCACATATTCCCTGTTGGGGATCATGCGGTAAGGATTGTCCAGGTACATCGCCCTGGCCTGACGGGGAATGTCAGATGCCGGGAAGGTGAGGCCCAGATAAGATTCCATACCAGGTTCCTGTTCTTCAGCGATCACGGTACCATTCCAGTCTTTGTCAAACTGGTATACCATTACCTTGTCGTATCCGGACAAGGCTTTCAGCTGTTTTGCAGCTGTTTCACAGGCAACCTGGATAGACGGCGCCGCATTGATAGCGGCCATCGCATACTTCAGCTGCTGATAAATATTGATGAAAGAATTTTCTTCACCAGCCGGGCTCAATGCTTCTATTTCAAGTATCAACGCTTCCCCTGACAAGTGGGTGATAGCCAGATAATCTCTAGGGCCATCCGCACCTGTAAAGGTCAGGGTAAAAGGCAGTTTATTCACCAGACCTTCATCCAGTTTGCGCTGTAGTTCCTTCATCTGGCTGGCCGGGATATAATCTGACAACAGGGTATCCACTATTTCCGGCGCCTGCCGGCCTACGGCCACTGTAATATTTTCACTGACCTGTACAATCTTATAATCTGCCTGCCGGATTACCAGCAGCATACCATAGGGCTGTATCAGGTTAATCTGATGAAGGGGTACGCTTCCACAAAAAGTGGAATCAAAATTTCTTTTCTGCATATGATGGGTCTGAGTGGGTTAATGAAAAATGATTACTGTCCCTGTTGCTGGAGCGCCCACAATCTGAAGCGCTCAAAAGTAGCCGCTGCTGCATCCAGCATTTTTTGCTGCTGGGTTTCATCACCATGATATCCTTGCAAATAGTGTACAAAGGTATCCCAGTAAGACTGGGTATCAGCGCCGTAACCATTAAAGAATGACAATGCTTTTGGCAGTTCGGGGGCTGCCAGGTTCCGCATGAGTATCTGACAGATCACCTGTCCGCCCAGTGTAGAACCTTCCAGCACATACATAGCGCCCAGTGCCTGTGCGTTATCTGTTATCTCAGGTATATCTGTGCAACAGCGAGGTGTAGTGGCAGGTGCGCCGCTGATGGCGGCTATATCATCCAGTAAAAGGGATGCTTTCCTCCGTCGTTCGAAACCTCCTGGAAAGGAGATATCCATATGTGCAGCAATATGCTGCTCCAGCGGATAATAGTAACCATAAAAAAGTTGTAACAGCTTTATATACGCGGCAGGCGTATTGGCAGCTTTTATGCTGGGAATCAGTACACGCTCAAGTTCCTGATGCTGTTTCCCCGTACGTTCCCTTAACAGTTCGATCATTATTATACACAATTATTAAGTTGTCGAGAGTAGTTAAAAGTACGGTGAATATGTGTGTAGTCTGTGTGGAAAGATTTCTACGGTAACTGAACAACTGTAAACCAATAGGTATGCAGCATGCGGGTAAACGCTACCAGGTCAGAAAAGTTGGCGGGTTTGATCGTATAACTATTTACGCCCAGCTCATAACATTTTGAGATATCCTTCGCCTCTGTAGAGGTAGTTAAAATAATGATCGGCAACCATTTCAGGCTGGCGTGTTCCTTTATTTCGCGCAGTGCTTCACGACCGTCTTTACGCGGCATGTTCAGATCGAGCAAAATAATGCTGGGGAATGGATACTTTTCCTCATCGGCATATTTACCCTGCCTGTTAAGATAAAACATCAATTCTTCTCCATTCTCGACAAAACGCAATTCAGTGTCTGCCCCACTCTCTTCAAAGGCCACCTTTATCAGTTCCTTGTCGTCTGCGTCATCATCTGCAACAAGTATACATTTCCTGCTACGTAACACCTTTTTGATCATCCAGTTTTCATTTAACGGCTAAAATTACTTAAATAAACTTGCAAAACACGCAGCGAAGTTGGGGAATTGTGCCTTGGGTCTCGTCTCCAGTTGAAAGGAGACGAGACCATTAAGGACTTATTAATGTTAAAGAAACTTATGTTCTGCTAAAGAAGTCTGCTTTTGGAGTAAACAAACAGCACTTTTAATTAGGAAGCTGTTGCAAAGGTAGCTGCAACAACATTAATACATTGATCAAATCGGGAAAAAACATTACGATATAAGGAAATATCAATGCAGTTTCAACCTGTTTTCGATCATACCGTTGAAGGAAGCCGGGCCCATGTGTACAACCGGCTTAATAGCTCCTATACGGCCTGCAGGATGACCTTCTATGTAATTCAGCGCTGACATCAGACACATTTCATTCGGATCTCCGAAATCGTGCATAACATCATCGGAAGAGGGAATATCTACGTCCATTCCATGAAAGTAGTCGCCAAATCCGTCTGCGTTCTTCATAGAGAAATTTGACAAGTATACAGTGTATTTATCAATGCGTAAACCAAAGAAACCAACCGGTTTTCCATAAGTAGTCTGCCCCACCAGTTTCACCGGCATATATGGTTTCAGGCTGTTAATTACCAGTTCGCTTGCGGAAGCAGTACTACCACTCACAATAAAAACGACCTGTTTTACAGAATTCAGTGCGCCGATATCCTCAAACTTGAAAGTATTACCGGTCACGGAATAGTCCAGATCTGCATAGGTAGCCAGATGCCCGTTCCACATTACCGTTTCTCCGGCGGCATTACGATACAGCTGTTGTTTCAGAATAGGCGCCTGGCCGTTCTGCAACAGGGTATTGAAGTATTCTGTATACATCACCTTTCCGTTCAGAGAAGCAGGTGCGATGTGATTCACCATATACTCGGCAGTCTGTGTATAACCACCTCCGTTATAACGCAGGTCCACTACAAGCGCGGTAACACCTGCAGCGGTAAACTTACTGAATGCCTGGTCCAATGCTGCCTTTGTTACATTATAATTAGAGAAACGGCTGTATGCGATATAACCTACCTTCTGCGCACCGGCATCGAGTATATCTGTTTTCAACACAGCAGTAGTCGTATAATTTTTACGGGTAAGATTCACCGTACTGGTCGTACCATTGTCTCTCTGAATCGTGATGGACACGGTTCCCTGTGCCAGAGCCGATTCAATAAAAGAGCCTGAGTTCACCGTAACAGGGGTGCCATTGAGGGCCGTCACTTTCATACCACGGGTCAATCCGGCATTGGCGGCGGCGGAAGAAGGATGTACTATACGGATACGTACGTCGGAGTTCCCGTTGGCGGAAAGACCGATGCCAAGATCATCTCCTTTGTCATTCAGGTCAACTGTACCCTGTCTTCCTCCATCGAGGCTTTCTTCAGTGATAAAAGAATACTTGGGATGCCCGGGTGTACCGGAATACTCAAAAGCCTCTCCCGTCGTAGCATTGATTTTTATCTGTGTAAGGGCATATAGCTCCCGCTGGTAGTTCTCCAGCAGATTACCGCCGGTTGCATATTGCCTGGGATTAAAAACATCATATGCCGGCAGCGCGTCGTACCACAGGTAGACCTGCTGGGCATAAAGATAGATGGAGTCCAGTGTCAGCTGCTCTCTTGAACCTTCAGCAGGTGTAGGCGGCGGCTCTGATTGTTTGTCTTTTTTGCAGGCAAACAATAAACTGGACAAAAATAGTAGCTGGATTAGGGAATTGCTTTTTTTCACCAAAGTGGTTTTAAGTTGACCTATAGAATAGTACAGTCCGATGAAATTACGAAAAAAATACAGAGTCACAATAGCACAGCCATAAAGACATTACAATAAAAACTATATGACAGAATACTAACTAACATATCAATTTTTTAACCATTTTTGCATAGAATTATCTGATTCCAAAGTACTAGGAAGGTAAAAATCGGGTTATCAGTTGACAAAAACGACATTAATGCCTTTCTTTGCATAGCGAATCGACCAAACTGTACAAAAGGAAGTGTATAGGGGATAAGACACCACAATGCCAAAACGATCGCATGCAGGAGTGCACAAATAATTAAATATCAATTAGTCCAATGGTAAAATTTGAGTACATCTGGCTGGATGGTTATCAACCAACCCAAAGCCTGAGAAGTAAAACCAAAATCGAAAAAGAATTCAGTGGTAAACTGGAAGATCTTCCAATGTGGAGCTTTGACGGTTCTTCTACTAAACAGGCGCCAGGTGGTTCTTCTGACTGTCTGCTGAAACCAGTTTTCTTTGTAAAAGATCCTCAGAGAAAGAATGCTTACCTGGTAATGTGCGAAGTACTGGAAGCAAACGGTAAACCACACGCTACCAACGGTCGCGCTACCATTGAAGATGATGATAATGATTTCTGGTTTGGTTTCGAACAGGAATATTTCCTGTGGAACCCAAATAACAATAAACCTTTAGGTTTCCCTGACAATGGATATCCAAGCCCGCAGGGTCAGTACTACTGCTCTGTAGGTACTAACAACGCTTTCGGTCGCGATATCGTTGAAGAACACCTGGACGTTTGTATCGAAGCTGGTCTGAACGTTGAAGGTATCAACGCAGAAGTAGCAGCTGGTCAGTGGGAATTCCAGATCTTCGCAAAAGGTGCGAAAGAAGCTGGTGACCAGATCTGGATCGCCCGCTACTTATTGGAAAGAATCGGTGAGAAATACGGTGTTTCCATCAACTGGCATTGTAAACCATTAGGTACACTGGACTGGAACGGTTCCGGTATGCACGCTAACTTCTCCAACACCCTGCTGAGAACTGCCGGTGATAAAGCGGTGTATGACAAAGTATGTGAAGCTTTCCGTCCTGTGGTAAGTGAGCACATCGATGTATACGGTGCTGACAACCACCTGCGTCTGACAGGTCTGCACGAAACTGCGTCTATCCACGATTTCAGCTACGGCGTATCTGACCGTGGTGCTTCCATCCGTATCCCTGTAGCCACTGTAGAAAGAGGCTGGAAAGGTTACCTGGAAGACAGACGTCCAAACTCCGCAGCAGATCCTTACAAAGTTGCAGCGAGAATCATCAAAACTGTAAAAACTGCATTATAAGCCTGGCTTATCTGCATGTATATAATTAGAAAGGGCGCATCATGAAAATGATGCGCCCTTCTTTTTTGTCAGGGCGGCTAACCTGATGAAAAGTAAAAAAAGATTAGTTAAGTCTCTTGTAACGGAATTTAAAGAACGGGAAGTTATTAGCCTGTACGGTAGCATTAGGCGTACCGTTTGAATACAGGTCCTGTAACTGTACTTTATATTTCACGTTTGCGCTGGTAGTCACGATCAGACTTACTTCCACACCCCATTCAGCAATAGGATATACAATGTGATTTACCACATCGTAATTATACCATCCCGGATGCGCTGTGTTCAGTGTCGTAGCGCCTGTTGGCGGCGCCATCAGGATACGGTTGTAGCCAAAAGTAGTTACAGACGTACCTGTGGTAGAAGAAGTGATGCTTGCAAAAGCAGTGGTGGTGTACTGTAAAGTATAACCTGCAGGAACGCTGATATCTGCATTGGCAGTACCGCTGAAGATCAGGTCATAACCGTCACAGCCGCCATCATTGTCGGCCAGGCTATAGTAGTACGTTGAATGTGCAATGTGCGGAGGATTACCGGTAGTACCCTGTATTCCCTGGAAAAAGTTTGCCACGTTATACACGCCGCTGGCATCCAGTGTAACGGTGCCATAAGTGCTATCGCAGTTAAAAGATACTGTCTGACCGGTAGACGGATTAGTAGCCGCTGTGGTCACATCAGCTCCAGACAATACAGGTGTCGCCTGGTTGCCCTCTTTCTGACAGGAAGAGAATATTGCCATAGCACCCAGCGCTACCGCGTAGAATGAGCGAGCAATATTTTTTGTAGTTTTGGCTGCTGATTTGGGGGCAGTGTCTAAGATTTTCATTTTTAGAGTTTTAAAATGTTAAGGATAAGATATTTGTTCTCCGGATCTTCGGGGAGCCCGGACAGTACCAGTGTCCGGCTCTCCTCCTTTCCGGTATGGCAGCCGCCATTGACAATGTTTATTCTGTAATGATCAGAACCGGATTAATTGTTCCCGCACGCTGATATACCGTCACTCCCTGATAATTCCGGAATGCCGTATGTAGCAGGTTATAATTCCCCAACGGGAAATCGGCAGGTATGCGGTAAGTCACACTGGTCAGATTAAACTCAGCCAGTTCCAGGTCATAATAGACCTGTCCGCCAGCAAGTCGGGCTCTTCCGGCCAGCATACCTCTCATATTGTTGCCGTTCAGTGTAAATCTTTCGCCTCTCTTTACAGTAATAGCCGTCGTTGGTGCTACTACAGATGGCAAAGGATAAATAACTTTCACAAAAGCCTTCTCGCTCGTCACAGTTTTAGTGGCACTTACCACCTTCAACTTATAACTACCTGTATCCACATCAGGTGTTGCCATTTCCAGCGCATAGTCATTTGCGCCCAGTTCAGTGAAACCATTGATCGTACATTTGGTCTCTACGCCTTTTGCCGATACCAGGTAAGCACTTGTTACATTCAGATCTGGTATCACATAAGTAATACCTCCTATGCTCAGGTTAGCTCCCAGCTGGCCTACCATATCAGTACCACTATTGATCTGCAACTCCGGTTGATTCACAATTATCCGAAGTTTATAAGACGCTGTAACACCGGTCTGCGCTGTCACCACATAGGAGACACTGTCCTTAACAGCAATTGCAGTACCTGATGCCGGTAATACTGTCGCCTTATCAGACACAGTAACCAACGGTGTAATGGTAGCCGGTACAGGCTCGTCAAACGGCCAGTACAATATGATACTTCCATCTGCAATCGCTGCCTGAATAGTATCTCCTGTTACAGCTACGACCTTAAATGTCTTCAGCTCATGATAGGGATAAGGCGCTTCCACCTTCTCTTTACTACAGGCGCCGGCCATTATCCAGCACGCCAGCAGTACAGTGGCCAATACCTGAGAATATGTTCTATTAAAAAATGTCATGGTCATTCAATTGATGTAGATAATTACAGAACGTTTAGAACGTTTCAACTTTTACAGGATTCTTCATCGTTGCGGATCGGGTATAAGATGTAACCCGGATACGGTACAAGCCCGCAGGCAGTTGCTCGGCAGACGGTACTGCCGTACCGATACTGTTGGTATAATTGTCTCCGTTAACAGCTGTGTATACCACCGTACCCTGTTCATTCAGGTAACTGATCGTAGAAAAGATGCCCAGAGATTCCTGCTGTGGAATGAAATTCTTTCCGGTGATGCTGAAGAAGTTGAACTGAAAAGTGGATGGATCACTATGATATAACACCAGCGGAGCAGCAGGATCCGGAGATAACTCGTCTACCGCAATATCCGGCTGCTGGGTAGTCAGTACGAGGTTGTAAGTAGCCTTGCTGCCATCCTTACCTGTTACCACATACGCCACCTTTGTTCCTTCACTCAGCTTTTTTGTAATATCATCAATGAGTACGCCATTACCGGGTGTCACTGTAGCCCCCTCAGAAACCCTGATTTCAGGCTGTATAGCCGTTAGAAAATAATAGTATGGCAGTATGAGTGTAATCGTCCCTTTCTCGTCGTCTATCGCCCCGTATACAGCAGCATCGGGCACGTTGGTCACCTTGTAAGAGAGTATCCTGTTATTTGCCTGTGCAGGCGGTTCAATTGTTTCCGTTTTTTTACAGGCAGTCGCCAGCACAATCGCTGACAATGCCGGCAGCAGCAGATTTCTGATCTTCATTGCAGGTTTATATTGAGATTGATTATTTCAGGTCTAGATTCCTGGTTCCGTCTTTCTGAATTGCATATTTAAACGTCACAAATCCAGGCTTGTAAGAACGGGTCGGTAATTCAGGTGCTCCCTTGTAAATACTATAGACGACCATTTTCACATAATGCCCTTTGGCTGTTTTAATGATCAGTGCACGTGGCATACTATAGCATACATGGGCGACAGTATCCGCAGGCGATGCTGGGAACTGCAAACCGTAAAAATCATAAAATGCCCATCCGTCAGTACTCGGACCAAAATAGTCCAGTCCTACGCCATCATTGGTCAGCAGCTGATCGTCATTTACCGGCATCGTTTTTATATGCGCAAAAGCACTGTCAAACAGCCGCCGTGCAGGAATCGCTTTCATCGCTTTCTGCGGACCGCCATAATATTCCGCATCAATAGCGGCATCTTTTACCAGGTAGATACCTCCGATACCCGGACCACCATAACCCGGAGAGAATTTTGCCTTACCGTTATTGATCAGGATTGTACTGTTATACGTACCACTGAAGGCAATATCCCAGTTGGATGTCTGCACCTGTGATGCAGGAATCGTACGCTGGGTTTCCAGACTGTAATAGAATGTCTTTGCAGCGGCTCCGGACGTTGCATTGGTATCCGCAGCCAGATTGATCAGCGTGTATACCCCTGTTTTCACATCGACAACCGTTGTCGTATCCTCCGGAGTGGGTACCTCCGGGGTATTTTTGTCGCCTTTCGAACAGGCAATCATGGACATGGCAAGGGCCATGCATAAAAGAGTAAACTTTTGCATAAAGTGAGTGTACTTAGTAAAGTGATTGCTTATCAGGGCGTTCTCAGGTTCCTGCTACCGTCTTCCTGCACATAATAACGGAAAGTGAAATAAGGTGCAGGCCAGTAGAGATCAGTTACCGCCGGTGGATTACCCTGATATACATTGATCAGTTCCAGCTTCGCATATTTCCCCTCAGCTGTCATGAGAACAAACGTGCGGTTCTTTATGGGAATGGCCAGATGGGTCGTTAATGAATAAAAGTACCAGCCCGTATTATAGATCTGTGGGTATCCATCCCAACCGGTAAACTTCAGGTTATTTTCTTTCATCGCTTCCGGAGAAGGCGCTGTCGTGATTTTTGCATAAGGAGAATCAACTGCTATGATCAATCCTTTTCCCGGTCCGCCATAACCAGGGCCATTTGCATTGCTGCCATCATTTACATATACCAGCGCATTATACACATCGGTAAACGCCAGATCCCAGCTATTACTACGACGATTAGCGGCCGTGCTATCCCATGATTGCAACTTTGTCTTTAATTTGAAATAGAAGCTTTTGAACGGCCTCCGCTCCTTCCCTTCCACACCATCTGCCACGGAGGCTTCTGTATCACCTGCCAGATCGTAGACAACGGTGCTCACGCCATCTTCATAACTGGCTTTCGTATCCTTATTTTCATCCTTCTTACAGGAAGCGGCTAACAGGGTAGCGGCTAACATACAGAACAGGGTTGCGTATCGCATGGTTTCGTTTATTTAAAAAAGCGCCATTTTAAGCCGGCCATTAAGATGCGCCCAGGTTGTCCGGGCATCAGCATGTCAGTATAATTGGTCACATTATCCGCTGTTATCTGTACGGATAAATGATCTTTACATAATTTCTTTTCCAGAGAAGCATACAACATCGCATAACCTGCAATGAAGGTATCATACCTGTCCAGGAAACGGTTGTTATTAGCATCATCATATCCTGCTTTACTCCTGTATGTAACACGACAGGTAGCACTGACGCCCCAGGGTGCATATTCATAGAATACCCGCAGATTAGCCATATGCCTGGACCTGTTTTCCAGTCCAATATAATCACTCACGCTGGAAGTGTTGGTTTCCCCCGTATTGCTGTTCCGCACCTTATTGTACGGATACTTACCGCTACGGATGGAATCCATGACACCTCTGTCTTTTGCATACAATAACTGGTACCCTGCGGAGATGTCCAGTCCTGCCAGCGGACTTACTATTACACCGGCTTCTACCCCGGCAGTATAGGAACGGTCGAGATTGACGTAGGAATAAACAGGCTGATAATTCGTTCTGGTCGCCACCTGCACGGTATTGATGAAATTGTGCAGGCTATTATAAAAAGCATTCAGATCCAGCTTAACGGCGGTATGCGCTTGTACACTTACGCCTGCATTATAGGACACAGAAGTCTCTGGTTGTAAAGCAGCACTGATATTCCGCGCTACAGGTCTTATTTCACTGATCAATCCCGCAGCCTGCATCTCAGCCAGCGTGCCAGCTACTTCTTCCACACCTAACACGGTATACCCTGCCTGCGGATTGGTAAAGACCTGGTAACGTTTTTTGAAATCGGGGGTCTTATATCCGGTACCAACAGCGGCTTTCAACAGCACCTTCTCGCTCACACTGTAACTGATGCCGGCACTTGGATTCAGACGACCACCATAGAAACCATTATGATCATATCTCAGTCCTATACGCATCATTAGCTTACTAAGCAGCTTCCAGTCGCCCTGCACATAAGCATATCCGCTCCAAAGATCATTTCCACCATGAAACTCGGTATCATTCATCCTTTCCAGATTCGCACCTGCGCCACCTGTAAAGGATAATCTTTCTGAAGACGTATATAGAAACTGCTCTTCCAGCCGGTGAAAATATTGGGTAAAATCATTCGCCTTCAGGGCGACCTGCTTACCGGTGCTGACGTCCTGACTGGAGCTATAGCGTGTCAGATAATATTGCGTATTTAACCGGAATCGTTTGTTGACCGACGACTGTAATACCACAGATGCATTCACATCACTTTCACGCAATACATCTTTTGTACTGTTTTCAGTCTGACCACTGCTATACACAGATTCATTCTCTGAATTACGCAACGCCCATCTGCCTGACAACAACAACTGATGTGTGTTGTTCAAACGATAACGAAGACGGGATTGCAGACTGTAACTATCATATGGCGGAGCTGTAGCTCCCCTGCTGAGATAACTGTTCACATTGTAGCCATCCGTATGGTAATAATTACCAGACAACGACACTGACCCTTTTTCTTTTGCAAAAGGCATCTCTCCTTCCAGTGTAGCGTCCTGTGTGTTCTGTGAACCATACCGCAGGATTGCCTGTCCCTGTGTAGCTGTTACTTTCTGACGGGTGATAATATTCACCACACCTCCCAGCGCTTCACTGCCAAACAGGCTGGAAGACGCTCCTTTCACAATTTCAATCCGCTCAATATCTGATACGGTAATGCGCGACAGATCAAAATTTCCTGCATTTCTGCCTATCATTGGCTGTCCGTCTATCAGTATCAGGATATAATCGGAGCTGAAGCCCTGCATTTGCATACCGATTGCACGTGATCCCGCGGCTATATCATTCACGATATTCACACCGGTTTGTTCGCGCATCACTTCATCCAGTCTGCGGCTACCCATCATCTCCAGTGTCTTTCTGTTGATGATAGTCACCGGCATAGCGGCTTTGCTGGTCAGCGTTTCCAGGCGCACAGCTTTTACCTCCACTCCCCGCAGGTCTTTAGCCCTGGAAGTGTCAGTCTGGGCCATGGCCCACTGGTGTCCCACACACAGCAAGATGATTGAAGTGTAAAAATCCTTTCTGATATACATTGGTTAATATGCCGGTACGAATATCCCTGTGCCTGTAGGGAACGGGTCGATAGTACGGGTTACGGAAATAATAAAATGATTGTCGGGCGGAGTAGTATTGTAAAATTAGTATGGACTACTGACAAGTTAATGACGAAACGGGAAAATGACTTACGCAAAGAGGAAAAATTAGGAATTAGGAATTAGGAATTAAGAATTGGAATGCAGCGAAGACTGGGTTCCTTACAAAACTGGTATAAAACAAACGACAAAGGTGATTCATATAGATCGCCTTTGTCGTTACTATTAAGACCTTAAAACAATTCTTAATTCTTAATTCTTAATTCTTAATTCTTAGTTTATTTCACCAGTTTGTATTCAATTACCGGATAACCTCTTACACCACCGTCAGCAAGCCCCATACTCACGAATTTCAGTTTGTAATAGTTACCGTTAGCATCTTTCACTACATAATAGAAGTTCTTGTAGATACCAGCGCCGGTAGTCGCTCTCCAGCTGCTGCCAATCGCATCTCGTTTGTCAGAGAATGTCAGGGTAGCGATGTTGGAAGCAGAAAAGTTGTTATAACTGATCACAGTGCTGTCCACTTTAGCTGCGGTTACACCTGCATACTGGTTGGTCACCACGAAATCGGAGAAGAAATAAGGAATGGTCGCTGTATAATAAGCAGCATAAGACCATGCGATATCCCAGTCAGCTTTCTTAGGCTCTATATTTACAGTGTTACCGTTCTCCAGGGAGAAGAAAGTAAAGTTGAAACTATTATCTTTTGTGATAGTAGCTGTTTTAATGGTGGTTTCTTTCAGCTTTGCATACTGTAAAGTGTAACCATTGCCACTTCTTGTAACACGGATTTTATACCAGGTAGCAGGATCGGTAGCGGAAGAAGTTTCTGGTTTCACCAGGTATACCTTGTTGTTTGCTTCTGTAGCAGACACTTCAGCGATAGCAGTTTTGGTCAGATCACCATATACGTCATCGATCATTGACAGTGTACCTTGTCCCTGTCCGATAGCCAGGGTGATACCTGCAGTATCTTCGATATTAACAGTACTGATATCCGTTTTATTCAAAGCCTTTGCACTGATAGCAGTGAAACCATTGAGGATAACACGGTATTCTGCACCACTATAGAAACCGAGGGACCAGCTGGTACGACCTCTTGTAGCAGTTGAGTCAGAGCTGAAATCTACATATACAGTATTTGGGGAGCCTGTGCCGCCACCGCCGTTCAGCGTAAGCTGAGAACCATCAGAAGGTGGTATTACAACGGTAGAGTCCTCGTCTTTACTACATGCACTGAATACGGTTCCAACAGCAAGTACGAGGAAAAGTCTGCTTAATTTCATAGCCATTTTTGTTTGATTGTATTTATTTGATCAATAATTATTTGTTCCTGTTCCAGTTGAAGCTTAATCCTAGGAAATAAGACCGTCCATACCACATCGGCAATACGCCGCCTGCTGTATGCGCCTGTCCGCTGGTCAATGTTGAATTGTTAATATTGGTGTTATTAAACAAGTTTCTGACACCTACATTTACCGATACATATTTTGTAATGGTCTTGGTAGCGGTAAGATCTGCCTGATGAAAAGACTGTGTTCTTATCTCATGTATAAAAGAAGGAACGGCGGTGGTTACCTCTTCATAAGCAGGGCGTTCTCCGTTGAATTTATAAGAGAGATTCAGTGCACCTCCAATCTTTCTGAAATTGTAGGTAATATTGGCATTTACTTCCGGCATCCAGGTAAATTCCGGTGTTGGATAATCTTTGTTGTAGGCCGCATCATCGGAAAACTGATTATAGCGCGCGATGTAAGAAAAGCCGGCATTCACCTGCAGATCTTTCCAGTTAAACACCCCGCTTAATGTACCACCAGTCGTTTTAAACTTGCTGATGTTCACATAAGTAGACGTGTCCGATCCGTTAATCGTTGCAATATCTATCCTGTTATTGAAGTCATTGTAAAATCCGGTAGCAGTTACGCCTATGCGTACCGGCCCTTTCTCAAGCGCCTGCCAGCTGACAGAACCCGTGAAGCTATTGGAATATTCTGCTTTCAGATCACTGTTCCCTTTGATAGAGTGACTGGCGTCAAAGAAATAGAAATACAATTCCCGCAGGGCAGGCGCTCTGAAACCACGTGCATAAGAAAGGCGCAGATCCAGGTTATCCCGCAATGCAAGTTTTGTATTGACAGAAGGTATCACCGGCGGTGCATTGTATCCAGAGTTTTCAATCAGTCTTACACCCGGACGTATATTCAACCAGTCTACCGGTTTGATCTCAGCAGAAAGGAATACGGAGTAATCATCGATATAAGGTGTACCCAGTATACGTTGTCCGGATGAACCATCGCGACGGTATTCTATACCCGGCTGGAAAGACCATACCGGAGAAAAAGTATACTGTGCGGTTCCTCTGAAGAAAATCGTATTGAACTTAGATACATCCTGTGCACCTGCGTCAGTTGCCAGTGCCTCTGTATTATTCGTAAAGTCTTTGATCGTGGTATGTGTGATACGTTTGTAATCCTGGTAAGAAGCAGTCGCATTAATGCCCAGGTCCTTATTCACCTGCCATACGGCTTGTGCCTGATGCGTAAAGCGGTCTGTCAGGTAATGCTGATCTGTAGCCTTTCCGTTATCATAATTAATATCACCCCGGCTTGCAATATCTTCATCGAGATAATCCAGCCGGTACCATACTTTCAGTTGCTCATTGCTGTATCCAAAGGTACCATTGGCAATAAGCTGATCTTTCGGTTTCCAGGCTTTCCGGCGACCAGTAAGTGAATCACTCCATCCACCGAAATTATTCCTGGTAAAACCAGCGCCGGCAAAGAAGCCTTTGTGTCCCCACTGCACACCGATGCTCTCATTATGCACTCCTTCACCTTTGAAAGCAGCATACTCTTTACCAACGGTTTCTTCCTGTACACGGGCAGTAACAGACAACTGTTCCTTTCCGTGATATTTTTTAGTGATGATGTTGATCACACCTGCCAATGCGTCTGTGCCATAGACGACTGACATGGGACCTTCAACGATCTCTATTCTTTCGATGGTATTGATATCTATCTGAGAAAGACTCTGACGGGCGCTACCTCTGTCTACCAATGGAATCCCATCCAGTAAGATCTTTACGTTCGTACCGGACATTCCCATGATTTCCACATCTGTTTCACCCAATGTGGCATCATTGGAAAATCGCACGCCTAACTGGTTATCCAGTACACCGAGTACATTAGTAGCGCCGCGTAGTTTTATATATTCACTGGAAATGGTTCTTACCTGATATACAGACTGCTTCAGGGATTGTGGAGCATACTGACCGGTTACCACTACGTCGCGCAGACGTACGGAATCGGCAATAACACTGTCAGGCGCTTTCTGCTTTGCAGACTGCGCCCACGCACTATTGCATAAGACAATAGACAGACCTAACACAATTAATTGTGACCTCATAAAGTATAGTAGCATTGACCCCTTTAAAAAAAATTGCATAAAAATCCCTTGCCGTTGTATTCAACAATCGACACAACGACGCATACTGTTACCTACGGTTAAATGAATAATGCTTCTGTATTACACAAACTGCGGGCGGAGATTGCAGCCATGGTATAATACCGGATATCTGGCGGAGTAAATAATGCATGCAAGATAAGCATGCGTTGGGCGAACACGTTTATCTATTCAGGAAAAAGACTTACGCAATAAGGAAAAACACTAGCGGATCAGATCATATACCTGTTGCAATAGGATCGCTTCACCCATCGCCTCCTTCATATCCAGCCATTCCTGCAACGTAAACGTAAAACTGATATCTCTGCATGGCGAATGCACGATGACTCTTTCCTCTCCATCAGGAAACATCATGCTGCAATCGTAGAAGTCCTGGTGTTCGAGTGTCTCATGAAATAATTGAAAATCTTTAGGTGTGAAATTCAGGATAAGGTTATTATGCCATATATATACGGTCTGGCAATTTGCACAATGGCTGATCTGCGCCTTATTCTTATTCCACAATGGTCTGATATCGCACATATATTTTTGTTTAAGGGTTTGTGTTGTAATCTGGATCGCCAGGCAGTGCGCACACTGCCGGCAATAGCAGATAAACTTCACTGATAAAGGGTTCTTGAGGATAGTATAATTTCTTTTTGGAGCTGACAAACAATGGATGTTTGCAGCAATAAATGCTAATATCAATTACTCTTTCGCACAGATCAAAAGTACTACGTTGTGTGAAGGATAGACGCTCAAATAAGGAAAACGATTTGTCAATTAGGGAAAAACAAAAGCGCCTCCATGTAAATGAAGGCGCTTCAACTATTGCAGGTTTATAGAAAACGATTGTTCATTACAGACTCGCTGCCAATGCTCTCCATGGTTCCAGTTCAGGATTACCTGGTTTACGTTTACCAAAGAATTGAGCAATCATTTCACCCGCAGCATCAAACACTTCCAGTGAAGTAACTATACCATCTACAGAAGGTTTTTCCACCACCCAACTTTGTGCAATGGTATCTGTTCTGAGATGCAGATTGAAGTCTTCGTCCATTACATTGATCCAGTTTGGAATTTCAAGGATCTTCTGTACAGGACCAGTATGAATTTCGATATTGCCCGGGTTACCTACAAACACCATTATTTCAAGACCAGTAGCGGAAGCCTGGTTAAGCAATGTTTTTACACATTCACTGTTTACGCGGCGGGAGAATTTACCTTCCGCCAGCTCAAGTGCCCCTGTTCTCGATAATTTATGCTTCATCAGCAATGGGAAGAAATCATGCGTATCCTGTAAGTTTGCCCATCCTTCCAGGAAGGATGCAGCATCTGCGTTTGCATCATTATATACCGGTGAGGCGGGCGCTGGCGCAACAGGAATAGCAGCGACCTGCTCAGCAGCCGTGAAATCACTTACCACTTTATCCCATGCGCTGAGATCCGTCTGATCTACCGCATATATCTTCATGATAGCGCCGCCTTGTGCGTCAAAGAGCTGAATAGATTTTTTGAAACCGATACTTTCATCATTTTCTACTGCGAAGCCATACTTCCAGCGGGAAAAGAACATACGCAGATCGATGTCTTTACCTAATACGGTACCGACATGTTTGTTTTCAGTATTTACTATTTCAAAAACGCCTTTACGTTCTATTACACAATTTTCATTGCGGGTCAGCACCATCACTTTACCTAATGCCGGCATTGCCTGCATGAGTGCAGGAAATTCATTCTTCAAGTGCTTAACGGTTGTTCCGGTGCAGGCGGCGACGATTTCGCCTTCGCTCACTTGCAGCTGATGAGCAGCATCACGGATTCTTGTTTTCGGATGTTGTTCACGGAAATTCAGCCATTGTTCTTTTAATGTAGAAGTCGCAGTTGCATTCATTGGATTACAATACGTTTATTGCCTTTTCGGCAGGTGATTTAAAAAGGCCGTCGGCAGCGGCGGTTACCACCAGCGGATAATGACATTGAGGATGTTCCAGTACGGCTACTTCCACACCGAAACAGTCTTTAATATGTGCAGGTCGCAGGATTTCTTCCACTGTACCCTGTGCATATACGCCTCCATCTTTTAACAGCAGCATTCTGTTTGCATAAGCAGCAGCTAACTGAAAGTCGTGCAGCACGGCTACTACCAATACGCCGCTGGCAGCGAGAGAGGTAGCCAGTTGCAGGGATAACTGCTGATGAAGAATATCCATACCCGTCACCGGTTCATCGAGCAGCAGCATCTTTTTACCGGTATAATCGGTGGCCCGCAGATCGGGCGCCTCCAGTAGCTGCGCCAGTACCCGGGCCATCTGCACACGTTGTTTCTGTCCTCCTGATAGCGTCGGATATGTCCTTTCCCGCAGGTTGTATACCTGCATCGTCTTCAGTGCGTAGGTTACGATCTCTTTATCCAGCGCAGTAAGATGCGTATTGTATACATAACGCCCCATGTTCACTACTTCCATTACGGAGAAAGGCTGATTCAATGTGATCTGTTGTGACAATACGGCACGCATCCTGGCCTGGGCATCTACCGGTAATGTTTTCAATTCATTGCCGGCAATGTTCACACTACCCTGATAGTGCATATACTCCCCTGCTATTACTTTCAGCAGTGTTGATTTACCCGCTCCATTGGCCCCCATGATCACACAGAGTTCGCCGGCATTCGCATCCATGCTTACACCACGCAATATCTGTGCTTTTCCCAGGGACAGTGATATATCTTTTGCACGCAACATCATGCCAGTATAGTCCTTTTTTCTTTAATAATCAGCCATAGGAAGAAAGGCGCTCCTATGACCGCTGTAATAATACCTACGGGTAATTCAGCAGGCGCAACGATAGTACGGCATAACAGGTCTGCAACTGTCAGCAGCACTGCTCCTGATAATGCGGAACCGGGTATCAGTATCCGGTAATCCGGTCCGGTGAACTGCCTTACAATATGTGGTACGATCAGTCCGATAAATCCGATGATACCTGCCACTGCCACACCCGCAGCTACCGCCATCGTGGCCAGTATGACCAGTAATGCTTTCAGTTTAGGTACGCCTACACCACTGTGCATCGCTTCTCTTTCACCAAGTGCTAGCAGATTCAGTGCCGGCGCCAGGCGCGGCAGCACTATCAACGGAATGATAATGAAAGGTGCAATACCTGCAACAGTTTTCCAGTTGGCGCCGCCCAGACTACCCAATGACCAGAACGTAATGCTACGCAGCTGTTCATTGTTGGCCAGGTACGTCATCAAACCAGTCACTGATTCACACAATGCCCTTACTGCAATACCCGCCAGCAGCAACGTAGAGATAACTGCCTGTCCGCCGGTACGCGCAATGCGAAAGATGAAAAGTGTTGTGATGATTGCTCCGGCAAATGCTGCAAGATTCAATGCATAAAAATTCAGGGCCGGTGCACTTTGAAAAACGGGTAATGTATGCTGTACAATAATCATTACTACCGCCCCCATTGATGCTCCCGAACTAATACCGATCAATCCTGGATCTGCCAGCGGATTCCGCAGTAAACCCTGTAAGGAAGCACCTGCCAGTCCCAATCCTGCTCCTATCAATACACTCAGTACAACTCTCGGCAAGCGGATCATCCACAGTACACCCGGCATATTTTCTTCGTAGGCCACAGGAAGGTGTATGCCTGTTTTCTCCAATAATATGGCAAGCACCTGTATAGGAGACATGTGCATCGCACCTGTACCTGTCGCCAGCAGTATTACGACAATCAGCAAGACGCTTAAAATCGTAATACTGCCGGCGCGTTTTATGTTGATACTCATCTTTATTAGTTCAGCTTCGTAGAAAGCTCCTGTACGGCCTGAATCACACGCGGTCCAAATCCTGTCAGCAGCTGGCCATCCATGGTAATCACTTTCTTTTGTTTGCCTGCATTCGTTTGGGCAACGCCCTGTACTTTCAGCAGACCGTCTACGCCACCCATACTCTTTAATCCGTCATCAAACATGAGGATCACATCCGGATTAGCAGTTACCAGCGCTTCCGGCGTCAGTGGTTTGAAATCATTAAAACCATTGGCAGCGTTCCGTGCACCGGCAAGGGCAATAATCTTGTCTAGCGGTGTTTCTTTACCTGCCACCATCATGGTACCTGCGCCACGCGCATAGATAAACAGTACCTTTTTGGGGTGTGACTGTACATGTAAAGTCTTTTGTTCTTTATCCAGCTGTTTGATCAGCGCTGTACCTTTTTCAGGCACATTCAATGCAGCAGCCACGTCTGTAATCAGCTTTTTAGTGCCGGCTACGGAAAACTCCTGCTTCATCTGTATAGTTTTTACACCTACATTCTTAAACTGGTCAATAACAGCAGGCTGGATAAAATTATCTGTAGCGAGAATCAGGTCTGGCTGTAATGCCAGTACCGGCTCAGCGGAAATATTACGGTTGTGGCCTACTTTAGTCACCTCTTTCATGCTGGCAGGATAGGTGCTGGTGACATCCACCCCTACCAGTGATTTTTCAAATCCCAGTGCACACACGATCTCGGTAACCGCACCATTCAGTGATACAATACGTTTCTGCGCATTCACATTCATCGTCGCCAACAGGCATACAGCAAAGGATACGATCATTGCACGTATCCGCATATGATTCATCATAAGTTTGAATAAATAAGATTGATTAATACACTGGAAAGAAAAAATTAATGGTTGACCCTACCCGGGGTTTGGGCCAACCATCGCTTACCGTAAGCATTTTACTCCGCCATGCTCCGGCAAGATCTTAGCAATAAGTTATCGGGTACCAGACACCGGGAAGTACAGTATTGACACAGCAGTGCCCTTTACGGAACTTCGCAGTTTTCCGGTACAGTTTACCAGTAATGAAAAAAATTAAGAGTACCTGACAGCCGAAAATGATATAAGGATATATCAGAAATGGTCTGACAGTTGCGGCGGAGTAATTGAGTAGTGCAAATCTATGTCATAGAAATGTAACCAACTAATCAAATCGGGAAAATTTTATGACAATCTTTACGCAAATGGGAAATATTTATAAAATTCAATATTTCTTCAGGAAGTTGCGGGAGGGGTTTAAACTAAATACTTTCCGCTGTTGTTGTTTATATATTACCTATCACCGGAAAAATTAATACCCATGGATTGGGATGAAATACTAAATCCATTATCGCCTTACTATCAGAGTGCGATGCAGGAACAACAACAACTTGTTAATCTGCAGGACGGTCTGATATCTGCCGCCAAAGAGCTGATGTCATCCGTATACCCGCAGATCTATCACCTGGAATCAGCGGGTTATACTGAACTCGAAAACACCATTATTTCAGAATGTGTAAAACTGTCGTGTAAGCTGAATGATATTATTCTCAAATACCAGATAGAGAAATAGAGCTGCTATTCTACTGCGAATGAAAGTCTGCCGGCGTTTACCCCCGCAACGATGCCATATCCGTTCTTCACATTGGAATAGATATCCTCCGGATTCAACGTAAAATCAAGGCCGTCTTCCAATCGCTGATCTGATGTGCCGTCCAGGTATTTATAGGCGCCCGTCGTCAGATTGCTGACTTCCACTATCATGTGGGAAGCAGTGACCTGTTTGCTTGTCTGTAATACGAACAGTACATCCTTTCCGCTGATACGTTCATCACTCAGCATCACTTCGCCGCTATAGCTATTGCCTATAATATCAGCAAAGTTGTTATTAAAGGAAGGATCCAGTCTGAACTTTACGGTATCGCGCTTAAATGGAGTAATGACACCGTTTACAGTGTCGGCATTATACACGCGTATCCTGTAGTAATTTTTCTCATTAATATTGTCTTTCAGCGTGAAACGCACCCTGTTGCCCAATTTCTGTGCAGCTCCGTCCCTGATTTCCGGACGCTGTGGCGTGCTGTCCGTTGCAGTTACACTGGCCAATCCGCTGTAATTAACTGTGATCTTATACTCACTGCCTGCCCTGGCTGGCATATGGGATACAAAGTATCCTTTCCCATTGATTACTTTCCATTCCGGCGCCGGCATTGTTTTGCCGTCTTCATACATCATGACAACTGCATTTTTCAACTCGGGGAACTTCAGATTCTGATATTCTTTCACCGGCTTACTGCCGGTCACTCTTATATACACAAGACTGTCAGGCTGTATCAGCGTATTGAGCACTATCTTATCGCCATCATAGGGTATCGCAATCCTGGACTCCTTGCTACAGCCAGCGAATATGATCATACATACTATTGCAACAACAATAAACGGACGCATACGTTTCATTTAAAATTTAATAGCGTACGTCACACTAGGCAGAATAGGCAGGATGCTGACCTCGGCCAGATAACGCTCCTGTTTCTCCCTGTCAGTGACGATGGCGTAAAAGAATGGATTTTGTTGATTATAGGCATTGTACAGACTGAACGTCCAGCTTTTTGTCCACAGCCGCTTCTTTTTGCTGTAAGTGGCGCTGAGATCCAGCCGGTGCATCGGTGTAGTACGGTACTTATTCCTGTCGCCCATATGATCCAGTATAGGATCGTTCTGTGGCGGATCATAAGGAGAAGGATCATTAATCCCTTCATAACTGGCATTGGGTAATGACAAAGGCGTACCGGAAGCATATTCCCAACTGGCGGACAATTCCCAGCGTTTACCCAGCTTTTGCGTGATCACCACTTCCAGGTCATGCCGGCGGTCATATTTATAAGGGAATATTCTTCCCTGATTAACACTGGGGAAAGCTCTTTCTGACCATGCCAAGGTATAGCCTATCCAGCCGCGTGTTGTTCCTTTCTTTTTCTCAAGTAATAATTCTGCACCATAACTACGCCCCTTACCAATATCCACCACTTCATCCCAATCCTTTCCTGCTCCGTTAAATGGAGAAGCTGCCCCTTTATACTCTATCACATGGTCCATGGTCTTGTAATAGCCCTCAAGTGACATCGCATACATCCCTCTTCTGCTCGTTTTGGATACACCAAAAGAACCCTGCCGTGAGAACATTGGCTTTACCCTTCCGGATGATGGAACCCACAGATCTGTAGGCAGACTCGCCGCATTATTAGCCAGCAGATGCAGATACTGCGTCATATGTGTATACGAACCTCTGAGCACCCATCTGCGCGGCAATTCATAACGGATACCTAAACGGGGTTGTATGGAATTATAGAAACGACCATCCACCAGGAAACCGGATGCATGTACCCCCAGATTCAGCCAGAGATTATGTGCCGCATTCCATTCATCTTCACCATACAGATACAACTCCTGTCCTACCGAAGTCACATCGCCATAAGTGGTATCCACTGCCGGCTGATCTTTACCATTGTCCTGAAATACAGATACACCTGGTGTGAAAATATGTGTGATGCCACCGACACCAAATTTAATCGTGTGTTTGGGCTGTGGCCTGTATTCAAAGTCCATCTTGGCCACGGCATTCTGTATCCGGGAATAGTATTTACCGGATAATATACCTGTATCCAATGAATTCAGCGGCTTGTAGTTGTATTTATAATCAGTGGAGAAATAATATTGTGAATAATTCACCGTCACATTTGCAAACATCTTCGGCCCAAACACATGATTCCATCGTAAAGTACTGGTATAATTTCCCCAGAGGAAATTAGAACGGCTATCGCCGGAATAAGTACTGATGCCGCCGTCCGAAGACCCCTCCTTCCATTTCACACTGAGTTTGTCCTGCCCTATATATGCACTTAGATAGATACGGTCACGGGGTGAAAAAATATGGTTGATCTTCACATTGGCATCATAGAAATACACATATGCATTACTTTCCGGTCCGGACTCCGTGTTATTATTCACAATCAGGTCATTCATCAGCATATCTGTATGTGAACGGCGGGCTGACACAAGAAAAGATGTTTTGTCCTTTTTCAGTGGCCCTTCTACCATTGCTTTCGCCGCAATCAATCCTATAGCTGCCTCTCCATGATACTGCTGCATATCTCCGTCTTTAAGAGAGATATCCACAATGGAAGACAAACGACCACCATAACGGGCAGGAAATGCACCTTTATAGAAGTCTGCGTTTTTCACAATATCAGGGTTGAACACCGAGAAAATACCAAACAGATGCGAAACGTTAAATATAGGAGTACCATCCAGCAGTATCAGGTTCTGATCAGGGCTACCTCCCCTGACATTCAGAGAACCTGCACCATCCAGGCTACCGGACACACCAGGTAAGGCAACAATCGTACGCATCATATCTGCTTCACCCAATAAACGGGGCATGGATTTAACAGCTGCCGGAGATACATTCAGGCGGCTGACAGTACTTTGCTCCGTCGGACGAATTGTATCTACAATCACTTCAGGCAAGCTACTTTTTGGATGCAATGCCACAATTACCGGTGTCTTGTCATTTTTCCCGGAATAAAGATGAGCAGGCTCATAGCCGATATAAGATACCGTCAGACTACTCGTATCCTGTGGAAGGGTAATACTGAAAAAGCCAAATTGGTTGGTCATCGTCCCTACATGCAATATGGGAGAATAAACAGTGGCCCCGATCAACTTCTCACCAGTCTTAAAATCCTGTACATATCCATTAATAGTAGCCGTTGGATGCTTCTTGACTGTCAACACAATCTGATCGCCTATGCGGGCAAAGGAAATATTATAAGGGCTAAAAATTTCATCCAGGGCTTTTTTCAGGGGCCGGTTCTGCACATTGATGGTCACCAGCGGTGAGAGGTCCACAATATTGCGGCTATAAGAAAAATGGATACCGTATTGTTGTTCGAGTATAGTACATACCGTTTCCAGCGGCTGGTCCTTTACGACCACGCTGATTTTCATTCTCCAGTCCCACTCTGACGCCTGTACAGAAATACTGATCAATAGCATCCCCAGCAGGAATCTACCAAACAGTGACATCATTCGTTTTAAGGTTATAGCTATTATTCATCATGCTTCTTTAATGTGACACCGGACGCTCCTTTTTCTATTGTCGCATTGGTCATAAATGCGAGCGAGGCCAGTATGTTGTTGGCTGTTTCGCCGGTAAAAGTGGCTGTCACCGGCAGTTCCAGCAATGTACTGTCTGCGGTAACGGTTATGTTATACACCAGTCCGATGGTCTGTAATACCTCTGACAAAGGTGTGTCTGTAAACGACAATTGTTTGCCAACGGCATCTGCCACATGTGCAGCTACCCGGAAACGTTCTTTATACCGTTGCTCCAGCAGCATACCGGCAGAAAGCACTACACTGTCGTTGCTACGGCTATCACAGACCATCACTTCTCCTGTATCGACATGTACCCGGAACGGGCTTGTCTTTCCAGCGGTTTCCACCATAAAACGGGTACCCAGCACCCTGATGGTACGTTCCCCCAATTTTACTATAAACGGACGGGCAGCATCCGACGTTACAGTAAAAAGTGCTTTTCCTTCCAGGCTCACCTCTCTTTGTACTTTACCGAAACCCGATGAGACCTCCAGCAGGGCATTATCTTCCAGCTGAATCGTAGATCCATCTTTCAGATAGGCGACCACCGGCCCTGTATAACGTTGCACCCTGTTCCTGCTGGCTGTCAGCCACCACCATCCTGTTCCTGCTGCGATCAGCAACACGGCTGCTGCCGCCCACCAGCTACGCCGCGTATGGCTGACTTTCATGCTGCCTATATGGCTACTGAGAGACTGCCAGGCACGTTCCGTATCCTCCGGGGTCACCTGTATAACAGGCTGCCCCTTGAGTAACTTGTCAAGTGAAGCCAATAATGCCGGATGTTCGGGATCGCTTTTCAGCCATTCGTCCACCCATTGACGCTCAGTCACATCGGCTTCACCAAGCACGTATTTACATAGCAAGGCATATAATGCCTCATCAGCATTCAGTTTAGTCATCGAACAGTTTGTAGTGTTTTAAACAGGTGAAAGCCGTGCCGGAGCACGTACTGACTTTCCCCGGTAACAGGACGCAGGTTATTAGATCTTTCCCCTATAGGGACAGGTAAATATTTTGGTGCACATATCTGCTATGATCCCCCGGCGGACATATATCCACCCTTAAAGTAGCAGCAGCAACAGGTTCAGGTAGTCCCTCAGTTCCCGGTGCATAATTTTCAATGCTTTTCCCATCTGGTTTTCCACCGTCTTAACAGAAATGTTCATTACTTCCGCGATCTCATGGTACTTCAATTGCTGCTGACGGCTGAGTATAAACACTTCACGACAACGCTCAGGGAGTACTTCCAGGGCTTGTTGATACCGTTTTTCCAACTCCCATACCGGCGATTGAACGGGTACATCTGCTGCCTGGAGATGACCGGCGGTCTGCTCTTTCTCCTGCCTCACCGTCTCTTTCCGCCAGTTACTGATTGCCGTATTCCGGATCGCCGCCAGCAGGTAAGACCGGGTCGCCCCTGTGATATCAATCACCGCTCTTTTCTCCCACAGTCGCAGGAATACCTGCTGCACTACCTCCTCCGCCTCGTGGACATTACCAGTGTAATGCACGGCAAAAGCGAGACAGGCGGCGTGATGTTCTCTAAAGATATCTTCAAATGTTTGGCGGTCCAGCATTGGTTAAAAGCGGTGTAAAGATATAATATATACCCGGTTTTGCTGTGTTATCACCTGACAATCATTCTGTACAGACATACAAAATGTGTATTATGCGTCTGCTGTAAGGGACTATCGGTTATTGTTTAACTTATTTATCTTTGTGCCCGCATGTACAATTTTATCAAGAATATACTCTTCCGCTTTCCTCCGGAAAGCATCCATTACCAGGTAATGAAGGGCCTGCAAATCATGCATGGTCTTCCCCTGGGAAAAAATATACTCCACTCCTTTTGTCAGCCGAAACGTAAAGGACTGGAAAGACAACTCTGGGGACTGACCTTTAAAAACCCGGTCGGACTAGCCGCTGGTTTTGACAAGGACGCCCGTTTTACCGACGAACTGGCCAGCCTGGGCTTCGGCTTTGTAGAAATCGGTACGGTTACCCCGGTATCCCAGCCGGGTAATGATCAGCCACGTCTGTTCCGCCTGCCGGCAGACAAAGCGCTTATCAACCGTATGGGTTTCAATAACGGAGGTGCTATTGCAGCTGCTAAACGCCTGCAAAAAAGAAAATCCGATATCATCATCGGAGGTAATATCGGTAAGAACAAGATCACACCTAACGAAGAAGCGATCAGTGATTACGAGAAATGTTTCCATGCCCTGTTTGATGTAGTGGATTACTTCGTTGTGAATGTAAGTTCTCCGAATACGCCGAATCTACGCGCATTACAGGAAAAAGAACCACTGAAACAGCTGTTGCATCACCTGCAGACGCTGAACAACCAGAAAAGCAAGCCAAAACCAATCCTGCTGAAAATAGCACCGGACCTGACCACCAGTCAGCTGGATGATATCATAGAAATTGTACAGGAAACCAAACTGGCAGGTATCGTAGCGACCAATACAACTATTGACCGCTCCAACCTGGAAACGCCTGCTGCGGAAGTGGAAGCGATCGGTGCAGGTGGACTTAGCGGTCTGCCGGTAAAAGAGAAAGCAACAGAAGTAATCCGCTATATCCATAAAAATACCAATGGCGCCGTACCGATCATTGCGGTAGGTGGTATCTTCACCGCTGCTGACGCCCAGGAAAAACTGGATGCCGGCGCCTCGCTGGTACAGGTCTATACAGGCTTCGTATATGAAGGCCCGGCGATCGTTAAGAAGATATGTGAAGGATTACGTTAATAATCCTGCTGATAAATAATATAGCGAAGGGTGTCCGCCACATGGCAGACACCCTTCGCTTTTATCCCGCTATCCAGAAACTGAAAACACTACTAATATCCCTGAAATCATCACCATTATTCCTTCCGCTATCTGACTGACCTTTGACCTGTAAATATCAATAACATGAAGACACCAGATATACAGGCAGCACCACTGAGTGCTGAAGAAATAACAGCTATAAAAGTATTTTACGGCGCCTGGAAAGAACAACAACCGGATTTACTGGATACCGTCTGCACACCGGACTGGCAGGATATCCCGCTGGCTCCCGGACAGGCACACGGTCCACAGGGCTTGAAAGATATCATCCGCAGCTTTGTCGGCAGCTTTCCTGATATAGAGATCGTCATTCATGAAATCATGGGTGTACACGAACGGGCGGCAGTAAGAGCAGCGATTACTTTCACACACGATAAAGCGGTATTAGGTATTCCACCAACCAACAAGAAAGTGAGCATTCCCTTACATGAATTCCATTACCTGAAAGATGGTAAACTCACACATACCTGGCATATGGAAGACTGGTTCGGCTTACTTGTACAGAGCGGCGCATGGACTGCGGAAGGGCTGTAGCAACAAACGGTTTATTGACACAAAGGGCTGTCACACTTTTGGTGGACAGCCCTTTGTATTAGCTGATCGCTTTGCTACTGTGCCAGTATATCGATATCTGCAATCTTTGCAGGAAACCATACATTCATCTCCCCTTCTCCACGGTTTGCCCAGGCATAATAAGGGATCAGTGTAATTTGTCTGGACGTTGTATTCACCTGCTGTTGCTGCACATCTACATTGACGCTTTTACCTTCTCCTTTCAACACAACGATACCATTCAACAGATCTTTCCTTTCTTCCGGCTGTAATGTCGCAGGAAGTATAAGATTGCTGGTGCGGCCATTATTGTCTTTCCACTCAGCGCAATACATCAGTGGTCCGCGCTGAATAGCTACCTTTCCTATATCATCCTTGATCTTGTTATCTGCCAGTACCTCATGCGTATCCATTGGCAACTGCATTTCAACAACATCTTTTTTATTCCATTTTCTTTTGATCACGGCATATCCCTGTTCCAGCTGGTAATCAACCGGCTGACCATTTACTTTGATCACCACCTTGTGTTGATCCTGGTCCCGGAAGTGATACAATCCGCCAGGAATCGCTTCCTGTCTGGCCCATCCCGGCACACGCAGTTTTAACGTAAATTCAGTTGCTGCTGCCGGTTCAATATTAAAACGCAGATCACCATTCCATGGATAATTGTTGGTCTGCACGATCTTCACTTTCTGCTTTTCTACCTGGATATTAGCCGTGCTGCTGATAAACAGATTCACATATACATCCCTGGCTTTCTGTGCATAGATATAACCGGGTAATGAAGGTAGAAAACGTGCCATATTAGTAGGACAACAGGAACATTCAAACCATCCGGAACGGCCTGGTTCCATACTGTGATGATGCACACCATTTCTGATCTGCATCGCATTCGTATAGAAGAAGGACTTGCCATCCAGTCCGACGCCGGATATCAATCCGTTATACAACACTTTCTCCAGCATATCCACATATTTCGCATCCCCGTGTAACTGGAACATACGTACATTCCAGAAAGCATTTCCTATCGCTGCACAGGTTTCGTTATAAGCAGTAGCATTGGGGAGTTCATAATTCTCGCCGAAACGTTCTCCATCAGGAATGGCGCCGATGCCGCCCTGTACGTAGATCTTCTTTGTGGCCATATTATCCCATATCCTGTCAATCGCGTGCAGATAAGCAGTGTCTCCGTCCAGCGCAGCAATATCCGCCATAGCGGCATAGAGATACATGGCTCTTACGGCATGGCCTACGGCTTCAGATTGATTGACAACCGGCTCCTGGTCCTGCCAGTATTTGCCGTTCTCCCACTGATTCCTGCTCTTTGGATTGTACTGACGTTTACCTCTTTCATCGATAAAGAACCTGGCTAGTTGCAGGTATTCCTTTTTACCGGTAATACGATATAAACGCACCAGCCCCATTTCTACCACTTCATGTCCGGGCGCTACACCACGTTTCCCGGGGCCGAATGTCAATACCAGCAGATCGGCATTCTTCAAAGCAACATCCAGGAAATTACGTTTACCGGTAGCCAGGTAATGTGCACTGGCCGCTTCAAACATATGCCCCGAGTTATACAGCTCATGACTCAGTTCATGTTCTCTCACCCAACGTTCCGGACCGGCCCAGTCGTGCGGGTGCGCGGGATCTATTGTACGGGCAGTGTACAGATAGCCGTCTGGCTCCTGCGCTTTTGCCACGATCGTAATCAGTGAATCCACATAGGCATCCATCTTTTTATCAGGCGTCACTGCCATGGAATAGGCAGCTCCTTCAATGGTTTTATAAATATCCGTATCATCGAAAGGATATTTTGTACAGAACTTACCTTCCTTTGCTGCTGCCATTTCAAAGTTCTTCACACGACCGGTACTTTCACATCGTGCAAAGGATGCCGGAATAGTGACCGTATGATTGACACGGATCCGGGGCAGCCAGAAGCTGTCAGTCAGTTTTACAGCGGTGATGTCCACCCCTCTTACAGGATAGTCTGCCTGCTGTGCACACAAAGGCAGGGTATACAGCAGGGCCAATGTTAACAATTGTTTCTTCATAACCTTTATTATTAGTAACCAGTATTCTGCTTCAGGTTGCCGTTCTTGTTGATTTCAATACGGGGAATTGGAAAGAGCGTACGATAATCACCATTTGGCAAATGTGAGAACCAGGCTTTCTTTGTAAACACTTTAAAACGGATCATGTCCTGTCTGCGACGATCTTCCTGGTTAAACTCCCATCCCAGTTCATCCAGGAAGCGGCCGTATTGTACGTTGTCGCCACCTTCTATCGTTTGATTCAGGTGATTGCGCAGACCATAGTTATACACACTTCCTTTCACCAGATCAGCGGCTGTTACAATCGCCTTTTCCGGGTGATCTGTGAAGTTGCGGCGTCTTACTTCCGTCACCAGCCCGGCAGCAGCGGCCGCCTTTCCATCCCTCATCAGACACTCTGCTTTCATCATCAGGATGTCTGCATACCTGAATAAGGGCCAGTCATTACTAAGCTGCACGTTCGCATTCTGCTTGATCTCAAATTTACCTAAACGAAAACCGTGGATTTCTTCTGAAAGATCGATACCAGGTACTTCATTTACAAATGCCAGCGGTTTGCCGGTATAAGCGCCCATTGTACAGTTAAGCGGTTCTCCTGCGGCACTGTATTGCTGTCCCTTGATCCAGTTATCCCGATAGCGGGCATCATTCTGATCAAAGGTGTTAATAAACTGCGGAATCGCGCAGATACCCCCCCATGGCGTAGACTTCAGGTTGTAAGTCGCCTGACTGGCCGGTTGCAATGTCTGCATATGTATATCAAATGCATTCCAGTCAGTCACATATGTTTCATCAAAAGGTAATGCGAAGATGATTTCTTTTGAATTTTCATTCTCTGTCACAAACAGGTTCCGCTGTATCGGTTCCAGGATAAATCCTTTTCCTGAGTTGATGATCGCATCACAGGCCGTAATACAATCACTCCAGGCAGCAGTACCGGTATAGACTTCCGCATTGATATACATCTTGGCCAGTAAGGCATAAGCCGCCCATTTATTAAATTTACCGTAAGTGGATTTATCATTCTTATCACTCAGTAAACCGATATTATCTTTTATCTCTTTGATGATGAAATCGTATACTTCTTTTCTTGTGCGCTGCTCAGGCAGGTAGCCATCAGCAACATTAAAGTCCGTCACAATCGGTACATTGCCATATACATCACACAATACATAGTAATAAGAAGCCCGCAGCACCTTCAGTTCGGCCAGTGTTTCTTCCTTACCACTGGTAACCGGTATCGCACCTGATTCCAGCTGATAAATGACCCGGTTACAGTTAGTGATCCCTGCATATGTACGCCCCCAGGTATTGATCGTTACATCATCATCCGAGGTCCATTTATGTTCATGTAAACGACGGTAGATACCACCATCAACCCAGCCATTGGGTCTTGCCGGCACTACGGCTTCATCTGATGTCGCTTCCTGGATACGCGCATATCCATTCCATCCATTTAATACAATACGCCAGTTCACGTAAGCAGCGCCTACCAGCGATGCCAGATCCTGTGCGGTAGGTTCAAATTGTCCGGCGATGATCTGATTATAACTATCATCTTTCAGTTTGGTACAGCTACACAGCACAATCAGTGTAGCCAGTAAGATTTTTTTTGCAGTATGTTTCATAACAGTAGCATTAACGGATCAGAAACTTATGTTTACACCAACAGTAAATGTTCTCACAGACGGATATTTATCCCTGTCGTCAACACCAGGCGCCAGTCCCAGTCTGTTAACTTCAGGGTCTATTCCTTTATAACCTGTAATCACAAAAGTGTTAAGCGTGGATACATACAATCTTGCAGCATGCAGATATTTTGATTTCAGGTTACGGATATTATAGCCCAGTGTGATATTATCCACCTTCCAGAAATCACCATCTTCCACATAGTAGCTATTAAACTCCAGCGGCATATCCTTGCTTAGTACTGCCTTACCCAGCACTTTGTCATAAGCTGATTTCAGGCGGTTGTATTGTTGCAGACCGGTATTCTCATAATACATCCGCTGAAAGTTCAGTATCTGATAATCGAATGCACCACGCATGGTGATATTCAGATCAAACTGTTTGTAGCGGAAGCTGTTATTCCATCCACCGTAATATTTTGGCAAACCATTTCCCAATACACGTTTGTCTTCAAAGGCATGTTGGTAATCATCATAATTGACAGGTTTACCGTCACGACCTTCATAGATCCATTTACCATCCTGAGAAATATCTGCTACTTTGAATCCGTAGAAGTCACCGATCTTGTCTCCGATATTCACAATATGTGTGAATGTCTGGATCGGCTCACCGGTACCACCTGTGGTGAAATAGTTGTTGGTCGCCTTATAAACATTATTGGAAAGACTAAGCAGTTTATTGGTATTGGTAGAGAAGTTTACACTGCTGCTCCATTCAAAATCTTTTGTTTTGACAGGGATAAAGTTCACAATCACTTCCAGACCTTTGTTTTCCATCTTACCTACGTTTGCACGGGTAGAAGAAAAGAGGTTCGGCGGACTAGGCACCTGATAATCATACAACAGTCCATTGATACGGCGGATGTAGTAATCTACGCTACCACTGATCCTGCCCTGTAACATGGAGAAGTCAACACCGGCATTCGTTTCGTGTTTTTCTTCCCAACGCAGATCTGCATTAGGGTTCTGTGAAGGGCCGAGTGTCTGTATCCATACGCCATTGGAGTATACATAAGCACCATAGCTCAAAATGGCCACACCCAGGAATAAGTCAGTCGGTTGTGTACCCGTAACACCGTATCCTACGCGGAGTTTCAGGTCATCAAACAGACTTTGTCTTTTCATGAATGCTTCATTGCTGATGCGCCATCCTGCGGATATCGCCGGGAAGTTACCCCATGGTTGTTTCGTTCCGTACAACTGACTGGCGGCTTCATGCCTCAAACTGGCCATTAACAGATAGCGGTCATCAAAACTATAAGTCGCTCTTCCGAAGAAACCAATCAGGTTTGTTTCTCTCTTTTCGCTGTATTCCGGCGCAAGTCCTTCTTTCAGTGCCTGTCCGATACCGATGTTGTTATAGGTAAAGCGGTCCGTCGGGAAATCCCAGTTCTGTGCCCAATGTGTATTAAATTCATTTTCCTGGTAACTGTAACCACCCAGTACGGTAAATTTATGTCGTCCGACATTCTTGTTGTACTGTGCTGTCAGTTCCATGAGCCGGTCAATAGATTGCGTACTTCCTACAGAAGCATATCCATTCCGGCCGTCTCTCAGGGTGGAGATATGACGCTTGGTCTCTGAATACCCTCTGTCTTCATTGTAACGTGTATAAGAGAACAATGCAGACAGTTTCAGTCCTTCGACAGGCAAGAGTGTCAGCGAACCATTTAAGCGCGAATTCTGGGATGTATTACGCCCATCGCTCTCATACAATCTTGACAAAGGGTTTTCATAGTTGAAGAGCCCTGTCTGCTCATACCAGTTTCCGGCGGAATCACGTACCGGTGAAGTGGGGTTCCGGATCATTGCCTGTCTGTAGGTATAACCATTGAAACTGAAACCATCACCGGTAGTCGTATACTTGTTATTGGCGTTCAGCATACCGAGATTGATACGGAGTTTATCATCCAGCATACTGTGATTGATATCGATACGACCTGTAAAGGTACGGTTGTCCGATTTCTTCATAATACCTTCCAGGGAACGGTAGTTCACATTGGCGAGGTAGTTGGTTTTACTATTCCCCCCTCTGAAAGTCAGGTTATGCACATGTGTCAGCGGTGTCTGTGATATTTCTTTTAACCAGTCAGTATTGCCCCCCTGATTCCAGGAAGCGTCTCTCAGCCCTTCGGCAATCTGCTTGCGATAGTCATCCGCAGTCAGCATATCAGGTTTGCGGGCAATCGTCTGTGTGCTGACATATCCACTGTAATCCACGGAGTTATTGAATGTACCACTGGCCCTTCGGGTGGTAATGATGATCACGCCGTTTGTACCACGGGTACCATAAATAGCGGCCGCTGAACCATCTTTCAGTACGTCTACTGATTCTATATCTTCCGGCGCAACGGTCTTGAGATCGCCGGGGATACCATCTATCAATACCAGCGGATTGGCATTCGCACCCAGCAATGTCGTATTACCACGCAACAGGATTTGTGAACCGCTGGTTGGATCGCCACTGGGCGTACCGATGGACAAACCGGCTACTTTACCTTGTAAGAGCTGACCGGCATCCAATACATTGCCTTTAACGAAGCTCTCTGATTTTACGGTAGCAACAGCACTGGTCAGGTCGCCTTTCCGCAGACTACCATACCCGATCACTACAACATCAGCGAGTGAGTTTTCACTTAAAGCCAGCTGGATATTCAGCTGACTACGACCTTTTACAGCTACTTCCTGTGTACGATAGCCGATATAGCTGATCAGCAATGTATCTGCATCGCCCCTGGCTTCCAGTGAAAAGACACCTTTATCGTTTGTCATGGTACCAGCACGGGATGCCTTTACAACGATACTTACACCAGGAAGCGGCTGCCCTTTTTCATCGGTCACTATCCCGGTAATGACTTTTGCAACTCCCGCAGGAGGGGTAATACCTTCGGCTACCGCCTGCATAGCGGCAGACATAGGTCTTCTTTTGATGATAATATAATTACCATCCTGTACATAGAACAATTCATCGGGCAGCAGTATATCCAGCATATCTTTTAACGAACGTTTCGTTCCCTCGATGGCCGGAGTAGGAATGCTGCTGGCGAGAGCGCCATCCACAATAAAAAAGAAGGGCGCCTGCGTTTCGATACGCTTCAGTACTTTATCCAGTTTGCCTTCTTTGGCGTTGAGCTGCAACATGACGGTATTGAGGTCCTGTCCACTGGAGGGACGGGCCATCAGTAGTAATGTTGTCGTGCACAGCACCATCATTATCATGATCACAGTACGCATCAGCTTAAATAAGAGATCAGGTAAATAATATATCAGCCGGGATGAGCGCATAGGCATCCCTGACAAAATACCGGAGTATTTCATATCTTTAAATGCATTTTGTATGATGTAATAGAATACAAAGCCGTAGCGCCTGTTTGCATGTATGGTTTGCAGACTTTGATGCAGACAGCGCTATGTTTATCCTTTCCTTGCAGGAAGGGACTTTTTATGTGGTGTTGCCTGGGAAATTGTTTGTCTGTTTCATAACGGGATTACTTATTGTGCGTGAAATTATAGACTGCAACCTTGTCCGCTGATATACACTTCCTGCTGATCTTCGCTGATGCGGAATGTGGAATTGTTGATCTTACATAATAGTCCGAGTATTCTTTCCAATGTGGCATGTTCATCAAAACTGGCGATAAAAGTACATTGGCGTAAGGCGTCATTTTCAAAGTGAAAGGTGACTCCATATTTTCTACTCAGGTTATTCGCCACTGTTTCAAATGTTTCATTATCTATCTCAAACCTGCCGTGGATCCAGGCGTGAGCAACCGTAGCGTTCACTGTTCGTTCAACTGTCGTCTTTTCCAGCGTGATCTGCTTGTTGGCTGTTAATATGCTGATATGTTTTTTTTCATCCTGTACCTGGATCTTTCCGGAAGCTACCGTAATGGCGACTGCTTCATTGTTATATGCTTTGATATTAAAAGAGGTACCCAGTACGGTGGTAATACATCTGCCGGCTTTTACCACAAATGGTTTGGTCCTTTTGCTGACATCGAAGAATCCTTCCCCGGTCAGTGTTACCTCCCGCGAAAGTGTATCTTCCCGGTACTGTAGTTTACTGTCCGCATTCAGCCATACTACAGAGCTGTCAGGTAATACGACCCTGTTCTGTTGTTCACGTGGCACATATACTGCCATCTTCCGCCCTTCCGGTTTTTTCATCATCCACCAGACGCCGGCTGTCAACAGTACTGTGGCGGCTATACCTATCCACCAGACAGATTTTTGCTTCTTTTCCTCCTCTTTCCCATACCATTGCATCAGGGCTGCGGTTTCTTCTTCAGTTGCAGTACCGGCCAGCCACTTACGTGCAAGAGAACGAATGTATTCGTCAGACATCGGCTTCAGTATTGTATATTATATATAGAGTGTTAAACTGACAATTTACCCTTGCAGGAAATAAAATATTTTTCTGAGGGGAGTATTATAATTATATGTTCATCTGCATTCGGGAGAAACATCAACAATTTTCGCCGCCTGGATCAGAGTAAGGTGCTATGTAATACACTTAATTTCCCATAGGTTTCAGGGGTTGAGTAAGATAGCTACTTGCTTTGCGGAGATATTTCAAGCGTTTCGTTGCCTGTGATCAGAGAACGGTACTATACAATGCACTTAATTTCACCCGTAGCGTCTTCAGGGCTTTCGTGAGATGTCCTTCTGCTGTTTTGGGAGATATATCAAAAGTTTTTGCTGCCTGTAATAAAGAGTGATCCAGCAATTTATTATACCGGAACACCTGCCTGCTTTTCTCCGGCAATTCATTTGAGATGGTTTCGATCAGCTGTAATAATAAACGGTCACTGACAAGGTTTTCCAGATCTGCATTTCCACCTGCCAACTGTGGCGTATGTGACAGGGCTTTCATACGGGCAGCAATCGTCTGTTGCTTTGCGAGATAATGAAATACGGCGTAACGGGTGATGGCAAAAAGGTAATGTTTCAGTACGGAGATCTCGATATCATGCCTTTTTTCCCAAAGGATGATGAAGGTGTCCTGCACGATCTCCTCAGCAACTTCCTTCACCTGCAGCCGTTTCAAGGTAATATGATACAGTATGTCCCAATAACGGTTGTACACTTCGTTAAAAGCGTCTACCGAGTCAGTCCTGATCATGTCCCACAGGTATTGATCCGTGTGTGTGGAATCCGGATGGAAGCGAGCGTTTTTCACCGTGAAAAAGTATAAAGACGTTACATTGTTCTACATACCCTTATAAGTGTGTAATCTACAATTAAATCTTAACTTTTCCAACAGGGGATTGATGTTTATAGTTTTAACTGCCGGCATTTACCGCATTCATCATGGTACATCCTACAACGCCGGCTGTCTCGGTACGCAAGCGGTTATCTCCCAGGGAAACAGGCTGAAATCCTTTATTCAAAGCCAGATGTATTTCTTCAGGGGTAAAATCACCTTCCGGACCAATCAGCAGTAAACTATCCTTACCTGGCTGCATGGCCTGCCAGAGATGTGTCTTTTGTTCAGGCAGACAGTGTGCGATAAACAATTGTTGTGCGGGCGGTTGTTGTACCAATGTATCAAACGAGGCAGGTGCTGTCAATTCCGGCAGATAATACTGCTGCGATTGTAACATCGCAGATACCAGGATATTTTCAAAACGGTCTGCACGGAACTTTTCCTTTTCCGTACGCTGGCTAACCAGGGGGATGATCATTTGCATACCTATTTCGGCCGCTTTTTCCAGGAACCATTCTATACGGGAGGAGTTCTTTGTAAAGGAGATCGCAATACGAACAGGGGATGCTACAGGCGGCATCAGTTCATATTGATTTACGGTGACTATACATTTCTTCCGGTTATCGTCAGTGATCGTAGTGGTGTAACGGCCGCCACGTCCGTCGGTCAATAATACTTCATTGCCTTTCTCATGTCTGAGGACCATGATACAGTATTTTGAAGTAGGCTCGTCCATGGTGTAATGTCCTGACTGCGGAGTAATGTCTTTTGCGTAAAACATGATTGCCTGTTTAATTTTTGCAAATATCGGGAGGATATGATTCAGTACAATAGTACGTATGAAAAAGCCTTCACTGTTGTGAAGGCTTTTTATTTATCAGGTATTGATCATTTTACCAATGCGCCCGCCAGTACGGCTTTTGTCTTATGCTGGAAGCGGAAGAACAGCAGGATCGATGCGGTCAGCAATCCGATCAGCAGTCCCCACCAGATGCCCTGTATCCCAAAATTCAGGTGAATACCGAATAGATAACCAATAGGCAATCCCAGGCCCCAGTAGGCAAGTAAGGTGATTACAGTCGGTACCCGTACATCTCCCAGTCCGCGTAAGATACCCAGTCCTACCACCTGTGTTCCGTCAAACAGCTGGAAGAAAGCCGCGATAATCAACAGGTGTGCTGCGATATCCACTACCTGCGGATCACTGATATACATCAGGGGCAGCAGGCGGCATCCCAGCATGAAAATCAGGGCGGTAGTGCCCATCATCACAAGCACCATATGATAACTGGCAATGGCGGAAGAACGTAAGTCCCGCCATTGTTCGGCACCAAAGTGATTACCACTTTTTATACCGGCAGCAGCAGAGATCCCGCTTGCCATCATATAGGTAATTGATGCCAGGTTAATGGCTATCTGATGAGCAGCCTGTTCACGGGCGCCGATCCAGCCTGCCATAACAATTGCGCCGCTGAATGCGCTGATTTCAAAAACATATTGTAAAGCTACCGGTGTACCGATACCCAGTAATTGTTTCAATGCTGCGCCGGACAGGTAACGTTGTCTGAATTCCTGCAGATAAGGCTTAAAACGCGGAGAACGCAATACATACCAGGCCATTGCCACCCCCATTAATGTGCGATCAGTCAGGGTCGCAATCCCCACCCCCACTACGCCCATTTTAGGTGCGCCAAACAGGCCATATACCAGGATGATACCCAGTACGATATTCAATACGTTACCGATGATACTGATGTTCATGGCTTGCCGGGTGAATCCCAGTCCTTCGGCAAACTGTTTAAAGGTCAGGAAGATCATCAGCGGGAAGAATGAAAAGCCTAGTAATTGCAGGAAAGGTTTAGCCAGCACACGTACCCGTTCTTCCTGTCCGAGCAGATCCAGGTGATTACTACCGATGATAATAACGGTGGATAATAAAATACCCAGCAGGATGTTGATTGCCAGACTATGACGCAGCAGATAGCCGCAACGGGACAGGTTTTTCCGTCCGTTTTCCTGTGCGATCAATGGCGTAAGACCATAGGACATACCAATGCCTATCACCATAAAAATAGAAAAGAGGCTGCTGCCCAATGCAACGGCAGCCAGCGGTACATCACCGGTATGCCCGATGACGATGGTATCAGAGAAAGCCACCATGGTATGTCCCAGCTGGGAGATCACGACCGGGTAGGCCAGTTGGAAATTGTCTTTATAATACTGACGATATTTAGTCCACATAATAATTTCTTCAATAAGGGGTAATAAAAAAGGCGTCCGGTATCGGACGCCTTTCAGTATTGCTACTAGTCTCTTTAGCTAAAAAGGAGCGTCTTCAAAACCTTCGTCGAAGTTCATGTCGTTCATACGGGAACCCTTCTGGATATACAGCTTCGCTTCATCGTTGCCACCACCACCTGCGTCATGGTTACGCATACCGGCAAATGCGTTGCTGCTGCCTCCACCCGGGTTTTCCAGACTACCATCATCTTCGAAGCGCTGGAATTCCAGGATTGCGCGTAGTTTGATCGTGTCGAGCTGACCGTTACGGTGTTTCGCGATACGAACGTGGGTCTCACCTTTATTAGACTCGCCCATTTCGTTCGTGTTGATCTCGTAGTATTCAGGGCGGTACAGGAACATTACCATGTCGGCATCCTGCTCGATCGCACCAGATTCACGGAGGTCACTCAGCTGCGGCATCTTGTTACCGTCTTTACGTTTTTCCACATCACGGCTCAACTGCGACAATGCAAGGATCGGTACCTGTAACTCTTTCGCGAGTCCTTTCAGGTCACGCGAGATCTTACTGATCTCCTGCTCACGGTTGGTCCCCTTACCATCTGCACTACCACTCATCAGCTGCAGGTAGTCGATGATAATTACGCCTACGCCATGGTTGTGTACCAGCCTTCTTGCCTTTGCACGGAGCTCGAAGATGTTGAGGGCCGGGGTATCATCGATGAAGATGGGTGCTTTCGCCAGGCGTTCGATACCATGGGTCATCAGCTTCTTCATCTCATACTCTTCCAGTTTACCCCTGGTGATCTTTTCCAGTTTTATTTCCGACTCTGCGGACAGGATACGCTGTACGATCTGTCCGGAGGACATCTCAAGCGAGAACACCGCGGCTCCTTTCGGGAATCGGGGATGCAGCGCTGCGTTTCTGGCCAGGTTCAGTGCGAAAGCGGTCTTACCCACCGCCGGACGTGCCGCGATGATGATAAGATCCGTCGACTGCCAGCCATACGTCACTTTATCAAGTGAAGGGAAACCGGAAGGTACCCCTGTGATATCGTCTCCCCTGTTACGGAGGTCTTCGATACGTTTCATGGTATTCACCAATACGCGGTCGATACTGTCGTAGTTCTTGCGCAGGTGATTGTTGGTTACCTCAAACAGCTTGCTTTCAGCAGAGTCCAGGAGATCAAACACGTCGGCCGTATCCTCGTAAGATTCACTCAGAATCTCACCGGAGATACGGATCAGTTCACGCTGGATAAACTTTTGCAGGATGATACGGGCATGCGCCTCTATATTGGCGGATGAAACCACCATGTTGGTTAACCTGGTAATATAATAAGGACCTCCCACTACTTCCAGCTCACCCATGGAACGCAATTCTTCCACTACAGTCAGGATATCCACCGGCATGGATTTACCAGCCAGGCGGGTCATCGCTGTAAATATCTTCTGATGTGCTTCTACGTAAAAACATTCACCTTTCAATATCTCTACTACCGTGTCAAAAGCGCCTTTTTCCAACATAATGGCTCCCAATACGGCCTCTTCCATCTCCTTTGCCTGAGGAGGAATCTTGCCGTACATCATGGTAGATACGTCAACGGACGGTTTGCGCCGTACGTTGCGGTCCTTCTTAAGATTGAGATCCATTTATATATTTTGTGATTAGTCTGTTAATCAAAAAGTTATATGTCGTGGCTTCCTTAGTTGTAATTACAATTTTATTGTACCAGCTGAGCTATTGACATTTTATGAAATTGTAAACTTTTTTGGGCCGTAAAAACTAAGGTAACCGCATTTTTTCATTTTCTAAAGTTTGCCCGGGTATATAATTTATAAGGTGACATCCACATGTTATGCACCCGCAAAATGGCAGTTATACACTGACTATAGAGACATTATCCACTAATTACACACACACTTCACACACAAAGGTGCGCTATTCACATAATATGTGCAAAAAAGAATATTTAGCTTGACTTGTTCTTTTGCAGATTGGTTCGCTACACTTATGGCAGCGCCCGCTATTTATTTGATAACCATTTGAAAAATGTCATTTGGCCGTCGCAGATTCGTCGCTTGTTCGTCCCTTATTCGTCGCCTGTTCGAATGAAGCACTTTTGCCAGTACAGATCACCAACCCAATAAGATGATAACACGTACATTTTACTATGTTACTATAACCTTCCATAGTAAATAAATCTATTCAGGTTCAATCACTTATATTCTGTATATTCATCAAGCTGCCGCCTTCATCGCACAATCTCCGGTTATACTATCATCTGATAATACTTATGCTCCGCTAATGCTACCTTCTTAACGGAAGATCAACGAAAGATGAGTATAGTATATGTACTTCCCGCCCTGCTTTTGTCAATAATGCACCCCTTCCAGATGAATCGGCTGACTGCCTATGGACTATGCATGAATTACACTAACTTTACGCACTTATATAATTTTACAAATGACTATTTCGTACAATTGGCTGTGTGACTATTTGCCGGTTAAACCCACACCGGAGGAACTATCTGTTATTTTGACGCGCATAGGTCTTGAGGTGGAAAGCCTGGAGCAATTCGAGTCCGTTAAAGGCAGCCTCGAAGGACTGGTAATCGGCGAAGTCCTTACGGTAGCCCCGCATCCCAATGCCGATAAACTCCGACTGACAACTGTAAACACCGGTAAGGGCGAACCCCTGCATATCGTTTGTGGCGCTCCAAATGTAGCGGTCGGACAAAAAGTAGTGATCGCTCCGATAGGCGCCACCATCTACCCTGCCAGCGGTGAACTGCTGACCATGAAGAAAGCAAAGATCCGTGGAGAGGAAAGTCATGGTATGATCTGCGCCGAAGACGAGATTGGCCTGGGTGGCAGTCATGCCGGTATTATGGTACTGGATCCATCCCTGCAGCCTGGTACACCGGCCCGTGAAGTATTTAAACCTGTACAGGACTGGGTATATGAAATCGGTCTGACACCCAACAGAATGGACGCCATGAGCCATCTGGGGGTAGCCAAAGACGTTTGTGCGTACCTGAACAATACCGAAAACACACTGAATAACAAGGCATTAGTACCTGTATTAACGGCACTGCCAAAAGCTGCTACTCCATTATCTATCAGTGTCGCTATCGAAAACCAGGATGCTTGTCCGCGTTACAGCGGCATCTCCATCACTGGTGTGAAGATCGCTCCCTCTCCTGACTGGCTGAAAAATAAACTGCTGGCGATAGGTGTAAGACCTATTAATAATATCGTTGACATCACCAACTTCATCCTGCATGAAACCGGTCAGCCGCTGCACGCATTCGATGCAGATGCCATTACCGGTAACAAGGTGATCGTTAAAAACCTGCCACAGAATACCTTATTTGTAACGCTGGATGAAAAAGAACGTAAGCTGGATGCTGCTGATCTGATGATCTGCAATGGCAACAGCGAGCCAATGTGTATTGCAGGTGTATTCGGTGGTCTGCGTTCCGGTGTAACCGACGCAACACAAAACATCTTCCTGGAAAGCGCCTGGTTCAGTCCGGCGAGCATCCGTCCAACTTCTTTCCGTCACGGTCTCCGTACAGATGCGGCTGCCCGTTTCGAAAAGGGTGTGGATATCTCCAATACAGTTTATGTATTACAGCGTGCGGCCGCACTGATCTGCGAACTGGCAGGTGGTGAGGCAGCATCCGAAGTAATTGATGTATATCCTCAGCCTAAACAGCAGACGGAGGTGACCAGCACCTGGTCTTATATCCGTAAATTAAGCGGTAAGGCTTATCCGGAAGATAAAATTGTGAATATCCTCAGCAGCCTCGGTTTCGGTATACTGGAACGCGATGGGGAAAAACTACGGGTAAGCGTGCCTTACAGCAAACCGGATATCAGCATTCCGGCCGATATAGTGGAAGAAGTAATGCGTATTGACGGTCTGGACAATATCGAGATCCCATCCCAGGTATTGATCACACCGGCAGCAAATGCCAAACCTGACAAGGAGAAAGTACGTGAGAAAGCGGCTAACTACCTGGCAGCAAACGGATTCAATGAGATATTCACCAACTCCATCACCAACAGCAAATACTTTACGCGGGAAGTACTGGAGCGCACGGTAAAAATGATCAACAGTCTCAGCGCTGATCTGGATGTAATGCGTCCGTCTATGCTGGAGACCGGTCTGGAAAGTGTGTCCCATAACCTGAACCGTCGTAATGACAACCTCCTGTTCTTCGAATTCGGTAATACTTACGCCGTACAGGAACAAGGTAAATATGAAGAGACTGCTCACCTGAGCCTTTACCTGACGGGCCAGAAGAGAACGGAAAGCTGGATGCACAAGGCAGAGCCGGTTGACTTCTTCTTCCTGAAAGGATATGTACAGAATCTGTTCCACCAGCTGGGCATCAATGGCCTGCAGTGGGCAGAAGAAGAGACTGACGGCTTACAAAGTGGCTGGCAGATCCGTGTAAAAAACAAGCCGGTTGTAAATCTTGGCGCGGTTAGTGCATCTAAGCTGAAACAATTTGATATCAAGCAGCCGGTATGGTTTGCCGACATCAACTGGAATATTGTATTGGGATTACTGCAAAAAAGCGATAACTTTTACAAAGAAATACCGAAGTTCCCTGCAGTACGCCGTGACCTGGCACTTATCCTGGACAAACAGGTTAAGTTTGCCGCAGTCGAGGCAGCTGCTAAGACAGTTAAGTCTGCACTCTTACAGGATCTGAACCTGTTTGACGTGTTTGAAAGTGAAAAGCTGGGCGCCAACAAGAAATCTTATGCGGTGAGCTTCACCTTCCAGGATGCACAGAAAACCCTTACTGACAAAGAGATCGACTCAGTAATGGAGAAACTGGTAAAAGCATTTGAAGGACAGTTACAGGCGGAGATCAGAAAATAGTTCAACAGTTGCAGCCGACGAATTACGGATGAAGAAAAATCATACGTAATTCGTTGACTGTTTTAAACAAAAAGCCGTTTCATTCGTAATTTGTAATTCCTAAATCAGTAATTCACAACAGACTTGGCTTTAGAGCAGTACATACAAAGGATCGATGATAAACTTCACCTGTTGTTAAAAAAGCTCCAACAGGTGCAGGCAGAGAATGTATTGCTGAAAGAGCAGTTACTGACACAGGAAAGTACACTGACGACACAGCACGAAACAATCGCTGCACTTGAAAACAAGCTGCATCTGGCCAAAATGGCCGGCGCAACCGGTCAGGGTACTCCGGCCAGTCGTGAAGATGATGAAGAATTCAGAAAGGAAATGCGCAACAAGATCAATGATTATATCAAAGAGATAGATCGTTGTATTGCACTGTTAAACAGTTAGTTAAAAAACAAATCCACATGGATCCGCTGATTCCCATTAATATTGTGGTAGCCGACAGGTCATACCGCATTAAGATCAAACCTGAAGAGGAAGAGGAAGTACGCCGTACCATGAAGGAGGTGAACGAAAAGATAGTAGAATTTAAGACCGCGTACGCCGGTAAAGACCTGCAGGATTATATTGCAATGGTACTTATCATGTACGCGACCCATCCGGTAACGAGTGGGGGTAAGATCCAGATCGGCCTTGCGCCATTTCTGGAAGAGAAGTTACAGCATCTCGAAGAGCTGCTGGACAACTCACTGAAGTAATTAGGAATTAACAATTAGGAATTAAGAATTGGTGTGATCCAATAGGTGTATCTGAAAACTAATTTCTGACTAAACAGGAGTCGTGTTGCACTAAAATATTTTGAAAAAGTAGATTAGCAGATAGTAACGTATTGAAATAAAATAACAGCATATTACTAACATAATCAACGCTTTATCCATTTATCAACTATAGGACATTCCTGTAAGTGACCACACACCTGCGTATCAGCTTATCATCCCGTCGTTTCGCACATTCTTTTTTGTATTTTCGCGAATCAAGTTCTAAACCCTCTACTTTTCCACGGAAATGGGACGCGGCAAGGAATGCAACATAAATCAAGTATTAAAAAATTTGTATGGAAGTTACTTTAATATCGACAATAGCTGCAGTAGTGGCATTGATCATAGGTATTTTATTAGGTAAGGTGATATTTGCCAAAAACACACAGCATAAAATCCAGGAGGCTGAATTACAGGCACAGAAAATAGTAGCCGAAGGACAACTTACTGCAGAGAACCTGAAGAAAGACAGATTGCTGGAAGCAAAAGAAAAATTCCTTCAGCTGAAAAGTGAGCACGAAAAAGAGGTATTACAACGTAACCAGAAAATAGCTGACTCAGAAAACCGGATCAAACAGAAAGAACAATCCCTGAATCAGAAGACTGAAAATATCCAGAAACAGACACAGGAGAACGAGGCGATCAAGGAAAACCTGACCCGCCAGATGGAACTGGTTGCTGTAAAACGTACTGAACTGGAAAAACACCAGGAAGAACACATCCGCCGCCTGGAGAAGGTAGCTGCCCTGACTGCTGAAGAAGCCCGTCACCAGCTGATCGAAAGCCTGAAAGAAGAAGCCCGCTCTCAAGCGCTCGCACACATCCAGGAAATCATTGAGGATGCTAAACTGAAAGCAAACAAAGAAGCTAAAAAGATCATCATACAGTCCATCCAGCGTACTGCTGCTGAACAGACCATCGAGAACGCAATCACCGTGTTCAACCTGGAAAGTGATGAAATCAAAGGTCAGATCATCGGTCGTGAAGGACGTAACATCCGCGCTATCGAAGCTGCTACCGGTGTTGACCTGATTGTAGACGATACCCCTGAAGCAATCGTACTCTCTTCCTTCGACCCATTACGTCGCGAGATTGCCCGCCTGTCCCTGCAACGTCTGGTACAGGATGGCCGTATCCACCCTGCACGTATCGAAGAAGTAGTTGAAAAAACAAAGAAACAACTGGAAGAACAGGTAATGGATATCGGTGAAAGAACCGTTATCGAACTGGGCATCCACGGTCTGCATAAAGAACTGATCCGCCTGGTAGGTAAAATGCGTTTCCGCTCCTCCTACGGTCAGAACCTGCTGATGCACTCCAAAGAAACAGCTAACCTTTGTGCTGTAATGGCAGCTGAACTGGGTCTGAACCCTAAACTGGCAAAACGTGCCGGTCTGCTGCATGACATTGGTAAAGTGCCTGACGAAGAAACTGAACTGAGCCACGCCCTCCTCGGCGCCAAACTGGCTGAGAAATATGGCGAGCACGCTGCTGTAGTAAACGCTATCGGCGCTCACCACGATGAAATGGAAATGCAATACGTTATCTCTCCGATCATACAGGCTTGTGACGCCATCAGCGGTGCTCGTCCAGGTGCTCGTCGTGAGATTATGCAGAGCTATCTGCAACGTATCAAAGACCTGGAAAACCTGGCAATCGCCCATGACGGCGTAGAAAAAGCTTATGCTATCCAGGCAGGTCGCGAACTGCGTGTCATTGTTGAAAGTGATAAAGTAACGGACAATGATGCTGACCGTCTGTCTTTCGAGATCGCTAACAAGATCCAGACAGAAATGCAATATCCTGGTCAGATCAAAGTAACTGTGATCCGCGAAAAACGTTCCGTAAACGTAGCCCGCTAATACCGGCAACTGTAATAAAACCTATTCTTAAAGGCGTCCGCTGATAGCGGGACGCCTTTATTTTTTCTACCACTCCTCCACTCCCCGCTGGCATAAACAGCTTTCATTGCTTATATTTAGGTATACACGTCAACCGCTACCTCCTGTAGCTTAAAAACCGTTCTGAAAAATGAAAAAACTCCTTTTGCTGGCTGCCCTGCTCGTTGGCAGCAATTTCACGTTTGCACAGAAACAATCTCTCTTTAATGGCAAAAACCTCGATGGCTGGAAAGTCTATGGTACCGAGAAATGGTATGTGGATAATGGCACGCTCGTTTGCGAAAGTGGTCCCGATAAAGAATACGGTTACCTGGCCACGGACCAGTCTTACAAAAACTTCGAACTGACCGTGCAATTCAAACAGGAAGCAGATGGTAACAGCGGGGTGTTTTTCCACTCCTCCATTGAAGGTACCAAGATCACAGGCTGGCAGGCAGAAGTAGCGCCCGCAGGTAAACATACCGGCGGTATCTATGAATCCTATGGCCGCGGATGGCTGATACAACCAGCACCGGAGAAAGAACAATATCTCAAACAGGGAGAATGGAATACGATGAAAGTCATCGTTAAAAACGATAAAGTCACTACCATCCTGAATGGACATGAGATGATCACACTCACTGATGATAAAATCGGCGCAGCCAATGGCCAGATCGCCTTGCAGATCCACTCCGGCGGCGGTATTAAAGTGAGATGGAAGAATATTTCTATAGTCAACCTGGACTAATTCAATTAGGAATTAGGAATTACGAATTAGAATTAACCTCCTGTTAGACGGCGAAGGAACTAAAAGCCGGTCCCATTTATAGTATCTGACTATATTGCGAAATATTCAGGGAATTGCTGCTCGCAATTCCTAATTCGTAATTCCTAATTCCTAATTGATTTTTATGCTCCAACAACAGATAAAAGAAACAGCCGCATTTCTGAAAGACCTTCAGCCTGCCCGTGTAGGGATCGTATTAGGCACTGGACTGGGTCAACTGGTAAACCATATCAGGATTCAAAAGACAATTCCTTATCATGAAATTCCTCACTTCCCTGAGTCTACAGTAGAATCTCATAAAGGGCAGCTTATTTACGGGCATATCGGTGAGACGCCTGTTATTGCGATGCAGGGACGGTTTCATTATTATGAAGGGTATAGTATGCAACAGATCACCTTTCCGATACGTGTGATGAAGGCATTGGGTGTGCAGTTCCTCTTGCTGAGTAATGCAGCAGGAGGTATCAATAAAGCGTATACTAAGGGTGATATGGTGTTGTTGGATGATCATATCAATCTGCAGACAGATAATCCGCTGCGTGGGTTAAATTCAGCGGATTTCGGTCCGCGGTTTCCTGATATGAGCCGGCCGTATGATCCTGTGTTAGGTAAGGCTTTGTTGGATGCAGCAGCTGCGTTGGGATATAAGATGCATACCAATGGCGTGTATGCAGCGGTGACAGGGCCGAATCTTGAGACGCGTGCGGAGTATAGATACCTGCGGACGATAGGAGCGGATATTGTTGGGATGAGTACTGTACCGGAGGTAATCGTGGCGAATCAGTTGCAGTTGCCTTGTGCGACGGTGTCGGTGATTACGGATGAATGTGATCCGGATAATCTGCATCCGGTGTCGATTGAAGAGATTATTGCAGTGGCAGGGACGGCGGATAAAAAGCTGAGTGAGATATTTGCGGCGGTAGTGGCTGGGTTGTAGCTGACAGCAAAGGCAGTATGGGCTTGCAGACTGTCGTGCGTTGAAGTTACTTGCTATGAGGCTGGAGATGGGGATGAGGCGTTGGGGTGGATTACCCCCCTGGTTGCATGGGCTCGGCAGACTTCAATGCACGAAGGCCAGCAAGCTCCATCTGCCATTGCCTGAATACAGCCGGCCAATGAGATGTATAACTTTATCTTATTAGTGGATAACAAAAGCCTGGTCATGAGCCGGGCTTTTGTCTTTTATCGTTTTGGTTTATTGACAGTTGCAGTAAGATCTGTCAACATATACATCGTTATTGCTGCAATTGGTGTAATCCTCTTTATAAAGCTGAAGCAGTCATTGTTTTCACCTGCTGTGTTTCCCTGAATGTAGTTGCCCAGGTTTTCATGTGTTCCAGGACCGGCTTCAATGTGAGGCCGTCTTCTGTCAGACTGTATTCAACTGTAATGGGAACTGTATTAAATGTTTGTCGGTCAACAATGCCTGCTGCTTCCAGTTCTTTCAGTTCCTTTATTAACATCTTGGGTGAAATGCCTGTTATCTCACGCTCCAATTCTTTGAACCTTTTCTTGCCGAAATAGAGGGTAGTGAGAATATGCAACTTCCATTTTCCTCCTAATACCTGGAGAATAAACTGCATATCATCAATGTCAATCACACAATTTTCCATCTTTATTGAAATTTATATAACTGGTTATCAAAACACTATCCTTTTGTAAATTAATATACTTTCTCGTAACTACTTGCTAATGTATAGCAATGGTTCTAGGTTTGCAACATCAATCAATGAATCATGAAGGGAAAAACAATTTTAATAACGGGCGGTGGCTCCGGTATCGGGGAAGCATTTGCCAATATTTTATCAAACGATAACAAGGTTGTTATCTGTGGCCGGAATGAGGATAAATTAAAACGGGTGGCGGCTACAAGCGAAAACATCTCTTACTATGTTGCAGATGTATCCGTTCCTGATGACATAGACCATCTGTTCAAACAGATGGCAGATAAAAACATAGTGTTGGATGTGCTGTTTAATAATGCGGGTGTGGTGGAACAATTTGAAGTATTAAAAGCCCCCTATTCTTCAGCACAGATTTTCGGGAAAGTAAATACGAACCTGTCCGGCGCTATTGCCATCACGCAGTTATTCATCAATCAGGCGAATCAATCTGCAGCCAACCTGATTGTGAATATGTCCACTGGTTTAGCCATTTTTCCAGCTCCGATACTGGCCCTGTATGCTGCATCCAAAACTGGCTTCAGCGTATTTACAAAAACATTGCGGCAGCAATTAAGTGATACAAATTTCCGGGTGATAGAAATTCTGCCTCCGCATGTGGAAACAGATATGCCGAAGCAGATCGGGAATATGACAAAGGGGCAAACAGCAAATGATTTTGCTAATAAAACGATTCGGGTAATCGATAAGGGGAAATTAGAATACGCTCCTGGCTTTAATATGGTGCTATTAAAACTATTCCGCAAATTTCTTCCTGAAACCGGACTGAAGATTGTCGATAAAGTAACCAGGAAACAATGGCAGGGGGAATAAAAATTAAAACGCCGGAACATGCTATAGGAAGCATTATCCGGCGTTTAGTTTATAAGCAGTTTTTATTTCTTTTCGTCGTCGTCCTCGTCATCTTCATCATCGAAGTCTTCATCTGTATCAAAGTCTTCTAGGTTGTCTTCGTCAAAATCGTCGTCATCGGCAGTATTGGCATCTGCTTTCTTAGCATTGTCATCATCATCATCATCTTCTTCTTCGTCGCCGTCTTCATCATCATTATCTTCTTCTTCATCCTCTTCGTCTTCGTCATCCCAGTCCTCATCATCGTCATCATCGTCATCATCGTCTTCCTCATCGCCCCCATCTTCTTTGTCCTCATCATCGTCACCGTCCTCATCGTCTTCTTCATCATCCCCTTTCGGACCTACATCAGCCGCAGATTCAAGGAAAGCAGCCAGTTCTTCCTCTGTTGCATAAGTCACTTCTTCTTCCTCTTCATTTTCAGCTGTAGCCGTATTCTCTTCTTCGTTCTCTTCCACATCTCCTTCGGCTAAAGCCTCGTCCATAGTCGGGATCTCTGTGCCGGCAACGATATCATCATCCGCACTCACTATACCTGTACCTTCTGCCGCTGCAACTGCCTCCTCTTCATTTTGCGGGATTTCTTCATCAAAAGGAAGGAAAAGCTTTGCCTGCAGATCATTATTCTTCTTATCAGGTGAGTCAACTACAGGGATTTCTTCTGTAGATACTTTACCACCATTCAGATGTGCTTCCGGCCCCTCAACATTGTCGTCCTGTTCTACCAGTTCGCCGGTTTCGGAGACAACCATATTACGGGCATCATCATCATTGGCAGCTTCTGCTTCCAGACCAATCAGGGTTGGCTGGATGGATTCATCATCAAATACCTCTTTCAGTTTTGGCAGGTCTTTGGGAGAGTTCAGCCCGAAATAGTCCATAAAGGCTTTGGAGGTAGCATAAAGGAGTGGTTTACCGGGCAGGTTTTCACTACGGCCGGAAATCACAATCAGTTCTTTTTCAAGCAGTTTTTGGATAGAATAATCGGTACTTACACCACGGATATGCTCAATTTCACCTTTGGAGATCGGCTGCTTGTAGGCGACGATCGCCAGGGTTTCCAGGGCGGCTGTAGACAGTCGCTTCAGGAACTTGTCACCATTCAGCTGTGCTACCGTCTGATAATATTCCTTTTTTGTCAGGAACTGGTAGCCGCCGCCGCTTTCTCTTACTTCAAAAGCATAGAATTCAGAGTTGTACTTTTCCTTGATAGCCTCCAGGGAAGCTTCCACCTGCTCCAGTGTGGCCCTGTCTTCCAGGAAAGCCAGTGCATTGTTCAGCAGGTCAAGTACATCCAGCAGCGGCAATGGCCGGTCTGCTGCGAATATCAATGCTTCTATGTGCGGTATGATCTGAGAAATTTCCATGGTGCGGTTTTCAATATCCGTATCCGGAGCAGAAAAGGCCGGAGCCTTTGCCACGCCTGCAAAACAAAAAAGTCAAAGGCCGAAAATACAGCCTTTGACCCTTATGAAGAAATCAAAATCTTTCGATGTCAATTCGATGTGTATAAGTTGCTTAAGATCAGCCTTCCAGCGCAGCTGCACCGCTCACGATCTCAGTCAGCTCAGTTGTAATAGCCGCCTGACGTGCACGGTTGTAAGAGATCTTATAAGAACGTAACAGTTCGTTTGCGTTCTCAGTTGCCTTATCCATTGCAGTCATACGGGCGCCGTGCTCGGAGGCATTCGCATCCAGCATGGATTTGTACAGCTGTGTATTCAGGATTTTAGGCATCAGTTCTGCGATCAGCGCTTTCTTCTCTGGTTCGAAGATGAAGTCAGCACGACCAGCATTCGCATCTGTACTTTCCACACGTGCTACCGGCAGGAACTGCTCAGCTACAAAACGCTGAGTAGCAGCATTTTTGAATTCGCTATAGATAATTTCAACAGCATCGTAGTCGCCGCTTACGAAACCTTCCATTGCAAATGCAGCAGCCTGTTTAACGTGTTCAAAATCCAGTTTGTGGAACAGGGTCCAGAAAGAATCGTTCAGTTTATACCCATTTTTCAAAAAGTGCTCATAGCCCTTTTTACCAATAGGCAGTATTTCAACATGGCCTTTTTCAAACTGCTCCTCGTATTTCTCGCGGATCACCTGTTTTGCCATTTTGATCACGTTGGAATTGTAAGCACCACATAATCCTCTGTCAGATGTAATCACTATCAGCAGCACCTTTTCTACAGGACGCTGAGCTGCCAGAGCCAGATCAATGCTTCCTTCACTGTTGGAAACGATGTTCTGCAACATTTCCTGCAGTTTCAGGGCGTAAGGACGCATCAGCAAGATAGCATCCTGTGCACGACGCAGCTTGGCAGCACTTACCATTTTCATGGCTTTGGTGATCTGCAGGTTAGACTGTGTTGACTTTATACGGTTGCGAACTTCTTTAAGCTGACCGGACATAATGTTTTATGTATTACTTTATTTTTAATGTAAATTAGACCCTTTGGGGCTTTTGAATTTGGCTGCAAAGGTAATAAAAAACATGTCTAATATCACATGATGACGGAGGAGTTTGAACTTTTTATTTATCAGCCCCATGTGAAGCGGGTAATATCGGCGCAGCTTCTGCCCAGGTCTCATTACCGTCTATATCCACATAACCAACCCTGCCATTCTGCCTGATCATACCCTTCCCTTTTGTATAAGTATATGCCTTATCGTATTTCTGGGCAATCACCACCTGGTTCTTCTTATTGATAAAACCATATTTCTTTTCGGTCGCCACAGCTACCAGTCCCTCATTGAAGTTGCCCACCCAGTCATACATCACCGGGATCACCAGGTCGCCGTCTGCATTAATAAAACCAAATTTCTTATCCTGTCTTACCCAGGCCATACCATCCCGGAAAGGTCCCACCTTTTCATAAGACGTCATCACCACCTTCCCCTTCAGCAGGTCAGCCCGGCCGCATTTACCATCAATATACACCAGCATGGTCCCATTGGTTACAAAACCAAGTCGCTCGTATACAGGCTTTAATACCATTTTACCCTGCGGATTGATCACACCATACTTACCCCCCTGCTTCACCGACACATAACCGTCCCGGATGCCATTCACTTCCTCATACTTCGGCGCTACCAGCTCCTTACCCTGGTCATCCAGCAGCCCCACCTTGCCATCCAGCTTTACAAAATGATACCGGCCTTCTTTTACCCAGGCAGAGTCATATTTGAGCGAAGACGTCTTTCCGTTCGGCAATAAATAACCTGTCTTTTTACCCTTCTGCACCACGGCCAGCCCATGTTGAAATGGTCCGATCGCGTCATATACCGGCGCAATAACTACCTTCCCTGACGTATCAGTGAAGCCATACTTACCGGCTTTTTCGATTTTTACAAGTGAAAGGGTATCTCCTCCGGCTTTAGCGGCGGAGGTCAGTGTCTGAGAATAGCCCATTAAGGCAGGAAACAGCAGGCACAGGAGGATGGGATACTTTTTCATAGGTAGCAGTTCTGCTACCAAAAATAAAAAAAATGAGGCATTTAAATATAATAAATATGTAAACGCCTCATTGGTATTAATGATTTAACAATGATTATCAGTTCTTTCCAGCCTACAACTCGATTTTCGTACCCAGTACTTTCAAAAAAGCAGCGATCCATTGGGGATGTGCCGGCCAGGCCGGAGCCGTTACAAGGTTACCATCGGTAACAGCTTCATCTATATTGACAGCAGCATAGGATCCTCCTGCCATTGTCACTTCCGGCGCAACAGCCGGATAAGCCGTCAGTTTTTTACCGCGTACCACATCGGCAGCAGTAAGGATCTGAATGCCATGACAAACAGCGGCAATAGGTTTATTGGCAGCAACAAACTGTTTTACAATATCGATGAGCTTCGCATTCAGGCGCAGATACTCCGGCGCCCTGCCTCCTGCAATCATCAAGGCATCATAGTTGGCCACCTGCACATCCGAAAAAGAGGCATTCAGCACAAAGTGATGCCCACGCTTCTCACTGTACGTCTGATCTCCTTCAAAATCGTGGATCGCCGTAATGATCTTATCGCCTGCTGATTTATCGGGACATACCGCATGAACAATGTGTCCTACCATCTGCATCATCTGAAACGGTACCATTGTTTCATAGTCTTCTGCATAATCTCCTGTCAGAAAGAGAATCTTTTGTTGTGCCATGTGTGGGGATTTTTAGGGTGAAGTTTCTAAAGTTACCAAAAAAAATACTCCGGTAGTATTAAGTCTATACTACCGGAGTAAGGATTATTTATGAGGGATCGTTTGCGTCTTTTTGTAGTTAACCCGCAGTAACTAAACCGGGTTGTACGAAACTATGCACGAAGAAAGAGCCGTTCCTGGCAGTTATCAATAACCTGGATTCTGCGGAAACTCATTGCTAGTTCTGTCAATCTGATCCTGCGGAATAGGACGCAGTAAATGTTTGGTTTCGATATTCGGTCCGCCCTGCGGATTGTGCAATCGCACACGTTCCAGCAGTTTGTTGGTACGCTTCAGATCAAACCATTGCAACTGCTCTCCCACCAGTTCACGGCCGCGTTCATCCAGAATGAAATCGATGTCTAATTGCGCTTCCGTAATCTTCATGGCCTCTTTATGTGCATTGGTCTCCTCATCTGTAGCACCGACAGCTGCCGAACGCATACGTAATGTATTCAGGTAAGTGACCGCTGTTCCTTTTTCATTTTTATACATGTAGGCTTCTGCTGCAATCAGGTAATCTTCCGCCAGCCGGAACGCAATAAACGGACGTACGCCTGAAGCCTGGTTATCCGGACGCAATGCATCGGCAAACTTATTCAGTGAAGGATATAGTCTCTCTGTATAATTGCGTGGAGGTACCAGCTGATAATTCTTGCTGGCGATCACCGCATCAGATACATCCTGTCCTGGCATGTATACAGAAGTATCGCCCACTTTCAGCTTGGCACTACCTGCATTGGCAAACCATACAACTGTGTAAAACTTATTATAACGGGCATCATTCACCCTGTCGGCATACAGTGTGTCCAACAGGAATTTTGTAGGACGGAAACGCTTCCATGGTGTACCATTCGCCAGATCGCGTTTCATACCTCCCAGTACATCATACTGCATCAGGAAAAAACGGCAGGCATTGTTATCGCCTGAATTATACAGCGCATCATTCGTGTATTGTACGGCCCAGATGGTTTCTGCATTGTTCTCTTTACCCTGTGCCCATACCTGTCCGACATCCGGCAACAATGACAATCCATAACTGTTGATCACTTTTGTTGCATACACCGCTGCGCTGTCATAATCATGTGTTCCTTTTGCTTCGGAAGTAGCGCGTGTCAGGTATACTCTCGCCAGCAGATGTTCAGCCGCTGGTTTTGTAGCACGTCCCCATTCTGATTGTGTAACCGGTAATGACTGTGCAGCATAATTCAGATCTGCAATAATTGCATTGTAAATATCCGGAACAGGATCACGATGCGCTTCTGTAACGATCTGTGTATTTTCTGTCAGCCGTAAGGGTACCGCCCCGAACATCTGCAGTAATATGAAATAATAATTCGCACGACAAAAACGCGCCTGCGCTATACCCGAACGTTTGGCTACACTGTCCAGCTCCGGCACCTGGTCTGCTCTGCTAACCACCGCATTCGCCGTATTGATAGACTGATAAAAAGCATTCCATATTTCTCTCAGGTGCGCATAACGACCATCGAGTTGCGACGTGTATTGGTTCGTAAATTTGAAATCACCATCTGAACCATTGGTATAAGTATCCGTACCAAATACCGTTACCGTCATACCTCTCTCTGTACTATAAAAACTACGCAGCGCAGCATAACTACCATTTACCGCGGTCGTAAATCCTCCGGGGGTATTATAGAAATCATCTGTCACAGAAGATACCACATCTTCATCCAGCATTTTATTGCATCCTGTTACAATGCACGCGCATACAAACAGGTACCAGCATATATTTTTCATAACTATTTTTTTATTGCATTAAAAAGTAGCATTGACACCAAACTGTAACATCCAGGTAGCCGGTGCATCTACACCGATTACATTCACATCTTCCGGATCTATCCCTTTATATTTCTGTCTGTAAGGCGCGAGAATCAATGGTTGTTTTACATCAACAGAGAAACGTAAGGCTTCCATCTGCCAGCGTTTCATTACGCTCTTCGGCATGGAATAACCAAGTGTGATATTGCGGATCTTGAAGAATGATCCGTCAAAATAACTCAGCGTGTTATAGTTGTTCGGACGTTCCTGGTTGGCATTCGGACGAGGGAATGCATTGGTATGATTGGTAGGTGTCCAGTAATCAACATCCAGGTTATTGTATCGCCCGAAGAGGGTATTGAACGTAGAATAGAAATCACTCTTTACCGTACTACCCATACGGGCAAAAGCAACTACGGAGAGATCGAATCCTTTATAGGCAACACGCTGTGTCATACCGCCCGACCACTTCGGTTGCGGAGCGCCCAGGATCGTACGGTCTTTATCATCCAGCTTTTTATCACCGTTCAGGTCAGCCAGCTGAATTTCACCCTGGTGTTGTTTATATACCTGTGCCGCCGCTTCATCCTGCCAGATGCCTACTTTTTTATAATCATAGTATACATAGGTCGGACTACCCACAAACCAACCGTTACCGATGTCCTGTGTTTTGCCTTCACCTAAAGCCAGGATTTTTTCACGATTCATATAGAAGTTGACGTCCATTGTCCAGGAGAAACCACTTTTCGTTTCCAGGTTCACGGTAGATAGACCGATTTCAACGCCCTTATTCTGTGTAACCCCTGTATTCTCCAGTACATAGTCTACACCATTACTGAATGGCAGGAAACGTTGTAACAACAGGTCGGTTGTTTTCTGTTTGTACACGTCGACATTACCACTGATACGGCCTTTCAGAATGCTGAAGTCGATACCGATATTGGTAGAGGCAGTTGTTTCCCAGGTCAGGTTCGGGTTACGCAGTAATATCGGAGAGAAACCAGTAGCGCCTTTGTTGCCGAAGGAGTAAGGAGAACGACCAAGCAAGCCCTGTGTGGCATATGGCGGAATACCGGTATTACCAATACGGCCATAGCTACCACGCACCTTCAGGTTTTCTACCCAGGATACGCCCTTCATAAAGTCTTCACTGCTCACATTCCAACCCAATGCGACAGAAGGGAAATAACCCCATTTATGACCCGGTGCAAAACGGGAGGATCCATCCGCACGTAAGGTCAGTGTAACCAGATAACGGTCGTCATAACCATAGTTCACGCGGCCCATGTAAGAAAGGATGGTCCATGTACCCAGCTGACTACCGATACCCGTTACGTTTGCCGCCTGTCCGAGGTTATAATATTCCTGCCATTCAACAGGAATACCTCTTACTGAAGCGGTAGAAGTATCTTCACGCTGACGTTGTACGCTATATAAAGCGGTTACGTTCAATGCATGTTTTTTAAAAGTCTTGTTATAGGTCAGGAGATTTTCCACGGTATATGCCCATACAAACTGTCCTTGTTTAGTAGCGGTCGCATCGCCACCACCAATCAGCAGGTCGGTATTCTTTTTACCCTGAAAGAGACCGTAGTTGTTCTGCATAACGTCTGTACCAACGTTCAGACGATATTTCAATCCGTCAAACAGTGATACTTCTCCATATAAACTATTAAAGAAGCGGATATGACTGAGTCTTTCCACGCGGTTGCCGTCTTCATAATCCAGCAAAGCATTGGGTTGCTGGTTATCGGCGGTCGGATAGATGATCAGTTTGCCGGCAGCATCATAAGGATCTGCTATCGGCAGCATTTTCAGAGAGGCGCTCATACCATTATAAGTACTGCCTTTGCGCATACTGTAAGTAGCTAGTGAAGAGGCGCCGATCTGGATACGTTTGCCGATCATCTGGTCTACTGCAATATGTAAGTTGTAACGTTCATAACTCTGTAGTTTCAATACACCTTCATCTTTGAAGTAACCACCGGTCACCGCATATTTAGTCGTCTCTGTACCACCGCTTACACCCAGTGCATGACGCGTTTGCCAGCCCTGGCTGAGCATAAGAGATTGCCAGTCAGTATTCACACCTCTTTTAATATTAGCGATCTCTGTAGCGGTGAATATTTTAGCGTCTGATGCATCAGGGTTATTATCGTCATACAAGCCGGCAGCACGGTTTGCTTCGCGTTTCATGGCCAGGTACTGCTGACTATCCATCATATCGGTTTTACCCAGGGTATTGACGATACCATACATACCGCTGTAGGTAACCTGCGGAGCGCTTATTTTCCCTTTACGGGTGCTGACCAGCACGACGCCGTTTGCACCACGGGAACCATAGATAGCAGTAGCAGACGCATCTTTTAATACATCCATGGAAGCAATGTCCTGAGGATTGATGTCATTAAGATTACCTGCGAAGGGAATACCGTCTACGACGTAGAGCGGATCATTACCAGCTGACAAAGAACGTGTACCCCTCACCCTGACCCTGGGCTCATCGCCAGGCTTATTACTATTATTTAATACGTCAATCCCTGGCGTCCTTCCCTGCAGGGCCTGTTGGGCATTGGTAACAGGCACTTCCATAATGGCTTTGCTGTTAATGGAGGAAATAGAACCGGTTACATCTTTTTTCTTCTGCTGACCATAACCGACTACAACAACTTCATCGAGTTTTTTCTGATCTTCTTCCAGTTTTACATTGACTTCGCCCCTGTTATTAACAGGTATTTCCTGTGGAAGATAACCAATAAAAGAAATAACTAATGTGGCCGTACCAGGCGCCTGTAGTTTGTAAGTGCCCGTCACATCTGTAACGGTCCCTTTTTTTTGTCCTTTAATAGCAACTGAAGCGCCGATGATTGGGTTTCCATCCGGACCAGTCACTTTACCACTGATGGGGACAGACTGCGCACTGATAAATGTGCCCCACAATAGCAGGCATAGCAGGATGGCTCCTACTTTCGATAACGTGTTCTTCATACGTAGAATTTTAAATTTGTAACAGAATACACATCCCTGAAAAGCAATCACTTAGGTTTTCTTCAAGGTTTTTCTAACGCTTTTTTCAGGTAATGGGGTCATACAAGTTAAGTAGATTAGTTATAAATTGCAAACGATTGCATAAAATCAACATCAAATAATACCGCTTATCATAAAAAACGTGCAATCGGTTGAATAAATAATTATCATTAATTACTTTTAAGAGTACTTTAGGTCTATGGTTATGAAAAACACGTTATTAGTATGCAGCGCCATGCTCATAAGCAGCTTCGCTATGGCCCAGAAGAAGGCAGAATGGCATAATCTCTTCAATGGCAAGAATCTGGATGGCTGGAAAGAAGTAAACGGCACTGCCATCTATGATGCAAAAGATGGGATGATCACCGGAACATCAGTAGCCGGCAGCCCCAACTCCTTCCTCGCAACTGAAAAAGACTACGGTGACTTTATCCTCGAACTGGAACTGAAGCTGGATGCTGCTATGAACTACGGCATACAATTCCGCAGCGAGAGCAAACCTGACTACAACAATGGCCGTGTACATGGTTATCAGATGGAGGTGGATCCGAGCGATCGTGCATGGAGCGGTGGTATCTATGACGAAGCCCGCCGTGGCTGGTTATATCCGCTGGAACTGAATCCGGCAGCGAAACCCGCATTCAAAAAAGAAGGCTGGAACAAATACCGTATAGAATGCCGTGGCGCGGAAATCCGTACCTGGGTGAACGGTGTTCCCTGTGCTCACCTGATCGACGAGATGACACTGAAAGGTTTCATCGCATTACAGGTGCACCAGATTTATAAAGAAGACGATAAGGGTAAACAGATTCACTGGCGCAATATCCGCATCATGGAGAATCCGGCCCCTTCTCAATACTCTCCTTATGACAAGATCTTTGTTGTAAATAATCAGCCAAACAACGTTTCCCCGCAGGAAAAGAAAAATGGCTTTACACTGCTCTGGGATGGTAAAACCTCCGAAGGATGGCGCAGGGTGAATCAGGATAAGTTTCCGACTACCGGCTGGTCAATGGACAACGGCGAACTCACCATCCATCAGTCCAATGGCGATGAAATGGGCTCCGGCGGAGATATCGTAACCAAAAAAGAGTACGGTGCATTCGAACTGGAGTTTGACTTTAAACTCAGTGAAGGCGCTAACAGCGGGGTTAAATACTTTGTAAAAGAAGACTACGATACAAAAGGTAAATCTGCGATTGGTCTTGAGTACCAGGTACTTGATGACGAACGTCACCCGGATGCCAAGCTAGGCCGCGATGGGAACAGGACTTTATCCTCCCTGTACGACCTCATGACACGTACAAATACGGATTTAAATAAAGCAGCTATAAAGAAGATTGGAGAATGGAATAAAGGGCGTATAATTGTATTTCCCAACAACCATGTTGAACATTGGTTGAATGGCTTCAAAATGCTGGAGTACGAAAGGGGTTCCAAAGAATTTAAAGACCTGGTAGCGATCAGTAAGTACAAAAATTGGAATAACTTTGGACTATGGCCTGAGGGACACATCTTATTGCAGGACCACGGCAATACAGTGTCATTCCGTAGCATAAAAATCAAAAATTTAAGATAGGTTAACAGTTTCACTTTGTTAATTAAACTAATTTTGCATTCGTTTGCTGGGCTAACCAGTTAAACGGGTTGATAGAAACCGGTTCCGCGTCCCTGACATTGTGCAACAGATCTCGCACGGAATCAATTACTTGCCTTTACTATACAGTTATAATAACGGCATTATCAACCGATGAAAGAGTTTTCATTGTTCACTGTTCTATATAAAACATTCCGATTCTTCGGAGTGTTTTTTTTATGTTTATTCTATCCTGAAGCGTTTATGTATAGCTAACCTGCTATGCCGCATATATCTCAACATCATCTAATCGTTCAACATGCCCAAGAAAAATTATGCCCTCCTGCTGGCTATAACAGTGTTTGCTGCTGCCTGCTCAGGACCAGACAAAAAGACCGGAACAAGCGCTGGCACTACGGATTCACTCCACCAGCTCGTCCAGCACTACTACGATGAAAAGATGGAGTTTTTCCCCATGGATGCTACCATGAACGGAGAACATCAGTTCGACGGCCTCCTGCAGATCGATATCAGCGATCGTTTCCGCTCCAGACTGGACAGCTTCTACACACATTATCAGACAGCCTTGCAAAGTTTGGATACAGCAGCGCTGAACGAAAATGACCTTATCAGCTATGCCATGCTGCAAAGAGAAGTCTCAATAGGTAAGGAAAGTTTCCGCTATCCGGACAACCTGATGCCCATTCAGCAGTTCTGGGGACTTACACTGACCTTACCGCAATTCGGTTCCGGTACAAGCGCACAGCCGTTTAAGAACAAAGCAGATTATGAAAAGTTCATTCAACGCATGAAAAGCTTCTCAGAATGGAGTGATACAGCGATAGCAAACATGCGCCGCGGTATGTCTCTTGGGTATGTTATACCCAAAGCCCTGGCCGTGAAGGTTGTACCTCAACTGGCCGACCTTTCAAAGAAAGATACCACCAACGTATTCTATACCCCCTTACGCATGTTGCCTGCCGGTCTGGACACCGCAGAACAACGCTCACTTCGTGCCGCCTACACAGCTGCAATAGAAGAATATGCACTGCCTGCCTACAGCAGACTGCACGAGTTCTTCGTCAAAGAATACATCCCGAGAACGCGTACTTCCAGCGGTATAGATGCCTTACCACAAGGCAAAGACTGGTATGGTTATCTGATCAGATACTGGACCACCACCGATCTCACACCTGATGAAATCTTTGCTACCGGCGAACGTGAAGTAGCCCGTATCAGAAGAGAGATGGACTCTGTGAAAAACAGCACCGGTTTTACAGGAGACCTGCCGGCCTTTTTCAACTTCATCCGTACGGATAAACAATTCAAAATATTCACTACCCCATCTCAGATCCTGGATACCTTCAGAGGAATAGAAGAGAAGATTATGCCGTCCGTAAAAGAACTGTACGGTCATCTGCCCAAAACAAAATTTGAAGTACGCCAGACGGAAGCCTTCCGTGCTGCATCTGCAAGCGCTGAATATATGCCAGGGGCGGCTGACGGTAGTCGCCCGGGCGTGTTCTACGTACCTATCCTGGACGCCAAAACATTCAACTATACCGGCATGGAATGCCTCTTCCTGCATGAAGCCATTCCGGGCCACCATTTCCAGACCTCTATCCAGCAGGAAAATGATTCCCTGCCTAAATTCCGACGCTTTACCTGGATTGGTTCCTATGGTGAAGGTTATGCACTCTACTGCGAAGGATTAGGCAAAGAACTTGGACTTTATACCAATCCATACAGCTATTTCGGACACCTCTCAGATGAGATACACCGCGCAATCCGCCTGGTAGTGGATGTTGGTATGCACGCAAAAGGATGGACCCGTGAACAGGCTATTAAATACATGATGGATAATGAGCCACTGAGTGAACAGGATGCAGTAGCGGAAATCGAAAGATATATGGCAATACCGGGTCAGGCATTGTCGTATAAGATCGGCGAACTGAAGATCAGGGAATTACGTAGTAAATACAGCCAAAGTACTGGTTTCAGTATCAAAGATTTTCATGATGAATTGTTAAAAGATGGCTGTGTACCACTGAATGTATTGGAGGAAAAAATGGCCAGAAGGTTCAAATAGTCCGGATACCCGGATAGAATAGTCCATAGGTGATAATCACTAACTTATAGTATTTTTTTAAACTATGAGTATTTTGGTGCTTATTACCTGTGGACTACTCATTTATAGACTTGTCTGAATCAGTTATTAACAAAAAATATACATTCTGCTTTGGGAAAAGATACTTAAATTTATAGTGGGAATATTTTATTGAAAGTCAGGGAAACCTTAGAAGGTTTTTAGGTTGGTTACTAATCAGCTATACACAACTAATAAGACAACATATCCGGAACAGACCTCATGTCTGGCACAAGCTGGAGTAAGAAGACAACTCAACAAACCTTTACCATTACTTGTTGTTTCTTTTTTTCGATTGAGCTTTTATATTTTCCACTCAACGATTTTTTAAACTTTTAAGCTGCCAGTATTATGTTTGACATGACCCTTAATTACTGTCTTGCTTTTCCTGCCGTAACACAGGAAGAGAAATGGGACGAAGATCTGCGGTTCTCTGTGGGAGAAAAGCTCTTTTGCATGATCAGCAAATCTGCTCCGCACCAGGTTTCTTTAAAATGCCGACTGGAAGATTTTCACCGTCTGATCTCACAACCTGACATCGTGCCTGCACCTTATCTGGCGCGTTATCACTGGGTACAGATCAAAGCCCTTGATACCTTGCCAGTCCCTTTATTACAGTCATTGTTACAGAATGCGTATGATCTTGTGGTGAGCACGCTTCCTCCGGAAGAACGGGCGCAGATACTCAAAGAAAGAGTATAATATTGCAGGTGATGCATGGGTGCTGTTGATAGCCCCGAAGTTCTGCGTATAGCGCCTGGCAGCGCCTAAGTAAGATAAAAAGGAAGAGAGGCGATAGCAATGCTGTCGCCTCTCTTCCTTTTTATGCAAACGATGTATCGGTTTGTTATTCCGTTCGCAAACTCTTCACCGGATCAGCTAATGCAGCCTTTATGGCAGAATGCCCTACCGTCAGCCACGCAATCAGCAATGAGAATAATAACGTAGTCACAAAAACACCCGCCCCTATCTCCATCCGGAAACTGAACTGCTGCAACCAGTCATTCATAAAATACCACCCAAGCGGCGTAGCAATCGCAAAGGCCAGTGCAATCAATATTGTGAACTCTCTTGACATCAGCATCACAATGGTGATCACGTCTGCACCTAACACCTTCCGGATGCCTATTTCTTTCTTACGTCGTAAGGCCATGAAAGAAATCAACCCATATAAGCCAAGACAGGAAATGAAAATAGCAATGCCTGCAAAGATCTTAAACAATTGTGCCAGCTGGTTTTCCTGTTTGTAATAATCTGCCAGCGTCTGGTCTATAAAACTGTATTTAAAAATGTAATCGGGAAAATACTTATTCCACAAGGCTTCAATAGCGGCAAGGGTTACCCTCGCCTTACCGGTTTCAATCCTGATATTGGCCGTTTTGTAAATCCGCTTTACCGTTGTCATCACAACAGGGTCAATCGGATCACGTAAAGACTTCACATGAAAATCCTTTACGACACCCACAATAGGCAAGGTCTTGTTCATCACTGTAATGGATTGTCCGATAGCCGCTTCCGGACTGGCAAAACCTGCTTTCTTTACTAAGGTTTCATTCACGACAAATTCTCTGACCGTATCGGCGTCATAATACAACCTTCCCGCCAGCAACTGCATTTTGTAAATATTGAAATAGTTGGTATCTGCCGGTTTCATATTCACAATCAGATCTGCTTTATCCGTATGATTGCCCCCCAACTTAAAATCCGTCGCCCAGAAATCTTCTCCCGCAGGAGCAAACAGGCTGAAACTAACATCGCTGACACCTGGCTGGTGCATCAGTCCGTCACGCAGATAATCAAACCTGGAACGGCTGATACTATCATGCGGAAATTCTGCCGTAATGATCGCCTCTCTGCTGAAGCCCATATCCGCATTACGGAAATAGTTCGTTTGTCCAATCACGATCAGGGTACCAATGATCAGCACCTGGGCAATGACAAACTGGAAAATCACCAGTCCTCTCCGCAGATGAATCCCTTTTGGATTTTCTGCATTTAAACGGCTTTTTAGCGCATTCATCGGATTAAAACCTGATAGTACCAATGCGGGGTAAAAACCGGCTAATAAGGTCACAATGGCCCATAAAAACAGGACAAATAAGACAGCTGGTATAACAGGCAATACAGACAGAGAGATCTTCATCTCCAGTAATCCACTCAAAGCAGGTAATAACGCAATTGCCAGTATTAATGCGCCTGCCATAGCAACAAAACAGGACAAACCGGTCTCTCCCAGGAACTGTAATAACAGCTGTCGCCGGTTACTGCCCAGGACTTTTCGTACACCTACCTCGCGTGCACGGTTAATGGCATTCGCAGTAGACAAGTTAACAAAATTGACACAGGCGATGACCAGCAGAAATATCCCTATCAGGTGTAAAGCTGTGATGAGTTCTTTACTGAAAACACGGCCGCTGAAAGTTTCAAAACGTTTGTCAGTGTGTATATCTTTTAATGGCTGTAATAACAGTTTATAACCTGCGTGTGAAGGCGGAATGTGTTTCGCAATAAAACCAGGTAGTAAAGTACTCAGCTGACCGGCAGTATAACCTTCCTTTGCAAGCACCAGCACGTAGTTGTTGGAAATTCCCACCCAGTCATTCATCCCCAAACCCAACGGCTGCAAAGTAGCATAGGAGATAACAATGCCTAAAGAAAAGTCAGTGTTGTCAGGCGGATTTTCCATTACACCCGTAATACGGATATATCGCCCATATGCGCGGATCATTTTACCCGTTGCCTGCCGCCAGTCGCCGAAATACCTGTTAGCTACATCTCTTGACAGCAATGCAGTATTCTGCTCCTGTAGACCGCTGACGGCATTCCCTGTAAGCATCCTGAAATCAAACATTTCAAAAAAGGAAGGCTCTGCAAAAAAGACGCCTGCCGCCTCGCTGAATTTCTTCGCAGCTACCCCCTCCTTTTCGGGTATCGTGACCTGTACGTTTTTATCTCCATAAATGCCTGCTACCTTTTCCAGCTGCGGATAATCCGTACGCAAACCTGCCGCAAAGGGAAACGGGGCGCCTGAACCAAAACCATTTCCTTTCAGATCAGCCCTTACAATCCGATAAATACGGTCTCTTTTCGTATGAAAATTATCATACTCCTTTACATACTGTACAACGATAGAAATAAGCAGAAAGGCGCCAAAACCAACCATCAGACCAGTGATATTCACCAGGAAATGACGTTTGTTACGCATTAGATTCCGGAAGGCGGTTTTCAGGTAACTGTGCAGCATAAAGGTACTTTGGGTAGCTGATTATCTAGTTCAGTGCCACATTATATAACAATGAAAAATAATAAAATATGATTGAATAGTAATTATTATCTGTCCGGTTTTGATACAATTATTGTCCGCTGGAGGGCAGTGAATAAAAAAGACCGCCTCAGCTAATGAGCGGTCTTTTTTCTGTTGAACATTGCTCAGCGGGCAATGCAATAGTCATGACATCCTAACACTAAAATAAAATCATAAAAGCTTACTTGCACAAGGTATAGATGATATCATACACACCGAAGACGATCAGTGTACATGCAAATAACTTTTCCAGTAAGGGTGACTTCATCTTTACCGCTGTCTTAGCGCCCAGATAAGAAGATGGAATAGCCGTCAGTGATAATACCAAAGCAATATTCCAGTCGATATGTCCCAGCCACCAGTGCGCCAGTGCACCTGGTATAGACAGCAATGCAGATAATACAATGGAACAGGCCAGGGCCTGTTTGATCGGCATATGAAGTTTCTTGATAAAGAAGGAACTGAATAATACCCCGCCTGCATTCGCCAGCAAACCGGATAACAATCCAATACCCAGTGAAGCCAGGACAATCAGTTGCTGATGCCCTTCTGCGGCATTTTCAACAACAGGTGTTTCTTCCACGTTCTTCTTTCTCAGAAATGAAAATAACAGTGAACCACCAATAGATACGATGAACAAAGCTGTCAGTATCATCAATGTCTTACCCGGCAGAAACTTGCTCAGAAAAGAACCTGCCAGCGTTGCAGGCACACCAAATAAAGCGCCGGTCAGAATCACTTTGCGGTTGAATAACTTTTGACGGCTGTAAACAGTTGTAGCTGATATTGTACTGGTGATCGCTGCCGGCAATGGTGATGCCAGCGCATAAAACGGATTGACGCCTGCAAATATCTGCAAGGCCGGCGTACTTACTGCGCTGCCACCTTTGCCCAATAAACCGGACAGGTAGCCTACGATAAGGCCAATGATTAATACGACCAGATAATCGGTCTGTTGTAATAATGTGAACATAAAAACTTCCTTCAGCAAACAGGCCTGGTGTAAAGGCGAAGCTGGCTTAAATAATGATGGTTGGTAAGAGTGAAATTACAGGTATCCTTTTCTGTTACATCGATGTTTACAGTGGAAGACAACCCAAAAGTACAGTGCTGTAGCGGGTCTAACAAAATTTCAGCCAACAGCAGGTCATTACTAAAAGTTATAGAGGATAACCATAAGTAATAATTTTGACAGCAGCGGCCCGGACGGGGCTATAACCTATTTAGCCTACTAAATCTATGATTTGGATAAAATCACTATAAAAAGCTTAAATCACATTTTTTTACCATTGATACACCATCCCGATACCTCCGGGTGCAACCGTCAGTTGCAGTTCATTAAAATGTTGGAACAGCCCTTTCCCATGACTATGATGCACCATAAAATTCACCCCGTCAAACAATAACAGGAACGCCCCCTGAAAAATAAGCGAATTGCCATACCCCTTCCAGCGGTCATGTCCTGTTCCAGACAGTTTCGTCTTTCCATGCTCCCGCATATATAAACCACCGGCCATATACGCCAGGTCCAGCGCTCAGTTTACCAGGAATATCTTTTCAATTTTATGCAATTAGGAATTAAGAATTAGGAATTAAGAATTGATACCAAAGATCTGCTTTCCAATCAAATAACTCAACATAAAAAGAGCCGCCCCGGCTGTCCGAAGCGACTCTTTTATTATTAGTTATTCAAATAGTTATTCAAATAGTTATTCAATATGTCTTCCTCCAGCACTTGTCTCCGCTGCATTCAATTCCTAATTCCTAATTGTTAATTCCTAATTCCTCATAAGTGCTTTCCATATCACCCCATAAACATCCGTAGCAGCCAACTCCTGCCCTTCACCTACCTGATTAGATATCAGCACAGGGTGAAACGACTTATCCTCAGAAATACGCCCGTGAGAGCCTTTTATGAGGGTTGCATCCAAGGGAATCACATTCATGAGATAACGGAAGCCCAGTTTTTTCTTGAGTAGCTTAAACCCGGCTTTCAGTTTGATCAACGGATCTGCGGGATTCATGAACATTTCCACAGGATCATAACCAGGTTTACGGTGAATTTCCACCAGTCGGGCGAAATCAGGCGCCTTTGCATCATCCAGCCAGTAATAGTAAGTGAACCAGCTTTTGGCGTCTGCCACCAATACCAGTTCGCCACTACGGCTGTGATGCATTTTATGCTGCCGTTTGCCCTCTCTGTCCAGTACCAGTTCTACACCTGGTGTATTCTCCACGATGCTGCGTACTTTCTTATAAACAGAAGGATCATTCACATAGACGTGGGCGATCTGATGATCTGCCACCACAAATGCTTTGGAAGCGCCAGGGTCCAGCAGTTCCAGTCCCCTTTCCTCTCTCACCGCGATCAGTCCTTCCTCACGGAAACGACGGTTCAGATGGATAGGATTATTCACATTTGTGATACCATATTCCGACAGGATGATCACTTCGCTGCCTCTCTTTTCATAAAATTCAACCAGCTGCTTACACACCGCATCGACTTCACCCAACTCTTTGCCGATACGGGAGAAATCCTGACCGAATTTCTGTAAACAGTAATCCAGGTGAGGCAGATAGATCAGTGTCAGCGTCGGATCATACAGGTTATCTGTTACGATAGACGCATCCGCGATCCATTGTGTAGAACGGATGTTCGCACCTGGTCCCCAGAATTGAAACAAAGGGAAGGTACCCAGCTCTTTTTGCAGATGATCGCGCAGTGAAGCAGGATGCGCGTAACAGTCCGGCGCCTTACGGCCATCCGACAGGTACTGCGGACGAGGCGTCACGGAATAATCGGCGGTAGAATACATGTTATACCACCAGAACATCTTTGATACGGTAAAAGAAGGATCGAGACGTTTGGCTTTATCCCAGATCTTGGGAGCTTCCACCAGTTTGTTGGATTGCTTCCAGAACTTGATCTCACTGTCCTGCCTGTCATACCAGCCATTACCGACAATACCATGCTCCGCCGGCCATTGTCCGGTTACATAGGTACTCTGTACAGCTGTAGTAACAGCCGGCACCATTGGCCGGATGGTGGATAAATGCTGTTTCTTCACATATTCCTGTAGGAAGGGCGTGTGTACACCTATAAGGGAGGAGGATAAACCTACTACATCAATTACTACTGTTTTTTTCATGTGGCGCCATTAGGATATGGGTTCAAAACTATATTACATGGCTGGTAATTCCAACTGCTGCAATACCCAGCGCAGTTCCCTTGATACGGACCTGTCCATTGGTAATTTCAGTTCAGCCGGCAATACATCCCAGGTATAAGTTTCAACTTCCAGGTGTTGTGTAAATGGTTGTTTCCGTTGTAATTGTAATACATTCTCTATATCTGACCGCGTAGATGACAATACACCATAACTATCAACAAACACCGGTACATGAAAATGTGAACGCCATTCTTTTACCGCCGGATTCGCTGCATCTTCCAGGGCCTGTGGCAGGTCGGGATAATGCAGGAAACCATCTTCCTTACGGGCAATCACCTGGTGCAGATAAGTCGGTTCGTTAAACTCCTTAAAAGCATTGATCACGGCTTCACGTTCGGCTGGCGCTGCCGGCAACTGTGCTTTTAATGCGGCACTGATCTGTAATTTACCCACTTTCAGGCCGTGCTGGTCCAATTGCTTTAACACATCTGCTGCCGACTCATATACCAACGCAAAGTGACACACATCATAACACAGCTGCACATGCGTTTTTATAGCTGTCGCTGCTTCCTCTGCACTGATACGGAATTTATCTTCCAGGAAGGGAATACCCAAAGGTAAGAGATAATGCAGGTACCAATTCAGGAACTCCTGCGTATTTTCCATCATACCATCTGGTTCCGGCTCTATATCGAGATGCATGGAAGGACCACCGCTACGTTGTATACGTACCAGTTGTTCTACTACCTGCAATACATGCAGGGTGGTAGTCTCCATGATCGCTGCTTTTTCTGATTCGCAGCGTACATGCCATAACTTATAGGAAAGCGGCGCTGTGGAGATACCGCCTTCCATCCCTTCAGGTAAAAGGGATGCCAGCAAACGGAATAAACGGATGGTGTAAAACACACGGTCTGACGTCGTCCAGTCAGGCGTATGTACATGATCTTTTACAACCGTATGGTGGAAACCTCCGTAAGGGAAGCCATTCATGGTAAACACATAACAATCCTGTTCTTTCAGCCAGGCTTTGAATTCTTCCAAAGCCGGTTCTTTACTGAGCTCCAGACTGGCTGTATTGGACAGGCGCAGACCGATGCCGAAAGCTTTATCGGGTGCTACTTCTTTCTTTACCGCGGGTACATACTGTTTAAGCTGTGCAAAATGCGCGCTCCAGTTTTCTCCGGGATGAATATTCGTACAATAGGTTAAATGAGAATGATCAGATACTTGCATGGTTCACTTTTAAATGCTGTACAGCTTCGTTCAGTAACATTTCGTCTATCACGTGTACTTCTGCGCCTACCCCGATGGCCTTTAACAGGCAGATCGTCAGCCGGCCACCCAGGTGCTCGCGGAACTCCTGTAATCCTTTAACAACAGGTGATGGCTTACCATCTTTCATTTCCAGCAACGGATGATAAACCGGTAACTGTAGTTTCACCAGCAGGTTCACAATCCTTTCTGCCGATTCGGTGCTGATCCAGCCTAACAGGGAGGAGTAAACGCTGTCTACTGCAATACCAATTGATACCGCTTCACCATGACGTAAAGCAAAGTCAGTGAGTTGTTCCAGTTTATGTGCGCTCCAGTGACCGAAGTCCAGCGGACGGGAAGATCCGCTTTCAAACGGATCGCCACTTCCACCGATATGTGCCATATGCAGGGCTGCACATCTGTATACAAGTTCCTGCATCACTGCCAGATCATTGTTGACCAGGGCAGTGGCATTTTCTTCCAGCCATTCAAAGAAGGAAGCATCTTTTATTAACGCTACTTTCACAGCTTCTGATATACCGGAAAGCCAATCCCTTGCGGGCAGCGTAGTCAGGAAATGTGCGTCGTTGAATACAGCCGCAGGTGGTGCAAACGTACCAAGGAAGTTTTTCTTTCCTTTGTAATTGATACCATTTTTCACACCTACACCTGAATCGTTCTGTGACAATACGGTGGTTGGTATACGAATGTGGCGCACGCCTCTGTGAGACACTGCTGCCACCATACCGACCATGTCAAGTACAGCGCCGCCGCCGATGGCCACCACAAAGGAGTGACGATCTATGGCCAGCGTATCTGCCAGGTCTACCAGGTGGTAAAAAAGTTCCTGGTCATTTTTACAGGATTCTCCTCCCGGCACAATTTCAATCTCTCCTGCAAGCTTAAATCCTTCTATCTGTTGTAAATAAGTTGTTATTTCTGTTGCAAGCGCCGGATGGGCTTTTGCTACCCCATCATCCACAATGAAAAGCAGTTTCTTGGTCAGTCCGGGCGTAGTCTGCGAAACCAGGTAATTCCTGAACTCCGCGTTGGCTGGATTAAAAAGGTATCGGGTAAAGAAAACCTTAAAAGAATAATCTACACTAAAAGTCTGTTGAATAAACTCCATGGATATCGCTCTGGTGTTTCGTTTAATAATCGTCCTAGCGGCCGTTAATGTACAAAATTTAATTGCTATTGACGAATTACGAATGACGAGCGGATTGAGATCAGGTCACTGCAAACGCTCTCGCCATCAGTAATGACAATGGCAGAAGGATCAGTACGAGCAATGCGTGAGGCAGCGTGGAGAATGCGGCTACCCAGGCGGCATTCATGGCGACCAGCGCTATGATACCTCCCTTTACAGCCTTTCCTATGTTAGGACCGGATGGGTCTTTAATGGCATTGAATAATGGCAGATTGATCATGACTGCAAACAACAGGATAAATGGTATCGCAATCACAATATGTCCGTTCATTGCGGCCAGCGCCAGCATGGTACCATATACCAGGGCATAACAGAAGGCTGTAATGCGCAGGGTACGGGTATTTCCACCATGCACCTCTCCACGACTAATAGCGGTCACCGCAGCGATGTATAATACAGGGATCAGGCCAATCCACCAATACTTATTTAAGGCAGGCACAACCATACTGATACCCATCAGCAGGTTCAATCCACGGCACAGTCCCATATTGATCGGGCCCCATGCCTGGTGTTTACCCCATTTATCATATACCAGCGCACACACGGCAATACCCAGTGCCAGGTAACCGGTGATACGGCCTACTGTAAAAGCAGCCAGTACACCTACCAGTAACAGGTAACTACCCAGTACAATGGCTTGTGTCATGGAGATCACGCCACTCGGAATAGGGCGCTCAGGGCGCTCCACCTTATCCAGTTCTGCATCCATCACATCATTGAAGACTACGCCACCGCCGTACAATCCGATTGTTGCCAGGCACATACATACTACTGGTAACAAATGATCCAGATAACTGGATACTTCAGAACCCAGAAATCCGGAAATAGCTACGCCAGCCAGTATATCTGCTACTGCAGTTACTATATTGGCGGGTCGCATTAAACGTAAATATCCTAATAACTTGCCTATAATATAATTCACCGGGCTCGGGTTTTCAACAAGCAAACAATACAAATGACCGATCGTGCAGCAATGCAACAAAAGGCTGCAATCTACATGTACCGGGCATTGGCATTACCGACTTGTAACTGTTTATCTGATAATATTAGACTGTTTATCTATTCTTGGCTGCTGACCACCACGCAGCACAGTACTTCCATTAAACTTCAGACTCTGATCTACATTTTTTACGGTATCAAAATCAGCCATGTCCATTTGACCACTCTGGGCAAAAGCAGCTACAGCATTGCCGAAAGTTACCAAATGAATATCATTCAAGTCAATACCACTTTCGTGCATGAGTGCCGCGGTTTTAGGTACAGCCAACGGGTCACTGATACCCCAATCGGCAGCAGAATTGACCATTATGCGTTCACTACCATACTGTTTTACGATTTCCACCATACGCTCATTACCCATTTTTGTAAACGGATAAATAGTGAATGCAGCCCAGAAACCACGGTCAAGTACTTCTTTTACAGTCTCTTCGTTGTTGTGGTCAACGATAATCATATGCGGATCCAGTCCGTGTTCCAGCGCAATATCCATACTGCGCTGCGTCCCTTTTTTCTTATCCCGGTGCGGGGTATGTATCTGTACAGGTAGCCCTGCTTCTTTTGCCAGTTCCAGTTGTGCGCGATAGTATTTTTCCTCTGCAGCGGTCTGATCATCAAAGCCGATCTCACCAACACCTACTACGCCCTCTTTGTAAATAAAGGATGGTAATATTTCCATTACTGCTTCTGCCAATCTTTCATTGTTGGCTTCTTTCGAATTCAGACCTATTGTGCAGTAATGCTTTATGCCAAATTGTGAAGAGCGAAAACGCTCCCAGCCGATCAGGCTGTTAAAATAATCTCTGAAAGTATCTACTCCTGTACGTGGTTGTCCCAGCCAGAATGCCGGTTCTATGATCGCCACTACACCTGCATCCGCTAATGCCTGATAATCATCGGTTGTGCGGGAGGTCATGTGTATATGCGGATCAAAAAAACGCATTCCCTTGATGCGTTCCATATACGAGGAAGATGTTGTGATAGGTTGAAATTCTTTACCTGTTAACTCATGACTGCAACACATGTCTTTTACTATTTATTTGAGACCTGTAAATGAACAACCTGCTACCGCGGGCTGAGATTTCCGTTTCGCAAGTTAAGATTATATACACTGAAGGTGTGATACACGTTTATGCTATTCGTGCGGCAACACTATTCCAGGTAAGGCGACCGCCGGCAATTTCTTCTTTTAAGGTGGCTGATTCCTCCAGCAATGCAAGTGCTGGCGCATATGTACTTGAAGCACAAGCTAAAGCAGCGGCTTCTTTCTCTACATTCACCGCTGAATTCCAGACACGTTGGATGTCTGCGAAATTGTCTGCAGTAATAAATGGCCCTACCAGGCGCCATAACAAAGGATGTACTGTCCTGCCGGCAGCCCAGCGTTCATGGGCATAGTCTGTTAAAATGGCTGCCAGTGCTTCGTTGGCTCTCTCGTCCAGTCCGGTAATAAGATGAATCGGTTTGTCTGTAAAAAACGCCTTCATTACCAGCTGATTCCATGCCGGTTCGTCCAGATGACGGGAAGGATAAACATTATACAACATGACAGCTTCCTGTACCGGACCAATATTGGAACGGATCCCCTCTGTTGTGCGGAATATCCATGCCTCCGGCCATGCCAGCAATGGTAATGCGCTGTAAAGCGCCGCCTGCTCATTCATATCGGCGGCATCAAACAGTCCCTCGATCACTTTCACATAGGTATCCTTATCGTCAGCCGGCAGCTGCAATAACCACCACAGCCTAACCACTTTGTCTAACGTCGATCCCTGTATGAAAAACGGCGTCCCGTCTGATAATGCTATAAACGGTTGCTCCGTCTGCACCAGCTGCTTCCCGGCGAAACGCGGAATAGCTGTAAAAGTAAGATTGAATCGCTGTACGCTTACAGGTACCCCCAGTTTTTCCTGCTGCTGTTGTAGCCAGCTGAGTGCCTGCTCCGTACTGTTGTGCTTAATGATATCAAATAATAACGCTTCCGTTTTATTCCTGTCGTGGTAATACGCTTGTTCCATCACCCGGGCTAATTTATCTAGTGCTAAAGTTAGCAGATTAAGTATTAAAAAAAGTGAAAAACTGTGATGGATGGTGTAGTAAATAAAAGAGAGGCACCTTGTGCCTCTCCTTCCGCCATTCTAAAACCTGATCAGTTCAATCAGGAGTATCTTCATCAGCAATAATTCTGCGGAAACTATTGCTTCATAAAATGCATTATTGATTACAGGGAAAATAAAATACTATACGTGGGCTAAACGTTACGTTTAAGCAGCATAGATTTAGATTTTTGCCTGACATTGCATATGCAATATAATCAATTATTTGTTACAACTGCAATCGAATGGGCAAAAAACTATCCAGTGGGGTACTATTTTTAAACTGAGAAAGCATAACAAACTCATTTTGAATTATTTCTAAGCAATACAAGGGGTGTGTTAACATTCCAGTCAGGCCGGAAACCATCCTGAATCATGAACCCTTTTGAATAGTTTCCCAGCACAATATCAGGGTCTCCATCCCGGTCAAAATCACCCACATCCATACAGATCCAACGCCCTGCTTTTTTCAGTTCCGGCATCGTATGAGGCGTAAATTGCAGGGGCTTCTCCTGTCTGAAAAGTATGAATTTCTCTCCCGGATGATCCTTCAGATCAGCAAAAAATGCAATACTTGCAATGTCCGGATCGCCATCGCTGTCAAAATCAGCAGCCACTGCCTTTGTACATCCGTTGACCGGGTAAAACCATTCCTTTTCGAAATGGAAGTCGCCTTTATTGAGGTATAAATACACGCCATGAAATGGCTTCAGCTCCATAGAATAATCACCATTATCACCAGATGTATACAGGATGTCCGGTAATCCGTCTTTGTTCATATCCACCACCTGAAAACTGGTGGAACCATTCAATGGAGGAAAACGCAATAGCTGCTGCTGTTTAAAGCCACCCTTGTGATCATTCAAAAACAACCATATCCCTTCATCTGCATAAGCAAACAAAGTCATGATATCCGGCCAGCCATCTTTATCAAAATCAGCTACCTCCGAATGAATAGCACCCGGTACTTCCCATACCGGCAACTTTTTATAATCGTCTTCTGCCGTTTGCTGCAAAACATACAATCCACCATAATCATGTCCGAATCCACATACCAGGTAATCCATACGGCCATCCCTGTCAAAATCAGCTCCTATACTCTGTACCGGACGTGGAAGCCCCATACCGATCGTTTTTACCTGTGCAGCCTCCGGCTGGGAAGGATGTATCTCCCACAACATGCCCTGCGCCACATCTACCGCCCTTAAATTGCCGATACAGGTCAGCAAGCCTGTATCCGCTGCCCGCCAGTTCAGGTCCACCGCTGCCGATTGTAGTTTGATCGCCTTATGACTATGCAAAGCCGAATCCCAGCGGAACAAAGTACCACTATGTTCAGAAGAAGAATATAACTCCCCTGTAAAAGGATTGATATTCACCATCGTTGTAGTCGCCGTCACGATCCCTAACATATCCCTGATCTCTGCTTTAGCGCCAATTGCCTCCAAGCGGGCTTTCAGTGCTACCGCCGCTTCCCTTGTAATGCCTCTTTTAATGACATTAGGCACGCCATCTACCAATCGCTTGCTGTCTACCAACCCCAGCTCCGTCTCGGCCTTTACCTGCTTCACAAGCGTTATTTTATCAGGCCCGGTCTCCGTCAGTACCACCTCGCTGGGCGATCCTTCCGGTCCGGCCACCTGTATCTCAAACAATTTCAGATCTTCCGCCAATGGCTGCGGGGCTTTAGCCGCCTCCAGCTTTTCAGGCGCCAGTTCCTTATAAAATGCCACAATCGCATTCCAGTCCTCAATACTGATATTCACGCCCTTCCCTGGCTTCACATAATAGCCACTGCCCTGCCAGACGCCGATGCCCAGTTTGGGCGCCATCGCCGGTAACACATGCTGTGTCCAGGTGGCTTTATCCAGCATCGCAGGGGCGACCGGCAGGTGACAACTGCCGCAATATTTTTCAGAAAGAAGTTTGCCTTTATCCTGTTGGGAAAGTGTACAGGAGGATAGTGCGAGAATGAAAGGGAGTAGTCGTTTCAAGTGCGGATACGTGGTTGCGTACAACAATACATGATGTGGCAACGCAAAGCAGAAAATAGAGCCTGTTTAACTATTTTTTTAGCTTCAACAGTAATTCCTTCGCCGGAACTTTTTTCACATTGCCATATTTGTCTCCAACGACAAGCGATTTGTCGCTGGCAGCGCTGGATTCTATCAACTTCCTCACAGCTTCGTTCACTCCTTTAAGCACTTTCTCCGAAAGTTCGTCAATATGCTTCTTATTTTCCATGGCGCTCACTTTGCGTTAAAATATTCCCCCAAATATCGTTTTTTATAATCATTTTTTCAACTCCATTTCCCTTGGCTATAATCTCTGCTGGAGTTTCCATACTTTCAAGCACTAACCATTCGTCACAAATAGGTATATACAAATTTACCAAATTGTAAATTCCCCTATGATACCTGCGTATGATTACATCTTCCGGAATATTATGTCCTCCTGTTTCAACTCGTTCCGCAACACGCTGTCTCGCAAATTCTGGAGAACTCAACCAGAAATATAACAACGTTACGTTATAACCCAACGTTTTTGCTCTTTTTACCAATGACACATAACTTCTCGTTGATAACGTTGTTTCAAATGCAAAGTCCGATTGTTCTGTTAGCAAATGATCTATACGTTGCAACATAATTCTTCCTGCTTCCAAAGCAACATTTTCAGGATTAAAAGGAGAAAGACCAGCAGCAATACTATCCGCATTTATAAATTCGCGACAATTAAGAATACTTGGAAGCACAGTATTAACTCGCCGTCGTTTTCCCGGCGCCGTTACAGCCAGCTATTTCAGGCATATTGTAAATATACCTAAAAAAGGAAAAGGCCCTGTTACCAGGGCCCTTCCATTTCCTCTTCGAATAAAAGTGTAAAATCTTAGTATCCGGTATTCTGTTCCAGTGTTTTCGCACCAGCCTTCATACTCAGGTCAATCTGACGCTGAGGAACAGGATAATACTCATTACGTGGCGCTACAAATTTAGCTCCTCCCAGGTCAGTCGTGATCTTGGATTCATATGCAAAGAACTTAGTCATCTCTGCATTCGCGGTACCCCAGCGAACGATGTCGAAGTAACGCTGACCTTCCATAGCCAGTTCCAGTTTACGTTCAAAACGGATGGCCTTCAACGCATAGGCTTGCCCTTGTGCAGCAAAACGGCCCGCCGGATAATTAGCTACCACATAGTTTGCAGCTGGTGTAGTAGAGAAACCGCCCATCGGATTAGCGTCATTCGTATATTTATACACGGCACTTTGTGGGTTTGCAGCTCTTGTACGCACCTGATTTACATAGGTCTGCGCTGCATTCAGGTTGCCCAGTTCAGCTTCTGTTTCAGCTGCCAGCAACAACACATCTGCATAACGGATCAACACCAGGTTGATCGCAGAACCAGGCGCCCAGGAGTTAGGATCTTTATACTTATCCTGGTTATACTGCCAGTACACATTCTTTTTAGGCGCATAAGGACCTGCGTAGTCCTGATCACGCACCCAGCTACGGCCAGGGTGATTACCCCAGTCCAGGAAAGGAATACCACGACGACCTACTGTCCAGTCCAGACGAGGGTCTACCGGCGCTGTATCTGGCGTAAATGGTGCTGTAGAGAGTACTTTCATATCGCTCTTCAGCGGATGATCGTTTGCATCATCCAGGAATGGCAGTCCTTCTGCATTTGTACGGTAAGAATTAGCCAGGTCCTGTGTCGGCTGATAAAATCCGCAACAACCGAATGGACTGTTGTAAGGAAAGTTCAGCATTTCACCCTGGTTACCGTTAGAGATCTGACCAGAACCATTGTTGGCAGACATCTGGATAGCAAAAACTGACTCTGAGTTGTTTTTTGTAGCAGCATCAAAGTTGTCTTCGAATCTGTTGGTCAATGCATAACGATCGCCTTTAGCAGTAACACCCTGTGTGGTGATCAGATCAAAAAGCGTCTTGGCGTTAGCCCATTTTTTCTGGTATACATAGGTTTTCGCCAGATAAGTACCCGCAGCCCACTTATTTGCACGACCTATCTGAGACTGTGTAGGCGGCAGTGTTTCATAAGCGAACTGGAAATCTGCTTCAATCTTTGGCCAGATGTCCGTATTATTTGGTTGTTTATAATCCACCAGCATCGTCTCATCCACCCAAGGCACTTTATTAAACATTTTTTTCAGCTCAAAATAATAGTGACCGCGCAGAAATTTAGCTTCTGCTTCCACCTGCGATTTTTCGGATGCCGTCATATCAGTGACATTAGGCAACAATGATAAAATCACATTAGTACGAGTCACACCATCAAACAATACTTTCCACTTCGTATTGAAGAAACCATTACTGGCATCAAACTGACCGGTAGCGATAAGGCTGATAGGCGGCTGGTCAGTCGCATCACTACCCTTGTGTGCATCACCACCAGCAACACTCCCATAGATCCAGTTGCTTGGAGCAGCTTCCCACGGGCCACCGCCACCAATCGCAGCAACATCCTGCTGCTGACCATCCAGGGCGGCATATGCGCCAATGAGCAATTCGCCTATACCAGCTTTGGTTGACACATCAGTATCCGTGAGAGAGCCTTGTGGAACACGTTCCAGAAAACTTTTGCTACACGCATCGAAGAACAGCCCTCCGGCTACTACGGCTGCAACGATTATATATTTTGATTTCAAGAATTGTCTTTTCATTTTTTTTGTTTTAATATCCTCAATAGTTTAACCTTTCACGTTAATACCGGGCCGATATTAGAAGCCAACATTAACGCCCACCAGGAACTGACGTTGGTTAGGATAAGCTCCCTCGTCCAGACCAAATGCCTGCGTACTACCTGTAATCTCAGGATCAATACCCGTGTATTTGGTAATAGTGAACAGGTTTGCAGCCTGTACGTAAATGCGGAATTTCTCAATACCCACGCGGTTTAACAATGCTTTTGGCAGTGTATAGCCTAACATCAGGTTCTTCGCACGCAGATAAGAACCATTTTCTACGAGGAAAGAGTTAGGAACTGTATTGGTACTGAAAGATCCTTCGTTCTCCTGGATAGGTGCTTTTGCATTCTGATGGTCAGGTCTCCATGAGTCATACAGCGCAGTTTTACTTTTCGCACCTGCGAAAGATGGATAGAAGTCAGTCCACCAGCGTACCTGATTCCAGATTTCATTACCCTGCGTACCGTAGAAGAACGCCGTGAAATCGAAGCCTTTATATTTCAGTTCGATGTTCAGACCATAACTGAAGTCAGGGCTTGGGTTACCAAGGAAGGTGCGGTCCGCCTCAGTGATGATACCATCACCGTTTGTATCCTGATAACGGAAGCGTCCCACGCCAATACCAGTCTGGTAAACTGCATTAGGATTGTTGGTCGCTTTCTGTGCATTATCATTTGCTGTTGCAACTTCCTGAGCAGAATTCCAGAAACCAACGGTTTTATAACCGTAGAAACTGGAAATCGGATGATCTACCGCATTACGGATAATGAAATTACCGTTGAAACGACGTGCTTCCAGATCGAAGTACGGCGCATCACCAGATACATTCACGATCTTGTTGGAATAGCTTGTAAACGTAGCACCCAGTGTTAAGATCAGATCTTTTGACAGATTAAGATTTACCAGGTTGATGCCGAGATCAATACCCTGGTTCTTCATTTCCGCAATGTTCACATCAGGAGGTGTCGGACGTCCGGCAGTTGCAGCCAGTTCAGGTTTGAATAACAGGTCTTCCACACGTTTCTGATAGTAATCAGCGTTGATTTCCAGTTTACCTTTAAAGAGCGTCGCATCAATACCAATATTCATATTGATATTGTTTTCCCACTTAGCGTTCGGGTTACCGATGTAAGTCTGTAAGAAACCTGAGTTAATGGTATTCGACGTTCCACCAATATCATAGAAAGAAGATCCCTTGTTAAGACCATACTGGGTAAATGCATTCGCAGGAGTTACGTTGAGCTGATTCCCCATAACGCCATAACCACCTCTGATCTTTAAGTCTGAGATCCAGGATACCTGTTTCAGGAAAGCTTCCTGTGAAATACGCCAGCCTGCGCTGACAGCCGGGAACCAACCATAGCGGTAATTAGCACCAAACCTGCTGGAACCGTCACGGCGAACAACTGCACCTAACAGATATTTATCCATCAGACTGTAATCTAACCTTCCGAATATGGAGAAAAGTCCATCCGTACCATTAGTACTGCTATGGTTCATGGTACCAGTACCGGAACCCAGATTAGTAAAATCAGGATCGAAGCTGAAGTAGTTCTGCGTAGTTGCTGTTAAAAAGCGGTCACGATTATCATAAGCCTCTGTACCTGCTACAACCTTGATATTATGGATCGAATTGATCGTCTGTGCGTAGGTCAATGCGTTAGTCCATGTATAGTTACGGCTATTGATAGACGTTTCTGTATATGAATTTACTTTATTATTCTCTGCATTTTCGTATTCAGGATATGTGAACGAATGTGTGTAACCTGAATAGATCTCTCCACCGAAGGTAGTGCGGAAGGTGAAATATTTAAGGAAGTCTACTTCTCCATACACGCTACCCAGCAAACGGTTGATCAGACCACGGTTATCCCTCGTACGGTCCTGTATAGCAACCGGGTTACGGGCGTTACCCAACTGCGCGCCATTTGTACTGAACGAACCGGCAAAATTACCATTGATATCATGTACCGGAATGATAGGCTGTTCGCGGAATGCCATACCAATACCACTTCCTTCTGTTAAAGCAGTGATACGGGGGTTGTCAATTACGGAGAAGGCCATGTTTTCACCGATGCGTACATGTTTGCTCACATTGTAATAACTATTGGAACGGATAGAGTAACGTTTCAGATAAGTATTCTGTAAGGTACCTTTCTGATCAAAATAGTTAAATGACAGGAAATAAGCGCCCTGTTCGCCGCCACCACCTACAGAGATGTTATGGCTCGTAATAGAAGCTGGTTTGAATATTTCATGGAACCAGTCTGTACCCTGTTTATTAGCCCTGGTAATACGATAGAATTTATCCAGGTCTGCAGGGGTTTTGTAGTTAGGATCAACAAAATATTTTGATGGATTTACATTAGGATCTCCTTCCATCAGACCACCTGGAGCGATGTAGTCAGGCAGTCTGGGTGTAGCGCCTGTACCATATAATCCATCATTATAAACAACATTCGGATTGGTATTTTTGAGCGCCATCCATTTCAGATCAGCCATTTCCTGAGAATTGAGGATGTCCCATACATTACCTCCTTTTGGACGTTGTGTACCATAGTAACCGTCATAAGTAACACGCACTTTACCATCGGCTTTACCGCGTTTAGTCGTAACGATTACCACGCCGTTTGCAGCTCTTGCACCATAAATAGATGCAGATCCCGCATCTTTCAGTACCTGCATGGATGCAACGTCATTGGGATTCAGATCTGCAATGTTCTGCGTAGGCACACCATCAATAACGTACAGCGGCGTGTTGTTACCAAACGTATTTACACCACGGATACGCACCTGCGGCTCCTGGCCCGGCTGACCAGAACCCAGTACAGTGATACCGGATACCTGACCCTGTAACTGATTGCTCACCTGTGCTGTGGGCTGACGGCTGATCTGGTCTACGTTTACAACAGATACAGCACCTGTCAGGTCTTTCTTTTTCTGCGTGGCGTAACCTGTTACAACCACTTCATCCAGAGAACCTACTTTTTCAGAGAGCACGATATTCACCGTGGTAGCCTCTCCAAGTACGAACTCCTGTTGGGTATAACCTACAAATGAGAACACAAGTGTCTCACCTTTTTTGGCGGTAACGCTGAAGTTACCAGCAGGGTCAGTGGCCGTACCCTTACCTGAATTTTTAACTGCCACTGTTACTCCGGGCAAAGGGTTACCGGAAGCCTCGTCGGTGACTTTACCGGTAATTTTAGTCTGGGCGAATGCGGCGCTGGCAAATAATAACAACAACAACCAGCAACACGCAAAGGTGCGGTAGACATGTCTCTTCATAACGTGAAACGTTTTTTTTGGTTAATAAAAAGCCTGTTCGGGCCTGAAGACTGCTTTTCGTTGGCAGGTACAGGCACGAAAAATGACCGGGTTAAATCAATATCCTGGTCTAAGAGGGACAATATATAACTCCTTACTTCAGATTAACTCCAATACTGAACAGCTACGCAGTTCAGCGCAAATACATCCAATCAATTGTTTACCTGGGAATTGTGGTACACACAGTTTTAAAAGAGTACAGTTTAGTTTTGAGTACAGTTTAGTTTTTTCATATACGTGTTAACATCAAATTTTAGGGAACACGGAAATAGATTTTGGTTATACTTAAACACACACTAAAATTTCAATTGTTAACTGTATAACAAGGTAACACATTCGTTTAATTTAAGCAAGACAACCTGTAAATTTTTAATCAGCTTTTAAGAATTTAGTACTAGTTTTTTCAAATCTTAAATAAATCGGCCTTTCCGGGAACCGGAATTACGAATGACGGAAGTCCTGCAGCAGTAAACGTATTTTTTACACTCATTTTTCCACATTCGTAATTCACCATTTCCGGCGTCATAATTTATCTGTAATGACTTTCACCGCCCGTCCTCTTTCCAGCTCATTATGCTCCTGCCACTGATCCTGCTGTTTTGCCAGCAGTTGTTCCATCTGCCAGGCCATGAACTTCGCTTCCAGTCTTTTCAGACAAAGCTGCTTGTTCTCTAACTGTGAACGGCTGTCCATCGCCAGTACCTGCATACCCGATGGCAGATGCGTACCGCGTACTGCCGTCTCCACCTTATTAACATGTTGACCGCCAGGTCCGGACGCCCGGCATGATTCCAGTTTCACGTCCTTCAGATTCCATTCCTGCTGTTTATTCACATCAAAGACCTCCACACCCACAAACCAGTTCTTTCGTTTATGGTATTTTCTGAAAGGACTCTGCGCTACCCACTGTATCGTACCCCGCCATTCCTGTATAAACGCTTCAAGGGTCTTGTTGCTTGAAATACCGCCTGTCTGAATCAGTAATACCGCCGACAATAAAGTTCCTTTCAGATGTCCTTTTGTGCTCTCCAGTAAAGTGATATCCAATGCTTTTCCACGGGCATCCTTCATCATCATTTCTACCACCCTTGCCACGACTCTGCTACATTCCTCCGGCCCTCTTCCGGCCGTTACCTGTATAATTGACTTGTTCATTGTACTACTCTTTATGCATTCTTACAATACGGGGCAGGAATCGTCCTTCCATCGCCACCAGTTCTTCCTGTGCGCCGATCACACTTTCTATGTCCTTATAGGCCAGCGGGTTCTCTTCCACACTACCGCCGATCAGCGTAACATTCGCCGCCGCCAGCATCTTCTTTAAGGCCGATACCGTCATGCTCTCTCTTGCACGCTTACGGCTCATTGCCCTACCTGCTCCGTGTGAAGCAGAATACAATGCCTGCTCTTCACCCTTTCCGGACACCAGGTAGGCCGCCGTTGTCATACTACCAGGAATAATACCCAGTTCTCCTTTATGTGCCGGCGTAGCCCCCTTACGGTGAACAATCACCTTACGGCCATCCGCCAGCGTATCTTCCCACGCAAAATTGTGGTGATTTTCAATGGTAGCTAAGCGCTCCATACCCAAAGCCTTCGCCAGATTGATATGGATCCTGTCATGGCAGGCTTTGGCATAATCTCCCGCCAGCTGCATACTCAGCCAGTATTCCTGCCCTGCTTCACTGTTCATATCCAGCCAGGCCAGCTGCTGCGCTTCTCTTGGCAACTTACAGGTATCCATCGCGATCTTCGTATAATGCATCGCTACATTCGCGCCTAAACCACGACTGCCGGAATGTGATAACAACGCTACATACTCCTTTGCCGGCAATCCAAGCGAATTGCCTTCCGCTAAGGTGATCATACCAAATTCCACGAAGTGATTACCACTACCGGAACTTCCCAGCTGACGTGCCGCTTTTGCCTGCAGCTTTCGCAGCATCTCGGTCGACTGAAACGCCGGATCATCCAGCACCGCATGTTCCTGCGCTACTTCCAGTCCGCCTTCCATACCGAAGTGCGTCCATTCCTTTAATGCCATCTTCATCTGATAACCAAAGCGTTTGATAAAACTCTCACCTTCATCAAAAATGGACAAAGCCATACGGCAACCAATATCCACACCAACAGCATAGGGTACAACTGCATTTGCAGTAGCCAGTACACCTCCGATCGGCAAACCATAACCGGTATGCGCATCCGGCATCAATGCGCCCTGTACCGTCACGGGTAATGACATGGCCAGCTCCATTTGTTTTTTGGCGCCATGCTCTATCTCCTTCGCACCATATATTTTCAACCTGCCGGTCTGCTCCAGTAAAGCAAATTCCTGGTGATGACACACCTCCTCATGATCAATAAAAGTAGCGGCTATCTTACCGAGTACTTCATCACTGAGATATTGTTCAGGCGTAGCTTTCACAGCTGCCAGCAATGTGAGCAACTGCTCCTTCGTATGATGCTTAAAATGTTTTGAAATTGTATTAATGACCAGACTTCTTGCACGGTCATTTGTATAACCGATTTTACTCAGTTCTTTTGTGCGTAAATTGCCCATGTGGGTACGAATAAATTGTATAGAAAAGTATACCATTCAACAGATGGTGAACGGTGATTTGTGGCAATAAGAACCCTTTCCGCTGATGCGGTTGCACGCTTTCTATACAAACATAACAAGGCCTCCCGTTAGTGAATAACGATCATGGTGTAACACGCTGTTGACAGGCAATAAAAACCTTGTCAGACAACAGCCTGCTACAATCGGCCAGCATTACGTACAGGCATTAGCTATACTGATGATGATAGATCATCAATACCTGCGCACGTCCCAATAAATTAAATAAGGATTAAATGCCTGAGTTAGGCAGCGGGCGAAAAGGGTAATATGTGAATACGTTCTGTCATGATTCCTTTCAGTTTTAGAAGTGAGTAATAAGGAATACGGTTGCAAAGGTATATATTTTCTATATTATATCAAGTATCTTCGTCTTTTAGCTGATAATTTTTTTCAACATGAAAATATTCAACATTGTCTGGTGTATCCTGTTCATCATTTTCGCCGGACTCCAATACAATGATCCGGATCCATATGTATGGGTACCGATTTACCTGTTTGGTGCGGGTTGTTGTTTCCTCGCTGCAAGAGGACGTTTTTACAGGAAGGCATATATCTTCGGCATCTTCATCTACCTCGCATATGCCGCTTATCTCTTCTTTGATAAAAATGGTGTGATCGACTGGGCGACAGAACATCATGGGGAAAACATCGCCGAAACAATGAAGGCAGGTAAACCATGGATAGAAGAAACCCGGGAATTCTTCGGTTTGTTCATCCTCATCGTTGTCTTACTGACCAACTACTTTTACGCAGGAAGAAAGAAAGCATAAACAATACTAACATAAAGGTATAAACGTAAACAGGGTACCTGCCAGATGGCGGATACCCTGTTTCGTTTATCTGAACAATACTTTTACTTACTCAGCAGCTGGAACGTGGTAATACCCAGATTACCTTTCTCAGCCGGATCAGCAGATTTAAGACGTACATACAATGTATGTTTCTTTCCATCCGCCACTGGCGCAAAAGAGATGTTTGCCGTGTTTGGTGCTTTCGCTTTCGCTCCCACACCAATCAAAGTTTCTCCCAGTTTCACACCTTCTGCTTTATCCAGGAATATTTCAACAGTATAACCGTATTTCAATGGCTCCTGTGTGAAGTATATTACATCGATACCTGTTACCGCCGTCAGATCGATACCATTATAAGTAACCCATCCGTTAGCTGTTGGAATTAACAGTTTTTTACCGTCGAATTCGAATGTAGATACCGCATCAGATTTATCAAAAGAAGGTGCAGGGATCTTCGGACTTCTCAGAGACACCGCATCTGTACCAGTAATTGGTTTGATACCTGGTCCGCCTTTATCAGTATAGCTCGCCATCAGGTACAATACGCCATTGTCCTTTTCAGGTTTACCTGTGGTCGGATCAATGGTGCCGCTTACCGGCAATGATGGCGCCTGTTTGTTACCACCACCTACTGACATGATATATTCTACCAGCTGATGCGCTTCCGACTGTGACAAAGTAGGATGTGCAGACATCGCTGTTTCACCCCATACACCGCCACCGCCTTGTATGATCTTGTTAGCGAGATAATCAGGCGCTTTCGCGTCGTCTTTATATTTCTCTGCTACCTGCTTGAAGCTTGGTCCGATAGATTTTTCATCTGGCTTATGACAGGTCTTACAATCACTTGCTTCCATGATGTTCTTACCAGCAATTGCACCGGTAATGATCTGGTGGCCCTGCTGAGGCGCCTGTGCCTTGTCATTTCCTTCCATGTATTCCGCTCTCACATACAGGTTGGCTACATCGATCTTTCCATCAGCAGTAGAACCGTCTTCCTTATCATTGACAGCAATGTTATACGCAACAGGTTTACCGGAGAAGTAGAACATGGTGTTACCAGCCACATTTACTTTCACCTGCGGTGTTTCATTACCTGCATACAGTTCGACACCTTTACTGCGCGTGCTGGCGCCATTGTTATCTACCACTTCTACTGATACTGCATATTCGCCTGCGGTTGCAAACGTAGCTTCTGTTTCCGGTTCCTTCGTTTCTTTCTTGTTACCGTTACCCAGGTACCAGATGTAAGTCAGCTGATCGCCATCCGGATCGGAAGAACCTTTGGCACTCAGTTTCACTTTGAATGGTAAACCGCCTGACAGTTTATCCACATGTATCTCTGCCAACGGTGCACGGTTACCACCATTATAGTCAATACGCGCCAGACCAGCATCTTTATTCTTGCTAAACCAACCATTACCATATTCCAATACATAAATGCGACCATCCGGTCCCATTTCCATATCGATAATGGCATTGAACTTGGTATTCGGCATAAAGTCTTCCGTTTTAGACAGGTTATAGTCCTTGTCAAACGTAACCGCCTTTATCCAACCACGTACCCAGTCATAGATAAACAGCTTGTTGTTATAGTAATCCGGGAAACGGGTTTCCTTCGGATAGAACTCATTGTAATATACAGGTCCCGCCATTGCGTTACGGCCACCGCTACCCATGGAAGGGAAATCCGGAGATTTCGCATATGGATACCAGATAAACGCTGGTTGTGCTGGTGGCAGATCTTTGATACCCGTGTTGTTGCGGGAGTTATTCACCGGCTTCGCAGGATCGAATGCCGGACCGCTCTTACCTGTTTCATAATCGTACAGGTGATAAGCATAGTTATTACCTACGAACATCGGATAACCGAAGTTGCCCGGTTTCTTTGCCTGGTTGATCTCATCGTATCCACGCGGACCACGATCCGGCTTATCATCATTTGCATCAGGTCCTACTTCACCCCAGTACACATAACCGTTTTTACGGTCAACAGAGATACGGTAAGGATTACGGGTTCCCATGGCATAGATCTCAGGACGGGTATTTGCCGTGCCCTGTTTAAACAGGTTACCGTCAGGAATACTGTAGGTGCCATCCTCATTGATCTTCAGACGGAGGATCTTACCACGCAGGTCATTTGAGTTAGCAGATGTACGACGGCCATCATATTGCAGATGTCCCGGACGATCGTCCAGCGGACCATAACCATTGCTGACATATTTCTGTCCTGGTTCGTCAAACGGCGTACTGTTATCACCGGTAGAGAGATATAATAAACCACCAGGACCGAAGGTAATAGAACCACCGGTATGGCAGCAGATATTACGCTGTGAATATAACTGGAGAATTACTTTCTCAGAAGCAGTATCCAGCACATTATTCTCAAACTTGAAACGGGACAATCTGTTTACAGAAGTGTCTGCCGGAGAATAATAAACATATACATAATGATTCTTGGCAAAATCAGGATCTGCCGCTAAACCCAGTACACCTTCCTCTGCATTCACATTCGGTGTTTCTGTTTTGTAATACACACGCAGGAAGCCCGCCTGTGTCAGTTTACGGCTGGTCTGATTGAAATACATGATCTCTCCACGGCGTTGTGCCACCAGGATGTTGAGATCAGGGAGAATGGTCATTTCCGTTGGTTCAAAGAACTCGCCGGTAATGAGCACGTTTTTCGTAAACCTGTTTTCTTCAGGTACACGTAATGTCTTTGCCTGTGCATAATCCAGCAGGGTATTTTTACCGATGGCATATTTGATACCACCCAGGACATGCGCCAGGAATTCAGGTTCGGAATAAGATTCGTTCGTATGTCCTAATTCAGTATAGAAAGCGCGGCCACCATCAAACTCATGGTACCAGCTGATAGGATGTTCAGGGCCATTGGTACCGCCTTCATATGTTTTTTCATCAACAGTGATCAGCTTGTGCGTGTTCTTGTTGATCTTTTTGAAGTTGTACCATTCGTCAGTATGCTCCCATGTATCAGGCAGCGTAGCGGTTGCCAGGAAAGATTTGTCCTTTACGGTCAGTTTCGCTTTGTGTGTGCCGGCAGGATGATTATCAAAATAAGCACCAACCAGTTCACCATACCATCCCCACTCATATTCAGTATCGGTAGCGGCGTGGATACCTACGAATCCACCGCCGGACTGAATATATCTTTCGAAATCTGCTTCCTGGTAATTGTCCAGCACATCGCCGGTCGTGTTCAGGAAAATAACTGCTGCATATTTTTGCAGCGTGTCTTCTGTGAAATTTGCAGCATTCTCCGTAGTATCTACTTCGAAGCCATTTTCTTTTCCCAGTTTCTGGATAGCCTGTATCCCGGCAGGGATAGATGCATGCCGGAAACCTGCGGTTTTGGTAAACACCAGTACTCTCGGATTACCGGGCCGGGCTTTCTGCTGGCAGCCGGACATTACTGTTACCAGTAACGCCAGCATCATCATTACGTACCTGATTTGCATGATAGTTTTTATGTTGATTTACACTTTATGCAGCACGTAGCCATAATAGATGACTTACATACTGCAAGAGGGATTATGCGTTTACTTTTTAGTCTTTATATTCATCGCATAGCGAAGTCCGCCCAATACATGCTCCAGGTATGCCTGATCGGCATAAGATTCTTTTGTGTGGCCCAATTCAGTATAGAAAGCGCGACCGCCTTCAAAATCATGGTACCAGCTCATAGGATGGTTGTCACCATTCTTACCGCCTTCATAAGAGCTTTCATCAATTTTGATCAGCACATGTACATCAGGATTCAGATCTTTAAAATTGTACCATTCATCCCAACGTGACCATTTTTCCTGCAGGTGGCTGGTCGCCTGGTTATTGCGGTCTACCACCACCAGTGTGGCCTGCTGCTGTTTCGGGTGACTGGTAAACCAGGCTCCCGCCAGCTTATTATACCATGGCCAACCGTATTCGGTATCGGTTGCCGCATGAATGCCCATATAACCACCGCCGTTATGAATGTAGGATTCCATGGCCGTCTGTTGTTCGTCATTCAGCACATCGCCTGTTGTATTCAGAAACAATACGGCGGCATAACGTTTCAGGTTTTTAGCATTGAAAACGGACGCGTCTTCAGTCGTGTCCACTTCGAAGCCATGCTCCTGTCCGAGTTTAATCATAGCTGTTTTCCCAACAGGAATACAGTCATGACGGAAACCGGCTGTTTTGGAAAATACGAGTAAACGGGGGAGGCGTTTTTGGGCAGATGCGAGCTGACTGGTAAAAGCAAAGCAGACAGTCAGCAGAAAGGATATCATTATAAACGATAAGTTACGAACTGCGAATGAAGGCTCATTCGCAATCCGTAACTTGTCATTATTTATTTTTCTCACGTGGATAGTATTCATGTATGATCGGTATTACAGTTGGCGGATTTTAACACTACGGTACCATACCTGATCGCCGTGGTCCTGCAGGGCGATATGACCTTTTGGATATTGACCGAAAGCTTTCCAGGTTTTGAACTTGCTGTTATCAAGCAGTGTTTTCCACTCATCGCTACCCATAGTTACGTCGATTGTCTGCACACCATTCAGCCAGAAGGTCAGTTTACCGTCTTTCTTACGGATCACCGCCGTGTTCCACTCACCTACTGGTTTTGCAGCATATTTCTCAGATTTCTTCATATCATAAAGATCTCCGGAATTGTGCTTGGTAAATTTACCATCCGGGTGTTTCTGATCATCCAGTACCTGCATTTCAGGACCAGACAGATAAGTAGCGCCCAGTTTAGGGTCTTCGTGTACGCCGAAAATGATACCGCTGTTACCACCCTCAGAGATTTTCCACTCTATTGATAATTCATAATTTTCATACTCGTCGTTGGTCACCAGGTCACCACCAGGAGCGCCATTCTTTTTAGCATCCTGATCGAGGGACAGGGCGCCATCCTGTACTTTCCAGGCAGCGCTTGGCTCAGTCTTCAAGTAGGTGTGCCAGCCCTGTGTGGTCTTACCGTCAAATAATAATTTCCATCCCGCTTTTTTTTCTTTTTTGGAAAGCGTGTTAGGTGTTTGTGCAGATGCAGAGAGAGTTAGCAGACTGAGTGCCAGAACGGGAATAATGTGCTTCATTGCAAATTGAGTTTTTATAGCCGGTAATTGTAACACCGTACACTTAGGCGCATACAGTTTACAACTACCGGCTATATTATGATAGTTAATTATAGAAAGCTGAGAGACCAGATACTAAAATAATAATGTCACTATTTCAGAGACAGGATGTATTTTACCATCTCTTTAGCGTCATCTTTAGACAGATCTGCGTGCGGTGTCATCGCCACTTCACCCCAGTTACCGCTACCACCAGCGATCACTTTATCAGCCAGTTTGTCGATGTTTGCTTCAGTAGCTTCGTATTTCTGTGCTACTTCTTTATAGCCAGGACCTACCAGTTTGGTATCGATCTTATGGCAGGTTTTACAGTCTTTCTGCTCGATCAGCGCAGCACCTTTAGAAGCTGCAGCTTCAGCAGCGCCCGGAGATACCATTGAGTTGTCTACCGGAGTTTCGCTGGTAGCAGCTGATTCTTCTTTCTTTTCGGTTTTGTTCTCGCTACCGCCACCGCAGGAGGCCAGCAGAACTACGCTTAATACAACTGGCGCCAGAAAACGCATTCTCATTTTTCGATTATTTATAAGTTACCAGATTTGTGAGAATTAAGAATTAACAATTAAGAATTAAAAATTGGGTTAGCCGTACATATACATAATAACTTATAGCCGCCTTCCAAGCCATCCAGGAAAACGGAGCAGTTGTAATGGTATTTGTAAAGCAGTTGATAACACAATTCCTAATTATTAACCTTTTAACTCCCAATTGACAATATACTCATCCTTAAAGAACGATTCAAGTAGTAAATGATGAACGTAACAATCGGATGACCATTCAATAGCACATACCACTACAATCTCGTCAGCCCCCAATTCTTAATTCTTAATTATTAACTATTAATTTCTAGTTGATTCCTAACACCTTCCTATTCAATTCCTCATCCGCTCCACCTCCTGCAAAGTCATCAAATGCCTTTTCAGTTACGCGGATGATGTGATCCTTGATGAACGGCGCACCTTCTCTTGCTCCGTCTTCCGGATGCTTGATACAGCACTCCCATTCCATGACAGCCCAGCCAGTGAAATCATACTGTGTCAGCTTGCTGAACACCGCTTTGAAATCTACCTGTCCGTCGCCCAGTGAACGGAATCTACCCGGACGGTCGATCCATCCCTGGTAACCGCCATATACACCGGAACGACCGGTTGGATTGAATTCTGCATCTTTCACATGGAACATCTTAATCTTTTCATGATAGATATCGATGTATTGCAGATAATCCAGGCATTGCAGTACGAAGTGACTTGGATCGTACAACAGGCAGGCACGGTTATGGTTGCCGGTTGCTTCCAGGAAACGCTCGTAAGAAGCGCCGTCATGGAGATCTTCGCCCGGATGGATCTCATAGCAGAGGTCGACGCCATTCGCATCAAACTCATTCAGGATCGGCAACCAGCGATTAGCCAGTTCTTTGAATCCTGTTTCTACCAGACCAGCAGGACGCTGCGGCCATGGGTATACAGTATGCCACATCAGTGCTCCACTGAAAGTAGCATGTGCATTTAAGCCGAGGTTCCTGCTCGCTTTAGCAGCATATTTCAGCTGATTTACCGCCCATTCGGTACGGGCAGCAGCATTACCTCTTTTATCAGCAGGCGCGAAGCCGTCAAACAGTTCGTTATATGCAGGATGGGTAGCTACCAGCTGTCCCTGCAGGTGCGTAGACAGTTCGGTGATTTCCAGTCCTGCGGCATTTACAATGCCTTTGATCTCGTCTGCATACGTCTTGCTTTCAGCAGCTTTCTGCAGGTCGATCATACGTGGATCCCACGTAGGGATCTGTACACCTTTAAAACCTGATTCCGCCGCCCATTTACAAATACTATCCAGGCTATTGAAAGGCGCAGTGTCTCCGAGGAACTGCGCCAGGAAAATACCAGGCCCCTTTATAGTTTTCATGTATAAATGCTTTTATAGATTTCAATTAGGAATTAAGAATTAAGAATTAAGAATTTGTAAGTTCTTAAAATTCCTGGAGCGTTCCCTTTTCCATACATGCCTAACCAATTCCTAATTGTTAATTCCTAATTATAATTCAAACGTTGTCCATTTCTCTGTGCTCTGGCTCGATTTCACCACGTTATCGATGAACGCCATACCACGGATACCTTCTTCTACCCCCGGGAAATCCAGTGATTCAGGAGACGGAGTCTGACCATCGATTTTAGCCTGTAAAGTCTGTGCAAAGTTGCGGTAGAGGTTACCGAATGCTTCCAGGTATCCTTCCGGATGACCACCCGGTGTGCGCGTATTGTGGATCGCATAGCTGCTCTGGTAAGTGCCATAACCACTACCTGCACGATAGATTTCGGTTGGTTTATCCAGCCATTTTACCAGCAGGGTATTTGGTTCGTGTTGTGCCCATTCCAGACCACCATTCTCACCATATATTCTGATTTTCAGCGCATTTTCTTCACCGGCAGCCACCTGGGATGCCATCAGCACACCAGCAGCGCCATTGTCAAAACGCAACAGCACAGCGCCGTCATCATCCAAAGCACGGTTTTCCACAAAGATGTTCAGGTCAGCACACAGTTTTTCTATTTTCAGACCACTGATATATTCAGCCAGGTTCGCAGCATGGGTACCGATATCTCCAAAACATCCGCTTTTACCGGAACGTTTAGGATCTGTTCTCCAGGCAGCACCGGCACTATCTTTTTCAGTAGCGCGGCTCAGCCAACCCTGTGGGTATTCTACCCAAACCTTACGGATCTTACCCAATACGCCGTCAGCCACCATACGGCGGGCCTGTTTTACCAGCGGATAACCCGTATAAGTATGCGTCAGTAGCAGGGTCAGACCTGTTTCTTCTACTTTAGCCTTGATTTGTTTAGCCTCATCGAGGGTAAAGGTGATCGGTTTTTCGATCACGACGTTAAAGCCTTTGTCCAGCGCCATCATCGCAGGTTCGAAGTGTGCGAAGTTGGGTGTAACGATGGTTATAAAATCCAGTCTTTCACTTTCAGGCAGCGCAGCTTCCTTTTCCAGCATGGTCTTGTAGTCAGTATAGGTGCGTGCAGGGTCCAGGAATAATATTTTCCCGGATTCAATCGCTACTTCAGGATTTACACTCAGCGCACCAGCTTTCAATTCGATCAGGCCGTCCATATTGGCAGCAATACGGTGAATAGCACCGATGAAGGCATCCTTACCGCCTCCGATCATTCCCATTCTTAACTTACGGTTCATTGGCAAAACGTTTTATTCTTTATAGGTTTTGAGTTGTCTTACAGACATAGTAACGTGGAACAAGCAAGGAGAGTTGATTAGTTTTTCACACCGTCGTACTCACTCCACATTGGCTTTTCCGGGGTCTAATATATAAAAAAGTACAGGCAACCGTCAATATAACAGCAAAATGACGACTTTCCAGGGGGTATTCCCCCAGTCGCATTCCTGTTTAGCGAGAGACCTGTACGCTTTTTTTGAACCAGACTATTCCACAAAACCTTAAATGTAGAAAACTCTAAGCACATTTTCGTGTGATATTTTGATGAACGGATTAGGTAGGAACACTCATAAAATGTGCAATAATTGTCCTACTTAAGTGTTACAATTGACACTTTTCGGAGGTATAAAGCAGTTAAAAAACGGGAAAATAATAGCAGGGAAAGCGGCTAACAAGGCTTTCAGATACAGACTTTTATAAAAAAATAAAGAGCCAAATAAGACTATCCGGCTCTTGTTTTACTATCCTATGAAAACCCTAATAATGTAAAGGTAAAGTGTTGTAACAAATGATAGTGTTAAACGGTCGTTAATAAATTAATTTTTTTTCCAAACGAGCTGTGGCACTATTATTTTTTTTCTACATACTTTTTTTGCTTCTTTGCACCACTTTACGGCGATATAGCCGCAGAGAATGAAAATTGTCAATATGTCACAGTACTTACTTTCCGTGATCATCCCGGCCTATAACGAAGAAAGATACATATATGATATCCTGGAAAGAGTCCAGGCGGTTTCGCTTGCCGGCGATGTCCAGAAAGAACTGGTTGTAGTGGACGATTTCTCCAAAGACGACACCGGTGGAGAAGTAGCCCGCTTCCAGGCAGCCTATCCGAATGTAAAATTGCAGTACGTTCGTCATGAGGTAAATAAAGGAAAAGGCGCGGCTTTACGTACCGGTATTCAAAAGGCAAGCGGTGATTTCACCATCATACAGGATGCCGACCTGGAGTATAACCCGGAAGAATATAACCGTTTATTAAAACCCATGCTGCAGGGCGTTGCCGACGTCGTATATGGTTCCCGATTTATGGGAGACGGCCCTCACCGTATCCTGTTCTTCTGGCATACCATCGGGAATAAGTTTCTGACCTTCCTGTCTAACGCGCTGACCAATCTGAACCTGACAGACATGGAAACCTGTTACAAACTGTTCCGCAGTCATATCATCAAACAGATTGATCTGAAAGAAAACCGCTTCGGATTTGAACCTGAAGTAACTGCCAAGATCAGTCGCGTACCAGGCATCCGTATTTACGAAGTAGGTATCGCTTACTATGGCCGTACATATGCCGAGGGTAAGAAGATCAACTACAAAGACGGATTCCGTGCGATCTACTGCATCCTGAAATACAATATCTTCAGCAGACAGAAAAAAACTGTCGACATCAATAAATAAACCACTATGCTGTTCCTGTTCGTTAAGTTCCTGTATATCATTATACTGTCATTCCTGTATGGATATACGTTGCAGCGATTCCTGCAAAACCGGGTACTTAAGAACAGCGAAGCCAGTCCACATTTCTCGCTGGTCACACTGACCGGCAGTCTTGTCATGACAGTACCTGCCGCCTGTCTTACTTTCTTTATGCCGCTGGCAGGAACCGCGCACAGCATATTACTGGCGGGAGGTCTGCTTTGTTACCTGCTACAACGCAGTCACCTTCATCAACAGCTATCGGTGTATATACAAGCGGCAAAAACAGCCGGTAAAGGCAAAATGCTTTTCACCGGAATCGCTGTTTTGTATGTATTGTATCTTTCTTCACAACAATCGCTTTCCTATGACGAAGGACTGTACTACGTACAATTCATCAAATGGATGCAGTATTACAAGGTCGTTCCCGGACTGGCCAACCTGCATGAGCGTTTCGGATTTAACTCACACTGGCATGTATTGTCGGCCGTTTTCAATTTTTCCAGACTGACGGGTAGTGCAGATAATCATATCAACGGCGTCGTATACCTGCTTACATTATTATACCTCCTGCCACGTGAACAGGATAACAGATTCCTGACGCTCTTAAAAGCGGGTATGCTGGTGATGATCAGTATGCCGCAATTCTGTGTGTATAATACGACTGCGCCTGCGGCGGATATGGTGATCTATTATATCAGTTGTCTGCTGATTGTCGTGTGGCTGGAACACAGTATCAACGGACAATCACAGCTTACCGGCAACAATAGCGTGTTCTTACTGCTGGCGCCTGTCTTCCTGATCACCGTAAAGGTCTCCTCCATTCCCGTGCTGATCATCACAGCAGTATTATTATGGCAGGCACTACAAACGAAACGCTATCTGCAACTGCTCACGCTTTGTGGTATAGCAGCTGTGATACTGTTGCCATGGATAGCCAGGAACGTGATACTGACAGGATATATTCTCTTCCCGATTGCACTGCCCGATTTCTTTCACCTGGACTGGGCCGTATCCACAGATGTAATCCGTGCCACCACAAAGGATATCCACATTTTTGCGTTTTACCGGGTGGTAGATGCATCCCGGTTTGCTTCAGAGAGTTTTGTACAACACTATACCAGCTGGTTCAAAGAAAGTGTACGCATATACGATAAGTTGCTGATACTCGCGGCGTTTGCCGCAGTGCCACTGATCTTCCTGAGGAGAAAAAACTTACCAACAGGTACCTTACCCTTATTTGCCTTCCTGCTCTTAGGGCTAATATACTGGATATTCCAGGCGCCGGATCCAAGATTTGGTTACAGTTATCTTGTTCCCCTGGTAATTATTGCGATTGCGTTATATGCGCCTTCGCTACGCTTCAAACAACTTTACCCGGCTACATTAGCAGTAACATTTGTTTTTATGATCGGTACCATCGGATTGGGGCGACATCTGCTGAAAGCATTTGTGAATGATAAACTGGTAGAAGCGGTGCATCATTCCGACTGGTGGCTGACGCCTACGCCTTATACGCCGACAACGACGGTCATCGTCAATACGGCTGCGCCTCTTACAACAACAACCAGTCATCTTTGCTGGGACAGTGAAATACCTTGCGTATCCGTCATTCCTGACAATGTACAGATGCGAGGTGAAACCATTGAAAAAGGCTACAGGTGTTTTCGTCACTAAGCCACCTGGTAAAAAGAAGGGAACCTTCGTTCCAGGGATAAACAGCCTTTTCCTATCCAAATCCATCCAAATCGATACTTTTTTCGCCTAATTCTACCATTCATCTCCGGAAACTCACACTACACCGATATTACAACGTAATTTCTACGTTATTTCTTCGTTCAAAAGCGTGTTAATAACGGCCTAATGACTATATAATGAGGGTATTATACGAAGAACAGCCATGTATTGCCCCATCAGCAGTCCTTTCCTTTTCAAATGACCCGGTCAACTATCCATTACAGGTATACGAAAGAAGTAGTAATTATTCTACACTGATCTCTCAATGGAAACATTTTGTACTTTTATTTAATATTTACGTAGACCTATGAATAAAATCCTATTATCCTTATCGCTGGTAAGCGTGATGTATGGCTGTAATGCAGCAGGCAGGGAGAAAAATCCTTTACTGCAGAAGGACTACGCATTAGCTGACACGCTACACTATGATCACACTGTCATTGACGCATTGAGAGAAAGCATATCCGGAAACATCAGCAGATTAGCTCCTGCATTACATGAAGTGAACGGAACAGGGGGACTGACAGACGCGTTACAGTTTGAATATGATGTAAATGCAGACAACAGCAGCGACTACGAAAAACTACGAACAGCCCTCAAAAAGCAAGGATATCTTTTATTTAAATCCGAGGAAAATTTTGGTACCAAGCCTGATAAATACGCAGTACTGAAGACCAATAACCAGTTTGATATCATCCGGTTCCGGGCTACTAACGGGGCAAACTATGATATTACGAACGACAGTATTATGCGTAAACTGCATCATCTGTATGATAAAGAACCATTTGAAATAACGGGCGCCGACATTGACTGGGTAGAAGTACATCTGAATAAGCTAAATCCTGCAGATGCGATGACATTTGCCAATGATGTATATGAGTTTTGTCCGGATCTGGCAGAGCAGGGTACAGAGACAGTGGAAAATCTGGCAGCTGAAATACTGGAGACAAAACAGCTATTCCTCTGGTGGGATTAATAACACTATTTTAACATTTTTAGCCGCCCCGTCCGCAAGGGGGCGGCTTTTTTGCACCCGAATACTACTTTAATGCCACCCGAAGCCCTTTCCCATGCTATATTCCCGTTAAAAATCCATTCTTGCCGCCACAATACCGCATTTAGCCTTCACTATGTGCAAATAATTCCTAATTTTACAGGCCTTGCCAATGCCGCGCGAGCCTGACAGCTTGTCATCGGATGCTATGTAAGCATAATATTTGGGTAAGGAAGTCCGGTATCGGAAAGACTTTCGTTCTGGACTGTACAACTGTTTTAACAATCATTCGTAATAAACTCAACATGTTAGGTTTTTTAACTAAACTTTTTGGCGGGCACAAGTCGGAGAGAGATATCAAAGCTATCGAGCCTATTGTGAGGCAGATCAACGCGGAGTATGAAAAACTTCAATCCCTTCCTGTAGACCAGCTACGTAACAAAACGCAGGACTTCCGTTTGCGTATCAGCACTCATCTTGCCAAAATTGACGAGACCATTGCTGAAAAGAAAGCAGAAGCCGAAAATGCGCATGACGTAGCCCAGAAAGACGTTATTTATCAGGAAATCGATAAACTCAAGAAAGAACGTGATACACAGCTGGAAGGTGTACTCAAGGAAATCCTCCCTGAGGCATTTGCAGTTGTAAAAGATGCGGCCCGCCGTCTCTCACAATCACCCACCATTACTGCTACAGCGACTCCGCTGGACAGACAGCTGGCTGTCAGAAAAGAATACCTGACAATCGAAGGTGACAATGTGACGTGGAAAAACAGCTGGAACGCTGCCGGTAGTCTTGTAACCTGGAACATGGTGCACTATGATGTACAGCTGATTGGTGGTATCGCACTGCACCAGGGTAAAATTTCCGAAATGGCGACGGGTGAAGGTAAAACCCTTGTATCCACACTGCCAGCCTATCTGAACGCATTAGCCGGTGAAGGTGTACACGTGGTAACCGTGAACGACTACCTGGCTCGTCGTGACTCTGAGTGGAATGGTCCGTTGTTCGAGTTCCTCGGTATTACAGTAGATTGTATTGATAAACACCAGCCTAATACTGCTGAGCGTAGAAATGCCTACCTCGCAGATATTACTTATGGTACAAATAACGAGTTCGGCTTTGACTACCTGCGTGATAACATGGTGCATAGTCCGGACGAAATGGTACAACGCAAACACCACTTCGCAATGGTCGATGAGGTGGATAGCGTATTGATCGATGATGCACGTACGCCGCTGATCATCTCTGGTCCGATCCCTCGTGGTGACGAACAGGAGTTCCATGCACTGAAGCCTCGTATTCAGGCACTGGTAGAAGCACAGCGTAAAGCCACTAACCAGTACCTGCTGGAAGCGAAGAAACTGATCACTGAAGGTAAAGACGATGCGAAAACAGGTGGTATGGCGCTGATGCGTGCATGGCGTGGTTTACCAAAGAACAGCGCCCTGATCAAGTATCTGAGCGAACCAGGTATAAAAGTATTGCTGCAGAAAGCAGAGAACTATTACCTGGCAGATCAGCAGCGTGAAATGCCGAAAGTAGACGAAGAACTGTACTTCACTATTGACGAGAAAAACAACAGCGTTGACCTGACAGAAAAAGGTATTTCACTCATCACCCGCACAGGAGAAGATCCACACTTCTTCATCCTCCCGGATGTGGGTTCTGAAATAGCAGAGATCGAAAAGAGCGGTCTGACAGCAGATGAAAAACTGCACCAGAAAGATATCCTGCTCCAGGACTTTGCACAGAAATCTGAACGTATCCACTCCATTCAGCAGTTGCTGAAAGCATACACCCTCTTCGATAAAGATGTGGAGTATGTGGTAATGGATGGTAAAGTAAAAATCGTTGACGAACAGACAGGTCGTATCCTGGATGGCCGTCGTTATTCCGATGGTCTGCACCAGGCGATCGAGGCAAAGGAAAACGTGAAAGTAGAAGCTGCTACGCAGACATTCGCTACCGTTACCCTTCAGAACTACTTCCGTATGTATCACAAACTGGCTGGTATGACCGGTACAGCAACTACAGAAGCGGGTGAGTTCTGGGAAATCTACAAACTGGACGTGGTAACCATCCCGACCAACCTGCCTATCACCCGTAAAGATGCGGAAGATCTGGTTTACAAAACAAAACGTGATAAATACAGAGCGGTAATAGATGAAGTAAAGCAATTACAGGCTGCCGGTCGTCCGGTACTGGTAGGTACTACTTCCGTAGAAGTATCCGAATTGCTCGGCAAAATGCTGACCTTCGAAAAAATCCCTCACAATGTATTGAACGCTAAACAGCACGCCCGTGAAGCACAGATCGTTGCAGAAGCTGGTCTTCCAGGCGCTGTGACCATCGCTACCAACATGGCAGGTCGTGGTACGGATATCAAACTCGGACCTGGCGTAAAAGAAGCTGGTGGTCTGGCCATCATCGGTACTGAACGTCACGAAAGCCGTCGTGTTGACCGTCAGCTGCGTGGTCGTGCCGGTCGTCAGGGAGATCCGGGTACATCCCAGTTCTTCGTATCCCTGGAAGATGACCTGATGCGTATGTTCGGTTCTGACCGTATTGCTGGTCTGATGGACCGTATGGGCTACAAAGAAGGTGAAGTGATCCAGCACAGCATGATCACCAAATCCATCGAAAGAGCACAACGTAAAGTAGAAGAAAACAACTTCGGTATCCGTAAACGTCTCCTCGAATACGATGACGTAATGAACAAACAACGTACGGTGATCTACGCTAAACGTAATCACGCACTGTTTGGCGAACGTCTGTCCATCGATATCGACAACTCCTTCTACGATGTAGCAGAAAACGTCGTTACTACACATAAAAACAGCGGTGACTACGAAGCATTCAAACTGGATGCCATCCTGAACTTCGGTATCGATACCGATATCACCCAGGAAGAACTGAACCGTACAGATACCACCGCGCTCTCTACCCGTCTTTACCAGCAGGCAAAAGACAACTACGAGCGTAAGACTTCTGAACTGGCACAGCAGACACTGCCTGTTATCGAGCAGATCCACCGCGAACAGGGTCATCATATCGAAAACATTTCCATCCCGTTCACCGATGGTAAAAAAGGTATGAACATCCTTGCGAATCTGCAGAAAGTAGTTGACACCAAAGGTTTCGAAACCATCAACGCACTGGAACGCAGCATCACGCTGTCGCTGATCGATGAAGCATGGAAAGAACACCTGCGTGCAATGGATGATCTGAAACAATCCGTTCAGAACGCCGTGTTCGAACAGAAAGATCCATTGCTGATCTATAAATTCGAAGCATTCAATCTCTTCAAAGACCTGAATGCAGAAACGAACCGCGAGATCGTATCCTTCCTGTGCCGTTCAGGTATCCCTGTTCAGGAAGATAACCGTCCGCAGCAACAGCAGCAGGAACTTCCACAGCAACCAGCATCACAACCACAGATCCGTGAGGGTCGTGAAGAAAAAACTGATATGAGCCGTATGCGCGCTACACATCAGGAATTCGATGGCGGTGATGCCGCTGTAGCAGAAGATTATGCGGCGGCTAACGCGGAACAAATGAAACAGGAGCCTGTGAAAGCAGGTCCGAAAGTCGGCAGGAATGATCCTTGTCCTTGCGGAAGCGGTAAGAAGTACAAACAATGTCACGGAAAAGATTTTTAATCTTTTAGAGAGATAAGGAAAGGGTCCGCTTACAGCGGGCCCTTTTTTGTTGTGGATATGTCCATTTCCAGATTTCCCTTACTTTCGCACACGAAACCTGTCACAATGAAACTCAACAGATACATCGACCATACCGTTCTCAAACCTACCACTACACTTGAAGATATCAAGACCCTCTGCATGGAAGCGGTAGAATACGATTTTGCTGCGGTATGCATACCTCCTCCTTTTGTTAAAATGGCAAAGACCTTTGTGGGTAATACAACAACAAAGGTGGCGACTGTAACGGGCTTTCCGTTTGGTTACTCAGCGATTGAAGCAAAAGTGGCTGAGACCATACTGGCGATTGTAGACGGCGCTGACGAGATTGATATGGTAGCCAGTATCCTGGCGATCAAAAATAAGGACTGGGCATACCTGGAAAAAGAGATCGCGACCATGATGGCGGTCATCCGTCAGCATGGTAAAGTCATTAAGGTGATCATTGAAAGTGGCATATTATTGGAAGAAGAGATTGTACAGTGCTGTGAACTGTACGCCAGATACCAGGTGGATTTTGTAAAGACCTCTACAGGGTATGCCGAAAAAGGGGCGACCGTTGCCGCAGTATCACTCATGAGGGCAAACCTGCCGGCAAATATTCAGATAAAAGCTTCCGGCGGTATTCGTACCTTTGATTTTGCAAAGGAGCTGATCGACGCAGGCGCCACCAGGATCGGGACGAGTAATGGCGTGGCCCTCATGAAGGGATAAAAGTATGAATATGAAACACTTAATATTATTATTCTCCGGACTGCTGATCGGAGGCCTGGCAATGGCACAGGACGCACCTATTGCCAGTAGCGGCGGCGTGAAAGTCGTAAAAGACAGCCGTCTGGACCTGCTGATCAGGAAACAGATCTACATCAACACCCTGGCTATCCGTAACCAACCGGGCTTCAGGGTACAGGTTATTTCTACCAACAAAAGAAATGAAGCCAATGATATAAAGGCACGTGCTATGCAGTTATATCCTGATTACCGTACTTATCTGGATTACCAGGCCCCTTACTTCAAGGTGCGCGTAGGTGACTTTAAAACCCGCGAAGAAGCCACGGAACTCAGAGAAAAAATGAGTGCCAGCTTTCCGGGAGGTGTATTTGTAGTACCTGCCATTATTAATCTGTCACCTGAGAAAGAAGCTGGTAATGAAGAATCGTATTAAGGAACTGGCGCAGCAATACGCGCCGGAGTTCGTTGCTATCCGCCGTCACATTCACGCCCATCCTGAATTATCCTTCCAGGAATATGAAACATCAAAATTCATTCAGCAAAAACTGGACGAATTCGGCGTATCTTATACTGCTGGTATTGCCGGTACCGGCATTATCGCTACCATAGCAGGTAAAAATCCATCTTCCAAAACCATTGCTTTAAGAGCTGATATCGATGCACTCCCTATCACCGAAGCGAACGATGTACCTTATAAATCACTCAATACAGGCGTAATGCATGCCTGCGGACACGATGTACACACCACCTGTGTACTCGGCGCTACCCGCATCCTGCAGGAGCTGAAAGATGAATTTGAAGGCACCGTTAGAGTACTGTTCCAGCCAGGTGAAGAAAAACACCCGGGGGGCGCCAGTCTCATGATACAGGATGGAGCATTGGAAAATCCCCGTCCCGACGCGATACTGGGTATGCACGTGCAGCCGAGTATGGAAGCAGGTAAACTGGGCTTCCGCGCCGGACAGTACATGGCCAGCGCTGATGAGATCTATATTACGATCAAAGGAAAGGGCGGTCACGCAGCTTTGCCTCACCTGACTGTAGATACTATTCTCGTGGCATCTCACCTGGTGGTAAGTCTGCAACAGGTGATCAGCCGTAACAATAATCCGTTTTCACCGTCCGTACTTAGCATCTGTGCCTTCAACGGCGGTTATACAACAAACGTCATTCCCAGCGAAGTAAAACTCATGGGAACTTTCAGGGCAATGGATGAAACATGGCGCTTTAAAGCACATGAGATCATCAAAAAACAGGCAACCGAACTAGCCCATGCTATGGGAGCAGAGATCGATATTGAAATACTCGTAGGTTATCCCTGCCTGTACAATAACGAAGCCGTAACCGGCAAAGCACGCGGTCTGGCAGAAGATTATCTTGGTCTGTCTAATGTAGAAGATACAGAAGTACGTATGGGCGCTGAAGACTTTGCCTTCTACTCCCAGATCGTTCCGGCTTGTTTCTTCCGCTTAGGTACCGGTAATATCTCCCGTGGTATCACCTCCGGTGTACATACCCCGACCTTCGACGTAGATGAAAATGCGATCGAAGTGGGTATCGGGACGATGGCATGGCTGGCCACCCAATTCTGATACAAGCGCTTATTATATTAAGAAAAGCCGTTCGCATAACGCGGACGGCTTTCTTGTTTTATCTAAACTAAAGTAACCAAAGAGGTCCACTGGAAAGCAGACCTCTATCAACATAGCCTTTTTGTCTTATCGTTATAAAAAAAGTTTATCTGATTTTTTTGATAGCTGATGCGGATACTCCTTCCATGCGGAATACAGCCAGTGTCTCAATGTCCATCTGTACATCCTTATAAGGCACATTGTAAGATTCCAAAGCACTGTTTTTCCCCAAAGCGACCTGCAAAGAATCCACTTTACTGTAATCACCATGCACTTTCAGTTCACAGCCATTGCCACCGTTGACATTCAGCTTTCCCAGTTGTACATCGATGATATCAATACCACAACCCTCATTTGCATGGACGTTCAGTACCGGTTGATTGAACCGTTGCAAGAAAACAGCACCTTCTTTTATCACTACATCAGTGAGATCGGTACACTCCAGGGTGCTTACATGATAGTTCTTCAAATTGAGAAACAACGTATCATTATGAAGTGAATACATAAACTTGCCGTCCTGGTTTTCTGTAAAGACAGCCACATTTTTGTCACTTTTTATAATTGGTAAATTATGGTCCCGTGATCCCTCCAATACCAAGACTTTGAATGGCTTTAAATCCTGGCCTCTTCTTGGCTGATTCACCTCTGTTCTTATCGCTTCTTTGCCATTATAGCCCTTCTTATAATTTGCCCATATCACACCATCTGCTATCAGCATCAGCAGTATGAGCAGGCCTGCAAAAGCGATTAATAATTTATAACTGGTCTTCATGACTACCGTTTTAATGAATTACTTGAAATGAGATTTTTTAAACTTCTCGTAATGCGTCTTTAGTTCATCCAGCTCTACATCCAGCAGATATATACTGCGGAAGAACTGTGGCAACTCATTCGCCATGAACTGTTCCTTTTTCAATTGCTTGATCTTCCTGGATGCACCAGCTGCGACAAAGTAACCAATCCCTCTTTTATTATAGATGATATCGTATTGCTGTAGATATTCACAAGTGCGCATCACCGTATTGGGATTCACTTCCAGCTGTACCGCCAGTTCTCTCACCGAAGGAATTCTGTCCTCTGGTTTCCACTTGTCAAGCAACATCTGCTCGCACATATAATCGGCGATCTGGAGATATATAGCCTGCGTGTCTTTGAATTCCATAAATGATCTATTTAACCAATAGTTCTGATTATATTTCCTTGTCTCTCAACCGTGCATATGCCAGTGTCCAGAGCATAGGCGGTAATAAGTATTTCGCTGTGAATATGAAAATTTGCTGCAATGTTTCCGGTATGATCAGTACATCATGGATTTCTCCTATAGAAGTTGCGCCCTTTTGTATCTGCACAACCGTGAACGGAAAATGAGAATACCATTCATCCAGGGTTTTACCAAAGAACAGCATTACAAAAACAGTATTCACTAAGTACAGACAGAACAGAAAAACAGCCAGCAGAAAAATTGTTTTAATAAAACTATACTTTTGAAAATAAACAGCTCCTAATAACATAAATGCCTGTGCGATGAACCATACAACATAGAAGTATTGCCAGGGCATGTCAGCTGTGAATTCCTTTAGATCATTGACAATATGTACACCCTTCCTTGTATAGATGATCGAATCCATCGTCTGATAAGCCAGGAAAAATGCCACATGATAAAAGAGCAGAAAACCAACGGTGGTTACCAGCAATGTACTGATGAATTTTTCCAGGTGTGAGGCCGGGAATAACAGGTAGTCAATACCCTGTTGTTTATTCCCTAATTCACCAAAACAGAGACTGGTGAAAATAAGACCGGCAACATACATTCCGATAAAAAACAGCGGCATTAATCCACTGGCCTTAATGGAAAAATTATCAGTAGAAGATATTAGCAGTAATATCAGCAACAGCACTGTCAGCACAATAACAGACATACCGTACAGCCGGTAGTTATCCTGAAAATGTTTCCTCATATACCACCCGAAACGAACCGGGCTAAATAAATTATTCGCTTGCATAAGGGTTAGTTAAAGATTTGTGTGATGCGCTCAGGTTTATCCAATACAGCATTGAACAGCAGTTCCATGTCAATCTTGCTATGCTGCGCTCCTTCATTCTGCATGATAACAGCATGACCACGGATAGAACTGTCTGAAAACAGTACTTTATTCGTATCCGCAATGTTGGTTACCGTACTGAATAGCAGTCTGTCGGTTACTGTTTCCACGTCCTGTCTGAAGATGATCTTGTGATTGTCGATGATCACAATACTATCGATCAGGTTATCCAGATCACGTACCTGGTGTGTAGAGATGATGATGCATTTTTCATCGCTGACAGCCGCCGCAATCACTTTACGGAACTGGCTCTTGGAAGGAATATCCAGACCATTGGTCGGCTCGTCAAGGATCAACGCTTTTGTGTTGGAGGCCAGTGCAAAACTGATCAGCACTTTCTTTTTCTGACCATAAGACATTTCTGTCAGTTTCTGGTCCATGGGGATCTGGAACTCTTCCAGATAGTTGTAGAATGCCTTCTTATCAAACAAGGGGTAGAAAGGGGCATAGGTACTTACGTAACTCTTGATACTCACCTGTGGCAGATAGAACTCTTCCGGTACCATAAAGATGTTCTGCAAAAACGCCGGTTGACGATAACGTGATTCAAAACCCAGCACCTTACAGTGACCGGCATTAGGGAATAACAACCCTGCAATATGCTTCAGCAGACTGGACTTACCCGCACCATTCTTTCCCAGCAAACCATAAATGTGACCAGCCTCCAGCTGCAGATTCAGGTGCTCGAACAAAGGCTTGTTCTTTCGATAACTGAATGATAGATTCTGGATGGATATCATAGATTAGTGATTTAGTGTACTACTTACCTAGTACACTGTAAAAGTAGGAAGGATTTTTAAATTGCAAAATGTTTTTTTCAGCGCTCGGGGGGATTAGCAATAAAATCACCTGATATTCAGGGTTTTTACAGGCAATTTATTTTTTATAGGACGGAAACCGGGATTATACAGGGCGTATCTACTCAATAACAAGGCATACATAATGAGTAAAGACTGATTTAATCTTGACTTTGTCGGTTAAATTCTACACATTAAGACTTTTTTATAAGCTATATTTGCTTTCGTGGTTTACATTTAAATCTATCCCCTATGAAAGGCCCTATAGCAGCCGTGCTTTGTTTAAGCCTTTTATTTTCAGCGATTACGGCATCTGCACAGTTCGTGAAGACGAAAGACCTGGAGAAGATGAAAAAGCGAACAAGAATCATTGTGTTGAAAGAAAAACCTGATAAGAAGATCCTAAAGCAACTCGCCCGTACTTCCCCTGAAATGGCAAATGCTTATAAGCAGGCGATCAGACAATTAAATCAGGATTTCCCTGAAGCAGTAAGACAGTTTTGGACAGTGAACAGTGGCGCTACTATAGAAGTACGCACCGAAAAAGAAATTGAGAAAATCCGTAAAAAAAGTGACAGAACCAGTATCGTGATGGATTGCCAGTCACTCCATGTAAAACCTGGTGCGAAAAGCAGGTATTCCAAACTGACGCGTACCTACACCTCCGGACTGACATGGCAGAAAGATCCGAAAGACCTCAGTATACCGGTTATCAGTATGACCTTTATTGAGAGCGATCTGCAGTATCCTTTCTACATCCAGAACATGTCCGATCAGTTCCCGGATTATATCGATCTGGCAGTAGGTCTGCGCCTGGCCACCTTCGTATTTAACGAGCAACTGGACGGAAAAACTTCTACTGTTTTGCAGAAAGAGATCAAACACAACGCAGTACTGATGAAGGGTAAAACCCTTGTATTATGCAAAGACTGGCTGGATGAAACATTCGAAGCCAACGTGGCAAAAACTGACTATCCCTTCCCGATTAAATACGTAAGTCTTGAAGAACTGGAAAGCCTGATCCGCAAAGACGTTTACGACAGTACAGTCGTTGCCTACGTCCCCGCCGGCGTATTCTCCACCTTCGATAAAAACGCACCCAGCATGGAAGTCCATGTACCGGTTGTGTTTGATCCGGCGAATGGTATGCCGCTCTGCCACTCCGATATCAGTCATGAAATGTTCCAGGCATGGGGTTTCTCATTGATTCCAAGAATGGGGAAGACAGTAGTAGGGTTTAAGAAGATCAGGAATGAAGATATCCGGCATTTTGCAAAGTCGATCACCGAAGGAGAAGAACAGGAACAGATGGGACTGAATAATTAAAGAATTAAGAATTAAGGATTAAGAATTAGCCCCTTGTATGTAGGCTGACATATAAACAAAAAAAGCTGCGGAATCAACCGCAGCTTTTTTATTTATCTTACTTACTAGCCTTATTTAAGAATCACAATTAATCAATAGTCAGTCCATTAACAACAATTCTTAATTTTTAATTCTTAATTCTTAATTGACTACAGTTCAGGGTACAATACAAACTGTTTCATAAAGTCATTCACTGCACCTCTAACACTGTTGATACGTGCTTCGTTATCAGCATCCATCAGCAATTCATCGATCCAGGATACTACCTGACCCATGTGCTCTTCTTTCATACCACGGGTAGTGATAGCCGGAACACCTACGCGGATACCGGAAGTCACGAAAGCAGATTTATCATCGAAAGGCACCATGTTTTTGTTGACGGTAATGTCAGCTTTTACCAGTACCTGTTCAGCTTTTTTACCAGAGATGTTCTTGTTACGCAGGTCGATCAGCATCAGGTGGTTATCGGTACCGCCGGAAACGATCTGGTAGCCTTTCTCAACAAATGCTTTGGACATTGCCTGTGCGTTTCTGATGATCTGTTTAGCATATACATCGTACTCGTCAGACAGGATCTCATAGAAAGAAACTGCTTTCGCTGCGATCACGTGCTCCAGCGGACCACCCTGGATACCAGGGAATACGGCTGTATCAATCAGAGAACTCATCATACGGATCTCACCTTTTGGTGTTTTCAGACCGAATGGATTTTCAAAATCCTTACCCAGCATGATCATACCACCACGAGGACCACGCAGTGTTTTGTGCGTAGTAGTAGTTACAAAATGACAATGCTCGAACGGAGAGTTCAGCAGTCCTTTTGCGATCAGACCAGCAGGATGCGCGATATCCGCCAGTACAAATGCACCTACCTGGTCAGCGATCTGACGGATACGTTTGTAATCCCAGTCACGGCTGTAAGCAGAAGCACCGCACACGATCAGCTGTGGCTTTTCTTTCAGCGCGATCTCTTCCATCTTATCGTACTCGATCAGACCCGTTTCTTTATTTACGCCATAAGAGAATGGCTCATATAATTTACCGGAATAGTTTACAGGAGAACCGTGCGTCAGGTGACCACCCATGCTCAGGTCCAGACCCAGGATCTTATCGCCTGGTTTCAGGATCGCCAGCATAACGGCAGCATTTGCCTGTGCACCAGAGTGCGGCTGTACGTTTGCATACTCAATATTAAAGATCTGTTTAGCCCTGTCGATCGCCAGTTGTTCACTCTGGTCAACGATCTCACAGCCGCCATAATATCTGCGCCCTGGATAACCTTCTGCGTATTTATTGGTCAGAACGGTCCCCATAGCCTGTATTACCTGCAGGCTGGTAAAGTTTTCCGAAGCGATCAATTCTATACCATGACGCTGGCGTTCCAGCTCCTGGCTGATGATATTAAATATTTGCAGATCTCTTTGCATTGTATGAAACTTTGAAAATTTGCTGCAAAGGTAATCGAATTTGTGAATAGTGCATAGTCAATATCAGCTATTCAATAGTTTTTTTTGCTACAAAAAGACAATACGCCAGTTATAAACACTAGAAAACTATATTTGTCATAGACAATAATTGTCATATCTTAAGGCAGTCCGATGATTTATCTCCCCCTGCCGACCCTAACATCCTGTACGTCAGCCCTATGGACTATTTTCAATTTTTGTTCTACCTTCACGCCCTCGGTACGAGAACGAGATTATTAAACCTAACCTGCGTACATGAAGGCCATAATACCTGTAGCCGGTGCCGGCACCAAGCTACGACCTCACACATATACACAGCCGAAAGCATTAATTCCCCTCGCGGGCAGAACGATATTAAGTATTATCATTGACCAGCTGGTAGAAGCCGGCATCAACGAGTTTGTATTTGTCATCGGATATCTGGGCGATAAGATCCAGCATTATGTGCAACAGAAATATCCTCACCTGACCTGCCATTTCGTGCAGCAAAACAGTCGTGAGGGTACCGGACATGCTATCCTGCTCACCAGACAAGTCGTTCAGGATGACGAAATCCTGATCGTATTGGGAGATACTATCTGCGAAGGCAATTTCCAGGAACTGATCGCCGCTCCGGTATCTATGCTGGGTCTGAAGAAAGTAGATGACCCGCGTAACTTCGGTGTCGCCGAACTGAATGAAGAGAACAATATCGTCCGGGTGGTGGAAAAACCACAGATCCCCAAGTCCAATCAGGCACTTGTAGGGGTCTATAAGATAAAAGAAACACCACAGTTATACGACTGCCTGGAACAGAATATCCTGCATCAGAAGAAATCGCACGACGAATTTCAGCTGACCGATGCATTACAATGTATGATCGAACATGGTGTCACCTTTAAGACCTTTAAAGTCACCAACTGGTTTGACTGTGGCCGTAAAGACACCCTGCTCGAAACAAACGCCATCCTGCTCAGCAAATACAAAATGGATAATAATCCGGCTCAGGCTTATGAGAATACGATTATTATACCGCCTGTCAGTATTGCAGAAGGATGCAGTATCAAGAACTCTATTATCGGCCCCAACGTGGCCATCGGCGATAACACTGTCATCAATTACTCTATCGTTAAAGACTCTATCATCGGCTCCTTCAGTAACTTATATGAAGTCGTACTGAAATCTTCGCTGATCGGTAGTGATGCGAATATCCGCGGGTTAAGCCAGAGCCTGAACATCGGGGATAATACGGAGATTGATCTGGGTTAAGCGCCGCTTCATCCCAGGCCGGTAGTTATAGCCAACAGCTGTTATCGGCCTGGGATTTTTCCTTATTTTCATTCCATGAACCGTATCACCCAACTATTCCACATTCAATATCCCATCATCCAGGCAGGTATGATCTGGGCAAGCGGCTGGAAACTCGCCAGCGCTGTCAGCAACGCAGGCGGTCTCGGATTGATCGGAGCAGGCAGCATGTACCCCGACACACTCAGAGAACATATCCGGAAATGCAGACAAGCCACCGATAAACCCTTCGGCGTAAACATCCCGCTCCTTTACCCCGACATCAATCAATTAATAGACATCGTTATTGAAGAAAAAGTCCCTGTCGTCTTCACCTCTGCCGGCAATCCAAAAACATGGACGCCTGTATTGAAAGCAGCGGGTATCACCGTTGTACACGTCGTATCCAGCGCTTTCTTCGCAGCCAAAAGTGAAGCGGCCGGCGTAGACGCCGTAGTAGCAGAAGGCTTTGAAGCCGGCGGACATAACGGAAGAGAAGAGACCACCACTATGGTGTTAATTCCTGCCGTATGCGAACAGGTAAAAATCCCCGTGATCGCGGCAGGTGGGATAGGTTCGGGAAAAGCAATGACAGCCGCATTTGCTTTGGGTGCAGAAGGCGTACAAATAGGCAGCCGCTTTGTAGCCACGCCGGAGGCATCTTCACATCAGCAATTCAAACAAGCGATACTCGATGCAAAAGAAGGTGATACCATGCTGACCATGAAAAAGCTGACACCAGTAAGATTATTAAAAAACAGCTTCTTTCAGCGCGTGAAAGAAGCGGAAGACATAGGCGCTGATCCTGAGTCACTAAAGACCCTGTTAGGCCGTGCGCGTGCTAAAGCCGGTATGTTTGAAGGAAATATGGAGGAAGGAGAACTCGAAATCGGGCAGGTAAGTGCATTGATTCATACACTTAAACCTGCCGGAGAAATCGTTGAAGATATATGGGATGAGTTTAATGAGACGATCCGTCGACTGAACAGGTAAGGCAATCCGTTATGCCTTCCTGCTTACCCATTTCAGCGCCTCTTTCCAGGTGATCTTCTTACCATACATCAGTATACCGGTACGATAGATCTTGCCAGCCATCCAGGTGGTAAACAGAAATCCTACAATCAATAAACTCATTGACAAGGCTAACTGCCAGTATGGTACTGTTCCCGGTACACCATAAGGGATACGGGCCATCATCACCATCGGAGAGGTGAAAGGTATGATACTCCCCCAGAAGGCCACCGGCCCTGAAGGATTTTGTACAGAAGAGATCATCACCATAATACCGATAATGATAGGTAAGGTGATCGGGAAGGTCAACGCCTGCGCATCTGTCGGGTCTTCATTCACCAGACTGCCTACCGCTGCGAATAATGCAGAATAAAACAGGTAGCCGCCCAGGAAATAGAATACAAAGCAGGTGATCACAGCGGTCCAGTTTACGCTCCCCACGACAAACTGGATCTTTTCGATCGCTTCTACCATAGCTGCATTACTACCACCCTGCATCATGGTATTACCTTCGTTCATGGCTGCAACCGCATCGCCGGAAATGAATAATGGCAATATCAGCTGCACACTAACGATCAGCGCAACCCATATCAGGAACTGCAGGAGTCCGACGGCAGCAATACCAATGATCTTGCCCATCATCAGCTGGAAAGGTTTTACACTGGAGATCATCACTTCCGCAATACGGCTCACTTTCTCTTCCATTACGCCACGCATAACAGACATACCGAAAAACATCAGGATGATATAGATAATAAAACCACTGGCGTATCCTACTCCGTAAGCTACAGCAGCACTTCCTTTCTGTCCGTCGCTACCGGTTCTGAATTCAATACTGATATCCGCCTTAACGGCTTTCAGCCTTTCTGCGTCTATATTCGCTTTCTTCAGACGTTCTTCTTCTATCAGGTCATTGATCCTGCGTGTCAGCTTGCTTTCAACAGAAAGCCCCGGCTGTGCGTCGCTGTAATAGGTAACACCTGATGGACGATCAATGTCCAGTTGCGGAATGTACAGCAGACCGGAATAACCATATTCTGCATATTTATGCTGAAAAGAGTCGATGCTCGTATGCTCAAGGTATTTGTAGTATACGCCCTTATCATCCGGGAAACGGTTCATGAACAGGTGACTGTCATCAATCACAGCTATACGCTTTTCTTCCTTTGAGTTCGTAGCTATCAGTATAGGCACTACGATCATAGCGGCGAAGAACAAGGGTACAAGCAGGGTAACGATCAGGAAAGAACGTTTCCTTACGCGGGTAATAAATTCTCTTTTTATAATGAGCCAGATTTTGTTCATAAAAACAAGCGGGAGTTGCGATGAGGAAATAGGAGTGAAATGTGATGAAGATACGATGATCAGTTGCTGGAATACGCCGGCTGACTGTCATCAACATTGGCAGCCTGAGGCGGCTCACCGGTCATGGAGGTCACCTGTTGAATGAAGACCTCGTTGATAGAAGGCAGTATCTCCTGGAAGGAAGTGATCGGCACATTATGACGGATGAAATGTGCCAGGATATCATTGTTTGTGCTGCCCTCCGTGAGTTTCACCGTATAAGCAAGCGGCTCCTGTTTGATAATGGAAAAGTGATGTGTAGCGACCTGCGCGAAGTTTGGCATCACACCAAAACCAATACGGAACAGATGTTGTTTAAAGTCCTGTTTGATCTGTTTTACCTCTCCATCCAGCAATTTCTTCCCCTGGTTGACCAGTACGATACGATCGCAGATCTCTTCTACCTGCTCCATTCTGTGCGTAGAAAAGATGATCGTCGTTCCATTCTTACTAAGGTCAAATATTTCCTGCTTGATAAGATTTGCATTAATCGGGTCCAGACCAGAAAAGGGTTCATCCAGTATGAGCAGGTCCGGACTATGCATGATCGTAGAAATAAACTGCACCTTCTGCTGCATCCCCTTACTCAGTTCTTCTACCTTCTTGTTGTACCAGCTGTTGATCTCAAACTTATCAAACCAATATTTGATCTTGTCTTTCGCATCCCGCTCTGACATGCCTTTCAGCTGCGCCAGGTAAAGGGCCTGTTCACCCACCTTCATTTTCTTGTATAATCCCCTCTCTTCCGGCATATAGCCAATAGCATGAATATCCGTCTGTGGATCGAACGGACGCCCGTTAAAAAGTATCTCCCCCTTATCCGGATAAAAAATACCAGTGATCATACGCAGCAGCGTAGTCTTACCAGCGCCGTTGGGGCCCAGTAATCCGAATATGCTTCCTTTGGGAATAGCAAAGCTGATATCATCTACAGCCTTATGGGTGGCATAGTGCTTATACAGGTGTTTTATCTCTATGAGGTTCATAGATTAAATGTAAAAAAATTATATGGGATTTCTCACCCAAATATCTCTCCTACAGCCAGTGCATAAGCCGCTCCGATACTGATAGCGACACTTCCTATATATAGGGAACTCCTGTCCACCTTATCAATCTTATTGTTGGCAACAATAAAAGAGCGGTGTACTCTTGTAAACTGCGCCGGTGGCAATAACGCCAGGGCTTCCTGCATAGACAAGCGCGACAGGATGCGTTTGTCTTTCAACACAAAATTGATATAGTTGCCTGCACTTTCAAGGTAAAGGATATCATCCAGCATTACTTTATACTGCTCATATCCGCTTTTAAGCATGATATGAGCAGGCACATCTGATTTTGAACGTTGACCGATTAACACCTGTAAGGCTTTGGCTTTATTACAGGCTTTCAGAAAACGTTCAAAGGAAAATGGTTTGAGCAGATAATCCAGTGCATCCAGTTCAAAACTCTGTACCGCATGTTCAGAGTAAGCAGTGGTAAATATCACCATAGGTGCACCTGGTAAAGTAGCCATCAGCTCCAGACCGGAAATATCCGGCATACGGATATCCAGGAACAAGAGATCCACCTTTTCCTTTTGCAGATAATCCAACGCCTCAAAAGGATCGGTAAAATATCCCCTGATATCCAGAAAAGGTACCTGTGCCGCATGTGTACGTATTATTGACAAGGCAACCTGTTCATCATCTATTGCGATAGCGGTTAATGTCATACAACCTGAATAGTGAGATGTACAAAATATTCTGTGGTAGTTTCGCGGATACTCAGTTCATGCCTGCGGGGATAGAGCAGCGCCAGACGCTGCCGTACATTCTGCAGACCGATCCCCATGCTGTCATTTTCTATTTCACTCGCTCTGCTGGCATGAACAGTATTATATACATCAAAGTAGATCTTTTCCGGCGTACAGGATAATGATAGGGTGATGCGTGACTTATTGCGTGAACTGATACCATGTTTAAACGCATTTTCTACAAAAGGAATGAGCAGCATCGGCGCAATTTCATGATCACAATGTGTATCATCAATATTGACTTCTATACCGATATCAGAAGAGCCTTGCGTACGCAAACGCTGTAAAGCGATATAGTTCTCCAGATAGGCAATTTCTTTCGAGAGGGAAATACGCTCCTGCATGTTATCATGTAACATAAAGCGCATCATGTCTCCCAGCTTTTGTATACCCTCACTGGTAGCAGGTGCTTTCTCTGTCAGGGCCGTACCATATAAAGTATTGAGTGCATTGAAGAGGAAATGCGGATTGATCTGCCAGCGAAGGAAGTCCAGTCCGGTTTCAGACTGATCAAGTGCTTTCCGCAATCCCAATATGGTATCACTACGTGACTGACGCAGGTAGAAGATCCAGTAGGATAATGGCAATACCACCAGGAATGCGCCCATATATAATGCGATACAACTAAGAATAACGTCTCTGGGGTGGCCCGGGATCAGTATAAAGAACAATATCGGCGATAATATAAAAATCATGAGGAAAACAAAAGCCGAATCCCTGACCAGCAGCTGACGATTCCGATGCACATTATAAAGGGGCAGCAGACGGTACTGTGCAACAAAATATACGATACCATAATAAATCCCTATCAGACCGAATATGGCAAACTTTGCAGAGTTGCGACCAGGCGTCACCACAGCAAATACGACTATCAGAAGGAGCATAACGAGCGCTTCAGACCTGATCTGTGCAAACTGAGGTTTGCTGGCAAGTTTAGGATGCAACTGTTGAAAATAAAGTTGCTTAACCCCATAATATAAAGCGTACAGTGTTACATAGAATATTGTAATGATAAAAGCTGACTTTGCACAATGCATATGTACCCCCTTACGCGTACTATACACGCCAAACAGATATCCGTTATACCAGGTAGAAGCCGTCATTATGACCAGAAACACACTTCCGCAAGTCGCAATTAATAACAAAGTGCCTATTTTCCACTTACCCTGCTCATAGAACGATGGCATGATCCAGCTGTTGATACATACAAAAGCGAGATACACAATTGTAATATGCGACAGTAGTGGTAACAGGTAATGTTTATAATAGTCGAATACCTGATCGTACCTGGCGAACTTATAACCATATTCATGTTGCAGTTCAAATACGTTATAGGTAACGCTCTTATATAAAAGAGCGAACAGGAGCAACAGGAAAATCCCTGTAACAACACCGAGTTCTATTTTTCTGAGCTGGTTCATAAGGATAAAATCTTTCAGCAATGATAGTTATCCCTTCCACACTTTTTAGAAAAGTGTGATAAAACGGATATTACCTGTGATAGAAAGCTATAATACGCTCTGCTACACGTTCTCCGTCCATTGCCGCCGACACGATACCGCCTGCGTAACCGGCGCCTTCTCCGCAAGGATAAAGGCCGTTGATCTGCGGATGCATCAGTGTTTCGTCTTCACGTGGAATACGTACAGGAGAGGATGTGCGGGATTCAGTAGCTACCAGTATAGCATCTGCTGTATAATATCCTTTCATCTTACGGCCAAAAGCTTTGAAGGCTTCTGCCAGCCGGGTATGCACACTAACAGGAAGGACATCACGGAGATTGGTGCTGTTTACACCAGGTAAATAAGAGCAGGAAGGTAAAGTTGTGGAAACCTTACTGTGGACAAAATCCGTCATTCGTTGAGCGGGCGCTACAAATTGTCCGCCGCCAGCAGTAAAGGCTGTACGCTCTACCATCTGCTGATAGTACATAGCTGCTAACGGACCTTTATCAGCAAAGATCTGGAAATCAGTTTCATCTATCGTCACCACCATACCGGAGTTAGCGTAGGGGTTATCACGTCTGGATGGCGACCATCCGTTAACGACCAGTTCTCCCGGATCAGTCGAAGCGGGCGCAATGATACCACCAGGACACATACAGAAAGAAAAAACACCACGTCCTTCTACCTGTTCTACAAGACTATAGCTGGCAGGCGGGAGATACTCATTCCTGGTAGGACAATGATATTGTGCACTGTCGATCAATGCCTGTGGATGTTCCACGCGTACGCCCAAAGCAAAAGGCTTTGCAGAGATCAGTATGTTCTTCTGATGCAGCAGGTGGAAGATGTCACGGGCAGAGTGGCCTGTGGCAAGGATGATCCTGGCAGCTTCGAATGTTTGTCCGCTGGCAGTCCTCACCCCTGTTACCTGATTATTGGCTGTCAATATATCAGTCACCTTCTGTTCAAATAATACCTGTCCGCCGCTGTTGACAATCTGCTCACGCATAGCCACTATGATATGAGGTAACTTATTGGTTCCTATATGTGGATGCGCTTCATACATGATCTTTTCTGTAGCGCCGAAGTGTACAAAGATGCTGAGGATGCGGTTGATGTCGCCACGCTTATTGGAGCGGGTATATAACTTACCGTCAGAGTAGGTACCGGCGCCACCTTCGCCAAAACAATAGTTAGACTCCGGATTAACAACACCCGTCTTATTAAGCGCAGCAAGGTCTCTTCTTCTTGCACGTACATCCTTACCCCGCTCAAGTACAATGGGTCTGATACCTGCTTCTACAAGACGCAAAGCGGCGAATAGACCTGCCGGCCCGGCCCCTATAACGATGGCCTGTGGCGCGTTTGAGGGCAAGCTATCATATATCGGTATGATACGTTCTCTTTCCTGGAAAGGTTCATCGACAAACACCTTAACGGTGAGCATGAAGTAAGCCTGGCGGGAACGTGCGTCTATAGAGCGTTTGAGCAGATGAAAGCCTGTGATGGCAGTGGGCTTAACACCGAGGGCGGCTGCTGCTTCAGCGATAATGCTGGTATCAGAAGCTGCCTGAGATGGCAGCAATTTGAGCGAGAGTTGTTGTATCATACTAAGAATTGGTTAGGTAGTTATCCCAACAATTGAAAACGGATACCCGTATTTCAGGTATCCGTTTTCAGTTATTTTGTTAATGAGTTGTTATTGTCAGCGCAATTAGAATGGTAAATCGTCTGCCTGACCACCACCGGAAGAAATCTCCTGAGAGGTGTTGTAATTTGGCATTGAATCAGCCGAAGGACCGCCTGCTACTACAGATTCCATACGCCATGCGTCCAGATTGGTAATGTAGTTCACTCTGCCGTCTTTTTCCCAACGTGTACCTTTGATATTGAAGTATACCTTCACAGTTTCACCTTCGTTGAAGCGATCTACAATTGCAGTTCTGTCCTGTACCGCCTGGAACTTGATGTAGTTGTTTATAACGCGGCCATTGATATCATCGGACTTTTCGATAACGAACTCCCTGGTTTTAAAGGTTTCGCTACGCTGCATCGTATTGTATTTCACAATCAGTTTTCCGGTTATTTCAAAACTCATATAAAAATTTTTAGCTGTTCAGAGGGCCAAAGATAGGTTTTTTAGCAGCAATCCGATACAATAAAATTTAAAACAGGCAGTTATAAACAGGGGCACGTCAACGCACGGGCGCGTATATAATAATTTTGCATGGTATTTGCTAACCTAAAGGACATTTTTTTAAATGCAATTACTAACATAGTTTTGCACCCCCGCGTTGAAATTATCAACATTCCGGAAGATCATAAAACGATCACAAAAGGTGATTGAATGAGTACTTGAATTTACGTACAATAGTATTTTATCAGTTAGTACACATATCTATGACAAACAAGTTAATGTCAACAGGAAAAGCCTGTCTATCAAAGCAGTGCAGTACTGGCTTTCATCATATTATAAAAGCAAAAAAACAAGCGCTTAAAAGAGAATAAAAACAGCAAAAAAAAACAGGCGACAAACTGTTATCAGTGAAATAAAAACAAGGGGAGATAAATTTTT